>CBDAQJ010000004.1:0-8028 GCA_965199155.1 Acetobacteraceae bacterium | reverse complement strand
GAGCCGGCCGCCCTCGATCCGGATGTCGCCGCCGGCGACCGCGACCGCGCAGGCATAGGTGCCGGTCTCGATCCGGTCGGGCAGGATCGGGTGCAGCGCCGCGCCCAAGCGGTCGACGCCCTCGATGGTCAGCGTGTCGGTGCCGATGCCCTCGATCCGCGCGCCCATCGACGCGAGGCAGGTCGCGAGATCGCCGATCTCGGGTTCGCGGGCGGCGTTGACCAGCTCGGTGCGTCCGTTGGCCAGCGTCGCGGCCATCAGCACGTTCTCGGTCGCGCCGACCGAGGTGAGCGGGAACACCACGCGCGCGCCGCGGAGGCCGTTCGGCGCGGTCGCGTGGATGTAGCCGCCCTCGATCCGGATCTCGGCGCCGAGTTGCTCGAGGCCTTTGAGATGGAGGTCGACCGGCCGCGTGCCGATCGCGCACCCGCCCGGCAGCGACACCCGCGCCTCGCCCGCCCGCGCCAGCAGCGGGCCGAGCACGAGCACGGACGCCCGCATTTTGCGGACGATCTCGTAGGGCGCCTCGGTGCTGGTGATGCGGCCGCCGATGGCGATCCGGCGGCCGTCGCCGTCGAGGTCCTCGACCGCGAGCCCGTGCTGCCGCAGCAGCGCCAGCATGGTGGTGATGTCGGCGATGCGCGGCACCGACGACAGCGTCAGGCGCTCGTCGGTCAGCAGGGCGGCGGCGAGCAGCGGCAGCGCCGCGTTCTTCGCGCCACCGACGGGGATGGAGCCGGACAGCGGCCGCTGTCCGCGGATCAGGAAACGGTCCATGGGCCTGTCACACCCTTCCGGGATCGAGGGTCAAAGCCGCGGCAGGGCGACGCCGCGCTGGTTCATGTATTTGCCCGCCCTGTCGGCATAGCTCGTCTCGCACGGCGCGTCGCCGCCGAGGAAGAGGAACTGGCAGATCCCCTCGTTGGCGTAGATGCGGGCGGGCAGCGGGGTCGTGTTGCTGATCTCGATCGTGACCTGGCCCTCCCATTCCGGCTCGAGCGGCGTCACGTTCACGATGATGCCGCAGCGGGCGTAGGTCGACTTGCCGAGGCAGATCACCAGCACGTCGCGGGGCACGCGGAAATACTCGATCGTGTGGGCGAGCGCGAAGGAGTTCGGCGGGATGGTGCAGATCGGACCGTGGCGGGTGACGAAGCTGTCGGGCGCGAAGTCCTTGGGGTCGACGACGGCGCTGTCGACGTTCGTGAACACGCGAAAATCGTCGGCGACGCGGGCGTCGTAGCCGTACGAGGAAAGGCCGTAGGAGATCACGCCGTCCCGCCGCTGCGCCTCGGTGAAGGGCTCGATCATGCGGTGCTCGGTCGCCATGCGACGGATCCAGCGGTCGGACATCACGGGCATGGCGGGCGGGCGGCTCCGGGGCTGGGCCGCTGCTCTAGCCGACGCGGCCGCGCCGGGGCAACTCGGGGGCTTGGAGCTTGGAGCGGGGAGCGGGTGGCCGCGACGCCTCGAGGCGCCGCGGCGGCGGCGCTACCGCGTCGAGCCGTCCTCGTCATGGGGCGGGGCCGCCGGGCGGTCCCGCTCGCGACCCTGCGCCTTGCGCCGGAGCAGATTGGCCCGGAGTGCGGCCGCCTCCCGTGCGGCGCGCGCCGCGGCCGCGGCGCGGGCGCGCGGGGTCATGTTCGGCGCGGCGGCGGGTGGATCGCGTTCAGGCGGACCGCGTTCGGGCGGATCGCGTTCGGGCGTGTCGGTCATGATCGCGTCGTCCTCACGGCGCGGCCGGCTCGGCGCCGATCGGCGGCGCCGGCTTGCCGGTCATCCGTCGCAGCCAAACGCGGCCCGGACGCTCGATGCCGTAGAAGCAGGGCGCGGCGAGCCCGACCACGACCAGCAGCACGAGCAGGCGCGCGAGCGTGAACGCGTGCGGCGCGCCGCCGAGCAGGCCGCCCATCGATCCGGTCAGCGCGTATTGCAGCGGCTGGTGGAGGAGGTAGACGGAGTAGGAGACGATCCCTAGCCAGTGGACCGGCGGGCTTGCGAGCGCGCGCGCCGCGAGCGAGTTCTCCGCCGCCAGCGCGATCACCAGGATCGGGAAGCAGAGCACGATCAGCACGTCCGCGTCCGTTCGCGCGAGCAGCGCGAGCACGATGACCAGCACGAGATCGGCGGCGCCCGTGGCGCGGAGCGGCGCGGCGGCGCGCGACGGCCACGCGACGAACGCGAGCACGCCGAGCGTGAAGCCGCCGAAGCAGCGGAGCAGCGGGAAGATGGTCGCGCCGATGAACACGTCGAGCGGGCCGTTGCGTCCGCTGGCGGGCGAGGCCTCCCAGAGCACCGCGCTGGGGCGGGTCGCCACCAGCACCAGCAGCAGCGACGCGACGATGCCGAGCATGACGCAGGCGGCGCGTCCCCGCGCACTCGCGCGCGAAAGGAGCGGGAACACGAGGTAGGCCGCGAATTCGGTACTGATCGACCAGGCGGCGCCGCAGACGCTGATCCCGACGCCCAGCCCCCAGGCCTGCACGAGCAGGACGTTGGCGACGAGACCGAAGAGACCGGGGCGCGCGATACGTGCCAGCCCGGAAAATTCCGCGACCAGGATGATGGCGGTCACGAAGGCGTAGAGCGGGTAGATGCGGGCGACGCGCTTGCCCAGGAAGTCGCGCATGTCGCCGGCGCGCACGCGCGCGCGGAAGCGCTCGCCATAGGTCAGCATCATGACGAAGCCGCTCAGCACGAAGAAGAGGTCGACCGCGAGATAGGCGTGATCGATCAGGCTCGTGATCGGCCCGAACACGCGCGTGCCGGCGAAGGCGTGGTAGGTCGCGACGCCGACCGCCGCGACGCCGCGTATCCCGGTCAGCGCGCGGATGTCACGCCGTGTCATCGCGTCTCCTCGGTCGACGCGGCCGCTCAGACCGCCTGGCGGCCGCGCGCTTCGCCCGAAGCGACCAGACGATCTGCCGTCGGCAGAAGCAGCCGCTCGAGCTCGCGCACCGCCCTCCGGCCGGGCACCTCGATCAGCCGATAGGACAGGAACGCGAGGATCATCAGCAAGACCCAGAAGGCGAGTTCCGAGAGCGCCAGGGCCGCCGCGTGCGGCATCACGGCCGATGCGCGCGTGAACACCAGTGGGCGCCAGCGCGCGAGCAGCACGCCGTGCCAGAGATAGATCGCGAACGACCAGTGGCCGAGCGTCAGCGGCACGCGCGAACCGAGCAGACGAGTGCCCGCGTTGGGCGCGAGCAGCGCGAGCAGGAGGGCCGGCACCAGGGCCACGAACAGGAGATCGCTCCCGCGCACGAACAGGGCGGCGATGACCAGCAGATACGCCGACACGCTGAACGCCAGCGTCCGCGCGACCGGCCATTTCCGCGTCGCGGCGCGATAGGCGCCGAGGCCGATGGTGAACTCGGCGCAGCACCGGAGCACGGCCCAGGGCGGGGCGACCCAGGACACGTCGAGCGGACCCTGGCGGACCCAGGGGTACGACGCCGGCGTCGGCGCGTTCGCGACGGCCAGCAAGCCGAGGAACGCGACGACCATGGAAGCCGCGAGGGTGGCACGGCCGCCGAACAGGACGGCGGCGAGCAGCAGCGGGAACACGAGATAGGCGGCGAGCTCGGTGCTGATCGACCAGGCGGGGCCGTCGAGCGATCCCGCGAGCCCCCAGGCCTGGGTCAAGGTCGCGTTGTAGAAGATCTGCCGCAGCAACGACCCGGTCACGTGGCCGGAGCGGATCTGGTGGTCGATCGCGACGACGGCGATCATGCCCGTCATCGCGACGTAGAGGGGATAGACGCGCGCGAAGCGGCGGAGCAGGAAGGCGGCGTAGGTGCGGGCGCGGAAACCCGGCGCGAACATATGCGCGTAGGACAAGCCCATCACGAAGCCGCTCAGCACGAAGAAGACGTCCACGGCGAGATAGCCGTGCCGGAGCAGCACGCCGGCCGGGCCGGCGAGCCGGCCGAACTCGTGCCCGTGATACATCGCGACCCAGCAGGCGGCGACGCCGCGCAATCCCGTGAGTGCTCCGATCTCCTGGCGTGGCGGCGTTCTCACCGGGACGATCCTCCGAGGTGTCGGCCGTGCGGACGTATCATGGCTGCCATGTTCAGGACACCTGCACCGGCGCGCGCGGGGCGAGCTCGATCGCCGAGCCTGACGACGCGGCGATGCCGGCTCGCGCGGATCTTGCGTTCGGGTTCCGGGATCGGCCGGCGATCGGCGAGGCTCGCCGCAGGGCAGGGCGGCGCGACGATCGGATGGTGACGGCCTGCTTGCTCGCGGTCGTGCTCAACTCGTCGCCGTCCGCGAGGGCGACGACGACACGGGTACAAACGCCCGGTCTGCCGTCGTTCTGGTGTGGACGAGGCGCCGGCCGAGCGAGATCCCCGGCTTCTCGACCGTCACGTGAAGCGCGGTGCCGATCGCGAACGTGACGACGCCGACGCAGGCCGTCAGCGTCCAGAACGCCAGATCGGACTGAACGAACAGGCGCCTGGCGAGCCCGACCTGCAGGATCCCCTGCAGGACCAGCAGGTGCATGAGGTAGATGCCGTAGCTGACGTCACCGACACGACGGGCCACACGCGTCCGCAGCAGCCCGAACATATCGGCACCCGTCGTGATCAGGAAGAACGCGAGACCGAGGAAGATCGACGGCCACGCCGCGTAGGGCTCCGGTCGCGCCAGCGCGGCCGCCGTCAGCACGAGCGCGAGACAGGATCCGAGCACGGGCGGGATGCGGGGCACCAGCGCGCGTTCATGCAGCGACGCGACCGTCATGCCGAGCAGAAACAACAGCGCCGCCATCGCGAGGCTCGGATACGTCGGACCCATCGGGTGCCCCCCTGCGAGCACGGCGGCGCCGACCAGGCCCACGAGAACGACCGGCAGGTGCAGGCGAGGGTGGCGCGCGGCCAGTGCCACGATCGGCAGCGACGCGTAGAACATCCACTCGAAATGCAGCGACCAGGCGATCCCGAGAAGCCGCCATGTCTCGTGATCGCCGTTGAGGTCGACCGGCAGGCGCATTCCGAGAAGAAGCCAACTGCCCACCTCGTGGACCAGGAGCTCGCGTGGCACCCGCAGCGTCCAACCGCTCTGCAGCCCCACGGCCGCGAAGAAGCAGCCCACCGCCACGAGATACACCGGGCCGATGCGAAGCACGCGTCCGGCGTAGACGGCAAACCAGGCCGGGCGGCCGCGCTCGCGGAGCAGGATCGACCAGAACAGGAAGCCGGTGATCATGAAGAACACCGCGACTGCCGCCGGTCCGATCCGGAACAGGAAGCGGTGCCCGACCACCAGCGGGTCGCCGCCCGCCGCGAGGGACCGGAAAAAGGCGCAGTGATGGACGACGACGGCGACGGCGAGGATCCCGCGCAACCCGTCGAGCGAGGCCAGACGTGCCGCGCGAGGGCTCGGCGGCAGGTCGGCGCCGACGAAGACCGGACGCGACGCCACCGCGTAGACCGCGACGATGACGAGCAAGAACAGAACAGGATCGATCAGCATGAAGCAGATCCGCGGGAGCGCGGAACAACCTACCTAACGCGGCGTCAGTCTCAAGGTTATAATCTAACGTTCTGCCTCAGTAACGAAACCTGTCGCTTTGCAGATTGCGTCGGCACGCTCCGGCATTGCTTGTCGACAGCGGCGGCGGTTCTCGACGGTTGGTCAGGTGTTGGACCCGCGCGCGAACGCCGAAGTCGGCTGCGCTGGTGCTGCTGGTGAGGATTGAACTCACGACCTCTCCCTTACCAAGGGAGTGCTCTACCACTGAGCTACAGCAGCGCCTTGCCCGTAAGCGCCGGGTTTCCTTATTGAAATCGCAGGAGCATGGCAACCCGGACTGCCGACCACAGTGCATCCAGAGGCACCGAACGGCACCGCAACGCGCCGGAATGTGGTGCCAAATCCGTGCCATGGGTTCCGGTGCCGTTCCTCGTCAGACTGGTCAGGCGACGCCCGGTGTTCTACCTCCGTTCTCGTCATGCCGCATGATCCGGCCTTGCTTGAGATGCCGCTCTGGACCATCTCGCGTGCGTGTATCCGGGTGAGCTGCGCGTGTGGTCGATCGGCTTCGATCCCAACGCGCATGCTCCCTTTCAATGACGGCGATCGTTCGCTGGCCGACTTCCTCGGCCGCCTGCGCTGCCGAGCGTGCAGCGCCCGACCGGCGAAGGCCTTTACGCCGACCGTGCCGACACGTTCGTTTGCGGAGGCCCGGTGCGAGGTCGGCGGGTCTGGCTCATGAGGTAGACGTCGGTGATCGCCGGCACCGCGCCAAGCCAGGGGCAGACCCCCTGGCTTGGCTTACCCCTGAAAAACGAAAGCGCCCCGAGCCGAAGCCCGCGGCGCCGTCGTCAGTCGGACCGGCCGCAGCCGGCGCCGTTCAGGTGGTCTTCAGCGCATCGAAGCCGGCGTTGACCATGGCCTTCACCGCACCAAACAAGTCGGCTCGGTGTAGGTCTTCAGGCCGGACACGCGTTCCTAGTGGAGGCCGTTCGATGCCCAGCACCGCCGGCGGATGCGGGCTCAAAGTCGTCAATCGCCCCCGACCGGGATCAGCTCTACGTCCGCGGCGCGGTCCACGGATGCCAACTATCCGAGAGCACTGGCAGTGTGCTGCCAGGGCTCGCCGAAGAATATCGGGCGGCGCGGGAAGCGGAGCTCTACCGTGCTGCCGTTTACAAAGCGCCAGCCCGCAAGACCTTCGCCGGCGCCGTCGGAAGCTACCTGACGAACGAGCCGCGCTCCATAGCAACCAGGAAGCGGATCGAGCGGCGGGTTCGTTCACTCGGCCCCAAGGTCCTCTGCCCTGCTGTGCACGGGCACCCGCATGAGCGAAGCGATTGAGCTGTCCTGGGCCGACGTCGACCTGCGTCACGCGTGCACTATGCGGCGCGACACGAGGCGCGGAGGCGGGGGGCTATGGACGCGATTGCCCGGTCGACCTGTCGCCCCGCGTGGTGGCCCTGCTGGCCGCCTGGGTCAACGCACGGGCGCGGTGTTCCCGACCCACGACGGACAGCCCTAAACCGACCACGGGCGTGAGTTCGGCAGGCACGCGAAGTGGGCGTGGGCGACCGCTAACAAACGATACGCGCATCTCGCGCCGCCGAGCCCTCGCGCCGGCGATCGAGGTCTTCCGAGGCGAAATTAGATATCGGTTGCAATTTCGGCCATCGACTGAGCGATCGCCGATCGTGGACGTTCGGATAGTGGCCTTCAGTCGTCCTTTTCATCACTGTCGTTGTAGCTACTGCAATTTGTTTCACCCAAAGATCCGGTTGAAGCGGCGTCGTTTCGCTCGGCAACGCCAATTACATAGCAGTAATGTAGCCAGTGAGTGATGTGAAACACGTCAGACCAACCTGCCTCTCCCCACAAGAACAGGTGCTCCTTGTTCGCGAGTAGATTTTCCACGCTGTCGGCTGACATCAGAACAGCGACGTGCTGACCGACGCCTTCATCTTTGAAGGCGTAAGCCGTCGCCCTCAGTGAAGCAGGCGGCATATCCTTGTTGTGAGCTTCGATCGAGCCGGTAAGCGGGCCATGGAGAAGTTCGTGACGAGTAACGGTTGTAAGCTGGTATGCGGGTGTCGCGCCGCCGTCTCTGAAAATCAAGTCATCAACAACGGCGGTACCCGTAACAGGAACCGGGAAATTCCCGAGTCTAGGCGGCGTTGGCTGGACGTACATGTAGGCTCGATTCTGCCTCACCTCTTCTGTTCGGGCTTCACGAACTTGCTCGAAAGCGTAGACAGCTGAGGCAACTGCTCCGCAAGCAGCCATGAAAGCGAAGACGACTCCGAACAGCGAGGTCCGGAACATACTGCGAGCCGCGACGGAAGCTCTCGCAGCTTCGATTCTGTTTTCAAGTCGCTGCGACTCCAATTGGCGCGCCAGAGCATCCACACTGTTGGCCAGTCGACGCATCTGCGCCTCCCAAACGGCCGGGGGTATTAGCAGGCGACCTGTCGGTTTAGAAGATCGAAAGATAATTTTCGGGCGGCAGCGACACCTTACAGGCGTCTGAGAGTGGCAACGCCGCTACTT
>CBDAQJ010000003.1:2517500-2620646 GCA_965199155.1 Acetobacteraceae bacterium | reverse complement strand
CGGCCCGCACCCGCGACAACCCCGACCACGACGGCGCCGGCGTGTGGTTCAGCGTCGCCGTCGGCCGCCGCGACAAGGCCGACCCGAAATGGCTGATCCCGCTGATCTGCCGCGCCGGCCCCGTCCGCAAGGTCGACATCGGCGCGATCCGGATCGCGGACGCGGAGACGCTGTTCGAGATCCGGCCCACGAAGGCCGCGTCGTTCGCGGAGGCGATTGCGGCGCGGGAGGGGGATGAGGTGCGGTTTGCGGCTGCGTCCGCGCCGTCTGCGAGCGCTAGCGCGGCTCCGCGCGTTCGCCGACCGCCTGCCGCTCGCGGTGCCTCTTCGCGGCGCCGGAATGCGTGACCCGAAAGCTGGCTTTCCTGTGAGGACAGCAGCTTGATTCAGCATGCTTGTTAGGAGCCACGACTAGGGCGGGCTGAATTGCAGATCTCGCCGATACATTGCGAATTGGAAGGGCGCGGTCGGACTAAATACCGGAGACGCAGTTCGGAACTATCCGATAGGTGCCTCATTCGTAGGCGGCGCATCTTATCGAACGCCGTCAGGAGGAGGCTCGGCGCGTGCAGACGCCAACGGGCGCATCAGAGCTCTCTTGACGTGGAAAACTAAAAGCAGATCTATTTCTCTCGATCACCACCATCGTATCGGGATATCTATGTTGAAGCGAGAAGCGAGACGAGTAGGGCTGTTCGTAGACTGGAATAGCCAAATTTTAGCCGCTTCTACTGTAACAAAGGATGACCCGGTGGAACGGTGCCGACATGCGCTCAAAGCCGTCGGAAAATCCACTGCAAAACTCCTCTGCGCCCTAGACGAAAAGAGTTTGTTTCGGGTTCGAATACGTCTCTACCACGGTTGGACGGCGGGTACATCGCAAACCATAAACAGGCGCGCGTTTAACTTACTTTCTAACTCCCTTTCTCCCGACCAGATATTTCCGTCTACAAGGGTGTTAGCGCTGTCCGATATCGAATTTGGCGATAGATTGATTGATGCCCTTCCGTCTCGCGAGATAAAGCCGATGCGCATCCATCTGCCGGATACCTTGCGAAGACAAAGGACGTAATGCTCCTCCGGTCGAGAAGATGGTCGATACGGCGCTCGGAGCGGATTTGCTGACCTGGGCGCGTCATGAGGCAGGATCAATCGCGATCGTGTTCTCTAGTGACGACGACATAATACCTCCAATATTTGTGGCGGAGGCTTGGATGACACCTTACGGGGGCCTTATTCGTCTTGTGCGCTCTCGGAGCAGGTTAGTAAGTCGTTATCTTTCACTTGAAGGACTTCTTCAATGAACGACGTAAGTGTCGAGTCTCGCGCAGCACAGATTGCAGAAGATCTTACAGTCTTCGCTGACATTGGAACGGATATTCCATCCGTCGAGATCGCGGGGAATGTGACTGTCCGGCTTACCCCGCCAAGGAGAACCGACCGAGATCACCATAGTTCGAAATTCAGGAGCCTTGATTGAGACTTACGGAGATAAGCAACAAAAGGCATGCAACCTTCAAGGCGCTTCTAGCGTCCGATCGCTACGCTAACTTACGGGACTGGGCCGCTAAGCAAGCTGCGTTCTTTGATCAGGAAATGAGGAACGCTGGTAATCTGATCAACATATCAGGATATCTCAACGATCCAACCAAGTTGACCGATGTCTCAGCGATTGATGACTCGCTCTGCGCAACTCAAAGTGCTGGATCGACGCGGATATTGCTCATCGACGGTCCCGCTGGGATCGGCAAAACGCAGTTTATCACTAGCTTAGCAAAAAGGAGGGCAGACGGCTTCGTAGCGGGCAGAAGACCTCTTATCCTGCATGTCCAAAGCCGAGGGAGAGCGCTGTCATACTTGTACGATTTAGTTGCATTTAGCCTTCAGCGCGTGCGATTGGATGTAACCTTCGATCAGGCACCGATACTCGCAAAGCATGGACTCATCACGCTTGCGATCGATGGATTTGATGAGCTTGCGGACCCTGACGGCTATGAAAACGCATGGTCGCAAGTCAGCGACTTGATCACGATTCTACGGGGTTCTGGAAGCATAATCCTAGCCGGACGCGAAACGTTCATCGGCCGGGACCGAATTCTGAACGACATATCTAGTCTGCGACTAGACAAAGATGAAATCAATGTCTTGACGCTGCAGCCGCCGTCAAAGTCTACCGCGGTTAGCTGGCTAGTCTCTCAAGGATGGCAGCCGAAGCAGGTTGACGCGATCGAGGATTATTTAGAGCCGCAATCATTGGCGCTTAGACCATTCTTTCTAAAGACGCTGTCAAACCCGGAGATTGCCAAAAGCCTAGAGTTAGGAGGAGCGTCTAGTGTTCTCGCAATCCTGATGGAGGCTATGATTGCGCGGGAGATCGGGAAATTTGGCGAAGCCGTAGACCGTTCATTGAGCGAGAGTGCTCGCCGGAAATATCTCCTTGCTCTGCTTGAAGAGGCCGCCCGCGATATGGCCGAATCAAACAACGCAGCTATCAGTGACGCTACGCTTTCTTGGCTTGTTGAAATGGCACTTCCGCAGGAGACTGCGGAACAGACGACTCGAATATTGAAGGCGCGAAGTCAAGCGATCGCATTCTTTACCAATGATGAGCGATCTGGCTACAAGCGGTTCTTTCATGACAAATTCTACGAGTACTTCTTAAGCTTGGCCGCAATAGAGATGATTATGTCCAAGGAGGGTGGACGTATTTTTAGCAGGAATATTCTAGGATCAAGTTTCTTGGAGACGTTCGCTGACGTAGTCACTAGCGTCGTACCACAAAACGATCTCGCTAAATTTTGTCAAAATTTGCTCTCTATGTTCGAAAGTTATCCTCCAGTAGACCGGACTCGCCGAAACCTAGCTTCGTTGGCGCTTGCAGCGTTGACTATCGCAGACTCTCATCCCGATTACCGGGTGGAAGATGTTGATTTGGACGAGTGCAGAATTGTAGGTAATGTTTCCGGCGGCATCATCAAGAACGTTACTATCAGTCAGCTTGATTGCAGAGGTGCCGATCTTACAGCGTTGAAGTTCGAGTCTTCGGTTATTGTTTCTCTGATCGCCGACGGTGCGACTGTTCTGCCTGACGCTTTTCCCGAGCCTCAGCAGATCCGCGATGTCAGCAGTTCAGAGGGGACGATTTTCTCACCGGCGGCGCGACAGGCCTGGATCCGTAGCCATCTTGAAGAGCGACCAATCGAGAACACTCCACTCGTGCCTGCAGTTTTCAAACATCACCCGGCCATCAAGCTTCTAAAGCGAGCATGCCGGACCAGGCAATACTGGCTACGACGAAGCGACGATAAATTCGCCACGCGTATTTTAGACGATGCTTGGTGGCCCAAAGTCGAGGCTCTTTTGGCCGCAAATGGGCTCCTCAAGGTAGAACTTCGGGACGCTTCTGGAACGGACCCACGGTTTGTCCACATTCGCCAGTCAAGTGACCTTCTGGGTGAGACCGAGGATGATCAGGCAGTTGTCAAATTTTATCGAGATTTAGTCGTTGAGATATCTTCGTAGTCGCAAAGATGATTGAGCCATGCTTACTCCTGCGCTGTCTATGCAAGTTTCAGTGGGTAGCGAAGCGCTTTAGGTTAGGTCAGGCACGGCCGCCTTTTGGACGACCGACGGGCGCTGCGGACACACCTACTCTTCATCTCCCTGCCATCGAAGCGAGCGATGGATGAATTCTCGCCGCCACCACGCACACCAGACACAGTCCCGCCCCCCAAACGGACCCCAAACTTGATTGGTCTAACGAATTTCAAGTTCGGCCCCGCCGACCCCCATCTCACCCCCGCCCCGGCAACCCGCCATCCCCCCGCAAGTTGTCCTCACCACACGTCAAGCGAGAACACCCCGGTAAGCCACCACATCCCCCCGACCCCATCCTCGCTCGACCCGACGGCTCCCTCTACGACCTCCTCCTCCTTCTCGCCTCCTTCCCCATCGTCTTCGTCTCCGGCGCCTTGGCCACCGACCTCGTCGACATCCGCACCGCCAACATGCTCCGGACCGATGTCTCCGACCGCCTCCTAGCCGCCGCCATGTTCTTCGGCGCGCGCGACCTTCGTCGGCCTCATCCGCTCGTCGCCACTCGGCGCCAGCATGCAACAACAGCGGCCCGCCAAGACACTCGGGCCGCCCTCCTCAATCTCCTGTCGCGATTTGAGCTTTGCTCTCGATCAGGACGCCGCCATCATCCCGGTCGCCCCATCACCAACCCACATCGTCAGGCACAAACCCCCACCGCCTCATCCGGCCGCACGCCTTCCAGCGCGTGCTCCACACAAGCCGAAACCCGCCCCAGGATCTTCGCCACATACGAGAGCTCGTCCGGCGACGGCAGCACCGGCGCCCCCGCCCCGAGAAACCCACCCCGATACGGGCACGCTCCAAGCTCCCCCAGGATCGCCCGCATCTCCGCTTCGCTCGCCACGAACGCGGCCAGCCGCGTCGCCAGCAGGTCCGGCTGGTGCCACGCCCCGCTCGAAGCGATCGCGCCGAATTTGGCGGAAAGAACGGTCTGTCGGGCGCGATGGGTCATCGTCGATCCTCTTCGCTGCGGCGCTCGCCGCGCAGCGGTCAATTATCACACTTCCGTGATGATCGCCCCTCTCTCGTTCTGGAGTTGCATCCGGCTCCGAGACAACCTTTGCGGGAAATCCAATCGTTACAGTGCTGTGAGATCCGTCCGCAAATTACGACCGACAGGTCCACAACTGAACGGACGCTCCCGACCCGAGCCGCATCCGAAATAATCGCCCGCCGCCACCGATCTCCGGCCGGCCGCCGCCCCACGAACGATGCGACCGGCGCCGCGTTACCTCCGCCCGACCGCGAGGTCCCATGCTCCCACTCATAACCACCATCGCGGCCCTCCTCCTCGCAGCCCTCGTCCTCCAGGACGCCTTCGAGGTCATGCTCCTCCCCCGCCGCGTCGACCGCCGCTACCGCCTCGCCCGCATCTACTTCCGCACCGCCTGGACCCTCTGGCGCAGCACAGCTCGCCTCACCCGCCCCGACCAGCATCGCATCCGCTTCCTCGGCACCTTCGGCCCGCTCTCCATGGTGATGCTCTTCACCCTCTGGGTCGGCCTCCTCATCCTCTCCTTCGGCGCCCTCGGATGGGTGGTTCAGGGCCACGTCCACCCCCACTCCCCACTTTCCGAGCAGGTCTATCTCAGCGGCGTCACGTTCTTCACCCTCGGCTACGGCGACATCGTCCCGCACTCCGGCCTCGCCCGGGTCGTCGCCGTGATCGAAGCCGGCACCGGCCTCGGCTTCATCGCCGTCGTGATCGGCTACCTGCCCGTGCTCTACCAGCTGTTCGCCGGCCGCGAATCCCACGTGATCCAGCTCGACACCCGCGCCGGCTCGCCCCCCACCGCCACCACCATGCTCGTGCTCCACGCCGAGCTCGACGGCCTGGTCGAGCTGAACGCGCTGCTCGCCGAATGGGAAAACTGGGGCGCTGAGCTCCTCGAATCCCACCTCTCGTATCCCATGCTCGTGTTCTACCGCTCCCAGCACGACGACCAGTCCTGGCTCGCGGCGATGACCGCGGTGATGGATGTCTGCGCCATCATCCTCGTGGGCCTCGAGGACATGCCCGTGCTGCAGGCCCGCATGACCTTCACCATGTGCCGCGGCGTGATCGTCGAGATGTGCCGTGCGCTGCGCGTCCGCCCCTCGCCCTACGACGGCGGCGACCGGCTGCCGCCGGCCGAGTTCGCCCGCCTCGATGCCCGCCTTCGCGAGGCCGGGCTCCGCTGGAAGGCCGGCGCCGCGGACGTTTCGGTGGACGCCCACATCGCCGAGACCCTGCTGGCACTGCGCGCCACCTACGAGCCCCTGCTCGACGGCCTCAGCCGCTTCCTGCTGCTCCCGCTGCCGCCCTTCGTGCCCGCCGATACCGGCGCCGACCACTGGGAAGGCGGCCCGCGCGGCCTGATCGCCAGCCGCCTGGTGGCGCAGCTCTCGGCCGCCGATCCGCTGGCCGACATCGAACCCGGCACCGGCGGACGGCTCGGGCAACGGGTGCGCCGGCGGCTTGATCGTCGTTGAGCGGGCCACGAAGGTTGCGGCTTTGCCCCAAACCCCACCAGGCCCCGGTGCGAAGCACGCCTTCGGCATGACGTCGATCCTGGACCTCCATAAGTTGGAGGTGGCCGCTCTAGGCGACCAATCGCGCTTTCCCTCGTTGGTCCCGCGACGCATGGGAGACACCCACGATGACCGCTCCAGAGATCCGCGTGGCCCTCGCGGCCTCGGCCCTGAACGGCGAGCGTCCCGCCTGGGACATCGAGAGAAAACGCCTCTACTGGGTCGACATCCGCGAGCCGGCCCTGCACGAGTTCGACCCCGAAACGGGCGCCGACCGCCACTGGGAGATGCCCGCCTGGATCGGCTGCTACGCGCTCACCGACACCGGCGCGCTGGTGGCCCTTCGCACCGGCCTGTTCGAGCTCCATTTCGACACCGGCGCGCTCACCCCCCTGGCGGTCGCCCCCTTCGACGCCCGCCGCTTCATCTTCAACGAGGGCGACACCGACCGTCAGGGCCGCTTCTGGGCCGGCCCCATGTATGTTCCGCTCGCCCCGGGCGACCAGTCGCCCCAGCACCCCGCGGCACTGCCGTTCTGGCGCTGGACCGGCAGCACCTTCGTGCCCGTCACGCCACCGGTGCAGACCGCCAACAGCCTCGCCTGGAGCCTCGACGGGCGTCGGATCTACTACGGCGATACCGCGCAGAAATCGATCTGGACCGCGCCCTACGACATCGACCGCGGCCAGGCCGGCGAGGCGACGCTGTTCGCCCGCGTCGACATCGAGGGCGCCGACGGCCCCGACGGCATGGCGATCGACCGCGACGGCTATCTCTGGTGCGCCGTGTTCGGCGGGTCCCGCCTGCTGCGCTTCGGCCCTGACGGCTATGTCGAGCGCACCGTCGGCCTGCCGGTCCGCTACCCCACCATGCCGGCCTTCGGCGGCCCCGACATGAAGACCCTGTTCGTCACCAGCGCCAGATGGCCGGTGCCCGCGGACCAGCGCGACCGCCACCCGATGGAGGGCCATCTCCTGGCCTTCGAGGTGGACGTGCCGGGGCTCCCCGCCACCCGCTTTGCGCCGGGCTGAAAGCCCCCAGAAGGCCAGGGCTCTGCCCTGGACCCGCCAAGGGGCAGTCGCCTCTTGGATCCCATGACTTAAACAAACGGGTTCTAAGGGTGACTACCCTTAGCGGGGTCCAGGGGCAGAGCCCCTGGCCTTCCGATCATCCCGCATCGCAGCCCCCCACCGACCTGCCCCGTGCACAAAGCCCGCGCATCCTGCCGGATGCGCTCGTTCGCATCATCCCGCGGCAACGCGCGCGCGAGTTCCCGCGCGCAGTGGCCGCCGCCGCGCGCATCCATCGCGACCGCCGTCACCAGCAGCGTCACCGGCACGTACAGCGTGTCGGACGTCTCCGTCAGATGCACCCGCCCCAGCATCCGGCCTGCCGCCGCACAGACGGCGGCATAGCGTTCCGGATGCGCCAGCAGGACCTCGTCGAGCCGCGCGCGGGCGATGCGCGGCCGGTCGCCCGCGAACACCTGGCCGCCGGGGGCGGACTCGTCCTGGTCCTCGTCGTCGGCGATCAGCATCACCTGGCCGATGGTGATGATCCCCAGGCATGACGGCGTCCGGCACCGCGTCGCGACCGCTCCTGCCGCGGCCAGATCGACACCGTGCGGCGTCGCCGGCGTGTCGTCCGGATCAAGCGGAGTCGACTGCGCGGCCGTTCCGGACCCGCCAAACGCCGACGACAATGCGCCGAGCTCGGGAGCCCCGCGGAAGAACTTGAAGTCCCTGTCGTTCACGCCCGCCACTTGGACCTGCTGGTATCGCGTCGCCCATCCCGGACGGTAGTTCCTGATCGGCCGCCCGTGCTCGGTGACACCGGGCGTGAGCTCCAGCCCGCCCGCGACGTCGGTCCCGGCCGGGATCCGCTCGCCCTCCTTCGGCATCGCAGCGGGCTTGTAGAAAGCCGTGGCGCCGCCGGTCGGATCCGGGATGCTGCCGTCCAGGATCCCGCGCGCGACGCGAAGACTTTGCGCGTCCTGGCCGCGCGCCGCGCCGGCGGCGATCGCGACGCCGAAGGCCGTGACACAGAGTTTCGCCGCGAGGTTCATCCGCATGATCCCGTGCCAGACCTGCGTCCAAGCTACGCCACGCGTCGCGCGCCGTTGCGTACAAGAAATGGTTCAGCCAGCCGGCCGAGCTCGGACGAAATCCACGAAGGCCCGCAGCGGCGCCGGCATCAGCCGGCGTCCGGGATAGTAGAGGAACATTCCCGGGAACACCTGCCACCACGCCTCCAGCACCGGCTCGAGCGCGCCGCTCGCCAGATGCGGCCGCAGCCACTCCTCGAACATGCCCACGATCCCTGCGCCGCCCACGGACGCGGCCAGCAGCAACTCCACCGTGCCCGCCGGCTCGACCAGCAGCGGCCCGGTGGGATCGACCCGCAGGACCTCGCCGTCCCGCTCGAACTCCCAGGGCGGGCTCGCCCCGCTCGCGAACCGGAACCGCAGGCATCGATGCGCCAGCAGGTCGCGCGGATGCGCGGGCCGACCGTGCTGCGCCAGGTAGGCGGGCGAGGCCGCGGCGGCGGTGCGCATGCGCCGGGGCCCGATCGGCACCGCGACCATGTCCGCCTCGAGCCGCTCGTCGAACCGGATCCCGGCATCCGCTCCACTCGCCACCAGGTCGACGAAGTTATCGTCCGCGACCACCTCCAGCCGGATGTCCGGGAACGCCGCCAGGAATCCCGGCACGATCGCCGGCAGCACCAGCCGCGCCGCACTCACCGGCACGTTCAGCCGCAGGCGGCCGGCCGGCTGGTCGCGCGCCGAACCCACCGCATCCACCGCCGCGTCCACCTCGGCCAGCGCCGGGCGCAGCCGGGCGATCAGCCCGATGCCGGCCTCGGTGGGCTGCACCGAGCGCGTGGTCCGGTGCAGCAGCCGCACGCCGAGTGCGGACTCCAGCCGCCGCACCGCCTCGCTCAGCCCCGACGCGCTGGCATTGCTCAGCCTGGCGGCATCGCGGAACCCGCCTGCCTCGGCGACCGTCATGAAGGCGCGGAGATCGGCGAGGTCGGGCTTGCCCGTGCTGGCACTCATTGTGCGCAGTCTCGCACAGCCTGTGCCGTTTGTATGGCTTCACAATGCAGGCGGGATCGCCAGCTTCAGGCTCATCCATCCACGGAGAACTCCCCATGCCCACGATCGATCCCACCGCTTCCGTCGTACGGGCCGGCACCTATCCCCTCGGCGACCGCCACGTGAACCGCCTCGGCTACGGCGCCATGCAGCTCGCGGGGAAGGGCGTGTTCGGACCGCCGCGCGACCCCGACGAGGCGCGCGCGGTGCTGCGCGAGGCGGTCGAGCACGGCGTCAACCACATCGACACCAGCGATTTCTACGGCCCGCACGTCACCAACCAGATCATCCGCGAGGCGCTGCACCCGTACGGCAACGACCTCGTGATCGTCACCAAGGTCGGCGCCCGGCGCGACGACAAGGGCGGCTGGCGCCCGGCCTTTTCGCCCGACGCGCTGCGCAGCGCGGTCGAGGACAACCTGCGCAATCTCGGGCTCGACGTGCTCGAAATCGTCAATCTCCGCCTGATGTTCGACATGCACGGCCCGGCCGAGGGCGACATCACCGCGCCGCTCACCGTGCTGGCAGAGCTGCAGCGGGTTGGGAAAATCCGTCATATCGGGCTCAGCACCGTGCTGCCGTCGCAGGTCGAGGCGGGACAGCGCATCTGCCCGATCGTCTGCGTGCAGAACCAGTACAACCTGGCGCATCGCCACGACGACGCCTTCATAGCGTCGCTCGCGGAAAGCGGCATCGCCTATGTGCCCTATTTCCCGCTCGGCGGTTTCACCCCGCTGCAATCCGACACGTTGACCACGGTCGCCCGCACGCTCGACGCGACGCCGATGCAGGTGGCGCTGGCCTGGCTGCTGCATCGTGCGCCGAACATCCTGCTGATCCCGGGAACCGCGTCGCGCGGCCATCTGCGCGAGAACATCGCCGCCGCCAGCCTGGAACTTCCGGCGGACGCGATCGCGGCGCTCGACGGAATCGCTGCCGCCGCCTGATCACAACCTGGGCGTCATGCGGACGGTCCGCATGACGCCCTGTCCTCGTCACGCCGCGTCGGGGCTCCACCCGTCGGGGGCGAGCTCGAACCCCGCGAAGCCGAAGGCGGGGGCCACCACGCAGCCCGCCAGCACCCAGTCCTCCCCGGCAGGTGCCGCATCCTGCCAGCATCCCGCCGGCACCACCGCCTGCAGCATCTGGCCCGCCGCGACATCGGGTCCCAGCACGTGGGTCGCGATGCCGCCGCCCGCCGCGGCGATCCGCAGCGCGAGCGCCCCGCCGCCCTGCCACAGCCAGATCTCGGCCGCGTCCACCCGGTGCCAGGCGCTCCGCTCGCCGCCCGCGAGCAGGAACAGGATGGCGCTCGCGGCCCCGCGCTCGCCCGCCGCCGGCGCGTCGCGCCAGGTCTCGCGATACGCGCCGCCTTCCGGATGCGGCGCCAGGCCCAGCGCCGTCCGCATCGAGGCGGCGTCCATGTTGCGCCAAATCTCGTTCACGCGCGTTCTCCCCCGCGGAGGGTCGCATCCATGCGTCGCATCATCGTTCTCCTGGGTCTGCTCGCCACCGCCGCCTGCACGCCGCCCTCGAACGACCCGCCGCAGTCGCATGTCGGCACCTGTACCCATTACCAGAACGCGACGCGGGAGCTGGAGAACGTGCCCAACTGCGAGCTCCGCAGCCGCAACACGCTGATCAACGGATTGCAGCCGGCCAGTCCGGGCAACAAATCCTAAGAAGGCCAGGGGCGTCACGCCGAAGGCGTGCTCCGCACGGGCCCCTGGACCCCGCTAAGGGAAGTCGCCCTTAGAACCCATTACTTGAGTTTGGGGGATCCAAGGGGTGACTACCCCTTGGCGGGTCCAGGGCAGAGCCCTGGCCTTCTTTGCAGCCAAACAGGAGCCCCACCATGCAGCAGCGCGAACTCGGCCGAAGCGGCCTCAAGGTCTCGGCCCTCGGCCTCGGCTGCATGGGGATGAGCTTCGCCTACGGATCGCCGCCGCCGCAGGGTGAGATGATCGCGCTCCTCCGCCACGCGGTCGATGCGGGCATCACCTTCTTCGACACCGCCGAAGTTTATGGCCCCTACGTCAACGAGGAGCTGGTGGGCGAGGCGCTGGGACCCGTCCGTGACCAGGTGGTGATCGCCACCAAATTCGGCTTCCGGATCGGCACGCCCGATCTCGACAGCCGCCCGGAGCACATAAGCGAGGTGGTGGACGCCTCGCTCAAGCGCCTCCGCACCGACCGCATCGACCTGCTCTACCAGCACCGCGTCGATCCCGCCGTGCCGATCGAGGAGGTGGCGGGCGCGGTCGGCGACCTCATCCGCGCGGGCAAGGTCGGGCATTTCGGCCTGTCCGAGGCAGGCATCGCCACCATCCGCCGTGCGCACGCCGTCCAGCCCGTGACTGCCCTGCAGAGCGAGTATTCGCTGTGGTGGCGCGAGCCCGAGGCGGTGATCTTCCCCGTGCTGGCGGAGCTCGGCATCGGCTTCGTGCCGTTCAGCCCGCTCGGCCGCGGCTTCCTCACCGGCGCGATCGACGACAAGACCGAGTTCGTGGCGGGTGATTTCCGCGCCGGCAACCCGCGCTTCGCCGCGGACGCCCGCCGCGCCAACGTGGCGCTGGTCGAGCTGGTGCAGCGGATCGCGGGTGCGAAGGGCGCGACCGCCGCCCAGGTGGCGCTCGCCTGGGCGTTGGCGCAGCAGTCATGGATCGTCCCCATCCCCGGCACCACCAAGCCGCATCGCCTCGACGAGAATATCGGCGCCGCTTCGCTCGCACTCTCGGAGGCCGATCTCGCCGAGATCGACCGGGCCGCGTCGGCGATCGAGGTGCAGGGCGCGCGCTACCCGGAGGCGCAGCAGCGCATGATCGACCGCTGAACCGCGGTCAGTCGCGCGCGCCTGGCGCCTCGAACCGCCCGCGCCCGCGCTCGTAGATCACGCGGTCGAGCCGGGTCAGGCGCTCGAGCTCGGCCGCGATCGCGGGCGTGACCGCGGTGCGCGCGACCGCGCGGAACGGCAGGAACGGGTTGCTCTCGTTGCGCGCGAGCACATTGGCGCGCGGCGCATGCGCGGGCGGGGTGAAGCCGAGCCGGCGTCCGAGGGCCGCGAGCGTCGAGTCCAGGTCCTCCGCCAGCCCCACGAAATCGAGCCGGTCGAGCGCGGCACAGGCGGCCGCGAGTGCCGCGTCCGGGTCGGCGGCCAGGCGGTCATGTCCGTCGGCATCGAGATAGAGACCGGTCAGTCGCCGGACGTAGAGATTGTCGATCATGTTGACGGCGTCGGGCTCGGGCGAGCGGAGATAGTCGAGCAGGTCCAGCTCGTGGGCGATGCGCACCCGCCGCTCGCCGTCGCCGCAATTCGCCCGGAAGTAGTGGTAGAGCGACAGGATGCGCGGCGCCGGATCGCGCAGGACGGTCAGCAGGAACCGGTCCGGTCCCAGCGCCTCGAGCGTCGACAGATCGTAATGCCCCCAGGCCAGCGCCTGCTCCGGATCCGGACGATGGCCGCCGCGGCCGGTCACGAGCCGCGTGTCGGGGGCGAGCGTGCGGTTGGGGTCGGCGTCGATCTGCAGCGGGTGGAACAGCCCCGCGAGGAAGGTGGTGAGCGACGAGCCCGCGGTTTTTTCCAGGTGGAGGTAGCCGATCTTGGGCCCGCGCCAGATCCGCATCGGATCGCCCATCATGGGCGCCTGGCCACTCACGACGATGCGCGCGTCGGATGCGGCCGTCGCGGGCGAGGCGGCCGCCAGCAGCATGGTCCGGTTCACCAGGCCGCGCGCCGCCGGAACATGGGCGATCGCGCGCAGCAGTGGCGGCAGGCCGGCGCTGCTGTGGCGCAGCCCGCGACGGAAGTGCTGCACCTCCTGCCGCTCGGGCCAGCGCCCCAGCATCAGCCGCAGCACGGGCCTGGTGAGCGCACCCGCGAACACGCCCGCGCCGACGCGTCCGGCCAGCGCCCGCACGCGCCGCAGCGCCAGGCCCGCGGATGCCTGCTGCGGCCGCGCCAGGCGCCACGCGCCCAGCAGCCCGAGCAGCGCCGCGATCGCCTCGTCGAGATGGCCCACATAGCGCAGCCGGTCCGGAATGACGTCGAGCGGAACGAACAGGTAGGAGAGGCAGAATAGAAGCCAGAGCGTCGCCAGGAGCGGTCCGCGCGGCGGCGGCTGTGCCACGATCGGGCGCGCGCGGAGGCGCTGCGAGGAGGCGGGGCGCAGGGCATCGATCAAGGCCGGCAGGTCTCCCAAGCAGGCGTGATATGCCCGATCTCCGATTACCTGCCGGCGGCGTGTCGTCCTGTTGAGTTTTGTGTCCGGGAGGTTACCCGATCCCGATCATCACGTCGGATGCCTTCACCACGGCAGTCGCGGCGATGCCGGGCGCCAGGCCGAGCTCGTCCACCGCCTCGTTGGTGATCGAGGAGGTGATGCGCATGCCGTTCACGTCGATCACGACATGCGAGGTGGTGGCGCCGCGGCGCACCTCGACGATCGTTCCGGGCAGCTGGTTGCGGGCGCTGAGCTTCATCGGAGTATTCCTTGTAGAGAAAGAAAAGGGGCTCTGCCCCTTAAACCCCGCCAGGACAAGCAGTCCTGGACCTGCCGACTTAAGGAGTGGGGTCTGGGGTTAAGACCCCAGCGGGTCCAGGGCAGAGCCCTGGCCTTCTTCGGCCAGCGCGCGAAACCCCGCCTCGTCCACCGTCGCGACACCCAGCTCCGCCGCCCGCTTCGCCTTCGACCCCGCCTCCGCCCCCAGCACCACCAGATCCGTCTTGCGCGACACGCTGTCGGTCACCCGCGCGCCTCGCCGCTCGGCCATCGCCTTGGCCTCCGGCCGCGTCATCGTCTCGAGCGTGCCGGTGAAAACGATCGTCTTGCCGGTCAGCGCGCCGGTGCCGGCTGCCTCCTCGGGCTCCACCGCCGCGAGTACTGCGAGCAGGGCGCCCACGGTCTCGACGTTGCGCGGCTCCGCGAAGAACGCGACCAGCTCCTCGGCGATGGCACTCCCGACCCGCGTGATGCTGCCGAGTGCGAGCCGCGCATCGGAACCGACGACGGAGGCCGCCTGCATCTCGGCGACCCAGTGACGCGCATCGCCGTAATGGCGCGCGAGCAGGCGGGCGTTGGTTTCGCCGATGCGGCGGATGCCGAGTGCGAAGATGAAGCGGGCGAGCCCGATGCGCCGGCGCTGCTCGATCGAGCGCATGAGGTTGCGCGCCGAGAGCGCGCCCCAGCCCTCGCGACCCGCGATCGCCGCCTCGTGGTCGCGGAGACGGAAGATGTCGGCGGGTGCGCGCACCAGGCCTTCGGCGTGGAACTCCACGATCGTCTTCTCGCCCAGCCCCTCGATGTCGAAGGCGGGACGCGAGACGAAATGGATCAGCCGCTCGACCGCCTGGGCCTCGCAGTTGAAGCCGCCGGTGCAGCGGCGCACGACCTCGCCTTCGGGGCGCAGCGCGGCACTGCCGCAGACGGGGCAGTGGTCCGGCATCGCGAAAGGCTGCGAATCCGCCGGGCGTTTGTCGGGCACCGATCGCAGGATCTGCGGGATCACGTCGCCGGCGCGCTGCAGCAGCACCGTGTCGCCGGGGCGGACGTCCTTGCGGGCGATCTCGTCCTCGTTGTGCAGCGTGGCGCGGGTCACCAGCACGCCGCCCACGTTGACGGGCTGGAGCTTGGCCACCGGCGTCAGCGCGCCGGTGCGGCCGACCTGGATCAGGATGTCCTCGAGCACGGTGGTCGCCTGCTCGGCCGGAAACTTCCAGGCGGTGGCCCAGCGCGGTGCGCGGCCCACGAAGCCGAGCCTGGTCTGGAGTGCGAGGTCGTCGACTTTGTAGACCACACCGTCGATGTCGTAGGGCAGGGAGGACCGGCGCTCGGCCATGCGCGCCTGGAACGTTTCGGCGGCCGCCGCGTCGGCGAGCGGCTGCGAATGCTCGTTGACCGCGAACCCCCAGCCGCGGAGGCGGTCGAGATAGCCTGAATGGGTCGTGGCGATGGGGGTGCTCGAGCGTCCCTGCGCGTAGGCGAAGAGGGCGAGCGGACGCGACGCCGTGATCCTGGTGTCGAGCTGGCGCAGCGAGCCCGCGGCCGCATTGCGCGGGTTGGCGAACACTTTTCCCCCGGCTTGCGCCTGCGCCTCGTTCAGCTGCAGAAATTCCGCCTTACCCAGAAAAATCTCGCCGCGGATCTCGATGAAGTCGGGAGCCTCGCCGCGGAGAAGCTGCGGGATCACGCGGTCGCCGAGCGCACGCAGATTGGCGGTGACGTCCTCGCCTTCCGTGCCGTCGCCGCGGGTGGCCCCGCGGGCGAAGTTTCCATCCGTGTAGGTGAGCGAGATCGAGAGCCCGTCGATCTTGGGCTCACCCACGAGTGGGAGGGGGTCGGTCTCACCCAGGCCCAGGAAGCGGCGGGCGCGCTGCACGAAGGCGGAAAAATCGGCGGCGTCGAACACGTTGTCGAGCGACAGCATCGGCACCGCGTGGCGGATTTTTCCAAATGCGCCCTCTGGCGCCGCACCGACGCGCGCGCTCGGGCTGTCGGCGCGGATCAGCTCGGGGAAGCGGGCCTCGATCGCGGCGTTGCGGCGGCGGAGCGCGTCGTACTCGGCGTCGGTGAGGTCGGGCGCGTCGGCGCCGTGGTAGAGGCGGTCGGCGCGCGCGATCAGGCGGGCCAGGCGCTCGAGCTCGGCGCCGGCGTCCTCGGTGGTCAGGGCGGACACCTCGATGTCCTCGCGGGCGGCAGCGCTCACGCGGCGCGCTCGCCCGCATCGATGCCGGCGAGATCGCCGAAAACCTGGTCGAGTGCCAGCACGCCGTCATGCATCGTCTGGACGCGCAGGAACCGCCGCCGCCAGGGCGCCTCGCCCGGGCCGGGGCCGAACACCGGCGGCTCGGCGAGGACGCGCCCTTCGTCGAGCGCGTGCCAGTCGATGCCGTCCTGCGAGGCGAGCAGGCGCACCCCGGTCGGCTCCTCGCGGTCGCCGGGTGCCGCCGGGAGATGCACCCGAACCCCGGTCACCGCGACGACCATTCCCCGATCCACCTGCCACCAGGGCCGCTGCTTCCAAGCGGTGCGCAACTGCGCCTGGCCGGTGATGAAGCCGCCGAGCACGGCGGCGGGAGCACCTTGCGCGGCCTCGATGCAGGACGCCGCACCGGCGAGCGCGGCTCCCAGCCTGCCTGCCGGCGGGGCGGCCAGGCGGCAGGGCAGGTGCCAGGCCTCGATGGCGCGGGCGGCCCGAAGGCGCGATACGCGAGGCGTCCGGCGATGAAGGCGGGCGCCGGCACCAGGAGATGCGGGATGCGGAGCGGCTGGACGGGCACGAGGCCGTCGAGCGGTCCGACCCCGAAGGCGGCGAGCGCCTCGGCCGCGTGCGGCGCCTCCCAGAAGCGCTCGAGCGGCGCGCGCGCGTGGAACACGAGCCGCACGCCGCCGGCGCCACTCGTCGCACGTCCCCAGAAGCGTGCGAGCGTGTCACGGAAGAAGAAATCGTCGGCTTCGAGGTTGCCGGCATAGACGTGCACGCGGTCGGGTTCGGCCGGTGGCCGTGAAGCTGCGATCTCATCGTCGGGGGCGGTCCAGCACGCGGGTCCGGCGCCGGTCCAGCGCGCGGCGGCCACGACCAGGCGGTCCGCCGCGTCGTAGACGCCCCAGCCGCGATCCGCCCAGGCGCCGGCGGCGGGGATGAATAGCGCGTCGCGCCGGATCTCCACGAACGGCTCCGCGTCCACGATGCGCGGCGAGCCAGGCGTGTCGCATCGGACCAGGGACATGGGAGGCTCGAGGTTGCGTGGCGACGGGAAGTGACACGGGCCCGAAGGGGCGGCAAGGGCCGCTCGCCCCTTGCTTCAGGCGGTCAGGTGGGCGCTGTCGCCGCCGGTGATGGCGAACACCGATCCGCTGGCCATGCGGCCGCCCTCGGAGGCGAGGAACACGACCATGGGGGCGACGCCAGCGCCGCCGCGGACGCGCGGCCGATGCCGCGCGCCGCACCGGTTATGACAACGATTTTGCCTTCCAGTGACGTGCTCATGGTCTGCCTTCACGCCGAGCGGCGTTGTCACACGCTCAAGGCGATCGCGAGGAGTGGGTTGCGGCGTAGCGTCAGGCGGCGTCCTGCACGGAGGGCGCATGGCGGCGCAGTTCCGCCTTCGCGTCGTGCAGGAAGGTGAGCAGCGCGTAGCGGTGCCCGGCGGTGACGTCGGTGACTTCGTGCAGGAGCGAGGCGGAGAACACGATGCCTTCGCCGCGGGCGGGGCGATGCACCGTGTCGTCGTATTCGGGGAAGCGGAGGTCGCCGCCCTCGTACTCGCCGGTGTTGAGGTTCACCGAAAGGGCGAACTGGCGGAAGGCGACGGCGGGCGCGGTGTTGTCGCGGTGGCGGCGGAAATGGCCGGCGCCGGCGTCGTAGCGGGCGACGATGATGCGGTCGAGATGGGCGGCCTCGTGCTGGAAGGCGCGGTTGAGCTCGGGGAGGCAGCGTCGCTCGAGGCTGGCCGCGATCCGGGCGTGCAGGGGCTCGTCGGTACCGAGCAGCCAGTCGCGGCGGCGCTTGCGGGCGTGGTCGACGCGGTCGGCACCGGCGCCGCTCACGGGGCTGTCGAAGGTGGTGGCGGCGTCGAAGCCCGCGATGATGTCGTGGCAGAGCGTCCGGTCGAACAGGTTCGGAAGGGCGAGCACGGGTGCGGCTGGCGGGCGGCGCATCAGGGTGTCGCACACGGCGGCGAGTGCGACGTCGGCGAGGGTGGACGGATCGTGCGCGCCGGCCTGCTCGACGCCGACGAGGCGGCCGCTGCGGTCGGTCACGAGGACGAGGGCCTGGCCGGGTGGGACGCCGAACACGTCGTCGCGGAACAGGCGGACGGGGAGGCCTGCCGTGGCGGCTTCGCCCTCGCCGTAGAGCATCGGGATCGCGGCGAAGGGCAGCATGACCATGAGGTCGCAGTCGCTGGCGGGGAAGCATGCGGCGCGAGCGGCGAAGGCTGCGAGCAGCGGCGCGAACGACCGGACATCGGAGCCGGCGACGATGAGCACAGCGGCGCGGCCGGCCTGGCTGTCGGTGGAGTGGAAGGAGCGGTCGAGACCGACGGCCGTCCAGAACGGCACGCGGTCACCGGGGGAGAGGGTCATTCTGGCGCCTCGGGTTCGGGAAGCCAGGGTGGCAGGGAGAAGTGAAAAGTAAGTAAACCAGGGCTCTGCCCTGGACCCGCTGGGGTCTTGACCCCAGACCCCATTCATAAGGGTCCAGGGCGAAGCCCCTGGACCCCGTTAAGGACGCAGCCCTTAAAACCCCCTACTGAAGGTTGGAGGACAGGCGCCGGGAACGGAATGCGTTAGCCAAAGTCCATAATTTCAGGCTTCGCCAGGGAACAACCCCAAACAATCAGGGTTCCAAGGGACGACTGTCCCTTGGCGGGTCCAGGGCAGAGCCCTGGCCTTCCCCCTCGACCAAGAGTTCCTAAACATCCTCTTAGAGCAACAAATCCGACGCGGCCGCCCGCGCCGCATCCGTCACCCGCTCCCCCGCCAGCATCCGAGCGATTTCCTCCCGCCTTGCCGCCTTGTCCAGCGGCGCGATCGCGGTGATCGTGGTCTCTCCGCGCACGTGCTTGGCCACGTTCAGATGATGGTCCGCCCGCGCCGCCACCTGCGGCGCGTGCGTCACCACCATCACCTGGCGGATGCGGGCCAGCACCGCGAGCCGCTCGCCCACCGCCGATGCGGTGGCCCCGCCAATCCCCTGGTCCACCTCGTCGAACACCAGCGTGCCCGCGGGTGCGCCCGCCGCCAGCACCACCTTGAGCCCCAGCATCAGCCGCGACAGCTCGCCGCCCGAGGCGACGCGACCGAGCGGCGCCGGCGTGGAGCCCGGGTTCGCGGCCAGCAGGAAGGTCACCGCGTCCGCGCCGTTCTCGCCCCAGTTCGCCTCGGCCAACGGCTCGACCGACACCACGAAGCGCGCACGTCCGAGCTTCAGCGGGGTGAGCTCGGCCGCGACTGCGAGCTCCAGCGCCGCCGACGCCTCGCGACGACGGGCCGCGAGCGCTCGTGCAGCCGCCTCGAACGCCGCGCGGGACGCCGCCGTTTCGGCCAACAGCGCCTCGATGCCACGCTGGCCGCCCTCGAGCGCCTCGAGCCGGGCGCGGAGCTCGGCCAGCAGAAGCGCGAGCTCGGTCGCGGGAACGTTGTGCTTGCGGGCGGCGGCGCGCAGCGCGAACAGGCGGGTTTCCGCCTCCTCCAGCGCCCGCGGGTCGTCCTCGGCGTCGGCGGCGAGGCGGCTCATCAGGGTCTCGGCCTCGGCCAGCGCCTCCTCCGCGCGATCGAGGGCCGCGGCCGCGTCATCGGCGAGCTGCCGTCCGGGGCCTGCACCTTCCTCGGGGAGAGCGGCCTTGCTGAGAGCACGCGCGGCGGCGCGGAGTGCTGCGGCCGGGCCGGCGTTGCGGCGGTCGCGGGGAGCGAGTTCGGCGAGTGCTGCCGCGATCGCCTCGCGCCGGCGTTCGCCACCCTGCAACGCCACGCGGGTGGCGGCGAGGCGCTCCTCCTCGTCGGGTTCGGGGGCGAGGGCCGCGAGCTCGTCGGTGGCGGCGCGGAGCCAGTCCTCCTCGCGGGCGGCGGCGCCCAGAGCGGCCCGCGCGGTGGCGAGCCGGGCGGCCAGGTCGCGCCAGGCGGCGTGCGCGGTGCGGACTCCAGCGAGAAGGGCGGGCGGCACGCCGAACGCGTCGAGCAGCCGGCGGTGCGAAGCGGCGTCGGCCAGGCCCATCTGCTCGTGCTGGCCCTGGATTTCCACGAGCGTCGCCCCTAACCGCCGCAGCAAGGCGAGGCCCACGGGCTGGTCGTTGACGAAGGCCCGCGAGCGGCCGTCGGCGGCGAGCGTGCGGCGCAGCACCAGTTCGCCGTCGTCCGCCGGCAGGTCGCTCTCGGCGAGCAGTGCCTGCGACGGGTGGTCGGGGCTGACCGAAAAGGCGGCGGTGACGCTGGCCTGCGCGCAGCCCTCGCGCACCAGGCCCGCGCTGGCGGTGCGGCCCAGCGCCAGGCCGAGGCTGTCGAGCAGGATCGACTTGCCCGCACCCGTCTCCCCCGTGAGCACGGTGAGGCCTTCGCCAAACGACAGGTCGAGCCGGTCGATCAGCACGACGTCGCGCACGGACAACGTGGTCAGCATGGGCCTAATGTGGCGCCGAACGCCCCGCGCCGCTATTGCGGATGCACGGCGAGCTTGGTGTCGGAGGCCGGCACGCGGCGGGCCCGCTCGCGGAACAGGGTGAACAGGCCGGACGCGATGATCACGGCGGCGCCGAGATAGGTGAAGCGGTCGGGCGGGTCGCCGAACACGAAGGCGCCGAACGCGATCGCCCACAGCATCTGGCTGTATTGCGTGGGCGCCACCAGGGTCGCGGGCGCAGCCCGAGAAGAAATCTGGAACAGCACGGTGGCGACGCCTGCGAGCAGCCCGTAGCCCATCAGCAGCAGCCATTCGCGCCCCGTCGGCATCACCAGGCCGGTCATGGTGGCGATCGTGCCGCTGGCCACGATCGGGCCCACCAGGCCGGCGCCGTAGAGCGAGACCGGGCGCTCATGCGCGCCGAGTGCGCGCAGCAGAACCACCGTGCCGGCGCCGGCGAGCGCGCAGATCACCGCCGCCAGATGACCGATGCCGAGCGCCTTGAAGCCGGGGCGGAGCACGAGGAGCACGCCGATCAGGCCGAGGCCGACGGCCGACCAGCGGCGCCAGTTCACCTGCTCCTTCAGGAAGATTTTCGACAGCACGGTGACGAAGACCGGCATCAGGAACAGCACCGAAAAGGCTTCCGGCATCGGCAGGTTGGTGAAGGTGACCACCGAGCCCACGCTGCCGATGACCGCCAGACCGCCCCGGCCGAGCCAGACCGCGACCGAGCTCGACTGGAACGCGTGATACCAGCGGTCCTGCGGGCGGCACATGAACGGGATCGCCGGCAGACAGAGCATCGCGCCGATGCAGGTGGTCTCGAGCGGCGGCACGGCGCCGTGGAGCAGTTTCACCGCCGCGTCGCTCCACGCGTAGAACGCGTAGGAGAGGAAGGCGAGCAGGACGCCCTCGGTGGCGCCGCGCGAGGTGATCGGACCTGCGGGGCCGGAGGCGGCGGCGTCCACTTGCGGCGTCGCTCAGAACAGGCCGAGGAAGGCGCCGCCCTTCGGACGCGGCACGCCGCTCGCACCGCCGGCCGCCTCGAGGTCGCGGTAGCTGTCCGCATACCAGGTGCTGCCGGGATAGTTGTAGGCGAGCACCGACGCGGTTTTCCGCGCCTGGTCGACCAGGCCGAGCCTCAGGTAGCACTCGGTCAGGCGCTCGAGCGCCTCGGCCACGTGGTTGGTGGTCTGGTAGTCCTGCACCACGCGCTGGTAGCGGTTGACCGCCGCCTCGTAGAGGTGCTGGCGCTCGTACCAGCGGCCGATCAGCATCTCCTTGCCGGCGAGGTGGTCACGGCAGAGGTCGATCTTGAGCGACGCGTCGCGGGCATAAGGGCTGTCGGGGAAGCGGTTCACCACCTCCTGCAGGGCGGCCATGGCCTGCACCGTGCCGCGCTGGTCGCGCTGGATGTCGGCGATCTGCTGGTAGAAGCACAGGGCGCGCAGATAATACGCGTAGGGCGTGTCCGGGCTGGTCGGGTGCAGCTGGATGAAGTGCTCGAGCTGGGTGACCGCGTCGGAATACGCATCGTTCTCGTAGTTCGCGTAGCCCTCCATCAGCGCCGCGTTCGTGGCCCAGGGCGAGTACGGGTAGTTGTTCTGCACCAGGTCGAACGAGGCCACCGCCGCGTCGTAGCGGTGGGCGCGGAGCTTGGTGATGCCGTCGTTGTAGAGCTCCTCGGCCGTCATGCTCGACGCGTCGGGCCCGTGCGCCTTGCCGCCGGCGAACGGATTGATCGCGTTCAGCACGCTGCAGCCGGAGAGAGCGAGGGAGGCGGCGATCAGCGCCGGCGCGACGAGACAGCGGCGAGAGTTGCGCAGGCGGGCGATCATTCGAGCTCGATCCAGTGGGTGGGCTCTTATATCACGCGGGCCTGATCTTCAAAGGCCGGGGGATCTCGGAGAGACGTGAAGAAGGCCAGGGCTCTGCCCTGGACCCGCCAAGGGGCTTGCCCCTTGGATCCCGATTCTTAGACGAGTCCGGATCCCCTGGATGCCGCAAAGTGGAACGCCTTCCTGCCGCGCAGCGAAAACCCGCCGGACGCCCCCGAATGTATCCCGATGGAGCTCCTCGTAGCCGCTCTGCGCCGAGGCGGACCCTGCCGCGAGCGCGGCGACCAGGGTGACGGCATACTGCTTCATCCAGGAGGCTCCAGCTTAGTTCGCGCAGCTCGCCACGCACTTGTCATGCGGGTTGCCTGCACCGGTGCATTGCGCGAGGCACGTGGCGTGCCACTTCGCCAGGCCATCGGCCGCCGAGGACGCCGGGGACCAATCACCGGTCGATCCGCCTCCCGTAGATCCCTCGTCGGGCGTGGTCGACGTCAGCGACCAGCCGTGCGCGTTCATGCACTCGCTGAAGAACGAGTTCATGTTCACCGCGCCAGCCAGTCCTGTCCCGTAGTAGCCGCTCTGCCGCACGTCGCGCTCGCATCCGTAGCGATCGGTCGCGAAGTCCTGGTCCGAGGCGCCGGGCTTCGTCCACACCCTCTGGGCGCACGAAGTCAGCGTCAGCGAAGCGAGCAGCGGAAGCACGCTCGGCAACCGGCGACGAGTCTTCATCAAGCGACTTTGTCCTAACGGCTCTGGGTGTTTGAACCGGCGAGCTTGATGCCACGATCCATTTCGCCGCAAGTTGGTTCTAAGAGGCTGTTTGAGAACTCTTGGTTCAGGAGGAAGGCCAGGGCTCCGCCCTGGACCCGCCAAGGGACAGTCGTCCCTTGGATCCCTGATTGTTTGGGTTGTTCCCTGGCGAAGCCTGAAATCATAGACTTCGGCTAACGCATTCCATCTCCAGCGCCTGTATTCCAACCTTCAGTAGGGGGTTTTAAGGGCTGCGCCCTTAACGGGGTCCAGGGGCAGAGCCCCTGGCCTTCTTCGCCCGATCGAAGTTTTCAAACAGACACTAGCAGCCTGTCGGGTTGGCGCTCCTCGGGTCTGATCAGCGCGCGGTTCGGATGTCGGTAGCTACCTTATCCGGCCTGCAGGCGAGCGACGCGCCTGCAGTTGTAGGCCAGAGCGATCAAGGTCCACTCGGCAGCGACGTTGTGCTGCCCGCGCAGATGGAAGCGCAGAAATCCCATCGCACTTTTGACGATCCCAAATACCGGTTCGACGGTCTGCTTGCGTCGTCTGTAAAGAGCTTTTGCATCGTCGGTCTCCAGCATGGCTTTCATGGCGATCCTCCAGGGTTCGAGCAGGCGTTTGCGCGCCCGCGCCTCCGGTGGCGGCCGAAAGTCATACGGACGATGCGACTGGATGCGCCCGATCGCGACCAGCGGATCGACGCCATGCGCCCGCAGATCTGCCACAGCCCGGCCACTGGCATAGCCGGTGTCGGCGAGCACAGTCGTCGGCAAACCAATGGTCTCCTTCATGCCGAGAATTGTCGGGGCGAAGCTCGGCGCGTCGCTCGAGTTGGCTACCAGATTGGTGGCAAGGATCAGCTGCGATCCCTCGGCACAGACCACCGCCTGGGCATTGTAGGCTTGCCGGTATTCATGCGCGTCCGAGCGCCGCATCAGGGCGCTGTCCGGGTCTGTCAGGTTGCTCTGCCGCTCCGGCGGTGGCACGTCGTCGGGCGGCTTCGGGCTTCGGCCGCGGCGCCCTCTTCTCGCGTCGTAGGCCGCCTTCTTCGCCTCGTAGGCGGGGCGCGCCGCTTCGGCTTCGGCACGGGCGTCCGCCTCAAGCCGGGCGCAGGCGGCGTCGAGCTTCGTCAGCAGCGTCTCGCGCCGGGCCAACTCGTCCGGCAGCGACTGCGGGTCTGTGGTCTCGGCATCTGCCACCTCGGCGCGGGCTGTCAGCGCCGCGATGTCAGCGGCCAGCTTCGCGCGCAACTCGGTCGCCCGATCGTAGCGGACCGAGCGGATCTTCGACGCATTCGCGTCGATCTTGGTGCCGTCGATCGACACCGTGCCGAGACGCAGCAATCCCGCCTCGCGGGCCACCAGCAACACCTGCAGGAAGGCTGCCTCGAACGCCGTCTTGTTGGCGGCGCGGAACGCCGCGATCGTGTCGTGGTCCGGATGCAGGTTTGCCGCCACGAAGCGCACCGCCACGTCGCGGTGGGTCGCGCGTTCGATCCGGCGGGACGAAAAGATGCCCTGCGAATAGCAGTAGATCAGCAGCGCGAGCATCAGCCGCGGATGGTATTGCGGCTTGCCACCCGTGCGCTCCGGGACCTGGAACGAATCCAGCGGCACCCGCTCTACCGCCGCGACTACGAAATGCACCACGTCGTCCACTGGGATCCACGATCTCAGGTCCGGAGGAAGCAGAAACGCTTGGTCACGGCTGAAAGGCACGAAATTCGACATGCCCACAGACTAACCCAGCCCAGAAGATCAGGGTACCCCAACCCGACAGGCTGCTAGGGGCGACTGCCATTGAGCTCGGTCCAGGGGCAGAGCCCCTGGCCTTCACGCAGCGTTGCGGGCGCCGTAGGCGGCGAAGCGCCAGTTGGCCTGGCTCGCGAAGAGCGCGCGGAGCAGCATGTTGTTCAGGCCATGGCCGGGGCGGTGCGCCGTGACATGCGCGAGCAGAGGGGCGCCGGCGAGTGCGAGGTCGCCCACCGCGTCGAGCATCTTGTGGCGCACGAACTCGTCGGGACGGCGCAGGCCGCCGGGGTTGAGCACGGCGGCACCATCCACCACGACCGCGTTCTCGAGCGAGCCGCCCTGGGCGAGGCCGGCGGCGCGCAGGGCATCGATCTCGCCGGCCATGCAGAAGGTGCGGCTCTCGGCGAGCTCGGCGCGGAAGCGGGTGGCGTTGAGCTGGTCGAGGGTGAGCGACTGGCGGCCGATCGCGGCGGCGGCGAAGTCGATCGTGACCGAGATCGAGAACCGGTCGCTCGGCAGGAGCTCGGCGGTGCTTTCGCCTTCCGCCACGCGGACGGGGCGGAGGACCTCGATCGCGCGCACGGGCATGGGGTAGGTGGTGCGGCCGGCGCGTCCCAGGGCGGCGAGGAAGGGCAGCGCCGACCCGTCGGCGATGGGGAGCTCGGGGCCGTCGACCTCGACCAGCGCGTTGTCAATGCCGGAGGCGGCGAGTGCGGCCATCAGGTGCTCGACCGTGCCGACGCGGGCTTCGGGGCGGTCCGGGAGGGCGAGCACGGTGCAGAGGCGGGTGTCGGCGACCAGGTCGTGGCGGGCGGGGATGCGGACGCCGCATCCGTCGGGGGCGGCGAGATCGGTGCGGACGAAGACGACGCCGTGATTGGGGTGGGCGGGGCGGATCGTCATGTGGATCGCGCGGCCGCTGTGCAGGCCCACGCCCGTGAACGGCACCGGATGGCGGAGCGTCGCCTGCAGCCTGTCCTCGGCGCGGCCGGTGCCGTGGCGACGTCGTGCCCAGGCGTCGATCATGCCGTCCATCACGCAGATGCTCTCGCCGGACGCTCTTCCATGGGAGGATCTACGTGCAGTTGGCGCCCTCGCTCCAGTCAATGATTATTGCGCCATGTGTCGCGGGTTATGACGGTGCTGGCGTCGGGCGAGGGTGGGGTGAGGGCGACCGTGTGCGACTTGGGGTGCTGCTGGGTTGTTGAGCGTGCCGCACTGGCTGCCGGCCGGCGTGTCGAGGTGGGAGATCGCAGGAGCGCCGTGACGCTCACGGCTGGTGTTCGGGGGCGGGGCGCGAACGCTGTGGGTCTGCTGCCAGATGGCGCGTGGCGCGGGCAACTTGAAATTCGTGAGATGAATCAAGTTGCGGGGTCTGACGGAAACGGCGGCTGGCGTGGACAGGAGCTGGGAGGGCGGATTGGTGGGCATGCGTGCGTCCTGGAAGGTCCCGGGCTCACTTTAGCGACGTCTTTGGCGGAGGTTGCGGGTTGTTCTGGCCGGGAGCGGCTGGTCGGCTTACGGGCGGGATCTTGAGGAAAGCGGACAGTCCCCAGGCTACATCGCAGGCTCGCGACGCCCGCCTCCGTTCGAAGCGGCCAACCGCGTCAGACCGGAACGGCATCGCTGCCGCCGACCGTGCTCACCGCACGGGTGCTGCGCTCAACGCGGTGTGGACAGCCGAGGAACTGGTGGCAGGGGGGCAGCTGCACCGGGGAGCGTGAGGCCAAACCGCTCACTCGGCCGGCATCATGGTCTCGCCGTCGGGCGGAAACACGAAGCCGAGACGCTGGTCGAGCGTGTCGTAGTGGGGGTCCTCGATGGCGTAGCCTGAGTCGAGCGGCCTGCCGGAAAGATCGATGTAGCGGGTCCACTCGAAGGCGGCCTTGCCATGACAGTAACGTCGAATCTCGGCGTCATCGTCATCCCCGTCGCACACGTAGCCGAGTTCGACGAATGTCGCGCGGCTTGTGTGATGGCACAACCAGGATTCCACGTGGCTCAGCGTCTTGCCCGTGTGGGGGTCGCGAAGGTTGCGAAGTTCGACGTGCGAACGTTCGCCGTTTGCGCCACGGACCTCGATCTGTTGCCGCGTCATGGAAGAGCCTGCGGCGTAGGTGTCGACCGCGGTGAACACCGAGCGGCCGCACATAAGAGTGTGGCGGGCCACTTCCGGAGCAGCCGCCATCGAGGCGTGAGAACTTGACCAGACAGCAAGGCAGAGAAACCACAGCCCCTTGGATCTACTTGTTGTCTGAAAGTTGGTCATTGATGAACTTGACAGCATCCTCGCTCGAAATTCGTTGGCCACTTCCGCCCGGCAACGAGGACCATTCGGTTTTAAGCAGCATGAACGACGAGCGATAATCTCCGGCCGCAATGTAACTCGTCGCCCCACGCTTGTCTATTCTCCACGTCGCAATCTTGTCCTGCGATGCAGGACTGAAGTCTATCGCTACACCTGCTCTCCGCGCATCCATGTAGGTGTCAAATTGGATCTGGTAGGCACCTGCAGCGCTTGTAGTAGAATGCTTGCCTACCTTGACTCGCTTGTCGGGATGCCGACTCATTTCGCTGAAATACTTACCATGCCCATACAAAGATCTGTATTGATGCCACTGATCCAACCCAGGGTAAGTCTCGACTGAACGAATGAGCGCAAGAAAGGCGGCTAAACGCCTCGTACCAAGATCATCGGCCGCCATCTCGCCCACCTTACCTTTTGAGCGATGGTAGGGCTGTCTTCATGTCCAAAGGTCGAGGGGACCCTCCTCTAGCGGGGCAGGGCAGCGCCCCACGTCCATGTTGAGCCGCAAACACGACCCCACTAAACGACCGCCATCCTGAGGTGGCAATCCGAAGTCGAACGGTGACTCACGGGTATTCTCATCTCAAGCTGCTTTGGATGAGCTCGCAACCTACCGCGACAAGCGCTCCGACCAAACCGACGATCAGAACGACGGATCGGTCTTCCGCTTTGGAGGAAGAGCGCGGGCCGCTTTGACAACTGCCTCGAGGCGCAAAGCAGACTCTAATGAGTAGCGTTTAAGAGGTTGTTTGAAAACGGGCTCTCGTCGGCGACAGGCCGGGGCTCTGCCCTGGACCCGCCAAGGGGCAGTCGCCCCTTGGATCCCCTTGCCTTAAACAAATGGGTTCTAAGGGCTCGCCCTTGAGCTCGGTCCAGGGGCAGAGCCCCTGGCCTTCTTCACCCCCGCTCACAACTCCCGCACCATCACCACGCCCACCAGCGCGGCGCAGGCGGCGAGTGCGAACGGCGCGCCGGGAAAGGTGAACGGCAGGACGTGGGCGGTGAACGCGTAGAACAGTCCCGCCGTCAGCAGCGGGGCGAAGATGGCGGTCAGGCCTTCCACCGCGGAGAGCACGCCCTGCATCTCGCCCTGCTGGGCGGCGTCGCCGGTGCCCGCGACCATCGAGCGCACCGAGGGTGTGGCGAGGCCGCCGAGCGCGATCAGGCACACGGCCGGGATCACCGTCCAGCGTGCGAAGGCCGCCGCGAAGACCGCGTAGCCGGCGGCCCCCAGGGCGTAGCCGACGATTGCGGTGCGGCGCTCGCCGACCCGGCCCGTGACATGGCGCAGCAGCACGCCCTCCACCACGGCCTGGCTGAGACCCACGCCGGCCAGCACGACGCCGCTCAGCACGGCACCCCAGCCGAACCGGACGCTGGTGAACAGGACCAGGCTGCTCTGCACCGCGCCGAGCCCGATCCAGGTGCAGGACCAGGCCAGAGCGAGATGACGTGGCACCCGGTCGCGGAGAACATGGGCGAGAAGGGCGAAGGGCTGGGCGCGCGACCATGTCATCGGCCGGCGGTTCGCGGGGGCGAGGCTTTCGGGAAGCACGAAGATGCCGAAACAGAGATTGGCGAACGACAGGACCGCCGCGGCGACGAATGGCAGGCGGAGCGAGAACTCGCCGAACAGGCCGCCGACCGCCGGTCCCGCCACGAAGCCTGCGCCGAACGTCGCACCCACCAGGCCGAACCGTCGCACCCGGTCGGCGTCGGTCGAGACGTCGGCGATATAGGCGGTGGCGGCGGCGACGTTGGCCGAGGTGGCGCCGGCGACCAGGCGGCCGGCGAACAGCCACCAGAGGTTGGGGGCGAGTGCGAGCAGCACGTAATCGCAGCCCAGCCCGAACACGGAGGCGAGAATGATCGGACGGCGGCCGAAACGATCGCTGAGTGCGCCGAGGATGGGGGCGGCGGCGAACTGCATCGCCGCGTAGGCGGCGATCAGCGCGCCGACCCAGGGTGCGGCGCGGTCGGGCGGCAGATGGGCGAGATGGCGCACCAGGCCGGGCACGACGGGTGCGATGATGCCGACGCCCAGCGCATCGAGGCCGAGGGTCACCAGCACGAAGGCGACGGAGGCGCGGCGGGGGCGGCTGGACATCCGGTTCCGAACTGCGCCGCGCCCGGGCAGTTCCGGCGCCTCCGCTTTCGTGCTTGCGGCTTCGCGGTCGCGGCCTTCGTGCTCGCAACCTTGGTGCTTGAAACCTTCGTGCTTGAAATGGGGCGTCATCCAACGTTGTGTGGGAGCGTGCATCACCGGCTGCTCCTCCCGCGATTCCTGCTCTTCTATGCGGGGCTGTTCGCCGCCTTCGGTGTCGCGTCGCCCTTCCTGCCGGGTCTGCTGCAGCAGGACGGTCTCGGTCCGGGATCGATCGGTCTCGTTCTCGCGGCGGGCACCGCGATCCGCCTGCTCGCGGGGCCGCTGGGCGGGCGGCTTGCCGATCGCACGGGGCGGCCGGCGGTGGTGCTGTTCGGGTTCACGGCGGCGGCCGCCGCGGTGGCGCTGGGCTACGTGCCGGCGCGCGGGTTGCCGTGGCTGATGCTGGTCAGCGTGGCCCATGCGGCGGTGCTGGCGCCGCTGACGCCGCTCGCGGACGCGCTGGCGCTCGGGTCGTCGCGCGTGCCGCCGCGCTTCGACTATGGCTGGGTCCGGGCGACCGGGTCGGCGGCGTTCATCGCCGGCACGCTCGCCTCGGGGCAGTGCGTCGCGCGGTGGGGACTGCCGAGCATCGTGTGGAACAATGCGTGGCTGCTGGCACTCGCGGCCGCGGTCGCCTGGCTGCTGCCCGACTTCGTCGCCGGGACGGCCGAGCGGGGCGACGCGGCCGGGGGCGCGGCCCAGGGCGCGGCCGAGGGCGGGGTCGGGGTCGGGGGCGGGGTCCGGGGCCTGCTGGCCATTCCGGCGTTTCGGCGCCTGATGCTGGTGGCGGCGCTGGTGGGCGGAAGCCATGCGCTGCATGACAGTTTCGAGGTGATCCGCTGGCGCGCGGCCGGTCTGTCCGCCAGCGAGGTGAGCGTCCTCTGGTCGATGTCGGTCGCGGCCGAGGTGGTGATGTTCCTCTTTCTCGGCCGCCCGATCCTCCGGCGGATCGGCGCCGGCCGCGCGATGATGCTCGCGGCCGGCGCCGGGATCGTCCGCTGGAGTGCGGCGGCGCTGACGGCGCGGTTTGCGGTCATGGCGCTGGTCGAGCCGCTGCACGGGTTGTCGTTCGCGCTGCTGCATCTCGCCTGCATGGCGATGATCGGGCGCGTGGTGCCGAGCAATCTGGCGGCGACGGCGCAGGCGTTCTACGCGACGGTCGCGATGGGCGGCGTTGCCGCGGCCGTGACGCTGGCATCGGGACCGCTGTATGGCGATCTCGGATCGGGCGCGTTCTGGCCGATGGCGGCGATGTGTGCGCTGGCACTGCCGATCGCCGCCCGGATGGCGACGCGGGAGGCGGCCGGTTGAACGCGTCGCGGTGCCGGCGGGGCGGGTCGGGTCGGCGTGGATGCGTGCGGGGGCTGCGCGGTCGGCGATGGCGGCACGAAGGTGGTGCGGCGACGGTTGCCCGGCGGCGACCCGGTGCGGTCGCGGAGGGTGCGCTCACCTCATGCGATGATCTGCCTGATCTGCGCGCCGTCCGGCAGAGCTCCGGTCAGGATCAGGTAGACGAGGGCGGCCACCGCGGCGGCGCGTTGGGCCCGTTCGGCATCCCAGCTCGACAGGACGTCCGGGTGCTGATCGGCCGTGCCGGTCGGGCCGGCCAGGCCCGCCGTCTTGACCACGCGCCGGGCGACCGTCATGGGCTTGAGCAACTGGTTCGATTGGCGGTCGAGAAGCCCGGAACCGCCGTGCTGGATGTAATCGAGGTCCAGGCGCGCGCTGCGGCAGGCCTGCTCGACATCGAACTCGAAATCGTTCCAGGCGGGTAAGGAAGACTCGCTCATCGACCTGTCGCCGGCTCGCCGTTCGCATGTGGTGCGACCCGATCATGACGTGGGCCGGATAATAAACCGTTACGCGTCCGGCGGCGGGGCGAGCGGGCCGAAGCGAGCGGTGCGCGGCGGAGAGGCTCGTGCGCGGGCGGAGACGGGCCGACGCCTCGTCACTGCGCCGGGCGCCGGCCGGTGAAGTCGGCCATGCCGACGCGACGCGGCGGCGGACGCGATCCCGCGGCGCCATCGGATCCGATCGGTCTCGACGGCGAGGTGAACGCCGGTGCTGCATCTCCCGTGCGCTCAGCGCGTTGCAGGCAGCCAATCAGGAGGACACCCACCATGTCAGGTGATGCACACGGCAACATCCACGAAGAAATCTACCACACCGGCCTGAAGAACCTGCACGCGCTGGAGCAGTCGGCGATCGCGCTGACGGAGCGCCAGGTCGAGCGGCTGGAGCACTATCCGGAGATGAAGGCGCGACTGGAATCGCATCGGCGGGAGTCGGAGGAGCAGGCGCGGCGGCTCGAGACGATCATGAGCCGGCACGGGATCACGCCGTCCGCGGCGAAGAACGCGGTCACGAGCGTGATCGGGAACGTGGCGGCTGCCCTGCATGCGCCGGCGAGCGACGAGATCCTGAAGAACACCTTCGCGAACTTCGCCTTCGAGCATCAGGAGATCGCATCCTACACGAGCCTGATCGCGATGGCCGAGGCGCAGGGCGACACCGCCGCCGTGCCATTGCTGAAGCAGTCGCTCGGCGAGGAGCAGGCCATGGCCAATTTCATCGAGGGCCAGATCGTGCCCACGACGACCCGCTACCTGGCGCTGGCCGGCACGACCGGGCGCGCGTCCCGCTGATCGCTGTCGACGGCCCGACGACGCGCCGCCGGGCCGTCGCAGGACCGGTGCTCCAAAGGCGCCAGGTGCTTGCGCGGGGACGCGGCAGTCGACCGGCTTCTCCGACGGAGGCGATAAAGCTGCGGGACGCTGCTATCATTCGGCGTCGACATCCAGCTGCTCCGGAGCCCATCGATGTCTCGGTCCGTCAAGGCCGCAACAGCCATTCCCGACCACCATGCGCCGTCGCCGTTTTCCGCGCCGTTCGTCATCGGGATCGGCGCGTCGGCCGGCGGTCTGGATGCGGTCACCGGGCTCATCAAGGCCTGGCGCCACGATCCCGATGTCGTGCTCATCCTGGTTCAGCACGCCGATCCGAGCGGCGGCAGCATGTTGCCGGCATTGCTCGTGCCGCATACCACCTTCGTCGTCGTCGAAGCCGCCGAGGGCATGGAAGTCGAGACGGGGCACCTCTATGTCACCCCGCCGGGCCGCTACCTCGCGATCGAGGGCGGCAGACTGCATCTGTCGAACCCGCCCACCCGGCATGGTGCGCGCATGCCGTTCGACCATCTGCTGACATCGATGTCGGCCCGGTATGGCGATCACGCGGCCTGCGTCGTGCTGTCCGGCACCGGCGCCGATGGGAGTGCGGGGCTCGCCGCGATCAAGGCGGGGGGTGGCACGGTGGCCGTGCAGGATCCGGTCGAGGCGGCCTACGAGGGCATGCCGGCCAGCGCGATCGCCACCGGCCGCGCGGATGTCGTCCTGCCGGTCGCCGACATTCCGGCGGCTCTCGCCCGCAGCCGGTCCGCGCTATCCGGCGAGATACGGGCGCCCACCAACGGCACCGGGGCGCCGGCAGACCATGTCCTGTCGGATATCATCGACCTTCTGCGTCGCGACACCGACAGCGATTTCTCCCGCTACAAGCGCGGTACGCTGGAGCGCCGCATCGGCCGCCGCGTGGCGCTCGCCGGGTTGCAGCCCGACGATCTCACCGGCTACCTCGCCATCCTGCGACGCGATCATCCGGAGCTGGAAGCGCTGAGCCGCGACCTGCTCATCCATGTCACCAGCTTCTTCCGCGACGCCCGCGTGTTCGACCTGCTCGAGACGTCCACCATTCCCGGCATCGTCGCGTCGCATCCCGAGGATCAGCCGATGCGGATCTGGATCGCGGGTTGCAGCTCGGGCGAGGAGACCTACTCGCTGGCGATGCTTTTCATGGAGGCGATCGAGGCCGGCGACCGCCCTCTCAAGCTGCAGGTGTTCGCGACCGACGTGGATGCCGCGGCGATCGCGGCCGCGCGCGACGGCACCTATCCCGCGACGATCGAGGAGAGCATGACGCCGGCGCGGCTCGCCCGCTTCTTCGTGCGCGAGGATCTCGGCTGGCGCGCGGCGCCCGATCTTCGCGCCGCGATCGTGTTCTCGATCCACGACGTGTTGGTGGATCCCCCGTTCTCGCGGCTTGACATGGTGTCCTGCCGCAACCTGCTCATCTACCTGCGCCCCGACGCCCAGACCAGAGTTCTCGACGCGCTCCATTTCGCGTTGCGCGAGGGCGGAGTTCTGCTGCTGGGCAGCGCGGAGAATGCCGGCGCCGCCGACGGCCAGTTCGAGACATTGTCGAAGGCGGAACGCATCTATCGCCGGGCCAGGCACGGCGGCCCGACCGGCCCCGTGCCATCGCCGCGCCCAGACCTGATCCGGCCGGGCGAGGAACGGCGCCCGCGCGCGCCGCCGATCCAGGCGATCGCCACCCGCCCGGCCGCGCTCGCCGAGCTGGGGCGGCGGCTGGTGCTCGACGCGTATGCGCCGGCCACCGTGCTCGTCGACGGCGGCTACACGGTCCTGTTCTCGCTCGGCCCCGTCGACAACTATCTCCGTCTGCCGAGCGGGCACGCGACCCAGAACCTGCTGGCGATGGCCCGGCCCGGCCTGCGTGCCAAGCTGCTCTCGGCGCTGCAGGCCGCGCGCGAGACGAAAGAAAAGGCGCTCGCTTCGGGCTGGATCGCCGGCGAGGGTCAGAGCCGGAAGTTCAACATCGCCGTGCATCCGGTCGCAGAGGCGGGCGAGGGCCTGCTGCTGGTCTGCTTCGTGGAGGCCGCATCGGTCCGGCCCGACCGCGCGGCCGCACCGGATCCCGCCGATGCCTCGCAACTGGTCCAGCTCCGGCGCGAGCTCGATGCCGCGCGGGCCGAACTGCAGGGCAGCGTCCGCGACCTGGAGCTCTCCGGCGAGGAGCACCGCGCCATCAACGACGAGGCGCTGTCGATCAACGAGGAATACCAGTCGACCAACGAGGAGCTGGTGGCGTCCAAGGAGGAGCTGCAATCGCTGAACGAAGAGCTGACGGCGGTGAACAGCCAGCTGCAGGAGACCCTCGAGCGGCAGCGCACGACGTCGGACGATCTGCAGAACGTGCTCTACAGCACCGACGTCGCGACCCTGTTCCTCGACCTCGAAGGCCGTATCCGCTTCTTCACGCCGGCGGTCGCGGCCCTGTTCGCGATCATTCCCGCCGATGTCGGCCGCAAGCTCGCGAACTTCGTGGCGCTCGCCGCCGATCCGGATCTGAACGTCGATCTGCGATCCGCACAGACGGGGCTCGATCCGGTCGATTGCGAGATCGAGACCGCGGATGGCAAATGGTTCAAGCGCCGCACGCGCCCCTACCGGACCGGCGACGGGAAAGTGGGCGGCGTCGTGATCACCTACACCAACGTCACCGCCAGGAAGATATCGGGGCACGCCGTCGAGGCGGCCAAGATGGAGGCGGAGGCCGCCAACGCCGCCAAGTCCCGCTTCCTGGCCGCCGCCAGCCATGATCTTCGCCAGCCGCTGCAGACCCTGTCCCTGCTCCAGGCTCTGCTGGCGGAAGCGGTGACGGGGGAAAAGGCCCGCGATCTCGTGGCGCGACAGGCGATCACGCTCGCGGGCATCACCGGCATGCTCAACTCGCTGCTCGACATCAACGAGATCGAAGCGGGCGTCGTGCAGCCGCATCTGTCCACGTTCGACGTGGGCACGGTGATGGACCGGCTGCGCGCCGAGTTCACCGATCTCGCACAGGCCAAGGGAATTCAGCTGCGCGTCATTCGGTCCGCACAGCATGTCTGCAGCGACGAGCATCTGCTCGAACAGATCCTGCGCAACCTCGTGTCGAACGCGATCAAATACACGACGCATGGTCGCGTCCTGGTGGGGTGCCGCCGGCGAGCCAGCCATCTCGATCTCGAAGTGTGGGACACCGGCGCGGGCATGGACGACGCGTCCCTGCCGCAGATTTTCGACGAGTATTTCCAGGTCGGCAATTCGGAGCGGGCGAGAAGTCGCGGTCTTGGTCTGGGCCTTTCCATCGTCAAGCGGCTGAGCGATCTGCTGGGCCATCCCGTCCGGGTCGGCTCCAGGCCCGGCCGCGGCTCCGTCTTCCGGGTCGAATTGCCGCGCGCGGTCTCGCGTGAGACGACGGCGCCCGCGGCGGCGATGGCCACGCATGCGGACGACCGGCGCAGGCTCATGATCCTGGTCGTCGACGACGATCCGGATGTCTGCGAGATGCTGGGTGAGCTCCTCCGCAGCCAGGACCACGAGGTGACGATGGCGCCGGACGGGCCGGCCGCGATCGAGACCGTGGCGGGCCGCGCGCCCGATCTGATCGTGGCCGACTACAACCTTCCCAACGGCCTGACCGGACTGGAGCTGGCGAAGCGGCTGCGCGCCAGGTTCCAGGCATCGATCCCGGCGCTGATCCTGACCGGCGATATCTCGAGTGTCACGATGCGTGCGGTCAAGGAGGCGGGCTGCACGATCCTCAGCAAGCCGGCGACGTTCCCCGCACTCCGCGAGGCGATCGAGGGCATGCTGTCACCGCCGTCCCGGACCGCGCAGCCCGTCATCTCCGTGATCGACGACGACGACGACGTTCGTGGCGCGATCATGGACGTCATCGAGGCCGATGGCCGCGCGGTGTTCGGCTTCGCGAGCGCCGAGGCGTTCCTCGAACGATCCCGCGACGGCGATGGCGACTGCCTCCTGGTCGACGCCGCCCTGCCGGGAATGAGCGGCATCGATCTGCTCGAGCAGTTGCGGGCGGACGGCCACGGTCTGCCGGTGATCGTGATCACCGGTCAGAGCGACGTCTCGATGGCGATCCGCGCGATGAAGGCGGGTGCATCCGATTTCATCGAGAAGCCGGTCGGACGGCCGGCGCTCCTCGCGAGCATCGCTCACGCGCTGGAAGGGTCGCGCGATACGGCGAAGCTCGCAGCCAGGCAGGACGCGGCGGCGGCGCATATCGCCGCTCTCACGCCGCGTCAGCGCGAGATCATGACCCTGGTGCTGGCAGGCCATCCGAGCAAGAACATCGCCGCCGATCTCGGCATCAGCCAGCGCACGGTCGAGAACCATCGCGCCTCGATCATGCATCGCACCGGCTGTGCGTCGCTGCCGGCACTTGCGCGGCTTGCAGTTGCGGCGAGTGCCGCCGGCTAGATGCAGGCAGGAAGGCTTGTTCTTTCTTGGGAGAAAGAACCAAAGAACTTCTATCCATTTGGGTTACGAGATGAGCCGTCGCCGGAATCCAAATGGTAAAAGCCTTTTTGCTTCTTTTTCTTCAGAAAAAGAAGAATCCCTCACGCAAGCCCGGCGTTCCAACCCGCGATCAGCAGCGGAGCCCAGAGCTACTGTGCTCCAAGCATCGCCTCGTCGACCATCTGCTCGCTTTTGTGCCAGAGCGCCTTTGCATGGTCAGGATCGATGGCATAACTGCGGACGCCAGATGAGATCGTCGGGTCATCAACCACGTCGGCAACGTGGCAGTCTTCGCAATACCGCGCGCCGACCTCGTCGGCGGGAGCAACGAACCCTGCCCAGACCGATGTGGCCGCACCCTGCGCCACGGTCTTCCAGGTGAAGGCTGCCGCGGCCGCCGGCTGTGCTTCGATCAGCTTGCGAGTGGTTTCGGTCAGCACCGCGCCTGGGTGGACTGCCGTGGCCCGGATGGTCTTGGCCCTATAGCGCCGGTCGAACTCGACGGCAAAGAGGATGGTCGCCGTCTTGGACTGGCGATAGGCGGTCAGTGGGTCGTACGGCGTCCGCTCGAAATTGGGATCGTCCAGATCGACATCAGCGCCGCGATGGCCGGCCGAGGAAACGATGACGAGCCGACCGCCGGGCTTGAACAGGCTGGCAATGCGGTTCACCAGGACGAAATGGCCGAGATGGTTGGTGCCGAACTGGGTCTCGAATCCATCTGCGGTTTTTCCTTTGGGAGCCGCCATGACACCAGCGTTGGCGATGACGACGTCGAACGGCTTACCCATTTTCTGCAACGCGTCGCCGCAGGCCCGGACGCTCGCCAGAGACGCGAGATCAAGCTCGATGAGTTCGAAACCACCTCTTGATGGTGCGTCCGCACAAACCTGCGAGATCGCGGCTCGAGCCTTGCCGAGATCGCGGGCGGTGCCGACGACAAGGGCGCCATGGGCGGCGAGAACACGAGCGGTTTCCAGTCCGATTCCGGTCGACACGCCGGTCACCAGCACCCGTGAACCGGCCAGATCAACGCCCTGCAAAACCGCATCTGCGGTAGACGTCGCGCCGAAAATCAGTCTCATTGCCATCCTGTCGAGTAATCGGCGACCTACGCCCGACTATGGTGATCGCTCTGTCCATGTCCAGTCCGACCTTGTCCGCTAAGTGTCGATAGCCGCGGCCGTGCTCGGCTGAAATGAATTTTTGATTCCTCCGCTACCGGACCCCCATGCAGAGAAGCAACCAAGGCGGCGACCTCCAGTACGCGGCGTTGCCGTATCGGTTCACCGCGGCCCGCGCGCCGTTGGTCATGCTTCTGACATCGCGCGGCACCCAGCGCTGGGTGATTCCCAAGGGCTGGCCGATGGCGGGCAGGAAGCCCCACCGGGTCGCCGAGGCCGAGGCCGAGGAGGAAGGCGGGATCGTGGGCCGGCTCTCCAAGAAGCCGATCGGCTCCTATCACTACACGAAGGAGCTGGCCGGCGGCGAACAGCGGCTGCTTCGCGTCGACGTCTATCCACTGCTGGTGACCGACGAGTTGCCGACCTGGCGCGAGGCCGGCGAGCGCACGCGACAATGGTTCGAGCCCGAGGTCGCGGCATCGCTCGTGGCCGAAGGCGGCCTGGCCGTCATCATCGGCGAGCTCCTGGCCACGGGATGGCCGCCGGCGAGGGCATCCTGAGCCGGGCGTGAGTGAGGGATTCTTCTTTTTCTGGAGAAAAAGAAGCAAAAAGACTTTTATCCATTTGGTTACAGGCGGCCGGCTCATCTCGGAACCCAAACGGGTAGAAGTTCTTTGGTTCTTTCTTTCAAGAAAGAACAAGTCTTCCTACCCACCGCGCAGCCAGCTGTGCACGCCCTCGGCCGTCCGGAACTGTTCGATCGCGCGGGCCGGCGCCTGTTGCTCGACCATGCGGCTGAGTGCCGCCCCCGGGCCGAGCTCGAGGATGCGCCACGCGCCGAGCTCGCGGCACGATCCGAGACAGGCGGACCACGCGACGGTCGACGAGAGCTGGGCCGCGAGCTTGTGCAGGCCGTGGGCGAGATCGCGCACCGGTTCGCCGTCGATGCCGCTCAGCAGACGGATCCCGGGCGCGACCGCGCCCGGGCGCGCGGCGGCGAGGATCGGCGCGAACTCCCTCGAGGCCTGCGCCAGCAAACTGGTGTGCGACGGGACGGCGACCCGAAGGCGCCGGGCGGTCGCGGCACCCTGGCGCCTGGCCTCGACGAGGCAGGCCTCCAACGCGGCCGCGTGGCCGCCGATCACGACGCTGTCCTCGCCGTTGACGATCGCGAGCTCCGCGCCGTTCGCCTGCAGGATCTGATCCAGCGCCGGGCGCCGCAATCCGACGATCGCGGCGAGGCCCGCATCCGGGGGTGCGGCCGCGTCCATCAGCCTCGCCCGGTGGGCGGCCAGGCGCAGCACCGCGTCCGGCGCGAACACCCCGGCGCAGCCCCAGGCGGCGAGCTCGCCCACGCTGTAGCCGGCCAGCACGACGCGGGGCGGTCGGGCCTCGCCGAGCATCGCCCAGGCCGCGAGCGCTTGGGTGCAGCACAGGATCTGTCCCGCATGGTTGGCGAACAGGGCGTCGTCGTCGGCCTCGTGGACGAAGCGGCGCGGGTCGGTGCCGCCGAGCAGAGGGGTGGCGGCGGCGAACACCGGTGCGGCCTCGGGCACGTCGCCGAGCCACGCGAACATGTCCCGGTGCTGGCCGCCCTGGCCGGAACACAGGATGGCGACCGGCCCGTTCACGCGGCGCACCGGACGCCCGGCGGGACAGGCGCCGGCGACAGGGCGACGAACAGCGTCATCGCCAGCAGGTCGGCGCAGCCGCCGGGCGACAGGCGGCGGGCGACGAACTGGCGGTGCAGACGCAGCGCGTCCTCGCGCCAGCCCGGCCGCCCGACGCCGCCGCGGTCGAGGAAACGCCGCGCCGTCGCTTGCGCGAAGGCGAGGCCCTCGGCGCCGCCCCGGTGCAACAGGGCGGTGTCGCGCGCGCGGGCCAGGAGCGCGAACAGGCAGTGGACGCGCGCCGCCTCGTGCGCGCCGCCGGCCAGGCGAAGGCCGGCCTGGAGTGCCGGCAGCCCGATGCGGTAGACGGTGGCGAAGCCGGATGCCGCTTCCTCGCGCGCGCCGCCCCCGCCGAAGCGGCGACGCGCCGCCGCGCCGTGGCTGTGGGCCATGACCGGGTGGCTCGCGAGGCCGGGTCCCCAGATGGCGCGGACGGTCTCGCCCAGGGTCGTCGCCCGCCGGCCGTCCGCGTGCGCCTCGTTCGCGTGCCCCGCCTTCGCGTGCCCCGCCTTCGCGTGCCCCGCCTTCGAGTGCAGGCCCGCGGCCGCGCAGAGCAGTCCGAGCCCGAAGATCGCGCCGCGATGGGTGTTGATGCCGCCGGTCGCCCGCATCATCGCCGCCTCGGCGGCGATGCCGATGCGGCGGAGCTCGTCCATCGGCGCGGACCGGGCGCCCGCTGCTGCGAGCGCGCTCATGAACGGACGGATCGCAGCCGCACTGGCCCCGAACGTCGCCGCGTCCATGTCCGCGTGACTGCCGGTGTCGCGGTGGCTGACCAGGCCGGGCTTGGGATGGGTGAACAGCTCCAGCAGCATCGCTCGCTCGGCCAAAAAGCCGATCCGTTCGATCGCATCGCGCCGGAGGGCGGGGCTCAGCACGACGCGGGGCCGCCGTGCAGGAAAGACGCACGCGGCATCAGCAGCACCGCCTGGCCGGTCTTGACCAGGATCCCGTCCGGACCGTCCGGCGCGAGCTCGCGCCAGTTCGCGGCCCGCGCGCCGTCGAGCACGATCTCGCCGTCCAGCCGGGGGCCGGGGCTCGCCTCCAGCGCGTGCAGCGACGCCACCAGGCGCTCGATCGCGGCCGGCCGGTCCGGCCCGCGCGGCACGTCCCAGAGCAGGTCGAGATCGGACCGCGCGTGCAGGTACGGCAGGCCGGTCACGTGCTGCCACATGGCGCTGCCGAACAGCCGCGGTGTCAGGCCGGTCGCGGCGGCAAGTGCCAGCACGGCGTCGATGCGCACGTGGAAGCGCGCCGGCAGGTCGGGCATCGCCTCGCGGAGGGAAGGCGGGCGCGCGATCGCGGCGATGTCGGAGGCTGCGACCTGGAAGGCGACGCGTGCGCGCCCCTCGGCTGCCGGCAGGCCGACGGCCACCGGGATGAGCGCCGCCTGGTCGCCCGGCTGGGGGCGACGGCGCATCACCGGCAGGTCGTGTCGGGCCCAGGTGCGGAGGCCGCCGGTCGCCGCGCGGCCGGGATCGCGCGCGGCGAACGCGGCCCAGCCGGCGGCGGTGAGACGCAGCAGGTCGTGCCGCGCGCCCGTCATCAGCGGCCGCTCAGCGCCTCGTCCATCACCAGGCGCGCGATAGTGGCGGCCTTCGGGCGGCCTCCGCGCTCGGCGCCGAGCCGGTCGCGCGCGTCGCCGGCCGGGCGCGCGGCGGCGAGCACGGCGTCGAGCCTGGCCACGTAGGTTTTGGCGTCATCGTCCCAGTCCTCCGTCACCGCGCCGGTGGTCGCGAGATGCGCCAGGCCGGGCGCGAAGATCGGTGTGGTTTTCGCCATCTCGTCCAGATGCTCGAGCGAGAGTTTGGTCACGCGCGCGATCGATTTCAGGTCCATCACGCTGGGTGCGGCGCCCGGAACGGCGACCAGGATGTCGGTCGCGAGCGCGGTCGCGATGAAGGCGCCGGCCGCCGCACTGCCGTACAGGATGCCGATCGTGCGGCAGCCCTGCCGCGACGCGAGGGCCAGGCTCTTGCAGAGATGCGCCAGGCACTCGTTCAGCCCGAGCAGCTCGTCGCGCCGGGCCATACGCTGGCTCTGCGTGTCGACCAGCACGAGCAGCGGCGCCGCGTCCCCGCCCGCGACATGCGCCAGCACCAGGCCGGACATCGCGACCGCCGCATCCACGCCCACGGGATGGCCGCCCGAGATCCCGACCACGCGCAGCGTCGTGCCGGACGCGGTGGTGCCCGTGCCCGAGGTCACGCCGGCGCTTGTGGTGGTCAGGTCGTGGCCCTGGGGGAAGAGCGCGCCTGCCAGGTCTTCGAGCGACATGGTTTCATCGCGCGACATGGTTTCATCGCGCGACATGATCGGGTGCCTCCTTCGTGGCGAGAGACATGAAATCGTCCTCGGTCATGTCGGCGATCGTGTCCGGCCCGTCGAGGCCGCGGCGCCGCCAGATCTCGGTCGCATCGCGGCTGTCGCCATCCGCGTCGAGGCGCGCTTGCAGCCGCGCCTGCTCGGCCTGCAGGGTGGCGAGGTCGAAGCCGGGCGGCGTCTCGTGCAGCAGCGCGATCGCGGCGGCGCGGAACGCCGCGATGTCGTCGCGAACGTAGCGGTCGGCACCACCGGTGAGCCGGCGGGTTCGGCCGCCGGTGATCCGCCAGACCAGCGCACGATCCTTGGAGTCGAATTCCTCGACGCCCTGGTTGGTCTCGATGACTTCGGGACCGGACACGCCGATGCGCGCATGCTGCGAGACGACGATGCGCGAGCAGCAGGCGGTGATGATGCCGCCGCCGCCGAACGCGCCGGACTTGCCGCCGACGAGGGCCACGACGTCGATGCCGGCCGCGCGCGCGTCCGCGATCGCGCGGATGATCTCGGAGACCGCGAGCTCGCCGGCGTTCGCCTCCTGCAGGCGCACGCCGCCGGTGTCGAGCAGCAGCAGGACCGCGCGCGGTGCGGTCTGGTCCGCCGCCGCCGCTGCGGCCGCGCGCAGCACGCCCACGATCTTGGCGCCCGACACCTCGCCGAACGTGCCGCCCATGAAACGTCCGTCCTGGGCGGCGATGAGCACGTGCCGCCCGTCGAGCGTGCCGGTGCCCACCACCACGCCGTCGTCGAACGCGCGCGGCAGGTCGAACAGTGGCAGATGCGGGCTCATCTCGCGACGCTCCGGTCCGAGGAACTCGCGGAAGCTCCCGGCATCGAGCATCCCGGCCACGCGTGCGCGTGCGGAGGCTTCCAGCCAGCTCCGTTGCGTCATGGTGCGGTCGCCAATGCGCGCGCCGCCTGCATCAGGCGCAGCATCACCGTGTCGGGACGTGCGCCGCCGTCGTTGATCGAGAAGCGCACGCCGCCCGGTGAGGCGCGTTCGGCGAAGTCGCGCACGACCGCGTCCCAGACATCGCCGAAACCGTGGGCGGAGGTCGCGATCTCCACGACACAGCGATCCGGCGCCTCGACGCGCTCGGCCAGCACTTCGAGATTGCCCGAGGCGACAACGCCGACGATCGCGCGGCGCGCGTCGCCGCCGAGTGCGCGCGCGGTCTGGTGGTCGAAGCTGAGATTTTCCATGGGCGCGCGCCTACCAGTTGCGGAATTTGGCAGGCGGCCGGTAGAGGCCGCCCGACCAGTCGACGAGTTGCCTGATCGAGTGCGCGGCGAGCAGGTCGCGCGTGGCGTCGAGCGGGTCGACGCCGAGATCTTCGGGCCGGCGGATGATGCCGCGCTCGCGGAGGCGCTGCACCGCGCCGCGGTCGCGGGCGCGGCCGACCGCGGTGTAGCCGGCGACGCCGCGGATCGCCTGCTCGCGCTCGGCGGTGCTGCGGCACAGCAGCAGGTTGGCGATGCCTTCCTCGGTGACGATGTGGGTGACGTCGTCGCCGTAGATCATCACGGGTGCGAGCTCGAGCCCGAGCTTCTCGGCGAGCTTGATGCTGTCGAGTTCCTCGACGAACGCAGGGACCATCTTGTTGCCGAACGTTTCGACCATCTGCACGACGAGCTTGCGGCCGCGCAGCAGCGTCTGATTGCCGCTCGACGCCTCGCGACCGGCCTTCAGCCAGGCATCCGTCGCGTGGCGGCGTCCATGCGCGTCGGCGCCCATGTTCGGCGCGCCGCCGAAGCCGGCGATGCGGTCCGGCGTGACGGTCGACGAGTTGCCGTCGAGGTCGATCTGCAGCGTCGAGCCGATGAACATGTCGCAGGCGTAGAGCCCGGCATTCTGGCACATCATGCGGTTCGAGCGCAGCGAGCCGTCCTGGCCGGTGAAGTAGATGTCGGGACGCGCGCGCATGTAGTCGTCCATGCCGACTTCGGAACCGAAGCAGTGGATCTGGGCGACCCAGCCGCTCTCGATCGCCGGGATCAGGGTGGGGTGCGGGTTGAGCGCCCAGTGCGTCGCGATGCGGCCTTTCAGGCCCAGGCGGTCCGCGTAGGTCGGCAGCAGCAGCTCGATCGCGGCGGTGGCGAAGCCGATGCCGTGGTTGAGACGCTTCACGCCGTATTCGGCGTAGATGCCCTTGATCGCCATCATGGCCATCAGGATCTGCGTCTCGGTGACGCTGGCTGGATCGCGCGTGAACAGCGGCTCGACGTAGAAGCGTTCGGGCGACTGGATCACGAAATCCACCTGGTCGCCGGGGATGTCGACGCGCGGCAGCCAGTCCACGATCTCGTTGACCTGGGCGACGACGATGCCATCCTTGAAGGCGGTGGCCTCCACGATGGTCGGCGTGTCCTCGGTGTTGGGGCCGGTGTAGAGATTGCCGTCGCGGTCGGCCTCCCGCGCCACGATCAGCGCTACGTTCGGCGTCAGGTCCATGTAGTAGCGGGCGAACAGTTCTATGTATGTGTGGATGGCGCCGAGCTCGATGCGGCCGCGATCGAGTGCGCGCGCGAGTGCGGCACCCTGCGGTCCCGAATAGGAGAAGTCGAGTTTCTTCGCGATGCCGGCCTCGAACAATTCGAGATGCTCCGGCAGGACGATGCCCGACTGCACGATATGCAGATCATGGACGCGGGCGGGATCGACCTGGCACAGCGCGCGGGCCAGGAAATCCGCCTGCTTCTGGTTGTCGCCTTCGAGGCACACCCGGTCGCCGGGCCGGATCAGCCCCTCGAGCAGGCGGGTCGCGTGCTCGGCCGCGACGACCTTGCCGGTGGCGATCGCGGCGGCGGTCTCGAGCCGTTCATGCCTCGCGTTCCGCGCCGTCTGCCAGTTCGTCATGCGCCTGCTCCCGCCGCCACGCTGGTATCGCGCCGGGTGGCTGAAAGTATACGCGCTAATGAATAAACCTCCGGTGAGTGAGTTCTGGAATAGGCTGAGCGATGATCGACGTGACGCTGTTCCCCGCCTTCGTGGCCGTGGCCGACGCGGGCAGCTTCACCCGCGCGGCCGTGAGGCTGGGCGTGACGCAGTCCACGGTCAGCCAGCAGATCCGGCGGCTGGAGGCGGGAGTGTCGACGCCGCTCTTCGTGCGCGACACCCATCGCGTGGCCCTGACGCAGGCCGGCCGGACGCTGCTCGTGCAGGCGCGCGCCATCCTGGCCTCGGTCGAAGCGGCCGAGATGCAGCTGCGCCGCCCCGGTATGCTGGGCGAGGTGCGGCTCGGCATCGCGGAGGATTTCGCCTCGTCGCGGCTGCCTGAGATCCTTCGGCAGTTCCGCGACGTCCACACGCGGATCTAAGGTCGCGATCGAGATCGACATGAGCCGGACGCTGCTCGGACGCCTCGATCGCGGGCAGCTCGACCTGGCGCTGGTGAAATGCCTGCCCGCCGACCGCCGGCCCGAGACGCCGATCCTGACGGAGCGGCTGGTCGGGGTGGGGATCGAGGAACGGTCGCCGCTGGCACGCGTCCGGCCGCTCCCGCTCGCGGTTCACCCCGAGCCCAGCGTCACGCGGGTGATCATGCTCGAGCGGCTGGCTGCGATGTCGATCCCGTGGGAGATCACGCACACGGCGAACACGCTGAGCGCGCTTCGCGCAGGCGTCTCGGCCGGCCCTTCGTGCCCGCGGGTCTCCGCCCGCTCGACAGGGGGGCGGTGGAGCTGCCGTTCCTGGCGGCGCTGGATTTCATTCTGGCCAAAAGCGGCGCGGGGCGGAACGACGCGGCAGAGGCTATCGGCGACCTGATCGAACGAATGCGACGGCGCTCCACCTCGTCACGAGCACAACGAGCTTCATGCAAGGATGATTCTGGTTTCGCGTTTCACAGGCCCCAGGCGGTAAGGTTCAGCGCTGCCAGGATCCGGGTGTCCGGATGGCTCGGGTGGTGGCGAAGCACGCTGATCGTCGCGGTGTCGAGCCAGAAATGGCGCGCCTGGCCGATATCGAGCGAGATCCAGCGGGCGATCAGCGCGGTCCCGAAATGGCCGTGCGTGAAGAGTGCCACCGATTGGCCGGCCTCGATCAGCCGGTTGAGGAGCCGGTCCGCGCGGGCCGTGACGTCGGCGGGCGTCTCGCCCTGGGGGGCGCCATCCTCGAATACGCTCCAGCCGGGTGCGGCCTGCTGGATCTCGGGCGAGCGCAGCCCCTCGTAGGCGCCGTAATCCCATTCGGCGAGGTCGGGCTCGATGGCGGCTTGCGCGCCGAGGCCTGCGAGCTCGCAGGTCTGCCGGGCCCGCAGCCGCGGGCTGGTCAGCACGCGGTCGAACCGGATCGCGCCGAGGGGAACGGCCAGGCTGCGCGCCTGGTCCTCGCCGGTTGCGGTCAGTGCGAGGTCGGTACGGCCGGTGTGGCGCCCGGCGAGCGACCATTCGGTCTGGCCGTGACGCACTAGGTGGATGCGTGCGCCGGCGCGTTCGTTGGACATGGGGACACCTCCGGATGCTTGGGCGAAGCAAAGGGGCTCTGCCCCTTAAACCCCGCCAGGACAAGCAGTCCTGGACCTGCCAACTCAAGGGGTCTGGGGTTAAGACCCCAGCGGGGTCCAGGGGCAGAGCCCCTGGCCTTCTTAACCGATCGTCCCCTCACGATTAATCGCCAGCTCGCGCACGAGATCCCCGGGGCTCGCATCCAGCCCCTCCGCGAAGGTCGGCCGCCCCAGCAGGTATCCCTGGACATGGTCGCACATCTGCTCGCGCACCAGCACCAGTTGCTGGAAGGTCTCGACACCCTCGGCCGTGATCGACAAGCCGAGATTATGCGCGAGCCCCACGATGGTGCGGACGATGATCGCCGCGTCGGCACTCTGGCCGAGACCCTTGATGAAGGACTTGTCGATCTTGATCTTGTCGAACGAGAACGAGCGGAGATAGCTCAGGCTCGAATATCCGGTTCCGAAATCGTCGAGTGCGACGCGCACGCCCACGCGGCGGAGGCCTTCGAGCACCTCCAGCGCGCGCTTGCGGTCGTCGATGAAGATCCCCTCGGTGATCTCGATCTCGAGCCGCTCGGGTGCGAGTCCGCTCCGCGCCAGGGCCGACGACACGACCGTGCAGAACTCGCCACGCCGGAACTGCACAGGCGAGACGTTGACCGCGATCCAGGGGTTGTCGGGCCAGGCGGCCGCCTCCGCGCAGGCCGTCTCGAGCACCCACTGGCCGATCTTGATGATCAGGCCGGTCTCTTCGGCCAACGGTATGAACTCGGCGGGCGGGATCAGGCCGCGCTTGGGATGCTGCCAGCGCAGCAGGGCCTCGAAGCCTTCGAGCAAGCCGGTCTTGCAGTTGAGCACGGGCTGGTAGGCCAGGCGCAGCTCGCCGCGCTCCACCGCGTGACGGAGATCCTGCTCGAGATCGCGGCGTGCGTGCAGCATCTCGTCCATTTCGGCGCTGAAGAAGCAGAACGTGTTGCGGTCTTCCTTGGCGCGGTAGAGGGCGGTGTCGGCCGCGTGCATCAGCGTGTCGCGCGTCGCACCATCCTTCGGGTAGAGCGCGATGCCGACCGACACGCCGATCTCGATCTGCTGGCCCGAAATGTCGAACGGCTTGTTCAGGGTCTCGATCAGGCGGCCGGCCAGCAGGGCGGCACCTTCCGGCCCGGCGCTGGCCGACAGGATGAACTCGTCGCCGCCGATCCGCGCCAGCGTGTCGGTGGGCTGGACCTCGGCGCGCAGCCGGCGTGCGACCTGGGTCAGCAGCAGGTCGCCGGCAGCGTGCCCGAGGCTGTCGTTGACCGGCTTGAAGCGGTCGAGATCGATGTAGAGGAGAGCCACGTTCGCGCCGGTGCGTGCGCTGATGTCGAGCACGTGCGCGAGACGCTCCTGGAGCAGGAAGCGGTTCGGCAGGTCGGTCAGGCTGTCGTGATGCGCGAGATAGCGGATCCGCTCCTCGTCGCGCTTGCGCTCGGACTGGTCGCTCAGCGCCACCGCGATCGCGGGCCTGCCCTCGTAGTCGATCAGGCTGCACGACATCTCGACCGGGATGGTCTGGGCGGCGAGGTTCAGGACGTTGGCCTGCACGGCGGGCCGGTTCGACTGGGCGCTGCTCGTCTCGCGCAGGAGGAGTGCGCGGTCGGATTCGGGGAAGAGGCTGATCAGGCGGCGCCCGACCAGCTCGTCCACGCGGCCGCCGAACAGCCGGCTGCCCGCCGTGTTGATCTCGAGGATGATGCCGTCGCGGCAGATGATCATGACCTCGCGGCAGAGATCGTTCAGGCGCCGCATCCGGCGCAGCTCGAGGACCGAGCGCTGCGAGAGGTGCTGCTCCACCAGGGCGGCGGCGAGGCTGGCCAGCAGGATCACGATGCTGACGCAGCCGACGATCAGGGCCAGCGTGCCGCTGGCGAACACCGCACCCGGAGCAGTGGCCGCGTCCGGCGGCTGCAGACCACCCGGCATCGGCATGAAATCCAGGGCAGCCATGCCGGTGAAGTGCAGGCCGCAGATGGAGAGTGCCAGCAGGCCCGACATTTCGAGGCGGCGGCGCAGCGAGACGAGGTCGCCGCCGCGGTTGACCGCCACGCAGGCGAACACGACGCCGACGAAGAGCGAGGCCGCCACCTGCCACTGATCGACGGTCATCGGCACGCGGGCTCGCATGGCCGCGACGCCGCAGTAATGCATGGCGCCGACCGTCAGGCCGAGTGTCACGCCGGCGGCCAGCATGCCGGGGCCGCGTCCGAGGGCGGCCTTGCGGATCAGGAAGGCCGCGAAGGCGCCGCCGACCGCGAGCAGGATCGAGAGCCCGGTGGTGGGCATGTTGTAGGCGGTCTCCATGGCCGGCATGAAGGCCAGCATGGCGACGAAGTGGAGCGACCAGACGCCGCAGCCGAAGATGAGGGCGGCGGCGGCATTCCACGCGATGGCCGCGCTGTTTTTCCGGGCGGCGGCGCGGGCCAGCAGCGTGACCGTGGTGAAGCACGAGAGCGCGCAGAGGCAACCAGCGAGGGCTACGAGCCGCAGATCGTGTTCGTAGAAGAGGCACTCGAAAACCTGGCGCATCGCGGGTTCCAGCAGCGGGGGGAAGGTCAGCCTCCGCAGCGTGGCGAAACGAGATTGCCATCTCCTTAAAACGTGATCGAACTTGCTGAATTGCAGTCAGACCGGCCCGTTCGACTGCACCATTAAGAGTCCGAAACGACGTGTTTGTTGTCCGGCGAGATCGCCGACTGCTAAATTGCACCATTGGTCTGCGGGCGAGACATGGTCGACGGGGCGGCGAAACGGCCCTGGTGTCCGCGATGGTGACGGCTCCCTGAGTCGGGCGTGCTGCACGAACGCCGTATTCCTCCACCTGGAGCGTACGTGCCACAATCCCCGACCGGATGTCGCAGTTCAGGACCCATATGGGTGTTTCCCCGTGACTTCGGGGGTCGGCGACCTTATGTCCCGGCTCGACGCCTGATCTGGATGGGCAGGGCAGCGGGCGGACCGGGTCCTGCGCGCGGAGCCGTGAGATGGACCTGCCTGTGAACGAGCTCAGCACAAAGCCCGGCGAGGAGCGCCCGACGCGGCTGCCCGCCGTGGAACGCCTGACCCATCTCGAGGAGCTCGAGGCCGAGAGCATCCACATCATGCGCGAGGTGGTCGCCGAGTGCGAACGTCCGGTGATGCTCTACTCGGTCGGCAAGGACAGCGCGGTGATGCTGCATCTGGCCGCCAAGGCTTTTGCGCCCGGATCGCCGCCATTTCCGCTCCTGCATGTCGACACGACCTGGAAGTTCCGGGCGATGTACGAGATGCGCGACCGCATGGCCGCCGAATGCGGCATGGAGCTGATCGTGCATCGCAACCGCGAGGCGCTCCGACTGGGGATCAACCCGTTCGACCACGGCTCGGCGATGCACACCGACATGTGGAAGACCGAGGGGCTGAAGCAGGCGCTCACCGCCGGCGGCTTCGACGCCGCGTTCGGCGGCGCGCGTCGCGACGAGGAGAAGAGCCGCGCCAAGGAGCGCATCTTCTCGTTCCGTAGTGCGGCGCATCGCTGGGACCCGAAGGCGCAGCGGCCGGAGCTGTGGCGCCTCTACAACACGCGGCTGGCGCGGGCTGAGTCGCTGCGCGTGTTTCCGATCTCGAACTGGACCGAGCTCGACATCTGGCAGTACATCCATCTCGAGCGGATCCCGATCCCGGAGCTCTACTTCGCGGCCGAGCGCCCGGTGGTGGAGCGCGACGGCCAGCTGATCGTGGTGGATGACGAGCGCTTCCGCCTGCATCCGGGCGAGCAGCCGACGCGGCGGCATGTGCGGTTCCGCACGCTCGGCTGCTACCCGCTGACGGGGGCCACCGAGAGCCGCGCCGACACGCTGCCCGCGATCATCCAGGAGATGCTGCTCACCACCACCTCGGAGCGGCAGGGCCGGGTGATCGATCACGACCAGGCGGCGTCGATGGAGCGCAAGAAGCAGGAAGGCTATTTCTGATGGCGCATGTCTCCGAGCTGATCGAGCGGGACATCGACGCCTATCTGGAACGCCACCGCACCAAGTCGCTGCTGCGCTTCATCACCTGCGGCTCGGTCGATGACGGCAAGTCGACGCTGATCGGCCGGCTTCTGTACGACAGCAAGATGGTGTTCGCCGACCAGCTCGAGGCGCTGGCGGCCGACAGCAAGCGGGTCGGCACGCAAGGCGCTGCGATCGACTTCGCGCTGCTGGTGGACGGGCTCGCGGCCGAGCGCGAGCAGGGCATCACGATCGACGTCGCCTACCGTTTCTTCTCGACGGACACCCGCAAGTTCATCGTCGCCGACACGCCGGGCCACGAGCAGTATACCCGCAACATGGTGACCGGGGCGTCGACCGCCGATCTCGCCGTGATCCTGGTCGATGCGCGAAAAGGCATCCTCACGCAGACGCGGCGCCACAGTTTTCTGGTGCATCTGGTGGGGATCCGCCACGTGGTGCTGGCGGTCAACAAGATGGACCTGGTCGGCTGGTCGGCGGACGTATTCCAGAAGATCGTTGCCGATTACGACGCGTTCGCGCGCGAGATCGGGATCGCCGACGTCGCGGCGATCCCGATCTCTGGTCTGGGCGGCGACAACATCGCGAGCCGGAGCGCCAACACATCCTGGTACGATGGCGAAACCCTGATGGAGCATCTCGAACGCGTCGAGGTGGACCGTACGGCGCAGCAACTGCGTCCGTTCCGCATGCCGGTGCAATGGGTCAACCGCCCGAGTGCCGATTTCCGCGGTTTTGCCGGCATGGTGGCGGAAGGTCGCGTGCGGCCGGGCGACGAGGTTCGCGTGCTGCCGTCGGGACGCACCGCCCGCGTCGCGCGCGTGCTGCTGGGCCGCGAGGACATCGCGGTCGCCCGCGCCGGCCAGTCGGTCACGCTGACGCTCGACCGCGAGGTCGACGTCTCGCGCGGCGACGTGCTGGTGGCGGCGGCCGAGCCGGTCGCGGTCGCCGACCAGTTCTGCGCGAGCCTGGTGTGGATGGGCGCCGACCCGCTGCTGCCCGGGCGCTCCTACCTGCTGAAGCTCGGCATGCGGATGCTCGCGGCCCAGGTCACCGCGATCAAGCACAAGATCGACGTGAACACGCTCGATCATCTCAGTGCCAGGACGCTCGAGATGAACGAGATCGCGGTGGTCAACGTGTCGGTCGACGCGGCGATCCCGTTCGAGCCCTACGCGGAAAGCCGTGCGCTCGGCGGCTTCATCCTGATCGACCGGATGACCAACGCCACGGTGGGCGCGGGCTTCGTGCAGTTCGCGCTCAGGCGCGCGGACAATATCCACTGGCAGGCGCTCGACGTCACGCGCGAGAGCCGGGGCGCGATCAAGGGGCAGCAGCCGGCGGTGCTGTGGTTCACCGGGCTGTCGGGGTCGGGCAAGTCGACGATCGCCAACCTGCTCGAGCGGCGCCTGCACGCCATGGGGCGGCACACGATCATCCTCGACGGCGACAACGTCCGGCACGGGCTCAACCGCGATCTCGGCTTCACCGACGTGGACCGGGTGGAAAACATCCGGCGCGTGGGCGAAGTGGCGCGGCTGATGGCGGAGGCGGGGCTGATCGTGCTGGTCTCGTTCATCTCGCCGTTCCGCGCCGAGCGCGATCTCGCGCGCTCGCTGCTGCCACAGGGAGAATTCTTCGAGGTGCATGTGGCGACCCCGCTCGCGGTCGCCGAGGCGCGCGATCCGAAAGGCCTCTACCGCAAGGCGCGTCGCGGCGAGCTCGCGAACTTCACCGGTGTGGACAGCGCCTACGAGGAGCCCGCTGCACCCGAGATCGTGCTCGACACGGTCGGCGCCACCCCGGAGGAGAATGTCGAGCGCCTGCTCGCGATGCTGGCTGCGGCCAACCGCCTGGCGCCCGCCACGACGCCCGCGTGACGGCGTTCTCCCCCGCCGAGTTGGCGGCCCTCCTGCCGGCGGTGCGTCTCGTGGCGCTGATCGCGGGCGACGCCGCGGCTGCCTTCGCGGGTGTCGCGGCCGCACGGACCAAGACCGATGGCAGCCCGGTGACCGCGGCCGACGAGGCCGCCAACGCGGTGATCCTGTCGGGCCTGCGTCACCTCGCACCCGCGATCCCGGTGGTGTCGGAGGAGGCGCCGCTCCCCGCCCAAGCAGGCGGGCTGTTCTGGCTGGTCGACCCGCTCGACGGGACGCGCGAGTTCCTCGCCGGAAGCGCCGAATGGACGGTCAACATCGCGCTGATCTCGGCGGGCAGGCCGGTACTCGGCGTGGTGGTGGCGCCGAGCCTCGGCGTCGCCTACGAGGGTGCCGGTCCCGGCACGGCGGCGGTCGTCGAGGGCGGGCGGGTGCGGCCGATCCGCGCGCGCGCGCCGGCGGCGGACGGGCTGGTGGTAATGGGCTCGCGCTCGCACAACGACGCGGATGCGATGGAGCGTTACCTTGCCGGGCGCACGGTCAAGGCGTTCCGGCCGGCCGGGAGCTCGCTGAAACTCTGCCTGGTGGCGGCGGGCGAGGCGGATCTCTATCCTCGGCTCGGCACCACCATGGAATGGGACGTCGCGGCGGGTCATGCGGTGCTGGAGGCGGCCGGCGGCGCAATCGAGACCGTCGAGGGCGCCGCCTTCACCTACGGCAAGCCCGCGTTCCGCAATCCGCATTTCGTGGCGCGCGGTCTGGGCTAAGACGGTTCAGGAGGAAGGCCAGGGCGTCGTGCGGAGCACGCCTCCGGCGTGACGCCCTGGACCCGCCAAGGGACAGTCGTCCCTTGGATCCCTAATTGTTTGGGTTGTTCCCTGGCGAAGCCTGAAATCATAGACTTCGGCTACGCATTCCGTTTCCACGCCCGTAATCCAACCTTCAGTAGAAGGTTTTAAGGGCTTCGCCCTTAACGGGGTCCAGGGGCAGAGCCCCTGGCCTTCTTCGCCCAATCAAACGAACTCCAAGAGGAATCACCGATGAGCGAATATCTATGAGCGGACTGGCGGTGCTCAGCTACCATTTCGGCGGCGGCGGCGACCATGCCGGCTGGATCGCCCACATGGTGGTGGGCAGCATCATCAACGGCCTGATCTGGAGCGTGATTTTTCGGCTGGTGTCGCATCTGACGCTGTCTCAGGCGGTGCTGCTGGCGGTGGTGGTGATCGGGGGGATGTTTCTGTGGGCGCGTTCGCGGGACCGCGCGCGCTGGTGAACGCGCGGCCGTCCGGGCTGAAGCAGGGGGGCTGATGCAGGTCTGGATCCGGCTGTTCCGCGTCGGCCGCGGCGCCCTGCGTGAAGCCGGTCGCGCGCGCCCGGGCCACGTCTCGCGCCTCGATTTCCGCGTGGCGCCCGGCGACATCGACGTCAACGGCCACATGAACAACGGCCGCGTCATCACGCTGATGGATCTCGGCCGGATCGACCTGCTGATCCGGACGGGCGCCTATCGCGAGATGCGGCTCCGTGGGGTCACGGGCGTGGTGGCGGCGCAGCGCGTGCGCTATCGCGCGCCGCTCGCCTTCGGCGACCGGTTCCGGCTCGAGAGCCGCATCCTCGCCTGGCCCGACGAGGGCGTGGTGTTCGACCATCTCGTCTGGCGCATGCGGCGCGGGGGCGAGGTGCTGGCGGCGACGGCGACCGCGCGCTTCGTGTTCATCCCGCGCGGGCGGGGGCGGGTGGCGCGGGTGGTGCCGTCCGAGGTGCTGCTTGGGCCGCGCTGGGGGGCGGCGAGCCCGGCGGTGCCGAGCGAGACGCGGGCCTGGCTGGAGGCGGAACGACGGATGTTCGCGCACTCGCCCGCCGGCCGGGACTGATCAGCCCATCCTGATCAGACGAGGCGGAGCCGGCCGAACAGCGCCATCATCAGCGTCTGGCAGAGATGCGCGAGCTCAGGGTCGTAGCGCGGGCCCTCGTCGCGCAGGAAGGCGTGCGCGCCCTGGAGCTCGTGCCAGGTGTAGCGGCAGGCGGCGGCTTCGAGGCGCCCGCGGATGGTCTCGCGGCCGCCGAAGGGCACGTGCGGGTCGGCGCGGCCGAACACCATCAGCAGCTCGGCCGTGATCCCGCCCGCGCGGGCCAGCGTGTCGTCGGACTTGCCGGCACCCAGCGTCGCGCCGTGCAGGTCGGTCGGGTAGAAGCAGGCGCTCGCGCGGACATCCGGCTGCAGCGCCGCGCGGAAGGCGAGATGGCCGCCGAGGCAGACGCCGGCCGCCCCCAGCGCGCCGGTGCAGGCGGGGTGGGCCGCGAGGAAGTCGAGCGTGGCGCGGGTGTCGCCGTCGAAGCCGGACACGGGCTTGGTGGTTTTCAGCGCGTTGCCGCGATCGGTGCCGGGCTTGTCGTAGGCGAGTGCGGTGCCGGGCGCCTCGTAGTCGTGGTAGATTTCGGGCATCGCGACCACCAGCCCGGTGCCCGCGAGAAAGGCGCCGAGCCGGCGGATCGGTGCGGTGACCTGGTAGATTTCCGAGAACAGCACGACGCCGGGAAAGCGCCCCTCGGCCGCCGGGCGCAGCACGTGGGTGCGCATGGCACCCGAGGGCGTATCGAGATCGGCGGTTTCGAGGTCGTGGATGATCATCCCGGAGATGGTGCCCAGGGGCGGAATCGAACCACCGACACTGCGATTTTCAGACGAGTGTCGTATGTTGCCACAGAGGCACAGGGCTCGTCGTAGGTCGAATGAGTGTCTAACGTTAACAACAACTTACCTCTCCCCTGCTCGTGATATACACGCCACAGCCTGCCAGGGGTGATCGCTGTACCCCTATCGCCAAGAGTCCGCTATGAGTCCGCGGTATCTGGTCGCGACGGAGTCCGCGAAAAGAGTCACTGAGTCCGCGAGGCGCAGCATGGGTGCAGTTAGGCTTTCCGACAAGATGATCGCGGCGCTTGCCTGTCCCGCCGGCCGCAAAGACATCCTGCTGTTCGATGCGGACCTAAAGGGCTTCGGGCTTAGGGTGACCGAGCGAGGCGTGCGGTCCTTCCTCTACCAGTATCGAGCCGGTTCCGCGGTTCGACGCCAGAGGCTCGGACAGTGGCCGGCCACGACGGCGTCCGCCGCCCGGAAGATGGCCGAGCAGATCCGCGGCGCCGCGCTGGCCGGTCGCGATCCCGTGGTGGAGACCAAAACCGCTCGCCAGGCGCAAGCGGCGACGGATGCTGCTGCGAAGGCGCGCCGCAAGGCTGACATGTATAAGGTGTCCACCTTGGTTGACGATTGGAAGCGGCTGCACCTCGCCAGTCGCTCGGCCAGCTATTCGCTTGAGGCACCTCGGCGGCTCAACGCCGCGCTCGGCGTCTCCGCGGACCTGCCAGTTGATCAGTTCGACCGCTCCGCAGCTGTTAAGGCCGTCGACCGCATGGCGAAGGACTCCGGGCCGATCCAGGCAAATCGGGTCCGGGCCTACGGCCGGGCCTGCTTCGGGTGGGCCGTGAAGCGCGGCACGGTAACCGAGAACCCGTTCGGCACGTTGCCCAAGGCGGCAGCCGAGACATCGCGCGATCGCGTCCTGACCGATGCGGAGCTTGGCGCGCTGTGGCTCGCCTGCGGCCAGGTAGGTTCGTCGTGGTCTGCGCTTGTGCGCCTGTTGATCCTGACCTTGCAAAGGCGCGGTGAGGTGGCGGGCATAGCATGGACAGAGGTCGTGGGTGATCTCTGGCACTTGCCGCGCGATAGGACGAAAAACGGCCTAGCGACCGACGTGCCTTTGCCGGCTGCCGCGCTGGACGTGCTCGAGATGGTCGATCGCTTCGACGGTTGCCCGCTCGTCCTATCGCAAGGCCTGGACAACCCGCCGTCGGGATTCGGACGACTGAAGGCGAGGCTCGACGCCAAGCTCCCAGCCGACATGCCGCCATGGACGCTGCACGACCTCCGACGAACCGGTGCGACCGGCCTGCAACGGCTCGGCGTCCGGCTCGAGGTGACCGAAGCGGTGCTGAACCACGTCAGTGGGAGCCGTGCCGGGATCGTCGGCGTCTATCAGCGGCACGGCTGGGCAGCAGAGAAAAGGGCTGCGCTGGATCTATGGGCCGCGCACGTTTTGGCGTGCGCCGAATCCGCTTCGGAAAAATAGCCCCACCAAGTAGGTACGCTCTTGGCAGGTCATAGCGACTTGCAAGATGGAGCGACATGAAATGGCCGTATACATGAAGGAGTCTGCGGTTGCTTTGCACATCGGCGTAGGCGTGCGCACACTTGCCAGGTGGCGCAGTAACGGCACCGGGCCGGCGTATGCACGCATCGGCCTTCGTCGGATTGCTTATCGTGCCGACGACGTCGAAGAGTGGATCGCTAAGCGGACGCATTCCAGCCGTGCAGCCGAATTGGCCGCTGCATCAGCCAGACACGCAAGTGCGTCGTGCAGGTGACATCGTAACGTGCGCGGCTGCCTGCTACTTCCGTTAGCGGCTGTTTTATCCTCAAGCTCCTGCGGGACGCCGGAAGGTTTCGTTTGACTTCAGCGTTTACAGCAAACCCGATTCACGCCGCGATCGCGTCCGGCGTGCCGGCGGATCTCCTGCTGCCCATCGCACCCCCGCGCGGCGCGCGCGGCGATACCATCAAGCCGGGATCCATGGGGAAAGCCCCGGCACGCCTCGAGGGCAAGTTCTGGCAGACGCTCGGCAGCTGGCAGAACGGCGTCGATCGGCCGTGGCTCGACGCCTGCGCGGTGGCCGGCGCGAACGCGGGTCTGCGGCTCGGCCTGCCGCACGACGACCTCGGGCCCATCCTGGCGATCGACCTCGACTTCGCACCAGGTCGCGAGCCGTTGCGCGCGACCGCGGTCACCGCGGCCGCCGACAGCCTGATCGACGATCACCTCGTCGACGCCGTGGTGCGGTCGACCGTGCCATACCGCGCGCTGCTGCTCGTTCGCCTGCCACTCGGCGCCGACCCTGGCCGCAAGGTGCAATGGAAGCTGGCGGTCCCTGGCGACGCCGCCACTGCGGCCGACGGGTCGCGGGTCGAGCCGTCCAAGATCGAGCTCTTGGCGCTCGGGCAGCAGGTCGTCATCGGCGGCACCCACGCCAGCGGGAACGCGATCACTTGGCAGGCGCCCGGGATCGCCGCGACCGGCGCGCTGCCGGATGCCGCTATCCCGATCCTACCGAGCCGCCTGGCGGTGGTGAACCTGATCGAGGCCGTCCTGCGCGCGCTGCGGCTCGAGCACGGCGTGACGGTGGCTTCCCGGACGATCGCAAGCGACGGCGGCCACGCGACGCGCATGGTCGAGGATCTCGCGCCGCCGAACGCCGCGGCCGTGGTCGACCTGCTTGAGCGCCTGCCGAACCCGGCGACCACCGACCGGCAGACGTGGATCGCCGTCATGCTGGCGGCGAAGGGGTGCATCGACGGACTCGAGGCGCGCGGCGAGCTCGGCGACGACGACGAAGATGCAATCCGCGACGCCGCGTGCGAATGGGCCGCGAAATGGCCGCACGCCGAGGGTGTCGACGACGAGCTCGCCAAGTGGGACGCCGATTGGTCGACCCGTGGCGCCGCGCTCGCCGGGTGGGGTTCGCTTGAGCGGCTCGCGAGCACGCACATCCTTGGCTGGCGGACAGCACGTGCGATTGATGAGTTCGAAGAGATCCACGACAGCGACGAGTCCGATCCGGTGGTGGCCGGCAAGCCTGCGCCTGTTCCGCCCCCCGAGCGGTATCGGGGCGACCCAGATTGGGCCTGTATGCTGGTGCGCGGGAAACAGGATAAAGACGGCAACCCGGGCGCAATCCACGGGATCCTCGAGAACGTGGTCCTGGCACTCCGGCACGCGCCGGAATGGGCCGGTCGGCTCGCGTTCGATGAGTTCAGTGATCGGGTGCTCTTTGTCGGCCACCCGCCTTGGGTGACCGACTCGGCCGCGGCTCAGTTCAGGCCTGCGGCGGTGCGCGACGTCGATCTCGTCCACATGACGCTATGGCTCAGCCAAGCCGGTATACGAGTAAAGCCGGACACCGTTCGCGATGCCGCAATGTCTATCGCCGATGGCCAGCGGTTCCATCCGGTGCGCAATTACCTGGCCGCGCTTAAGCCCGCTACACGGCCGCGGCTAGGAACCTGGCTAATCGACTACCTCGGCGCCGAGGACACCTCGTATAACCGCGCCGTAGGCCGGGCATTTATGATCTCCGCGGTGGCCCGAGTCATGCGGCCTGGTTGCAAAGTCGACACGGTGCTGATCCTCGAAGGGCCGCAGGGGCTCCTGAAATCCACGGCGATTGAGGTGCTCGTGAGTCAGGCATGGTTCACCGATCACCTGCCCGACATGCACAGCAAGGATGCGCAGATCGCGCTGCACGGGAAATGGATCGTCGAGCTCGCTGAGCTCACCGACATATCGCGCGCCGACGTTAACGTAGCAAAGCGATTCATCTCTACGGCCACTGACAATTTCCGGCGGCCTTACGGTCGGGTGACCGAGGATGTCCCCCGGCAGTGCATATTCGCAGGCACTGTGAACCCGGGAGGCATCGGCTACCTACGCGACGAGACAGGTAACCGCCGATTCTGGCCCGTCACCTGCGGCGTCGGTTACGAAAAGAATCAGAAGGTCGACATATCCGGCCTGCGCGCAGCACGAGACGAGCTATGGAGTGAGGCATATGCGGCGTTCCTCTCGGGCGAGCAGTGGTGGTTGTCCGACGGTCAGGAGACCGAGCAGAAAACCGTCGCTGATCTTCGCCGGGAAGAAGACGTGTGGGAGCCGCGAGTGGTCGGCTACCTAGCCGAGCGCCTTGAAACCACTCCCGACGAAGTGCTCTCGGAAGCGATCGGCAAGCGCCTCAGCGAATGGACACGAGCCGACTCGGTGCGCGTAGGCCGCATCCTGAAAGCTCTGGGTTGGGTGAAACTGCAACGAAAGCGCGACGGCACAAGCTCTTGGATATACGCCGCGCCGGAGGGACATGCCGTGAGAACCACGTCTTCGGATTTCACAGAGTTCAGCGGCATCGTAACTTAGACGGTATAGGCGCCCAACCAATGGTTGCGAGTGATTAGATGGGCTGCCGCTTTGCGCCTCGGAGCAGACAAAAGGGCATTTCGCCCGGTCGCCCGGAAGCGGACATCAGCGATCGGAGCGAGCGACAGGCCTAGTTGCCCGGCGAAGTCGATGGATGATTGAGGTAACGGGTTTGCGCACTCCACCGCGTCAAGGTGTCCGTGCCAGCGTCTCGATTCTCGTCGTCTACCGCAGGCTGGTCCACACAGCGAAACCCCAAAGGACCACGGCTGCTCCGACGCCCGCAATTGCAATGCGAATAGGTGGCGCCCACAGCAGCGACCTCAGGCAGACACCGGCCAGCAGACCGCCCGCGAAGACGAAGCGGCGATCGTTGAAGGCCGATTGCTGGTACGGCGATATGCCGACTCCACGGTCCTGCACGTCCAGCCGCGCCGATTGCATCTCACGGGAGTAATGGCTGAATGTAGAAGGCGCTTTGCCGAGCACTTTGCCTGACGTCCCAAAAAAGAGTTAGGCCAGGGTTTGACACACAACATGGGCGAGCGGATGGTCGTTCAATGGTTACTCGGAAGACGATGAACGTTTCTCTGGCGCCTGAGCTGGAGCGCTTTGTTGCTGAGACGGTCGCCTCCGGTCGTTATCGCAGCTCCAGCGAGGTTGTCCGTGCCGCATTAAGGCTGCTGGAGAAGGAGGAACAGGGGAGGCTCCAGCCACACCCCGACCCGAACAGGGCGAAGGAGCGCGTTTATGGAGGAAAGCAACAAATCGTCTGAACAGAAGGACGCCGAAGCTGACGTAGATGGGTTTTCCAAAGATCTCGGCCCATTCGTCGTTGCTGCGGACAGAACACGAATGGCTATGGTTTTCACGGACGCAAAAGCAGCCGATAATCCGATTATCTTCACGAACGATAGCTTCCTTAAGCTGACCGGGTTTCGCCGAGAAGAGGTTTTAGGGCAAAGCTTTAACTCTCTGATGGCGAAGGGTGCCGACCCTGACACGCTGAAGACAATCGAGAACATGTTTCATGAACAGCCCCATGACGGCGACGATCCCGAGATCCGTTATCGACGCAAAGACGACAGCGTTTTTTGGGCGAGCGTTTTTGTCAGCCCGGTCCGCAACTCCGCTGGGGAAGTCGTCCAGCATTTCGCCTCTCTTATGGACGTTAGCCGACACAAGAAGGAGGAGCGGCGCCTACGTTTCCTACTCGACGAACTGAACCATCGCTCGCAAAACACTTTGACGACGGTACTGGCCATTGCAAAGCAGACGCTGGCCGGCTTCGCGGACGAGCAGATCGTCGGTGATTTCGAGGGTCGCATCCTTGCCCTTTCCAACGCGCAAGGCTTGCTTGGTCGGACTTCCTGGGACCGTGTGGGATTGCGACAAGTTATCGACCGCATCTTGGTGCCGTTTGGTCTTCATGATGTCCATAGAGAGCGCATCACAGCGGCTGGCGACGATGTTCGGCTACAGCCTAAAACAGCCTTATCGCTCGCGATGGTGTTTCATGAACTGGCGACAAACGCCGCTAAACATGGCGCTCTTTCAAATAATGCGGGCTTCGTCAGCTTAACTTGGCATGTTGAGCCGGTTGCCGAGGGAAGTGGGATGCGGCTCCTCTGGAAAGAAAGCGGCGGACCACCCGTTACACCACCGAGACGTAAAGGCTTTGGCTCGCGCTTGATCGAACGCGGGTTGGCTCAAGAGCTCAACGGCGAAGTCCGTCTCGTTTACGCTCCGGCCGGTGTTTCGTGCGAGATTGCGATGCCGCTTCCGGATGGTGACGGGTGGTCGAACAATGAGTAATCAGATGTCGGGTCGCCGCGTTCTTGTTGTGGAGGACGAGGTTATGGTGTCGTGGGTGCTTGAAGACATACTGGTCGAGCTAGGCTGCAAAGTTGTCGGGCCTGCAGCACGGGTTAGCCAGGCCCTCGATATGGTGGAGAGCGAGACCATCGATATGGCGATCCTCGATGTAAACCTAAATGGCCAAAAGAGCTACCCCATAGCCGACGCACTCGTCGCTCATGGAGTGCCGTTTCTTTTCTCAACTGGCTACAACAGGGATGGTATCTCAGATATCTACAAGGCCTACCCGATGTTGCAGAAGCCCTATCGCCAGGCGGACCTAAGCGCCGCGCTTGAGCGCTTGGTGGCAATAACGGCCGCCTGACAATCAGCGTGATCAGAAGCTCGCCTCGGCATGGTCTCAGCACTCGCGCGTTGAATCCAGGCATGCACAAACAGTCGCTTGTGCATAGCAACGGGATGTTGGGAGTAGTACCAGCCTATCCTTGAGCCGATCGACGACGCAGTTCGTCGACCGTCAAGGCCGGTCCTGCAGTCAAGTGTTCTGCGACCGTTCACCCCTGGCGTTGTCTGCATGACAATCGACACCATGCCCTCAAACGCTGAGCTTGAAATGCAGCTTCGGTTCGGTTGCTACCGGAACCCCAATGTCTGCTTCTTGTCCTGATTGCCCGCAAGCGGTCTGTCCGCTCCCGGCCCATTCCGTACATCCAACCGCCGGTTGAGGGTACGACTCAACCTAGGCAGTTGGCCCGAGAACGTCGGAACGTCGGTCATGCGGCCGCCTGGACGCGCGTCTGCTGCGCGAGTTCGGTGCTCACCTGGCCGACCGCCGTCCGAAGCTGCTGCAGCTGGTCGACCAGCGAGTCTTTGAGATCGGCCACCTGCGCCCCGACATAGCTGTTCGTCAGAGCGTCGCTCGAGGTGTTGCCGACATCCGACAGCGCGTTCTCGACGCTCGAGAAGTCTTGCGAGTAGCCAATGCCGCCGCCGTTCACCGCTTGGCTGGCGCTAAGGAACGTCGTCGCCGCCGCCTGCAGCTCCGTAATCGCGGTGTAATCGCCACCCTCGGCCGCCTGCGCCGTGGTATCGTACTGCGATTTCGCCGCTTTGTATTGATCGAGCGGCGACAGCGGGGACGCCGATGAGGTCGCCAAGCCGTTCGCGTAGGCTACCAGCTTCGACACGTCACCCGCCACGGCCGCCGCGTTCTCGTTAGCGATCGACGTCCGCTCGGCCGCGAGCGTCTGGTTCAGCTGCCCGACCTGGTTCTGGTACTCCTGCATGGTCTTATAGGTGTCAGGGAAGATATCAGCCCACGACTGATCGAGCGCCGCTTCCTGCTGCGCCGCGGACTGGTCAAAGTTAATCAGGTCGGCCGATTGCTTGTCGCCAATCGCAGAATCGTAGTTCGCCACCTGCGACGTGTTTTGCGTGCGGGTCGCGGTAAGCGCGTTATCGTACTCCTGCTGATCGAGCTCGCTTTCCTTCGCCTTCAGGTCGTCGACCGAAAGGCCGTAGCTCGCCGCCTGCGCCTCAGCGTTGGCGAACGACGTCCGAAGCGCGGTAAGCGTGTTCTGGAAATCGGGCACCCCGGCAATGGTCTCTTTGAGCAGGTCCGGGATCGTCGTCTGCGTGAACGTGACGATCGCCTGAAACTGCGCGGTCAGATCGCTTTGATTGAACGATTTCCCGACAAGGCTGTTCAACGCCGTCGCGGTGATGCCCGAATAGCCTGTGATCGCCGACACCAGCGCGGTACCGTCGGCGTTGAAATGCGAAAACGAGACGCCGAGGCCATCGAACACGTTCTCGAGGCTGACGATATCGCCGACAAGCGTCTGCAAAGTGCTCGTCGAAAGCGACTGCCCGTCGAGTGTGTTTAGCAGCTTCGCGAAGTTCCCGGAGTAGCCGTTCACCGCACCGACGACCACCGTCCCATCAGTGTTAAACTTCGACGCTGATACGTTAAGCGCATCAAGCGTCGTCACCATGGTCGCGAGCGATGTTAGCGTCGACTGCAGCGCGGCCGCGGTCGCCGGCGGCGTCGAGTTAACGAGGTCGTTAAGCCCTTGCTGCTCGTTCGCATCGCTCGAATTGTAATTGACTCGGCCGACGACATCGTCGAACGAAGCCTGCTGATCGAGCCCCTTCACGCCCGACCCGACGTCGCCCGCGATGCCGTTCCCCGTTTTCGCCGTGATCGTGATCCCGGCGGCCTTCAGGATCGCGTTCGTCGCGGTCATTTGGGCCAGGATCGCCGCCGTATTCGGGTCGGTGATCTGCGACTGCACAATGCCCTGCGAAAACTCGCCGTCCGCCGTCGTGATCTGGTCGTTCGCGTAGGCGTTCTTCTTCGGGCCGCTGAACAGGCCGCCGAGGCTCCCGAGCAAGCCGCCGGCGACGCCCCCGATCAGCGTCCCGACGCCAGGGATGATCGAGCCGATTGCCGCGCCAGCCAGGGACCCGACGCCGCTGCCGAGGGTGCCGGTGGTGCTGTTGCCGCCGTCCAAGCTGTTCAGTAGCGAGCCGGCACCGAAGCCGGCCGCAGTGCCGCCGAGCAAGCCCCCGAGTGTGACCGTGCTCGGTATCGACGTCCCGCCGAGCCCGACACTGCTACCAGCCGTCGAGACAAGCGCCGACTGCCCTGCGGACATGCCAGCGGTGCTAAGCGCCGTCCCCGTGCCGCCCCATAGGCCAGTTCCGAGGATCCCGGCGATGCTGCTGCCGCCACCGAACAGGCCGCCGAGACTGAGCAGCGAACCGCCCGAGCTCGCCACGCTACCGACACCGCCGGAGCTCGACCCGGTGCTCGAACCGCTCGACAGGCCTGTCGAGCCGAGCAGGCTCCCGACATCCGACAGGGTCGCCGCGTTGCCGCCGAACAGGCTGTTCATCAGCGGATTCAGGACGGCGAGTTTCAGGATCATCTCGACGATCTGCGTCTCGATGCCGGACATGATCGAGCCGAAATTAACCGCGGCGCCCGAGCCGGAGACGAACGCTTGGGTGACGTCGTCGCCGACCGTGGTCGCGATGCTCGAGAAGTCGCTCTGCAGCGACGACATGACCTCTTGCTGGTGCTGATACGTGGCGCTCGTCTGCGCCACGGCGCCCTGCAGGTCGATATACTTTTGCGCCTCGGCCGGCAGAATCGCGCCGAACTGCTGGTGCATCTGGTACTCGGCCTGCATCCGGGCCAGGAGCACGGCGCGCGCGTCGGCGTTTGTGCCGATCGTTACCGTCTCGGTCTGCAGCACCTTGATTTGTTCTTCGTCGTCGCCCACCTGGCCGGCGACCTTCTGCTGCGCCTGGACGGTGTTCAGCGCGTCAAGCGCGGTGGTGCGGTCCTGCACGGCTTTGACGAACGCCGGCGACCCCTGCTGAAAGTCGTCGAGCGCGGAGGTATAGGCGGTCTGGTAATCGGTCGCGTGCTGAATCGCCTCGCCGCCCTGCTCGTATAGCGGCAAGGTGGCCGTTTGCGCGGTCAGCTGGCGGTTCAGCGCGGCCGTCGCGTCGTCGTATCCCTGCGCGAGCTCTTTCGCCTTGGCGGCCTGCGCCTCGGTCAGGTCGTTGTCGTTGACAGCCGTCCCAGCGGCGCGCGCGGCGAGCACGAACTGATTCTGCACGTCGGCCAGAGTGCGGGTGTAGCCGGCTGCGGCGGTGAGCGGCGCCAGCTGGTCGGTCAGGCCGCGGGTGATCTTCGCTTGCGGGTCGAGCAGATCAGACTCCTTGCCTTGCAGCACGGCGATCTGCGCCGAGTAATCGTGCGTCGAGTCAGTCGCCTTCTGGTAGAGCGCGATTTGATCCTCGATCGCCTGCTTCTGTTGATCGAGGTCCGGCTGCGACGCCTTCAGCTTGTCGGCCTGGTCGGAGAGGCTGTCCGCAGTGTTCGTCACGCCGAAGGCAGACGTGGCCGCGGGCGTGGCCGTAGCCGCCTTCGGCGTCGCGGGAGTGGTGCTGAACTGGTGGCCGCCGGACTCTTGTAGCGCCAGCTTTTCGAGGATCGTCGCATCGCTGCCAGTGCCGGCATCTTTCGCCGCGGCCGTGATCGCGTCGCGGATCGACGGGTCTAGCGTCGATATATCCTGACCTTGGACGCTCGCCACGTAACCCGACGGATCCTTGTTCCGCGTGCCATCCTTGTTCTTCGAATAGCCGCCAAAGTCGGCAAGGGCCGCGGAGAGATTTCCGCCCTCGGCCTTCAGGTCGTCATTAAGAATGGAGATTCCGGCGTTGATGTTGCCGAGTGTCGTCGTGATGTCGTTCCCTCCGGCGCTGCTCGGCATGATCTGCAGAAGGCCGGTCGCACCGGAACCGGTGGCCGTCGTGCCGTCCGGACCGATATTCATGGTCGGCGCCATGCCGTTCGCCTGCGGCAGCGCGCCGGCGACGGTCGGCGTCACCAGCGACAACGCCGACCGAGTGTGGCTTTGCGCGGAGTTCTCGAGCCGATCGAGCCACGACACCAGGCTCGAGACACCCTCGATCGCCGTTGCAGCCGCGTCCGCCACCTGCTTGCCGAGCGACTCGCCGAGCGTGCGGCCGTCTGTCGCCACCGGGTCGAACGCCTTGTGCAGATCCTCGAGCGCCTTCTGCAGCGGCGTGATGTGCTCGGTCGCACCGGCCGTGCCGGTGGACAGCGCCTGCAGAACGATGTTCGCGGCGCCGGCCTTGTCGCCGGTGTCCTCGAGGTTCTTCACCGTCGTCGCGAGCGCCTGCGACATCGCCGGGAAATGCTTGTCGGCGAGATCCTGCGCCTCCTGCGCCGGGTCGGCCATGGCAGTTGCGACGGTTTTCGCCGCGTCCGTCATATCGACGCCGAACACCTCGGACACGTTCTTCGCCACGGCGAGCAGCGCGGCCAGCTGCGCGGTGGTGCCGGTGAAATCCGGCTCGGCGGCGATCGTCGTCGCCGCGGTGCGCGCATCGCTGTTCGACAGGCTCGGGTCGCTCGTGCTCGCCAGGCGGGCAGCGCTGTTCACTTCGGTCGCCATCGCGGCGGCGTCGGTGCGGGTGGCACGCAGCTGCGTCGACAGCTTATCGAGCCGGGACTCCGTATTTTCGGCGCCGAGCGCCAGCGCGCCGAGAACAGTGACCGCTGTCCCGAGACCAAGCACGATACCAACCGGACCGAGCAGCGCGTCGCCGACGATCGACAAGGTGCTCTTGAACCCTCCGAGCTCCTGTATGATGAGCGGCAGCTGGAACTCGGCCGCCTTGAGCGCCGAACCCCCCGCGACGATCTGGTCGAAAAACTTATGGGCCTGGTCGCCGACGTCACGCCACACGTAGCCGGCAACCTGCGTTGCCTCGGCCGTGTCGGAGATCGCGGCCGAGGCGTCCTTAAACGTCGAGTTCGCGCGGCCGACGGCCTCCGTCATTTCCCCTTGCGAGATGATCCCCGCCGCTTGCGCGCCAGTGGCTCTTGCGATCTCGGCGTCGCGCTGCTGCTCGAGCGCGTAGAGTGGCACAAGCGATGCGCGCAGCTTGTCCGCATCGGTCGCCGCGGCGGCGAACTGCTCTTGATACGCCGCCTCATTGTCGCTCTGGAACGAGGTCGAGGTCTGCGCACCCGACACACCGGTGTTATAGGTTTTCGACGTGTTCACGCCGGTCGCGGCGTTGATGGCCGCCTGCGACTGCGTCACCTGCGCCTCGGCGGCCGCGCGCGCCGCGTCGGTCTGGCTGGCATATGCCGAGCTCACCTTGCCGATCGAGTCGACCGCGTTCGTGTTCGCTGCCACCACGCCGGCCGACCACTCGCGCAGTTGCGCGGCGTTCAGGCCGAGGATGTCGGTCCAGCTGGCGGTTGCCGCGCTGGCCGCCTTCGTGGCGTCCGGGCGCGTGGCGGCTGTCAGGGCGGCTTGGTTCGCTGCGGCGCGCTGCAGCGCCGCGGAGGTGCCGTCGATCGCCGAGGCCGCGGCTCCGGCCTGCGTGCCCTGCGTCTGCAGGGCCGAACCAAGCCCGGCCGCGGCTTCCTGCGCCGCCAAGAGTTTCGCCTGCGCCGTGGCGACCTTAGTCGCAAGCGCTTCCATGACCCGCGACGCTTCGTCAGCCGTGGTGCTGCCACGGGCCATGTCGTCGTCGAGCGTCGCCTGCGCGGCCGCGGCGGTGCGAAGCGCGGTGGCAAGCTGCGTGCTGTATTTCGTGACGTCGTCGAAGCGGCCCTTGAGCACGTTTGCACTCGAGCCGGCTTTCGTCACTTTCTGCTCGGTCGCGTCGACCGTCGTTCCGAGATTGTCGACAGCCGCAGTCATCCGGTCGGCCGCTGCCGACAGCTGGTCGTCCATGGTGTAGGTCTGCGTTACGACGTAATCGGACATTACGCTCCCCACCCGAAAACCGGCACGACTATACTAGCGACTGGATTTGGATTCCGGGACTCTCAGAGCCGCACTGACTCACAACGTGTCCGCATGTTTATCGATGGCACGGTCACAAAGCTTCCGTAGAAAGCTTAGCGCTGCGCGCTCATCGCGATAGTTGCGACTGTCACGACCTCCGCGAAAAACTTTCCGTTTGCCTTGAAGGTTGTGTCCACGATGCCGACGAGCGATCCGAGCGTCTGAGCAAGGACATGAGGTGCTTCGGCGTTTGGATCTTCGGCGGCGATTACTTCCAAGACCCGCGACACGAGCCGCTTAACCGCGGCGGCTTTTTCCGAGTCGGTCATCACGAAATCACCACTGTTGTTTGTCCCGGGCCAGCGGTGCCCGATCCCGCTGACCCCCTTATACAGATTACCGGTGGTGCAACCCTCGCGGAAGTTTATGTGGCGGACAAGCGATCGATGCGGATCACACGACCGAGCGGATCCGGGTTCCCTTCGATGGTGAACTCGGCCATGACCGCCTGGTTCTGGCCGCCGGCGACGACCTTCGGGTTCATCAGGTTGCAGACCGGGATCGAGATCACATACGCCGCGCCCGTGTTGTCCGCGGACACGAACGCCAGGTTCCCCGCCGTCTCGAGCGCGAATAGCGTGTAGAGCGAGAAGTCCTTGAAGTAGACCTTCACCGTGCCTTTCACCTCGAGCAGGCCGACGATCATCCCCTGCGCGGCTGCGCTGCCGACGCCGAACTCCTGCGCCGCACCGTTCGAGGTGACCTCGACGGTGAAGCTATCGACCACGGTCGAGATGAGCGCGTCGTTCAGGAACACACCCTTGAAGCCGCCGACGGGGTCGTTCACGCGACCGGTCGGCGCGGCCACCACGGAGCCGGTCGACGAGTTCGTCACCGCCTGGACTTCGTTCTGCGACAGCAGCGTGAACGAGCCGGAGATGAACTTGCCGGTGCCGCCGGTCAGCTGCAGGTCGGACACGAAGCTGCCCGGGTAGTTCAGGTACACGGTCGGCGAAAACGCCTTCTGCACGAACAGCGTCGACACGGCCAGGCCGTTGACGATGGTCGACGCACGGATCTGCGCGGCGGTGCCGGACGGCGTCTCCGTCACGAGATTCGCGCCGGCCAGGGTGAGCGAGGTTCCCGACGCGGTGACGACGCGGAAAACACCGTTGTTCGCGGCGTTCGTGAAGCCGAAGGTGCGGATATACTGACCGGCTGCGATCCCCGTGAACTTGCCCGCCGTGGCACTGGTGAGCGTGTTCACGCCCGACGTCGCGACGATGTCGCCCGCCACGCCTGCGATGGCGACGGGCGCCTGCCAGGTGCCCTTGATGCCCGACGCGATCCAATCGTCGTAGGTGCCGTAGGACATCGCGAACGAGATCTGCCCGCCGGCCGTGACCTGCGTGGTGATCGCCGCGGACACGACGCCGGTCGTATTGAGCTCGGTCGGCCGATCGCGCTTCTTCGTCGCCGCGAGGCTGTCGCTCATAAGCCGGATCGCGGTGAATGGGACGGTCGGCACGACGCCCCACGAGGACTCCACCGCGTAGGAAACGAGTACGTTGTTGGCTTCAAAGCCGGCCTGGTAACCCGTCGTGCTCGGCATGTCGGTGGTGCTCCGGTGATGCCCGCGCGGGGCTTACAATCCCGCTTCATGTCGCCAGGTGCGTCGCGAGCGCTTCGGGCTAGAGTCTCAAGCCGCTGCAGCGAATGGGGCGCCCCGTTTCCGGAGGCGCCGCATCGTTCAGCTGGTCGAGATCAGGTCGCCGACTGCTGGAAAGCCGCCACCGGGTGCGTGCCGGCGTCGAGCAGCGTGCCATCCCACCGCTGGAATGCCAGGAACCCGGTCTGATTGTAGTCGGCGTATCGCTCGGTCATACGGAGCAGCTGCGTGCCCGCGACGCGGCGGATCATGTAGGAGGACATGTCACCGAACACCATCGATACGGCGTTCGCGGCAGGCACCGGCATCGACTGGTTGATCAGGTAGGGGTAGCCGTTGATGGTGTCCGGCTCTTTGACACCAATCCCAGATAGCCAAAGCGGGCGCCCGTAGCCGTCCTTGAGCTTCTTGAGGATCTTCAGCACGGCGTCGTTGAACATGAACTTGCCGTTCTGGCGATATGCCGGATCGACCGCGTGCTCGAGGTTGACGAGGTCGTCGTAGATCAGCGAGGTCGTCTCGCCGGTAGCGCCGGTGACGGTGGCACCTGAGGCGACCGCGGCCGGGACGATGCCGAACGGCTGACCGCCTGCCTGACCCGTGCCTACCGTGAAATAGTTGTTCAGCGCGCGTGCGATGCGCGTGCCGAGCTTGCCCGACAGCCAGGTTCCGAGGTCGAATGCGGAATCCTGCAGCAGCTGATTTGAGACGAGCACCAGCTTCGAAGTGAAGGTGTAGGCGCCGAGCGACATCACGCCGAAGTTCACGTCCTGCGTCGTGACCTGGGTATTCTCGGCGAGCAGCGCGCCGACGTTGTTCGTGTCGTTCGAAGTCGGCATTGGAAGCGTGTTGCCGGTCTCCGTGTCGATGATCGACGCGCCACCGGTCAGCATGCCGCCGTACGCCTTCTGCGCGTCGGTCAGCTGGTCGTAGAAGCCCTGCGGGATTGTGTAGCCGCCAGCCGCGCCGGTACCTTCCGCGAGTGCGGCGCGCACGGGCGAAAGCGCGCGCTGCGCGATCGTGCGATCCTCGGGGGACAAGTGCGCCATTCCGAAGCGGAGGAAGTTCCCGAACGCTCGGTTGGCGGCGATGCGCGCCTCGGCCTCTTCGTCCGCGCTTCGGCCAGTGTTCCGGCTGTTTCGGAAGTCGCGCTCGGCGATCGCGGCCGCTTCGGTGTCGGCGCGTTCCATGCGGTCGATTTGCGCGAGCAGGTTCTCGGCCTGCAGCATCATCGCATCGAACTGCGCGTTCTCCTCGACAGTGAGGCCGTCCTTGCTGATGAGCGCCTGCGCCTCGGTGACGATCTTTGCGCGCTGCGCGCGGAGTTCCTTGGAACGCATCTTGTGGTCTCCGGCTTGGCGCGCGTCGGCGCGGGGTGTGGCCCCGCAAAGATACTGGTGAGGTAAGCCGCGCGGCTACTTCGCTGCGTTATCTGGTCCGGCTTATTTCTACGCGGGCGTAGCGGGCTCGGGCAGCTTCGGCGGGACCGGCGCCGGCTTCGGCTTCATCGCCTGCTCGAGCGGGATCATGGTCGAGTTGATGTACGCCAGGTCGCCACCCTTGACGTCGGGCATGTGCAGCTTCCGGCGGCCTTCGTTCGGCGTCATGAGTCCCGAGTTGATGCGCGTCTGCGCGATCGCGGCCATGGCGGCGGCGTCCATCGCGAGCAGCGCGTCGCGATCGAACGCCGCGAAGGCGTCGGACCCGGCGAATAGCTTCATGTTCAGCTCGTGCTCGATCCGCTGCAGGTGCGGCTCGAGCGTGAAGATCCGGAAGCCGATCGTCAGCTGCTCGATACCCGAGCCCCATGCCGACGTATTCGAGGCCTCGCCGATCATGTGCGGCGGCACGCCGAAGAAGCGCGCGATATCGGCGTTCGTGTATTGCATCGCCGCGATCGTGCCGAGGTCTTCCTCGGACATCTGAAACGGCGTCCACTCGGACCCGTTATCGGCGATGTAGGGCTTGCCAGCGTTGTGCCGGCCGGTGAATGCCGCGTTAAAGTAGGCGTCGAACCGCGCCGCCGCGGCCTTGTCCATGTTCGGCGGCAGCGTCACCATGCCGGATGGGCGCGCCGCGGTCTCGTGCAGCCGCGCCTTCTGCTGCAGCAGGACGCCGGCGAGACTGATCGACTGGCGCGCGTGCATCCGCACCACACTGTGCCCCCGGATACCGTCGAACGACAGCCCCGGGATATGGATCATGTCCTCGCCCTGCACCCACTCGAACGAACCGTCCTCGAGGGTGCATCGGTACATGTTCGTGCGGTCGGCGCGGCGCGCGATGTAGACGTTCCATGGCGGGATATACTCGAAACCGATCACCCGACCTGCGCCGTCGTATCGGATGATCGAGAAGTGATTCCCCCATAGAAGAAAGTTTACACCCCAGAGCTCGCGCCAGGTGAACGAGGTCATGGGCCGGTTCGGGAACGGTGCGTGATGCAGCAGCGGATAAAGCCGGTGCTGCTTCGCCTCGACGCGACCCTGGCCGACCACGTCGCGGTAGACGTTCAGCGGCAAGCCGGCGATCACGCCCGAGATCAGCGACACGGATCGGAACACAGCGCCGACCGCCATAGCGCTCCGCTCGGTTACCAACGGCCCGACGGTTTCGCCACCTCCGTAGAGGTCGAGCAGCCAGTCTGCCGGGTTGCTAAGCGGCGTCGACGGGTTCTCCGGCGAGGCGTTAGACACCCGAGGCTCGATCCGCTCGGCGCGGGTCGATCGATCCGGCGCGAATAGAGTCGAGAAAACACCCACGCGCACCACCTGATCGCGAATATACGCCGCGCAAGCATACTCAGTAGGTAAACGGCCCATCTACTCCGGAGCTGCGGTACACCTAACTCCGACCAGGTGCCGATCGTCTCGTAAGGGTCGAACAGACCTACCCGACGTGTGGGCCATCTGGCGTTGGCTCGGTGGGCCTCGTTAAGCTGGTGGTCCGCCAAATTCTTTGAGTTATAGGTTGCGGAGCATGTCCAGGAGCTACGATGCCGCGCTTGATCGATTCACCGGATGGACCTTTACAGATTTCGCAATACGGGCTGGTGCTACCTGATTGGCCGCGCGGCCTCCGAGAGGGTCTGGCGGCCGCCTACGTCGGACTCTCCGTGTCGACCATCAACACGGAGCGTCGCGCAGGCCGGTTCCCCGAGCCTGTCGCGCTCACCGTCGGCCGAGTCGTATACCTGCGCGAGGACCTAGACCGCTATCTCGACCGCGCCGCTGGTCGCGTTGTGGAATCGACCATTCCCGATTGGATGTCTGCCGGACCGCCCGACGTCGTTCGTTAAAGACAGTCAACTCCCTCGCTGTCGAAAATAACTTCAATGCACAGCTAGGCCGAGACGTAGCTTGTTCGCAGGGGCTCGTCGAAAGCCCCCCTCGATACCAGCTGCGTTACACGCTCGCCTTTGCCACACTGCCCCGCAGTCAAGGCCTTTGATCCGAAAGCGATCAAAGAGGTGCAGGTCGGCGATCTGCTTCCCTGAAGGTCGACCTCCGTGGACCACGTCGGCCACCGGCTGCGGTAACTTGGAAGCACGTCGTGCAAGGGCAGTAGGAAGCCGGCGACGCGCTGCAGGGGATCTGCGGGCCGTAAGCAGCATGTCCCATAGCCAGTCAGGCCCATCCTCTCGGGCGGCGGCGCGGACCCGCTCCAAAAACGCCTCAGGGTTATTCTCGGGCTTCTCGTCCTGAGCGCCGGACGTGGTAGAAGAATTGCAGCCTTGCATGACTCATCCTCGTGCTTGGTTAGATCCGCGGCGCTGCGTCAACAGCGTCGCGGGTCGTACCTGCGGGTAAAGCGTCCCCGAAAGCAAGGGTATAAATCGCGCGGAGTGCCGCCATCGAGCGCGATATACGCGACGCCTTCAGCTGAAGTAGCCGCCCAGGTTGGTTTCGTCGGGATCGGAGTTGCCGCCGCCGACTTTGCAGCGGGCCGCCGGGGTCATGCCCATTTCCACCAAGTAGCTTTTGAAGCGGCGATCGGCGTCCGCAAGCATCGCCACCTCAGGGTAGGCCCGCACCATGCGGCCGCCGGCGACGCTGGTGGTCTCATATGTGCGGCTACCTCGCTCGAGAAGGCGATCCTGAGCGTCGAGGATCTCGGCGTAGGTCTCGCACAGGCGTTCGAGCGCGAGCGCGTCTGTCGCCTCGATGACGCCGGCTCCGGTAAGGAGCTTCAACATCCGGGTCCAGGCGCGTTTTGCGCGCGTCGAGAGGTGAGGGGGAGCGGCCGGTCGCGACTGGGTCAACGCCTTGGCGCGCGCCACATCCCGCTTGTTCAGCGGCCGGCGGCCAGGATTTCCCGTTACGAGTTTCAGGTGAGTCGGGATCGGACGTCGGGACATGCTGCACCTTGTCAACTTCTAATTGTAAATTAACGCCTGTTTCAGCAAAATCCTGCCCATTTGCGACTCTGCGTGTGCCTGGCTAACGCGGCTTGGAAGGCCGAATCCATTTGGACTTTTGACCTCCCCCTACCCCGAACGCGCATCGCCAGGGTGTCGACACAGAAGGTCGAAACCCGACGCTGCGGCAAAACAGCTCAGACCAGCCCTGTTGTTGCAGCTCACGGAAAACAGGCCGGGTGCAGAGGAGCTCATGTGGAAATTCACCATTCCAATCGACGTTGACGATCATACCATTCGGTTCAAGTGGAAGGAACTTCGAAGATAACACTTCATGCGGAACACTGGTTGTCACGCTTACTTATAAATGCCGACAACTGAGAGTCACCACATCCACCAATTCACCGGCCTGTCGTACGCGGGGGTGTATACAGGCGGGCGTATAAAATAAACTACCAGATCAGAGATCATAGCTCTGTACAAAACAGCTGGTGACATGGTTACTCGATAGGGTGACGTCCGCGTCAAGTGGTCTTACGATGACTTAGGTATGGGTGTATGGTTATTGGTGATCTACCCTGCGCCTGAGGCGACATCGCGAAACCGCGCTCGATCTGCCTCCTAACCACTCATGGCGTCGAACCGACCGGCATCGTCGGCTTGTGAAGTCACCCAATCAGCGGGCGCTACATAAACCCACACCTTACGGCCATCCCGAAAGCGTTGAACCCGTCGCCAACCTGTCGTCGCTATAATCCGACCGACGCGGATACTGTCGCCTTTGGTCCAATCCCTAGTGGGCCGGTTCAATGCGTGTATGAGGATTTCGTCGGTGGTCGTCTCTGTTCGTTCACCCAAGAATGTTGTTACTCGCTCCTCCCAGACGTCAGTCTCCATGCGTAGGCCGACCACCTGCACCTGCGCGATCTCCATGTCAGCCGACAGCCACCAGGGATCGCCGGCGAGAAATGCCGCATACGCATCCGACCACAGTTCGTCTCGTGCTTCACCGAGCCGTTCCGCGTCGATAATCTCGTGCGGTTGGAAGCCGATCCCGCAGGTCACGGGCCAGTAGCGACGGTTACCCGTTTCATCAATTAGATAACCACCGCCACCCGGGTTCACCGTGCCGGCGAACACACATTGCCGCGGAACATCCTCGGCGATCCGTCCATAGGGGCGGCGAAAACGATCGACAGAGGTGCTGAACCACTTCTTTGCCGTATTGGCGTCGGATCGGGACAGATTGGTGAGTTCTGCGAACTCGACGATCCAGACGCCTTGTAGCTGAACGGCAGCATCCTTGTTCGCCAAATCTGGCATGTGATCTGTAAACCATCCTCCGGCGAGAACCTCGAATGCAGTGGACTTCCTCAGACCTTGCGGGCCCTCGAGGATCAGCACCGTGTCGACCTTGCAGCCCGGTTGCATAACCCGCGCGACCGCCGAAATCAGGAAAGCGCGGCCGACGGCCCGGTTGAACGGCGTATCTTCGGCGCCGAGGTGATCAACTAGCCACGTGTCAATGCGGGGACGTGTCGCGGGCTTAAGCGCCGCGAGATATTCCCGTACGGGGTGGAACTTCTGATCAGCGGCCACTATGCTGATGGCTTCGCGTGCCAGGTCGCTTTTCACAGGGACATCGTTTGACACGAGCCACTCTGAGACACGGGAAACATCAACGTCTTTCAGATGACAAGGTCTGAAAGGCTCTCGCTCTGACCACCAAGGCGGAGCGGAACGCAACATCGTTCGATCAGCAAAGCAATCATATGCGATTTTGCCTGCCCAATCGGGTGAATGCCGCAGAGCCCTCACTGCGTTGGGAAGATTTCCTTTGATAACACCAAGGCTACCATCCTTGGAGTCCTTCCCGCGCATCAGCATGGAGGTCCAATTAGGGTCACCCGCGGAGCAGAGGTGAGCGCGCTCTGGCTCGTCACTGATCTCGTCGAACTCGTCGGCAGCGCGCGCGGCGCGCCATCCCGGGATCTTGTCAGCTGCCAGCCGATCAAGTGATCCCCAGCCCGCGAGCGGCGAGTCGCGGGTTGACCAGTCGGCGTTCCACTTGTCGAGTTCTGCCTCGAGCCCCTCGGCGTGCGGCCAGCGTGCAGCCCATCGGCACGCCGCGTCGCGGATTGATTCTGCTCCGTTATCGGTGAGGTCGCCGCGCGCCTCGAGCCCGTCGATGCACCCCTTGGCCCCCAACATAACGGCGATCCACGTCGCGCGGTCGGTGTTGGCCGGGTTCGGCAGGCGATCGAGCAGGTCGATAACGGCGGCGACGTTTGGCGGTGCAAGATCCTCGACCATGCGAGGCGTGTGACCGCGCCCGGTCGTGATGGTTCGCGATACCACGCCTAGGTCGTGATCAATCCGGAGCGCACGCAGTATCGCCTCGACTAGATTTAAAACCGCGAGGCGGCTCGGTAGCACCGGTAAAGCGCTAGGCTGAAAGGCAGCCTCCGGACCGCCACCAGAGGCCGTCCATGTGATGGCGTTGCCGCTGGCGTGCGTCCCGCCGACGACGACCTGCTGGCCGAGCGCCAAGAGCTCGATTTTTGAACCCCCCGGGCAGGCGAGTTTCCACTGCACCTTGCGGCCAGGATCAGCGCCAGGCGGCAGGCGCACGAGCAGCAGCGCGCGATATGGTACGGTCGAGCGCACTACGGCGTCGACCAGGTGGTTATCGATCAGGCTGTCGGCGGCCGCGGTGACCGCGGTCGCGCGCAACGGCTCGCGACCTGGTGCGAAATCGAGGTCGATCGCCAGGATGGGCCCGAGCGTCTCGTGCGGCAGACCGAGCCGCAATCCGACGTTCGCGCCGGCGACGGCGCAGGCGTCGAGCCACGGGCGATCAATCCCGTTCTGCCAGTCGCCGAGCACCTGCCAGAATTTGCCCTCGAACCTGGCCGGCGCCTTCCCCATGGATTCTGGCTTGATGCTATCGCCGCGTGCGCCTGTCGGTGGCGCGATCGGCAGCAGCAGATCGGCCGGAACGCCGGCGGCGATGGCAGCGTGAATCGGGTTCTTTGTAAGGGACATAGCCGCACCCGAGTGATTGTGAGCTCGACAATACGGGTGGCGCTGCGTTCTGCCTACTTTGCTGAATGAATGGTTCGTGTGGTGAATGGGGGTACTTATACGTAGTACCACCGGTTATGGTCGATCGCGATTGATAAGTCGGCGTGCATGATCTTCTGACAGCAACGATTGGGTTGAAGCTTAATTTAGAAGCGACAAAGGGATAACCATGTCGATGTTTACAAACATCAGTCCGACGGGAACGCTGCTCAAGCCGAGCCTGTTCGAGGCAAAGATTGAGGAAAACAGCGTCACCGGAAATGAACCCCGGTTTAGGACGACGATACTATTCACTGAAGAAGCGTTGAGGGCGAGAGAGTTTGCCACCTTGTGGTATCGCATCGTGTGGGAAGCGCAGTCAGCATGGGGCTCGAAGGCGGAAGATGCTTTCAGTGAAATGCTGCTCGACCCCCCGTGGAGAACCGACCTTGCAGCTCGAGGTTATCCCGGAAAGTATAAAGTAGCCCTCGACACCTCGTCGCCGGTGCCCCCGGCCATCTTCGGTCAAGCTCGCGGCACAGATGGCAAGCGTATGCAAATTACGGACAGGCGGGAGATATATTCCGGCGTGAAGGTCAGGTTGTCGCTTAGCGTTTGTTCGGTTGGAGGCCCTGGTACACCGTGGAAGCCGAGCATGTGCTTCAATCTCTGGAGCGTGCTGAAGCTGGACGACGCTCCACGCATGTGCGCCGTGCCCCTCGCTTACCTACCAAGCGACTGACGAGGTGGGGCTATGGAGTGTGCTAGTGTCAGAAGGCACTTGTTCGACTGGTGACTGCTCGACCCTTTTGCTACCGCGTGAGGAGCAAGGGAATAGGGTCGTTGCACGCACGCGTCGCAGACGGCCGTTTGCAAGCACCTGAGTATATCAACCGAGATGGGCGAAAATGCCGGAATCAGGTTCGAAGGGAGGCTGATATGGCAAACTTAAAGACTAGCGTGATGGAAGCACCGTCCGGGTTCAAGAAAGGTGAAAGGGTGACATTCGTCACCGGCAGCAATGATGATCTGGTCGAGCGGTCCGGCGTCGTCCAAGCTATCGAGCGCGGAATGCGAGGCGACTACATCGTCATCAGATCAGAAGGCTGCACCGTCAGAGTGCGACCGGCGCGCGTCACAAGGACCTGACCCAGGCTGACCTTCCTCTCCGCTCTCACTAGCGGTAATGTATCTTCTCGCTAGTGTCCTGACCGAGAAATTACTAGGCACTCAGCTGCGGCTGTGATTCGCTGGCCTTCTGATGTGCAGGAGGCGATAGCGTGGCGACACCGAGGGCGGTCGCGATTGAGTTGTCGGAGGCAGAGGCGGCCGAGCTGGCGTCCCGGCTCCGGCGACGCAAGGTAGCCCGCGCTGATGCCATGCGCGCTGAGATCGTGCTGCTGGCGGGCGAAGGCGTCAGCAACCTGGCGATCGCGGACCGGCTCGGCATCACCCGCGTGACGGTCACGACCTGGCGGCGGCGTTTCGCGGAGAAGCGCCTCGACGGTCTCCTGGACGAGCCACGCACCGGCGCGCCGCGAACCGTCACAGACCAGAAGGTCGCCGACGTCGTCACGACGACGCTGGAAACGCTTCCCGTCGGGAGGACGCACTGGAGCTCACGCGGCATGGCACGCGCATCGGGGCTGGCGCCCTCGACGGTGCAGCGGATCTGGAAAGCCTTCTCGCTGCAGCCGCATCGCAGCGAGACCTTCAAGCTGTCGACCGATCCGCTGTTCGTCGACAAGGTGCGTGACATCGTCGGGCTCTACCTCAATCCGCCGGAGCGAGCCGTGGTGCTCTGTGTCGACGAGAAGTCGCAGGTGCAGGCGCTCGACCGCACACAGCCAATCCTCCCGCTGCGCCCGGGGCAGGCGGAGCGCCGTACCCATGATTACAAGCGGCATGGCACGACGTCGCTGTTCGCCGCGCTCGACATCAAGGCTGGAACCATCGTCGGCAAGTGCATGGCCCGCCACCGCGCCACTGAGTTTCGGCGCTTCCTCGATATGATCGAGAAGAATGTCCCGGCCGATCTGGATGTGCACGTCGTGATGGACAACGCATCGAGCCACAAGACCAAGCTGATCCGGGGCTGGTTTGCTCGACGCCCGCGCTGGCAGGCGCACTACACACCGACCTCGGCATCATGGATCAATCAGGTCGAGCGCTTCTTCGCGCTGTTGACCGACGATCAGATCAGGCGGGGCACACACCGCTCCGTCAGAGAGCTGGAGACGGCGATCACCACCTACATCGACGCCAGGAACGCGGATCCTCGGCCTTTCCGATGGACCAAATCCGCCGACGACATCCTGGCGTCAATCCAGCGCTTCTGCCAACGGACGGTCGACGTCCAGCAGCGATGTGGCTAGGAACTTCGGAATCAGGACACTAGTCAGCAGGAGGGGAGGCGTGACGTTCTCGCGCGCGTTCGAAATGGCGCCGACTGCCCGATCACGGTCAAGGTTCGGACGGGTCTTCGTGCCGAGACTCTCACTCCCAGCGTTCGCGTTCGGTCTACTCGACGACCTCGCGCGCCCGTGCCAGAGCCGCCTCCAACCTTGCACGCGTCATCGCCCCCATCCGCCCCATTCCACACGCATTGCGCATGCCGACGACAATTTCGTCATCGCTAACATCGCGGCCCAGGTACTTACTTGCCAGCGTCACGAGTTCCGGGAAGGGAATCGCAGCGGGATCGATGCTTTCTCCGGCGCGGGGCGCCCGGAACGGAACCGCAACGTCGGGAGAGCTCCCGTCGGGCCATACGAAAGTGCCTACGTCCTCGGTCGTGCGCAGCATGTCCCCCGTCGCACCGGTCAGGATCCGCTCGCGGATGTCCTTTCCCGCGCGGCCGAAGCCGTGCTGGCGCGCGACCACCTGGACCAGGACGTCCTCGCGAAGCGGCCCGTTCTCCGCGAGCGTTGCGCCGGCGATCGCCCTGAGCGTCGGCAGGTAATCCACGTCGAAGAAGCGCGACTGCACCGCCACCAGACCGCTCGACGGGGCGACCGCCTCCAGCACCTCGGACGGCCCGCGCGCGAACTGCGGCTCCGGCTCCGGCTCCGGCTCCGGAAGCGAGTCCAGCACCGCGACGCCCGGCGGCGCCGGCGGCGTTTCGCCTGCCACCGGCTCGAGGGTCTCCAGCGGCGGCTCGCTCGACGGATCCTCGGGCGCGACGGTCGGCGCGTCTGCGGCGACGGCCTTGCGGTCGAGCTCCTCCTGAAGCGCACGAGCCTCGCGCGCCTTGACGTGAAGCGCCTGGAGCGCCCGGTCGACGCGATCGGTCTCCCGGGGCGCGTTCGTCCACCAGTCCGTCGACCAAATCCGGATGATGTTCCACCCGAGACCCACAAGCACGGCCTGGCGCAGCCGGTCGCGGTCACGCGCCGTGGCGCCGCTATGATAGGTGGCGCCGTCGCACTCCACGCCCGCCAGGAACGTCGTCGGCAGATCCGGGTCGACCACGCCGAGGTCGACGCGAAAGCGGCTCACGCCGACCTGCGTGACCATCCGCCACCCGCGTTCCCGCAGCCGCTCGGCGACCTCCACTTCGAACGGGCTGTCGAACCCACCCACGGAGCCCTCGTGCAGCCCGGCGAGCGCGGCCGGGCCGTGCTCCGCGAAGGTCAGGAACTTCCGGAGATCGTGCACGCCGACCGCCTGCGTGCGGTTCACCGGGATCTGGTTGGCGCGGACCGACCCGAACACCACGAGCCGCTCGCGGGCGCGGGTGATCGCCACGTTCAGCCGTCGCTCGCCGCCGTCCTTGTTGAGCGGACCGAAGTTCGCGGTGATCGCGCCCGCGGCGTCGGCGCCGAACGTCAGCGAGAAGAGCACGACGTCGCGCTCCTCGCCCTGGATGCTCTCGAGGTTGCGGACGAGGACCGGCTCCTTCGCCCGCTCCCCAAGGAAGGCTTCGAGCGCCGGGTCCTTGCGCCCCTCCTCGTCGAGGAGGTCGGAGATGCGCTTCTGCTGCTCGGAGTTGAACGTGACGATGCCGATCGAGCGATTACTGCCGTCCCGCATGATGCGTAGCGCCTCAGCGACGACGGCGCGCACCTCGCCCGGGTTCGTCCGCGACCCGCCACGCTCGTAGACGCCGTCGGCCACGAAGCGGAACGACACCGCACGGTCGTCGGTCACCGGCGACGGGAAGGTGACAAGGCGGCTGCCGTAGTAAGCGTCGTTGGAGAACGCGATCAGGCTCTCGTGGCGGCTGCGGTAATGCCACTCGAGGGTGATCGGCGGGATGCCCGCACCGAGGCACTCGTCCAGGATGGAGTCGAGGTCGGCCTGGTCGCCCGGGCTCTCCTCGCCGTCCTGTTCCTCAGTCGAGCGCCCTCGCGCGAAGAAGTCGGTAGGCGGGAGCTGCTTCGGGTCGCCGACGACGATGACCTGCCTTCCGCGGCCGATCGCGCCGATCGCGTCCCAGGTGGGGATCTGCGATGCCTCGTCGAAGATCACCAGATCGAACGGCTCCGCGTCCGCCGGAAGATACTGCGCGACCGACAGCGGGCTCATCATCAGGCATGGGGTCAGCGTCCGGAGCGCCTTCGGCATGCGCTCGGCGAGCTGGCGCACCGGCAGGTGGCGCGCCTTCTTCGCCATTTCCCGGGTGAGCACCTTGTATTCGGGGTCTTCTCGGCGCGCCGCGGCGTCGGGGATCCGCCCGGCAAGGCGCGCCCGGATGTAGGCGACGCCCATCGCCTTGAGCTTTTCGTCGATCTCCCGGAAGCGTTGGATGCGCGCCTCGTGCGTCGCCGCGACGAAGCCGCTGAGCCGGGGGGAGTCGCTTACCGCATGCATGGTCCACCAGCGCGCGTAGTTCGCCTCGAACACCCGGGGCACGTCACGCGGGGCGACCAAGCCCTGCTCGATCGCATCGACCAGCGGCGTGAGTCCGAGCCCGGACGCGACCTGCCGGGCCCGGCGCCACGAACACCAGTCGCGGAGCTCCCGGGCAGCCGTCTTCCAGTCGGCGAGCCTCTCGGACATCAGCTCCGGCCACGCGGCGAGCTTCGGGTCGACGAGTGCGGCGGCGTCGGTGCCGCTCAGCGAACCCAGCCTTTCGATGGCCCCCAAGGTCGAGGCGAGCGCCTCCCGGAACAGGCCCATCGCCGAATGGACGCTGCCGCCCTCACGGACGAGGTCGCGGCCTTCCGAGAGCAGCGCCCTGAGGTGGGCCCGCGCCGCCAGCAGGCCGGTCGTCTCCCGCACGCACGCGCCGAGTGCCACGCGCGCCGTTCCGCCCCAGGCGAGGGTCTCGTCGATGCGCGGGAACTCCGTCGCGAGCCCCTGCCAAAGCGCGCCGATCGAGGTGCCGTGCGTGACGCCGACCAGACGCCCGGCGATCGCCTTCATCTCGACCATGCGCGCCAGGTCGGCCTCGCAATCCTCCGGAACCGCGGACGTGGCGAACGGCTCGAGCTGCTTGCGGACGCCCTTCTGCGCCTTCGAGCGCGCCAGGAGCCACCGGTCCTTGGAGGCGCGCCACTCCGTCAGCAGATCCTCGACGGGAAGGTCGAGCACCGTGTCCCGCCAAGTCGAGCCGACCGCCGCCTTGAGCTCGCAGTGCCGCAGCACGTGCTCGCGGTCGGCGAACACGGCGTCGCGCGTCTGCTGCGCCCCGTCCGCGAACGCCCAGGCCTCCACCTCCGGCCGCAGGAACTGCGCGCACAGCGCGTCGATGTGCCGCAGGCGTCCGAGCGACATGTCGTCGACGCCGATGCCGAGCGCCTCCGCCACGTCCCGCGCCGCGGTCCTCAGGGTGGCGAGCGAGGAGAGCGCCGCGCCGACCGCGTCGAGCAGTCGGGACTCCCACAGCGGCGACCAATCGGCGTTGTCGATCCCGGCGAGCCGGGGCGAGGTCACGACGTCGCCGATGCGCTCGTAGAGTTCCGCGAGGTCGTTCGCGGTCTCGACCAGACGTTCGTAGTCACCGGCGTCGTGCACGTCCGCCCCGGGCCACGACAGCGGCACCCTTACGGTCCCGGCCTTCTCGGCGCGCAGCGTGACGCCGACCCCGCGGTAGGGCGTCCAGCCGTTCCGCCATTTCCGGTGCAGGTCGCGGACATACGCGTTGAGCTCGGCGCGGATGGTGTCGAGGTTCCGCCGCGCGCGATCGTGTTCCCCGGGGTCTGACATCCCGAGGACGTTCTGGGCTGCCTGGAACTGCTCCAGGACCGCCATCTTGTTCGACTTGGGCGAGAACAGGTCGAGGCAGAAATCAGCGACGTCGACTTCCGCCAAGCGCTTGCGGACCACCTCGAGTGCGGTGCGCTTCTCGGCGACGAAGAGCACGGTGCGGCCCTGGGCCAGCGTGTTCGAGACGATGTTCGCGATCGTCTGGCTCTTGCCGGTGCCGGGCGGCCCGATGAGCACGAAGCTCTCGCCCGCCGCGGCGCGCGCCACCGCCCGCAGCTGCGACGAGTCCGCCTCCAACGGACAGATCAGCTTCGCTTCCGACAACGCCTCGTCCAGGTCGTCCGCGGCGTCGAAGGCGGCGCCCGTGCGGCTCGACGCCTCCTTCTCGGTCACGACGCCGTCGAGCAGGCGTTCGGCGACATCGTTCGCCCGGAGGCTCTCGCGCCGCTCTAGGAGGTCCTTCCACATGAGGAACTTGGCGAAGCTCAACGTGGTCAGGGTGACGTGCTCGCGCACCTCCCACCCTGGGACGTGCCGCAGATGGACGCGGAACGCCTCGATGATGGCGCGGACGTCCAGGCCAGACCCATCTTCGGGGAGGCTTGCGCCCTCCAGGGACGGGATGCGGATCTCGTAGTCGGTCCGCAGCATCTCCAGCAGCGTCGAGTTGATGCGGCTCTCGTCGCCATGGGCGCGCAGCGTGAACGCCGACTTCACGCTCTCCCGCTGGAGGGTGACGGGGACGAGGATCAGGGGCGCGAGATACGCCTTGCTCTTGTCCTGCGGCGTCCAGGCGAGCGCGCCGATCGTCAGGTAGAGGACGTTGGTGCCGCCCTCCTGGTCGGCGGCGCGGGCCTGCCGGTAGATCTCGGTCAGCGCCTCCTGGAGCGGACCATCCTTGCGCCAGATCAGCAGCTCCCGACGGCCGAGCGCCTCCAAGGCGTAGGCGCGCGCCGCGTCCTCGCCGTGCCGGTCGCGGTGGAGGTCGCGGTGGCGCGGGTCCTCCTTGTCCATCAGCCCCGGGGACGGGACGAAGCGTAGCGGCCTTCCTTTCCCGCCCGCGCGCATGTCGGCGAGGATGTCCTCGAGCCCGGCGGGGTCAGGGCAGTCGATCTCGATGAGCTGCTTGTCGGACTTCGGCAGGTTCAGGAGCCGGTTGCGCGCCGACAGGTCGAGCAGGCGGTTGCACCAGCGACGGACGCGGTCCGCCGGTGTCTCGACGACCTCGACCTCCTCCTCGTCCTCCCGCAATTCGGGGGGCGCCTCGGAAGCGGGCTGCCCGGCGGCGTCCACCACCGGCTCGTCCGGGTTCGCGGACGAAGCGGAGGTGCTGGGAAGCGGCAGGATGCGGCGAAGACGCGCGCGATGGACGTCGATGACCTCGCGGAACTCGCTCTCCCCTTCATCGTCGACCGAGCGCAGGTTCGCCTCGCCCCGTTCGCAGGCGGCCGCGAAAGTCGCTTTCCGAAGTCCCGTCGCCAGCGTGGTTTCGAACACCTTCAGGTCGTGGAGCTTGAGCCGGTTCCGAATGCCCGGGAGGTCCTGCAGGACCGACGTGCCCGCGTCGACCGTCGACAGCCAGAACCCGACGAAGGCGTGACCCTTCATCAGGACGATCAGGGGACGCAGGCCAATTGCTTCGAGACACGCGGCGAACAGGACGGTCGTGTCGAGACAGGTGGCGAGGCGCTCCTCCACGGCCTGGCTCGGCAGCCGGATCCGCTGCCCGTCTTCCACGAACGACGCGGGCGGGTTGATGTACGAGACGTCCAGCGCGCAGACGGCGTTCCAGATGGCCTGCGCCTGCTGCCATACGCGCTTCTTGTCTCCCTGGTAGCCCTCCAGGGACGAGGGCAGGCCTTCGTTCGCGAGAAGGACCGATGCGGACTTCAGGATGCGCGCGATCGCCGGATCGTTCGGCAGCACGAAGGCGGCGAGGATGTCGGGCATGCCGGACAGCCCGCCCCATTGGCTCCGGGCGAGCACCCGCAGGTCGCACGTCGTCCGACCGATTTCGCCTTCGGGCCCGGACGCGACGAACGTCACCAGTGTCCGGGACGCTTCGGTCTGAGCGGCCAGCAACGCGCCGTCCAGCTTCAGGTCCAGGCTCTTCACGAGGCGGAGCTGACCGGCGTCGACCTGCTGCAGCCGCCACGAACGCGGCAGGACGAACGGCGGCTCGCTGCTAATGGAGACCTCGACGAGCGGAAGTTCCTGCTCACTCCCGTTTATGATCGAGAGCTCCTCGAGGACCGGAACGCTGTTCTCGTAAAACGCCGCGTTCAGCGACGGCTGCATCAGCGCTCGCACAGAGATGGTAGTTGGTCGCTCTTCGGATTCGGTCTGCTCGGGGACGGTGGTGCGGTCCGCGTCGTCGTAGTCCAAATAAGCCCCCGGGGATGCACGCGGTCACGCGAGACCGACGGCAGCCGTCGGGACGGGCGTGACTCCCGGCGATCCGTCGCCGGTCCGGAACCCACACTCGGCGATCCGCCGGAGCACGGCAACTACCGGGAGCGTCCCTACAGTCGGTTTACCGGAAGGCTGGCAGGCGCGTCCCGGGCGGGACGAGTCAGCTACGGAAAACGGCCGTGACATCCGGCTCGTCGTCGAGGCGCCGCCCTTACCTGCCTCTTCCTCGCGGACTTCGATGGACCGCCCAGTGTCGCGTGCCCAGCGCTGTTCCTCGCCAGCCAGCCGCCTGCTGCCAGCCAGTCGATTTCCCGCGGCGCCACGGTGCTCTGCAAAGCTGACTACGCGACGCTGATCTCGCCGGCGACCCGCGATCCCGTCTGGGTGGCCGAGCACCTGGCAGCATGGCGGCCGGAGACACTACCGAGCGGCGCAGACTTCGATCGCGCGCCGGGCGATCATTTCGACGACCCCTTTCAGGGCCTCGGATGGCGCGATGCGAGGAAGGCGCTCGCTCTCGTCGGCGGCACCAGTCGTGACGGACGAGGAAGACTGCTTTACTCTACCAAATATCAGAGACTCATGTGCATTTGGTGGCTTACAGGAACTGGCTTTCAACGTCGTCGGTAGCTCCGGTCGTCCGCCGCAGCGATAACCCGCATTCGACTCAAGAGGGTGGAGGATGGACTTGGCATTCAACCGACAGGTCGACCTTCGAGAGGCCATGAATGCGATCTCTGACGTGATCGAAAATCGTCCGCGACCAATCCGAGCTTTCGATCAGATCTACATGAAGGCCGGCGACATGGTAGTTCAGAGTGAGATCGTTGCCTCTTGGGCAGACGGCAAGCGACTGGCTTTTATCGGTGACGGCGACGCTATTAGCGTGTGCGTCGCCTATCTAAAGGGAAAGGGGATAATCGAGTTCGGTCCCACTCGCACCACCGTTTTCGACTTCGATGAGCGGATTGTCTCCGCCGTAAAGCGGTTTGCCGACAAGGAGCGCCTGGAAGGATTGGATGCGGTGCTGTACAACTGTTTCGATCCAATGCCGTCGGCCCGCAAGCACGACTTTTTTTACACGAACCCACCCTGGGGCGCGAGCAACGACGGGGCGAGCGTTCATCTGTTCGCGCAGCGGGGTATGGAGGTGACCGAGTTCGAGGGGGAAGGGATGATCGTCATAGCAGACGACGCGGAACTCGCTTGGCCGAAGCAGGTCTTAGCTACCACGCAGGCCTACTGCTCGAGTCGGGGATTTTACGTTTCCAAAATGATGCCTCGTCTACACGAGTATCACCTAGACGACGCGCCCGACTTACGGTCGTGCAACCTCGTGGTTTCCGCCTTACCGGGGAATGCGGCCGGTCGGTCTCCGTCCGGGGCAGTAGTGGACCCGCGTGCGCTCGCCAACTTCTATGGCAGGTCCAAGGAGCCGCAGGTGAGATACGTGCGCGAGATTAAGCGTCTCGACTATGGGAAGGCACATGACGGCGAGTACCAGCTCGAGTTGCTGGACGTTGCCGCGGTATGAGCGATCTACTCCGCCCAGGCGCCGCCCTTCTCTTTATGAAGGTGGGTATCCACGCCCAAGAGCCGCTCGAAGAAATCATCGCACGCAAGACGAAGGAGATAGAGGACACTGGTTTCTCGATGTGGGGGTATGGCGGGAACACCTGCCACCCGAGGACCATGGTACAGCCTTTCGCTGAGGCGCATCAGGCGCGGGGTCAACCGATCATCCTCGTTATGAACAAAATGGTTTCGAACCATTTGGCGGAGCGGATCCGGGCTTCGCAATACTCCGTCGACGACACAACCTGGGAACCAATGAATCCGTCGATCAATGTGCTTGGGTCCCGGTTCGCGCTAGTCATCGACGCTCTCCGGCGCGAGGAACTAACTCTCCCTTTGGAAAGGACAAGGGTCGCAGTCGGCCTGAGTCGCGGGCGACCCGGCAACCGCTATATTTTAGGGCGTGTTGACAAGGCATGTCTGGAGGTTGCGCCCGAGGATGAGGAGCCGTCGGGGCCAGCGGCGCCAGTGGCGATCAATCTGGTGGCGCGCCTGCGGCCTCCGTTCGCGGTGTTCCTGAAGTGAGCCAACAGGTGAGGTCGTTTCCTCGCGCGAGCAGGATCGGTGCTGCGGCGCGCAGGTGTTCTGAGTAGCTGGCCAGTCCCTCGCGCACGTCACTGGGCGGTGGATAATCGCCATGACAGCAGTGGCAGTTAGCAAGAGCAGAGTCCGCCGCGGCGTCGGAGCAGACCGCGTTACGAACGACGGTCAGACTCAACCAGTCGCTCAGGGAGCAGATCGCCTGCTCAAAGCATGCCATCCGCCCCGCGGCGTTTGCCAGTATGCCTGACATCGCGAGGACGGTCTCAGCAGCGGATATTGCGCGCTTATCGCCGGTAAGCATCAGCGTGCCCCTGCGCTCCAAGAGGATGGCTATCAGCTGACCCTCGCCACCGTCGAGAGGCAGACCCCGGGTTTGGGCCACCTCGAGCAGGTCCGCGGCTAGGAGCAGCTCGGCCTCGCTCGGCTCCAGAGCTGTGGTCCTGTCCAGCAAGTTAGCGCATTCGCTCGCGGCGCGCTCTGGAAGGGCCGCCAAGCGGGTTAGTCTTCCGCGGAGGACGAAAAGCGCCGATCCGAGTACTAGCGGCGGCCCTGCGATCTCGAGCATGTCCAACAGCTCCGAGGTGAGGCCGTATCGGCAGGTTTTCAGGGCAACGTCGTTGTCCAGGAGGTAGGCCACCTCATCCCACTCCCATGATCGCCTGCAGGTAGTCGGCGCTCCCATGGTCGAGTGCAGACCAATCGAAAGCGGAGGAAGCGTAGGCATTGACCACGGGTGCTACCAAATGCGCTCCTCCGTAGACATACTTCAGCGCAGACATCGCTGCCTGCCAATTGCCAGTGGCGTGACCTGTGCAGAGGGCTAAGGTTCCAGGCTCTATCCCGCGAGGGGGCCCCTCGCGCAGGACCACCTCGGCGAGCTGCCTGCCGCCGAAAGCTGCCCGACTCACTTGGATGTCGGGATCCGGGCTGCCGGTGAGCAGCGTGAGTGCGAAACGATCAGCGGCAACTTCATCCCCATCTTTCGTGGCCGCGGCCGCTGAACCCGGGTCGTCCAGGTCGACCAACGACGCAGCATCTCCGACATGCTTTAGAACGATGTGGCCAATCTCATGCGCCAACGTGAAGGCAACGGGCGCGGGGTAGGAGGCCGCGCGTGCCAAAAGCACCGCGTGCCTGCCGCCCCACGCTACGACCATCGCGTGCATGGACTTTGCGGTCAGCGGGAACACACGAAGAAAGATGACGGGTGTTCCCATCGACCAGCAGGCCGCGATGAGCTCCCGAAGGCCGACGACGTCATTGCGGGCCAGGATAGCTTTGCGGAGCGCCTCGGCTGACTCTACGACTCGAAGATTGTCGCCCGCAGTGGCGCGAATTGCGAGTTGACCGATGGAGGTGCCGAATGAATCGAGAGCGGCTTTCTCGTGGTCGCTCTCGCCGCTTAGATTTTTAAACCGTGCTCGGTCGCGCCAGATGAACTCCACTCGTTCGCCTAGGAGTGCCTTGGGCGACAGACCTAGATTTCGCGCCAACGCGAACCGAAGCTCGGCTTGCGCCGACGGTGACGCCTCCGCCTCTGCAACCCACCACCGGGGCCACGCTGCGTCTACGGCGTTCCGGCTGAGGCCGGCCATGCGCAGCGCGCGACGAAGCTGGTCGGCTGATTGCATTGCCACACTCATATTCAGGTTCCTATGGCTGCGATCATCCACCTCGGGTTCGGGGAGGCTTCGGCCATCCGGCGCGCGTCGGTCAGAGCAACGCGCGCTGGTAGGGTATCGTCCACTCGCGCCTCGAGGGCTCGTCCCTTATGCGCGCTGCGAAGTCGAGCCATTCGTCACCCGATGTAGCGGTCGTGATCTTATCCAGTTCGGCGAGTTTGGCGCGTTCGACTGGAACAGGGTCGCTCAAGCGCACCCATGCTCCACAATCAAACCTGGCCCGCATATTGATCCTGTATGCTCCTCGGCCGGTGTTGCCGATGCGGCGGAGCATAGCAGTCACTTGCGAGGCTCCGACGGGGCCGCCGTTTCCACCCGCGTTCCGAAAGTCGCCCGGGTCGAATGCACCGTGATCGCCCAGCTCAAGCACGACTTCGGATCGGCAAATGAGGGCGTAATGGCGTGGCTGCCCAGCCGCAAAGTCCTTTGCTCGGCTCGTTACCACACAGTGCGGAGGCAGTCGTCGCTCGTCGCCGTCACTCGTCACGTATTGGCGCCATGCGACGATGGACGCTGCGTGGGCGTCCACTGCGCGCGGTGGCCCCTTCATGATCGAAAAGACTACGTCGATCGGTTCTTGGGCAATCGACACCAGTCGGGCGGCGGTCACCCCCGGCGCGTTGCCGACTCCCCACATGAAGAGACCCCCGCCCGTCCGGCGCTCCACTTCCTTCCGGGCGATGATACGGTTTAGTCCTTGCCCTGCCTCGCTTTGCATTCTCGACCAGCACAGAACCTCGTCGCAACCGGGCTTCGCGGCTGCATGGTCCGAGATTAGTTCATCGAGCATTGCGCGACTCCGAGCGATGTCCTTAATGAAGACATCGTAGCGAGCGATGCCTCTAAGTACAAGGCGTTTAAATGAAGGTAGGATAGAAGCACTGGAACAATCCGACCCATAAGCTGCTGTACTTTGGTTTCACCGCCCAGTGTGCGCCGCTTGTCCCGGAGCCTGCTTCTGCTCTACGCGCCGACTTGCCCAATACTGGAGCACGGCGAGCTCGGTGTGAGACCGCTGCCGCCGGAACTTGATGTTTGAAGGCCGCAAGATTGGGTGAGGCGGCGCGAAAGCACCTGAGCGAAGTGGCGTGGATGCCCTCTCACGGTCGGTAAGTCTATCACGGCCGACAGACCTGCATGGCCCACGAAACGTTTTCGCGTTCTCGACAAGCGCAAGCAAGTTTGAGTCCGCAGCGAGTCCGCAAAGCCTTACCACAAACTAGGAAATGGTGCCCAGGGGCGGAATCGAACCACCGACACTGCGATTTTCAGTCGCATGCTCTACCAACTGAGCTACCTGGGCGCCGGGACCCGCGCAGGGGTGCGCGACGGCGAGGCAGGGTGGTTACCCGGTTCCGTCCGAGGGATCAACCTCCCGCTCGGCGTTCTCGTCGCGGGTGGCGGGCACGCGGTAATGGCCGGTGAACCAGCGGCCGAGATCGACGTCGGCGCAGCGTGGCGAGCAGAACGGTGCGTATCGTTCGCGGGCGGCGTGGGCGGGTACGGGGCGGCCGCAGACGGGGCAGGGTGCGGGGCTCAACTCGGGTCCAACTCCTCGATCCGCCAGGACGCGGGGGCAAGTCGCGCGTCGGTCCGCAGCATGAGGGTACGGCCGGTCTCGCGTGCAAGGTCGCAGCGCAGCACGGCGTCGCGCTCGATCTCGTGGGCCAGCGCCGGCGCGGCGACGAGGCGGCCGCCGCGCGCCGCGGCGACGGCGGCGCAGGCGTCGATCGCGCGCCCGTGCAGCGAGGCATGCAACTCGTGCAGCGCGGGGCGGCGGCGGGCGCGCACGATCTCGGCGAAACCCAGCGCCGAGAAGCCCAGCAGGCGCGGGCGGAGCGGGTCGGCGGCCAGGGCCTGCGCGATCACGGGGGCGAAGGCCGCGCGCTTGCGGGCGGGCAGACCGGCCGCGTCGATCACGATCGCGCCCGACAGGTTGCGCAGCCGGATCTCGTGCAGCAGGCGGGGGATCGCGCTCGCGTTGGCGGCGAAGATCGCAGTGTCGCGCCGGCCAGTGGCCTCCGAGGCGGTGGCGGTGTCCAGGTCGATCGCCACCAGCGCCTCGGTGGGCTCGATCGTGGCGCGCATGCCGCCGGGAAGCGCCAGGGTGCGGGCGCGGAGTGTGGCGATCGCCTCGTCGGCGGTGTCGTCGTCGTCCTCGTGGCGGATGGCGGCGCCGTGGGCGGCGGCCAGATGCGGGTCCGCGGTGATGACGGGGAGCGCGGGATGGATCGCGCGGAGATCGTCGAGCGGGGAGGGGCCGCGGGCGAGGCGGCGCGGCTCGCCGGTAGCGTCGGCGCTGGCCCCGCGCATCGACAAACGCGGGCCCTTGGTGCCGAGGCTCGCGCGGATGATGCGCACGGGCACGAGCGCGCCCTCCAGGGGCGGCGTGTCGGTCTCGCGGTCGGACAGAAAACCGTCGGCCTCGGAGGCCAGCGCCACGAAGCAGCCGCCGAGCGCGGCCACGCGTCGGGTCACGCGGCCGAGATGCTGGTCGCCCAGCCCGTCGGGACGGCCGGGACGCCAGAGCGCGTAGTCGGCGAGCGCGCCCGCCACGATCGCGGCGATCTCGATCTCGCCGGGCCGCGCGCAGAGCCGGATGTGATCCATCTTCACGCCAGGATCGTCACGGCAGCAGGCCGAACCCGCGCAGGAGCTGGGCGGTCTCGAACAGCGGCAAGCCCACCACGCCGGAATAGCTGCCCGAGAGGAGCCGCGTGACCGCGGCTGCCTGGCCCTGGATCGCGTAGGCGCCGGCCTTGCCCTCCCATTCGTCGCCTTCCAGCAGGCGCTCGATCTGGGCGGCGGTCAGGCGCGAGAAAACCACCCCCGTGTCGACCAGGCGCGAGGCGAGGCGGCCGTCGGGTGCGCGCAGCGCCACGCCGGTCAGCACGTGATGGCGCCGGCCCGAGAGCAGGGTGAGGAAGCGGCGGGCTTCGTCGCGGGAGCCGGCCTTGCCGAGCGCGCGGCGGCCGACCGCGACCACGGTGTCGGCGGCGAGCACGGGGAGTGCGGCGTCCGGCCACGCACAGGCCTTTTCGCGCGCGAGACGGAGTGCCGTCGCCCGCGGGAGCTCGTCCGGGAGCGGCGTCTCGTCGATGTCGGCGGGTTGGACGGAAGCGGGGACGACCCCGATCTGGCGGAGAAGCTCGAGCCGACGCGGCGAGGCGGAGGCGAGGATCAGCAACGCCTTACTTGAAGCGGAACGTGATGCGGCCCTTCGACAGGTCGTAGGGCGTCATCTCGACATTGACGCGGTCGCCGGCCAGCACGCGGATGCGGTTCTTGCGCATCTTGCCGCTGGTATGGGCGAGGATCTGGTGTTCGTTGTCGAGCTTGACCTTGAACATCGCGTTGGGGAGCAGCTCCAGCACGGTGCCGCTGAACTCGATCATGTCTTCTTTGGACATCGTTTTCCTTACAAACCGCGGTCGGCCTCAAGGACGAGGTCCCGCGGCAGGCCTGCGCTCCTGTTCTCTGTGTCGGGCGGAACATGATGATCGGGGGAGCAGGGGTCAAGCGACGGGCGTTATCGCGCTCTGCGACCCTGGCCGAGCCGCAGGGCGATGCTCCTGGCATGCGCGCCCAGTCCTTCCGCGTCGGCCAGTGCCACCGCCGCCGGGCCGATCGCGGCCAATCCCTGCTCGCCGGCGTCGAGCCAGGTGGTGCGCTTGAGGAAATCGAAGATCGAGAGGCCCGAGGAGAACCGTGCGGTGCCGCCGGTGGGCAGCACATGGTTGGGGCCGCCAACATAGTCGCCGACCGCCTCGGGCGTGGCGTGTCCGAGGAACACGGCGCCTGCGTGGCGGATGCGGGCGAAGATCGCGTGCGGATCGCGCGTGACGATCTGCAGGTGTTCGGGGGCGATGCGGTTGGCGAGCGCTGCGGCCTCCGCCTCGTCGCGGACGACGATCACGGCGCCGTGGCGCTCCCAGCTCGCCCGCGCGACGGCTTCGCGGGCCAGCGTGGGAAGCTCGGCGAGCACGGCGTCGGCGACCGCGTCGGCCAGCGCCGCGTCGGCGGTGACGAGGATCGACTGCGCGTCCTCGTCGTGCTCGGCCTGGGCGAGGAGGTCGACCGCCAAAGCCCGCGGGTCGCCGGTGGCCGCGTCGGCGATGATCAGGACCTCGGAGGGGCCGGCGACCGAGTCGATGCCGACACGACCGAACACCTGGCGCTTGGCCTCGGCGACCCAGGCGTTGCCGGGACCGACGATGCGGTCGACCGGTGCGATCGTGGCGGTGCCGTAGGCCAGCGCGGCGATCGCCTGCGCGCCGCCCACGCGATAGATCTCGTCTACGCCGGCGCGCCTGGCGGCCGCGAGCACCAGGGGTGCCAGGTGGCCGCGCGGGGTCGGCACGCACATCGCGATCCGCCCGACGCCCGCGACGCGCGCGGGAATCGCGTTCATCAGCACCGAGGAGGGATAGGCCGCCTTGCCGCCGGGCACGTAGATGCCGACCGCGTCGAGCGGGGTCCAGCGCATGCCGGCGCGCACGCCGTGCTCGTCGACGAGCTCGAGATCGGCGGGGCGCTGGGCCTGGTGGAAGCGTTCGATCCGGTGAGCCGCGAGGTCGAGGGCGGAGGCGAGCTCGGCGGGGATGCCGGCCGCGGCCGCGGTGATTTCGGCGGCGGTGACGCGGATCGTGGTGAGCGCGTGGGCGTCGTGCTCCGCGGTGAGGCGGACCAGGGCGGCGTCGCCCTCGCGTCGCACGGCCTCGATGATGGCGGCGACCGGGGTTGCCACCGAGGTGGCGACGCCTGCGCGCTCGGCGAGCAGGGCGGCGAATGCGGCCTCGAAACCCGGATCGGCGGTGGCGAGGCGCTTCACTGGCGGAACATCACTGGGCGGAGACGGCGGCGCGGATCCGCTCCACCAGCGCCATGATCCGCTCGGGATCGGTTTTCAGCGCCGTGCGGTTGACCACGAGCCGGCTGGTGATGTCGGCGATGCGCTCGACCTCGACCAGGCCGTTGGCGCGGAGCGTGGAGCCGGTCTGCACCAGGTCGACGATCAGGCGGGAGATGCCCAGGCCCGGGGCGAGCTCCATCGCGCCGTTCAGGTGCACGATCTCGGCGTGTACGCCGCGCGCGGCGAAGTGGCGGCGGGCGAGGTTGGGGTATTTGGTCGCGACGCGGACCTGCGACCAGCGGCGCGGGTCGTCGCCCGCGGCGGCGAGGGCGGGTTCGGCCACCGAGACGCGGCACCGCCCGATCCCGAGATCGACCGGCGCGTAGAGCTCGGGATAGTCGAACTCCATCAGCACGTCGGCGCCGCAGATGCCGATCTGGGCGGCGCCGAACGCCACGAAGGTGGCGACGTCGAAGGAGCGGACGCGCACCAGGTCGAGCGCGGGGTTGTCGGTGGGGAAGCGGAGGCGGCGGTCGCCCTCGTCGGCGAAGCCCGTGTCGGGGTTGATGCCGGCGCGGGCGAGCAGGGGGGCGGCCTCGTGGAGGATGCGGCCCTTGGGGACGGCGAGGATGAGGGGCGCGGCGGTCGTGGCCATGCGCGGGGCGGGGAAGGCGGCGGTCATGCAGAAGGCCAGGGGCGTCATGCCGAAGGCGTGCTGCGCACGGGGCCCTGGACCCCGCTAAGGGTAGTCACCCTTAGAACCCATTCATAAGGGATCCAAGGGGTAAGCCCCTTGGCGGGTCCAGGGCAGAGCCCTGGCCTTTTTCCTGTCAGGCTCACGCTCAGTCCGTGATCCGCTCGATCGCGGCGCCGCAGCCGGCGAGCTTGCGCTCGACCTGCTCGTAGCCGCGGTCGAGATGGTAGACGCGGCTGAGCACGGTCTCGCCCTCGGCGGCCAGGCCCGCGAGGATCAGGGACACCGACGCGCGGAGGTCGGTCGCCATCACGGGCGCGCCCGACAGCGTGGGCACGCCGCGCACGATCGCCGACGAGCCGTGGACGTTGATCCGCGCACCCATGCGGACGAGCTCGGGGACGTGCATGAAGCGGTTCTCGAAGATCGTCTCGGTGATCATCGAGGCGCCGTCGGCGACCGACATCGCGGCCATGTACTGGGCCTGCATGTCGGTGGGGAAGCCAGGGTAAGGCTCGGTCATGGCGTCGACGCCGCCGAGTTTTCCCGCGCGCCGCACGGTGAAGCCGTCTTCCTCCTCGGAGATCTCGATGCCGGCCTCCTGCAGGGCGCGCAGCAGCGCCGAGAGATGCGCGGCCTTGGCGCCCACGAGCTGCACCTCGCCGCCGGTGACCGCGACCGCGCAGGCATAGGTGCCGGTCTCGATGCGGTCGGGCAGGATCGGGTGGCGGGCGGCGTGCAGCGCGCGCACGCCCTCGATGCGCAGGCGGTCCGAGCCCATGCCCTCGACGCGGGCGCCCATCGCGTTGAGGCAGAGGGCCAGGTCGCCGATCTCGGGCTCGCGCGCGGCGTTGACGATTTCCGTCAATCCATCGGCGAGGCTCGCCGCCATCAGCAGGTTTTCCGTGGCGCCCACCGAGGCGAACGGAAGCACGATCCGGTTGCCGGTGAGGCCGTGCGGGGCCTCGGCATGCACGTAGCCGCCCTCGAGGCGGATGGTGGCACCCAGCTCCTCCAGGCCCTTGAGGTGGAGGTCGACCGGGCGCGTGCCGATCGCGCAGCCGCCCGGCAGCGAGACGCGCGCCTCGCCGGCGCGGGCCAGCAGCGGGCCGAGCACCAGGATCGACGCGCGCATCTTGCTGACGATCTCGTAGGGCGCCTCGGTGTTGGTGATGCGGCCGCCCAGCGCCAGGGTGCGGCCCTCTGCGTCCTGCGGCTCGACCGCGATGCCGTGCTGGCGGAGCAGCTCCACCATGGTGCCGATATCGGCGATCAGGGGCACGTTGCTGAGCACCAGGCGCTCGTCGGTCAGGAGCCCTGCGGCCAGCAGGGGGAGGGCCGCGTTCTTGGCACCCCCGATCGCGATCGATCCCGAGAGAGGGCGGCGGCCGCGGATGACGAATCTGTCCATGGGGCGAGCTATAGCCTCCCCGCCTTCGATGTCACAGCCTGGGAAGTGCCACGCCGCGTTGGCCCATGTATTTGCCGGCGCGGTCTGCGTAGCTGGTCTCGCACGGGGCTTCGCCCTGGAGGAACAGGAACTGGCAGATGCCCTCGAACGCGTAGATGCGGGCGGGGAGCGGGGTGGTGTTGCTGATCTCGATCGTCACCTGGCCTTCCCATTCGGGTTCGAGCGGGGTGACGTTCACGATGATGCCGCAGCGCGCGTAGGTGGATTTGCCGAGGCAGATCACCAGCACGTCGCGCGGCACGCGGAACACCTCGACCGTGTGGGCGAGTGCGAAGGAGTTGGGCGGGATGATGCACACCGGCGTGCGCCGCGTGACGAAGCTGTCGGGGGAGAAGTTCTTGGGGTCGACGATCGCGCTGTCGACATTGGTGAACACGCGGAACTCGTCGGCGACGCGGGCATCGTAGCCGTAGGAGGAGAGGCCGTAGGAGATCACGCCGTCGCGCTTCTGGGCCTCGACGAAGGGGGTGATCATCGCGTTCTCGACCGCCTGGCGGCGGATCCAGCTGTCCGACATCACGGGCATGGCCGCACCGCTCCCGAGGAGATGGGGGCGGGTCTAGCTCAGGGGGTGTCGTCCGGCAACACGCCCGCGCCGCGGGTGACCGGCGCTTCGGCCCGGGCGCGCGCCTGCGCCTTGCGGCGGCGGAGGTTCTCGCGCAGCGCCTCCGCTTCGCGCGCCTCGCGGGCGCGGCGCGCTTCGAGCGCTGCGTCGCGGAGGTTCGGAGTACGGTTCTGATCGGTCGCCATCAGCCTGACGTTAGCATCCTCGCGCTTCCGCGTCAGGCGACGTTGGCGTCCCGTGTCGCCGTTAGGCGACGTTGGCGTCCTCATTGCGCTGGGAAAAATACTGCTCGATCTGGCGGGTCAGGCGTGGCTTGTTGCCGGCGAGCTCGATCACGCCGAACTCGTTGCGGCGCAGATCGGTGGCGGGGTCGTAGTTGTTGTCGATCAGGATCTGCCAGCGATCGGTGTATTTCCGCGCGGTCTTCGAACCATGAAAACTGTGCTCGATCGTGCCGGCGGTCCAGCCCACGCGGTCGTTGATGTGGCGCACCGCGTCGTCCTGCCAGCGCAGGATGGGCGCGGCGTAGGCGGGCTCGATGTTGCGCGGGATGCTGTCCCAGGCGCGGCCGATGGCGGCGAGCGCCATGTGGTGGTCGCCGGCGCCCAGGATCGCGGTCTCGAGCAGGCCGCCCACGCGCACGTAGGCGTCGCGGGTCATGGCCCAGGCATAGCCGGGATGGGCGAACACGTAGCCGGCATCGCCGCCGCAGCGCGGGCCTTGGACGATCGGGCGGCCGGTGCCGTAGACCCAGCCGAACGAGCGGTGGATGTCCATGTGCGCGTCGTCGGGGCCGAGGTCGTAACAGGTGTCCCACGGTTGTAGCAGCCCGTAATGCTGCAGGCCGTGCACGGTCTCGGCGGCCCAGTGCGGGCGGCGGAAACGGATGTCGCTGTCGATCCAGGCCATATAGCGCCAGTCGCGCGGCAGGTGGCGCACGCCGAGATTGATCAGGCACTCCTTGTGCCAGAGCATGGTGCGGGCGCGGACGCCGACATGGTTGATGTGCGGCCGATCCTCGAGCACGAACGGCCGCTCGCCGAAGGCGCACTCGACCACGGTGAGGCGGACGCCGCTGTCGAGCATGTGCTGCTCGAAATCGAGGTAGAGGCGGTCGGGGGTCGCGAAACGGCGCGGGTTCTCGCGCACGGCGATCACGTGGAGCAGGTCGGCGCGCATCGTGGTCTCCAGGGGGCGGCGTAAGGCTTGGGCCACAAAGGAGGGCCGCCTCGCTGGTGCTGCTGGTGAGGATTGAACTCACGACCTCTCCCTTACCAAGGGAGTGCTCTACCACTGAGCTACAGCAGCGCCGCCACCGGAGATGGCGGCTTCCTAGCGTGGCGACCCCGCCCAAGGCAAGGACGGGCTGCGGGGGTTTGGGCTACCGCCCGTTCGCGATCACCTTGACGAAGGGGGCGACCGCGGTCTCGAGACCGCCGATCAGGGCGCGCGCCTCGTCCAGCATGGCCTCGATCGCACGGCCGTCGACGGCGGCGACCGAGGCATCGCCGAGCAGCTTCTCGATCTGCACCTCGGCCGCGTCGATCGTGGGCTTCATGTTGGGATGCACGATTTCGACCTGCTGGGCGATGCCCTTGGCGATGCCGTACAGGGTCTTGACGGCGGCGATCGACGCCTGGGCGGCGGCAAGCCCGGCGACGACGTCGGTCACGACGACGGCGGCGGTGGCGCCGCAGCCGGCAAGCGCCAGGGCGAGTGCCAGCGCCACCAGCGGGCGCGTTGCCACCTTGACGGTGGGGGATGTGATCATCGGGGAACTCCGGGGGTCGGGAGATGTCCGGAGTAACCGTGTCTTTACTTCGTTGCTGCTGAATAGGGTCCGCTACAGGAGCTTTGCCGGATGCGCGAAGGGAAGAACATTTTTTTCGCTCTTCGCACCTGCCACGGGACAATGCTTGTGGTCGAGGAGGCGACGGGGCAGTTGTCTCACGGCGAGGGCATTCCTCTGCTGTTGCGAATGACCGGCGAGCGATCGGGCGCACTCGCGCGTGCCGATGGCGGTTCGATCCGGCTGTCGCGCACCGAGAACGGTCGTTTTGTAGCCTGCGTCCTGTCGAACGACCTGCCGGAGGCGGCATTCTGGCTGTCGGGGAACCGGCTGCTCACGCCGCTGCCCGGCGGCGGTGTCGCGTTCGACCGCATCCATGTCGGCGGCTGGGAGCTCGTCCGCGCCGAGGCGACGCTGCTCGGCGAATGCGCCTTCTCGCCGCTCGATGCTTATGGCGCGATCGACATCACCTCGCCCGATCTGCCGGCCGAGATCGTGGCCGTGCGGCTTCCCGCGCTCTCCGAGGCGGCGTTGCGCGAGGCGGCCGAAGTGTTCGTGCGGCGTCCCGATTACGACCGGATCTTTCCCGCGATCCGCCTCGCGCTGACCCGCGGCCAGGCGCGCAGCGTCTGGCACAGTCGCGCGCACCTGGCGGCCGGGATTGCCGCCTATGGCTGGGATGTCGGCGACCACACCTACGGCGCGCCCACCATCGTGGACGGCGAATACGGCATGCTGCGGATCGGCCGCTACTGCTCGATTGCGAGCGAGGTGCGGATCGTGCTGGCCAACCACGCGACCGAAACGGCCACGACCTACCCGTTCGCGGCACTGCGTCGATACTGGCCGTCGGCGCCGGACGATGTCGCCGATCATGTCGGTGCGGGCGTCGAGATCGGCCACAATGTCTGGATCGGCGCCGGCGCCACGATCCTGCCGGGCGCTCGGATCGGGGATGGCGCGATCGTGGGCGCGGAGGCGGTGGTGGCGCGCGAGGTTCCGCCCTACTGCGTCGTGGTCGGCAATCCGGCGCGTGTCACGCGGCAGCGGTTCGACGATGTGACCGTGGCCCGCATGCTCGAGCTTCGCTGGTGGGACTGGCCGGACGACAAGGTCGATCGGTTTGTGCCGCTGCTGCTGTCGGAGGATTTGGCGGCGTTTCTGGAGGCGGCCGAACGGGAAGCGGCCAACGATGAGGCGTCGCGTGCGGCGTAAGCGTTTTCCTGGGGCTCTGCCCCAGACCCCGCCAGGATCGAGCCGATCCTGGACCTGCATGACTTAAGTATTGCGGGTCCAGGGGCGCTTGCTCCTGGCGGGGTTTGGGGCAGAGCCCCATGCCTTACTGCTTCGCCACCCGATCCAGCAGCCGCGCATGCGCCCGCGCGCCACGATGCAGGCACACCAGCTCGAACTTCTCGTTCGGTCCATGCACCTGGTCGTCGTCGAGCCCGAACCCCATCAGCACGCTGTCGAGCCCCAGGATCCGCTTGAAGCTTTCCACCACCGGGATCGACCCGCCGCTGCCGATCAGCACCGCCGGCCGGCCGTATTCGGCGGTGAGTGCCTCGGCGGCAGCCGCGATGAAAGGCGAGGCGGCATCGACCTCGATCGCGGGTGCGGCGCCGAAATGCGCGAACGACACGCGCGCGTCGGGCGGCAGGCGCTCGCGGACGAAGCGCTCGAAGCCCGCCACGATCGCGGAGGGCGACTGGCCCGGCACCAGCCGGAACGACACTTTCGCACTGGCGGCGCGCGCGATCACGGTCTTCGCACCGTGCCCCTGGTAGCCGCCCCAGAGGCCGTTGATGTCGGCGGTCGGGCGCGCCCATCTCCGCTCGAGCGCCCCGCGCCCCGGCTCGCCCGCCGGGTGGGCGAGGCCGATCTCGCCCAGGAACTCGGCCTCGTCGAAGCCGAGCGCGTCCCAGGTCGTTCGCAGCTCGTCCGAGATGTTCGCGATCCCGTCGTAGAAGCCGGGGATCGCGACGCGGCCCGCCGGGTCGTGGAGGCCGCCCAGGATCGCGGTCAGCGCGTTCAGCGGGTTGAGTGCGGCACCGCCATACAGGCCGGAATGGAGGTCGCGGTTCGGCCCTTCGAGGGTCACCTCGACATAGGCCAGGCCGCGCAGCCGCGTGGTCAGCGCCGGCGTGTCCACGTCCCACATGCCAGTGTCGCTGATGATCGCGACATCGGCCGCGAGCTCGCCCCGATGCGCCTCGAGATAGGTCTCGAGGCTCGGACTGCCGATCTCCTCCTCGCCCTCAATCAGCACCGTCACCGGCACCGGCGGGCCGCCGGCGGCCGCGTGCCATGCGCCGAGTGCGGCGAGCCAGGTCATGACCTGCCCTTTGTCGTCCACGGCGCCGCGCGCGACGATCCGCCGCCCATGCGGGCCATCCACGATCACGGGCTCGAAGGGTGCGGTGTCCCAGGGCTCGAGCGGCTCGGCGGGCTGGACGTCGTAATGGCCGTAGAACAGCAGGCGCGGGCCGGCGCCGCGCTCACCCGCGGGACCCGGATGCGTCGCGAACACGATCGGCTTGCCGGCGGTCGCATCGACCCGGACGGTGAAACCGATCTTTCCCAGCATGTCGGCGAGGAACGCCGCACTCGCCGCGCAATCGGCGTCGTGGTCGGGCTGCGCGCTGACGCTCGGGATCCGCAGCAGGGATGCGAGCTGCGCCTCGGTGGCGGATTGGTTGGCCTCCAGCACGCGGAGGACGGCGGGGAATGCGCGGCTCATGGGCGTGGGTCCGAACCATAGGTGTTGAGGAACATGGCGACATTGGCTTCGACGATGCGGTCGATCTCGGTGTCGGTGAAACCCGGGTTGAGATTGAAGCAGCGCTGCATCCAGAGGCGCGAGCGGCAGAGCGAGGTGAACTGTTCGGCGGCGAGGTCGAAATCGGTGATCCGGAGCTGTCCTGCCGCCACGCGGGCGCGCAGCCAGTCCGACGTCTCACGGATGCCGCGCTTGTAGCCGGCATCGTAGTAGATCTGGGCGAGATGCGGGAACTTGCCGGCCTCCGACAGCACGATCCGGTGCAGGGTCCGCGCGCCCGGCGAGAGCAGGCTCTGGATCAGCCGCCGCGCGATCCCGGCGAGAGAGGCCGCGACATCGCCGTTGCCATCCGCCGCATCCTCCTCGACCGTGCCGAGGATGAAGGCGCGCATCTCGCTCGTCTCCTTCTCCACGAAGGCGCTGAACAGGTCGGACTTGCTCGCGAAGTAGTTGTAGAGCGTGCCTTTGGAGACCGCGGCCTGCTCGGCGATGCGCGACATGCTCGCCCCGTCATAGCCGAACTCGTTGAACACGCTCGCGGCGCCTTCGATGATCTGCCGGCGCTTGGAAGCCGGATCGCGCGGGATCGGTCCTGTCTCCAGGGAGGCGGAGGACACTTCCTGTTCCAGCTCCCTCACGCCTGAAGGCGGCGGATCGAAATTCGTCCGCTTCATCCTGGCCGCCTCGCTCCGACCTCTCGGTATCGGCGATTTGACGATCCCGGAAAAGCGGATAGCTTGTCAACGCTGACCGAACGGATCGGTCAGAGGCGGACACGGTCCCGTGGCGGGCAGGTGGTGCTTGAAGGGGGATCTGTGCGCGCGAGACGCTCTCATCGTGTCGTGACCTGGGGCGGCGGGCCCAGTGCTTCGCGGCGCTCCGGGGCCTCGCGACGCGCCGGCGCGGCGGTGCTGCTCGCGGCCACGTCCTGCCTCACCGCGTGCATGGTCGGACCCGACTTCAAGCAACCGATTCCCTGGGCACCGGGGAGCTTCGCGTCGCTCCATCGCGGAGCGGCAGGGGGAGAGCCGGCCGGCAGCCTGCCCGACCCCACGCCACCCGATCCCGCCTGGTGGGACATCTTCGGCGACCACGAGCTGAGCGCCATCGAGGCGCGGGTCGCGCGGTCCAACCTGTCGGTTCGCGAGGCCACCTTCCGCCTGGCCGAGAGCCGGGCGCAACGCCAGGTCACCGCGGCTGCCCTCTACCCGAGCCTGAACGGCACGGGGAGCTACATGCGCGAGAAGCTGCCCAACAGGGCGCTCCAGCGCGGTCTCGACGAGGGGCTCAAAGGGATCAACCCGACCAGCGTCGCGGGCGTGCCGCTCACCGCCAACGACATCGCGGCGGCGCACGCGTATGCGGGCGAGGCGAAGATCCCGGCGCTCGATCTGTGGCGGGACGCGATCGATGCGAGCTACGAGGTCGATCTGTGGGGTTCGGTGCGCCGCAGCGTGGAAGCCGCGGGCGCGCAGATCGAGCAATCGGCCGACGCCCGGCGGAGCTCGCTGATCTCGGCGCAGGCGGAGGCGGCGCGCGACTACGTGCAGCTGCGCAGCCTGCAGGCCCAGCTCGCGATCCAGAACGGCAACGCGGAGGCGGCGCGGCATACGCTGACGGTGACGCAGCAGCGCTTCACGGGCGGGCTCACGACCGATCTCGACGTGCAGAACGCGCGCTCGCAGCTGGCCACGACCGAGAGCCAGATCCCGACGCTCGAGAGCCAGGTGTCGCAGCAGATCAACGCGCTGAGCCTGCTGCTCGGCGAACCGCCGCAGGCGCTTGGCGGCGAGCTCGCGACCGCGCAGCCGGTGCCGCCGGTGCCCCCGCGCGTGCCCGTGGGACTGCCGTCCGAGCTGGTGCTGCGGCGTCCCGACGTGCGCCAGGCGGCGGCGAGCCTGCACGCGGCGACGGCCCAGGTCGGCGTGGCGATCGCCGCCTTCTATCCTTCGGTCACGCTGACCGGGAACCTCAACGAGATCGCCCTGCAATTCAGCGATCTGTTCACCTGGGAGTCGCACGGCTTCGCGCTGGGTCCGTCGATCACGCTGCCGCTGTTCTCCGGCGGACGTCTGCGGGGGCAGCTGAGGCTCAATCGTGCGGAGCAGGCCGAGGCGGCAGTGTCCTACGAGCAGGCGGTGCTGCAGGCCTGGCATGACGTGGACAACGCGCTGACCGCGTATGCGGCCGAGCAGCGAAGCCGCGGCCAGCTGCAGGTCTCGGCGGATGCGGCGCAGTCGGCGTTCGCGCTCGCACAGGACCAGTATGTCCACGGGCTGGTCACGTTCCTGAACGTGCTCGACGCACAGCGGACGCTTCTCTCGGCGCAGCAGCAGCTGGTCCAGAGCACGGGCAACGTGTCGAGCGATCTGGTGCAGCTCTACACGGCGCTGGGCGGCGGCTGGGAGGACACGTTCCCGGCCGCCGACGTGCCGTCGCATCCGGACCATATCGAGACGGCGGACGCGGCCGGCGCGGGAAAAATCATCGCCGTTCGATGACAGTGCGTTGACAGTGCCGGCCGCGAGGCATAGATACCGCTTCACCGACGGGCTGGAGCGCCGCTAGGCGTCTCCGGGCCCGTTGTCGTTCTTTGACA
>CBDAQJ010000003.1:597500-2515000 GCA_965199155.1 Acetobacteraceae bacterium | reverse complement strand
ACGAGCATTCTTCGGAGTGTTTTGTTGTTGAGCGCGATAAGGGCATTCGGTGGATGCCTTGGCACCAGGAGGCGATGAAGGACGTGGCACGCTGCGAAAAGCCATGGGGAGCCGCGAGCAGGCTTTGATCCGTGGATATCCGAATGGGGCAACCCCTCCGCAAGGAGATCATCATCTGAATACATAGGGTGATGAGGCGAACCCGGGGAACTGAAACATCTCAGTACCTGGAGGAAAAGACATCAATTGAGATTCCGCTAGTAGTGGCGAGCGAACGCGGAACAGGCCAGTGGTCTCGGCGAGCGAAGCAGAACGGTCTGGAAAGGCCGGCAGTACAGGGTGACAGTCCCGTATGCGTAAATGCGTTGAGATCCTTGAGTAGGGCGGGGCACGTGAAACCCTGTCTGAACATGGGGGGACCACCCTCCAAGCCTAAATACTCCCTGGTGACCGATAGTGTACTAGTACCGTGAGGGAAAGGTGAAAAGCACCCCGACGAGGGGAGTGAAAGAGACCTGAAACCGGATGCCTACAAGCAGTCGGAGCTCCTTTTGGAGTGACGGCGTACCTTTTGTATAATGGGTCAGCGAGTTTCTGTTGGCAGCGAGCTTAAGCCGTTAGGTGTAGGCGCAGCGAAAGCGAGTCTGAATAGGGCGCGTAGTTGCCGGTAGAAGACCCGAAACCGAGTGATCTAGCCATGGCCAGGCTGAAGGTGCGGTAACACGCACTGGAGGGCCGAACTCACGCCTGTTGAAAAAGTCGGAGATGAGCTGTGGCTAGGGGTGAAAGGCCAATCAAACTCGGAGATAGCTGGTTCTCCGCGAAATCTATTGAGGTAGATCGTCGGATGTTTACTGCGGGGGGTAGAGCACTGGATGAGCTAGGGGGGCCCAAAGCCCTACCAAACTTAACCAAACTCCGAATACCCGTAAGTATAGTCCGGCAGACAGACGGCGGGTGCTAAGGTCCGTCGTCGAGAGGGAAACAGCCCAGACCACCAGCTAAGGCCCCCAATTCGTGGCTAAGTGGGAAAGGATGTGGAGATTCCAAAACAACCAGGAGGTTGGCTTAGAAGCAGCCATCCTTTAAAGAAAGCGTAATAGCTCACTGGTCTAATAGAAACTCTGCGCCGAAAATGTAACGGGGCTCAAGCCACGAGCCGAAGCTGTGGGTGCATCAGAAATGGTGCGCGGTAGCGGAGCGTTCCGTAAGCCCGTGAAGGAATGGGGGTGACCCCTTCTGGAGGTATCGGAAGTGCGAATGCTGACATGAGTAGCGACAAACAGTGTGAGAAACACTGTCGCCGTAAGTCCAAGGGTTCCTGCGCAAGGTTAATCCGCGCAGGGTGAGCCGGCCCCTAAGGCGAGGGCGAGAGCCGTAGCCGATGGAAACCAGGTGAATATTCCTGGGCCTGTCAGAAGTGACGAATGCGATGTGTTGTCGGGTCTTATCGGATTGATCCGGCTTTCGTAGCATTCCAGGAAATAGCTCTGACATATAGACCGTACCCGAAACCGACACAGGTGGACTGGTAGAGCATACCAAGGCGCTTGAGAGAACGATGTCGAAGGAACTAGGCAAATTGCCTCCGTAACTTCGGGATAAGGAGGACCCGTTCTTGGGCAACCATGGGCGGGTGGCACAGACCAGGGGGTAGCGACTGTTTAGTAAAAACACAGGGCTGTGCGAAGTCGAGAGACGACGTATACGGCCTGACGCCTGCCCGGTGCCGGAAGGTTAAGAGGAGAAGTGCAAGCTTTGAATTGAAGCCCCGGTAAACGGCGGCCGTAACTATAACGGTCCTAAGGTAGCGAAATTCCTTGTCGGGTAAGTTCCGACCTGCACGAATGGCGTAACGACTTCCCCGCTGTCTCCGGCATCGGCTCAGCGAAATTGAATTCCCCGTGAAGATGCGGGGTACCCGCGGTCAGACGGAAAGACCCTATGAACCTTTACTGCAGCTTTGCAGTGGCATCAGGGGAGCACTGTGTAGGATAGGTGGGAGGCTTTGAAGCCGGGGCGCTAGCTCAGGTGGAGCCAACCTTGAAATACCACCCTGGGCTCTTCTGATGTCTCACCGCGGTCGGTCATCCCGATCCGGGACCCTGCATGGTGGGCAGTTTGACTGGGGCGGTCGCCTCCCAAAGTGTAACGGAGGCGCGCGATGGTGGGCTCAGGCCGGTCGGACATCGGCTGCTGAGTGCAATGGCATAAGCCCGCCTGACTGCGAGACCGACAGGTCGAGCAGAGACGAAAGTCGGCCATAGTGATCCGGTGGTCCCGCGTGGAAGGGCCATCGCTCAACGGATAAAAGGTACTCTAGGGATAACAGGCTGATCTCCCCCAAGAGTCCACATCGACGGGGAGGTTTGGCACCTCGATGTCGGCTCATCACATCCTGGGGCTGGAGCAGGTCCCAAGGGTTCGGCTGTTCGCCGATTAAAGTGGTACGTGAGCTGGGTTTAGAACGTCGTGAGACAGTTCGGTCCCTATCTGCCGTGGGTGTTGGAGACTTGAGAGGCGCTGTCCCTAGTACGAGAGGACCGGGATGGACATACCTCTGGTGCACCGGTTGTCACGCCAGTGGCACAGCCGGGTAGCTACGTATGGACAGGATAACCGCTGAAAGCATCTAAGCGGGAAACCTTCCTCAAAACCAGGTCTCCCTGAGGGCCGTGACAGACCATCACGTCGATAGGACGCAGGTCGAAGTGCAGCAATGCACGTAGCCGAGCGTTACTAATCGCCCGATAGGCTCAACAAACCAGGTGCCCATCGAACTCGTTCGATGGCGCCCGTCATGCACAGTGATCAGCCACATATGATCACGCACGACACAGACACGACGTCGCACAAGCGCTCCAAACACGATCTCACAAGCCACACAACCGCTTGCACGAGACGACCTGGTGGCCATGGCGGGGAAGGAACCACCCGATCCCATCCCGAACTCGGCCGTGAAAACCCCCAGCGCCTATGATACTGCGGCTTAAGCCGCGGGAAAGTCGGTCGCCGCCAGGTCTTCTCGTGCAAGCAAATACCGCGCGCCACACACAGGCGCGACCAGACGCGGGGTGGAGCAGCCCGGTAGCTCGTCAGGCTCATAACCTGAAGGTCACAGGTTCAAATCCTGTCCCCGCAACCAACTTTGCCGATCGATGGAACAACTCAGAAACGGCGGACCGCTCGTAAGAGCGTCGTCCGCCATTCGACGTTCCGGACGCTGCGGCTTGGCCGAGCGCCAGCATCGAGGTGGCGTCGCCCTCCACCGCGATCTCGAAGCCACCCGTCGCGGACGGGGTGAGCACGATGCGGTCGATCAGGCCGCGAACGGTCTCAAGGGCTGCCGCCTTGTCCGATCCGTCGGAAAGGGCCTCGCGTAGGCGTTCGATCTGCTGACGGTAGGCCTGTGGCAGGTTTGGATGCAGGCGCGGACGAGCCGGGACATCGGTTGCCGCGAGCTTGGCCGTGAGGTCGAGACGCTGCGTTTCGAGAACTTCCAGCTGCTCCTTGAGGCCCGGGGCGCGGAAACCCTCCGACAGCGCGTCGATCAGGCCGGTGAGCTTGCGCTGCACCTTGGCGAGGTCGCGGGAGACCCGGTCGCGCGCCGCCTCGGCGTCACGCGTCGCGCGATTCCAATCCTCCACGAATGACTCCGCGAAGGCCTCGAAGAGCTCCGGGTCCATGACCCGGTTGTGGAGGGCGTCGATGATGATGCCCTCGAGCTCCAGCCGCCGCATGCTCCGCGAGTTGGTGCAGGTGCCCGCCTTGCGGGCCGACGGGCACGCGATGTAGTCGCGGCCGACATTGGTCATCAGGCCGCCGCAGACACCGCAACAGACTTTCTGGGTCAGCAGATGGTGCGCGCGTCGCTTCTCCCAGTAGCGGGGGCGGTCCGGCTCGTCGGCACCCCGCTCGGCGCGGACCATGGCCAGGCGATGCTCGACCGCCTGCCAGAGATCCTGGTCGATGATCCGCAGCGCCGGCACGGCGTGGCGCACCCACTGGCTCTCGGGGTTCAGGCGTGACACCCGCTTGCCGGTCGCCGGATCGCGGATGAAGCGCATCCGGTTCCAGATCATCTCGCCGATGTAGAGGCGATTGCGGAGAAGCCCGGTGCCGCGGAGGGCATGGCCACGGATGGTCGTGTCCTGCCAGGCTTTGCCCTCGGGGCCTTGGAGACCGTCGGCGTTCAACGATTTGGCGATGGCGATCGGGCTCGCCCCATCGGCGAACATCCGGAAGATCCGGCGGACCACCTCGGCCTGCTCGGCGTTGATCGTGCGGTCGCCGCGCAGGCGCTCACCACGCGCGTCGACCGCGCGAACCACGTCGTAGCCGAAGCAGAGACCGCCGCCCGACTTGCCCGCCTCAACCCGGCCATGCAGGCCACGATGGGTCTTGGCCGCCAGATCCTTGAGGAAGAGGGCGTTCATCGTGCCCTTGAGGCCGACATGCAGCTCGTTGATCTCGCCCTCGGAGATCGTCACCAGCCGCGCCCCCGCGAAGGTGAGCGTCTTGAAGATGCCGGCGACGTGCTCTTGGTCGCGGCTGATCCGGTCCAGCGCCTCCGCCAGCACGATGTCGAAGGTGCCGCGGCGGGCGTCCGCTGACAGGGCCTGCAGACCGGGGCGCTTGGTGGTCGCACCGCTCAGCGCGTAGTCGGTGTAGCTCTCGACGACCTGCCAGCCCTCACGCTCCGCTCGGGCGCGGCACAGCCGGATCTGGTCGTCAATCGAATGCTCCGACTGCTGCTCTGACGAGTAGCGGGCATAGATCACAGCGCGCATGGCGGGGCCCTGGTGGCGGGCGAGGGGGTCAGCCTACGGGCGTAAGGACAGATTCGTCACCTGCGCCGGTGGCGTCCTGCAGTGCCAGACGCCGCGCTGCCTGGCGGCCGAGATGGCGCGCGAGCTCCAGGAGCGCCGCCTTACAGGCGGGTGTCTCGGTGACCGCGTCCTCGCGGATGACGATCGTGTGGAGGCGGGTAGGAGACGTGGTGCGCATCCCTGTAAAGGGTCCGTCACGCGTTTTTCCTGGCGAGCGGCATGAAAAGAACAGCGGCGTTTCAACATCGTAGCTGCCCGTCGTGTCTCTACCCTCGCCCCAGAAATCCAGCTTGTGGCGAACTTAGGACAGCGTTCTAAATCGCTGCATGCCTATGATGCGCCCATCCTCCGAAGCCAAACGAGCCGTCATCATTGAGGCCGCCCGTGCCCTGTTCGTCGACCACGGCTACAACGGGGCGACGGTGCAGATGATCGCGCAGCGTTCAGGGGCGGCGGTCGGTAGTGTTACCCACCTCGTCGGCCGAAAGCCGGCCATCGCCGCCGAGATCTACGAGGCGCTCGTCGCCGATCTCCTCCAAGCGGTGCGCCGGTCGATTGCGGCCGGTCCGCTTGAGAGATCGGCGCGCCGCATGATCGATGCCTGCCACGCGTGGCTTCAAGCTGATCCGACCCGGTTGAGTTTGATCGACGACCTGGATCAGGCTCTCACGCGGGAACAGGGCGTGGCGCACGAGTGTCTCGCCGCTCGGTTGGCGATTGCGCTCGAAGATCCTGCTCGGCGAGCAACCGCTCGCGCTGGCGGTCTCAAAGGGAGGGAGCTCTATGCGCTCCTCTTGGCGCCACTTCTTGAGGAGAGACGATTGCATGGGACCGCGGACGATCGTTCGAGTTCGAAAAGCCGGCGATGGGCGGATTGCTTGGTTGCCGCCGCCGTCGCTGGATTGGAGAGTGCAACCGCTCCCGACGTCTCGCGACGTCAGAGCGACGTAGGGGATCTTTTCGGCGGCGACGGCTGAGCTAAAGTAGAGCAGGGCATGTGGACAGGTCCGGGGGCGTGTCCCCGGCGCCGGAGCACTGAGCTATGAGCCAAGCGAACCTGGTTGGTTGGTGTGTTCCTGTCTTCGCTGCCGCTCTCGGTGGTGGCTTCGTGCTTTGGGCGTGGTGGTCGGGCCGGCGGCTTGAACAAATCCGTGCCTATTCGCGTGCGCTCCGAGCAGAAGGTTATTCGGAAGAAGAGACTGACGACCGCGTTCGGGCGCGTTTCGATCCCCATTATGAACGTTTGAAGCGCCTGGAAACCCTCGAGCGAGAGAAGCTTGTCCAGGAGAAACGCCTTCGTATGTCGTCGGATTAGAGCCGCCGACAGAGGTTTTGCAGGCGCGGACGCGGAAACGAACGCCGTAGTAATGTCTAATGCGTGGTCTACCAGCCCGCTGATCATACTCCCGCTTGCGAGGCGATTAGGAGATCCCGGATGATTGCCCGTTCCACGACAAACGAGGCGTCCCAAATGGCTTCACGACGACCAGCGTCTGTCGGATCACCCAGCGAGCTGCTGCGCGACGGAAGCACATCGGAAAATCCGACCTACTCCACCTGGAAGGAACCTCTGGGATCGAGGATCGCGATGTGGGTTCTGATCGCCATCCTCCCCACGTGCGTCGTATTGGGCTTCGTCATAGGAATCTTGCTCGACCGTGAGAGCTCGACGGTACGCCCTATCTGCGATCGCGTTGTCGAACGCCTGCTGACGACGCACGATCCAGTCGAGCTGGAGCGCTCACGCATTCTCGTCAGTCATTTCGAATGTCATCTCACCGACAGGATCAGCAAGTGGTCGGCCGAGCGGACAGGTGGTCTCAACCCCGGTGTTCCGACAACGAGCCGGTGATGACACGACGCCTTCGTCAAGCACCGCCATCCTCAATGGAAGTGAGCTGCTTCAAATCATCAACGGTCTCGCTCAGCTCTCGAGACAACGCCCCAGGCAACCGTCGCTTGAACACTTGGGCGAGGGCATCGTAGTACCAGAGCGTGCCGTCGCGTCCCGCCTTGAAGCGGTCGAAGACAGCGATGCCCACCGTCATGAGATCCGTCCGGATGGCACGCGCATTGTAGAGTTTGTCAGCGCATGACACGAGCAGGATGTCCGGCGTGGCCGTCTCCAAATGCGCGATGTAGACTTCCTTGCGGACCCGCCATGGCGGCTTGGGCAGCGTGTCCGCGTCGGTGCAGCCGAGAACGATCGCGAGGACGCGCTCACCGAAGCGCTCGCGGATTGGTGTGGCCTGATGGGCGCCCTGGTCCTCGATCGCGTCGTGCAGAAGGCCGGCGATCGCCTGGTCCTCATCGCCGCCATTCTCGAGCACGAGGCTGGCGACGCCGAGCAGGTGCCCGATGTAGGGTGTCTCCGATCCCTTGCGGGTCTGGTCGGCATGGATCGTGAGCGCGAAGGCCGCGGCCTCCGAGAGGCGCTCCCACCGAGCTCGATGATTTACAGCGTTCATTCATTTTCCTCTTCTGACTTGGAAGGCGCCCGACAAAGGCCGCGTTTCCTTCGGATTGCTCTACGACGGCAGTTTCCAACGCCGTCACACGGTGGCGATCGCGACCACGCGAAGGATGTCGGCGTCTCTCGTCGGAACACGAAGCGATCCGCTCGTGGTCTCGATCACGACGGCTTCTTCCGTCGCTTCCATCATTCGGCCCCACCCCGAGAGGCGCCGATGCCGTATGGCAAACACCGTGTCACCGATCCGCGCCGGCTCCCGGGCAAGGTAGACGACGTCGCCTGGCTCAAGGCGCCCACGTCCTGTCTGCATCCGGACAGCAATCAGATCTCCCGACGCTCTGATGCGCCGCGAGACATACTCGCGTGCAGTCGTTGGCGTAACATCGTCCGTTTGCAGATACGTGGGCACACCGTCTTTTTGGGCCGGCGGAGAGACGTGGACTGGAGCGTGCACGGCGATCGCCGGACGCATCAGCACATCTTCCGGGATGCTCAACTTGTTCGCGACGGTGTGGCGGTCACGTTCGTGGAGGTAGGTCGGTTGAGCTGCTGCCGGTTCCGTGGACACGCACCTTAAGCTGACGCTTTGATCCGCTCGAACTCCATAGGGCTGAGATAGCCGATGGTCGAGTGGCGTCGCCGCGGGTTGTAGAACCGCTCGATATAGTCGAACACGTCGGCCCTGGCCTGGTCCCTGTTGCGGTAGACCTTGCGGGCTGTCCGCTCGGTTTTCAGCGAGGAGAAGAAGCTCTCCATCGCCGCGTTGTCCCAGACGTTACCCGATCGGCTCATGCTGCAGGTGACGCCGTGATCGGCCAGCAGCTTCTGGAACTGCTCACTGCTGTATTGGCTTCCCTGATCCGAATGATGCAGCAGCGCGTCTGGTTTGCCTCGACGCCAGATCGCCATCATCAACGCGTCCGCAACCAGCTGGGCGGCCATCGTGGCGCTCATCGACCAGCCGACCACGCGACGTGAAAACAGGTCGATCACGGCCGCCACGTAAAGCCAGCCCTCGGCCGTCCAGATGTAGGTGAAGTCGGCGATCCACTTCTGGTTCGGCGCCGTGGCCTCGAACTGCCGATCCAGCACGTTGTCCGCTGCCTCGTGCCGAGTGCCCTTGTCCGAGGGAAGCCCCCTGCGGCGTGGCCGGGCCCGCAAGGCCTGTTCGCGCATCAGCCGCTCGACACGATGCAGCCCGCATGCGGCTCCCTCGGCCAGCACGTCATGCCAGACCCGCCGGGCGCCGTAGGTCCGGTCACTGCCAACGAAGCTGGTCTTGACCTTGGCGCCGAGGACTTCATCGCTGCGCGCCCGGGCACCAGGCGAGCGGCAGAGCCAGGCATGGAACCCACTGCGCGAGACACCGAGCGCCTCGCAAAGCCACCGCACCGGCCAGATCCCTCGGTGTTTCGCAATGAAGCCGAACTTCACAACGACTCCCTCGCGAAGTAGGCCGCGGCTTTTTTTAGGATGTCGCGCTCCGCCTTGAGCTTGGCGACCTCACGGCGCAGCCGATCGATCTCCTGCTGCTCCGGCTTGAGCTGGCCCTGGCCCGGAAAGGCCTGTCCAGAATCCGAAGTGAACTCCTTGATCCAACGCCGCAGGATGTTCTCGCCGACATCCAGGTCCCGGCTGGCTTGCACCACCGAAACCCCACGTTCCTTGACCAGCCGGATCGCCTCCAGCTTGAACTCCCGGCTGAACAATCGCCGACCCATCCCCACCCTCCAATCTCATGAAACACCCTAAACCTGGTGTCCACGGAACCGGCAGCAGCTCACAGTTTCGGTTCGGGCGGTGGGAACGGGTAAGTTCTCACTGCCGACCCTGGCCGCAGCGGTGACACGCCTAGGCTAGGTTAAAGGGCGGCGGCGGTCGCCACCCACTCAATAAGATCGAATCATATGCCAGCGTGATTGTCACGCCGCATGTCCTCCAACCCCGACGCTAACCGCTGGGATGAGCGTATTTGCTACATAAGACTTTGTATTTCCGGCATGGCTGTCTTCTGAGCGACGCTCTCGTCAGAGAGGCCGTTGCGGATGAGTCCGGTAATCATGTCGGCCCAGCGAGGGTTTGCTTGAAAGGCGCAAGTGGGGCGTCCTCAACGACCGCTCCAAGCGCCCTCGAAGCGGGTCTCTCAGGTTAGTTGCGGCAGGTCCAGGAGGACCTTCCTCCTGGCGGGGTCGAGGGGCAGCGCCCCTTGCCTTACTTCCTGACTGCTCAGGCCGCGCGACCGTAGAAGCCGAGGCGTTCTTCGGCGCTGAACAGGATGTCGGGGCGTTCGTAGTAGGAGAAGACTGCGATGATGCGGTCTCGATTGCCGGCGACCGGGGTGACGCGGTGGGCGGTGTTCTTGCCGCGGAAGACGTTGAGGGTGCCGGCTTCGAGGGCGAGGCTTTTCTTCTTCGGGTCTTGGTTGCGGAGGAGGGCTGCGACGCCGTCGTAGTTCGGGTTGTGCTCGGTGCGGAGGTTGGTGCGGTATTCGAATTGGCCGCCTGCGTTGGGGCTCTGGAGGAGCAGGGTCGTGGTGAATTCGGAACGGTCGAAGTGCCAGTTCAGGGCTTCGCCTTCGCGGTAGGCCATGACGTTCAGCCTTGCCAGCGGATCGGCCATCGGATGCAGGCCGGATCGGCCCATGGTGGCTGCCAGGAAGCGGATCAGCGGGCCGTATTCGTAGATCGCGACGAGGTCGCTCGTGCCGAGCTGGTCCGCGCACAGCGTGTGGCTGACGGTTTCCATCTGCTGCAATGCGGGGTGGGCCGGGTCGATGCCGTCGACGGTGTTGCGGAAGTAGACGTTGTGGTGGCGGCGATGGGTGAACGACGCGTCGGCCAGCGGGCGCTGCAGCTCGGTTGCGAGCCGTTCGGCGACGCCCGGGCGGAGGAAGCCCGGGAGGTTGAACATGCCGTCGGCGGCGAGCTCGTTGCGGGCGCGGTGGACGAGATACTCGAATTCGGCGGGCGCCGGCCGGTCGAACGGGTAGCGCTCCAGGTCGATCAGGCCGCGCATCGGACGTCTCCATGCCAACGGACGACAGACCAGATGAAATCAGGCGTTGTGACAAGCCCGCAAGGCATGAGCCCTGAGTAGGCAGGTCCAGGACTGCTTGTCCTGGCGGGGTCCTGGGGCAGAGCCCTGGGTCTTCTTCTTGGTTAGGCCTCGAACAGCGCCTGCCCGATGTATTGGCCCTTCTTGGCACCCGGTGGCGCCGCGAACAGCGCGCTCGCGGTGTGGGTGGTGAACTGGTTGAGCATGTCGAGCTTGGCCATCGGCTCGAAGATGCGGATGAAGCCTTCGCGGGGGTCGCGCTGCCAGGCGACGAACAGGAGGCCCGCGTCGTATTCCATGCCCTGGCGCCAGGGGGGCCAGCGTTCGGCGGTGAAGGCCAGGCCGTCATTGTAGCTGTAGGAGCGGCGGAGGATCTGGGCGCCGCCGTTGGCGTCCGGGTGGGCCATGCGGACATGGGCGCCCTGGGCGAGGACGTAGTTGCCGTCGGTGTCGGTGCGGGTGAGGTCGATGGGATCGAACTCGTGGTGGCCGGTGACGGGGGCGCCGGAGATCTTTTGGCGGCCCATCGTCTCCTCCTGGAAGTCGGTGGGGGTGCGGTCCCAGTGCTCGAGCGAGATGCGGATGCGGCGCATGACGACGTAGCTGCCGCCCTGCATCCAGAGGGGCCCCTCCGCGCCGGCCCAGACGTGTGTGTCCATGGCGGCGCGGTCGGCGGGGGCGGGGTTCATGGTGCCGTCCTTGAAGCCCATGAGGTTGCGGGGGGTGCCGCCGTCCGGCGGCGGGGCGATGAAGGCGTTCTGCAGCCAGCGCTTGTCGGCGGTGTCGGTGGCCAGCGCGGCCAGGGTGCGGACGGCGTGGAAGGCGACCTCCTGGTCGTCGGCGCAGGCCTGGACGAGGAGGTCGCCGCCGCTGCGGGCGTCGACGAGCTGGTCGCCGTTGAAGCTGGGCATGTCGACGAGGGCGGCGGGGCGGAGATGGGCGAGGTTGTAGCGGTCCTGGCCGTTCTTGGTGAACAGGGTGGGGCCGAAGCCGATGGTGATGGTGAGGCGGGCCTGGTTGAGCTCTCTTGCGTCGCCGGAGTCGGTGAGCTTGGCCTCGTGGCCGGCGGTCATTTCGGCGGCGGCTTCGGTCCAGCGCTGCAGGAGGGCGACCACGGCGTGGCGGTCGGCGGTGCGGAGGTCGAACGCCATCGCGATGGTGTGGCGCTGCTGGTCGGTGGTGATGCCGGCCTGGTGGGCGCCGTAGAACGGCTCGACGTTGTGCGCCGGGTCGGACTTGTTGGCGGCCACCTGGGCGGTCGCGGGGCCGACCGCCGCGGCCGCGGCTGCGGCCGCGAGCGTGGAAGCTCCCGCGAGGAAGCCGCGGCGCGAGGCGAACGGGCAGCCGCTCATCGGGGCCCCCTCACTGAGCCGAAACGAGCGTGTTCATGTCGTCCTCGACGTAATAGAAGCCGTCGCCTGCGGGCCTCATCGCGATGCCGAAGAGGTCGCCGCTGCCGGGCGGGGTCTGCGCCTTGTCGGTGTCGATCCACTGCGCATAGACCTGCTTGCCGGTGGCGGGATCGACCTCAACGACCTGGCCGTTGAGGCCGTTGGTGGTGAGCAGGTGGCTGTTCGGGGCGACCGCGAGGGCGAGCGGGCGCTTGAACAGCGCGTCGCGGGTGACGACGGTGCCGGTGCCGGCGCTGGTGGTGCGGGTGGTGGCGTTGTCGATGCGGTTGATGCTGTTGTCGACGGAGCTTGCGACGTAGAGCGAGCCGTTGGGGCCGAGCGCCAGGCCGGTGGGGCCGATGATGAACACGCCGCGGTCGGCCTGCTCGCCGAAGCCGTCGGCGATGACCGTGGTGCTGGCGACGGTGGGCGCCTTGCCGTTCGGGATGTCGAGCTCGATGCGCAGCACGTTCGCCCTGGTCACCACGGGTGAGTTGTCGGTGGCCGCGCCCACGCCGAAGCCGGTGTTGCTGAGGAACAGCGTGGCACGGTCGCCATGGTCGATCACCGCCATGTTGCCCCACGGACCGTTGATTTTCGGGTCGGTGATGGTGCTGGCGATGTTGCCGTTCGCGTCGAGCACGACGAGGCAGCCGGTGCCCTTGGTGGCGGTGGTGCCGTCGGTGCTGGGGAGGCTGCCCACGATCACCCAGCCGGATTTGAGCATGGCCATGGCCGTGGTCAGGCCGATGCCGCCGGGGCAGGACGGGAGGTGGCGCGGGATGGCGGCGAACTGGGACCAGGTCTTGGTCGACGGCGTGTAGGTGACGATCGTGGTGCCGAGGCCCTGGAGGTTGTTCTTGTCGTTGAAGTTGTCGACCAGGACGTCATCCTTGTGGATCTTCCCCGCCGAGGCCGGGGCCACGACGATCGCGTAGGGGTTCTGGTCGCCGTTGGCGGGGACGGTCGAGCCGAGCGTGATGTGGTGGCGGACGGTCTCGAGGTAACCCGTGGCCGCGAATGCGGGCGCGGGCGACAGGAGCGCCAGCAGAGAGAGCGCCTTCAGCGACATCAACGTTGAACCCTGAGACTGAGAACTATTCGCATTTATAGATTGCATGGCGGTGGTTCAACCCGGTTTGAGAGGAAGAAGGCCAGGGGCGTCACGCCGGAGGCGTGCTGCGCACGGGCCCTGGACCCCGCTGTGGCCATGGCCTCAGACCCCATTCGTAAAGTCGGCAGGTCCAGGACTGCTTGTCCTGGCGGGGGTTTAAGGGGGCAGAGCCCCCTTTGCTTCAGAATGTTATGGCAGTGCGCGCGCCCACGACGAGCTCGTTGCCGATCTCGTGGTCCGGGTCGCTCGGATCGGCGATGCCGCCGCCCGGGTGAAACACGTATTGAAGGTCCGGCTGCACGTTCCACCAGTTGGCGATCTGATACTGGTAGGTCGCCTCGATGAAGGTCTCGACCGTGCGCGCGGGATTGCCGCCGGCGACGTCGAGCGCTGCCGCGACCCGGCTGACCTGGCCCACGCCAAAGCCGATGCCCACCGTGTCATTCGGGCGGCTGGCGAATGGCGCCTTGAGGTTCACGCCGCCGTTGGCGCTGAAGCTGATGAGGTTGCGGTCGGGCGGGGCGCCCATCACGCGCAGGAACACGCCCACCGATTGCGGGCTCTGCGGGTCGGGGCGCCAGACCATCTGGTCGGCCACCGCGTAGATGCTCCAGTTGCCGCGATGCGGGCCGCCGATGCCGCTGGTGTTCGGGTTGGCGAGCGACAGGCCGGTGGTGTCGAAGCGCTGGTCGGGGAAGGTCGCCTCGTCGTACCAGGCGCCCAGCCGGTAGGTGCCGGGCAGGCCGGGGGGTGGGCCGCCGCTGGTCACCATCTGGCCGGGCGCCGGCTGGTTCACCGCATACTGGACCTCGGCGATGGTGAGCGCGCCGGTGCCGAGGTTGAACGCGGTGCCGCTCTGCTCGGCGCCGCGCACCTGGCTGTCGTCGGCGAACGAGCCGCCCGGCGGGTTGTCGTCGAACACGCCGGCCAGCAGGGTGATCGCGGCCGTGGGCTGGGCGCGGACGCGCACGCCGAGCGAGCTCAGCGGATAGGCCGGGCCGCCCGCATACATGTCGTCGGAGGGCACCAGCGGCCAGCCCATCACGGTGTTGAGGTAGAGCGCCGAGCCAGTCGAGACCATGAACTCCTGGTCGACGCTCTGCTGGCCGATTTTGACGTCGAGCTGACCGTCCAGCACGGATTGCTGGTACCAGAGCTCCCATAGCCGGGTGGAGCGCGTGGCCTCGATGCCGCTCACGGTCTGGAGGTTGTCGAGATTGTCCTCGCTGACGCTGCGGCCGTGGATCTGCTCGGCGGAGATGTTGAGCGTGCCGCCGGCCCAGCCGAACGCCTTGTTCGTGTCGAGCTGGAGGTTGAGCACGGTGACGCCGTCATAGTCGAAGCCGCGGTGGATGCCGCCGGTGACGTTGCCGAGATCCTCGCTGGTCTCCTGCGCGCCGAGCGTGATGCCGTCATTGCCGAGCGCGGTGCGCAGGCCCCAGAGGTCGCCGAGCAGGTTGTTGCGGGAGGCGGCGAACAGGCCGGTGGTGAAGCCCGGATCGCCGGGTGAGGCGGTGGCGGCGGGCGTGGTGTTCGACGGCGTGGTGGCCGGCGTCGCGTTCTGCGCGCGGGCGGAGCCGGCGGCCATGGTGGCGAGAACCGGCAATGCGGCGGAGGCGAGCCATCGCGCGCGTCTGGCGGCGTGTGGGTGTGTGTGTCGACCGTGCTTGGTCATGGCGCCCCCGGGTCTGCCCGCCCACCCGGGGCGGCGGTCGCTGAAACTGCGAAGCATTCGCAATTGGGAGTTTCAACTAGCAGGATCATTCCTGGAGCGGAAGCCTTGATGCGAATAAAGCCGAAGGGGCGCCACGCCGGCGTGCTGCGCGGCCTTGAGCCTCGAGGGTGTGATGCACCAGCCGGTGGTTGCTTGTCCGGGTTTGGCCGGAAGCGGCGGATCCGTTTTCGGGGAGACAGTCTGCCGAAGCGGACTGCGTGTGCGATCAGGCGCGATAGTCCGACGGCGGACGGCCAACCTCCCGACGGAACACCTGCGCAAAATGGCTCGGGCTGGCGTAGCCCACGTCCAGACCGATCTCGATCACGCTGCGTCCGGTTTCACGCAGCAACCGCCGCGCCTCCGCCATGCGCAGGCGGATGAAATACTGTGATGGAGCAAGCCCGGTCGATTTCTTGAAGAGACGGCTGAAATGGAACTCGCTCATGCCGGCTTCCTGCGCGAAACGGATGAGCCTGAACGGCTCACTTCGCTGCGTCTGCATCAGTTCGATGACCCGCCGCAGCCGTGCGGCCGGCAGCACACCCCGCGAAAGTCGTGAGCCGGCGCTATCCCGATAGGTTCGCACCAGATGCACGGCCAAGCTTTGCGCGAGCCCCGAGATGAAGAGTGCGCTGGGTGCATGGCGGGCCGTGATCTCCGCGCGCAACCGATCGAGCAGGCCGGACAGCACGTCGTCGCGCTGCCCCGAGACGTCGCGGAAGGCTACCGGGCCGCGACCGTCGCCCAGGATCTCGTTCGCGGCATGGTCGATGACCGGCAGGCCCATATACAGGTGCATGACCGCGAACGGGTCTGGTCCGGTGGATCGCCAACGCAGTTCATAGGGTGCTGCGGCATTGGTCAGGAAGAAATCGCCGACCGACACGGCGTTCCGGCTCCACGCGCCGCCGAGCTCGCGCTCCTCCACGATCGCAGCGCCTGACAGGACCCAGACGATCAGCGGCTCGGCCACGGCCGGGATGACGAGGCTGTCCTGCACGCTCTGCCGCGTCAGCAGCTCCACGAAGATGTCGCCACAGGCAAGGCGGCTTGCCTCCCCCAGCGGGCGCCCCGGGATGTGCCGCTCGAGTGCCTCGGCCGACGTCCGTTCGATCGCGGCCAAAGCTCTTCCTCCTCTGCTGACGCGACCATTCAGAGCAAGACTCCGACAGGCGGCGCAAGGCTCCGAGCGCGGCCGACCGGGATAGATCTCATCGTCTCGATCGCAGGGCCGCTCGCAGAGAAGCGATCGGCCCGGCTTCGGAAGCGCTGAAGGAGTGATCGCCATGTCCGCAATTTCCGCCGGATTGAACGAAGTCGAGGGCAAAGTGGCACTCGTGACGGGGGCTGCCAGCGGCATCGGTCTCGCGATCGCCGAACTGCTGCACGCGCGCGGGGCGAAGGTTGTCGCCGAAGATGTCAGCCCCGAGGTCGAACGGCTGGCGCGCCCGGGCCTGGTTCCGCTGCTCGCCGACATCACCCATGACGGGGCGGCAGAGAGGGCGGTCGCCACGGCGCGCGAGGCGTTCGGCAGGCTGGACATCCTGGTGAACAACGCCGGCCGCATTCTCTACAAGCCGGTGGTGGAGACGACCCGCGAGGAGTGGACGTGGCAGATGGAGACCAACGTCACGGGCGCCTTCCTGCACTCGCGCGAGGCCATGAAGGCGATGATCCCGCAGCGAAGCGGCACGATCGTGAACATCGCTTCCTATGCCTCATACTTTGCCTTTCCCGGCATCGCCGCCTACACCGCATCGAAGGGCGCGTTGGCTCAGCTCACTCGAACGCTCGCTTTGGAAGCGATCGAGCATAACATCCGCGTCAATGCGATCGGCGTGGGCGACGTGGTGACCGGTATTCTCGACCACTTCATGACAGACGGGCCCGGCTTTCTCGCCGAGCACGGCAGGAAGGCACCGATCGGTCGCGCAGCCCAGCCGCGCGAGATCGCCGAGATCGTGGCTTTTCTCGCCTCCGATCGCGCCAGCTTCATCGTCGGCGCCGTCGTGATGGCGGATGGCGGCATGAGCGTGGCGATCGGCTGACAGAAGGTCTCCGCAAGGGGGCACTCTCTGGTCGCGCCTTGACGACCGCGAACGGACGGAGACGCCTGCTCTCACGTCCGCTTCCGGGTGTTGGTCACGGCCACGCCTTCGTCGGCTCCGAGCGCAATGCGGCGGGCAAGGCACCCACCATCAAGGCCCGCTCGCCACCGCCTCGCGTGGTTCGCAGGACCGCTGATCTTAAGACAACTTAGGTAGGCGCCGTTGGAAACGGAAAAAAGCCGGTGACTCGGACAATCCGCCCATCGGCGCCGTATTCGGCTGTGCTCGCGCCGAGCACCATCTCGCTACCGTGGGCGTCGTACAACGTCCAGCGTGCGATCGACCTCCCGTGACCATACGCGTAGGCGTGATTGTGGAAAACAGTGCTCGGCATGTCGCGGCGGGATTGCTCAATCTTCTGCATAATGGCGCCAACGCCGGTGCATATCCCGAGGGGATCGGCATAGACGCATTCGTCCGCCAGGCTCGCGTTCAGCAATCGCGCGCGCTCATCGCGTGTCGTGTCAGCCCAGGCGGCCTGGTAGGTGGCCCATGTTCGGGATGGGGCGTCGTCGTCATACATGCGGTTTCGTTCCTCGACATGATCGCCGCGCACTGAAGCAGCAGCCCTTGTTCTCCGAAATCACGTGACGGCGGAAGGACGTCCAGCCGAAAGACTATGTTGCCTGCGAGGCAACATCCCAGGACGGCGACGCTTCCACGAGAAAGTCGAGCACAGCCTGCGTGCGCGGGGGCGCCGGGTGTCCGCCCAGCCGGACAGCCGACAGCATTGTTTCCTCCACACGTTGGTCGCGCATGATCTCGACCACCCGGCCCGCGCGGATGTCGTCCAGTCCGAGCCAGATCGGCGCCCAGCTAATGCCGAGGCCGGCACGAACCATCGCCCAACCGGCATCCCCGTCATCGAAGACGAGCCGGCCGGTGGGCGCATGGCGATGGGTCGCGGCGTCGCGGGTGCCGGTCGGATCCTTGAACCGCCAGGGCACCACGCGTCCGGTCGCCGGATTGCGGAAAGCGATCTGCTCATGGGATTCGAGCCCGGCTGGCGACGACGGCGTGCCCCGCCGGCTCAGATAGTCGGGGGCGGCGCACAGGATCCAGGGAAAGGTTCCGAGGCGACGCACCAGATGGCCCGGCAAGCCGTCGAGCGGGCCGGACCGTATGGCGATGTCCACGCCGTCCGCGCCAAGATTGGCAAGGGTGTCCTGCAGGCTGAGTTCGATATCCAGCGCAGGATGCCTGGCCAGCAATGGGGGGATGAGCGGCACGAGGCAGGCCCGGGCAAATGCGCTCGGCGCCGTCAGGCGGACGCGACCGGAGACGCAATCCGTCCCGACATCCGCCAGCGAAGTCTCGAGGCGCTCGACCTGCTGCAGCAGGTCGCGCAAGTTGCTCAGGATCCGTTCGCCCTCGCCGGTCAGAGACAGGCCATGGGTGGTACGATGGAGCAGGCGGACGTTATGTGCCTGCTCGATGCGGCGGATCGCCTTGGACATCGCCGAGGTGGTCGTGCCGGCACGTCGGGCGGCTTCCGCAAAGCTCCCGGCATCGACGATGTCGGCAAGACGGACGAAATCGGTCACTCGTGTCGAGAGATCCGGTCGGGACATGCAGGGAGCATAGAGCCTCAAGCCGTCCTCGGGCCATGCGTTCGAGGTGGCCGCGCGCGAGGGCCAGGACATCCAGCGTAGCGCGCTCCGGCCTTCTCGGATGATCCGCCGCTCTCCCATCCGCTTCGAGCGCAAAGCAGCTGGACTATGTACCCGCCCGCAACCGTAGGTTGGACGTATCATACCTCGCGGCCGAAAGGTGGGCCCTTGCCAGGTCCGGGGGATCCAAGGGGCGACTGCCCCTTGGCGGGTCCAGGGCAGAGCCCTGGCCTTCTTGCTTTCAGACTTCCGGCGGAAAAGACGCGACCGCGCCCGTGACGGTAATCCCGACGATGTCGCCGATGGCGAGCGCCAGATGGCCGGGCGCTCGCGCGATCAACTCGAACATGCCGTCGCCGGCCGCGAGCGTGAGGCGCACCCGGGCGTCGGGGCCGTAGAACGTCACCTCCTCGATGCGGGCTGTGTGGCCGGAGCTCACGCAAGCGGGCGCCAGCACGAGCTGTTCCGGGCGCAGCATCACGGCGACGCGGCCCTGCGCCATGCCGGCCGCGAGCGGGAGCGTGCCCAGCGGGCAGGTGACGGTGGTTCCGTGCGCGAGGCCAGGCAGGACCACCGCGTCGCCCACGAAGCGGGCCAGCGCCAGGTCGGCGGGGCGGCGGTAGAGCACGTCCGGCGTGGCGGTCTGCACCATGCGGCCGTGGCGGAGGACTGCGACCTGCGCGCCCATCGACAGCGCTTCCGCCTGGTCGTGGGTGACCAGGATCGCGGTGGCGCCGGCGCTCGCGAGGGCGGCCGCCACCGCCTCGCGGGTTTCGACGCGCAGCGCCGCGTCGAGCGAGGAGAACGGCTCGTCGAGCAGCACCAGCCGGGGCTCGGGGGCGAGTGCCCGGGCGAGGGCCACGCGCTGCTGCTCGCCGCCCGAGAGCTGGTGCGGGTAGCGCGCGGCGTAGTCGGCGGGCAGGCCCACCAGCGCCAGCAGTCGGGCGGCATCGCGGCGCGTGCGCCGGGCGTGGCGGGGCAGGCCGAACACGACGTTGTCGCCGATCGTCAGGTGGGGAAACAGCGCGCCTTCCTGCGGCACGTAGCCGATGCGGCGCCGCTCGGGCCGGAGGGCGACGTGGCCGCCCGCGACCACCGCGCCGCCGATCGCGACGCGGCCGGCATCCGCGCGCTCGAAGCCGCAGATCACCCGCAGCAGCGTGGTCTTGCCCGATCCCGAGCGGCCGAGGATCGCCAGGAGCTGACCGGAGGCGACGGCGAGGTCGACGCCGTCGAGCACGGTCCGGGGGCCGAAGTGCTTGGTCACCCCCTCGCAGGCGAGTGCGGCCATGTCAGCGGAGGGCGGCGAGCGCGCCGCCGCCGCCGAAGCCGCGGCCGAGCAGTGCGGTGGAGACGAGCGAGATCGCGGCCATCAGCGCCGCGTAGGGGGCGGCCGCCGCGAAGGCGAGTGCCGAGGTGTTGGCCCAGACCTCGGTCGCCAGCGTGCGCGTGCCGAGCGGGGCGAGCAGCAGCGTCGCGGTGAGCTCGGTCACGACGGAGACGAACACCAGCGCCAGGCCGGCGCCGAGGCCGGCGCCGGCGAGCGGGAGAAGGACGCGCAGGGCCACCGCGGCGGGGCCGAGGCCGAGCGAGCGGGCGACCTCGTCGAGGCGGCGCGGGACCTGCACCAGGGCGGCTCGCGCGCAGACCAAAGCGAGCGGCAGGAACAGGATCGCGTAGGCGGCGATCAGGGCGGCGGTGCTCTGGTAGAGCGGGGCGGCGCCGGCCAGGGTCAGGGTGATCAGGGCGAGGGCCACGACGATCGCCGGGACGCCCTGGGTCGCGAAGCAGGCCCGCTCGAGCAGCGTCACCAGCCGGCCGCCGTCGCGGGCGGCGAGGAAGGCGAGCGGCAGGGACAGCAGGACGGTCGCGGCAGCACCCATCGCCGCGAGCGAGAGCGACGACCAGGTGGCGGCGAGCAGCCGGCCGCCCGACGCGGCGGAGGGGGTGACGGCGGCGGAGCCGTGCCGGGTGAGCCAGTAGGCGATCATCCCGAGCGGGACGCCGAGGGTCGCGATCGCGAGTGCGGTCACCCAGGCGAGGGCGGGCACGGCCAGCCAGCCGAGCGCGTGGGGGGTGGCGCGGCGCGCGGCGCCGCGGCTCACGCGGGCGTAGCGGCCGTGGGCGCGCACGCGGAACTCGAGCGTGAGGCAGAGGAGGCAGAGCACCAGCAGCACCACCGCGAGCAGCGAGGCCTCGGGGCCGTCGAAGCCGGTGCGGTACTCGGCGTAGAGCTCGGTGGTGAAGGTGCGGAAGCGGAGCAGGGTGAAGGCGCCGAATTCTCCGAGCAGGTTGAGGGCGACCAGGAGCATGCCGCCGAGCAGGGACGGGCGGAGCTGGGGCAGCACGACGCCGAAGAAGGTGGACCAGGGACCGCGGCCGAGCGAGCGGGCGGCTTCCTCCAGCGCCGGGTCGAGGCCGCGGAGGGCGGCGGCGACGGGGAGGAAGACGAGCGGCATGTAGGCGGAGCTCACCACCAGGAGGGCGCCGGCGAAATCCTGCAGGCCAGCGCTGAGCGAGAGCCAGCCGAACGAGCTGATGAAGGGCGGGATCGCCAGCGGCACCACCGCCAGCACGCGCCACACGCGGCGGCCCGGCAGAGTGGTGCGCTCGACCAGCCAGGCGGTCAGCGTGCCGGCGACCGCGCAGACCGCGGTGGTGGCGGCCGCCATGCCCAGCGTGTTGACGAGGAGCTCGGCCACCAGCGGGCGCAGCAGCGTGTCGGCGGCGTCGGACCAGCTGGTCCGGCTCGCCTGCACGACCGTCGCCGCGATCGGCAGCAGCGCGAAGGCGGCGATGGCGGCGGCGAGCACGTGCAGGATCGGCGGCCGCCGCCACCGCCGGGCTGTGCGGAGGGCCGCCGACGCTGCCGACACCGCTGGCACGGGGAGCGGCTAGATCAGCCCGGCCTGGCGCAGCAGCTTGCCCGCGAGCTGGTCGTCGCCGACCTGGGTCAGCGAGATCACGGGCGGCTGGAGCTCGCTGAACGGCTTGAGGAGCTTGTTGGGGGCCGCACCCGGCGCCAGCGGGTATTCGAAATCGACGTCGGCGGCGCCGATCTCGGACTGGATGCGCGGCGTGACCAGGAAGGCCACGAAGCGCTGGGCGGCGGCGGCGTGCGGCGCGGTCTTGAGCACGGCGGCGCCCGAGACGTTCACCAGGCCGCCGAGATCGCCGCCGGCGAAGTGGTGGATCTGGCTCGCGGTCCTGGCCGCACCCTGCTCGGTGCGCAGGCGCGCCCAGTAGTAGTTGTTGATCACGCCGGTGGCCGCCGTTCCGCGGTCGACGGCCGCGACCACGCCCTCGTCGTCGTCGAACACCTGCGCGTTGGTCTTGAGGCCGCGGAGCCAGGCGAGCGCCGCGGGCTCGCCCTTCAGCGCCACCACCGCGCCGACCAGCGGCAGGAAGTCGGCGTCGCTGGGCGCGATCGCGACGCGGCCCTTCCACTCGGGTCGGGCGAGGTCGAGGATCGAGGCGGGGAGCTTGTTCTCGGCGACGAGCTTCGGGTTGAAGGCCAGCACGCTTTCGCGGGCGAGCACGCCCACCCAGTCGCCGTCGGGGGCGCTGTATGTCCGGGGGACGCTCGCGAGCGTTGCCGGCTGGAGGGGGGCGAGCAGGCCTCGCTCGTCGAGCAGGAGCAGCTCGGGGGAGTTCTCGGTGAAATAGACGTCGGCGGGGGAGTGCGTGCCCTCTTTCACGATCTGGCTGGCGATCTCGGGAGCCTCGCCGCTGCGCACCTTGACCGCGATGCCGGTCTGGGCGGTGAACTCAACCGCCAGGCCGTCCACGAGCTGCTCGTGCTGGGCGCTGTAGAGGGTCAGCGTGTCGGCGGCCCACGCGGAAAGGCTGGCGGCGGGAAGGCCGATGGCGGAGGCGGCGAGCAGGCAGGCGGCGAAACGGAGGCGGGGCAAGGCGGGTCTCCCGACGGGTGCGTCAGGGGGCTTCTACGTGCGAATTGTTCGCAGTTGCAAGGGGGCGGGTTGCTCTGCGACGGGGCCGCCGGGTCAGACCGCGGTGTAGCCGCCGTCGACGAAGAGGCGCTGCCCGTTCACCATGTCGGCGGCCCGGGTGCACAGGAACAGCACCATGTCGGAGACCTCGTGCGGTTCTGCCACGCGGCCTTCCGGCGTGGTCCAGGGTTTGGAACTGGTCATTCGCGGCGCCCATCTCGGGCCTTACTGCTATCCGATCCCGATCGGCCTGCTCGACCGTGGGCTCGTGACCACCGACGGGATCGTGACCCACGATTACGGGCTGGAGGCATGGGACGAGGCGACGTGCTCGGTCCGGATGGTGCAGCGCGGGACCACCGTCGCGACAGCTACGATCAGAGTTTTTCTGCTGTTCGGCCTGGCGGCGGCGGCGTTCCTCGACGCCTATCTGGTGACAGATGTCGGCGGGCGCTGGATCGAACAGTTCGATGCATCGACCAGACCCGTCGCACGCGTCGTGCCGGCCAGCACCTTCTCCCACATCGTCGTGGCGTTCGAGGAACTCCTCGAACGCCTCGCTCAAACGTAGCGGTTGATGAGGTTTTCGAGAATCTCCTGACGTCCCGATCGTGGCTTTGGGTCGACCTTGCGGGCGAGCGCCGCCTGCTCGATCGCGGCCAGATCCTGACCGCTGCCGAGCATGGCGCGCGCGTCGGGCTTGTTCCAGCCGGCATAGCGCGCGGCCACGTCGCGCGAGAGCGCCGCTTCCTCGACGATCCGGTGCGCCGCCAGGAAGGCGCGTGCGCACACATCGATGCCGCCCACATGGGCCGCGAGCAGATCCGCGGGATCGATCGACTGGCGGCGGATCTTCGCATCGAAGTTGAGGCCGCCGGTGCCGAGACCGCCCGCCTTGATCACCTCGACAAAGGCGAGCGTCATCGCCGGCGTGTTGTTTGGGAACTGGTCGGTATCCCAACCGAGCAGATCGTCGCCACGATTGACGTCCAGCGATCCCAATATGCCGTACATCGCCGCGGTCGCGATCTCGTGCTCGAAGCTGTGGCCGGCGAGGATCGCGTGGTTCTGCTCGAGGTTCAGCTTGACCTCGTGCTCCAGACCGTAGCGTCGCAGGAACGCGTAGACGGTTGCCGCATCGTAGTCGTACTGGTGCTTGGTGGGTTCCTTGGGCTTGGGCTCGATCAGGATGGTGCCCGGGAAGCCGATCTTGTGCTTGTACTCGACTGCCAGATTGAGAAATCGCCCCATCTGGTCGAGCTCGCGGCCCATGTCGGTGTTGAGCAGCGTCTCATAGCCCTCGCGACCACCCCAGAGCACGTAGTTCTCGCCGCCGAGCCGGTGCGTGACGTCGATGCAGTTCTTCACGGTCGCAGCCGCGTAGGCGAATACGTCCGGATCGGGGTTTGTCGCCGCACCCGCCATGTAGCGCGGATGCGAAAACAGGTTCGCGGTGCCCCAGAGCAGGCGCACCCCGGTCTTGTCCATCCGGAGCGCGAGCATGTCGGCCGTCGCGTGAAGATGGCGCAGCGAGCCCGCGAGATCCTCGCCCTCTGCCACGATGTCACGGTCATGGAAGGTGAAGAACGGCACGTCGAGTTCGGTGAAGAGAGCGAACGCCGCATCCGCCTTCGTCTCGGCATCGCGCAGCGCGTCGCCGGTGTTCCAGGGATGCGCGATCGTCGGGCCGCCGAACGGGTCGAGGCCGGAATAGACGAAGCTGTGCCAGTAGCAGACGGCGAAGCGCAGATGCTCGGCCAGCGTCTTGTCGCCCACGACGCGGGCGGCGTCGTAGTAACGGTAGGCGAGAGGGTTGCGGCTGGTCTCGCCTTCGAAGCGGACGGTCTGGGTGTCGGTCGTACTCATCGGATGGCAATCTCCTTGAGCGTGGGGGCCAGCGCGCGGAAGCGTGCGTAGGAATCGTCATAGGCGGCCGCGAGCGCAGGATCGGGATCGATCGTTTCCGCAATCGGCGGCGGCGTGCAGATCATCAGCGGATCGGCACCGGTGGCGGCACAGATGGCCAGGCGTGCCGCACCATACGCGGCGCCGTTCGCAGCACCCGCCGGCAAACGAAGTGGGATGCCGAGGATCGAGGCGATGATGCGCAGCCAGATGCGCGACGCGGCACCACCTCCCACCGCCCAGGCAGCGTCGACCGTGGTGCCTGCGTCGCCGAGCACGCGCAGACAGTCGCGCACCGCGAACCCCACACCTTCGAGCACCGCCTGCGTCATGACCGCGCGATCGGCCTCGTGGCCGAGGCCTGCGAAGGCGCCGCGAATGCCGCCATCATTGTGCGGCGTGCGCTCGCCCGAGAGATACGGCGCGAAGATCGCCCGCGACGGTCGGCTGACATGGTCGCCGAGGGCCGCCGTCAGCGTGCGCGCCTCGGTTCCGAACAGTCGCGCCAGCCACTCGATACTGTCGGCGGCCGACAGGATCACGCCCATCTGGTGCCAGGTGTCGGGGATCGCGTGGCAGAACGCGTGCACGCCGCCGGCCACGTTCGGGCGGAAGCTGTCGGTTGGCGCGAACAGCACGCCCGAGGTGCCGAGCGAGAGCAGCGCGTCACCCGGCCGCACCGCGCCGATGCCGCAGGCGGCGGCCGCGTTGTCGCCCGCACCGCCCGCAATTGGGACTCGTTCGCGCATGCCGAAGCGCTTGGCGAGCTCGGGAAGAAGACGTGTCGAAACGGCGCTCCCTTCGACCAGCCGCGGCATCTGCGCGGTCGAGAGCCCCGTGCCGGCCAGCACCGCGTCCGACCAGCAACGCGCACCGGTGTCGAGCCAGCACGTGCCGGAGGCATCCGACATTTCGCCGACCGCTTCCCCGGACAGCCGCAGCCGCAGGTAATCCTTGGGCAGCAGGACGCGCGCGACGCGGGCGAAGCATGCGGGTTCGTGCCTCGCGACCCAGAGCAGTTTCGGCGCGGTGAAGCCGGGGGCCACGATGTTGCCGCTGATGGCGATGATTTCGGGCACGTTCGCGATCAGCTCGTCGCACTCTGCGGCGCTGCGGACGTCGTTCCACAGGATGGCCGGACGCAGCACGGCCTCCCGGTTGTCCAGCAGCGTGGCGCCGTGCATCTGTCCGGAGAGGCCGATCCCGCCGACATCCGCCATCTCGGATGGATGACGGCTCGCGAGCTCGTCGAGCGTTGCGAGGCACGCCGTCCACCACGCTTCGGGATCCTGCTCGGACCAGCCGGGTGCGGGACGCTGCACGGTCAGCGATCGCTGCGCCTCGGCGACGATCGGCGCCGCCCACGCATCGCCATCCACCGAGACGAGAACCGTCTTTACCGAGGAGGTGCCGAGATCGATACCGAGAACGTGCAATGTGTGCGCCTTCACCGTCAGGGCAGGTTGTCGCGGAGAAAAATCTGGGTCGGAACGGGCGGCGGCAGGTAGGGCTGGTTGTCGGCCGCGGCACGCAGGCTGCGCAGACTGCGCTCGACCTCGCCCACCGGATCCTGGTGCAGCACGGCGTCGTAGGTGCCGGCCAGCAGCGCCGCACGCGACCGTGCGGTCAACTCGTGCGCCACCGCCACGACGTCGCTCGCACGACCGCTCTCGTCGAGCGCGCGGATGACGCCGTGATTGCCGCCGCCGATGTTGTAGATGCCGCCGAGTGCCGGCTCGCTTTGGAGAAGCTCGCGCACCAGGCCGAGCGTCACGTTGCTGTCATCTTTCCCGATCAACGGCGGCAGGATCCTTAAACTCGGAAAATCTCTGGCCATGACCTGGCAGAATCCGAGCTGGCGTTCGACGTGGTCGCGCATGGCGCTGGAGCCGAGCACCATGGCGACACTCCCCTCGCGGCGTCCGACGAAACGCCCGAGCAGCGAGCCCGCGATGCGGCCGGCGGCGTTGTTGTCGATGCCGACATAGTGCAGCCGGCGCGTGCGTAACGCGTCGGAGACCAGCGTCACCACATGCGTGCCGCCTCTGACCAGGCGATCGATGGCGTCGTGCACCCGCGGCCCCTCGACCGCCACGACGGCAATGCCGAGGCACTCCTCCTCGATCAGCTCGTCCAAACATTCGACCAGTTCGGCCTCCGAGAAGGCGGCGTAGATGCGACGCGTGACGATGACGCGTTCGGCTGCCAGCAGCGAGGCCTGACGATCGATCTCGGCGTGCAGGTTGGCGAAGAAGGTGCTCGTGGAGGCTGGCGGGAGCACGAACATGAACCGGTAGCGCCGGCTGGTCGCGAGATTTGCGGCGAACATATCGCGTCGATAGCTGAGCTGCTCGGCCGCCTCGCGCACACGCTTGGCCATGGCCGGACTGACACCCGGGCGCCCGTTCAGCACGCGATCGACGGTCGCGAGGCTCGCATTCGCGGCCTGGGCGACGTCGTGTACGGTGGCCCGCCTCAACGCAGTCCCTTTCCGTTCTTGCCGTTCATCCGGCAAGTCGTAGCGGACCGGATGAGGTACGTAAATCAGGCGCGTGATCTGGAACGCGCCGAGGCAACTTTGTGCTCTGCAACAAAGTGCCCTCCCGCAACTTGACCCCTGTCTTAAGGGCAAGTCCTTGAACGCGAGGCCTCTTGAGGGTGCTCAGGGGTTCGGCTAAGACCATTTCAGAAAAGAAGCGGCAGGCCGGTGAAACGGCATTGTCTGAGATACGCCGCTCAGTGGAGGAATGGATATGAAACGCCGCGTCTTTGTCGCCGGGTTTGGCGGGCTCGCCGCCGCCGCTGTCGCTGGCCTGCCGGAAGGGGCGATCGCCAGCAAGGCCAAGCCGAAGCTCGGCTTCTCGATCGATGATCTGCGTCTCGAGCGCTGGTCGCGCGATCGCGACTACTTCATCGCCGCGGCCAAGACGCTCGGTGCCACCGTCAACGTGCAGTCGGCGGACGCGAACGAGCAGCGCCAGATCGCGCAGGTCGAGAATTTGATCTCGCGCAACATGGACGCGATCGTCATCGTCCCGTTCAACAGCCAGGTCTTCGCCAACAGCGTCGCCGAGGCCAATCAGGCGAACATCAAGGTCATCTCGTATGACCGGCTGATCCTGAACGCCAACATCGACGCCTACATCTCGTTCGACAACGTGCGCGTGGGAGAGATGCAGGCGCAGGGCGTGGTCGACGCAGCGCCCAAGGGCAACTACTTCCTGCTCGGTGGCGCACCCACCGACAACAACGCGAAGCTGCTGCGCCAGGGCCAGATGAAGGTGCTGCAGCCGCTCATCGACAGGGGCGACATCAAGATCGTCGGCGGCCAGTTCATTCCCGAATGGAGTGCGACCACGGCGCTTTCGGTCGTGGAGAACGCGCTGACCGCGAACAACAACAAGATCGACGGCATCGTCGCGTCGAACGACGCGCTCGCCGGCGGCGCCATCCAGGCGCTGGCCGCCCAGGGCCTGGCCGGCAAGGTCGCCGTGTCGGGGCAGGATTCCGACCTCGCCGCCATCCAGCGCATCGTCAAGGGCACGCAGACCAGCACGGTCTACAAGCCGCTCAAGACGATCGCGTCGAACGCGGCCAAGATGTCGGTGGCACTGGTGCGGGGTGAGAGCTTCGCGTTCACCACGAAGCTGAACAACGGCATGAAGGACGTCGACACGCTGCTGCTGACGCCCATCATGATCACCAAGTCGAATGTCGGCCTGCTGGCGAAGGACGGGTTCTTCACGGCGGCGCAGATGGGGATGTAGTCGAGCATGTCGGCGCCGCTTCTTCAGATGCGGGGGATCGTCAAGGAGTTCTCCGGCGTCCGCGCGCTCGACGGGATCGACCTCACGGTCGGGCGCGGCGAGGTCGTGGGTCTCTGCGGCGAGAATGGCGCCGGCAAGTCGACGATGATGAAGGTGCTCTCGGCGGTCTATCCGTATGGCACCTGGGGCGGCACGATCGAGTGGGACGGCGCGGAGCTCCGTGCCGGCAACATTCGCGAGACCGAGGATGCAGGGATCGTCATCATCCACCAGGAGTTGATGCTGATCCCGCAGCTCTCGGTGGCGGAAAACATCTTCCTCGGTCGCGAGCCGACGCGTCGCGGCGGCATCATCGACTACGACCGGATGAACGCCGAGGCGCAGGCGCTGATGACGCGGCTGCGCATCTCGCACATCAACGTGGCCCGCCCGGTCTCGCAATATGGCGGCGGCGAACAGCAGTTGATCGAGATCGCCAAGGCGCTGAACAAGAAGGCGCGGCTGCTGATCCTCGATGAGCCGTCCTCCTCGCTCACGCGCTCGGAAACCGAGACGCTGCTGAAACTCATTCTCGAGCTCAAGCGCTCCGGCGTGTCCTGCGTGTACATCTCCCACAAGCTCGAAGAGGTGGCGGCGATTGCCGACACGGTGTTCGTGATCCGCGATGGTCGCTATGTCGGGTCGGCTCCCATGGCCGACATCAACACCGACGACATCATCCGGATGATGGTCGGGCGCGAGATCAAGAACCTCTTCCCGCGCGAGGACCATGCGATCGGCGAGGTCGTGCTCGAGGCCCGTCACGTCACCTGCCTCAGCCCATACGACCGCAATCGCAAACGCGTCGACGATGTCTCGTTCAACGTCAGGCGCGGCGAGATCCTCGGCATCGCAGGCCTGGTCGGCGCCGGGCGCACCGAACTCGTCAGCGCGCTCTACGGCGCCTATCGCGGCGAGAGCTCCGCCGAACTCACTCTCGACGGAAAGCGCGTCGACATCCGGTCGCCGCGCGATGCGGTCCGTCTCGGCATCTGCATGGTGCCGGAGGACCGCAAGCATCACGGCATCGTCCCGGGCATGGCGGTCGGCTACAACATGACGCTCTCCGTCGTCGGCAAATTCGCGAAGGCCGGCGTGATCGACATGCATGACGAGATGACGGCGATCGACGCCGACATCCGCCGCATGCGCATCAAGACGGCCACACCCATGCTGTCAATTTCGAGCCTTTCAGGTGGCAACCAGCAGAAGGCGGTGATCTCGCGCATGCTGATGCCCAAACCGCGCGTCGTGATCCTCGACGAGCCGACCCGCGGTGTCGATGTCGGCGCCAAATACGAGATCTACAAACTCATGTTCGAACTGGCCCGCGCGGGAGTGGCGATCATCATGGTGTCTTCGGAACTTCCCGAGGTGCTCGGGATCAGCGACCGGGTGCTGGTGATCGGCGACGGCCAGCTCCGCGGCGACTTTCCGGCCGAAGGACTGTCACAGGAACGCGTGCTCGCGGCCGCCATCGGAGCGGCGGCATGAGCGAGGTGGTGGCCGGCGGCACCACAATGCCGGCGCGTCGTGGCATGTCGGGGCGCGCGATCCGCGACGCGTTCGCCACCAACAAGATCCTCGCACTCGCGATCGCGCTCGTGGTGATCGCGACGTTTTTCGCCTGGCAGACCGACGGCGACTATCTCGAGGCCCGCAACATCTCCAACCTGCTGCGGCAGATGGCGATCACCGGCCTGCTCGCCGCGGGAATGTCGTTCATCATCATCTCGGGCGAGATCGACCTGTCAGTCGGATCGCTGCTCGGACTGATGGGCGCGGCGGCCGCCTTGCTCGACGTCGAATGGCATCTGCCAGTCGCGCTGACGGTGGCGCTCGTGCTCGTGGCAGGCGCCCTGGTGGGCAGCTTCACCGGTTTCTGGGTCGCCTATCTGCGCATTCCCTCCTTCATCATCGGCCTCGCAGGACTGCTCGCGTTCCGCGGCGTGGTGATCGGCATCACCGGTGGCGTGACGATCGCGCCTGTCTCCACGCCGCTCATCGCGATCGGCCAGTCCTACCTCCCGCGCGCGGTGGGCGACGTGGCCGCGGTGGCGCTGTTCGCATTGCTCGCCTGGAGCACCTGGCGCAATCGCGTCCGCCGCGCAGCACTCGACCTGCCCGTGCCGACGATCGCACGCGACGGCATCAAGCTCGCCGTGACGGCCGCTGCCATTCTCGCCTTCATCCTGGTGCTCGACGACTACCATGGCGTGCCGCTGCCGGTGCTGATCCTGCTGATCGTGGCAGGCCTCTTCAATTTCATCGCCAGCCGTACCGTGTTCGGCCGCCGGATCTACGCGGTGGGCGGCAACCTCGAGGCGACGCGGCTGTCGGGCGTCGACGTGCGCCGCGTCAAGCTGTTCGTCTTCGCGATCATGGGTGCCATGGCCGCACTCGCCGGCATCATCACCACCGCGCGCCTGGCCGCGGGCTCGCCCTCCGCGGGATCGCTGGGCGAGCTCGACGCGATCTCGTCGTGCATCATCGGCGGCACCTCGATGCGGGGCGGCGCCGGCAACGTCTTCGGCGCGCTGTTCGGGGCGCTGATCATGTCGAGCCTCGACAACGGCATGTCGATGATGGGCCTCGACACCTACTGGCAGATGATCGTCAAAGGCGTGATCCTGCTGCTGGCCGTCTGGCTCGACATCGCGACCAGCACCCGCACCTGACGCATGGCACGGCGGCGCCCGACGCCGCCGTCCGCTGGCACCTCCGCCGCTCACAGGCCGCGTCGCTTGCCGCCGCGTCGGATAAGCTGTAATTTGTCCGAGTAATGAGCGGGAGCCCGGCCGGGATGGCGGCGGGAGCGATCGCGTGCTTCGGCACGCTCGACGACGGCAGGGTGGTGGAGGCGGCGACGCTGCGGAACGGCGCCGGCCTGACCGCGCGCATCCTCACCTATGGCGCGACGATCCAGGCCCTCGAGACACAAGATCGGCACACCGTTCCTGGCGACATCGTGCTCGGCTACCCGATCTTCGCTGACTACCTCGCCCGGCCGCAGTTCTTCGGCGCCGCGATCGGGCGCTTTGCCAACCGGATCAGGGGAGGGCGCTTCCGGCTCGACGGAAGCGAGCACCAGGTCCCGGCAACGGATGGCGATCACGCCCTGCACGGCGGCCGTGCCGGCTTCGACAAGCGATTATGGACCATCACGTCGCACGCGGCCCGCGCACTCACGCTGCGCCTCGTGAGTGCCGACGGCGAGGAAGGTTTTCCGGGAGCGCTCGACGTCGAGCTCACCTACACGCTGGCGGAGCAGGAGAACGCGCTGACGATCGGCTTCATGACGCGCACCGATCGGCCGACGATCGTCAACCTTACCAACCACAGCTACTTCAATCTCGCCGGCGAGGGCCACGGCATAGCACTCGATCATGTCCTGACCATCGACGCGGACCATGTCACACCGGTCGATGCGACGCTGATCCCGACCGGCGAGCTGATGCCGGTTGCCGGCACCGCGCTCGACTTCGGCACGCCGCGCCGCATCGCCGAGCGGATCCGCGAGGCGCGTGACGAACAGATCTTCCCTGCCCGCGGCGACGATTTCAACTACGTGTTGCGCGACGGCGTCGCCGCGATCCCACGCCCGGCGGTTCGTGTCGAGGAGCCGGCGTCCGGCCGGGTTCTGACGATCGAGACGATCGAACCGGGCGCGCAGTTCTACTCCGGCAACTTCCTCGACGCGACCATGGCGGGAAATCCGGTCGAGTCTATCGCCAGGGCGACGGATTGGCGTTCGAGACGCAGCATTTCCCCGACAGCGCGAACCACGAGCATTTCCCGACGACCCGCCTCGACCCGGGCATCACCTGGGCGCACGACGACCATCTGGCGCTTTACAACGAGTACACCCGCATGACCGATCAGACCGACAAGAAGACGCTGCGTTCGCGCGCCTGGTTCAACAACCCCGACAACATCGACATGACGGCGCTCTACCTGGAACGCTACATGAATTTCGGCCTGAGCCAGGACGAGCTGCAATCCGGACGCCCGATCATCGGCATCGCACAGACCGGTTCCGATCTCTCGCCGTGCAACCGTCATCATCTCGTGCTGGCCGATCGGCTCCGCGAAGGCATCCGCGAAGCCGGCGGCATTGCGATCGAATTTCCGGTCCATCCCATCCAGGAGACCGGCAAGCGCCCGACCGCGGGCCTCGACCGCAATCTCGCCTATCTCGGTCTCGTCGAGGTGCTCTACGGCTATCCGATCGACGGCGTCGTGCTCACCATCGGTTGCGACAAGACCACGCCCGCCTGCCTGATGGCGGCGGCCACCGTCAACATCCCGGCGATCGCGCTGTCGGTGGGCCCCATGCTCAACGGCTGGTTCCGCGGCCAGCGCACCGGCTCCGGCACGATCGTGTGGCGCGCGCGCGAAATGCTGGCCGCCGGCGACATCGACCATGACGGTTTCGTGCGCCTGGTCGCGTCGTCGGCGCCGTCCACCGGGTATTGCAACACGATGGGCACGGCGACCACGATGAACTCGCTCGCCGAGGCGCTGGGCATGCAGCTGCCGGGCTCGGCCGCGATCCCGGCACCCTACCGCGATCGCCAGGAGGTCGCCTACCTGACCGGCAAGCGTATCGTCGACATGGTGCGCGAGGATCTCAAGCCCTCCGACATCATGACGCGGGAGGCATTCGAGAATGCGATTCGTGTCAACTCCGCGATCGGCGGTTCGACCAACGCGCCGATCCATTTGAATGGCCTCGCCCGCCATCTCGGCATCGACTTGCCGCTGCAGGACTGGCAGCGGATCGGTCACGACATCCCGCTGCTGGTCAACCTGCAGCCCGCCGGCGACTATCTCGGCGAGGATTTCTATCGCGCGGGCGGCGTTCCCGCGGTGGTCGCCGAGCTGATGCGCCACGGCCTGATCCACGAGGATGCACCGACCGTGAACGGGCGCACGATCGGCGAGAACTGTCGCCGCGCCCGCATCGAGGACGAGGACGTCATTCGTCGCTTCGACAATCCGCTGAAGGAGCGCGCCGGATTCCTGGTGTTGACCGGCAATTTGTTCAACAGCGCCATCATGAAGACCAGCGTCATTTCGCCGGAGTTTCGCGAGCGCTATCTCAGCAACCCCGACGATCCCGACGCCTTCAACGGCCGCGCCGTGGTGTTCGACGGGCCGGAGGATTACCACGCGCGGATCGACGATCCGGCCCTCGATATCGGTGAGCACGACATCCTGGTGATGCGCGGCGCAGGTCCGATTGGCTATCCCGGTGCGGCCGAGGTGGTGAACATGCGGCCGCCTGTCTACCTCATTCAGCGCGGTGTCCACGCGCTCGCCTGCATCGGCGATGGCCGTCAGTCCGGAACGTCCGGCTCGCCGTCGATCCTGAACGCGTCGCCGGAAGCCGCCGCCGGTGGACCGCTCGGCCTGCTGCGGACAGGCGACCGGATTCGTGTCGATCTCCGCCAGGGAAGGGTCGACATGCTGCTCGACGACAGCGAGATCGAAGCGCGACGTGTTGCAGCGCAACAAGCGGGCGGCTTCCGCTATCCGGCGCATCAGACGCCCTGGCAGGAAATGCAGCGCGGCGTGGTCGGACAATTGGAAACCGGAGCGGTGCTCGAGCCGGCACTCAACTACCAGCGCATCGCACAGACGAAAGGCCTCCCGCGCGACAACCATTGACTGGCCGGAGCACGGATCGGATTTTGATGGAAATCCATCATCTCAAGGCGTCGACCCCGCAGAGATGCAACACTCCCGAGGCATCCGTCACCTTCCGGTCTGCGAAAGAGACAATTCCGTTTGTCGCCTTGACTGCTCGCGCTAGGTTTCGCTGTCCGACAAGGCCTGACCCATAGGGCCGGTAGAAGAAAATAGGGAAACGTCATGTCTCATACTTTGAAATACCGCCTGGGCGGAGCCGCCTGCGCCGTGGCGCTGCTGGGCTTCGCAGCAGCTGCAGAAGCGCAGACGCTCAATAGCGGCGTCTCCATCGGACCGAGCCAGCGCGTCGCGACTCCGCTGCCGCCGGCAGGCGTCCCGATCAACACGCAGTCCTCCGCGCCGCCGCTTCCTTCGAACGAGGCGCTTGTTCCCGACATGTTCGGTGTGGGTCCGTATCTTCGCGATCACGGCATCGCCATCCTGCTTGATGACACCGACGAGTTTGACGGGATCATCAGCGGCCCGCGCGGTGGCTCCGCGAATGCAGGGCAGTACGGCTTCGAGACGGATGTCGATTGGGAACGTCTTGCCGGCCTGACCGGGTTCGAGACGCATACGGTGGTCGTCGGACGCTACGGCATCCCGGCCAGCCGCATGTTCGGCGACAACCTCAATCCCAGCCAGGAAATCTACGGTGCCGGCGGCAACGTCGCCGCTCACCTCGTGTTCGCCTATGGTGAAGAGACGCTGGCGAATGGCCGCGTGAACATCGCCGCCGGCCGCATGCCGCTGCTCGACGATTTCGCAGCGTCGCCGCTCTATTGCAATTTCCAGAACAACGCTTTCTGCGGGAACCCGAAGGCATCGTCCGACAACTTTGCGTGGTCTTCCTATCCCGACGCGAACTGGGCCATTCGCGCTCGCATCCGGCCGACCCGGTCGATCTACGTCCAGGGCGGCATCTACTTCTCGCAGAGCAATATCTACAACGTCGCCGAGAACTTCCGTTCCGGGTTTACGATCGACTCCTCCTACATCAACGGCGAGGCGTTCCCGCTCGAGATCGGTTACGAGCCGGTCTTCGGTCCCGATAAACTCCCGGGCCACTACAAGGCTGGCTTCTGGTACAGCAACAACAACTACGCGAGCGACTACTTCGACGTGAACGGCAGCGCCTTCGCCCAGACGGGCCTGCCACGGCGGATCCGTAAGGGCTCGACCGCCGCCTACGCCCTGGTCGATCAGATGGTCATGCGCAACACGCCGGCCGCCAACGATGGTCTGATCATCTTCGGTGGCTATTTCCACAACGACGAGCAGAGCGCCACGCGCGCGGAGCAGGCCGAAATCGCGGCGCTCGACCGCGGCTTCTGGAAGGCGCGTCCGCTCGACGCCGTCGGAATAGCGTTCAGCTATCTGCGGGTTTCCGATCTTCTGACCAAGACCGAAGAACTCCAGCAGGCCCTCGGGTTGCCGATCGTCGGCACCGGCGGTCAGTTCTACGACGACGCACCTTCGGGCGTGCAGACCAAGACGTACAATCTTGAAGTCAACTACCAGATTCATGTCTACCGTGGCGTGACGTTCGCTCCGGACTTTCAGTACTTCTTCCGTCCGAACGCACAGGGCAACCTGCCGGACGCCGCCCTGATCGGCTTCAAGAGCCACGTCGAACTGTTCTGAGCTGACGACAAGCCGTGTCGCTTGCGAGGACCTTCCTCGAAGGTCTGAGTTGACGAGGGGCGGATGGGCACGGCCCATCCGCCTTCTCTTTTGACGATGCGCCGACCGTGCCCCTTGGCGGGCCCAGGGCAAAGCCCTGGTCTTCACGGCGCGCGATCGGCGATCATGAATGCGTCAGCCGCAAGCTGCAGCGGTCGCACTTCGACCTTGCTCTCACCGGTGGCGATCAGCGTCCGGAACCGCTCGTAGAGGCCCTTTTACTCCTCGTCCTGGCGTCGGTGACAATATGCCCGTCGATCTCGAGAAACGCGCCGCCCCGTCGCAGCACCGCCCGGCCGCCATCCGCGAGATTCCAGGCGGTCGTCCATTCCTCGCCATCGTAATGGTGCTAGTCCGGCGAACATGGTGACCCCGCGCGCGCGGGCATAGGGCTCCAGGGTGAGCGCTTCGGCCACCGTGCCAACCGGCGGTTTCTCGAGCAGCACCTGCTTGCCCCGCGCCACGGCCGCGCGCGCGAGATCGCCGCTCATCTGCGGCGGCGTGCAGAGTGCAGCCGCATCGACGTCCACGGCCTCGAACATCGCTATCCATGTCGGCAAAGACTGAGAGCGCTGCCGGGAGGTTCGACGGATCCGCTGTCAAGATCGCGACGAGCTCGAAGTCAGGGTTCGCGGCGATCACCGGCATGTGCTGCACGCGCGCGATCTGGCCGACACCGACGATGCCGACGCGAATGGGTTTGGATGTCACGATCCTGCTCCAGGCAAGGATCAATTGTGCTGCCCGAGACCGGCCATGTCCCGGTCTCCGGCCGCGGTGTCAATCCGCGCCGCTGCGGGTGCGTGGGCGGGGCGGCCGCGCGGTGTTCGGCGTGAGCGAGGCCCGCATGTCCACGAGCGCCTTTTGCACCAGCTCCGCCATCGATGCGCGTGCGGCCGCCGCATCCTGGGCGCGAATGGCCTCGAGCACGTCACGATGTTCCTGTATCGGGTCGCGCGGCTCTCGCTGCGTGCGGCTCTTGAATGCGGTTGTCCACCGGATCGCGGCCACGACGCTCGATGCGAGTGCCACGATCAACTCGTTTCCCGTCGCAGCCAGGATGGTCTGGTGGAAAGTCCGGTCGGCGAGACGGCCTTCTTCGGTCGTCAGCGTCCGTTGTGCCATTGTCTCGAGAGCCTCGTCCATGGCCGCAAGGTCGTGGTGCCTCCGGTGGCGAGCCGCGAGCTCGGCCGCATGAGGTTCCACCATCATGCGGAGCTCGAACAGATCGTGCACGAAGGTCTCGCTCGGTTTCGTCTCGAGAAACCAGCCGAGCACTTCCGGATCGAGGATGTGCCAGCGCGCGCGCGGACTGACGCGCGTTCCGGTCTTGGTGCGGCTTTCCACCATCCCCTTCGCCGCCAGGATCCTCACCGCTTCCCGATAGGCCGTGCGTGAGACCGCGAGTTGTTCGGCCGCCTCGATCTCGCCGGACAGCACATCGCCCGGCAGAAGCTCTTCGGCGGCGATGCGCACACCGATCGATCGCGCGATCGTGTCGTGCAGTCGCGGCGTGCTCCGGCCGCCCGCGACCACTTCCGGCTTCGCCTTCCGCGGTGACCGATCCATCCGTGTTGCGTTCCTTCCAGCGCGCCCGCGACCGCGCCGTCGCCGGCCGCCGCGATCCCATCTGCCGCCGACAGGGCCGGCTCCCGGTCGCGTCAGGCCGCCAGCGTGTGCTGGCCCAGCAACGGCAGCGCGCCGCCCTCGGCATCGAAAAGATGGCAGGCGGCTTCATCAACCGACAGTCGCAGCTGCTGGTGCAGCTCGGCGCCCACGATGCCCTCGGCCTGCACGATCAGGTCGTCGCGGCCCTCGGCGGCGAGATGCAGGAGCGTCAGGCTGCCGAGGCGCTCGACGAGCATCACCTCGCCCGCAAGCGCCCCTGCCGGGTCGATCCGCATCGCTTCCGGCCGGATCCCGAGCGTGAGGGACGCGCCCGGCTGTGCAGCACTCGCCTCGGCGGGCACGGTCAGCCGCGCGCCCGAGGGGAGGGCCACCTCCACGCCGCGCCCGTCCGCACTCACCACCGAGACGGGCAGCATGTTCATCCGCGGCGAGCCGATGAAGCCGGCCACGAACGTGTTGGCCGGGTGATGGTAGAGTTCGAGCGGCGATCCGACCTGCTCGACCCGTCCCGCCTGCAGCACGACGATCTTGTCGGCCATGGTCATCGCCTCGACCTGGTCGTGCGTCACGTAGATCATGGTCGCCGCGAGCTCTTCGTGCAGGCGCGCGAGCTCGATCCGCATCTGCCCGCGCAGCGCCGCATCGAGGTTGGACAGCGGCTCGTCGAACAGGAACACTTTTGGCGCCCGCACGATTGCGCGGCCGATCGCCACACGCTGTCGCTGCCCGCCCGACAGATCCTTCGGCCGACGCTGCAGATAGGGACCGAGCTGCAGGATGCGCGCCGCCTCGGCCACCTTCGTCTGGCGCTCCGCCTTCGACACACCAGCCAGCTTGAGCGCGAAGCCCATATTGTCGGCCACCGTCATGTGCGGATACAGCGCGTAGGTCTGGAACACCATCGCGAGCCCGCGTTCGGACGGCGCCACGTCGTTCACCCGTTTGCCGTCGATGGTGAGTTCGCCGGACGTGATCGGCTCGAGCCCCGCCACCATCCGCAGCAGCGTCGACTTGCCGCATCCGGACGGCCCCACGAACACGACGAACTCGCGATCCTTGATGTCGAGATCGACACCCTTGATGACCTCGTGGCCGCCGTAGGATTTGCGGATGTTGCGGAAGGTGAGCGTTGCCATGGGTGGTGCTTCCTATTTCACGGCGCCGCCCTACTTCACGGCGCCGAACGTGAGACCCTGCACGAGCTGCTTCTGGCTGAACCATCCGAAGACGAGGATGGGCGCCACCGCCATCGTGGAAGCCGCCGACAGTTTGGCGAAGAACAATCCTTCCGGCGACGAGAAGGATGCGATGAAGGCGGTCAGCGGTGCCGCATGCGACGAGGTGAGATTGAGGCTCCAGAACGCCTCGTTCCAGCACAGGATCAGCGATAGCAGCGAGGTGGACGCGATCCCGGGCAGTGTCAGCGGCATCAGCAGATGCCAGACCTCGCCCCAGGTATCGGCCCCGTCCATGCGCCCGGCTTCCAGGATCTCGTTCGGCACCTCCTTGTAGAAGGTGAACAGCATCCAGACGATGATCGGCAGGTTCATCAGCGCGTAGACGAGGATTAGGCCCGTCAGCGTGTCGAGCAGCCCGGTGGAGCGGAACAGCAGATAGATCGGCACCAGCACGCCCACCGGAGGCAGCATTTTCGTGCTGAGCATCCACAGCAGCGTGCCGCGGGTGCGCGGCGTCGGATGGAACGACATCGAGTAGGCCGCCGGGATCGCGAAGATCAGCGCCAGGATCGTGCTGCCGACCGAGACCGCGATGCTGTTGAACGCGAAGCTCAGATAGTTGGCCCGCGCGAACACTTCGCCGTAGGAAGACAGCGTCGGGCGGAAGAACAGATGCGGCGAAACCGCGTCGTTCTCGGTCTTGAAGCTGGTCAGCACCATCCAGAAGATCGGAAAGAAAAGCAGCAGCGCCGCCCCCCAGCCGATCGCGAACAGCAGGATCGTGCGCGCGCGCGAGTTTTCCATCTCAGACCTCCAGCCGCTTGCCGACCGCGCGCACCAGGAAGAATGCCACGATGTTGGCGATCACGATTGCCACCATGCCACCGGCCGAGGCACCCCCCACGTCGAATTGCAGCAGCGCCCGCGCGTAGATCAGGAACGCAAGGTTGGTCGTCGCATTCCCCGGCCCCCCCGACGTGGTCACCAGGATCTCGGCGAACACGGTGAGCAGAAAAATCGTCTCCACCATCACGACCACGCTGATCGCGCGGCTCAGATGCGGCAGCGTGATGTAGACGAACTGCGCGATCGGCCCGGCGCCGTCGATGCGCGCCGCCTCGAGCTGCTCCTGGTCGAGTGACTGCACCGCCGTCAGCAGGATGAGCAGCGCGAACGGCAGCCACTCCCAGGACACGATCGCGATCACGGAGGCCAGCGGAAACTGCGCGAACCAGTCCACCGGTTCCGCGCCGAACGCGCGCGCGACCGTCCCGAGCACGCCGTAGATCGGGTGCATCATCAGGTTCTTCCAGATCAGCGCGCTTACCGTCGGCATCACGAAAAACGGAGAGATCGCCAGCACGCGAGCGATGTTGCGACCAGGAAATTTCTGGTTGAACAGCACCGCGAGCAATGTGCCGAAGCCCACCGTCACCACCAGCACGGAACCCAGCAGGATCATCGTGTTGGCAAGCGACGCCCAGAAATCCGGATCGGTCACCAGATAGGAATAATTGTCGATCCCGGCCCAGCCATGCACTGACGGATCGAGCAGGTTGTACTGACGCAGCGAGAAATACAGCGTCATCACCAGCGGCACGATCGACCACAGCAGCAGCACGCCGACCGACGGCCAGAGCAGCATCGTCGCAGCCGTTCGCGTCGCCTTTGCCTTGGCGACGGGCGAGGGTGCTGCCGGGTCGCTCATAACCGTCGTTGACATCGCTTCGCCTAGCGCCCTGGAGGGCCGTGCCGAGATTGAGCGTCGCGCAAGCCCGTCGCCTCTGCAACGGGCTTCTCGCGACTTTATCTTCGCGAACTGCATCCGCGCCGTCCGGCGGCCGTCACCCGCCGGGCGGACCGTCCGTCAGCCGCCGTAGCCCGCCTGGTGCATCGTGCGCGCCGTCGAAGATTGCGCCGAGTGCAACGCCTGGCTCACGGTCATGGCGCCCGTGAGTGTCGCCGCGATCGTCTGGCCCACCTGCGTTCCGATCGCCTGGAACTGCGGGATGTCGGCGAACTGCGCGCCCACGTAAGGGCGCGGCTGCGCCGTGCTGCCATTCGGGTTCGAGTTGTCGATCGCCTTCAGCACGAAGCCCGCAAAAGGTGCGACCTTCTGGTAGTCGGGATTGCTGTAGGTCGACGAGCGCGTCCCCGGAGGCGCGTTCACCCAGCCATCGGTCTTGGCCACCAGCTGCACGTAGTCCTTCGACGTCGCCCATGTCACGAACTGCCTGGCCGCATCGACATTCTTCGACGAGCTCGGAATGGCGAGGTTCCACGACCACAGCCAGGTCGGCCCACCCTTGAACGTGCCGGTCGGGATCGACGCGAACCCGACATTCGCCGCGACCGAACTCTGCTTCGGATCATACAGCGTGCCCGCCGCCGAGGTCGCATCGATCCAGAACCCGCAATGGCCCGACGAGAACAGCGCCAGGTTCTCGTTGAACCCGTTCGACGTGACACCCGGCGGCCCGTCGGCCTTGAGGATGCTGTCGTAGTAGCCGATCGCGTCATGCCACGGCTTCGTATCGATCGCCGGCTTCCACTTCGCATCGAACCACTGCCCGCCCATCGCCGTGACCAGCGTGGTGAGATAGGCAATGTTCTCGCCCCAGCCCGGCTTGCCGCGCAGGCAGACACCATACACGCCGGCGCTGCGGTCGGTCATCTTGTCGGCGGCCGCGCGGAACTCGTCATAGGTCGGCGTGTCGGACAGCGTGATGCCGGCCTTCTTCATCAGGTCGGTGCGATAATAGGTCATCGCACTCTCGGCATAGAAGGGCAGGGCGTACAGCTTGCCCTGATACGAGATGCTCGACCGCACCGAGGCGATCAGGTCGCCCTCGTCATAGGCCGCCGGCAGCCCGTCGAACGACGCGATCCAGTTCTGCTTCGCCCAGATCGGCACCTCGTAGTTGCCGATCGTGAGAATGTCGAACTGACCGCCATGGGTCGCGATATCGGTGGTCACGCGCTGGCGGAGCACGTTCTCCTCCAGCACCACCCAGCGGAGATGGAGGCCGGGATGCTGCTCCTCGAACACGTGGGAGAGCTTCTGCATCTCGATCATCTGGCCGTTGTTGACCGTGGCGATCGTCAGCGTCGTGTCGGCGACGGCAACCGAGGTCGCGGCCGCCAGCGCCACCGGCGACAGCGCCGTCATCGCCGCGAGTGCCGCCAAGCGTGTGATCTTCGTCATGGTGTTTTTTCCTCCCAAGGGCGACCGCTCTTCCGGCGGTCAGCTCATTTAGTTACCGCAAGCGATACCATATGTTTGTGCGACGATGTAGCCCGCATCCGGCCCGGCGAGGAAGACCGCGAGCCCGGCGATCTCGTCCGGCCGCGCCATCCGCCCGAACGACACCGCAGCCCCCACCGTCCGCTTCTCCTCGCCGGGTGGTCCAGGGCGTCACGCCGGAGGCGTGCTGCGCACGACGCCCGGGCCTTCTTCCGCGCGCGCCTCGGCGGCGAGTGCCGCATGAAGTCGCGTCAGCGCCACGATCACGACAACCAATCCGCCGACCCGCCGTTCGTCGCCCACACCCACAGGATGGACGCGTCCGATGACCGAGAACCCCGTCGACCGCTTTCCCAAGCCGCCCTTCGACGCCCAGCCGCAACCCTTCCCCGGCCTGTCCGCGAACATGCACCCCGCGCCGGACCACGGCGAGACGAGCTACCGGGGTTCCGGCAAGCTTGCCGGCAAGGTCGCCCTGATCACCGGCGGCGATTCCGGCATCGGCCGCGCGGTCGCGATCGCCTACGCCCGCGAGGGTGCCGACGTCGCGATCTCCTATCTCGAGGACGAGAACGAGGATGCCCGCGAGACCGAGCGCTGGGTCAGGCAAGCCGGTCGCCGCGCCCTGCTGCTGCCCGGCGACATCGCCTCGGTGGAACATTGCCGCAGCCTGGTCCGCCAGACGATCGAGTCGTTCGGCAAGATCGACGTCCTGGTCAACAACGCCGCGTTCCAGGCGACGCGCGAGTCGATCGACGAGATCAGCGAAGAGGAATGGGACCGCCATTTCGCGGTGAACATCAACGCGATGTTCTACCTGACCAAAGCGGCGGTCGCGCACATGCAGCCGGGTGCGGCGATCGTGAACACCTCGTCGGTCAACAGCAAGCATCCCATGCCGGGTCTGCTGGCCTACTCGGCGACCAAGGCCGCGATCGCCAACTTCACCGTGGGCCTCGCCCAGATGCTCGCGACCAGGGGGATCCGCGTGAACGCGGTGCTGCCGGGCCCGATCTGGACACCCTTCATCGTCACCGGCATGAAGCCCGAGAGCCAGAAGACCTTCGGCAGCCAGGCGCCGATCGGCCGCCCCGGCCAGCCGGCGGAGCTCGCGCCGGCCTATGTGCAGCTCGCCTCCGATGAGAGCAGCTACACGACGGGAGCGCTCTACCCGGTGCACGGGGGAATGGCGATCTACTGACGACGGCCACGGGCGTCAGGGGCAGAAGGCGTTTGGTCGAAGCAGGCGTGGGGCTCTGCCCCAAACCCCGCCAGGATCAGCGATCCTGGACCTGCATGACTTTGCGTGTTGTGGGTCCGGGGTGCCTGCTCCCGGCAGTTCGTGGGGCGTCATGCACCGCCCCTCGTCTTCAACCGCGCTTTCAGGTCCGCTTTCCTCTATCCTCGCCTTCCGTTCGACAGGACCGAGAGGGCAGGGGTGCGGCGCAGGGGTGTGGGACGATGAGCGGTAACGACAGCATCGGCGCACGCCAGCCACGGCGTTTCGACCTCCACCGCTTCGCCAACCCCGGCGCCTATGGCCGCCTCGGCGCGCGCCTCCAGCCGTTCCTGACCTGGCCCGCCATCGTGCTCACGGCAGCCGGCCTCGCCTGGGGCCTGTTCTTCTCGCCGGCCGACTGGCAGCAGGGCGACGCCGTGCGAATCATGTACGTCCACGTGCCGGCGGCCTGGCTGGCCTCGGCCGGCTACGTGGCCCTCGCCGCCTGCTCGGTCGCCTCCTTCGTGTGGCGCCACCCGCTGGCCGACCTCGCCGCCGCCGAGATCGGCCCCGTGGGCGCCGTGATCACCGCCATCTGCCTGCTGACCGGCTCGCTCTGGGGCCGCCCGATGTGGGGCGCCTGGTGGGTCTGGGACGCGCGCCTGACCTCTGTCCTCGTGCTGTTCTTCCTCTACCTGGGACACGCGGCCCTGCGGCAAGCCTTCGACGACCCCGCCCGCGGCGCCCGCGCCGCATCGGTCCTGGCCATGGCCGGCGCCATCGACCTGCCGATCATCAAATTCTCGGTGCAGTGGTGGAACACGCTGCACCAGCCCGACAGCATCACGCTCACCTCCGCCCCCACCATGCCGGCGGCGATGCTGTGGCCGCTGTTCATCTCGGCCGCGGGCTTCACCTTCGGCTTCGCGGCGATCGTCAATGCGCGCCTGCGCGCCGCCGTGATCGAGCGCCGGCTCCGCGCCCGCATGCTCGCCGCCATTGAGGCGCTGGCATGACCCATCTGCCCTTCATCGCCGCCGCCTACGGCCTGACGATCGCGGCCGGCCTCTTCCTCTCCCTTCAGGCGGCGTTCCGCCTGCGCCGCGCCCGCCGCGCGCTCGCCGCCGCCAACCTCGAGCGTCGCCCCCCCAAGCGGCGCCCCCTTGAGCGGCGGACATGACCCGCAAGTCGCGACGCTGGGCGCTGCTCCTCGCCTGCGGCCTCACGCTGGGCGGCGCGGCAACCCTCGCACTCGCCGCCTTCCGGTCCGACATCGTGTTCTTCGTCGCTCCGTCGCAGCTCGTGGCCCACCCGCCGGCGCCCGACCGCACCGTCCGCCTCGGCGGCATGGTGGTGGCGGGCTCGGTCACGCGTGCCGACGCGGACGGCACCCCGGTCGCCCGCTTCGCCGTCACCGATGGCCAGGCCGCCATCACCGTCTCCTATGCCGGCGTGCTCCCCGACCTGTTCCGCGAGGGCCAGAGCGTGGTGGCGCTGGGCACGCTCGGCGCCGACGGCCGCTTCACCGCCGCCGAGGTGCTCGCCAAGCACGACGAGACCTACATGCCCCGCGATGTCGCCGACGAACTCCGCCGCAGCGGCAAATGGGATCCGCGCTTCGGCAAGCCGCCCCCCGCCGCGGCCTGGGCTTCCATGACGAGGGCCGGCATGACGGGTGCCACGCCGCGCTCATGATCGAGTTTTTTCTCGCCCCCGAGCTCGGACGCTTCGCCCTCGCCCTTGCCGCCACCATCGCGATCGCCCAGGCCATCCTCCCGATCTGGGGCGCGGCACGCAACATCCCGCGCCTGATGTTCGCCGGCGGTGCACTCGCGATCGGCCAGTTCGCCGCCCTGCTCGCCGCCGCCGCCTGCCTGGTCGCCGCCGCCGTGAACGACGATTTCTCCGTCCTCAACATCGTCGAGAACTCCGCCCACGCGAAGCCGCTGCTCTACAAGATCACCGGAACCTGGGGGAACCACGAGGGCTCGATCGTCCTCTGGGCGCTTATTCTCGCCATATGCGGCGCGGCGGTGGCGGCATTCGGGCGCAACCTGCCGACGGCGCTCCGCGCCCGCGTCCTCGGCGTGCTCGGCTTCGTCTCCGCGGGTTTTCTTCTCTTTTCGCTCCTGGCCTCCGACCCGTTCGACCGCGTGCTCGCGCCACCGCCGGACGGCCAGGGCATGAACCCGCTGCTGCAGGACCCCGGCCTCGCCTTCCATCCGCCCATTCTCTACACCGGCTATGTCGGCTTCGCGGTGCCGTTCGCCTTCGCGGTGGCCGCCCTCCTCGAGGGTCGGGTCGACGCCGCCTGGGGAAGTTGGGTGCGTCCCTGGGCGGTCGCCGCCTGGTCGTTCCTGACCTGCGGCATCGCGCTCGGCTCCTGGTGGGCCTATTACGACCTCGGCTGGGGTGGCTACTGGTTCTGGGACCCGGTGGAGAACGCGTCGCTTCTTCCCTGGCTCACCGGCACCGCGCTGATCCACTCCGCGATCGTGGTCGAGAAGCGGGAATCCTTGAAAGTCTGGACCGTGCTGCTGGCGATCGCGACCTTCGCGCTGTCGCTCTCGGGCACGTTCCTGGTGCGCTCCGGCATCCTGAACTCGGTGCACTCCTTCGCGTCCGACCCCAGCCGCGGCGTTGTTCTCCTCGCACTCCTCGCCCTCGACATCGGCGGCGCGCTGCTGCTGTTCGCCTGGCGCGCCCCCGCACTCGCCGAGGGCGGCATCTTCGCCCCGCTCTCGCGCGAGAGCGCGCTGCTGTTGAACAACGTCTTCCTGTGCGCGATCGCCGCCGTCGTGCTGACCGGCACGATGTATCCGCCGCTCGCCGACCTCCTGCTCGGGGAAAAACTCTCAGTCGGAAAGCCCTTCTTCGACGCGACCGTGATCCCGATGGCGATCCCGGTCTTCGCCGCCATGTCGATCGGCCCCATGCTCCCCTGGAAACGCGCCCGCCTGGCGCCCGCCATCACCCGCCTCTGGTGGGCCGCGCTGGGCAGCGCCGCCGTCATCGTGGTGGCCAGCATCGGCGTCAGCGGCACCGTGCCGATCCTGGCCTTCGGGCTCGCCGCCTGGCTGGTGCTGGGGGCCGCGGCTTCGGTCACGGAGCGGATCGCACTGGGAAAAACCTCGCTCGCAGGCTCCCTCCACCGCCTCCGCACCCTGCCCGGATCGGCGCTCGGCGCCGCCATCGCCCATGCCGGCATGGGCGTCACCCTCGCGGGTCTGGCCGGCATGTCGCATTCGACCAGCCGCGTCGTGCTCGCCGCTCCCGGCCAGCACGTGCGGGTGGGCCAAGCCGACTGGACCCTCGTCTCGCTCGCCGACGGCGCCGGCTCGAACTACACCGCGCGCATCGCCACCATCCGCATCGCGCGCGACGGCCGCACGGTCGCGATCGTCCATCCTTCCCGCCGCTTCTTCACGCTGCAGGGCATCGCCACCACCGAGACCGCGATCCACACGAACGGCCTCGCCGACGACTACGCCGTGCTCTCCGACGAGCAAAATGGCGCCGCCGTGCTCCGCCTCCAGCACAACCCGCTCGCCCCGTTGATGTGGCTCGGCGCGCTGGTGATGGCGATCGGTGGCGCCCTGTCGGTGGCCGACCGCCGCATCCGCGTGGGCGCACCTCGTCCAAGGCTGCGCGCGGGCCGCGAGCCCGCGATCGCCGAATGAGCAACCCCAGCGACAGCGGAAGACACGACACCGTCACAAGGCGCCGCCTCCTCTACGCCGTGCCGGCCGTCGCTTCAGGCACGGCCACGCTCGCGGCGGTGGACATCCTCGCCCGCATGGGCACCGGCCGCTTCGATCCGCACGATGTCGCCAGCCCGGTGATCGGCCGCCTCGTGCCCGATTTCGCGCTGCCCAGACAGGCGCCCGGCACCGGCTTCTCGGCGGCCGACCTCCGCCACAACGCCGGCCCCGTGCTGGTGAATTTCTTCGCGTCCTGGTGCGTGCCCTGCGTCGCCGAGCTGCCCACGCTCGCCGGCCTCGCCGGTCGCCTGCCGCTCTGGGGCATCGCCTACAAGGACGCGCCCGCCGGTGCAGCCGGCTTCATCGCCCGCAGCGGCGTCGCCTACGCCCGCCTCGGCGCCGACCGGCCCGGCACGGTCGCGATCGACTGGGGCGTCACCGGCGTGCCCGAAAGCTTCCTCGTCGACCGCCATGGCGTGATCCGCGGCCACTGGGTCGGCGGCCTCACCGACGCGCTGGTCGCGGGCGACCTCCTGCCGCGCGCCGCCCCGCTGTGAGGAACGGCCCTGTGAAACGCGCCCTCCCGCTCGCCCTGCTCGTCGCACTCGCCGCCCCCACGCTGGCCCGGGCAGTCAGCGATCCCGCGGAAATGCTCGCCGACCCGCGGGCGGAGGCCCGCGCCGAGCAGATCGGCCGCGAGCTCCGCTGCCTGGTCTGCCAGAACGAGGACATCGAGGATTCCGGCGCCGACCTCGCCCGCGACCTCCGCCACATCGTTCGCGCCCAGGTCACCGCCGGCCGCTCCGACCGCGACATCATGCGCTGGATGGTCGCGCGCTACGGCAATTTCGTGCGCCTCGCACCCCCCTTCGCCCCCGGCACGGCGCTGCTCTGGCTCATGCCCGTCCTCGCCCTGATGGTCGGCCTCGCCGCCGCGCTGCGCGTGCTGCGCGCCCCGCGCCGCGCCGCCGCCCCGCTCGACGACGACGAGCGCCGCCGCCTCGCCCACCTGCTCAGCCCGCCATGATTCTTTTCGTTGCGACCGCCCTCGTGCTCGCAGCCCTCGTGCTCCTGCCCACGGGTCTTCTCCTGCGCCGCATGCCCGTGCCCGCCCGCGGCAAGCGCGAGGCCGCCCTCGCGCTGCACCGCGCGCAGCTCCGCGAGCTCGACCGCGATGCCGCGATCGGCCTGGTGGGCGAAGGCGAGCACAGCGGCGCCCGGCTCGAGATCGAGCGCCGGCTGCTCGCCGCCGGCGCCGCCGGCGAGTGCCAGACCCGCGTCACGACCGCCGGCCGCACCCCGCTCGCCGCCACCCTCGTGGCCGTTCCCGTGATGGCGGGCGCGCTCTACGCGATCGGCGGCCACCCGCGCCTCGGCGCCGACCCGCTCGGCCCGCGTCTCGCGGCAGGGCACCTCCGCGACGCGCGTGCCGACGCGATGATCGCGCAGCTGCGCGCAGGCCTCGCAGGCCTCGATCCACGCTCCGCCGAGGCGCATGGCGGCAACATCCTGCTCGGGACCATCGACGCCCGCCTCGGACGCTGGCAGGACGCGGCGGAGGCCTGGCGCGCCGCGCTCGCCTCGGGCTTCGACCCCACGCTCGCCGACGAGGCGGCCGAGGCCGGCATCCTCGCCCATGGCGGCCGCGTCGGCGACGCGGATGCCGCCCTGCTCCGCCAGGCGTTGGCCCGGGCGCCCGCGGAAGCGCCGTGGCGCCTGTCCGCCGAGGCAAGGCTGGCGGAGCGCGAGCACCAGTCGCTGCGACCTTGAGCTGGGCGGCCCAGAGGCAAGGGCGTCGTGCGCAGCGATCGGGCGAAGAAGGCCAGGGGCTCTGCCCCTGGACCCCGCTAAGGGCAGTCGCCCTTAGAACCCCCTACTGGAGTACAGGCGCTGGAGACGGAATGCGTTGGCCGAAGTCTGTCATTTCAGGCTTCGCCAGGGACAACCCCAACAATCAGGGATCCAAGGGACGACTGTCCCTTGGCGGGTCCAGGGCGTCACGCCGGAGGCGTGCTCCGCACGACGCCCTGGCCTTCTTCCTCGACCAAAAGTGCGCGTCCCGCCTGCGGCATGCCGGCCCCGGCCTTCTCCCAGAACCGCTCAAACGTCGCCCCGTCCGCAAACGACGACTGCGCCCCCCGCCCGGTCACCGAGTGCGCCGCATACGCCGCGGCACGTTGGAGCGCCTCAACAACCGGCAGCCCGAGCGCGGCATGATGATAGGCGAACGCCCCGATGAACGCGTCGCCCGCCCCGGTCGTATCGACCGCCTCGACCGGCACGGACGCCACATGGACCGGCGCCTCCCCGCCCGTGACCAGCAGCGCCCCGTCGCCGCCCAGCGTCACGATCACGGTGCCGATCCCCGCCTCCACCAGCGACCGCGCGGCGGCAGCCGCCTCGTCGCGCGTACCGGTGGGTCGGCCGGTCAGGATCGCGAGCTCGGTCTGGTTGGGCGCGAAAAAGGCCACCGAGCGGATCCGCTCGACCGACAGCTCGGCGGTCGCCGGCGCCGGGTTCAGCAGCACCGGGATGCCCGCCTCCCGCGCCCGCTCGATCGTGTGGTAGACGGTCTCGAGCGGCACTTCGAGCTGCAGCAGGATCAGCGCGCAGCCGCGTAAGCTGTCCATCGCGCCGTCGACATCCGCCGCCCCGAGCGCCGCGTTGGCACCCTTCACGATCAGGATCCGGTTCTCCCCGTCGGGCGAGACGAGGATGGTCGCGACCCCGTTCGGCGTGTCCGCCACGCGCCGCGCGTGGGCCACGTCGATCCCTTCACCACGAAGTGCGTCGAGCGTCACGGTGCCGAACACGTCGTCGCCCATGGCGGCCACCAGGCTGACGGGAGCGCCGAGCCGCGCCGCCGCCACCGCCTGGTTGGCGCCTTTGCCGCCGGCGCCCTGCGCGAAGGAGAGCGCCTCCAGCGTCTCGCCGCCCTCCGGCATGCGGGTGATCGTGGTGACGAGGTCGACCATGTTGGAGCCGACCACACCGATCCGACGGACCGCCATCACGCACCACCCATCAGCATGGCCACAGCGTTGCGCGTGCGCTCCGCGTCGCCCCCGCCCCGATCATGGCGGCCCACGGACCTGAACCAAACCCCCGCGCCTCGCGGCAGTGCCATTCGATCTCTGCCGCTTCGGGCTCGAAAACCGCATCGGCGTTCACCGACGCTGGGCGCGCGTCCATGCCGGGACTAGTCCGGCCGTCGTCAGCCAAGACGCCGGCCTGTCGAGCAGCAGGCCCGCGCGAGACCACAGCGGTGGTCAGCACACCCACCCGTTCGGGATCCCAATGGTCGTCGGCGGACAGGTAGGTCGCGAGGAACGGACCAAGGCCGCCCTAAATGTCGCCGGTCGAGATTGAGCAGAGCGAGATGGGTGGTGGCTTGCATCCGGCGCCTAGCGCCGGAGGGTTGCATCCGGAACCGCGGTCGCGCGCAAACGTTGGAAGTGCCCAACTTGTATCGGATGGATCATGACGCGTACAGCCCAGGTTTTCCTGACCCTCCTGGTTTGCTCCACCGGCGCCGTGCGCGCCGAGGCGGCGGCGGCGAACGTATCGGCCCAGGACAAGGCGTTCGTCGCCATGGTCAGCCAGGGCGGCATGTTCGAGGTGCAGGCGGGCGAGGCTGCCGCCCAGCAGGGCAACACCCAGGACATCAAGGACCAGGGTGCCACCGAGGCGCATGATCATCGGCTGGTGGGCGACAAGCTCTCCGCGATCGCCAGCAAGATCGACCTGTCGTTCCCGACCGACCTCAACCCGATGTTCAGCCGCGAGCTCGCCGACCTGAAATCCGCCTCGGGGCCGGCCTTCGACACGCTCTACCTGCAGGACATGATCGTCATCCACCACAAGGACGGCGCCGCCTTCGCCAAGGAAGCGCGCGGCGGCACGAACCCCGACCTGCGCGCCTTCGCCACCGAGACGCACCGCATCGTGGTCCGCCACCTGGGCGAACTCAACGCCAAGCCGGGCGCCGGCTGAGGGTCCGGTTGAAAACTTCGATCGGGCGAAGAAGGCCAGCGGCCCCATGCGGAGCACGCCTCCGGCGTGACGCCCCTGGACCCCATTACGGGCGCAGCCCTTAAAACCCCCTACTGGAAGACGGGCGCTGGAGACGGAATGCGTTAGCAGACGTGTATGATTTCCGGCTTCGCCCATGTTTGAAGGGAACAGCCCGAACAATCAGGGTTCCAAGAGACGACTGGCCCTTGGCGGGTCCAGGGCGTCACGCCGGAGGCGTGCACCGCACGACGCCCTGGCCTTCCTCCTCAGTCACGAGTTCTCAAACAGCCTCTGAGAGCTCACGCAACCCCGACGCTAAACGCGACGTGCCCGGCCTCCATCATGCACATGGTGGCCGGCACGTCATGCAGCGGATTGAGCGTCCGCGGTGCGAGTTGCGCCCACGCCACCGGCATCGAGACGCCGTCCCACATCCGCTCGAACACCGACCGGAAAAAATGGGCGAACAGCTCACCGCGACGGTCGGTGGTCAGCACCAGATTGACGGCCGAGTGCCGGCCGGCGGCGACCAGCGCCCGGAGCTCGGCGGTGGCGATCGGCGGCCGCGACGGCAAGGCGGTCGCCACCACGGCGATCCGCGCGCGCGTTTCGGCGATCAGGCCGCGCAGCGACGCGCGCTCGCCCACGATCCCGCCTGACGCGTCGAACCTGCAGTAGAGAAACAAAACGTCGCAGGTGACCGGGACCGCGGCGATGCGCCGGTCGGCCCCAAAAATCCGGCCGATCGCCGCGTGATCCTCCGCCACCAGGTCGTCGCAGGCACTGCCCCCGAGGTTCACGAACGCGATCGCCGGCCGGTAGATCCGGCTCAGCGCGTGGAGGAGGCTGGGCAGCAGAGGCGGCATGATCTCCCGCGTCTCGGCCACGATCGCCGCGGTCTCCTCGGATCGTGCGGCGCGGCCGGTCCAGGTCGCCACCGGCGGGATCACGACCCCGGAGCCCGGCACCGTCGCGGGGTCGAGCTTCGACATCGGCACCGCCGCCTCGAGCAGGATCGTCACGGCGAGCTTCGGTGTCAGCGACGCGCGGTTCGTGCGGATGATTGTGTAGGCGGCGGCACCCAGCAGGGCCGGCCACTCGCCCGACCGGCGATCGGCCAGGATCGCGGCCGTGCGCTGCCATGTCCGTGCCAGGGCCTCTCGCGGCCACTCGCCGGGTGCCACGAACGAGGGAAGCCGCGGCTTCCCCCATGCGGCCGTGCCCGTCGTGTTGGCCACGTGACGCGCGAGATGGCGCAGATCCGGCAGCTCGGACGGGCTCGCGAGTGTCGCCGCCGGCAGGCTCAGGAAGCCCAGGTGATCAGGTCCCGAACCGAACACGAACTGGCTCGCGGCCTCGCCGTCGTAATGGAGTGCGCCACCTTCCGCCGGGCCCAGGCGTACCAAGAAATCGCCCGGGTTGCGGCCCGTGGGCAGCACGAGCTCGCGCCACACGGCGGCCTGCGCGGCGAAGCCTGCGCAGGCGCCGAGCGCGTTGAGCAGCGCCGGCAGGTGGGCGTGGTACTCGGCCGCGAACATGTCCCGGAGGCGTGAAACGGGCTCGCTGTCGAACACGTCCGCGTCGATGGTCACTCAGGGCACTCCGATCCTCGCCGAGCGGGAGCATGCACCGGCCAGATTAAGGAACCGTCGAGGCGGGCGGTCCGCATCGACGACCGCCCGACGGGGTCATTCCTCGACGGCCACGTGTTGCGCGAGCGCATCGACGATGTCGCCGAAACCCGGCCCCGCGTCGCGGTCGGCCGAGATCGCGGCGTCCCGCCATCCGGCGAGCACGTCGGCCGACGCGCGATCGGTCACGCGGTCGAGCAGCTCGCCGGCGAGGATGCCCCAGGCCCGCACGTCGAGCGCCCCGATTGCCGCTCCCATGGCACCTTCCGGCCGTCGCGAGGCCGCGCCGAAATCGCCCAGCACGGCCGCACCCGCGGTGCCGTCCCAGTGGATGTTGTGCGCGTAGAGATCGCCGTGCAGCAGCCCGTGCGCGGCGACCTGTGCGCCTGCGGCCGCGATGTCGCGCGCGATCTGCAGCGCCGTCTCCGGCGCCAGTGCCAGCGCCGGGTCGTAGACGTCGCGCGTGCAGGTCTCGAGGCTCGGCGGTGCGGCGAGCAGCCGCCAGCCGGGCGGGATGAGCGGCAGGAGCAGCCCGGGCGCGCCGTCCGCTGCCGCCTCGACCCGGGCGAGGCCGCCCAGCAGGTTCGGATGCGCGCCCACCGCGAGTGCCGCCGCCATCTCGTGGGCGGGCAGCCCGTCGCTGGTGACCGCGCCGCGGAACTGCTTGAGCGCCACGTCGCGGGCTCCCCAGCGCGCGGCGTGGACGCGGCCTGAGGCGCCTTCCCCGAGCAGCGGGCCGAGCGACAGCGCGTGTCGGGGGATGGCCGGGCACGTCTCCACGGGCCGAGCCGCGCCCTCGGCCGGGTTCGCGCCGAAGGCCAGCCAGGCGAGACGCGGCAGCGTCGTGAGAAGCGGTGGCAGCGTCTCGAACCGGTTGGCCGACAGCCGCAGGAGCTCCAGCGCTGGGTGAGCGGCAAGCGTGTCGGGCAGCCCGGTCAGAAAATTGCCCGAGAGCATCAGCTTCTGCAGCGCCGGCCGCTCGCCGAGCGAGGCGGGAAGGCGGGAAATCCGGTTGTCGGTGAGCGTCAGCCAGCGCAATGCGGGCGGCAGCGACGCGGCGGGCACGGTCTCGATGCCGCAACCGCGGAAGCCGATCTGGGCGAGCGAGGCGCAGCCGCCCAGCACGTCGGGCAGCACGCGGAACGGCGTGCCCGAGCAGAACAGCACGCGCAGGCGGTGCAGCCGGCCGAGATCATGCGGCAGTCCGGCGAGCGGGTTGCGCCCGAGATCCAGGATCTCGAGCGTGTCGGCGCACGCGAACACCTCGGGCGGCACCGCGGTGAGACCCGCGCCCGACAGGTCGAGCCTGCGGGCGCTCGCGAGCGCGCCGCGCCGGAGCTCGGTCAGCGTGGACGACATGCAAACCTCCGCGATCGGGCGGCCGAGGCTAGCCCCCGGCCGCCCGCACGGACAGGCTCAGCTGGTCGGCAGCAGCCCCGCCATGCCGGGGTCGCTGATGCTCTCGGCGCCGTTCTCGACATGGCCCGCGAAGACCTGGCGGAACGTGTCGTCGCCCTCGACCGTCAGCACCAGGTCATACCAGCCGAACACTTCGGCGAGCGGGATGGTGCGGGTGACGGTCTGGCCCGGCTCCAGCGCCTGGGTGAGTGTCTCGCCCACGAGCACGTTGTGGAGCCGCACCACGACCGACGACGTCGACTTGTTGGTGACGGCGGCGGTGATCGCGAGTGCCGCCGCATCAGGGACCGCGCCCACTTCGAGATTGGCGCCCGTGGAACTGCCGCGGAAGCGGCGGAAGAAGCCGTTCGGCCCGTGCACGTCCAGCGCGTAGCTGCCGTCGGCGGCCACCGGCCAGGCATCGGAGACGGTCAGTCCCGAACCGATTGTGTAGGCGCGCGGCGCGTCGCCCTTGGCCGAACGGACGTGGAACGCGGTGGTCTGCGCGCCGAAATTCTCGAGCGTGATCGAGAACGTCCCGGAACCCGCATTCGCCGACCCGAACGCGTGCGGCTGGTAGGGCAGGGCGCGCGCGGGACGAATGCCCGGCTCCTGCGAGGGCACCGCCTGGGTCGCGGGCACGGTCGGCACGTAGTCGGGATGCCGCTCGGTGTCGGGCGGCACGTAGGCGGCTGTGCTCGGCAGCGTGACGACGCGGCTGTTCGGCGTCTTGAAGTCGAACGCGGAGGTGAGGTCGCCCGCCACCGCATGGCGCCACGGCGTGATGTTCGGCTCGGCGAGCCCGCCATACTGCGCGCCGAAACGCGCCTGGATGAAGCGGATCACCGAGGTGTGGTCGAACACCTGGCTGTTGACGTAGCCGCCGCGGCTCCAGGGCGAGATCAGGATGCACGGCACGCGCGCGCCGAGACCGTACGGACCCACCGGATATTCGGCGCTGCCCGCGAAAATTTCGTTGACGATGTCGACCGTCGAGATCCCGGCGCCCGTCGTGGCGGGCGGCGTCGGCGGCACCACGTGGTCGAAGAACCCGTCATTCTCGTCGTAGTTGAGGATGAAGACGGTCTTGCTCCACACGTCCGGGTTCGCGGTGAGCGCGTCGAGCATCTCGGACACGTACCACGCGCCGTAATTGGCCGGCCAGTTCGGGTGCTCGGTATAGGCCTCGGGCGCCACGATCCACGACACCTGCGGCAGCGTGCCGGCAGCGACGTCCGCGCGGAACTGGTCGAACAGCGTGCCGGAGACAGAGATGTTGGTGCCGGTCTTCGCGCGGTCGGCGAGCGGCGTGCCGGGCGCGGCGTTCTGGTACTGGTGAAAATACAGCAGCGAATTGTCGCCGTAATTGCCGATATAGGCGTCCTCGCCCCAGCCCCAGTATTGGGCCGCGGTCAGGCCGGCGCCCACGTCCTGGTAGATCTTCCAGGACACGCCGGCCGCTTCCAGCACTTCGGGAAAGGTCGACCAGTCGTACCCCGCTTCCGCGTTGTCGACCACCGGGCCGCCGGCCTTGCCGTCATTGCCGACCCAGCCGGTCCACATGTGGTAGCGGTTCGGATCGGTCGCGCCCAGCAGCGACGCGTGATAGGCGTCGCAGACGGTGAAGGCGTCGGCCAGCGCGTAATGGAACGGAATGTCGGCGCGCTTCATATGCGCCATTGTGGTGGACGTCTTCGCCGGCACCCAGCCGTCATACGAGCCGCCGTTCCACGCGTCGTGCGTCGAGGTCCAGTCATGCGCCAGGTCCTCAATGAAGACGAGGCCGAGATCGGGCGCATCCGGATGGAACGGCAGCACCTCGCCACCTTTGCCGTCCGGCTGGTGGAACACGTTCTTGCCCGATGGCAGCACGACCGCGCGCGGATCGTTGTAGCCGCGCACGCCGCGCAGCGTGCCGAGGTAATGGTCGAACGACCGGTTCTCCTGCATCAGGATCACGATATGCTCGACATCCATGATCGTGCCGGTGCGGTTGTTGGCGGGGAGTGCCAGCGCGCGGCGGATGCTGTCCGTCATGGCGGTGGCGGCCGCACCGGCGCTCATCAGTTTGAGCAGCGTGCGGCGATCGGGAGCTGGCATTATGCGGTCCTCGTGGCGTTCCGCGCCTTCTACCCGCCGCATGGCCGGCACCTGGATGAAGGATTTACGAACTTTATGCCGATGGCGGGAACCAGAGGTCCCTGACCACGACCCGGCACCCGTGCTAGACCCGGGCAAACGCCATCCGGGAGGCAGGGGAAAAGACATGGCCCGCGAACGAACGCTCTTCGGCACGGACGGGATCCGCGGCACGGCGAACGCCGACCCGATGACGCCCGAGACGGCGCTGCGCCTCGGCCAGGCCGCCGGCATCATCTTCCGCCGTGGCTCGTATCGCCACCGGGTGATCCTGGGCAAGGACACCCGGCTGTCGGGCTACATGATCGAGAGCGCGCTGGTCTCGGGGTTCCTGTCGGCCGGCATGGACGTGATGCTCGTGGGCCCCATGCCCACGCCGGCGGTCGCCATGCTGACCCGGTCGCTGCGCGCCGATCTCGGCGTGATGATCTCCGCCTCGCACAACCCGTTCGAGGATAACGGCATCAAGCTGTTCGGCCCGGGCGGCTTCAAGCTGTCGGACGAGCAGGAAGGCGAGATCGAGGCGCTGATGCGCGGCGACCTCGCGGGCCGGCTCGCCGCCCCCGCCGATCTCGGCCGCGCCTCGCGGCTGAACGACGCCGCCGGCCGCTACGTCGAGAGTGCCAAGGCGAGTTTTCCGCGCGGGCTCCGGCTCGACGGGCTCAAGATCGTCGTCGATTGCGCCAACGGTGCGGCCTACAAGGTGGCACCCACCGCGCTGTGGGAGCTCGGCGCCGAGGTGATCCGCATAGGCTGCGAGCCCGACGGCACCAACATCAATCGCGGTGTCGGTTCCACCGTGCCCGCGCATCTCTGCGCCGCGGTGCTGACCAGCGGCGCCGATCTCGGCATCGCGCTCGACGGCGACGCGGACCGGCTGATCCTGTCCGACGAGCGCGGCCAGATCGTCGACGGCGACCAGGTGCTGGCCCTCATCGCGCGCGCCTGGAAGCGCGACGGGCGGCTCACCGGCGGTGCCGTGGTCGCGACCGTGATGAGCAATCTCGGCCTCGAGCGCTTCCTCGCCGGCGAGGGGCTGTCGCTGATCCGCACCGGTGTGGGCGACCGCTACGTCGCCGAGCGCATGCGCGAGACCGGCTGCAACGTGGGCGGCGAGCAGTCCGGCCACATGATCCTGTCCGACTTCGCCACCACCGGCGACGGGCTGGTCGCCGCCCTGCAGGTGCTGGCCGTGATCGTCGAGAGCCGCCGCCGCGCGAGCGAGGTCACCCGCGTGTTCGACCGCCTGCCGCAGCTGCTCCGCTCGGTGCGCTTCACCGGTGTCTCCCCGCTCGGTGCGCCCGAGCTCAAGGCGGCGACCGCGGACGCCGAAGCGCGCCTGGGCGATCGCGGCCGCTTGCTGCTGCGCCAGAGCGGCACCGAGAAGGTGATCCGCGTGATGGCCGAGGGGGAAGACGAGTCCTTGGTTCGCGAGGTGGTGGACGGCCTGTCGGCACTCGTCGAGCGCCTGGAGCCGAAGGCCGCGTGAAGCGGCCGCTCAGCCAGGTGATCGCGTGAAGCGGCCGCTCAGCCAGGTGATCGCGTGAAGCGGCCGCTCAGCCAGGTGATCGCGTGACCCCCCCACGTCGGACGCGCGCGCGCCTCCTGGTCATCGCCGGCAGCGATTCGGGCGGCGGCGCCGGCATCCAGGCCGACATCAAGACTGCGACGGCGCTCGGCGTGTTCGCGATGACCGCGGTGACCGCACTCACCGTGCAGGACACCACCGGCGTGCACGCGATCCGCCCGGTGCCGCCCGACTTCGTGGCCCTGCAGATCGCCTGCGTGCTCGCCGATCTCGGCGCCGACGCGATCAAGACCGGCATGCTGGGCGACGCCGCCACGATCGAAGCGGTGGTGGCCGCCCTGCCCGCCGGCGTGCCGCTCGTGGTCGACCCCGTGATGATCGCCAAAGGCGGCGCGCACCTGCTCGCAGACCAGGCGGTGGACGCGCTGCGCCGCGATCTCGTCCCGCGCGCCACGCTGCTGACGCCCAACCTGCCGGAAGCGGAGGTCCTGCTCGGCCACGCGATCGAGACCCGCGCCGCCATGCGCGACGCAGCCCAAGCCCTGCTCGCCCTCGGCCCACGCGCGGTGCTGCTCAAGGGCGGCCACTTCCCCGGCGACGTCGTGCCCGACCTGCTCGCGACCGAGAGCGGCACCCACGAAATGGAAGCGCCCCGCATCCGAAGCCGCCACACGCACGGCACCGGCTGCACGCTGGCCACCGCGATCGCCAGCTTGCTGGCAGAGGGGCGGGATCTTGTCGAGGCGGTCGAACGCGCCCGGCGTTACGTGCGGGCGGCGATCGAGGCGGCGCCCGGCTTCGGGCGTGGGCACGGGCCGCTTGATCACATGGTTTGGCTGGACGCCAGGGGCTTCTGAAGACTTGTTCTTTCTTGAAAGAAAGAACCAAAGAACTTCTGTTCGTTTGGCGTCCCGGCTGCTTCGCGCCCCACAGCGGTCATCCAGTTGGTTCGCCCCCCCTCTTCAAAGCGGACGCAAAACCGGGATGCGCACGTTACACCTTACGGCGGAGCAGGAGCGAGCTGCCTCACCGGCAAAACACACCAGGTTCCCCGCTTTTGTTATCGAACACACAAGCGACTGAACCTCTCGGCACGCGTCGAGTAACAGCCAATTTCGACCCATAGTGGCAGACGAGATAATCGTCTTCCCGTGTCTCCTGCCACGGCTGAAATTCCCAGCCCTTGTCGTCTGGTATGTCTTCCACCCCGTTCGACGGCGGACCATGGAAGAATTGAACAAGCCCGAGTGTGCGACCATGATAGTCTTCATTACAGGATGTTTGATAGCTCGCCTGAGCCCCAAGCGCGGAAGAGACGAACCATCCAAAGCTAATCAATGACGTGATAATTGTCGCCATTGTTGACCGGATGACCGTGCGTTGCCCCAAACCGGATCGTTCGCTCGCTCGCAGGTCGGTGCCACGGCTTATGGTTCCTAGTCTCGACCCACTGGTCGAGGACCCTGATCCCGCTTGCGTCCTGACCCAGATAGACGGCTGCATGGCTCGTCCCATTCGTATGGTTACCGTATCGTCCAATCGGATCGAACGTCGCAATCGCCGTCCCTGGCTGGAGGTTAGCGTTCCCCTTCACAAGCGCGCCCCGGCGCCAGAACGAGGTCGGCGGGGCATGAACAGCCCGCTTCACAAGAGCCACGCACTGGCCATCTCCGCTCGATGTTCCGCTCAGCAGTTCCGGCTTCTGCGCTACGTAAGGCAAGACCATCACCCACTCGTTGCAAGCGTGCAAGAATGGACCCGTCTTCAAGCCATTTAGCTATGTCTGCCTTTACCTTGATCGGCTCGACGCCGGACCGACCGCTCCCGGCCAAACCCAGACATCCAACCGCCTCGTCGGTGCACGACGCGCTCCGGACGCTTCACGCCACGCTTCGTGGCGCCAGGCTCGAACTCATCGGGCGTCAATCAACCGCAAAAGATCAATCCGTCGTTCAAGATGACGGAGACGGGCGCGACGCTGCCATTCACGAGAGCCCGAGAGCCATTTCTCACCCGCGTCCGCCTCGCCAACCATGCAGCAGCCCCCGGATCGGAGACCTCGCCTGAAAACGACGAGGCAAAGGCGTCAGGCGTCAGCGACATACGAGTGATCGTCGCGTTCGCGATCCAGCCGGCCGCCCGAAGCGGCGTCCAGGCGCCCAGCGATCGACGCCTGCCGTCCACAAGGTTGCTGCGAGCCCGCCAAGGACACCGATATCCTCGACCTCCCAGCTGGGAGTGCCCGTGACGAGCTCGGACCACCCGAACCCACCGCACCGATCTTCCGTGTCCGACCACGGGAGCGCCGACGCCCGCAGCCCCGATCGATCCGTCCCGTCGCCCAGGCAGCCCCAACTCGATTCATCCAACAAATTTCAAGTTCGGCAAAAACCGCCCGTCCCGCCGAAACCACCCGCAAAACCGCAACGGATAAAAGTTCTTTGGTTCTTTCTTTCAAGAAAGAACTCTTCTCCCCGCCCGCGACCGCGTGCGTTGCACGACCTCCCAGTTCAAACGATAACGACCGGCCAAGTCGATCGAACGAACCGATGGCCCGCACCCCCTCACCCCAGCAGCTCCGCTACCTGACCACGCTAGACGAGCTCCGCCATTTCGGGCGCGCCGCGAACGCGTGCGCGGTGTCGCAGTCGACGCTCTCGGCCGGCATCCTCGCGCTCGAGGAGGCGCTCGACACGCCCATCCTCGACCGCGCGGCCGGACGGCAGATCGCCTTCACCGCGGTGGGCGCAGAGGTGGTCAAGCGCGCGCGGGCCGCGCTCGAGGCGCTCGAGGCGGTGGTCGACGCGGCGGCGAGCGCCCGCCTGCCGATGAGCGGGCCGCTGCGGCTCGGCGTGATCCCGACCATCGGGCCGTTCCTGCTGCCCGCACTGATCCCGGCGCTGACCGAGGCGTTTCCGCTTCTGTGTCCGCTGATCCGCGAGGAGACCAGCGAGCGGCTGCTGGTGCGCCTGCGTGCGGGCTTGCTCGACATCGCGATGGTCGCACTGCCCTACGACCTCGGCGATCTCGAGCTCGTGCGCATCGGCCGCGACCAGCTCGCGGTGGCCCTGCCGCCCGGCCACCGGCTGCTCGCCTTGCCCGAGGTGCCGGTCGCCTCGCTCGCCTCCGAGCGCATGCTGCTGCTGACCGACGAGCACTGCCTGCGCGGCCATGCGCTGCAGGTGTGTCGTCTGGGAGAGGGCGGGCGCGACGGAGAGGGAACCGACGACGCCTTCGCCGCCACCTCGCTGCACACGCTCACCCAGATGGTGGCGGCCGGCCTCGGCGTGGCGCTGCTGCCTCAACTCGCGGTCGATGGCGGCCTGGCCACCTCGCTCGGCGTCGAGACCCGGCCCGTGGCAGCGGTTGGCGCCTGGCGTACGATCTGCCTGGCCTGGAAGCGGGGCAATCCGCGCGGGCCGGATTTCCGCGGGCTGGGCGAGATGCTGGCGCGCCTGCTCGTCCGCCATGGGCGGCCCGCCTTGGAGAGTTGAGAGGCTGCAACAGGAAGCAGGCCAGGGCTCTGCCCTGGACCCGCCAAGGGACAGTCGTCCCTTGGAACCCTGTCTGTTTGGTGTCGAACGCGACGGGGGCAGAGCCCCGGCCTTCTTCGCTACTCGTCGGACACTGAGAGTTGACACCGGAAGATGCGGCCTCTATTCGCCCGTCTCCCCCGCGCCGGCAACGGACGCGGCCTTATTCGTTCGAGATCAGGGTACCCCGATGAAGGTCCGCAACAGCCTCAAGACGGCGAAGATCCGCGACAAGAACTGCCGCGTCGTGCGTCGGCATGGGCGGGTCTACGTGATCAACAAGAAGAACCCGCGCATGAAGGCGCGCCAGGGCTGAACCGGCTCCTCGGACCGCCGGCACTCGCCGCCGTCGTTCTTCTGTCAACCCCTTTGCGGATGGGCCTCGCGTACGGCGCTCCGACCACCGCGGGCGACCTCTACGCCCACCTGCTGGCGGCCACCAGTCGTGCCCAGGCCGAGACGGTCGAGAACCAGATCGTCGAGCAGTCCGGCCGCAGCATCTCGCCCACCGCCGGCGTGCTGCTGGACGCGGCGCATGCCGAGCAGGCGAACGACCAGCCCAACAAGGCGATCGCCGATATCGGCGCCGCGATCGACCTGCAGCCCGAGCTCGGCCCGCTCTGGCGCGAGCGCGGCATTGCAAGATTCCGCGCCGGCGACGCCACCGGGGCCGCCGCCGATCTCGGCCACGCGATCGACATCGACAACCGCGATTTTCTGGCGTGGTCGACCCTCTCGCTCGCGCTGGAGCATCAAGGCAACATGCCGGCCGCACTCGCCGCCTGGCAGCGCGTGCTGGCGATCGACCCGCATGCCGCCGACGCGCAGCGCCGGCTCGACACCCTCACCCGCAAGGCGCAGGGCGAGCACGCCTGAGCGGCTGCGGGCGGCGCACCCAACTGCTCAGGCTAACGTCACCCCCGACCAGGAGACACCGCATGCCAGGCACACCGATCCACGACTGGCTGCAGCCGTTGCTCGAACGCCTGGTGCAGGAAGGGGCCGCCCGCGGCTTCGACAAGCAGGCCGTCGTGGCGACGATGATCGACCTCGCCTCGTCGGAGAACTTCTCGGTGTCGCCGCCGCCCGCGCCGCATGACTGATCTCGATACGCTTCGAGCGGCCCTTCTCGCCTTCCGCGACAGGCGCGCGTGGCGTCGCTTCCACACGCCGCGCCATCTCGCGACCTCGGTCGCGATCGAAGCGGCCGAGCTGCTCGAGCTCACCCAGTGGCTCCGCGACGAGGAGTTCGCCGACTGGGCCGCGTCGCATCGCGACGAGGTGGCAGGCGAGTGCGCCGATATCCTCTCCTATCTGATCCTGTTCGCCGACAGCCTCGGCATCGACCTCGCCGAAGCCGTGCGCACCAAGATGCGCGCGAACGAGACGCGCTTCCCGCCGCTCGACGACTCCCATGCCGACGAGGGGCGCCTTGACGGGGAGGGTGCCACGCCCCCCTGATCGCGTCCGCGAGACAAGGGGAATCGATGACGGCGACACTTCGCGGGGGCGCATTGTCGCTGCTCGAATCGACCATCATGGGCCTCGCCGGCAGCGCGCCGGCCTTTTCGATCGCCTCCGTGCTGGCCGTGCTGCTCGCGACCGCGGGCAGCGGCTCGATCGTCTCGCTGTTCGTCTTCGCGGTGCCGATGCTCGGCATCGCCTGCGCCTACAAGGGCCTCAACCGCCGTCAGCCCTGCGCCGGCGCCGTCTACGAGTGGACCACAGGGTCGTTCGGCCGGCTGCTCGGCTTCGTCGCCGGCTGGGCGGTGCTGATCTCGTCGCTGGTCTCGATGGTGTCGGATGCGCTGATCCTGGGTGCCAACGTGTTCGACGTGGCGATCCCCGGTGCGGGCGAGCCGAGCAAGCTCGCGACGCTCGCGATCGGGGCTGCCGCCTATCTTGCGATCGCCGCCGTGCTGATCGTGGGAATCGGGCCCACCAGCAAGGTGCAGCTGGTGCTGACCGGCATCGAGCTCTTGATCCTGAGCGCGATCACCATCGCCGCCGCCGTGCGCGTGCTGCACGCGGGTGCCGTGCAGGCGCCGCATATTCTCACCTGGTCGGGGCCGATCGCGACACCCGGCGGGTTCGCCTCGATCGCGGTCGTGGTCGTGTTCTTCTACTGGGGCTGGGACGTCACCGGAAACCTGGCGGAGGAAACCGCCGGGCACCCCGTGAACGCTGCGGGGCAGGGCGGCTTCCTCGCGGTGTTCCTGACGATCGCCATCTTTTTCGTCTTCACGCTCGCGGCGCGCCTGCTTCTGACACCGGCGGAGGTGCAGTCCTACGGCGTGAACATCGTCTACGGCATCGCGCGCGCGGCCGGGCTCGGCGCGTTCGGCGCCAAGGTCGCGGCTTTTGCGGTGGTGCTGTCGACGATCGCGACCGTCGAGACGACGATGCTGCAGTGCTCGCGCGGACTGTTCGCGATGTCGCGTGATCGGGCGATGCCCACGAGCCTCGGCGTGATCCACCCGGCCACCCGCACGCCGGTGCGCGCGATGCTGGTGCTGACCGGGCTGAGCGTGCTGCTGCTGGTGGGTGCGTGTTTTTTGCCGACGGCCAAGGCGATCATCACGGATTCGGTCAATGCGGTCGCCGTGCAGGTCTGCGCGTATTACGGGCTCGCGGGGCTCGTCTGCGCGACGGTTTATCGTGGGTCGTGGCGGGAATCGAAATCGGACTGGCTGCTGTACTGTGCCTTTCCGTTCGCGAGTGCGGTCGCGTTGATCGTGCTCGGGATCTACGCGATCGCGAGCTTCGATCGGTTGACGGCGGTCGTGGGGGTGGGCGGGCTGCTGGTGGGGTTCGTGTTCTTTCGCCCGCGCGGGTGGGGCGGGGCGCCGCAGGCAACGTAAGACCAGGGCGTCGTGCGGAGCACGCCTCCGGCGTGACGCCCTGGACCCGCAAAGGGCCTGGGCCCTTTGATCCCATTTGTCAGCTTCGCCTCTAACAAGCGGGATCCAAGGGGCAAGCCCCTTGGCGGGTCCAGGGCAGAGCCCTGGCCTTAACTCGCCCCCCCGTTCGGATCCTGCGCCGGCGGCAACACCAGCGGGTTCGCCTTCGGCTCCAGGATCGGCGTCAGCGGCCCGTCATCCTGCAGCTTGGGCGCGCACGCCCCGACCATCGCGAGCAGCAACGCAGCACAGATCGCCCGCATCATCGGTCGGTCAGCCTCAGCTCGATACGCCGGTTCTTCGCATAGGCCGCCTCGGTGCTTCCCGCATCCAGCGGCTGGAACTCGCCGAAACCGGCGGCCGCGAGATGCACGGGCGCGATCCCTTCGGCGATGAGCAGCCGCACCACGTTGATCGCACGCGCCGTCGAGAGCTCCCAGTTGGTGTCCACCGTGACCCCTTTCGCGCGCTGGCGGTCGGCATGGCCGTCGACGCGCAGCACCCAGGGCAGATCGGCGGGGATTTTTGGCGCGATCTGCTTGAGCGTCTCGGCGAGCTTGCGGATCTGGGCCGCACCCGCCGGTGACAGCTGCGCGCTGCCCACGGGAAACAGCACCTCGCTCTGGAACACGAACCGGTCGCCCACCACGGCCACGCCCTTCTCGCCGGCCAGCACCTGCTGCAGGCGGCCGAAGAATTCGCTGCGATAGCGCTTGAGTTCTTCCACCTTGTCGGCGAGCGCGATGTTCAGTTTGCGATCGAGGTCGGAGATGTGCTCGTCGCGGGCGGCGAGCTGCTGCTTGGAAATGTCGAGTGCGGCGGCGATCGCCGCGAGCTGCTGGCGGAGTTCGACCAGCTGCGCGTTCAGCAGCGTCACGGAGGCGGCCTGGCTCGTGGTCAGCGTCTTTTCGTTGGCGAGGTCACGGCGCTCCGTCGCGAGCTCGCGGGTCAGCGTGCTGGCCGAGATCTTGAGCTTGACGTCGGTGGTTTCCTCGAGCGCCAGCATGGTGGTGAGCCGCGCGATCTGCGCCGTCAGCCGCTCGAGCGCGTGCTCGCGCCCGGTGAGTGCCACCGACAGGAACGCCTGGCCGAGCACGAACACCAGCAGCACGAAGATGATGACGAGCAGCAGCGTCGACAGCGCATCGACGTAGCCGGGCCAGGCATCGAGCCCGTTGCCGCCGCCGCGCCGCCGCCGCGTCAGCGCCATCCTACGATCCGGGCGGCCGCGACGCGAGCGTGCGCGCGATCAGGCGCAGCTCGCTGCGGAGCTCGTTGCGAAACTCGCCCATCATGTCGGCGCGCGCACGGTCTCCATCGGCGACGCGCGTGAGTGCGGCCTGGTTTGCGCGGATCATGTCCGACAGCCCCGCCATGTGGTTGGCAAGCTCCACCAGAGCCTCCCCCACGCGCGCCCGGTTGTCCTCGTTGCGCGCGATCACCGTGTGCAGCGCCTCGAGGTTTTCCGCGGTCTGCTCGAGCAAGCCCTGAACGTAGGCCGGGATCGCCGCCTCGCCGTCGGCACCCACCGAACCCGACGAGAACCGCGTGATCGATGCCAGCCATTCCTCGAGCTCGTTGAAGAACCGCGTCTGCGCCTGACCGGCGGTGAGATCGAGGAAGCCCAGCACCAGCGCGCCCGCGAGCCCGAACATCGAGCCCGAAAACGCGGTCCCCATTCCGTGTAGCGGCCGCGCCAGCCCGCGCTTGAGCTGGTCGAACATGACGTTCGCGTCGCCGTTGCCGATCGTCATGCCGGAAATCACGTCGCCGACCGAGCCCACGGTGAGGATCAGCCCGTAGAACGTCCCGAGCAGGCCGAGGAAGATCAGCAATCCCGTGAGATAGCGCGACACCTCGCGGCTCTCGTCGAGCCGGTTGGCCAGGCTGTCGAGCAGCGAGCGCGCGGCCGGCGTCGACAGCACCAGGCGCTGCTCGCGGTTGCGCGCGGCCAGCATCGACGCCATCGGTGCGAGCAGCCGGGGCGAGGCCGGCGGCGTCAGCCCCGCGCGCGGCTGGCGCACCGCCTCGACCCAGCGCACCTCCGGACTGAGCCGCAGCACGCCCGCGAAATTCCAGAGAATGCCGCCCGCGAGCACCACCAGGATCAGCGTGTTCAGCGGCCGGTTGTTGCCGTAGGCACCCAGCAGCACCGGACTCAGGAACCACACGATCGCCGCCACGATCAGCAGAAAGACGATCATCCTCAGCAGGTAGAATGTCGGCCGCGTCATGGTGCGGTGCCTCCTGCGCCCTCGCTGGAGCTGCTCGCCGTCGCGCCGGCGCCGAGCGGGGCAAGCGTGAGATCGAGGCGGTCGGCCGGCAACGCGTCGGCGCGCCCGTCGCCCGCCGGCGGCGGCACGCCGAGTGCCCGCGCATAGATGCGGGGCGACGGGATGCCGTCATTGATCAGCACGGCGCGCGCGGCCAGTGCCCGCTGCAGCGACAGGCGCCGCGGCGTCGACGGATCGTCGGTAGCGCCGGCGGAATAGGCGTCGATCGTCGCCACCTCGTCCGTGTTCTGCTTCATTGCGGCACTCTCGGCGTGCAGCGCGTCCATCATGCCCGGGTTCAGCGCCGCCCCGTCGGCCCCGAACACCAGGCGCGTGCCGCCCGGGATCGCGGCCGCTCGGCCCGGCGCCTTGGGGTCGACCGGCACCGGCGGCGGCGGCGGCGGCGGATGCAGCGGCACGTGCAGCTCGGGCGGCGCGATCACGGGCACGGGCGGCGGGCGCGCCGCCATCTTGGGGGCGGGGATGCGTGCCGGCAGCGGTCTCGCGGCCGCATTGTGGACCGATCCTGCGCGGTGGTGCGGCGTGGCGGTGTGCGCTGGCCGCTTGGCAGGAGACACGGCGTGCGCCGGCTTTGTCACGGGCGAGAGCGCGTCGAGCGCGCGCGTGTCGGTGCTGACCTGGGCGCGCGCGAACGTGGGAACAGCCGACAGCAGGGCCAGCGCCACGCAAGCGCGCTTCATGTGCCTGCCAATCCTTGGCTCACCGCCTCGCGCAGTGTGGCGTGCAGCTGCGTGTTGCCTGCCACCACGTCGCACTCGACATGTTCGGCGTCCATGTCGCCGCCCGCGGGGTCGGTCACGAACCCGCCCGCCTCGCGCACGATCACGATCCCGGCGCAGACGTCCCACGCCTTCACGCCCGTTTCCCAATACCCATCAAACCGACCGGCCGCCGTCCAGGCCATGTCAAGTGCGGCCGCGCCGAAGCGGCGGATCCCCGCCACCTGCGGCATCAGCGTCGACAGCGTGCGCGCAAACCCCATGCGGTTGCGCGCCGAGGTCGCCCCGAACGGGATGCCCGTTGCGAACACCGCGCTCTCGATGTCGCGCCGCCCCGACACGCGCAGCCGCTTGTCGTTGAGCCAGGCGCCCGCGCCGCGCTCGGCCCAGAACAGCTCGTTGGCGGCCGGGTTGTAGACCATGCCCGCCTCGACGGTGACTTTCCCGTCGGCGTGTCGCCGCTGCAGTCCGATGCTGATCGCCCAGTGCGGCATGCCGTGCAGGAAGTTCGTGGTGCCGTCGAGCGGATCGACCACCCAGCGCCAGGTCCAGTTCTCCGAACCCGACGCCCCGCTCTCCTCCATCAGCATCGCGTAGCCGGGGCGCGCGCGCTCGAGCTCCTCGCGCAGCGTGTTCTCGCAGCGTATGTCGGCCTGGCTGACGAAATCCGAAGGTCCCTTGATCGAGACCTGCAGGTTCTCGACCTCGCTGAAGTCGCGCAGCAGCCGCTTCGACGCCTTTTGCGCCGCCGCCTGCATGACCGACATATGCGGGGAGAGACGTTGCGGCATCAGTTTTTCGCGCGTTCGACGTAGCTCGCATCGTCGGTGCGCACGACAATCTTCTCGCCGGTCTCGATGAACGGCGGCACCTGGGTCTTGACACCGTTCGACAGCAGCGCCGGCTTGTACGACGAGGTCGCGGTCTGCCCCTTCACCACGGGATCCGCTTCCACGATCGTCAGCGTCACCATCGGCGGCAGGTCCATCGCCACCGGGTCGCCTTCGACCAGCTTGACGTTGACCACCATGTTGTCCTGCAGGAACGCCACCGCATCACCCAGAATGGCCTGCGGGATCATCGTCTGCTCGAAGGTCTCGGGGTCCATCAGCACGAGGTTGTCGCCGTCGGTGTAGGAGTAGGTGAACTCGCGATCCTCGGTCATCAGCCGCTCGACCGTGTCGGCGGTGCGCCAGCGCTCGTTGGTCTTGCTGCCGCCCTTGAGGTCGCGCATCTCGACCTGGATGAAGGCGCCGCCCTTGCCCGGGGTGATGATCTGCTGCTTCAGCACCGTCCAGCGCCGGCCCTCGTGCTCGATCACCTGGCCGGCACGGATGAGGTTGGCCTGCTGCTTCATGAAGGATCCGCCGATGGGGAGGGAAGAGGCCGCGTCTCTACTCCGCCACCGCCCATATCGGCAAGAAGATGGGTCCCGCCCCAGGGGTCGCGCACCGTGTCGCCCGCGAGGTAGTCCGGCCCGATCGGCACCTTGCCATGGCCGCCGGCGATGTCGAGCACGTAGGTGGGCCAGGCGTCGCCCGGGATGCGGCCGCGCAAGGACGCGAGCAGTGCCCGCCCCTCGTCGATGGGCACGTGGAAGCGCTCGGTGCCGGGGGCGGGGTCGAGCTGGTGCAGGTAGGTCGGCGTGACGCGGATCCGCAGCAGCGACCGCAGCAGCGCCTCGAGCCGCTCGCTCGTGTCGTTGACGCCGCGCAGCAGCACCGATTGCGCGAGCACCGGGATGCCGGCGCCCAGCAGGCGCCGCACCGCGCTTGCCACCGCCGGCGTGAGCTCGGCCGCCGCATTGGCGTGGATCACGACCCGCATGCCGCGCTCGGTCGCGAGTGCGGCCACCAGCGCCGCATCCACCCGCTGGGGATCGGCCACCGGCAGCCGCGTGTGCACCCGGATCGTCTCGATATGCGGGATCGCCGAGATCCGCTCCACGATCGCGCCGAGCCGGCGCGGCGACAGGATCAGCGGGTCGCCCCCCGTCAGGATCACTTCTCGAAGTGCCGTCTCGGCTGCCAGGAACGCGTAGGCCCGGTCCAGGGCGGCGGCCGGGAGCAGCCCGCCATCGGGACCCACATGCGCGCGCCGAAAGCAGAACCGGCAATAGACCGGGCAGGCGAGCACGGGCTTGAGCAGCGCGCGGTCCGGATAGCGCCGCACCACGCCGTCCACCGGCGAGAACCGCGCATCGCCCGTGGGGTCGGGTGTCTCGTGCGCGGCGTGGCGGAGCTCGTCCGGGTGGGGGATGAACTGCCGCCCGATCGGGTCGTCCGGCGCGCCGATCAGGGCGGCGACATGCGGCGGGATCGCGATCGCGTAGGTCTCGGCCACCGCCTCGAGCGCGGGGAGCGAGCCTGCCGGCGAGAACCCGGCGGCCACGAGTTCGGCCGGCGTCCTGATCGTGCGTTCAACGCCCATGGGCGGGCGGTGTAGGGAAGGGGCGACCACGCTGCAAGGCAACGATGACACCCGACTGGCACCCCGACCGGCTGGCCGACCGCATTAGCGCTTTGCAGCGGCGCGCTCGCCTCACCCGCGCCACTCGCGCATTCTTCGACGCCCGCGGCTACACCGAGGTCGAGACCCCCTACGCCGTGCGCGCGCCCGGCGAGGAGGTGCATCTCCGCCCCTTCGCCACCGCCTACGAGGCCGCGGACGGGACACAAAAAAAACTCTGGCTGAACACCAGCCCGGAATTCGCGATGAAGCGGCTGCTGGCGGGCGGGATCGGCCCGATCTTCCAGCTCGCCCGGGTCTGGCGCAACGGCGAGCGCAGCCCGCTGCACGCGCCCGAGTTCACCATGCTCGAATGGTATCGGCCGGGCCTCGATCTCGCGGGGCTGATGGACGAGACCGAGCGCTTCCTCCGCGCCGTGCTGCCGCCGGTGGTCACGTGCCGCGGCGTCACGACCTCGCTCGAACGCTTCGAGCGGCTGACCGTCGCCCACGCCTTCGCGCGCCACGCCGGCCTCGACATCCTGCGCGATCCCGACGACGCGGCGTCGCTGGCGACCCGTGCCGGTATCGCGCTCCGCACCGGCGAGACCTGGGAGGACCTGTTCTTCCGGCTGATGCTCGAGCGCGTCGAGCCGGCCCTCGGGCGCGCGCATCCCACCTTCCTCACCCACTGGCCCGCATCGCAGGCCGCACTTGCCCGGCGCGATCCCGGCGACGGGCGCGTGGCGCTGCGCTTCGAGCTGTTCCTCTGCGGCATCGAGCTCGCCAACGCCTTCGAGGAGCTCACCGACCCCGCCGAGCAGCGCGCCCGCTTTACGGCCGACCGCGCCCGCCGGCACGCCATCACCGGGCACGAGGACTGGGCGCTGGATGAGGATTTATTAACCGCGATCGCCCACATGCCGCCCTGCGCCGGCATTGCCCTGGGGTTCGACCGGCTTGCGATGGTGGCGAGCGGAGCCAATCTGATGGATCAAGTTCTTTACCTCAGCGAACCGGCGGATCGGTGTCATCGTTAGGACACTGAGGAGCAAGTGATGACCACACGGAGTTATTCGGTCTCTATTCTGTTGGCCGGGATCGCCCTGGCGGTTGCCGGATGCGCCGTGCCGAGCCCGCAGGAGAAAGCGCGGCTCGACGGCCTGATCGGTCACAACGAGACCGATCTGCTGCGCGCCTACGGCGTGCCGAGCCGCACCTACGGCGCGCAAGGCCATGATTTCCTGGCCTATACGCAAGGCTGGAGCGACGTGAGCGGCGGCTTCGGGCCCTGGGGCGGGTTCGGCGGCTTCGGCGGCTGGGGCGGTTACGGTGGCTTCGGGGGCGGCGGTTTCGGCTATGGCGGCTTTGGAGGCGGCCTCGGCTATGGCGGCTTCGGGGGCATCCCGCCCGAGCTCAACACCTACTCCTGTACCACCACCTTCGAGGTCGTTGGCGGCCGCGTGGCGGGCTGGACCATCCGCGGCGATGGTTGCTGAACGGCTTGTTCTTGCCTCCCGGCCCTGGCCGCCGTATCGGAAACCGATCGGGCGCGGGGTTTGGATGATGCGGGTGCGGCACGGATCGGCGGCAGGACTGGGGGCCAGCTTGGCGCTGGCAGGAATGCTGGGCGCGGCGCTCACGACGCTCGGCGGCTGCGAGGACCAGTCGCGGCAGGACCCGCTGCTGGTGCGCGGCTCGACCTCGGCCACCGTGTTCGCGGACTCGCCGGTCTATGTCGATCGCCCGCTCGCCGAGAACCTGGAAAACTCGCTCGCCTACGCCGATTACGACCAGCTCCTGCGACTGGCGGGCCTGCTGGACACGCTGCGCGGTCCCGGCCCCTACACCGTGTTCGCGCTGGTGGATCCGGCGATCGACAACATCCCGCAGATCTATCGCGACCGTATGGTCGATCCGGCCAACGCCTCTTCGCTGCGCCGGCTGATGGCCTACACGATCGTGCCCGGGCGCTACACGGCGCGGCAGCTCACCGCGTTGGCGCAGAAGGGCGGCGGCCGCATCGCACTTCGCACGATCGACGGCGATCCGCTCACCGTGACGCTCGATCCCTCCCGCCAACGACTGGCACTCGCCGATCCCGCAGGGCGCACGTCGTATTTCGAGCTGGCCGATATCCGCCAGTCGAACGGGCTGCTTTATACGGGCTCTACGCTGCTGACCCCGACGCCGTAGAAGATCGGGCTCTGCCCCGACCACCCCGGCAGGCTTGAGCCGCAAAGCGGATCCGGGCCTGCCTACGTGATTGCGCGGCGGAGAGCGGAGAATTCATTCAGCGCCGCGGCGACGGCTGTGACCGCATCGCTCCAGTCGAGCGGACGCGCCTGCCGAAAAATCCGCATCGACCGGTACCACGGCGTGTCCGTGCGGTCGGCGAGCCAGCGCCAGCACTGGTCGTAGCGCGACAGCAGAAACACAGGCACGCCGAGCGCCGCCGCGACATGGGCGGTCGAGGTGTCCACCGCCACCACCACGTCCAGCAGCGACACCAGCGCCGCCGTGTCGTCCCAGTCGCCGATCGCCGCCGTGTCGTCGTGCAGCACCATGCCGGGGGCTGCCCGCTTTGCCTCGGCCCCCGACGCGCCCACCTGCAGGCTGTGGAACGCGATCGCCGGCGACAGCGCCGCGAGCGGACTGAGATCGTCGAGCCGCATGGAGCGCCGCCCATCGGCCAGTGCCGCACCCCGCATGCCCGGCCGCGGCGCACCCGCCCAGACCAGGCCGACATTCAGCCGTGCGCCCGCGCCGTGGCGGCCGAGACGCTCGCGCCAGGCCGCCACCCGCGCCGGATCCGCGGCCAGATAGCCTTCCGCAAACGGCACCGTCTCCGGCGTCGTCGCGAACAGATGCGGCAGCGTCAGCAGCGGCGCCTGCAGGTCGTGCGGCGGCGGCGGGGCACCCGTCGGCACGATCGCGTCCAGCCCCGGCATCCGCCCGAGCAGCGAGAACAGCGGCGGCCGCGCCTGCAGGATCACCGTGCCGCCGCGCGACTTCACCAGCGGCGCGTAGCGGACGAATTGCAGCGTGTCGCCGAAGCCGCCCTCCTCGGTGATCAGCAGCGTGCGCCCGCTGAACGGCTCGCCCTGCCAGCGCGGCGCGGTCTCGCGCACGCCCGCCATCGCCGCGGTGCGCCAGCGCCACTCGTATTCCTCGAAGCCGCGCTCCCAATCGCCGGCGGCCAGCAGGGCCTGGGCCAGGTTGCAGCGCGTCTCGGCGTTGGCCGGCTCCATCTCGGCGGCAATCTCGAGAAAGGCGATCGCGCGCTCGGGGGCACCCCGGCGGAACAGCGCCACACCCATGTTCGCGGCCGCTCGCGCCGCGCCGGGGTTGATCGCCAGCGCGTTGGCGAAGGCCGCGACCGCGTCGTCGTAGCGCTGCAGCTCGGTCATGGCGTTGCCGAGATTGTTCCAGGCACTCCAGCAGCGCGGATCCTGCGCGGTCGCCGCGAGGCACAGCGCGGTCGCCTCCTCGAAGCGGCAGAGCTCGTTCAGCCCGGCCGCCTCGTTGGCGAGGCTCCAGGGATCAGCGCCCTCGACAGTAGCCGGGGCGAAACCAGCCGGGGCGAGAACGGGCGGGGCGAGAACGGGCGGGCTGCACTCCATGGACCGGGAGTATCGCCCCCGAAAGTTAAGCGCCGCTTGCGCCCTCGCTTTCGATGGCCCGCGCGATCGCCGCGTTCATCGCCCGCACGCCGGCGCCCGGGCCCTCGGGCGCGCTCCAGACCGCGCTGATCACCGCCAGGAAATCCGCACCCGCGCTCACCAGCGGCCCGCAATTGGCCGGCGTGATGCCGCCGATGGCCACGACCGGCAGCTCCATCATCTCGGACCACCAGGCCAGCAGGTCGAGGTCGGCGCGCACCTCCGTCTGCTTGCTCGGGCTCGGAAAGAAGGCGCCGAACGCCACGTAATCCGCACCCGCCTCGCCGGCCGTGATCGCCGCATCCCGGCTCGCGTAGCAGGACACGCCGAGCTGGCCGTCCGGCCCGAGCAGCCTGCGGGCGGCGGCAGCCTCGGTGTCGTCGGCGCCCACATGCGCCCCGTCGGCGCCGGCGCGCACCGCGAGATCGGGCCGGTCGTTGATGAGGAACGCTACGTCGCGGGCCACGCAGACGGGGATCAGGGCCTCGGCGGCCCGCAGGATCGCGTCGTCGTCCACGTCCTTGAGCCGGAGCTGCACCGCGGCGACGTCGCCGGCGTCGAGTGCTGCTGCGAGCAGGGGGACGAAACGCGCGGGTTCGAGCGCCTGCGGCGTCACGAGGTAGAGGCGACAATCGGGCATGTGCGGCGACCCTCTACAATCAAAGCCCGGCGCTGTCATGGTGGGGCGCTGTCATGGTGGGGCGCTGTCATGGCCGGTCTCGATGCCGGGGTTCTCCAGGAAGGCCGCCAGCGCACGTCTGAGGCCCGCCGACGGCCGGGCCGCGAGCCCGGGATCGAAGCCGTGCGGCCGCATCGGCAGCACGGCCGCGCCGATCGCTTCCGCCCGCCCGCGCACGTCGGCGAAGCCCACGCTGTTGCCGTCGAGCACCAGGATCTGCTGGCCCAGCCGCAGCGCCTCGAGTGCCCGCCCGGACGCGTCCGCGCAGTCGAGGATGTCGGCGCCGATCAGCGCGGGATAGGCCTCGCGCGCATTGCGTGCCAGCGCCTGCCAGGCGAGGCACCCCGCGAAGGCCGCCGCCGCGCGCGCCGACAGGAGGGCGAGGGGCCGCCCGAACGATGCCGCGACATGGACATCGCGCATCGACCGCGCCACCACGCAGGGCAGCCGGCGCACGGTCGCCCTCTCCGGCGCTTCGCTTTCCGGCCGGCCGCTTCCCGGCGCCCCGCTCTTCGACGCCCCGCTCTCCGGCGCCCCGCTCCCCGGCCCCGCGCTTCCCGGCCCCGCGCTTCCCGGCAGCGCGCCGTTCCGAGGCGTGTCGTTCCTGCCCGTCATCCTCTCGATCATTGCTTGACCTTCAAGCCTCTGCGCGGCATCCGTTCAAGCCCCGTGAGAGGAACAACATGCTGCCGGCCGAAGGAATCGGTGCGCCTGTGCCCGCGCCACCTGGTGCCTCGCCCGCCGCAACCCGGCTCGCAGCCGCGCTCGACCGCATCGCGGAGGCGCTGGTGCGCCGGGCCGAGGCCGAGGCCGCCGCGCGCGATCGTTACGAGCACGCAGCGCCGCTCCATGCGGAACGCGGCGCGGACGGGGCGTTGGATGCCGACACGGTCGAGGAACTTCGCCACCGTGTCGACGCGGCGATCCTGCTCGTGCGCGCCACCCTGGATGAGGCCTGTACACGCAGTGAATGAAGAGGGCCCATGGCGCAGCTAACCATCAAGATCAACGGATACGCGTATACGGTCGGCTGCGAGGACGGGCAGGAGGCGCATCTGCAGGCGATGGCCGGCGCGATCGAGGCGCGCATCGACAACGTCCGCGCGCTCGGCGGCCAGAGCGGGGAGGCCCGCATGCTGGTGCTGGCCGCACTCCTGATGGCCGACCAGCTGCACGACATCGAGGTCGCCCGCGCCACGGCGGCGCCGCCCGCGCCGGTGCCACCGCCGCCGGCCGCGTCCGAAATCGAGCTCGATGCGCTGGCGGAACGCGCCGAAGGCATTGCGGCGAGGCTGGAGCGTGACTAGTTGACGATGGCGGGGCTGCCCGGTGCGTCAGGACATTCAACCCCTGGGCCGATAAGCACTCCTACGGGAGCTGGCGCTGGCGTGATCCTGGTCACGTTACCTGGCACCCACCTGCACAAGCAGGCTCTGGGAGGTTGTTAGCGCCAACGGCCATGGCGGCTCCGCACCTCTCTCCGTCCGATACCGGGCTCGACGACGAGAAGCGTGCGCTCCGTCGCGCGCTCCGCGGCAGCGCAGGCGACGATGATGCCCTGCGCGCAAGGCTCCTCGCTTTCCTTCTCGACACGCCGTCGCTCACGATCGGCGCGGTGTGGCCGCTGCCTGGTGAGCCCGATCTGCGGCCCCTGCTCGAGGCGCTCGACGCGGGCGGCCGGCGGATCGCGCTTCCCTTGGTCGCGGCACCCGACGCACCCCTGCTGTTCCGCGCCTGGCGTCCGGGCGAGACCCTCGTGGCCGGCCCATTCGGCACGCGGCATCCCGCGCGCGGTCCGGAGGTCGTGCCCGGGCTTCTGCTGGTGCCGACCGTCGCCTTCGACCGCGCCCGCCGCCGCCTCGGCCGCGGCGGCGGCTTCTACGACCGCACGCTGGCCGCGCGTCCCGGTGCGCGCGCGATCGGCTTCGCCCATGCCGCACGCGAGGTGGCCCAGGTGCCGGCCGGTCCCCACGACGTGCCGCTCGACGCCGTGGTGACCGAGCACGAGGTCATCGCATGAGGATTCTTTTTCTGGGCGACGTGGTGGGACGATCCGGCCGCGAGGCCATCGACCGCGAGCTCCCCGCGCTGAAAACCCGGCTTCGCTGCGACCTGGTCGTGGTCAACGGCGAGAATGCCAGCCACGGTTTCGGCCTGGCGCCCGCCATGGCCGACGCGATCTTCGCCGCCGGCGCCGACGTCATCACGCTGGGCAACCATGCCTTCGACCGCAAGGAGCTGGTGGGCCATATCGAGCGCACCCCGCGCATCGTTCGGCCGCTGAATTATCCGCCGGGAACGCCGGGCGCGGGCGCGGTCGTGGTCGAGGTGTCGCAGGGCCGCCGCGCGCTGATCGTCAACGCGATGTGCCGGCTGTTCATGGAGCTGCTCGACGATCCGTTCACCGCCACCGAGGCGCTGCTCGCCCGCCACCGGCTGGGCGCCCCCCCCGGCGGCACGGTGCACGCGATCCTGGTCGACCTGCACGGGGAGGCCACCAGCGAAAAGGCGGCCTTCGCGCATGCGTTCGACGGGCGCGTGTCGGTGGTGGTGGGCACCCACACCCATGTGCCGACGGCGGACCACCAGGTGCTGCCCGGCGGCACCGCGTTCCAGACGGATGCCGGGATGTGCGGCGACTACGACAGCGTGATCGGCATGGGCAAGGAGGTCGCGATCGCAAGGTTTCGCCGCAAGCTGGTGGCCGACCGGCTGCAGCCAGCGGAGGGGGAGGCCACGATCGCGGGGCTGTTCGTCGAGACCGACGACGCGACGGGGCTCGCCCGATGCGCCGAGCCGGTGCGGCTGGGGGGGCGGCTGGCGCACGCGCTGCCCGCGTCTGCGCTGTAGGAAGGCCAGGGCGTCGTGCGGAGCACGCCTCCGGCGTGACGCCCTGGACCCGCCGAAGGGCAGTCGCCCCTTGGATCCCCCGAACTTGGGGTCCGATAGCAGCGCAACCGAACGCGTTTCAGCCGAATGGCGGCGCACGGCTGCTTCCGACACACTGGACTCACGTTGCAGCCTTGCCGTCCCTTGCTCCCCGCGATAATGCTCGCGGCGTCGCGCAAAGCGGCAGCCTGTCCTGACGTTCACGGTTCTTAGGCTGCCAAGTACACGTCAACCAAGCAGCAGCAAGGTTGGCCAGCGTCTCCGACTATCGGCGTCATTCGGCGCCGACGGGGTTGCTGGAGCGCACCAATGGGAATATCGATCGGTATCGTCGGCGCGGGACTGGGCGGCCTCACACTCGCCCGTGTCCTGCATCTTCACGGCATCACGGCGACGATCTATGAGGCGGAGCCCTCGCCTTCAGCGAGGCGGCAAGGCGGCCTGCTCGACATGCACGAGCATAGCGGTCAGCTCGCGCTCCAGGCCGCCGGCTTGCATGGATCCTTCCTCCAACTCGTCCGTCCGGGCGAGGATGCCAAGCGGATCGTCGGCTCGGACGGTGCCGTCCTATTCGATCAAGCGAGCCGTCCGTTGTCCGGACGCCCCGAGGTGGATCGCGGCGAACTTCGCGTCATGCTCCTCGCATCGCTCCCGGTTGCCGCGATCAAGTGGGGGCACAAGGTCATGTCCGTCGCTGCGGCAGACCAGAACCGGCACCGGGTCACCTTCGCTAACGGCACTGCTGTCACCGTTGATCTGCTCGTCGGCGCGGACGGCGCCTGGTCAAAGGTGCGCTCCTTCCTGTCCGACGCCCGGCCCCGTTATTCCGGCACCTGCTTCATCGAGATCGCGTCCGCCGCCGATGATGGCCGTCACGAGCTTGGCTTGGAAGCGATCGGTTGCGGCACCCTGATGGCCGTCGCACCGGGCAAGGGTATCATCGCGCACCGCAACGCGGACGGAACGGTCGCGGGCTACGTCGCGCTGAACAAGCCGGAGGAATGGATGAGATCCCTCGAATTCACCGACAGGTCGGCCGGTCTGGCCCTTCTTGCGGAGCAGTTCGAAGGCTGGGCTCCATACCTCGTCGACCTTGTCACGAGCAGCGTTGCCGAACCGGTGCTTCGGCCGATCCATGCACTGCCGGTCGGGCATGAGTGGCCTCGGACGGCCGGGGTCACCCTGCTGGGCGACGCGGCGCATCTCATGTCGCCATTTGCGGGTGAGGGAGCCAACCTCGCCATGCTTGACGGTGCGGAGCTTGCCCAAGCGATCATCGCCAGTCCTGGCAGCCTCGATGCCGCACTTGCAGCCTACGAGCGCGACCTGTTCCCTCGAAGCCGTAAGATCGCCAGCCAATCGGCGCAGAACCTCGCACTGTTCTTCGGCGACGCCGCGCCCGGTAGCGTGGTCGATCTATTCACATCGTTGACCGCCTCCGACGCCAAGCAGCCATAGCCCCCTTGAAGTAAACCCAGCGGCCGCTGGCATGGAACGCTTTTTCTATCTGCGGAGCAAAAATCGGTCTGAAATGCACCTTCGATTCCATCGCTACCGGACGCCAACTTGGGGCGAAGCCCTAAATCGCGGAGTATAAGCTCGGCGTGCCCAGCGCCTCGGCGAAGCTCGTGATTCCAGGCTTCGCCCGCGGACTTCAAACGACCAGGGTTCCAAGGGACGACTGTCCCTTGGCGGGTCCAGGGCGGAGCCCTGGCCTTCTTAGCTGCTTCCCAACCCACCGCCACGCGGCAGGAACGGCGCCTCGTGACGCGCATGTGCCGCGAGCTCATGCGCGGTCAGCATCTCCCCGAACAGCGTGCCCTGCACCTCGGCGAAGCCGAAGCGGAGCAGCGCCTCGAGCTGCTCGCCGCTCTCCACGCCCTTGGCCCCGATCGGGATGGCGAGGCTGCTCGCAAGGCCTGTCAGCGCCTGCAGGCGGGTGAACGCGCTGACATCGGATTCGAGCTCCTGCAGGATGGCAGGGCCGGTGCGGATGGCGTCCACCGGCAGGAACCGGATGTCTGCTTGTGGTACGGCGTGGCCGACATAGTCGTCGAGCACGATCGGCGTGCCGGCGGTGCGCAGCCGCTTGAGGCCGTCGAGTGCCTCCGCGTCGAACCCGCGGAACGACGCCTCCGAGATCCCGATCGCGACCTTGCCGGCGCCCGCCTCGCCCACGCCAGGCGTCTGCAGCGCCACCAGCTCCGCGATCAGCGCCGGCGTCAGCGCGGCGGCGTCCACGGGCAGCACCACCGGGCAGCCGATCCCGTTTGCGGCCACGATCCGGCAGGTCTCGCCGAACGCCCAGGCGGTCAGCAGCCCGGTCGCCTCCGCGTCGCCCAGGATCGGCAGGAAGTCGGTGCTGTCGATCAGGCCCACCACTGGATGGTCCCACCGCAGCACGGCCTCGGCACGGACCAGGCACAGCGTCTCGACATGCAGGATCGGCCGGAACGACACGGTCACCGCGCCGCGCGCGATCGCGTCGCGGAGGTCGACCAGCAGCGCGCGCTGGAGCTCGGGGTCGATCGCGTGGCGCGGCTTGAAGATCTTGAACACCGAGCCGCCGATCGCGAGCGCGCGGGCGAGTGCCACCTCGGCGCGTTCCATCAGCGTGGTCGGGTCGATCGGCGTCGGCGGCGCGTGCGCGATGCCGATGCTGACGCGGAGATCGAGCAGCGAGCCCGACACTTCGAAGGGTTCCACCAGCCGGTCGAGCACGCGCTGGGCGGCGCACGCCGCTTCCGCCACGTCCTCGGCGGCCAGGATCAGCCCGAAATCCCCGTCGCGCAGCCGGGCCGCGACGTCGCCCGTGCGGATCGTGCGCTGCAGGCGTCCGGCGACGGCGGCGATCAGCGCGTCGGCGGTGGCCAGGCCATGGTCGGCGCGCAGTTCCGCGATCTCGCCGAGCGAGACGCGCAGGAGTGCGAGCCCGTCGCGGTCCGTGCTGGCGCACGCCTCGCGCAGCACGGTTGCGAACAGGGCGCGATTGGGCAGACCGGTCAGCGTATCGCGCTCCGTGCCCGCACCCTTGTGGCGCCGGTCGGTGGGCGTTGGAACAAGGGCTGCGAAATTCGTGCCGCGCATGTCGTCATGCGCCGATCAGCTGATCGGCGTCCCTTCGATGAGCGAGTGTAACATATCACCGGCTTTATGAAGAAGTGTGACCAGACCGTCACATCCCTGCAACGGTTCGATCAGCGAAACGCCGGCTCGTCGAAGCCCCGCAGCTTGCGGGAATGAAGCCGTTCCACGCCCGCTTCGCGGAGGCGGTTGATCGTTTCGATGCCCACGGTCAGGTGCTGGCTGATGCGCTCCCGATAGAAGCTGTTGGCCATGCCGCGCAGCTTCAGCTCGCCGTGCAGCGGCTTGTCCGAAACACACAGCAGCGTCCCGTAGGGCACGCGGAAACGGAACCCGTTCGCCGCGATCGTCGCACTCTCCATGTCCACCGCGATGGCGCGGCTGGTGTTGATCAGCGTGAAGAGCGCGCCGAAGCGTAGCTCCCAGTTTCGATTGTCGGTGGTCAGCACCGTGCCCGTTCTTACGCGTGTCTTTATCCCCTGCGCATCGAGGCCGGTCACGTCCATCGTCGCCTCCTGCAGCGCCACCTGAACCTCGGCGATCGGCGGCACCGGCACCCAGGCCGGCAGGTCGTCGTCGAGCACGTGGTCGGCGCGCACGTAGCCGTGGGCGAGCACGTAGTCGCCCAGCAGCTGCGTGCGCCGCAGCCCTGCGCAATGACCGAGCATCAGCCAGCAATGTGGCCGCAACACGGCGACGTGGTCGGTGATGGTTTTCGCGTTGGAGGGACCGACACCGATGTTGATCAGCGTTATTCCATCGCCGCCGCGGCGCTTGAGGTGGAACGCCGGCATCTGCGGCGCCCCCGTCGGGCTCTCGAAGCTTTCGTAGTCGCCGCCTTTCGCGACTTCGCTCTCGCCGTAGGCGCAGAACGCGTCGACGTAACGCTGATAGTTCGTCAGCAGAACGAAGCTCTGGAAATGCGCGGGCACGGTGCCGGTGTAATGGTGCAGGCGGGCCAGCGAGTAGTCGGTGCGCTCGGCGGTGAACAGCGCCAGCGGACGCGGCTCGCGCGGGTTGGGCATGAGCTCGCAATTGGCGATCCGGTCGTCGGTCGCGAGCAGGTCGGGCAGCACGAAATGCCGCTCGAGCCGGCGGATGTCGGCGGCCGTGACGTCGGTCACCGCGTTCTCGACCGTGAAGGGCAGCGGGATGCGCCGGCGCGAGCGCCCCACCAGGATCCGCGCGCGGTGGTGGGTCAGCAGCGACACCATCTGCTCGCGCCAGTAGGCGCGGAACAGGTCGGGACGGGTGAGCGTGGTGCCGTAGGCGCCCGGCTCGAGCACCACGCCGTGATGGGCGCCGGGAGGCGCGTCGGTGGGTGCCTCGTCGACGATGATGCCGAGGAACGGGTAGACCGCCTCGTCAGCCGGCGAGGGCGTGGCGCCGCCGCGGAGTGACGCGAAGCGCTCGTGCAGGGTGGCGACGCTGGCCGCGTAGATGGCGGCGATCCGGTCCACTGCCTGATCGGGGGTGGCGGAGCGGACCAGGTCGTCGGCGGCGGCGGCGAGGATGTCTTCCATCGGCGGAGCTTGGTCACCGGTGGGGGATTTCATCAAGGCGCAGCGGAAGACAAAGAAAGAGTGGGGCCAGCCCCACTCCCCGCCAGGAGCAAGCGCCCCTGGACCCGCCTCACGATAGCCAGGTCCAGGACCGGCTCGGTCCTGGCGGGGTTCACTCCGGCCGCCAGGGAGCGATGATCACCCGCAGCCGCGCATCCCCATGCCTGAGTAACATTCGCCGCAGCCGGTCCGCGCGCGTCCCATGCAGCAGGTGCTCCCACCAGTGCTGCTTCACGATCTCCGGGATCATCACTGCGACGGAGCGCCCCGGCGTCGCCGCGTCGAGCTTGCGGATCAGCTCCAGCATTGGCTCGTGCATCTCGCGGTAGCGCGCCGGCAGCAGCATCAGTCGCGGCGCGGTGATCCCGCGCGCCTCGAGAGGCGCCGCCACCTCCGCCTCCCAAAGCCTGCGGATCGCGCTTCCGTCCTCGCTCTCCTCGGGGCCGGCGAGGCGGAGCAGGTGCACCGCGATCACGTCCGGCGACAGGGTCATGGCGAAGCCCAGCGCGTTGTCGGTCATCCGGTTGCGCTCAACGAAGGCCACCAGCACCGTGGGCGGCGCGGTCTCGTCGATCCGGAACGGGCCGTGCACCGCCAGCCGGGCGTCGTCGCGGTCGGTGGTCCGGCGGATCATGTGCAGCAGGGCGATGATCGCCGGGATCGCGATGACGGTGATCCATGCCCCGTCGGCGAACTTGGCGACCAGGATCACCGCCAGCGCGGCGACCGTCGCCACGGCGCCCACCGCATTGATCGCGAGCGGCAGCGCGTGGCGCCCCTCCTGACGCCGCCCCATCGCTTTGCGCCAGTGCACCACCATGCCTGCCTGGCTCATGGCAAAGGTGGCGAATGCGCCCACCGCGAAGAGCGGGATCAGCCGGTCGGTGATGCCGCCGAACCCCACCAGCAGCGCGCCCGACAGCCCCGCCAGCACCAGCACGCCCACCGAGAACACCAGCCGCCGGTCCGCGACCGCGAAGACGCGGGGGAGAAACCCGTCGGCCGCCACGATCCGGCAGAGGCGGGGAAACCCCACGAAGCTCGTATTGGCCGACAGGCAGAGCACCGCGAGCAGGCTCGCCATCGCCACGTCGTAGACGACGCCCCGCCCGACGATCGCGGCGGTGAGCTGCGACAGCACGCTCTGGTAGCCGGGACGGGCCTGGTCCATCGCGCCGATCCGGTAGACATGCGCCACCACCGCGATGCCGGCGAGCAGCAGCCCGAGTGCGAGGCAGATCACGGTGAGGGTTCGGTGCGCCTCGCGCGCCACGGGCTCGCGCAGCGCGCCGACCCCGTTCGAGACCGCCTCCACGCCGGTCATCGCCGTGCAACCGCTCGCGAACGCGCGCAGGAACAGCCACAGCGTCATCGCCCCCGTGGCGGCGGGCAGCGCGGGCGGCGCCACGAGCGCGTGCGGCGCGCCGCCGGCCACGACGATCCGCACCAGGCCGAGGCCGACCAGCCCCATGAAGCTGACGAGGAAGACGTAGGTCGGCACCGAGAACAGCCATCCCGCCTCGGGCGTGCCGCGCAGGTTCGCCAGCGTGACAACCGCGAGAACGCCGAGGCAGAGCGGCAGCGTCCAGGGAGCGAGCGCCGGCAGCGACGAGGTGAGCGCCCCCACCCCGGCCGAGATGCCGACGGCCACGTTCAGCACGTAGTCCACCATCAGCGAGGCGGCCGCGAGCAGGCTGGCGTGACGGCCGAGATTCTCGCGGGAGACCGTGTAGCCGCCGCCATTGTTCGGGTAGGCCGCCACGGTCTGCCGGTAGCTCGCGTAGAGCACCGCGAGCAGCAGGATCACCGGCGCCATGACAGCGCCGATCCAGTCGAGCCCGCCCAGCCCCAGCGGCATCAGGATGGTGAGCGCCGCCTCCGGCCCGTATGACGCCGAACCGAGCGCGTCGAGCCCCATCGCGGGGACGGCCTCGAACCAGCCGAGCCGCCGCGCCTCGGCGTCCCGGCTCGCCAGGCGACGCCCGAACAGAACGTCCGTCCAGGTCGTACGCACGCCGGCGGTCTTCAGTGCTGGAGGATGTAGTGCATCGTCATGTCGTAGGCGATCGGGTCGCCCTTCACGTCGGGCGGCGGCGGCGGCAGGTGGGCGCCGCGGAACAGGCCGGTCCAGGCATCGTCGAGATCCTGGTCGCCCGAGCCGCTCTCGAGCTGCACGTCGAGCACGCGGCCGTCGCGGTTCCAGACCACGTGGATGGTGACGTTGCCGTCGTGCCCGTGCCGCGCCGCCGCCTCGGGATAGTATTTGTGGGCCTCCACCCAGTCGTCGATCATCGACTGGTAGTCCGACGTCATGCCGTGGCCGCCGCGCATCGAGAACGGCATCGAGAGATGCCCGCCCTGCACCATCGGCCCGAGCGACAGGTTGATCGCACCGCCCGACCCGCCGCGTCCCGGCCGCTCGATATGCGGCGACGGGGCCAGCGACAGGTCGGTCATGTTGGCGAACGGGTTCGACGAATGCGTGACGTGGCGGGCGGCACGCGACGGGCGCTGGCTGCGGGTCTCCTCGAGCGTCTGCCGCTGGGGTTCGGTGACCGCGTCCGGCGAGGGCGTCTCCGGCATCGACGGCAGGGGTGGTGCGGGCGGCGCCATCAGCAGCGGCTCGGGCGGTTCGAGATCATCGGGCCTGGCGGGCGCGGGGTTCTCCACCGGCGGGGCGTTCGCACCCTGATTGACCTTCGGTACGGACACGCCCTGCAGCCCGCTCGAGCCGGCGTTGCCGTATACCATCTCCACCGTGGGCGGCTCGGGCGAGCTCGGCGGCCCTCTCGGGGTCATCACGTAGAGGATCGCGAACAGTGCCAGCGCATGGACCGCGCCCGAGCCGGTCCACCAGCCGGCGATCGTCCGCTCGCGTTCCTCGCGGCGGGCGAGCGGCCGCGCGCCGCGGCGCAGGCGTCCGGCGGGGGCTGCCTGCTCGATCGGTCCGGGACGGAGCCGGGTGCGGTCGATCACCGGGAAGCTGGCGTACGAAATGGCGGCGTCGTCTCCACGGAGCGTGGGCTTCTCCCACGCGGCCACCCTCTTCGTCACGCCCGCTTGCCTCCCCGATGCTTGCTAGACGGGCCCCGAGATGGTGCCCTTGCCCGATGCCGGCACGACCTCACAAGCCCCGCGACACCGCGTCGCGTCACCTGGCCGCGATCGATCCCGAATGGGCGGCGCTGATCGGGCGCGTGGGCCCGTGCGGCCTCAAGCCCGACCGGAGCGCGCAACCGTTCGAGGCGCTGGTGCGGGCGATCGCTCACCAGCAGGTGCACGGGCGGGCGGCCGAGGCGATTCTCGGCCGCATGCTGGCACTTTTTCCCGACGCGACGTTCCCGGCACCCGAGGCGATCGCGGCGCTGGACGACGCCGCCATGCGCGCCTGCGGCTTCTCGGGCAGCAAGACCGCGGCGATCCGCGACATCGCGCGCGGTGCTGCGGCCGGGATCGTGCCCATGCGGGCGGCCGCAGCCCGCATGTCCGATGCGCGGCTGATCGAGCGACTGGTGAGCTTACGCGGCGTGGGTCGGTGGACGGTCGAGATGCTGCTGATCTTCACGCTGGGGCGGCCCGACATCCTGCCGGTCGACGATTTCGGCGTCCGCGAGGGCTATCGCAAGCTGAAAGGTCTGGCGGTGCAGCCGACGCCCAAGGCGTTGGCGGTGCTGGGGCTGCCCTGGGCGCCGCATCGGAGCACGGCGGCCTGGTATCTATGGCGGGCTTGCGAGGAGGGCCGCCGCGTCAAGCCGTCCGCCGTCACGGGATGACGGAGGCGAGCGTCGCGGCCAGGCCTGCGGAGACCGCGCTGCGATCGGCGAGCGGCAGCGTTCCGATCGGCTCGGCCTCGCGCGCCTCGATCGTCGCGATCTTGGCGGGCCGCACCACGGAGGCGGCGGGCAGCCCGGCGCGGCCGAGGTCCGAGATCGCCACGTCGCCGGGCCAGCCGCGATGGGACGCACTGGTGACCATCAGCACCCAGAGCAGCCCGGGCGTGCCCGCTTCCGTGGGTGCGGCCACGACGAGCGCCGGCCGACGCTGCTGCACCGGCCGGTTCGTGTAAGGGAACGGGACGCGCACCAGATCCCAAACCCTACAGCCCGGCATAGGCCTCGGTGTCGGCCGCACTGTCCCACTCGGCAAAGCACCCGAACGGATCGTCCGCGACGTTGTCCGGCCGCGCCCGGGTCAGCACGATGCGGTCGCCCTCGATCGCGTAGGCGATCTCGTCGCCGGCGTGGAGATGCAGTGCGGTCCGCACCGGCTGCGGGATCGTCGTCTGGGCTTTGCTGGTCAAACGGCTGGTGATCATGGGCGGAAGGTAAGGGTTTTCCTTACCCGTGGCAACGTCAATCCGGGATCGCGCCCACCGCCTGCAGGAACGGCTTGAGCACCTGGTCGCGGAACTCCACCTGGCGCGGCTGGTGCCACTGGTTGCCGAGCACGATCGAGGCGGCGCCGTCGGTGCCGGCCAGCAGCAGCACGTCGCTGGCCGGGAGCCTCGTGGCACTCGCGACCGGCTCGTTGCCGACGCCGTTGCCGGCCCCCGCCATCAGCGTCACCTTGTCCGCATAGGTCGAGCCCGCGTTGGCGAAGGTCGAGAGGCCGAACCAGCCGAGCGACGTGTCGGGCGCGGTCTCGCTCTGGGCACCGTATTGCAGGCCCAGATCGTAGACCACGGCGTTGCCGGGCGCCGTCTCCAGGCGGAGATCGTTGCCCGGCGCGCGTGTCTCGATCAGCCCGCCGGTCGCCGGCAGGAACGCGGCCTGGGTGATCCAGGCGCCCATGCCGGTATTGGTCTCGTCCGTCGCTGCGAGCTGCAGGCCGGTGTCGATCCAGCCCAGCCCGCCATTGCCCACGAAGCCGCGATCGGCCGTCCAGCCGAGCGGGGTCCCCTGCATCGTGATCGGTGGCGCTGCGGGGTTCATGATGTCGACCAGCCCGTCCCCCTGATGCTCGGTCGCGAACACCCACCAATGCGCCGGCCGGTAGGGTGCGGTGAAGAAGCCGAGATTCTTGGCCGCGACGATCATGTTGTTGAACGCCACGAGCCAGTTCCATGACGGCAGCGTCGGTAACTGCCGGGCGTAGGCGACCGTTTCCGGCTGCGCAACATAGTACGACACGGGGGCGGGCAGTGTCGTGTCGACATTGTAGTAGGCGGCCACCTGCTTGACCTTGAAGGTGAGCGGCAGCGCCGTGCCCGCGGGTGGGCTCGGCACCTGCCCGCCGGTCGCCTCGTTGAGGATGAGGTAGACTTCCTTGTCGAAGCCCTGCGCGTCGGTGGTGACCGGCATCGAGCCCACGAAATGATGGTCGAAATAGGCCGACAGGGTGCGGGCGTTGCGGTCGGCGAGGAAGCCGTACACGTGATACGAGGCCGCGAGATCGGCGCCGTTGGTGTAGACGCGCGTGGCGATCGAGTTGTTGCCGGTCGAGTTCGTCGACAGGTAGTGGATGGTCGCGTCGTAGCTGGTCTGCGGCTGCCCGAAGACCTCGACCGCGTCGTATTCGAACGGCCAGATCGCATCCTTGGCGAGCGCCCAGAAGGCCGGCCAGGCATACGGGCTCGACGGCACCTGGGCCGTGACCTCGATGTAGAGCTTTCCTCCTTCGGAATAGAGGCCGGGCAGCATCGAGGTGTCGAGCCGGCCCGATTGCCAGAGCTGCGCGCTGCTCTGCACGAGGGGGGCGTAGCCGGGGTTCAGCTGGGTGAGATTGATGTCGAGCACGCCGTTCTGCACCGCCAACGGGCTGCTGCCCACGGCGGCGATCTGGGCCGCGGTCGGGTAGAACTCGGTCTCGTCGTTGATGCGATACGTCGAACCCAGCAGCCAGGTCCCGGCGCCCGTGGCGGGATCGTAGGCGCTCAGGCTCGAAAAATTATCGGCGAAGGCGAGCGTCCACGCGGTCGTGTCGAGCGGGTTGATGTCCGGCTGGCTGCCGGCCGCGACCGCGGTGTAGGTCGCGTAATCCACCGTCGTCGCCGACGAGAAATCGATCGGCGTGATCGACACGCCGGCCCAGTCGGTCAGCGACGCGGCGCTTTGCGCGTGCGCCGCCGACAGAGCGAGAGCGAGCGACGTGGATCCGAGCAGGAATGCGCGCATGAAGGAGATCACCTCGAACGTTGCAGGATCGTTTTTCGAAGAGCAGCGTCGCGCACGGGCGCACACGTTCCCGCCAGACAGGCTCGGCGACGCGCCGGAATTCCTGATCCCGGCGAAGGGGTGAACACGGCGGCGCCCGCGACCTCGACGATGCCGCGGGCGACGCCGCCTCAAGTATTGGTTCGGAAGAGCACAGTCAATACGACGCCATTGACAGCATAGACGCAAGTCGTAGGACGCGTGTCCTAGCGCTAGGAAGTTCGTCCTACGAAACGTCCTCGCCGGCGACGAAGTCGAGCACGATGCGCGCGAAATCGTCGGGCCGGTCGGCGTGCAGCCAGTGCCCGGCGTCGCGCAGGGTGGCGATGGTGGCGCGCGGGAAGAAGCGGCGGATCGCCCCCTCGTGCTCGGGCAGCACGTAGTGGGAGTTCTCGGCCCGCAGGAACAGCGTGCGCCCCGCATAGGAAGCGTCGGGGCCGAAATCCGGCCAGCCCTCGGCGTCGGCGACCGACGCGATGATTTCATCGAGGCCGATGCGCCAGCCGGGCGCTTCGCCCACCATCAGGTTCTGCAGCAGCAGGTCGCGCACGCCGCGATCGGGGATCGCTTCCGCCAGTCGCTTGTCCGCCTCGGCCCGCGTCATGCCGCGCGTGAGGCGCATCGCCTTCATCGCCCGCGCGAAGCCGATATTGGCGTGGCGGTAGGCCACGGGTGCGATGTCGGCCACCAGCAGGCGGCGGACGCGCTTCGGGTAGAGCAGGGCGGTCGCCATCGCCGTCTTGCCGCCGAGCGAGTGGCCGATCACGACAGCCGATTCGAGCCCGACCGCCGCCATGCTGTCTTCGATGTCGCCCGCCATCTGCTCGAGCTGCATCGGCCCGTGCGGGCTGGCGCCGTGGTTGCGCAGGTCGAAGGCCACCGTGCGCCGCTCGGCTGCGAGCTCGCGCTGGATGCGCCCGAGATTGCGGCCCTGTCCGAACAGGCCGTGGATCAGCACCACCGGCGCCTTCGACGATGGCGCCCCGCCGGCCAGGCCGGACTTGGTTGCCCCGCCGGCCGGGCCGGCTTCGATTGCCCCGCCGGCCGGGCCGGCTTCGATTGCATTCAGTCGCATGCAACGATCATGACATGCGCAGCACCAGCTTGCCGAGAGGCGCGCCGCTCTCGAGCAGCGCATGCGCCGCCGCCGCCTCGGCGAAGGGAAACACCCGGTCGATCACCGGCGCGGCGCCGCCCGCCTCGAGCAGCGGCCAGACATGCGCGCGCAGCGCCGCCGCGATCCGCGCCTTCGCCGCCGCACTGCGCGGGCGCAGCATCGAGCCCGTGATGTGCAGGCGCCGCTGCACGATCGGCACCAGCTTCACCTGCTCGGCGACCGGCCCGCCCATGAACCCGATCAGCACCAGCCGCCCGTCGGCGGCCAGGCAGGCGATGTTGCGCGCGAAGGCGGGGCCGCCCGCGAAGTCCAGCACCACGTCGCAGCCGCGCCCCGCGGTGAGCTCGGCCACGCGCGCGGGCCAGTCCTCGTGGCGGGGGATCGCCGCCTCCGCCCCGTGCCGCTCGGCCACCCGGCATTTCGCGGCCGTGCCCGCGGTCGCGATGGCACGCATCCCGAAGGCGGCCGCGAGATGCAGCGCGGTCAGCCCGATGCCGCTGGTGCCGCCATGCACCAGGATGGTCTCGCCCGGCCGGAGCGCGGCCCCGCCATCCTCCAGGGGTGCGAAGATGTTGGACCACACGGTGAACAGGTTCTCCGGCAACGCTGCCGCGCGGACCGCATCGTAGCCCGCCGGACGCGGCAGGCACTGCCCGGCCGGCGCCACGCAGAACTCCGCATACCCGCCGCCATTGACCAGGGCTGTCACCTCGTCGCCCACCGCCAGGCTCGTCACGCCCGCGCCGAGAGCGACGACGGCTCCGGCCACTTCGAGGCCCAGGATCGGGCTCGCACCCGCGGGCGGGTCGTAGTTGCCGGCGCGCTGGAGGAGATCGGGCCGGTTGATCCCGGCCGCCTCCACCCGGATCAGCACGCAGCCGGGTGCCGGGTGCGGCACGGGGCCGTCGACGATGCGGATCGCATCGGGCCCTCCCGGCACCGGCACGGCCGCATGACGCATCCGGTCGGGGATCGCCGGATCGGAAAGGGCCGGACTGGGAAAGACCGGACTGGGAAAGGTCGAGCTGTGGAAGGTCTGGGACATGCGGTTCTTCCTCGTCGTTCCGGCAACCGTCGGCCGGCCTGCCGGTTTTGTTCAGACCGGTCGTTTTCATCCCCGGCAGAGGTGCCGATGCTCCGTCTTCAGATCCCCACCCCGATCCCGCCCGCGCAGCCGCCGCCGCCGATGCCGCCCGACGAGGACCAGGTCCCACGCGAAGACCCGCCCGGTCCCGTGCCCGTGCCGCCACCGTCCGAACCGCCGCCGCTGTCCGTATAGGGGGCTTTCCGTGTAGCGGCGCCCTCCGTCCAGATCCCGATCATGTCCATCGCGGCGCAAAGCCTGTAGCGTCGCGCCCAGGCAGCGGGAATGGATGGTGGGCGACGCGGAGCTGATCGGCGGCCCGCGCGGGCGACAACGTGGCATGCCCGATCTCGGGCGCCTGTTCGGGTCGCTCGCGTCGTCGTGGCGCAACGCGCCGGCGACCGCGCGGGCACTCGTCCGGCGCGACGAGATCTGGCTCGTGGCGCTGGCCGCCATGGTGGGCGTGATGTCTGGCGCCCTGGTGGTGGCGATCAACCAGGTCTCGCTGTTCATGCATCGCCACCTGTTCGACCTCCACAATGACGGGCGGCTGTCGGGAATCGGCCATCTCGATCCGCGCCTGGCGGTGGCCGTCCCGGCGCTGGGCGGCCTCGCCCTTGGCGTGCTGGGCCTGGGGATCGGCCGCTGGCGTCCGCACCGCCCGGTCGACCCGATCGAGGCCAACGCGCTCTATGGCGGCCAGGTCTCGATCGTCGACAGCGCGATCGTGGTGCTGCAGACGGTGCTCTCGAACGGCGTCGGCGCCTCGGTGGGGCTGGAAGCCGGCTACACCCAGATCGCGAGCGCGGTCGGCTCCAAGCTCGGCCGCTTCTTCCGCGTCCGCCGCAACGAGCTCCGGCTGCTGGTGGGCTGCGGTGCCGCCGCCGCGATCGCCAGCGCGTTCGACGCGCCGATCACCGGCGCCTTCTACGCCTTCGAGCTGGTGATCGGCACCTATACGCTGGCGAGCCTGGCGCCCGTGGCGGCGGCCTCGGTGGCCTCCGTGCTCACCTCGCGGCTGCTGGGCGGCGACATCGCGCCCGCACTCGCGATCGACCTGCCGAGCCGCATCCGGCCGATCGACTACCTGCCGCTGATCGCGCTCGGCATCCTGGCCGCCCTGGTCGGCATCGCCATCATGCGCATGGTCACGATCACCGAGCGCGCGTTCCGCCAGAGCGGCGTGCCGGCCTGGGCGCGGCCGGCGCTCGGCGGGCTGGCCGTGGGCACGCTGGCGCTCTACTCGCCGGCGGTGCTCTCGTCCGGCCATTCGGCGATGCAGATCGGGCTGACCGGCCAGTGGTCGCTGCTCGAAGTGACTCTGCTGCTGGTGCTGAAGTCGCTGGCGTCCGCCATCTCGATCGGGTCGGGCTTTCGCGGCGGGCTGTTCTTCGCATCGCTGTTCCTCGGCGTGCTGCTGGGCACCAGCTACGGCGATATCCTCGCCCGTGTGGCCGACGTGCAGTCGCTGCCCGTGGTGGTGTGCGCGCTGGTGGGGATGAGCGCGCTGGCGGTGGCGATCATCGGCGGCCCGCTGACCATGGCGTTCCTCGCGCTGGAGACGACCGGCTCGCTGCCGCTGACGGTGGCCGTGATCGTGGCCTGCGTGGTCTCCTCGATCACCGTGCGCCGGACTTTTGGGTATTCGTTCGCGACGTGGCGCTTCCACCTGCGCGGCGAGGCGATCCGTTCCGCGGTCGACATCGGCTGGATGCGCAACCTGTCGGTCGGCCGGATGATGCGGCGCGACGTGCGCACCGTCGCGGCCAACACGCCGCTCGCCTCGGTCCGCCGCGACTTTCCGTTGGGCTCCAGCCCGCGCGTGATCGCGGTTGACGAGGCGGGACACTATGCCGGCATCGCCAACGTGCCCGAGATCCACGCGATGACCGAAGCGGAAGGAAAACTCGCCGACATGCTGCACCACCGCGAGGACGTGCTGCTGCCGCAGCAGAACGTGAAGGAGGCGATCGGCCGCTTCGAGGAGGCGGAAGCCGACGCGCTCGCGGTGATCGACGAGGAGGGCCGCGGCCAGGTGATCGGCCTGCTTACCGAGCAGTACGCGCTGCGCCGCTACACCGACGAGCTCGACCGCGCGCGCCGGGCGGTGTCGGGTGAGTAGCGCCGACGCGCGCGGCCGCTTCATCACGCTGGAGGGCGGCGAGGGCGCCGGCAAGTCGACTCAGGCGCGCCTGCTCGCCGACGGTTTTCGCGCGGCCGGGATACCGGTCCTGCTGACGCGCGAGCCGGGCGGCACGGCGAATGGCGAGACGCTGCGCACGCTGCTGCTCGACCGGGTGCGCGGCTGGTCGGCGGACTCCGAGATCCTGCTGCATTTCGCAGCCCGCGCCGAGCACGTGGCGCATGCGATCGCGCCGGCGCTGGCCCGCGGCGTGACCGTGGTGTGCGACCGGTTTTTCGATTCGACCCTCGCCTACCAGGGCTGGGGCATGGGGGCGGACCGCGCGCTGATCGGCCGTCTCGCGGCGCGCATGCCGGTGCAGCCCGATCTCACGCTCGTGCTGCAGATCCCGTCCGCCGTGCGCCGCGCGCGGTTGGCGGGACGGGCGGGTGCCTCCGACCGCTACGAGGCGGAGGACGAGGCCTTCCACCAGCGCGTGTCCGCAGGTTTCGCGGTGATCGCCGCCGGCGCACGCGCGCGATGCGTGACGATCGACGCCTCGGGCGACGTGGCGATGGTTCAGGGTGCGATCGTGGACGCGGTCGCGGACCGGCTCGGTCTGGACGCCCGTGCAGCCGGCCGGAACACCGCCCCGCAGGGATGACGTCGAGCATTACTCCTCGCATCAGTCTCGTCACCCTTGTGGTTCGGGACGACGACGAAGCGATCGACTTCTATGTCGGCAAGCTCGGCTTCGAGCTCCGAAACAACACCGTCCTGGCATCCGGAAAGAGATGGGTCGTCGTGGCACCCGGGCCTGCCCGCGAGGAAGGTTGGGGCTCTGCCCCAAACCCCGCCAGGATCGTGTCGATCCTGGACCTCCATGACTTAAGTATGCAGGTCCAGGACTGCTTGTCCTGGCGGGGTCCAGGGGCAGAGCCCCTGGTCTTCTTCACACCGAGTAGTACATCTCGAACTCGACCGGGTGCGGCGTGTGCTCGAACCGGTACACTTCCTTCCACTTGATCTCGCAATAGCTCTCGATCTGATCGGTCGAGAACACGTCGCCGGCCAGCAGGAACGCGTGGTCCGCCTCGAGCGACACCAGTGCCTCGCGCAGCGACCCGCACACGGTCGGGATCTCCTTCAACTCGTCGGGCGGCAGGTCGTAGAGGTCCTTGTCCATCGCCTCGCCCGGATGGATCTTGTTCTGGATGCCGTCGAGGCCGGCCATCAGCATCGCCGCGAAGGCCAGATACGGGTTCGCCGTCGGATCCGGGAACCGCACCTCGACGCGCTTGGCCTTCGGGCTCGTCGCATACGGGATGCGGCACGAGGCCGAACGGTTGCGCGCGGAATAGGCGAGCAGCACCGGCGCCTCGAAACCCGGGATCAGCCGCTTGTAGGAGTTGGTCGACGGGTTGGTGAACGCGTTCAGCGCCTTGGCGTGCTTGATGATGCCGCCGATATAGTAGAGGCAGGTCTCCGACAGGTCCGCGTAGGAGTTGCCCGCGAAGATCGGCTTGCCGTCCTTCCAGATCGACTGGTGGACGTGCATGCCCGAGCCGTTATCGCCGTAGATGGGCTTGGGCATGAACGTCGCGGTCTTGCCGTAGCTGTGCGCCACGTTGTGCACGCAATACTTATAGATCTGCATCTGGTCGGCCATCTTGGTCAGCGGGCCGAACTTGGTGCCGAGCTCGTGCTGCGACTGCGCCACCTCGTGATGGTGCTTCTCGATCGGCAGCCCCATCTCGCCCATGGTCGCCAGCATTTCGGCGCGCAGGTCGTGCTCGGAATCCACCGGCGGGACCGGGAAGTAGCCGCCCTTGACCACCGGGCGGTGACCCATGTTGCCCTCGGGGTAGTCCTTCAGGTTCGCACCCGGCCCCTCGACGCTGTCGAGCTGATAGGTCGAGAAATTCGGGCCGGTCCCGAAACGGACGCTGTCGAACACGAAGAACTCGGCTTCCGCGCCGAAGCTCGCCGTGTCGCCGATCCCGGTCGATTTCAGATACTGCTCGGCGAGCTTCGCCGTGCCGCGCGGATCGCGCGCGTAGAGCTGGCCGGTGGACGGCTCGACGATGTCGCAGAACAGGATCAGCTGCGGCTTGGCCGCGAACGGGTCCATCACGGCGCTGGCCGCATCCGGCATCAGGATCATGTCGCTCTCGTTGATCGCCTTCCAGCCGGCGATCGAGGAGCCATCGAACATGAACCCGTCGCGAAAGACGTCCTCGTCGACGGTGGAGATGTGCTGCGTGGTGTGCTGCCACTTGCCGCGCGGGTCGGTGAAGCGGAGGTCGACATATTCCACCGCGTTCTCGCGCAGCAGTTCCATGACCTTTGACACGTCGCTCGAGGCGGGTGCGACCGGCGTCGCCGACACCGCGGGCGCGCCCGACGCCGGTGCCGTTGCGGGTGCGACAGACTTTTTCGCCATATGCGTCATTCCTCTTGTGAGCCGGTGCGAAACGCACCGCAGGGCCTAGCTTGAACCGATGGATCAATGACGTGTAGCGGAGCCACACGGCGCGGGAAGGGGGTCGCCCTGCAAACGTCGCAAAATCGGCACGCGTTGGCGACAGCTCCGTTCAGATCGCGCCCGGCTCAGATGGCATCCGATCCGCGCTCGCCGGTGCGGATGCGCACGACCTCATCGATCGTGGACACGAAGATCTTGCCGTCGCCGATCCGCCCGGTGCGGGCCGAGGCCACGATCGCCTCGACCGCGCGCTCGGCGACATCGTCGTCGCAGATGAGCTCGATCTTCACCTTGGGGAGGAAATCCACCACGTATTCGGCGCCGCGATAGAGCTCGGTATGGCCCTTCTGGCGCCCGAACCCTTTGGCCTCGACCACCGTGATCCCCTGCAGCCCGACCTCGTGCAGCGCTTCCTTCACCTCGTCGAGCTTGAAGGGCTTGATGACGGCTTCGATCTTTTTCATGCAGTGTCGCCGGCCGCAGGCCCGGCATCCCCCCGAGTGACCGCGGCATGCAACATCGCCGCGCCGGGTAGCGGTTAGCACGCGCCGTGCCATCTAATTGTCCGGCCGGAGCCGATCGCCGAGCGGCTGGCGGGTGCCAACCTGACCCCGCGCGCGAGGCAGTTGCCCGATCCGCGCCGCTGCAAGCCTGCCGCTTTTCTGGGCAGCGGCCTCCCGGTTGCATATCGAAACCTGGTGCACGAGTTTCTGCGCGTGCCCACCGTCGGATGATGCCTGCCCCATGAAGCCCGCGAGCGCGCTCCTGTCCGCGCAGGACACCACCATCTTCACCGTGATGTCGGCGCTGGCCGCCGAGCATGGCGCGATCAATCTCGGCCAGGGTTTCCCCGACACCGAGGGTCCCGCCGAAGTGGTCGAGGCGGCGGCCCGCTTCCTCGGCGACGGCCGCAACCAGTACGCGCCGCTCGCGGGCCTGCCTGAGCTGCGTGCGGCGGTGGCCGCGGCCAATCGCCGCTTTCACGGCATCGCGGTCGATCCGCTGACGGACGTGGTGGTCACCTCGGGCGCCACCGAGGCGCTGTTCGTGTCGCTCGCCGCGGTGCTGAACCCCGGCGACGAGGTCGTGGTGTTCGAGCCGCTCTACGACACCTACCTGCCGGCGATCCGCATGCTGGGCGCCGTGCCGCGCATCGTCCGCCTGGCGCCGCCTGCCCACCCCCAGGAAGACTGGTCGCTGCCCGGGGACGCGCTCGCCGCAGCCTTCGGCCCGCGCACCAAGGCCGTGCTGCTCAACACGCCGATGAACCCCACGGGAAAAGTGTTTTCCCGCGCCGAGCTCGAGCGCTTGGCGGCCCTGGTGATCGCCCATGACTGCTACGCCATCTGCGACGAGGTCTACGAGCACCTGGTGTTCGACGGGCGCGAGCACGTGTCACTCATGACGCTGCCCGGCATGCGCGAGCGCACGATGCGCATCGGCAGCGCGGGCAAGACCTTTTCCCTCACCGGCTGGAAGATCGGCTACGTCACCGCGCCGGCGCCGCTGGCACTGCTGGCGGCCCGCGCGCACGGCAACGTGGTGTTCGCGAGCGCCCCCAACCTGCAGCGCGCGGTGGCGATGGGCCTGGGGCTGCCGGACGCGTATTTCGCGGAGCTCGCGGCCGGCCTCGCCCGCAAGCGTGACCTGCTGCGCGACGGGCTCGCCAGCCTCGGCCTGCCGGCCCTTCCCGTGGGCGGCAGCTACTTTCTCACCGTCGACATCCGCAGCCTAGGCTTCGGCGGCGACGACGTCGAATTCTGCCGCCACATCACCACCGAGGCCGGGGTGTGCGCGATTCCGGTCTCGGCGTTCTATGCCGACGACCCGCCGCGCCACCTGGTCCGCTTCGCCTTCTGCAAGCGCGAGGAGGTGCTGACCGAGGCGGTCGCGCGTCTGCGCCGGCATTTCGGCGTGCGCGGCGCGCGTCTCCCAAATTGGCGCGTGACCGATTGACGAACTCCGCACCTTTGCCTAGTTCGGGGCCGCGTGTGGCGGCCGTAGCTCAGTTGGTAGAGCGCCAGGTTGTGGTCCTGGATGTCGTGGGTTCGAAACCCATCGGTCGCCCCAGCGCCTCTCCTCACATCCGATGAGCGTGCCCGTGCTGGTTCTCGCCGGCGGCGAAGGTCGTCGCATGGGCGGTGCCGATAAGGCGCTGCTCGAGCTCGGCGGCCGCCCCGTGCTGCGCCACATCCTGGACCGGCTCGGCCCGGCGCACGGACCGTTCGCGATCAGCGCCAACGGCGATCCCTCGCGTTACGCCGCGTTCGGCTGCCCGGTGCTCCCCGACCTGCCGCAGTTCCGCGGCCGCGGCCCGCTGGCAGGGGTGCTCGCCGGTCTCGCCTGGGCCGAGGCGCTGGGGGCGGCGTCCCTCCTCACCGCGCCCGGCGATGCCCCCTTCCTGCCGCCCGACCTGGCGCGCCGGCTCGCACCCGCGCCGGCGCTCGCCGAAAGCGGCGGCAAGCGCCATCCGCCCGTGGCGCTGTGGCCGGTCGCCGCGCGTGCCGCCCTCGAGGCCCACCTCGCCGCCCTCGACCCCGACCGACGCGGCGCCTGGAGCGTGCTCGCCTTCGCGGAGCAGATCGGCGCGCGCGTGGTGTCCTTTCCGGTCGAGCCCGCGGATCCGTTCCTCGACATCGACACGCCGGCCGACCTGGCGCGCGCGGAGCTGCGGGCCCGATGCTGAGCACCTTCGCCAGCACGCTCGGCTTCGATCTCACGGCGTTCCTCGTGATCATCGACCCGCCCGGAACGGCCGCGATCTTCGCCGCCATGACCGCGCACGACACCGCCGCCGACCGCCGCAGCCAGGCCGACCGCGCCAGCATCGTGGCGATGGCCGTGCTCACGGTGTTCGGCCTCGGCGGCGCCGGCCTGCTGACGGCGTTGGGGATCACGCTGCCGGCGCTGCGCATCGCCGGCGGGATCCTGCTGTTCCTGACGGCGGCCGACATGGTCACGGGCTCGGGCTCGACGCGCGGCGCCAGCGGTCCCGAACGCGAGCAGGCGATCCGCACCGACGAGGACATCGCGGTGTTCCCGCTGGCGATCCCGCTGATCGCGGGGCCGGGTGCGATGACCACCACCGTGCTGCTGCGTTCGGAGGCGGGTGGCGACTGGGTGAAGCTGGGCGCCCTGTTCGCGGCGCTGGCGATCGCGATCGGCACGAACTACGCGACGTTGCGGGCGTCGCAGATCGTGGCGCGGTTGCTGGGGAACACGGGGGCGAACGTGGTGGGGCGGGTGCTCGGCGTGCTGATCGCGGCGCTGGCGGCGCAGTTCACGATCGATGGGATCCATGACGCGTTCGCGCCGATGCTGCATGGAATGTAGCAGAAGGCCAGGGGCGTCACGCCGGAGGCGTGCTGCGCACGCGGCCCTGGACCCCGCCAGGACAAGCAGTCCTGGACCTGCGTACTTAAGTCATGGAGGTCCAGGATCGACACGATCCTGGCGGGGTTTGGGGCAGAGCCCCAATCTTCTGCGACCGACGAGGTCAGTGCCCGATGACAGTGGCTCCGCCGCGGGCATCCAGATCGAGCATCGCACGCTTCCCGGTTCCGTATTCCGGCCAGGCGGGCAGCGAGGCGCCGTTCGGATCGCCATGCTTGACGAAGTTCGCGAGGTAGGTGCTGGCGAGACGCGTCGCCTCGAGGTCGTGCGCGGTGGTGGCGGCACCGTATTTCACCGCAGTGGTGCCGAGAAAGAACGGAATGTCGCTCGCGTGGCCCGCGCCCGCGCCTGGCGGCTGCCCCGCCACGTAGGAGAACCGGTAGGCGAACACCGGCACGCCGTGCGCGGAGATCATGTCGGCGATCTCGGGCACGCCGCGCATCATCGGGCCGTCTGCTCCGAACATGTCGTCGCTGGTGGCGCCCACCATCATCGGAACATGGGCGAACTTCTTTTCGCGATAGGCCGACGCCGCGTCGACCGCGGTCGTTCCGTCGATCACCGGGAAGGTCCAGCTGGGCGGTCCAGGCGGAGGATTGAACAGCGAACCCATGTTGAGCCCGTCGACGATCGCGTCGGGGGGAAGGGCGCGCAGCTTCGCGAGTGCGTGCGGATCGTCGGGCGCGATGCCCTTGCTCTGTGCGAAGGCGAGGCCGGCCTGTTCCGCCTCGTGGACGGTGCTGGTCAGCAGTCGGGCGTCTCCGCCCGACTGGATCACGGCGCCCGCGAACAGCCGAGATGCGAGCGGCGAGGTCAGCAGCGCGTGCACCGACATGCCGCCCGCACTTTCCCCTTCGATCGTGACGCGGGCGGGATCGCCGCCGAAGGAAGCGATGTTGCGCCGGACCCATTGCAGCGCGGCGATCTGGTCGAGGAACCCGTAATTGACCAGATGGCCCTGGTCCTCGTTGGCGCGGGTCAGTTGCGGATGGCCGAAGAAGCCGAAGCGGCCGACGCGGTAGTTGAAGCTCACGACGACGATGCCGTGCTGCGCGAGGGGGGCGCCGGAATAGACCGCGGGCGAGGCGCCGCCGTTGACGAAGCCGCCGCCGTAGATCCAGACGAGCACGGGCAGGTGTGTCGTGTCGTCGGCGGGGCGCCAGACGTTCAGCGTGAGGCAGTCTTCCGCCGGCTGCGAGCCGAGGGGTGCCGCGTCGCTCGGGAAGGGCAGCTGCATGCAGTCATGCCCGTAGGCGGTGGCGGCCCGCACCTCGCGCCACGGCGCGGGCGGCTGTGGCGCGCGCCAGCGCAGGGCGCCGACCGGCGGGGCGGCGAACGGGATGCCTTTGAACGACAGCACACCGTCGGCGACGGCGCCGCGCACGGGGCCGGTATCGGTCGAGATCGGTGTCGCGGCACGTCCCTCCGAGGGAAGCGTTAGCAAGATCACGATGGCGAGCGACATCTTTAAGAACGGGATCAAAGGGCCAAGGCCCTTTGCGGGTCCAGGGCAGAGCCCTGGCCTTCAAACGTCAAGCCTAGTCCCGCGTCGATCCCAATCGGCCGTATGTGAAGCCGCGCGGCGAGCGGGCCCGCGTCGAAATCCTTGTCCTCGCAGAGCCGCCGGATTTCATCGGCCCCAATATCCGGAAACCCCGGCAGCCATCCGAGCAGAGGCGCCGCAAGCCGCAGCGGCGTGGCGGGGACGGGCACGATCCGCGGCGGCGGGAGACCGGCCGCGCGCGCGACGGCGCGGACGAAATCCGCATAGGGCAGGGGGGCCGGCCCCGGCAGCACCAGCGTCTCGGGCGGCGATGCCGGCAGGTCGAGGGCGGCCAGCATCGCGCGAGTCACGTCGTGTTGGTGCACCGGCTGCACGAGCGCGCGCCCGCCGCCCGGCAGCGGCACCACCGGAAGGCGGCGGAGCAGGGCGGCCAGGCGGCGGACGTTGTTCTCGCCGTCCGCGCCGTAGATCATGGTCGGGTGCAGCATGATTCCGGGCCGCCCCGAGGCCATGAGCGCGGCTTCGCCGGCGAGCACGCCGTTGCCATGCGCGTCGGGCCAGCGGGTGAATTTTCGGGTGCTGCCCAGGAACACGAGGCGCTGCACGGAAGCCGGGCTCGCGGCCAGGATCGCGGGCGCGTGGCGGGCATGGGCGGTGTTCGCGACCCGGACCGCGTCGGACAGCGCCGCGCGGAGGGCGCCTGCGTCCGTGAGATCGGCGAAGCGCGGGGTGCCCGCGATCCCGGTCGCGGCCCAGCGCGCGGCGTCGCGCACCACCGGCACGACCGGGATGCCGGCGGCGAGCAGGGCGCGCGCGAGTGCGGCGCCGGAGCGGCCAGAGGCGCCGATCACGTGGACGGGGAGATCAGTCATGAGAAGAAGATTGGGGCTTTGCCCCAAACCCCACCAGGATCGTGTCGATCCTGGACCTCCATAAATTATGGGGGTCCAGGGTGCACAGCATCCTGGCGGGGTGTGGGGCAGAGCCCCACGTCTTCCGGTATCATACTACCGCAACGTAGAGTTCGGCCTTCTCTCACGCGACTTCCACATTGACCCGCACCCGCTCTCCCCCCATAAGGCGGCCTTCCCTGACCGTTCTGGTGGTTCCCTTGATGAAGACGACCCTCTCGCTGAAGCCCGCGGAGGTCACGAAGGACTGGGTGCTGATCGATGCCGATGGCCTCGTTCTCGGCCGCCTCGCCTCGCTGATCGCGCTGCGCCTCCGCGGCAAGCACAAGCCCACCTTCACGCCGCATGTCGACAGCGGCGACAACGTCGTCGTCATCAATGCCGAGAAGGTGCGCCTCACCGGCAACAAGGCCGGCCAGAAGCTGTTCCACTACCACACCGGTTTTCCGGGCGGCATCAAGGAGCGCACCATCGCGCAGCGCCTCGGCGGCAAGAACCCGGGCCACGTGATCAGCAAGGCCGTCGAGCGGATGATCACCCGCGGCCCGCTGCAGCGCGCGCAGATGAAGCACCTCTACGTCTATGCCGGCGCCGCGCACCCGCATGACGGCCAGCAGCCGAAAGCGCTCGATATCGCCGCGCTGAACCGCAAGAACTCCGTCAACGCACCGCGCGCGGGAGCCTGATCGCATGTCCGAACAGCACACCGACACCCGGCCGGATTCCGCAAGAACCGGCACGCTCGCCGATCTCGGCAACCTCGACATCGCGACCGCTGGTTCCGACGGCGTGGTCGCCACCAGCACGCGCGCGCCCGCCGAGCCCAAGATCGACGAGCTGGGCCGCTCCTACGCCACCGGCCGACGCAAGAACGCCGTTGCCCGCGTCTGGATCAAGCCCGGCACCGGCGAGATGTCGATCAACGGCAAGAAGGCCAACCAGTATTTCGCGCGCCCCGTGCTGCGTATGCTGATCACGCAGCCCTTCCTGGTCGCCGACCGCTACAACCAGTTCGACGTCTTCTGCACCGTTGTGGGTGGTGGATTGTCGGGCCAGGCGGGTGCCGTGCGTCACGGCATCTCGCGGGCCCTGACCTATTACGATCCGTCGCTCCGCCCGATCCTGAAGGTGGCGCACTTCCTCACCCGCGACAGCCGCGTGGTCGAGCGCAAGAAATACGGTCGCGCCAAGGCCCGTCGTTCGTTCCAGTTCTCCAAGCGCTAACCGGGCCCCGTCGCTGGTCCGAAGCGTCTTCATCGACGGCGAGGCCGGCACCACCGGCCTCGGCATCGCACGAAGGCTCGCGGAGCTGCCGGTCACGGTGCGCCGTATCGATCCGACCCTCCGACGCGACCCCGCCGCACGGCGCGACGCCATGCGGGGCGTCGACCTGGTCGTGCTCTGCCTGCCCGACGACGCCGCACGCGAGGCGGTCGAGCTCGTGGCCGAGATCGAACGCGACGAGGAACGTGCGCCAAAACTGCTCGACGCGAGCACGGCGTTCCGCACCGACCCCGACTGGGCCTACGGCTTTCCGGAGCTCGATGCCCGCCAGCCGGCGCGCATCGCCGAAGCCAAGCGCGTCAGCAATCCCGGCTGCTATCCGACCGGTGCGATCGCACTCCTCCGGCCGCTGATCGCGGACGGCATCCTCCCCCGCGACCATCCGGTCACCATCAACGCCGTCTCCGGCTATTCCGGCGGCGGCCGCTCGATGATCGAGGCCCACGCACGTGACGGCGGCCCCGCCTTCGAGCTCTACGCGCTCGGCCTGTCGCACAAGCACGTCCCCGAAATCGCGGTGCATTCCGGGCTCGACCGGCGCCCGATCTTCGTGCCCTCGGTCGCCCACCTGCCGCAGGGCATGGTGGTGTCGATCCCGCTGTTCCTCGACCTGCTGCCCGGCCGGCTCACGCCCGCCATGCTGCGCGCCTCGCTCGCGCGCTTCTATGCCGGAGCGGAGTTCGTGCGCGTGCTCGATGACGGGATGGCCAACCTCGAAGCGGGCCCGCTCGCGGGCACCGACCTGCTCGAGCTCCGTGTGCACGGCTCGGACGAGCATCCGCACGCAGTGCTCACCGCGCGGCTCGACAATCTCGGCAAGGGAGCGTCGGGGGCGGCGGTGCAGAACATCCGGCTGATGCTGGCGCTGGGGTGAAGAAGACCAGGGCTCTGCCCTGGACCCGCCAAGGGACAGTCGTCCCTTGGAACCCTGATTGTTTGGTGCTTGGCGAAGCCAACTAACGCATTCCGTCTCCGGCGCCTGTACTCCGACCTTAAGTAGGCGATATGGTAGTTGCCAAACCCACCCACGAGGGGTAGTGTCTGGTCATCGACGGGAACCGACCGATGGCCAGCATCCTTAACGCCCCCTACTTTCAAGATGAGACGGCGGCTTACGCCAAGCTTGAGAGCATCGTGTGGCCGAACGGCGCCGTCTGCCCGCACTGTGGTAGCCTCGACAAAATGAAGCGCATGGGCGGCACGGCGACCCGCCCTGGCCTCTACAAGTGCTATGGCTGCCGCAAACAGAGCCGCGTTACGGTCGGCACTCTCTTCGAGAGCAGCCACGTCAAGCTGCATATGTGGCTCCAGGCCGCTTACCTGATGTGCTCCAGCAAGAAGGGCATCAGCTCCAACCAGCTTTCCCGCGTGCTCGGCGTCACCGTGAAGACCGCTTGGTTCATGTCTCACCGTCTCCGCGAGGCGATGGCTGGTGGCGTCCTTCCTCCAATGGGTGGCGAGGGCGAGATCGTCGAGATCGACGAGACCTACATCGGCGACAAGGGCACGAAGCTGCCGAACGCGCGCGGCTACGCCCACAAGCACGCCGTTCTGACCTTGGTGGAGCGCGGCAAGGGCGCTCGCTCCTTCCACGTGGGCGGCACCTCCGCGAAGGATCTCCTGCCGATCATCAAGGCGAACGTGGCGCCCGGCACCCGCATCATGACGGACGAAGCCGGCCAGTATGCTCACCTTGCTAAGCACTTCGCCGGCCATGATTTCGTGAGCCATGGCAAGGGCGAATACGGTCGCGGCGTGATCCACACGAACACGGTCGAAGGCTTCTACAGCGTGTTCAAGCGCGGCATGAAGGGCGTTTATCAGCACTGCTCTGAGAAGCACCTGCACCGCTACGTTGCAGAGTTTGACTTCCGCTACAACAATCGCGTGCGTCTGGGCGTCGATGACGTGCAACGCACCGGGAACGCTCTGCGCGGCATCGTCGGCAAGCGCCTGACCTATGGGGGGCCTGCTGCGTAACCGCAACAAAAAGTGAATCAACCAAGGGTGTACAACCTCGCGAATCGACGCTACATGTGGGTCGCGGGACTGAACCTGTCTATACTGGCGGGTGTAGGCCCTGCTTGAGGCGCCCGGGAAACCAGGCGCCTCTACTTTTTCGGGCTATCGGATTATGCCCATTGAATCGCGCGGAAAAGCGCGTTTGCAGAGAACCGGGCTTAGAAGATCAAAAGCCTCGTGGATGCCGTAGCGGTTCTTCGAAGCTAGCGGTTTTTCTCTGCGCAACAGCGCATAGGAGACAAAGTCTGCTAGCTGGATAAAGCCAGAGTGCTTTGAGTCCTTGAACACCGGGTCTTCGATGATGTTCGTAATGGGATTGTTTTTGTCTCCAATCGGATTGTAGACCTGTAATCGTCTGATTAACTTCGTGGTCTCATCGTTCTTCCCGGCATCGGAGATGATGATGCCACGAGAGTTCCAATTTCCGAGTGTGACGTGGAGGCGGGTTAGCAACCTGTCGAATGCCCAGCTAGGGTTTTCTGATCGGCAGCTTGTGAAAATTTGAATCGGCATTGCTTGCATCAACATAAATGCTGATCGGAAGATCTGCGCTCGGCGATATTTTGTGACTATATCCGGTCCTAGGCGCCCTCGGCCACCGATAAACTCAGTGGCGTGAAGTTCCCGGGTGATTAGGACACCGTCTGTCCGTTTAATTTCCCTACGCCAGTCCCGGAGTTGGCGATGGATATCCCACCAACGGTCGGCCGGAACGGCAATTGCCGCTATGGTTGTGATAGGCTTCTCAAAGGAGTCATCTAAGTAGATCAGGTGCATGCCGTGGACGATACGAAACGACCGACACAGCAGAGTCAACTCGACCGCTTCAAGGAAGCCGCCCGCCAGCTCGGCTGCGACGAGGACGAAAGGGCATTTGACGAGAAGCTAAAGGGGATCGCAAAGCAGAAGCTGGTTGACCCCCCCAAGCCGCCGGAAGACTGACCTATCGCGTCGCGTGGACCTCAAGTGGTCCCGCATACTGGAACGCGTAGGAAGCAACGCTATCAACGATGACGTGTGCCGGTCCCATCATCTGAGCGCGCGCCGTTGGCATCACGCCACGTGTCGCTATGACGGTCAGAGCGGCCGCAATGACCGTGAGAACCACTTTCGTATAGCGATCGACCATGCTGCCCTCCGTTTGATGAGGGCAGCGTAGCGGCTGACCCCGGTTACAATGAGACCAAGTCTACTACAGCTAGCGTTGGGTTTGGCAACTACAACATCGCCCTTAAGTAGGGGGTTCTAAGGGCGACTGCCCTTGAGCTGGGTCCAGGGGCAGAGCCCCTGGCCTTCTTCACTTCCAAGCTTCACACATCCGTCACAAAACCGAGATGATGGACTCCCGGGAAAATTGCTTGATTGCGTCCCGTTCATCTCCCCCGGGATCAAAATTGCGATGAAGCGTTCTCTCCTGCGGTCCACCGCCGCCTGGGTCACAGCGGCCTCTCTCCTCAACCCCATGCTGTTCGCCGGCGCCGCGCGCGCCGACACGGCGTCCGACCTGCTCGCCTCGCTCGAGGCGCTGCTGAGCGGTGCCAAGCAGGGCGGCCCGATCACCGGCCCGTATCAGGAGCCCGTGCTCACCTCGGCGACCGCCACCAAGACCGACGGCGCCGCCTGGGCCACCGATCCGAAGCTGCAGGGCATCCTGACGCCCAAGCAGAAGATCGCGCTGCTCCGCCAGAAGGTGAAATACGTGTTCGTCCTGTTCCAGGAGAACCGTTCCTACGACGCGTATTTCGGCACCTATCCCGGCGCCAACGGCCTGTTCACAAGCTACAAGGGCCGTAACCAGAACGATCCCTACGCCATGCCCGCGAAGGACCTGGCGAGCTTCAACTCGGTGATCCTGAACACCGACGGCACCGCCGGCACGGTGACGCCGTTCCTGCTGCCGCGCACGATCACCAACGTCAATGGCGCCACCACGCAGGTCTGGCCGGAAGACACCTACTCGGTTAGCCACGCGCATGGCGGCTACGTCACCGACTTCCATCTCGACGCGGCCACCAAGTCGATCGCCCAGAACGACGGCTACGCGCTGACGCAGGAAGGCCTCTACTACCCGACCGCCGCGTCCGGCACGTCGGCGCCGATCTACTCGACCAGCACGAACGCCGCACCCACCGCGGCGCCGACGCTGCGCGTCAAGCAGGAAGGCGAGGTGGCGCTGTCGCACATCGACTGCGACACGATCCCGTTCCTGTGGCAGTACGCCGACCGCTTCACGATGTTCGACAACTTCCACCAGACCACGGTCGGCCCGTCGACGCCGAACGCGATCGCCATGATCGCCGGCCAGACCGGCGACACGCAGTGGGTGCAGCACGGCTCGACAGGTTATGCGGCGGACGGCAAGACGCCGAGCCTGTCGGTGCCGAACCAGACCGATAACGGCCCGTTCGCCGGCAGCTCGTACGACACCACCGCCGGCGTCAAGCCGCCCTACGGTCCGGACGAGTCGACCAACCCGAACGCCGACACCGACGGCAACTTCGCGAAGAACGACTACGTGCCGAACCCGAACCTCACCTTCGCCTCGCTGCCGCTCTCGTTCATGGGCTCGCAGACCTCGTCTATCATCGCGGCCGACGAGAACCCGACCGTCGACCTCGCCGACGTCCAGAACGATCTCCTGAAGGTCGCGGTCTCGAACAAGTCGGTGAACTGGGGCTGGTTCCAGCAGGGCTACGACGCCGAGCCCTTCGACGGCCAGGCACTCTCGGAGAACGCCAAAGGCATCGTGTTCGCGAGCGCCCCGCAGCACGCCTCCTACATCGTCCACCACAACGGACCGCAGTATTTCGGCTATGTCGGCGACAACCCGACTCAGGCCGCCCATCTGCACGGCCAGAACGACTTCTACCAGGCGCTCCAGTACCAGCTCCTGCCCGCCGCCGGCGGCGTCGCCTACGTCCGCGGCGGCTACTACAACCTCGACAACATGAAGCCGGCCGACCCGAACGCCACGGTGCAGGCCTCCACCCCCGGCAATGACGACCATCCGAACTACGCGGATGCCGGCATCTCGGAGGCCTCGGTCGCCGACTCGGTCAATGCGATCGCGCGCAGCAAATACTGGAAGAACAGCGTCATCATCATCACCTACGATGAGACGGACGGCCTGTACGACCACCAGCCCGAGCAGTTCCGCACCTTCGGTCCCGACGGGCTGCCGGAGACCGGCGGTCCGCGCATCCCGGCGATCGTGATCTCGCCCTACTCCGCGAGCCACGTGATCAGCCACGTCTACAGCGAGCACAGCGCGGTGGTCCGCTTCATCGACGAGCTCTTCAACCTCACCCCGCTCGCCGACCTGCCCAGCGAGACGGCCGCCCGCGTCGCCGGTTCGCAGAGCTTCAAGAAGCCGGACGGCTCGCCGCAATACGACCTGAGTGCCGCCGACGATCCGACCGCGATCGCCGACTACCAGGCGGGCATGGGCGATCTGACGGAAGCCTTCGACGACTACCGTCTGCTCGGCATCGTGCCGACGCTGCCGGCCTCGCTCGCCGAGACGCCGAACCAGTATATCCACGCGCTGCCGGCCTACGCTTCGACCAGCAGCACGGGGGCCGCCACCTACGGCTGCCAGTATCTCGGGATCACGCCGACCGACTACCCGTCGGGCTATGGCGCCGGCCGCGAGATCGACGCGCCGCCGCAGGACTTCAACCCGCGTCCCGCCGAAAGCCCCGGCGAGCCGTACCTCAACATCAACTACAACAGCTCGAGCGCTGCCACCGCGCCGGCCAGCTCCACCGGCCCGTGGGACCCGCAGTAACAGGGTCTCCCCGCCGCAACATCGCCTGAGACGGACAAGGGGGTGGGCGCGCGAGCGCCCACCCCCGAACTCTGTCGAACCCCCGATCGGACCAGGATGCCTCGCTCACGTCTCGCCGCCTCGCTCGGCTTTCTCTTCGTCTGCGCGGCCGCACTCGCCGCCCCGCCTGCCGCCCACGCCACCAGCACGCTCGACCAGGTCCGCGCCGCCGGCCGCCTCGCCTGCGGCGCCGTCGCCGAGCCCGAGGACTGGACCAAGGACGACCTGCACGGGAACATCGCCAGCTTCGACATCGAGATCTGCAAGGCGATCTCGGTGGCGGCCCTCGGCGACCGCGCCAAGCTCGCCATGCATCTCTACGCGACCGCGCTCGAAGCCGGCGCCGGGCTCAAGAAGGGCGAGGTGAACGTCGTGGTCGGCGTCACGCCGAACGCCACCGCGATCTGGCGCGACGGCACCCGCTTCGGCGCGCCCGTGTTCTACGACGGGCTCAGCGTGCTGGTCCGCGGCGACAGCACGATCCACAGCGTGGCCGATCTCGCCGGCGCCAAGGTCTGCTACATCGAGGGCACCGACAACGAGGACATCCTGCTCGCGCACACGGTGCACGTGGGCATCAAGATCCTGCCATTCCCGTTCCAGGAGGAGGGCGAGATGGAGGACGGGCTGAGTGCCCGCCACTGCGACGCGATCGCCGCCGACGTCACCCACCTGGCCATCGAGCGCGCCGGCTACCCCAAGACGCTCGGGCACGACCGCATCCTCGACGACTGGCTGACGATCGATCCGGTCGCGACCGCGACGCGGCCGGGCGACGCGCAGTGGAGCGCGATCGTGGACTGGACGGTCTACGCGCTGATCCAGGCCGAGCAGAGCGGCATCACCCACGCCAATGTCGGCCAGGCGCTGAAGCGGCCAGGCGCGGAAGACCCGCAGGTGCAGCGGTTGATGGGGGCTGACTGGGCGTCCGCCCGGGCGCTGGGGCTGAGCGATCACGGCTGGGCTGCGGCTGTGATCGGGGTCGTGGGGAATTACGGCGAGATCTACGACCGGACGGTCGGGCACCCGGACCGGCTGCCGCGGGGACGGAACGCATTGTGGAATGCGGGCGGGTTGCTGGTGCCGATGCCGGTGCAGTGAAGAAGGCCAGGGGTTCCACCCCTGGACCCCGCTGGGGTCTTAACCCCAGACCCCATTTGTTGGCAGGTCCTGGACCGGGAATCCTGGCGGGATCGATGGGGCACAGCCCCTCAGGACACGATCGCGAGCAGCGCACCGCTCAGTGTGAGAACGGAAGCGGCGCCGGCGAGCAGCATCGCGGTGCAAGCCTGGCCGAGGTTGATGGAGCGGGTCATGGCAGTCTCCGTGATCGGCAGCGCGGGAATGCGCCGCTGTTGATGCTGGAGCATCGGGCGTGCCAGTGTTCGTCGGAGCGCTAACGAACTGAGAAAGCTAGGAAAGATCTGCGTCCCGGAATGCTCTGGCTGACAAGTATGGCCTGCGGCGCTTCTGGATGGCCTGGGCTGACATTCAGTGGCCACCAAGGCCTTGGTCGACGATGTCTTCGGTCGTCGGGGGCGGGCTAACGTCGATGTCGGAAGGCGTAAGGCAAAACAGATGCCTCAGTAGACCACCACCACCGCGTTGGTGCCGGCAGGCGCCGCTGCTTCGTCGCTGGTCGGGTTGGCCAGCGCGGCCGCCGACATGTCGCCCACCGTGCCGGGAGCCGTGCCTTCGCAGGCGACCGACGTGTTCGCCGCGGTGACGCTGCCCGCACCCGTGTCGACGCTGCAGGAGGCCACCACCTGCGCGCTTACCTCGAAGCTCGCACCCACCGGTATCACCGCGGCCGAAGCGCTGTGCGTCCCCGCGACGATCGCCGCGAAGAGCGCGGGAACCAGGAGGATTTTCGAGGAGAGAGACGACATGGCGGTTGAGAGCTCCGAAGACCGTGTCGTGATAGGCCGGCAACCTGGAGTTGTAAAGCGTTTTCGTCTCACGTACCGAGACAATGTACTATAAACCGTTCACGGATCCGTGAGGTGAGAGATCCGCGCACCGAAGCGTCCGGTTGCAGCTAAAAGGACGTTCGCGAGACAATCCGCAAACCTCGCAGGCGCGACGCGCCTTCCGGGCACAGGTCATCGCCAGGGCACAGCCTCGGGTTGTGATGCGAGGACCTTGGACCTCCGGCGCCCTGACGCGGCGGGATCGTCTGCGGCACGATCCGCAAGCCCAGCCCGTCGCATGACCGTGGGCCAGGAGCGATCATCCCTCCGGTGGCGGCTTCGCGCCGCGCCGCTTGTCGCGACTCGCGCGGGCGGCGCATGAATCCCCGTCAGATGCTCATCCTCGAAACCATCACTGTCGCCTGCGTCGCGGCCATCGTCGCCGCCCTCCTGCTGTTCCTTCTGCTGCGCCGGCTGCTGCCGGCGAACGGGGCCGCACTCGAGCGCGACCTCGCCGTCGAACGCGACCGCGCCGCCCGGATCCCCGAGCTCGAGCGGATCGTGGCCGCGCAGTCTGCTCTCCTGGAGGCAGCGCGGACCGCGCGTGCCGAACGCGACACCGCACTCGCCGTGGCGCACGAGGCGGCGTCGCGCACCGAGGCGGCAGCCCTCGACCTGCGTCGCCGCCTGGTCGAGGCCGAGGCGGGGGTGGCCACGTCGCGCGAAGCGAGGGCACGGGCGGACGAGGCGCTGGCCGGCTGTCGCGCCTCGCTCGAGGCCGGCGCCGCCCGGATCGCCGCACTCGAGACCCGCGCCACAGCCCTTGCCGCCGAGCTCGCCGGCGCCCAGGAAGCCGCCGGCCTGCTGCGCACCGACACCGCGACGCTGCGCGAGACGCTCGACGCCGAGCGCCGCCAGGCCGAGGAGAAGATCGCGCTCCTGCGTGCGGCGCGCGTGGAGATGACCGCGGAGTTCAAGCTGCTCGCCGACGAGGTCATGTCCCGCCACGGCGAGAACTTCACCAAGCTCAACCGCGAGCAGATCGACGGCGTGCTGTCTCCTCTGCGCGAAAAACTCGGCGAGTTCGAGACCCGCGTTCAGGCGGCCCATGTGGAGAGCACCCGCGACCGCGCGACGCTGGTCGAGCAGATCCGCGCCATCGCCGAGGCCAACACCATGCTCGGTCGCGAGGCGCGCGACCTGACCGAGGCGCTGCGCGGCAAGTCCCAGCTCCAGGGTGCCTGGGGCGAGATGGTGCTCGCCACCATCCTCGAGCGCTCGGGCCTGCGCGCCGGCGAGGAATACATCCTGCAGCGCTCGTTCACCGGCGAGGACGGCGACCGGCTGCGTCCCGACGTGATCGTCAACCTGCCGGGCGGCCAGCACGTGGTGATCGACAGCAAGGTGAGCCTGGTCGCCTACTCCTCGCTCTGCGACGGCGAGAGCGACGAGGCCGCACGCGCAATCTGCCTCGCGCGCCACCTCCACTCGGTGCGCAGCCACATCGCCGCCCTGGGCTCCAAGGAGTACCACGCGGCCACCAATAGCGGTCTCGACTACGTCTTCATGTTCGTGCCGATCGAGGGCGCGCTCGCCGCCGCCGTCACCGGCGATGCGAACCTCATCCATTACGCGCTCGACAGGAACGTGACGCTGGTCACGCCCACCACGCTGATGATCGCGCTGCGCACCGTGCGCAGCGTCTGGGACGGCGAGCGCCGCCACCGCAACGCCGACGAGATCGCCGAGCGCGCGGGCAAGCTCTATGACAAGTTCGTGGGCTTCGTGTCCGATATGAGCAATGTCGGCGACAGCCTGGCGCGCACCAGGCAGTCCTGGGAGGCGGCGATGGCCAAGCTTACCCATGGGCGCGGCAACGTCGTGCGCCAGCTCGAGCAGATCCGCGCGATGGGAGCGCGCACCGGCAAGACGCTGCCCGAAGCGCTCCTTCTGGCAGCCGATGCCGACCCCGTTCGCGTTGGACATGTGAGCGGGGGCGAAGAAGAAGGCCAGGGCTCTGCCCTTGACCCGCCAAGGGACAGTCGTCCCTTGGAACCCTGTTTGGCCGAACACGAGGCGAAGTCTGGAGAATGAGCCTAGCCGGCTCGCTCTGCTTCGAGGCCGGTAGTTCTACCTAAAAAGGGGTTTTAAGGGCTCCGCCCTTAACGGGGTGCAGGGGCAGAGCCCCTGGCCTTCTTTGCAACTCCCGCGACGGGCGCCGGCCGAGCCGGAAAGTATCGATCTTGGAACGGCGCATCGCACACGGGCAATGCTTCCTTGTGCAGGTTTGCGTTCGATTCCGGAGGACCGATCCATGCGGCGTCACAGCCTTGCCGCCGGCTGCTGCCTTGCTCTCGCCTGTCTCGCCGGGCCGCCGGTCGCGAGAGCGGGCGATCTGATGACCGAGCCCGAAGCTAGCGTCTATATCGCGCCGACGCAGTACAATGGCCGGTTCGCCAACGTCGCGGGCGACGTGTCGGTGCGCAATCCGAGCTGGCATCTGGTTCAATGGGGAAATCCGAACCCGCTCCCAGGCGGGACGACCTACACCGTCGGTGCGGGATCGGACTGGCAGGCCGCCAGCACGACCGCCCGGATGCAATTCTACGCCGCCGGATCCTCGACGGTCCTCGAACACACGTACGAGCTCGCGCAGAACGGCGCGGCGTCGGCGGCCCCCCTGCCTTGCGGCACCGAGTTCGATCTTTTCCTCGAGGCGACGAGCCCGTCGACGCCCTACAAGGACATGTCCGGGAGCGTCGCCGCCGCACGCTTCCAGACATCCGCCCCGCTGTCGCATCTCAGCCGCGTCTCCGCCTCGTTCGGCCTCGACGTGAACTACGAAACGATCGCCGCGACCTGCCCCGTGAACTACGCCTCCTACGAGGTGGCGGTGACGTTGGACAGCACCAGGGGAGCGGCGATGTTCTTCCAGATCTTCCTGAGAGATACGCGGGGCGCGGGCGCGGATCAGAACGACACGCCCTGCGGCGGGTATCCGCAGGGGCCGCTCTACTGCTTCAGCACCTCGATCGATCACATCTCCGGCTCGCAGACGCCACCGCAGACGCCGTATTCCGGCAGAATCCAGTACGACTTCGATTTCCTCCCGACGCTGCTTGCCGCCATCAAGTCGACGTCCGATGCCGATCCGGCCGACTGGAATATTGGCGGGATGTATTTCGGCAACGCGATCCTCGGCGGCGCCACCGACACCGCGCGTTGGGACAACATGAAGCTGACTGCCTACTGAGACTCCGATGGGGAGCAAAGAAGGCCAGGGGCTCTGCCCCTGGACCCCGTTAAGGGCAGTCGCCCTTAAAACCCGAAACGATCAGGGTTCCAAGGGACGACTGTCCCTTGGCGGGTCCAGGGCAGAGCCCTGGTCTTTCGTGCTTCGTCGACCCAACGTCCCCTGACCAACTTCTCCCTGATTGTTCGTCGCCAGCCTGCTAGACAGCCGCATGACCGAGACCACTCACGGCGACCTGTTCGCCACCTGGCGCGGGCACGTCATCGACGCGCTCGGCCGCCTCCTGCCCGACCTGGACCCGGTGGCCCACGCCCGCGTCGAGGTGACGCCGCCGCGCGACGCCGCGCATGGCGACCTCACCACCAACGCCGCCATGGTCGTGGCGAAGGCTGCCGGTCGCCCGCCCCGCGCGCTCGGCGAGGCGCTCGCCGCCCTGCTGGTGGAGCGCCACGGCATTTCGGCCGAGCTCGCCGGCCCCGGCTTCGTCAACATCCGCCTCGACGCGGCCGCCCTGCACGCGACGCTGCGCCCCGTGCTCCTCGAGGGCGAGCGCTACGGCGCCGCGACCGTGGGGCAGGGGATCCGCGTCAACGTCGAATACGTGTCGACCAATCCGACCGGCCCGGTCCATGTCGGCCATTGCCGCGGCGCCGTGGTGGGGGACGCGCTCGCCAACCTGCTGGCCCGCGTGGGCTACGACGTCACCCGCGAATACTACATCAACGACGCCGGCAACCAGGTGACGGCGCTCGCCTGGGCCGCCTACTGGCGCGTGCTGCAGGCGCTCGGCACCACGCTCACCGAGGACGAGTTTGCAGCCGGCGTCCCCGGCGGAATGCAGTATCGCGGCGCCTACCTGATCCCCGTCGGCGAGGCGATCGCGCGTGCCCACGGCCCGGCACTCGCCGGCCCCGGGATCACGGTCGCCGATCCGTCCGTCTGGTTCGTGACCGTGCGCGAGGCGACGCTCGACGCCATGATGGCGCAGATCCGCGAGGATCTCGCGGCGCTGGGCGTCCACCAGGACGTCTTCACCTCGGAGCGCGCCGTGCTCGACGGCGGCGCGGTGGACCAGGCGATCGCCGAGCTCGAGGGCCGGGACCTGCTCTACGAGGGCGTGCTCGAGCCGCCCCGTGGCAAGACTCCCGAGGACTGGGAGCCGCGCCCGCAGCTGCTGTTCCGCTCCACCGCGTTCGGCGACGACGTCGACCGGCCGCTGCGCAAAAGCGACGGCTCGAACACCTATTTCGCCAACGACATCGGCTACCACGCCGACAAGATCCGCCGGGGTGCGGCGATCATGGTCGACGTGCTCGGCGCCGACCATGGCGGTTACGCAGCCCGGATGAAGGCGGCGGTGCGGGCACTCGGCGACGGTCGCGTCGCCTTCGAGGTGCTGCTCTGTCAGATCGTGCACATCGTGAAGGGCGGCGAGCCGGTGCGCATGAGCAAGCGCGCCGGCACCTACGTCGCGATGCGCGACCTGGTCGACGAGGTCGGCCGCGACGCGGTCCGCTTCACCATGCTGACCCGCAAGCCCGACGCGCAGATGGAGTTCGACCTCGACGCGGTGGTGGCCCAGACCCGCGACAATCCTGTTTTCTATGTGCAATACGCCCATGCCCGCTGCCGCTCGGTGCTGCGCGCGGCGACGTCCACATTCGGCGAGACGGCGGTCACGCGCGAGGCGCTGGCGGCGGTGTCGCTGGCACCACTCGCGTCCGAGCCGGAGCTCGCCGTGATCCGGCGGTTGGCCGCGTTCCCGCGACTCGTGCTGGGTGCGGCCGACGCCCGCGAGCCGCATCGCGTGGCGTTCTACCTTGCTGATCTTGCAGCTGATTTTCATTCGCTCTGGAATCGCGGCAGCGCGGATGCGACCCTGCGGTTTCTGCAGGCGGACCAGCCCGCGGACACGCTCGCGCGCCTGGCCCTGGTCGAGGCCACCGCGACGGTGATCCGCGCGGGACTGGCGATCCTCGGTGTCACGCCGGCGGAGGAGATGCGCGGATGAGCGACAAGAGGGGGGAGAACGGGCCGGTCTACCGTCCGCATGTGGGCGGCGGCATGGACGAGGGCACCAGGCGGCTCGCGCTGATCGCCTCGGGGATCGGGCTGTTCCTGCTGGTGGTGGTGGGCGGCTGGTCGCTTGGCGGCCGTCAAGGGGGTACGAGCGGCGAGATCCCGGTGATCGGCCCCGACCCCAGCCCGATCAAGATCAAGCCCGCGAACCCCGGTGGCCTGCAGCTCACGGGCGCCGAGCCGCCGCCCGCCAACGACGACAATGGCGGCGGCCCGAGCCTGGCACCCGGCCCGGAAAAGCCCGATCCGGCGGCGCTGCAGGCCGAGCTCGACGCCGCCCGCGCCGCCGCACCGCCCTCTGCCCCGCCAGCCGCGAAGACGCTGCCGGCGCCCGCCGCCGCGCCCATGGCTGGTGCGCCCCAAGCGGGTGAGGCCCAAGCGGGTGAGGCAGAGACGCACGGCGCGGCCACGCCGCCGGCCGCAGCGCCGGCGCAGGTCGTGCCAGTCCCATACACCGCGCCAGTTCCGCACACCGCGCCGGGTTCGCTGCAATCCGCACTCGCATCGCTCCGGGCCGCACCTCCTGCGGGCGGCGTCGCGGTGCAGCTCGCCGCAGTCGACAGCCCGGCGGCCGCACATGCGACATGGGACCGCCTCGCCCGCGCCCATCCCGGCCTGCTCGATCAGCGCACCCCGCTCGTGCTCGAGGCGCAGCACGAGGAGAAGAAATTCTACCGGCTTCGCACCGGCGGCTTTCCGACCGTTGCCGCGGCGACCGCGTTCTGCACGCAGCTCCGCGCGGCGGGTGCGGCCTGCACGATCGCGACGTTTTGAGACACGGCGGCTGACGCCCATGGCCGAGGCGGCGCTCCCGGCCATCGTCGGCCTCGCGGGGCCGGCCCTCGCGTCCGCGGAGGCCGCACTCTTCCGTCGCACGCGGCCGGCGGGCGTCATACTGTTCGGGCGCAACGTGGTCGACCCCGCCCAGCTCGCCCGCCTGGTGGCCGACCTCCGCGAGGTGCTCCCGGGCGAGGCCGTGCTGATGGTGGATCAGGAGGGCGGCCGGGTGGCGCGCCTCAGGCCGCCGTACTGGCAGGCGCACCCGCCGGCTGCCAGCATCGGCGCCACCCACGCGCGCGACCCGGCGGCCGGCCTGCGTGCCGCGTTCGCCACGGGCCTCGCGATCGGGCGGCAGTCGCGGGAGGCCGGCTTCGACGTCGTGGCCGCCCCTGTGCTGGACCTCGCGATCGCGGGCGCCGACCCGGTGATCGGCGACCGGAGCTTTTCGCACGACCCCGACGCGGTGGCAGCGCTCGGCCGCGCCATGGCCGGAGGCCTGCTCGCCGCCGGCATCCAGCCGGTAGGCAAGCACGCGCCGGGGCACGGGCGGGCGAAGGCCGACAGCCACGTGGCGCTGCCCGTGCTCGACGACCTCGATCCCGCCGACCTCGCCCCGTTCCGTGCGCTGGCGGCGCGGCTGCCGTGGCTGATGACCGCGCATGTCCTCTATCGGGCCGCCGATCCGGAGCGTCCCGCCACCGTGTCGCCGGTGATCATCGCCCAGGTCATCCGTGGTGCCATCGGCTTCGACGGCGTGCTGGTCTCCGACGACCTGTCGATGGCGGCGCTGGCCGGCACACCGGCCGCGCGAGGTGCCGCCGCGATCGCCGCCGGCTGCGATCTTTCTCTTTACGGCGCCGGCCTGTTCGCGGAGACGGCGGCGCTGCTGGATATCCTGCCGCCGCTCACCGAGCGCGCCCGCGCCCGGCTCGCGCGCGGGGCATCCATGGCGGCGGCGTCAGTGCTGGCCTCATGAACATCCTCACACAGGTCCAGGAGCAGCGGACGGAAACGCTGCTGCTCACGCTCGACGGGTTCGAGGGGCCGCTCGACCTGCTGCTCGATCTCGCGCGCCGCGAAAAGGTCGATCTCGCGCGCATCTCCATCCTGGCGCTGGTCGAGCAGTATCTCGCCGTGATCGAGGGTGCCCGCCGCATCCGGCTCGAACTCGCCGCCGACTGGCTGGTGATGGCGGCCTGGCTCGCCTGGCTGAAATCCCGCCTGCTGCTTCCCCACGACCCGGACGCCGCCGAGGAGGCCGAGGATGCGAGCGCGCGCCTGGCCGAGCGCTTGGCCGAGCTCGAGCGCGTGCGCGCGCTGGCCGCCTGGCTCGACGCGCGCCCCGCACTCGGCCGCGACGTGCACCGTCGCGGCGCCCCCGAAAGCTTCGTGGTCACCGACCGCTCGGGCCTGCAGCTCGACACCGCGTCGCTGCTCGGCGCCTACATGTCCGCCGCGCGCCGCGCACATGCGAACCGCGTCTGGACGCCGGCGCGCCCTGATTTCTGGACCGTGGCGGCCGCACTCGACCGGCTGGAGCGGATGCTGGGGGCGGCGCCCGGCTGGTGCACGCTCGACAGCTTCCTGCCCGCCGACGCCCATGACGAGAAGCTCCCGCGCGCGGCCTCGATCGCGTCGACCCTGCTCGCCAGCCTCGAGCTCGCCCGCAACGGGCGCTGCGAGCTCCGCCAGGATACGCCGTTCGGGCCGCTGCTCCTGCGCGCGGGCGCCTCGCCGTGAGCGAGCTCATGCCGGCCGCGATGCGGCTGGCCGAGGCACTGGTGTTCGCCTCCGCCGAGCCAGTGTCGGCGGCGCGGCTCGCGACGCTGCTCGGCCCCGAGGATCCGCCGGCGGCCGAGGTGTTCGCGGCACTCGCGGCAGCCTGCGAGGGGCGCGGCGTGCAGCTGGTCGAGGCGGCCGGCGGCTGGATGTTTCGCACCAGCCCTGATCTGGCGCCGCGTCTCGCGCGTATCGTGGAGAAGCCCCGCCGCCTGCCGCGGGCCGTGATGGAGACGCTCGCGATCATCGCCTTCCACCAGCCCTGCACCCGCGCCGAGATCGAGGAGCGCCGCGGCGTGGCCCTGGCCCAGAACACGCTCGAGACGCTGCTCGAGGCCGGGCTCGTGCGTCCGGCGGGCCGGCGCGAGGTGCCGGGCCGGCCGACGCTGTGGGGCACCACGCCCGAGTTCCTCGCCCGCTTCGGCCTGGCCTCGCTCGCGGACCTGCCGCGTCGCTCCGACCTGCTCGCCGACATGCCGGCCATCCCCCTCCCGGTCGACCCCCCTTCTGATGACGAGCGGGAGACCGCCATGATAGAGGACGCGCAACCGGGTTCGGGCGAAACGGCCTGAGACCTGGGGCTGAGGCGGAAAAAGATGTTCAATTTTGACTGGTCCGAGTTGGCGCTGATCGCCGTAGTGGCCCTGGTGCTGATCGGGCCCAAGGACATGCCGGTGGCGATCCGCGCGATCAGCGAGGGCATCAAGAAGATGCGCCGCATGGCGAGCGAGCTGCAGGGCCATGTCGACGAGATGGTGCGCGACACCGACCTCGGCGAGGCGCGCGACACGTTCCGCGACCTGCGCGGCATGAACCTGCGCTCCAAGGTCCTGCGCACGATCGACGGCGACGGCACGCTGGCGGCAACCTTGCGGGAAAAACCGCTGGCCGACATGAACACGCTGGCGCGGCCCGGCAGCACGCGACCCTCGGTCAAGCCGGGGGCGGCCTTCATCCCGCCGCCGGTGGTGAGCGAGGCAGTCGAGGTGCGCGCGCCGGTGCCGGCCGCCGCGTTCATCCCTCCCTCGGTCGCGAAGCCGGCGTTGCCGCCCGCAGAAGACGCGGGCTGACGCATGTCCCCGCTCGACGTGAACCCCGCCCCCGAGGACCGGACTCCCCAAGACGGGGCTCCCGAAGACCCGATCCACGACAAGCCGATGCCGCTGATGGAGCATCTGCTCGAGCTGCGCCGGCGACTGATCATCAGCGCGATCGCGTTCGGGATCTCGTTCGCGCTCTGCTACCATTTCTCCGGCCGGATCTACATGTTCCTGGCCGAGCCGCTCGCGCATATCATGAAACAGCGCGGCGAGCAGCCGCACCTGATCTACACGGCGTTGTACGAGGCGTTCTTCACCTATATCCGCGTCGGCGTGTTCGGCGCGATCTTCCTCTCGTTCCCGGTGATCGCAACTCAGCTCTACATGTTCGTGGCGCCCGGCCTGTACCGGAGCGAGAAGCGCGCCTTCACCCCGTTCCTGGTGGCGACCCCGGTGCTGTTCGTGGCGGGCGCCGCACTCGCCTACTACTTCGTGTTCCCGATCGCCTGGAAGTTCTTCCTGTCGTTTCAGACCGCGAACGGAACCGACGGGCTGCGGATCGAGCTGCAGGCGAAGGTCAGCGAGTACCTGGCGCTGGTGATGAAGCTGATCCTGGCGTTCGGGATCGCGTTTCAGCTGCCGGTGGCACTGACGCTGCTGGCGAAGGTCGGCATCGTGAATGCGGCGGGGCTGAAAAAGGCGCGGCGTTACGCGTATGTGGGCGCGTTCGTGGCGGCCGCGATCCTGACGCCGCCGGATGTCATCACGCAAACAGGGCTCGCACTCCCGTTGATCATTCTGTACGAGGTGTCGATCATCTGCGCCCGGATCGTTCAGCCGAAGCCGGTCTGAGAAGAAGGCCAGGGGCTCTGCCCCTGGACCCCGCTAAGGGCGAGCCCTTAGAACCCATTTGTTCAAGTCCGGGGGATCCAAGGGGTGACTACCCCTTGGCGGGTCCAGGGCAGAGCCCTGGCCTTCTTCCAATGGAGACCTCCCATGCACGACATCCGCGCGATCCGCGCAGACAGTGGCGCCTTCGATGCGGGCCTGGCGCGACGCGGCCTGGCCCCTGGATCCGACACCATCCTCGCGATCGACACGCGCCGTCGCGAAGCGCTGACGGCGCTGCAGGAGCATCAGGCAAAGCGCAACGCTCTCTCGAAGGAGATCGGGCAGGGGAAGCGCACGGGCGCGGATACGAGCGATCTTGAGGCCGAGGTCGTGACGCTGAAGTGGGCGATGGACGGCCTGGAGACAGAGGCAACTGCGCTTGACGCAGACATGCGCGCGCATCTCGTCTCGCTGCCGAACACGCTCGATACAGGCGTGCCTGACGGTGCCGACGAGCACGCCAACCAGGTCGTGCACGCGTGGGGCACGCGGCCGGAGTTCGCGTTCACACCGCGCGAGCACTGGGAACTCGGCGAAGCGCTTGGCCTGATGTCGTTTACGGATGCAGCCCGGATTTCCGGCAGCCGCTTCGTCGTCCTGCGCGGCGCGCTCGCGCGTCTCGAACGCGCTCTCGGCCAGTTCATGCTCGATCTGCACACGACCGAGCACGGCTACACCGAAACCGCCGTGCCCGTGCTGGTCAACGAGGCCGCGATGTTCGGCACCGGCCAGCTGCCGAAATTCGCCGAGGAGGCTTTCGCCACCACCGACGGCCGCTGGCTGATCCCGACCGCCGAGGTCGCACTCACCAACCTCGTCGCAGGCGACATTCTTCCAGTCGCCGACCTCCCGCGCCGCATGACCGCGCTCACCGCCTGCTTCCGCTCGGAGGCGGGATCGGCCGGCCGCGACACCCGCGGCATGCTACGACAGCACCAGTTCGCCAAATGCGAGCTGGTCTCCGTGGTGGCACCCGACGCGAGCGAGGCCGAGCACGAGCGCATGACGCGCGCGGCCGAGACCGTGCTCGAGCGGCTCGAGCTTCCGTATCGTCGCATGTTGCTCTGCGCCGGCGATACCGGCTTCACCGCCGCCCGAACCTACGATCTCGAAGTCTGGCTGCCGGGACAGAACGCGTATCGCGAAATCTCCTCCTGCTCGAACACGCGCGATTTCCAGGCGCGGCGCATGAACGCGCGCTTCCGCCCGGGCGAAGGACCGGTCGCCTTCGTGCACACGCTGAACGGATCCGGCGTCGCCGTCGGCCGCGCGCTGATCGCGGTGATCGAGAACAACCAGGCCGAGGATGGCACAATCGCGATCCCCGCGGCGCTGCGACCCTATATGGGCGGCCTCGACCGGATCTCCTGATGGAAACGCGCGGCATCGAGCTCGTCCCCGCAGACCAGCGGCGACGGCGCCCGCGCGACCTCGCTCTCCTGTTCGCCGGCGTGCAGCTGAGTTTCGGCGCGCTGCTCACCGGGGCACTGCCGCTGGCGATGGGTCTGACACTCGCGCACGCGATCGCCGCCGTCGTGGTCGGCAATCTCGCCGGCGCCGTGCTGGTGGCACTCATGGCGCCGATCGGCATCGCCACCGCCAGCAACATCACGGTGGCGAGCTCGGCCGTGTTCGGGATGCGTGGCCGCTACCTGGGATCGGTGATCACGCAGGCGATCGATATCGGCTACGTGGCCCTCACCCTCGTGCTCGCCGTGCCCGCGATCGACGAGGCGCTGCACATCCTGTTCGGCGTGGCACCCTCGCGCGCCGTGCTGGTGGCGACCATGGCGGCCACCTCGCTCGTCACCGTGGGTCTGGCACTGGCGGGGCAGGCCACCGTGATGGCAGCGCAGAAAGCGAACCTCGTGGCGGGTGCAGCGATCGTGGCGATCCTGGTCACGTGCGCGCTCCGCCACCCGCCGCTGCACCACGCGACGCCCGACGTCGCACCGCACGCGCTGTTCGTGGCAGCTCTCGCCGTGCAGTTCGCCAACGCCCTGTCCTGGGCGCCCTATGTGGGCGACGCCGCCCGCTACGTGGCACCCCAACGCTCGCGCCTGCACCCGGCGCTGGTGGTGTATGCGGGGATGGGTGCGGGCGCGCTGGTGTCGACCGGCGCCGGGCTGCTCATCGCGACGCGCGTCGCCGAGCCGGGGCGCGTGCTCGCCGGCATGGTCGATCTCCTGCCGCGCCCGCTGGTGGCACCCGTGGTGCTGCTCGGCGCGCTGGGTAACGCCGCGAGCGGCGCGGTGCTGATCTACAACGGCATGCTCGATCTGCAATCGATCCTGTGGCGCCGCTCACGCGTGGCGGTGGGCGTGATGTTCTCGGCGGCCGCCGTGCTCGTGGCGTTCGCGGCACTCGTGGTGTTCGATCTCGCGGACAGCCTGGAAGCGATGTGCACGGTCGTGGGACTGCTGCTCACGCCCTGGCTGGTGGTGATCCTGGCCGACCTCCTCCGCCGCGAGCGCATGCCCGATCCCCGCGCGCTGCGCGACTTCGATCGCGTGTTGCGCGACAACCCGCTCTGGCGCCACGCCGGTTGGCAGCCCCGCCCGCTCGCCGCCTGGGCCTGCGGCGCCGCGTCCGGGCTGCTCGCCCACATCTACGGCCGCGCCGACACTGGTGTGCCGCTCGCCGCCGCCGTGGCGCTGCTCGTGAGCGAGGTGATGCGGCCCGGGCGGCGGCGGCGACCTGCGCCGAAGAAGGCCACGGGCTCTGCCCCTGGACCCCACTAAGGGCTGGCCCTTAGAACCTATTTGTTTAAGTCTAAGGTTTGCGTGGCGATTGCCATTGGCGGGTTCAGGGCGTGCTCCGACGCCCTGGCCTTGCGTCAGCCGGCCGCCGCGAGCGACTCCATACGGAACGCTTCGCCGTCCGCGGTGACGCGGGCGAGGCCGGGCACCGGCAGGTGCATGCCGCCGACGATCCAGCCTTTCTCCGCGGCCATCGCCATTGCCTTCCGTCGCGTGGAGGCCGCGAGCACGCGGTCCTCGTCGAACACCAGCGCGATGTCGGGATTCTGCGGCTGGTGCTCGATCAGGTGCATCGTGTCGGCCCAGATCAGCACCTCGTTTGCGATCAGGAAGCCGCTATGCCCGGGCGTGTGGCCGGGCAGGCTGACCGCCTCGATGCCAGGCAGCACCTCGCCGGGACCGTACGGGTGCAAGTTGCTGCCCACGGCCGCGAAGAACTTGCGTGCGGCAGCGTAGTTCGGGTTCTCGCCTTCGTGAGCCTCGCTGAAATGCGCGATGTCGATCGCGGGGCAGTACACCTGCGCCTGGGGATAGCGCAGCGCCTCGCCCGCATCGTCGAACAGGCCCATCACGTGGTCACCGTGCGGATGCGTCACCAGCACCGTGGTGATGTCGGCGGGCCGGATGCCGATGCTGGCAAGGGTCGCCGGCACGCGTCCCAGCGTCGGGCCGAACGAAGTGCCGCAGCCACCATCGATCAGGATCAGCTCGCCGTCACGCTTCAGCAGGAACGCGTTGACGTTGATCGTCAGCCCGTCGGGGAACTTCGCCTTCAGGGCCACGGTCGCCGCGTCCGACGCCGGGTCGATCAGGATATCCGCCGGCGGGTTGAACACGCCGTCATGCAGCGAGACCAGCACCGAGCCGTGGGCGAGGTGCGTCTCGGTTGGTGTGGTGATGCTCATGCGTCTTTCTCCTCGGCCAGCCGACCGGCGAGGTCGGCGATGAACTGCGCGGCGACCCGGCCCGATCGGCCGCCGCGCGTGACGGACCATTCGAGCGCTTCGGCGTGCAGTCGCTCGCGCGTGACGGCCAGCGCCTGTGCGTCGGCATAGCCGTCGATCATCGCGAGATATGTCTCCTGGTCGCAGTTGTGGAAACCCAACGACAGGCCGAACCGGTCCGACAGCGAGACCTTCTCCTCGATCGCCTCGCCGGGGTTGATGGCGGTGGCGCGCTCGTTGTCGATCATGTCGCGCGGCATCAGGTGGCGGCGGTTGCTGGTGGCGTAGAACAGAACGTTCTCGGGACGTCCCGCGATGCCGCCGTCGAGCACGGATTTCAGCGCCTTGTAATCCGCGCTATCGGCAGCGCTCGACGCATCGAACGAGAGGTCGTCGCAGAACACCACCACGCGCCGCGAGGGTGTCGCGCGCAGCAGCTCGAGCAGCACCGGCAGCGTTGCGAGCTCGTCGCGCGCGATCTCGATCAGCGCCAGCGCGCCGCGACGCTCCGCATTCGCGGCCGCGTGCGCCGCTTTCACGAGCGAGGATTTCCCCATGCCGCGCGCTCCCCAAAGCATGACGTTGTTGGCGGGATGCCCATGCGCGAAGCGGCGCGTGTTGCCGAACAGTTGCGCTGCCTGACGGTCGATGCCGCGCAGCAGCGCCGCATCCACGCTGGCCACGCGTTGCATGGCGGCGAGCCGGCGCGTGTTGCCGTGCCAGATGAAGGCGTCGGCGCCGTCGAGCGAGGCCGGGTCGGGTGTGGCCGGCGACAGGCGTTCCAGCGCCTCGGCGATGCGGGTGAGGACGGGGATGAGCTTGTCCACCAAGTGACGGTGCTCCTTGACGGAAGGGGCGCGGAGCCTATGGTCCGGCCGCATTAGCCGCAACCCGGAGTAACCCGCGCGTGAGCCTCCTCGTCCCGTCCGCCTTCGCGCAAACCGTATCGGGCGCGGGGGACAACGGCGCCCTGTACGCGCAGGTGCTGCAATACGCGCCGTTCCTGCTGATCCTGGTGGTGTTCTACGTTCTGTGGATCCGCCCGCAGGCGCAGAAGGCGAAGGAAACGCGCTCGATGCTGGCGGCGATCCGACGTGGCGACCGTGTGGTGACGGCAGGGGGAATTCTCGCAACTGTCACGCGCGCCAAGGATGATTCGAACGAGGTCGAGGTGGAGATCGCGCCGAATGTGCGGGTGACGGTGCTGCGGGATACGATCAGCAACGTTGTTAAGCCCAAGGCTGCGAACGATGTGGCGGCGCCAGTAAAAACATAAGATTGGGGCTTTGCCCCAAACCCCACCAGGCCCCATTGCGAAGCACGCCTTCGGCATGACGTCGATCCTGGACCTCCAATAATTGGGGGTCCAGGGGCCCCGGGTCCTGGCGGGGTCCAGGGGCAGAGCCCCTGGTCTGCTTAGCCCAGCATCGCCTCCGCAAACTCGTAGTTCGCAATCTTATCAAGCCAGTTCTGCACATAATCCGGCCGGCGATTGCGGAAGTCGATGTAGTACGAATGCTCCCACACATCGATCCCGAGCAGCGCGCGGCCCTCGCCGGTCGCCAGCGGGTTCGACCCGTTCGGCGTCTTGGTCACCTTCAGCTTGCCGTCGGCGGCCAGCACCAGCCAGGCCCAGCCCGAACCGAACTGGCTGGTCGCGGCCGCCTTGAACTGCTCCTTGAACGTGTCGACCGAGCCGAAATCCGCGGTGATCTTGCTCTCGAGCTTGCCCGGAACGCCGCCGCCCTTGGGCGACATCGCCTGCCAGAACAGAATATGGTTCCAATGCTGGCCTGCATTGTTGAAAACCGGCGCCTTGTCGGCCGCGCCATGGGTCTCCTTCACGATCTCATCGAGCGACTTGCCCGACAGGGAAGGGTCCTTCTCGACGAAGCCGTTCAGCGCCGTGACGTAGGCCTGATGGTGCTTGTCGTGGTGGAACTCGAGCGTTTCCTGGCTCATTCCGGCGGCGGCCAGCGCGTTGTGCGAGTAGGGAAGGGAAGGCAGTTCGAATGCCATGGTGGTTGCGTCCTTTCTGGAGGCAGGATGAGACGCCGGGTTGAACGCGGCAGAACGGCCTGCGTCGCGCGGGCGAGGTGGAGTGCGCGCGGCACGATGCAATGACAGGCCCCCATCCGCAAGGCGAGGGCGGCCTCGCCGGCCGCGCCCTGGCGCTGCACGTCCGCCGCCACGATCCGGACCGCTTCCTGTTTTCGCTGTTCCTGCCGACCGCAATCCGCGAGCGGGCGTGGATCCTGATCGCGTTCAATCACGAACTCGCGCGCGCGATCGAGAGCGGCCGCCGTCACCAGGGAGGGGCCTCCGACCACGACACCGGCCGCTTCGCATCCCTGGTGCGCCTGCAATGGTGGCGCGAGGTGGTCGAGGGCGCCCGCCGCCGCCACGAGGTCGCGGGCCCGCTCGGCGCCCTGCTCGACGCAGGCCACGTCGACGCCACCCGGCTCGAGGCGATGATCGCGGCTCGCGAAACGGAGCTCGACGGCATCCCGGACCTCGCCGCCTGGCACGACAATCTCCGCTGCGGCCCGGGCACGCTCGCGCGCCTGATGGGCGAGCTCGGCGGCGCCGACGCGGCCTCGCTCGACGCCCTGGTCGCCGCCGGTGCCGCGTATGGCGCGGGCGCATCGCTGCGCCATCGCGCGTCCCTGCTGGCGGTCGGCCGCACGCCGTTCCCGGCCGACACGCCCGACCCGGCCGCCCTCGCTTCTGCCGCCATCACGCAGCTGCCGCCGCCGCAACGTGTCCGCGGCCCGGCGCGCGCGCCCGCCCTGCACGCCGTGTTCGCCCGCCGCGATCTCGCCCGCGCCCGCGCCGGCCGCGACGAGCCCGGCCCCCGCGGTGCGGCCGATCGCCTCGCGGTGCTGGCGGCGTGGATCACCGGCCGCGTCTGACGCCGGCGCCCGGGCACACCATGTTCCATCCCGACAACGGGAAAGAACACGCCCCCATGGTACCCTCCATCGTCGGCATCGTCATATTCATCGCGATCGCCCTGATCGTCACCACCCTCCGGATCGCCAGCGAATGGCAGCGCGCCGTGGTGCTCCGCCTCGGCCGCTTCTCGGGCGTGCGCGGCCCGGGCCTGTTCTTCCTGATCCCGTTCGTCGACCGGGTCGCCGCCACCATCGACCTGCGCATCCAGACCATCGGCATCACCGCCGAGCAGGCGCTCACCCGCGACACCGTGGCGGTGGGGGTGGATGCGATCGTGTTCTGGCAGGTGATCGACGCCGAGCAGGCGGCGCTGGCGATCGCCAACTACCGGAGCGCGGTCGAGAGCGTGGCGCAGACCAGCCTCCGCGAAATGATCGGCGCCTCCGACCTGGCCAAGCTGCTGTCCGACCGCCGCAACGCCGACCGGCAGCTGCAGGAAACCATCTCCGCCAAGATCGCCGGCTGGGGGGTCGCCGTCCGCTCGGTCGAGATCCGCGACGTGAACATCCCCGCCAGCCTGCAGGACGCGATGAGCCGCCAGGCCCAGGCCGAGCGCGAGCGCGACGCCCGCGTGACGCTGGCTTCCGCCGAGCAGTTCGTCGCCCGCGAGGTGGTGGAAGCCGCCCGCATCTACGAGGGCCAGCCGATGGCGCTGGCGCTCCGGCAGATGAACCTGCTCTACGAGATGAACAAGGAACGCGGGGCGACCGTGCTGATCCCCACCGATCTCGCGGCCAGCCTCGGCCCGCTGATCAACGCGCGGACCAAGGCGCCCGAGGCATGAGCCGGCCCGACATCTCCGCCCTCCTGTTCGACGTGCAGGGGACGCTGCTTGATTTCTGCGGTCCCGTGTCGCGGGCACTCGGCGCGCCGGCATGCGCATCGCCTTCATCAGGCGCCCCGAGCCGACCGGGCTTTAAGAATCTTCTTTTTCTGAAGAAAAAGAAGCAAAAAGACTTTGTCCGTTTGGACGCAGCCGGCAGCTCCCGTCGGATGCCTATCGGATAGAAGTTCTTTGGTTCTTTCTTTCAATAAAGAACAAGTCGTCATGCCTGCGAAACCTGTATCGGCAGGTCGACACTCTCTAGAACCAGCTCTCGATCCAAGTGTGAGAGCGGTCAGCGGTCCAGTTCCGCGGCCGCAAGCGCTGCCACGGCGAGGCTGGTGGCGGGCGTCTCGCCGCCCGCGATGATCCACGCGGCCGACAGGCCGGCCCATGCCAGCATCCAGAGCAGCAGACGGCGACGCTCCAGGCCCGCCAGCTCTGCCACCCACGCCAGCCGTGCCGCGAACATGTCGGGCCGCGTCGCGGCCGGCGGCACGGGATCCGACAGGTCCGGATTGCAGAAGAGGTTCGCATAATCGAAGCAACGCTCGCCGATCAGCCCTTTCGGGTCGATCGCCAGCCAGCCGCGATCGCCGAAGTCGAGCACGTTGCCATGGTGCAGGTCGCCGTGCAGGACCGCGACGTCGCGCGGCGCCCCAGCAGCGACTGCGCGGCAGCCGCACTTCGCTCGAGCATTCCGCCATGCCGGGCGGCCGCGGGGGCGAGGTCACGGAACCTGGCCGCCAGCGGTGTGAGAAGCGGGGGCGGGCGCAGGCGCGCTGTCCGCAGGCGCTCGGCCGCCGCGCACAGGATGCGGCAGGCCTCCGCGTCCTCGCCCGAGCGGGACATCGCGGCCAGCGACCTCGTGCCCACCGCCCGTTCCATGAGCAGGGCGTCGCCGTCCCGCGCCAGCACGCGGGGGGCGCCGTCGCCGTCCCACCACTCCATCAGCGCGGCGCCGATACGTTCCTGCGGATCCGCGGAGATCTTCAGCATGGCCGCCGCACCGGCGGCCCGGACCGGAAGCAGCCGGCTGGCGCGGGTGAGGACGGGCTCGCCATCGGCCACCAGGTTCCACCCGGCCATGATGCGGTCGAGATTGCTTGCGGCCGGCGCGCCCGGGCGGCGAGGTGTTCCCGACGGGCTTCGCTCGGTGGCACTCATCAGCGCCGCCCCGAGCCTCGACCCGGGTTCCACAGCACGGTCGCGACCATTGTGTAGGAGATCAGCATCAGCAGGAACCAAGAGCCGAGTTTCGCGACCGGCACCATCGACCATCCCTGCGCCTGGACGGGATAGATCCAGGCATGGCTGGCAGTGCCGAGGTTTTCCGCGAACCAGATGAACAGCGCGACCAGGGTGAGGCCGAGCAGCAGCGGCATCCGGCGATGAACGCGCCACACGCGGAAGAAGATCGTCGTCCGGCCGAACAGCAGCGCCGCCGCGGCGATCAACGGCACGCGGAGATCGACGCCCCAGTGATCGGCGAAGAAGTTCGCGTAGATCGCGGCCGAGAGTGCCACCAGGGCGCCGAGCGGCGGGTGGCGGGTGAAGCGGAAGTCGAACAGGCGCCAGGCGCGCGCGATGTAGCTGCCGATCGCCCCGTACATGAAGCCGGTAAAGAGCGGGACATGCCCGATCCGCAGATGGCTCGCCTCGGGATAGATCCACGAGCCGGTGGCGGTCTTGAACAGCTCCATCAACGTGCCGGTGACGTGGAACAGCAGGATGATGCGCGCCTCCTCGAAGGTCTCGAACCGCAGCGCCAGGAGACAGGTCTGGATCAGCACCGCCGCCACCACGAGCGCGTCGTAGCGCGGCAGGCGCGCCGCGTGCGGATACCAGATGCGCGTCGCCACGATCAGCGCGAGCAGAAGGAAGCCGAACAGGCAGGCCCATCCCTGCTTCACGCCGAACCGGAGGAACTCGTAGGCGAAGATCCCGAGCCGGCCGCTCCGCGCGGCTCGCCGGGCCAGACGTCGTTCGCGGAACGACAGGCGCCGGAGCAGCGGCCAGGCCTCGTAAGGGCTGGTCGGGGGCGCGGCCTCGCCCGGCACCGCCGCCGGGTCGGCGGGGGACCACGAGCGGGCGCGCCGCGCGGTCGGCGGCGTTCTCATCGCGCGCCGGGCCTCGGGTGGATCACGTCATCGCAGCTGTCGCGCAAGACGTCGTTCGCCGCGGAAGTGAAGCTGGACACCTGAGACCGCACATCCTGCCGGGCATGGTCATTCTGGCAGGCCACCGGTTAAACCTTCACTCAGAGGCGGCACACGGTGGCGAGGATCCGCGCAGTTTGTCGCGCGACCGCGGCAGCCCATCTCTGGCGAATGATCATGCATGACGTCCGGCCCACCCTTCTCCTCGACCTGTTCATCGCGGGCAGCCTCGTCGCCGAGGCGGTCTCCATCTGGCTGGCGCTGCGCCAGGCCCGCTACGTGCGGCGCCACCGCGACGCGGTGCCGGGGCCGTTCCGCGCCTCGGTGACGCTCGCGGAGCACCGCCGGGCCGCCGACTACACGGCCGCGCGCGCACGCTTCGGCATCCGCGCCGGCCTGCTCGGGCTGGCGGTCACGCTGTTCTGGGTGTGCGGCGGGCTCGACGCCGCGGCCTCGCTCGTCGATCGCGCCATGGGGCCGGGGGCGTGGCGGGACACGCTGCTGGTGGGCGCCGCGGCCTTGCTCTCGGCGCTCGCGACCCTGCCGGCGCAGGCCTGGGGCAAGCTGGTGCTGGAGCAGCGCTTCGGGTTCAACCGCTCCACCCTGGCCCTGTTCGCGGCCGACCGGCTGAAGGGCGCGGCACTCGCGCTGGCGATCGGCGGGCCCCTGCTGTGGGCACTATTCGCCGTGATGCGGCACGCGAGCGGGCTGTGGTGGCTCTGGGCCTGGGCGGGCGTGTCCGCCATCAGCCTGGCGGCCCCCGGCATCTACGTCCGGCTGATCGCACCCCTGTTCAACCGGTTCGAACCGCTCTCCGACCCGTCGCTCGCCGCCCGCATCGAGGCGCTGCTGGAACGCTGCGGCTTCCACGCATCGGCGCTGTTCACCATGGATGCGTCGCGACGCTCGAGCCACGGCAACGCGTTCTTCATCGGCTGGGGCCGCAACAAGCGCATCGTGCTGTTCGACACGCTGATCGCGACGCAAACGCCCGAGGAGATCGAGGCGGTGGTCGCCCACGAGCTCGGCCACTTCAAGCACCGCCACATCGTCTGGGGTGCGGCGCGCGGGATCGCCACCAGCTTCGTGCTGTTCGGGCTGGTGGGCTGGCTGTGCCGGCAGCCCTGGCTGACCGCCTCGTTCGGCTTCCGGCATCACGACGAGGCGGCAGCCCTGCTGGCGGCCAACTTCCTGCTCGGCCTGCTCGGGCCGGTGATGTCGCTGCCCGGCAACTGGCTCTCGCGCCGCCACGAGTTCCAGGCCGACGACTACGCACGCCGGCAGGTGGGCGCGGCACCGCTCGCCTCCGCACTCACCCGCCTCTCGCGCGACAACGCGTCGACGCTCACGCCCGACCCTCTCTACGCGCTGGTGCATTACAGCCACCCGCCGGTGCCCGAGCGGGTGGCGCAGCTGCTGGCCTGAGCGACCGGTCGCGCGCGAGCCAGTGCGCGTCGGGCGGCGGCAGCGTCGCCCAGGCCGTTCTCGACCACGCGTGCGCGCGCCGCCGCGTACGGCCAGTGCGGATCGGTCGGAAGCGGCCGGCCGAGCATCACGAGGTCGAGCCGGTCGTCGCGGATCAGCGCGTCGGCCTCCTCGGCGGGGTTCGAGATGTACCAGCAGGCGGCGCCGGAAAACCCGGTCTCGCGGCGCACGCGCGCGGCGATCGGCGCCACGACGTTCGGCGCCCACGGGATCGAGGCCGCCGGCGTGTTGAACCCGATCGACACGTCGACGAAGTCGAGCCGCCCGCACGCATCCGCCGACAGCTCGATGGCGGTTCGTCGATCATGGCGACCCGCCGTCGAAGTCTTCGACGCCGAGCCGGACGGTGAGCGGCCGGTCGGCGGGCCAGACCTCGCGTACCGCCGGGAACACCTCGAACAGGTCGCGGGCGCGGTTCTCGGCCGATCCGCCATATGCGTCGGTGCGCCTGTTCGACATCGGCGAGAAGAAGTTCTGCGCCGTGCGCCATGTGGAGCTCGAGCCAGCGGAAGCCGAGATCGCGCGCCCGCACCGCCGCCGCCACCGTGTCGGCGCGGACGCGGGCGATGCCGCAAGCAAAGCCGCGTGCGCGCGAAGAGCATCGACGTGGCAACCGCTGCAGGCCGATACTGAGGCCTGCGATCGGAGGATCCCCATGCGCACGCAGGTCAGCGCCTCGGCGCTCCCGGTTCTGCATGTGGCGCTCGCACCTGGCGAGACGCTGCTGGCGGAGACGGGGCAGCTCTCATGGATGACCGGCGACGTCCAGATGCGGACCACCACGGCGGCCGCGGGTGCCACGGGGTTCCTGGGCGCGGTAACCCGGGCGTTCGGCGGCGGCGGGCTGTTCCTGACGGAGTTCTCGGCCCGCGGGGGGACCGGCGAGCTCGCCTTTGCCGCCCGGCTGCCGGGTGCGATCGTCGAAGTGCCGCTCGGCGTCGAGGGGCCGGCCTACCTGCTGCACCGGCACGGCTTCCTGTGCGGCACCGGCGCGCTGACGCTCGGGGCTGCGATCACGCGCTCGCTCGGCGCCGGAATCTTCGGCGGCGACGGGTTCCGCCTGCAGCGGCTCTCAGGCCAGGGCGTGGCGTTCGTCGAGCTCGGGGGCGAGATCGTGCAGCGCGAACTCGGGCCGGGCGAGACGCTGCTGGTCCATCCCGGCCATGTCGGCATGTTCGAGGAGAAGGTGGCCTTCGAGATCACGGTGATCCGCGGGGTGGCGAACGCGCTGTTCGGCGGCGAGGGGCTGTTCATGGCGAAGCTCACCGGGCCGGGGCACGTGTGGCTGCAGACGCTGACGCTGCCGGGCCTGGCACATGCGCTGGCGCCTTACCTGGCGCCGGACGGGGTCGGCAAGGTGGCGAAGAGGGGGGCGAGTGTGGCCGTGACGACGCAGATCGTGCGGGGATTGTTCGGGCGGGGGTGAGCGCCGCAGGCAGAAGTCTTGGGGCTCTGCCCCAAACCCCGCCAGGAGCCTGTGGCCCCTGGACCCCCCATCAGTTAGGCAGGTCCAGGATCGGCTCGATCCTGGCGGGGTTTGAGGCAGAGCCCCATCTCTTTTTACTCGACCTCCGGCGACCGCCACGACACCTTTGCGGCGCGGCCACGCCGCGCCGCCTGAACCAGGCGATCCAGCGTGTTCAGGAACTCACCGCGATCACGCGAGGTCAGCGCCGACGGACCGCCCGTCACGGCACCCGTCTCGCGCAGGTGCTGGCCGATTGCCCGGCCGGCGAGCGCCGAGCCGATATTGTCGCCGGTCCATTCGCGCCCCTTGAAGTCGAGCGCCAGGGCGCGCTTCGCGAGGCATCTCGAGGCGAGCGGAATGTCGGCGGTGGTACACACGTCGCGATCGCCGATGCGTTCGGCGATCCAGTCATCCGCCGCGTCCGGGCCGCTCGGCACGACCACCATCGTGATGCCGGCCTGCGACGGCGGCCGGATCGGTCGCGATCCGTTCGAGACGACAAGGACCGCGACGCCGAGCCGGCCGGCCACCCGGTAGACTTCCTCGCGGACGGGGCAGGCATCCGCATCGACATAGATCGCCGTCATCTCGCACCTCGTGCCGCTCGCCCGAAGAGGATCGGCTCTTCGAGCCGGGCGGGGAAGTGATCAGGCCGCTTGGGCCGAGATCCCGCGCTCGGCGAGTGCGACCAGCCGGTCGTTGACCCGGCCCTCGGTGGGCGCGAGGCTGACGACGTATTCGTTGTCGCCGCGGCACTTGGTGATCCGGCACTTCACCGCGGCGCCGGGCAGGCCGAGCACGCCGGCGATGCCCATCACCAGCGGCTCGCGGCAGCTGAGAAGAGCTCCCGTCAGGGACAGGTCGATCACGTTCACCTCGACGCTGCGGCCGTCATCCGTGCCGAAGCGTCATGGGATGTTCATCGACATGCGGTCGGCCTCCCGGCGATCGACCGCCTTGGTCGAGGTCCGGACGACGCGGATCACGGTCTGGCGAAGGTCGCCCACGGCGCTCTGCAGGTTGTTCGAGGTGGAGCGCACGGAGTCGGCCTGCTTGTCGGACTGCTTGGCAGCAAGCCGGACATCCGAGGTCTGGGCGTTCATCAGCTTCGTGGCCTCCGCCGCGTCCGCCATGCGGCGGGCGATCATCTGGGTCGAATTGCTCTGCTCCTCAACCGCGATCGCGACCGATTTGCTGATGCGCTCCATGTCCTCGATCGTCGACGAGATCAGGGCCACGGCCTGGCTCGCCTGCTCGGTCGCTTCCTGCACGGCGGTGATCTGGCGCGCGATCTCCTGGGTGGAGTTCGAGGTCTGGGTCGCGAGCTGCTTGACCTCCTGGGCCACCACCGCGAAGCCGCGGCCGGCCTCGCCCGCACGAGCGGCCTCGATCGTGGCGTTCAGCGCCAGCAGGTTCGTGCGCGCGGCGATGTCGGCGATGATGCCGGCCACCTGGCCGATATTCGTGGCCTGCTCGGACAACCCGTCGATGCGCCCACGCACGGTGGTGCCGGCGCTCACCGCCGCTTCGGCGATCTGGCGGGTGCGCTCGACCTGGGCGGTGATGTCGGCGATCGACTGCGCCAGGTGGTCGGCTGACTGGGCGACGTCCTCCGCGGTGGTGAGGCTGCGATGGGCGCTGTCGGCCGCATCGTTGGCACTGGTCCCGGTGCGCGCCGAGGTGGTCGACATCGCTTCGGCGGTGGCCACCAGGTCGGCGGCCAGCCGGTCGACCTTGGCGACCGCATCGCTCGCTTCGGACTCGATCTTCTCGGCCATGCTGCGCAGCGCCAGCCCGCGGCTGTCGTTCTCGGCGCGGGCATACGTCTCGAGCAGGAGTTCGAGATCGAGCCAGGCCAGCCGCGTCAGCACGGCGCGGAGCCGGTCGCTGGCGGCCGCACGCCGCGGCGAGATCACGCGCTGGAACCAGGTCGCCCCGGTGAGGCCGAGACGGTCGACGATGGCGCCGAGCACGCTCGAATGGCAGATCGCGACCGCGTAGCCGGGCACATCGTGCGCGTAGAAGGCGGTGGCCAGGTCCTCGGCGGATTTCTGGAAGCCCTCGTCGAGGCGTCCCGAGCAGACATTTGTCCAGTGCCGCAGCCGGATCTCGTGGACCTGCGGGTTCTTCAGCGCGTTCTGGATTTCCGGCCAGGAATCGAAGGCGCTGTGCATCTCCGTGAGCAGGCTCGGGAGCATGGCGCGCGCGGTGTCCGCATGGCTCTGGATCAGCGCGATGTCATCGTCCGACACCTGGAATGTGGCCAGGCGTCTCTGCTGTTCGTCGGTCATCTCGTGATCCCGAGGGTCGTGCAGCCCGCAGGATGACGGAGGATCATATCTGTTTCGTTAAGGGAAGAACTCAAAAACTGCGAAGAAGGCCAGGGGTTCCACCCCTGGACCCCGCTGGGGCCTTGGCCCCAGACCCCATTCGTTTTGGCAGGTCCAGGAGGACCATCCTCCTGGCGGGGTTTAAGGGGCAGAGCCCCTTACGCGCGCTTGCGGACCCGTTTCGGCGCCGGTTCGACCGCGTGCAGCAACGGCCGCAGAAACCGCCCCGTATGGCTCGCCTCGCACGCCGCGATCGCCTCAGGCGTGCCCTCGGCCACGATCCGGCCACCGCCTTCGCCCCCCTCGGGGCCCAGGTCGATCAGCCAATCCGCCGTCTTGATCACCTCGAGATTGTGCTCGATCACGATCACCGTGTTGCCGCCGTCCACCAGCGCATGCAGCAGTTCCAGCAGCTTGCGCACGTCCTCGAAATGCAGCCCCGTGGTGGGCTCGTCGAGGATGTAGAGCGTGCGGCCCGTCGCGCGCCGCGCGAGCTCCTTGGCGAGCTTGATGCGCTGCGCTTCGCCGCCCGACAGCGTGGTCGCCTGCTGCCCGAGCTTGACGTAGCCGAGACCCACGCGGCTCAGCACCGCGAGCCGGTCATGGATGCGCGTGACCGCGGTGAACAGCGGCAGCGCCTCATCGACCGACAGCTCGAGGATGTCGGCGATCGAGCGGCCGCGGAACTTTACCTCCAGAGTTTCGCGGTTGTAACGCGCACCTTTGCAGGTGTCGCAGGTGACGTAGACATCGGGAAGAAAATGCATTTCTATTTTGATGACGCCGTCGCCCTGGCACGCCTCGCAGCGACCGCCCTTCACATTGAACGAAAAGCGGCCCGACTTGTAGCCGCGAGCCTTGCTTTCCGGCAGTTCGGCGAACCAGTCGCGGATCGGCGTGAAGAGATCGGTGTAGGTGGCCGGGTTCGAGCGCGGCGTGCGGCCGATCGGGCTCTGGTCGATGTCGATGATCTTGTCGATCTGGTCGAGACCGATCAGGTCCGCATACGGGGACGGCACCTCGCCCGACCCCATCAGTCGCCGGCTCACGGCCTTGTACAGCGTGTCGATCACCAGCGTGGACTTGCCCCCGCCCGAAACACCGGTCACGCACGTGAAGGTGCCGAGCGCGAAATGGGCGGTGACGTCCTTGAGGTTGTTGCCGGTGGCCCCCTGCAGCGTGAGCATGCGCCTGCGATCGGGCACCCGGCGGTGGGCCGGGACCTCGATACGGCGGCGGCCCGACAGAAAATCGCCGGTGATCGAGGCCCGGTTGGCCGCGACCTCGTCGGGCGTGCCCTGCGCGATCACGTGGCCGCCGTTCATGCCGGCACCCGGACCCATGTCGATCAGGTGGTCGGCCGCGCGGATCGCGTCCTCGTCGTGCTCGACCACCAGCACCGTGTTGCCGAGCGATTTCAGCCGGCGCAGCGTGCCGAGCAGGCGCTCGTTGTCGCGCTGGTGCAGGCCGATCGAGGGCTCGTCGAGCACGTAGAGCACGCCCGTCAGCCCCGAGCCGATCTGCGACGCGAGCCGGATGCGCTGCGACTCGCCGCCCGACAGCGTGGCCGAGCCGCGCGACAGTGTGAGGTAGTCGAGCCCGACATCGTCGAGGAAGCGCAGCCGGTCGTTGATCTCGCGCAGGATGCGGCCGGCGATGGCGGCGCGCTGCGGCGTGAGCGTCGCCTCCACGGTTGCGAACCAGGCGAGTGCCCGGCGGATCGGCAGGTCGGAAGCTTCCGCGATGTCGAGCTCGGCGATCCTGACCGCGAGTGCCTCGCGCTTGAGGCGCTTTCCCCCGCAGGCGTTGCACGGCTTGTCGGCCTGGTAGCGCGACATTTCCTCCCGCACCCAGGCGCTGTCGGTCTCGGCGTAGCGGCGCGCGAGGTTCTTGAGCACGCCCTCGAACGGGCGCTTCACCTGATACGAGCGCACCTCGTCCTTGTAGGTGAAGGTGATGTCCTCGCCGTTCGAGCCGTCCAGCAGGATCGCCCGGAACGCCTCGGGGAGGTCCTGCCAGGGCTGGTTCAGTCGCGCCTTGTAGTGCCGGGCGAGCGAGGCGAGCGTCTGGTCGTAGTACGGGCTCTGCGATCCGCGCCAGGGTGCGATCGCACCGCCGCCGAGCGACAGCCGCTCGTCCGGCACCACCAGGCGCGGGTCGAAGAACACTTCCACGCCCAGCCCGTCGCAGACCGGGCAGGCGCCCTGTGGCGAGTTGAACGAGAACAGCCGGGGCTCGATCTCCTCGATGGTAAAGCCGGAGACGGGGCAGGCGAACCGCGACGAGAACACGGTTCTCGCGCCGGGTGCGTCGCCGTCCCTTGCGTCTGCGGCTCCGCCACGGGCCTTTGCGTCTGCGGCTCCGCCGCGGGCCTTTGCGTCTGCGGCTCCGCCGCGGGGGACTTCCTCAACGTAGGCGATGCCGTCGCCGAGGTTGATGGCACTCTCGAAGCTCTCGGCCAGGCGCTGGGCGAGGCCCTCGGGCTTGACCACCACGCGGTCCACCACCGCCTCGATCGTGTGCTTCAGCTTGCGGTTCAGGTTCGGCACCGCGTCGATCTCGTGCATCGTGCCGTCGACCTTCACACGCGTAAAACCGCGGCGCTGCAGGTCGGCGAGCTCCTTGCGGTATTCGCCCTTGCGCTCGCGCACCACGGGCGCCAGCAGGATCAGCCGCGTGCCCTCCGGCATCGCCAGCACCCGGTCCACCATCTGGCTTACTGTCTGCGCCTCGATCGGCAGCCCCGTGGCCGGGGAGTAGGGCACGCCGGCACGCGCCCACAAAAGACGCATGTAGTCGTGGATCTCGGTCACCGTGCCCACCGTGGAGCGCGGATTCTTGCTGGTGGTCTTCTGCTCGATCGAGATCGCGGGCGAGAGCCCCTCGATCGCGTCCACGTCCGGCTTGCCGGCGAGCTCCAGGAACTGCCGCGCATAGGCCGACAGGCTCTCGACGTAGCGGCGCTGCCCCTCGGCGTAGATCGTGTCGAAGGCGAGCGAGCTCTTGCCCGAGCCCGACAGGCCGGTGATCACGGTCAGCGCGTCGCGCGGGATCGCCACGTCGACGTTCTTGAGGTTGTGCTCGCGCGCGCCGCGGACCCGGATTTCTGCCGCCATCGTTCCTCACTGTCGCAGCGTCTCCGCCGCGGGTCTGTCGCAGCGTCTCCGCCGCGGGTCTGTCGCAGCGTCTCCGCCGCGGGGCTTTCGGTTGAACGCCGTCAGACAAAAAAGCGCGCCGGACGGGCGGGTGGTATCCCTATCCGTGCGCCGCGCCTAGATTGCCGGTTTGGTATCGCGAGGTGGGGACGATGGCTGGGAGCGTCAACAAGGTCATTCTGGTGGGCAACCTCGGCAAGGACCCCGAGGTCCGCAACACGCAGCAGGGCCAGAAGATCGTCAACTTCACGCTGGCCACGAGCGAGAGCTGGAACGACAAGGCCACCGGCGAGAAGCGCGAGCGCACCGAGTGGCACCGCGTCGTGGTGTTCAACGACCGCATCGCGGACGTGGCCGAGCGCTTCCTCAAGAAGGGCCGCAAGGTCTATGTCGAGGGCTCGCTGCAGACCCGCAAATGGACGGACCAGTCGGGCCAGGAGAAATACACCACCGAGGTGGTGATCGACCGGTTCCGCGGTGACCTCACCCTGATCGACAGCAACCGCGGCGGCAGCGATGATTTCGCGGGTGGCGGCGGTGGTGACGACGCGGGCTATGGCGGCGGCGAGGGCGGCGGCTACGCGCCCCGCGCGGCCACCCCGACCGCGGCCCCGCGCCGTGCGCCGGCGGCCAGCCCGCCAGCCCGGTCGGGCGGCAACTGGGACGCGCCTCCGGGCGGCGATCTCGATGACGAAATCCCGTTCTAAGAGTCCGTTTAAAAACTTCGATTAGGCGAAGAACGCCAGGGGCCCCGTGCGGAGCACGCCCCTGGACACCGTTAAGGGCGCAACCCCAACAATCAGGGTTCCAAGGGACGACCGTCCCTTGGCGGGTCCAGGGCAGAGCCCTGGCCTTCCTCCTCAACCGAGAGTTCTCAAACAGCCTCTGAGAGGGCAGAAGAAGGCCGGGGCGTGACGCCCTGGGACCCGGCTAGGGACGGTCGCCCCTTGGATCCCTAGACTTCACAACGGGGTTGTAGGGGTCAGCCCTTCGCAGGGCCCGGCGCGCGGCACGCCCTGGGCGTGATCCGCCAGATCATGGCGCCCGCAAATTAATTTATCGACGTCGTGCCAGGCGCATACTCGGCGCGTTCGCGCTCGATCGCCGACAACCGACACGTCGCCCCGCCGTTGGTTGCCGCTGAAGGAGACACAGAATGACCGCCATTCGCCGGCTCGGCGCCCATGATCCGCTTCCTGGAGGGCACTCCGTGGTCCTCATGCGCCGTCTGGCCGAGGACGACCCGGCCGGCATCGCCCTGGAGCTCGTGGTGACCAACCCGGACGGCAGCGAGGAGACCGCGACGTTGCTCGACCATGACAACCGGGCGCTCTCGCTCGAGGCCGGCGTCGAGGTCGCGATGAAGCGCGCCGAAGGCGAGGGCCTGCGCCGCATCTGGCTGGTCGACCGCACCGCGGGCTCGCGTGAGGGCGAGGTCCTGGCGCATGGCGGCGACCACAGTTTCCCGGGCGAGACGCTCGACGACGACGATCTCGAGGAGGGCGAGCACGGGCCCGACATGCGCGACATCGACGTCAACGCGGCGCCCCGGCGCTTTTGAACGATGGGGCTGTGCTGACGCATGCGGGTTCTGCTGATCGAGGACGACGCGCTGATCCGCAACATCGTGGCCGAGATGCTGATCGACGAGGGGTTCGACGTCGACGGGCTGGCCTTTGCCGAGGACGCGCTGGTGCTGCTGGGCAGCGGCGACGCGGTCGATGTGCTGGTGACCGACATCGACCTGGGCGAGGGGTTGAGCGGGCTGGATCTGGCCTCGATCGCACGGGCCAGGTTTCCGGATGTGGAGATCGTGTTCATCAGCGGGAATGCGGTGGACCGCGACGGGCGGAAGCCGGCGGCGCATGAGCACCTGCTGCTGAAGCCGTTCCGGCCGCCGGATCTGATCCGGATCATCAACGAGGCGGTGAGCGGGGGGCGAAGCGCGTAAGAAGGCCAGGGGCGTCGTGCATTGCACGCCTACGGCGTGACGCCCCTGGACCCAATTCATTGGAGGTCCAGGATCGACACGATCCTGGTGGGGTTTGGGGCAAAGCCGCAATCTTGCTTAACACTAGCAACGCGCCACGCGTCGTGACACCTCTGTTCGAACGCCTCCGCACGGAAAACACCTCACGATGACGCTGCACGCCGCCCTGACCCACCGGACGTCCTATCGCTACGACCGTGCCGTCACCCTCGGCCCGCAGACCATCCGCCTCCGCCCCGCGCCGCACGCGCGCACGCCGATCGTTTCGTATGCGCTCCGTGTCGAGCCCGCCGGCCACTTCATCAACTGGCAGCAGGACCCGCAGGGCAATTTCCTCGCCCGCGTGGTGTTCCCCGAGCCGGTGACGCATTTCGACGTGACCGTCGACCTCGTGGCCGACATGACCACGATCAACCCGTTCGACTTCTTCCTCGAGCCCGACGCCGAGACCTGGCCGTTCGCTTACGACCCCGTGCTCGAGAGCGAGCTCGCACCGTTCCGCCGCGCGGTCGAAGCGGGTCCGATGCTGACCGCGCTCATCGCCGGCGTCGGACGCGAGACGCAGCGCACGATCGACATGCTGGTGGGGCTGAACCAGCTCGTCCAGGCGCGGACCGCCTATGTGGTGCGGCTCGAGCCCGGCGTGTGGACGCCCGAGGAGACGCTGGGTCACGCCGAAGGCTCATGCCGCGACTCGGCGTGGCTGCTGGTGCAGCTCGCCCGCCATCTCGGCTTCGCCGCCCGCTTCGTGTCGGGCTACCTGATCCAGCTCAAGCCGGACGTCGTGCCGCTCGAAGGGCCGGCGGGCCCGACGGCGGACTTCACCGACCTGCACGCCTGGGCGGAGGTGTATCTTCCCGGCGCCGGCTGGATCGGTCTCGACGCGACCTCCGGCCTGCTCACGGGCGAAGGGCACATCCCGCTCGCGGCCTCGCCCGAACCGGCCTCGGCGGCCGCGATCTCGGGCGCGGTGAGCCAGTGCGAGACCAATTTCGACTTTGCGATGGGCATCACCCGCCTGCGCGAGACGCCGCGCGTGACCAAGCCGTACGACGAGGCGACCTGGCAGCGCATCCTGGCCGCCGGCGAGCGGATCGACGTGGCCCTCGCGGCCGGCGATGTGCGGCTGACCATGGGCGGCGAGCCCACCTTCGTCTCGGCGAGCGACATGGACGGCGCGGAGTGGAACGCCGACGCGCTCGGCCCGTCCAAGCGGATCCTGTCCGGGCGGCTGATCCGCCGGCTGGCGGCGCTGTGGTCGCCGGGGGCGGCGATCCAGTACGCGGTGGGCAAGCACTACCCGGGCGAGCAGCTGCCGCGCTGGGCGCTGCACGCGCACTGGCGGCTCGACGGCGAGCCGGTCTGGCGCGACCCCTCGTTGCTGGCCTCCGACGAGGACCACGAGGAGCTGGACGCCGCGGACGCCGATCGGTTCGCGCGCGCGCTCGCCGAGCGGCTACAGCTCGACCCCGAGCGCGTCCTGCAGGCGCACGAGGACACGCACTACTACCTGTGGCGCGAGTACCGGCTGCCCGGGAACGTCATCGCCGAGGACGCCCGCTTACGCGACCCGCTGGCGCGGGCGCGGCTGGCGCGGGTGTTCGGTGAGAGGCTGAACCGGCCGGTGGGCTCGGTGCTGCCGCTGCGGCGCGAGGTGGTCGGAGAAAAACTCACCTGGGAGACGGGCCAGTGGCTGCTGCGCTCGGACCTGCTGTTCCTGGTGCCGGGCGACAGCGCGATCGGCTTCCGGCTGCCGCTGGAAAGCCTTCCCTGGGCCGCCGCCGACACGATCGAGACGCAGTTCGAGCGCGACCCGTTCGCACCGCGCGCGCCGTTTCCGGCGAGGCGCGAGCTCGCACGCGGACCGCTGGTGGCCGGTTTCGCCGAACGCCCGATGCGACCGGCCTTTCCGGCCCAGGCCTTTTTGCGCGGCGGCCTTCCGCTGCACGGAAGCGGCGAGCCGGGGCCGGGCCTCGATGCGTTCCACCCGGCGGGCCAGCGCGGGCGCGACAGCCTTGCGATCGGTCGCGGCGAGCCCGACCTGGTGCGCACCGCGCTCACGGTCGAGGCGCGGGACGGCAAGCTGCACGTGTTCCTGCCGCCGCTCTACGCAGCGGAGGACTGGCTCGACCTGGTGGCGGCGATCGAGGACACCGCGGCCGAGCTCGGCCGCCGCGTGATCCTGGAAGGCTACCTGCCGCCGCGCGACCCGCGCCTCCAGGTGTTCTCCGTGACGCCGGACCCGGGCGTGATCGAGGTGAACGTCCACCCGGCGCGCAGCTGGGCCGAGCATGTCGAGCGCACCGAGCAGCTCTACGCCGAGGGCCGCGCGGTCGGGCTCGGCACGGAAAAGTTCATGATCGACGGCCGCCATGTCGGCACCGGCGGCGGCAACCACGCGGTGATGGGGGGTGCGACGGCTGCGGACAGCCCGTTCCTGCGCCGGCCCGACCTGCTGAAATCGCTGCTCGGCTTCTGGCACAACCATCCGAGCCTTTCCTATCTTTTCAGCGGCTTGTTCATCGGTCCGACGTCGCAGCATCCGCGCATCGACGAGGCGCGCCAGGATTCCGTGGCCGAGCTGGAGATCGCGTTCGCCCGCATCAGGCCGGGCGAGGACGCACCCCCCTGGCTGATCGACCGCCTGCTGCGCAACCTGCTGGTGGACGCGACCGGCAACACCCACCGCACCGAGTTCTGCATCGACAAGCTCTACGCGCCCGAGGGTGGTGGCTCGCGCCTCGGCCTCGTCGAGCTCCGCTCGTTCGAGATGCCACCGCATGCGCGCATGTCGGCCGCGCAGGCGCTGCTGATGCGCGCCGCGGTCGCCGCGTTCTGGGAGCGCCCCTACGAGCGGCGCCTGGTGCGCTGGGGCACCCGCCTGCACGACGATTTCATGCTGTCCCACTATGTCCGCCAGGATTTCTCCGACGTGCTCGCCGAGCTTGGCGCGCTCGGCTTTCCGCTCGAAGAGGGCTGGTTCGAGCCACATTTAGAGTTCCGGTTCCCGCGGATTGGTGGCGTCACCCTGCGCGGCATCGAGCTCGAGCTCCGCCACGCGCTCGAACCCTGGCACGTGCTGGGCGAGGTGCCGGGGATCGGCGGCACGGTCCGCTACGTCGACAGCTCGGTCGAGCGACTCGAGGCGCGCGTCACCGCCTGGGTGCCCGAGCGCTACGTGCTGGCCTGCAACGGCCGCGCGGTGCCTCTCACCGCCACCGAGCGCCAGGGCGAGTATGTGGGCGGGATCCGCTTCAAGGCCTGGTCGCCGTCCGCCTCGCTGCACCCGACCATCCGGGCGCAGAGCCCGCTCGTCATCGAGATCCACGACAGCTGGAGCGGGCGCGCACTCGGCGGCATCACCCACCACGTGGCCCATCCGGGCGGCCGCTCCTACGAGACCTTCCCGGTCAACGCCAACGAGGCCGAGGCCCGGCGACGGGCGCGCTTCTTCCCGTTCGGCCATAGCGACGGCCCGCGCGCGGCGCCGTCGGGCGGCGTCTCGCTCGAGCACCCGCGCACGCTCGATCTCCGGGTGCCGCTTCCGCAAGACGGCACCTGACCGTTCCTGTAACGTCCGCCGCCTTCACCGACAGACGCCGCCCTTCACCGACAGACGGATGATGCCCGACCTGGTCGACCAACAGCCCGTGGACGAGATGGTCGACGGCCAGGGTGGCCTGCGCCGGGCGTGGCGCGGCGTGATCGAGCCCGTGCTCACGCTGGGCCCGGGCCAGCTCGAGCGCCGCTCGCAGGCACTCCGTCGCGCCGCCGCCGAGGAGGGCGCGGCCTGGCACTGCGACCCGGTGCCGCTGCCGATGCCGGCCGCCGAGTTCGCACGCCTCGCCGCCGGCCTGGCCCAGCGCGCAACCCTGATCGAGCGCGTGCTGGCCGACATCTACGGCCCGCAGACGCTGCTCGCCTCGGGCGCGCTGCCGCCTTCGCTGGTGTTCGGCAGCCGCAACTTCATCCGGCCCGCGCGCCACGCCGGCCTGCGCGCCGGGCGGCGCATGTTGCATCTCTACGCCGCCGACCTGGTGCGCGGGCCGGACGGCGCCTGGCGCGTGATCGCCGATCGTTGCGCCAAGCCGTCCGGGATCGCGGCCGTGCTGGAGAACCGGCGGATGCTGCGCCGGGTGGTGCCCGAATTGTTCGGCGCGCCGATCCGGGGGCTGCGCGGTTTTTTCGAGGAATGGCGCGATGCGATGCGCGCCTCGCTTTCGCCCGAGGGCGGCATCGCGCTGCTGACCGACGGGCGCGGCAGCTTCGGCCCGCACGAGCCGGGCCTGCTGGCGCGCGAGCTCGGCGCCCATCTGGTGCATGGCAGCGACCTGACGCTCCGCTCGGGCAGGCTCTGGGTGAAGTCGCTGCGCGGCCTCAAGCAGGTCGACCTCGTGATCAACCGCCAGCCCGCCTGCCTGCTCGACCCGCTCGAGCTCGATTGGGATGACGGCGCGGGCGTGCCCGGGCTGATGGCGGTGATGCGCGAGGGGGGTGTGGCGATGATGAACGACCCCGGCGCCGGGCTCGGCGGCGACCCGGCGCTCGGCGCGTTGCTGCCGCAACTCGCACCCGTGGTGCTCGACGAGGAGCTCGACCTGCCGGCCGAGGAGCGGGTCTGGCTCGGCGACCGCGAGGGGCGCGCGCGCGTGCTCGCCGATCCGGCGCCCTGGTGGTTTCTCTCCGCGCATAACGCCGAGGCACGCCCGGTCGCCCATGCCGAACTCTCCCCCCGTGCCCGCGAAAAACTCCGCGCGGCGATCGAGGCGGCCCCCGCGCGCCTGGTCGCGGCGCGCCCGGTGGAGCGCTCGCTGATGCCGACGCTGGTGGCGGGAGCGCTCGAGCCGCGCCCGGTGGTGGTGCGGCTGTTCCTGCGCCAGGACGCGTCGGGCTGGACCGCGCTGCCGGGCGGCCTGGTGCGCGCAGGCGGCGTCACCAAGGACCTGTTCGTGCTTCCCGACGGCGACGAGCACGCGGCGGCACTCCGCGTCGAGACGCTGCCGCACCGGCTGCCGCTCGCGGCGCTGGCGATCCGCCGCGTCGAGGCCGACCTCCCCGCCCGTGTCGCGGGCGCGTTCTCGGCACTCGGCGCGCGGCTCGAACGGCTCGAGTCGGATGCGCGCCGGCTGCGCGCGCTGGCGCTCAGGCTTGGCCGCTACACCGAGCGGCCGCAGGAGCTGATCGAGCTGCGGATCCTGGCCGCCGCGGTGGCCCCCACGTCGCTGCTGCCCGCCGAAACGCTGATCGATCCCGCCGCACCCGGGCTCCGCTCGGCACTCGCCCGCCTGGCCGAGCCCGGCAGCCTGCTCGCCGCCCGCGTCGCGGGTCTCGCGGGCGCGATCGACAATGTCGGCGACCGGATGTCCGGCGAGATGCTCTCGGTGCTGCACCAGGGCATCGCGGATGCCGGCCGCGCCTTCGCCGGCGAGCGCGGCGACGGCAGCCTCGACGGTGTCGCGCATGTCGCGAACCGGCTGCTGGGCCTCGCCGCATCGCTGTCGGGCCTGGCCGCCGAGACGATGGTGCGCGGCGGCGGCTGGCTGTTCTTCGATATCGGGCTCCGGCTCGCACGCACAGACTCCGCCTGCACGCTGCTGGCGGCGGCACTCGGACCGGCGGCCCAGCTGCCGCGCCCGCGCCCAGGCGTCGACGGGCCGCCCGACATCGACACCGCGCTCGCGATCCTGCTCGAGCTCGCCCATTCCGCGATCGCCTATCGCGGCCGCTACGGGCTCCGGCTCGAGCCCGCGACCGTGCTCGACCTGCTGATCGCCGACCGCGACAACCCGCGGGCACTCGCCTTCCAGTTCGCAGCCCTGCGCGCCGATTTCGAGCGCCTGCGCGAGGTGGGCGGCGCGGAGTTCGCGGCCCACCTCGCGCGCATGGCGGGCGAGGCCAACGCCGTGGTGACGCGGATCGTGGCCGCCCCCGCGCCTGCGGCCGAAACGGTGCACGTGCCCGAGGCGGCCGCCCGCCTGAAGCGCGAGGTCGAGCACATGCGCGCGCGGATCCGGCGCCGCTACTTTGATCTCCTGCCCGAAGTCCGGACGTTCGCCACGTGAATGCGGGTGCAACGTGACGATCTACCGGGTGCGGCACGACACCGCGTACGACTACAGCCGCCCGGTCGAGCTCGGCTCGCACCTGGCGCATCTGCTGCCGCGCACGCTGGACGCGCAGCAGCGCGTGCTCCGGAGCACGCTGACCGTCGATCCGCCGGCGAGCTTCCAGCGCAACGATGTCGACCATTTCGGCAATACCATCGTGCTGCTGACGATCGAGGCGGCGCACACGCATCTGCGCGTGGTGGCGAGCTCGGAGGTGGAGGTCGACGTGGCCGCACCTCCCGACCCGGCGGCGACCCCGGCCTGGGAGGCGGTGCGCGACGCCGTTGGCAGCGCCTGCGGGTGGAGTGCCGCCGAGTTCATCGAGGGGAGCCCGCTGCTGCCGCGAAGTGCCGCGGCCGCCTCGTATGCGCGAGCGAGCTTCGCTCCGGGCGTGCCGGTGCTGGCGGGCCTGCTCGACCTCAACGCCCGCATCCGCGCCGATTTCACGTTTCGCGCGGGTGCGACCACGCTGCGCACCACGGTGGGCGACGTGCTGCGGCTGCGCGCCGGCGTGTGCCAGGATTTTTCCCACGTGATGATCGCGGGCCTGCGCGGCCTCGGCCTGCCGGCGCGCTACATGTCGGGCTACATCCGCACCTATCCGCCCGCGGGCGGCGTCAAGCGGCCGGGCTCGGATGTGAGCCATGCCTGGGTCGGCGCCTGGCTGGGCGCGGCGCATGGCTGGATCGGGCTCGACCCCACCAACAATCTCGTCGTCCGCAACGAGCATGTGCTGCTCGGCTGGGGACGCGACTTCTCCGATGTGAGCCCGCTGTTCGGGGTGATCCTCGGCGGCGGCCGGCACACGCTCAAGGTGGGCGTCGACCTCGAGCCGGTCGACGGCTGAGCGCCGCTCAGTCCTTGCGCCGGAACGCGGGTGTCTTGGAGACGATCGTCCGCTTGAGCTCGTCCTTGTGGTTCAGCAGGCGGCTCTCGAGGATGAACACGACGCGGTCCGGCTTCGACCGGGACGGCCTGATCTCGGTGATCGTGCCGACCACGTGGAGCAGGTCGCCCGGGCGGGTGGCACGCGACCAGGTCATCCTTCGCCGAGGAGAACACGCGTAAAGGATTCTTCTTTTTCTGAAGAAAAAGAAGCAAAAAGACTTTATCCGTTTGGATCCCAGCGAACGTTCATGTCGGAGTGCCAATGGACAGAAGTTCTTTGGTTCTTTCTTTCAAGAAAGAACAAGTCTTCACGCCTGCGACCCAGCCCGGACCGTCTCCGCGAGCTCGCCGAGTTCCGCGTCGGCCAGCGCCAGCACGTCGAGTGCGAGGCGTCCGTTCGCCGCGGTCGTGGTCGCGATCGAGGGGGACTGCGCCGCCAGCCGGGCCGCGAGCGGATCGGCCTGCATCGGCAGGACGACGGCGCGGCTCTCGGGGGCGGCCCCCGGGCGCACGCCGCCGCCGATGGCGGGACGGGTCTTGACCACGGTGGTGTCGGGCAGCCGCAGCAGCCCCTGCAGCCGGGCGGCACGCTCCTCGAGCACGAGCCGATCCTGGCCGAGCAGCCGCAGGGCCGGGATGCGGCGGGCGGCGTCGGCCGGGTCGCGGTGCAGGCGCAGCGTCGCCGCCAGCGCCGCCATCACACGGGCATCGGGGTGGCCGGCGCGGGCGAGCGACAGGCGGGCGATCGGCCGCAGGGCTGCGGCCGTGCCCACGAGGATGCCGCAGCGCGGACCGCCGAGCAGCCGGTCGCCGGGGAAGATCGCGAGGTCGGCGCCGGCGGCGAGGATGTCTCGCAAAGCGGGCTCGCGGTGGTCGGCGGTGATCGCGCCGCTGCCCAACGCGTGGATCACGGGCAGGCGGTGGGCGCGGGCGACCCCGGCCATCGCCGCCACCGTGAGCTCGGCCGCCGCCCCATCGATCGCCACCGGGCGGTGCAGCTTGAGCAGCACGCGAGTCGCGGGGGTCACGGCCTCTTGCAGGTCGGCCGCCACCGTGCGGTCGATGCTGCCGATCTCGAAGCCCTGCGCGCCCGCCTCCGTGATCAGGTCGGGCACGCGGATGCCGCCACCGGCCGCGAGATCGAACTCCCACAGCTCGCCGCGCGAGACCACGACCTCGCCGCCAGGGGCCGCGTGCGCCATCAGGGCGAGCACCAGCGCGGTCGCCGCGTCGCCCACCACCAGGGCCGCTTCCGCCCCGGTGAGCTCGAGCAGCAGCGTGCAGGCGGCGTCCGTGGCAGTGCCGGCCTGCTCGGCCGCGCCCCGCATCGCGGCGATCGCGGCGTCCGCCAGGCCGGGCACGCCGAGCGCGGCGTCGAAGATCCGGCCGCTCGCATTGAGGATGCGCAGCGGCGACCGGGGTGCGGGGATTGGCGGAGCTGCATCGGGGATCGTGACGGGCGCCGGCGTCGGCAGGGCCATGCGCGGCTCTGGGCGCGGCTCTGGGCGCGGCCCGGCGCGCTCGGGCGCCGGCCCGCCGCGGGCACCGGCGAGGGCGACGCGGAGTGCGGCCGTGAGGTTGGTCCGGGCCGGCGGGGAGGGGTTCGCGGGCAAGTTCGTCTCCCCAGGGGCGGTCGTCGCGCTATCGGGCCACGCTCATCGAGCCCCGGGCTGCGGGGTTTCGCAAGGGGGCGCGCGATATGTTAAGCGTTTCGACATGCCCGCTGCCCTGCCGAGAACGATTCTGTGAGCGACGCCTCCACACCGCAAGACCGCCTCCCCGTGACGATCGAGGAGGAGATGCGCACCTCCTACCTCGCCTACGCGATGTCGGTGATCGTGAGCCGGGCGCTGCCCGATGCGCGCGACGGGCTCAAGCCGGTGCATCGCCGCATCCTGTACGGCGCGCGCGAGGGCGGGTTCACGCCGGACAAGGCGTATCGCAAGGCGGCGCGCATCGTGGGCGACGTGATGGGCAAGTTCCACCCGCATGGCGATGCCTCGATCTACGACGCGCTGGTGCGGATGGCGCAGTCCTGGTCGATGCGCGTCAAGCTGATCGACGGTCAGGGCAATTTCGGCTCGATCGACGGGGACAGCCCGGCGGCGCAGCGCTACACCGAGGCCAGGCTCGCGCGCGCGGCGATGTTCCTGCTCGACGATATCGACAAGGACACGGTCGATTTCGGGCCGAACTACGACGAGAGCGAACAGGAACCGGCGGTGCTGCCGGCGTCGTATCCGAACCTGCTGGTGAACGGCGCGCAGGGCATCGCGGTCGGCATGGCGACCAACATTCCGACGCACAACCCGACCGAAGTGATCGACGCGACGCTGGCGCTGATCGAGAATCCGGACCTGACGCTCGACGAGCTGATGGCGATCATTCCCGGTCCCGATTTCCCGACCGGTGGCATCATTCTCGGGCGTGCGGGCATCCGCTCGGCCTTCGAGACCGGGCGTGGATCGGTGGTGATCCGCGCGCGCGCGTCGATCGAGGAGATCCGTAAAGACCGACCGGCGATCATCGTCACCGAGATCCCCTACCAGGTGAACAAATCGACGCTGCTCGAGCGCATGGCGGAGCTCGTGCGCGCCAAGCAGATCGAGGGGGTCTCCGACATCCGCGACGAGAGCGACCGCTCGGGCATGCGGATCGTGATCGAGCTCAAGCGCGATGCGACGCCCGAGATCGTGCTGAACCATCTGTATCGTTTCACGCAGCTGCAGACGTCGTTCGGCGTGAACATGCTCGCACTCGATCGCGGCCAGCCGCGGCTGATGGGCCTGCGAGACGCGCTCGACTGCTTCATCGCGTTTCGCGAGGAGGTGGTGCTGCGTCGGTCGCGGTTCGATCTCAGCAAGACTCGGGAACGTGCGCACACGCTGGTGGGCCTGGCGATCGCGGTGGCCGATATCGACGAGGTGATCCGGGTCATTCGCGCGGCGCCCGATGCGGCGTCCGCGCGCGCGGCGCTGATGGGGCGCGACTTCCCGTCCGAGACGGTCGAGCCGCTGCTGGCGCTGATCGACGATGTGGGGAATGCGGCGACCGACGGCCGCGTGCGGCTGACCGAGGCGCAGGCGCGCGCGATCCTGGAGCTGCGCCTGCAGCGGCTGACCGGGCTCGAGCGCGAGAAGATCACCGCCGAGCTCAGCGAACTTGCGAACTCCATCGCCGAGCTGCTGTCGATCATCGAGAGCCGGGTGCGGCGTCTCGAGGTGATCCGCAACGAGCTCGCGATCGTGCGCGCCGAGATCGGCACGCCGCGGGTGACCGACATCGTCGATGCATACGCCGACCAGGACGAGGAGTCGCTGATCGAGCCGGGGCAGATGGTGGTCACCATCACCCGCGACGGCTTCATCAAGCGCACCGGCCTCGACACGTTCCGCCAGCAGAACCGCGGCGGTCGCGGGCGGACTGCTGCAGGCAGGCGGGGCGACGACATCATCACCCGCTCCTTCATCGCGCACACGCATCAGTGGGTGCTGTTCTTCTCCTCGGGCGGCAAGGCCTATCGCGAAAAGGTGTGGCGCCTGCCGGAAGCCGCACCCACCGCGAAGGGCCGCGCGCTGGTCAACCTGCTGCCCGATCTGGGTGCCGATCAGGTCACCACCGTGCTGCCTTTGCCGCAGGACGAGAGCCTGTGGGAGGCGCTGTTCCTGGTGTTCGCGACCGGCACCGGCAATGTGCGACGCAACCGGCTGTCGGATTTCCGCAACGTGCGCGCGTCCGGCCTGATCGCGATGAAGCTCGACCCCGGCGACCGGCTGATCGGCGTTGCCACCGCGCGTGACGGTCAGGATGTGCTGCTGGCGACGCGCAGCGGCCGCTGCATCCGGTTCCAGATCACCGACGACACGGTGCGCGTGTTCGCGGGGCGCGACAGCTCCGGCGTGCGCGGCATCCGGCTCGCCGATGGCGACGAGGTGAACTCGCTGGCCGTGCTCGAGCACGTGGACGCCAACGTTGCCGAGCGTGCGGCCTATCTTCGCGAGGCGGCCTCGCGACGCCGCGGCACCGAGGCGATCGAGGAGCGCGATGTCGCCGAGGCGGCCGCCGAGATCGAGAGCGAGCCCGAGGCGGAGGAGGGGGTCGAGGTGGCGCTCACGCAGCCTCGCTACGCCGATCTCGAATTGCGGGAGGAAATCCTGCTGACCGTCACCGATGGCGGGTTCGGCAAGCGGTCCTCGGCCTACGAATACCGCGTCACCGGCCGGGGCGGGCAGGGGATCGTCAACATCGTGCTCAGCAAGCGCACGGGGAAGGCGGCCGTCGCCATGCTGCCCGTGCAGCACGGCACCGATGTGATGCTGGTGACCTCGGGCGGCCGCCTGATCCGGGTGCCGGCCGACCAGGTGCGCATCACCGCGCGCCAGGCGATGGGCGTGATGCTGCTCAGGCTGGGCGCGAACGAGCACGTGACCAGCGCCTTCCCCGTGCTGGAGGAGCCGCTGATCGATGGCGGGCTCGGCTCCGACGAGGAGGGAGACGCCGACCGTGGGGAAGCCGCCGGGGGCGGCAGCATTCCGGGCGAGGACGCCGACGAGCTCGGGCCGGAGGATGACGGCGACGATGTCTGACGCGATCCCACCGGGCAAGCGGCCACTCCGGACCGGCCTCTATCCGGGCACCTTCGATCCGGTGACCAACGGGCATCTCGACATCGTCCGCCGGGCCGCCCGCCTGGTCGACCGGCTGGTCGTCGGCGTCGCGGCCAATGCCGGCAAGGGTCCGCTCTTCGCCCATGAGGAGCGCGTGGGCCTGCTGCGCGACGAGGTCGATCTGGCCCGCGCGAGCATCGAGTGCCCGGTCGAGGTGCAGGGCTTCGACGGGCTGCTGGTCGATTTCGCCCGTCACGTGGGGGCGCGGACGCTGTTTCGTGGCCTGCGGGCGGTTGCCGATTTCGACTACGAGGTCCAGATGTTCGGCATGAACAACCGCCTCGATCCGAACATCGACACCGTGTTCCTGGTGGCGAGCGAGCAGAACCGCTTCGTGGCCTCGCGCCTGGTCAAGGAGATCGCCAAGCTCGGCGGCGACATCTCCACGTTCGTCCCGCCCCATACGCTGGAGCGCACCCGCGCCCGCATGCGTTGAGCCGCTCGCGCGTATCCTGAACACTCCCGGAGGACACCCATGTCTGGCAGCACGCTCACGCCTGACACGACGAACGACGCCGCCGGCGCCGACGATCTGCTCCATCTCGAGCTCACCCATGGGCGCGTGGTGATCCAGCTGCGCCCCGACCTGGCACCCGAGGCGGCGACGCGCCTGCGCACGCTCAGCGCCGAGGGGTTCTACGACAACACGCCGTTCCACCGGGTGATCGAGGGCTTCATGGCGCAGGGCGGCGACCCGTCGGGCACGGGCACGAGCGGCAGCCACCTGCCGAACCTGCCGGCGGAGTTCTCCCGCAAGGCGCGCTTCGTGCGCGGCACGGTGGGGCTGGCGCGCACCCAGGATCCGAACTCGGCCAACAGCCAGTTCTTCATCATGTTCGCGCCGGCGCCGAACCTCGACGGGCAGTACACGATCGTGGGGCAGGTGATCTCCGGGATGGAGGCGATCGACAAGATCAAGCGCGGCGGCGGCGGCAACGGCACCGTGCAGGATCCCGATCGCATCGTGCGCATGCGTCCCGCCGGCGCGGCGGCGTAGCGCGTCGCCGGCCCTGCCAGCGGGCGGGGACGGTCAGTGAGCCGGTAGCTCAGCGGTAGAGCATCCGACTTTTAATCGGATGGTCGTGGGTTCGACCCCCACCCGGCTCACCAATATTTTCAATGAGTTAAGCGGTTCGGATAAGCGGGCTTCTGGTAATTGTCCGCATTATGTCCACAAAGCGGGGCGCTTTAATGGCCGATAACGCGGTAGAGACTGGAAACGGATCGAGGGAACGGGTGGCGCTCGATCTCTTCAATGTCGTGCGTCATCAGTGTACGGGTTACACGACGGAAGAGGAGTTACTAGGGCTCTACTCTCGTTGTTTGAGGGCGGTCCGTGGGACGGGGCCTACAACCGCTTCCAAGGCGTCAATCGCCTTCTGATAGACGTTCCGGATCTGGGACACCAGCCATGAGCGCGGCTGACCTATTCTCCGATCATGGAATACGAAGCCGATATCGCCGCCGGGATGCTCGCGACCGCCAATGTGCTGCCGTCCGGGGTGGTCGGGCACCTGGTTGAGCGGCGGTTCGGGGCCTGGGTGTTCCCAAGCGGAGCCGATCGTGAGCGGAGGAGCCGCCAGTCGCGTGCTGTTCGGCGCTGCCGCACTACCGAGCGGCGCAGACCTCGATCGCTCGCTGGGCGATCATTTCGACGAACTGTTCAGGACCTCGCGTGTCCGTCACCATCCGCGGCGCGAACGACCATGCGATCGAGCAGCGGCCAATCGCCGCGGATGTTCTGCCATTTGACGTGGATCCAGGCAGCGCCCGAAATCGCCTCGACGGCCCTGCGCACGGCGTCGATGGCTTCCCGTGGTGGTACCAGCAACGGCGAGCGGGCGAGCGACGATGGGGTCAGGGTGGTCGTTGCGTCGAAGGTGGTCGTCACGGCTTTTCTCTGTGCACCACCGCCGGCCGCTCGAGATCCACGGCGTCGATCCGAGTTCGCCATTCGCCCGTGGAGGCCTTCAGTCTCACTTTGCATCCGGCAACTGATCTTGGCTTGCAGGAGCTGATCAGCTCAAGGGCCTTTCGTCCTGCCGAAGACTACCCAATCATGGATAGGTGTCGCGGTTGGTCATCTCGATCCTGCGGCATTTCTGCGAGCGGCGGACGAGCCGGGACATAGCGGTCGAGATGTTGGTGACGCGGGCGCTCGATAAGAACGACTAGCGGCCGGGTGGTGCAGTCCCAGCAACGGTGGGAGTGACGATGCTGCGGGAGGTGGTGCGCTGATTGTTTTAATAAATTGGCAAGCTTATCCTCTATAGGTTCTGGTTCTCGGGTTTGACTTGCGTAGATCGCTGCTTCTAATCGGAAGATTTCTGCTCCTGGGAGGCATCCGGCTCTTCGTGGCAGGCGCCACGATCGGCGGCGCATCAGATCTGCTTGGCTACCTCCATGGACTTCGCCACTTAATGGCATCATATCCGGGTGTCGCAATTTTGATCGCGACAGCCTTCATCGTCGGGTGTCACTATGTCTTTGATGTCTACCGTGGTCGCCTCAAGCGGCTCTTTCGTAGGGAGACCGGGGAGGAGTTCTAAATCATTGAAACTGTTCACAGTTTAGTGAAAACTGTTTTTGTCGTTCCTAGCGCCTTTGAGGAATGCAGATGACATCGCTTGGAGCCGTCTTGATTGTTGCTGTCGTTCTCAGCTACCCGCTTTTCGGCGTGGTAATGCTGAAAGTGGCGCAGCCCAAGCGATTGATGCTTGCGCGCATAGGGAGGCAGATTATCAAGCATCCGAAGGCAGATGACAGGCTTACGAAGCTTGTTCGGTCCATGCTTGAGGACACATATAGCCCTTCGATCATGTTGATTCTGGCCGTTTTCGTCCCCGTAGCCGGGATCTTTCTGCTTGTACGACGGTCGAAATTTCCGCCGCTCACAAGAGATCCGGAACTATTAAAGATGTTCGACAAGTTCGCTGATCTTTATATATCTTCTGTGTCGGCAGCGAACCCAATCTTTGCTCTAGTTGTTGCCGCTGAAATGGCTATTCTGACGTTGGTTCTTTTCCCATTCGGAATAAACAGGCTTGGACGTGATGTTCAATTCGACGCTTTTCGCTTGGTGGAGCAGAAACCTCGGATTCTATTGGCTGCTTAATCACCGCTGCCAGTAGCCGCCCCAAATCCGCGACACCGGATGACCAAGCGCCGCGCCCAGAGCGGGCCTCGTAAATGGCGCCGTCGGCGGCCTACTGCCCGTCAGTCCGTGGCCGCCGGGCGGCGCCAGGCTTTCAGGGTGGTGGCCGTGATCGGCGTGCCGGCGGGCGGCAGCAGCGGCGGAAGCGCCGGCGGCAGTATCACGCCTTCGACGGCGACGAGGTGGAACATCTCCCATTCCTCCACCACGACGCGGTCGTTTACGAGAGGGTTCACGTCCGGCAGGAAACGCGGGGCGCAGAGATAGGCCTCGGTCGCAAGGTCGAACAGCGCGAAGGCGTCCTCGCCGCTTTCCTCGATCCGGAATGCATGTGCAACCGCGCGGTCGTCGTTGGCGGCGATCCCGGTGGGGCCTTCGGCGGCGAGCACGAACAGGATGCCCGGATGCGCATCGGTGACGAAGCCGTGCACCTCCCAGCCACCCGGCACAAGATTGCCCGTTTCATGAACGAGGCGGCCGTCGTCCGGCCGAACGAACACGCGTGCGCCGGCCGAGGATTGCAATGCGAATGCCGCGAACTGCAGCGCGGCGGGTGCAACGGGCTCGGCCGCGACGACGTGGTTGGGCACGGTCATGGGTGCCGGGCCACGCTCGAGGGCCGGGGGCTCGACGACCGGGTGCTCGACGACCGGCGTCTCGAAGACCGGGGGTGCTGCCGGCGTGGGTTCGAGCAGCTCGATGTCGTAGCCTTCCGGCTCGGCTGGCTCATGGGTCGGGAAAATGGGGGAGATGGTTGGCTCGTTCGATCGAGCGCGCGTTGTCGCACCCGGTGCCTGCTTCGCCGGACCGAGACCGAGCACGCGCAACAGCCAATCCAACATGGAAAACCCCATCGCCCTGGTCCTGCTCTGTCGCACGGGTTCGACGCACGGCATAGACTGTCGTTGGCAGATGGGGCTCGACGTGGTTCCCGTCGGCTGGCGCCGAACGGCCCCCGCCCCGGATGGGCGGCGGGCCATGGAGCACTCTTCAGAAGGTCCGGCCATCGGGCACGTTCAGCGTTCCATCGTCGAAGACGGTCGACTTGCCGAGGTCGGGTGCGACGACGTCCGGGTCGACCGCCTCGGGATGGGCGGGGTCGTCGTGGATGTCGAGGCCGGGCCGCTCGTCGAAGATCGACGTTTTCTCGCGGTTCTGGCGGTCCTCGTCGAATGAACCTGACATCGTCGTCGCTCCTGCGTTGGTGCAGTGAGAAGACCCGGGCAAGCCGCGCGTTCCCTCGGAGCTGACGCCACGACCGGCCAGCAGGTCCAGGACTGCCCGGTCTGGCGGGGTCCGGGCTTGTGCGCAGTCCGCCTCCGGCATGACGCTCCTGGTCCTCAGGCCGGGGCGAGTTCCTAGCGCGCCACGCGCACCCAACGGGCAACCCCGCCCGGCAGCTCCCCGCAAGGTCGGGGCGGCAGTCGCGCCAACCTCGGCCGCATCGTTGTGGTCGCTGGTGATCGAGAGCTTTCCGGCGCACGCCCGGTCGGCGGCGTTCGGAGTGACCTACGCGCTCGCGGTCGCGGTGTTCGGCAGCACGGCGCGGTCTGTGATCATCTGGCGGCCACGCGCGGCAGGTGAGCCGATGGCGGCCGCCTGGGTTCTGACGGGCGCGCTCGGGGCGAGCAAGGTCGCGGTTCTGCTTGTGCTGCCCCCCTTGTTAAGCGGCGTCGGCGGATGCTCGACTGAGCGGGGCAGGAAGGTGGCGCATGGGCGAGATGGTGATCGTGGGCTTCCGGCCGAAGCCGGGGCGGGACGCGGCGTTGCTGGCGCTGGTGCGCGAGCACGTGCCGACGCTGCGACAGCTCGGGCTTGCGACCGCGCGGCCCGTGCTCGCCATGCGCTCGGCCGAGGGCGTGGTGATCGAGGTGTTCGAGTGGCAGCCGGGCGGCGTCGCGATCGCGCACACGCATCCGGATGTGCTCGCAATGTGGGACCGCTTCATGGCGGTGTGCGAGCACGTGAAGCTGGCCGACCTGCCGGAATCGCGGGAGCTGTTCGCGACGTTCACGCCGCTCGAGCTCTGAGGCGCCTGTTCAGGGGCCCACCATCTCCGTGCAGCATGCCGGCAGCGGGCGGCGGTCGGGATCGCCCGGCGGGATGGTCGTCGCAGAATGGTCCATGGGCGACTTGCGGCGCGCGCCCGTCCAGGCGGAACGGCGCGGGTTCGCCGGGGCCGCGACAAGATGCGCGGGTTCAGGCCAGCGAGATGGTGGCGCGCGTCTTCTCCTGCTCGACCACCACCTCGGCCGCCTGGGCGATCGCGGCGACCGTGGTGTTGCCCTCGCGCTTGGCGACCGCGACCACGAAGCTCAGCAGTGCCACGACCATGCCCGTCATCCTGGCCCAGCCATGCTGGGCCAGCGCCGCGTGGAATTGCGGGAGTGCGGCCGGCAGGAGGTTGAGCACCACCAGCAGGATCCCGCCCATGCCGGCCCAGGTCGACGCCTCGCCGAGGCGCGCCCTGATCGCGGTCCAGAGCGGCACCGGCGCCTGTGTCAGCGGGGGCGTCGGCGTCATGGGGGTCACGTTGAACGACATCGCCTGTCTCCTCGATATTGGTTCCTAATCCTTGGCGAACAGCGCCATCGGATCGTCGTTGGGCGCGCGGGGCGAGCGCGGACAATGGCGCAGCGCCTCGTGCACCACCGGTCCGCAGGCGCCGAGCGGGCCGTCCTCGCTGGTGGTGGCATCCGAGAAATGAATGGCGTCGACCAGGCCGTCATGCATCCGCAGCATCACGTTGCATTCGCCGCGCGCGCCGAGCGACATGGTGCCGAACGTCAGCACGTCGAGCGAGATGATGTCGTCGTGGTCGGCGAAGTTGTATTCCAGGATCGCGTCGCTCGCATCGAGACGGGTCTTCTGGTCGGGGATGCCGATGCAGGACAGCACGTCGCGCTGCGACATGCCGAGCAGGCCAAGGCGGGCCTCGTGCGCGTCGATCGTCGCGCACGAGGCCAACACGAGCAGGCCCAGCAGGCGCGCCGCCCGCATGATCAGGCTTTCGCGCCGTGTGCCGCGATCACCGCTTCCCAGGCCGCGAGATCGAGCCCCATCACGGTCTTGCCCTGTCGCAGCATGTCGTCGGACACGTAGGCGAAGGCGAGCTCGACATTCTGCTTGAGGAAGCTCTGGTCGAACTCGTACCAGCTGCCCCAGGAATCGATCACCCAGTTGCCGGTCGGGCGGCGCGCCATCGAGATCACGTCATGGCCGCCGAGCTGGGTGTCGCCGGGCGCGGTGCTCCACACATGCGGGGGGTCCGAGCCGTCCGACGGCATGACGCCCGTGGTGATGGTGACGCCGAAATCGATGCCCTGGCAGTGCAGCCCGCAGAAGGCGAGGTCGCCCTCGTTGCCGGGATCGATCTGCAGGGCGAAGGCGAACTTGTCGCGCGTGCCGTCGGGCATCGGAAAGCCGGTCTCGACCAGGTACTCGGCGATCTTCTGCATGTCGCCGCCGCCATCGGTCGGGTTCGACAACTGCCCGGTCTGCGGATCGGCCACGAGTGCGGCCTTCGGATCGTAGCCGGTCGTTTCCGAATAGAACTGGATCACCGAGGCGCGCAATTCGTCGACCGGAAGGGCGGGCATGCCGCGGAACGAGGTGGCCTGCTGCGCGCGATGGCCCTTGGCGGCGGCGGTGCAGCAGCCGAGCTCGTCATTGTGCAGCACGTCGGTGTTGAGCGGCAGCCCGTCGCGATAGTCGAAGCTCGGCGGCGGGTTCGTCGCGATCGCGCTCGCGATGTGCGGGTGCGCGGCCTTGACCGCCTCGAACGAGATGATCTGCGGATGATGCGCGGGGATCGCAGCCGTGCTCTGGCGCCCGAGCTTGAGCCGGGGGTGGGACGGAACATGGATCAGGTTCTGCATGGGCACGGCTCCGGCTGATCTGCCGGCGGGGTGCCAGGGGGTGGCCGCGCGCCACGCGCGGATCACCGATCCCGATCGCCCACCGGCGCCCGCATTCTCGGAGCGTCTTCACGCAGGAGGAACAGTTCCGACGCCGGCACCGCGCGGGGAAGTGTCAGACCGGCTCGTGAAAGATGACCACGGCGCCGGCGAGAAACCCGTCGAGTGCGTCATGCGGCAGGACGCAGACGGTGCAATCGCGTCCTGCCTCCGTGCGGATCCGCCGCCTCGCGCCCGCGCGCGTGTCGAGGACGACGCCCACATCGTGTTCCAGTTCCGCATAGGGCAGGCGTGCGCCGAGCGTGGTCGCGGGGCGGCCGAGATCGGCCTCTGCGAGTGCGAACAGCTCGGCCATTCGCGGCGTGAAGCTCCGGATGCGCCGCGTGACGTCGAGGAACAGAACAGCGATCCGGGCGGACGCGAGCAGGTTCGCCGTGTCGCTGTGCACGCGGGCGAGTTCGGTGAGCCGCTCGGCGAGCTCGCCGTTGATCGCCTGCAGCTCGAGATTGACCGACTGGAGCTCCTCGCGCGAGGCCAGCAGCGACTCGTTGGCCGATTGCAGCTCCTCGTTGATCGCCTGGTATTCGGTGTTCGCGTTCGCGAACTCCTCGAGCTGCGCCCGGGTGGAGGCGAGCTCGCGCTCCAGCGCCAGGAGGCGCTCGCCCGGCGCCTCGCCCGCTTGGGGAAGGGGCTCGAGGGGCGCGGGAGGCTGGGGCCGGGGCCGCATCCGCAAGCGCCTCATCGCCGTGGGCCGACGTCGTCGGGATGCGCCGGCGGGTCGATCGGATCCTCGCAGGCCGGGGCCGCGTGAGTGAGGTGCCGCCCGGGCGTGAGCTCCATCCGTATCGCACGCAGGGCCTGGTGCATGAACCGGTGGCCGCTCATGCCGATGCGCCCGACCGGGAGAACGATATCCTTCGCGTGAGCGCCACCTTCCAAGCCGGCACGTGCTGGCACGCGCCGGCGAGGTCGAAAGGGAGAACTGTCTCGGTGTGCATCGGTCGCTGTTCCGTTCCACCTGCGGCCAGCCGGCCAAGTCTCGCGTCTCGGGACTTCCATATGGGGATGCGAGTGCAGCTCGCGCCATATGGGAAGGGAACGCGACGGGTTTCCCGAGGTGCCGCCGCTGCGGATCGGCCTGACGGGACCGTCCGGCCGGGATCGTGTCGTGGGTGAACGTGCGCGTAATGACAAACGCTACCCGGCCGCGCGCTGCCGGCAGCAGCCTGGCGCGGCACGTCTCCGAACGCCGGGTCCGCGTCCGCTTGGCTCCGCGAACGGGTTGATGGCCTCACCGCGGCTGCTCGTGGGATCGCGGGATGCCGAACGACTGCCATCTGAGAGCAAACCAGGGGCTCTGCCCCTGGACCGAGCTCAAGGGTAGTCACCCTTAGAACCCATTTGTTTGAGTCACGGGATCCAAGGGGCAAGCCCCTTGGCGGGTCCAGGGCAGAGCCCTGGCCTTCTTGCTAGCTCAATTCTGCATCGGGAGGATGCCGCCTTGCCGCGAATTTACCCGGCCTGCGCCCTCGGCTAGAGGTGGCCGCGCGACTGGGAGGTGGACAGGTGGCGATCGAACCGGGGGGCCATATCGAGGCGACCGCGCTCGCCGATGCGCTGAGCGAGCGCTACCTCGCCTATGCGATGTCGACCATCGTGTCGCGCTCGCTGCCCGACGTGCGCGACGGGCTCAAGCCGGTGCATCGCCGGCTGATCTACGCCATGCAGCAGCTGCGGTTGGATCCCGAGGCCGGGTTCAAGAAATGCGCGCGCGTGGTGGGCGACGTGATCGGCCGCTACCACCCGCATGGCGACGTGGCTGTCTACGAGGCGCTGGTGCGGTTGGCGCAGGATTTCGCGGTCCGTTACCCGCTGGTCGAGGGCCAGGGCAATTTCGGCAATATCGACGGCGATAACGCGGCCGCCATGCGCTACACCGAGGCGCGGCTGACGACCGTCGCCGGCGCCCTGCTGTCCGGGCTCGAGGACGACGCGGTCGATTTCCGCACCACCTATTCCGGCGAGGACCAGGAGCCGGTGGTGCTGCCGGCGGCGTTTCCGAACCTGCTGGCGAACGGGGCGTCGGGCATCGCGGTGGGCATGGCGACCTCGATCCCGCCGCACAACGCGGGCGAGCTCTGCCGCGCCGCACTCATGCTGATCGACGAGCCGAACGCCAGCACGGCACAGTTGCTGACCCACGTCGCCGGTCCCGATTTCCCCACCGGCGGCGTGCTGATGGAGGATCCGGCCGCACTTCACACCGCCTACGAGACCGGCCGCGGCTCCTTCCGCACGCGGGCGCGCTGGCACAAGGAGGAGGGCCGCTTCAACACCTGGGCGGTGGTGATCACCGAGATCCCCTACCAGGTGCCGAAGGCGCGCCTGATCGAGCAGGTGGCCGAGCTGATGGAGGCCAAGAAGCTGCCCCTGCTCGGCGACATCCGCGACGAGAGTGCCGAAACCCTGCGCGTGGTGCTCGAGCCGCGCAGCCGCACCATCGAGCCGGCGGTGCTGATGGAGACGATGTTCCGCGCAACCGCGCTCGAGAGCCGCTTCCCGCTCAACATGAACGTGCTCGGTCCCGATCGCACGCCGCGCGTGATGGGCCTGCGCGAGGTGCTGCAGCACTGGCTCGACCATCGCCACGAGGTGCTGGTGCGCCGCTCGCGTCACCGGCTCGACGCGGTGCTGCGACGCCTCGAGATCCTCGACGGTTTTCTGATCGTCTATCTCGATCTGGACCGGGTGATTCGGATCATTCGCGAGGAGGACGAGCCGAAGCAGGCGCTGGTGGCAGCGTTCGGGCTGACCGACGTGCAGGTCGAGGCGGTGCTGAACATGCGCCTGCGTTCGCTGCGCCGTCTCGAAGAACTGGAAATCACCCGCGAGCACCAGAAGCTGTCGCGTGAGCGCGCCGAGCTCGAGCGCCTGCTCGAGACCGACAATGCGAAGGGCCGGTGGAAGAAGATCCGGGCCGAGATCGTCGACACGGAAAAGAAGTTCGGCTCGGGCCCGCTCGGCGATCGTCGCACCGAGATCGGAACCGCACCGGTCGCGGTCGAGATCAACGAGCACGAGCATGTCGAGCGCGAGAAGATTACCGTGCTGCTGTCGCGGCATGGCTGGATCCGCGCCGCGCGCGGCCACGATCTCGATCTCGCGGCCCAGCGCTTCAAGGAAGGCGACGAGCTGGCCTTTTCGGTCGCCTGCGAGACCGTCGACCGGGTCTGCCTGTTCGCGTCGAACGGCCGCGTCTACACGCTGCGCGCCGCCGACCTGCCGCGCGGCCGCGGCGACGGGCAGCCGATGCGCACCGCGATTGACCTCGGCAACGACGAGACCATTCTGTCCGTCTTCGTCCACGATCCCGCCGGACGATGCCTCGTCGCGGGCAGCGGCGGACGCGGCTTCATCGCACACGGCACGGAGCTGCTGGCGGAAAGGCGCACCGGCAAGACCGTGCTGGCACTGCGTCCCGGCGAGCGCGCGCTGTTCTGCGTGGAAGCCCGCGGCGATCACGTCGCCACCGTAGGCGACAATCGCAAGCTGCTGGTCTTTCCGCTCGCCGACCTGCCGGAGCTCGCCCGCGGCACCGGTGTCGCGTTGCAGCGTTACAAGGACGGATCCTTGCGCGACCTGCGCGTCTTCACACTCGCCCTCGGGCTGCCCACCGCCTCGGGCAAGGTGCGGCCCGCCTCGGAGCTGCGCGACTGGCTGGGCGGCCGGGCGGATGCGGGACAGCTGGCACCGCGCAACCTGCTCGGCGCCGATGGCCGCTTCGCCAGCTGAGGGCGGCACCCTCGGCACGCTCGAGATCGGGCGCTTCATCGCGGCCGGCCTGGTGGCCTTCACGCATGTGTTCTCGACGATGCCGCATTACGCCCGCCCGCCTGACGCCACGTTCTTCCCGCGCGTCGCACCGCCCGGCGCGCTCGCGGTGCAGTTCTTCTTCGTGCTGAGCGGCTTCGTCATGGCGGTGGCGCATGGCGGCGATCGTGGTGCGAACTGGCGCGTGGCGCCGCGTTTCCTGTGGCGCCGCGCCTGCCGGATCTACCCGATGTACTGGCTCGCGCTGGCACTCGCGGTGGCGGCCGTGGGGCTGCCGCATGGCTGGCACGCGGCCTCGCTCGTGTCGCTCTGGCCGCGCGACACCGCGGAGTTCGTGCCGCCCGCCTGGACGCTCCGCTACGAGATCGGGTTCTACCTCGTGCTCGCCCTCGTGCTGCTGCCGCGGGTGGGCGCGGGCGTCGGGATCGCCTGGCTTGCCGGCACTGCGGTAAACTGTTTCGTGCCCTTCGAGTGCCGCGCCCACGGCCTCGTGACGCCGCGCCTGCTGACCGCGCTGTCCGCGCCTGCGGCCGGCCACCTGTTCTCGGGTGTGAACTTTCTGTTCGTCGCCGGCCTCGCCGCGGGCACGCTGCATCGGCGGCGTGCGTGGTCCGCCCAGGCCTCGGTGGTGTTCGCCGTGATCGGCGCGCTGGTCGTGTGCGCCTGTCTCCCCTCCATGCGCTGGGGCCATGATTTCGGGCAGACGCCGTTCGTGCCGCCGATCGTGGGCGCGGGGTTCGGTGCCACGCTGCTGGGCCTGGCCGGGCTCGAACGCGCGCGGATCCTGCGTCCCGGTCGCTGGGCGCGCCGCAGCGGTTCCGTGTCCTACCCGCTCTACATCCTGCACGCCGTGGTGGTGCTGCTTGCCACAATTCCGCTCGCGGGGGTGCGCCTGGCGAGCGGCGGCGTCTATGGTCTGGCGGCGGCATTGCTGCTGGCGATCCTGGCCGCGAGTGCGGCCGCTTCGTTCGGCATCGACCAGCCTCTGCAACGCTGGCTACGGCGGCGCACCTGGCCGCCGGGACGACCGACCGCATTCGACAGGCTTGGGGAGGAACGGGGATGATCTACGCGCTTGACGGCATCGCGCCGCAGACCGACGGCGACGCGTTCTGGGTCGCCGCCAATGCCGTCGTCATCGGCGACGTCGTGCTGGGTGGCGACAGTTCCGTGTGGTTCGGCGCCGTGCTGCGCGGCGACAACGAGCGCATCACGCTGGGCGCCCGCAGCAACGTGCAGGAGAACTGCGTCCTGCACACCGATATCGGCTTCCCGCTGCTGATCGGCGACGACGTGACGGTGGGCCACGGCGCGATCCTGCACGGCTGCACGATCGGCGACGGCACGCTGGTCGGCATGGGGGCCACGATCCTGAACGGCGCGCGGATCGGCCGGGGGTGCCTGATCGGCGCCAGCGCGCTGGTGAGCGAAGGGCGTGAGATCCCGGACAATTCGGTGGTGCTCGGCGTGCCTGGCCGGGTGACGGGCGAGGTGAGCGAGGCGCAGGCGGTGCGCGTTCGCGGGGGAGCTGCGTATTACGTCGCGAACTGGAAACGGTTTCGGAGCGGGTTGGGAGCGCCGATCGGGTAGGAAGAAGGCCAGGGCTCTGCCCTGGACCCGCCAAGGGACAGTCGTCCCTTGGAACCCTGTTTGTTTGGGGTGCTCTCTGGCGAAGCCTGAATCATACACTTCGCTTAACGCATTCCGTCTCCAGCGCCTGTACTCCAACCTTAAGTAGGGGGTTTTAAGGGCTCCGCCCTTAACGGGGTCCAGGGGCAGAGCCCCTGGCCTTCTTCGTCAGCGCGAGAACCCAGGCTCGCTCAGGCACGCACTCCGCGGCGGCGCGATCTCGGCGCCGTCCGCGAGCTCGCGCCAGACACCGCCCGAGAGGATCTCGCTCGGCCGGAAGCGCGCCTTGTAGGACATCTTGCGGCTGTCGGAGACCCAGTAGCCGAGATAGATGTAGGGAAGCCCCAGCATCCGCGCGCGCTCGATCAGCCACAGCACCGAGAGCGTGCCGATCGAGCGGCGCTCGAGTTCCGGGTCGAAATAGGAATAGACCGCCGAGAGCCCGTCGCCGAGCCGGTCGGTCAGGCACGCGCCGATCAGCCGGTCGTCCGGCTCGCGGAACTCGGCCACGAACGTCTCGATGGGCGTGTCCTCGACCATCGCGCGGTAGTCGTAGAAGGACATGCCCGCCATGTCGCCTTCGCCGTGGCGCGCGAGCTGGTATCGCTGAAACAGGGCGAACTGCTCGGTGGTCGCGTGCGCCGGGACCTCGAAACCCTCCACCAGCGCGTTGGCGGCGAGACACTTCCGCTGCGCGCGGTTCGGGCGGAACCGGTCCACCGGGATGCGGATCGGCACGCAGGCGTTGCAGCCGGGGCAGACCGGCGCGTAGGCGATGTTGTGGCTGCGGCGGAAGCCGGCGCGCGAGAGGCGGTCGTGCAGCTCCTCGGCGTCCGAGCCGGTGATCTCGGTCACCACCTTCCGCTCGATGCGGCCCGCCACGTAAGGGCAGGGCAGGGGGGCTGTCGTGTAGAAGAATTGCGGGCGCCGCGGACCGTTGTAGCTCATGCGAAGGGTCGTCCCGGGCGGGTGTCGAGGGTCCAGATGCCGGTGCGCGGCGTGAGCGCCCGGGTGCGCGTGACCACCACGCCGGCCGCGAGATCATGCAGCGTGCGGTGGCGGACGGTGACGAGCGCCACCAGCACCCAGATGGTGCCGAGTGCGATCGTCACCGTCAGCCCCACCGCCCAGATGACGGCCTGCAGCACCGTCGGCCGCTCGAGCGTGTCGTTGGCGCGGACCACCAGGCCGAGGGCCAGCTGCCCGGGCGTCGCACTCCGCTCGGAGGCGATCGACAGCGCCAGGTAGGCGATCGGCACCACCGGCAGCAGGCCCAGCAGCGGCAGTCCGAGACCCAGCGTCAGCAGCCCGAAGGTGAACAGCGCGACATGCGCGAGCATCACCAGGATGCCGGCGAGCAGCCCGTCGATCAGGAATGCCGCGACCCGGCGCCCCATGACACCGTCGGTCAGCCACTCGTCATGCGCTGCGTCGATCATTCACCCGTCTCAAGCCGGTCTCCGACCCGGGAATGTAACCGAGCCTGCACCAAGCCGACAGGGATTTCGTGCGCCTGCGCGGTGACACAAGGGTCGCCGGCGGGTAAGAAGGCGGGTTCGTGACACCGACACGGGCGCCAGACATTGTCCTCCAAGCCGCACGCCGCTTCCGCACTCATCGACGATGCCGATCGCCGCGCGGCGGCCACGATGCGGCACTCGTGCGCCCACCTGCTCGCGGCCGCCGTCCAGGATCTGTGGCCGGCGGCAAAGTTCGGCGTGGGCCCGGCGATCGATGGCGGGTTCTACTACGACATCATGTTTCCGGCGCCGATCGGCGAGACGGATTTTCCGGCGATCGAGCAGCGCATGCGCGAGATCCGCGATGGCGCGGCGCCGTTCGTGCGCGCCGACCTGCCGATCGCCGAGGCCGAGGCGTTCATGGAAGGGGCCGGGCAGGACTTCAAGGTCGAGCTGCTCGAGCTGCTGCGCACCAAGGGCAGCACCGCGGTCGCCAAGGAGACGGGCGACGAGAGTGCGGCGGCCGGCGAGGGTGGCGGCGTCGACACCGTGTCGTTCTACACCGTAAGCGATTTCGTCGATCTCTGCCGCGGGCCGCACGTGCCCGACACCTCGGCCATCGGCGCGTTCCGGCTGACCGCGATCGCCGGCGCCTACTGGCGCGGCAATGAGAAGAATCCGCAGATGCAGCGCATCTACGGCCTCTGCTTTCCGACGGAAGCGGAGATCGAGGCGGAGCTCTGGCGCCAGGAGGAGATGAAGAAGCGCGACCACCGCAAGCTCGGTCGCGAGCTCGACATTTTTGCCTTTGCCGAGGAGGTGGGGATCGGCCTGCCGCTGTGGCTGCCGAACGGGGCGGTGCTGCGGCGCGAGCTCGAGCATCTCGCCCATGAATACGAGACCCGCTACGGCTACCAGCAGGTGGTGACGCCCGAAATCACCCGCGGCGCTCTGTATGTCCAGTCCGGTCACCTGCCATACTACAAGGACGACATGTATCCTCCGATGAAGCTGGAGGAGGAAGAGTTCTACCTGCGGCCGATGAACTGCCCGCACCACCACCATGTGTTTCTCGCGCGCCCGCATTCCTATCGCGAGATGCCGGTTCGCCTGGCCGAGTATGGAAAAGTGTTTCGCTACGAGGCGCATGGCGCGCTGTCGGGCCTGATGCGCACGCGCGGCTTCTGCCAGAACGACGCGCATATCTACTGCACCTTCGACCAGGCCAAGGACGAATTCATCCGCGTGATGAATCTCCACGCCGATTTCTACCGCATCTTCGAAATCGAAGAGTTCTACATGCGGTTGTCGCTGCCCGATTTGAACAAACTGGAAAAATACGTCGACGAGCCCGACAAGTGGCGCGCCGCCCTCGCCATCATCCGCGACGCCGCCGACGAGGGCGGCTTCCCCTATGTCGAGGCCGAAGGCGAGGCCGCGTTCTACGGTCCCAAGATCGACTTCATGGTGCGGAGCGCGATCGGCACCGAATACGCGATCTCCACCAACCAGCTCGACTTCCTCGCGACCTCGCGCTTCGACCTGCACTACCGCGCGGCCGACGGCACCGACCAACCGGTGTATGTGATCCATCGCGCGCCGCTCGGCAGTCATGAGCGCTTCATCGGCTTCCTGCTCGAGCACTACGCGGGCGCGTTCCCGACCTGGCTGGCACCGACACAGGTGATGGTGATCCCGATCGCCGACCGCCACATCGACTACGCGAACAGGGTGCGCGAGCAGATCGCCAACTCCGGTGTCCACACCGCGACCTTCGGGCCGCGCGTGCTGGTCGACACGTCCGCCGAGCGCATGCAGAAGAAGATCCGCAACGCGCAGACCCAGAAGATCCCCTACATGCTGGTGGTGGGCGACCGCGAGGCGGAGAACGGTACCGCTGCCGTGCGGCTCCGCAACGGGCGCGATCTTGGGGCATTGCCGGTGGAGACGATCATCGACCGTCTTCGCACGGAGATCACCGGGCGCCGGGACGTCGCGGTCGAGTCCTAGAGCCGCGTCCGTCGCATCATGACCATGGAGCCGCGGCAGCGGCTGGTATCCCCGATCCAGGCTCAATTCGCGGTCGAGAAAGAAGGCCAGGGCTCTGCCCTGGACCCGCCAAGGGACAGTCGTCCCTTGGATCCCTGATTGTTTGGGTTGCTCTCTGGCGAAGCCTGACATCATAGACTTCGACTAGGCGGTGTGGACGGATTCCAACGCAGGATTCCCATCGGCTCTGATCGGTGATTCATAGCGGGTCGGCAGAGCTGGACCGATTCGATGCTGACGAAGATGACCGAGGCTGATTGGGAGATCGCTCTCGAGGTGTTCCGTGGTTGTCTCCCGCGGCGTGGCGACAAAGGCCGCGACGATCGCCGCTTCCTCGAAGCGTTGCACTTTTTCACCGTCCAGAACGTGACCTGGCGAGCGCTCCCGACGGAATACGGCCCCTGGAACACTGTCTGGAGGCGGTTCTCCCGGCTGAGCCGCAGCGGCGTGTTCGAGGCGTTCTTCCAGTCACTGGCAGACCTCAGTCCGACCGCCCACCTCGTCCAGATGTTCGACAGCACCACCGTTCGCGCCCACGTGTCGGCCGCCGGTGCAAAAGGGGGCAGCAGAACCAAGCGCTCGGCCGCTCGCGTGGCGGCTTCACGACCAAGATCCACCTCAAGACCGACTTTGACGGTCGGCCACTCGCTTTCCATCTGACCGGCGGCGAGGCGAGCGACAGTCCACAGTTTCCGCTGCTTCTCGGGCTCGGACCCGACATCACGCCCAGAGCCGCGATGACGGACAAAGGCTACGACGCCAGGAGCAATCGAGGTGCTGCCCGCGCCAGGGGCATCGTGCCGATCATCCCCGTGAAGAAGAACACGCGGCAGGTCCCAAAACGCTTTCCGAAGATCCTCTACAAAGGGCGCTCTCGGATCGAGCAGTCAATCGGCAAGCTCAAGCGGTTCGAGCGCATCGCGCTAAGATGCGAGAAGACAGCGGAAAACTTCGCTTCCCTGGTCTCATTTGCCTGCAGCCTGATCTTGGTCAAATCCGTCCACAGGACCTAATGCATTCCCTCTCCACGCCCGTACTCCAATCTTCAGTAGAGGGTTTTAAGGGCTGCGCCCTTAACGGGGTCCAGGGGCAGAGCCCCTGGCCTTCTTCGCCGGCTTGACGCCGCGTACGCCGCGACGGGACAGTGGCGGCGCATGAGCATCCCGACCAAACACCCCTTCGCCTTTGATCCCACCTACGGCTTCGGCATGGCGGAACTTCGCGCGATGCAGCCCCCCGAAGCGCCGCCCGGCTTCGATCGCTTCTGGCGCGCCCGCTACGAGCGCGCGGTCGCGGTGGCACCCGCACCTCGCCTCAGCGACAGCGCGTCGCGCCATCCGGATTGGCGCGTGCACGACATTTCCTTCACGTCGACCGACGCATTCCCGATCGGCGGCTGGCTATTGCTGCCCAAAGGAGAACACGTGAAGCGCGGCCTCGTGGTCGGCCACGGCTATGGCGGCCGCGAGCAGCCGGACTACGACATCCCGGTGGAGCGGACGGCGGTGCTGTTCCCCTGCTTCCGGGGATTGTCACGCAGCGCCCGACCGCCGATCTCCCCCGATCCCGCGCGGCACGTGCTCCACGACATCGACGACCGCGACACCTACATCCTCGGCGGCTGCGTCGAGGATCTCTGGGTCGCCGTCTCGGTCCTGACCGGGCTCTATCCGCCGCTTGCCGGCCGCATCGGCTATAGCGGCATCAGCTTCGGCGGCGGGATCGGCGCGCTCGCCATCCCGTTCGACAGTCGCATCGATCGCGGCCAGCTGGAGGTGCCGACCTTCGGCAACATCCCCGTCTGGCTGACCCTGCCCACCGTCGGCAGCGGAGACGCGGTGCAGACCTACGCCCGCACGCATCCCGACGTGATCGACAGCTTACGATATTTCGACGCGGCGGTGGCGGCCACGCGCATCGACAAGCCGATGCTCATGGCGGTCGCCCGGTTCGATCCGGCGGTGGCGCCGCCTTGCCAATTCTCGGTCGCAAACGCGCGGGCCGCCGCGAAAGATCATGAAACCGTCGTGCTGGACGCGGGCCATTCCGACTACGAAGGCATGCACGAGCAGCACGCGCTGCTCGCGTCCCGGGTGCGCGAGTTTTTCAGAGTGGCATGAGGCGGGACTACCGGCGCTGGTAAAGCTCGCGGCTCCACCGCGACATGGAGCTCCTGGTGTTCGGCCATGCCGGCGCCAAGCTGCTGATGTTCCCCACCCGCGACGGCCGCTTCTGTCCGAGGTGCTGCCCGTCATGGCCTCAATCAACTGGCACGATTGCACGATGGCGATGGGCTGCAGCCTCGGCGCGTTCCAGGCCGCTACGACCTGACGCTCAGGGTCGAGCAGTTCGATGACCTTCCCGACGGATCCTACGGCGACGACGTCTACTTTCACACGCCCAAGCATTTCCTGCCGGGCCTAAGCCCCGGATGGCGTCTCGGCCGGCTGCACCAAGTCGACATCCTGCTGGTCATCGGCGAGGCCGACCCGTTCCACGACAACAATGGCGCGCTCAGCCGGTTGCTGCACGAGAGGGGCGTCCGCCATCAGCTCCATGTCTGGAACGGACGCGCGCATCGTGCCGGCGCGTGGCAGGAGATGGCGGCGCTCTACGTCTGACGCTCGGGATCAGAGCCGTCAGGATCAGGCAAGTTGGCGACGCTGCCGGACAGCGCCGCCACGTCGCGCTACTGCAGCACCGTCAGGCGCGCGTTCGGACCGACCGGACGAACATCCGACACGAAGTCGAGCGACTTCGCGCCGCCGGCGCCGACATCGCCGCGAAGCAGGAAGGTCTTGGGCGAGTCGATCAGCAGGTCGGCCTCGGCATAACGCCCCTGTGTCGCGAAACTCTTGGGATCCGCCGTTCCGAGATGCTCGCCGCGCATGTCGCGGCCCTGGAACGTGATCATCCCGTCGCTCGCCTGGATGACGTTGACATCGCAGCCGAGAGGCAGGCCGGACGGCACCACGAGCGTCAGCGGTGCGGCACCGGTGCTGCGCATGATCGTGCCGCAATCCTCCTTGCGGATCACTTCGGACTGCGACACGTGCGTCACGACGCCCGCTTCGGCGTGAACGGCGCCGCTCGTGGTCAGCGACGCGGTCGACACCCTTCCTTTCGTCGTGATGTTGCCGGACCCGTCGATGCTGAAATAGATCGCGCCGCCGCTCTCGGCCTGCAGCACGTCGGCCCAGGAGGACGAGCCCTCGGCGTTGACGAACAACGCGGACTGGCCGGCGCCGTCGAGCGCGTTGACCACCGCGCCATACATCCGCGCATCGGACGTCACTTCGCCCAGCTGCAGGTCGACGTAATAAGGCGTCTGGCCGGTCGACGGATTGAGGGTGCTCGCCACCATCTCGATATCGTTGATGAAGCCCTGGCCGGTATTCTCGGCGCCGATGAGGATGCCGCTGCCGTCACTGCCGGGACCACCCTGATGCAGCGCGATGTTGACGCAGTCGATCTCGCCGACGCTGCTGGTCGTCTCCCAGTTGTCCTTCGCGCAGCCCATGTTGACGCCGAACTGCGCCGTCGCCGGCCCGTTCGTTCCAGATCCCTGGCCGGTGAGATTGACCGCGACGCCTGACGCGCTGGCGGTCGCTCCGACATCGGTGGTGAGCACGACCGGATGAGGGAAAGTGAAGGTTTGCGCACTCGCCGTTTTCATCGCGGCGATCGTTGCGAGTCCCAGGACGAACGTGAATGATCGGCTCGAATTCATCGGAAAACCCCGGCGCAGTGAAGTTAGTCGCAAGCAGCAACTAACGCACCGAGTTGCGCCGCGCAAGCATGTCGACATGTTATTAGGCGCCGCACGTCAAACTCGTCGACGTCACACCGTTTCTTTCAGTGGGCCCTGTGCCGCCACATTGGATGACAAGGCCGAAGATACAAAATGATGCAGAAATGCCGTCCCGCGTGCAGCATCCGACCGGCCGGTTCGCATCGAAGGAATATAGTCCTCGTCTCGCATGTTTTCGATACGGCATCGATGCGCGTGGGCAGGACGCGCCACCGGGTCGTCATTGTTGCCGCGCAAGACCCGTCATTTTTGATATTTCGAAGTCGCTCGAAGCACGGCGGGCGGGCGGGCCTAGTCCCTGATCAGACGCGCCGCCTCGACCGCGAAATAGGTCAGCACGCCCGCGGCGCCCGCACGCTTGAACGCGAGCAGGCTTTCCATCACCGCGCGATCCCGATCCAGCCAGCCGCGCTCGGCCGCTCCCGCGATCATCGCGTATTCGCCCGACACCTGGTAGGCGAAGGTGGGCACCGCGAAGCGCTCGTGCACGCGGCGCACGATGTCGAGGTAGGGCATGCCCGGCTTGACCATCACCATGTCGGCCCCTTCGAGCAGGTCGAGCTCGACCTCGCGCAGCGCCTCGTCGGAGTTGGCAGGGTCCATCTGGTAGGTCGACTTGTCGCCCTTCAGGAGCCCGCCCGAGCCGAGCGCGTCGCGGAACGGGCCGTAGAAGGCGGAGGCGTATTTCGCGGCGTAGCTCATGATGCGCGTGTCGGTCAGGCCCGTCTCGTCGAGCGCCGCACGGATCGCGCCGATGCGGCCGTCCATCATGTCGGAGGGTGCCACGATGTCGATCCCTGCGGCCGCCTGGTTGACGGCCTGGGCCGCCAGCACACCCACCGACAGGTCGTTGGCGATGCGCCCCTCGCGGATCACCCCGTCATGGCCGTGGCTGGTATAGGGATCGAGCGCCACGTCGCCCACCAGCAGCATGTCGGGACATTCCTGGCGGAGGAGGCGCGCGGCGCGGCACATCAGGTTGTCGGCATTCACGGCCTCCGTGCCTTCCGCGTCGCGCTGCTCGACCGGCGTCACGGGGAACAGGGCGAGTGCCGGAATGCCGAGACGCGCCGCCTCCGCCACATGCCCCGCCAGCAGGTCGAGCGACACGCGCTCGACCCCCGGCATCGAGGAAATCGGCTCGCGCCTCGAGCGGCCCTCCAGCACGAAGACCGGCCAGATCAGGTCACTGACGGACAGATGGTTCTCGGCCACCAGCCGCCGCGTCGCCGCATCGTGGCGGTTGCGGCGGAGGCGGGTTGCGGGAAAGCGGCCGACGGTCATCGCGGCGCCACACCGCCCCCCGCCAGGCTGCGCACGTGATGGCGGCTGTAGGTGAAGTAGATCACGAACCCGATCACCATCCAGACCCCGAGCCGGATCCAGGTGAGGATGTCGAGCGACACCATCATGGCCAGGCAGGAGAAGATCCCGAGAATAGGGATCAAGGGGCTGAGCGGCGTCTTGAACGCACGCGTGCGCGCGGGCTCGCTGCGGCGCAGGATCATCACGCCGCCGCAGACGATGCAGAAGGCGAGCAGCGTGCCGATCGACGTCATGTGGCCGAGCTCGCTGATCGGCAGGAATCCCGAGAGCAGGCCTGCGAACACCATGAACAGCGCGTTGCAACGCCAGGGTGTGCGCCAGGTCGGATGCACGTCGGAGAAGAAGCGCGGCAGCAGGCCATCGCGCGACATCGCGTAGAACACCCGGCTCTGCCCCAGCAGCAGCACCAGGATCACCGAGGTGAAGCCGCAGATGATGCCGAACTTCACCAGCAGGTGAAGCCAGGGGAAGGGCGTGTGGTCGATCGCGGTCGCCACGGGGGCGGCGTCGCCCACCATGTCGCGGTAGCTGACCAGCCCGGTCAGCACGAGCGAGAACGCGACGTAGAGGATCGTGCAGATGGCCAGCGACCCGAGGATGCCGATCGGCATGTCGCGCTGCGGATTGCGGGTTTCCTGCGCCGCGGTGGACACCGCATCGAAGCCCACATAGGCGAAGAAGATGGTGCCCGCCGCGCGCATCACGCCCGAGAAGCCGTAATGGCCGAACGTTCCCGTGTTGGGCGGGATGAACGGCACGTAGTTCCTGGTGTCGATGTAGGACACGCCGGCGGCCACCACGGCGAGCACGATCGCGACCTTGATCACCACGATCACCGCGTTGACGCGCGCACTCTCGGTGATCCCGCGCATCAGCAGCAGCGACACCGCGGCGATGATGAAGATCGCCGGCAGGTTCACGATCCCGGCGGCATGGCTGCCGTCGGCGAGCTTCACGGTCTCGAAGGGAGAGGCGATGAAGCGCCCCGGCAGGCTCACGCCGAAATCGCGCAGCAGCGAGTTGAGATAGGCGGACCAGGAGGTGGCCACCGTCGCCGCCCCCACCGCGTATTCCAGCACCAGGTCCCAGCCGATGATCCAGGCCACCAGCTCGCCCATCGTCGCGTAGGCATAGGTGTAGGCGGAGCCGGCCACCGGGATCATCGACGCGAGCTCGGAGTAGCAGAGCCCCGCGAACGAGCAGCCGATCGCCGCGATCACGTAGCTCAGCGTCACCGCCGGCCCCGCATTCTCGGCCGCCGCGATGCCGGTCAGCGAGAACAGCCCCGCGCCGATCGTGCAGCCGATGCCGAGTGCCACCAGCCCCCAGGGTCCGAGCGTGCGCTTGAGCGCGTTGCCGCCCCCGCCCTGGTCGGACAGCTGCTCGATCGTCTTTCGCCGCGTGATGGCGGGTCCGATGGTGGCGTCCGACATGTCCGTTCTCTCCTTCTTTTGTGCCCCGCGACGGGGGGCACGCCGGCATTGCCGGTTTCGCGGGCAAGCGGAGCGGCGTATTGGGGCAGCAGATCATGAACAGCAACCGGCCGCCCGCGCAAACCCGCGGGCGCCCCGCTATGTGCAGGCCATATGCAGGCCATATGCAGGGATCGGACCGGGCGCGCCGGGCGCCGACCGCCAGCAGGAGTTTTCCCCGATGAATGACGCCGCCGGCGTACCCGCCTCGTTCGCCCGCTTCTTCTCGGCCCCGCTCGCCGAGACAGATCCCGAACTCGCGGCTGCGCTGACCGCCGAGCTGCACCGCCAGCAGGACGGCATCGAGCTGATCGCCAGCGAGAACATCGTCTCGGCCGCCGTGCTCGAGGCGCAGGGCTCGGTGCTGACCAACAAATATGCGGAGGGCTATCCCGGGCGCCGCTACTATGGCGGCTGCGGCGAGGTGGACGTGGCCGAGACGCTGGCGATCGAGCGCGCCAAAACGCTGTTCGGCGCCGGATTCGCCAACGTTCAGCCGCATTCGGGCGCCCAGGCCAACGGTGCGGTCTACCTGGCACTGCTGAACCCGGGCGACACGCTGCTGGGCATGTCGCTCGCCTCGGGCGGCCACCTGACGCACGGCGCCGCCCCCAATCTCACCGGCAAGTGGTTCCACGCCGTGCAATACGGCGTCCGCCGCGACGACGGCCTGCTCGACTACGAGGAGCTCGAGCGTCTGGCCCGCGCGGAGCGCCCGAAGCTGATCATCGCCGGCGGCTCGGCCTACCCGCGCATCATCGACTTCGCCCGGATCCGGGCGGTCGCCGACGAGGTGGGTGCGATGTTCATGGTCGACATGGCGCATTTCGCGGGCCTGGTCGCCACGGGGCTCTACCCGAGCCCGCTGCCGCACGCCCATGTCGTGACCACCACCACCCACAAGACGCTCCGCGGGCCCCGCGGCGGCATGATCCTCACCAACCACGAGCCCATCGCCAGGAAGATCAATTCGGCCGTGTTCCCCGGCCTGCAGGGCGGCCCGCTGATGCACGTGATCGCGGCCAAGGCGGCGGCGTTCGGCGAGGCGCTGCGACCCGATTTCGCCGCCTACCAGCGCGCGGTGGTCGCCAACGCGAGCGTGCTCGCCGAGACGCTGGCCGAGCGCGGCCTCGCGATCGTCACCGGCGGCACCGACACGCATCTCCTGCTGGTCGATCTGCGCCCGAAGAACGTCTCCGGCCGCGACGCCGAGCGCTCCCTCGAGCGCGCCCGCATCACGGCGAACAAGAACGCGGTGCCGTTCGACCCGGCCAAGCCCGCGGTGACCTCGGGCGTCCGGCTCGGCACGCCCGCCGCCACCACGCGCGGTTTCGGGACCGCGGAGTTCCGCGAGGTGGGCCTGATGATCGACGAGGTGCTGGAAGGCCTGGCCGCCTCGAACGACGGCGCCAACGAACAGGCGGAGGCGCGTGTGGCAGAAAAAGCGCTCGCGCTGTGTGCACGCTTCCCCATCTATCCGAGGTGAGCCATGCTGCCGGGGTTCGGACGGAGCACTGTTCTTCGGAATAGGCGCCGGGATCCGAGGGATCGCTCAAATTCGAGGCAATGGTCACGGACGCTCACGCCTCTCCGCCCGGCATGGAGACCCCTGCCTCGGCCGATTCGCCCACGGTCGATACGCCCATGGTCGATACCCCCAAGGCCGATACGCCCAAGGCCGATACCCATTGCCCGTACTGCGCCCTGCAATGCGGGATGACGGTCACCCGGGGTGCGGACGGGCTGTTCGGCGTGACCCCGCGCGACTTCCCGTCGAACAAGGGCGGTCTCTGTCGCAAGGGCTGGACCGCGGGCGATCTTCTCACGGCACCTGGCCGGCTGCTGACGCCCCTCATCCGTGACCGGCGCGGCGGCGCGCTGCGCGAAGGCAGCTGGGACGAGGCGCTCGGCCTGGTGGCCAGCCGGATCCGCGCGATCCAGGCCGCCCACGGGCCGGACGCGATGGCGGTGTTCGGCGGCGGCGGGCTGACCAACGAAAAGGCCTATCTGCTGGGCAAGTTCGCCCGCGTGGCGCTCGGCACCGCCAACATCGACTATAACGGACGCTTCTGCATGGCGTCCGCCGCGGCGGCGGGGATCCGCGCGTTCGGCGTCGATCGCGGCCTGCCGTTCCCGCTCGACGACATCCCCGGCGCGGAAGCGATCCTGCTCACCGGCGGCAATCCCGCCGAGACGATGCCGCCGATCATGCAGTATTTCGAGCGGCAACGGGCGCGCGGCGGCCGGCTGATCGTGGTCGATCCGCGCGCGACGCCGACCGCGCGAGTGGCGACGTTGCACCTGCAGCTCACGCCCGGCACGGATGCTGCTCTGGCCAACGGCATGCTGCACGTGGCGCTCCAGCACAACCTGATCGACCGGCATTTCATCGACACCCGCACTGAGGGGTTCGAGCGGGTGCGACGCATCGCCGCGTCGTACTGGCTCGACCGCGTCGAGCGCATCACGGGCGTGCCGGCCAAGAAGATCACCGAGGCCACCCACCTGCTCGCGGAGGCGGCCACCGCCATGCTGCTCAGCGGGCGCGGCACCGAGCAGCAGAGCTCGGGCACCGACAACGTGCTGTCCTTCATCAACCTGTTCCTGGCGATCGGCCAGGCCGGCCGCAAGCATTGCGGCTACGGCGCGATGACGGGGCAGGGGAACGGGCAGGGCGGCCGCGAGCACGGCCAGAAATCCGACCAGTTGCCCGGCTACCGCCGCATCGACGACCCCGTCGCCCGCGCGGCAGTGGCCGGCGTGTGGGGCATCGACCCCGCGACGCTGCCGGGGCCGGGCCTGCCTGCCGTGGAGCTGATGGATGAGATGGGCGGCCGCGTGCGGGGCCTGCTCGTGATGGCGAGCAATCTCGCGGTCTCCGCCCCTGATGCCACCGGCGTGATCGAGCGGCTCGGCGCCCTCGATCTGCTGGTCGTGTCCGACATGTTCCTGTCGGAAACGGCGGCGCTGGCCGACGTGGTCCTCCCCACCACCCAGTGGGCGGAGGAGGACGGCACCATGACCAATCTCGAAGGCCGGGTCATCCTCCGCCAGCAGGTCGTGGCGCCGCCTTCCGGCGTGCGCACCGACCCGGAGATCCTGGCGGACCTCGCGGCGCGGCTCGATTGCGGCTCGACATTCGCTCAAGACCCTGCCGACATCGCCGCCGAGATGCGACGCGCGAGTGCCGGCGGCCCGGCCGATTACACCGGCATCACCTGGGACAAGATCGACAGCCAGAGCGGCGTGTTCTGGCCGTGCCCGACGGCCGACCACGCCGGCACCCCGCGCCTGTTCCTCGAGCGCTTCGCCCACGCGGACGGGCGCGCCCGCTTCCATCCCGTGCAGCACCGCGATCCCGCCGAGATGCCCGACCGGGATTTTCCTCTGTTTCTCACCACCGGGCGGCTGCTGGCGCACTACCAGACGGGCGCGCAGACCCGCCGCGTGCGCGAGTTGGCCGAGGCCGAGCCCGAGCCCTTCGTGGAGATCCATCCCTCGACCGCGCGCATGCACGCGATCGGGCAGGGCGATCTCGTGCGGCTCACGACCAGGCGCGGCCACGTCGAGCTGCGCGCGCGGCTGACCGCCGGGATCCGCATGGACACGCTGTTCGTGCCCTTCCACTGGGGTGGTGCCGGTTCGGCCAACATCCTGACCATCGCGGCGCTCGATCCGGTCTCGCGCATTCCCGAGTTCAAGGTCTGCGCCGCCGCGGTCGAGCGCGTCGCAGGCGCGCACGCGGGCGCAACCGGCGCGGCCACGCAGCGACCCACGACGACAACCCAAGCCAAGGAGCACGCATGATGATCGAGAGCGTTCCCCGTTTTCTCCAGGGCGTGTTTCAGTTCGCCGGCGCCGGGCTCGACAGGCCGTCGCCGCTGGTGGCACTCGCCTACACGGTGCCGATGAGCCGCCGCGCCCAGCTGATCTATTTCCGCGGCGGCAATTCCAGTTCCGAACTCGCCATCGTCTCGCTGACGCGCGGCGGAAGCGTGATGCGCATCTTCCCCGTGGGTGCGAAATCGGCGATCCACGTGCCGCTGTCGGTGGTCGAGGACATGGAACCCGAGACCACGGTCCAGGTGTCGGTCGCGGCCCCCGAAGGTGCGATCGGCGCGATCGTTCTCGATATCGGCCTTCTCGAGATCTAAGGAGCACCACCAATGGACATGCAGGTGCAGCTCAAGCAGAAGCTGGTCGTCATCGGCAACGGCATGGCGGGCGCCCGCCTGGTCGAGGAGGTGATCGCGCGCGGCGGCGCCGAACGCTACGACATCACCATGTTCGGCGACGAGCCGTACGGAAACTACAACCGCATCCTGCTGTCCAACATGCTGAGCGGGATCGCGGATGCGAGCGAAATCTTCCTCAACCCGCTCGCCTGGTACGACGAGAACGACATCACGCTGCATGCCGGGCATCGCGTCACCGACATCGACCGCGCGGCGAAATGCGTGCGTTCCGACAAGGGGCTGATCGCGCATTACGACAGGCTGGTGATCGCGACCGGCAGCCGTGCCTTCATCCCGCCGATGGACGGCGTGCACGAGGCCGACGGCACGCTCCGGCCGGGCGTGTTCGCGTTCCGCAGCCTGGACGACTGCAACGGCATCATCGCCGGGGCCAGGACTGCCAAGACCGCGGTGGTGATCGGCGGCGGCCTGCTCGGCCTCGAGGCGGCGCGCGGCCTGCTCAACCATGGCTGCGAGGTGCATGTGGTCCATAACGGGGACTACCTCATGCAGCAGCAGCTCGACGCGCAAGGGGCCGGGCTGCTCCGCAAGATGATGGAGCGGATGGGCGTCACCATCCATCTCGGCAAGCGCACCCGCAGCGTGTTCGGCGGCGACACGATCGAGCATATCGGCTTCACCGACGGCTCGACGCTCGCCTGCGACATGGTGGTGATCTCGGCCGGCATCCGCCCGAACGCAGAGATCGGCCAGCGCGCTGGCCTCACCGTGCAGCGCGCGATCGTGGTCGACGACGACATGCGCTCGGTCGACGACCGCGACGTGTTCGTGGTGGGCGAGTGCGCGCAGCATCGCGACCGCGTCTACGGCCTGGTCGCCCCCTTGTGGGAGCAGGCGAAGGTCGCGGCCGATCACCTCACCAGCATCAACGAGCACGCCGCCTATCATGGCTCGAAGCTCGCGACCAAGCTCAAGGTGATGGGCGTCGAGCTCGCCTCGATGGGCATCACCGACCCGGAGGACGACCGCGACGAGGTCATCCAGTTCATCGAACCGCGGCACGGCACCTATAAGAAACTGATCGTGCGCGACGGCCGCCTGGTGGGCGGCATCCTGATGGGCGACCTGTCGAAGGCCGCGTTCCTGATGCAGACCTTCGATCGGGATAGCCCGATCCCCGAAGATCGCCTGGAGATGATGTTCGATATCGGCGCGCCGGCCGCCAAGGTGACGCTCGAGGAGATGCCGGACGAGCAGCAGGTCTGCAACTGCAACGGCGTCACCAAGGGGGCGATCGGCGCCTGCGTGGCGTCCGGCAAGCGCACGCCGAAAGCGGTGATGGCGGCGACCCGCGCCGGCATGGGCTGCGGTTCGTGCAAGGGCGAAGTTTCTTCTCTTGTCGCCCATTTCTGCGGCGGCGACGTCGAGGACGACCCCTCGGTCCACTATTACGTGCCCACGGTTCCGCTGGCCAAGCCCGAGCTCGTGGCCGCGATCCGCGAGCAGGGCCTGCGTTCGGTCTCGTCGGTATTCGCCGCCCTGTCGGTCGACGGGCGCGAGGATGCCGCCGCGAAGCCCGCGCTCGCCTCGCTTCTTCTCACCATCTGGGCCGGCGAGTACATCGACGAGCGCGACGCCCGCTTCATCAACGACCGCGTGCACGGCAACATCCAGAAGGACGGTACTTTTTCCGTCATCCCCGAGATGCCCGGCGGCATCACCACGCCCGACGAGCTGATCCGCATTGCCGAAGTCGCCAAGAAGCACAACGTGCCCTTGGTAAAACTCACCGGCGGCCAGCGCATCGACCTGGTCGGCATCCCGAAAGAAAAACTGCCGGAAATCTGGGCCGATCTCGACATGCCGGCAGGTTGGGCCTGGGGCAAGAGCTACCGCACCTGCAAGAGCTGCATCGGCACCGAGTTCTGCCGCTTCGGCCTCGGCGATTCCATGGACATGGCCGTGAAATACGAGCAGCGCTATCGCGGCCTCGACAGCCCCGCGAAGATGAAGCTCGCCACCGCCGGCTGCCCGCGCAACTGCTCCGAAGCCATGGTCAAGGATCTCGGCGCGGTGGCGATCGGCGACGATCGCTGGGAGATCTACGTGGGCGGCGCTGCCGGCGCGCATATCCGCAAGGGCGACCTGCTCTGCACAGTCGAGGGCGAGGCGGAGCTGATGCGCGTCTCCGACCGCTTCTTCCAGTACTACCGCGAGCATGCGAAGTGGAAGGAGCGCACCTACACCTTCATGGAACGGATGGGCCTCGCCCGTGTCCGCGCCGTGGTGGTCGACGATGCCGACGGCATCTGCGCCGATCTCGACCAGCGCATGCTGGAGGCGCGCGGCGCCGTGCGCGATCCGTGGAAGGACCGCGACCAGAATGCGACCGCCAACCAGTTCCAGTCCGTGCTCGATCCGGTGGAGGCCTAGATGAGCGACGGCTTTGTGCCGGTGGGGCCGCTGTCCGAGATCCCGCCGGGCGAAGGACGCGAGTTCGTGATCGGCGACCGTCGCATCGCGGTGTTCCACACCAGGGGTGGCGCCGTGTTCGCGACCCAGCCGGACTGTCCGCACAGGCGGGGTCCGCTGCGGGACGGGCTGATCGACGAGGCGACCGTGGTCTGCCCGCTGCACGACCGCACCTACGAGTTCCGCACCGGCCGCGGCGTCGGCACGGAGTGCCGGATCTCGGTCTACCCGGCGCACCTCGGCGAGGACGGCCGCGTGTTCGTCGATCCGACCCCGCTCGCCGCCGCGGCGGAGTGACCGCGCGGCTCTTGTGATCGCGCGTTCGCGCGGCTCTTGTGATCGCGCGTCCGCGCGGCTCTTGTGATCGCGCGTTCGCGCGGGCATCTGAGATGCCTGTTTCAGGCTCAGGACCATGCGCTGCCCGTTTTGCGGCCACGAGGACACGCAGGTGAAGGACAGCCGTCCCACCGAGGATAACGGCGCCATCCGGCGCCGGCGCTCCTGCGTGCATTGCGGACAGCGCTTCACCACGATCGAGCGGGTTCAGCTGCGCGAGCTCACCGTGGTCAAGTCGGACGGGCGGCGGGTGCCGTTCGACCGCGACAAGCTCGCGAGGTCGATCCGCATCGCGATGCGCAAGCGCCCGGTGCAGGAGGAGCAGATCGAGCGGATGCTGAACGGCATCGTGCGAGGGCTCGAAGCGGCCGGGGAGGCGGACGTGACCAGCAACCAGATCGGCGAGCTGGTGATGGACACGCTGAAGGGGATCGACCCGGTGGCCTATGTGCGGTTTGCGAGCGTGTATCGGGATTTCCGCGAGACGAAGGATTTCGAGCAGTTTCTGGATGCGCTGGAGGGCGAGCGGTTCAGACTGAACAGGTAGAAGGCCAGGGCTCTGCCCTGGACCCGCCAGGACAAGCAGTCCTGGACCTGCACACTTAAGTCATGCAGGTCCAGGATCGGCTCGATCCTGGCGGGGTTCGGGGCGGAGCCCCAACCTTCCTTGCCGGAGAAACCCATGTTCACAGGCCTCACCGCCGGCGTCGGCACCATCACCGCGGTCGAGCCGCTCGGCCGCGGCCGCGACTCCCGCCTGACGATCGAGGCACCTCCAGGCTTTCTCGACGGCGCCGTGCTCGGGGCCTCGATCGCCTGCGCCGGCTGCTGCCTGACCGCCGTCCACCTCGCCGGCCACGTCTTCGCCGTCGAAGCCTCCGCCGAGACGCTCTCGCTCACCTCGCTCGGCACCTGGCGCCGCGGCACCCGCATCAATCTCGAGCGCAGCCTGCGGCTCGGCGACGAGCTCGGCGGCCATCTCGTGACCGGCCATGTCGACGGCATGGGCCAGCTCGAGGACGCGACCCCGGACGCGGGCTCGCTCCGCCTGCGCTTCACGGTGCCGCCCGCGCTCGCCCCACTCATCGCGCGCAAGGGCTCGATCGCGGTGGACGGCGTGTCGCTCACCGTGAACGACGTCTCGGCCACCGGCTTCGGCGTGAACATCATCCCGCACACGGCGATCGTCACGACACTTGGCTCGCTGGCGCAGGGAGACCAGGTCAATCTCGAGATCGACGTGCTGGCCCGCTACGTGGCGCGGCTCGCATCTTTTGAAAGCACGCCTCCGGCATGACCGGAAGCACGCCTCCGGCATGGCGCTGGACCGGGGCCCATGAACAGGCCATGACGGCGCGATGGTAAGCGAACCCCAAGCTGGCACGCCCGAGCGGAAGCGCCCCCGAACGGCCGCCCGCGTCGGCGCCGTGCAGGCCCTGTTCCAGAGCGAGCAGAGCGGCGAGAACGCGGAAACCGTGATCGACCAGTTCGTCCGCCACCGCCTCGGCCAGCTCAAGGGCAGCACCGGCACGCTCGGCGACGGCTTCGAGGAGGGCCGCGTGCCCGACGCCGACGCCAGGCTGTTCGCGCGGATCGTCCGCGGCGCGGTCGCCGACCAGGATCGGATCGACCTGCTGCTCGCCGACACGCTACCGGCCGACTGGCCGTTCGGCCGGCTCGATCCGGTGCTGCGCGCGGTGCTCCGCTGCGGGGCCGCCGAGCTCGGCATGGCGGACGGTCCGCCGCCGCGCGTGGTGATCAACGAGTATCTCGACGTGGCGCACGGCTTCTTCGACGGCGACGAGCCGCGAATGGTCAACGGCATGCTCGACAAGCTCGCGCGCTCGCTGCGCCCGGCCGAGTTCGATGCCTGAGGTGCCGCCGGCATCGTCCTGCACGGACGCTGCATGGTCGGCGGAGCTCCCCGCCGAGTTCGCCTTCATCGCCCGCCATTTCCGCAAGCTCGCAGGTCCCGGCGCGCTCGACCTGCTCGACGACGCGGCGCTGCTGATACCCACCCCCGGCACGGAGCTCGTGCTCGCGGCCGACGCGATCATCGAGAACGTCCATTTCCTCGCCGACGACCCGCCCGGCGATATCGGGCGCAAGCTCCTGCGGGTGAACCTGTCCGACCTCGCCGCCATGGGGGCGGCACCGCGCGGCTACCTGATGACCGTCGCCGTGCCGCCCGGCCGGGACGACGCGTTCTTCGCGGCGTTCGCAGCCGGCCTCGCCGCCGACCAGGCGGCGTTCGGCATCGCATTGCTCGGCGGCGACACCACGGGAACGGCAGGCCCGCTCGCGCTGTCGCTCACGGTGGTGGGCGAGGTGCCGCAGGGCCAGGCCGTGCGCCGCGGCGGGGCGGCGCCCGGCGACCTCCTCTTCGTGACCGGCACGATCGGCGACGGCGCGCTCGGACTGCGTGCGCTCCGGGGCGAGGTCCCGGACCCGGACGGGCACCTCGCCGATCGCTACCGCCGCCCGCGTCCCCGGCTCGGCTTTCCGCTGCGTGGCCTGGCGACCAGTGCCATCGACGTCTCGGACGGGCTGCTGCAGGACGCGGGGCATCTCGCGCGTGCCTCGAGCGCGGCCGTCGCGATCGAACGTGATCTCGTGCCGCTGTCGCCGGCAGCCCGCGCGTGCGGTCCCGCCTGGCTCGAGACCTGCCTCACCGGCGGCGACGACTACGAGCTCCTGTTCACGGTGCCTGCGGCCTCCGCCGCCGTTCTCGAGGCGGCCGCGCGGGCTGCCGGCGTCCCGGTGACCCGGATCGGCCGTGTCGCGCACGGTCCCGCACGCGTGACGCTGCTTGACGAGCGAGGCGCGAAGCTGCCGATCCGTCGCGCCGGCTACAGCCATTTCTGACCGCTAGCCAGGAACACCGGCGATGCTGACCGTCCATCACCTGGGACATTCGCAGTCCGAACGGATCATCTGGCTCTGCGAAGAGCTGGGCGTTCCCTACGAGCTGAAGCTGCACGAGCGGGATCACGCGACGCTCCTCTCGCCGCCCGCGTTGGGCGCGCTGCACCCGCTCGGCGCCGCACCGGTGATCGAGGATGACGGCTGCTGCTGGCGGAATCTGCTGCCATCGTCGAGTACATCATCGCGCGGCACGGCGAGGGCCGGCTGCGCCTCGGACCGGATCATCCCGATTTCACGCCGTAACCGGACGGCGATGGCCAAGGGCGATCCGGACCTGGAACCGATGCTCGCGTGAAGAAGAAGGTCAGGGGCTCTGCCCCTGGACCCCGTTAAGGGCGGAGCCCTTAAAACCCCCTACTGGAGTACAGGCGCTGGAGATGGAATGCGTTAGCCAAAGTCTATAGTTTCAGGCTTCGCCAGGGAACAACCTCAACAATCAGGGTTCCAAGGGACGACTGTCCCTTGGCGGGTCCAGGGCAGAGCCCTGGCCTTCTTCTGCCAGACGCTCAGCGGAAATCCCGCGTCTTCACCCGGATCGTCTCGCGCGAGCCGGTCGCACCCTGCGTGTCGCGATCCGGGCAATAAATGTCGCGCGGCCGCAGCGGACCCTTCTTGTCGCGCGCGTCCGGGCTGCCGCCGTGGCGCGCCTCGTCGCCGCGGCCGGTGCGCCAGTTCATGGGCGGCGCGTCGGCCTGGCCGATGCGGGCGAACGGCGCCGTGAGGTCGATGAGCCGGTCGGCCACCAGGTGGATCACGCTGCCCTGGCGCTGCACGCGGCCCTGCGCCGCGATCGCCGCCGCCGACAGGATCAGCCGGCGTTGCTTCTCAAACAGCGTGGGCCAGACGATGACGTTGGCGATGCCCGTCTCGTCCTCCAGTGTCATGAACATCACACCATTGGCCGAGCCCGGCTTCTGCCGCACGAGCACGATACCCGGCACGGTCACGCGCGCGCCGTCGCGGATGGCGGCCAAGTCAGCGGTGCGCACCATGCCGCGCTCATCGAACTCGGCGCGCAGGAACGCAAGCGGGTGGCGCCGCAGCGAGAGCGAGACGTGGCGGTAATCTTCGACGACTTCGCCCCCTTCAGTGAGCGAGGGGAGAACCACGCGCTCCGTCTCTACGATCTCGGGGCGCGGCGTGCGGCCGCGATCGGCGGCGGCGAACAAGGGCAGCGCCGCGTCGTCGAGCGCCTCGACCATCCAGAGCGCGTCGCGGCGCGCGAGGCCGAGGCAGGCGAACGCGTCCGCGGCGGCGAGATGGCTGAGTGCCGCGCGCGGCACCTCCGCACGTCGTCGCAATTCCTCGATGGACGCGAACGGACCGCAGCGCCGCGCCGCCGCGATCGCCTGGCCATGCGCCTCCGACAGGCCGCGCACCATGCGAAAACCGAGGCGCACGGCGAGGAAATTCCCTTCCGCAGGCTCGAGCATGCAGTCCCATTCGCTCGCATCGACCGAGACCGGCCGGATCGGCACGCCGTGCTCGGCGGCGTCGCGCACCACCTGTGCCGGCGCATAGAATCCCATCGGCTGCGCGTTGAGCAGTGCCGCGCAGAACACGTCCGGATGGTGGCACTTCATCCAGGAACTCGCATAGGCGATCAGCGCGAACGATGCCGCGTGACTCTCGGGAAAACCGTAGGAGCCGAAGCCCTCGATCTGCTTGAACGTGCGCTCGGCAAAATCGCGCGGGTAATCGTTCCTGACCATTCCCTCGATCATCCTGTCACGAAACTCGTGCACGCCGCCGGTCATCTTGAACGTCGCCATCGAGCGGCGGAGCTGGTCCGCTTCGCCCGGGGTAAACCCCGCGCAGACGATCGCGACATGCATGGCCTGCTCCTGGAACAATGGAACGCCGAGCGTCTTGGACAGCACCTTCTCCAACTCCGGCTTCACGTAGTCGGGTGTCTCGATCCCGTCGCGACGTCGCAGATACGGATGCACCATGTCGCCCTGGATCGGGCCCGGCCGCACGATCGCGACCTGGATCACCAGGTCATAAAACTCCTTCGGCTTCAGGCGCGGCAGCATCGACATCTGCGCGCGGCTCTCGATCTGGAACGTGCCGAGCGTGTCGGCCCGCTGGATCATTTCGAAGGTTTTCTTGTCGTCTGTCGGGATCGTCGCGATCTCCCGCGCATCGCCGCGATGTTCCGCAAGCAGTTCAAAGGCGCGCCGCATGCAGCCGAGCATGCCGAGGCCCAGCAGATCGACCTTCATCCATCCCAGCGTGTCGATATCGTCCTTGTCCCAGACGATGATGTGCCGGTTCGCCATCGCCGCTGGCTCCACCGGCACGAGATCGGTGATCGGGTCGGTGGTGAGCACGAAGCCGCCCGGATGCGTGCCGAGCTGGCGCGGAAACCCGATCAGCTCGCGCGCGAGCGCCAGCGTGAGGCGCAGGCGCCGGTCGTCGAGGTTGAGGTTGAGCGCCCGCGCATGTTCCTCGTCGACGCCCTCTTCGGACCAGCCCCAGACCTGCGAGGCCAGTGCGCCGGTCACGTCCTCCGGAAGCCCCAGCACCTTGCCCACGTCGCGCACCGCGCCACGCGACCGGAACCGCATCACGGTGGCGCACAAAGATGCCCGGTCGCGTCCGTAATGTTGGTAGACCCACTGGATCATCTCCTCGCGCCGCTCATGCTCGAAATCGATGTCGATATCGGGCGGTTCGCCACGGTCGGCGGAGATGAACCGCTCGAACAGGAGCTGTGATTCGGCGGGATTGATCGCGGTGACGCCGAGCACGTAGCAGACGGCAGAGTTGGCCGCCGAGCCGCGGCCCTGACACAGAATGCCGCGCCGCTCCGCCTCGCGCACGATCGCGTGGACGGTCAGGAAATAAGGCGCGTAGCCGAGCTTGCCGATGAGATCCAGCTCGTAGCGGACCTGCTTCTCGACGTCGGGCGGCGTGCCGGTGGGATATCGACGGGGCAGCCGCTCGCGGCACAGCCGCTCGAGGGCCGCCTGCGGCGTCTCGTCCGGCCGCTCGCGCTCGTCCGGATACTGGTAGCGGAGCTCGTCGAGCGAGAAGCGCGCACGCGCGGCGAGCACCTCGGTCTCGGCCACCGCCTCGGGATGTCGCTCGAACAGGCGGACCATCTCCGCTGGCGCCTGTAGATGCCGGTCGACCGAACGCGCGCGGCGGAACCCGGCATCGTCGATCGTGCAGCCCTCGCGGATGCAGGTGACGACGTCCTGCAGGATGCGCCGCGCCGGCGTGTGATACAGCACGTCGCCGGTCACCACCGCGGGCACGTTCTTTTCCGCCGCAAGCCGCGCGAGCGCGCGCAACCGCATCGCGTCGTCCGGCCGCCGCTCGAGCGTCAACGCGAGCCAGGTGCGGCCGGGCAGGCCGTCCGCCAACTCGCCGAGCAGGCGCGCGGCCGTCTCGTCGGCACGGTCCGCCAGTAGCACGGCGAGCAGTCCGTCAGCACCGCGAAGAAAATCGTCCCAGCCAAGGTCCCACTCAGTCTTGCCCCGCGCACGTCCCGCCGTGAGCAACCGGCACAGCGACGACCAGCCCATCTTCGTCTCGGGATAGACCAGCACCGATGGGCCATCCGCGAGATCGAGCCTGCACCCGATCACGAGCCGCAAACCCGCCTCCCGCGCCCGGTGATGCGCACGCGCAATCCCGCTCACCGTGTTGCGGTCCGCGATCCCGATCGCCGAGTAACCGAAATCCCTGGCCTGCACGAACAACTCTTCCGGACTGCTCGCACCCCGCAGGAACGAATAGTTCGTCGTCACCTGCAGCTCGACGTAGTTTGCCATCGACAATCCTCAGGCAAAGAAGGCCAGGGCTCTGCCCTGGACCCGCCAAGGGGTAGTCACCCCTTGGATCCCATGACTTAAACAAACGGGTTCTAAGGGTGACTACCCTTGAGCTCGGTCCAGGGCCCGTGCGCAGCACGCCTTCGGCATGACGCCCCTGGCCTTAAAACAACCCATGGATGAACCACCGCATATCCCCGGTCTCGGGATCGATCCCGTCGCCACGCCGGAACAGCCAGAACCGTCCCCCCGCCTCGTCCTCGACGCAAAAATAATCCCTTAAGCCCCGCACCTCGCCGGGTGCCCGCCACCATTCCCCCGCGATCCGCTCCGGCCCATCCGCGTGGCGCACACGGTGGCGCACGCGCCGCCAGAAGAAACTCGCCGGCGGGTGGTCGGGCATCAGCGCCATCACGGCGACCGGCTGCGGCGGATCGATCAGCCGCACCGGCCGCGGCAGCTGTTCCGGCCAGGCGGTGTCGTCGGGCCGGGCCAGCGGCTCGATCCGCGCCACCGACCGCTCTGGCACGTCGCTTTCCACCGCCGCCTCGCGCCACACGCGATCGAGCCCGAGCCGGTTGGCCAGGCTGTCGACCAGCGGGGCCACGGTGTCGAGTGCCGACCCGTCGCCGGCGGCGAGCGCGTTGGCCTCCTGCTGGGGATCGAGCCCGTCCGCGCGCCGCACGCGCAAGAACATCGCCTCGACGCCCAGCCCCGGATCCACCGTCTCGAGCTTGGCCGTCAGCAGGCGCGCGAGCAGGGCCGGATCGCGCACCGGTCGAGCGGTCGCCGCGCGCAAGAGGGCACGCACCCCGTCCACCCGCTCGAAGCCGAGCTCGAGCCGTCGCGCACCCAGCGACGCGCGCTCGAGCTGGCGCGCCACGTCGTCCGCCAGCCGCACGATCACGGCGGTGAACGCGTCCGCCGTCAGCAGCGGCTCGACGAAACCCAGCCTGGCCGCGACCGCGCGCTCGGGCGCGTCGGGCCCGATCGGTTCGAACACCCGCCCGGCCGCCTGGTCGAGCCGCAGGATCAGCGCCGCCCCGAAACGCCGCCCCAGCTGCGCCCGCGGCAGGCGCGCCAGCGCGCCGACCGTGCCCAGCCCCAGCCGTCGCAGGCCGGTCGCCGTGTCCGCCTCGATCCGCAGCGCCTCGATCGGCAGAGGTGCCAACGACCCCGCCTCGTCCCCCGGCACCACCACCACGGGTGCACCGCCACCCTGTGTTCCGAACCGCGCCACCGCGTGCGCGCAGGCGGGCGTCGCCGCGATCGCCGCGCGCGCCGTGAAACCGAGTGCGGCCAGGTCGCCCACCACCGTCTCCAGCAGGCGCCGCTCGCCGCCGAACAGATGCGCGCATCCCGTGGCGTCGATCAGCACGCCTTCGGCGGCGGGCGCGGTGTGCGGCGCGTAGCGCTGGCAGAGCCGCGCCAGCCGTCGCAGCGCCGCCGCCTCGCGCGCGGGTGCCCCCTCGCGCACCACCAGCCCCGGCACGCGCGCCTGCGCCTCGGCGAGCGGCAGCCCGGGCCGGAGCCCGAGGGAAGCCGCCTCCGGCGAGGCCGACGCGATCACCCGGCGGCGGCCGTCATGCCACGAGGTCACCAGGGGCCCAGCCGCCGGCACCTCGCCGGATGAGATCAAGGGGGGGGAGGAGGGCGAGATGCGGGACAGCAGCTCGGTCGGCAGATACGGCAGGAAGAGCGAGACGACCCGTCTCATCGAAGGCCTCCACGATCCAGGAGGCGGGCTCGGCACCACGCGCTCGCACGAGCTCGAGCCGCCACAGCGCGCGGCCCATCGTCAGGGTGAAAGGGCCCGTCTCGATCGGGTCGACCGGGCGGGAGGGCAGGGTGGCGATGCGCCAGCGGGTCAGCGCCGCGTTCGGCGCGTCGACCGGCGAGACCGTGCCCGGCGGGGCGGCCACATGCGGGCGCCGGATCGCGATCACCGGCACGCCGCCTTCCTCGGCCGCGAGCTGAAGGCGCCGCGAGGCGGTCAGCCCCAGCCGGCCGCCCCATTCGAACACCACCCCCGCCAGGCCCGGCGTGCGCGCAGCCTCCTCGGTCACGGCGAGTGCGTCGCGGCCGGCCTCCACCATCAGCACGCGGTTGGCCGCGAGCCCGGTCGCGGCCAGGCCCGGCATGAACAGGTCGCGCCGCTCCACCACCCAGAGCACCGGCGCGCGGCAGCGGGGCCCGTGCGCGAACAGCGAGCCCGCCAGCAGCGCCGGCGTGGTGGCCGCCTGCAGGTCGCGACCACGCCCTGCAATCTCGTGCAGGCCGGGGGCCAGGCCGGCACCGGGAAGGTGCGCGTCGATCTCGTCCACCCCGAAGCCGAGTGCCGCGGCACCCGTCTCGGCGCGCTTGGCACGCTTGCCGCGCTCCAGGCGTGCGATCGTTGCACGAAGTTCGTGGATTGCCTCGCTTGTTACGTGTACAGCGCCGTCCATCACACTGTTCCTGAAGCTCTTTTGGCGCTTGAGGGTGTGTCGTTCCTCAGGCGTCGCTGGAGGAACATATAGAGAACAAACGGAAGATGCGATACTCACGATTCGCGGACGGCGCGACTCCAGAAGAAGGCCAGGGGCTCTGCCCCTGGACCCCGCTAAGGGCGAGCCCTTAGAACCGCTTCTTAAGTCAAGGGGATCCAAGGGGCGACTGCCCCTTGGCGGGTCCAGGGCAGAGCCCTGGCCTTCCTTACCGCCTCAACCCTCGCTGAATGTCCGCACGCTACGGGAAAGGCGCCTCGGAAACGCCACCGAATCCCGGCATGCTGCCGTTCGCTGAACACAAGGATCACGCGTGCATCGTCGAGAACTCGTCCGCTGGGGCACGGCCGCCTCGCTCCTGGCCGCCTCCGGTGGGGTCGCGCACGCGAAGAACGCCGCGGCCTCGCGCCCCGCGCCCGGTCCGTTCGACGGCTCGACCGTGCGCGACCTCGCGCGGGCACTCGCGCACGCGCCTTACGAGAAGCCCGACACGCATCTGCCGCCCGCCTTCGCCCATCTCGACTGGGACGCGTATCGCGGCATCCGCTACCGCCAGGACCACGCGCTCTGGGGCGACCAGCATCTGCGCTTCAACGTGCAGTTCCTGCCGCGCGGCTACCTCTATGCCGAGCGCGTCGACATGTTCCAGGTGGCGGACGGGCAGGCGAGCTTCGTCCCCTCAAGCCCCGACGTGTTCGACTACGACGACCCCAAGCTCCGCGTGCCCGAGGATGTCGGCTACTCCGGCCTCCGCATCCACGCGCCGATCAACCGCGCCGACTACTTCGACGAGTTCTGCGTCTTCCAGGGAGCAAGCTATTTCCGCGCGGTGGCGAAAGGCCAGAACTACGGCCTCTCCTCCCGGGGCCTGGCGATCGGCACGGGCAGCTCGCACGGCGAGGAGTTCGCCCGCTTCCGCGCCTTCTGGCTGGAGCGGCCGGCACCGAACTCCGACACGGTGGTGGTACACGCGCTGCTCGACACGCCGAGTGCCACCGGCGCCTACCGCTTCACCATCCGCGCCGGCGAGACCACCGTGTTCGACACCGAGGTGACGCTCTTCCCGCGCACCGACATCCTCGATGCCGGCATCGCGCCCTTGACCGGCATGTTCGATTTCGACGCCAACAACCACGAGCGCTTCGACGACTGGCGGCCGGCCGCCCATGACAGCGACGGCATCTCGTTCTGGACCGGCTCGGGCGAGCAGATCTTTCGCGCGCTGAACAACCCCGTCGACCTGCAGTTCAGCGCCTTCGTCGACAGCAGCCCGCGCGGCTTCGGCATGATGCAGAGGAAGCGCGCGTTCGCCGACTATCAGGACCTGGCCTTGCGCTACGAGAAGCGCCCGAGCCTGTTCATCGAGCCGGTGGGCGGCTGGAACGAGGGCGCGCTCGACGTGATCGAGCTGCCCACGATCAACGAGGTCAACGACAACATGGTCGCGTTCTGGCGGCCGCGCGAAAAGCTCGCCGCCCACGGCGAGTACAACTTCACCTACCGCATGCACTGGGGCTGGGACTGCCCGCTGCCGACGCCGCTCGGCCGTGTCGCCGACACCCGCATCGGCGCCGGGCCTGATCGCCACACGCGCCAGATCGTGGTCGATTTCTCGGGCGGTCCCTTGAAGGATCCCGGCCTGCACCTGACCGCCGATGTCGGCGTCTCGAAAGGCCAGTTCAGGAACGTCGTCTCCGAGCCGAACCCGGATATCGGCGGCTGGCGCATCATGTTCGAGCTCGAGCCCGGTTCCGAAAAGCTGATCGACATGCATTGCCGACTTTTGAGCGACCCGAATGGAGGAAGTGGCGGACCGCTCACCGAGACATGGATCTACCGTTGGACGAGCTGAGCCCCGCCTTTCGCGGGCTCCCCGACGAGGCCCCTCTCGCGATGGAGCCGCAGTCGCTCCGCGCGCGTCCGCAGCGCTCGGATCGTCCCGCGACCGCACCCGCGACGCTCGCGTGGCGGCGTCTCCTGGTCGTGGGCGGCGCCGCCGCGATCGCCGCCTACGGCACCACCGAGATGAACCAGGTGCTGAACGGCGCCGGCACGACGGCCCTCGGCGTGATCGTCGTGGTGCTGTTCGTGGCGCTGTTCGCCTGGATCGCTCTCGCCTGGACCAGCGCGGTCGCGGGGTTTTTCCTGCTCGTCCGCGGCGGCGGCCTCTCGCTCGGCATCACCACCAACGGCCCGCTCCCGGCACTCACCGCGCGCACCGCACTGCTGATGCCGACCTACAACGAGGACCCCGCGCGTGTCTGCGCGGCGTTGCAGGCGATGGTCGAGGATCTCCGCCACGCCGATCGCCTCGCGAATTTCGACGTGTTCATCCTCAGCGACACCACCGACCCCGATGTCTGGATCGCCGAGGAACGCGCCTTTCTGACGTTGCGCGCACGTCTCGGCGATGCGGGTGCACGCATCTTCTATCGCCGCCGCGGCAAGAACACGGAGCGGAAAGCCGGCAACGTCGCCGAGTGGGTGCGCCGTTTCGGGGCCGCGTATCCGTTTATGGTGACGCTCGACGCCGACAGCGTGGTCGCCAGCTCCGTGCTCGTGCGCCTCGCCGCCGCGATGGAAGCGCATCCCGGCGTGGGCCTGATCCAGACGCTGCCCGTGATCGTCAACGGCTGCACCCTGTTCGCCCGCATGCAGCAATGGGCCGGCCGCGTGTATGGACCGATGATCGCGTACGGCATCGCCTGGTGGCACGGCTCGGAAGGCAATTACTGGGGTCACAACGCGATCATCCGTACGGCCGCGTTCGCCGCGCAGGCCGGCCTGCCGCATCTGCCCGGCCGCAAACCGTTCGGCGGCCACATCCTCAGCCATGATTTCGTCGAAGCCGCCCTGATGCGGCGCGGCGGCTGGGCCATCCACATGGTGCCGGGCTTGGTCGGCTCCTTCGAGGAATCGCCGCCCTCGCTCACCGACATCGCCATCCGCGACCGCCGCTGGGCGCAGGGCAACCTGCAGCACAGCAAGATCGTGGGTGCGCGCGGTCTCCATTGGGTGAGCCGCCTGCACATGATGATGGGGATCGGCTCCTACATGACCTCGCCGCTCTGGCTGTTGTTCCTGCTCGCCGGCATCCTGATTTCGCTGCAGGCGCATTTCGTACGTCCGATCTATTTCGGAACCGCGAAAACGCTCTTCCCCAACTGGCCCCGCGTCGATCCCGTGCTCGCGAAATGGGTGTTTGTTGGTACCATGGCGCTCCTGTTCTCGCCCAAACTCCTCGCCGTGATCGCCCTCCTCGCCAATCGCGCGGCGCGGCGCGCTTCAGGGGGCACCGCCCGCGCGCTCGGGTCACTCGCGATCGAGACCGTGCTCGGCGCGCTCATCGCTCCCATCGCCATGCTGCTGCAGACCGGTGCCGTGATTTCCATCCTCGCCGGCCGCGACTCCGGATGGAACGCGCAGCGCCGCGACGACGGCTCCATCCCGCTCGCCGCGGTCTGGCGCTCCTATCGCGGGCACACCGCACTCGGGCTCGCCCTCGCCATCGCCGCCTACGCGGTGTCGTGGCCGTTGCTGCTCTGGATGCTTCCCGTGGTGGTGGGCCTCGTGCTCGCCGTCCCGCTCGTGAGCCTCACCGCGTCGCGGGTCGTCGGCGAGCGCCTGCGCGCCGCAGGCCTTCTGCGCATCCCCGAGGAGGAAGCCCCGCCGCCGGTCCTCGCGCGCGCCAACGCGCTCGCGGCCGAACTCCGCGGCGCCGGCGAGACGAGCCTCGAGGACCTGTTCCGCGACCCGGTCCTCGCGCGTGCCCACCGCGCCATGCTGCCGACGCCGGACGCCGACAATCACGATCTGCTCACCGGACTTGCGAAACTCTCCGCCGCGCGAGATCTCGACGGCGCGGTCCGGACGCTCAGCCGTGCGGAGCGTCTTGCGGTGCAGGGGAGCGACGAGGGGCTGGACAGGCTGACGGCGCTCGCCGGGCGTGATTGAAGAAGGTCTTCTTTTTCTGAAGAAAAAGAAGCAAAAAGACTTTATCCATTCGAACGCTGCCGCCCGCCTATGTCGGAACCCCAAAGGATAGAAGTTCTTTGGTTCTTTCTTTCAAGAAAGAACAAGTCTTCCTGCCCACGGAACTCATACGGCACATGATGAAGTTCATGCCGGGCAAGCCTCGAGCACGACGTTCGACGCTCCGCGCGCCAGCACCTCGACCGGGTCGCCGACCCGGATCGTGCCGCCCGTCTCCGGCACCAGGTTCTGCCCGAACATCACGCCGCCGCGCACATCGCGACGGAAGCGTGCGAGCGTGCGCAGCGGCTCGGTCCGGTCGGGTCGCTCGCCGGTTTCCGGATCGATCGTGGTGATGACGCAGCGTTCGCAGGCCTTGACCACCGCGAACGCCGCCTCGCCGATGCGGATGCGCTGCCAGCCATCCTCTTCCCACGCCGCCGCACCCTCGATCACGACGTTGGGCCGGAACCGTCCCATCGGGATCGGCGCTGCGAGCCGCGCGTTCAGGTCGGCGAGCGAGGCCTGCGACGCCAGCAGCAGTGGAAATGCGTCCGCGAAGCTGACTGTGCTGCCCGCCGGCGCGTATCGTCCGTCCGTCGCGCGCGCCTGCGTGTCGTGCAGCCAGACCAGGCGGCAGGGCAGGCCCAGCGCCTCGCCGAGCAACGCATGCGCCTGCCGGGACGCGACCCGCGCCGCGACCACGTCCTGCCACACCGTGACCCCGATCCGTTCGGCGCCCGCATCGGGAAACGGCACCGCCACGCGACGCTCGCCGGCCTGCAGGTCGAGGCCGCGGGCGGACATCCTGGCTTGGATGCGAGCCATCGCGGGATGCTCGCGCTGCGTGAGGAAGCGGCCCACGGCGTCGACCACCATCCAGCGCCGGTCGCCCGCGAGGCCCCAGGGTTCGACGCGCGCTGCCGCGCAACCGACCCCGCGCAGCGCCTTGACCGGAAAGATTCGAAGCTCGGCCAGGTGCAAGATCGCGCGTCCCCCGTCTGTCGCCCGCGCGGTGGCCATGCAATCACCGGGCGCGGCCGCGTTAAAGACTGGGGCTCTGCCCCAGACCCCGCCAGGATCGTGTCGATCCTGGACCTCCATGACTTCAGTCGGCAGGTCCTGGGCCGGTGCGCCTTCGCCCTGGACTTCTTCAGCTCTCGAGCTCGATGTCCCAGTAGAGGTAGTCGCGCCAGCTCTCGTGGAGATGGTTCGGCGGGTAGGCCCGCCCGTTCTCCTGCAGCTCCCACGTGGTCGGCTGCACCACCTTCTTGCGCGGGAACATCCGGCATTCGCGCGAGAGCTTCGAGCCCTTCAGCAGGTTGCACGTGCCACACGCGGTGACGACATTCTCCCATGTCGTGCGGCCGCCGCGGCTGCGCGGGATCACGTGGTCGAAGGTGAGCTCATGCGTCGGCAGCTTGTCCGCGCAGTACTGGCAGGAGAAATTGTCGCGCAGGAACACGTTGAACCGCGTGAACGCCGGCTTGCGCGCACTCGGGATGTAGTCCTTCAGCGCGATCACGCTGGGCAGCCGGATCGACTGCGACGGCGACCGCACGCGCATGTCGTATTCGCTCAGCACGCTGACCCGATCAAGGAACACCGCCTTGACCGTGTCCTGCCACGACCAGACCGACAGCGGAAAATACGACAACGGGCGGAAATCCGCGTTGAGCACAAGAGCCGGGAAGTGCTGACTGCCATCAAGCAATGGCGCAATCCTCAAGGGCAACCAGAGAAGGTTCCGCCTGAAGTGGCGAAAGCATTCCTTCGCAGCCAACGACCTGACCGTCCTTATGTCAGAGCCTCCACGCCCCGGCAAGGCAAGCAACGTGAGTGCCGCGACTTGGGCGACGACGTCATCGCCTTGTCATCGGACCGCGCCGCAACTCATTGAACATGCCTCCGATCGTCACCCGATTCGCGCCGAGCCCGACCGGCCCCCTGCATTTCGGCCATGCCCGCGCGGCGATCTTCGCGCATGACCTGGCGCGTCGACTCCGCGGCCGCTTCCTGCTCCGGATCGAGGACATCGACCCCACCCGCTGCCGACCCGAATGGGAGGCGGCCATCCTCGAGGACCTCGCCTGGCTCGGCCTGCGCCACGACGGTCCCATGCGTCGGCAGTCCCGCCACACCGACGCCTATCGCGCCGCGCTCGACGGCCTGCGGGCGCGCGGACTGGTCTATCCGTGCTTCTGCACGCGCGCCGCGATCGCCCGCGAGATCGCGGCCAGCGCCGGCGCGCCGCACGAACCGGCCCTCTCCGATCCAGATGGCGCGCCGCTCTACCCCGGCACCTGCCGCGGGCTCGGCCCGGCGGAACGTGCCGCCAGGATCGCCGGCGGCGAACCCCATGCCTGGCGGCTCGACATCGCCGCGGCCCTGGCATCGACGGACCGGCCGCTCCATCGGCAGGGGTTCGACGGCCGGCTGACCGACTGCCATCCCGCGCGCTTCGGCGACGTGGTGCTCGGCCGCCGCGACGCGCCCGCCAGCTACCATCTCTGCGCCACCCATGACGACGCGGCGTCGGGCGTGACGCTGGTCACCCGCGGCACCGACCTCGAGGCCGCCGCCGACCTGCACCGCCTCCTCCAGACGCTGATGGACTGGCCCGCGCCGCTCTACTGCTTCCACACGCTGCTGTGCCGCGCCGACGGGCAACGGCTCAGCAAGCGGGACGGAGCCGCCTCGCTCCGCTCGCTCCGCGAGGCCGGCATGCGACCCGCCGAGATCCGGCGCCTCGCCGGCGTGGACGACCTCCTCGAGGGCGCGATGGCGGCCGCGTCCGGCCTCGGGCAGCGCTCGCAAACCGAGCCATGATGCAACGTTGGCCGCAATCCGGCGCTTTCTCCCTCCTGGCCGCGTGGAGTTGGAACTGATGAATGACGGGACACGACCGGCCAGCCTGTTCCCCGTCCTGTTCCAGCTCAACACCCGGACCACGCTGACCCGCATCGGCGCCGCACTCGGCCGCAAGGCGACCCTCGACGACCTCGACGACGCCGCACTCGACCGCCTGCTGCCGCCGCAGATCCAGTGGGTGTGGTGTCTCGGCGTCTGGAGCACGGGCGAGGCGGGCCGCGCCGTCTCGCGCGCCGACCCCGCGATCCGCAGCGCCTGCGAGGCCACACTCGCCGACCTCCACGAGGACGACATCGTGGGCTCCTGCTTCGCCATCACCGCCTATCGCGTGCCCGAGGCAATCGGCGGCGACGCGGCACTCGCCCGCCTGCGCACCCGCCTGGCGGCGCGCGGCCTGCGGCTGATGCTCGACTTCGTGCCCAACCACACCGCTCCCGACCATCCGTGGGTCGCGGGCTCGCCCGACCTCTACGTCTGCGCCGACGAGGCGACGCTCGAGGCCGATCCCGCCAATTGGCGCGCTGTCGAAACCGCGCACGGCCGCCGGATCATCGCACTCGGTCGCGATCCCTACTTCGCCGGCTGGCCCGACACGCTCCAGCTCGACTATGCCAACCCCGAGACCCAGGCCCGCATGCGCGCCGAGCTCGCCGCGATCGCCGAGCGATGCGACGGTGTCCGCGCCGACATGGCGATGCTGGTGCTGCCCGAGGTGGTCCGCCGCACCTGGCGGCGCGAGGCCGCCGAGTTCTGGCCCGACGCGATCGCCGCCGGCAGGCGGGTCAACGAGGATTTCGAGCTGATCGCCGAGGTCTACTGGGGCCTCGAGACGGCGCTGCTCGAGCGCGGCTTCGACTTCACCTACGACAAGGCGTTCTACGACGCGCTGGTCGCGGGCGATGCCGGCCATATCCGCCAACGCCTCACCGAGCCCGCGGGCGAACAGGGCCACATGGTCCGCTTCATCGAGAACCACGACGAGCCGCGCGCGCGCGCCGTGTTCGGCTGGCCCCGCGAGCGAGCCGCCGCCGCCATCGCCCTGCTCGCCCCGGGCCTGCGCTTCCTGCACCAGGGGCAGGTCGAGGGTGCGCGCATCGCCGTCTCGATCCACCTGGCGCGGGCACCCGACGAGCCGGCCGATCCCGATATCGCCGCCTTCTACGACGCGCTGCTGCGCCTCGTGCTCACGCGCCCCTCGGTGCGGTCGGGGCAGTTCACGCCGCTCGAGCCCGAGCCCGCCTGGCCCGGCAACGGCAGCCACGGAAGGTTCGTGGCCTTCCTGTGGTGCGAGGACGGCGAGCACGACATGGTCTCCGACCTGCTGGTGGTGGTCAACGACAGCCCCGATCGCGGCCAGTGCCGCATCCATCTCGACCGTCTGCAGGGCGAGTGGCGGCTGGCGGACCTGCTCGGCCCCGAGCGCTACGAACGGACGGGCGCCGAGATGGCGGGGCCGGGCCTGTTCCTCGACCTGCCGCCATGGGGGGTCAATTCCTTTCAGTTGACCCGGCTGTGACCGGTCACTCGGGCCTGGGCTTCTGTTCGCGGAGGAGGTGGAACCCGGTGTCGTCGATGAGGTAGTCCCAGATCTCGTCCAGTCCTGCCTCGTTGCGCTGGCCGCGGAGGATGAGCAGCCGGCTGTCACGCCGGAACTGCCGCGGGTCGTCGACACCGATCGGCCAGTTGGACAGGGTGAACGGCACCCAGGTCGTGCGCCCCGTCACGGCATCGATCGCGACCGTCTGGATGCACGTCGTGCCGCACCCCCAGCTCGTCAGGATGTAGTGGCCTGCGAAGTTGGGTCTCTCACCCGAGGCGTCACGGATCATCGTTCTGAATTCGTGATCGTCGTGCGACACGATCCGGACCGGTGCTGACCGTCCCTTATAGATGGACACAGGGAAGTCGGGGAAGCTTGGCAAGCGGGTGGATGCGGCGCACACCGGAAATGCAACAAGGAAGATAAACCAGAACAGACGTTCCATGGTCGGGTCGTCTCCGTCGGATCGTTGGCGCGCCTGGCTCGCATTACCGCCGCGGCACTGCCCATGCGGTTCTCGACGAACAAACTCGTGTCACCGTGAGAGAGCCGGGAGAGCAGGTCAACGCCACCGCCCGAGGTTGAGCCTCCCGGGTGCCGCTCTTGACCGGCTACGGCACCCTCGGCCTACTCGCCGCCATGACGTATTCGCATAATTCTTTCCTAAACCCGACCTTTCTTCGTTCGGTCTGGGCCGACGACTACGCAGCCTTCAAGGACACGGCAGCCGAAGCAGATCTCCTTCAACGCCTCCGGCACTGGGCCGCGCGGCCCGATCTCGGCGAGGCAAGCGCCGAGGCCGCCTTCGTCGAGACTTTCTTCCGGGACACTTGGGGCTACGTCGGACCCGGACAGGGGAGCGCGAGCGATGGCCACACGATGGTCCAGCAGTTCACCATACGTGGCACCGGCGCAGGTGGTGGCCCTGGCCGGGCCGATCTCGCGCTCGGCTACTTGAGCGGGACAAGAGACGTACCGCAGGCCCTCTGCGAGTTCAAAGGAATGAAGCGCGATCGGGCCACTCTCGATACGGAGCAATCGCGCAAAGGCAGCCGCCGTTCGCCGGTGGATCAGTGCCTCGATTATCTCGGAGGCGCCCGGCGTGGAATGATCGGCAGCGAACCGATCCTTCCCCGCTGGGGGATCGTCACCGACATGAACGAGTTCCGCCTCTACTGGTATGACCGGGGCAGAAACCAGTACATCTCCTTCGTTGTTCGCCAACCGCAGGGCGATCTGTTCCGCGCGCCCTCGTTGCTCGACGATACGGAGGAAGCACGTTTTAGCCGTTATCTTTTCTCACGGGTCTTCCATCGCAGCTTGCTTCTGACGAGGGGCGGGAAGCCTCCGCTTCTCGATCTTATCGAGCAGCGGCGCTTTCGTGATCGGCAGATCGAGACGGAGTTCTATGCGCGATACAAGGGGTTTCGCGACGAGTTGATCACGACGCTTCTCGCTCAAAACGGTTCGGGCACGCCGCGCTATCCCGGGACCGACGGTCGCCTCGTGCGCATGGCGCAGAAGATCCTCGACAGATTGCTGTTCGTTTTCTACTGCGAGGATATGGGACGGGTCCTTGCTTTCCCGCCGAAGCTGCTTCAGGATTTCTTATCAGCCCGCAGTGCAGATACTTACTACGATCCTGACGCCACCACGATCTGGGCGGAGATGACGCGCCTGTTCCACGCGATGAATGCGGGCACGACCTTCGGGCCCGAGACAATCCATCGGTTCAACGGCGGCTTGTTCGCGCCCGACCCCGCGCTGGACGCACTGCACGTTCCAAATCGGTTGTTCTGCCAACCCAATCAAGCCCAGAATGAAGCGACGATCGCATCATCGCCGCTCACCGTGCTTTTCCTCTGCGCCACCTACAACTATGCCGCAGCACTTGGAGAAGGAAGTGAGCGGGAGGCGCTCGGCCTCTACACGCTCGGCCACATCTTCGAGCAGAGCATTACCGAATTGGAGATGCTGGAAGCGGAGGCCGAGGGGAGGCAATCCGTCAACAAGCTGTCGAAGCGCAAGACGGACGGCGTCTATTACACTCCGGAATGGGTCGTGGAACGGCTCGTGGACGGGACGATCGGACCGCGTCTGTCGGAGATGCGGCGCGAGGCTGGATGGCCTGAGAACGGACCGCCGGACGGGGGCGCGGTGGAGCGCTACCGCAACGCGCTGCGCTGCTTCACGGTGCTCGATCCCGCTTGCGGCTCCGGTGCTTTCCTCATCACCGCGCTCCGCTACCTGGAGGCAGCCTGGCGGAACACCGAACCGCTTCGCGACGTAGGCGCACCGTCCGAACCGATGCACGACTTCCTCGCAACCGCGATCCACGGCGTCGATATCAATCCGTCCTCCGTCGAGATAGCGCAGCTCGCGCTCTGGCTCCACACCGCGCGGTCGGACCGGCCGCTCTCGTCGATCGACGCGACGGTGAGATCGGGCATTCCCTCGTCTCTCCCGCCTTCTACACAGGCATACAAGGGGACGTCTTCGACGAGGCGGGAAGGGAGCGGGTCAACGCCTTCGACTGGCGTGCGGCCTTCCCGAGCGTGTTCGCACGCGGTGGCTTCGACGCCGTGGTCGGCAATCCTCCCTACGTCAAATTGCAGAACTTCCGGCCTGCTCATCCCGATGTCGCGAACTGGCTCGTCAACGGCCGCGTCAACGCGCGAAACCCCTATGAAAGCACCCGTACCGGCAACTTCGACCTCTACCTTCCCTTTATCGAGGCAGGATTGCGGCTGCTGCGGCCGGGCGGGCGGATGGGCTATATCGCCCCCTCCGTGTGGACCGTGAATGACTACGGCGAAGGCTTGCGGAACCTTGTTGCACGCGGGCAGCACCTCGACCGCTGGCTGGACTTCCGAAGCTATCAGGTGTTCGAGGAAGCGACGGTCTATACGGCGCTCCAATTCTTTTCGCGTGCCCCGACCAAGGCGATCCGAGTGACGGAGGCGCCGCGGGGGCCGTCACAGATCCCGCCAGACCCGTGGGTGTCAGGCAGTGCGCTGGCTTGGGGAGAGCAGGATCACGGTGATCGCTGGGTCATGCTCGCAGGCGAGGCGCGGGCACTGATCAATCGGTTGGCGCGAGACTGCCGGCCGCTCGTCCACCCGACTGTCACTACGCACATATTTCAGGGTCTGATAACGAGCGCGGACGCTATCTTCCATCTCCATCGGCTTGGGCCGGGTCGCTATCTTTGTCGTCCGCCAGGATCGCCGCGGCCGACCTACGAGGTCCAGATCGAGGACGCAATCATGCGGCCGCTCGTCTCGGGATCGGAGGCGAAGCGCTACGTCGCACCGGCGTCGGGGACGCACATCTTGTTCCCCTACGCACCGGACGCGGCAGGAACCATGCGCCTCATCCCGGAGGCTATGATGCAGCGCAATTATCCCGAAGCCTGGGCCCATCTGACGCGGTTCCGACATGAGTTGGAGGGCCGTGAGTCCAGGCAAGACGGCGTTACGATGGTTCGTCCGTTCGCCGATGCTGCATGGTATCGATTCGGTCGAAATCAGAACATCGACAAGCAGGATCGGGCAAAGATCGTTGTGCCGCGATTGGTGAACAGCCTCGCAAGCACCTATGATGAAGAAGGTTGCGTCTGCCTCGACAACGTGGACGTCGGCGGCATCCTCGTTGCAGAGGACATTGACCCCTGGTTCCTTCTCGGCATACTCAATTCTTCTATTATCGATTTTATTTTCCGCCGAGTTTCTAAGCCTTTCCGCGGAAACTATCTTTCCGCAAATCGCCAGTTCATCAAGGATTTGCCGATCCCACACGCCGATGCGGCAGCACAGACACCTATAGCCGCACTCGCGCGCGACCTGCAGCGCCTCCATACCGAGCGTCGCCGCACCGTCGACGCTCTCGACCGCCGCCTCAACGTAGCGACCCGCGCCCGCCCGCTCGAATGGCTGTTCCACGGCCTCCCTTCGGCCGAGGACTTCGCGCTTACCGCACCCGAGAGCCTCGGCACCCGCGAGCGCCGCGCCCGCAGCACGACGCTGCGGGAGGCCGAGATCGCGGGGCGGGAAGCGGCAATCGGCGCCGCGCTACACCCCGGTGCCCGCCTTTCCGTCACGCTCGCGAGCGGCGAACTGACACTCCTCGTGGATGGGGTGCGAGTGCTGGATCGCGTCTTCGTCACGGCGGCCGAGAGTGCCTTCGTTCACGCCGTCTGGCGCCGCGTCGCTGTGATGACGCCGGTCACGGAGCGGCTGACGGGGAAAGGCCTCTGCGACTTACTCCGCCGCGTTCCGCCGTTGACCAATCCCGGGCTGGTCGAAGGCGTCGTATCGCTCGCGGGCGAACTCGACGCGGCCGAAGCGGCCATCGGGGTGGCGGAGACGGCGTTGAACGAGTCGAGCTTCGCCCTTTACGGCTTGTCGGCGCAGGAGCGAGCAATGGTGCAGGCGGGATGAGTGCGGAAGCAGGTGCCAGGAGTAGCTGCATACGAGGTCTCCCAGAGACGATCTTGCTCGACAGCTCGCGAGCTCAGTCATAAAAATCCATTAGCTTTTAGTAGTGCAATCCACTAGTTTGGAGTGCATGAGCGCCATCCAAGCCACCGACGCAAATCGCCAGTTCTCCCGCATGCTCCGCGAGGTGGGGGAGGGGCAGTCCTACACCATCACCTCGCACGGTCGTCCCGTAGCGAAGCTCGTGCCCGTGGGCCACGCGGCACGCGATGGCGCTCGCGCGGCCCTGCTCAACCAGCTCAGGGCACAGGACGTCGTCGAGATCGGCCCCGTGACACGAGAAGAACTCTACGAGCGCTGAGTGCGCGTCGCCCTCGATACCAACGTCCTGGTCTACGCCGAAGGTCTGAACGGCGAACCCCGCCTCGCCCAGGCGCTGGCCGCGATCGAGGCGCTCGCCGATGACGAGCTCGTCCTCCCCATCCAGACACTGGGAGAGCTCTTCGTCGTGCTCACCCGCAAGGCCGGCCGCACGGCCGCCGACGCCCGCGTCGCCATCCGCCGCTGGGAGGACGCCGCCGTCACCGTGCCCACCGATGCCGGCGTGCTGGCCGACGCGGCCGAACTCGTGGTCGCCCACCGCCTCTCGTTCTGGGACGCGGTGATCGTGGCCGCCGCCGCCTCGTCGGGGGCACGCACGCTGCTCAGCGAGGACATGCAGCACGGTTTCGTCTGGCGCCGCGTCGCGATCCGCAACCCGTTCGCCACTTAACCGCTTCCCGCGGCCGGGCGACGGTCCTATCCATCGCCGGCACGTCATCACCTGCCGGACCCGCCCCATGGACCTCATCGCCGCCCGCCTCGACCGCATCAGCCCGAGCCAGACCATGGCGATCACCGCCCAGGCCGCCGAGCTGAAGGCCGCCGGCCGCGACATCATCTCGCTCTCGGCCGGCGAGCCCGATTTCGACACCCCCCTCAACATCAAGGACGCCGCGATTCGCGCCATCCGCGACGGCGACACGAAATACACCGCGGTGGGCGGCACGCCCGCGCTCAAGCGCGCGATCGTCGCCAAGTTCGCGCGCGACTCCGGGCTCGACTACGGGACCCACGAGGTGATCGTCTCGACCGGCGGCAAGCAGGTGATCTTCAACGCCCTGCTCGCGACCCTCGAACCCGGCGACGAGGTCGTCATCCCGGCACCCGGCTGGGTCAGCTACCCGGACATCGTGGCACTCGCCGACGGCACGCCCGTGATCGTCCCCTGCGGCCCGAATGCCGGCTTCAAGATGCGCCCAGAGCAGCTCGAGGAGGCCATCACCCCGCGCACGAAATGGCTGATCCTCAACAGCCCGAGCAACCCCACGGGCGCCGCCTACGCCGCGGACGAGCTGCGGGCACTCGCCGACGTGCTGCTCCGCCACCCGCATGTCTGGATTCTGGCCGACGACATCTACGAGAAGCTCGTCTATGGCGGCTTCGTGGCCCCCACCATCCTCGCGATCGAACCGGCGCTGAAACCCCGCACGCTGACGATGAACGGCGTGTCCAAGGCCTACGCCATGACCGGCTGGCGCATCGGCTATGCCGGTGGCCCGGCCATGCTCGTCAAGGCGATGGACAAGCTGCAGAGCCAGTCCACCTCGAACCCGTCCTCGGTCAGCCAGGCGGCGGCCGTCGAGGCCCTGAACGGCCCGCAGGACAGTGTCGCCGCAATGGCGCGCGCCTACGAGCAGCGCCGCAACCTGGTGGTGGACGCCCTGAACCGGGCGCGCGGCATCGTCTGCCACAAGCCCGAGGGCGCGTTCTACGTCTTCCCCTCGCTCGCCGGCGTACTCGGCAAGCGGACGCCGTCGGGCAAGACGCTCGCCACCGACGAGGATTTCGTGGTCGAGCTCCTGGCCGCCGAGGGTGTGGCCACCGTGCACGGCAGCGCCTTCATGTTCCCCGGCCATTTCCGCATCAGCTACGCGCTCGACGAGGCCAGCCTCACGGAGGCCTGCGCCCGCATCGAGCGGTTCTGCGCCTCGCTGGCCGCATGACCGCGGAGCCGCCGCTCGCAGCCGTCGGGGCGGCCGGCGAGGTTCCGGCGACGATCGCGATCGCGGTTGCCGCTCGCGCGCTCCGCGCGCAGGGCCACGACGTCATCTCGCTGGCGATCGGCGAGCCCGATTTCGCCACCCCGCCGCACATCGTCGAGGCGGCCCATGCGGCAGCGCGCCGCGGCGAGACGAAATACACACCGGTCGACGGCACGCTCGCGCTGCGCGAGGCGGTCCGCCGGAAATTCGCCCGCGAGAACGGGATCGACGCCGCGCTCGCCGAGATCATCGTCACCAACGGCAGCAAGCAGGCCATCCACGACGCCTTCGCCGCCACCGTCGAGCCGGGCTGCGAGGTCGTCGTGCCCGGCCCCTACTGGGCGTCCTACCCGCTGATCGCGCGCATGCTGGGTGCCACCCCCGTGTTCGTGCCTTGCCGCGAGGCGGACGGCTTCCGCCTCGACGCCGACGCGCTGGCCCGCGCCATCACGCCGCGCACGCGCTGGGTGGTTCTGAACTTCCCCAACAACCCGACAGGTGCCGTCTGTCCCGCCGACCGCCTGGCCGCGATCGGCGAGGTGCTGGCCCGCCACCCGCATGTCTGGGTGATGTCGGACGACATCTACGAGCACCTGATCCATGACGGCTCACGCCACGCGACGCTCGCCGCCATCCGCCCCGACCTGCGCCACCGGATCCTCACGGTCAACGGCGTCTCGAAATCCTACGCCATGACCGGCTGGCGCATCGGCTATGCCACCGGCCCGCGCCGCCTGATCGCCGCGATGTCGGCGGTCCAGAGCAACGTGACCTCGGGCGCCTCTTCGATCGGCCAGGCCGCCGCAGTCGCGGCACTGGACGGCGACCAGGCGCCCCGCGAGGCCATGCGCATCCGTTTCGCCGCTCGCCGCGACCTGGCCCATGCGTTGCTGTCCGCGGCGCCCGGCCTGACCTGCGCCCGCCCGGACGGCGCGTTCTTCCTGTTTCCCAATGTGGCCGGCCTGCTCGGTCGTCGCAGCGCCGGCGGCCGGCTGCTCCTGACCGATACCGACGTCGCGGCAGCACTCCTCGAGGAGGCGCATGTCGGCGCCGTGCCGGGGGCGGCGTTCGGGGCGAGCCCTTATTTGCGCCTGAGCACGGCCTGCGCGGATGATGTCCTTGCGGAGGCCTGCAGGCGGGTCACCGAGTTCTGCAAAAACATCAGGTAAGACTTGGGGCTTTGCCCCAAACCCCACCAGGATCGTGTCGATCCTGGACCTCCGTTGACTTGGTGCGCGCGGGCACGATGCTCGCCTCCGATCTCCAGCTCTGCGCGCCGGCCGTCGGCCGGAAACGGCTCTAGCGCGAACAGCGGGAATGTTGCACCAGCCGAGTCCCGCCAGCACGAAGTCGATCCACCGTCCGAGATCGACGAACCGCCAGACCCGGCTGCCAAGGCGGTCGATACGGGCCAGATCCCACTTGCGGAGTGGAGGGCATAACGTCGATTGTCATGCAGACAACGCCGAGGATGAACGGTTGCAGAACACTTGACTGCAGGACCGCTCTTAACGGTCGACGAGCTCCGTCGCCAACAACTTGCAGCGGAATAGATGGCCTCCTCGACATCTTCACCAGATCAAGAGATCTTAGAGCGCACGCACTTGCTCACGGCCGCAATGGCGATAGGCGAACGACCAGCGTCACCATCGGGCTCGAGTTGATAGATCTGAATGTCCATCGGTCCCCAGATCGGCCTACCGGAGGAAGCCGCGTCGAGGATGCGGGCGGCAATGATCACGGCGACGTCGGAGTCGACCTGGGAAAGTTCGAGACGTTCGGTAGTGGATTGGCGCCTCTACTATCAATCAGGCGCCGCTCGGTGCTACAAAGCTTCGACCGAGCTGCAGCCGCAAGAAACAGGACTGCGACGTCCGACGTCCGCGCGGTTTAAAGTGGCAGTTCCGTACGAAAACGATCGCCCGAATGACGCCGAGCGCGTCGCTGCCAGAGGGATCGGCTGAAAGTATAAGCTGGTACTACTCCCAGCATCCGCTCACTACGCACAAGCGCCTGTTTGTGCATACTTGGAATCAACGCGCGAGCGCTGAGACTATGCCGAGGGGAGCATCCGGTCATGCTGATTGTCAGGCGGTCTTTATTGCCACTAAGCGCTCAAGCGCGGCGCTGAGGTCCGCTTGGCGATAGGGCTTCTGCAACATAGGGTAAGCCTTGTAGGTATCTGAGATACCATCCCTATTGTAGCCGGTCGAGAAAAGGAACGGAACTCCATGAGCAACGAGTGCGTCAGCTATGGGAAAGCTCTTTTGGCCATTTAGGTTTACATCGAGAATCGCCATATCGATAGCCTCACTCTCCACCATATCTAGGGCCTGGCTGACCCTTGCTGCAGGCCCGACAACTTCGCAGCCTAACTCGGCCAGCATGGCTTCAAGCACCCACGACACCATAACCTCGTCCTCCACAACAAGAACGCGGCGAGCCGACATCTGATTACTCATTGTTCGACCACCCGTCACCATCCGGAAGCGGCATCGCAATCTCGCATGAAACACCGGTCGGAGCGTAAACGAGACGGACTTCGCCGTTCAGCTCTTGAGCCAACCCGCGTTCGATCAAGCGTGACCCGAAGCCTTTACGTCCCGGTGGTGTAACGGGTGGTCCGCCGCTTTCTTTCCAGAGGAGCCGCATCCTACTTCCCTCGGGGATCGGATCAACATGCCACGTTACGCTGACGTAGCCGGCATCATTCGACAGAGCACCATGTTTAGCGGCGTTTGTCGCCAGTTCATGAAATACCATTGCGAGCGATAAGGCTGTTTTGGGCTGTAACCGAACATCGTCGCCAGCCGCGGTGATGCGCTCTCTATGGACGTCATGGAGACCAAACGGCTCCAAGATGCGGTCGATAATGTGTCGCAATCCCACGCGGTCCCAGGAGGTGCGTCCGAGCAGGCCTTGCGCTTTGGAAAGGGCAAGGATGCGGCCCTCGAAATCGCCGACGATCTGATCGTCAGCGAAGCCGGCGAGCGTCTGCTTTGCAATGGCCAGGACCGTCGTCAAAGTGTTTTGCGAGCGATGGTTCAGCTCGTCGAGTAGGAAACGTAGGCGCTGCTCCTCCTTCTTGTGTCGGCTAACGTCTATAAAAGAGGCGAAATGCTGAACCACTTCCCCGGCGGAGTTGCGGACCGGGCTAACAAAAACGCTCGCCCAGAAAATGCTGTCGTCTTTGCGTCGATATCGGATCTCGGGATCGCCGCCGTCATGGGGCTGTTCGTGAAACATGTCCTCGATTGTCTTCAGTGTGCCAGGATCGGTGCCCTGCGCCATCAGAAAGTTAAAACTTTGCCCTAAAACCTCTTCTCGGCGAAACCCGGTCAGCTTAAGGAAGCTGTCGTTCGTGAAGATAATCGGATTACCGGCTGCTTTTGCGTCCGTGAAAACCATAGCCATTCGTGTTGTTTCCGCAGCAACGACGAATGGGCCGAGACCTTTGGAAAACTTATCTACGTCGGCTTCGGCGTTCTTCTGTTCAGACGATTTATTGCTTGCCTCCATAAACGCGCTCCTTCACCCTTTTCGGGTCGGGTTTGGCTGGAGCCTTCTCTGTTCCTCCTTCTCCAGCAGCCTTCATGCGGCACGGAAAACCTCGCTGGAGCTGCGATCACGACCGGAGGAGACCGTCTCTGCAACAAAGCGCTCCAGCTCAGGCGCTGAGGAAACGTTCGTCGTATGCCGAGTGACGGTCTAACGACCATCCGCTCGTCCATGTTGTGTGTCAAATCCTGACACAACTCTTTTTTGGGACGTCGGCAGAGCGCTCGGCAAAGCACCTTCTACGTTCAGCGATCACTCCCGCGAGATGCAATCGGAAAGTCCTGGACAAATTGGCTGCCGAGGAAATCAGCGGCCACGCGCGCATTTTTGGACAAATCGCCCGATGACCCCACACTATTGCTATTCGCGCTGTGTGCTGGCCCGGCTAACGTCTCGATAGACCGTCGATCGACCCAAGCCAAGCTGTTGTGCAGCATCTTGAGGTGACAGTCCTGCTGACACCAGCTTCGGAGCCGCAGAGATCCGGCCAGCATCACGTGGGTGTCGCCCTGGTTTTTTACCGCGGGCCCGTGCAGCCGCAATTCCGTCTTTGATGCGCTCGGCAATGAGCCGGCGCTCGAAATGCGCAATGTTGCGTCGCTGAACGCGGGAACCGTCCTGCCGTCGGCAATGCTCAAGCGGCTGGGCGCCTTCCAGCGCCAGAACCAGCTCGACCTCGCCCCTCCAGGAGTTAGGGCGGATCGAGCGGACGCTTCTCATGCTGGACTGGCTGAAATCACCCGCCCTGCGACAGCGGTGCCAGGCGGGGCTTAACAAGAGTGCGCAGCGTCACGCGCTTGCGCAGGTGATCTGCACATTCAAGCAGGGTTGTATTGCTGACCGCGGTCAGGATGCGCAGCAGTTCCGGGCCTCGGGACTGAACCTCGTCATCGCTGCGATCGTGCACTGGAACTCCACTTACACCGCCGATGCCGTCACACACCTCCGGGCCATCGGCGAACCTGTGCCGAGCGCATTGCTCGCCCATATCTCGCCGCTCACCTGGAAACACATCGGCTTCTCGGGCGACTTCCTGTGGGACCGTGCGGCAGCCACCGCTGATCGCCGTCGGCCGCTCAACTTTGACCGCGTCCGCGAGGCGGCATAAGAGCGCCTTTCAAAACCCTTGTACCGTCGGCTCCGCTGATTCATGAAGAGGGATGGCATGTCCTCTTGTCTCCGACGCTCTGTGGTCGATCATCGATCCGCTGCTGCCCGTAGCTCCGCCGCGACCACGAGGCGGCAGACCGCGGGTCTCGGATCGCGCGGCACTGACCGGGATCCTGTTCGTGCTGCGGACTGGTATCCAATGGGAGATGCTACCGCGTGAGATGAGTTGCGGGTCCGGCATCACCTGCTGGCGCCGTCTGCGGGACTGGCAGGAGGCAGGCGTCTGGGATGGACTGCACCGGGAGTTGCTTCGTCAGCTGCGGGCGGCCAACCGGATCGACTGGAGCCGGGCGTGCATGGACAGCGCGTCCCTTGCCGCTAAAAGGGGGGTGACAAGACGGGGCCGAACCCGACCGACCGAGGCAGGCTCGGCACAAAGCGCCACCTGATCACGGACGGGAACGGTCTTCCGCTCACCTTCGTTCTGACCGGCGCCAACACCAACGACAGCATGCCCTTCGAGGAACTGCTCGACAGCATCCCGCCGGTCGCAGGACAGCGCGGCCGGGCACGACGCCGGCCAGACAAGCTCCACGCCGACAAGGCCTACGACCATCGACGGTGCCGAGAGGCTTGCCGCCGTCGCGGGATTGCTCCCCGCATCGCACGGCGCGGCGTCGAGACCAGTCAGAAGCTGGGCCGACATCGATGGGTGATCGAACGCAGCTTCGCCTGGATCAACCGCTTCCGCCGCCTCGTCACGCGATACGAACGCAGGAGCGACATCCATCACGCCTTCACCGCCCTCGCATGCTCACTCATCTGCTTCAGAACCCTGCAGGGTGGGTTTTGAAAGGCGCTCTAACAGCCTGTCGGGTTGGGGTACCCTGATCTTCTGGGCTGGGTTAGTCTGTGGGCATGTCGAATTTCGTGCCTTTCAGCCGTGACCAAGCGTTTCTGCTTCCTCCGGACCTGAGATCGTGGATCCCAGTGGACGACGTGGTGCATTTCGTAGTCGCGGCGGTAGAGCGGGTGCCGCTGGATTCGTTCCAGGTCCCGGAGCGCACGGGTGGCAAGCCGCAATACCATCCGCGGCTGATGCTCGCGCTGCTGATCTACTGCTATTCGCAGGGCATCTTTTCGTCCCGCCGGATCGAACGCGCGACCCACCGCGACGTGGCGGTGCGCTTCGTGGCGGCAAACCTGCATCCGGACCACGACACGATCGCGGCGTTCCGCGCCGCCAACAAGACGGCGTTCGAGGCAGCCTTCCTGCAGGTGTTGCTGGTGGCCCGCGAGGCGGGATTGCTGCGTCTCGGCACGGTGTCGATCGACGGCACCAAGATCGACGCGAATGCGTCGAAGATCCGCTCGGTCCGCTACGATCGGGCGACCGAGTTGCGCGCGAAGCTGGCCGCTGACATCGCGGCGCTGACAGCCCGCGCCGAGGTGGCAGATGCCGAGACCACAGACCCGCAGTCGCTGCCGGACGAGTTGGCCCGGCGCGAGACGCTGCTGACGAAGCTCGACGCCGCCTGCGCCCGGCTTGAGGCGGACGCCCGTGCCGAAGCCGAAGCGGCGCGCCCCGCCTACGAGGCGAAGAAGGCGGCCTACGACGCGAGAAGAGGGCGCCGCGGCCGAAGCCCGAAGCCGCCCGACGACGTGCCACCGCCGGAGCGGCAGAGCAACCTGACAGACCCGGACAGCGCCCTGATGCGGCGCTCGGACGCGCATGAATACCGGCAAGCCTACAATGCCCAGGCGGTGGTCTGTGCCGAGGGATCGCAGCTGATCCTTGCCACCAATCTGGTAGCCAACTCGAGCGACGCGCCGAGCTTCGCCCCGACAATTCTCGGCATGAAGGAGACCATTGGTTTGCCGACGACTGTGCTCGCCGACACCGGCTATGCCAGTGGCCGGGCTGTGGCAGATCTGCGGGCGCATGGCGTCGATCCGCTGGTCGCGATCGGGCGCATCCAGTCGCATCGTCCGTATGACTTTCGGCCGCCACCGGAGGCGCGGGCGCGCAAACGCCTGCTCGAACCCTGGAGGATCGCCATGAAAGCCATGCTGGAGACCGACGATGCAAAAGCTCTTTACAGACGACGCAAGCAGACCGTCGAACCGGTATTTGGGATCGTCAAAAGTGCGATGGGATTTCTGCGCTTCCATCTGCGCGGGCAGCACAACGTCGCTGCCGAGTGGACCTTGATCGCTCTGGCCTACAACTGCAGGCGCGTCGCTCGCCTGCAGGCCGGATAAGGTAGCTACCGACATCCGAACCGCGCGCTGATCAGACCCGAGGAGCGCCAACCCGACAGGCTGCTAAGTGATGTTCCTGGACCGTTCGCTCCTGACGTTGTCTGTCGAACAACCGACGCTCTGCCCTCGAATTGCTGCAGCATGTCGATCGTGAAGTGGCAGCGGCCGCCACCAGGTAGCGGGGTTCCGGGACAGCATCTCCCCCGCGCGGTCTGCGGCGTCACGCCTCAGGCGTGCTTCGCACGACACCCCAGCCTCGTGTAAAATGCCGCGATGGATGCTCTAGAAACCCTGCTGACCCGCGCCTCCTCCTCAAAGCTGGCCCTCCCGATCCCCGACGCCGAGGCGACCCGCCGGATTCTGGCCGCCGCCACGCGCGCTCCCGATCACGGCCGCCTGGTCCCCTGGCGCTTCCTGGTGGTGCAGGGCGGCGGGCTCGCCCGCCTGGCCGATGCCGGCGCCGCCTCGCTCCGCCGCCGCGAGCCCGAGGCAAGCGAGGCCGATCTCGCCCGTGCCCGCGAGAAGCTCACCCGCGCCCCGCTGGTGATCGTGCTCGGCGGCCGCATGATCGTGGGCCACAAGATCCCCGTCTTCGAGCAGCAGCTCGCAGTGGCGGCGGGTGCGATGAACGTGCTGAACGCGCTGCACGCGACGGGCTTCGCGGGCAAATGGGTGACGGGGGCCAACGCCGACGATCCCGCCTTCGCCCGGGACCTCGGCTTCGGCGAGGGCGAGCAGCTGTTCGGCATGATCATGGCCGGCACGCCCGATCGGCTCGAGGCGGCGCCGCGGGCCGATGCGGCGGCGCTCACCCGGTTCTGGCAGTGAGCACGCCGGGGGCGGCGCTCGTCCTCCTGGCACTCGCAAGCCTCACGGGTTGCGAGGCGGCGAGCCGCCCGGTGTCGATCGGCCAGGCGCTCGACCAACTGCAGAAGCAGTTGCGCGACGCCGGCGCCATCAATCCCAACGTCGCCGATCCCGATCAGCTGGCCGCCGCCGCGCGCGCGGAACAATGCGCGGCCGGGAGCGCCGATCCCGAGGTGCCGCTGCTGTCGAAGGACATCACGGTCACGCTCAGCGGCTCGTTCTCGGCCACCGGCGGCTTCTCGGTGGGCAACGCCGCACTCGGCACGGGGCTGTCCACGAGCGCCACGCGCGGCCAGACGCAGCAGCTCACGCTGCCGCTCACCTTCTTGGCGCTGACCAACCTCGCGGATGCGATCGAGGCGGCGCAGCTCACGACGATCTCCATCTCCATGCCGGCGGCCCAGCGCCGCGCCGCAGCCGCGACCGCACGCCGGGCGCGCGACGCGCTGGCAGGCAGGATCGCGATGCTGGTGCAGAGCTGGACGCCCGCACTCTGCGCCACCACCCACTGACGCGCGGTCCCCGGAGCCAGGCCACGTTGCCGTCCGCCGCCGCCACCGCCGCCGCGTCGTGGATCGCCCGTGTCCGTCCAAGCGGACCGATGAGGGACACCGCACCAACGGACGCATGCGCTCGATCGCTCCCGCCGCGTCGCCTGCGGCGGCGATCGCCTCCGCCTGCGCCTGTCCGTGGGGACCGGGCGGTGATCGCCGGCATGACGTCGAACGTGTCGGGCGCGTCGCCGCCGCGACAATGCCATGCCGGCACCATGAACAGGCCGGACCGGTCGCGCCTGCGGGCGATCCCCCCGGCGCATGCCGGCCGCTCCGTCCCACGGACAAGGACCGACGATCCGGAGCGGGTTGTCCCGCGGCCGCCGCGAACTTACGGCGCGTCCTCGGGCAGGACGACGGAACCGTCCGCGTGCCGTGCCAGAGGGGCCGCCGCCAGCACGGCCTCGATCGGCAGCGCCGCATGGATGTGCGGAAACAGCGCGCCACCGCGCGACGCCTCCCAGCGTACCGCCGGGCCGAGTGCCGCGAGGTCGACCGCCAGCACCACCAGCCCCTCGTGGCCGGCGAAATGCCGATCGAGCGTTCCGGCGAGCTGCGACGCGGTGGAGAGATGGATGAACCCGTCCGCCCGGTCGACCGCGCTGCCGCCGAACACGCCGCCTGCCGCGAGCTCGGCATGTTCCGCCGCGGTCAACACCTTATAGGCGACCGCGTCCTGCTCGGGGTCGGCGACCGCGTCCCGCTCGGGGTGGTTGACCGCGTCCCGCTCGGGCGTCGCGCCGAAGAACTCGCCGAGCAGCCCGGCCACCAGCGCCGGCTGCTCCTCGGCCAGGAAATGCCCGGCCTCGACCGCGCGCCCGTGGACCTCGCAGGCCGCGTGCTCGCTCCAGAGCGACACCGGGTCGTACCACCCCCCGATCGTGCCGGCGGCCCCCCACAGCACGAGCGTGGGGCAGCCGATCCGGCGCTCGGCCGCGCAGTCGATCCGGTCCAGCATCGCATCGAGCTCGGCCGCCCGGCGATAGGCCGCGTCGAGCGTCGCCATCGCCTCCGTGTCGGCCACCTGGGCCACGTAGTCCGCCACCGCCGTTTCGTGGAACACGCCCGCCCGCTCGTCGCCGGGCAGCGAGCCCGCGAACCAGTCGCCCGGCACCGACTGGAACAGCGCTTCCGGCTTGGGATGGGTCTGGGCGAACCAGAACATCCGGTAGGTGGCGAGCGCGAACGCCATGTCGGCGCGCTCCACGGGGGCCGGCACCGGCACGATGTCGAGCACGGCGAGGCTCGCGACCCGCGCCGGCGCCTCCAGCGCCATGCGGTGGGCGACCCGGCCGCCGCGATCGTGGCCGGCGACGCCGAAGCGCTCGTGGCCGAGCGCCCTCATGAGCTCGAGCAGGCGCGCGGCCATCGCGCGGCCGGTGCCGGCTTCGGCGTCGGCGGCCAGGTCGCGGTGCGAGCCGCCGTAGCCGGGCAGGTCGGGGCAGATCACGGTGAAGCGGGCGGTGAGGCGAGGGGCGACCGCGTGCCACATCGCGTGGGTCTGCGGGTGGCCGTGCAGCAGCAGCAGCGCGGGGCCGGTGCCGGCACGCCTGAGCCGGAACGCGCCGACATGTTCAGGGGGTCCGAAACCTTCGAAGAACATCCATGTCTCCGGCTGCGCTACGGGTGCAGCAAGCACGGTGCGGGAAGAAGAAGGCAAGGGCTCTGCCCTTGACCCGCTGGGGTCTTAACCCCAGACCCCCTTTTGTATGCAGGTCCAGGACTGCTTGTCCTGGCGGGGGTTTAAGGGGGCAGAGCCCCCTTTGCTTAAGGAGCTTACCATTGGCAGACGGCCTCGACCCTGACGACTGGTCGGCGCTCGCCGCCCTGGGCCACCGCATGCTCGACGACATGCTCGACCACCTCGGCCGCCTCCGCGACGGCCCCGTCTGGCGCCCCATGCCCGACACCGTCCGCGCCGAGCTCGCCGCCGGCAGCCTGCCGCGCGAGGGCCGCGACCCCGCCGAGCTCTACGCCGAGTTCCAGCGCCTGGTGCTCCCATACGGCACCGGCAACACCCACCCGCGCTTCATGGGCTGGGTGCATGGCGGCGGCACCGCGGTCGGCATGCTCGCCGAGATGCTGGCCGCCGGTCTCAACAGCAATCTCGGCGGACGCGACCACGCGCCTATCGAGCTCGAGCGCCAGGTGATCGCGACCGCGGCCGCGATGGTCGGCATGCCGGCCACCACCTCCGGCCTGCTGGTCACCGGCTCCTCGATCGCGAACTTCATCGCCGTGCTGGTGGCCTCCCGCCATGCCGCCGGCCGCGAGGTCCGCGCCGCGGGCATCGGCGGACGCGGCCTGGTGGGCTACGCCTCGGTCGCGGCGCATGGCTGCGTGCCCCGCGCCTTCGACATGGCGGGGCTCGGCACCGCCGCCCTGCGCACGATCCCGGTCGACGCCTCCCATCGCATCGACATCGCACGCCTCGAGGCGGCGATCGCCCGCGACCGGGCGGAAGGGCTCACCCCGTTCATGCTGGTGGGCTCCGCCGGCACCGTCGATTGCGGCGCGATCGACGACCTCGCGGCGCTGGCCGCGATCGCGCAACGCGAGAAAATATGGTTCCACGTGGACGGCGCGTTCGGCGCGATGGCGGCCCTGTCGGACCGCTACCGGCCGCTGCTGCACGGCATCGAGCACGCGGACAGCCTCGCCTTCGACTTCCACAAATGGGCCCAGGTCCCGTACGACGCCGGCTGCGTGCTGGTCCGCGACGCCGACGCCCAGGCCGCGACCTTCGCCCAGACGCTGGCCTATCTCCACCGCGAGGAACGCGGCCTGGGTGCCAACGCGCCCTGGCCGTGCGACCTCGGCCCCGACCTCTCCCGCGGATTTCGCGCGCTAAAGGTGTGGATGACGCTGCAATCCTTCGGCGCGGACGGGTTGGCAGGCGTGGTCGACCGGTGCTGCGCGGTGGCGCGCCATCTCGCCGCCCGCATCGAGGGCCAGCCGGCGCTCGAGCTCCTCGCCCCGGTGACGCTCAACATCGTCTGCTTCCGTGTGCGCGCGTTCGACGACCGGCAGAACACCGCGCTCGTGGCCGACCTGCAGGAGGCGGGGATCGCCGCCCCCTCGATGACCACGATCGACGGGGTGCGCGCGATCCGCGCCGCGATCGTGAACCACCGCACGATCGAGGCGGACGCCGATATCCTGGTGGCGGCGATCGTCGAACGGATCCCCCGAGGGGGCGCGTCAATCAACTCTTAAGCAGGTTCCGGCATGGTCGGATCTTCTCCGCCCGGCTACGGACCCATGGACACACCAGACGTCGACATCGCACCGAACCGCGCGTCCAAGCCTTCGAGGATCAGGTCCGGCGCGCTGGGCCTGTTGCTCGTGCTGCTCATGGCCGGCTTCTGCCTGCTGGCGGTGTCGATGCTCCGGACCATGCGGCGCGAGACCTGGCACGACGCCGTCCTGACCTCGCAGAACCTGATGAAGGCGCAGGCCGAGGAACTCGACCGGACGCTGGCGATCTACGACGCCTCGCTGCGATCGGCATCCGCCGCGCTGACCGATCCGGCGCTGCAGGGCGTGTCGCCCCGGATCATGCGGCTCGCCATCTTCGATCACCTGCAGCCGAGCCCGGATCTCGGGCCGGTGCGGATCCTGAATGCCGCCGGCGCGGTCCTCTACGATTCCGCGACGCCGTCGCCGGGTGCTGCGAGCCCGGCCGAGCAGCGGGCGCTCGCCGTCCACCAGCTCGGACGCGGCACCGATGCGATGGTGAGCCCGCCGTACCGGACCATCTCGGGCGCCCACGTGATCACCGTGTCGCACCGGATCGCGACGCCCGACGGACAGCTGTTCGGCATCGTCGTCGGAACGATCCGCCTGCATCTCTTCTTCGAGCAGCTCCGCGACCTCAGTCTCGGCGGTCACGACATCGTCGGCCTGTACTCGACGAGCGGCATGACCCTCGCGCTTCTGCCCGACGAGCGTTTCGTCGGCCGATCGATCGCCGGCGGCACTCACCTGAGACAGTTTCTCGGCCAGTCGGCGGGCACCTTCGTGGCCGTCTCCAGGTTCGACGGCGTCCGTCGTGTATACAGCTTCCGGCACGTCGCAGGATGGCCGCTGATCCTCAATATCGGCCTGTCGACGGAGGACCTCTACCGCTCGTGGCATCAGCGGGCGGTGATCACCGGGCTGCTCCTGGGCGTGATGTTCGCCTTCACGCTGCTGCTGCTGTGGCTGCTGCGCCGCGACGTGCGCGTGCGCCTGGTGTCGGCCCGGTCGCTGGCCGCCAGCGAAGCCCGCTACCGGGTGCTGGCGGAAAGCTCGCCCGACCTGATCGTCCGCGTCGATCGCAACATGATCCGGACCTACGTGTCCCCGTCGTGCCGGCAGTTCGGATACGAGCCGAGCGAGCTCCTGGGCCTGCCCGGAAGCGGCCTGATCCATGACGAGGATCTTGCGGCCGCGCGCGTGCTGCTGCTCAGGACGACCGAGGAGCAGGTGGGCGGTGAATTCGAGTGCCGCCTGCTGCACAAATCGGGAAAATACACCTGGGTGGAGGCGCATGTGAGCCCCCTCGAGGATGACGGCTACCTGTTGGTGATCCGCGACATCGACAGACGCAAGCAGGACGAGCAGCGGCGGGAGGTGAGCCGCGAGGCCCTGGCGCAGCTTGCGGCGACCGACGGGCTCACCCGGCTCGCCAACCGGCGAGTCTTCGACGAGCAGCTGTCGCGGGCGTGGGAGGATGCCTCGCGAGGGAGCAGGCCGCTCTCGCTGCTCATGCTCGATGTGGACCATTTCAAGGCCTACAACGATCACTACGGTCACCAAGCCGGCGACGCCGTGCTCATCGAGGTGGCCCAGCGCGCCAGCAGGAACGTCAAGCGGGCCGGCGACATCGCCGCGCGCTACGGCGGCGAGGAGTTCGCGGTCCTGCTGCCGGCCACCGACATCTACGGCGCGATCGAGGTGGCCGAAGCGATTCGCACAGCGGTGTCGGAGGCCGAGCTCGCCCATGCAGGATCTCCGCTGGGACGCCTGACCGTCAGCATCGGCGTCGCGACCGCCATGCCGAGCCTGGGCATCGGCACGCCGGAGGGGCTGGTCAAGGCGGCGGACGACGAGCTGTATCGGGTCAAGCAGAACGGCCGCAATCGCATCTCGGCCCGCGCCATCGTGGTCGAGCTCGTGCCCGTGTCTGTGTCCGTGCCTGGGGCGCAAGACGCAGATGCGCCGCTCGCGGCGTGAGAAAAGGGGAGGCGACTCCGCGCGTCCTCCGCTTACGATCCCGCCATGAACGTCGCCGTCCCCAAGCCGATGACGCGGGACGAGTTCTTCCGCTGGGCGCAGGCCCGGGACGAACGCTACGAGCTCGACGGTTTTCAGCCCGCGCCATGACGGGAAGCTCCGGCAACCACGGCCGCCCTCGTGGCCAATATCACTTTCGAGCCCCGGCGCAGGTTGGGGGAAGACGGGCTCTGCGAGGCCTTCTCCTCCGGACATGCTGCGTCGGCCGGAAACCGGCGTCGAGCTTCCGGTCGACAGCTTCTACGCCCGCGTCACCTTCGCGTAGTCAGGCCGCGAAGCCGAGTCCCGCGCGTCCGGCCCGCTTCTCCTCGAACAGCTCGGCCAGCTTCTGCATCATCGTGCCGCCGAGCTCTTCCGCATCCACGATCGTGACCGCGCGCCGGTAGTAGCGCGTCACGTCATGGCCAATGCCGACCGCGATCAGCTCGATCAGGCCGCGGCCCTCGACATCGCGGATCACCTCGCGCAGATGCCGCTCGAGATAATTGCCGGCATTGATCGAGAGCGTGCTGTCATCGACCGGCGCGCCGTCGCTGATCACCATCAGGATGCGCCGGTTCTCAGGCCGGGCGCGCAGCCGGGACGCGGCCCAGATCAGCGCCTCGCCGTCGATATTTTCCTTGAGCAGGCCCTCACGCAGCATCAGCCCGAGATTGCGCCTGGCGCGGCGCCATGGCGCGTCGGCCGATTTGTAGATGATGTGGCGCAGATCGTTCAGCCGGCCCGGCTCGCGCGGCTTGCCGTCGGCCGTCCACCGCTCGCGCGAATGGCCGCCCTTCCAGGCGCGCGTGGTGAAGCCGAGGATTTCCACCTTCACGCCGCAGCGCTCCAGCGTGCGGGCCAGGATGTCGCCGCACATCGCCGCCACCGTGATCGGGCGCCCGCGCATCGATCCCGAATTGTCGAGCAGCAGCGTCACCACCGTGTCGCGGAAATCCGTGTCGCGCTCCCGCTTGAAGGAGAGCGGCACGGTGGGGTTCGCCACCACGCGCGCGAGCCGCCCGGCATCGAGCATGCCTTCCTCGAGATCGAAATCCCAGGCGCGCGTCTGTTGCGCCATCAGCTTGCGCTGCAGCCGGTTCGCGAGCTTCGAGACCACGCCCTGGAGGTTCACGAGCTGCTGGTCGAGCTGGCCGCGCAGACGCGTGAGCTCGTCGGCGTCGCACAGATCCTCCGCCGAGATCTCCTCGTCGAACTGCCTGGTATAGGCGCGATAGACGCTCGGATCGTCGAGCATCTCGCGCGGCCGCGGGCGCGGCGGCGGGCCGCCAGGCCGGTCCTCGCCCTCGGCACCGAGCGCCTCGTCCTCGTCCTCGTCGGGCTGGCTGTCCTGCCCGTCGCCGCCCTCGGGCTGCGCACCCATCGGGCTGTCGGACTCCCTGGGGTCGCTGCCCTCGCTCTCGGGCCTGGCGTCCGGCGGGGGCGCCTGCTCGCCGCCGGACTCGTCGCCTTCGTCCTGGCCGTCATCGTCGGCCGAGCTCTCGGTCTCGCCCTCGACCAGGTTGAAGCTCGCCAGCAGCCGGCGCGAGGCGCGCGCGTATTCGCCCTGGTCGTCCTGGGCGCGCCGCATCTCGGCGAGTGCCGCGAGGCCGCGCTCGTCGAGCCCGTCGCGCCACAGCTTCAGCACGCGCTCGACGGCGGGCGGCGACGCGATCCCGGACAGCTCCTCGCGCGCGAGCAGGCCAAGCGCGGTCGCCACCGGCAGTTGCTCGCGCCGCGTCATGCGGTCGAAGCCCTCGCCCTCGCATTCCGCCACGAGGCGGGCCTGGAGGTTGGCCGCGACCCCGCTCATGTGGCGGGCACCCACGGTCTCGATCCGGGCCTGCTCGACCGCGTCGAACGCCTCGCGTGCGTCGCGCGCGCCGATGCTGCGCTCGGCGTGCAGCGATGCGTCGTGATGGCGGAGCTTCAGCGCCAGCGCATCGGCCGCCCCACGCAGCTTCGCCATCTCGATGGCCGGCAGCGCGCGGGTCGGGATCGGCAGTCGCGCCCGCTTGCCGGTGAGGCTCTCGCGGCCGGCCTGGAACGCCACCTGCATTTCGCCGTCACGCGAGATCGCACGCATCGTGCCCGCGGTCGCGCGCTTGAAATCCTCCGTGCGGCCGTCCGGCTTGCGGCCCCCGTCGCCCACCATCAGAAGAGGGCCATCAGAGGGGCACCATCAGCGCGCCGCGCGCGCCGCCGGCTGGTAGTTGCCGGTCGGCACGTCCGCGTTGAAACAGCGCTGGTAATACTCGGCCACGATCGGCCGTTCCGCCTCGTCGCACTTGTTCATGAAGGTGAGGCGGAAGGCGAACGCCACGTCGCCGAAGATCCGCGTGTTCTCGGCCCAGGTCAGCACGGTACGCGGGGACATCACCGTCGAGATGTCGCCCGCGATGAAGCCCGCGCGGGTGAGGTCGGCGAGCGACACCATGCTCTCGACCCGGCTCTTGGCCGCGCGGTCGCCGGCGTCGATCCCCATCTTCGCCAGCACGATCGCGGTCTCCTGCGCGTGCGGCAGGTAGTTGAGCGTAGCCACGATGCTCCAGCGGTCCATCTGGCCCTGGTTGATCTGCTGCACGCCATGATAGAGCCCGGTCGTGTCGCCAAGCCCCACCGTGTTGGCGGTCGCGAACAGCCGGAACCCCGCATGCGGGTTGATCACCCGGTTCTGGTCGAGCAGCGTGAGCTTGCCCTCGACCTCGAGCACGCGCTGGATCACGAACATCACGTCGGGGCGGCCGGCGTCGTATTCGTCGAACACCAGCGCCACCGGATGCTGCAGCGCCCATGGCAGCAGCCCCTCGCGGAACTCGGTCACCTGCTTGCCGTCGCGCAGCACGATCGCGTCCTTGCCGACGAGGTCGATGCGGCTGATATGGCTGTCGAGGTTGATGCGGATACACGGCCAGTTCAGGCGCGCCGCCACCTGCTCGACATGGGTGGATTTCCCCGTGCCGTGATAGCCCTGGATCATCACGCGCCGGTTGAACGCGAAGCCCGCGGCGATCGCCATCGTGGTGTCGCGGTCGAAGCGGTAGGCCGGATCGATCTCCGGCACGTGCTCGGTCCGCAGAGAGAACGCCGGCACGCGCATGTCGCTGTCGATCCCGAACGTGTCGCGCACGGAGACCTCGCGGTCGGGTCGATCGATCGCGCTGGTGGGGGGTGCGGCGTCGTCCGACACGCCCTCGCGTCCGGTCTCGTCGTTCAAGGCGGCAATCTTGGTCATCTACCGATCTGTTCCGTGGACTGTCAGCCCGCGCGGGCCATGTTGGAGGCCGCACCCTCGCCGTGGCCCAGATGCCGGCGCAGCGTGGTGTAGGCGACGTTGATGGTTTTCAGCCGCTCTTCCGCGTCGCGCGAGCCGCCGTTCGCGTCGGGATGGTGCAGTTTGGCAAGGTCCTTGTAGCGCGACTTCACCTCGTCGAGCGAGACGGGCCAGACCAGGCCGAGCGTGGTCAGCGGCTCGCGCAACCCCGACGGCGGCTCCTGGCGGGGGTGCGCGTCGCGCCTGGCCCCGCCCCGCATGCCGCCCGCCGCGAGCGTGCCCAGCGGGTCGCGGATCACGTCCTCGTCGATCATGCCCGACCCCAGCCGGCCGAGCGGCCAGGAGGGGCGCTGCCAGGCCGTGTCGGCACGGATCTGCGCCTCGATCTGCCCGGGCGTCATGCCCTTGTAGTAGTCCCACTTGCCGTTGTAGGCGCGGACATGCTCCAGGCAGAACCAGAAATACTCGTTGAGCGTCGTGCGCGACTTGGGCGCACGATAGCCTGCGAGCGCGTCGCAGCCCTGGATATCGCAGCTCCGGCCCGGCGCATCCGGGTCGGGTGCGAACGCCCGGGACCGCTGGGTTCGTCGATTGATCACGGGGGTAAATGTGCGGAAGAGAGACGCGGAGACAAGGGGGAAGTGGGGCCATGCCAATCATGAGCGGTGACGATCGTGCGGCGCGCCTGCGTGGCGCGATCGAGCGGCAATTCGCGCCCGTGGAGCTTCGCGTGGTCGACGACAGCGCGCGCCATGCGGGCCACTCCGGTGCCACCACGGCGGGCGAGACGCATTTCGACGTGACGCTGGTGAGCGCGCAGTTCCGCGGCATGAGCCGGGTCGCACGCGCCCGGGCGGTGCACGAGGCGCTGGGACCCGAGTTCGCGACCGGGCTGCACGCGCTCGCACTCACGCTGCGCACGCCGGAGGAGGCAGCGTAGGGCGTCACATGTCGTCCGCGCCGCTGCCCGAGCCGGTGATGCCGGCGCGCGACGGTGCGTCGCTGTGGGGCTGGATGGTGGCGGTGACCAGGCGGAGCTCTTCGTCGGTGCCGGCCGGCTCGGCGGCGACCTCGGCGCGCGGGTCTTCGGCGATCGCGTCCGCGGTGGCCTGCGGGTCGATGCGGGTGGCCTCGTCGAGCAGGCGGTCGGCCTCGTCGTCGTTGCCATCGCCGCGGGCAGCCTCGGCTTCGACGATGAGCGCGCGTGCCTGAGAGCGGCGGGTTTCCTCGCCGGTGGCGCCTTCGTTCTCCGTGGTCATCGCGGCCTCCTGGGTGGGGTCGGGACAACCGATGCGAGGCTTATAGGTTGCACCAGGGCTCTGCCCTGGACCCGCCAAGGGACAGTCGTCCCTTGGAACCCTGATCGTCTGGGTTGTTCCCTGGCGAAGCCTGAGATCATAGACTTCCACTAACGCATTCCGTCTCCCGCGCCTGTACTCCAGTAGGGGGTTCTAAGGGCGACTGCCCTTGAGCTCGGTCCAGGGGCAGAGCCCCTGGCCTTCTTCTTACGTCGCCGGCAGAAACCGCGCGAGCCGCACCGCCGTATGCCCCCGCGTCGGCCGCAGGTTCGGCATCACCAGCAGGCAGTCATCGTAGGGTGTGCGGATCTCGTTCGTGCCGTCCGTCGCGATCAACGTATCCCCTGCATGGATCACATCGCCGCCCCGGAACGGCCGCACGAACGAGAACGACCCCGTGACCGCCGTGATCGCGTCGGTCACCTGCGCGCAGGCCGGCAGAAGCGGCAGCATCGAGGGCGGCGCCGCCTCGATCATCCCCTGGCGCTGCAGCAGCGACAGCACCGCGCGCTCGGTGGTGGCCACCGTGTCGGGCTCCCAATGCTGGCCCGCCTCGACCAGGCAGGCGGTGGCGTGGCCGGCCGGATCGCTGAACATGCGGTAATCAATCAGCCGCAACCCGCCCGCATGTCCGCGATCGGCCACCACCAGCGGCGGCGTGCCGATGTCGCAGGCCAGCTGCCGCCCGCGCTCGGTGTCGCCGCATAGGATCAGCGGGTCGGCGGCCCAGAGCATCGAGTGGAGGTCGAACAGGATGTCGGCCTGCTCCACCACGCGGCGGATCTGCCGGCCGCGCACGAGCTCGGCCGAGACGCGCGGGCCGTCGAGCACGGCGGCGTCCCAGATCCGGTTGAGATCCTCGTCGACGAAGCGTGAGGCGGTGGGGTTGGCCAGGTCGAACCGGTCGAACGCCGCGAGATTTGCGAAGCCGAAGGTCAGCCGCCCGCGGCGCGGCCGCACGCCCCGCCGCAGCAGCACGTCGAGCACGATCGCGCCGGCGATCTCGTTGCCGTGGATCAGCGAGAGCACCACCACGTGCGGACCGGGCGCACCTCCGGCGAAGGTGAAGAAGCCGGGAACGCCGTCATTGCCGGCGCGCCACGGATCGAGATCGGGCCTCGCCAGTCGCACGGGGAAGTGCGGCAGCCCGGCGATGGCAGCCCCGCGGCCTTCGGGCTCGTGGGCCCGGCCGTTCATCGGAACCGGGGCGCGCCCAGGCGCACCGCCTCGCGGATGAAGCGGTCGCAGGCGTCGAGCTCGTCACGGCCGATCCACTCGTCGGCCTTGTGGGCGCGCGCGATGTCGCCGGGGCCGCACACCACGGTCGGGATGCCGGCATTCATGTAGATGCCGGCCTCGGTGCCGTAGCTGACATGGCCGGGCCGGTTGGCGCCGCCGCTGCTCGCTTCGAGTGCGAGGTCGGCGAGCGGATGGGCGTCGGGGAGGCCGAGTGCCGGCAGCTCGTGCAGCACCTCGATCGTCACGCCGGCATCGGCGTCGGCGGCACGCAGGCGGGCGTCGACCGGGCCCGCCGCGTCGCGAAAACGGGCGAGGAGGGAGCCGAGATCGTCGCCCGGCACGTTGCGCCATTCCACGTCGAAGCGCGCGTGTTCCGGCACGATGTTCAGGATCGCGCCGCCGGCTGCGAGCCCGACCTGCGTGGTGCTCCAGGGAGGCTCGAAGCCGTCGGCGCGGCGGCCCTCGCGGGCCAGGCGATCGGCCTCGCCGTCGATCCAGGCGATCAGGTGCGCCGCCGCATGCAGCGCGTTCGCACCCTGCCGCGGATCGGCGGAGTGGGCCGCGCGACCGCGCACCGTGACGCGCGCCGACAGCCGGCCCTTGTGCGCGGCGATCGGCCGCAGCGACGAGGGCTCGCCCACGATGCAGGCGGCGGGGCGCAGGCCGCTCTCCGCGATGTCGGCCACCAGGCGGTGCGCGCCGGAGCAGTCGACCTCCTCGTCATAGGTGATGAACAGGTGGACCGGCGTGTCCCGCCCGGCCGCCGCCGCGAAGTCCGGCACGGCCGCCAACATGCTGGCCACGAACCCCTTCATGTCGGTGGCACCGCGGGCAAGCAGCCGGTCGCCGTCGGCGTGCAGGCGGAACGGGTCGGTGCGCCAGTCCTGCCCGTCCACCGGTACCGTGTCGACATGGCCGGAGAACGCGATGCCGCCCGCCCGCACCGGACCGATGATCGCGTGGAGGTTGGCCTTGGTGCCATCCGGGTTGCGGCTCTCGCGCAGATGCGCGCCGTGGCCGAGCAGGTACTCCCTGATCCATGCGATCAGGTCGAGGTTGCTGTTGCGGCTCGTCGTGTCGAACCGCACAAGCGTCTCGAGGATGCCGACCGTGGATGAAGCGATCCCTGGGATCATCTCCTCAGTGTAGCCACGACCATCGCTCCGACAACTCCCAACCCATCATCGATCGCAGGCCATGACGTCTCTTTCACTCGCACATCGCGCCTGGCGCCATCTGCCGGCGGGTCCACGCCGCGAGCTCCTGCTGCGCGCGGCGGCCGGCGTGGCACCCAGGCCCGACCGGCCCGCGCCCGCGGTGCCGCCAGGTGCCGGGCTGCTGGTAGGCGGCGAGATCGGGCGCGCCTCGGGGTTGGGTGAAGGGGCGCGGCTGATGATCGCGGCCGCGCGCACGCTCGGCCTGGCGACGGCCGGGATCGAGGCCGGGATCGTGCCCGGCGCCGAACGCCGCGAGCTCGATTTCGACGCCGGCGACCCGGACATGGTGCCGGTCGGGTCGCCGCTGGTGCTGCACGTGAACGCGCCGGTGCTGCCGGCGGCACTCCTGCGTCTCGGCAGGCCCGCGATCCGCGGGCGGCTCGTGGTCGGCTACTGGGCATGGGAGCTTCCGGTGGTGCCCGCGTCCTGGCGGGCGGGCCTGCCGTTCGTGCACGAAGTCTGGGCGCCGTCGCGCTTCACCGCGGCGGCCTTGGCCATGATCGTGCCGACGCCGGTCCGCGTGGTGCCGCACCCGCTGGCGGCCAGCCCACCGCGTCCGTCCGCACTCAGCCGCGCCGATTTCGGCCTGCCCGCGGACGCGCTGGTCACCACCGTCTCGTTCAGCCTCGCCTCGTCGTTCGAGCGCAAGAACCCGATCGCCGCGATCGCCGCGCACGCGCAGGCCTTCGGCACGCGGGCCGACCGGATCCTGCTGCTCAAGATCGGCAAGCCGGGCCATGACGATGCCGATCTCCGACAGATCCTGGCGCTCGCCTCCGGCCTGCCGAACGTGCGCATCGAGACGCGGACCTTCCCGCAGGAGGACAGCGACGCGCTGCTGCAGCACTCCGACATCGTCATGTCCCTGCACCGCAGCGAGGGGTTCGGCCTCGTGCCGGCGGAGGCCATGATGCTCGGCAAACCCGTGATCGCGACGGACTGGTCGGGAACCACCGATTTCCTCGACGGCACCTGCGGCTTCCCCGTGCCCTACCGCCTGATCGAGGCGCGCGACGCGCGCGGCGTGTTCGAGGCGCCCGGCGCGGTGTGGGCCGACGCCGATGTCGGCGCCGCGGCCGAGGCGCTCCGCGCGCTCGCAGCCGACGCGACGTTGCGCGCACGGATCGGTGCATCGGCGCAGGCGCGCGCGAGAAAATGTTTCAGCGCGGAGCCGCTGCGCGCGGCCCTCGCAGGCCTGGGCGTCGCATGAGGGTCCTGGTCTGGCAGTGGGGACGGTTCGGCGCGGGGCCGCGCGTCGCGGTCGAGCTGGCCGAGGGGCTGCGGGCAGCCGGGGAGGCGCCAGGACGCGCAGACGTCACCCTCTCGCTCGCGAGCGGCGCCGAGATCCTGGGCGACCCGGGCGTCTGGGCGGGGCTCACCGTGCCGACCTATCGCAGCCCGGCCGGCGTGGCACTCCGCTTCCTGGCCTCGCCCTTCCGGCGATCGGGTCTGGCCGAGCGGGTCGCGTCGTTCCGCCCCGATGTCGCCATTTGCGCGATGCCGGCTCTGCTCGACGGCGAGATGGCGAGCGTCCTCGAACGGCTGCGCGTGCCGTTCGCGGTGGTGATCCACGACGCCGACCTCCACCCGGGGGACGGCGTGCCGCTGCAGATGCGCATGCAGCGCCGGCTGATGCGACGCGCTTCCGCGCTGATCACGCTGAGCTCGCATGTGGAGGCGCGCCTGCGGGAGCAGCTGGGCGCGGCCGTCCCGCCGCTGCTGCGCGCGCGCCTGCCGCCCTTCCGCTTCGACGTGCCCGCGGCCGTGCCGCGCGCGCATGGCGGTCCGCTTCGGCTGCTCTCGTTCGGCCGCCTGCTGCCCTACAAGGGGCTCGACCTGCTCGCCGACGCGCTGGCGCTGCTGGGCGATCGTCCGGATCTCGCCGTGCGGGTGGTGGGGCAGGGACCGGAAAGCCCGGAGCTCGCGCGTTTGCGCACCCTGCCGAACGTCACGGTGGAGAACCGTTGGGTGCCGGAGACCGAGGTGGGGAAGTTGCTCGCCTGGTCCGACGCGCTGGTGCTGCCGTATCGGGAGGCGAGCCAGAGCGGCGTCGCGGCGGCCGCGATCTCGGCGCGGCGCCAGGTGGTGGCGACGCGGGTGGGGGGGCTGGCCGAGCAGTTCGCGGGGGAGGCGCTGGCGCTGATGTGCGAGCCGGATCCGCCGAGCATCGCGCAAGCGATCGGGCGGCTGGTGGCGCAGCCGGCGGCGCAGGGCGCGGCGCCGGATCTGCAGGCGGCGTGGCGGCGCGATGCGCGGGTGCTGCTTGATGGGCTGGAGGGGGTGTTTGGGGGGTTTGAGGCGCCTGGGTTGGCGTTCGTGACTTGAGAAGAAGGCCAGGGGCGCTGCCCCTGGACCCCGCTGGGGTCTTGACCCCAGACCCCACGACTTAAGTCATGCAGGTCCAGGATCGGCTCGATCCTGGCGGGGGTTTAAGGGGGCAGAGCCCCCTTTGCTTCTATAGGCTCTGCGCGTCCGCCACGGTCACCCGCGTGCGTATCAGCTTCTCGATATCCCGCAGATACGCCCGCTCCGTATGATCGCAGAACGAGATCGCCAGCCCCGCTCGCCCGGCCCTGGCCGTCCGTCCGATCCGGTGCACATAGCTCTCCGGCACGTTCGGCAGCTCGAAGTTGATGACATGCGTGATGCCATCGACATCGATGCCGCGCGCCGCGATGTCGGTCGCGACCAGCACCCGGATCTCGCCCTCGCGGAACGCCCCCAGCGCACGCTCGCGCTGGCCCTGGCTCTTGTTGCCGTGGATCGCGGCCGCGGCCACACCGGCGCGCCCGAGATGCTCGCATACCCGGTCGGCGCCGTGCTTCGTGCGCGTGAACACCAGTGCATGCGCGTCGGGTTCGCGCTTGAGCACGCGGGCCAGCAGATTGCGCTTCTCCGCCTGCTCGACGAACACCACGCGCTGCTCCACGCGCTCGGCGGTCGTCGCCACCGGCGTCACCGCGACCCGCACGGGATCGCGCAGCAGCGTCGCCGCGAGCGAGGCGATCTCCTTCGGCATCGTGGCCGAGAAGAACAGCCCCTGGCGATCGCGCGGCAGGAGTGCGGCGATCTTCTTGATCGGCACGATGAAGCCGAGGTCGAGCATGTGGTCGGCTTCGTCGAGCACCAGCACCTCGACATGGCCGAGGTTCACGGCGCCGTCGCCGAGATGGTCGATCAGCCGGCCGGGTGTGGCCACGAGCACGTCGACGCCGTGCAGCATCGCGCGCGACTGGCGGCCCTTCGGCACGCCGCCGAACATGATGGCCACGCGCAGGCCGGTCTCGCGGCCGTACGCCTTGAAGCTCTCGCCGATCTGGGCCGCGAGCTCGCGGGTCGGTGCCAACACCAGGCAGCGCGTCGATTTCGGCTGGGGTCGCTTGCGGTCCGCCATGAGCCGGTGGAGGATCGGCAGCGCGAACGCGGCGGTCTTGCCGGTCCCGGTCTGCGCGATGCCTTCGACGTCGCGTCCGGCCAGCGCCGGCGGGATCGCCTGGACCTGGATCGGAGTGGGCGTCGTGTACCCTTCGGCCGCGAGCGCATGAAGGAGCGGGGCCGAAAGGCCGAGCGCCTGGAAATCACTCAAGAATGTAACTTTCGTTTGCGTGCGGAACAGAGGATCCGGGGCAGGGCGATATCGCTCTGCAACCCAAGCGGGAAAGCCCGCTTCGCCGCACATGTTCCTCTTTTGGGGATGGGGGGAGGGTAAGTCAAGAAAGATGAACAACTTGACGCCCGCGACGCACCCTCGGGCTTGACGCCGGCACCCCCTGGCGCGACCCACCGCGGATGCAGTGTCACATCCTGACGGACCGCCTGGTCGGGCTCGAGAACCAGGCGCGCGGCCTGGCCGAGGCGGCCGGTTTCGCGCCAGAGGTCGCCTATCTCGCGCCCGGCCTCCCGTGGCGCCGGCTGGCACCCGCGCTCTGGCCGGCGCCGCTACGCGCGGTGGGCGGACTGCCGGGGATCGAGGCCGGCTTCGCGATCGGCGCCGGCGGCATGGCGGGTGCGGTGGGTGCCGCCTTGCGCCGCCAGCGCCGCCTGCCCGTGGTGCAGGTGCAGAACCCGCGCATCCCGCTGCGCCATTTCGACCTGGTGGTGGTCAACCGCCACGACGAGATCACCGGCCCGAACGTGGTGGTGACGCGCACCGCGCTGCACCGGGTGACGCCGGCGCGACTCGCGAGCGCGCGATTGGCATGGGCAGGGCGGCTGGCGCCTGCGGGCAAGCGGCTCGTCTCCGTGCTGGTGGGCGGCTCGAACGGGCGCTACCGGCTGGACCCTGCCACCGTCGGCGCGCTGGCGGCCGCCCTCGCCGCGATGGTGCGCGCCGATCCCGCGATCGCGGTCGCGGTGACGCCGTCGCGCCGCACCGACCCCGCCGCCATCGCGACGTTGCGGGCCGCCCTCGAGCCGCTCGGCGGCACGGTGTGGGACGGCGCCGGCGAGAACCCGTATTTCGGGCTGCTGGCGCTGGCGGACGCGATCGTGGTGACCGCCGACAGCGTCTCGATGGTGTCCGAGGCGGTGGCGACCTCCGCCCCCGTGTTCGTGGTGCCGCTGCCCGGGCGCTCGCGCCGGATCGGCATGTTCGTCGACGGATTGCGGCGCGACGGCCGCATCCGGGTGTTCGACGGCGGCGTGCCGTCCTACCCCGCGCGGCCTCTCGACGACACCGCCGAAGCGGCGCACGAAATGCGCCGCCGCCTGGGGCTGGGGTGCCCCACCGCGTAGCGCGTGGTCAGCCCCAGCGCGTAGCGCGTTCGAAGTGACTGCCCGGAGTTTCGTTCATGCTCGACATCAGGACCTTCGATGCCAGAAGCGGCGGGAACGTCCTCTACAAGGCCTTCGCCCACCCGGTCGCCGCCGAGCGTCTGGCCGAGCTCGGCCGGACGCTCACGGGCGGTCTCGCGGTCTACGACCCCGACAGCGTGGCCGACGCCCTGTTCGCCCTCGTGGACGGCCTGCCGCGTCCCGATGCCGTGCTGGTCCACGACACCGAAACCGTGGGCCAGCCGCGCGCCGGGTGCACGTCACGCCCGCTCACCGACCTGGCCCACCGACCCGAGCGCACCCTGCTGATCGCGGCCTTCGACGCGCACCGGCTGGTGCCCCGCCTGCGACATATGCTGCCGGCCGGCATGCGGGTCGCCACACTGGACGAGGCGCGCCTGCCCGAGCGGATGCTCACCGTGCCCGCGCGCTATCTCGACCGCCTGAACTGGGCCACGAACTTCGCCTTCTTCCGCGACCGGGACGGGCTCTCGACCCGCCTGGTCACCGCCAATTACTGGTCGCGCTACGGCGCCGGCGACGTCCGGCTGTGGCTGCGCCTGTTCGACGGTGACGGCGCGGTCCTGGCGGAATGGGAGGACGAGGTCCCGGCCGGCGACACCGGCATCGCGATCGACAGCCGCGAGGTGCGCGCGCGCTTCGGGCTCGGCGAGTTCGCGGGCCAGCTCTTCATCCACGCGATCGGGGTCGCCGGCCACGACGTGGTCAAATACGCGCTCGACACGATGGCGAGTGACGCGCCCCGCGCGGGGGAGAGTGGTGATGCGCGCCGCGCGGGGGGTGCCGGCAACGAGCGCAGCCTGTCGGTCACCCACGACGCCAACGCCTGGCCGTCGGACCGCTATGCCGGGCTGCCGGCGCCCGATCGCGGCGAGCGCGTCACGCTGTGGCTGCAGAACAGCCACGCGGTCCCGATCCCTGCGGGGGCCGTGACGCTCGACCGGATGGGCGCGGAGGAGCCCGTGGCGTTCGATCGCGAGGTCGCACCCTTCGCCAGCGTGCCGATCGACGTGGCGACCCTGCTGCCGGGGCTCAGCTGGCCGTCGCAAATGGAAGTCCGCACGGGCCGCCATGTCGTGCGGCCGCGCTACGAGGTGACCCGCGAGGGCCGCACCCGCATCGCGCATATGAACGTGGAGCGTGCCGATCTGCGACCCGATCCGAACATCGCTTCCCTCGCGCCGGGCCTCGGCCGCGGCTACCTCCTGCCGTTCCCGATTCTGCCGCCCGGGCGTTTCCGCACCACCGTGCAGCCGACGCCCATGGCTGAGAGCCAGGCGACGCTGCCACTGCGTCTCGACCTGTTCGCGGCGGGCGGGCGACGCGTGGGCGAGCGCTTCCTCGGCTGCCTGCCGCGCAATCACGACCTGGCGGTGACGCTCGACGCGTGGGCCGACGCGGTGGGGCCGGAGGGCGGGCATGCCGAGCTTGTCTACGATTTCCGCGAGGGCGGCGAGGCGGATGGCTGGCTGCACGCGCTGGTGCGTTATGAGGACCGCGAGAGCCTGCACGTCGCCGAAACGAGTTTCGGCGCGCATATCTTCAACACCCTCATGACCTATCGCGGCGAGCCTCAATCCTATTCGGGGCCGCCGCCGGGATTGTCGACCAGGCTGTTCCTGAAGCTGGGCGAGGGTGGCCGCCGGAGTTTCGCCTCCCTGATCTATCCCGCCTCGAGCGCCTGGCATCCGCATTCGGAGACGGTGCTGGAGCTGCACGACGGAAGCGGCGCGGTGCTCGGCGAGGCCGCGCTCGCGATCGCCTGCTCGGGCTCGCATCTGCTGTTTCCCGACGCGTATTTCGCGGCTGACCTGCTCGCGCAGGCCGGACCGGCGGGATACGTGCTGATCCGCGACGCGACCTGCCGCCTGTTCGGCTATCACGGCCAGATGGACGAGGCGGGCGGGTTCTCGCTCGATCACATGTTCGGGTTTTAGCCTGCATCCTTGTGCCTACCGGGGTGCAATCGGGGTCGGACGCACAAGGACATCGCTCGGGGAGGGCTGATGTCTCGCTTCGCCATCGTGGCTGCGACCGCGTCGCTCGGCGGCCTCCTGTTCGGATACGATGAGGGCGTCATCTCGGGCGCGCTGCTGTTCCTCCGCAAGACGTTCCACCTGGATCCGGCGATGCAGGGCGCCGTGGTGGCACTGGCACTTGCGGGAGCCACGATCGGCGCCGCCTACGCCGGCTGGTTCGCCGACCGCCACGGCCGGCGGCGCGTGATCATCGCGACCGCCTGCATCTTCGTGCTCGGATCCCTGCTCTGCGCGTTGGGGATGAGCGTGCCGGTGCTGCTGGCCGGGCGCTTCGTGGTGGGGCTGGGGATCGGCATCGCCTCGATGCTGACGCCGCTCTATCTCGGCGAGATAGCGCCGGCCGAGCATCGCGGCGCGGTCGTGTCGCTGAACCAGATGTGCATCACGCTCGGGATCGTGTTGTCGTACGGCGTCGACTACGTCTTCTCGGAGATTGCTGTTCGCGATCATGACCGCGGTGAACGTTGCGTTCACGGTGGTGATGGTGCCGGAGATGAAGGGACGGTCGCTGGAGCAGATCGAGGCGGATTTGGCGGCGTAGAAGAAGGCCAGGGGCTCTGCCCCTGGACCCCGTTAAGGGCGGAGCCCTTAAAACCCCCTACTTAAGGTTTGGAATACAGGTGCTGGAGACGGATTGCATAGCCGAAGTCTATAATTTCAGGCTTCGCCAGGGAACAATCCAAACAATCAGGGTTCCAAGGGACGACTGTCCCTTGACGGCTCCAGGACGTCACGCCGGAGGCGTGCTCCGCACGACGCCCTGGCCTTACTGAACCTCCGCCGAGGCGAGCTCCCGCAGTTTCCCCTGCGCCCGCTCGATCGCCGAGGCCAACGCGCGCTTGAGCGGCGCCGCACTCCCGCGGTCCTCGCCGAGCGCCTGTTCCAGCGCGCGCGACAGATGGGCCACGCGGGTGAAGCCGAGCATCCCCGCGGTGCCCCCGAAACAGTGCACGCTGGTCGCCAGCCAGGCGGGCTCGGCAAACTGATCGCCCTCCAGCGACGCCAGAAGCGCGCCTGCGCGTGCGAGCAGCGTGCGCAGATTGGCGTGCAGGACACCCTCCGACAGGTAGCCCGAGGTCTGCGCGAAGAGGGCCGGGTCGAAATCGGGTGGTATCGATTCCAGCTGCGGTGCCGCGGGCGTGTCCGCCGCCGCCGCCGCCGGATCCTCGACCGCGACCGCGGCCGCGGCCCTGCAGACGATGTCGATCGCGGCGAGCAGGGCGTCCTTGGTGAAAGGCTTGCCCACGTGATGGTCCATGCCCGCGGCGCGGCACGCCTCGATCTGCTCGGCGAAGGCCTGCGCGGTCAGAGCCACGATCGGCACAGATCCGGCCCCATCGCCGAGCGCTCGGATCTGCCGCGAGGCCTCCAACCCGTCCATTCCCGGCATCCGGACATCCATGAACACGATGTCGAACCGCTCGGCGGCACAGCGCTCGATCGCCGCCGGACCGCTCTCCGCGCAGACCGGATCGTGGCCCGCGGCGCGCAGGAAGGCCGTCGCGATGTCGCGGTTCATGGGCACGTCGTCGACCACCAGGATGCGCAATCCCTGCGGCGCTTCGGGCATGTAGGGCGCGGGCTCCGGGACGGGTGCGGGGACCGGCGCCTCCGCGGCGGCGGGCAGCGGCAGGTGCAGCCAGAAGATGCTGCCGCCCACGGGATTGTCGCGATGGCCCAGGCTGCCGCCGAGCGTCGTGGCCAGCCGCGCGGACACCGCAAGACCCAGGCCCGAGCCCTCCGCCATGGCGGCGCTCGCGGAGGTGGCGAGCCGCTCGAACTCCTCGAACAAACGGAAGCGGCTCTCGGCGGAAATCCCCGGCCCCGTATCCTCGACCTCGACCTTCAGCAGGGTCGCGTCGCGGCGAAGGCGCAGCGTCACCGAGCCCGCGGTCGTGAACTTGACAGCGTTGCCCAGCAGATTGAGCAGGATCTGCCGCAGCCGCGTCGCATCGCTGATCACGACCGCCGGCACGTCGGGTGCGGCCTCGAAGTCGAGCGCCAGGCCGCGCGCGGCGGCGCCGGGGCGCAGGACGTCGACGCATTCGCGCGCGACCGCGGTGATGGCGACCGGCGCCAGCTGCGCCGGGAGGCGCCCGGCCTCGATCTCGGAGACGTCGAGCACGCGGTTGATGACGTCGAGCAGGTGACGCCCGGCGCCCAGCATGGTGTCGAGGCGCTGGGCCGACACGGTGTCGGGTGCGGTGTCGGCGCGCAGCAGCTGCGTGTAGCCGAGGATGCCGTTCAGCGGCGTTCGCAGCTCGTGGCTCATCGCGGCCAGGAAGCGCGACTTGGCGCGGCTGCCTTCCTCGGCCTGGTCCTTGGCCCGCGCGAGGTGGCGTGCCAGGCGCTCAAGCTCGGCGTTGGCGGTTTCAAGCTCGCGCTGGTGCGCGTGGCCCTCGGCCTCGTAGCGGATGCGCTCGGACACGTCGCGCGTGACCGACATGTAGCCGTCCGGCCGGCCGGTGCGGGGGTTTCGCACGCCCCGTGCGTTCGCTTCGAGCCAGACGACGCCGCGCTCGGGATGGGCGACGCGGAAGGTGACGTGTTCCTGCGTCGACAGGCCGGTGAGCAGGCGCTGGGCGGCGACGCGGCAGATGGTGCGATCCTCCGGCAGGATGTGGCTGAGGAACCTGTCCCCGAGCAGCGCCTCGGGGGCCACGCCGACGATCTCGCGCGCGGCCGGCGAGACGAGCCGCCGCTGCCCGTCGGCCCCGACCAGGGACACGATGTCGCTCGAATGCTCGATCAGCAGCCGGTGCAGCTCCTCGCGCGCGCGCAGCTCGGCCTCGAGGCGCGCCCGCTCGGTCACGTCGCGCAGGCTTTCGACCAGCTCGCGCACCTCGCCCGCGGAGTCGAGAATGGGCGTGACCACGGAGAAGAGCTTCCGGGCAGCCGCACCTTCGCCCACGGTCTCGTCCCACGAGACCGGCTGGCGGCTTGCCACCGCCTGGGCGAAGCAGTCGAGAACCTGGCGGGCATCGGACACATGGGCGCCTAGGACCTCCTCGATCGTGCGGCCGGCGACCTCGTCGAGGCGGCGGCCCAGCAGGCGCTCGGCGGCCCCGTTCATGTCGCGGTAGACGAACCGATGGCCCGCCTGTACCTCCATCACGACAATGCCGTCGGCGAGCATGCGCAGATAGGTTTTCAGCCGTCCCTCGCCCTCGGAAAGCTGGGCGGTGCGTTGCTCGACGCGCTCCTCGAGGCCGGCGTTCAGGGATTCGAGCTCGGTGCGGGCGGCGGTGAGCTCGTCGAGCAGGAAACGCTGGCGGCGGGCGACCAGGCGCTCGCGCGACCGCAGGACCGCCACCGCGACGAGCACCGCGATGCTCGCCAGCGCCGCGCCTTCGGTGAGCACGAGCACCATCATCGCGCGGTGCGAGGCGCGGGTGGCTGCGTGCCGTCGTCCGTCGAGACGTCGCTGCTCCGTGACGGTCATGGCGTCGACCGCCGATGCGGTCGTGGCTGCCAGGACAAGCGCCTTGTGAATGGCCCCGACCACCAGGGCCTGGTGGTCGCCAGCCCTCTTCTCGGCCGCCGGGTCGTAGTGGCGGATCGAGTAGCGGAGGAAGTCGAGGCGGGCGGCGACGAGAGAAGAGAGGCGCTCGACGTCGTGCAGCTGCACGGCATCGTCGCCGGCGAGCGATCGCAGAGGGTCCAGATCGGCCATCGCCGCGGCCGCCGCGACCTCGAAGCGTCGAGCGCTGTCCTGGCTCTGGTCGTCGAAGAAGCCGCGCCCTTCGGCGACCGAGCGCGAGAGATCGGCATTCAGCAGGGCGATGTCGCGCAGCACTTCGAACGTGAGGTTGACCTGTCCGTTCGCCCGCCGCTCGTCGGCGACGAGCTTGCGGATCTCGAGATCGAGCGTCACCGCGATGAAGAGGCCGGCGAGGAACATGGCGAACAGGGTGCGCCGGATGCGGGGCCGCTCGGGCGCGTCGGTCGCACGGAGGATCCAGCGCCCCGCAGGTCGGCCGGCTCGCATCGTCATCATGTGAACACGCTCCTGCCGCGGCGCCCTCGGTTCCGAAGCATCGCACCTGTTCGTTAAGGGCTCCTTTCGACGGGCGAACGATCACGCCAACGAAGGCGACTTTCCCAATCACGCCGCGACCACGTAGGATGCCACCAGGCGCCCATCGCTCGGTCGCCAGGAGTTGTATTCAGCCGATGAACGTCATTCGCTCGTGGATCATCGCCGCTCTCGCCGCCATTGCTTTGGCCGGCGTCGCGCTGGCCCGCCCCGCGGACGCCCGCACGGTCCGCATCGGCTACCAGAAATACGGCCAGATGATCATCGTGAAGGCGCAGGGCTGGCTCGAGCCGGCGCTCGCCGCCCGCGGCGACACGGTGGCGTGGACGCTGTTCACCGCCGGCCCGCAGCTGCTCGAGGCGCTCGACGCGGGCGCGATCGATCTCGGGATCACGGGCGACGCGCCGCCGGTGGCAGCACAGGCGAACGGCGGCGCCTTCCTCTACGTGGGCGTCGAGCCGCCGATGCCCACGGGCGAGGCGATCGTGGTGCCGGCCGGCAGCAGGATCACCAAGCTTGCGGACCTGCGCGGCAAGCGCGTGGCACTCAACCGCGCCTCGAACGTGCACTGGCTGCTGCTCCGCGCCCTGCAATCGGCCGGCGTGGACTGGAGTGCCATCCGCCCCGTCTATCTCACGCCGCCGGACGGGCGCGCCGCCTTCGTCTCGGGCGATGTCGATGCCTGGGCGATCTGGGATCCGTTCCTCACCGCGGCCGTGGCCGAGGCCGGCGCGCGCGTGCTGCATGATGGCGCGGGGCTGACCGAGAACCGCCAGTTCTACCTGGCGGCGAGCGCGTTCGTGCATGACGACCCCGACGCGTTGCGGATCGTGCTGCGCACGGTCGCGCGCACCGATGCCTGGGCCGCCACGCATCGCGCGGAGGTGGCGGCCCTGCTGGCACCCGCCGTCGGGCTGCCGCTCGCGGTGATCCGGAGTGCCGCCGACCGGCTCGCTTTCGGGATCACGCCGGTCGACCCCGCCATCGTGGCCGGGCAGCAGGAGGTGGCCGACGCGTTCTTCAGCCTCGGGCTGATCCCGCAGAAGGTCGCGGTCGCGGCGGCGGTCTGGCACGAGGGCACTGCGGGACATTAGAAGGCCAGGGGTTCCACCCCTGGACCCCGCTAAGAACCGATTCCTAAAGTCGGGGGATCCAAGGGGCGACTGCCCCTTGGCGGGTCCAGGGCAGAGCCCTGGCCTTCTGACTGACGAGGGACGGAGCACCGCCGGAACAAAACAGGGATGCGCCGCGTTCGCGTGGCGCAGGACCGGATCGGCCGGTCCCTCCGCCCCTGGGAGTTCCCATGATCTCGATGAAACTGCTTGGCTCCGCTTCGGTCGCGGCGCTGGTGGTCCTCGCCGGCTGCGAGGCGACCGACAAGGCCGCGACCGACGTGAAGTCCGCAGCGCAGGCGCAGACCACGCCCACACTCTCGACCACCGACGCGACCTTCATCAACACCGTCAGCCAGGCGGGCGTCGAGGAGGTGAAGTTCGGCCAGCTCGCCGGGACGCAGAGCCACAGCAAGCGCGTCAAGAGCTTCGCCGCCCAGATGGTCACCGACCACACCGCGGCGAACCAGCAGCTGGCGGCGCTGGCCCAGCAGAAGGGGATCACGCCGACCACGACCACCGACACGATGCATGACCAGATGTACACCCAGCTTCAGGGCGAGCATGGCCGGACCTTCGACCACGACTACCTCACGGGTCAGATCACCGACCACCGGATGGTTGCCGACGCGATGAAGAACGAGATCCAGAACGGCACCGATGCGGACGTGAAGAGCTTCGCGTCGATGACCCTGCCGACCATCGAGCATCACCTGAGAATGGCAAAGGCGCTGGCGGCACCGGCGACGATGCATCACCACCACAAAGCCCAGAAGACGGGCTGACCGAAGCGGGCGGGGTGCCGGATGGTGGGTGCGACAGGGATTGAACCTGTGACCCTTGCCGTGTGAAGGCAATGCTCTACCGCTGAGCTACGCACCCATCCGGACGCCGCGTGTCGTAGATAATCCCGGCACGCGGCGCAACCCCTTGGCTACGGCCCCTTGGCAAGGACGGGCGGCGCGGCTTACCAACCGTTGCGTCAGCGGATAGGCCGCTTCAGCCACCGATTCTCGGAGAACAACCCCCATGCGTTTCGCCACCCTGCTTCTCGCCGCATCGTTCGCCATGCCCGGCCTCGCCATGGCCCAGACGACCACCACCACCACGTCGAAGATGGCGCCCAGCGCGAGCACCACGTCGGCCGCACCGAAGGCCATGACCAGCACGCCTGCCGCATCCACGGCGGCAACCTCCTCGGGCGGCGTCGCCCAGTATTCGAGCGAGCAGGCGGCGACCTCCGCCTGCAGCGGCGACACGGTGGTGTGGGCCAACGCAAGCTCGAAGGCGCTGCACATGAGCGGCGACAAGTATTACGGCAAAACGAAGCACGGCTTCTACGCCTGCGAGAAGCAGGCGATGGCCAGCGGCTATCACGCTGGCGGCAAGCACGGCGCGCACCACAAGAAGGCGGCCTGATCGGGCCGCGAACCCGCGCGGCATCGCGTGAAGGGATCGAGCAGGCGGATCGGGGTTCCCGATCTGCGGGCGCGGAAGGGCGGACAGCCGATCGTCAGCCTCACCGCCTACACGGCACCGGTGGCCAAACTGCTCGATCCCCATTGCGACATGCTTCTCGTGGGCGACAGTCTGGGCATGGTCGTCTACGGCCTGCCCAGCACGCTTCCCGTGACGCTGGACATGATGGCGGCGCATGGCGCAGCCGTGGTGCGGGCCACGTCGCATGCCTGCGTGATCGTCGATCTTCCTTTCGGCGCCTATCAGGAAAGCCCGGCGCAGGCGTTTCGCAGTGCCGCCCGCATCCTGCAGGAGACGGGTGCGGCCGCGGTGAAGCTCGAGGGCGGCGTCGCGATGGCGTCCACGGTGCGCTTCCTCGTGGAGCGCGGCGTGCCGGTCTGCGGCCATGTGGGGCTGATGCCGCAATCGGTGAACGTCGCCGGCGGTTTCCGCGCCACGGGACGCAACGAGAATGAAGCGGAAACGGTGGCCGCTGACGCGCGCGCGATCGCGGGCGCGGGCGCTTTCGCGTTGGTGATCGAGAGCACGGTCGAGCCGGTCGCGGCCGCGATCACGCGCGAGATCGCGATCCCCACGATCGGCATCGGCGCCTCGCCGCAGTGCGACGGACAGATTCTCGTCAGTGACGACATGCTCGGCCTGTTCACCGAGTTCCAGCCGCGCTTCGTCAAGCGCTTCTCCGATTTGGGTGCGGCGATCGACCAGGCGGCGCGAGCCTATGCCGAGGAGGTCACCGGGCGGCGCTTTCCGGGTCCGGAACATTGTTTCGGAGCAACGCGGAAACCGTCGTGAAGCGCACGCCCGCGCGCTCCATCCGGGCGCGCGCCAGTGTGGTGTCGGCGATCGCGCGGCACGCATCCTCGATGACCCAGGTCTCGAAACCTGCCGCCGCCGCATGTTCGGCGGAGAACGCGACGCAGTAGTCGAGCGCCAGGCCTGCGAGGAACACGCGCCGGATGCCGAGCGCGCGCAGCCAGGCGGCGAGACCGGTATCGGTGGCGCCGTCGTTCTCGCGGAACGCGGAATAGCTGTCGATCTCCCGGCGCGTGCCCTTGCGCAGGATCAGCTCGAAGTGCTGCGTGTCGAGTGCCGGGTGCAGTGCGGCGCCGGCTGAATTCTGGACCGCGTGATCCGGCCAGAGCGTCTGCGCGCCGTAGGGGAAGGTCGCCACGTCGAATGGTGCGGCACCCGGATGCTGGCTGGCGAACGAGAGATGGCCGGGCGGATGCCAGTCCTGTGTCGCAAAGCCGCGCGAGAACACCCCGCCGGTCAGCGCGTTGATCGCGGGCACCACCGCCTCGCTGTCGGCCACCGGAAGCTCGCCGCCCGGCATGAAGGTGGGCTGCACATCGATCGCGCCCAGCATGTCGTGCGCGCGATCGATGCGCAGCGTCATGCCCCCGGCTGCGCGGGACCCGCGCCGCCGAACGAGGCCGCCAGCACGGCGGTCACGCGCTGGGCGAAGCGCGCGGGCTCGGCGGGCGCCTCGCCGTCCTGGATGCGGGCCAGGTCGAGCAGCAGGTGGGCGGCCGCGTCCACGCTCTCGCCCGCGGTGGCCCGCGCGGCCAGCGCGGTGACGAGCGGATGGCGCGGGTTGAGCTCCAGGATCGGCGGTGTCGGCGGCAGCACCTGGCCGCTGCGGCGGAGCAGGCGCTGCAGCTGCAGGTCGGGGCCGAGCCCGCCGGCGGCCAGCACCACGGCGCTGGTGGTCAGGCGGTCGGTGGCGCGCGCCTCCTTGATAGTGTCGCCGAGTGCCGACTTGAGCGCTGCCAGGAGCGCGGTGACATCGGCGGCCTCGCCCAACTGCTCGCCCTCGAGCGGCAGCTTGCCGAGATCGTCCACGCCCTGGGTCACGCTGCGGAGCGGCTTCTCCTCGAAGTTGAAGAGCCGGTCGGGCCAGAACGCGTCGACCGGTTCGTCGAGCAGCAGCACTTCCACGCCGCGCGCACGGAATCCCTCGAGCTGGGGCGAGGCGCGAAGTGCCGTCTCGTTGTCGCCCACGAGGTAGTAGATCGCCTCCTGCGCCGTCTTCATCCGCGTGACGTAATCAGCCAGCGTGGTCCAGCCGTCGACGGCGCTCGACTTGAAGCGCGCGAACCCGGCCACCTCCTGGCGATGCTCGGCATCCTCCCAGATGCCCTCCTTCACGACGGCGCCGAAATTCTCCCAGAATTTTGCGAATTCATCGTTGTCCTTGGAGCGGGATTTCAACTCGGACAGCACCTTGCCGGTCACCGCCTTGCGGATGCGCGCGAGCACGGGGGTCGCCTGCAGCATCTCGCGCGAGACGTTGAGCGGCAGGTCCTCGGTGTCGACCACGCCTTTGACGAAGCGCAGGAACGGCGGCAGCAGCTCGGCCTCGTCGGTGATGAACATGCGGCGCACATGCAGGCGGATGCGGCTCTCGCGCTGCTGCTCCATCGGCTCGAACGGCTTCGACCCAGGCACGAACAGCATCGCGGTGAATTCGAGCGCACCCTCCGCGCGCCAGTGCAGCGTGGCCCAGGGCTCGTCGTAGGCGTGGGCGACGTGGTGGTAGAACTCGCGCGCGGCCTCGGGCGTGATCTCGCTCTTGGGCTTGCGCCAGAGTGCGGTGCCCTCGTTGGCCGCGACCTCCTCGCCGTCGCGCACGATCACGATCGGCAGCGTGATGTGGTCGGCCCATTTCCGCACGATCGTCTCGAGCCGATAGCTCTCGAGGAACTCGGTCGCGTCGTCGCGGACGTAGAGCACGATGTCGGTGCCGGGCTGCTCGCGCGTGGCCGGCGCGATCGTGTAGGTGCCCTGGCCGTCCGACGCCCAGCGCCAGGCCTCGTCCGAACCGGCCTTGCGGGAGGTCACCTCGACGCGCTCGGCCACCATGAACGCCGAATAGAAGCCCACGCCGAACTGGCCGATCAGGCTGGGGCGCTCCTCCGGCTTGGCGCCTTCCAGCGTCTCGCCGAAGGCGCGCGTGCCGGAACGCGCGATCGTGCCGAGATTCGACACCATGTCGTCCCGCGACATGCCGATGCCGTCGTCGGACAACGTGATCGTCTTGCTGTCCGTGTCCGGCGCGATCCGGACTTTTGCGCCGTCGGGAAGGGTCAGCGCCGGCTGGGTCAGCGCCTCGAAGCGGCGCCGGTCGGTGGCGTCGGCCGCGTTGGCCACGAGCTCGCGCAGAAAAATCTCGCGGTCGGAGTAGAGCGAGTGGACCACCAGATCGAGGAGGCGCCCGACCTCGGCTCCGAATTCGCGTTTTTCCTCCGTGGCGTGCGTCTCGCTCATCGCTGTTCTCCGTGTCCGACTGGTCGCGATATGCAGCGGCGGACGGGCTTTATCAATCCGTCCGCAGCACCCGTAAGGCGCGCGCCACCGCCGCGCGATGCTTCTCGTCGAGGCCGGCGCGCTCCAGCTCGGCGAGCGGCACGAACATGGCCGCGGACACGTCGCCGGCCGCGCGCGGTGCGCCGTCGCCGGCCTCGCCCGCGAAATGCAGGATCGTGTAGTGGAAGCGGACTCCGCGCTCGTCCCGCTCGATCACGTCGGCATGGCTGGTGAGCCGGAGCGGGCCCGCCGTGAGGCCGGTTTCTTCCCCGAGCTCGCGCCGGGCCGCCGCCTCCGCGGTCTCGCCCAGCTTCTGCGCGCCGCCGGGGAACGAGAGCGCACCTTGCAGCGGCGGCCGAGCCCGGCGGATCAGAAGCAAGCCGTGGCCGCGAAACGCCAGCACGGCGATGCCCACCAGCGGCCGCGCCGGATATTCCCGTCCCGCCATCACCCTGCCTCCAGCATCCGCGCGCTGTCCTCATAGCCGAACAGCAGGAGTGCCAGGCGGGCGGCCTCGCCGCGCGGTCCCGCGAGCGCCGGGTCGCGGGCGAGCAGCGTCTCGGCATCGCGCGCGGCGATCGCCAGCAGCCGCTCCTGGCCGTCGTCGACCGCGAGCCGGAAGCCGGGCATGCCGGACTGGCGCGTGCCGAGCGCGTCGCCGCCGCCGCGGTGGAAGAAATCGGCGTCGGCGATGCGGAACCCGTCCTCGGTCTCGCGCAGCAAAGCGAGCCGCCGGCGCGCGGTCTCGCCGATTTTCTCGTCATGCAGCAGCAGGCAGAAGGATTGCGCCGACCCCCGGCCCACGCGCCCGCGCAGCTGGTGCAGCTGGGCCAGGCCGAAGCGCTCGGCGTGCTCCACCACCATCACGGTGGCCTCGGGCACGTCGACGCCGACCTCGATCACCGTGGTGGCGACGAGAAGGAAAGTCTCGCCCGACGCGAACGCCGCCAGCGCGGCCTCGCGCACGTTCGCCTCCTGGCGGCCATGCGCCAGGCCCACGCGCGGCCCGAACCGGTCGGCCAGGGCCGCGAACCGCGCGGAGGCCGCCGCGACGTCGCTCTCCTCGCTCTCGTCGATCAGCGGGCACACCCAGAACACGCGCGCACCTCCCGCGACCATGCGCGCGATCGCGTCGACCACCTCGCCGAGCTGGGTGCCCAGCGAGTGCACCGTGGTGCGGATCGGCAGCCGGCCGTGCGGCTTGCCCTCGATGCGGGTGACGTCGGTCTCGCCCCAGCGCGCGAGCAGCATGGTGCGCGGGATCGGCGTCGCACTCATCAGCAACAGGTCGACGGACTCCCCCTTCGCCCCCAGCAGCAGCCGCTGGGCGACGCCGAACCGGTGCTGCTCGTCGATCACCGCGAGGCCGAGGTCACGATAAAGAACATCCTCGCTGAACAGCGCGTGGGTGCCGACCATGATCCGCGCCTCGCCCCACCGGATTTTTTCCAACGCCACGCGCCGGGCTGCGGCTCGCGTCGAGCCCGTGAGCAGCAGCGGCTCGACGGGCGAGATCCGCTCGAGCGTGCGCAGGTGCTGCCGCGCGAGGATTTCCGTTGGCGCCATCAGCACCGCCTGCGTGCCGGCCTCCACCGCGCGCAGCATCGCCAGCACGGCCACCAGCGTCTTGCCGGCGCCGACATCGCCCTGCAGCAGGCGCAACATGCGGCGGGGAGCGGCGAGGTCCGCGTCGATCGCGGCGAGCGCGCGACGCTGCTGGTCGGTGGGCGTGTGGCCGAATTTTTTCAACGCCTGCGCCCGGAGTGTGTCGTCGCCCTTGAGCGCGCGGCCGCCCGTCATGCGGATCCGCCGGCGCACCAGGCGGACGGCGAGCTGGCTCGCGAACAGCTCGTCATAGGCCAGGCGCAGGCGGGCCGCGCGCTCGTCCGACGCATCGTCGCCGCTCGGCGCCTGCAGGCGCCGGATCCCGGCCGCAAAACCGGGCCAGCCCTCGCGGGCGAGCAGCGACGTGTCGATCCATTCCGGCACCGCGTCCGGCAGGCGCGCGAGTGCGGCCGCCATCGCGCGCCGCACCGTCGTCTGGCCGATCCCGGCCACCAGCGGCCAGCTCGGCTCGATCGCGGGGATGCGGTCGCGGGTCGCAGGCGGCTCGACATGGTCGGGATGGGTCATCCGCAGCCGGCCGCCATAGTCGGACAGCCGGCCCGAGACCACCACGCGCGCGCCGGGCTGCAGCTGGCCGAGGCGCTGCGGCTTGAACAGAGTGAGCTCCACCGTGCCGGTCCCGTCGGTGGCGATGATCCGCCAGGGCTGGCGCGGCGTCTGCGGCGCCACCTGGCGCACGATCTCGACCGCGATCGTCACCACGCTACCGGGTGCCGCCTCGGCGAGGAAGGGGGCCGCCCGCCGGTCCACCGCACCCGAGGGCAGGTGCAGCAGCAGGTCGAACAGCGTCGCCCCGCCCACGCAGCGCGCGAGGATCGGCACCTCCCGCTTGCTGAGCGCATCCGGGTGGAGCTCTTCGAGGGGCGAGGCGAGCAGTTTTGCCGTGATCGGGTGCATCCGAGGTGGCGGGAGGGCGGGCGGTCGCTATATGACACGGCGCGGATGGACGGACACGTGAACCAAGCGCCTGACGAAATTCCGGCCCTCGATACGCGACGCCGGCGCATCCTTTTTCGCGCGACGCATCGCGGCATGCAGGAGACCGACCGGCTGGTGGGCGGGTTCGTGGCCGCGCGGATCGCGCGGTTCGACGAGGCCGAGCTCGCCGCCGTCGAGACGATCCTCGAGCTGGTGGACGCCGACCTCGCCGACTGGCTGATGGACCGCCGCCCCGTGCCGCCCGAGCACGACACGCCGATGCTGCGACGGATGCTCGACGATGCGCGCCGCCCGCTCCCCCAACGAGAGGCACGCTGAAGCGCATGGACCAGGTGGCACACGCCGACGCCACGCGGACGCTTCCGCACGCCCCTCTTCCACATGTCTGGGGCGCGCCCGAGGGGTTCGACGCGCGTCTGCTGGCGCGTCGTCGGAGCGAGCACGCCGGCTCGATGCTGCACATCGCGCGCGACGATGCGCGGCTGGCGCGGCTGGCCGAGGCGCTGGCGTTCTTCGGCCCCGGGATCGAGATCGTCCGGTTCCCGGCCTGGGACTGCCTGCCCTATGACCGGGTGTCGCCGAACGCGGCGATCGTGGCGGAGCGGGCGGCGGCCCTCGCGCGCCTGGCCGAGCTCGCCAGCGGCCCGCGCATCGTGCTCACCACCGCGAGTGCCATCCTGCAGCGGGTGGCACCCAGGAGCTTCTTCCACAACACCAGCCTGGATGTGGAGGAAGGCTCGGCACTCGACACCGAGCTGCTGACGGAATTCCTGATCGGGCGCGGCTACAACCGGGCCGAGACCGTGCGCGAGCCGGGCGAGTTCGCGGTGCGCGGCGGCATCGTCGACATCTATCCCGCGGGCGAGGGCGAGCCGGTGCGGCTCGACCTGTTCGGCGACGAGGTCGAGAACATCCGCCGCTTCGATCCGTCGACGCAGCGCTCGGGCGAGCGACTGCCCCGGCTCGTGCTGCACCCGGTGGGCGAGCTGGCGCTGGACGAGAAAGCGACCAGCCGGTTCCGCTCGGGCTGGCGCGAGCTGTTCGGCCAGGAGGCGGCGGCCGACGGCATCTACCAGGCGGTGAGCGAGGGCCGGCGCTATCCCGGGCTCGAGCACTTTCTTCCGTTGTTCCACGAGCAGCTGGAGACATTGTTCGACTATCTCCCGAATGCCGCGATCAGCCTCGACCACCAGGCCGAGGACGTGCTGACGAGCCGGTTCGAGATGGTGGCCGACCATTACGAGGCGCGACGCCTGCCGGCGCGCGAAGGCGAGTTGCTGTATCGCCCGCTGCCGCCCGAGATGCTGCATCTCGACCGCGCGACATGGGAGGGGATTCTCCGTCATTCCGAGGTGACCGCGTTCAGCCCGTTCGGCCAGCCGGACGGGGCGGCCGGGATCGATGCCGGCGGCCGGCCGGGCGTGATCTTCGCAGGCGGCGCCACGCGCAACCGCGACGTCGAGGGTTCGCCGCGCAACGTGTTCGACCTGCTGGCGGCACAGGCGAAGGCGTGGGCCGAGGCGAAGCCCGCGCGCCGCACGATCGTGGCGGCCTGGACGCGCGGCTCGCGCGAACGGCTCGCGTCGCTGCTGCGCGAGCACGATCTCCGCAACACCACAGCCGACAGCTGGGACGAGGTGGCCGGCCTCAAGCCCGGCGCCGGGATCGCAGTCGTGACGCTGGGCGCTGAGCGCGGCTTCATCGGCGAGGATTTTGCGCTGGTGTCCGAGCAGGACCTGCTCGGCGACCGCATCTCGCGTCCGCCGCGCCGCCGCCGCCGCGCCGACCAGTTCATCGCGGAAGCCACCGAGATCGCCGAGGGCGACCTGGTCGTGCACCAGGATTACGGCATCGGCCGCTATGACGGTCTCGAGACACTGAGCGTCGGCACGGCACCACATGACTGCCTGCGCCTGCACTACGACGGCGGGGAAAAACTCTATCTTCCCGTCGAGAATATCGAGCTGCTGTCGCGCTTCGGTTCCGAACAGCACGGCGTGGCGCTCGACAAGCTCGGCGGCGCCGGCTGGCAGGCGCGCAAGAGCAAGATGAAGCAGCGCATCCGCGACATGGCGGGCGAGCTGATCCGGATCGCCGCCGAGCGGCGCGTGCGCGAGGCCCCGGTGCTCGCACCCGCCGAAGGCACCTGGGACGAGTTCTGCGCGCGCTTCCCGTTCGCCGAGACCGACGACCAGGCGCAGGCGATCGCCGACGTGCTCGAGGATCTCGCCAGCGGCCGGCCGATGGACCGGCTGGTGTGCGGCGATGTGGGCTTCGGCAAGACCGAGGTCGCGTTGCGCGCGGCCTTCGTGGTGGCGATGTCGGGCGCGCAGGTCGCGATCATCGTGCCGACCACGCTGCTCGCGCGCCAGCACTGGCGCACCTTCTCCGCGCGCTTCGCCGGCCTGCCGGTGCGGGTCGAGCAGCTCTCGCGCATGGTGAACGCGAAAGATGCCGCCGCTGTGAAAAAAGGTGTGGCCGACGGGCAGGTGAACATCATCGTCGGCACGCACGCGCTGCTCGCGAAAGGCGTCGAGTTCGCCGATCTCGGCCTGGTGATCGTCGACGAGGAGCAGCATTTCGGCGTCGCCCACAAGGAGAAGCTGAAGGCGCTGCGCGAGGACGTACATGTGCTGACGCTGTCGGCAACGCCCATTCCGCGCACGCTGCAACTCGCACTCACAGGCGTGCGCGAGATGAGCCTGATTGCCACGCCGCCGGTCGACCGGCTCGCGGTGCGCACCTTCATCATGCCGTATGACGGCGTGGTGATCCGCGAGGCGATCCAGCGCGAGCGTTTCCGCGGCGGCCAGATCTTCTGCGTCGTGCCGAGGCTCGACGACATCGAGCGAATGGGCGAACGCCTGCGCGAGCTCGTGCCGGAGGCGAAGTTCGCGGTCGCGCACGGGCGCCTGACGCCGACCGAGCTCGAGACCGTGATGGTCGATTTCGGCGAGGGCAAATACGACATTCTGCTCTCGACCAACATCGTCGAGAGCGGGCTCGACATGCCGGCGGTGAACACGCTGATCATCCATCGCGCCGACATGTTCGGCCTCGGCCAGCTCTACCAGCTGCGCGGGCGCGTGGGTCGCGGCAAGCAGCGCGGCTACGCCTATCTCACCTGGCCGCAGAATCACCGGCTCTCACCCAATGCCGAGAAGCGGCTCGAAGTGATGCAGACGCTCGACAATCTCGGCGCCGGTTTCACGCTCGCCAGCCACGATCTCGACCTGCGTGGTGCGGGTAACCTGCTCGGCGACGAGCAGTCGGGGCATATCCGCGAGGTCGGCATCGAGCTCTACCAGCAGATGCTGGAGGATGCGGTGGCCGAGCTGCGTGCCACGCGCGGCAAGAAGAAGCGCGAGGCCGCCGACACCGACTGGACACCGCAGATCGGTTTGGGACTGCCCGTGCTGATCCCCGAGACCTATGTGCGCGATCTGCCCGTGCGGCTCGGGCTGTATCGCCGCATCGGCCGCCTCGCGAGCGACGAGGAGACGGGTGCGATGGCGGCCGAACTCATCGACCGGTTCGGCCCGATGCCGGACGAAGTCCAGAACCTGCTCGACGTCGTCACGCTCAAGCGCCTGTGCAAGGAAGCCGGTATCGAGAAGCTCGACTCCGGGCCGAAGGGGATGGTGGTGCAGTTCCGCCGCAACATGTTCCGCAATCCGGCAGGGCTGATCGCGTGGATGGGTGCGAAGCGGCCGAAGGATCCGGAAAAGGATCTGGGCGAGATGCGGCTCAGGCCGGACCAGAAGCTCGCGATCGTGCGCGAGATGACGACGGTGCAGCGCATCCGGATCGCGCGTGAGGTGGTGCGGAATCTCAACCGGCTTTCGACCGAGGTGGAAGCCGTCTGAAGAAGGCCAGGGCTCTGCCCTGGACCCGCCAAGGGACAGTCGTCCCTTGGAACCCTGATTGTTTGGTTTGTTCCCTGGCGAAGCCTGAAATCATACACGTCGGCTAACGCATTCCGTCTCCCGCGCCTGTACTCCACTAGGGGGTTTTAAGGGCTCCGCCCTTAACGGGGTCCAGGGGCAGAGCCCCTGGCCTTCTTCTCAGTTCAGTCCCGCCGTCGCCCCAGTGGCGAGCGGATTGCCCGACACGATGATCTGCTGCAGCACCGCAGCCAGCCGCGGCGTGATCAGGCCGAGGCTGTTCGGCCCCGTCGGGTGCACCCCGGTGGTGTCGATCCCGTAGGTCGGCTGCACCAGCCCCGCCGTCTGCACCACCGACACCAGTGCCGGGTTGCTGCAGCCCGCGGCCGCCGCCTGCAGGTCGGTGATATGCGTCTGGTTGAACGGCACCAGCAGCGCGATCGGCGTTTTCGGGTAGCTCGTGAGCAGCCCGTTCAGCACGGTGATGGCCGCTGCCGCGACGCTGGTTCCCGACGGATCGTTGGTGCCCTCGTTGATGACGATCAGCTCGGGCGCCTGGGTGTTGCTGCGGTTCACGCCGGTCGACATCGCGCCGTAGGAGGTCGGAAAGATCGGCACGCCGCCGGAGCCCGCGACCGTGAAGCCCTGGCCGCCGAAGCCGATCACGCCCACCTCCGCGCCCATCATCCGGCCGAGATTGTAGGCCCAGCCCATGGTCGCATCGTTCTGGTCGGTGTCGTTGGCCGCGGTCTGGTTCACCGTGCGCACCCCTTCGGCGATGGAGTCGCCGAACACCGCGATCGTCCAGGGTGCGGCATAGGGCAGGGTCGTCGAGGCTCCTTGTGCGAGCGTGATGCCGGCAAGGCGCACCACGGTGCCCAGCGCCTGCGCGTTCCAGCGGTTGATCGTCTGCGAGGTCGACTTCACCACCACCTCGACGAGATGCCAGGGTGCGGCCGCCAGGTCGGGCGAGGGGCTGCAGTTGATGTCCGCCCCCGGCGTCGTGCGCGTCCAGCCGCTGCCCGCGCCGTAGCCGTCCACGCGATAGTAGATCTCGCTATACGGCGGCGCCGCATCGGACGTGTCGAAATTCAGGTAGCAGGAGGCACCGGTGTACATCGTGCGGAAATAGGCGCCGGCGTTGATGGTGCTCGCGGTGTTGGTCTCCTGCGTCCAGTTCATCGGCGAGTAGAGGATGTTCGAGCTGCTCGGCTGGAGCACCGTGTCGGCGGCACTGTCGAGGCCGGTGCCGTTGAGATGCCAGAGTGCGACCAGGCCGCTCTCGGTGCCGACAGAGGGGGTCGTGGGGGGCGTGAACGCGCGGGTGTAGCGCGCGGTGTTCCAGACGGAGACCTCGTCGAGTTCGCCGGTCCAGTTGTTGCTGCTGGGATAGAGTCCCATCGTGCCCACCGCGAAGCCTGCCGTGGGCGTCACGATCTCGGCGACCGTCGAGGTTCCGGCCAGCGCGCCGTCGACATAGCACGCGATGCCGTTCGACTGGCCCACCAGGTCGAGCAGGTGCCACTTGCCGTCGATGATCGAGGGGCCGGTGATCGTCGTGTTGCCGGCGCCGATGTTGCAGACGGCGTTGCCCGCGGAATTGGCACCGATATAGCCCGCGGCCGCCGATCCGAAGGCGACACTCGGCGCACCCGGCGCGGATGGCAGCTTCACCCAGGCTTCCCACGTGAAGGTCGTGCCCGACAGCCCGATGGCCGACGGCGCGGTGCCGAAGCCGCCCGACAACGCGGCGGTCCCGAATTTTGGGGTGGTGGTGTCGTAGGTGTTGGCGGTCATCGTCAGCGCGTTGCCCAGCGCAAAGGCGGAAGAGGGCAGCCACGCCAGGAGGAGCCATGCGGCTGCGATGCAGGATTGTCTCATGTTGCGTCCGTCCCCAGGAGCGTCAGGCGTCGGGGCAGAACCTATGCGTGTCTTCACGGCCTGGTCGCGGAGTTTGCCTTATGGCCTCACTCCGACCTTGCGTTAGTCGCCGGACCGCCGGAAGATCGACGTCCTGCAACCGGCAGCGCCAACGGAGCGTTGCGCGCTTGCGGGACCTAAGCGGGGGAGGGATCGTCAGTGCCCTTCGACGGAACCAACTACAAGCCCGAACCCGAGCAGCCGGCGCGGCCGTCGGCCGAGGAGCGGATCTTCCTGATCCTGCTCATCGTGATCGCGCTCACGCTGCTGTTCATGCCGATCTCGCTCGCGGCGCTGGGTGACCTGGTCCACTACACCACCGGACGCTGAGCGCGCCTCCGCGCGGCGTTCGTGATCCGGGGCTTTGTTTACCCCGGGCTTGGTTTTTTCATCGTCTCGCTTGGCCCGCCGCGCCGGATGCTCTACCAACCGGCAACGCGAGAGTTATTGCATGTCCGAGCCAAGCATTCCCCCCTCCGATGACTTCGTTTCGACCTCTTCGGGACTACGCTATCGCGAGATGGCGATGGGCGATGGCGCCGAGCCCGTCACCGGCCGGGTCGTCACCGTGCATTACACCGGCTGGCTGTCCGACGCGGGCGAGCCCGGCCGCAAGTTCGACAGCTCGCTTGATCGCGGCACGCCGTTCTCGTTCGGCTTCGGCGCGGGCGAGGTGATCGCGGGCTGGGATCAGGGTCTGGCCGGCATGCGGGTGGGCGGCAAGCGCCGGCTGCTGCTGCCACCCGAGCTCGGCTACGGCGCGCGCGGCGCCGGCGGCGTGATCCCGCCCAACGCCACGCTGATCTTCGACGTCGAGTTGCTCAGTGTCGGCTGACATCATGGACATTGCGGCCGGGACGCCTCTCCTCGTCACCCATAACGGCAAATTCCACTGCGACGAGGTGCTCGCCTACGTCGTGCTGTGCGCCGCCCACGGCTACGGCGCGCCGGGCATCGACCACCGTCTGATCCGTACGCGCGATGCGGCCACGATCGCGCGGGGCGACATCGTCTGGGACGTGGGCACCGTGTTCGACGAGGCGACCTGCCGGTTCGACCACCACCAGCGCGGCGCGCCCACCCGTCCCGACGGCACACCGTTCAGTGCGGCCGGCCTGGTCTGGCGCCTCTACGGCGAGCGGGCGGTGGCCGCCATGCTGCCGCTCGATTCCACCCGCTTCGCGGCCGCGATCGCCGCCGATCTCGACGAACAGATCGTCCGCCGCGTGGACCTGGTGGATAACGGCCTGGTGCGCGCCCCCGACCCGCTGAACTTCACGGCCCTGATCGGCGACCTCAACCCGCAATGGGACGAGGTGCAGGATGCGGCGGCACTCGACGCCGCCTTCCTCCGCGCGGCCGCGCTCGCGCGCGGCGTGCTCGAGCGTCGCGTGGACGCGCTTCGCGCGCGCCTGGCCGCCGAGGCGCACGTGCTGGCCGCGCATCGCGCGGGTGCCGACAAGCGCATCCTGACGCTGGAGCGCGGCATGCCGTGGAAGGCCGCCGCCTTCGCGCACAAGCTGCCGGTGATCTACTGCGTCTCGCCCGTGCCGAACGGCAACTGGGTGGTCGAGGCGATGCCGCCCGAGCCCGGGTCGTTCGCGCAGAAGATGCCGCTGCCGGAGGCCTGGGCCGGGCTCGAGAACGAGGCGCTGGTGGCGGCCTCGGGCGTGCTGGATGCGGTGTTCGTGCATCTGCGGCGCTTCATGGGGGCGGCGCGGTCGCGCGGAGGTGCGCTGGCGCTGGCGCGCCTGGCGCTGGCGGCGGGTGAGGCGGCGGCCGCCGGGCCGGCGGTCCAGGCCGGCAGCAACGCGGCCTGAGAGGCCGTTTGAAAACTTCGATTGGGCGAAGAAGGCCAGGGGCTCTGCCCCTGGACCCCGTTAAGGGCAGTCGCCCTTAAAACCCCTACTTAAGGTTGGAGTACAGGCGCTGGAGACGGAATGCTTTAGCCGAAGTCTATGATTCCAGGCTTCGCCAGGGCAAAAACCAAACGATCAGGGATCCAAGGGACGACTGTCCCTTGGCGGGTCCAGGGCAGAGCCCTGGCCTTCTTCAACCCAGGATTTCCAAACGGACTCTGAGGTTCGGCGCCGTGCCGCGACTGGCGTGGTCCCTCAACGTCACCCCGCCATGTGGCGAACCGAAGCCCCCTAGCCGAGCCGGAGCCACCGGACGAGCAACGGCGCGAGCAGCGCAGTCGCCAGCCCCGTCAGTCCCACGCCCATCGCCGCGAACGCCGCCGCACGCTCGCCGATCCGCGCTGCCGCCGCAGCCCCGATGCCGCTGCCGGCGACGCCGGCCGCGAGCCCCGTCGCCGCCTCGCCGCGGATGCGCAAGGCTGCGAGTGCCGGCCGCAGCAGGAGGGCCACCACCAGGCCGCTGGCGATCGCGAAGGTGGCGGCCAGCCCCGGGTCGCCGCCGATCGACGCCGCCACCCCCATCGCGATCGGCGTGGTGGCGCTTTTCGGCAGCATCGCGCGCGCGAGCCCGTCGCCCACGCCGAACGCGCGCAGGATCAGCACGGCGCTGACGCTGGCGGCGAGTCCGCCCGCGAGCACGCCGAGCACCACGCCGGCCAGGTGGCGCCGGATGGCGGGGAGGTTGGCCGCGAGCGGCACGCCGAGGGCGACCGTGGCCGGCCCCAGCAGCATCACCAGCGGCCAGGCGCCCCGCGCGTAATCGTGTGCATCGATGCCGGCGAGCCGCAGCGCGCCCGCGATCACCAGGATGGTGACGAGCGTCGGGTTGGCGAGCGGGTGGCCGCCCAGCGCGCGCTGCAGCCGGAGTGCGGCCGCATAGATCGCCACCGTCGCCAGCACCGCGGACGCGGCGATCACGTGCGGCGCCGCTCCATCACCAGCGCGGTGGCGGCGATCCCGAGCAGGGTGGAGAGCACGAGTGCCAGGATCACCGGCAGCGCGTCGCGGGCCGGCAGCGCCAGCAGCCCCTGCACGCCCGCGACGCCGGCCGGCACGAACAGCAGCCCCATGTGCCGGAGCAGCAGGCCCGCGAGCGGCACCAGGCCGCGGGTGATGCCGCGATGCAGGCCGGGACGCCGCTCCACCAGTGCGAGCGCCACCGTCAGCGCCAGGAAGCCTGCGACCGCGCCCGGAACGAGCGACTGCGCGCGGGCACTCGCCTCGCCGATCGCGGTGAAGGCGGCGATCAGCGCCATCGCGAGCAGCAGGTCGGGTGCCCGCGCGGATGGCGGCGCATTATCGGCGGCGGCGGCCGGCGCGAGATCGCCGCCCAGCGCCTCGCGCTGGTCGTCGGGCGGTTCGCGCGCGTCCAAGCGTCAGAACCCCGCGACCGCGTGCGGCACGTAGGGCTGCTCGAGGCGGGCGGTCTCGTCGGCGGTGAGCTGCAGCGACACCGCCGCCACCGCGTCCTCGAGATGGTGCATCTTGGTGGCTCCCACGATCGGCGAGGTGACACCGGGCCTGCTCAGCAGCCAGGCGAGTGCGACCTGCGCCCGCGGCACGGAGCGTGCCTCCGCGATCTCGCCCACCCGGTCGATCACCGCGCGGTCGGCATCCTCGGTCGCGCGGTAGAGGGTCACCATGAACTTGTCGGTGCCCGCGCGCATGGTCTGCGCACTGCCGGCGGGACGCGTCAGCCGGCCGCGGGCGAGCGGGCTCCAGGGCAGGATGCCGATGCCCTCCTCGCGGCACAGGCCGAACATCTCGCGCTCCTCCTCGCGGTAGAGGAGGTTGACGTGGTTCTGCATCGACACGAACCGCGTCCAGCCGTGCTGGTCCGCGAGGTAGAGCGCGCGGCAGAACTCCCACGCATGCATCGAGGACGCGCCGATATAGAGCGCCTTGCCCGCACGCACGACGTCGTGCAGCGCCTCGAGCGTCTCCTCGATCGGCGTCGCGTGATCGAAGCGGTGGATCTGGTAGAGGTCGACATAATCGGTCCCAAGGCGTCGGAGGGATGCGTCGATCTCGCGCATGATCGCCTTGCGCGACAGGCCGCCGCCGTTCGCGTCCTCGCCCATCCTGCCGTGCACCTTGGTGGCCAGCACGATTTCGTCGCGGCGCGCGTACTCGCGGATGGCCTGCCCGGTGATCTCCTCGCTCGAGCCTGCCGAATACACGTTGGCGGTGTCGACGAAATTGATGCCGAGCTCGAAGGCGCGGCGGAAGAAGGGCATGCTCTCGTCGGGCGGCAGCGACCATTCGTGCGGGCCGCGGTTCGGCTCGCCATAGCTCATGCAGCCTAGGCAGATCCGCGAGACTTTCAGGCCGGTGCGGCCGAGATTAACGATGTCCATGGCGGGGAGCTCCGTTGTGGTGTCGTGGCGAAGAAGGCCAGGGCTCTGCCCTGGACCCGCCAAGGGACAGTCGTCCCTTGGATCCCTGATCGTTTGGGGTGTTTCCTGGCGAAGCCTGAATTATCGCCTTCGGCTAACGCATTCCGTCTCCAGCGCCTGTACTCCAACCTTAAGTCGGGGGTTTTAAGGGCTCCGCCCTTAACGGGGTCCAGGGGCGTCACGCCGGAGGCGTGCTCCGCACGGGGCCCCTGGCCTTTTCAGTAGCGCACAGGCAGCGGCACGCCGTTCACGGTGACCAGCCGGTCCTCCCACGCCACGTCCCAATGCAGCCTGCCGTCGGGATCCTTGTTGGCCGCGAGCCGCAGCACGAGGAACGCCGCACCCGCGCGGCTCCGCTCGTCGGCGGGCAGCGCGTCGCGCAGGCCTTCCATGTCCCGCGCCCGGACGTCGAGATGGCCGCTCCGGTTCGCCGGATGGACGATCCCCGTGGCTTCCACCAGCGCGTCGCCGCCCGAGAAACGGACGAGCTCGATATGGATCGTGTCGTCATCGCGCAGCGCGTCGCCGCGGGCGATCGCCGCCACCCGGTCGCTGGGTGCGGAGAGGCGGATCGTGGCCGCCGCGATCGGCGTCGCCGTCATGTCCGTGCCGGCGGTGGAGATCGCGCGGGCGTCCGCCTCCACCGCGGTCTGGCCACGCGGGCCACTCGTGACGTGCAGGCGGAGTGCGCCCACCGACAGGTCGTTGCCGTGGCTGTGCGCCTCGATGCCGGTCCAGCGCTCGCCGGCCGAGCCCCCCGGCGGCAGCGTGCCGAGGCTGATCGCGACCTCGCGGAAGGCGTGCTGGAGGTCGCAGGCGTGCGGCCGGTCGGGGTCGAGCACGATCAGCGTGGCGCCGGCGACCAGGGCGGGCAGGCCGTCGAGCGAGGCCGGCCCCTCGCTCGCCAGCGCGTGGGCGTGCAGGCGGCCGGCCGTGTCCTGACTGCCAGGTGCAGCGAGCGTCGCGCGCCAGTCCGCCGCGTGCCGGTTGCCGGGCGGCCCCACCTCGGCGCCCGACGCGATCGCCAGCGCGCCGCAGCGGCCGGCGTCCCAGAGCGGGGCGGAGGCAGCGGCAACGGGCGCTGAGGCGAGCACGAACGCCGCGGCGAGCCCGCCGGTGTGGCGCGACCGCGCATTCGATGCGATGGAGAAAACCATGCCTCGTCCGACACTCCCGCCGCTGCTGCGGGCGATCACGCCCGACCGCTTCATCATGGCGCTGATCGCGACCGTGATCGCCGCCAGCGTGGTGCCGTGCCGCGGCGTCTGGCGCGTGGTGTTCAGCGACCTCACGATCGCCGCGATCGCGATCATGTTCTTCCTGCAGGGGGCCAGGCTGCCCACGCGTTCCGTGGTCGCCGGGCTCGGGCACTGGCGGCTCCACCTCGCGATCCTGGGTGCCACCTTCGTGTTCTTCCCGGTGGCGGGATTGCTGCTGCGCGCGCTGCTGCCGCACGCCCTGCCGACACCGCTCTGGCTGGGCGAACTCTTCGTCTGCGCGCTGCCGTCCACCGTGCAATCCTCCATCGCGTTCACCTCCATCGCCCGCGGCAACGTCGCGGCAGCGGTGGTGGCTGCCACGGCGTCGAACCTGCTCGGCATCGTCGTGACCCCCGTTCTCACCGGAATCCTGCTGGCGCGCCACGGGGGCATCTCGGCGGGGGGCGTGCGCGACATCGCCGTGCAGCTGCTGCTGCCCTTCGTGGCAGGGCAGGTGCTGCAGCCGCTGATCGGCGCCTGGGCGGTCCGCCGGAAGGCCTGGATCTCGATCACCGATCGCGGCTCGATCATCCTGGTGGTCTACACCGCCTTCAGCGCCGCCGTGACGGGCGGGATCTGGCACCTGGTGGGGGTGCGCGACCTTGCGGCGCTGGCCGCCGTCAACGCGGTGATCCTGGCGGCCGCGTTGTCGGTCACCTGGTTCGGCGCGCGCCGTGCCGGGTTCTCCCGCGAGGATGCGATCGCGATCCTGTTCTGCGGCTCGAAGAAGTCGCTCGCCACGGGCGTGCCGATGGCGCGGGTGCTGTTCTCCGGGCCGGGTGTCGGGCTCGCGGTGCTGCCGGTGATGCTGTTTCACCAGATGCAGCTGATGGCGTGCGCGGTGATTGCGCGGAGGCTGGCCGTTGGAAGCGAAAGGCCAGGGGCTCTGCCCCTGGACCCCGTTAAGGGCGGAGCCCTTAAAACCCCATACTGAAGGTTGAAGTACAGGCGCTGGAGACGGAATGCGTTAGCCAAAGTCCATAGATTCAGGCTTCGCCAAGGGAAAAACCCAAACAATCAGGGTTCCAAGGGACGACTGTCCCTTGGCGGGTCCAGGGCGTCACGCTGGAGGCGTGCTCCGCACGACGCCCTGGCCTTCTTCAAGCGACCAGCATCGCCTCGAGCGCCGCGACATCGAGCAGCCGCTCGATCACTTCGGCTTCCTGCGCCCCGGCAATCGCCAGACGCTCGCCGAAGATGAAGCAGGGCACCCCGTTGATCCCGAGCCGGTGCGAGCGGAGGTTCTCCCCATGCACCACGTCGAGGCCATCCGCACTGCCGAGGAAACGTCGCGCCCGGGAAGCATCCAGGCCCTGCTCGCCGGCGATCGCCGCCAGCACCGCCAGGTCGCCGATGTCGCGGCCCTCGGCGAAATGGGCGACGAACAGGGCGTCCACCACGTCCTCGGCGGCCGCCGGCGCAGTGCGGGCGGCGAAGCGGACCAGCCGGTGCGCATCGACGCTGGACGGCGTGCGGGCCAGGAGATCGAACCGGAACGTCACGCCCTCGGCCGCACCCAGCTCGGTGATCGAGGCGAACAGCCGGCGCCCGCGCTCCTCGCTGCCGAACTTGCGCGCCACGTAGTCGGCGCGGCTCATGCCGGCGCGCGGCATGTCGGGGTTCAGCAGGAAGGGGCGCCAGACGAGCTCGACCGCGAGATCCGGCCGGCGCCGGATCGCCCGGCGCAGCCGGCGGACGCCGAGGAAACACCAGGGGCAGATGAGATCGTGAACGACCTCGATCGCGAGCCTCGTGCGGATGTCGGCGAGCATGTTCACGGTGCGGGAACCCTAGCCTGTCCGGGCAAATTCGTCACGGTAATGACGCGATGCGATCACGATAGACACGAAGAAGGCGCAACACTTGCAAGACATGCTGCCATCCGGAGATGAACAAGACGTTACCGGCAGCGCCGCCACCGGCACGGTGGCCGCGGCGGCGCCGGCGGTCGACCCGCAGGCGCGGTTCGCGGCCTATGTCGCGACGCTGGGCCGCGGCCCGGGCCGGTCGCGCTCGCTCACCCGCACCGAGGCGCGCGACGCCTTCCGCATCGTGCTCGATGGTGCCGCCGACCCGCACCAAGTCGGCGCCTTCACCATGCTGCTCCGCTATCGCGGCGAGGATGCCGACGAGATCGCCGGCCTGGTGGAAGCGGCGACCGGCGCATTCGGGGATGCGGGCGGGATCCCGGCGCGCTGCGACCTCGACTGGCCCTCCTACGGATCGGGCAAGACCCGCGGCGCGCCGTGGTTCCTGCTGGCGGCGCTGGCCTTGGCCGACCACGGCACGCGCGTGCTCATGCACGGCACCAACGAGTTCACCGGCGGCATCACGGTGGAGCGCGCGCTCGCCGCCCTCGGCCGCGCGGTCGCGGGCTCGCGCGCCGAGGCGGCCGCCCTGCTCGAGCGGGACCGCTTCGCCTATCTGCCGATCGCGGCCCTGTCGCCGCCGATCGCCGCCCTGCTGAACCTCCGCCGCCTGCTCGGCCTGCGCTCGCCCGTGAACACGGTCGGGCGCCTGCTCGACCCGGCCGGCGCCGGCGTGTCGGTCGACGGGGTGTTCCACCCGCCCTATATCGACGTCCATCTCGGCACCGCCGCCCGGCTCGACCGGCAGCGCCTGGTGGTGCTCAAGGGGGGCGGTGGCGAGGCGGAGCGGGGGGCGGCGAAGCCCGTCGCGGTGCACATCCACGATCGCGCGCATGGCCGGTCCGAGATGCTGCTGCCGGCACTCGCACCGGGCATCGCCAACACGCCGGCTACCGACACCACCGAGCTGCTCGCCGCCGTGTGGCGGGGCGACGCGGCCCCCGAGGCGCCGGTCGCGACCGTGATCGGCACCATCGCGCTCGGGCTGCACGCGCGCCGCGCGGGCCTCGACCCCGCCGACGCCGACGGCCAGGCGGCGGCGATCTGGGCGGCCCGCGTCAGGAGGTGAGGCGGACCATCCGGCGCATCTCGGCGACCACCTGCTCGGCCCGGAAGGGCTTGGCGAAGAACACGCCGCGCGCGGGCATCTGGTGGGCCTCGGGGGCATTCTTGCCCGAGGTCAGGATGATCTCGATCGGCGGCCAGCGATCCCGGATCAGCGCCGCCAGCCGGATGCCGTCGAGGCCGCGCGGCATGTCGATATCGGTGAACACGATGCGGATGTCGCCCCGGCGCTCGAGGATGGCGACGGCGTCGCCCGCATCGGCCGCCTCGACCACGTCGAAGCCGGCATCCTCGACCATGTCGACGGCCATCATCCGCAGGATGGGTTCGTCTTCGACCACGAGAACGACGTGTTTGCGAGGCCCTGTCACGACAGCTGCACCTGATCCAGCGGTGCCCGCATCTCCGCAGAGAATCCGGATGCCTCGTAACGGAGATCCACACCGCCCGTTCCCGTCAGGCCCGACCGGATCAGACGGGAGCCGAAGCCGTGCCGCTCGGGTGAAGCCGCCGGCGGTCCGCCCGCCTCCTCCCAGCGGAGTGCCAGCTCGCCGGCCTGATCGACCTCCCACCACACCCGCACCCGGCCGGCGGCGGCCGACAGCGCGCCGTATTTGATCGCGTTGGTGGCCAGCTCGTGCAGCACCATCGAGATCGACAGGCTCGCCCGCGGCCCCAGCGTGATCTCCGGCCCCGCGACCGCGAACCGCGCATCCTGGTCGAACGTGCTCAGCACGGCGCGCACCAGCACGCCGAGCTCCGTGCTGACCCAGTCCTTCTGCAGCAGCACGTCGTGGGCCGCCGCCAGCGTGTGCAGGCGCTTGCCGAAGGCGTCCACCGCCTCGCGCTGCTCCACGCCGCGCAGGGTCTGCTGGGCGATCGCCTGCACCATCGCCAGCGTGTTCTTCATCCGGTGGCTGAGCTCCTGGTTCAGCAGGCTCTGCTCGGCCTCGGCGCGCAGGCGCGAGACGCCGGATTCCAGCCGGTCGGCCACGTGGCGGAGGAAGCCGAGCTCGTCGGACGACCAGGCGCGCGGGCGATCGTCGTGGACGATCAGGAAGGCCGCGATCCGGTCGCGGTCGCGCACCGGCATGACGACCAGACTCCCGACGCCGAGCGCCAGCAGCCGCCCCGGATCGGCCGCGGTGCGGCGATCCGACGCGACGTCGGCGATCACCAGCGGTGCCGGGCCGAGCGCGTCGATGCCGAGCTCGCCGTAGTCGGAGAACCGGTGCATCCCCGCCACGCTCGTCACACCCGGGGCGGTCCAGCCCGGCTCGACGTCGATGCGCGACCCGTCGTCGGACAGCCGGCCGAACGCCACCCGCCGCACCTGCAGCACGCCCCCCACGACCGCGGTCGCCGAACGGGTCATCTCCGGGACGGTCGCGAGCCCGCGCATCTGCTCGCCGATCTCGGCCAGCGCCTCCTGCCGCGCATCCGCCTGGACGCGCGCGGTCACTTCCAGGAACAGCACCGCGAACCGCTCCGGCTCGACGCGGAAGGCGCGGCCGTCGTACCAGCGCTGCAGGCTGCCCACCTGCCCGGGCCTCGCCTGAGCAGTAAACGCTACCGGCTCGCCGGTCTCGACCACGGCGGCGAACATGTCGATCCAGCTCTCCTCGATGGCGGGGAACACCTCGCGCACCGTGCGTCCGATTGCGCGGGCGGCGTCGACCGCGACCAGCTCGCTCCAGGCGGGATTGACGTCGACATAGCGCCAGTCCGCCACGCGCCCCGCCGCGTCGCGCACCAGCTCGCCGATCACGAAGCCTTCGCCCAGGCGCTCGAACAACCCGCGCCAGCGCGCCTCGCTGACCAGCAGCTCGCGCTGCTTGCGCCGCAGCTCGTCCGCCGCGCGATCGCGATCGGCCAGCGCGCGGCGCAGTTCCAGCAGATGCACGACGTGGCGGGCGAGCGAGCGCAATCCCTCGCATTGCGGCCCGGTGAGGCCGGCCGGGCGCGGCACGCCGTCGATGACGCATAGGCTACCGAGCACCGGACCGTCCGCGGTGCGGAGCGGCGCGCCGGCATAGAACCGGATCCGGGGTGCACCCGTCACCAGCGGGTTGGAAGCGGTCCGCGCATCCGCGGCGAGGTCGGGGATGACGAGGAGGTCGTCCGCCGCGAGCGCGTAGGCGCAGACGGAGCGGCTGAGATCGGTCTCGCGCGGCTCGAAGCCGACCCGCGCCTTGAACCATTGCCGGTCGCCGTCCACCAGGCTCACCAGCGCCGTGGGCGTGCCGCAGAGCTGGGAGGCGAGCCGCACGATGTCGTCGTAGCCCTGCTCCGGCGCGGTATCGAGGATCGCGTAGCCTGCCAGCGCCGCGAGGCGCTCGCGGTCGCCGACCGCCGCGGGCGCGAGCGGGGCGGGCGGGCTCTCGGGGTCTGGCGACGGCGCGTCCCGGCTCATCCGCAGGGTTCTATCACAGACCCGTGAGGTGACGAAGCCCCCCCGGCGGCGAGCGGCGGCGAGCGGCGGCGGCGCGCGCCCGCGCGGGCAGTCGGCTCACAATCCCGAGGGCGCCCGCCGCGTTGTCGGTGCCCGGCCCTCCGGCCGGGCCGGCCGGTCGCCGTCGCCCGGACGCAAGCGCGACGGCAGGCCAGCAGAGGAACCACCCCCATGTCCGAGACACGCGCGACGCCGCTGCCGCCCCCTGCCGCGGTGGGTTCCAGCGGCGCTCCCGACGCCTCGCGCGCCGTGACCCTGTTCGTGATGGTGGTGGCCATCCTCTATTTCGGCCGCGAGGTGCTGGTCCCGGTGACGCTGGCGCTGCTGCTGGCGTTCCTGCTGGCGCCGCTGGTCGAGCTGCTGCGGCACCTGCGCATCGGACGCGTGGCCTCGGTGCTGCTGGGCGTGATCGTGGCGCTCGGCGTGGTGATGGCGATCGGCGGTGTGATCGGCGAGCAGATCGCCGATCTGAGCACCGACATCCCGAAATACGTGGGCACCGTGGAGGGCAAGGTCTCCACCCTGCGGCACTACACTGTGGGGCGGCTGTCGCGGCTGGCCGAGAGCATCGGTCCGCATGAGGGTGGCGGCCACGCCGTGCCGCACGGTGCCGCGCCGGGTGAAGCCGCGACCCAAGCCGCCGCCCCGCCGACCCAGACCCCGGCCGCGGCGGCGGAGGCCTCCGGCCCGACCCCGTCGACTGACGCGTCGTCGGCGCCGTCGTCCGGCACCAGCCCGCTGGCGCTCGCCGAGCGCTACCTGGCGCCGGTGCTGTCGCCGCTCGCGACCTTCGGCATCGTGTTCGTCGTCGCCGTGTTCGCGCTGCTCCAGCGCGAGGATCTGCGCGACCGGCTGATCCGCCTGGTGGGCTCCGACGACCTGCACCGCACCACGGTCGCGATCGACGATGGCGGCCGACGCCTCTCGCGCTACTTCCTGGCGCAGCTGAGCGTGAATGCGAGCTTCGGCGTGGTGATCGGCCTCGGGCTGCTGGTGATCGGCGTGCCCAACCCGGTGCTCTGGGCCATCCTGTCGGCGCTGCTCCGCTTCGTGCCCTATGTCGGCTCGTTCATCTCCGCGGTCCTGCCGATGGCGCTGGCCGCCGCGGTGGAGCCGGGCTGGTCGATGATGCTCTGGACCGCCGCCCTCTACGTCGTGGTGGAGGGCCTTACCGGCCAGGTGATCGAGCCGCTGCTGTACGGCCACAGCACCGGGCTATCGCCGTTCTCGGTGGTGGTGGCGGCGATCTTCTGGTCGTGGCTGTGGGGTCCCATCGGCCTGATCCTGTCGACGCCGCTCACGCTGTGCCTGGTGGTGATGGGGCGGCACGTGAAGCGGCTCGAATTCCTCGACATCATGCTCGGCGACCGGCCGGCGCTCACGCCGGTGGAAAGCTTCTACCAGCGCGTGCTCGCGGGCGATGCCGACGAGGCGCAGGACCATGCCGAGCTCCTGCTGCGCGACCGCTCGCTGTCGTCCTACTACGACGAGGTGGCGCTGAAGGGCCTGCAGCTCGCCGCCAACGATGCCGAGCGCGGCACGCTGGACGCATCGCGGCTCGATCATATCAGGACCACGGTCGCGACGCTGATCCGGGCGCTGGACCACCACGACGACCAGCAGCCGGCGCGCCGGCGGACGCAGGACGATGTCAGCCCGCCGCCGGGCGAGGACGAGCTGCCCCGCCACCCGGTCGCGGCGAGCGTCGACGGTCGCGCGCTGCCCGCGGCCTGGACGTCGCCCGACGCGGTGCTCTGCGTCGCCGGACGCGGTCCGCTCGACGAGGCGGCGGCCGGCATGCTCGCCCAGCTGATCGCCAAGCACGGCCTCGGCACCCGGCTCGTGGGCCACGAGGACGTCTCGCGCGAGCGGATCGCCGCCCTCGACATGTCCGGCGCGGCCATGGCCTGCGTGTCCTATCTCGACATCACCGGCAGCCCGGCGCATCTCCGCTACCTGATCCAGCGGCTCCGGCAGCGGCTGCCCAAGGGCGCCCCGATCCTGGTCGGGCTCTGGCCGGCGCAGGACACTGCACTGTCCGACACCCGCCTCCAGCAGGCGATCGGCGCCGACTACTTCACCAGCTCGCTGGAACAGGCCGTCAACGCGGCGATCGAAGCCGCCATCCGCGCGCCGGCGCCGGCGGTCGATCAGGACCGCGCGACATCGTTGCAGGCTGGGTGAGATGGATGATTTGACGCCTTCGGCCTCGCGGCGCAGCTATGGCGACGTGCTCGGCGACGACCGTGAAGAAGGCCAGGGCTCTGCCCTGGACCCGCCAAGGGGCTTGCCCCTTGGATCCCGTTTATCTGAGAGGCGCAGAGGACACCCCCGCGGCGCTCCAAGTCAGGGGGATCCAAGGGGCGACTGCCCCTTGGCGGGTCCAGGGCAGAGCCCTGGCCTTCTTCACCCGCCCCAAAACCCCCGCGCAACATCGTCCTGCAGCCCCGCGAGCTCGCCCTGCACCCAATCCAGAAACTCATGCAGCCCGCGCACGATGATCTGCTGGATCGTCTGGTCGCCCAGCGCCGCCCGCAGCGTGTCGAGCCGCTCCAGCGCGAACGCGCTCGCCTGCAGCCCGTGCTCCGACCGGAGCAGCGTCAACTGCCAGCCAATCTGCTGCACGCACATCGTCAGGCTGCGCGGATACGCGCTGTTCAGCAGCAGGAACCCCGCCACCGAGGCGGGCGACATCGACCGCGGCGTGTGCCGGCGATACGCATGATAGCCGCCCGCCGCGCGCAGCATCGTGTTCCACTGGCTGATGTCGACCGGTGAGCCCACCGGCGCGCCTTCGGGCAGCAGCGTGTGGTATTTGATGTCGACCAGCCGCGTGGTCTGGTCGGCGCGCTCGAGATGCTTGCCGAGCGCGTAGAAGCACCAGCCCTGGTCGCGGTAGAACGTGCCCTCGGTGATGCCCGTGTGCGTCTGGCTTTCGGTGCGCAGCATGTTGCACACGCCCGAGACGCGCGAGATCCAGAGATCGTCCGGCTCCAGCGCCCGCACCTTGTTGTAGAACACGTTGATATGCGACCACATCTCGGTCGAGATCAGCGGCCGCAGCGTGCGCGCGTTCTCGCGCGCGGCCGTGATCAGCCGCACGATCGAGGACGGGTTGTCGCGATCGATCACGTAGAAATCGAGGATGTTTTCCGGCGTCGCCTCGTCGTGCCGCGCGAAGAACGGCGTTTCGTCGGCGTTGATCTGCACGATCGACAGCCAGCCATGCGCGCCGCCGCCGGTGCGCATGAAGGTTTCCGTGACGTCGAGGATGCGCGCGAGGTTCTCGATGCGCTCCATGTAGCGAGCGAACCACATGATGCTCTCGGCATAGCGCGACAGCAGATGGCGCAGGCGGGGTGCCGCGTCCCCTTCGAAGGCGGCCTCGCTCATCGCAGCACCGTCGCTCATTCGGGGCGCTCTCGCAAAACCCAGGTGTCCTTCGAGCCGCCGCCCTGCGACGAGTTCACCACCAGCGAGCCGCGCTTGAGCGCCACGCGCGACAGCCCGCCCGGCAGCACCCAGGTGTCGCGGCCGGTCACCGCGAAGGGACGCAGGTCGACATGGCGGGCAGTGACCCCCTCCTCGGCGAGCGTCGGCGCCACCGACAGCTTGATCATCGGCTGGCTGATGTAATTGGCCGGATCCGCCTCGAGCTTCGTGCGGAAATCCGCGAGCTCGTCCCGCGTCGCATGCGGCCCGATGATCAGCCCGTAGCCGCCCGATTCGCCCACCGGCTTGACCACGAGCTCGGCGAGATGATCGAGCGTGTAGCGCAGCCCGTCCGGTTCGCCGCAGATATGCGTTGGCACGTTGTCGAGGATCGGCTCTTCGTCGAGATAGTAGCGGATGATGCGCGGCATGTAGGCGTAGATCGCCTTGTCGTCGGCGACACCGGTGCCGACCGCGTTGGCGATCGCCACATTGCCGCGCCGCCAGGCGTCGACGAGGCCGCGCACCCCGAGCACGCTGTCGGCGCGAAAGACGTCGGGGTCCAGAAAATCGTCGTTCAGGCGTCGGTAGATCACGTGCACCGGCTGCAGGCCCGCCACCGTGCGCATGAACACATGCGCGTTCTCGACCACGAGGTCGCGGCCTTCCACCAGCGGCACGCCCATCTCGCGCGCCAGGAACACGTGCTCGAAATAGGCGGCGTTGTAGATGCCGGGCGAGAGAAGCACGATCTGCGGGTCGATCACCTGCTGCGGCGCGATGTCCATCATCGCCTCGCGCAGCCGCGCGCCATACTCGTCGACCGGACGCACGTCGACGCCGGAGGCCAACTCCGGCATCGTGCGCATCATCATGTGGCGGTTCTCGATCACGTAGCTCACGCCCGACGGCGTGCGCACGTTGTCCTCGAGCACCAGGAAGCGGCCGCGCTCGTCGCGCACCACGTCGATGCCCGACACATGCGCGTAGGTGCCGCAGGGCACGTCGAGGCCGATCATCGCCGGCTGGAAGTTGACGTTGCCCAACACGAGTTCGCGGGGGACGATCCCGTCCTTGAGGATCCGCTGGTCGTGGTAGATGTCCCAGAGGAACTGGTTGATCGCCAGCACGCGCTGCTTCACGCCGCGCTCGAGCACCTCCCATTCGCGCGCCGCGATGATGCGCGGGATCAGGTCGAACGGGAGAACCCGGTCGATCGCGTCGCGGTCGGAATAGACGGTGAAGGTGATGCCGAGGTTGAACAGCTCGGCTTCGGCGAAGGTGGCACGGCGGCGTAATTCGTCGAGATCGAAACCGGCGAGCTTCTCGCAAAGGCCGGCCACCGCCGGATCGAGCCCGGCATCCTGGCGGAGATATTCGCAGAAGAACCCGTTCCGGTCGTAATCGGAGAACAGCGGGCGGACGCCCATGCTCTGCGACATTCCCGGCAGGCCTTGGGACATTTCCGGCAGACTCTGGGACATCCGCGAAAATTGCTGCCCGAAGCCGTTCTGCTGACCTTGCACGCTCATTGATCGTTCCTCACGCGTCCGGGGCTCTCCGCTGCCTGTAAATTGAGCGAACTCGTTTGTCGCCGATCCACCCTGCCCAGCATTGCACACGATGCGTTCGCATGTCTTCTCCCGGTGCAGACGGGTTTGCCGGCCGGGCGTGCCGGTCACCTGGCGGATCCGCAGACGCTGGCCTGTGGGCGTGCACCCGCTCGTGCGGCGGCTCGACGCGGGCGGCCCCCAAGCGCTCGGAGCGCTGCAGGACGCCGCCCGGTCGGCGGAGGCGGACTACGTGGTGCTGCTCTGGGACGGCGTGGCGCCGGAAGCGACGCGGTGGCGGCCCTCGCCGAGCTTCTGCTCGATGGCGGGATCGGGGCTGCCGGCGGCTGCGTGCTGCACGCGGACGGCATGGTGGCGGAGGCGGGGACGGTGCTGGCGTCCGACGGCGCGTGGCGGGCGCCCGGGCAAGGCGCACCCCCGGCGCTGGGCGGCAAGGCGGGCGCGGTGCTGCGCGTCCGCAATGTCGACGCGGTGGGCGGCGGCGCGCTCGCCGTGCGCCGGCGCGCTGTTCGGACTGCAGCCGGCGAGTCCTCACGCGGCACGAGCAGGCGCCGACGCACAGGCGGCCGAGCTTTGCCGCGCGCTCTGCGCGGAGGCTGGCCTGCGCATCGTGGCGACCCCGTTCGCGCGATTCCGCAGGCCCGACTGAGCCCCGCTTGCCCGTCCGCGGAGGCTCGGGCACATGGGGCTGGCCGCGGGACGGGTGGCCGAGTGGTTTAAGGCAGCGGTCTTGAAAACCGCCGTGGGGCACGCTTCACCGTGGGTTCGAATCCCACCCCGTCCGCCAGGCACGTCTGTATGGAACCGGTCGGTTCGCAGGGCGTGAGCGTCCGCGAAGACGCCAGGATGTCGCGCGGAGCACCGGCAAGTTCAGGGGATCCAAGGGGCGACTGCCCCTTGGCGGGTCCAGGGCAGAGCCCTGGCCTTCCTGACAGACCATTTGCAGGAAGCCGCGCGTCGCTGACCGCGGGTTTACCCTTTCCCGTTGAGACGCAAACCGTACGACCAGCTGCGTCGTGACATCGTCCACCGAGATGGCGTCGCCCTGGTCGAGCTAAGTTGCGATGGATCCGGTCACGACTCGGCGCAGGCCAACTGGCGCGGGAATCTGGGGAAAACCGCCCGAAATTTGGCCGATCCTCGACCTGGCGCGCGGAGTTCAGTGGGGAGAGATCTCGATCACGGCAACGCCGCGGCGCTCGCCGCCGGCCGGCAACCCCGGCCGGCGGCGAGCGACGAACTCAGCCCGGGTGGTGGTAGTAGTGGTGATGGTGGTGGCGATAGTGGTGATACGGCCGCGCGATGGCGGCGGTGGCCATGCCGGCGATCGCCAGCCCCAGGAGGATCGGCTTCAGATAGGAGGTCATGCTGTCGCTCGCTTGTGAAAGCGTCACACTGGCACGCCGGGGGTGGTCCGGCCACAAGCGGAACGACGCCGCCGCGTTTAACGTCAGCGGCGTGTCGTTGCCGTCGCAGCCGGCTCGCACCGCCGGCCGGGATGGCGGCCGTGTCTGGCGCTGCTGCACCATCGGGCCCGCATGACACCCATCGCCGACGCTAAGGATCATGGACGGACGTGCCCTGGCCGCCCGGATGACCGAAGCGGTTGCGGCCACGCGATCCTGCGCCACCTTCCGGCCGCGATCGCCGAGGCCGCGCTGATCGAGGCCGTGCGCGAACTCGATGCCGATCCCGCGATCGACGGGATCCTCGTCCAGCCGCCGCTGCCGCCGCACATCGCGCTCGAGCGCGTGCGGGCCGCGATCGACCCTGCCAAGGACGTCGACGGATTCCTCGTGGTCAATGCCGGCCGGCTCGCGATCGGGCTGCCCGGCCCGGTGCCGTGCACGCCGCGCGCCTGCCTGCTGCTGCTGCAGGATGAGCTCGGCCCGCGCCTCGCCGGCCGCCATGCCGTGGTGCTCGGGCGTTCCGCCATCGTCGGCCGACCTGCCGCCGCCCTGATGCTCCGGCAGGACTGCACCGCGACGATCGCGCACTCACGGACAAGTGATATCGGCGCCGTCATCCGGACCGCGGACATCCTCGTCACGGCGGCGATCCTGGTGGCGGCGGGGACGTCCCGCATCTCGTCCGCGGCGACTGGATCAAGCCGGGCGCCGTGGTGATCGATGTCGGCGTCAACCGTGTCGCGGGCACCGGCAAGGACGCTCCCGCCTCGGAGGCGACGTCGTCACCGCCGAGGCGATCGGACGCGTCCGCACGATCACGCCCGTGCCCGGCGCGGCGGGGCGGGGCCGATGACGGTCGCCTGCTCGCTGCGCAGCACGCTGGACGCGGCCGGCTTGCTGCAGCGCGGCATCGGCGTGTCTTCGCCTTGAGGATCACCGCATCCGGGCTATAAGACCCGAGCCGCAGGAGCACGATGTAACAGCCCCGCGGTGGCACTTCCGGCCCAGGACCTGCAAATGGCCTGGCACCTGCAGCTTCCCTGCGAGGAGTGCCCCCACGGGTGAGGCGGGCAGGGACGGGAGGCCCGGCCCGAACGTTGAACCCGGATGGCGGTTGACCAGATGCGCGGGGCAGTCCCCCCGCAGGAAGCGGAGAACGTACCGATGCCCGAGGCCGCAACCATGCCGGTGCTTGCCAGCCAGTCCGTGTTCCGCGGCTATTTCGACGGATTCGAGAGCGGCCACGCCAAGGGATGGGTGATGGACGTGGCCCGGCCCGAGCAGCCGGTCGAGCTTACCGTGCTGATCGACGGCCAGGAGGTCGATCGGATCGTGGCCGAGCAGACCCGCGAGGACGTGCGCCACATCCTGCAGCATCCCGACGGCCGCGTGGGCTTCGCCTACGACGTGCCGGACGCCTATCTCGACGGCGTCACCCACCGGATCAGCTTCCGGCTGCCCGACGGCACCCTGATGGCGCATATCGGCGAGGGCGGCGTCACCGACCTGCTCGAGGCGCACGAGTTCAGCGGCTACCCGACCGTCACCATCCAGGGCAATGTCGACAACTACTCGCGCGGCGCGCTGCGCGGCTGGGTGCTCCGCCGGATCGGCTCGGACGACAAGGGCCGCGGCAGCTGCCAGCTGACCGTCACCTGCAACGGCGTGCGGATCGGCCAGGTGCGGTCCGACCGGTTCCGGATCGATGTCGCGACCGCGCTCGGCTGCGACGCCAATTGCGGCTTCGAGTTCGTCATCCCCTCGCAGTATCGCAAATCCTACCCGCAGACCTTCCGCTTCTTCGTCATTCCCGACCAGGTCGAGATCGGCAACTCGCCGTTCAGCACCAGCGTGGTCGACGATCATCTCGAAGGGCGGCTGCTCGACATCACGCAGCGGATGAACACGCTGCACCGCGATTTCCTGCGCGACCTCACCAGTCTCCGCAAGGACATGGCGCAGCTTCTGCCCGAGGCGAGCTACAACATCGACGATTACGACCGCTGGGCACGGCGCTACTACGACCATCTCCGCGCACGCACCGCGATGGCCCGCCGCAACGAGCGCGAGGCCGGCGCCCCAGGCGAACCGCTCGTCACCGTGATGGTGCCGGTCTACAAGCCGGTGATCTCCGACTTCGTCGCCTGCGTCGAGAGCGTCATCGCGCAGACCTGGCAGAACTGGGAGCTCGTGCTGGTCGATGACGGCGGCAAGTCGCCCGAGGTCTCACGCCGGATGGACGCCTTCGCGGCCGCCGACAAGCGCATCCGCTGCATCCGCCGGCAGCGCAATGTCGGCATCGCGAAAGCCACCAACGTCGCGATCGAGGCCGCCAAGGGCGAGTGGATCGTGTTCTTCGACCATGACGACGTGATGGTGGACGTGGCCATCGAGGTCATGATGCGCGAGCAGCGCCGCACACAAGCAAAAATGCTCTACTCCGACGAGGACAAGGTCGACGCCGCCGGATACTTCCAGGAGCCGAACTTCAAGCCGGACTGGAACTACCGCTACATGCTCGGCTGCAACTACGTGTGCCACCTGCTGATCGTGCAGACCGCGGTGGTCCGCCGCGTGGGGCTGCTGCGCTCGGACTATGACGGCGCGCAGGACCACGACTACATCCTGCGCATTTCCGAGGAGATCCCGCACGAGGCGATCCACCACGTGCGCGAGATGCTCTATCACTGGCGCAAGACGCCCAACTCCACCGCGTCCGACATCTCCAACAAGGGCTATGCGGTGGCCGCCGGCGTGCGCGCGGTCGGCGACCATCTCAAGCGCATGGGCCGCCGCGCGACCGTCGAGGCGATCAACAACCTCACGATCTACAGCGTGGACTTCGCGCCCGTGGGCAAGCAGAGCGTCACCATCGTCATCCCGTTCAAGGACGAGATCGAGACCACGCGCAGCTGCATCGAGACGCTGCTCGAGACCACCGACTACAAGAACTTCGAGATCGTGCTGGTGGATAACTGGTCGACCACGATGGACGCGCAGGATTTCCGCGCCGAGGTCGACGAGATGCCGCGCGTGCGCACGCTGCTGGTGGAAGAGGAGTTCAACTACTCCCGCCTCAACAACGTGGCCGTCGCCACCGCCACCTCCGATCTCGTGCTGTTCATGAACAACGACGTGTTCGTGACCGAGCCCGGATGGCTCGGCCGGATGATCGGCGAGCTCACCGACCCGCGCGTGGGCGCGGTCGGCGCCAAGCTGCTCTACCCGGTGGGCAGCGTGCAGCATGCCGGCGTGGTGGCCGGCATCCACGGTGTCGCGGCCCACGTGCATGCCGGCATCGGCGGCGAGGATTACGGCTATATCGGCCGCGCCCGGCTCAGCCAGGAGTTCACCGCCTGCACCGCGGCGCTGCTGCTGGTGCGCCGCTCGGTGTTCGACGAGGTGGGCGGCTTCGACGAGCACGAGCTCCGCGTCGCCTACAACGATGTCGATCTGTGCCTGAAAATCCGCGACGCCGGCTACAAGGTCATCCTGAACGCCGAGACGGTCGCCGAGCACCATGAGAGCCTCAGCCGCGGCAGCGACATGCGCCCGGAGCAGGAGCAGCGCTTCTTCGCCGAGCAGCAGGTGATGCTCGAGCGCTGGGGCGCGCACAAGCTGTTCCGCAACGATCCCGCCTACAACCCGTGGTTCTCGCGCGAGGACCGCCCGTTCTTCGATCTTCGCGATCCGACCGGAGATTTCGGGGACCAGCCCGCATCGTGATCCGCGCGGCCTGGCTCGGTCTGGCGCTGCTCGTCGCGGGCTGTGCCGCCACGTCCGGGCCCGTGCTGTCGCCGCAGGACCAGGCAGCGGTCGAGCAGGTGCAGGCCTGGCTCGACGGTCTGCACGGGTTCGAGGCCGATTTCGTGCAGGTCTGGCCGAACGGCGTGGTGGGCGAGGGCCGCGCACGCTTCGACCCGCCCGGCCGGCTCCGCCTCGACTACCTGCCCGCCGGCAGCATGACGCTGCTGGCGGATAACGGGCACATCGTGTTCACCGACGGCCGCACCGGCAGCGTCACCCGGATGCCGACGCGCGCGAGCCCGCTCGGGCTGCTGCTCGAGGGGCGGGTGCGGCTCGCGGGCGACATCCGCGTGACCGACGTGCAGCGCGCGACCGGCGTGCTGCAGGTGTCGCTCGCGCGCACGAGCAACCCGGCGCAGGGGCTGCTGACGCTGACCTTCGCGACGGGCGGCTCGCTGGACCTGACCGGGATCGAGGCGGTGGACGCCGAAGGGCGGCACACGCGGTTTCATCTGACCCATGAGACGACCGGCGCGCCGGAACGGGGATGAAGATGTTCTTTCTTGAAAGAAAGAACCAAAGAACTTTTCTCCGTTGATGCTCGACGCGAGCGGCCACAGGCGCCTTGTCGAATAAAAGTCTTTTTGCTTCTTTTTCTTCAGAAAAAGAAGAATCCTTTCCGACGTCCCAATGGTCTCCAATGCCACTTCGACGCCGCGGCAAAGTCGGGCGCGGGGCAGTGGAAGCCGAAATGCGTGGCCCACGGCACCACCGCGCCATGGGCCACGTAGTCGCGGTAGAGGTCGTGTGCGAGCTCCTGATCGTCGGTCTGGAACGCCCATCCCGCGGCGCGGCACAGGATCGCGGCCGAGGCCTGCGAGCGCGCCGGCAGCAGCGATGCCGCCCGTCGAGCGTGCCCGATCGCGACGTAGCGGTAATGGAAGCGCAGGTCCGGAGACGGCCGGCTCGCGTCGTAGCGCCGCCGTTCCATGCCGGTGGTGTAGGGGCCGCTCGGAGCCGTGGCGGGGCCGAGGCCGGCGTCGAAGATGCCGTCGATCGACTTGAGGTCCGGCGCGATCTCGGTGCCGAACAGTTCCATCCCGTCCAATCGCGCGATCAGCGCCGCATCCCAGGCGCCGCGGGCGCGGCCGGTGCGCCAGAAGGCGTCGCGGGACCGCGCCAGCGCCTTGTCGTAGGAGCGCGCCTCACGCTGGAGGTCGGCGGAGGTGAAGAACGAGGCCGCCTCCCGGAGGCGGCCCTCGCGCATCAGCCGGCGGGCGAGCAGGTCGCGAAGCGCGCGAGACTGGTCGAAGGGTGCTGCGGGTGCATAGCCCGGTTCCAGGTCCTGCGCGGTCCCGTGCAGCGCGGGCAGGACGGGCACGGGCGCCACGTGCGCGGCCACGAAGCGGCGGAGCTCGTCGGTCGTGAGCACGCGCTCGGCGATGTAGGCCGTGTCGCCCCAGTAAGAGGCGGGATCGTCCACCGCGGCGAAGACCTGCATCGCGAGCGGGAAGTCGCCACGGGCCATCGCCAGCACGCCGGGCTCGGCGCACAGCCGGGCCGTCACCTGCGCCCCCATCGTCGCAGGCCAGATCCTCAGCCAGTTGATGGCGTTGTCGAACGCCACGGCCGCGGCCGGCAGGTCGCTCTCCTGCAGCGCCAGCTTGGCGCGCACCCAGTCGGCGAGCGGCCCGTCGGTGTCGATCAGGAAGCGCTTCGCCAGATCGAAGTCGCCGCGGAGATAGGCGATGGCGGCCAGGCGTCCGTCATCGTCCGGCCCCCGCGTCCCGGGCCCGCCCAACGCGGTGGCCATCCGGTTCAGCACGCCGGATGCCGCGGTCGCGGCCGGCATGTTGGTGATGAGGACGTCGAGGCCCTGCAGGTTGTCGGCGCTCTGCAGGTCGGCGTCCGGCGGCACCGAGCCGGCGCTCGCCAGGGCATAGTCGACCACCAGCTCGCGCAGCAGGTCGTGACGCACCGCCTGCGCGAGCCAGGCGGGGTCGGAGATCAGGGTCTCGGCCACGAGCTGCAGCGAATCGAGCCCCCAGCCCGAACCGTATGTCGCCTGCTGCGCGTAGAGGCGTGTCGCCGCTTCGAGTGCTGCCACGCGGTCGTGGGTGGGAGGCGGTGAGGCGGTGTCCGACGCCGGCGGCATTCCCGGCTGGCGCACGACGAAGCGGCTCGCGCGCAGCGACAGGCGTGCCTCCTCGCCGAGGCTCGCAAGCCCCAATTCCATCGGATCCGGCACGCCGCCCGCGGCCAGGGCGCGCGTGCGCTGAAACGCCGCCGCCGCCCCGCTCGGATCGGCCATGGCCGCAAGCGTGCGTCCCAGCATAAAGGCGGCCCACAGCGCCTGCGGGACGACAGGCCCCTGCGCCGCCGTCCCGAGTGCTGCGCGGAACCGCCCGGCGGCGCCCGGGAAATCTCGATGCGCGAAGGCGACGGCGCCGGCGACGTAGTCCCGCACCACCGCCGGCAACCCCGCGCCGGCCGCCAGTGCCGCCGCGGGGTTCGGCGCGGCGCGCATGCGGGCGACCTGCGCCCGCGCGTCCGGTGCAAGGAGGCGCTGCTCGGCGGCGGCCACGTCCGGCACGGACACGGCCATTTCGGCCGCCGGCAGCTCCGGCGGCGAGCGGGAGACGAGCTGCGCTGCCATGGTGGCGAAGCTGTCGACGGGCAGGTCGCGCATCGTCTGCTCGCGCGAGGCCAACATCTGCCAGGGAAAATAGGGGCCGCAGGAGAACGCCGCCGACGCCACCAGGACACCGAGGCACGCTGCAGCTCCGACCCGGCCCCACCCCGCCCGCATCCATTTACTATCCGGCGCTCCCTGTCGTTGCGCAAGCGCCCCGTTTCGCCACCGTCCGTTTCGCCACCGTCCGTTTCGCCAGCGACCCGTTTTGCCAGCGCCCCGTTTTGCCAGCGCCCCGTTTCGCCAGCGCCCTCGTTACGGCAGCATTAGGGAAGTGTGGCGGGCGCCGCCTCGCAGCGCGTCCAGCCGACCGTCACGGCCTGGCCCGCCGGCAGCAGCATGTCGCGCGAACGCTGCAGAACGAGTGCCGCGGGGTCGCGCTGCATCCGATACGGTCCGGCCCCGTCCGACGCGATGCAGTCGGCAACCGCAATCTTCTGCGGCAGCGACGCGTCGGTGGCACCGTCGTTGACGAGGCGCCACACCGTCACCCCGTCAGGTCGCGGCCACCGGCGCAGCAGGAGATGCGGCCGGAGCGGCCGGCGTCGCAGCACCGCCTCCCATGTCGCAAAACTCCAACTGCGCTGGTCCGCGCGCGTGGGAACCCTGAACCAGATCAGCCCCGTCAACCCGAAACTTGGGTCCTCCTCGAGGGCGGCAACCGCGTCGGCCACGCGCCCGGGCGGCGAGGTGAGTTCCATCGCCGCGCCGCCCGCGAGCGCCGGCCGCTCGGCTTCGGTCGCCAGCACGCGCCCGTCCGCGGACTGCACCACGCGAACGCCATAGGCCGGCAGCGCGACGAGGAAGGGCCGCGCGCTGCGGGACGCCATCCGCGCCACCCATCGCGTCGTCGCGTCCCCGTCGAAGAGGCCGCGTCCCGGATCGTCGACGGCGTGCACCTGCAGCACGAGCTGGTCTGCCTCGCGGCTGAGCGCGGGAAAGGCGCGGGCGGCCAGCCAGTCGGGGAGTACGGTGATGGAGAGCCGGAGCCCGCGCGGCAGCAGCGGACGCAGCGCGTGCAGGAAGCGGCGATATTCGTCGAGACGCCGGGTGGGGATATCGTCGTCCACCTCGACGCCGGCGATGGCGCCGGAGGGCAGCCCGGCCACGACCCGCGCGAAGGTCTCGGGGGCGGGAAGGGCGTGGCGGTCATCGATCCGCAGCACGGCGACGACAGGCAGCGACAGGGACGCGAGCTCCGCCCAGTCCGGCGCCGTGCGCGCGAGGCGCCCGTCGGGCGACCACTCGGCCACCAGCACGCGCCATCCCCGCACCATCGGCGCGGTGCGACCCAGCGCCTCGGCCAGCGGCGCGGTCCAGACGCGCTGCCAGACATAGGCCTCCTGCGGCAGCGTGCGATGCGTGGGTGCGGCTCCCCGCAAACCGATCAGCAGGGTTGCGGCGACGCAGAGCCGCCCGCGCCTCACGGCGCGCCGAAGACGGGCCGCCACGAAGTGCGCAGAGCCTGGTCGACCTCGGCCGGGCGCGCGTCGATGCCCAGGGCGACCAGGCTTGTCACCCCGTGCGCGACGATCCCGCATGGCACGATCCGCGCATACTCCGCGAGATCCGGATCGACGTTCAGCGCCACTCCGTGCCAGCTCACCCAGCGCGTCACCCGCACGCCGATCGCCGCGATCTTGTTCTCCGCCCCCGTCGCCGGATCCACCACCCAGATCCCCACCCGGTCCGCCCGCGTCTCGCCTCGCACGCCGAACCTTGCCAGCGCCGCGATCAGCCAGTCCTCCAGCCCGTGCACGTAGGCCCGGACATCGCGCGCCGCCACGCGCCCATGCGGGCGCGTGAGGTCGAGCATCACGTAGCCGATCCGCTGGCCCGGCCCGTGCCAGGTCCATTGCCCGCCGCGCCCCGTCCGATGCACCGGCAGCGCCCCCGCATCGAGCAGATCGCCGTCGCGCGCCGAGGTGCCCCCCGTCAGCACGCCCGGATGCTCGAGCTGCCACACGGTCTCGGCCGCGCCCTCGGCACGGATCGCGGCCACCTGGCGCTCCATGAACGCCATCGCCTCGCCGTAGGGGACGGGTGCGGCCGAGCGCTTCCAGGCGATGGTGTCGGGTTGGCTTATTGTGTCGGTCATGGTCATCGGATATAGGCGCCAGCGCGTCCAACGGTGCGGTCGTGGCGGAATGGTAGACGCGCAAGCTTGAGGTGCTTGTGGGGGAAACCCCGTGGAAGTTCGAGTCTTCTCGACCGCACCAATTCTCTCCCGGTCGAGGCGGTGATCGCAAAATAGCGACTCCGCGGCCCGGGCACCCGTTCCGCTTGTGTGGACCGGCCTGCCATGGCACTCCTCGGCCCCTGTCTTGGGAGGGATGAAACGATGACCAAAGCGTTGCGCAAGGCCGTGCTGCCCGTCGCCGGGCTCGGCACGCGCTTCCTTCCGGCCACCAAGGCGATGGCCAAAGAAATGCTCCCGGTCGTCGACAAGCCCCTGATTCAATACGCAATCGACGAGGCGCGCGCCGCCGGCATCGAGCAGTTCTGCATGGTCACCGGCCGCGGCAAGACGGCGCTGGTCGAGTATTTCGACGTGGCCTTCGAGCTCGAGGCGACGCTCAAGCAGCGCAACAAGGTCGAGGCGCTGGAAACGCTGCGCCAGTCGCAGATGCAGCCCGGATCGGTTGTGGCCGTGCGCCAGCAGGAGCCGCTGGGCCTCGGTCACGCGATCTGGTGCGCCCGCTCGTTCATCGGCGACGACCCGTTCGCGATCCTGCTCCCCGACGACATCGTGCTCTCCGACGTGCCATGCCTGAAGCAGCTTGCCGATGTCTACCACGAGACCGGCGGCGCCGTGGTGGCGATCGAGGAAGTGCCCCACGACAAGACCAACCGCTACGGCATCCTCGACGTCGCCGCCGATGATGGCCGCCTGGTCGAGGTCCGCGGCATGGTCGAGAAGCCCGAGCCCGCCGACGCCCCGTCCAACCTTTCCATCATCGGCCGCTACGTGCTGCCCGCCGCCGTGATCCCGCATCTCGCGCGCATGGAGCGGGGCGCCGGCGGCGAGGTCCAGCTCACCGACGGCATGGCCCGGCTGATCGGCGAGGTCCCGTTCCACGGGTTGCGCTACGAGGGCATCCGCTTCGATTGCGGCGACAAGATCGGCTATCTCGAGGCGCAGATCGCGTTTGCGCTCAAGCGCCCCGATCTCGGGCCGGCGGTGCGCCGCTTCCTCAAGAAATACGAGAACGCCTGAGATGGATTTCCGGCACGACTTCCCGCCGTCGAGCCTGCGCGAATACGACATCCGCGGCATCGTGGGCACGACGCTGCACGCCGCCGACGCCTTCGCGGTCGGGCGCGGCTTCGGCACCCTGGTCGTGCGCAACGGCGGGTCGCGGGTGGCGGTCGGCTATGACGGGCGGCTCTCCTCGCCCGAGCTCGAGGCGGCGCTGGTCGAGGGGTTGGTCGCCTGCGGCATCGAGGTACTGCGGATCGGCTGCGGTCCCACGCCGATGCTCTATTTCGCCGGCTTCACCCGCGGCTGCGACGGCAGCATCATGGTCACCGGCAGCCACAACCCGCCCGACTACAACGGCTTCAAGATGATGCTGGGCAAGAAGCCGTTCTTCGGCCAGCAGATCCAGGAGCTCGGCCGCCTGGTGGCGGGCGGCGACGTGGTGGAGGCCGAGCACGGCAGCGCGGCGGCGCTCGACGTCAGCGAAGCCTACGTCAAGCGCCTGCTCGCCGACTGGGACGGCGGCGATCGCCGGCTGAAAGTCGTCTGGGACAACGGCAACGGCGCCGCGGGCGACGTGCTGCCCCACCTGATCGAGGGCCTGCCCGGCGAGCACATCGTCATCAACCAGGCGATCGACGGACGCTTTCCCGCGCACCATCCGGACCCCACGGTCGCCAAGAACCTCGTCGAGCTGATCGACCGCGTGGCGGCGGAAAAGGCCGATCTCGGCATCGCCTTCGACGGCGACGCCGACCGCATCGGCGTGGTCGACGACGCGGGACAAATCATCTGGGGCGACCAGCTCCTGGTGGTCCTCGGCCGCGACGTGCTGAAGTCGCATCCGGGCGGCACCATCATCGCCGACGTCAAGGCGAGCCAGGTCCTGTTCGACGAGATCGCAAAGGCGGGCGGCACGCCGCTGATGTGGAAAACCGGCCACTCGCTGATCAAATCGAAGATGGCCGAGACCGGCTCGCCGCTCGCGGGCGAGATGTCGGGCCACGTGTTCTTCGCCGACAAATGGTACGGCTTCGACGACGCGCTGTACGCCGCCGTGCGCCTGCTCGGGATCATCGCGCGCAGCGACGAGAAACTGTCCGCGATCCGCGACGCCCTGCCCGACACGGTGAGCACGCCCGAGCTCCGCTTCGACTGCCCCGACGAGCGCAAGTTCACGGTGATCGAGGAGGTCGCCGCCCGCCTCAAGGAGGAGGGGGCCGAGGTGTCGTCGATCGACGGCGTGCGCGTGCGCACCGCGCATGGCTGGTGGCTGCTGCGCGCATCGAACACGCAGGCCGTGCTGGTGGCGCGCTGCGAAGCGGCCGATGAGGCGGGGCTTGAGCACCTCAAGGCGGCGCTGACCACGCAGCTCGAAGCCTCCGGGCTCGCGGCGCCTGACTTCTCCGGCGAGAACGCGGGGCACTGAAGAAGGCCAGGGCTCTGCCCTGGACCCGCCAAGGGACAGTCGTCCCTTGGAACCCTGATTGTCTGGTTTCCTGGCGAAGCCTGGAATCATAGACTTCGTCTAACGCATTCCGTCTCCAGCGCCTGTACTCCAGTAGGGGGTTTTAAGGGCTCCGCCCTTAACGGGGTCCAGGGGCAGAGCCCCTGGCCTTCTTCGCCCGATCGAAGAGCAACCACGGCCGATCGCACTCCTCCTCGAACCGCCTTGCCGCCGGCACCGCATCGAGCAGCGCCCCATGCCGCCGCGCCAGATCCTCGATGAACCCCATCAGCGCGCGCGCCGACCGGGCCCGCATCTCCTCGCCTTGGAAGTAGCGGAGCGGGCCGCCGCGATAGTCGATCGCGTCATGGATCAACCCGGGCCGCTCGTTCTTGAAGCTCATCGCGTGCGGGTTGAACAGGATGCTGCCGGGATCGTGGCACAGCGCCTCGAACGCCTCGCGGTAATGCGACGACCGGCCGAGGCGCTCGTTCTCGCCGCCCGAGGCCAGCACCTTCGCCCAGCCGCGCAGCACCTTGACCATCCACTGCCAGCTGTCGCGCTCGCTGAAATGCGCGTGGGTCAGGTGCGGATCGCGCACGGCCGGCTGCAGCGGCGCGCCGGTCGCCGTCCAGAACGCGCCATGGGCGCCGGGCTCGATCGTGATGCCATCGATGCCGCGTCGCGTGCTGACGACGGTCTTGAGGTTGTCGGACCGCTCCGCGCGCCACTGAATCCGCTTGGGCACGCAGGGTTCGGTGGCCACGTCGTGCATGATCGCGATGTAGTCGCTGAGCGCCACCAGCACCTGCATCGGCGGCACGCTCGCGCGGTCCCACGTGGCGAGAAGGCCCGCGAGCCCGCCGGGTGCGGCGCGGTCGTCGATGAACTCGTCGGCGTCGAGGAACACCACCCAGTCGGCGCCGTGGTCGACGGCCGCACACCGGTACAGCCAGGTCGCGGCCTCGCCCTCGGCGTAGGCGACCGATCCGGTTCCAAACACGGTGATCGGCAGCCCCTCGCGACCCAGTTCGGCCAGGATCTCGCGCGTGCCGTCCCGGCTGCCGTTGTCGAGCAGCACATGGTGCCCTACATGCCGCGCGGTGTGGCGCACGAAAGCTTCCGCGATATCGGCCTCGTCCAGGATCCGCGTGACGGCGACGATCTTCATGCGTTGGCCCAAAACGTGTTCGCGTCGGAAATAGCATGAGCCACAGAATGGCGTTCCACTCCCTGATCGAGCCCGGCCAATGGGTCCGCCACCCCACGCAGCCGGACTGGGGGGTGGGCCAGGTGCAGTCGGCGATCGGCGAGCGGGTGACCGTCAATTTCGAGGAGCGCGGCAAGGTGGTGATCAACGCGCAGGTGGTGGTGCTCGAGGTGGTGGGTTGAACGCGCTCCCCCTGCCTAACTTGGTGGATCCGTTCGGGCGGGCGATCTCCTATCTGCGGATCTCGGTCACCGACCGCTGCGATCTCCGCTGCGTCTACTGCATGCCGGAGCGCATGCGCTTCCTCCCGCGCGAGGATCTCCTGACGCTGGAGGAGCTCGAGCGGGTGGCCGCCGCCTTCATCCGCACCGGCACGCGGCGCCTGCGCATCACCGGCGGCGAGCCGTTGGTCCGGCGCGGCGTGGAGACCCTGATCGAGCGGCTCGGCGCGCGGATCGGTGCGGGGCTCGACGAGCTCACCCTGACCACCAACGGGTCGCGCCTGGCGGAGCACGCCGCGATGCTCGCCCGCGCGGGCGTGCGGCGTATCAATGTCAGCCTCGACACGCTTGATCCTGCACTATTCTCACGCATCACCCGCGGCGGAAAGCTCGCCAGCACGCTGCGCGGCATCGAAGCGGCGCAGGCGGCCGGAATATCGGTCAAGATCAACACCGTGGCGCTCCGCGATCTCAACGAGGACGAGTTCGACGCCATGCTCGCCTGGTGCGGCCGCGAGGGGCACGATCTCTGCCTGATCGAGACCATGCCGATGGGCGCCGTCGAGGAGGACCGCACCGACCGCTACCTGCCGCTCTCGCTCGTGCGCGCCCGCCTGGCCGCCCGCTGGACGCTGACCGAAACTGCCTACCGCACCGGCGGCCCGGCCCGCTACGTGACGGTGGGCGAGACCGGCGGCCGCCTCGGCTTCATCACGCCGATGACCCATAACTTCTGCGAATCCTGCAACCGCGTTCGCCTGTCCTGCACGGGCACGCTGTTCATGTGCCTCGGCCAGGACGACGCGGCCGATCTCCGCTCGGTGCTGCGCGCGGGCGAGGACGACGCAGCGCTGGACGTCGCCATCCGCGCGGCGATCGCCCGCAAGCCGCGCGGTCACGACTTCATCATGGACCGCGCGCCGGCGATCGCCCGCCATATGAGCGTCACCGGCGGCTGAGAGTTGGTTTGAAAACTTCCGAAGAAGGCCAGGGGCTCTGCCCCTGGACCCCGTTAAGGGCGGAGCCCTTAAAACCCCCTACTTAAGGTTTGGAGTACAGGCGCCGAGAACGGAATGCGTTAGCCGAAGTTTATAATTCAGGCTTCGCCAGGAAACACCCCAAACAATCAGGGATCCAAGGGGCGACTGTCCCTTGGCGGGTCCAGGGCAGAGCCCTGGCCTTCTTGCTCAACCGAGAGGTCTCAAGCAGCCGCTAAGACGACCCGTGCGCTGGCGCTCCACCGGAGGGAGAAACACACATGACCAGGCAACGCGCTGTGACGACCGATGCCGCGGCGGTAGCGATCGCGGCGCTTGCGGTTGGCGCGCTTGCCGTTGGCACGATCGCGGTGGGGACCCTGGCCGTGGGCAGGCTCCTGATCGGCCGTGCACGTGTGGCCGAGCTGCGGATCGGGCGGCTCGTGATCGGTAAACTGCAGATCGAGAAGCGGCTGGACTGACCCCTCAGCTCCGGCTCCAGGCGACGATCGCCGCACCTGCCTCGCGCAACACCGCGTCGGCCACGTCGCCGTCCATCCCGGGCGGGTTGTTGTAGTAGGCGGCCATCACCAGCGGTGCGGCGCCCGGCCGACGTACAAGGGCAAAATCGTTGCATTCTAGGTCGCTGCTGCCGGTCTTGTCGGCGGTGACCCAGTTCGGCGGAAACGACGCACGCAGGCGGGCGAGCCCGGTCTGGCACGTCACCATCCAGTGCTCGAGCAGCGCGCGCGAGGCCGGTGCGAGCACGTCGCCCAGCAGCAGCGTCCGCGTCGTCTCCATGATCGCCCGCGGCGTGGTGGTGTCGAAGTCGCCGTGCTTGAAGTTGAGCGCCATCTCCCACCGGTCGAGCCGCGTCGTCTCGTCGCCGATCGTGCGCAGGAAGGCGGTCAGCGCCGCCGGGCCGCCGATATGGCGCAGCAGCAGGTTGGCGCCGCCATTGTCGCTCTCGGTCACGATCGCCGCGCACAGGTCGCGCACGGCCATCGCGCCCTTAGCGAGATGCGCCGCCGTCACCGGCGAATGACCGAGCAGGTCAGCGCGTCCGTAGGGGATCCTCAGCGCGAGATCGTCCTGCCCGCGGTCGGCGCGATGCAGCACATAGGCCGCGAGCAGCGCCTTGAACGAGGAGCACAGCAGGAAGCGCTCGTCGGCGCGATGCGCGAGCGTCCGCCCCGACCCGGTGTCGCGCACGAACACGCCGAGGCGGCCGCCGTGGCGCCGCTCGATCGCGCCGATCGGGTCGCCCGCCGCGGCCGCCCGGGCGGCGACCATCAGGCCGGCGCTCGCCAGCGCCAGGCTGCGACGGGTCAGCATGTCACTTCGTCAGGTCGGCGGGCGGCTGGGACAGCGCGTCGTGTCCACCTGGCGGCGGCGCGTAGACATGGGCGGGTTGTCCGCAGCCGGCCATGAGCAGCACCGCGAGGAGGACGACGGGTCGGACCGACATGGGCGGGAATCCTGGATTTGCGGCGCCAGCATAGAAGCTCGGCGGCGCGCGCGTCAGGCCGGCGCCCAGCCGGTGAGCATTGCGATCTCGAGTGTCACCGGAATGCGACCATCGACCATCGGCAGGGAGGCGAGCGCCATCGGCAGCAGCGCGCGCGGCGGCGGGGCGCGATCGCGCAGGTTCAGCGCGTTGGTCTCGCCCGCGGCGCGCAGGTCGGCCACGAGGTCGAGCGGATTGGCATAGCCGAGCGTCAGCCGCTCGCCGTCCACGACCGGCAGCGCGAAGCCCGCCCGCTGCAGCAGGGCGGCGCAATCGGCGAGCATCGGCATGGGCGAGACGCGCGGGGCGGCGCCACCGCGCAGCTCCGACTCGGCCGCCAGCAGCGCGCGCCGGAGCTCGCCGCCGGTGTCGAGCACCGGCAGGCTCGCGAGCAGCAGCCCGTCCGGCTTGAGACTGCGGCGGAGCTGGATCAGCGCGCCCGGCAGGTCGTTCACCCAGTGCAGCGACAGGTTGGCGATCACCAGGTCGAACGAGGCCGCGGCGAAGGGCAGCCGCTCCTCGTCGCCGGCGACGGTGGTGCCGGGCATGGCGGCTGCGAGATCCAGCGAGACCACGTCGGTGCCGCGCGCGCGCAGCCGGGGCGCGATCACGCCGCGGCCGCCGAGGTCGAGGGCGAGCGGGAAGGAGCGGCGCACGTCGTCGAGCCGCTCGAGCAGGCGGTCGGCGATCTCCTCGAGGATGGGGGCCACGCGGGCGACGCCGGGGGCCGCACGGTGGCGGTGTTGGGCGACCGCGCGGCGGTCGAACGGCGCGTGCTCGCTCATTGGGGGGAGCTGATCGGGGGGAGAGGGAAGATCAAGCCCCTTTGATCCACGGAGGAAGAAGGCCAGGGCTCTGCCCTGGACCCGCCAAGGGACAGTCGTCCCTTGGAACCCTGATTGTTTGGGTTATTCCCTGCGAAGCCTGACGCGCCTGTACTCCAGTAGGGGGTTTTAAGGGCTGCGCTCTTAACGGGGTCCAGGGGCAGAGCCCCTGGTCTTCTTGCTCGTGTTTGAGACACCGGCCTCGCCCCGCCTCCCGCTACACTCCGCCCATGCAGTGGCAACCCCACCTCAGACGCCTCGGCAACGCGGCCCTGTCCGTCGTCCTGCCCGCGCACTGCCCCGGCTGCGACGCGCAGGTCCCCCTGCCGGACGCGCTCTGCGGCGACTGCTTCGCGCACGCCCGCTTCGTGCTCGATCCGTGCTGCCCGCGTTGCGCGTCGCCGTTCCCGCACGAGCAGCCTGCCACGGCTCAGCTCTGCGCCTTCTGCGAGAGCGAGCCGCCCCCCTGGGACACCGCGCGCGCCGCCTTCGTCTACGACCCGTTCTCGCGCCGCCTGATCCTGCCGCTGAAATATGCCGACCGCACCGAGAACGCGCGCGTGCTCGGCCTGCACATGGCGCGTGCGGCGGCGTCGCTGCTGGCCGAGACCGACGTCCTGGTGCCCGTGCCGCTGCACCGCTCGCGCCTGCTGGCACGTCGCTACAACCAGGCCGCCCTCCTGGCCCGCGCCGTGCGGCGGGCGGCAGGAGCCGACGCGCCGCCGTTGCTGGTCGACGCCCTGCTGCGGCTGCGGGCCACCAAGCAGCTCGCCCATCAGAACGCCGCACGCCGTCGCGCCGAGCTCGAGGGCGCGATCGGCGTGCGCCGTCCCGCCGCGGTGCGCGGCCGCCGGGTGGTGCTGGTGGACGACGTGCTGACCACCGGCTCGACCGCGCGCGCCTGTGCGGCGGCACTCAAGGCGGCGGGTGCGGTGTCGGTGGCCCTGCTCGTGGCGGCGCGCACGGAGGCGCCTGGCCAGGGGCGCGATGCCGGGCGCGATCCGGAGCCCTTGCCAACCGCGGCCGAAGATCAGACCTAGAAAGGCTGAACATCACCCGGACCGTGCCTATGCCCACCGTCGAGATCTACACCCAGCCCGGCTGCCCCTACTGCGTCCGCGCGCTCAAGCTGCTGGCCGCCAAGGGGGTGGAGTTCCGCGAGATCGATGCGCCGCACGGTACATCCGAGCGGACCCAGTCTGCCAGGCGCGCCGGCGGCCGCACCTCGGTGCCGCAGATCTTCATCGGCGACCGGCATATCGGCGGCTGCGACGACATGGTGGCGCTGGAGCGGCGCGGCGAGCTCGACAAGCTTCTGGCCGGGGCGTGATCCGCTACACTCTCCGCTGCGACGGCGGCCACGAGTTCGAGGCCTGGTTCCGATCCTCGGCCGATTTCGACCGGCAGGCGGGGGTCGGGCTGGTGGAGTGCGCCGCCTGCGGCTCGCGCGCGGTGGTGCGCGGCCTGATGGCGCCCGCCGTGCTGGGGAGTGCGCGCGCGCCGGCGGCCGAGGCGCGCGAGAGGGCGGAGGCCGCGCCCGCATCCGCACCGTCCCGCGCTGTCGCGGGTGGCGCGATGCCCGACCAGATGCGCGCCCTGCTGTCGCGCATGCGCTCCGAGATCGAGCGGAACTGCGAGGATGTGGGTCGCGAGTTCGCCGACGAGGCGCTGCGGATGCATCGCGGCGAGGTGGCGCGCCGCGGCATCTACGGCGAGGCGACCGAGACCGAGCGCGAGGCGCTGGCCGACGAGGGTGTGGAGATCGCCCGCATTCCCTGGCTGCCGCGAAGTGAAAGCTAGGGGGCGAGAGTTGAGGCGTGCGCTCCTGCTGCTTCTGCTGCTTGTCCCGTTCCGCATGGCGGCCGCGGTTGAGATCGACCGCCACGCCAACCCTTGGGGGCTCTGGCTCACCCAGACGCGCGACGGCGTGATCGAGGTCTATCGCTGCGGGCCGCCGGGCGAGCTCTGCGCGCGCGTGGCGGGCATGGAATACGACGCTGTCATGCCCACCGACATGTGGCACCGGCCGAAATGCGGGCTCGGGCTGATGACCTTCATGAAGCCGCAGGACGACGGCACCTGGGAGGGGCGGATCCTGGATCCGGATGCGGGCAAGACCTACGCGGCGAATGTCTGGGTGACGCCGGCGGGCGAGTTCAAGCTGCACGGGTATATCGGGCTGCCGATCTTCGGCGAGACGCAGACCTGGACAAGGTTCCGCGGGAAGCTCGGAACGGCGTGTCACCTGCAGGCGTCGCAGGCTCGCTAGAAGAAGGCCAGGGCGTCACGCCGAAGGCGTGCTCCGCACCAGGCCTGGACCCGCCAAGGCGCAGTCGCCCCTTGGATCCTATGACTTAGACAAACGGGTTCTAAGGGCGACTGCCCTTAGCGGGGTCCAGGGGCAGAGCCCCTGGCCTTCTTTCGATCTCCTGGACCTCCCCGATTCAGGGCGCTAGAGCACCCGCAATGACCCGCATCGTGATGAAATTCGGCGGCACCTCCGTGGCCGACCTCGAGCGCATCCGCAACGTGGCCACCCGCGTGGCCGCCGCCGTCGCGCGCGGGGACCAGGTGGCCGTGGTCGTCTCCGCCATGTCGGGCGTCACCAACCAGCTCGTGACCTGGTGCCAGCAACTCGCTCCGCTGCACGACGCCCGCGAATACGACTCGGTGGTCGCCACCGGCGAGCAGGTCACCGCCGGCCTGCTCGCGATCGCGCTGCAGGAACGCGGCATCGACGCGCGCTCCTGGCTCGGCTGGCAGGTGCCCGTGTTCACCGACGACGCCCACGGCAAGGCCCGCATCGAGCGCATCGACGCCGCGCCGATCGTCGACGCGATGACCGCGGGCCAGGTGGCCGTGCTCGCCGGCTTCCAGGGCGTGGCGCCCGACGGGCGCGTCACCACGCTCGGTCGCGGCGGGTCGGACACGTCCGCGGTGGCTCTCGCGGCGGCGCTGCGGGCCGATCTCTGCGACATCTACACCGACGTCGATGGCGTCTACACGACCGATCCGCGTATCGTTCCCCGCGCCAAGCGCCTCGACAAGATCGCCTATGAGGAGATGCTCGAGCTCGCCTCGGTGGGAGCCAAGGTGCTGCAGACCCGCAGCGTCGAGCTCGCGATGAAGGAGCGGGTGCGGGTCCGGGTGTTGTCGAGCTTCGCGGACAACCCCGAAAATGCCGGCACGCTGGTGGTGGACGAGGACGAGATCGTGGAAAAAGAGATCGTGGCGGGCATCGCCTATTCGCGGGACGAGGCGAAGATCACCGTGCGGCGCGTGCCCGACCGGCCCGGCATCGCGGCGGCCGTGTTCGGCCCGCTGGCGGAAGCCAGCGTCAACGTCGACATGATCGTGCAGTCCACAGGGGCCGACGGCACCACCGACATGACCTTCACGGTGGGCGGCGCCGACCTGCCGCGGGCGCTGGCACTGCTCGAGGCGGGGGCGGCCGAGATCCGCTACGGCGAGCTGCTGACCGATCCCAACGTCGCCAAGATCAGCGTGGTGGGCGTCGGCATGCGTTCCCATGCCGGTGTGGCGAGCACGATGTTCCGGACACTGTCAGAAAAGTCGATCAACATCCAGGTCATCTCCACCAGCGAGATCAAGGTGAGCGTGCTGGTCGCCGCCGAATACACCGAGCTCGCGGTGCGGGCACTGCACAGCGCCTACGGGCTGGACGCCGCCTGACCATGGACATCGCTCCCGCCGCCATCGCGATCCCGGCCGATCCCGTCCGCCCGGATCCCGAACGAACGCAGGCGCGCGCCACGCTCGACCGGCTGTGGCGCCCTGGCCGCGCGTTCCTGGGCGCGCCCACCGCCATCCTCGGCGGCGCGATGAGTTGGGTCTCGGAGCGGAACCTGGTCGCCGCCATCTCGAATGCCGGCGGCTTCGGCGTGATCGCCTGTGGCGCCATGCAGCCGCAGCGTCTGGCCGAGGAGATCGCCGCCACCCAGGCGCTCACGCAAAAGCCGTTCGGCGTCAACCTGATCACCATGCACCCGCAGCTCTCCGACCTGATCCGGGTCTGCATCGAGGCGCGGGTGGGGCATGTGGTGCTCGCGGGCGGCATCCCGTCCTCCGGCGCGATCCGCGCGGTGAAGGATGGCGGCGCGAAGCTGATGGGGTTTGCCCCGGCACTCGTGCTCGCCCGCCGCATGGTCCGCTCCGGCGTCGACGCGCTGATCATCGAGGGCTCGGAGGCGGGCGGCCATATCGGGCCGGTCTCGCTGACGGTGCTGGCCCAGGAGATCCTGCCGCACGTGGAGGCGGTGCCGGTGTTCGTGGCCGGCGGCATCGGCCGCGGCGACGCGATCCTCGGCATGCTGGAGATGGGCGCTTCGGGGGCGCAGCTCGGCACCAGGTTCGCGGCCTCGGTCGAGAGCATCGCGCACGACAACTTCAAGCGCGCCTTCGTGCGGGCGAACGCCCGCGACGCGCTGCCCACCGTGCAGCTCGACGACCGCTTCCCCGTGATCCCCGTGCGCGGCCTGGTGAACGCGGGGGCGGCGACCTTCCGCGCGCACCAGCTCGACGTGATCCGCCGCTTCAACGAGGGCGCACTCACCCGCGAGGCGGCGCAGCTCGAGATCGAGCATTTCTGGGCCGGTGCGCTGCGTCGCGCCGTGGTCGACGGCGACGTGGAGCACGGCTCGGTGATGGCCGGCCAGTCGGTCGGCATGGTGACCGCGGTGCAGCCGATCGCCGCCATCATCGAGGAGCTGGTGGAGCAGGCGGTCACCGCGATCGCGGCCCGCAGCACCGGGGAGCGGCGCTGAGCGGCACCGACGACGGCGCGGGGCCTGCCCACGATCGCGGCCTGTCCGCGCTCCGCCTTCTCACGCGCCTGCGCCTGGCGGCGCCCGAAGCGCGCCTCGACCTCTCTGACCTCGCGCGCCATTTCGCGGACCAGCTCGATTGCGAGGTCTGCTCGGTCTACCTGTTCCGCCCCGACGGGCTGCTGGAGCTCGTGGCCAGCGCCGGTCTGGCACCCGAGGCGGTGGGCGTCACCCGGCTCCGGCCCGACGAGGGCATCATCGGCCGGGTGGGTACCACCGGCGAGACGGTGAACGTGGCCGAAGCCGCCTCGCACCCGGCCTACGCGTACCATCCCGAGACCGGCGAGGAGAACTTTTCGTCGCTGCTCGCCGTGCCGATCCGGCGTGCGGGCGCGAATGTCGGCGTGCTCGTGCTGCAGCGCCGTGCACGCGCGGTGTTCGCCCCCGAGGACGTCGAGGCGATGCTGACGATCTCGATGGTGCTGGCCGAGATGCTGGCCTCGCGGCCGCCCGGCGAGTTCGCACCCTCCTCGCCGCGGCACTTTCGGGGTGTCTCGCTGGCCCCCGGCATCGTGCGGGGGCGGATCGTGCTGGGGGCGGGCTACCGGCGGCCGTCGGAAACGCGTGCCGCCGACCGCCACACCGAGATCGCGCGGCTCGACCGTGCGGTGGTCCGGATGAACGAGGGGCTCGACGTGCTGCTCGCCCGACACGACGACACCGAACCCGCGCGAGAAATCCTGGAGACCACTCGCGCGCTGGTGGGGGCGCCCGGCTGGCTCCGCCGCGTCCGGGAAAAACTCGATGACGGGCTGGTGGCCGAGGCCGCCATCCACGCCGTGGTGGCCGATCTCCGGGCGCGCATGCACGAGATCGCCGACCCCGATCTGCGCGAACGGATCGCCGACCTGGAGGACACCGCCTACGCGCTGCTCGCGGCGCTGGACGAGACGCAGCGCGGCTCGGAGTTCGAACAGCTGCCGCCGGGCTCGATCCTGCTGGTGCGGCGCCTCGGCCCGGCCAAGCTGCTGCACTGGCAGGCGCGCGGCATCGCGGGGCTGGTGATCGCGGAGGCGAGCCCGGCAGGCCATGCCGCGATCCTGGCGCGCTCGATGGGGCTGCCGGCGATCGGCGGCGTGGACGCGACCTGGTCCGGCACCGCCGAGGGCGTCGACGCGGTGCTCGACGCCGACGAGGGGCGGCTGCTGATCCGGCCCGACCCCGAGGTCGACCGCTACTACGAGCGGGCGCTGGAGCGGCTCGCCGCCGAGGGCCGTGCCTGGGGGGCGCTGCGCGAGGCGCCCGACCGCACGCTCGACGGCGCGCACTTCTCATTGTTGCTGAACGCAGGCCTGCCCGCCGAGCTGTCCGAGCTCGACCGGCTGGGGGCCGCCGGGATCGGGCTGTTCCGCACCGAGATTTTTGCGCTCGCACGAGGAGAAATCCCGTCCGAGGAGGAGCAGGTCGCCTTCTACCGCCGCGCCTTCGAGCGCGCCGGCGAGCGGCAGATCGTGTTCCGCACACTCGACCTCGGCGCCGACAAGCTGCTGCCCGGCACCGAGCCGCCCGAGGAGGAGAACCCGGCCATGGGCTGGCGGTCGCTCCGCATCGGGCTCGACAACCCCGGCGTCCTGCGGCGCCAGCTCCGCGCCATGCTGGTGGCCGCCGGCGATCGCAAGCTCTGCGTGATGTTCCCGATGATCGCCGATGTGAGCGAGTTCGAGCGCGCGCGCGACATCTGCGCCGAGGAGCGCGTCGCACTCGGGGTGGCAGGGGCCCGCGTCTCGGTGGGCGCCATGCTCGAAGTGCCGGCGCTGCTGCACCAGCTGCCGGCGCTCTTCAAGGCGGCCGACTTCGTGTCGATCGGCTCGAACGACCTGTTCCAGTTCCTGTTCGCGGCCGATCGCAGCGTGGCCCGCCTGGCGCAGCGTTACGACCTGTTCTCGGCGGCCTCCCTGGTCGCGGTGGAGAGCATCGTGGCGGCGGGGCGCGCGGCGGCCAAGCCGGTCTCGCTGTGCGGCGAGCTCGCGGCGCGCCCGCTCGAGGCGCTGACGCTGATGGCGCTGGGCGTGCACGCGCTGTCGATGTCGCCGCGCGGTCTGCCGCGGGTCAAGGCGGCCCTGCGCGGCACCGATCTCGGCCGCGTTCGTGCCGAGCTCGCACGCCTCCGGGCCGACGGCCTGACGGGCGCGGCGCTGCGGACGGCGATGGCCGCCTTTGCTGCGACATCCGGAATCGCCATGTGAGGGCGATGAGATTGTGTTCCGTCCTTGCCGCCGGCCTGTTCCTCATCGCGTCCGCCGCGGGCGCCCGTGCCCAGGGTGGCCTCGCACCGGGTGCCGCGAGCGGCGCCGGCAGCGGCCTGGCACCTGGAGCGGGCGGGATCGCGCCACCGGGCGCCGCCGGGTCCGGGGTCGGCGGCCAGGCGTTCGCAAGCCCAGGCGCCGGCAGCGGCGTGGGAGTAGGTGTGCCCGGCATCGGCACGTCGGCGCCGTATGGCCCCCAGTTGGCACCGTTCGTGCCGCGGGCGCGCGCGGCACGGCACCATCCGCCTCCGCGATAGGCGCCCTCAGAGTCCACTTCAATCCGGCGAAGGCCAGGGGCTCTGCCCCTGGACCGAGCTCAAGGGCAGTCGCCCTTAGAACCCCCTACTTAAGGTTGGAGTACAGGCGCTGGAGACGGAATGCGTTAGCCGAAGTCTATGATTTCAGGCTTCGCCGGGGAACAACCCAAACAATCAGGGATCCAAGGGACGACTGTCCCTTGGCGGGTCCAGGGCAGAGCCCTGGCCTTCTTCCTCGACCGAGAGTTCTCAGGACACCGGCGGGTGGCAAAGCGGTGAGCGGTTGCGGCTGGGTGCGGTGGGCGCGCGGCCCGGTGCGGGATCGGCGAGGTAGAAGAAGGTGAAATTGGCGGCACCCAGCGCCTGGAAGTGGCGGTCGTCGAGGTCGGACAGCCGGCCGCTCGCGTTCACCTCGTGGGTTTCGGTGCCGCCAGCGTCGCGACGGACGGTGATGTCGCCGCACAGCGCGTAGTCATGCGCGCCGGCCGGGTCGGGCGCGTGCCCGGCCACCATGTCGGAGGGTGTTGTCCGGTCGAGATGGAAATGGGCGAGGATCCGGCCGTCGACGTAGATGTCGGTGTTCTCCGACACCTCGTCGGGGGCGAGCTCGTCGGTGATCGTGAAGTGCCCGTCGCCGTCGGCTCGCGCAGGCGGGGGCACCGCCAGCACGACCGCCGCGAGGAGGATGCCGGCAGATCGGCCGAGGCGCGTAGGGGAGGGAGGCATGACGACGAAGGGTGCCAATACCGGGGCCCACGGGGAAGAGGCGATGCTCGCGGACGTCCTCGTGCAGGCCACGACGCGTCTGGCCTCCGCCGGCATCGAGACGCCCGCGCGGGAGGCGCGCCTGCTGCTGGCGCACGCGCTCGGCACCACGGCGGACGGGCTGAGGCTGCTCGCGCGCAACGCCGCGGTGCGCGCGCCGGGCCTGGCAGAGCTCCTGCGCCGTCGTGCCGACGAGCGCGAACCGCTCGCCTTCCTGCTCGGCACGCGCGGCTTCTGGACGCTCGACCTCGCGGTCTCGCCGGCGACGCTGATCCCGCGCGCCGATACCGAGACGCTGATCGAGGCGGCGCTCGCCGCCCGGCCCGACCGCCTGTCGGCGCGGCGCATCCTTGATCTGGGCACCGGGACGGGGGCGATCCTGCTCGCGGCACTCACCGAATACACGGTTGCCGAGGGGGTCGGCATCGACCGGGTGGCGGCGGCGGCGCGTCTCGCGCGCGTGAACGCCGCGTCCGCCGGGCTTGGGGGGCGGGCGTCGTTCGTCTGCGGCGACTGGGCGGCGTCGGTCGACGGGCGGTTCGATCTCGTCTTTTCGAACCCGCCCTACATCAGGTCGGCCGCGATCGCGGCGCTGATGCCCGAGGTGGCCCGGCACGAGCCCCGCCTCGCGCTCGACGGCGGCGCGGACGGGCTCGCCGCCTATCGCGCGATCATGGGCGGCCTCGCAGCGCTGCTGGCGCCGGGCGGCGTGGCGATCCTGGAGATCGGCGCAGGCCAGGCGGATGCCGTCCGCCGCCTGGGCACGGCGGCGGGACTTGATTGCAGCACCGTGCGTGCCGACCTCGGCGGCACGCCTCGGGCGGTGGTGCTTACCGCGGCTCGGACCGGGTCTGCATAATTCTGTTGGCAGGTGCCCGCCGAATGGCTACGGTCCGCACACGCGGGACGCCCTTGTTGCAACGCGAAGTTGCGGCGCCCGGGTCAGGCTCGGGAGTCGACCCCGATACGTTACGTGCACGCGTGACGATGGGGCGACGGACCGGCGGGGGCATCGGACACAGAACAGAGGCGAGCTCGTCACGAGACGGGCGCCACACACGGTGTGTTTCGGCGGAGCGCCGGACGCGCCGGGTCTGCGGCGAACAGGAAAGCGCATCGGCACTCGAATGAACATGAAACGCATGCGGAGTCGCAATCACCGCTCGAGCGGGAGCGGCGGCGGTAATGGCGGCGGCGGCGCTGGCGGCGCTATTCGCCACCACAGCGGCAATATCCCGCTCAATCGGAACCACGTGTTCGACAGCTCCGGACCGGATCTGCGGATCCGCGGCACCGCGCAGCAGCTGTTCGAGAAGTATCTGCAGCTCGGACGCGACGCGTCGAGCTCCGGCGACCGGGTGATGGCCGAGAGCTATTTCCAGCACGCCGAGCATTACTTCCGCATCCTCAACGCCATGGCGCAGGCCGCCCAGGCGAACGGCCAGGGTGCGGGCGCGCCGGGGCAGGCTCAGGGCGGGCAGAACAATGCCGGCGGTCCCCAGAGCAACCAGAACGGCGGCAACCAGAACGGCGGCTACCCGGCCGGCAACGAGCAGCGCCGCCGCCAGACCCACGAGAACCGCGACATGCCCGAAATGGACGAGGATCAGGTCGATCCGCTGGTCCCGTCGGTGGAGAGCGTGTCGGGCGAGCGCTCCAACGCCGAGGAAGCCGCCGACGCCTGAGGCGGTCCGGCCTGCATCGCCGGGCCGGCGTGGGACGTGGTTGTCGGGCCGGCGTGGGACGTGGTTGCCGCCGCCGGTGTGACGTTGCGCGGGATGTCGATTCGCGTGCGCGGCAGCATCTCCGGCATGGTCGACTGGACGTAGTCGATGATCTTCTCGCGGATCTCGCAGCGCAGATCCCAGCTCTGCGGCGCGTTGCGCGCCGAGACGAGCATGCGGATCTGCATGGTCGTCTCGGTGGCGTCGCTCACCTGCAGGTTCACCACCTTGCCGTCCCAGAGCGGGCTCGCATGGGCAAACTCCTCGAGTTTTTCGCGCAGAGCCGCCACCTTCATCCGGTAATCGGCATAGAGAAAGACGGTTCCGATCAGCGACGCCGAGGAATGCGTCCAGTTCTGGAACGGCTTTTCGAGAAAATAGGCGATCGGCAGGATCATCCGCCGCCAGTCCCACAGGCGCACCACGACATAGGTCGCGGTGATCTCCTCGATCCAGCCCCACTCGCCTTCCACGATCACCGCGTCCTCGATCCGGATCGGCTGGGTGATGGCGATCTGCACGCCGGCGATCAGGTTCGTCAGCAGCGGGCGTGCGGCGAGACCCACGACCAGGGATGCCGCTCCTGCCGACGCGAACAGGCTGACGCCGTATTGCCGAACTGGCCCGAACGTCATCAGGGCAGCCGAGATCGTGACCAGCAGGATCAGGATGTCGGTCGCGCGCTTGAGGATTCTGATCTGCGTCGTGTGCTTGCGTGCGGTGAGGTTGTCGTCGCTGTCGAGCGAGAGGTTGGCCAGATAGGTGCCGGCCAGGATCGACATGGCGCGCGAGGCGGAATAGCCCACCAGCAGGATGAACAGCACCAGCATCGCCTGGCCGATCGCGTCCACCGTGCGATAGCCGAAGCCCGAGACGGGCAGGGCGGTGACGACGAAGGCGATCACGACGAACAGCCGCATCGGCCGGCGCAGCTGCTTGATGAAGGATCGCAGATAGGCGCCGCGTGTGCCGGGAACGCGCAGCAGCACGTTGGTGCTCACCCGGGCGACCAGGACCGCGAAGATGGCGGCCAGCACGAGCACCAACGCGGACGCGACCGGCGCAGGCGCCCAGTCGAGTGAATGACGGGCCTGCTGGATCACGCTGAGATAGGTCGTCTTGGGGGACAAGCCCGTTCTCCTGTTGCGTGCGAGATCACGCCATCATGTGCGAGGCAGGTCCACCCGCGATATCGACATGGCCCCGACGTGGACAGCGGGGGGCATGGACAGCGGGGGACGTTGACAGCGAGCGGCAAAGACAGGGGGGCGGCGTTGACAGGGGGGCGGGGCTTGGATACGCAACCCGCCTCGTGCGGATGGCGGCGTAGCTCAGCGGTAGAGCAGGGGAATCATAATCCCTTGGTCGGCGGTTCAAATCCGTCCGCCGCTACCATCCGGGCTTATCATCGATCAGGCGACCCATGCCCTCAGCACTCATCACCGGGATCACGGGGCAGGACGGCGCTTATCTCGCCGAGCTCCTGCTCGGGCGCGGCTACACCGTCTACGGCCTGCTGCGCCGCTCGGCCTCGTCCGACGTGATCGGCGAGCGGCTGCGCTGGATCGGCGTGCTCGACCGCATCGAGCTGATCGACGGCGACCTCACGGATCTGTCTTCGCTGTTCCGGGTGGTGGAGCGGACCCGGCCCGACGAGATCTACAATCTCGCGGCGCAGAGCTTCGTCGCCGCGTCCTGGCAGCAGCCGCTGCTGACCGGCACGGTCACGGGGCTGGGTGCGGTGAACCTGCTCGAGGCGGTGCGAATCGTGCACCCGAGCTCGCGCTTCTACCAGGCGTCGTCGTCGGAGATGTACGGCCTGATCCAGGCGCCGATTCAGAACGAGCGCACGCCGTTCTATCCGCGTTCGCCCTACGCCTGCGCCAAGCTCTACGCGCATGCGATGACGGTGAATTACCGCGAGTCGTTCGGGCTGCACGCCTCCTCGGGCATTCTGTTCAACCATGAGAGCCCGTTGCGCGGCATCGAGTTCGTCACGCGCAAGATCACCGACGGTGTGGCGCGCATCAAGCTGGGCCTGGCGGACCATCTCACGCTCGGCAATCTCGACGCCACGCGCGACTGGGGCCATGCGCGCGACTACGTGCGCGCGATGTGGCTGATGCTGCAGCACCCCACGGCTGACGACTACGTGGTGGCGACCGGCCGCACCACCTCGATCCGCGAGTTCTGCCGTATCGCGTTCTCCCATGCCGGGCTCGACTGGGAGGCGCATGTGCGCACGTCGGCGGCGCTGGTGCGTCCCGCCGAGGTCGACGTGCTGCGGGGCGATGCCGGCAAGGCGCGCGACGCGCTGGGCTGGACGCCGGAGGTGACGCTCGAGGCGCTCGCCGCCGAGATGGTGGAGGCGGATCTCGCGCGGCATCGCGCGAGAGCGCGTTGATTATGTGTGCGAGAGCGCGTTGAACATGTGTGTGAGAGCGAGTTGATTATGTGTGCGAGAGCGCGTTGACCACGCGCGCGAGGCTGCAGGCCGCCTGATGAGCGACGCCGCGCCCTCGATCCTCGTGACGGGGGCTGCGGGCTTCGTGGGTCAGCATCTTCTGGCCGCACTCCGCGCGCGTCGTCCGGAGGCCAGGCTGCACACCCAGCGCCTCGACGTCACGGATCGCGCCGCGGTGTTTGCAATGGTGCGCGCGGTCGAGCCCACGCATTGCGTGCATCTCGCCGCGATCAGTGCGATCGGCGAAGCCCGCAACGAGCCCGAGCTCGCCTGGCGGGTGAACCTCGAGGGCACGCTGAACGTCGCCGCCGCCATGCAGGCGGAAGCGCCGGCCGGCCATCTCCTGTTCGTCTCGAGTGCGGACGCCTACGGCGCCACGTTCCGCACGGCACGCTATCTCGACGAAGCGGCCGCTCTCGCACCGCTGAACACCTATGCCGCGACCAAGGCCGCGGCCGACCTTGCGCTCGGCGCCATGGCGGCCGAGGGCCTGCGGGTGATCCGGCTGCGGGCCTTCAATCATACCGGGCCCGGCCAGCGCGCCGATTTTGCGATCGCCGCCTTCGCCCGCCAGATCGCGCGGATCGAGCGCGGGCTGCAGCCGCCGGTGCTTCGGGTGGGCGCCCTCGATCCGGAGCGCGACTTTCTCGACGTCCGCGACGTGGTGTCGGCCTATCTGGCGGCGATCGAGCGTGCGGATGCGATGGCACCCGGCACGATCCTGAACATCGCCTCGGGCACGTCGCGCCGCATCGGCGACGTGCTTGACTTGCTGCTCGCGCAGACGACCGCGCGGATCACGGTGGAGACGGACGCCGAAAGGCTCCGCCCGTCCGACATTCCGCACGCCGCCGGCGATCCGGCACGCGCGCATGGCGTGCTGGGCTGGAGGCCGGCCATCGCGTGGGAGCGCACGCTTGCGGATGTGCTGGATGACTGGCGGCAGCGTTCAGCCGAATAAGGTTGGGGCTCTGCTCCAAACCCCGCCAGAATCGAGCCGATCCTGGACCTGCATGACCTAAGTATTGCGGGTCCAGGGGCGCTTGCTCCTGGCGGGGTTTGGGGCTGGCCCCAACCTTCCTCAGTATCCGTAAGCCTGAATGAAGCTCAGCAGCCTGGCGGCGTCGAGCTTGCCCACACCGGTCGCCTGGTCGTAGCCGGGGGCCGCCTTGTAGCCCCAGTTGTTGCCCGCAGTAACATCGGGAAACGCGCTGTTGCCGACCTCGTACAGGATCGGGTTGACCTGGCCCACGCGCGCGCCGAGCGACTGGACGAACAGCGCGGTCACGCCGTTCAGCTCCGGCGCGACGAAGCTCGTGCCGCCGTAGCCGTCCGCGACCGTGCCCTCCTCGATGAACTGGTATCCCGAATACGGATCCGCGTTGGTCGAGACGTCGGGCAGGTTGCGGCCGGCGAAGTTGCTCGGCAGCGTCACCAGGGTGACCGGACCGCTGCCGGTGTTCTCGGTGTACGCCTGGTTCGGCTGGGTCAGCGCGATGCCGGGGGTTCCGTTCTGATACCAGGGCACCGCCCAGTAAGAGCTCACGCCGCCCCCGTCGCCCACCGAGAAGTAGGCCGATCTCGGCGCGTTCGCCGCCTGTCCCTGTTCGGCCGCCTGGCGCACGATGTAGTCCCAGGCCCAGGCGCGCTCCTGCTTGACGGTCAGCTGGATCGTGTCGCCGGCGGCGTCGAGCACTGCCGGGCTGGTGAACGGCACGGTCGTGCCGCCGGCGGCCGTCACGAGCGGGTCGGAGGCGGGGCTGTCGACGGCGTAGGGCGCGTTGCAGACCGGAGCGGCAGCCGTTGGCGTCCCGGTGACCGGGCATGACTCGACCGTGTCGTAGGCTCCGGAATCGGCGCTGGACGCGTAGATCGTCTGGCCCTGCAGCGCCATTTCCAGGAACACGGTGTGGAATGCCTGCAGCTCGGCCGAGCCTGCGGGCGTCTGCGCTGCGGTGTTGTAGAACAGGTCGAGCTCGGGCTCGCCCCAGCTGGTGGAGACCGTGTCGGCGATGTTCTCGGAGGCGGCCGCTTCGAAGGCGTCGATGAAATTCGCGTTGGTGTTGTTGGGCGCGATATAGACGCGAAGCTTGGCATCCGGCGCGATCGCGCCCGATTGCTGCGTGTCAATGTCCGTCTCGCCCTCGCCGAGGGCATCGCTGATCGTGCCCACGCCGTTGTCGACATTCACCTTCGTGATGCGCGACTGCGAGACGTTCAGCCCGATCTGGCTCCAGAAATTGTAGGTATCCGCCGGGTAGAAGTCGGCCAGCGTCACGATGCCGATCGTCGAGCCGCGACCGGTGTTGCCCGCCGAATAGACCGGGTTCACGTCGTAGAAGTTCTCGAAATCGGCCGGCAGGAAGTCACCGGGACCGCTCGGATACAGCGTGGTTGCCGCGGGCTTCGCTGCGGCGGCAGCCGTGTGCGCCTGCGTGTGCGTCAGATGCGGCCGCGCGTGCGTCAGCGTGTCGAGCCCGACAATCGACGTGACCATGCCCCGCAGGCCTGCGGGGATGGTGGGCGCGCGGTCGGGCGCCATGCCCGTGCGGCCATTCAAGGTGCGCCGCTTGAGGGTGACGTTCAGGGTCGAGTTGATGACGGAGGCGGGTGCGACCGCCTCGATCGCGAGGTGGTTCGGATACACGGTGGACACCGTGTAGCCCATGCTCGTGAGCGACTGCTCGACGGCGGTGACCTGCGCCTCGGTCGGCCCGTAGGCGGCGAGGAAATCGGAAACGCTCAGAAACTTATGGAACGAGGAGCTTCCGTAGCTCTGGATCGCGATCGCCTGCGTCTCGGCCTGCGCCGCGTTGCGGAGCGGAAGGTAGAAGGTCACGGCAACGCCGCTGCCGAACGCAACATCCGTGGTGATCGCGGCGGACGTGGCGGACGTGGCGGTCTCGGCTCCGGCGCAGACGGGAAGTGCCGCCACCGAAAGGGCGAGCATCGTTCTCAAGGAAAGCAAACGCATCCTGAACTCCTTTTGAAGCCTGGTGGTGACGTGCGTCCCGGGGACGGCGTCCGGCTGCGCGATTGATCGCCAGTTTATATGGACTTCCATTCATCCGCGGATCATGTCCGCCGTCAAGCGTGCCCGAACCCTTAAGCCGGGCTCGCGTTCGTGCTTCACGAAGCAGCGAGGAGAACGAGATGGCCCGGACGAGCAAGACGCCGCGAACGCGCAAGGGATGGTGGCAGCTGGCGGTGGGCCTCGGCTTCGCCGCCGCGGGGATTTCCAAGATCGTCGCGATCCCGCCGCAGCGCCGGCTGTTCGCGAGCTGGGGCTGGAGCGAGGAGGACATGCGCATCATCGGCGCGGCCGAGCTCGGCGGCGCGTTGCTGGTGGCGACGCCGGCACTTCGGAGGGCGGGAGCGGCGTTGCTGACCTCGACCTCGGTCTGCATCGCGTTGGCCGAGCTGCGCCACCAGGATGACAAGCTCGTGACCCCGCGGCTGGCGATGCTGCTCGCCGCCGTCTCAGCCGGGGTCTAAGCCCCCGGCGAGAGCCGGCTCAGGCAACGGCCGCGAGTACGCCGCCCTCGTCGACGCGTAGTACCTGCGAGTGGTGCGCGGCGACTTCGGCGCGATGTGTAATCGAGACGATGGTGGTGTTCGGCAGCAGGCGCGCGACCGCGGCGTAGAGCGCGCTCTCGGCGTCCGCATCGAGCGCCGACGTCGCCTCGTCGAGAAAGAGCCAGTCGGGGGCTGCGAGGATCGCGCGCGCGACGGCCAGCCGCTGCTGCTCGCCGGGCGATAGGATCTGCGCCCAGGCCGCCTCCTCGTCGAGCTTACCCGCCAGTGTCGCCAGACCCGTGACGCGGAGCGCGTCTCGGACCGCCGCGTCGGAGACCAGCGCAGGATCGTCGGGATAGGCGGCGGCGCGCCGGAGCGTCCCTTCGGGGATGTACGGCCGTTGCGGCAGGAACATGCGACGGCCCGCGGGCAGCTCTACGCTGCCGGAGGCGTACGGCCAGATGCCAGCGAGCGTGCGGAACAGCGTCGACTTACCGGCTCCAGACCGGCCGATGATCGCCGTAGAAGAGCCAGGCTCGACCCGGAGCGCCAGCGGCGGAAGCATGTCGTGTCCATCGGGACGCGTGACTGCGAGATCGTGCGCTGTGAGGTCCGCACCGGTTCCGTATGTCACGTTTGGCACGGTCGCACGTGCCGCATCGATCGCGCGGCGGAAGGTGGAAAGACGCTCGATTTGGGCTGCAAAGCCGGCCCATGCGGCATACTGGCTCATGAACCAAAGCAGCGCTTCTGACATCTCGCGGAAGATCTGGACGATCTGCATCATGGCGCCGAACGTGATCCGGCCCGCGAAGAATCGTGGCGCCGATATCACCATGGGGAAGTTGCCGGCCACCTCGTCAAGGCCGCCGGAGACGAACGACACCACGGCTTCACGGCTGATGACGGCGATGACGTTCGCGTAGATGTCGGCGAAGCTTCGCCGCATGCCCCGCTTCTCTTCCGCCTCACCAGCGAGCAGGGCCACAGCCTCACTGTTCTCGCGAACGCGCATCAGAGAGAAGCGTAACTGTGCGTTGTAGCGCTGCTGCATGAAGTCGAGGCGGACGAGTTTCCGGCCGGTGAGATGCGTCAGCCAGGTGGCGACGATCGCGTAAAGGACGCAGGTGATCAGCAGATAGCCCGGGATGTGCAGACCGAACAGCGTGACGATCCCCGAGAGCGACCACAGGACGCCACCATAGGTGACGACGGTAACGACGTTCGAGATCGCGCCGATCGTCAGTATCAAAGCGTTAGTCGTGACGCTGTCGACGTCTTCCTGGATACGCTGCTCGGGGTTCTCGGTGCCGAGCGTTCGGCCGCCAGTCTCGACCTGCATCCGGTAATGCACGTGCCCGTCGAGCCAGTCTCCGATGTATCGGGCGGTCAGCCATCGCCGCCAGCGGATCTGCAGCCATCCCTGCATCCAGATCGCAAGCACGTTCAAGGCTAGTGCCACCACCGCGAACATGAAGAACCCCGGCATCGGGATGCCCTTGCCGCGCGGGGTGAACCAGAACAGTCCCCGGAAGAAACCGGCCGCATCCTTCATCTGCAGGGCCGTGTAGTAGATGTTCCGGGAGTATGTCATCGCGAGCCCGATGCCGACCACCGCAAGGTTGATCGCGATCAGCATCACCAGCACGGCCCAGGCGAACCGCCACTCCTCCGACACGAAATACGGCTTCATCAGATACCAGACGTCGCCGAAGAAGCGGGCGGCCTTGCGCATCAACACATACTCCAGGGCAGGGGACGCTCTCTGCCGCACGCGACCTTGCCGCGGGGTGTCCCGATCATGTCGCGTCGGTCAGCGTCGGGGCTGGCGCAGGCGGATGACGCCGCGCATCTCGTCGGGCGGGATCGGCTTGCCCTTGCGCAGAATCTCCAGCCGGCCCTCCCTGGCAAGCGCCGCCGCCGCCGCGCGGATTTCGGGCAGGCGCCGACGCCAGTCCGCGTCCAGCGCGTCTCCCGCCAGCGCGCGCGCCGCCTCGGTGGGGCAGATGGAACGCTCCGCGCCACGTTCGGCGCAAAGGCGCAGGATGACGGCCTGCGCGTCCGAGGGGGCGGGGTGCGGTTCGGTCATGGGCGGAATGCTGCCTTGCGCCTCCCCTGCGGACAAGGGCGCAGCACCGGATCGGCCCCACGCATCGGAACGAGCGCGCATTTGAACGAGACGGATGTGCAGATAGCTGATAATACGTCCGCTCTCGGCTCTTTGAGGGCTCCACATGTCGCGACTTGCTGATATCGGATTGCCCGCGGGACATTTCCGTCGGCTCAGTGCCGTCTGGCTGCTGGTTCCACTGCTTCTTCTCGGGGTTTGGGAATTCATGGCGCCGCACGGCCATACCGGGGATCACCATCCTGTGCGGACCGCCGGTCCGGCCGTGGCCGGGCACGGGGTTGCACCGCCGGACTGATCGGAGTTGTCTCCCGCGCGTCGCGTCCACTGTGGCACGAACAACGAGGGGCTCACGCTCCCGACCGTCCCGGGGGGGACACGCGAACCATGATCGAGCTCTGGACCTGGCCGACGCCGAACGGTCAGAAAGTGCATATCGCGTTGGAGGAGCTCGGCCTCCCGTATCGCGTGATGGCCGTGGATATCGGCGCCGGCGAACAGTTCCACGCCGAGTTCCTCGCGATCAATCCGAACCACCGGATCCCGGCAATCGTCGATCACGACGGGCCTGGTGGTCCGCTGACGCTGTTCGAGAGCGGTGCGATCCTGATCTACCTCGCCGAGAAGGGCGGCCGGCTGATCCCGGAGCGGCCGGCAGCGCGCCATCTCTGCCTGCAATGGCTGATGTTCCAGATGGGCGGCATCGGTCCGATGTTCGGCCAATGGAACCATTTCGCCCACTACGCCCCGGAGGAGATCCCCTACGCCATCGAGCGCTATGGCCGCGAGGTCCGGCGCTTGTATGGCGTGCTCGACCGGCGCCTGGGCGAGGCCGAGTATCTCGCGGGCGACGGCTTCACGATCGCCGACATCGCGACCTTCCCCTGGGTGCGCACGCCGGCGCGGCGCGACATCGACTTCGCCGAGTTCCCGAACGTGGCGCGCTGGCACGACGCGATCGCGGCGCGCCCCGCGGTCGAGCGCGGCCTGGCGCTACTGAGCGAACGCACGCGCCAGACGCCGATGACGCCCGAGCAGCGCGACAATCTGTTCGGCGCGACCCAGTTCGCAGCCCGATAGGCGGCCGGTGAGGAAACGTGACCGGGCCTGCGGCCCGTTGCGCGGCCGGGGCGGACCGCGGCAACGTCGCGACATGCGCATCCTCATCGTAGCACTGGCCCTCGCGACCGCCAGCCTCCGCCCGGCCATCGCCGCCTCAGACATCCATCTCCGCTACGCGATCTTCATCCACGGCCTGCATGCGATACAGCTCAACGCGACGCTACATCTCGACGGCGGCCGTTACGACGTCGAGGTCGAGGACCACACGGTGGGTTGGATCGGCGCGCTGATCGACACCCACACCGCGAGCCACGCGGACGGCACGCTCGACGCGCAGGGGCTGCATCCGGCGCATTACGAGAGTGCGGGCCACTCGCGCGGCGCCGACCGGCGCACGGTGATCGGCTACACGGGCGGGAACCCCGTCGTGCGCGTGCTGACGCCGGCCGAGGCCAGGCGCGACCCGGTGTCCCCGCAGGCCACCACGGGCGCAATCGACGCGCTCAGCGCGCTCGCGGCGATCGTGGACCGGGTGGGCCGGAACGGGCGCTGCGACGGCGCATTCCACATTTTCGACGGTGCCAGGCTGACCGACTTCGCCGCGCGGTCGGGGGGCACGTCGGCGCTGCCGACGACCGACCGCTCGCCCTATAGCGGGACGGCGATGCGTTGCGATTTTTCGACGCTGGAGGTGGGCGGCTTCCTGCACGACGACAATTTCGCGCGTGCGCACCAGCCGCAGAGCGGGACGGCGTGGCTCGCGCGCGTGGCACCCGATGCGCCGGTGCTGCCGATCCGGGCGAGTTTTTCCACGGTGGATCATGGGCCGGTCGCAGCGTATCTGGTTTCGGTGTCGTAGGAAGGCCAGGGCGTCGCGCCGAAGGCGTGCTTCGCACCGGGCCTGGACCCGCCAAGGGACAGTCGTCCCTTGGAACCCTGGTTGTTTGGGTTATTCCCTGGCGAAGCCTGAAATTATAGACTTGGCTAACGCATTCCGGCTCCGGCGCTTATACTCCAGTAAGGGGTTTTAAGGGCTCCGCCCTTAACGGGGTCCAGGGGCAGAGCCCCTGGCCTTCTTCTGCATCAATCCGCAACCAGGATTGAAGCTCCCGGCCTTTGACACGACGCCACACCGCGGACTACCGCCATCCCATGGCATCCACCGCAATCGTGCTCGCGGCCGGCCTCGGCACGCGGATGAAGTCGAGCCTTCCCAAAGTGCTGCACCCTCTGGGTGGCCGCCCGATGCTCGCACACCTGCTCGAGAGCACCGCCGCCGTGTTCGACCGCATCGTGGTCGTGACCGGCCCCGGCATGGAGCAGGTGGCGCGTGTCGCGGCCCCGCACGAGACGGTGGTGCAGCACGAGCGGCGCGGCACCGCGCATGCCGCACTGGCGGCGGCGGCGAAGTTCGGAACCGGCGAGGTCGCGATCCTCTACGGCGACAACCCGCTGGTGACGCCGGCCACGCTGCGCCGGCTTGCCGCGCTCCGCCACGAGCGCGCCGCCGCGATCGCACTCCTCGCCATGCGGCCGCGCGACGCCACCGGCTACGGCCGGGTGATCGAGGAGGACGGCCTCGTCCGTCGCATCGTCGAGCACGCGGAAGCGAGCGAGGCGGAGCGCGCGGTGGGACTCTGCAATGCGGGCGCCATCACCGGCGATGCGGCCACGGTCCGCCGGCTGCTCGAAGCGGTCGGCTGCGACAATGCAAAGGCAGAATACTTCCTCACCGACGTGATCGCGCTCGCCAATCGCGAGGGCGCGCGCGTGGTGGCGCTCGAGGCGCCCGAGGCGGAGCTGCGGGGGATCAACTCGCGGGCCGAGCTCGCGGAGGCGGAAGCGCTGCTGCAGGCGCGGTGGCGGCGCGCGGCGATGGAGGCGGGTGCCACGCTGGTCGCACCCGAGACCGTTTTTTTCTCGGTGGATACCGTGCTCGGCGCGGACGTGGTGGTGGAGCCCAATGTGGTGTTCGGGCCGGGCGTGAGGGTGGCGTCGGGCGTGCGGATCCGCAGCTTCAGCCATCTCGAAGGGGTGCGGATCGAGGCGGGCGCGGTGATCGGACCCTATGCGCGGCTGCGGCCCGGCACGGTGGTGGAGGCCGACGCGCATGTCGGCAACTTCGTGGAGCTGAAGGCCACGACGCTGGGACGCGGAGCGAAGGCGAACCACCTCGCCTATATCGGCGATGCGTCGGTCGGCGCAGGCTCGAACATCGGCGCCGGCACCATCACCTGCAATTACGACGGTCTGAGCAAGCATCGCACCACGATCGGGGCGCATGTGTTCGTGGGGTCCGATTCGATTCTGGTGGCACCGCTCGCGATCGGTGACGGCGCGGTGATCGCCGCGGGCTCCGTGATCACCGAGGATGTCGCCCCCGACGCGCTCGCGTTCGGACGCGCACGCCAGGCCACCAAGGCGGACGGGGCGCGCGGCTTTCGCGCCAGGCGCGCGACGCGCAAAGAGTAAGGGTCGGGGGACAGAATCCATGTGCGGCATTGTCGGCGTCGTCGGGCTGAACCCGGCCTCTCCCCTCCTGCTCGAGGCGCTGCGCCGGCTCGAATATCGCGGCTACGACAGCGCCGGGATCGCGACGCTGGTGGGCGGCCGTATCGAGCGGCGCCGCGCCGAGGGCAAGCTCGCGAACCTGGCCGCCAGCCTCGAGGCGGCACCGCTGCCGGGGGTGACCGGGATCGGCCACACGCGCTGGGCGACGCATGGCGCGCCGACCGAGGGCAACGCCCACCCGCACGGCACGCCGCGTGTGTCGATCGTGCATAACGGCATCATCGAGAACCACGCCGAGCTCCGCGCCGAGCTCGAGGCGGCGGGGCAGGAGTTCTCGACCGAGACCGACACCGAGACGGTGGTGCAGCTGGTCGATCTCAACCTCGGGCGCGGCATGGCGCCGGTCGAGGCGGCGCGCACCGCGATCGGCCGGCTCGAGGGCTCGTTCGCGCTGGCGATGATTTTTGCGGGTCATCCCGAGCTGATGATCGGGGCCCAGAACGGGGCACCACTCGCGGTTGGGTTCGGCGACGACGAGATGTTCCTGGGCTCCGACAGCCTGGCGCTGGGGCCGCTCACGCGGCGGATCGCGTATCTGCGCGACGGCGACTGGGCGGTGCTCGGACGGCAGGGGGCGGCGATTTTCGACGCGACCGGGGCGGAGGTATTGAGAGAAATCCGGCTCACCGCGCGCGAGGCCGCGACCATCGGCCGCGATGGCCACCGCCACTTCATGGAAAAGGAACTGCACGAGCACCCGGTGGTGATCGGCCAGACGCTGCGCCGCATGATCGATCCCGCCACTCGCGAAGTGGTGCTGCCGGCACTCCCGTTCGACCTCGCGACCATCCCGCGCGCCACGATCACGGCGTGCGGCTCGGCGTTCTATGCCGGGCTGGTGGGGAGGGGCTGGTTCGAGAGTGTCGCGCGCCTGCCGACCGACATCGATGTCGCGAGCGAGTTCCGCTACCGCGCGCCGCCGCTGCCCGCCGGGGGCCTGGGCATCCTGATCAGCCAGTCGGGCGAGACCGCCGACACGCTGGCGGCGCTGCGCGGCCTGCGCGCGGCCGGGCAGTCGATCCTGTCGGTGCTGAACGTGCCCGAGAGCACGATGGCGCGGGAGAGCGATGTCGTGCTCGAGACGCTGGCCGGTCCCGAAATGGCGGTGGCCAGCACCAAGGCGTTCACCGCCCAGCTCGCGACGCTCGCGTGCCTGGCGATCGGCACGGCGCGGCGGCGCGGTGCGATCGATGCGGCGGAGGAGCAGCGCCTGGTGGCCGCCCTGCTGGAGCTGCCGGCGCGGGCCGCCGAGGTGCTGGCACTCGCGGACGGGTTCGACGAGATCGTGGCGATGGTGGCGGACGCGCGCGACGTGCTGTTCCTCGGGCGCGGCTCCTGCTTTCCGATCGCGCTCGAGGGCGCGCTCAAGCTCAAGGAGATCACCTATATCCACGCCGAGGGCTTGGCCGCGGGCGAGATGAAGCACGGGCCGATCGCGCTGGTCGACCGCTCGGTGCCGATCGTGGCGATCGCGCCGTCGGGACGGCTGTTCGAGAAGACCGCGTCGAACCTGCAGGAGGCGGCGGCGCGCGGGGGTCAGCTGATCGCGATCACCGATGCCCCCGGGGCCGAGCGGCTGCGCGGGATCGCGCGGCATGTTCTGGTGCTGCCGGAGGTCGACCCGTTCGCGGCCCCCATCCTCCATGCTATTCCGGTGCAGATGCTGGCCTACCAGGTGGCGCTCGCGAAGGGCACCGACGTTGACCAGCCGCGCAACCTCGCCAAGTCCGTGACGGTGGAATGATCCCCGGGCGGCGCGGCACCGCACGGGAGACCCCACCATGTCGATGCCGATGGCCCTTCTCGCCTGGACTGCCTTCCTGGGATTGCTCCACGCGATCAGCACCGGCGCAGTCGTCACGGCCGAGCACGGGATGGGTTACGGCGCCTCGCCGCGCGACGAGGACCGCCCCGTCTCGCCGGTCAAGGCGCGCAACATCCGCGCGTTCGCGAACTTCATGCAGACCTTCCCGATCTTCGCGGCGTCCGTGCTGGTCAGCCACGCCTATGGCCGCGACGTGGGTGCGGCGACCTGGGGCGCGCAGTTCTACTTCTGGGCGCGGCTGTTCTACGTGCCGCTCTACGTGACGGGATCGAAATACCGAAGTGCCGTGTGGTTCGTGTCGGTGATCGGCATCCTGCTGGTGTTCTGGTCGGTCGCCTGACCTGGCGCGTCAGGCGTTCACGCTTCGGCAATCTCCCCGGCCGAGACTGATGTCCGGGCAGGTGTGGACGATCGATGAGTGGCTCCTGGGCTGAGGCCGAGACGTTGCAGATCAGGTTGCGGGCACTTGGCGCGGCGCAGGCCGAGCTTCGTGCGATCATGGGGGAGCTTGCGGCCTGCCCGTACCGCACGGGGCTGCTCGGAGCGGCCGCACCCGTGCTGCCGTCGCCGGACGAGTTGAAATACGTCGCCAACGTGCTTGACCGGGTGTCGACCTGCGTGCGGCACGCGCTGGTGGTGGCGCGGCATGAGGCGATGGTCGAGTAAGATTGGGGTCGAGTAAGGTTGGGGCTCTGCCCCAAACCCCGCCAGGACAAGCAGTCCTGGACCTGCGGACTTGAAGTATTGCAGGTCCGTCGGATCGTCGAGCGATCATCCCGGCTTGCACGGCAATGATAGCGTCGGCGGCGCGTATGACACGTCCGAGGTGAAGCCGGAGCCGGAGTTCTCGGCGGCCGCTCCCCTCCCGTGCACGACGTGCAGAGGGCAGTGACGTTCTGAGGGCGGGAGTTGGTCTTGTGATGGCCTCATCTGAGGCGTATATAGAGCTCAGTTGATGCGAGTGGAAAGTCGATGGGCGCACAACCCGGCTCGGCCGAAGCGCTGCTGGGGGTCGCCACCGGGATCCAGGCGTCGCGTCTGGCGCTGGCCACCTCGATCGAGAGCGGATTGCCGGTGGCGGCGCTGGATCGGCTGGCCGACACGGTGGCCCCCGACGATGCCCACTTCAAGTTCCGCCTGGTGCCGAAGGCGACGCTGGAGCGGCGGCGCCGATCGCCGTCGCAGACGCTGAGCAGCGAGGAAGGCGACCGGCTGGCCCGCCTCGCCAAGGTGTTCAGCTTCGCGCTCGACATCTACGGCACGGCCGAGCGGGCGCGGGAGTTCCTGTCGCGTCCGCATCCGATGCTGGACGGGCGCGCGCCGCTGGATGTGGCGCTCGGCACCAGTCCCGGCGCGGATCTCGTGATCAACCTGCTGGGCCGGGCCGCGTATGGCGGAGGCGTGTGACAGGCACACGCACGGATCGTGTTCTCACCGCGTTCCGCATCGGCGATCCCGAGGGCGCGCATCCGATCTACTCCAGCGAGGGCGCGCGGCTTTATCCCGGACGCTGGAATACGCCGGCAAGTCCGATGATCTACGCGTCCGAGCATTACTCGACGGCGATGCTCGAGAAGCTGGTGCACGCGAACAGCGTGCTTCCTCCGAACCAGCATTTCGTTCGTATCACTGTTCCGAACGATACCAGCTACGAGATTTTCCAGACCGCGGCGTGGCCAGGGTGGAACGGACGCGACGAAGGCGTGTGCAAAAGGTTCGGCGAGGCGTGGTACGCAGAGGCGCGGACGGCGTTGCTGCTCGTGCCGTCGATTCCGGCGCGGCTCGAGCGGAACATCCTGATCAATCCGGATCATCCGGAGGCGGCGGCGATCGTGCACGACCTGCCCGAGCCGGTGTGGTGGGACGAGCGGTTGTACGGGTAGCGGGGCGGCCTGTTGCCACTCTGCGAGAGCGGGTTTCCAGCATCGGTGGTTCGGGGCGAACGTGCTCGAGGCGGGGGGAGCGCGCGAAACTTGAAATTCGTTGGACCATTCAAGTTGGGCGTCGCGCGGGGCGAGGCGAGCGGCAGGGTGTGGAGAAAGGGGCGTGACATGCACGGTGCGCCTCGCGGAAGAGGGGCGAGATCATAGGCGTGTCCGCACCGACACGGCGCGATTGTCGGAGACGGGTGTCTCGGCCGGCTGGATGAATGGTTGCTGGGAGCGTCGTCCCGATGAGCTGGAAGAGCCGCTTTGCGCTCGAAGCGGACATACCCGTGCAGGTCCGTGGATCCCGGAAGCGGGCATTCGGTGATGTCTTCCACACCTCGTGATTTTCCAGCACGTTCCGGATGCTTCCTGCGGATCGGCGGACTGATGGTGGTTTTGCCGCTATGAGAACTATCCAGCAACGACAGAGCCGCTATACTATAAAAAACCTTGGGCTTGTGGGCCGGTCTCCCAGTGTCTTTGCTGGCGAGTGGACCGATATCGTCGCGGCTCACGTCCGACTCTCGCTCGGACACACTCTGACGGGGCACGCTGCGCGGGCCGAACCCCAGTCCGGGTTCTGCTGTTATCCTGACTTCCTTCAGCAGCGTGACGGCGATCGCATTGTTCGTCGGTCGCGGTCAAGCTCCGAAAGACAAGTTAGTCCCATCATGCTTTGTCAAGACGCGTTTACGCTCCTGTTGTGGAGTAGCAGGAGCAGTCATGGCGGGAACAGACCTCGGCAACAAACGCATGGATGCGTTTCTTGAGTTGATTCGAACCGTCGAGAACAAAGGAGTGACCGGGCCAGAGATATATCGTCGAAGTTTTGGCAAAAACCACTACTTCATGGACACGTCAGACCACCCGAGAAAGAGTTACACTTCCGGTCATCATCAATCAGACGCGGCAGGTGCCTACGGCATCAAAAGTGAAACGTATGACTGGGTTAAGGGAAAAGTCCATGTCCATGATTTTAGCCCTGAGTCACAGGATAAGATCGCACGTTGGCTTATTCAACACAAAGGGGCAGCGACTTATATCACGCATGGAAATTACGACTCAGCATACAGCTCGCTCAATGGAACCTGGTCGTCCTTGCCTCACGGGACTGCTCAGCAGATCACGGCCGAGGATGCAAACAAGTTCATCAACGGCAAGGTCACGCAGTGAGAAAAGAGTATACATTTTCCTGATTCAACTTTTTACCCTGAACTGGCTAGATACGAGTTGTCTTAAGGCTGCCGAACTCTCCCACCGATCACTCGTCTGTGGCGGCACGCGTTTTACGATAACAAACACCTATGATCCCGACACCTTTATCAAATCTCAGGATCTGAAGGCGCAGCGAGGACGAGGCAAGGCGTTCCTAGTCAATCTGCGCAACAAACGTGCTGGGAACAATGCCGGCTATTTCAGCTTCGTGGCCGACTGGCTATGCCACCACGGTGATCGCGCGATGTTCCTCGAGCTCCTCTACGGCTGCAACGACTTTATGACAAAGGAGCAAATTCATCGGTATTGCGGCGGCGATGGGACAGCCCAGTGGGAGCGCTACATCGGCCTCAATGGGAAGCCGCTGGATCAAGGATATAAGGTCGGCGATCCTCGCTACATTGGGTTGGATCGTCGACTTGGGCTTTCTAATCCAAGATCGGAGAATATGCTTCGCGCGGATTAGAGCCGATAATGATGCCTCAGCTAACAGCAACGTTCCGCCCGAACGGAACAGAAGGCGTCGCGCCAGGATGCTGCTAGCGTCCGCTTTATACCTCCATCACCTCAAAGCCGACCTTCCGCTCTCGGCCACAGTCCGACACTCACTCCCATGCGCCAGAAAACGAACGGGGTCTGGGGCCAAGGCCCCAGCGGGGTCCAGGGGCAGCGCCCCTGGCCTTCTCAGGTCACGATCGTCCGCGTCTTCCAATCGAACACCATCTTGTCGAACAGTGTCGGCGGCGGCTGCGGCGCGTTCGGCGTGGCGCTGGACGCCACGGTGTAGGTCGAGACGCTCACGGTATCGCCGCCGATTTCGAGTCGCATGAAGCCGAAATTGGTATCGTTGTAGCTCTCAAGGGTCACGTTGCCGTCGTTGGGCGGCGTGTAGGGCGTCATGATCGGCTGGTTGTTCACCTGCACCATCTTGTGGAGGTTGTGGTAGCCGCCATGGCCGGCGACGATGGTGGGGGTGATGCCGCTTCCATGCGCGTCGCCCACCGAGAAGCGCTGGTAGTTGTGCACGTGGCCCGAGAAGACGAGGTCGGGCGCGCGGTTGGCCTTGGTGGCCGACGTGGTCAGCAGCGCCGCCATCGTCTTGCTGCCGGAATGGTAGACGTCGAGCGATTGCGGCGGGTGGTGCAGCGCGACGATCAGCGGCAGGTCGCGGTCGGCGGCGGCGAGTTCGCCCTCGAACCAGGCGGCCTGGTCGGCTTCCACGACGCCGCCTTCGGGCACGTTGGTGTAGAGGCCGACGAAGGTCGCGAACGGGGTGGTCAGCGTGAAATAGACGTTGGGCTGGATCATCGCGGTGCGGTCGATCTCGCCGCTGTCGGGCGACTTGATGCCGGGGGTGGGGGCGCAGAAATTGCGCACGAAGGTCGCGAGCGAGGGCAGCGGGTTGGTGCGGGTGCCGTCGTCGAGGATGTCGCCGTCGTGGTTGCCGGGGACGCCCAGCATCGGCAGCGGGTAGTGGGCGTAGGGATCGTAGAATTGCGGCAGATACTGGTCGGCCTGGCCGTCGAAGTAGATCCAGTCGCCGAGATGGTAGAAGAAGGCGGGGGTGCCGAAGGGGCCGGCGATGGCGGCGTCGGTCTCCAGCGCGGCCGCGACCAGGAGCTGCGGGTTGGGGTCCTGCACGCCGCCGGTGTCGCCCACCATGTGCAGGGCCATGCCGCCGGCCTTTTTCATCGCAGCGACGGCGTCGGGCACGAGTGCGGCCAGGTCGAGGCGGTAGGGTGCGGCGCCGGTGGGGGCGGGCAAAGGCTGGAAGGGGCTGCCCGTGAAGGCGGGCGAGGCCTGGGAGTCGGGCGTATCGCGCGGGGGGCGGCCCTGGCCGAAGCGGTGGCGGCTGGCGTCCGGGTGGGGACCAGGTGCGGGCGGCGCGGGGTGGTGCGGGGTTTTGCTCATGGGTGTGGATGGTAGCAGTGGCGTCAGGGGCGTCCATGACAGTTGAGCGAAGAGGCTTTTTTCCCGTCGCCGCGGTCGTGTTTCGCGAGGGAGAGGCGCGGGCGGGATGCCGGGATGTGGCGGACGAAACGCCGGTCGCGATGACGTTCAACCGGGTAACGCACGCGGTGATGATGGCGACGCCGCTGGATCTGGCGGATTTCGCGCTGGGGTTTGCGCTGGCGGAGCGGATCGTCGACGGGGCGGCGGCGCTCGAGGAGTTCGAGGTGATCGACGCCGCGGACGGCGCGGTGGAGTGCCGGATGTGGATCCCGGTGGAGGATATGGCGCGGCTGGAGCGGCGGCGGCGGCGGCTGGCCGGGGTGACGGGGTGCGGGATGTGCGGGCTGGAGAGCTTGGCCGAGGCGCAGCGTCCGCCGCCTCCGGTGCCGTTGGGGCGGGTGTATGCGACGGGCGAGATCGCGGACGCGGTGGCGTCGCTCGCGCCGGCGCAGGCGCTGGGGCGGACGACGCGGGCGGTGCACGGGGCGGCGTTCTGGACGCGGGAGCGGGGGCTGGTGGCGATCCGGGAGGATGTCGGGCGGCATAACGCGCTCGACAAATTGGGTGGGGCGCTGGCGCTTGCGGGGGTGGCGGCGGCCGAGGGCGTGGTGGTGATGACCAGCCGGATCTCGGTGGAGCTCGTGCAGAAGGCGGCGGTGATGGGGGCGCCGGTGCTGGTGGCGGTGTCGGCGCCGACGGGGCTGGCGCTGCGGGTGGCGGACGGGTGCGGGATGACGCTGGTGGGGGTGGCGCGCGGGGACGGGTTCGAGGTCTTCACGCATGGGGAGCGGGTGAGCGGGGCGACTTGAAATTGGTTGGACAAATCAAGCTCTCCCCGGGGCTGCGCCGTTGTGGCGCGGGGGCAGTGTAGGGGAGTCTGCACTTGCGAGGTCCGGTTGCACGGCGTTGATCCGGCGGGTGCCGGGCGGATGATCCTTGCTGCCATGTTTGGCAGTGTCTACGATGTAGAGACAGGATGGGGAGAGCGGCGATGCAGGGCGTGGTGAAGAAGTGGGGCAATAGCGCTGCCGTGCGGATCCCGGCATCGGTGCTGGAAGCGGCGCGGGTGGGGCTCGATCAACGGGTCGATGTCCGCGAAGAGGGGGGGCGGATCGTGATCACGCCCGTCCTGCCGACGCGTTACGATGTCGAGACGTTGGTGGCGGGCATCACGGACGAGAACCGGCCTGCGTTGGTCGACATGGGCGAGGCGGTGGGACGGGAGGTCTGGTAGTGGCGCCGGCTTACGTCCCGGAGGCTGGCGATATCGTGTGGCTGCAATTCGATCCGCAGGCGGGACACGAGCAGGCCGGGCACCGGCCGGCGGTCGTGCTTAGCCCAGCGAGCTACAATGGCCGCGCTGGGATGATCGTGTGCTGCTCGACGACGACGCGGATCAAGGGGTATCCGTTCGAGGTGGCGCTGGCGGGCGAGCCTGCGAGCGTGGTGCTGGCGGACCAGGTGAAAAGTCAGGATTGGCGAGCGCGCGAGGCTGCTCGCAAGGGGCGGGTGAGTGCGGCGGAGCTGGCGGAGGTGCGGGCGAAGCTTGCGGCGTTGATCGAGTGAGGGGGTGATGACGTTTTCCGGTTTGCTGGTGAACTTCCGCTTCGCGCCTCATTGTGTTGAAAAGGTCCGATCCACAGTAACAGCCGACAATCCGGTCCGCTTCAGAAACGTTTACAGGTTTGTAAACGCTCAGATTATACGACGCGACCTCATAACGATGTCGCCCGCGAAGCTCGCAAGCCGACTTTTCGGCGTAATCCGCCTCGAAGAGGTCGTCCCAGCGAGGCGGCCTCTGCCTCGGAAGCAGACATCGGCCGGTCCGCCCTTCCCGACCGATCCGGTGGAAGCGGAAGCGTTGCCAGTCGCTATCTCAGTGGCAGAAAAAGGTCGGCGACCGTTTGATGCTCCGGCACCTCCGGGAAGAAGCTGAGGCGCTGACAGTAGAGCGGAAAGTCTCTTACCTCCTCGCCACTGGCTGGAAGCCACTCGCGGTACAGGTAGAGCGCGGCAGGCTCCAGATTGTCGGTGTTCCCGACGACCCGCAGAACTGCGCAACGGCCGCCGGGGATAACACCTGCCTCAATCCGCTCGTCACTTGCTTCGATTGGCCTGTCAGTACCCACGCAAAGGTCGATGCGGTAATCAGCCGGTGGCGTTGTGCGAGGATCCGAGTGAAAGATGTTGAAGGTCGGAGTGACCTTCCGAGTCAAACCGGTCGCTTTGCGCCAAGCGATGAACCGCTGGATCGTGGCTCCAATTATCGCCGGATCACCACGATGCTCCATTATCGCGACCGGCATGGGGAGCACATCGCGAATTGTCATGTCGTTCGCGGTGTAGGTCTTCTGCATCAGTTTGCTCCTGGCGTCGTCGAGAGGACCGAAGGCTGCAAGCCATGGCTTCCAGTCGGGAGACTTCCGGAACTCCGATGGTGACTGTCCAAAACGCTGCCGGAAGGCACGCGTGAAGGCCTCTGGCGCATCATATCCGGCATCCATCGCTATCTCAGTGATGCTGTCGGCATCCGTGTAGGCCAGCCGCCACGAAGCCCGCTTCATGCGGGCGAGCTGCACGTAGCGATGGACGGACAGCCCGAGGGTCGCCGTGAACTGCCGGTGGAAGTGGTATTTCGAGAAAGCTGCAACGCCGCTCGTCGCCTCCAAATCCAGATCGTCGTCGAGGTGCTGGTCGATATGATCCAGCACCCGTTGCATCCGGAGGTGATAGCGTCTCAGCGCCGCCTTCATCATCCTGTCCTTCGTGGCGAACCCAAGCTACGGGTCCAAGGACGCGAAATGCCTGACCAATCTTGCGGTCTTTCGTGACAGTTCCGCTGTGGGTCGAGAGCAACCGTTGGCGTCTCGGTGAATACGTCCGCTATTCGAGCATTCCTGCCCGAAATCGGACCAGCCACTTTCGTCCACTGCTGTAAGCTTCAGAATCAAGACACCTTCACCACTCGCGCCTGGCAGTCAGGACGACAGGAAGTTCTTCCTGATGATCGCGGCGATCATGTCGGGTGCCTGGACCAGAGCGCCGTGCTGCTGTCCCGCCAGCATCTCCAGCTTCGCACCTGGCACGGCTGCCACGCCGGCTTTGACGCTCGCGACCATGAATGGCGGACTCCGGTCGCCCAGCAGGAACAGCGTCGGCGTCCGGAGGGACCCGAATGTGGCGGCGTCGAAGTGATAGTCGGAGAGCGCCACCAGCTCGTTGCACAACGCCGGGGCACTTTTGACTTCGGCCGGCCATGCGGGACTTTTCTGGATTTCCGAGATGACCGGCGGCGGAACCTTTACATAGTCTCGATAGAAGGTGACCAGCGCCGCATCCATCTTTCCGTGCGCCACGAGCGCGCATACCGGTCTCGGCGACGAGGCGCCCACCACGGTGAGTGGCGGCTCGTAGAGGATCGCGCGGCGCACGTTCCTCGTCAGGCGCAGGGCCTCCAGCGTCTCGATTGCGCCCGACGAGTGGGCGAACACGTAGACCGGCGACGGCAAGGCATCGATGACGGCGGCGATGTCCTCGGCCTCGCGCGCCACGCTGTGCTCGGCCTGACCGCCGCTGCCGCCGTAGCCGCGTCGGTCAAGAGCGAATGTCGTCAACGACGATGCCAGCCGCGGAACAAGCCGCGCATAGGAGAGGTGCGACCCGCTGGCACCATGAACGAGGAGAAGGCTCGGCCCTTCGCCCTGGCGCTCGACGATGAGATCCACACGGTCTGACATGGTGAATGTCAGTCGCGTCGGAACAGCCTGTGCCCGGGCGTATCGGCGAAGCGGAGATGTCGCGCCGGCAGCGAAGGCCCCGGACGTGGCAAGGAACCGACGTCTTTGCACCCGGCGTCTCCCGATCGTTGCGGATGCGGACGATGCGGCCTCCCTTTCCGAGAAGCAAGCCTTATGGGGCTTTGCACGTCGTGATCCAAAGCTCAGGGCATAGCCGACGACGGCAGCTTCTCTGATAAGCGGGATCAAAGGGCCAAGGCCCTTTGCGGGGTCAGGGGCAGAGCCCCAGCCTTCTTATCCGGCCGCCTTCACCTCACGCCGCGCCCGGTGAAGGATGAACTCGGTATAGCCGTTCGGCTGTGTGCGCCCCTCGAACACCAGGTCGCAGGCGGCGCGAAAGGCGGGGCCGTCGAAGCCGGGGGCCATGGGCTTGTAGGCGGGATCGCCCCCGTTCTGCCGATCCACCACGCCCGCCATGCGCCGGAGCGTTTCCATCACCTGCTCGCGCGTGACCACGCCGTGATGCAGCCAGTTGGCGATGTGCTGGCTGGAGATGCGCAGCGTGGCGCGGTCTTCCATCAGGCCCACGTCGTTGATGTCGGGAACCTTCGAGCAGCCGATGCCGGCGTCGACCCAGCGCACGACGTAGCCGAGCAGGCCTTGCACGTTGTTGTCGAGCTCGGATTTGACGTCCTCGGGCGACCAGTTGGTACCGGGGCTGACCGGGATGTCCAGCAGCCCTTCGAGACCGATCGGTTTCTGGGTCGCGAGCGCGGTCTGGCGGGCGCCCACGTCGACGTCGAGATAGTGCAGCGCGTGCAGGGTCGCGGCCGTGGGCGAGGGGACCCAGGCGGTCGACGCACCGGCCAGTGGGTGGGCGCGCTTAACCTCGATCATCGCCGCCATCTGGTCGGGGGCGGCCCACATGCCCTTGCCGATCTGGGCGCGGCCGCGCAGGCCCGAGGCGAGGCCGATGCCCACGTTGCGGCGCTCGTAGTCGCGGAGCCAGGCGGTGTTCTTCATCTCGCTCTTGCGGACCATCGGGCCCGCCTCGAACGAGGTGTGGATCTCGTCGCCGGTGCGGTCGAGGAAGCCGGTGTTGATGAACGCCACCCGCTCGCCGGCCGCCGCGATGGAGGCTGCGAGGTTCAGGCTGGTGCGGCGCTCCTCGTCCATGATGCCGATTTTCAGCGTGTTGCGGGGGAGGGACAGCAGGGTCTCGATGCGGCCGAACAGCTCGACGGCGAAGGCGACCTCTTCGGGGCCGTGCATCTTGGGCTTGACGATGTAGACGGATTTGCGGTGGCTGTTGGAGATCGGCTGGTCGCCGCGCAGGTCGTGCAGGGCGATCAGCGCGGTGATCGCGGCGTCGAGGAAGGTCTCGGGGATCTCGTGGCCCGCTGCGTCGAGCACGATGTCGGTCATCATGTGGTGGCCGACATTGCGCACCAGCATCAACGAGCGGCCGGGCAGGGTGAGCTTGCCGCCGTCGGGGGCGATGTAGTCGCGGTCGGGGTTGAGCGTGCGGGTGACCGTTTCGCCGCCCTTGGAAAAGCTGGCGGTGAGCGTGCCCTGCATGAGGCCGAGCCAGTTGCGCCAGATCGCGACCTTGTCCTCGTCGTCGACGGCGGCGACGCTGTCCTCGCAATCCATGATCGTGGTCAGCGCACTTTCCACGACGACGTCGGCGATGCCGGCGGGGTCGGTGGCGCCGATCGGGCTCTCGCGGTCGATCACGATCTCCAGGTGCAGCCCGTGCTGCCGCAGCAGCACGGCGGTGGGGGCGTCGGGGGCGCCGCGCGTGCCGGCAAAGGCCGCCGCGTCGGCGAGCGCGGTCCGGCGTCCGTCCGCGAGCGTCACCACCAGCGCGCCGTGCTCGACGGCGTAGAGGCGTGCCTCCGCGTGGCTGCCGGCGGCCAGCGGGGCGGCGCCGTCGAGCACGCCGCGGGCCAGCGCCACCACGGCGGCGCCGCGGGTCTCGTTGTAGCCGCGCCCGCGGGCGCGGCCGTCGGCGTCGTCGATCACGTCGGTGCCGTAGAGCGCGTCGTACAGGCTGCCCCAGCGGGCGTTGGCCGCGTTCAGCGCGTAGCGGGCGTTGAGCACGGGCACCACCAGCTGCGGGCCGGCAAGCGTCGCGATCTCGGGGTCGACGTTGGCGGTGCTGGCGGCGACCTCCTCGGGGATCGGCACGAGGTAGCCGATCTCGCGCAGGAAGCCCTCGTAGGCGGCGGCGTCGAACGCCTCGCGGCGGTGCTCGGCGTGCCAGGCGTCGATCGCTGCCTGGAGCTCGTCTCTGCGGCGCAGCAGGGCCGCATTGCGTGGTGCGAGGTCGGCCACGAGGGCGGCGAACCCGCTCCAGAAGGCCTCGACCGTGACGCCGGTGCCGGGGATCGCCTCGCCGGCCACGAACTCGGCGACCAGGCGCGCCACCTGGATGCCGTCGATCTCGATGCGCTCCATGCGGCACCTCCCAACCTTGAATCGTGAGCTTTGAACCGGGCATTGGCTAGCATGAGGGCGCGGTGCGTGGAACTTTGGGCTGGTGGCGCGCCCATGCTGGACATCGGCGGGCCAATCTCGCGCGGCTGCCGGCCGGCCGGGCGGGCGGGCTCCTGCCGGCGGCGGCGGCGGAGATCGCGGCCATGGCCGGCGACATCGTCCCGCCCGAGCGGCGCCTGACGGCCGGGACGTGACGGGGGGCTGAGGAACAAAGCTCGGTGATGCGACGTTACGCGGTGGACAGCTGAGGAGCCGACCGTTTTGGCCAAGCGACCCATCCGCGTCGGCATCGTCGGAGTTGGAAACTGCGACGCTGGGGGCAACGAGCCGATCCCGGGGCCGATGAACGCCATGCCGGGCGAATATGGGATCGGCGATATCGAGGTCGTGGCCGCGTTCGGCGGGGCGAGCGGCAAGGTCGGTCTTGACGTGGCCGATGCGATCGGGAGCGCGCCCAACAACACCGAGCGCTTCGCCGTGGCGGAGCCCACGGGCGGGTCGCCGCTGAACGCCGAGTTGAAACTCGAAATCTGGGACAGTCCCGACAGCGCGGGCGTGGTGGTGGATGCCGCGCGCGGCGTGCGCGTGGCACTCGATCGCGGCGAGGGCGTCGTCCTGCGCGGTCCGTTGCCCGGTGTCATGAAGTCTCCGCCGGACCGGTTCACCGATGACGAGGCACGCGAGATGGTGCGGAGCTTCGTCGCGGGGTGAGTCTGTCGGTGATGCTCGTCCGCCACGCGAGCCATGGCGATGTGGGCGATGTGCTGACCGGGCGCCTGGCGGGGCGGAACCTCACGCCGGACGGGCAGGCGCAGGCCGAGCGTCTCGCCGACCGCCTGGCCTCCCGGCCGTTCGACCGCGTGCTGTCCAGCCCGCGCGAGCGCGCGCAACAGACCGCATGCGCGATCGCCGCCCGGCGCGACCTCGCCGTCGAGACCGAACCGGCGCTCGACGAGATCGATTTCGGACACTGGGCCGGACAGCGCTTCGAGGCACTCGAGGCCGACCCGGCCTGGCGCACCTGGAACGCCGCGCGCGGGCTCGCCGCCACGCCCGCCGGCGACACGATGCTCGCCGTGCAGCACCGCACCCGCGCGCTGATAAGCGGGTTGGCCGCGACCGGCGGCCGGATAGTGCTGGTGAGCCATGCGGACGTGATCCGCGCGGTGGTGGCTGACCATCTCGGCCTCTCGATCGACAACTGGGCGCGGCTCGAGATCGCGCCCGCCTCGGTCACGACTTTGTCGATCGGAACCGCGAGTGCGACACTCCGTGGCCTTAACGAAGGAGCCTCTACCGCATGGTCCTGAGCCGCGAGGAGCTCGCCCGCCGCATCACCACCCTCGGTCCGTGGTTCCATAACATGGAGCTCGAGGGGATCTGGACCGCCCCGCACCATTTCCTCGGCGACTATCCGGCAGTCAAATGGCGCCACATCGCGACCGCACTTCCCGCCGATCTGACCGGAAGGCGGGTGCTCGATATCGGCTGCAACGGCGGGTTTTACGCGATCGAGATGAAGCGGCGCGGTGCGGACCACGTGCTGGGCATCGACGAGGACCCGTTCTATCTCGCGCAGGCGCGGTTCGCCGCCGAGGTGTCGGGGCTGGCCATCGAGTTCCGGCAGATGTCGGTCTACGACGTGGCGTCGATCGGCGAGAGGTTCGATCTCGTGTTGTTCATGGGCGTGCTCTACCATCTTCGCCACCCGCTGCTGGCGCTCGACCTGATCCGCGAGCATGTGGCGGGCGATCTGCTGGTGTTCCAGTCGATGCAGCGCGGCACCGACGATATCGTGGCCGTGCCGGAAAATAGCGACTTCGGCGATCGCGCGCTGTTCGACGAGCCCGGCTACCCGAAGCTCCATTTCGTCGAGCATCGCTACGCGGGCGATCCGACCAACTGGTGGGTTCCGAACCGCGCCTGCACGGAAGCCATGCTGCGCGCGTCCGGCTTCGCCATCCGCGCACGGATCGAGGATGAAACGTACCTGTGCGCCGCGTCCGCGGTCTCGCCGAACGCCGCCGCCGTCACCCCGGCACGAGGAGCAGGGATTTGATCGAAGCCGCGATGATCTGGAACGAGCCCAACAACAAGTCGCATTGGGATCCGTATCTGGACCCCGACTGGGCGCTGTTCATGAACATGGCGAGCCTGGCGGCCGACGCGATCGCCGCCGAGAACGGCGCCATTCAACGCGTGCTCGGCGGCATCTCGCCGATCGATCCCGGCTTCATCACGCGCATGGGTAAGGGCGGCCTGCTCGACCGGCTCACCGCGGTGGCCGTGCACGGCTTCCCGCTCGACTGGAATCTCTGGCGCATCGACGAGTGGCCCGCCAAGCTGGCCGAGATCGCCGCGGTCACGACGCTTCCGGTCTGGGTCAGCGAAGTCGGTATTTCCACCTTCGGCGCCGACGAGGTGCAGGCCTGGGGTCTCGACCGCACGGCCGAGCTGCTGATCGGGCGTGCGCCGCGCATCCAGTGGTACAGCCTCTACGATCTTCCGACGGCCTGGGAGGCGACCACCCGCCACAAGGAGGCGGAAGGCTCGTCGTATTACCGGCACTTCCATATGGGCCTGCTGCGCGAGGACGGCACGCCCAAGCTGGCGCTCGAACGGTTCCGTCGCTACGCGCCCGAGCTCGGGCTGGTGCAGTGGTTCCATTTCGAGGACCACCGGCTCGACGACGCCGTGCGTCTGATGCGCGAGATGGGCGTGCGCTCGGTGCGCACGGGGATCTCCTGGGCGGACAGCTTCCGGCCGAACGCGGATGCGTGGTTCGACCGGATGATGCTGGCGCTGGATCCGTTCGACGTGACGGTGACGTTCTGCTTCACGCCCGAGCATCGGGGGCTGTCGCCGCATCATTCTAGCCCGCCGGCGGTGCCGGAGGAGTTTGCGGCGTTCTGTGCGCGGATGGTGCGGCGGTATGCGTGAGAGGCTGTAAAAAGGCCAGGGCTCTGCCCTGGACCCGCCAAGGGACAGTCGTCCCTTGGAACCCTGATTGTTTGGGTTTCTCGGTCTTGTACTCCCGGCCCTAATATGGGGTTCTAAGGGCGACTGCCCTTGAGCTCGGTCCAGGGGCAGAGCCCCTGGCCTTCTTTGCTGGTACGAGGCAGAGCAAATCTTACTTCAGCTCGACACCCAACGTGACCAGATCCCGCCAGTAATCCGGATACGTCTTGGCGACGCAGCCCGGATCCAGGATCGTCACGCCCGGCACGCGCAAGCCGGCCAGCGACAAACTCATCGCAATTCGATGATCCGCATAGGTCTCGATCCGCGCAGGCCGGAAACGCTCAGACGGCATCGGCGTCACCACCAAGTCGTCGCCATCCTCGACCGCAAGTCCAGGCACAAGGCGTGACAACTCGGTCGCCAGCGCCGCCACGCGATCGCACTCCTTGACCCGCAGATTGACGATGCCGGTGAAACGCACCGGGCTCGCGTTGAACGCGGCCAGCACGGCAAGCGTCGGCACGGCGTCCTGCATCTGCGCCCCGTCGATCACCGCCGGCAGATGCGGAAACATCCTGATAAGGTCGAACGCCGCCGCGTCGGGCTGGGTGAATTGGGCGGCCGCGACGCCGATGTCGATCGCACCATTCGTCAGCACCTCGGCCGCCCACAGATACGTCGCGGCCGAGGCATCCGGCTCGACATGGAAGTCGGTCGCGCGGTAGCCGCCCGGCTGAACCAGCCAGGTGGCAGCGTCGGCCTGCTCGACCGCGGCGCCGAAGCGACGCATGGCGGCGATCGTGAGATCGATATAGCCGCGCGCGCCGATCGCATCGCCGCGCAGCATCACCCGCACGGCGCGCGCGCCCGCAGGCGCCAGCATCAGGAGCGCCGAGACATACTGGCTGGACAGGTTCGCATCGACGGTCACCGTATCGCCGTCGAAGCCGCCGGTGCCGTGGATGGTGACCGGCGGGCAACCCGTCGGCGCCGCGGCGGCGATCCCGAGTGCGCGCAGCGCGTCCACGAGCGGCGCGATCGGCCGAAGCTGCATGTGCGCGTCGCCCGTCACCACGACCGTGCCCCGGGCGAGGGCCGCCGCCGCGGTCAGAAAGCGCGTGGCCGTGCCGGCATTGCCGAGGAAGATCGGCCGCGACGGTGCGCGCAGACCACCCGTGCCCGCAACCACCACCGACGTCTCGTCGGGTTCCTCGATGGCGACGCCCATGTCGCGGAGAGCGGTCGCCATGTGACGCGTGTCGTCGCTCCGAAGCACGCCGGTGAGGCGGCTGGTCCCGCGCGACAGGGCGGCCAGCAGCAGCACGCGATTGGTGATCGACTTCGACCCCGGCGGCGACACGCGGCCGCGCAAGCCCCGGCCCGGCGGCACGATGGTCAGCGCGTCGGTCATGCCGCCGATCCGGGCACCCCGGGGTCGCGACGTGCCCGGTCGTTCCCACGTCGATCCGCCTGCATGGGTCATCCTCCTGGATTTCCGCTCGGCGTGCTGGATATCCTGCCTCGCTTGCGCGCCGCAATCGCCTGCCGGTGCCGCCGCGCTATCCTGGACATGCCTGCCCTCGATTCGATGGAGACCGCAAACGATGCGCGCCTGCGCCCTGACCCTTCTGCTTTCGGCCTTCCTCGCCTGGCCGACGCTCGCGGCCACCATTCCCGTGCGCGTCGTGGTGGTGACCACGTTCGAGCTGGGCCAGGACAGCGGCGACGCGCCCGGCGAGTTCCAGGCCTGGGTGGAGCGCCTTCCGCTGGGTCAGGTGATCCCCGCACCCGCGACCTATCACCGGCTGTATCGCTACAATCCCGACCTGCAGGTGCTCGGCATCGTGACGGGCGAGGGGCCGGAGCACGCCTCGTCGGCGATCACGGCGCTGCTGTCCGACCCGCGCTTCGACCTGCGGCACGCGTATGTCATTCTTGCAGGCATTGCCGGCATCGATCCGCGATCAGGCGCGCTCGGCTCGGCGGTCTGGGCGCCGCACGTGATCAATGGCGGCCTCGCACACGCGATCGATCCGCGCGAGATCCCGGCGGACTGGCCCGACGGTTTCACGCCGATCCAGGCCGGAACGCCCGCACCGACTCCGGTGCCGCCGCTGCATTCGAACTGGGGTGACATGTCCTACACGATCGATCCGGGCCTGCTCGCCTGGGCCTATGGGCTGACGCGAAACGTGGCACTCCGCGACAGCCCGGAGTTGCAGAAGACCCGCGCCGGCTATGTCGGTTTTCCGAAAGCGCTGACGCCGCCCAGCGTCGCCGAAGGTGACACGCTCGCGAGCCCCACTTTCTGGGTGGGGGCGAATTTGAACGCCTGGGCCGAGCGCTGGGTGTCGTACTGGACCGGCAGAAAGGGCGTGTTCGCGACCACCGCGGAGGAGGATCTCGGCTTCATGCAGGCGCTGTCGCTGCAGGCGCAGGCCGGTCGCCTCGATTTGCGTCGCGTGCTCGTGCTGCGCACGGCGAGCGACTACGACATGCCGCCGCCCGGCGGCCGCGCGGTCGATCTGCTGCAGACGGAGACGGCCGAGACCGGCTATTCCGGCTACCAGGCCTCGCTCGAGGCGGCGTATCGCGTCGCCAGCCCGGTCGTCCGAGAGCTCGCGACACACTGGGATCGCTACCGGAACCAGGTGCCGTAGTGACGCATCTGGTCGAGGCGGAAGATCGGCATTTCGCGTGGCTGCTGGGCGAGGCGGAAGGAAGCGGCGAATTCCGCATTCCTCCCGGTGGCGTCGAAGAGCCCGACATCCTCGTGCTCGTGCGCGGGTTCGCCGATCTGCTGCGTCGGCAGGGCTGCCATGCGCACTGGCTGATCGTCGAGGACGACGAGATCGTGGGCCTGTGCGGCTTCAAGCGGGCGCCGGACAGAGGCCGTGCCGAGATCGGCTACGGCATCGCCGCGAGCCGTCGCGGCCGCTCCCATGCGACCGCGGCGGTGGCACTCGTCCTCGATGCGATTGGCGGCCTCGGCGTCACGACGCTGACCGCTGAAACTGCTGCGCGAAATTGCGCATCCGAGATCGTGCTCGAGCGCAACGGCTTCCGTCGGGCCGGCTGGCGCGACGATCCCGAGGACGGGCGATTGACCTTGTGGGAAAGATCGATTGCCGGCCCGACTTCAGGTTCGCTCAGTTCGACTCGGTGATCTTGAACACCATCGCGACATGCTGCGGCGCCGTGTTGGTCCAGTCGGTGCCGATCGAGGCGCCGACATTTTTCTTCTTGTAGAGCGCCTGCACTGCGGCCTGCGCGGCCTGGATCTTTGCGTTGGTGACCTGGCTGCCCGGCGGAATGTTGGCCGCGGCGAGGATGTCGGCGGTCGCGACCTGCTTGTTGCCCGTCACCGACACGCTGTCGGCGGTAATGCCGACATGCACGGCGGTGGGCGCCGTGGGCGCCTGCTCGGTCAGCGTGTAGGTGATGCTTGCCTTTTTGCCGAGCGTGGCCAGACGCTGGCTGATGCCGACGCCCACATTGTGCTTGCGGTAAACGTCGCCGATCGCATCGAGCTCACTTTGCACGCCGGCCTGGTCCAGCGTGTCGCCGGGCTGAACGGGAAGTGCCGCCTGGAGCTCGCCGGTGGGCACCTGGCTGTTGCCCTGGAACGTCACCTTCTGCAGCGTCCAGCTGCTCGGCGCCGCAAAAGCGTGGCTGGCGGCGAGCAATGTGGCCGCGGCAAACGCGGCGGCGGCACGGTTGAAAATGGGCATGGCGTGTCGTCTCCTGCGGTGGCGGACGAAAAACTATTCCGCGGCGACGGGCTCCGCGCAAGCGCGCGCGGCGTTTCCGGCGAAATAGCTGATCGTGCGTTCGAGTCCCTGTTCGAGCGTCACGCGCGGCGACCAGCCGAGCAGCGAGCGGGCCCGGGTGATGTCGGGACGGCGACGACGCGGATCGTCGACCGGCAGCTTGTGGAAGGTCACGGCCGAACCGGCCCCGGTCATCGACACCACGAGATCGACGAGCCCGCGCACCTCGAGCTCCACGGGGTTGCCGAGATTGACGGCCCCATCAGGGTTCGCGTCGACCGTCATCAGCCGCATCAGCCCTGCCACCAGGTCGTCCACGTAGCAGAACGAGCGCGTCTGCTCGCCGCTGCCGTAGATCGTGATGTCGGCGCCCGCCAGCGCCTGGGTGATGACGTTGGAGACCACGCGGCCGTCATCGGGACGCATTCGCGGCCCGTAGGTGTTGAAGATGCGGGCGACGCGGATGTCCGCGCGGCCCTGGCGGTGGTAGTCGAACGCCAGCGTCTCGGCGGCGCGCTTGCCCTCGTCGTAGCAGGCGCGCGGACCCGTCGGGTTCACATGGCCCCAGTAATCTTCTGTTTGTGGATGGATCTCGGGATCGCCGTAGATCTCGCTGGTCGACGCCTGCAGGAAGCGGGCACCTTCCTCCTCGGCGACGCGCAGCAGGTTGCGGGTGCCCAGCACGCAGGTCAGCAGCGTGTGCTCCGGATCGGCCTGGTAGTGCGGCGGCGAGGCCGGGCAGGCGAGATTGAACACGTGGCTGATGCCACGCCCGGTAAACATGTCGCCGAACGGCTCGATCACGTCGGCACGGATGATGTCGAGATCGGGGTGACCCGCGAGATGCTCGAGATTTTCGGCGCGACCGGTCTGGAAGTTGTCGAGGCAGACGACGCGGCCGCCACGCTCGAGCCATGCATCCACGAGATGCGAGCCGATGAAGCCGGCCCCGCCCGCGATCAGCGCAGTTTCGCGGCGTCCCGTCTCGGTGCTGGACGTTTCGCGGCGTGCAACCATCGTCATTCGTGTCTCCCTGCCGCTTCGATCGCCTGCTCGAGCTCGGCCGCCCGAGTTGCCGCGCTGTGTCCCGACAGCACCCTGGATCGCGCCCGCCCAGCCATCGCGAGACGCTGTTGCTCCGGCCAGTCGAGATAAGCGATCACGTCTTCCGTTCGTTCCGCCAGAGCGATTTCGGCACCGGGCGCGAGCAGACTATCGAGGCCAGTCCAGATGTCGGAAATGATCGGCGTTCCGCAAGCGGCAGCCTCGAACAGGCGCACGCTCGGGCTCCAGCCGGCGCGGATCATGTCGGCGCGGGTGACGTTCAACGTCCAGCGGCAGCTCGCATAGAAACCGGGATGTTCGTCGGGCGGCAAATGCTCGTGGCGTTCGACGTTCGCGGGCCAGTCGATACCTTCCGGATAGAGCGGGCCCGCGACCGCGAAGCGCCGTTCGGGATGCCGGCGCGCGACTGCGAGCAGCAGTCGATCGAGCGTCGGTTGGCGATCGTCGCTGTAGGTTCCGAGATAGCCGAGATCGTAACGCTGCTCGACGGCGCGCGGCGCATAGATCTCCGGATCGACCGAACAGTACAGCGGGCGTGCCGCGCGCGCACCATACTGCGTTACGAGACGTTCCAAAGTCGGGCCGCCGGTGAACGAGAGATAGACATCGTAGCCGGAGATCAGCGTGGGCGAGAGATAGGCGCAGTCGCCGGTGTCGAGTGCGGCGAGCGTGATCGGCGTGTCGATGTCGTAGAATGCCGTCACACCGCGCGCCGTCGCCTGCACGAAGCGTCCGGCCTCGATCCCGTCGGGCACGTAGGAGCCGACGATCACCGCGGCGGCGTTGGCGATCGCCTCGCGATGCAGCTCGAGCGCCGCCACGGAATCGTAGAAGGCGAGCGTGCAGAAGCGGGGTTCGGGCATGTCGCGATGCGCGGCGTACCAGGGTTTTTCCCGCTCCAGGAACAGGATGCGGTGACCGCGCGCCGCGTACGCGCCGAGCAGGGCGCGGAACGTGGTCGCATGCCCGTTGCCCCAGGACGATGACAGGGTCAGTCCCAGCACGACGAGGTCGGGCGCCATCATGCGACCTCGTGCGCGCGCATCCGCGCCCGTGTCTCGGTCAGGATCGCGTTCACCTGGACGCCGCGCATGGCGTAGGTGTGTGCGCCCAGCACGCGTGCGAGGGCGGCGCGGCCGATCGCGCGGGCACGCTCGGCGGTCAGCTCCGCGAGTGCGTCGGCCACGTCGACGCCGTCGCGCGCGACCAGCACTTCGCTGCCCGGTTCGAGGAAAAGTTCTATTCCGTCCCAGGCGTCGGTGATCAGGCAGGCGGCCGCACCCGCCGCCTCGAACACGCGCGTCGCGGGGGAAAAGCCCATGCTCGCCATGCTGTCGCGCGCGACATTGAGCACGGCGCGCGGTGTCGCGTTGAACGCGTTGTGCCGTGCTGTCGGCACGTGGGGAAGTTTTCGGACGTTCGTTGGCACCGCGCGATCGTCCCAGCCGCTGCCGCCGAGCAGGAATTTTCTCCCGCGCAGCCGTGCCGCCGGCATCAGGAAGAACTGCGTGATGCGCTCCTCGCGGTCGGGCAGGCGATTGCCGAGAAAGGCGAGATCGGCGTCGAACGCGCGGTCGGCCGGAACCGGATGGTGCGTGGCGGGATCGAGCGCGTTGTAGACCGGGATGCAGCGTCGTGCGCCGAAACCCTCATACGCGGCGATCACCGGCGGGCCGCCGCCATAGATCAGCACGAGATCGAGCAACGGGAGCACCTCGCGCAGCCGGTGCATGGTGTCGGCTCGCATCTCCGCGAGTGTCGCGGGCGCGTCCACGTCCCAGAAGATGCGGATCGCGTCGGGACGCGCGCAGCGCATGGTCTCGCGCAGCAGGAGGTCGTCGAACACGCCGACGCCGCTTGCCTTGACGACGATGTCGGCTCGCGCGGCTTCCGACGCCACCCGGCGTGCCGCTTCCTCGGTCGCCTGGTAGACCACGACGCGCGCGTAATCCGGCTTCTCGATGTCACGATGCGCCTGCCGGTCGAACGCGTCGGGCTCGTAGAAGGTGATGTCGTAGCCATGCGTGGCCAGCGCCGACAGGATGCCGCGATAGTAGGTCGCGGCACCGTTCCAGTAGGACGACAGCAGGCTCGATCCGTAGAAGGCGATCCTCATACGGCATTCTCCGCCTGCGACGTCGCGAGCGTACCCACGACCGCGAGCAGCTCGCGGGCGCGATGCACGCAGGAGTGGCGCGCACGGATCGTCGCCAGGCCATGCGCCGCCAGCGTCTCGCGCAGCGCCGGATCGGCGGCGATCGCTTTAAGATGGCGCGCCATGTCCTCGCCGGAGGCGGCCACCAGAAAATCCGCACCCGGCGCGAACAGAAACTCGCTGTCCTGCCAAGGGGCGGAGACGAGCGGGATGCCGCAGGCGAGCGCCTCGAACACGCGGATGGTCGGGATGCCTGGCAGCATGGCGGCGTAGAAGCGACGCGGCACATGCACGGTCGCGAGATGGCGCGCGTAGATGTCGGGCGCGCGCGGGTTTGCGAGCCAGCCGCGATAGCGCGCGCCGTGACGATGCAGGGTGGCCAGCGCCTCGTCCGGATAGCGGACACCGTAGATGTCGAGCGGCAGCCCGGCGGCCTCGGCCGGCTCGAACAGGAACTCTGCGAGTTCGTCGGAGCGTTCGCCGTCGCCCCAGTTGCCGATCCACACCAGCCCCTCGCGTGCGGTCTCCGTGGCAGGCGGATGGAACAGGCGCAGATCGGCCGCCTCGTGCCACACGAAGACGCGGCTGCCCCACCCCCAGCTGCGATAGACGGCAGCGAGCGTCTCGCCGAACGCGAGCACGCCGTCATAGCCGGACAGGTCGAACCGGCGGATCGCCTGCGGATCGCTCACCGCGCGATGATGCGTGTCGTGGAACAGCAGCGTGAAACGCGCGCCGCGCGCGCGCAGCCGGCCGATCGCCGCCACCAATGCGGGCTCGTTCCACTCGTGCACGACGACGAGATCGGCGCCGTCGACCAGCGCCTCGAGATCGGCGTCGGCGGGGGTGATCGTCGACCCGAGCTCGGGGTAGTGCGTCCGGAACGCGTCCAATCCGGCCTCGCCGTGATCGGCACAGAGATTGGCAAGGCTCCAGGCGCCATCAGGCTCGAAGGCGCGCACCTCGTGACCGAACGCGGCGAGCTCGCGCAGCACGCCGCGCAGGAAATGCGCGTTGCCGTGATTCCAGCACGACCGGAGCGAGTGGGTGAAATACCCGATTCTCATGCGGGGACCACGCCCAGCTCGGCATATATTCCAGCCATGCCCGACGCCATCGCCTCGACCGTGTAAAGCTGCGCGCGCTCGAACGCGTCACGTCCGGCGGTCGCGCGGAGATCGGGATCGGCCATGAGGCGCCCGATCGTCTCGGCGAATGCGTGCGGATCGCGCGCAGGCACGAACGTTGCAGCGCCGTCCCACAATTCGCGGTAGGTTGGGATGTCGGCGAGGACCAACGCGCAGCCGGCCTGGGCCGCTTCGAGCACGGCCAGGCCGAACGTCTCGTAGACGGCCGCCGAGACGAAGACCGGCCGGTGCGCCAGCGTCTCGCGCATGCGCGCCTGCGACATGGCACCCAGCGCGCGCGCGTGCCGGCAGTCGACGCGACTGCCGTTCGGACCTTCGAGCGGACCCGCTGCGAGCAGCGGGACGCGCAACATGCCGGCGGCCGCATCGAGCGTCGAAAAATCCTTGCCCTCGTCCCAGAGCCGGCCGGCCGTGAACGCGAAATCGGCGGCGGGCTCGGTCGCCGGAGGGGCCGCCATCGAGCGGCCATTATGCACCGCCCTTGTCGTGCAATCATGCACCGCGGCGCTGGCACTTGCAAAGCTGCGCGTCGGACACACGACGATGTCGGCATTCTCCATCGAATGCGTCACCGCGCGCACGCGCCAGCGGAAATCCTCGGGCAGGCTGCCTCCGCGGACAACATGCCACCACGTGGCCAGGCACGAATGGGAGGCGACCACGACGGGCGTGTCGAACATCTCGCTGGCCAGACCTGGCGTGTTCAGATGCACGATCGACACGCCGCGCTCGTGCGCGACCGCCGCCAGGTCGGCCGAAGCGCGATGCAGCTGCGCGCCGCTTTGCGCGAGCCAGTCGAGCGGCAGATCCGTCTCGATGATGTCTGCCACGGCGGCGGCGGCGTCGTACTGCTCGGCATCCATGCGCGGGCCGAGCACCGCGAGCACGGTGTCGAAGCCGAGCGGTTGCAGTCCCTTTGCCAGATCGACCGCATGCTGGAACACGCCGCCCACACTGTCCGTGGTCATCAGCACGCGCGGTCTCATACGCAGCCGCAGCTTCGCTCGAGCTGCCTGAGTGCCAGCGGCTGCTCCTCCTGGATGTCGCTGAACCGATCGAAGCGTGCCAGATAATGCGCATGCGCACGTTCCCAGGCCGTCTCGTCGGGCGCGCCGAACAGGGCGCGATAGGAGGGCGAGCTCGGATAGGGGTAGAGGGGCACGGGATCGTTCGCCCAGACACCGGCCGCCTGGAGTTTTTCGCGCCAGGCTGCGACGAGATCCGCCTCGTCCGCCGCGGCCTCGATCAGGTTGGCCTGCACGAACGGCACGCGACTGCGGGCGTAGATCAGCCGGGCTGCGAGCTCGTCGGTGTCCATGCGGCAGTTCTTGTCGAGCGCCGCGCGGCCTTCCGCCGTGAGGCTTTCCACGCCCGCCTCGATCGACACGCAGCCCGCAAGCCCCAGCAGGTCGAGCATGTCGGGTTTCCACAGATCGATGCGCGTCTGCACGCCGAACTGCACGTGGCGCGTGGCGAGAGCCTCGAGCAGGGGCCGCTGCGGCAGGAAGATCTCGTCGATGAAATAGATGTAGGTGACGCCTTGCGCGATCAGCGCGTCGATCTCGGCGAGCAGCGGCGTGAGCGCACGCCGCCGATAGCTGTCACGGAAATCGATTTTCGCGCAGAAACTGCACGCGTAAGGGCAGCCGCGCGACGCCTCGACCTCGGCCCCCGGGCCGCTCGGCGTGGCCTCGAAGCGATGATGGTGGTGGGCGTGCCGCGCGATCCATGCCGTGGGCCAGGCGATCGCCGGCATGTCCGAGAAGGCGGCAGCCCGCGGGGCGCCGTGGAGGGCGATCTCCGCGCCGTCCCAGACCGCACTTCCGGCGATCTCATGACGGCCGCTGGCGAGTTCCACGATCGCCTCTTCCGGCTCGCCGCGGAGAACGACGTCGCAGCCGAGCTTTCGCAGTGTCGCCTCTGGGGTGACGGAGCCGTGCGGACCGATCGCGACCGTCATCCCGCCACGCCGGCCGAGTGCGAGCACGAACTCGCGCGGAACACGCAGCTCCGGCTGCGCGCAACGCCAGAACAGGTAACTCGGCGCGGTGGTGACCACGGTCACGTCCGGCGCGAACGATGCTACATCGTCCGCGAGCGCCTCGATCGATTGGTCCATGATGTGGCCATCGAACATCCGGCTCTCATGGCCCGCGCGCCGCAGCAGCACGTCGGCGGCACCGAGCTCGAGCGGCAGATGCGGCGCGCGGCAGCCGAAATAGATCGAGCCGCCAAAACTCCAGGGCGGATTGACGAGTGCGACGCGCATCACGCAACCGCCTCGCGGGCGTGCACGGCATCCGCGCCACCCATCCAGGCCACGAGGCGCGCCACGCCCTCGCGCCAGTCCAGCGGCGGCGCGAGACCGAGTGCCGCTTCGATCCGCCCATTGTCGGAGACGTAGTATTTCTGATCGCCCTGCCGCCAGGCGTGGTGGTGCCGCTTGATCCGGCGGCCGACCAGCGTCTCGATATGGCCGATCAGCCGCAGGAGGCTCACCGCGTTGGCACTTCCGCCGCCGAGATTGAACGCCGTGCCCGACACGTCGGTGATCCGGTCGAGCAGGCGGACATAGGCCTCGACCGCATCGTCCACGAACAGGATGTCGCGCACCTGCTGGCCGTCGCCGAAGATCTGGATGTCTTCTCCCGCGAGTGCCCTGAGCAGGAAATGCGCGACCCAGCCCTGATCCTCGGTTCCCATCTGTCGCGGGCCGTAAATGCAGCTCATGCGCATGACGGTCGCCGGCACGCCGAACGAGCGGGCGTAATCCAGCACGTACTGGTCGGCGGCTCCTTTGGAACATCCATACGGCGTATGGAAATCGAGCGGACGAATTTCGCCAACACCGGCGGCGCGCAGCGCGTCGTCCGCCGGCTGCCAGCCTTCGTCGCCGCAGCTGAGCGCCAGGTCGGCGAGATCGCCGTAGACCTTGTTGGTGCTGGCGAACACGACCGGCACCTTCGTGCTCCGGCGACGCGCCGCCTCGAGCAGCAGCATCGTGCCGTGCAGGTTCACGCCGAAATCGAGTTCGGGATCGACCAGGCTGGTGGTGACCGCCACCTGGGCGGCGAAATGGAACACGGCGGAGCAACGGGCCACGGCATCCGCCACCGCGTCGGCGTCGCGGATGTCGGCGCGCACGAACGAGATGCGTTCGGGATGTCGCGCGCGCAGCCAGGCGAGGTTGCGTTCGACGCCGGGCCGGACGAGCGCGTCGAGCACGAGCACGTCGCGGCCATCGCGTGCGAGGCGGTCGGCGAGGTTGCAACCGATGAAGCCCGCGCCGCCCGTGACGAGGACGGGACCGGCGTTCATGCCACCAACCCCCGCACCTCCAGCTCCCGCTTGGCGTCCTCGTGGCGGTCGACCGCCTCCTGGCGCGCGACCCACTCGGCAAGCTCCGCCAGACCCTCGCGAAAATCCTGGCGCGGACGGAAGCCGATCTCGCGCTCGGCGCGGGAGATGTCGGCGAAGCAGTGGCGGATGTCGCCGGTGCGTGACTTGCCGGCGAGTTCGGGACCAAGGTTGGAGCCCATGGCGCGCGCGAGCTCGGTCGCGACGTCGGCCACCGTGCGCACATGGCCGCTGGCGATGTTGTAGACGTTGCCGGGCGCGTTCGGATGCTCGAGCGCCACCGCGAACGCCTCGGCCACGTCGGAGATATGCACGAAGTCGCGACGCTGGCGTCCGTCCTCGAACACCAGCGGCGCGCGGCCATGCAGCAGCCGCGAGGCGAAAATCGCGAGCACGCCCGTATACGGGTTCGACAGCGCCTGGCCCGGACCGTAGGCGTTGAACAGGCGCAGCGCCACGCCCTGCATGCCGTAGGCGGCGCACACGTTCAGCGTCAGGCATTCCTGCACGTATTTCGTCAGCGCATAGACCGAGGCCAGCGCCGGGCGCTTCCATTCCGGCGTCGCCACCGGCTCGAGCGTGCGGCCCTGCGCGTCGACCGGATCCCAGCCCGTCGTGACCGGCCCGTTGCGATTGGCGTCCTCGACGAACTCGCCGTCGGCGGTGCGGTAGAGCCCCTCGCCGTAGATGCTCATCGACGAGGCGACCACCACGCGCTCGACGGGGCGCTCGATCAGCGCCTGGAACAGCACCGCCGTGCCATGGTCGTTGACCGACACGTAGCGGTCGATCTGGTACATGCTCTGGCCCACGCCGACCTCGGCCGCGAGATGGACCACGCGGTCCACACCCTTCAGCGCTGTGGCGAGTGCCGCCGGATCGCGCACGTCGCCCTCGATCAGCTCGACGTCGCGCGCGAGCGCCTCCGGGCGCCCGCGTCCGCCGTGGACCTGCTCGATCAGGCTGTCGAGAACCCGGACATGGTAGCCTCGGCGAAGAAGCGTCCTGGCAAGATGGCAGCCGATGAAACCGGCGCCCCCGGTGACGAGAATGGTGGTCATGGAACTCCCGGGTCGGATGTGTCGGGATGAAACCTTTGCAGCTTCATCAGGGTGGATGAACCCGGCAACGGGCGGCTACAAACAAGGTTGCGTGTCACGGCTCCGTGATCTGGGCATCGGTCCTGTCACCATCTGCACGGATCGTGCCGCCGTGACGCACGCGCGACGCGATCGTAGAAGTAAGGTGACAGGTGATCGCCGGCGGCGAAAGGGCCCTGGCGGCGAAGGGGTGGGATGGATTTCTCCGCGAACACCGTGCTGGTGGTGGGCGACGTGATGCTGGACCGGTTCGTGGAAGGGGAGATCGAGCGGATCTCGCCCGAGGCGCCGGTGCCGGTGCTGCGCCTGGCGCGCACGCGCGAGATGCCGGGCGGGGCCGGCAACGTCGCGAGCAACATCGCCTCCCTCGGCGGCCGCGCCGTACTGGTGGGGTTGGCAGGGCTCGACGAGGCGGCGGCCTCGCTCGGGCGCCTGGTCACGGCGTCGAGCCGCGTGGAGGTGGCGCTGGTGCGCACGGGGGCCCGCCCCACGATCTGCAAGACCCGCTTCATCGCCGGGCGCCAGCAGGTGGTGCGCACCGACGAGGAGAGCCTGGATGCCATCACCGCCGACGAGGAGCGGGAGCTGCTCGACGCGATCGAGGCGCGAATCGGAACCGTGGATGCCGTCATCCTCTCCGATTACGGCAAAGGCGCGCTGTCGTCAGCGGTGATCGCGAGTTCCATCTCGCGCGCCCGGGCGCGCGGCATCCCGGTGTTCGTCGATCCCAAATTCGACGATTTCGCCCGCTACCGGGGAGCCACCTGCATCACGCCCAACCAGGCCGAGCTCGGCCGCGCCGCGCGCCGCACGCTCACGGACGCGGCCGGCGTGGTGGCGGCCGCCATGATCGTCATGGACGAGGCGGAGGCGGACGCGATCCTGGCCACGCGCTCTGAGAAGGGAATGGTGCTGATCGAGCGCGGGCACGCGCCGGTGGCGGTCGCATCGCGCGCGAGGGAGGTGTTCGACGTCTCGGGCGCCGGCGACACGGTGATCGCGACGCTGGCCCTCGCCCACGCCGCCGGGCGGACGCTGGCGCAGAGCATGCGCATCGCCAACGCGGCCGCGGGCGTGGTGGTGAGCAAGCTCGGGACGGCGACGGCGACCATCGCCGAGGTGCTGCACGAGCTCGGCGAGGGCCACGACGATGCGCCCCGCGCGCCCTCGCGGCTGCAGACGGCCGAGCGTGCCGTGGCCCTGGTCGCCGCCTGGCGCGAGCAGGGGCTGCTGGTGGGCTTCACCAACGGGTGCTTCGATATTCTTCATGCCGGGCACGTGGCGCTGCTCGCACAGGCGCGCGCCGCTTGCGACCGGCTGGTGGTGGGCGTGAACACGGATGCGGGCGTGGCGCGGCTCAAGGGCGCGGGGCGGCCGGTGAACGAACTCGCGGGCCGGGCCGCCGTGCTGGCGGCGCTGCGCGACGTCGATTGCGTGGTGGCGTTCGACGATCCGACGCCGCTGGCACTGATCGAGACGCTGGCGCCGGACGTGCTGGTGAAGGGGGCGGACTACACGCGCGAGACGGTGGTGGGGGCGGCGTTCGTGGAGGCGCGGGGCGGGCGGGTGGTGCTGGCGGAGCTGGTGGCGGAAGTGTCCACCACCGCGATCATTGCGCGGGCGAAGAAGTAAGGCCAGGGCTCTGCCCTGGACCCGCCAAGGGACAGTCGTCCCTTGGATCCCTGATTGTTCGAAACACGGGCGAAGCCTGCAATCATAGCCTTCGGCTTACGCCGTCTCCAGCGCCTGTACTCCAGTAGGGGGTTTTAAGGGCTCCGCCCTTAACGGGGTCCAGGGGCAGAGCCCCTGGCCTTCGGACGCTCAGCCCTGCGCCGTGCACGGCCCCGCCGGCCGATCGAACCGCATCAGCACGATATCCAGCCCGATCCGCTCGTTCGTCGCCGGCGGCCCCAGCGGCGCGATCCTGGCCAGAAACCCGTCCAAGGCCTCGTGATCCACCTGACCCACGCGCCCCTGCAGCGCCCACACCCTGTGCCCGGTCAACAACGCGCAGGACGCGTTCAGCACGTTCTCGGTCCAGAGCGTGCTCTCGAGCTTGCGGTGCTCGCGCGCGAGAAACACGTTCATCATGTCGACCGCGCCCGGATCGTCGATCAGCAACAGGTCGCCGGGCGCGATCCGATCCGCCACCACGCGCGCCGCGATCTCCCAGCGCGGCTTGGTCTCCGCCTTGTAATAGGGACCGAGATTGACGAAGGCCGCGAACGCCACCGCCACCGCCACCGGCCCGCGCGCCAGCCGCGGCAGCACGGCGACCCCGGAGCCGGCCAGGATCAGGAACGGCCCCGTGCTCCACAGCACGTAGCGCGGCATGAACATCGGCTGCACCACCGAGAGCAGCACCGTGCCCAGGGGCAGCGCCACCACGCCGGCCGCCAGCACGAGCCATGCCGCCCGCGCCCGTCGTAGGGCCAGCAACCCGCACACCGCGAGCGCCAGCACCAGCGGCCCGAGCCACGGCAGTCGCGCGGTGAACAGCCGGTCGGCGATCAGGCTCGCCGTCCGCATCATGTAGAGCTGCTCGAAGGTGATCCGCAGATGCGGCCAGGAGAGCGGCGGGATCCAGTCAAGCCCGCTCTGGAACGTGCCGTGCGCGCGCTCCACCAGCACGATCATCGCGATGAAGCCGGGGGCGGCGAGCACGGCGATCACCGCCTGCAGCACCGCCCAGCGCCGCCGCGCGCTGCCGCGCAGGAGGCAGAGCGCCAGCCCGTTGGCGACCGCGAACCAGGACAGCGCCACGCCGAGCACCAGCAAACCCCCGAGCGTGCCGCCGGCATAGGCCAGCACCGCGCCCAGCGGCGCCCGCCCGGGGGCCGCGCGCAGGATGGCGATCAGCCCCATCAGCGCCACCAGCACCAGGCAGATCACCAGCGTGTAGGAGCGCGCCTCCTGGCCGTACTGCACCTCGATGGGGGCAGCCGCCATCAGCATCCCCGCGAGAAGGCCGGCCGACAGCCCCGCCAGCCGGGCGCCGGCGACCGCCGCGAGACCGCAGGAGAGTGCCCCGAACAGGGCCGCCGGCATCCGCAGCGCCGCCTCGTCATGGCCGAGGCCGGCGAACCACGAGGTCACCACGAAATAGGCGGGCAGGTGATGGAACGAGAGCGAATCCAGCACCATCCGCCGGAACGGCAGGCTGGCGCGGTGCAGCGTGGTGACCTCGTCGAGCCAGAACGGCTTGGAGCCGATCCGGTGCAGCCGCGCCCACAGGCCCGCCAGCGTGCAGAGTGTCGCCACCGCCAGCGTCGCCGACCATCCCGCCGCACGTAGCTCCGAACCCGTCCGGGCCTGCGACGTTTCTCCGGGAGCCAGGCCCAGCGGCGCTCCCAGGAAGGAACCGGACTTGATGACGATCACGCTTTCCCGCCGTTCAGATAGGGGTCGTTCGAAGTTGTCCCGGCCGGGCGCGCGCCTGGCGGCCGCACCGTCGGCCGGGCGCGTCCCGCTGCTGCTCGGCCTGCTGATCGTCCCACTGCTCGCATTGTTGGGCGGATGTGTGGCGGCGGTGCCGCCGTCGGAGCCAGGCTACAGCTATGTCTGTCATGCCGGGGTTTATCAATGCACGCTGCCCGCCGAATATCGCCTGGGAACGCGCTGCTCATGCCCCGCCCTTGGCGCACCGTCCTTCGGACGGGTGGGCTGATCCCGTTCGGACGGGTGAGCTGATCCGGCCTGGTTGAAGATGCTTGTCATCTTAGTGTCACGGGACCGTCATAGAACCGCAACGAAGTGCGCCTAGGTTCCGGCCGCCGCAAGCCAGCTGTCTCACATCTCCGCCGAAGAGCCTGGCGCGGAACATGGCCGCTTCGCGGCCAAACCGGAGGTCCCATGAAGCTCCCCCGTCTGACACTGGCCGCCGCGGCCGCCGGCGTCACGTTCACCGTTGCCGCCCATGCCCCCTCAGCCTTCGCTCAGGAAATCACCGGCGCGGGTGCCACGTTCCCGGCCCCGGTCTACGCAAAATGGGCGGGTGCGGCGAAGTCCGCCATCAATGTCACGCTAAATTACCAGGCCATCGGCTCGGGCGCGGGCCAGAACCAGATCATCAACCACACGGTCGATTTCGGCGCCTCCGACGCGCCCATGGCGCCGGCCAAGCTCACCGCCAACCACCTGCTGCAGTTCCCCACCGTGATGGGGGCGGTGGTGCCGATCGTGAACATCCCGCATGTCGCGGCCAACCAGCTGAAGCTCACCGGCGACGTGCTGGCGCAGATCTTCTCGGGCGACATCACCGCCTGGAACGACCCGGCGATCACCGCACTCAACCCCGGCGTGAAGCTGCCGCATCTGCCGATCGCACCCGTGCACCGCGCCGACGGCTCGGGCACGACCTTCGTGTTCACCTCGTATCTCTCGGCCGAGAGTGCGAAGTGGAAGACCCAGGTGGGTGCGAACAGCTCGGTCGCCTGGCCGAACGGCGCCGGTGCCAAGGGCAATGACGGGGTGGCCGGCGTCGTGCGCAACACGCGCGGCGGCATCGGCTACGTCGAATATGCCTATGCCAGCCAGAACAGCCTCGCCACGGTCGAGCTCAAGAACCCGGCCGGCAACTTCGTGGCCCCCACGCTGGACGGCTTCAAGGAAGCGGCCGGCCACGCCGACTGGACCGGTGCCGCGAACTTCGCCGTCAACCTGCTCGACCAGCAGGGCGCCGGCGCCTGGCCGATCGTGTCGGCGACCTTCGTGATCGTGCCCGAGACGCCGCAGGACGCGACGCGGGCCGGCGCGGTGCTGAAGTTCTTCGACTGGGCCTACGGACACGGCGGCGACATCGCCTCCTCGCTGAACTACGTGGCACTGCCGCCGGCCGTCGTCGACAGCGTGCGGGCCGCCTGGTCGAGCTCGATCAAGGGGCCGAACGGCGCCAAGATCGCGTTCTGATCGACTGTCCCGCCTGATCTTTCGTCCCGCCTGACGCCGCGGGTCCGGGGCCGCCACGCCCCGGACCCGGTTGCGGCCACCCACCAGACCCCGCACCGAGGACGCCCTTGTCGCACGCTGCCGCCGCACCTCCCGGGGCTGGTCCCGCGGGCCGAACCGCGCTTCCACGCAGGTCCGGCCACGGCGCGGACGCGGTGTTCGCGGGCCTCGTGCGGGCCGCGAGCCTGTTCATCCTGCTGCTGCTCGGCGCGATCATCGTGGTGCTGCTCTATGGCGGCCTCCCGGCGCTGCGCCATTTCGGGCTCGGCTTCCTGGTCAGCACGGACTGGAACCCTGTCACCGACCGCTTCGGCGCGCTCAGCTCCATCTTCGGCACGGTGGTCACCTCGGTGCTGGCGCTGATCCTCGCCGTCCCGCTCGCCTTCGGGATCGCCTTCTTCCTCACCGAGATGGCGCCCCGCTGGCTGCGCCGGCCGATCGGCACCGCGGTGGAGCTGCTCGCCGCCGTGCCCTCGATCATCTTCGGCATGTGGGGCTTCTTCGTGGTCGCCCCGATCATCGCCACCGACATCCAGCCCCTCCTGTCCGACAATCTCGGCGACTGGCCGGTGGTGGGCCCCCTGGTGTTCGGCGCGCCCTACGGCACCGGCATCTTCACCGCAGCCCTGATCCTGGCCGTGATGGTGCTGCCCTTCATCGCGGCCACCATGCGCGACGTGTTCCTGACCGTGCCGCCGATGTTCAAGGAAAGCGCCTACGGGCTCGGCTGCACCACCTGGGAGGTGATGCGCCATGTGGTGCTGCCCTACACGCGCTCCGCCGTGGTGGGCGGCATCATGCTGGGGCTCGGGCGCGCACTCGGCGAGACGATGGCGGTGACCTTCGTGATCGGCAACGCCAACCGCATTTCCATGAGCCTGTTCTCGCCCGGCAACACGATCGCCTCGCTGATCGCGCTCGAATTTCCCGAGGCGCAGAACGGCAGCCTCCGCCTCAGCGCGCTGCTGCTGCTCGGCTTCGTGCTGATGCTGATCAGCTTCGCGACGCTGGTGATCTCGCGGCTGCTGCTCAAGCGCGCGGGCGCCGTGGCATGAGTGCGGCCACGGCGACCACGCGCGCGCCCGCCGACCATGCCGGGCTGCGCCTGCGTCTCGGCCGCCGCCGGCGCGTGCTCAACCGCGCGGTCTCCGCCCTCTGCTTCTGTGCGACCGTGCTGGCGCTGCTGCTGCTCGCCTCGATCCTGTTCACGCTGTTCTACCGCGGCCTGGCCGGGCTCCGGCCGGGCGTGCTGATCCACCCGACGGCACCGCCCGGCGGGCATGGCGGCCTGCTCAACCCGATCATCGGCAGCGTGATCCAGACCCTGCTGGGCATGGCGGTGGCGGTGCCGATCGGGCTGGCGGTGGGCATCTTCCTGTCGGAGTTCGGGCGTGGCAGCCGGATCGCCGAGGTGGTGCGCTTCGTGTCCGACGTGCTGCTGTCGGCGCCCTCGATCCTGGTGGGCCTGTTCGTCTACGTGCTGCTGGTGGCGCCGTTCGGCGGGTTCTCCGGCTGGGCGGGGGCGGCGGCGCTGGCGGTGATCGCCATCCCGATCGTGGTGCGCACCACCGAGGACATGCTCCGCCTGGTGCCGGTCAGCCTGCGCGAGGCGTCGGTGGCGCTGGGCGCGCCGCTCTGGCGCACCACGCTGCAGATCTCGATGCGCGCCGCGCGCGACGGCATTCTCACCGGCATCCTGCTGGCACTGGCAAGGCTATCGGGCGAAACGGCGCCGCTGCTGTTCACCTCGCTCGGCAACCTCAACTGGTCGGTCCGCCTCGACCAGCCGATGGCCAGCCTGCCCGTGACGATCTACCAGTATGCCGGCTCGGCCTATTCCGACTGGGTCGATCTCGCCTGGACGGGTGCGCTGCTGATCACGCTCGGCGTGCTGTTCATCAACATCGTGGCGCGCACGCTGCTGCGACCCCGAACCTGACGGCCGCATCGAGAGATGGAACACGCCATGCACCAGGACCAGGCCCGCCTCCGGCCGGAAACGCCCGGCTTCCAGCCCCCCGGTCTGCAGCCGTTAGGCGGCATCGATCCCGCCCGCGCGACCATGCCGGGCCGCGCGAAGCTCTCGATCCGCAAGCTCGACTTCTTCTATGGGAAGAACAAGGCGCTGAAGAACATCTCGTTCGACATTCCCGAGCGCCAGGTCACCGGCATGATCGGCCCGTCGGGCTGCGGCAAGTCGACGCTGCTGCGCGTGCTCAACCGGATGTACGACATCTATCCCGGCCAGCGTTCCGAGGGCGAGGTGCTGATGGACGGCACCAACATCCTCGATGGCGGCATCGAGCTCAACGCGCTGCGCAGCCGCATCGGCATGGTGTTCCAGAAGCCGACACCGTTCCCGATGTCGATTTTCGACAACGTCGCGTTCGGCGTGCGCCTGCACGAAAAGCTGAGCCGGCCGGCGATGGCCGAGCGCGTCGAGTGGTCGCTCACCCGCTCGGCGCTGTGGGAGGAGGTCAAGGACCGCCTCAACACGCCGGCCTCGGGGTTGTCGGGCGGCCAGCAGCAGCGGCTGTGCATCGCGCGCACCATCGCCACCCGCCCCGAGGTGATCCTGCTCGACGAGCCTACCTCGGCGCTCGACCCGATCTCCACGCTCAAGGTCGAGGAACTGATCGACGAGCTCAAGCGCGACTTCACCATCGCGATCGTGACGCACAACATGCAGCAGGCGGCGCGCTGCGCCGATCAGGTGGCGTTCTTCTATCTCGGCGAGCTCGTCGAGATCTCGCCCGCCGCCGCGATGTTCACGGCGCCCCGCGAGAAGCGCACGCAGGACTACATCACCGGCCGCTTCGGCTGAGAGGGAGGAGACCGGTGGCCGAGGGGCAGAACCATATCGTTTCGAGCTACGAGGTCGAGTTGCGGCAGCTGCGCGACCTGCTGACCGAGATGGGCGGCCAGGTCGAGGCGCAGGTGGCGCTGGCCACGCGCGCGGTCGCCACGCGCGACGAGGAGGCGGCCGGCCGCGCGATCGAGCAGGACAGCGCGATCGACGAGCTGCAGCGCCGGATCGAGGCGTTCGTGATGCGGCTGCTGGCGCTGCGCCAGCCGATGGCGTCGGACCTGCGCGGGATCGTCGCCAGCCTGCGCATCACCTCGGCGCTCGAGCGGGTGGGCGATTACGCGCGCAACATCGCCAAGCGGTCGCTCGTGCTGAACGAGAGCGGCTTCAACCAGCGGCTCGGCGGCCTCGCGCAGATGTCGCGGCTGGTGCAGGAGAACCTGCGCATCGTGATGGATGCGGTGGGCGAGAGCGATCCCGTGCGCGCCGAGGAGGTCTGGCGCGCGGACGAGGCGATCGACGACATCTACACCGCGATTTTCCGCGAGCTGATCACCTACATGATGGAAGACCCGCGCAACATCACGCCGTGCACGCATCTGCTGTTCATCGCCAAGAACCTCGAGCGGATCGGCGACCACGCGACCAACATCGCCGAGACCGTGTTCTACGCGGCCACCGGCGACAACCTGCCCGACAGCCGCCCGCGCGGCAGCAGCCCGGTCGGAACCGCGGGCGCGCCATGACGAAGAAGATGCCGGAGAACGCGCCATGAGCATGACCCGTGACGATGCCGCCAGCAGTGCCACCTCGCAGGCGGCACGACCGCTCGCACTCGTCGTCGAGGACGAGGCGGCCCTGCTGACGATGCTGCGCTACAACCTGGAGAAGCAGGGTTTCCGCGTCGAGGAGGCCGGCGACGGGCAGGAGGCGCTTACGCGTCTGGCCGAGCTCACGCCCGACATCGTGCTGCTCGACTGGATGCTGCCCTCGATGTCGGGGATCGAGGTGTGCCGCCAGATCCGCCGGCGGCCTGCCACGCGCGACCTGCCGGTGATCATGGTGACCGCGCGCACCGAGGACGGCGACGCGGTGCGCGGGCTGAACACCGGGGCCGACGACTACATCACCAAGCCGTTCAACATCGAGGCCCTGGTGGCCCGGATGCGGGCGCTGCTCAGGCGCGCGCGCACGGTGCCGAGCAAGGGCGTGCTGACCTTCGCCGACATCACGATGGACCTGACCGCGCATCGGGTGCACCGCAACGGGCGGGCGATCCACCTGGGTCCGACCGAGTTCCGGCTGCTGGAGTTCTTCATGCAGCATCCGCGGCGGGTGTTCGCGCGCGAGGAGCTGCTGGATGCGGTGTGGGGGCTCGACATCCATGTCGAGCCGCGCACGGTGGACGTGCACATCCGGCGCTTGCGGAAGTCGATCAATGCGGAGGGGGAGCTTGACGTCGTGCGGACGGTTCGCGCCGCGGGCTATGCCCTGGATACCGAGCCCGTCTGACGACGCCAGGGGCTCTGCCCCTGGACCCCGCCAGGAGCTAGCCCCTGGACCCTTATGGTTAGAGGTCCAGGATCGACACGATCCTGGTGGGGGTCTGGGGGCAAAGCCCCCAGCCTTCTACGCGTGCAGAGCCTCCGCCGCCCCGCCCAGCACCGCCTCGATCCGCTCCGACAGCGCCTGCCCCGTCACCGGCTTGCGCAGCAGCGAGAACGCGCCGCTCCGCGCCCCCTCGATCGCGAGCTCCGTGTCGTCGGTGACGAACCCCGTCAGCAGGATCGCCCGCAGATCCGGCGACATCCGCTGCGCCTCGCCGATCAGCGCCAGCCCGTTCATCGCCGGCATCGCGTAATCCGACAGCAGCAGGTCGAACCGCTCGCGGGCCTGCAGCCGCGCCAGCGCCTCGCGACCGCTTTCCACCGCCGACACCTCGTAGCCCCGCACACGCAGCTGCGATTCCAGCGCCGCCCGCACCAGGTCGTCGTCATCGACCAGCAGCACATGCGCGCGCGCCGGCGGTGCCGCGGAGACGCGCGCGGGCCCGAGGGGTTCGCGCCGCACGGGAGCGACCGCGAGCGAGACGGGAAACCACAGCACCGCGCGCGTGCCCTGTCCGGCCCGGCTCTCGATGGTGAGGCCGCCGCGGCTCTGCTCGGTGAAGCCGCGCGCCATGGCCAGGCCCAGCCCCGTGCCCTTGCCCGGCATCTTGGTGGTGAAGAACGGCTCGGACACCCGCGCCAGGATGTCGGGGGTCATGCCCGTGCCTTCGTCCGCCACCGCGAGCCCGACATACTCGCCCGGCCTGAACGACGAGCCGACCGCGTTCGGAGCGGCCGGATTGCCGCCGTCGGCCGTGACGCTGCCGCAGCAGACCGACAGGCGGATCCCGCCGTTCGGTGCGACCGCGTCGCGGGCGTTGGTCGCCAGCCCGACCGCGTCGCGGGCATTCGTCGCCAGCCCGACCGCATCGCGGGCGTTGGTCGCCAGCCCGACCGCGTCGCGGGCGTTCGTCGCCAGCCCGACCGCGTCGCGGGCATTCGTCGCCAGCCCGACCGCGTCGCGGGCGTTCGTCGCCAGGTTGATCAGCGCCGTCTCCAGCTGGCCGCGGTCGGCCTGGATCGTCGGCGCACCCGGCAGATGCGCGCAGGCGGTATCGTCGAGCTCGAGCGTCACGCTGCCGCCGATCGTGTGGCGGAGCAGCTCGCTCATGCCCGCCATGAACGCGGTGGGCTCGATCGTCTCGGTGCGCAGGTCGCTCCGCTTGGCGAACGCCAGCAGGCGCCCGGTGATTGCGGCCCCGCGCTCCGCGGTCTCGGCGACCGTGCGGGCCAGCCTGCCGACCTTGCCGGGGTCCTGCCGCTGGTGGCCGATCAGATCTGCCGCACTGCCAATGGATTGCAGCAGGTTGTTGAAGTCGTGCGCGATGCCGCCGGCGAGCTGGCCGAGGGCCGACAGCTTCTCCGCCTTGGCCAGCCGCGCCTGCGCATCGTCGCGGGCACGCACCTCGGCGCGGACGCGCTCCTCGAGGCTCTCGGTCACCGTGCGCAGCCGCGCCTCGCTCGCGGCCAACGCCGCCTCGGCCCGGCGCTGCTCGGTCACGTCGGTCATCGCCTCGAGCACGGCGCCTTCGCGCGGCCCCTCGTCCTGTCGCAGCGCCACGTCGGCGGAAATCACGTGCACATGGCCGTCGCGCGCCGTGTGCTGGAGGTCGCCGCGCCAGGCCCCGTCGGTCTGCAGCTGCCGCTCGATCTCCACCAGCGGCACCGGAAAGCGGGTTTTCAGCAATACGTGGGAGTTGCGGCCGAGGGCTTCGGCCGCGGTCCAGCCGTACAGGCGCTCGCAGCCGGCCGACCAGTGGCGGATGGTCCCGTCGAGGTCGCGCGCGATGAAGGCGCCGAGATCCAGCGTGGCCAGCAGGCGGTCGCTCGCCTCCTGCGCCGCGCGGCGCTCGGTCACGTCGAGCTCGACGGCGACCCCGCCGACCACGCGTCCGATCTCGTCGCGGATCGGGGCGGCGTTGACGAGGTAGAAGCGGTGCGCGTCGCGGTCGAGCGGCTGGTAGCGGACGAGCTCGGCGATCGAGGTCTGGCCGCGGATCGCGCGCGCGAGCGCCCAGTCCTCGGGTGCGATCGCCTCGCCGGTCTCGGCGCGCCATCCCCGGAACATCGCAGCACCCACCGTCTCGGACCCCGCCGCCGCCAAACCCCACAGCGCGCGGTGCGCCGCGTTGTCCTGTGCGACCGCGCCGTCGCCGTCGGCGATCACCACGCCGATCGGCAGCGTTTCCAGCAGGGTCGCCAGGGCGGCCTCGCGCGCGAGCACACGCTGACGGCCGCGCCGGAGCGCCACCGCGAGCACCACGCAGAGCCCGATCACGAACAGGAGGAAGAGCGTGAAACTCTCGTCCACGGCGCGACCCGCTTCGAGGAGGGGGCCCGCTTCGAGGAGGGGGCCGGCTCCGAGGGGGTGATCGGGCGGGGAGAGGCCGTTCAACTTGTTCGCCGCGGTGCGGCCTGCCCATGCGTGATCCGCGCGACGGGAGCAGCGCTGCGTCGACCTTCCGTCATGGCGAAACAACTCCGTGCTCGAAACGATTTCGACGAAAGCACGCGCAGTGGCACCAACGCCCCTCACGCTCGCGTGAGGACGCGATTCGAGACGTGTCTCACTCACGGAGAGCGTGATGAAAGGCGCAGCCCGGCTCGATCGGGCCGGCGGGACGTCTGGTTTGCCGCCGCGGTTTCGCTACATACACCTGTCCTCACGGCGGTTGGCGGAGATCGGATGAGCCTCGCAGGACAGATCCCCGTCGCGGGCGCTTGGAACGCGATCACGATCGATCGTCCCGGCCTGTCGCGGCCCGTGCCCGGCGGCGCGGGTCGTGGGACGATCGGGCGCGGTCCTCGCCCGCCATGCGCGACCGAACGCCGGATCTGAGCACCACCGCCATCCTGCCCGCGCCGACCCGCCGCCGCCGGGACTGGGAGGCGGCGGCACTCGTGCTGCTGCCTATCGCCGCCGCGCTGCCGCTGATCCTGACGGGCGGCGGCACGGCGGCGGCGGCGATGTATGCGGAGCTCGCGGCGCAGGCCGGCTGGCTGAAGGGCGCGCTGATCCTGCCCGAGCGGCTCGCGCGCGATGTCGGCCTGTTCTTGCTGGCGGTGCATCTGGCGCTGCAGGTCTCGGCGGGTTTCGCCACGCGCCGCCTGCTCGTGCGGATCGGGCTCGACCGCGCCGCGGCGGCGGGCGCGCTGTTCTTCGTCTTCACGCCGCCGCTGCTGCCGGGTGCAGCCGGCGACGGTGCGGCACTCGGCGCGTCGGTGGCATTGCTGCTGCTCGCGACCGAACGCTGCCTGGCGCCGCGCTTCCCCGGCGAAGGCGGTGCGCTGGCCCTGGCGGCGGCCGTGATCGCGCTCGGGATGTTCGGCGACCCCACGCAGCTCGAAGAGGGCGGCGGGCTCGCACTTCTCTGGTCGCTCGGCCGGCTCTCCACTCCGTTGCCGCAGACGAGGGTGCGCGCGACGGCCAGGCTGCTCGCGGGCGCCGCGTTCGGCCTGCTGGTGGCGGTTCCGCTCAACGCGGCGTTGAACTCGGTCGCGGGTGCCGTCGGCCTGTCGCAGGTGGAGAGTGCCGCCCAGAGTTTTGGCGCGTGGCTTGGCTGGCTGACACCCCCGCCGACTTGGGACCTGCGCCCGCTCGCGATGGCGGCCGCTCCCACCTTGCCGCTCCTGGCCGCCGCCGCGCTGGGTGTCGGCGCGCGACGCGGCTGGCCGATCCGGGCGGCGCTCGGGGTCGCCGCGCTGCTGGCGGCGATCCTCAGCACGTGGCGCGCGCAGGCCGCCGGCGAGAACGCGGGGCCCGTGCTGTTCCTCGCGGTGGGCGTGCTGGCCGCGATCGCGATCCGCGACGCGGAGCAGGGAAGGCCGGCCTCGTTGCGGCTGCGGATCGGCGTGGCGCTCGGGACCATCGCCGCCGCGATCGCGATCGCGTGGCTGTTGCCAGGCCGCGAGATCCGGTTGGTGGCGGTGGGCGAAGCCGCCCTGGCGCTGCTGGCCCTCACCCTCGTGCACCGGCCCGCGACCCTGTGGCTGACGGTGCTCGCCGGTGTTCTCGCGGGCTACGAGACGCCGCTCGTGGCCTCGATTTTTCCCATGTAGCCGAAGGCCCGGCCAGGTTCGGGAGACGCGCGGCACTCGAGCATCCGGCTCGTTCCGGCAGCGCCTCGCATCGTGGCACCGCTTGCCGGGCTAGCGTGCGTCGCGTCCCACCGCATCGCCGGCGATCGCGGGTGCGAGGTCGGCCAGGGCCGGCGGCAGGCGGATCGCCAGGTGCAGCACGCTCATTCCGTCGCGCGGCAGCAGGATCACGGCGCCCTCGATCGGCAGCGGCGAGGCGAGCAGCCGGCTTTCCGTGCCGAGCCCCGCGGTCGCGGCCGGCGTCTCGTAGAGCACCACGTCCGCGCCGCGCCGCGCGATCCGGTCGGTGGGTGCCAGCCGGCTCGCGAAGAAGGCGGGCGGCATGAGCTTCTCCGCCTCGACGCGCTGGACGAAGCCGGCCGCATCCGGGAACATGCCGGAGGCGAGGGCGGCGGCCTCGAAGCGGCCGCTCGTGCCGCCCTCGCTCCGGCTGAGCTGGATCGCCGGCCCCGCCAGGCCGCTTGCCAGCGAAACAATGTCGTTCGGCGCCGGTGTGACGAACAGGCTCCAGCCGTTCGATCCCGCAAGGCCATAGCAGTGCCAGTCGGCGGGTCCGAGCACCGCCTCGTCCGCGCTCGCCGCATACCAGGCGAGACGGGCTGCGAGGGCGGCCGCGATCGGCAGGTCCGGGGCACGGCCCTGCGGCGGCGTCAGGCGCTCGCCCTGAACGTCGGACGCACAGCCGACGAAAGGCGGGGTGGCTGCGTTGGCCGGGGCGCTGACGACGACCAGCGCGGCGCAAGCCAAAGCAAGAAGGCCAGGGCTCTGCCCTGGACCCGCCAAGGGACAGTCGTCCCTTGGAACCCTGATTGTTTGGGTTGGTCCCTGGCGAAGCCTGGGATTATAGATGTCGGCTGAAGCATTCCTCAACCGCCTGTATTCCAACCTTAAGTACGGGGTTCTAAGGGCGACTGCCCTTAGCGGGGTCCAGGGGCAGAGCCCCTGGCCTTCCTTTCCCAAGCGGACCCTCAAATCTCCACCTGGTGCCCAACCTCCACCAGCCGGTCGCGCGGCAGCGCGAACCGGTCCGCCGCGCGCACCGCGTTCCGATAGATGAAGCCGAACACCACGCGGCGGAACGTGGTCATCTGCGATCCCTCGTGATGCGGCGCGATCTCGTCGCGGGCCACGAAGAACGTCACCTCGTCGAGATCGACGTCGACGCCGCGCTCGCGTGCGTCGCGCAGCGCCAGTAGCAGGTTCGGGATCTCGACGAAGCCGAACCGCACCGTGACCTGCCAGATCCCCTCGAGCACCGACTTGACCATGACGCGATCGCCATCGGCGACGCGCGGCGCGTCGGTGAACACCACCGCCAGGATCACGATCTTCTCGGGCAGCGACTTGAACTCGACGACGTGCCGGCCGACCACCGGCGGGATCGGCCCCTCGAGCCGCGAGAGGAACACGGCCGAGCCGGGAACGCGGGGCAGGGTGCCCGCGCGGAGCTGGGCGAGCACCTCGCCGCCGCTCTCGGTCATCGGCACCAGTCGCTCCTGCAGCAGCGTGATCCCGCGCCGCCAGGTGACCATGACGAAGAGCAACGCGGCCCCGATCGCGAGCGGCACGTAGCCGCCGGCGGCGATCTTGAGCAGGTTGGCCGCAAAGAACACCACGTCGACCACCAGCAGCAGCACCAGCACGGCGATGGAGAGGGCCGCGTTCCAGTGCCAGCGCACGCGCATCACGTCGTAGATCAGCAGCGTCGTCATCAGCATCGTGGTCGAGACCGCGGTGCCGTACGCCCCCGACAGCGCGTCGGACGAGCGGAACCCGAGCGCGATCGCGATGGTGGCCGCCATCATGATCCAGTTCACCACGGGGACGTAGATCTGGCCGTATTCCGTGTCCGAGGTCTGGCGGATGTTCAGGCCGGGAAACCAGCCGAGCTGCATCGCCTGGCGGGTCAGCGTGAAGACGCCGGTGATGATCGCCTGGCTGGCGATGATGGTGGCGAGTGTCGCCAGGATCACCATCGGCACGATCAGCGCGTGCGGCACGGCGGCGAAGAACGGGTTGCCCTTGAGGTGGGGCGTGGTCTTGAGCACCGCGGCCTGGCCGAGATAGCTCAGCAGCAGCGCGGGCAGCACGATCACCACCCAGGCGATCCGGACGGCCGGCCGCCCGACATGGCTCATATCGGCGTAGAGCGCCTCGGCACCCGTGACCGCCAGGAACACGCCGCCGAGCACGGCGAAGCTGCCCAACCCCTTGGTCATGAGGAAATGCAGGCCGAGCAGCGGGTTGAGTGCGGCGAGCGCGGAGGGATGGCTGGCCACGTTGAACGCCCCGATCGCGCCGATCACCGCGAACCAGACAAGCATCACCGGGCCGAACACCACGCCGATCCTGGCGGTGCCGAACGGCTGCGCCGCGAACAACCCCACCAGGATCACGATCGCCGCCGGCAGCACGTAGGGTTTCAGCGCGCCCGTGACCACGTCGACGCCCTCGAGCGCGCTCAGCACCGAGATCGACGGCGTGATCACGCCGTCGCCATACAGGAGTGCGGCGCCGAACAGCCCGGCCGCGGTCAGCAGCGTGGCCCGGCTCCAGAGGTGGGCGCCGAATCGCGCGCCGATCAGCGACAGCAGCGCCAGGATGCCGCCTTCGCCATGGTTGTCGGCGCGCATCACCAGGGCCGCGTATTTGAACGTGACGATGAACAGCACGGCCCAGATCAGCAGCGAGGCGCTGGCGATCGCGGTCACGGCGTCGATCTTGCCGCCGGTGGCCGAGACCACCGTCTGCATCGTGTAGAGCGGGCTGGTGCCGAGATCGCCGTAGACGATGCCGAGCGCCGCCAGGCTGGCGCCGGCGAGCCCGCGTTTTTTCCCGTTCTGCTCCGCCGACATGCCGCCAACCCCCGCACCTTGCGGGAACACGCATAGACCGGGTGCCGGGTTCGTGTCCGGCGCGGGATCGGCGTATTCTCCGGCGCGTGACGACACGACCGACACAGTCCGCACCTCCCGCCGCCGATCTGTTCGGGGACGCGGCCAAGCCGTCCCGCGCGGGCCGGGGACGCGCGCCCTCGCGTGTGCAGCCGCTGGCCGACCGGCTGCGGCCCGCGCAACTCGCAGACGTGGTGGGGCAGGACCACCTGCTCGGGCGGGAGGGCGCCATCACGCGGATGCTCGCCCGCGGGTCGCTCGCGAGCCTGGTGCTCTGGGGCGGCCCGGGCACCGGCAAGACCACCGTCGCGCGCCTGCTGGCGGAAGCGGCCGGGCTCCGCTTCGTGGCGATCTCGGCGGTGTTCTCCGGGGTCGCCGACCTCAAGCGGGTGTTCGCGGAGGCCGCCGACTTCGCCGCCACCGACGAGAGCGGGCGCACGGCAACACTTCTGTTCGTCGACGAGATCCACCGTTTCAACCGCGCCCAGCAGGATGGTTTTCTGCCTGTCGTGGAGGACGGCACGATCGTGCTGATCGGGGCGACGACCGAGAATCCGAGCTTCGAGCTCAACGCGGCCCTGCTGTCGCGCTGTCAGGTGCTGGTGCTCAACCGGCTGGACGACGCCGCCCTCGAGGCGCTGCTCGGGCGCGCCGAGGCGGCGGTCGCCCGCGCACTGCCGCTCACCCCGGACGCCCGCGCCGCGCTCCGCGCCATGGCCGACGGCGACGGGCGCTACCTGCTGAACATGGTCGAGCAGCTGTTCGCCGCGGCCGCGGGAGGCGCCGAGCTCGGCTCCGCCGAGCTCGCGGGCGTGCTCGCACGCCGCGCGATCATCTACGACCGCGACCGCGAGGAGCACTACAACCTCATCTCGGCGCTGCATAAGTCGCTGCGCGGCTCCGACCCGGACGCGGCGCTGTACTGGTTCGCGCGGATGCTGGTGGGCGGCGAGGACCCGCGCTATCTCGCGCGCCGGTTGACGCGCTTCGCCGCCGAGGATGTGGGGCTGGCGGATCCCTCGGCGCTGCCGCTGGCGCTGGCCGCCTGGGAGACCTACGAGCGGCTCGGCAGCCCGGAGGGCGAGCTGGCGCTGGCCGAGCTGGTGGTGCATCTGGCCACCGCACCGCGTTCGAACGCGGTCTACAAGGCGTTCGGCGCCGCCATGCGCAGCGCCCGCGAAACCGGAAGCCTGATGCCGCCCGCGCATATCCGCAACGCACCCACCAAGCTGATGCGCGAGCTCGGCTACGGTCGCGGCTACGAATACGACCACGACACCGACGAGGGTTTTTCCGGCCAGAACTATTTTCCCGACGAGATGGCGCCACAGTCTTTCTACACGCCCACCGCGCGCGGCGCCGAGGCTGCGATCCGCGAGCGGCTCGCACGCTTCCGCGCCCGGCGCGCGGCCCGCGAGGATGGCGAACAGTGACCATCGAGAGCCGCACCGTGACGCCGGACGAAGCAGACATCCGCCTCGACCGCTGGTTCCGCCGCCACTTTCCGGGCGTGACGCAGGGCGCGCTGCAACGACTTTGCCGGACGGGGCAGATCCGCGTCGACGGCAAGCGTGCGTTGGCCGCGACCCGGCTGCTGCCCGGCCAGGCCGTTCGCATCCCGCCGCTGCCGCTGCCCGACGTGGCGCCCGCCGACCGGCCGCCCGACCCGCGTGACCTCCGCGCGGTGGCCGACATGACCCTGTTCGAGGACGACGACATCCTGGTGCTCGACAAGCCGCCCGGGCTGTCGACGCAGGGCGGTCCGGGGATCACCCGCCACGTGGACGGGCTGGTGGGCGCGATCCGCGACGCCGCCGGCCGCCGGCCGCTGCTGGTCCACCGCCTCGACCGCGATACCTCGGGCGTGCTGCTGCTGGCCAAGGGCCCGGCCAACGCCGCCCGCCTGGCGGCGATGTTCCGTGGGCGGGAGGTGAAGAAAATCTACTGGGCCGTCGTGGTGGGCAAGCCGCAGCCGGCCGACGGCGTGATCGACGCGCCGCTCGCCCGCGTGGGCGGCGGGGCCGGCGCGCTCACCATGCTCGCCGAGCGCGACGAGGAGGACGCCGCCCCGGCCCGCACCGAATACCGTGTGCTGGACGCCGCCGCCCGCAAGCTCTCCTGGCTCGAGCTCGCTCCGCTCACCGGGCGCACGCACCAGCTGCGCGTCCATTGCGAGGCGATCGGCACGCCCATTCTCGGCGATCCGAAATACGGCGCGGGCCGGAGCGCCGTGGACGGCTTCCCCGCGAAGCTGCACCTCCATGCCAGGGCACTCGCCCTGCCGCACCCGCGCGGCGGCCGGATCACGGTCGCGGCCCCGTTGCCGCCGCATATGCGCGAGACGTTCGCCGCGCTCGGCTTCGAGGCGCCCGCGCCACCACCACCCCAAAGGTCCTGATGCAAGCCACCCCCAGCGCTCCCGGCCCGAGACGCGCGATCCGCATCGCGGGCGCGCTCGCCCTGCTCGTCCTGGCCTTCGTGCTGGCGGGGGTGGCGCTCACGCGCGTCGATGCGGGCTTCCTGCGCGCGCGGATGGAGGCGGCCGCCTTCCACGCGACCGGGCGCCGGCTCACCATCGCGGGTCCGATCCACCTCATCCTGTTTCCGTCGCCCGGCTTCGTGGCCAGTGACGTGGCGCTCGCCAATGTCGACGGCGCGTCACGCCCCGCGATGGCACATGCCTCGGAGGTGCAGGCGACGCTCGACCTGGCCGCCCTGCTGAGCCGGCGCGTGATCGTGCGCAGCCTGGTGCTGGAGAATCCCGACATCCTGGTGGAACGCACCGCCGATGGCCGCCCGAACTGGGTGTTCACGCCCCCAGCACCGTCGCCCCCGGCACCGGCGCCCCGAGCACCGCCGCCCCCAGCACCGGCGGTCCAGCTCCGCGCCGCGGGCGAGGTGCTGCCCGCGCCGCACCCGTCGGCGCATGTGAAGCTCACCATCTCCAGCGTCGACATCGACGGCGGCCGGCTCGCCTGGCGCAACCTGCCCTGGCTCGGCCAGGGCCTCGGGTCTGGTGACATCGCGATCGACCATCTCATCGCCCAGCAGCAGGGCGAGGCGAGCTCGTTCACGCTGTACCTGGCCGGCCGCCACGCGGCGACGCCGTTCTCGCTGTCGCTGGCGGCCGGTCCGCCGCAGGCGCTGGAGGCGGCGGATGCGGCCCATCCGTTCCCGCTGCGCGCCTCGCTCACGCTGGCACCCGCCCACGGCCACGCCGACGCGCCCGACCAGCTCGGCCCCGACCAGTTCGGCCCCGACCAGCTCGGCATCGACGGGCAGTTCGCCGATCCGCTGCATGGGCGCGGCTTCGCGGGCGTGGTGCACGCGCACCTCCGCGCACTCGCCGATCTCGAGGGGCTGTTCCCCCTGGCCCACCTGCCGGCGGCGGACGGGGTCCGGCTCGTGGCGCGCGTGGCGCAGCGCGAGGCGGGCGGCTGGACGCTGTCCGCGCTGCACGCGGAGACCGCGACGGCCGATGCCGGGCGCGTGCTGCCGGGCCTCGCGTTGGCACGTCTCAAGGTGGACGCCGCCGACGCCACCGCACCCGTCGTGCTCGCGCTGGCCGGCACGCTGCACGGCGAGGCCTTCACGATCGACGGGCACGCGGTCGGCAACCTGCTCGCCTGGACCCACGGTGCCGCCGCCGCGGCGCCGCTCGACGTGGCAGTGGCACTCGGACGCACGCGGGCCGGCCTGCACGGCACGATCGCCCGCGATCCCGATGGTGCGACCCGGATCGACGCCGCGGAAACCCTCGACCTGCCCGATCCCGGCGCCGTCGCCGCCGAGTTCGGGCGCCCGCTCGACCGTCATGCCGCGATCGTCGTGGACGGACATCTCGCCGCCAAGCGCGCCGCCGACGGCGATCTCACGGCCACGCTCGCCGCCGCGAGACTGCTGATCGGCGCCGCACCGATGCCGCCCTCCCGCTTCGAGCTCGACCGGCACCCGGGCGGCCCGCTCCGCATCGCGGCCGCTCTGAGGGACGCGCCGCCATGGCTCACCTGGAACGAGGACTTCTCCCATCAACCACCGGATTTCACGGCTGTTTTCGACGGCCACCTGGTGCCGGCGAGCCTCGTCGCGGCGCTGCTGGGGACGGGTGGCGGGATCAGCGGCCCGCTCGACCTCGCCGGCAACCTGCACGGCACCGCGCCGGACGGGCGGATCGATCCCGCGACCCTCGATGGCAGCTTTGCCGCGACCCTGGTGGACGGCACGATCTCGGGCGGAATGCTGGCACCCGCCCTGCGCGCGACGCATCTTCCGCTCGGCGGCGGCATCGAGCGGGTGCGCTGCGCCGCGGCGGTGGGCCAGGTCACGGCCGGCCTGGTGCAGCTCGCGAGCCTCTCGCTCGACAGCCGGCTGCTGACGATCGACGGCGACGGCACGGTGAACCTGCCCACCGGCGCGCTGGCACTGCATCTCCGGCCGGTGGTGCGGCTCGGCGTGGCCGCGGCCAGCGCGCCGGTGCTGGTGGGCGGCACGGTCGCGGCGCCCGAGGCGTCGCTCGCGCATGACGAAGGCGGCCGGGTGGCGCTGAGCTTCGGTCGGGGTGCGCCGGCGGGTGCGGCCTGCGACGCGAACCCGGACGTGGCCGCGCGGCCGGCGCCGAAAGCGCCCAAGCCCGCCGACATCCTGCGCTCGCTCGGCCTGTTCCGGTGAGTGCGACGCGCAACTGGGAGCGCGCGGAAGCGGTGGACGGCAGGATCCTGCTCGACGGGCGCCCGCTTCGCCTGCCCGACGGCGGCGAGCTGCGCGTCGCGGGCGCGCCGCTCGCGGCCGCCATCGCGGCGGAGTGGAACGCGGCAGGCGGCGGGGTGCGTGGCGGGGCCTACCGCTTCACCGACCTCACGCTCACCCGGCTGGCGGCGACCGCGTCGGTGCAGGTGTTGGCCGACCGGGCGGGGACGATCGAGGCGCTGCGCCGCGCCGCCGACACCGACATGCTGTGCTACCGAGCGCACGCGCCCGCACCCCTGGTGCGCCGGCAGCAGGCGGTGTGGCAGCCTTTCCTGGACTGGATCGAGGCGGAAACGGGGGCCGCGTTCCGTGTGACCGAAGGCGTGATGCCGGCGGGCCAGCCCGACGCGGTGGCGGCCTCGCTACGGCCGGCGCTCGAGCGCCTCGACGCCGCGTCGCTCGCAGCACTGCGCGCGGTCGTGCCGGCGCTGGGCAGCCTGGTCCTGGGCATGGCCTTTCTGGCGGGGCGGATCGGGCTCGCGCAAGCGGCGGCTGTCGCCACGCTCGAGGCCGAGTGGGAAGCGGAACAGTGGGGCGAGGCCGAGACCTGGCGCGCGGCGCGCGACCGGCTGGAGGCCGACCTCGCTCGCGTGCAGCATTTCCTGGAACTGTGCGCGGACACGGCATGAGCCGCATCGACGAAGCCCTGGTTGCGGAAGCATGGACGATCAGCGGCCGGGTGCAGGGTGTCGGCTACCGCGACTGGATGGTGCGCGAGGCGCGCCGGCACGGCGTCGCGGGCTGGGTGCGCAATCGCGGCGCGCGCACGGTCGAGGCGCTGGTGCAAGGGTGCCCCGAGGCGGTCGCGCGGCTGCACCACTCCTGCCTGCACGGTCCGCCCCTGGCGGCGGTCGCGTCGATCGAGCGGGTGGCCGCCGACGCGCCAGCTCTGTCGCATTTCGAGCGTCGCGCCAGTTGCTGACAGTTCCGTGGTGCTTCGGGCGCCAGGGCATTGCGGTTGCGACAGTTGTTGCGCGTTCGGAGCAAGTAGCCGGGATCGCCGTCAGGCCATCAACTGTCGTCGGCGCTTGCACATGCCCGCGAAAGGGCGTTGAACAACTCGGACGTGCTGCGTGATGCATCGTTACACACAGTGGCGAACTGCCCTGCTACACCGCCCGGCATGTCGAACCACCGCGATGAGGAAGACATGGAAGACGCAAAAGCGTTCCATCAGACCACGCGACGGAGAAGCCGCTTTTCGACTTTTCTCGCCACCGCCTCGATGTGCTCCTGGGTCGTGCTGGGCGCGATGCCGATCGCGGCGGCTATCATCGCGTTCACCTGACAGGACGCTCTCCTTCGACTAGGGTGACGGAATGAGCGAACAAGCACCCCGCACGGCCGATCACGAGATCGCGCCGGTTTTCCTCGAACGCTGGTCGCCGCGCGCCTACACGGGCGAGGCGGTGCCGGAGCCGGCACTGATGCAGATGTTCGAGGCCGTGCGCTGGGCGCCGTCCTCGTACAATTCGCAGCCCTGGCGACTGCTGTACGCGCTGCGCGACACGCCGAACTGGGAGCGATTCCTCAACCTGCTGATCCCGTTCAACCGCGGCTGGGCGGCGCAGGCCGGCGCGCTGGTGGTGTTCGTGTCGAAATCCACGATGCTGCCGCCGGGCAAGACCGAGGAGATTCCGTCGGTCAGCCACTCCTTCGATTGCGGCGCCGGCTGGGCGCAGTTCGCGCTGCAGGCGCAGATGCTCGGCTACCACGCGCACGGCATGGTCGGCTTCGACATGGACACCGCCTTCGCGGAGCTGCACGTGCCGGTGGGGCACCGCGTGGAGATGATGGCGGCGGTGGGGCGCCGCGCGGACCCGACGACGCTGCCGGAGCAGGTGCGGGCGCGGGAGTTTCCGAACGGACGGGAGAAGGTTGGGACTTTCGCGTTCGAGGGTGGCTTTAGCAAGTAAGGCCAGGGCTCTGCCCTGGACCCGCTGGGGCCTTGGCCCCAGACCCCGATACATAAGCCAGGTCCAGGACCGGCCTTGATCCGCTTCGCGGCTCAAGCCTGGCGGGGTTTGGGGTCATGCCGAAGGCGTGCTACGCACGACGCCCCAATCTTATTCTTCGGGGACCAGCACGATCACCGCGGCTTGCGCCGCGATACCCTCTCCACGTCCGGTGAATCCGAGCCTCTCGGTGGTCGTCGCCTTCACCGAGATCAATCCCATCGACACCCCCAGCAACTCCGCCAGCCGCGCGCGCATCGCCTCGGCATGTGGCCCGATGCGCGGCTGCTCGCAGATCAGCGTCACGTCCGCATTCGCGAGCCTGCCGCCCCGCGCCGCGATCCGCGCGCCCGCGTGGCGCAGGAACCTGGCGCTGTCGGCATCCTTCCATGTGTCCTCGCTGGGCGGAAAATGGCGCCCGATATCGCCCTCGGCCAGCGCGCCGTAGATCGCGTCGCACAGCGCGTGGATGCCGACATCGGCGTCGGAATGTCCCGTCAAACCACGCTCATACGGCACGTCGATGCCGCAGAGGACGAGCTTGCGCGCGGGTGCCAAGGCGTGAACGTCGAAGCCGGTGCCGATGCGGGGGATCATGGGACTTCTCCGTGCCAGGCTGGTGGGCGAGGCGCGATTGCACGACGCCGCCGGGTTGTCCAGAGCAGGTCAATCCCGCGCCACATGCCTGCGGAAAACGCGGGCGTACGGGAGGTGCCGCCGACCCGGGTTGCGCGGATGTGATTGCGTCTCTCAGTTTGGTGTTCTAGTTTGCCCAAATCATGGGCAACCCAATCAATCTTGCCTCCGGCCAGCCCGGATCGTTCGCGCTTGGCCCGCTGGTCCTGGGATCGGTGACGCTGGACGCGCCGGTGATCCTGGCGCCGATGTCCGGCGTGACCGACCTGCCGTTCCGCCGCCAAGTGTCACGCTTCGGGGTGGGGCTGCTGGTGTCCGAGATGATCGCGTCGTGGGCGATGATCCGCGAGAACGCGGCGACGCTGCGCATGGCCGACATGGCCGATGACGGCCCGGCCGCGGTGCAGCTCGCCGGCTGCGAGCCCACTGCCATGGCCGAGGCGGCGCGCATCGCGGTCGCGCGCGGGGCGGCGATCGTCGACATCAATTTCGGCTGCCCGGTGAAGAAGGTGGCGGTGGGCCAGATGGCGGGCTCGGCACTCATGCGCGACGAGGTGCGCGCGGCGGCACTGCTCGAGGCAGTGGCGCGCGCGGTGCCCGTGCCCGTGACGCTGAAGATGCGGATGGGCTGGGACCATGCCAGCCTGAATGCGCCGGCGCTGGCGCGGATCGCGGAGCGTGCCGGGATCCGCATGGTAACGATCCATGGCCGCACGCGGCAGCAATTCTACGAAGGCACCGCGGACTGGAATTTCGTCCGCCGGGTGAAGGACGCGGTGGCGATCCCGGTGGTGGTGAACGGCGATATTCGTACCGTCGAGGATGCGGGTGACGCGCTCGCGGCGTCGGGGGCCGACGCGGTGATGGTGGGCCGCGGCTGCTACGGGCGGCCCTGGTTTCCGGCGCAGGTGGCGGCGTATCTCCGCGGCGATGCGGTGCCGGCCGATCCCGATCTCGCCGCCGAGCGGGAGATCGTGCTCGCGCATTACGACGCGATGCTCGTGCATTTCGGACGCGAGCCCGGCTCGCGGGTCGCACGCAAGCATGTGTCCTGGTATTCGCAGGGGCTGCCCGGCTCGGCAGAGTATCGCGCGCGCGTCAACCGTGCGCCCGACGCGGAGGCGGCGATCGCGTTGATCGAGGGCTTCTACGACGCGCTTCTCGCGCGCGGCTTCGTGCGTCGCGACCGGGCGCGTCGCGCCGAAGGCGCGCTAGAAGACAATGTCGAAGGCGCGCCGGGCGATAAAGCCGAGGGCGCGCTGGGCGATAGAGCCGGAGGCGCGCTGGGCGATGGCGCCGACGGCGCGCTAGGAGCCAGGGTCGAAGGCGCGCCGGAAAATTGCGCCGCCGACGTGAACGTCCCGGACTCGACCGCGTGGGCGGCCTGAAGCGCGTGAACAAGCAGATCACGGTGCCCATGCCGAAATCCCCGGCGATGCCCGCATCTCTCCCGCTCGACGACAGCGCGGTGGCCATCCTCGACGCGCTGCCGCTCGCCGTCCTGGTGATCGACGAGCACGACGCGATCCGCAACGCCAACGCGGCGGCCGAGCCGTTCTTCTCGCTCTCGGTCAGCCAACTTCGCCATCTGCGCCTGCACGACCTGATCCCGCAGGACAATCCGCTGTTCATGCTGATCGACCAGGTGCGCCAGCGCGGCGGCAGCTTCGCCGAACACGACCTCACACTCGAAAGCCCGCGCCTGTCCAAACATGAAGTGTCCGTCCAGGCGACCCGCCTCGCGGAGCAGGAGAACCTGGTGCTGCTGACCCTGCAGGAGAGTGCCGGCCTGCGCGCACTCGATCGGCGGCTGAGTTTCCGCAACGCCGCGCGGTCGGTCGCCGGCATGGCGGCGATCCTGGCGCACGAGGTGAAGAACCCGCTCTCGGGGATCCGCGGCGCGGCCCAACTGCTCGAGAGCACGGCGACCGACGCGGGCGACCGCGAGCTGGCCGTGCTGATCCGCGACGAGGCCGACCGCATCCGCGCGCTGGTCGAGCGGATGGAGATGTTCTCGGAGAAGCCGATCGAGCGCCGGCCCGTGAACATCCACCGCGTGCTCGAGCATGTCAGGAAACTCGCGCAGTCGGGGTTTGCCGGGCATATCCGCATCCACGAGCGCTACGACCCGTCGCTGCCGCCGGTCTGGGGCAATCGGGACCAGCTGATCCAGGTGCTGCTGAACCTGGTGAAGAACGCGGCCGAGTCGATCAGCGGGGGCGAGACGGGATCGGGCGAGATCACGCTCTGCACCGCCTACCATCACGGCCTGCGCATCGCGGTGCCGGGAACGCCGCGCAAGGTCCATCTGCCGCTGCTGGTAACCGTGCGCGACACCGGGCCGGGCATCAACGAGGACATCAAGCCGCATCTGTTCGAGCCGTTCGTCACCTCCAAGCCTGCGGGCAGCGGCCTCGGTCTGGCGCTCGCCGCCAAGATCGTGGGCGACCACGGCGGCATGATCGAGGTCGAAAGCCATACCGGCCGCACCGAAGTCCGCATGCACCTGCCGGTGCTGGTCGAGGACGAGGACAGCGGTGCCGCCCTATGAGCACGCACGACGTCAGGACAACAAGACGATGACGCTCCCCACCGTTCTGGTCGCCGACGACGATCGCTCGATCCGCACCGTGCTGACCCAGGCGCTGGGACGCTCGGGATACCAGGTGCGCACCACGGCAAATGCGTCGACGCTCTGGCGCTGGGTCGAGGACGGGGAGGGCGACCTGGTCATCACCGACGTGGTGATGCCCGACGAGAACGGGCTCGACCTGATCCCGCGCATCAAGCGGGTGCGGCCCGAGCTCCGGGTGATCGTGATGAGCGCGCAGTCGACGCTGATCACCGCGGTAAAGGCCACCCAGCGCGGCGCGTTCGAATACCTGCCCAAGCCGTTCGACCTGAAGGAGCTTCTCTCCGTTGTCGCACGCGCCCTGCAGGCGCCGTTGCCCGCGCCGGCACCCTCGGGAGAGGAGCGCGACGCGGAAGGCAAGCTGCCGCTGATCGGGCGCTCGGTCGCGATGCAGGAAATCTACCGCTCGATCGCGCGGCTCACCACGGCCGACCTCACCGTGATGGTCAACGGCGAGAGCGGCACCGGCAAGGAGCTGGTGGCTCGCGCGCTGCACGATTATGGCCGCCGGCGGGCAGGGCCGTTCGTCGCGATCAACATGGCGGCGATCCCGCGCGAGCTGATCGAGAGCGAGCTGTTCGGCCATGAGCGCGGTGCGTTCACGGGCGCCACCAACCGCAACCAGGGCCGCTTCGAGCAAGCCGCCGGCGGCACGCTGTTCCTCGACGAGATCGGCGACATGCCGCCCGAGGCGCAGACCCGGCTGCTGCGCGTGCTGCAGGAGGGCGAGTTCACCACGGTCGGCGGCCGCCAGCCGATCCGCGCCAACGTGCGGATCGTCGCCGCGACGCATCGCGACCTGCGCCAGTCGATCCGCGCCGGCTCGTTCCGCGAGGATCTTTTCTATCGCCTCAACGTCGTGCCGATCCGGCTGCCGCCATTGCGCGAGCGGACGGAAGACATCCCCCTCCTGGCGCGCCACTTCCTCGAGCGCGCGGGCGAGAGCGGGCTCGGCAGCAAGACGCTCACCGAAGGAGCGCTCGACGCGATGCGCGCGTATCGCTGGCCGGGCAACGTGCGCGAGCTCGAGAACCTGATGCGGCGGCTGGCGGCACTCTATCCGCAGGAGACCATCTCCGAGGAGGTGATCGCGAGCGAGCTCGCCGAGACCCACGAGATGTCGGGCGAGAAGCACGAAGGTCCCGCCGGCAACGACTCGCTGGCCGCGGCGGTGGAACGCCACATCAAGCAGTTCCTCACCGCCAGCAAGGATGGCATGCCGCTGCGCGACATCTACGACCGCGTGATCGCCGAGGTGGAGCGGCCGCTGATCACGATGACGCTGTCGGCCACGAAGGGAAACCAGATCAAGGCGGCCTCCGTGCTCGGGCTGAACCGGAACACGCTGCGCAAGAAGATCCGGGACCTGGAGATTCCGGTGATCCGTGGGCTTGGCTAGAAGGCTTGTTCTTTCTTGAAAGAAAGAACCAAAGAACTTTTACCCATAAAACCCGGACGCATCCCAATGGATAAAGTCTTTTTGCTTCTTTTTCTTCAGAAAAAGAAGATCCTTCCTAGATGAACGTCATCCCACCCCGGTTCCCGCGCGGCACCGACGATCTCGCCTCGTCATGGCGCGGCGCATCGCCCTCGGTGTTCGCCCAGCGCGTGGCCGACACGCTGCTGGGCAAGATCGCCACCGTGGTGCTGGCGACGGTCGCACTCGTCACCGGGCTCGTGACCTTCGTGGTGCTGAGCGGCGGCCTCACGCTGACGCGGCGGCCGCATCTCGATATTGCCCTGCTGATCGCCAACGCCGCGGCCCTGCTGCTGCTCGGGCTGTCGGTGGTGGGGCGCGTGGCCCGCGTCTGGCTCGAGCGCCGGCGCGGGGCGGCCGGGGCGCGGCTGCATGTGCGGCTGGTGATGCTGTTCAGCGTGGTGGCCATCATCCCCACGCTGGTGGTCGCGTTCTTCGCGAGCGTGCTGTTCCATGTCGGCATCCAGGCCTGGTTCAACGTGCGCGTGCACACGGCGCTGGAGGAGAGCCTGGCGGCGGCGCGCGGCTATCTGACCGAGCACAACGATGCGATCCGGTCGGACGCGATGAACCTCTCGGAGGATCTCACGGTCGCCCATGCGGGCGAGCTGGTGATCGCCGACCCCGAGGAGGTCACCCGCATCCTGCTCGATCAGGGATCGCTGAACGGCCTGACCGAGGCGACCCTGTTCGACCCGGTGACGCTGCAGGTGATGGCATCGATGGGGGCGTCCACGGTGCCTGCGGAACCGCCGCCCTCGATGATTCTCAAGGCCCGGTCCGGGGAAGTGGCGATCCTCGACAGCCCCGACCACACCACGGTGCGCGCCTGGATCGCGCTGCACTCGCCGCAGATGCTGATGCTGGAGATCGCGCGTCCCGTCGATCCGGTGATCCTCGGCCACATGCAGCGCACCGAGGAGGCGGTCGCCGAATACGACCGGCTCGACCGGCACCGCTCGGGGCTGCAGATCACGTTCGTGCTCATCTTCGCGCTGATCGCACTCCTGGTGCTGGCGGTGGCGGCGCTGATCGGGCTCGTGCTGGCCAACCAGATCGCGCGTCCGCTGGGTGCGCTGATCGTGGCGGCCGAGCGCGTGCGCACCGGCGATCTCGGCGTGCGCGTGGCCGAGGGGCGCGCCGACGACGAGGTGGCGGGGCTGAGCCGCGCGTTCAACCGCATGACCGACCAGTTGAGCTCGCAGCGCACCGAGCTGATGTCGGCCTACAGCCAGATCGACGAGCGCCGGCGGTTCACGGAGACCGTGCTGTCCGGCGTGTCGGCCGGCGTGATCGGGCTCGATGCCGAGCAGCGCATCGAACTTCCCAACCGCGCCGCCTCCGAACTGCTCGGGGCCGACCTGCTCGCGGCGGTGGCGCACCGCATGGCGGAGGTGGTGCCCGAGTTTTCTCCGTTGCTGGCCGAAGCGCGCAACCATCCCGACCGGCCGCATATCGCGGAGCTTTCGGTGCGTGCCGCCGGGCGCCAGCGCACGCTGCTGGTGCGCACCGGGGCCGAGATGCGGGGCGGGCGGTTCGACGGGTTCGTCGTCACGTTCGACGACATCACCGAGCTGCAGGCGGCCCAGCGGAAGGCCGCCTGGGCCGATGTCGCGCGCCGGATTGCGCACGAGATCAAGAACCCGCTGACCCCGATCCAGCTCTCCGCCGAGCGCCTCAAGCGGCGCTTCCTGCGCGAGATCCAGTCGGATCCGGAGACGTTCGCGCAATGCGCCGACACCATCGTGCGCAGCGTCGGCGATATCGGCCGCATGGTCGACGAGTTTTCTGCTTTTGCCCGCATGCCGCAGCCTGTGATGAAGGACGAGGATGTGGGACGCGTCGCGCGCGAGGCGCTGATCCTGCAGCGCGACGCGCATCCGGAGATCACCTGGACCACGGCGATCGCCGAGCCCGCCTGCCGGGCGTCCTGCGACCGGCGGCTGCTGGGGCAGGCGGTCACCAACCTGCTGCTGAACGCCGCCGAGTCGATCGCCATGCGCAAGGGCGACACCGTGCCAGCCGGTCAGGTCACCGTCGCGGTCGAGGCGGCGGGGCAGGGCGTGCGCATCGCGGTCGCCGATAACGGCGTCGGCTTGCCGTCCGAGGATCACGACCGACTTACAGAGCCTTACGTCACGCACAAGCCGCGCGGCACCGGTCTGGGGCTTGCCATCGTGAAAAAGATCATGGAGGACCATGGCGGGACGGTCACACTCGACGACCGTCCGGAGCATGGAGGAGCAATCGCGATCTTGACCCTGCCTCTGAGAGATCACGATGGCGCATGAAATTCTGATCGTCGACGACGAGCCCGATATCCGGCTCCTGATCGACGGCATCCTGCGGGACGAAGGCTACGAGACCCGTCAGGCGGGCGACAGCGATGCGGCGATCGCCGCCTTCCGCGCGCGCCGGCCCGCGCTGGTGATCCTCGACGTGTGGCTGCAGGGCTCGCGGCTCGACGGGTTGGGCATCCTCGCGGCCATCAGCGAGGAGGTGCCGGCGGTGCCGGTGGTGATGATCTCGGGCCACGGCACGATCGAGACGGCGGTGGCCGCGATCCAGCAGGGCGCCTACGATTTCGTCGAGAAGCCGTTCAAGTCGGACCGGTTGCTGCTGTGCATCTCACGGGCACTCGAGGCCGCCCGCCTGGCGCGCGAGAACGCCGAACTCCGGCTGCGCGCCGGTCCCGAAACACATCTCGACGGCGACAGCCAGGCGATCAGCGCGGTGCGCCAGCAGATCGAGCGGGTGGCGCCCACCGGTTCGCGCGTGCTGGTCTCGGGGTCGGCGGGCGCGGGCAAGGAGGTCGCCGCCCGCATGATCCACGCGCGCTCGCGCCGTGCCGAGGGGCCGTTCGTGGCGCTGAACTGCGCGACGCTGGCGCCGGGCCGGTTCGAGGAGGAGCTGTTCGGTCTCGAAGGCTCGGTCGAGGGCAGCGTCAAGCGCCGCACCGGCCTGCTCGAGCGCGCCCATGGCGGCACGCTGCTGCTCGACGAGGTCTCGGACATGCCGCTCGAGACGCAGGGCAAGATCGTCCGCGCGTTGCAGGACCAGACGTTTGAACGCATCGGCGGCGCCATGCGGGTGAAGGTCGACGTGCGTGTGCTGGCCACCACCAACCGCGATCTGCAGGGGGAGATCGCCGCCGGCCGGTTCCGCGAGGATCTGTTCTACCGGCTGGCCGTGGTGCCGTTGCGGCTGCCTTCGCTGCGGGAGCGGCGCGAGGACATCCCCGAACTCGCCCGCGCCTTTCTCGCGCGCTCGGCGGAGACTGCGGGCGTTCCTCGCCGCCAACTCTCGGCCGACGCGCTGGCGGCCATGCAGGCCTATGACTGGCCCGGCAACGTGCGCCAGTTGCGCAACCTGATCGACTGGCTGCTGATCATGGCGCCGGGTTCGGCCGCCGAGCCGATCCGTGCCGAGATGCTGCCGCCCGAGATCAGCCAGGGCGCGCCGGTGCTGCTGAACTTCGAGCCGGGCGCCGACGTGATGGGGCTGCCGCTGCGCGATGCGCGCGACCTGTTCGAGACGCAGTATCTGCAGGCGCAGCTGCTGCGCTTCGGCGGGAATATCAGCCGGACGGCGGGCTTCGTGGGCATGGAGCGCAGCGCCTTGCATCGAAAGCTCAAGCAGCTGGGCGTCAATTCCGAGGAGCGGCAGGCTGGGTAAGGCCAGGGCTCTGCCCTGGACCCGCCAAGGGGTAGTCACCCCTTGGATCCCCTATACTTCAACAACTGGGTTCTAAGGGTGACTACCCTTAGCGGGGTCCAGGGGCAGAGCCCCTGGCCTTCTTGAACCCAGCAGCCCGGCTGCTATGTTCGGCCCACCGCCGCCCCTTCCGGGGCCAACCATAAGAAAGATCTGCCCGTGGCGACCGAACGCTCCCAGAATGTGCAGGACGTCTTCCTCAATCACGTTCGCAAGGCGAAGACACCGGTCACGGTCTTCCTCGTCAACGGCGTGAAGCTGCAGGGCATCATCACCTGGTTCGACAACTTCTCCGTGCTGCTCCGGCGCGACGGGCACACGCAGCTCGTCTACAAGCACGCGATCAGCACCGTGATGCCCGGCGCCCCGATCCAGCTGTTCGACGGCGTCAAGACGGAGGGGGCGGCCACCCCCGGGGCCGCGTTGCCGCGGGAGATCGGCCCTGGCGGCAGCACGCTCTAACGGCGATCCGGGCGGCCACGACGCTCGCACGGCGCTCACGCGCACCGGCGTGGTGCTGCCATGGGAGCGGCACGATTCGGGGCGGGCCGCCGACGCGCGCCTCGCCGAGGCGGTCGGTCTGGCCGCGTCCATCGGCCTCGTGGTCGTCGAACAGACCATCCTGCCGCTCCGCGAGCGCCGGCCCGCGACCCTGCTCGGGCAAGGCCAGGTCGAGGGGCTGAAATCCGCTTTCGACCAGGCCGAGGCATCGCTCGTGGTGGTGGATGCGAGCCTCACGCCGGTGCAGCAGCGCAATCTCGAACGCCTCTGGGATCGCAAGGTCATCGACCGCACCGGGCTGATCCTCGACATCTTCGGCGAGCGCGCGGCCACCAGCGAAGGCGCGCTGCAGGTCGAGCTCGCCCATCTGGAATACCAGCGCTCGCGGCTGGTCCGCTCCTGGACCCATCTCGAGCGCCAGCGCGGCGGCTTCGGTTTTCTCGGTGGCCCCGGCGAGACGCAGATCGAGGCGGACCGGCGGCTGATCACCGACCGCATCGTCAGGCTCAAGAGCCAGCTCGAACAGGTGCGCCGCACGCGCGGCCTTCACCGCGACGCGCGTCGTCGCGTGCCGTTTCCGACGGTGGCGCTGGTCGGCTACACCAACGCCGGCAAGTCGACGCTGTTCAACGCGCTCACCGGCGCCGCCGTCCACGCCCGCGACCAGCTCTTCGCGACGCTCGATCCCACCATGCGCGGCCTGCGCCTGCCGTCCGGCCGGCGCGCGATCCTGTCCGACACGGTGGGCTTCATCAGCGAGCTGCCGACCGAGCTCGTAGCCGCCTTCCGCGCGACGCTCGAGGAAGTCGCCGAGGCCGATGTCATTCTCCACGTGCGCGACGCGGCCCATCCCGACACCGCGGCGCAACGCGCGGACGTGAGCGCCGTTCTCGACGGCATGGTGCGCGACGCGACACTCGACGAGGATTGGCCGTCCCGCACGATCGAGGTGCTGAACAAGATCGACCTCGTACCGCCCGGCCACGCGATCGGGCCCACCGCGGGAAGTATCGCCGTCTCGGCGCTGACCGGCATGGGGCTCGATCTGCTGAAGAGTGCCATCGACCGGCAGATCGCGGCGGCGATGGAGCAGGCGGAGTATGGCCTGGCGTTGACCGACGGCGCCCGGCTCGCCTGGTTGTACGAGCACGGCGAGGTGCTGGCCCGCACGGACACGGAGGCCGGCGTCGACGTCACCGTGCGGCTGCTTCCGGCCGATCGGGCGCGTTTCGAGCAGACCGCATCCGGGGAGCGGCCGGCATGAGCGTGGGACGACGCGAGGCCGTGATCCTGTCCGAGATCCTGACCGAGGTCGCGGCAACCGAGATCGTGCCGCGCTTCCGCCGGCTCGCGGAGGGCGACATCCGTCGCAAATCGGGACCGCTCGACCTGGTGACGGAAGCCGACGAGCTCGCCGAAGTCGCGATCGGCGAGCGCCTGACGCGCGCCTTTCCCGGCGCCGTGCTGGTCGGCGAGGAAGCCTGCGCGCGCGACCCGGAGGTCATCCGGCGCCTGCAGGGCACGAAGCTCGCGATCGTCGTCGATCCGATCGACGGCACGGCCAATTTCGCGGCCGGCGTGCCGCTGTTCGGGTCGATGGCGGCGATCGTGGCCGACGGCGAGGTGGTGGCGGCGGCGATCCACGATCCGCTGGGCGGCGACACCGCGATCGCGGCACGCGGGGAGGGCGCCGAGATCCTCTTCCCGGGCGGCCGCACGCAGACGCTGCGCGTGGCCCCGCCCGCGCCGTTCGCCGAGATGACCGGCAAGGCGGCGCCGCGGCATTTCCGGCCCGAATGGCGCGAGGGTCTGGCCAAGCGGCTGCTGGGTGTGATGGCCAGCTGGGATTACCGCTGTGCCGCCCATGAATACCGGATGGCGGCCGGCGGGCACTGCCACTTCCTGCTCTACAACCACCTGATGCCCTGGGACCACCTGCCGGGGTTCCTGCTGCACCGCGAAGCCGGCGGGTATGCGGCGCGGCTGGATGGGTCCGCGTATCGGCCGACCGATCTGGATGGCGGGATGCTGTGCGCGCCGGATCGGGCCAGTTGGGACGAGCTGCGCGAGACGCTGTTTGGGTAGAAGAAGGCCGGGGGCCCGTGCGCAGCACGCCTTCGGCATGACGCCCCTGGACCCCGCTGGGGCCTTGGCCCCAGACCCCATTCGTTATGCAGGTTCAGGACCGGTTGTCCTGGTTGGGGTCGACGCTACCTGCTGACCTGCATCTGTAAACGGTGGTCGATCGGTCCTTATCGTGCTTCCAGGCGGCGCAGCATCCTCAAGGCATTCGCATTACCCGGCATCAATGCAACCGATTTTCTGTAGTTCGAGATCGCCTGCTCCGTGTCACCGCTGTCCATGTAGGCTTCCGCGAGGCTGTCGTAGACGTTTCCAGATCGGGGATAGGTGTCGACGTTCAGGTGAAGGATGCCGACCGCGTCCTGCCAGCGGCGGGCGGCGAGCAGCTTGTATCCAAGCCGGTTCAGCTCGGTCTCGGAAAGATCGTAACGTGGCGGGCTGATCGCCTTGATCATCTCGTAGCGTCGTCGGGCCTCGGCCAGGCCGCCTGCCGCAAGGGCACGTTCGATGGGCTCGGCGACCGACGTGCGGTTCTCGTAGGCGAGAGCCAGCTCGGGCCCGAACATCGACACGACGACGCCCGCGATGCCGCCGCCGAGGACCAGCGTCAGCAGCACCAGTCCCGACGCTGTCGCCACCTGGATCGTGGCGCCGGCGCTATCGCGGGCGCGCCAGTAGAGTTCGTAGATCGCGAGCGGCACGACGAACTGCGCGAACGACAGCATCGTGAGGAACGGCCCGTTGATCGCATCCTGATCGAGGCCAAGCGGAAGGGTGAGCACGAAGCTCGCCCGGAGAAAGAGCGACGCGCTCACGGCGAGATAGAGGCGCATCGCCCACCGTCCATGCGACCGAAAATTGCGGATCAGCGCCTGCCGCAATGCCAGGGCGGCAAAGAGCATGATGAGCACGCCGTCGAGGCTTTGGCCGACATGCTCCCAGATACTGCCGACTGAGCCGCGCACCCAGAGCATCTCGAGACCCGCGAGGCTGACCGTGAAGGACGCCACGAAGTAGAGGCGCCCGTTCCAGCGATGCACGGCGGGTGCGGCGCGCCGGATGCCCGGCACGAGCTGCAGGGCGCCCCCGAGGATGACGATCACGGCGGACACGAGATGGACAGCCACCATCGTGTTCCCGACCGGCTCGCCCGCCACGTGGCCATGTGTCATCACCCGGTTCCAGGCCTCGCCGTCGCCGCGTGCGGCCGCTCGGCTGTAGAACGCCGCGATCGCAGCGGCGAAGAAGAGTTCGCCCACGAGTGCGACGAGGAACCAGAACATTCCCGCCGCCTGGAGCGCTCTGGCGGCACTGAAGCGGAACGTGACGGGGTGGAAAGACGGCAGCCTGGCACTCGCACTCATGCTGGTCTCCGGGGTTGCGTCAGATGGGGCCGCGCCGACGGCGCAGCCAGACAGAGGCGGCAAGGAGGACGACCGACGTTGCAAGGCCGGTCCAAAGCGCTTCCGTTCCGAGGAAGCCTGCGATGTCGAGCCGCGGACACTGGCCTGCAAAGCCCTGCCCGGGACGTGCGGGGGAATAGGCCGCGAAAACGCTGCCCCCGAGCCTGGCGCCCAGCGCATGCGCGACATTGTTCGACCGGAGCGCGATCTTCTCCACCAGGCAGAGTGCGAGCGGCGGAAGTATTGCCCACAGGAACACGACACGGCGCGCCCATCCCGAGACGAGCAGCAGCCACGCATAGACCGGCGCGTACCAGGCCGACAGCGTGGCGACGCCGTAGAGCAGGACGACATCGAGATGGAAGAGCGGCACTCCCTTCCAGAGCGGGACCGGCCCGATGCCGTCGAGCACAAGGACGATGCTGCTCAGCAGGAGAAGTGCCAGCTGGAGTGCGATCACCGTCGTGGCTGTCACGAGCGGCAGCACCACGAGCGGCACCAGGAACTTGGCGAGCACGGTGATCCGGTCGGAGACCGGCAGCGACTTCCAGAACAGAATGCTGCGGTCACGGCGTTCGTTGTGCAGTGCGCCGAGGCAGTAGACGATGCCCACCAGCGTCGCGGCCGCGATGACGGCGAGCGACACGAAGCCGAACGGTTTGGCGAGATCGATGGCGCGGTCCGACGGATCAAGGGCGAAGGACGCCCGCATGTCGCCCGGGAGAAAGGGGATCCGGAGCAGGAAGCCGAGGAGCGCGAGGGAGGCGACCGCGAGCGGTGTCACGAGGATCGCGCGGTTCTCCCAGAGCTCGCGACGGACCGACCAGGCGATGAGCCGCATCCCGGAGCGCGCAGCGGCGGTGGCGGCCGACATCCGGGTGGCGCCCCCGGCATGACCGCTCATGCGGCGATCCCGTGCGCACGCGACCCAGGGCCGAGCAGGGCCACGAACAGGTCGGCGAGATCCGGCGTCCGGCAGTCGCCGAGACCTGCGAGACGCGCGCGGGCCACGCCGTCGAACAGCAGCGCGCTGCGTCCCATGATCTGGCGTTCGTGCACCGGTCCGAACGTACGCGCGGCGTCGAGTTGCCCGGGCGGGACGAGCATTTCGGTGAAGCGGTGCTCGATGTCCTCCATCGAGGACGCGAACACCGCGCGTCCCTGCGCGATGAACACGACGTCGGTGAGGATGTTCTGCACCTCCTCGACCTGATGCGTGGTCACCACGATCGTCCTTGTGCCGTCGAGATACTCGCCCAGCAAGGCGTCGAAGAAGTGTTTCCGATACAGGATGTCCAGCCCGAGCGTCGGCTCGTCGAGCACCAGGAGCTTCGCGTCCACCGCCATCGCGATGGCGAGGTGAAGCTGCGTGACCATGCCCTTCGACAGGGCGCGAACCTTGGCCCGGGGCCGGATATCGGTTGCCGCGAGAAGTCGTTCTGCCTTCGCGCGATCGAAGCGCCGACTGACGCCGCCCACGTAATCGAGCAGTTGCACGACGCGGATCCAGCGCGGCAAGACCGACACGTCGGCGATGAAGCAGACATCGCTCATCAGCCTGTCACGGTCGGTCCAGGGGTTCATGCCGAGCACGGTCAACTGGCCTTCGTAGGGCGTCAGGCCAACAAGGGCCGCCAGAGTTGTGCTCTTGCCGGCGCCGTTCGGACCGATCAGCCCGAGCACGCGGCCCTGCGCGACAGTGAGGTCGAGACCGTCCAATGCCGCTTTTGCCTGATACCTCTTGCGGAGGCCCCGCGCCTCGATGACGGCCATCTCAGTCGTGCTCCGTCTTGGGCGACGGGGGCAATGGAAGGTCCGTGGGCGAGAGGCCGAGGCGCTGGATCGTGGCACTGATCGCTGGCCATTGCTCAGCGAGGAAGCGGCGGCGTTCGTCGTCGAGCAGCGCTCCGCGCGCGCCTGCATTCACGAAGAACCCGCGTCCACGTCGCATCTCGACGACGCCTTCGCCCGCAAGGATGTCGTATCCCTTGAGGACGGTCAGGGGGTTCACGCGATATTCGGCGCTCACCGTCCGGACCGAGGGAAGCACATCACCTTCGGCGAGGACGCCATCGAGGATCATCGCGACGATCCTGTCGCGGAGCTGTCGATAGATCGGCTCGCGATCGTTCCAGCGATGGTCGGGCCACTCGTGGTCAGGCATCTGTGGCGGCACTTCCTGCAGAGCGGCCGGCCGCGCCCCATCCTTCGGTCGATCTGTTCATTGACTGATCTTCGCGCCTCTGGGGTCCGGACCATTGTGGCAGCGCCTCTGATCGCTTCATGTGGTGATATAGCTAACTACAACACCATCTTCGCGCAAGGCTTATCTGGGGTTCCGGTAGCAGCGGACCCGAAAGTTCGATTCAGGGTTTGTTGCTGATTTGAAGGAAGTCGATCAGGGCGCGCAACGCCGTCGGCACTTGGCGCCGTCCGGGGTAGTAGAGGAAGAAGCCCGAGAATGGCTGGCACCACTCCTCCAGCACGCGCACGAGGCTCCCAGCCGCGACGTAACCGGTAACGGTGCCCTCGAGGATACAGGCCAGGCCCACCCCATCCAGCGCCGCCGCAAGGATCAGGTCGGTGTCATTCAGCGTCAGCGGCCCCTCAACCGCGACTTCGAGCACCTCGCCCGCCTTTTCAAATGGCCACCGGTAGAGCGCCCCGGTTCCCGCCCACCGGTAGTTGATGCAGGCGTGGCCGCGGAGGTCGCGCGGTGTGTGCGGCCGTGGTCGGGATGCGAGGTAGCCAGGCGAACCCACGATCGCCGTGCGCAGGTCCGGCGTCACGCGCACGGCCACCATGTCGCGCTGCACACGCTCGCCCGGACGTATGCCGGCGTCGAAGCCGCCCGCGACGATGTCGGTCAGCCCGTCGTCCACCGTTAGTTCGAGGCGCACGTCCGGATAGGCCCGTGCGAAACGGCCGAACGCTGGAGCGAGCGCCATTTGCGCCGCCAGCTTCGGCAGGTTGAGCCGCACGGTGCCGGAAGGCCGGTCCCGGAAGGCGCTCACCGCCTGGACCGCGCCCGCGATGTCGGCAAAGGCGGGCGCGAGGCGGTCGAGCAGGCCCAGGCCGGCATCGGTCGGGGCGACACTGCGGGTCGTGCGGTTGAGCAGCTTGGCCCCGAGCCGCTCTTCCAGCTCGCGAATGGTGTGGCTCAGGGCGGAAGGCGAGAGGCCGAGGCGCATGGAAGCCCGCCGGAAGCTGCGCTCTTGCGCCACTGCCACGAAGGCGGCCAGCTCCGCATATTCCGTCCCGCGCATGATTGATGCCTCCTGCTCACCAAGCCATGCCGATCATAGGGGATTATCCAACACAATGGGCGGACCCATCCTCCACGTCTCGAAACAGCGGATGGAGGCCATGATGCCCGATACACTCGAACGGACTGCCTTGAAGGACCGGCTTGCCGCCGGTCAGGGTCGCCTGCTGGGCAAGGTGGCGCTTGTCACGGGTGCGGGCACCGGCATCGGGCGTGCGGCGGCGCTGGCCTTTGCACGGGAAGGAGCGGCCGTCGTCCTGGCTGGCCGGCGTGAGGCCGAGCTGCAGGCCGTCGCGGGGGAGATCACCGCGGCGGACGGCCGTGCCGCCGCGATCCCGACCGACGTGTCCGATGAGGCAGCGGTTGCAGCTCTCATCAAGGGCGCCCTCGACCGTTTCGGGCAGATCGACGCCGCCTTCAACAACGCGGGCGTCACGGCCTACAAGCCAATCGCACAGCTCACGGCGGCCGACTTCGACCAGGTGATGGCCACCAACGTCCGGGGTGTCTGGCTGCTGGTCAGGCATGAGGTCGAGGCCATGCTGGCCCAGGGCCGTGGCGGCGCCATCGTCAACACGTCGTCGATTGCGGCGACAGGCGGAACCGCCGGCCTGTCTGTCTATGCGGCGAGCAAGGGCGCGCTCGACGCCATGATCCGTGCCGTGGCGCTGGAAGTCGGGGCTGGAGGCATCCGGATCAACAACGTGAGTCCCGGTGTGATCAGGACGCCGATGACCGCGGTTCTCCCTACGGAGGCGCTGACGCCAATTGCGGCTCACGCGGCCCTCAAGCGCCTGGGCGAGCCGGAAGACGTGGGAGACGTGGCGGTTTGGCTGTGCACGGATGAGGCACGGTTCATCACCGGGCAGAGCATCCTCGTCGATGGCGGATTCAACATCGCCGGCTTGCGCTAGAACCTAGAAAACCAACGTTTGATGCACAGGCCGAAGACTGTTCCGCGCCTGCGGCTCTCTGGAGGCTGTTATGCACGCCGAGCCGGCCGGACTTGAAGAGATCTTCTTTTTCTGAAGAAAAAGAAGCAAAAAGACTTTTATCCGTTTGGACGCAGCCGGCGGACCTATCGGATAGAAGTTCTTTGGTTCTTTCTTTCAAGAAAGAACAAGTCTTCATGCCTGCGAAACCTGTATCGGCACGTCGACAAGTGCATAACAGTCTCCAGGGCCTCGGCTCGCATCAACCCGTGCATCAATCTAACGCCAGCAAACCTGTCGAGCCCTAGGTTTAAGCGACGCGCCGACCCCGCCGGGAAGGCGGACAACGTGGTTCAATCTGGACACCCCGGCTCTGCAACCAGAGCCTAAGTCCCATAATGGATATTATGCCAATTCGGGCGCCGCGACGTCTGCTCAGACGTTTCCCTTTGCCATGCCCAGCCTAATCAGCGCCGCAGTGAGCAACAGCAGCGATCCGCTCGCCACGAAGACACCTCGCACGCCGCCCAATCCGAAGATGAGACCGCCGGCCGCTGCACCGCAGGCAATCGCCAGTTGAACGCCGGCCACCAGCAAGCCACCCGCACTTTCCGTCTCGTCGGGCACGGAACGCGCGACCCAGGTGGACCAGCCCACCGGCACGCCGCCGAACGCCATTCCCCAGAATGCGACCAGAAGCGCGCAGGTCGGCAGCCCGCCAGGAGCTAGCGCGAGCAGCAATGCGGCACAGCCGATGATCAGGGGCGACAGCACCAGCGTCAGGCGCAAGCTGCGTTCCAGCAGCGCACCCGCGATCAGAGTGCCTGCCAGGTTCGCCAGACCGAAGCCGAGCAGCAGCAGCGACAGCGTGTTGATGCCCAGATGGGCCACGCCCTCCAGGTAGGGTCGGACATAGGTGAACAGGGCGAAATGCCCGCCGAACACCAGCACGGTGCACACCATCCCGAACCCGAAGCCCGGCCGCCGCACCAGCTGCGTCAACGTGCCCATGCGAGCCTCATGGGTGGAGGCGAGACGCGGCAGGCACGCCAGCTGGATCATCAGCGTCACCACGCCGATGCAAGCGCAGAGCAGAAAGACGTCCCGCCAGCCATACAGATGTCCGAGAGTGGCGCCGACCGGCGCCGCGACAATCGTGGCGATCGGCACGCCGCTGAAAACGATCGAGAGCGCGCGCGGCACCATGGCCGCCGGCACCAGGCGCATGGCGACCGCGGTGGCCATGCTCCAGAACCCGCCGAGTGCCAGGCCGAGCAGGATCCTGGCCAGCAGCAGGACGGTCAGGTTCGTGCTCAGTGCAACGAGCAGGTTCGAAGCGATCAGCAGCACCGAGAAGCCGACCAGAACGACGCGGCGGTCGAGCCCACGCGTGACCACCGCGACCACGAGCGCCGCCAGCAGTGCGGCAGCCGCAGTCACCGTCACCGCCTGCCCGACCAGAGCCTGCGAGACACCGAGCGTCGCGGCCATCGGGGTCAGCAGACTGGCCGGGAGGAACTCTGCTGTCACGAGACTGAAAACGCCCAGCGATAACGAAAAGACCGCCAGCCAGGCCGGATCCTTCGCAGCGGCAGGAAGGACCGCGTTCGTCACCGGTTCATTCATGGACATCGTCCAGTTCACGCTGCCTTTCGAGGGCGGCCCGCGTTCCACCCGCCCGTCAGCATCGGTGCGGATGCCTCGTTACCACCTCAGCCGCTTCGGCCAGCCGATCGGGCATCGATGGATCGTTCAAGGTAGGCAGAAGGCGGGAGCGGCCCGTTCGGCATCAGTCACGACGCTGCCGTTCTCCCTGACGCCGGCGGAAGGCCGACAGGATCGCCTCAGGAACGACGCTCGGCCGGTGCGGCGCTGTGCCGCGCAAGCACGGAGTCGTTCGCATCGTCGATCTCGAGGAGTTTGACCTCGTAGCCCCAGAGGTCCGCGAGTGCCTTGAGCGTGGCCTCCGCGTCTTTCTTGTGGAGCACGTGGCCCGGGCGCGTGCGGTGTTCAAGCTGCAGGCAGCGATCGCCCGACATGTCGACATCCACGATCTGGATGTCGGGGCTGTAGGCGCCCGGATCGTAGGAGCGCGCGAGCGAGCGGCGGATCTCCCGATAGCCCTCCTCGTCATGGATCGCGTCCACCAGGAGGTAGGGTTTCGCCAGGTCGTCGAGCAGACGGAACATCCGGAACTGACGGATCACCGCGGGCGACAGATGCTGGAGAATGAAGGATTCGTCGCGGTATTCCGCCCAGGCGTGCTTGAGCGTTCCCACCGGATCGCGGTTGCCGGCGATGTCGGGGAACCAGGCGCGGTCCTCCTCGGTCGGCGCGTCGCACATCCGCGCGATATCGGTCATCATCGCGAAGCCGAGCGCGTAGGGGTTGAAGCCCGACGAGGCCGGATGGTCGAAGCCGGGCTGCGTCGTGACGTTGGTGGTGGAGTGGATCACCTCGAGGAACGCGGCGTCGTCGATCTGCCCGGTCTCGTGCAGGCGCTGCATGATGTACTGGTGCGTCCAGGTGGCGCACCCCTCGTTCATCATTTTGACTTGCGGCTGCGGGTAGAAATATTGCGCGATCAGCCTGACGATGCGGATGATCTCGCGCTCCCACGCCTCCAGGCGCGGCGCCGATTTTTCGAGGAAATAGAGGACGTTCTCCTCGGGGAGTCCGAGCTTGCGGCGCCGGTCCGAGGTCGGGTCGTGACGCGCCGCGGTGGCGGGCGTGGGCACCGTGCGCCACAGATCGTTGTAGGTGCGCTCGTCGTGCTCGCGTCGCTCGCGCGCCCGGTCCTTCTCGGATTTCAGGTCGAGCGGGCGCGATGCCGAATGACGGTGCACCCCCTGCCCCTGCAGCGCGTGCGCCGCGTCGATGATCCGCTCGACCGCCCGCCTGCCGTGACGTTCCTCGCAGGCCGAGACGTAGCTCCTCGCGAATTCGAGATAGTCGAGAATGCCTGCGGGCTCGGTCCACTGCCGGAACACGCGGTTGTTCTTGAAGAAGTGGTTGTGGCCGAAGGCGGCGTGCGCGATCACCAGCGCCTGCATCGTCGCGGTGTTCTCCTCCATGAGGTAGGAGATGCACGGATCCGAGTTGATCACCACCTCGTAGGCGAGCCCCATCAGCCCGCGGCGATAGGCATTCTCGTGCGTCACGAAGCGCTTGCCGAACGACCAATGCTTGTAGATCAACGGCATGCCGTGCGACGTGTAGACATCCAGCATCTGCTCGGCGGTGATCACCTCGATGCGGTTCTCGTAGATGTCGAGCCCGAGTTCACGATCGGAGATCTCCTTGATCGCGTCGTAGCTCCGGCGGATGGTGTCGAAGTTCCAGTCGAGCCCCTCATAGAGCAGCTCGGATTTCCGCGTGAGAACCAGGCTCATACGCGCTCCGCCTGTTTCGACTTGGAGGCACCCGCGGCGCGGCGCGCGAACAGGTCGCGGAACACCGGAAAGATATCGCGCTTGTCGCTGACCTGGCGCATCGCGAGTTGCGGCGCCTTTTCGGCCACGCGCGCGTAGCCACGCCACAGATCGGTCTCGCCGCGGATCACCGCACCCGACCCCGAGATCTCGATATAGGCGTAGTATTGCACGAGGGGGAGAATATCCTCGTCGAGGAGTGCTGCCGCCTTGGCCGTGTCGCCCGAAAAATTGTCGCCGTCGGACGCCTGCGCCACGTAGATGTTCCACTGGTCGGCCGGGAACCGGCCCGACTGGATGCGCAGGAACTCGAGCAGCGCCGAGGACACGATGGTGCCGCCCGTCCGCGGATCGGTGAAGAAGGTCTGCTCGTCGACCTCCTCGGCCGCCTCCGTGTGCCGCACGAACACGATCTCGACACGCTTGTAGCGGCGCTCGAGGAACACGTGGAGCAGCAGGAAGAAGCGCTTGGCGAGCTCCTTCATGCCCTCCGTCATCGAGCCCGACACGTCCATCAGGCAGAACATCACCGCGCGCGCGTTCGGCCGCGGCACCTGCGCGTAGCGGCGGAAGCGCATATCCACCGGGTCGATCCACGGCACGCGGCCGAGCCGCCGGCGAAGCAGCGCGAGCGTCGCCTCGAGATCCTCGGTGGGGTCCCCTTCCCCGGTCCGCGCCTCGATCTCGTCCTCGAGCGCGCGGATCTCCTCGGTCTTGGGCCGCTTCAGCCCGATCCGGCGCGCCATCGAGTGGCGCATGGTGCGGCCGAGATCGAGTGCCGTCGGCGAGCCGTCGCTCGAGATCCCGGCCCGCGCCTGGACGAAACTGTCGCTGGCGCTGATCTCGCGCTTGATCAGGTCGGGCAGTTCGAGATCCTCGAAGAACAGGTCGAGGAACTCGTCGCGCGTCAGCACGAAGCGGAACCCGTCCTGCCCGTCGCCGCTATCGCCCGCCTCGCCGTGGCCGCTGCCCGCCCCTTCCTCCTGCTGCTGCCGGCGCAGGCGGTCCCCGGTGGAGAACTGCTTGTTGCCCGACAGCACCAGGTCGCGGGCCCCACCGTTGAACACCGCGTGGAAGCTCGGCTCGTGCAGCGTCTCGGCCGGCACGCTCACCGCCTCGCCATGGCCCACCTCGCGCAGCTTGCCGCTGGCCACCGCGTCGCGCGTCGCACGCAGCATGGCGGCGCGCGCGCGGTCGAACACCCGCTGACGGTTCTCGAGGTTCTTGCCGTGAGGATTTGGTCTCCGGTCAATGACGTACAAGGTCGCTCTATCTCCCCCCGACGCTCAAGCTCAGGCCGACTGCTTCACACGCATGTACCACTCCACAAGCCGGCGCACCTGCCGTTCCGTGTAGCCGCGCGACACCATGCGCTGCACGAAATCCTCGTGCTTCTTCTCCGAATCCCCGTCCTTCTTCGACCCGAAGCTGATCACCGGGAGCAGATCCTCGACCTGGCTGAACATCCGCTTCTCGATCACTTCGCGGATCTTCTCGTAGCTCGTCCAGGACGGGTTGCGGCCGCCATGGCTGGCCCGCGAGCGCAGCGCGAATTTGACCACTTCATTGCGGAAGTCCTTGGGGTTGGCGATCCCCGCCGGCTTCTCGATCTTGGTCAGCTCCGCGTTGAGCAGCTCGCGGTTGAGCAGCTGACCGGTGTCGGGATCCTTGAAATCCTGATCCTCGATCCAGGCATCCGCGTAGTCGAGGTAGCGGTCGAACAGGTTCTGACCGTAATCGTGATAGGATTCGAGATAGGCCTTCTGGATCTCGTTGCCGATGAAATCCGCATAACGGCCGGCGAGTTCGGCCTTCACCGCCGCCAGGTAGTGCTGCTCGATTTCCGCCGGGAACTGCTCGCGCTTGATCTGCGTCTCGAGCACGTACATCAGGTGCACGGGATCGGCGGCGATCTCGTTCGGATCATGGTTGAACGTGGCCGACAGCACCTTGAACGCGAACCGGGTCGAAATCCCCTCCATGCCCTCGTCGACGCCGGCCGCGTCGCGATACTCCTGCATGGTCTTGGCCTTGGGATCGGTCTCCTTGATGTTCTCGCCGTCGTAGATCCGCATCTTCGCCCACTGCGTCGAGTTCGGATGGATTTTCAGGCGCGAGAGCACGGCGAAGCGGGCGAGCATCTCCAGCGTATGCGGGGCGCAGGGCGAGGCTGCGAGCTCCGAGCCGCGCAGCAGCTTGTCGTAGATCTTCTTCTCCTCCGAAGAGCGGAGGCAATAAGGAACCTTGACGACGCAGACGCGGTCGAGGAACGCCTCGTTTGTCCGATTATTGCGGAAGGTCTGCCATTCCGCCTCGTTGGAATGCGCCAGGATGATCCCCTGGAACGGGATCGAGCCGATATTCTCGGTGCCGACGTAGTTGCCCTCCTGCGTCGCGGTGAGCAGCGGGTGGAGCATCTTGATCGGCGCCTTGAACATCTCGACGAATTCGAGAAGTCCCTGGTTGGCGCGGTTCAACCCGCCCGAGAAGCCGTAAGCGTCGGGATCGGACTGGCTGAAGCTCTCGAGCTGGCGGATGTCGACCTTGCCGACCAGCGCCGACACGTCCTGGTTGTTGTCGTCGCCCGGCTCGGTCTTGGCGATGCCGATCTGGCGCAGCCGCGTCGGGTGCAGCTTGACCACCCGGAACTGCGACATGTCGCCGTCATATTCCTCGAGCCGCTTCAGCGCCCACGGGCTGGCGATGCCGGTCAGCACGCGCTTGGGGATGCCGTAGCGCTCCTCCAGCGTCGGCCCGAACTTCTCCGGATCGAACAGGCCGAGCGGGCTCTCGAATACCGGGCTCATCTGCTTGCCGGCTTTCAGCACGTAGATCGGCTCGCGCTCCATCAGCAGCTTCAGACGCTCGCCCAGCGAGGACTTGCCCCCACCCACCGGGCCGAGCAGGTAAAGGATCTGCTTCTTCTCCTCGAGCCCCTGCGCCGCGTGGCGGAAGAAGCCCACGATCCGCTCGACCGTCTCCTCCATGCCGTGGAAATCGGCGAAGGCCGGATACACGCGGATCGTCCGGTTGAGGAACACGCGCGCCATGCGTGTGTCGCGCGACGTGTCGATCCGTTCCGGCTCGCCGATCGCCTTGAGCATGCGCTCGGCCGCACTCGCATAGGCCGAGCGGTCGTCGGCGCAGAGCTGCAGGTATTCCGCGAAACTCATCTCGGTTTCGCGGCGGCTTTCCCTGAGCGAGGTTGCGAGAGAGAACACATCGTCAAGCGGTGCCATCGTCTCTACTCCTCCCCGGCCTTGCCGAAGCAGGCGGGTCGCAATCCGGACAGAAGCGGCACGTCCGCGACGGCCAGGATCGATGTTTCTGTTCTTGTGCGGCGCTGGCCGCTCAACTGCGGTTCAGCGCGGCACTTCGCGTGATCCATCGAGTGTCAGCTCGTGAGATGTAGATCCGTTGAGCGTCAGCTCGTGAGATGTAGATCCATCGAGCGTCAGCTCGTGACGTGGATATCGATCGAGCGTCCGCTCGTGAGATGTAGAGACGACATTGTGTGGTGTTCCGACCCTGCAAGTCATCGCCTCCGGGACACCGCCCTCGAACCTGATGTTCGGCGCGGGCGCGTCGTCGCCGCCATCCCCGAAAGGCTATCGCCGGGCTTGGAGCGCTTTCAACTCTAATCGCCAGTCCGTGGCATTCGTGTGACGCGGAAATGCGTCCCATCAATGAGATTCGAGGATCATCCCGTCAAAACCAGGTTCGATGCCGGCGGGAAGCTCGCGCCCCAGCGCCGCCCAGTCGAGATCCGTGCCCATATGGGTCAGCACGGTGCGGCGGACGCCGAATCGGCGTGCCCACGCGATCGCGCGGTCGAGATGGGCGTGGCTCGAATGCGGCAGGCGCTGGAAGGCGGCGACCAGCCAGGTGTCGACACCCGCAAGAATGGTCTCGGCGAGCGGCGTCAGCTCCACCAGGTCGGTGGAATAGGCGAACCCGCCGATCCGGAAGCCGAGCGTGCGGATCCTGCCGTGTCGCTGCTCGAACACCGCGAGCTTCATGCCGAGAATGTCCGGCTCGTCGCCGGGATCGACCGGCCGGGCCTCGAGCACGGGGCGGTAGAAGCCCGGCGGCGACCACGGCAGGAACGCGTAGGAGAACCGGCCGGCGATCTCGTCCAGCGTCTCGGGAAAGCCCCAGGCCGCGAGCGGGCGCTCGATCAGCCGGTTGATCGAGCGGAGATCGTCGAGGCCGCAGACATGGTCCGCATGGGCATGGGTGTAGAGCACGGCTTCCACGGTGGGCACCCGTTGGGCGAGCAGCTGCTCGCGGAGATCCGGGCCGGTGTCGACCAGCAGCCGGCCTTCCGCGCCCTCGACCACGATCGAGGCGCGGGTGCGGCGGTTGCGCGGCTCGGCCGGGTCGCACAGCCCCCAGTCGCCGCTGCCGTCCGCGCCGCCGAGCTGAGGCACGCCGGCCGAGCCGCCGCAGCCGAGCACGGTCACTTTCAAGGGCATCTTCAAGCCGGACGCGCCGCCGCCGCGGCCTTGCTGAACAGATGCTTGCTGAACAGACGGTGGAAATTGGCGGTGGTGACGCGGGCGAGCTCGGCCGGCGCCAGCCCGGCGAGGTCGGCCAGCACGGCGGCCGTGTGTGGCAGGTAGGCGGGCTCGTTGCGGCGGCCGCGATGGGGCACGGGGGCGAGGAACGGCGCGTCCGTCTCCACCAGCAGCCGGTCGTGCGGCACGGTGCGGGCGATCTCGCGCAGTGCGGAGGCCTTGGGAAAGGTCAGGATGCCGGAGAACGAGAGATAACCGCCCAGCGCCAGCCCCGTCTCGGCGAGGGCCGGCCCCGAGGCGAAGCAGTGGAGCACGAAGCGGAATTCTCCTCCGTTCGCGTGCTCTTCGCGAAGCACAGCCGCCACCGCGTCGTCGGCGCCGCGGGCGTGGATCACCAGCGGCAGGTCGGACAGGCGGGCGGCCCGCAGATGCGCGCGAAAGCTTCGTTCCTGCAGCTCGCGCGGCGCGTCGGCCACCACGAAGTCGAGGCCGCTCTCGCCGATCGCCACCACCTCGGGTGCCGCGCGCGCGCGGGCGGCGAGTGCCTCGGGCTCGGGGATCTCCTCCTCGTGCGCGTAATCCGGATGCGTGCCGATCGCGCAGTGCAGCCGGATCGCGCTCCCGCCGGCACGCGCCAGCGCCTGGATCTCGTCCGACCGTGACAGCCTGGTGCCGATGGTGACCGCCTCGACGACGCCCGCCTCGGCAGCACGTGTGAGGACGGCGTCCCGCTCCTCGGGCGCGAAGCGGTCGAGATGAAAATGGCTGTCGACGAAGCCCGCCATGTCAGGCGCCCGCGTCGACGACAGGCGGCTCGACGAACCGGGGAAAGATCCCGGCGGGCGGCGGCAGCACCGCGCCCTCCGGCAGCGCCGTGGCGAGGCTCGCGAAGTGCCGCGCGCCCGCGGGCACGCCGAGCTGGTCGAGCAGGCGCGCGGCACTCGTGGGCATGAACGGCTGCAGCACCGTGCCCACCGCGCGCAGCGTGTCGACCAGCACGCGCAGCACGTCCTCCATGCGGGCGAGGTCGGTCTTGCGGAGCGCCCATGGCGCCTGGCGGTCGATATAGGCGTTGGCCGCGCGCACCACGACCCAGGCCTCTTCCAGCGCGGTGGCGAAATCCTGGGTCGCCAGCGCCGCCCCCATGCGGGCCGGCAGCGTTTCGGCCGCGTCGCGGAGCGAGAGATCGTCCTCGGTCGCCTCGCGGCGCGGCGGCAGGCGGCCGCCGCAGTTCCGCGCCACCTGCGCCAGCGTGCGCTGGGCGAGGTTGCCGAGATCGTTGGCGAGCTCCCGGTTCAGGCGGCTGACCAGGGCGCGGCGTGAGAAATCGCCGTCATTGCCGAACGGCACCTCGCGCAGCAGGAAGAAACGCACGGCGTCGGCGCCGAACTCGGCCACGAGTGCGCGCGGGTCGACCGCGTTGCCGACCGACTTGCTCATCTTCTCGCCCTCGACCGTCCACCAGCCATGGGAGAACACGCGCCGCGGCACGGGCAGTCCCGCCGCCATCAGGAAGGCCGGCCAGTAGACGGCGTGGAAGCGCGCGATCTCCTTGCCCACCAGGTGGAGATCGGCCGGCCAGAACGCCGAACGCTCGGTCTCGTCGGGCCAGCCGAGCGCGCTGAGATAGTTGATCAGCGCGTCCACCCACACATACATCACGTGCCCGGGCGCGTCGGGCACCGGCACGCCCCAGGAGAAGCTGGTGCGGCTGACCGACAGGTCGCGCAGGCCCGAGCGCACGAAGTTGACGATCTCGTTGCGGCGCGCCGCGGGGCCGAGGAAGTCGGGCTCGCTCTCGTAGAGCGCGAGCAGCCGGTCGCCCCAGTCCGACAGGCGGAAGAAGAACGAGGGCTCGGTCACCCGCTCCACCGGCGCGCCGGTGGGTGCTATGAACGTGCCGTCGGCCGCGCGGGTGAGCTCGTCCTCGCCCCAGAACGCCTCGTCGCGCACCGAGTACCAGCCCTCGTAGGAGCCCTCGTAGATCTGGCCGGCCTCCGCGAGACGCCGCCAGAACGCGGCGCAGGCGCGCTTGTGGCGGTCCTCGGTGGTGCGGATGAAATCGTCGAACGAGACGCCGAGGAGCTCGGCCATCGCGCGGAAATCGGCCGAGATCGCATCCACGTAGCTCTGCGGGCTCTCGCCGCGATCGGCCGCCGCCTTGGCGACCTTCTGGCCATGCTCGTCGGTGCCGGTGAGGAAGAACACGTCTCTTCCTTCGAGCCTTGCCCAACGCGCCAGCACGTCTGCGGCGATCGAGGTGTAGGCATGGCCGATATGCGGGGCGCCATTGACGTAGTAGATCGGCGTGGTGATGTAGAAGCGCGTCATCGTTCCTGCAGGAGCTCGAGCGCGCCGAGCATGGCGTGCCGCTTGTCGAGGTTGAACGCCACCGTTTCGCGCTCGAGCGTGCCGAGTGCCGCCCAGTCGTCGCACATCCCGGTGTGCCGCGCGGCGGCCGCGCCTTCAAGGATGTCGTGGCGGGCCCGGTGGTGGATCAGGCTCCGCAAGGCGGCCACCAGGCAGGGCAGCCCGCCCTCGCGCGCAGCCGCACTCTCCGCCAGGGCCGCGAGCCGCCGGCGGTCGGGCGCGCCCTCGGACAGCAACGCGGCCTGCTCGAGCAGCGGCAGCAGCCCGGCGTCTGCCCAGGCGATCGTGCGTCCGGGCGCGCCTTCGCTGGCGCGCGCCACGAACGGGGCGGCCGCGACATCGTCGCCGTGGCCGGCGAGACGCATCACGGCGGCGAAATCCTCCGCCGCGAGCGGCCGGAGCGGCAGGCGGCGGCAACGCGAGCGGATGGTGGGCAGCAGCCGGCCGGGGCTCGCCGCCGTGAGCAGCAGCACGGTCCGCGGCGGCGGCTCCTCGAGCAGTTTTAATAATGCGTTGGCAGCATTGCGGTTGAGGTGGTCGGCGCCGTCCACCACGACGACGCGCCAGCCGCCCTCGGCCGCGGTCAGCGCGAGGAAGCTCGCCACCCTGCGCACGTCGTCGACCAGGATCTCGTGGCGCGGGACCTTCCGCTTCTCGTCGTAGGAGCGCGCGATCGCCAGCAGGTCGGCATGCGCGCCCGCGGCCACGCGGCGGAACACCGGATGCTCGGACGCGACTTCGAGGCCCGGCCCCGGAAACCCCGCCAGCAGCGCGCGGGCGAAGCGAAAGGCGAGCGTCGCCTTGCCGATCCCCTCGGGGCCGGTCAGCAGCCAGGCGTGATGCAGCCGTCCCGCATCGAACGCCGCCCGCAGCGCGCGTTCGGCCGCCTCGTGGCCGACGAGAACAAAAGAATCGCGCGGCGTCACCCGCCGGTCACGGCGTGCTCGAGCACGGCGAGCGAGCGCAGCGGCAGCGCCATCCGCCCGATATCCTGCCCGGCCACCAGCTTGATGGCCCCGTACGGGACGCCCTCGCCCGACACGGTGAGCGTGCCCAGCGCCTGGCCCTTGCGGATGGGGGCTGCGATCGGCGCATCGTAGCTGATCGAGACGCGAGCGGAGTTCCGCCAGCCATGCGGCATGGTGAACACGATGTCCCGCTCCGCCACCAGCGGCACGCCCGGCTGGGCGCCGAGCCACACGGGGGCGGACTCGACCGGCTGGCCCGCGGCGTAGAGGGTGACGTCCTCGAACTCGCTGAACGCCCATTCGAGCAGGCGCTCGCTCTCCTCGACCCGCACGCGGGAACTCGGCATCCCGTTCAGCACCATGATGATGCGGTGACCGTTGCGTTGCGAGCTCGCACAGATGCCGAAGCCGCCGGCATCCGTATGGCCGGTTTTGAGCCCGTCGGCGAGACCCTTGTCGACCAGCACGTTGCGGTTGCCCTGGTCGATGTTGTTGAACTTGTAGTTCGTCTCGCTGAAGAAATGGTAATACTCGGGGAAGGTGGTGATGATCGCGCGCGCCAGCGTCGCGATGTCGCGCACGCTCATATGATGGTCGGGGGCCGGCCAGCCGGTCGCGTTCTGGAAATTCGTGTTGGTCATGCCGAGTGCGGCCGCTTGGGCGTTCATCAGGGCCACGAACTGGTCCTCGGAGCCGGCGATCCCTTCGGCCAGCACGATGCAGGCGTCGTTGCCCGACTGGATGATCATGCCGCGGATCAGGTCGGCGACCGCGATCTGGCTGCCCAGCGGCACGAACATCTTCGAGCCCTGCATGCGCCAGGCCTTTTCGCTGACCGGCAGTGGCTGGGTGAGCGTGAGACGCCCCTTCCGAAGCATCGTGAAGGTGACGTAGGCGGTCATCAGCTTGGTGAGCGAGGAGGGCGGCATCTGATCGTCCGGCTGCTTCTCCAGCAGGATGGCGCCGGTGTTCACGTCGGTGATGATCGCCCAGCGCGACTGGATGTCGAGGGGCCCCACCGGCGTGGTGGCCGGGCTCGTATCGGGGGCGGCAGCGGCGGCGCCGGAACCCTCATCGTCCCCCGCCGCCGGCGCGTGCGGCTTGTGATGATGGGGTGCCGCGATCGCACCCAGCGGCCACGCCAGAGCGCCGGCGCCGGCGGCCAGCACAAATCCTCGCCTCGTCTCCCGTCCGGCCGCCACTCGAATCACTCCGCCACGATGCGCGTACCGCTTATCCCGGCCCGCAACGCCTGGTCCAGCGCCGCATCGGCCGCTGGCACCGTCGTGAACGGGCCGCGCCGGACGCGATAGGAGGTGCTGCGCCCCTCGCCCTCGGTCTCGACCTCGCCGCCGATCGCGGCGGCGACGCTCGCGGCGGCCTCGCGACCGGTGAACATGCCGGCATCGAGCCACAGCGAGGTGCCTTCGACCGGCAGCTGCCACACGGTCTGCGGCAACGGCGGGATCGGCGGCGGAGGCGCCGTCGCATCGGCGGGCGCGGACGCGCTCGGGGCCGCCGCCATCGGCACGGGTGCGGCGCCACCACCCGGTGGCGGCAGGCTGGTCTCGCTCACGGCGCCGAGCGGCGCCGCTTCCACCGCGATATGCGGACCGCCGCCCAGCGAGGCGGCCAGCGCCTGGCTCGCCTCCCCCTCGATCTCGACCCGCACCGCGGTGGGTGCCGCCCCCATGCCGAGCAGCGTGCGGGCGCGCGCGTTCAGCCCGATCAGACGCGCGGGCGAGGCCGGCCCGCGGTCGATCGCGCGCAGCAGGATCTGGCGCCCGTCGGCGAGGTCGGTGACGCGCAGCACGCAGGGCAGCTGCAGGGCCTGCACCGCGGCGGTGGCGAGTGCCGGATCCCGCACCTCGCCGTCGGTGGCGATCGTGCCGGCAGGCTGATCCGCGGGGATCGCCAGGCCCGAGAACGTGCCGCCGAAACGCTCGGACGGGTAGAACCAGACGCCGGCCTCGCCCTGCCAGGGAGTGCCCACCGCGTAGTGCGGGTGTGGTGCCGGCGATGGCGTCGGCGGCGCGCGATGGCAGCCGGCCGGCAGCAGTGCCGCGCCGAGTGCCGCGATCGCATGGCCGATCCGCATGTGAGCCCGCCTCCCCCTAGCCTGGGGGCCCCTAGCCCGCCGCATTGCCGAGCAGGCCCACGCCAAGCGCATAGAAGTCCGAGGGGTTGTAGCGGCGGATCACGCTGAAATTGCCGTAGACCAGGAACGCCTCGGTGCCCGGCCCGTCCGGCTGGAGCAGCGCGCCCTCGACGTCCGAGCGCGAGAACCGCGTCCCGTCGGCCCGGCGCACGCCGAGCTCCTCCCAGCTGCCCAGCGTCCGCCTGCCGTCGCGCCCGAGCAGGGCCGCGTCGACCGGCCGGGCCACCTCGACCTGCTGCACCCAGGGCTCGCCCAACCGCCAGCCACAACCAGAAAGATAATTCGCGATCGAGGCGAACACGTCGGGCTGGCTGTTCCAGATGTCGGCGCGGGCACCGCCGTCGAAGGCGCGGGCGTAGTGGAGATAGGCGCTCGGCATGAATTGCGGCTGGCCCATCGCACCCGCGTAGCTGCCGAGCATCTCGCCGGGGGCGACACCGCGCGCATCGGCGATGCGGAGCGCGTTCAGCAGCTCGCCGCGGAAGAACGCCGCACGGCGGGCGTCGTAGGCCAGCGTCGCGAGCGAGTCGAACACGCCATAGCTGCCGCTCTTGCTGCCGAAATTTGATTCGAGCCCCCAGATCCCGATGATCACGCCGGGATCGACGCCGAAGCGCGCGCGCACCTGCTCGAAGAGTGCGGCCTGCGCCGTGAGGTTTTCGCGCGCACGGGCGAGCCGGGCCGCCGGCAGCACGCGGTCGCGATACTGCGCCCAGGTCAGCGTGAACTCGGGCTGGTGGCGGTCGAGCTCAAGCACATGCGCATTCGGAACCGAGAGGTCGAGTGCGGCGCCGAGTGTCGCGTCGCCGATGCCCTCCGCGCGGGCCTGCCGGCGCACGGACTGGAGGAACGCCGCGTAGCCGCCGGCGGCTCGCGCGCCGCCGAGCATGGCGGCCGACGCCGCCGCGGACGCCATCAGCGCGCGACGGTTCAGATGCGAGGACAGGGTCATGGAAGGGTCAGGCACTTTCTGGGCCATCGGGCTTCGGCTCGTCCGCCGCCCGCCCGGCGGATATGACCTACCCGTCGCACCCAGGCAACCGCGAGCGCGGACGCAACGTTGTCCCGCACCAAATCGCAGGTGGGAGCGAAGCGTGGCGCAGAGCGTGGTCCGTCGGCACAGGGGTTTGACGGTCGCGGGCGTCGTGGCACTTCTCCTGATCGTGCTCTGGTTCGTCTGGTCCTGGGACTGGTTCCTGCCGATCGTCGACGCGAAGGCGAGTGCGGCGGCAGGCCGCAAGGTCACCGCCCAGCATCTCCATGTCCGCCTCTGGACCACGACCCGGATCGAGCTCGACGGCATCCGCGTGGACGAGCCCCGCGATTTCCCCGAGGCGAAACCCTTCGCGACCGTGGGACGGCTGGTCCTGACGCTTCGCCCGCTCGACTACCTGCACGGCGCCGGCCTGGTGATCCCGACCATCCTGGTCGCGGATGCGGACGCCACCGTTCGCGGCCTTCCCGACGGCAAGACCAATCTCGACTTCCCGTTCATGCATCCCGCCAACACCACCGGGACACAAGCAAAACCCGGCCCGAGCCCGAAGATTGGCGAGCTCGAGATCGCCAACACCCATGCCGACGTGAACTGGGCCAAGCTGCGGGCGAAGTTCGGGCTCGACATCCACACCGAGGGCACGGGCGAGGCCGCACGGGTCGTGGTTCTCGCCCGCGGAACCTACGCCGCGCAGCCGATCGACGGACGTTTTCGCGGCGGCGCGCTGCTGTCGCTGCGTGACAGCACCCATCCCTACCCGCTCGACCTCTACGTCGCGAACGGCCCCACGCATGTGTCGGCCGACGGCACCGTGCAGGACCCGCTGCATTTCGCGGGCGCCAACGTGAAGCTCGGTTTCGCTGGTCCCGATATGGGGCTGCTCTACCCGCTCACGGGCGTGCCGATCCCGAGCACCCCGCCCTACAAGGTCGCCGGCAACCTCGCCTACACGAAAGGGCGGATCGCGTTCGAGAATTTCTCCGGTACGCTGGGCTCGAGCGATCTCGGCGGCACGATCACCGTGGACCCCAAGGCCGCACCGCCCGATCTGCGGGCCGATCTGCACTCGCGCGCGGTCAACCTCGCCGATCTCGGCGGCTTCCTCGGCGGCCATCCGGGCCACCCGCAGGAGAACAAGGAGGCGCATGAGCAGGCGAGTGCGAAGGGCGGCGCCAACGTGCTGCCGACCACGCCGATCAGCCTGCCCAAGATCCGCGCGATGAACGTCGATTTCCACTACCGGGCCGGGCACATCGAGGGGAAGTTCGTGCCGCTCGACAATCTCACCACCTGGTTCGTGATCCATGACGGGGCGATCACCGTCCACGAGCTGAATTTCGGGGTGGGAAACGGCACGCTGGCGAGCCGCGCCTACATCGCGCCCGAGGCGAAAGGCGTCCACGCCGAGGTGACGCTCGACGTCCGCGATGTCGATCTCTCGCATCTCCTGAACGCGACGCACGTGTTCCACGGCGCCGGCATCGTGGGCGGCCAGGCGGAGCTGCGCGGATCGGGCGCGTCGGTCGCCGAGCTCGTGGGCAACGGCAGCGGCGGCCTGGCGCTCTTCATGCGCGACGGCGGCAACATCAGCGCGCTGCTGCCCGACATCGCGGGGCTCGAATTCGGCAACGCGCTGCTCTCCGCGCTGGGCATTCCCAACCGGACGGACGTGCAGTGTTTCGCCGCCGAGATGCCGCTGCATGAGGGTGTCCTGTCGGCCAACCTGTTCGTGCTGCAGACCAAGGAGGCGCGCACCACCGGTGAAGGCACCATCAACCTCCGCAACGACACGCTCGACTGGACGGTGACCACACGGTCGACGCGTTTCAGCATCGGCTCGCTGCCGGGCGCGATCCATGTCGGCGGCGGTATCACCAGCCCGTCCATCCTGCCCGGCGCGGAAGTCGTGGCACGCGGCGCGGGCGCCGTGGGCCTCGCGGTGCTGTTCCCGCCGCTCGGCGTTCTCCCCACGATCCAGCTCGGCGTGGGTCAGAGCCAGGCCTGTCAGGCGGCGATCCAGGGTTCGACCCGGATCCCGACGGCGCCGGGTGCGGCACCGGCGGCCACTGCCGCTGGTCATGCACGGGCGCACCTCACGCCCGCCGGCGTGCACGACGCGTGGCGCCATCGTCTCGCTCATGGCGGTTGAGCCACAGGCCGGGCGACGACGTGCAACTAAGTCGTTCTTTCTCCGCGCCTTTCCCGTGCGTTCCGGCGCCCCCGTGCCCCGATTGCGGCCGGGATGAACCTGCTCTAGGAAGGCCGCGATAACAGGTTCTTCGAGGCGGGCACGCGTCTGCCACCAGCACATGCATGGTGTCCGACGATGCGAGGCTTCATTGGGTCAGATCGCGTGAACCGGACGGTGGTCCCGCCTTCCCTTCTCCTGCACCCGCGACCCTGACCATGTTCTCCTTCTCGGTCGCCGCGATCATGAAGGGCGCGGCCGGCAAGCCGCTGCTGCAGGCCGGCGCCATCGTGATCGGCACCTTCATCCTGGAGGACGCCGCGACCGTGCTCGCGGGCATGCAGGTGGAGGATGGCAGCCTCGACTGGCGCGTCGCTCTGCTGGCGCTCTACGCCGGCATCGTGGCCGGCGATCTCGGTCTCTACGGCCTTGGGCGGCTCGCCTCGTTCTGGCCATGGCTCGTGCGCTGGGTGCGGCCCGATCGGGCGGCGCGTGGCCAGGCCTGGCTGAGGGGACGCGTGTTCCGCGTGGTGTTCGTCAGCCGGTTCATCCCGGGCGCGCGACTGCCGACCTACACCGCCTGCGGCTTTCTGGGCGCCGGCATCGTCCGCTTCGCGATGGCCGCGTGCTGCGCCACCGTCATTTGGACCTCCCTGCTGTTCGGCGTATCGCTCCGGGTAGGCGAGTTTCTGATGGCGCATTTCGGCGCGTGGCGCTGGATCGGTGCACTGGTGTTCGCGCTTCTGGTGATCGCGGTGGGACGATTGGCGGTCGGGCTGCAGAAGGAGAAGGGATGAGCGAGTTGTTGGAGACGGCACCCGCGTTCGCCGAACGCGGCGCGCCGGTCTCGCACTTCGAGCATTGGCCGGGCTGGCTGTTCTACACACCCGTGGTGGCGCACTGGATGCTGCTCGGCTGCCGCTATGGCAACTGGACGCTGCCCACGGCCGCCAACCCGCATATCGAGAGCGGCGGCCTGTGCGGCGAGAGCAAGATTTCTATCCTTGACCAGGTGAAGGGTGAGACCCGCGCGCTGCTCGGCCGCTACGCAACCCTTCGCACCGGCGCCGACGATGTTTCGCGGGCGCGGACGGCGATGGCCGGCAGCGGGCTGGAGTTCCCGATCGTGGTCAAGCCCGATATCGGCTGCCACGGGGCCGGCGTGCGGCTGGTGCACGATGCGGAGACGCTCGAGAGGGTTCTCGCGCAGTTTCCCCGCGACGTCGTGCTCGTGCTGCAGGAGTTCATCCCCTACGAGGGCGAGGCCGGCGTGTTCTACGTGCGCCATCCGCACGAGGCGCGCGGGCGGGTGACCTCGCTGACGCTGAAGCATCCGCCGATGCTGCGCGGGGACGGGCGGCGCACGATCCGCGAGCTGATCCTCGCCGATGATCGGTTGCGCAAGACGGCCAAGACGTTCTTCGCCCGCTTCCGCGGACGCACCGAGGAGGTGCTCGCGGCGGGCGCGCCGCTGCAGCTCGTGTTTACGGGCAATCACTGCAACGGCTCGGTGTTCCGCGACGGGTGTTCCGAGATCACGGCGGCGCTGACCGAGCGGATCGACGCGATCTGCCAGGCGCTGCCCGACTTCCATTTCGGGCGCATCGACCTTCGCTATCGCGATCTGCCATCCTTGCGGGCCGGCACGGGGTTCCGGATCATCGAGATCAACGGCGTGGGGTCGGAAGCGACCCATATCTGGGATCCGCACGCGCGACTGTGGGACGCCTACCGGACGCAGTTCGAGCATTACGGGGCGGCCTACGCGATCGGAGCCGCCATGCGGCGGCGCGGTCATCGGCCGACATCACCAATCGCTTTGCTGCGGCTGTGGGTGCGGCAGAGCCGGCTGATCGCGTCCTATCCGCTGAACGACTGACCAGCGGCTCTGCTCCTGGACCTAGCTCAAGGGCAGTCGAGAACTGTGGGTCGAGGAGGAAGGCCAGGGCTCTGCCCTGGACCCGCCAAGGGACAGTCGTCCCTTGGATCCCTGATTGTTTGGGTTTTCCCTGGCGAAGCCGGAAATCATAGTCTTTGGCCAACGCATTCCGTCTCCGGCGCCTGTACTCCACTCTTCAGTAGGGGGTTTTAAGGGCTCCGCCCTTAACGGGGTCCAGGGGCAGAGCCCCTGGCCTTCCTAGTCCTCGCCAAGCCCACCGCTGCCAAAAATGTAATTCCCCACCTGCTGTTCGAGGCTCTCGGCAGGGATCGTCGCGGTGACGACGGCACCGGCCGCCAGGTGCGTGGCGGCGTGACCCGGCTCGATCTCGAGCACCCCGTCGCCCGTGCCCCCGCCCCGGATCGCGAACTGCGAATCGCTCGGCACTGCGAGTGCCGATGCGAGCTGGAGGTCGACATCCGAGAGGAACGTCGTGCGGTCGAGCCGCACCGACAGGACCCGCCCCACCGGAATGCCGGCGAGCACCACCGCGTCGCCCGCGTCCAGACCATCGCTCGAGGGGAACACGGCGCGCAGACGCATTCCGTCCGCGCCTTGGCCCGGCGTGCTGGTGGATGCAAGTGCCAGCGCCACGAAACCGGCGGCCACCGCCACCACCGCCCCACTGCCGATCACCGCTCCGGCGCCGTGCCGTGCCACAGATCCTCCTCGCCGCTCGGGCCACCACGCGGCGCATGGAAGCAGAGCGCGCGCGCGTGCGAAAGCCCGAGCGGCGCGTCCGATTGCGAGCTTGGGGAGAATCGGCCACCAAAGGGGCCGGATCAGGGGAACGCCCATGCAACTCGGCCAGGCTCTGGTGATCGCGGCCATCCAGGGCGCGACCGAACTGTTCCCCGTGAGCAGCCTCGGGCACGCGGTGATCCTGCCGCGCGTGCTGGGCTGGAATCTCGATCAGGGCGGTCCGGCCTTCCTCCCCTTCCTCGTGCTGCTGCACGTGGGCACGGCGGCGGCGCTGTTCGCGTTTTTCGCGCGCGAATGGTGGATGCTGGCGCGCAGCGTGCTCGGGATCGGCCCGGCCTGGCAGGTGGCCGAAGGACGGCGCGTCGTGAGGCTGCTGGTGATCGCGACGATCCCGGCCGCCATCCTGGGCGCGGCACTCGAGCATGTGCTCCGCGCGATCTTCGGGTCGCCGCCGATCGCCGCATTGTTCCTGGTGGCCAACGGGGTGCTGCTGATCGGCTGCGAGCGTCTGCGTCTGGCGCGCACCGCGCGTGGCGCGCAGCGTGCGGCCTCCACGCTCGGCACCGTGGACGCGCTGGTGATCGGGCTCTGGCAATGTCTGGCGCTGCTGCCGGGCATCTCGCGGTCGGGTGCGACGATCGTGGGCGGCCTGCTGCGCGGCATCGACCATGAGGGGTCGGCGCATTTCTCGTTCCTGATCGCGCTGCCGATCATTCTCGCCGCGACCGTGTTCGAGATCCCGAAACTGCGTCATGCCGACGTGCCGCAAGGCACATTCGCGATGGCGCTGATCGCCGCCGTGGTGGCGGGCATCGTGGCACTCGCGAGCACCGCGATCCTGATGCGCTGGTTCAAGCGTCACGATCGCTGGGGGCTCACGCCGTTCGGCATCTACTGCATCGTCGCGGGTGGCGCCGCTTTTTTCTATTTGCATGGAGCCTGACGCGGGATGCGGGCGTTTCTTCTGGTCCTGCTGCTCGCCAGCGCGACCCCGGCGACGGCGGCACCCGCTTCGATCGCGACCGCGGATATCTCCCGTTTGACGACGCCGTGGTGGGCCGCGCGCTTCGCGGCCAAGCAGCACGAGCTCGAGACCCGGCCGTCCGAGCTGGTCTGGCTCGGCGATTCGATCACCCAGAACTGGGAAACCGACGGGCCCGAGGAATGGCGGCGGTTCGCGCCGGTGTGGGCTCGCTTCTACGGCGATCGTCACGCCGTCAATCTCGGCTTCAAGGGCGACAGCACCTGCCATGTGCTGTGGCGGCTCGACCATGGCGAGCTCGCATCCATGCACCCGAAACTGGTCGTGCTGCTGATCGGTGCGAACAATTTCGGCCATGTGCACACCGATGCGGCCGCGACCTATGACGGGATCCGCCTGATCCTCGACCGGCTTCGCGGGCATGCACCGGAGGCCCGGATCATCGTGCTCGGCGTGCTGCCCTCGATCCGCTCGGCCTGGGTCGATGCCAACACGCGCGCGGTCAACGCCCTGCTGGCGGGCGGCCTGGCGCATGAGCGGGGCGTGACCTTCGTCGATCTCGCGCCGCTGTTCATGCATGGCGGTGCGGTCGATCCGGGCGCCTTCCTCGACCCGCATCTGCAGCCGCCGGACCCGCCGCTGCATCCGACCGCGCAGACGCAGGCGCGGATCGCGGCGGCGATCGAGCCCCTCGTGGCAGCCGGGCTCGGAGACCGTCCGCACGGCTGACGCGCGGGTTTATCGGCGCTTCACACTCGCCCGATAGAGTGGGCGCACCAAAACGGTGCATCATGAGCGAAGCCACGATCCCGCACGTCATGCTGGCGACCCCCTGCTACGGGGGGCTGGTGACGCAGGTCTACATGCAGTCGGTGCTGGCGCTGACCACCGAAGCGTCGCGGATCGGGCTGCCGGTCTCGCTCGCTTTGCTCGGGCAGGACGCGCTGATCACGCGCAGCCGCAACACGCTGGTGGCGCGCTTTCTTCAGAGCGAAGCCACGCATCTGCTGTTCGTCGACGCCGATATCGCCTTCGCCGCGGCCGACGTGATCCGGCTGCTCACGCATCGTCGCGAGGTGATCGGGGCGCCCTATCCCGTGCGCCAGCATATGTGGGACGCGGGGACGATGAGCCACGTGCACGCCGGCGAGCCTGTGGCGTTCGCGTCGCTCCGCTATGTGGGCGAGCCGTCGGGCGAGATGACGCCGGAGGGACTGCTGCCGGCCCGCTACGCCGGCACCGGTTTCCTGCTGATCGCACGGACGGCGATCGAGAAGCTGATCGCGGCCTATCCCGAAACGCGTTGCCGGCACAACCATGTGGCCTCGCGCTCGGAGGCGGAGGAGGCCTGGGCGCTGTTCGACTGCCTGATCGACCGTGCGACGGGGGACTACCTCAGCGAGGATTTCGCGTTCTGCGCGCGGTTTCGGGCGATCGGGGGGGAGATCTGGCTCGATCCGTCGATCCGGCTCACGCATGCGGGGATGAGCGAGTTCCTGGGGCGGCCTGATCTGCGTTGGAAGCAAGGGAGTGTTTGAGAACTCCCGGTTGAGAAGGAAGGCCAGGGCTCTGCCCTGGACCCGCCAAGGGACGGTCGTCCCTTGGAACCCTGATTGTTTGGGTTGTTCCCTGGCGAAGCCTGACATCATAGACTTCGGCTAACGCATTCCGTCTCGAGCGCCTGTACTCCAAACCTTAAGTAGGGGGTTTTAAGGGCTCCGCCCTTAACGGGGTCCAGGGGCAGAGCCCCTGGCCTTTTCCAAACCCAGCGCCGTCGCAAGCCGACGCACAGTTCGTGCCTCCCAACCCGCGCCGAACACCCCAAAACCGCGCATCAGCCGATAGGCCTGCATCTGCTGCTGCGCCAGTCGCCGTGCCAGCGCGCCCGGCCAGAGCGAAGGCGCATTGGCGAGGGCGGCCAATGTCACCGGCCCGGCGACGCCGTCGCAGGCCAATCCGCATCCGTGTTGCAGGTCCTGGATGAACTGCGTGTCCAGCCCGTCGAGGATCGTCTGCCAGTCGGGGCTCGCGGCGCGGGTGGCCGTGACGGGTCCGATCTCGCCGTCGATCGCGCGCCCCGTCATGCCGAGCGCCCGCTGCAGGAGGCGCGAGGAACAGCCGACGCCGGCGTTCCAGCCGAAATCGAACACCATCAGCGCGATCGCAGGTTCCAGCGCCTCGCAGCCGAGCGGCGCCCAGAACCGGCTGCGCGCGATCGCCTCGAACGTCTCGAGCGCGAGCTCGCGCATCGCGTCGGGCTGCGTCGCCGCCTCGATGCCGAGCCAGTCGACGAGGGTCGGCGCGGAGACGCCCATGTTGGAGCCGATCAGCTGGCCCGCGCCGACGATGCCGCCGGTCCAGTTCCCGCCATCGTCGGAGCGGTTGCTGTAGCCGCCCTCTTCCGCACGGGTGAAGGCGCTGGCGGCCGGGAATGCGTGGCTGTCGGCGCGAATGATCGACGGCGACATGGCGGTCACTCCACCCGCATCCAGGCGATGGTCCCCGCCGGCAGCGTGGCCGCGATCGCGGCCGCGATGTCGGCCGTGCTCGTGTCGTCCTCGACGAGCGCGATCGTGCCGTAGGCGATCGAGCCGTGCCCGTAACCTCCCGGCAATCCCGTGTTGCCGTCGCCGCCATAGCCGATGATGCGGCTGAGCTGGGCGGCACTCGCCGAGCGCGTCACATTCACCAGGAACTGGTTCGGCCGGGACAGCGACCCGTAGCCCAGACCGGAGATGCCGTAGCCGAAACCGCCGCCGGCAGCCGGCGTGGTCGTGCTGCCATAGCCCTTGGTGTCGGCCGGCCGCATCGGCTCGAACACGGTCGTCGTGGCGGTCGTGACGGCGGCGACCGCCGCAATTACCGACGCCCGCGTGCCCTGTTCCTGCAGGAGATTGGCGTCGATGCGTGCGCGAAAGGCGTCATCCGCCTCCTCGCTGCGGCGCCGGAGTGCCAGCCCGAAGAAGTCCGCGGCCGCCATATCGAGGAAGACGCCCGTCGCGGTGTCGATCCGGGCCTGCGCGCGTGCGTAGGCGAGCAGCTCGTAGCAGTAGGACCATGCGGTCCCGATCCCGGTCAGCAGGCCGAGCAGCACCGGCGCCTCGAGGAGTGCCGGGAACCAGCGGGACGGCAGCACCGCGGCCATGCGGACGGCCATGTCTTCGGCATCGCCGGTCGCCATCTCAGGACACCGTCACGGATTGCAGGCGCACCACTTCGGTCACCGCCCCGCCGACATCGGAGGTCTTGCCATTGACGATGACGTTCGAGACGTTGGTGACACGCGCATCCGCGCCGTAGGCGACACTGGCGATGCGCGAATAGGGCAGCACGGCGCCGACCGACAGACCGTCGACGAAGACGGTGATCGCCGTCCCGACATTGTTCGCGACCGCGGTCGTGTCGGCACCGAAGACCGTGGTGAGGCTGAGCGAGATCTGCACCGACAGGAGCTGCGGCCCCACCACGGCGTAGCCGGTGCCCACCGGCCGCACCGCGTCGATCGCGGCCGAGACGGAAGCGATCAGCGCCGTCGACGGCGCGCCGGTCCCGTCATCGACCACCGCCGTGAAGAAGCCCGCACGATAGGCGCCGGTCGTGTCGGCATTTTCCTGGATCGCGTAGGTGAGGTTCTGCTGGACGCTCGCGATCGCATTGCCGATCGCCGCGATCGTCGCGCGCGAGCGCGTGTTGATGTAGTTGACGAACCGCGCCTTCAGCGCCGCGTCCATTTCGGCGTTGACGCCGGTTGTGAAAGCGGCCGCGTTGTTGCAGGTGTCGATGCCGGTGATGGTCTGCCCAAGAAGATTGATGGTGCTGGCCTGCACGTTGCCCACTGAGCCGACGCCCGCCGCCTGCACCGGCAGGTCGACCGATGCGGTCCCCACCGGGCGGACATACGCGTAGACCGCGAATGACCAGGCGGGGTTGAGTTCGTCGACGATGACCGAGAAGGTCTGGCTGCCATCCGAGGTCCGGACCGTGGCGCCGACGGGGATCACGGCGGACTGCGTGGTGGGTGCGAGCGAGGTGAACGTGACGGTCCCGATCGCGGCCGTGCCGGGAAGCCGCGTCAGGCCGAAATCGTTGACGAAGCTGTCGACGTCGGTTTCCGACGAGCTCGCGAGCCGCGTCATGCTCATCACCTGCAGGATGAGATACTGCACCCACAGGGAAGCGGACGCGGATGCCTCGATCAGGGCGCGCGTCACCGAGCCGGCCGTCAGATCCGTTAGTGCCGCGCAGGAGGCTTGCGCGTTGGCACTCATGTTGCGGACGAGGGTGGAGAAGCTCTGAAGCGAAAGTTCCATGGTCAGGTCGCTCCCAGCACGATGGAGGGTTGCTGCACGGTGCCGGTGGACGCGTCCGTGTAGGTGATCGTGGCCGTCACCGTGCCGTCGCCGCTCGACGTGACGACAGCGCTCGGCAGCGGCACGCGGGCGACGGCGGCTTCGAGCTGGAGCTGCGTGCGGATGACCGCCTGGAGCTGGGTGACGTTGACGGTCCGGCCCACGAATTGCGGCAGGCCGGCGCCGTAGGTGAGCGACCAGATATAGTCGCCCGCGTTGGTCAGCAGCCGCCGCAGCACGCGCTGCGACACCGCATCCGCCTCGGCCACGCTCTGGATGTCGCCTGTCGGCGCAATCATGAGGTCCGATCCCATGATGTGGGAGATGTCCGTCATGTGCCGCTCTCCGGCGCCGTGGTCAGGCTGTTGCCCGCAACCACGCCGCCATGCACGTGATGATCGAGACTGATGCCGTTCGCGGTCACGTCGCCGGTCGCGACGATGCCGCCCTCGACATGGAGCGCGCCCTTGATCGACACCGATCCGTTGGTGACGTGCAGCGCCGTGCCGTCCGCCAGGAAGATGCCGATCTCGCCTGGCTGCACCGGCTTGTTGGTGAAGGGGGATTTCGGCGCCTGAACGGTCGTGTCGAACAGCCGCGCCACGATCACCGGGTGCTCGGCATCGCCCTCGACGGGGACGAGCAGAACCTGGGTTCCGGTCTCGGCGGGGCACGAGATCCGCAGGCCCGAGCAGGCGAGCCCCGGATCGGGGATCCAGCCGCTGACGATCCCTTCCGGCTGGATCGTCACCTTGACCGAGTGGGTGGTCGGATCGACGGCCGTGACCACACCGTGCCGCGGCCGGCCGGAGACCGACGAGGCACTCGCCGCGAGCAGGCCGAAATGCTGGGTCAGATTGCTCATGGCGAACCTCAGGGAAGATGAGCGACGAAGCTCTGGGTGAAGCCGCTGCGCACGTCGATGCGCCAGGTCACGTTGTCGACGACGTAGATGCCGTCCCAGCCGCCGGCACTTCCCGTGAGCACGACATTGTCGCGCGGCATCGGCGAGAGTGATCCCGGCATCGTGGCCGAGATGACCTGGCGGTGACGCACGATGTCGGTGTAGAGCGCCTGCGCCCGCTTGAGTGCCACGTCTTGGGCGAGGTTGGGTGCGACGAACACGAAGTTGGTGGGGGCGCTCGCACCCGTGTCGGACGGGTAGGTTGCGGTGACCGAGGCGCGTTGCCGACTGCTCCAGCTCGAGACGGAAACGCCCACGCCGCGCGCGAGGCCGACACGGCGGTCGAAGCGCAGATGCGTGAGAGGAGCCGCCGCGGCCGAGCCCGCCCGCATCGCGAAGAGGTCCAGATCGAGCACGCTCGTGCTCGACGTGCCGCGCGGCCGGAAGAAGAGCGTCTCGCCCGACACCCAGCATTCGCATTGCTCGGTCTGCGCGAGATGGCAGATCAGGTCCCACGCCGTGGTGAACTGCGCGTACGCGGACAGTGCCGAGCGCGCGTGCTCGAGCTGATAGTACTGCCCGACGATGTCCGCCGTGGAACCGACATCCGGGATCAGTCCGGCGCTCGCCGCGAGGGTTGCCACGATCTCCGACGCGGTCTGGTTCACATATCCGCTCGAGACCTGCCGATCGAGCAGGCGCGCGGACAGATCGCGCCCTTCGAGCTCGACGACATTCGTCACCGGGTCGGCGGAAATCCGGTCGACCGTGCCGGTCATCAGCGACACCGAGGAGAAAGGAACGCTGCCGCCCGAGGAGGAGCTCAGGCGCACGGTCACCGACAACTCCGACGCGAGCTCGGGAATGCAGAAGCTCCACACGTCGATCGTGCCGGGCAGGACGATGCGGAACGTACCGGCCTCGAGCTGGTTGTTGAGGCTGATATCGGCTTCGATGCACGGGCAGACGAGCGCGCCGCCAAGCACCACGTCGCACGAGGGCTGGTCGAGCCCGCCGCTCACGATGATGCGCCTGCCGAAGTCGGCGTCGAGGGAACCAGCGGCAGCACCAGCTGCACCGTTCCGTTGACGACCGGATCAGTGAGGCCGTTCGCGTTCGCGATCAGGTTCCATAACGTCGCGTCACCCAAATAGAGTGCGGCGACGTGGAACAGCGTTGTGTTGACGACGGTGACGGTCATGATCTCCCCTTCCGCGCGTCAACTTGAACCTGTCTGCAGGAGAGCGATGTTGTTTGCTGCACAATTGGTGTAGGCCTGCGCGTTCACGGAGGCGGCGAGCGTCGCGGCGGTGGCGGTGGCCGATGACAGCGACGATGAACCCGCAACGATCGATCCGTCCGGCGCGCCGGCGACGATGGCGGCCATCGACGTCTCGCTGCCGGCCGTCGTCGCGGCCAACGCTGCGCCGACCGAGGTGAGATCGACATTGGGCGTGGACATCGAGCCCTGCGAGGCGGTGACGGCGAAGGCTGCACTGGCGAGACCCGTCATGGCCGCGGCCGATCCGACGAGTGCCGCGTCACCGGTGGCGAAGGCGAGCTGCGTTCCGATCTCGGCCAGAACGGCAGCCGCCGTCGCCACCAGACCGGCAGCACCGCCCGGAAGCGGCTCCGCCTCGAGCAGGTATTGGACGATGCTGCCCTGCGCCGCGTAGCGCAGGACGACGGAGGTGATGACCACGAACTCCTGCCAGACGCCGATCGTCAGCGAAATCCGGCTTCCGGAATCGCGCATCGCCTCGAGAATCTGCGCCCGCTCGGTCGCTCGCGGCCCGGTAAAAATCCCCTTCAGACGTCGACGCCCGGGATCGGGGCCCAGGAGCTGGACGACCCGGCCACCGCCGATCAGGCGGTGAACCACCGGCTGCATCGTGCCCGCGCGATCATAAGTGTCCGGAACCTCCAGGCCGGTGAGCTCCAGAGGGCCGAGAACGACCGGAAGATTGCCGGATACGCCATTCGCCATCGACGATGTTCTCCGTTCGTCGCCGTTCAGGGGAGCGGTGCAGACAGGCCGCTGGGAAGGGCGGTGCTGCGGAAGTTCGGTGATCTTGCAGCGGTCTGCGCCGAACTTCCGCTGCGCGCGGCCGAACTCGCGGCCATCTCGCCGATGCGGCGCCCGTCGACGAGAAGGTTTCCCGCCAACACGATCGCGCCGCCGCCATTGTCACCGCCGCTATTGTCACCGGCGCCCCCATTGTCACCGCGATTGTCACCGCCGCCGTTGTCACCGCCGGTATCGGCTCCAAAGCCCGCGCGCGGCGTGCCTTGTGCCGAGTTGCCGGACGGCGACAGTGTCGGCGACGCCGCGGACGTCGCGGCGGAGCGACGCCCACCCGTGCGATCGGTCTGCGCCGCGAGATCGGAGGCGGGCCGGCTGCGATGCGCCCCCTGCGCGACCGGTGCCGCAAGCCGCGTGCGCGCCCCGCCGCCGGTGCCCGAGGAGGTCGACGCCTCACGTGACGGGTTGCGCCGGGTCAGCTCGCGCGCGACCGTCTGAAGCGACGGCGTGCTGCGGGGGTTGCCACCTGGCGAGACCGGTCCGGCGACGGCGCTCCGCTGCGCGATGGCGCGTCGCAGTGCGACGGACGCGCCCGTTGCCGGCCTCGCAACGCCCGACCGGGGAAGAAGTGCCGAGCGGGTGCGGCCGGCAGATGTCGGCATGCGTCCTGGGATCGCGGCCGAACGCGCGGCGGACACCGGCGGCCGACTGACCGCCCGCCGGACGCTCGCCGCCGGACGCGAACTCGCGGCGAGGGCTTGAGTAGCGCCGACCTTCACGCCGGCGGCGGTTTGAGGCACCGGCGCCAGGCGGACCGGCTTCCAGAGCGACGATTGGACAAGCTGCGCCTGAAGCGTCGTGCGACGGAGACGATCCACGCGCGCCGTCATCTTGGCACTCAGAACGCCCGCATTCGCAGCCACGATTGTTTTCATGCACCCTCTTTTTCACGGGACAGGATCGCAAGCGCCGCGTTTCGACGTGCATCCGACCAGCCCATGGCGACGTTCCAGGGCACGCCGTTCTTTGCGAGCATCACCATGTCGCGAAAGCCGGCGTGCCTGATCAGTTTCCCAGGGCTGTCTCACTCTCATCGATCGACGGCTTAGCCGACGGCGCTTCGAACGCGACCTGAAGCGCATCGAGCCCGTCTTCTCCGAGCTTGCGCAGGATCCGGCGGATCTCGTCGCGGCTTTTGATCCCGCGCGGCACCGGAAGCCCATCGATCCCGATGACGGAACAGGCGAGAATGGCGGTGTTGACCCAGGGCTCGTTGTCGAGCTGGCGGCCGGCGATCTCCATGAAATCCCACTGGTCCGCCATGTCGAACTCCATCGCTTCGATCACGCGTCCGTTGAAGGTGATGCGCATGACTTCGCGCTGCTCGGCATTGATCGTACGAACCGATCTCTCGATATTCGGCTTGCTCATGTATGCTTCACCCGCTGGCTTGCGAAGAACCCGATCGTCTGGCGAACGATGTTGTCGGCCTGATAACTGCCTGCATTCGACAGGACGAGGGAGACGCCCGTGAACTCGTATGTGCTCTGCGATCCGTCCGGCTCAGAAATGTACTGATAGATCGTGCCCGAACCGATTGTGCCGGCGGACCAGAAGGCGGCCTCGATCGAGGCCACGACATCGTCGACCGCGGAGTTGCCGCGATCGACCTCGAACTGGCCGCGCCAGCCGGATGGGGTCGTGAACTCGACCGGCAAGCTGTTGAGCGGATCGGCTCGCTGATGCTTGACCTCCTGGATTGCCGCAAAGCCCGTCACGTCCTGCAGATCGACCTGCGTTCCGCTCCAGAACAGGACAACCTGGCAATTGCGTCCTATGGTGTAGGTATTCGCCATCTGGGTATCTCCGGTGTGTCGATCAGGTCGCCGAGTTCGTCACCGTGACGCCGGCGCCGCCTTGCAGGTTGATAAGGAACTTCTCGTTGATTCCCTGGTAGGTGACCTGCACGTCCGCCTGGACGTAGCCGAGTGCGGTGCGGCTCTGCGGATTGTTGCCGCTGTCACACTTCACGGCATATGGCGTCGAGCCGCTGGTCGAACCGAGGATGCCCTGCGACAGGAGGTTGCCGAGGAAGGCCAGCAGCGTTCCACGGATGTTCGCGAACAGCGTGGACGTGATGAGTTGACCGACATAGGCGCCCATGCCCGACGCAAGGGTCGCGGCGATGTAGTTTGTCAGGCGCGTGTAACTGTCGGTGTAGACCGTGGCGTCGCTCGACGAGTTATGACCGGAGCGAACGGCCCAGTAGCTTCCACCAGGGGCCGGATTGCAGATGACGTCGATACCGGCGGAGAACAAGGTTTGCAGTTCAGCCGACGAATACGTGCTGCTCTGGCTCGTGCCGGCGATCCCGGTCTTCTGGCTGCCAGCGACAGCGTAAAGCTGCTTGTTCAGGCTCGATTGTTCGGGCGACAGCGAGGCGAGCTTTCCCGCGGCGAAGCCCTGCGGGCTGACCAGCCTGGTTTGCGCGTTGGCGGCATCATACCAGGCGATCCAGTCTCCCATCATCACCTTGACGGCGTAGCTGTCGGTCCCGGATGCGGCCTTGCTTCCGACGGCACCCGCGATCGTCTCGCCCGCGGCCCCGGTGACGATCATGTAGACACCCTCGCCGAGACCGAAGCCCGCCTGCACCGACCACGTCGTGTTGTCGTCGCAGTCGGCGAGGATGCCGATCGAGCAGCCCTGCCCGCGGAGGGCGTACATGCCCGATCGTGTGGTCGAGTCGAGTCCAACCAGAGACTCCGCGGTCACACCGGCCGCGCCATCGCTTCCGTTCAGGAGATATTGCGCAACGACGCTCGCGGGCGCGATCGTCGGATCGGAGCCCAAGGAGGCGACCACCAGCTGCGACGCTCCTCGGAGCGGTCCGCTACCGTTGTTGATGGCGGCGACGAAGTTCTGCCAGAACGCCGTGTTGCCGGCGGAGGCATCGATGTTGTCGAATACCTCCGGGATGCTGCCGGAGACCGCCAGAACGAGCCGCCACGTCTTCGTCTTCGAGCCGGGCGCAAAGTTGATGGCCACGGAATTCCCGAGTGATCCCGAGTAGACGGCCGTCAGAAGTGCGGGATAGGTGTTGGCGCGGCTGTAGAGCATTGCGTAGCTGGCCGACTGATCAGTTCCGTCGGTGACGCGGACGCCAATGAACGCGGCGGCACCTTGAGCGGCAGCGGTCGACACCTGCGTGCCGAGATCGTATTTCCGGACGACGGGTGAGCCGTAATACGTGTTGAGGTCGGACAAACTGCCGAGCACCACCGGCTGATTGACCGGACCCCAGCTCGCCGTTCCGACAACACCGATCACGTTGCTTGCAACGCCATTCAGTGTGAGCTGCTGCGGAGACACGATCTGGACGTAGAGGTCAGGCACCACGATCGCCGTGGTGTTCAAGCTTCCGGACTGGCTGATCTGGGTCATTGCTTGTTCTCCGCAGAGGCGACCGCCGCGGGGATTGAGGCCACGACGAAATTGGTGGGCGGGACGGATGCCTTGATGTCGGCGACCGTCGCGACATCGCGGATGATGTCGCCCTTCTTGTAGGTTCGAAATGGATGCAGGACGATGAGCGCCTGCGTCAGGGTCTCCGACATATGATCCTCGATCATTTCGTGATGCTCCTGGTTTGGGCCGCGGCAAGCCGTGCGGCTGCCAGAGCGGTGCCCAGGCTTGAGACGCGGGTCTGGTCGGGTCCGGAGCCGGTGTAGGTCGGCATCAGCCACCCACCTTCTGCGAGCTCGTTCCAGGCGTAGATCAGCCCGATACCTGCCGGGCAGGAAGCGGGAAACGCCATGATCTCGCCCACCATCGACACGACGTGGCTGGCGATGTCTGCGGGCGCGCCGGACTGGTAGTATTCGCTATCTGTCAGGCCCGGTGCCAGAGGATAGAACGGCTGCGGGGTGTCGATCAGAGGCCGTTGGTCCCAGCCCGTCATCGCTGTCGGCACCATCGGAAAGCCCTTGGCGATACGTTGCTGCCAGTCGTTCGCTGCAGTCTTGGTCAGCGTTGCATACGACTGCGTCGTTCCGGAGTAACGCGGCGTCGCGTAAGCTCCCGCCGCGTCCGCACCCGCTGCCGCTGCTGCGACGGTATTGTCGTAGTCGGCAAGTGCCGCACCCGACAGCCAGATGATGTAGGGGTTGCCTGCCCCAGCTGCCAGCGCACGCGTCCGGATGGTCGCGATCGCAGCGGCGATCCCGCCGCTCGGCAGTGCTGCCAAATCTGCAGCACTTGCGTCCAGCACGAAATAGAGGGGCCGGCCGTGAGAGACGCGCACGTAGCCATCTTCCGACATCATCGCGACGTCACGGTCGAAGGTGCTCGAGTATCCGTCAGTCGTCGTCGGGTCGGCCCAGGCAGAACTTTGCCCGAGCATGCAGAACCGCAAGCTCTGTCGGCGGGAACTCGAAAGATACAGGGAGAGCGCGCGGCTCAGACCGTCATCTGGTTTGTAGGCATCGAAAGCCCAGAAGTCGAGACCGGCCGCGACCGCAGCACTGATCTCGGCATCGATGACGGCCTGCAACGCCAGGGGCCAGGATACCGCCCCGTTACTCGCGATCGACGAATTCGGCGGCAGACGGTAGGTCCAGCTCGCTTTTGAGAGGGCGGCCGCACATTGCTGATCGATCGTGTCGGTCGGATCATACCAGGCGTCGAAACGGATGGCGCCGAGCAGGGGAAAACTCGGCGCGCTGCTCGCGGCCGGCACGCTTTCCAGGCTGATCGTGGTGGTTCCGAACACCATGGCCGCGACTGTCTGCTGCACAATCGTTGGAAATTCCGTCGTATAGCTGAGATCACGTCGATAGAGATCCGCGTTCTCAGACGCATCTGTAACGCTTGTCCCTTTGTAGAGGAAGCGCGCACAGCTGCCATCGGGAAGCGAAAGCCAGTCGATCTGCGACAACGTGCTGTCCACGGTACTGGTGATCCGATCCCTGCTTTCGGGATCCGCGCACCAGAGGGTGACGGTGATCGTCTGTTCCTGCCGACGCGTTTCCTGCCAAACCACGCCGGAGCCTTCGATGCGGGCCGCCGTGATCTGCGAGTTCGAGACGCTCAACACGCCCCCATCTGCCAGTGCTCCGTCGATCTGTTGAGCCAGAGCCCTTGCGATAGTTGCGGGGGTGTCGTTCGGACCGACCGCGACGGCGTAACCCGTGCCGTCAACCAGCACGCCGGCATTCTGTCCGATCCCGCCACTCCCACTGAACGTTGCGACCCCGCTGGTGAGCTTGACTGTAAGGGTTGCGGCGAGGGTCGAGCCTGGCTTCCACACGCGAGGATATCGCGTCGTGTCGCGCGTGCTCTTGGGATCGGAAAACACGCTCACGTTCACGATCCCGACCGCGAGGTCGGCGTTGAGGCCATTGGGAGAAGGCCACCCGCGATAGATGCGGACATTGCCACCCGTGACACTGGGGTTCGAGGTGCCGGTCGGATAGACGACGGCAACGACGGCATCCACAAGCGCCTTCTCAACGTCAGATATGTCCGCCATTCTTCGCTCTGACGCTCCTCAAGTGGTCTCAAGGCCAGCTGCAAGGCGCCAGCCGCTCTCGGACAATTCGGTTGCCGCAACAGAGTAGGTCTGTCCGAACTCGTCCGTAAGAATTTGACCGTGCGAAATCGTCACACCAGGAATTGCTGGAAGAAGCACCTCGACGAAGACCGTTCTCACGTCACCCGGCAACCGCGCCGCCGCCGTATCGAGATGGGTCTTGGTCAGAACGCTGGCTGGCCAATTGCTTGCAAGAACGATGTCTGTTGCAGGAACTCGTCCGCCGTACGATGTTGGTCCACTGGTGAAAGCACCCAGAGGGCTTCTGACCGAGAGGGTGTGATTGCAGCGAACACAAGCGGCCGCGCGCAGTGGCTCTAGATGCGAGACGAACCAGATGTTCTCGCCGACCAGATAATCACCCGCTTGCAACTGGGAAAAATCGCCGATCAGGCTGCCACCACTACCGTTGCGGTCGTCCACGCCGGACAGCTTGAGCGATATGTTCGGGTCGAACACGGCCATGATGGTGCCGATCGGCGAGGTTGACAGGGGATCGATCGCGGTTGTCCCACGAAAGACCGTATACGGACTGCCGAGACGTTGGGCTCCCTGGGCGAGGCCCGCGGCGATCAGCGCGTTCAGTCGGGCCTGGTCCATGACGATCAAACCTTGATCGCGTGGCTCGTCCCGATGGACGGGCCTGGTGGGACGCCGAGAAAGCCGCAAAGACGGATCCGCCAGGAAGTGAAGAGCGCATCCCGATCACCAAGCTCCGACCTGTTGCGTCGCCACACGGCGGCCTGGTCGGTGTCGAGATTGGTGCCAGCGCCCAACAATGCGGTCTCCAATGCGTTCAACTGCGCGAGGTAGCCGCGAATGACGGTGAGCTCCGAAGTCGAGAGATTTGCAAGCCGATACTCGAGCGTTCCGTACACAGAGAAGAAGCGCCACGACTGGAACCCCGACGCGCCCGCGCCATAGGCCGGGTATCCGCAAAATCGTCGTGCATCAGTCAGCTCGGTATCGATCAAAGGTCCTGTGGGGGTGTCCGACATGACGACCTCTCAACGTGCGGGGAACATGGAGGATGTGATCACACCGGCTGCGACCACGGCCGAGTGGAGTGCGGCGCTTGGATGGATCCCTTCGATGGTCGCGGAGCCGAGATCCGATCGCCAGAGACCTGGATTGCTCGGATCTTCGAGGAAGAGATCGTCGTCGATACAGCCGGCAAAGCCCCAGGCCTTGGCGGAGCTGCGACACCACGTGTTGTAGAGCTCGCGCTGGTATTCGATGGGTGTAGAGGTGGAATTCACCGTGCGCGTGCCGAAAGCGAGCGTCGTCCCCGATGGGATTGCACCGATCGCTGCACCGGTCGGCGGCGTCAGCGTCACACTCGTTGACGAGTTGACTGCAGTTACCGTCGTTGCGGAAGGTACGATTGTCGATGTGGCATTCTGAAAGCCGGCATACTCACCGATCTGTATGCCGGAGGTGGAGGCGACAGAAAGCGTCAAGGCCGCGCCTGTAGCGCCGGCAGCTGTGGCCGCTGTCGTGGCCGAGGCTTGCTGCTGCAGAAATTGTCCTGCAGCGGTGGTCCATCCGTCCGTGCTGTCGGTGGTCGGCGGGATGGTGAACACCCAGACGCGATAGCCTGCAGCCAGCAGCGGTGTTGCGATCCCCTCGAGATAGCCTTCCGTGGCGGCGGCTGTCTGCGGATTTCCGGAGGCGTTGATGTCGTTGCGGCCATGTTCCAGCAACACGTCGGTTGCGCCGATCTCAGCAGCAGCCTGCTGGACAAGCTGAAGATTGACACTCATTTGAAGTGCGGACGTGGAGCCGCGGCACAGTGAAGCCCAAGGGACAGCCTGTCCCAGCGACCGTTGCATGTAGCCCATATGGCCGTAGCTGTCGGCAGAGTCACCAGTTCCCGCGCAGATGCTGTCGCCCACCATGAGCACACTCGCCGTCGGTTGCGTCACTTGGCCTAGGACCGTCCACGGCGCGAAGAAGCCGCCGCCGCTGTTCAACGGGACATAGGTGTCCATCGCATGGTCACCGAGAGAGGACGTGCTTCGCTGAGACCCTTCGCCGGAAAGTCGAGTGGATCCCGAAGACGGAGCGGGGTAGTCGCCGAGATAGAAGCCGGTTCCACTTGCCGTCCATGACCCGCGAACGAAGAACTGCGCAAGCGGCGCAAGCGAGAGGCCAATCGGATCGCTGTCATAGAAATGACGGGCTGGTACAAGGGAGACAGTCTGTGCGTTGCCCCACGTGGCTTTGTGAGAGCGGCCGGTAATGGTCAGGATCTGTCCCGCAGTCAGCGCACCGGTCGTGGCCGTAATTCCCGAGGCGTTGGTGAAAGTGAGTGTCAACGTCGTGACGTTGCTCGAACTTACAACTGGGACGACAGAAGTGATCCAGGAGCCCGACGCGATGTTGGTGCCGACGACACCGAGGCCGACATCAACGCCATTGCCTGAACTGCCCTGCGCGACCTGTACGCTCACCGAAGTTCCTCCCGAGGCGACAGCCGAAGCGACCACGGAGGAGAAGAACACCGACGGCAATGCCACGGCAGCATCGCCTGTCATGATGACCTGGCGGGGAATTTCCCCAATGTTGGACAGGTCTGATCCCATGTAGGAAAGCTTCAACGACTTCACGCCAAGCGTATTGGGGACCGTGCAGGCCGTACTGTCGAAGACGTAGGTATCGGTGCTGTCCCAGCTTCCTGACCCAATCGGCCGGCCGCGGCCGCACACCGGCACCCAGCGCGGAGCAGCTCCCACCGAAACCGTCGTAGGTACGGCATTAGGTGGGGAAAAGGAGGTCGCCTGCCCCGCTTCACTGAACGCGGACGCTGCGAGGATTGCCAGTGACGTCCGTCTCGCCGCGAGAGCAAGCGCGTTCCTCACGGATAGCTCTCCGCGCGGAAGGAAACCGAACCACTGGCGGGAAGGCAGGAGATAGCGGTTGAGGGGACCCAACCGGGTGCATCGCGCTCATAGCCACCCTGAGCGTACACAATGAACGACGCATTCGTGGCAGTAGGCGTGCTGCCATCATCTGTGCAGTAGAGATTAGCGCCACCAGCGGCCGCGAAATTCCAGACCTTCATGTGCACTCTGGTGACGCCGGAGGACGCAGCTGCAAGCACGCTCCCGGCGGCACTCAGCGACCCGGCGTTGACGGTGGGTGCACCGGTAATGCCAACGGATTTCACAGCGATCGTGCCGGTCAGCTCCGTTGCGATCGTGCCAAGCCAGCCAAGAACACCCGTTCCCTGGTTCGCCGCACCCACGCTCGGGCTTACGCCGTCCGCCGTGTCCGTCGTCGTGATCGTCCCGCTCAGCTCCTTGGTCATGTCGCTAAGCCAGCCGAGCATCCCACTTCCACCACTCGGCATCGTGGCCCCCGTAATTGCCGCGCCGTCAGTCGTGTCCTGGACAATCAGCGGGTTGTTCGAGCCGACTGCGGTGCCGCCTTCGGTGAGGTAGACCGGCCACGCGCCGCTTGCCGATGCTGCGGTTCCTTGGGTCGTCGTGGTTGTCGTCGAACCGCCGCAGCCAACAATGCAATCGACTTTCAGGTTGCCTGAATTGTCGATCTGCAATGGCAAAGACTGGCCGCTGGTCAGCGTCGGCAGCGACGCGTTGTAGCCGGCGTAGATCTGGCCACTCCATTGCGCCCGAGCAGCTGGCGCCGCTAGAACCACCGACAACACAGGCAGGGCCGCAATACCGAGCCGTTTCATGGCATTTCCTTCGATGAGGCGGCCGTCTCTCCGACCTGTCACGCCGATTGCCGACGTCGCGAGACTTTTCTGAGCTCAGAGACTCTCAATCACGACTGCCCGCTTCAGATAGCTGTTGGTCGCGGTCGGGATGATGCTGGTGTTCGCGGTCAGATCCGTCGGCAGCGCGAAGCCACCGATCCAGTACCAGGATTGCGCGATTACCTGTCTCAGGCGATCGAGCGGCTCGCGCGTTACCATGCAAATCCCGTCGACCATCTCGATCAGTGATGCTTCGGCGTCGGGGATGTCGAGATGGCCGGTGCCACCGAAATCGCCTTCGACCAGCGCACCCTGACCGCACACGATGGCACGGTGGATGGGGCCAGCGCCGAGCGAGGTCTGCTGCGGTGCCTCCGTGGTGGGGATGAAGCGGACACCCAGCAGCTCGATGATGCTGCCTGTCTGGTATGCCTCGGACCCGTAGGCACCGCGATAGAGATATTTGAAGTCTCCATCACGGAAGAGCCCGAGCAACTGGGTGTCGTCCAGATAGCAGTGGTAGGCGCCTTTGATCGTCGGAACATTGTTCGAGCGGAGTGCCGCGACCGCTGCCAGGACAGTCTGAATGCCCAGCGTGTCGCCAGGCATGAAGTTGGACGCGCCGTAGACGCCGTTGGGTGCAGTCAAGGTTGCTGTTGTGCTACGGCCATTCGGACGCAACACAAGGGGCGCAATCGAGGCAACGACCGGCTGGCCTTCTGTGCCGTCTGCCACGCTGACATTGGTGTAGAAGGTAAGCGAGCCAGAGATCCCGCCCGGTGCGGCCGAGCTGCTGGCGGCATCCGGCGTGGCACCGATCAGGACATAGGCGTCGCCGCCGACCGTGACCGTCATCCCAGCGGACGCAGCAACCGACGTGATCTGTCCAACCGAGGAAAACATCGTCTGGAAACCACGGATGTCGTCGACATGCACGGTGGCCGATGCCGAGGCGAGCGAGGTGGTGACGCGCGTGTTTCCACCGAGGTAGCCGCCGACGCCGCCCACCGCGCCACCGAACAGCGCATTGCGCGCCAGGCGGTCGAGCGACTGCATCGCCTGAATTCCATTGGTGCGCGCGTTGGCGAGGAACTGCGATGCAATGCCCACGCTCTCGGTCACCATATTCAGGTCGATCGTGTCGCCATACTGGTCGATGGCGAGTACGTATTGCTCGACCGCCCAGCTGGATGGGGTAAGACCATTATCGAAGTTGGTGTTCGATGATGGAGCCATGGGCGTGACGACCGGAGCCTTGAGTCCCTTGCGGGTCTTGGTGATCGTCTCGCCGATGCGGTTGGGAAAGAGCTCGCGGTCGGCGATGGCCCGAAAGCCAAGCCGTGACGTCAGACCATCCTCGAACTCACGGGCGAGAAAACCCTGCTGGATTATGGGTTGGAGCTGCGAAGGAAAGTTTTGAACAGGCATCGCTTTCGGCCTCTTTCGCGGGCGCCCCGGCTGGGACGGCTAGGCTGGTGAAATCAGGAGCGGCGAGACAGAAGGCGTGCGCGCTCTGCCTGCCATTGCTCGCGTGTCAAGCTGCGGGCATCGACCAACTCCGGCGCCGCAGGTGTTGGAGCCCGGTCAATCGGGCTCGTCGTCACACCGAAATTGCCGTTGTCTTTAGCATTGGCAAAGAGGTACGGCTTGGAGGCCTTCAGACTCGAAATGACGTCGTTCGTACCCTCGATTGCGCCGTCGTCACCAAAGGTGATGGCAGAGGTGTCGGCTAATCTGAGCCCATCGAGGTCCACAATGCCGGCGCGGATGGCTTCGCTGCGAAGCTCGGCCCGCAGCAGCCGCTCGCGCGACTGCGCGCGCAGCGTCGTCAGGGCGGCGTCATGTTCCGCCTGCGCCGAGCGCAGCTGATCTCGCAGACGCGTGACCTCACGGCGGCTCCGCCTGTCGGCGTCTTCGCGTGTGCGGCCGTTATCGGGAGTTGTGTCCTCGGATGGCGTCGTGGCGGGCTCGTTATCGTCGATCTGATTGGTCATGCGTCCTCTCCGTTTACACGCGTGTCCTCAGCGATCCTTGCCGCTTCGGCCGCCGAGTCCTCGATGTCGTAATTGCCTTCAACGACATGGCTTGCAGTCTGCTTGCTCATGATCCCGGCGCCGACCAGCGTCGCCAGGGTGGAGGCTTGGGCCTGTCGATCGGCGAAGGTCGGCGCAAACCATGCCGGCCAACGAAGGCCCAGACCGGAGGCGTCGAGCTTGCGATAGCGCTCGCCCATCACCTCGATCCCGCTCGGCAACCGCTCCGAGGCGAGACAAGCAAATCGTAGAAGCTGAAGAAGTGCCCCTTCGCCGTAGGAGACGCGCAAACGGTCAGCGAGCCAGATCAGGCCCTGACACATCAGTTCCATCGCGCGTCCGCTTTGCGCGGCGCCAATCCGGTCCGGATTGACCCGGTTGCCATGAACGGATTCGAGCGCGATGGAGCGCAGCTCCTTGACATGCGCCAGCACGGCCGCTGCTGCATTGCCATTGATCTCGAGAAGCTTGGCATCGCCCTCGGGTGGAAGAACAAGTGCGGTCGCCGCACCACCGACACGGTCACCCGTAAAACCGTTTCCGCCGTCCTTGAGAACCAGCGTCGGATCCGAGCCGTATTTCAGACCTCTTCCTGCCTGGCTGAGGAGGTAATCCGTCTCGACCACCGTGTCGATCGCCGGCGCGAAGGTACATGCACCATCCACTCCCCCTGCCTGATCGCCCGGCAGGTTCCGAACCCAGACGATCGGAACGAATCCCAGATCATGCTTCGCGGTACGTTCGGGATCCTGCTTGTCCTGAGGAACGACGCTGCCCACTGGCACGGGGAGAAACCAGCTTTCGCTGTTCTCATCCCAGACGCGCTTGAACCAGTACTTGTCGTCGGGATCGACGTCGTAGCCTTGCGCGCAGAGAGCGGAGCCGTTGACCTTGAAGCGTTCCGTCACACGGACCAGGCGGCGCGAATCTTCGCGCGCCCACTCGGGCTGAAGATAGGCCGTGGAGAGGACGTCAAAGAAAGGACGCCCGGACACGAGCCGAAACAGGATCGCGACCGAACCCACGCTACCGCGGGTCGCCGCGAGCAGCATTGTCTCGTTGAGCGCGGTTTCTTTGATGAGCTTGCGAAGAACCTCGCTCGTCTCCGGCAAGGTTGCGGTTATTGCGGGAAAATGACCCTCGCTGAACAGCAGTGAGACGGAATCGTCGACGACGACCCGGCACAGGCCAGTCCGGACCGAAGGACGCCGCTCGCTGAGAGGGACGTATTCTCCGGCGCCGCTTCGCTCGGCCGAGAAAGGATAGGGAAGGCCGTCATACTGCCGCCCCTCGAGCACAGCATCGAGCGCCAGGAGGCGGGACGTGCGTTCAGGGAGATCCCGGTCGCGCGGCATCGTGGCGCGCAGTGCGATCCAGTCCATCAGTCAGCGCCCCATGTTGAAGGAAACGGGACGTGACGAACTGCGCTCGAGGGATCGCGCGAAGAGATAATAGCCGGTTGCGTCGACGATGTGGTCATGGCCGCCCGCCTTGTCGGGCTCGTTGGAGCCGTCGCGGTAAACCAGGCGTTCGTAGGCCGAGATCGAGTGCGTGCAGCTCGGATCGACGAACGCGCTTCGCTCGCCGTTTGCTGCCTCGAAGCTCGAGTTCATCACATTCGTACGATCGCGAACGAGAGGATGGCTGTTCAACGCAATCACCGTAAATCCCAGTTCGCGCAGGATACCGATGTCCGTACGTCCTTGCGCGGATGTTCGCCGTTGGGCGCCGGCAGGATCGGGATAGACGCGGATGTGGTCGTTCGAGCCGGGCCGGCCGTAACGACGTGCGATCTCGGCTGCCATCTCGTCCGTGTTCGAGGTCGGAAGGATGATCTCGGCGATTTGGAAGGTGGTCCCTCCCCGCTCCTGCCAGACGGTCGCCGACATGGGGTTGATGTTGAAGTCCATGCCGACGTGAACTGCGGCTGCCGGGTCGAACGCACGCGCGAGAACGTTCGACGCACGGTTGAACGCGTAGATCACGCGGCCGGAGAATGTCTCGAAACTCGCGCAATATTCCTGTCGAAAGCTCCTGGCGTCGAGCATTGCGCGTGCGCTCTCGACCTCTGATGAGGCAACGTTGCCGCCGTCCACAGTGGTGAACAGGAACGAGCGTGTATCGGGCTTGCCACCGGGCTGGCCGTTGACATAGGCGTCGTGCAAATGGTCGAAGCCTTTTGGCGTACCGACGAAGAGGGCGTGTCCCTGTGCCGCAGACAACATTGGACGGATCGTCTGTGGCCAACTCTCGGGACGGCAGTCCGCCCACTCGTCTCCGGCGAAGAACCAGAGGCCGGCACCACGGAGCGCATCGTGCTGATCGAGACCGACAAGTCGCATGACGTGGCCGGACTTCAGTCGCAGCGAACAGTCGGTCTCATACGGCGGTGCCTGCAGCCAGCGGCGAGGGATGACCTGCTTGAGGCGGCTCCACATCACGCGCTTGGCCTGGGTGAAGTTGGGTGCGCCATACCAGATCTCGTTCTCCAATCCGATCTTGTGGATGACCGCGAGCCGGGCGGCGCGCCGGAGCTCCTCCGCGAGGAGGAAGCTTTTTCCGAAGCGCCGCCCGCACACCGCCACTCGAAAACGTGCGTCCGGTTTCCACCCAGCCTCGTAGATCTGCCACTGGGGCCGGGTGAGCCCGGTACGCGCGCCATTCACGCAACGCGTCCCCGTTCGACCAGCGGCGGATCGCGATCCTGCGCGATCTCACCTTCGATGTTGCCCTCGGACACCAACACGCGACCACCGAACTTGGCGGGACGATTGGCCTTGAGGAGGAGGATCAGAAGTCCCTCGCTGTATTTGTGGGCGACGGATTCCATTTCTGCCTCAGTTTCGCCGGAGGTCGCACCATTGCCACTGTCTTCACCCGATCGCGTTTCCTTTTTCTCGCGACGTCGGACGGTGGTGCGCAGCTCGTAACCCTGCACCGCGCGGCGCATGGCTTCGGCTTCGAGTTCGTCGGCGATGTTCTCGATCGCCTCGCTCCAGAGCTGGTCGAAGGCGGGGTCGGCGGTGCGCTCGCGATTGGCCTGCCAGCGCGTGAGGCCGGTTTCCTCGCAGGCGAATTTAACGGTCCTGCGGCGCGCGAGCGCTTCGAGAAACTGCAGCTTGACCTCGTCGGTCATGCTGCCTGCCGGCGATTGCAGACGCGCGGGCGTATCGGCGCGCGCGTTCGTTCCGCCCGAGGCGGTATCCTTTCCATTTTCCATCTTTATCTGTCCCATCTGGCATTGTCAGTGGCATGATTGCCGAGAGGACGTGGCGGCTCCGGGGAAAGGTCGGGGAGCCACCGTTGACGAAGATGACGATGTCTTCGGATGAGGTCAAAATGTTGTGATAACGAGATGGATTGTGGTGGTGCGAACGACCTCCACGATGCGGCGCGCGCCGCCAAGCCAGCGCGTGCGGATCTCAGTCGACGTGGTACGTCGCAGTTTGTCGTGCGGTATTATCGGCATCTCGGATCGCGCTCGACCACGTGCGACAGATCGGGATCACCGCGAAAGAGAGGCGGTGCGGCATTCTGTAGCGCATAGGCAGGGTGCCGGACGTGAGTGAGAGATCCTTGCGGCGCGCGCAGCGAAACCGGAAGGCGCCGCTTGGGCAGCGTGCCTCATCACAGGTCAGGCGACGGCAGTACGGCCACATGCCTTGCCGTTCGTCTCAGCCCGCCAGATTCCTACGAACACCTCGCATGCAGCCGCGTCGGCGCTGGAACGTTGCACGGAGAGGGTCCGCAGGCTTTTGGCGGTGAGGAGACAGTGCGAGGACGTCATCAACTCCGGTGTTTATGCACCGAATGTGAGTGTCATCTGCACTATGGCAAAGGAGAAAACACTGAAGATGATGACCGTCTCCAGTCCCTGTACTCCAAACCCTAAGTAGGGGGTTTTAAGGGCTGCGCCCTTAACGGGGTCCAGGGGCAGAGCCCCTGGCCTTCTTCGCCCGATCGAGACTGTCAGTGACCTGGCCGTCCGATTGATGGTGGTGCTGCCTGTTGTCGGGGATCAGCATCGGCGGCGTCAGAGAAACACCGGAAGCGGATAGTCGGGACGCTGGCCCGAGAGGCTTTCGCAGATGGCACCCCAGGTCTTGGGATGCCCCGGCGGAAGCGGTGCGGAGGTGATCATGCCACGCTCCGCGCCTGGTGCCGCTTCCCGCGCGCCGATCGCGTAGGCACGTTTCGCCAGCACGCTGCGGCTGACGCCGAGAGCTCGTTCGGCAGCGCGGAGGCTGACGCGACGCCGCGTCAGGAGGTCGCTCAGGGCGTTGTCGAGCTCGGAAGACCACTGCACAGGTTTCGGCATTGTGGGGCCCTTTTGACCGTTGTTGGTCTGCAACGGAGACTGGGCGTGGTGCCGAAGGCGTACAAGCCGGAAACGGGAAAAACGGTTAATGCAGGCGTTTCTATTATGCCGATCTTGTCGGAATAACTTGATGGAGCAGCAGTAACTTGGGCGTCTTCTCATAAATCAGGTCGTCGATACTCTCGGTCTTCTATAAAAAACACGCGAGTCTCGCTCGGTGAACGAAGCAATCAGAATATTGACCGCCAGCGCCAAGAGGTAGAACGTCTGTTCCCGATCTAAAAAGATGAACACCAGGTCGCGATGTGCGACCGTTCCCGATCGCGTCGACGCGGCGCTTGCACTCGAAACGGCCTTGACCGTCTTCGGGCGCCCGAAGCGGCAGCCACTCCCGCCGAAGACCGTCGTGAAGCGCTCGACGGACAGTCCCAATCTGCTGTCAAACGCCGAGAGGAACGCCGCGCAATCCCTTGTTTAGCCGGTATTCCGCCGCCAGCGAGACGCCTCCCACAGGAGGCCGCAAGGTCAAGGCTGGGTTCGCGACAGCATCCCGCAAGACTTCGCCGCCTTCACCGAAGCTGGCCCCGTACAGGCCTTGACGGCATCGGTACGGCAGGCCGCGGCGGCTCCGTCCAGATCGGACGCGAGTACGTCTCGCGCGACGGCCACTTCGCCTTGCTCGTTCTCGGCCAGGGCACTCCCGCTCGGCGCGTTCGAAGAGGTCCCGGTCAGGTCGACGAGCTGCTGTTCCGCCGTGTGCATATCCTGCAACGCCGCGAGGCACGCGTTCGAAGGTGCCAGGCCGCCCGTCTTGATGGCGTCGATCTCGGCGTTCACCTGAAGCTGCTGGGCTGCGGCGCTGGTGAGGTCATCGGCACGCGCCGACGGATCGGCGGCCGCCCACAAGGCCAGCAGGACGGCAGTACGTCGCAAGATCCTGATCATCAACTCGGCAATCCTGAGGCCAGCATGTCCAACAGACGCGTACGAGCGCCCGGCACCGCCCGATGGCGCTGCCCGAACGCGTCGCGGGATAGAAAGTGACCGGTGAGGCGAAGTCCGGCAAGCAGGTCGTCGGGCGAGGCCGCACCATCCTCTCCACCGACCAGAAAGCGCGGCAGAGGAAGCAGACGCGTCTCCCAGGCGCCGGCCGCGTCGCCGGCGACCGCGCGACCGCTCCGCGGCGAGACGAACGCCAGCCCGTCGCGCGCGCCCGTCACGGCGCAACGTTCGAGATCGAGCCCGAACCCCAGGTCGCGCAGCAAAGCGAGCTCCCATCGCACGAACGCCGCCATCGGGGCGTCCCCGTTCACGAGACGCGCCAGGAGAAGCAGAAGGGCGTCGTAGGCGTCGTGCACGACCACCCGCTCGGCCAGCGCGCCCGCCGCCGTGGCGCAGGCCGCCGGCACGGCCGCCAGCAGCAGCGCATCATCCAGCAGGCGTGCCATGGGAGCGTGCACCAGTTCGCCCGACAGGCTGCCGAGCTGCTCGCTGGTACGTGCGGTCCACCTGGCCTGGAGGATATTGCCGACGTCCCATACCGACCGCTGCCGCCGCGACGATCCGCCGCGAACCAGGCCGCGATAGAGCCCATGCTCCGCCGTCAACAGATGGGCGAGCGCATCGCCCTCACCGTAGGGCGTCGTCTGCACGACGATAGAGAGGCCGTCCCACTCCACCGATGCGGCGCGTCAGGCGCGCAGGCCATGGTGCCGCGCGTCCGTGCGAGGAGCGCGCCGCACCATCATGCCTCGCCCGGCGTCAGACCGCCGCCGGGATCCCGGCGGCGGCGGCCACTTCCGCCGCGAAGTCGCCGGTTTCGCGCTCGACACCCTCGCCGAGCTGGAAGCGCGCGAAACCGGTCAGCTTCGCGCCGAGCTTCGCCACCACCGCCTTCACGCGGCTCTCGCCATCATGCACCCACACCTGCTCGAGAAGCACGACCTCCTCGTAGTATTTGCGGATGCGCCCATCGACCATCTTCTCGAGGATGTTCTCGGGCTTGCCGGACGCACGCGCCTGCTCGATCAGCACGGCGCGCTCGCGCTCGAGTGCGGCCGGATCGACGGCACTCGTGTCGAGCGCCTCGGGCCGGGTCGCCGCGACGTGCATGCCGACCTGGCGTCCGAGGGTCTCGAGCGCTTCGAGCTCGCTCGCCGCCTCGATGCCCACCAGAACGCCGATCCGCCCGAGACCCGGCTTGAGCGCCTGGTGCACGTAGGTGGCAACCACCCCCTGGCTCACCTCGATCCGGCGGGCACGACGGATCGTCATGTTCTCGCCGATCGTCGCGATCAGGTAGGTGAGCTCCTCGGCCACGGAACGGTCGGCGCCCGGATAGTCGGCGGCCTTGAGCGCTTCGACATCGTCGCCCACCAGCAGCGCGATCTTCGCCACCTGCTCCACGAACCCCTGGAACTGCTCGTTGCGCGCCACGAAGTCGGTCTCGGCGTTCACCTCGACGATCGCCGCCACCCTTGGTGCCGACGCGACACCCACGAGCCCTTCGGCCGCCGCCCGCCCGGACTTCTTCGCCGCCGCAGCCAGGCCCTTCTTGCGCAGCCAGTCGACCGCGCCCTCGAGATCGCCGTCGGTCTCGCCCAGCGCCTTCTTGCAGTCCATCATGCCGGCGCCGGTCTTCTCGCGAAGCTCCTTGACCAGCCCTGCCGTAATCGTCGCCATCATCGCCTCGCTCGGGCGGACCACGCCGCCCCGATTGTCGAGCGGCGCACCCTTCGCAGGGCGCGCCGCATTCTGCACCTCAAACGACCGTGGGAGCGCTCACGCCGCCGCTTCGGCAGGCTCGCCCACGGTTTCCTCGGGCAGCGTCTCGGCAGCACCGATGTCCTCGCCGGAGGCCGCGAGCTCGGCCGAGATGCCGTCGAGCACCGCGCTCGACACCAGGTCGCAGTACATCGTGATCGCGCGGATCGCGTCGTCATTGCCGGGGATCGGGTAGGTGACGCCCTCGGGATCGGAATTGCTGTCGAGCACCGCGATCACGGGGATGTTGAGCTTGTTGGCCTCCTCGACTGCCAGCTTCTCCTTGTTCGTGTCGATCACGAACAGGATGTCCGGCAGACCGCCCATCTCCTTGATGCCGCCCAGTGAACGCTCGAGCTTCTCGCGGTCGCGGGTGATCTCGAGGATCTCCTTCTTGGTCAGCCCCTGGGTGTCGCCCGCGAGCATCTCGTCGATCTGGCGCAGCCGCTTGATCGAGCCGGTGATTGTCTTCCAGTTGGTCAACATGCCGCCGAGCCAGCGGTGGTTCACGTAATACTGGCCGCAACGGTTGGCCGCCTCGGCCACGTGTTCGGCCGCCGCCCGCTTGGTGCCCACGAACAGCACGCGGCCACCGGAAGCGGTCGTGTCGCGCACCGCGCGCAGCGCGCGGTCGAGCATCGGCACGGTCTGCTGCAGGTCGATGATGTGGACCTGGTTGCGAATGCCGAACAGGTAAGGCGACATGCGCGGATTCCACCGGCGCGTGTGGTGACCGAAATGGACGCCGGCTTCGAGGAGCTGACGGAGGGTGAAATCGGGCATCGCCATCGGCGTGTTCTTTCCAGCTTCGGTTGGGCCTCCGCGGCGATGCGCCTCTCGAGAGGCACCGAATGGAAACGCCGCGTGCGAATTCCGGACCTCGCGGGCCGGTTGCGGGCGATATGGCGCATCGGGGGCGTGAGCGCAAGAAGGCCAGGGCTCTGCCCTGGACCCGCCAAGGGTCTAGACCCTTGGATCCCATGACTTAAGGAGAGGGTTCTAAGGGCGACTGCCCTTAGGGGGGTCCAGGGGCAGAGCCCCTGCCTTCCTACCCTTCCTCCACCCGCGCCACTCCCGAAACACTCTTCAAACTCTGCGCCAGCAACGGCGTCACCGCGTATTGTCCGGGCAGCGTCACCTCGACATCCCGCGTCCCATCGAGGTCCGGCAGCAGAGTCACCGATCCCCGACCGCGCGGCCCGCGCGCCAGGATTGCCCGGATCGGCTCGATGGCGTCGAGCGCACCCACCCACACCTTCAGCGACCCGCCGGCGTTCTCGGCCGCCACCTGTTCGAGATCCTGCACGTCGGACGCCGTGATCCGCAGCGCCTCGCCCTCGAGCTTGAGATCCACGGTCGCCAGCACCGGCCGGCCCGCCGTCAATATGTCGCGCCGCCGCGACAGTACCTCCGAGAACAGCGTCACCTCGACCATCCCGCCCGGGTCCGAGATGCGCAGCCACGCCATCTTGCCTCCCGTCCGCGTCGGCCGCTCCTTCCGGTCGACCACGCAGCCGGCCACGCGCGCACGTCCCACGCCGCGCCGCGCCGCCTCCTCGATCTCGCTTGTGGCGATGGTCGCGAGACGGTTCAGGAGCGGCCTGTATCCGTCGAGCGGATGCGCCGTCAGGTGGAACCCGATCGCGTCGGCCTCGAATGCCAGCCGATCCAGTTGCGGCCAGTCCGGGATCTCCGGCAACCGGATGTCGTCGCTGCCGCCGCTCGCTCCGAACAGGCCGATCTGCCCGCTCGCGGCCTCCTCGTTGTTGCTCTGCGCGCGCTTGAGCACGGTGTCGATACCGGCGAGCAGCCGCGCCCGATGCGGCTCGACGCTGTCGAAGGCGCCGGCGCGCACCAGGTTCTCGAGCTGCATGCGGTTCAGCGGCCTTGGGTCGACCCGGACCGCGAAATCGCCGATGCTCGAGAACGGCGTCGCCCCGCGCGAGGCCACCAGCGTGTCCATCGCCTGCGCCCCCACCTTCTTGACGGCCGCGAGCGCGTAGCGGATCGCAGGCTTGCCCTCCGCCGTCGTCTCGAGCGTGAAATCCGCCTCCGACCTGTTCACGTCCGGCGGCAGCAGCGCGATCCCGAGCCGCGCCACCTCCTGCCGAAGTGCGGCCAACTTGTCGGTGTTGCTGATCGCCAGCGACATGCACGCCGCGAGAAACGCCGTCGGGTGGTTCGCTTTCAAATACGCCGTCTGATACGACACCAGCGCGTAGGCCGCAGCGTGGCTCTTGTTGAAGCCGTAATCGGCGAACTTCGCCATCAGCTCGAACACCTCGACCGCCTTGTCGCGGTCGATCCCCCGCCCCACTGCGCCTTCGGTGAAGACCTCGCGCTGCTTGTCCATCTCCGCGCGGATCTTCTTGCCCATGGCGCGCCGCAGCAGATCGGCGCTCCCCAGCGAATATCCCGCCATGGTCTGCGCGATCGTCATGACCTGTTCCTGGTAGACCATGATCCCGTAGGTCTCGGCCAGCACGTCATGGATCAGCGGATGCGGCGGCGCCCAACTCGCCCCATGCTTGCGCGCGCAATAATCCGGAATGTTCGCCATCGGCCCGGGCCGGTACAGCGCCACCGCCGCGATCAGATCCTCCAACCGGTCGGGCCGCATCTGCCGCAGCACGTCGCGCATGCCTGCACCTTCGAACTGGAACACCCCGCCCGTGTCGCCGCGCGCCAGCATCGCGAACGTGCGCTCGTCATCGAGCGGGATCCGCTCGAGATCGACCACGCTCCCCGCGCGTGCCAGGAACGCCACCGCCCGCTGCAAAATCGTCAGCGTGGTGAGCCCGAGGAAATCGAACTTTACCAGGCCCGCCTGCTCGACGAACTTCATGTTGTACTGGGTGACGAGCCCGTCCGTCTTGGGATCGCGATACAGCGGGACGAGCTCCGACAACTCCCGGTCGCCGATGACGACGCCCGCGGCATGCGTGCTTGCGTGGCGGTAGAGGCCTTCGAGCTGCAACGCGATCTCGAGCATGCGCCGCACGCCCTCGTCCTCGTCGCGCATCGCGCGCAACCGGTCCTCCCCGTCGATCGCCTGCTTCAGCGTCACGGGCTTGGCCGGATTGTTCGGGATCAGCTCGGCCACCTTGTTGACCAGCCCGAACGGCAACTGCAGCACGCGCCCCACATCGCGCACCGCCGCCCGCGCCTGCAGTTTTCCGAATGTGATGATCTGCGCCACCCGCCCGGCGCCATATTCGCGCCTGACGTAGTCGATCACCTCGTCCCGCCGCTCCTGGCAGAAATCGATGTCGAAATCCGGCATCGACACGCGCTCGGGGTTCAGAAATCGCTCGAACAGCAGCCCGAACGGCAGCGGGTCGATATCGGTGATGGTCAACGCCCAGGCTGCGACCGATCCGGCACCCGACCCGCGCCCTGGTCCCACCGGGATGCCCTGCTGCTTCGCCCACTGGATGAAATCGGCGACGATCAGGAAGTATCCAGCGAAACCCATCTGCTCGATGACACCGACCTCGTAGCGGAGGCGCTCGGCGTAGCGCGCTCGCGTGTCCGCCGTGGCGTCGATCGCCGCCATCCTTCGTGCGAGCCCGACCTCCGCCATCTGCCGCAGCGTCTCGGCCTCGGTGCTGCCCTCGTGCACCTTCGGGCACACCGGCAGCAGCGGCTTGCGGCCCTCCGCCATCACCGCACAGCGCCGTGCGATCGCCAGCGTGTTGTCGCAGGCCTCGGGCAGATCGGCGAACGCCGCGCGCATGGCGTGGGCATCCTTGAACCAGTGTTCCGGCGTCACCCGGAACCGGTCCGCCTCGCCCAGCGTGCGTCCCGCCGCGATGCAGAGCAGCGCGTCATGCGCCTCGAACATTGCAGGCTGCGGATAGAAACATTCATTCGTCGCCACGAGCGGCAAGCCGAGCTCGTCGGCAAGCAGGATGAAGCCGGGCTCCAGCGTCGCCTCGATCGGAACGCCATGCCGCTGCAGCTCGACGCCGACGCGATCCGGAAATGCCGCCGCGATCGAACGCAGAAAATCCCGCGCCTCCTCGTCCTGTCCATCCGCGAGCAGGCGCCCGATCGGGCCCCGCACCCCACCTGTCAGCAGAAACAGCCCCTCAGTGCGCGCGAGCAGCGATCCGAGTGGCACGCTCGGCACCGCCACTTCGCCGCGGACAAAGCCCTCCGTCGACAACAGCTGAAGGTTCGCGAGCCCCGCGAGGTTCTGCGCCAGCAGAACGACGTAGTCGGGCGCCGGCGGCGGCCCGCCATTCTCCCGCGGCGGCCGCGCGATGCCGACCTGGCAGCCGATGATCGGCTGCACGCCCGCCTTGGTGCAGTAGTCCGAGAATTCGAGCGCCCCGAACAGGTTGGCCGTATCGGTGATCGCCACCGCCGGCATCCCCGCCTGCCTGGCGAGACTGGCGAGCTCGGAAACACGGATCGCGCCCTCGCTCAGCGAGTAGGCGGAATGCGTGCGGAGATGGACGAAACCTGCATGCGACATTTCTCTATCCTTGCCCCGGACGCACGCGCGATCAACGTCCGGCGTCAGGTCCCTCGGCCGCAGACACGTCACTCGCCCGGAACTCGCGCAATGCAACGAGTTCGCCGTCAGGTCCGCGTGGGATCAAACCGAGCGCCTGGAACACGGCGAACACGTATTTCCCGGCCATGCTCACCCCCATCATCGCGCCGAGCCCGACGAAGCCCGCCACCTGCCGGATGCCGATCGCGCGCGCATACGGGAAGCTCACCGAGACCCAGGTATAGAACCCGGACATCACGAGATAATAGAACGCCCAGGTCAGCGTCAGCAGCTGGAAGAAGCGTCGCGCATGAGGAAAGCTGACGGCCTCGGCCCCGCCCTGCTGGGCCATCAGCTCCTCGATCGCCGAACGCCCACGCGCACCGACCGCGAAGAACACCGCGACGATAAGGGTGCTGACCGCACCTTCATACTTCAGCATGAACGGCGTTTTGGCGGCGAGATCGACCACCCCGAACACGATCGCCAGCGACGTCGTGAGAATATAGATCCGCGGAAAGCCGATGCCGAAGCGCCGCCGCCGCCAGATGTCGAGGGCCACGAACACCAGCGTGCCGGCGATCGCCGCCTTCAGGCTGACCAGCTTCCACAACGCCCAGAACACGATGACGCCGCCGAAATCGTAGAACCCCGTGCGGAGGATTTTCTCCAGTCCCCTCATGACACCGACGCCGGCACGATCCGCCCCTCACGCAGCGTCACGGTCCGGCTCATCCGCCGCGCGAGCTCCACGTTATGCGTTGCGACCAAAGCCGCCGTCCCCTCATCGCGCGCCGCGCGCAGGAACTCGGCAAACACGACATCCGACGTCGCCACATCGAGATTGCCCGTGGGCTCGTCGGCGAGCAGCACCGCCGGCCGATTGGCGAGTGCGCGCGCGATCGCCACGCGCTGCTTCTCGCCGCCCGAGAGCTTGCCGGGAAGATGATGTCCCCGCCCCTCAAGTCCGAAAGTCCGCAGCAGCGCCGCCGCGCGCGCCGTGGCATTGCGTCGCGAGACCCCAGCGATCAGCTGCGGCAGGATCACGTTCTCAGACGCCGAGAACTCGGCCAGCAGATGGTGCGATTGATAGACGAACCCGATCTTCAACCGCCGGATCGCGGTCCGCGCCGCATCCGGCAGCGCTCCCGCCTCCGCGCCGTCGACCACCACCACCCCCGTGTCGGGCCGCTCCAGCAGCCCCGCGAGATGCAGCAGCGTCGACTTGCCGGTGCCCGAAGGTGCGACGAGCGCCACGATCTCGCCGGCCGCGAGCACGAGGTTCGCCTCGTCGAGCACGCGCAGCTCGGCATCGCCCGAGCGGTAGCGACGGCCAACCTGGCGCAGCTCGAGCGGCACCCTACTCATGCCGCAGCGCCTCCACCGGGTCGGTCCGCGCCGCCCGCCAGCTCGGATACAGCGTCGCCAGCAACGAGAGTGCGAGCGCCATCAGCACCACCTTCAGCACCTCGTCCCATTCGAGTTTCTCGGGAAGATGCTCGAGATAATAGACCGTCGGGTTGAACAGGTTCGCCCCCGTGATCGCCTGGATCCAGAGGCGGATCCGGTCGATGTTCACGCAGAACACCACCCCGAGAACGGTCCCCACGACCGTTCCCGTCACGCCCACGGAGGCGCCGCACATCAGGAAGATCCGCATGATCGCGCCGCGCCCCGCGCCGATCGTGCGCAGCACCGCGATGTCGCGGGTCTTGTCCTTCACCATCATGATCAGGCTGGAGACCACGTTGAAGGCGGCGACGATGATGATCAGCGTCAGGATCAGGAACATCACGTTCTGCTCGACCTGGACGGCGCCGAAGAAGCTGTTGTTGCTCTGCGTCCAGTCGGCGACGCGGATGTCGGTGTCGTGCAGCGCCGCCTCGATCCGATCCGTGACCACGCCCACCCGCTCGGGATTCGTCACCATCACCTGGATCTGTGACACCCGCGCCGGCTCGTCGAGCTGGAAATAGATCTGTGCCGCATGCAGCGGCAGGAACACGTAGCTCGCGTCGTAATCGTTCACGCCGGCCTGGAAGATCGCCACCACGCGATAGGCACGCACGCGCGGCACGGTTCCGAATGCGGTCGCCGCTCCGTTGGGCGAGATCAACGTCAACCGGCTGCCCACCGTCATCCCCGTGCGTCGCGCGAGCGTGAGCCCGATCGCGATCGTGTCGTCACCGCCGAAATCCGCGAGGTTGCCGGCCCGGATGTTGGTCGCGACCTCCGGAAACCGTTGCAGATCAGCCTGCGCGATGCCGCGCACGATCCCACCGCCCGAGAACGGCCCCGACGACAGCAGCACCTGCCCCTCGACGATGGGCGCCGCCGACACCACGCCCGGAACGCGCACGATCCGCTGTGTGAGCGCGTCGTAGTCGGTGAGCGACGCGCCCGCGCCATACACGCCGAGATCGCCGTTGAACCCGAGGATCCGCGACAGCAGGTCCGCCCTGAACCCGTTCATCACCGCCATCACGATGATCAGCGTGGCCACCCCCAGCGCGATGCCCACCAGCGAGAACGCGGCGATCACGGAGACGAAGCGTTCCCCGCGTCGCGCCCGCAGGTAACGGCCCGCAACCGCACGCTCGAACCGACCGAACATGCTCAGGTCCCGCGCGCTTCCGTGTCGTCGCTCGGCGGCGAGGCACTCCCGCCGATCCGCGTCAGCGCCTCCTCGACGGTGAGCTCCTCGCGCTCGCCCGTGCGCCGGCGCTTGAGCTCCACCCGCCCCGTCGCCGCACTGCGCGGTCCCACCACGACCTGCCACGGATGCCCCATCAGATCGGCGTCGGCGAATTTCACGCCCGCGCGGTCGCCGCGATCGTCCAGCAGCGCCTTGCCGCCGAGTGCCGCATACACGCGCTCGCTGATCGCGTCGCACGCTGCATCGCCTGGCTTGAGGTTGAGGATGGCCGCCGGGAACGGCGCGATCGCATCCGGCCAGATGATGCCGGCCTCGTCCGAGCTCGCCTCGATCACCGCACCCACCAGGCGAGACACGCCGATGCCGTAGCTGCCCATTTCGGGATGCACGAGCTCGCCGTCGCGGCCGGTCACCGACACGCCCATCGATTGCGTATACTTGGCTCCGAAGTAGAAGATCTGCCCGACCTCGATGCCCCGCCCCTCACGCTTGCGCGCCGCGGGCACGCGCTCCCACGCCGCCTCGTCGTGCTTCTCGTCGGTCGCCGCGTAGATCCCGGTCACCGTCTCATAGAACCGTGCGAGATCCGCCTCGCTGCCCGCGTCGAACTCCTCGCTGAGCCAATCGAAATCCTCGAACGCCGCATCGTAAAAAACGCCGCTCTCGCCGGTCGGCGCCAGCACGATGAATTCATGGCTCAGATCGCCACCGATCGGTCCTGTCGCAGCCGCCATCGGGATCGCACGGATGCCGATGCGCTGGAACGTCCGCACATAGGCCAGCATCATGCGCCGATAGGACGTCACCGCGCCTTCATAGTCGATATCGAAGGAATAGCCGTCCTTCATGAAGAACTCGCGCCCGCGCAGCACGCCGAAGCGGGGCCTGACCTCGTCGCGGAACTTCCACTGGATCTGGTAGAGCATCTGCGGCAGGTCGCGATAAGACTTGATCGTCTGCCCCACGATGTCGGTGATCATCTCCTCGTTGGTCGGCCCGTACAGCATGTCGCGCTCGTGCCGGTCGCGGATCCGCAGCATCTCCTCGCCGTAATCCTCGTAGCGGCCGGAGCGGCGCCAGAGCTCGGCGGGCTGCAGCGTCGGCATCAGGACCTCCTGAGACCCTACCCGGTCCTGCTCCTCGCGCACGATGTCGGCGATGTTCCGCAGCACGCGCAGCCCCGCCGGCAGCCACGCATAGATCCCCGCCGCCACCTGCCGCACCAGTCCCGCGCGCAGCATCAGCCGGTGCGACACGATCTGCGCCTCGGCCGGGTTCTCCTTCAGTGTCGGCAGGAAGCTCCGCGAAAGTCTCATCGTTGTGCCCTGACCGATCGGTATGTCCACCAGCGATGTTTCTTCGGAGATCGCGCGCCGGACCGCAAGAGAGACACAGGATTTTGTGCGTCGCACAAGTATTCGTGCAGGTCTCGGAAGACAGTTTCAAATAAATGGACATTCCGGGTGGACACCGAAAGACGAAGCGCATAAACAAAAAAGGCCCGCGCAGCCGATACGGCGCGCAGGCCAAGTTTAGGGAGGAAACGCCAGTCACACGGCAGAACGAGGACCATCCCCGTTCTGACGTCGATTGTGCGCGTCGCTCATAAGAGCGTCTACGAAAATCTGCCAACTGAAGACTTAAATAGCAGCATCCAAAACAAGGGTGCTGCTATTTCTGTCTATAAACTCGCCAAGTGCTTAATTCATACTCACACGTGCAGCAAATGCACGTCGACCACCGGCCTCTTTTGCAGGCGCTTGCCGAGACTGCGACGCACGGCCGCACGTGCCGCTTCGGTGAACGCCGCGTTGTCGCGACGCAGCGGCGCCGGCAGCTCGTCGATCGCGCGTGCGATCTCCGCCTCTATCCGACCCTGCTCCGGGTCGTCCTGCTCCAGCAGCCCGGGGGCCGACACCCGCGGCACCCCGCGCAGGCGGCCCTCCGCATCCACCGCGACGCTCGCCAGCACGATCCCGTTGAACAGCATCCGCTTCCGGGCGGAGAGAATGCCCCCCGAGAGCGGCACCACCCGCTTGCCGTCGACCGCGAGCCGCCCCACCGGCGCCTGGTCCTCGATCTCGCAACGCTCGGGACGCAGGCTGAGGATGTCGCCATCCTCCAGCATGATCGGCTCGGCGCCGAGCTCGCGCGCCAGCGCCGCATGGGTCGCCAGGTGGCGCCACTCGCCATGCACCGGCACCGCGAAACGCGGCCGCACCAGCGCATAGAGCCGCCGCAGCTCGTCGCGCGCCGGGTGCCCGGACACGTGGATCGCATGATCCTCGTCCGTCATCACCCGCACGCCGCGCCGCACCAGATTGTCCTGCACGAGCATCACCGCGCGCTCGTTGCCCGGGATCATCCGGCTCGAGAACAGCACCGTGTCGCCCTCGCCGAGCGAGACGTTCGGATGCGTGTCCATGGCGACCCGGGCCAGCGCCGAACGCGCCTCCCCCTGGCTCCCGGTGATCAGGATCAGCAGATTGTCGTCCGGCACCTCGCCCGCATTCTGCTCGGGCACGAATTCCGGCACCTTGGCGAGGTAGCCGTTCTCGCGCGCCGCCGCGTCGAGATTGCGTAACGACCGCCCGACCAGGCAGGCCGATCGTCCCGCCTCTTGCCCCGCCAGTGCCGCACTCTCGACGCGCGCGACATTGCTCGCGAAACAGGTCAGCGCCACGCGCCCCGTGGGTATCGAGCGGATCAGCGCCGCCAGGCTCCGGCGCACGGTGGCCTCCGACCCCGAATGCCCCTCGACCATCGCGTTGGTGCTGTCGCACACGATCGCCAGCACACCCTCGTCGCCGAAGCGCTGGAACGCCGCCTCGTCGGTGGGCGGCCCCACCAGCGGCTCGGGGTCGAGCTTCCAGTCGCCGGTGTGCAGGACGTTGCCGTAGGGGGTGCGGATCGCGAGCGCCTGCGCCTCCGGGATCGAGTGCGCCACCCGCAGGAATTCGAGCGCGAACTTGCCCACCTGGAACCGGGCGCCCGGCGGGACGACGTTGATCTTGACCTCGCCCGCGAGCCCCGCCTCGCCCAGCTTGCGACGCAGGATCGAGGCCGCGAACGGCGTCAGCCAGACCGGGCAGCGCAGCCGCGGCCAGAGATGCGCCACGCCGCCGATATGGTCCTCATGCGCGTGCGTGATCACCAGGCCGTCAAGCAGCTCGGCACGCTGCGCGAGGTAGGTCGGATCGGGCAGCAGGATTTCCGCCTCGGGGTTCTCGTTCCCCCCGAAACCCAGCCCGCAATCGATCGCCAGCCAGCGGCCGTCGAGCCGGTAGGCGTTGAGGTTCATGCCAATCTCGCCCGTCCCGCCCAATGGCAGGAAGGCGAGATCGCCGTTTGATGATGTCATGATGTGGTTGGTTCTCCGATATGGGGGGGATGGCTTGGTGGTTATGGCGTCCGTGGACGCAATCTCGCTTGTGTCAGGTGGGGTGGTGGCTGGTCGCTGCCAATGTCGGCGCGGAAACCAGGCCGGACGCCACCTCGCGACGCCCGCGGGGCTCGTCGAGCAGCAGGGCGCCCGCGTCACTGATCCCGGCGAACGATCCCGCCCGTCCGTCCACGATCAGCGTGGTACCGATCGGATGGGCGCGCTCGAGCCAGGCGGTGCGAACGGCGGCGAAGTCCTGGGCCCACCAGTGGTCGAGACGCAAGAGCAGGAGGCGCGCCACCTGCTCGGGCGGCGCCGGAGGCACGCCTCCCTCGGCCAGGCATGCGGTCTCCATCGCATTTGGCAGCACCGGTCGCGCGCGAAGGTTGGCGCCGAACCCGATCACCATCCAGGCCAGACGATCGCCGGCCGCCGCACTCTCGACCAGGATCCCGGCGAGCTTGCGCCCCCCAAGCAGCACGTCGTTCGGCCATTTGAGCATGAGCGTCGCCGCACCCGCATGCGCGTCGAGCGCCTCGATCAGGGCGAGGGCCGCACGAAACACCGCCTGGCCGCCCTCGGCCGCGCCACAATCCGGCCGGAGCAGCACCGAGAGCGCGAGGTTGCCCTCGGGAGGCTCGGCCCAGAGGCGTCCGCGGCTGCCCCGCGCCCTGGTCTGCCGCCGCGCGAGGACCGCAAGACCTTCCGGCGCACCCGCGTCGGCACGCCTGATGAGCTCGTCGGATGTGGAAGGAAGCTCGTCCGCGACCTCGAGATGCCAGGGGCGCGCCGTCACTCGAACAACGCGCGCGACGCGACCGCCGCCGCCGCCGCCAGCGGTCCGATCCCGAGCACGAACAATCCGGTGAACCCGGCGGCGACCCAGGCCACCAGGTCGACCGAGCGAGGGCGCCGGTCGAGTGCCGGGTCGGGTGCCTCGAACCACATCATGCGCACGACGCGCACGTAGTAGAAGGCGCCCACTACGCTGGTCACGACGCCCACGGCCAGCAACGTCCACAGCCCGTCATGCACGGCCGCCAGGAACACGTAGAGCTTGCCGAAGAACCCGGCGAGCGGCGGCAACCCGGCCATCGAGAACAGGAACAGCGCGAACAGCCCGGCCAGCATCGGATCGTTGCGTCCGAGGCCGCGCAGATCGGCAATTCGTTCGAGCGCCAGGCCGCGCCGCCGCATCGCGATGATGCAGCAGAACACGCCCACATTCATGAAGATGTAGGTCAGCAGGTAGACCAGCACGCCCGTGATGCCGACCGCGTCGGCGGCCGCCAGCCCGATCAGCGCGTAGCCCATATGGCCGATCGACGAATACGCCATCAGCCGCTTGATGCTGGTCTGCCCGATCGCCGCGAAGGAGCCCACGATCATCGAGGTGATCGACACGATCTCGATGATGAGCTGCCACTGCGACCCTGCATGGCCGGCGCCGTCGACCAGGAAGCGCAGCAGCACGGCGAACGGCGCCACCTTCGGCGCCGTGCTCATGAACGCGGTGACGGAGCTCGGCGCACCTTCGTAGACGTCCGGCGTCCACATGTGGAACGGCGCCGCGGACAGCTTGAACACCAGACCCACGATCACGAATACGAGCCCGACCAGCAGGCCCGGTGGCACCGGAGTCGTCCCCGATAACGCGCGTCCGAGGCTCGCGAATTCCATCGATCCGCCGAACCCGTAGACCAGCGAAATGCCGTAGAGCAGCAATCCCGACGCCAGCGCGCCCAGCACGAAATACTTGAGACCCGCTTCCGCCGACCGCACCTGCTCGCGCGAGAACGCGCAGAGGATGTAGATCGAGAAACTCTGCAGCTCGAGCCCGAGATACGCCGTCATCAGGTTTTCGGCCTGGGTCATCACCAGCATGCCCAGCGTCGAGAATGCGAGCAGCACCGGGAACTCGAAACGGGCCACGCGCTCGCGCTCGTTGAAGTCGACCGACAGCACCGTGGTCAGCACGGCCGCCGACAGGATCAGGATGCTGGTGAATCGCGAGAACGCGTCCGCGACAACGGTGCCGTGATAGGCGAAGCCGCCATGCCCGATGGCGACCAGCACCGCGGTCACCACGAAGCCCACCAGCACGATCGCGGTCGCCGCGAGATAGGCACCGCGTTTGAGCGACACGCCCACCAGCAGCGCCAACAGGCCCGTGCCCGCAAGTGCCAACTCGGGAAGTGCGAGCGCCCAGTTCACGCGAATTCTCCGCCGAGGAGCACGACCGTGAGCAGCACGACCAGCCCGATCAGCATGGTGAAGGCGTAGACCGCGATCGACCCGGTCTGCAGCCGCACGATCTGCGCCGAGCCGCCCATGGTGGCGTGGCCCAAACCTTCCACCGCCGCGTCGATCACGCCGCGATCGGCGACCCGCCACAGGACCGTGGCGAGCGCCTTGTAGGGCCGCACGAAGATCGCGTCGTAGAGCTCGTCGAAATACCAGCGGTTGAGCAGGAAGCGGTGCACCGGCCCGGTCGCGGCCACGATGCGCGCCGGGATGCGCGGCGAGACGATGTAGAACAGGTAAGCGAATACGATCCCCAACACGGCCATGATCACGGGAGCCAACGACACGATGCTGGTGGCGAGTGCCCGCTCCGGCGAGAGCACGACCGAACCCTGCCAGAACGAAGCAGCGCCTGCGCCCACGAATTCACGCTGCAGCAGCATGCCCGCGAACACCGCGCCGGCGGACAGCAACCCGAGCGGGAGAAGCATGACGATCGGGCTCTCATGCAGGTGTGCCGCCGCATGTCGATCCACCCGCGACCTGCCATGGAACGCCAGGAAGATCAGCCGGAACGTGTAGAACGCGGTCATCGCCACGGTCACGACACCCAGCACCCAGCCATATCCCGCGACCCAACCCGGCGCGTTGAACGCCGCGTCCAGGATCGCGTCCTTCGAGAAGGCGCCGGCAAATGGCGGGATGCCCGAGAGCGCAAGCGCGCCGCACCACATCGCGATGTAGGTCGCGGGCAGTTTGCGCCAGAGCCCGCCCATCTTGAACAGATCCTGCTCGCCCGATAGTGCGTGGATCACCGATCCCGCCGACAGGAACAGCAGCGCCTTGAAGAAGGCGTGGGTGATGAGGTGGAACATGCCCGCATTGTAGGCGCCCACCCCGCAGCCCAGGAACATGTAGCCGAGCTGCGAGCAGGTCGACCAGGCAATCACCCGCTTGATATCGGTCTGCACCAGCCCGATCGTGGCTGCGAAAAACGCCGTGCTCGCGCCGATGAACGCCACCACCGCGAGGGCTGCGGGTGCGGCCGCGAACAAGGGCGAGAACCGCGCCACCAGGAACACACCCGCCGTGACCATCGTCGCCGCATGGATGAGGGCGGAGACCGGCGTCGGTCCCTCCATCGCGTCCGCGAGCCAGGGATGGAAGAACAGCTGCGCCGACTTGCCCGCCGCGCCCACGAACAGCAGCACGCCGATCACATCGAGCGACGGCATGGCGAAGCCCGCGATATGATAGGTGGTGTGCGCGACCGTCGGGATGCCGCGGAAGATCTCGGCATACTCGACCGATCCGAACAGCAGGAAGGTCAGCGCGATCCCCACCATGAAGAACAGATCGGCCACGCGGTTGAAGATGAACGCCTTGATCGCCGCCGCATTGGCCGATGGCCGGTCGTACCAGTAACCGATCAGCAGGTAGCTCGCGAGGCCGACACCCTCCCAGCCGAAGAACAGCTGGATCAGGTTGTCGGATGTCACCAGCATCAGCATCGCGAAGGTGAACAGCGACAGGTAGGAGAAGAACCGGAACACCGGCCGCTCCTCGTGGCTCATGTAGCCGATCGAATAGAGATGCACGAGCATCGACACGAACGTCACCATCGCGACCATCAGCGCCGACAGCGTGTCGCCGTGCAGCGTCCAGTCCGCGGTGAACCCGCCGGCCCGGATCCAGGTCCCGAGCTGCACCGTCCCATACGAGTGCCCGAAGAACGCGATCGATCCGGCGACAGTCGCCACGATCATCAGCCCCACGCTCACCGCACGCGCCAGCGCATCGCCGAGCACCCGGCCGAACAATCCGGACACGATCGCGCCGAGACCGGGTGCGAGAACGGCGATCGCATACATGCCTGTCAGCCTTTCATCAGCGTGACGTCTTCGACCTCGATCGAGCCGCGATTGCGGAAATACACCAGCACGATCGCCAGACCGATCGCCGATTCCGCTGCCGCCACCGTCAGCACGAAGAGAGTGAACACCTGACCCGTGAGGTCGTGCAGCACCGCCGAGAATGCGACCAGATTGATGTTCGCCGCGAGCAGGATGAGCTCGACCGACATCAGGATGACGATCACGTTCTTCCGGTTGAGGAAGATGCCGAACACCCCTAGCACCAGGAGAATGCCCGACACCGCAAGAAAATGGCCTACACCGATCGGCATTTCGTCAGCTCCGCTCCGCCACGCGCGCCGGATCGATACGCCTGATGCCGCCATTCTCGACGATGCCCGCACCGATCGGCAGATCCAGCAGCCGCATCGTGTCACCCGGATGGCGCCGGTGCTGCATGCCCACATCCTGCCGCCGCACATTCTCCTTGTGCCGCAGCGTCAGCACGATCGCGCCGATCATCGCCACCAGCAGGATCAGCCCCGCCATCTGGAACAGGAAAATGTCGTCCGTGTAGATCAGCCGTCCCAACGCCTCGGTATTGCTGATCCCGGCGGGCGTCGGCGACGCCGCCACCGCGTGCAGCACCGACGCGCCGGAGGTCTGGATCCAACCCGTCAGCGTGAGCGCGAGCTCGCCCAGCAGCACGACCCCGAGCACCACGCCGATCGGCGCGTAACGCTGAAACCCGTTCCGCAGCTGGTCGAAGTCGACGTCCAGCATCATCACCACGAACAGGAACAGCACGGCCACCGCGCCCACGTAGACGATCACCAGGATCATCGCGAGGAACTCGGCGCCCGCGATCAGGAACAGCCCCGCCGCGTTGAAGAAAGCGAGGATCAGGAACAGCACCGAGTGCACCGGATTGCGCGACGTTACCACCGCGGCCGCCGAACCCACCAGGATGGCCGAGAGCACGTAGAAGACGATCGAGACGATCATGCCCGCACTCCCATCATCGGTCCCGCTCTTCCCTCATCGGTAAGGTGCGTCCAGTTCCAGCCGCTGCGCCAGAATGCTTTCCCAGCGGTCGCCATTCGCGAGCAGCTTGTCCTTGTCGTAGAGCAGTTCTTCCCGTGTCTCGGTCGCGTATTCGTAGTTGGGCCCCTCGACGATCGCATCGACGGGGCAGGCCTCTTCGCACAGCCCGCAATAGATGCACTTCGTCATGTCGATGTCGTAGCGCGTGGTGCGCCGCGAGCCATCATCGCGCGGCTCCGCCTCGATGGTGATCGCCTCGGCCGGGCAGATCGCCTCGCACAGCTTGCACGCGATGCACCGCTCCTCCCCGTTCGGATACCGGCGCAACGCGTGCTCGCCCCGAAAGCGCGGCGACATCGGGCCTTTCTCGTACGGATAGTTCAGCGTCGCCTTCGGCTTGAACATGTAGCGCAGTGTCAGCGCCATCCCGCCGATGATCTCGGTGAGAAGAAACGAGCGCGCGGTCCGGTCGAGGACACCCATGATGAACTCCGATCAGGCCTGGTTCGGCAGCAGGCCGGTCGCGGCCAGGAAGCCCGCGGTCAGCACCATCCATACCAGACACAGCGGCAGGAACACTTTCCAGCCCAGCCGCATCAGCTGGTCGTAGCGGTAGCGCGGGAATGTCCCGCGCACCCAGATGAAGCAGAACAGGATCGCCACGATCTTCAGGATCAGCCAGACCGGCCCCGGGATCCAGGTGAACGGCACGATCCCGAACGGTGCGAGCCAGCCGCCCAGGAACAGGATGGTGGTCATCGCACTCATCAGAATCATGTTCGTGTACTCACCGAGGAAGAACAGCGCGAACGTCATCGAGCTGTACTCCGTCATGAACCCGCCCACGAGTTCGCTCTCGCCTTCGGGCAGGTCGAAGGGCGGCCGGTTCGTCTCGGCGAGGCCCGAGATGAAGAACACCACGAACATCGGCAGCAGAGGCAGGCAGAACCACACATGGCGCTGCGCGAGCACGACGTCGTTCAGATTGAGGCTGCCCACGCATAGCAGCACGCAGACCAGCACGAAGCCGATCGACACCTCGTAGCTCACCATCTGGGCAGCCGCTCGCATCGCCCCCATGAACGCGTATTTGGAGTTGCTCGCCCAGCCCGCGATCAGCACGCCGTAGACGCCGAGAGAGGAAATCGCGAGGAGGTAGAGCACGCCCACATTGATGTCGGCGATCGCCCAGTGGTTGTTCGTCGGGATCACCGCCCAGGCGATCATCGCCAGTGAGAAGGTGATCATCGGCGCCAGCACGAACAGCACCCGGTTGGCACCCGACGGGATGATCGTCTCCTTGGTCAGCATCTTCACCGCATCGGCGAAGGCCTGCAGCAGCCCGAACGGACCCACCACGTTCGGACCTTTGCGCAGATGGATCGCGCCCAGCACCTTGCGCTCGAACCAGGTGAGATAAGCCATGCCGACCAGCACCGGCACCAGCACCGCCAGCGTCTTCAGCACCGTGAGGATCACGTATCCCGCAGTGGTATGGAGGAAGAACTGCGCCACGACCTACTCGGCCGCCTCGGCGGGCGCGTCGCCGAACGGCGAATGAACCACCGCCTGACACTCATGCATCACGTGGCTGGCACGACTGATCGGGTTCGTCAGCCAGTAATCATCCATCACGGACGACAATGGCGCCTTGTCGAGCGCGGGTCCATGCACCGCCGGCCCCGCACGCTCCGTCACACCGAACCGCGGCAGCCCCTCTCGGCCAAACACCGGATTGATCGCCTCCATCCGTGCGCGAACGGCATCGAGATCGTCATAAGGGAGCCGCACGCCGACCGAATCGCCGAACGCACGGATGATCCGCCAATCCTCACGCGCCTCGCCCGGCGGATCGCTCGCTCGGAACGCGCGCTGCACGCGCCCCTCGGTGTTCACGTAGGTCGCGGCCTTTTCGGTCCACGCCACGCCCGGCAGGATCACGTCGGCCCGCGCCGCACCGCGGTCGCCATGGCTGCCCTGATACACCACGAACGTCGACGCGGGGATCAACGAGGCTTCGAACTCGTCCGCCCCGAGAAGCCACAGCACATCGACCCCGCCGGCTGCCATCGCGCCCGCATCGAGGCCGCCGTCGCGAGGAAGGAAGCCGAGGTCGAGCGCACCCACGCGCGCGGCTGCGGCGTGCAGAACGTTGAAACCGTTCCAGCCTGCGTCCAGCGCGCCGACCCGGTCCGCCAGACGCCACACCGCCGCCAGCACCGACGCGCCATCTTCGCGAGCAAGTGCCGCTTCACCCACGATGATCATCGGCTTCTTCGCCGCCGCGAGCACCGCGCCGAAGCCTTCTCCCTCCGCCGTCAGCGCGTCCAACAGCGTCACGTCGTCGCCGAGAACCGTGACGTCGTAGGTCAGATCAACACCGGCATCTCCGATCGACGCCACCGGATACGGCCCGGCCAGAAAGCGCTTGCGGATCCGCGCATTGATCACCGGCGACAACCGTCGCGGGTTCGCCCCCACCAGCAGCAGCGCATCGCTGTCCTCGATCCCGGCGATCGAACTGCCAAACGTATAAAATTCACGCCGGCTCGTATCGAACGCAGCCCCGTCCTGCCGGCAATCCAAATTGCGCGAACCGAGCGCCAGCACGAGGTCGCGCAACGCCGTCATGCTTTCCGCATCGCAGAGGTCGCCGGCGATCGCGCCGATCTTCTCCGGCGCCACCGCTCGCACCCGCTCGGCGATCACCGCGAACGCGTCGGGCCACGTCGCCGCGACCAGCCGCCCCTCCCGACGCACCCAGGGCCGATCGAGACGCCGCCGCTTCAGCCCGTCGAACGAGAAACGGCCCTTGTCGGCCATCCACTCCTCGTTCACCGCGTCGTTCGTCCGCGGCACGATCCGCAGCACTTCCGGCCCGCGGGACTCGATCCGCGTGTTGGTGCCCGTCGCGTCCATCACGTCGATACTGTCGGTACGCGTGAGCTCCCAGGGGCGCGCCACGAACGCGTACGGCTTCGATGTCAGCGCACCCACCGGGCAGATATCGATCAGGCAGCCGGAGAGCTCCGAGGTCAGCGACTTCTCGACATAGGTGCCGATTTCCATGTTCTCGCCGCGCGCCGTCGCACCCAGTTCGGACACGCCCGCGATCTCGGTCGCGAAACGGATGCAGCGCGTGCACTGGATGCAGCGCGTCATCACGGTCTTGACGAGCGGTCCGAGATACTTGTCCTTCACCGCCCGCTTGTTCTCGGCGTAGCGCGAATGGTCCATGCCGTACGAATAGGCCTGGTCCTGCAGGTCGCATTCGCCGCCCTGGTCGCAGATCGGGCAGTCGAGCGGATGGTTGATGAGCAGGAACTCCATCACGCCACGACGCGCATCGCGCACCATCTTGCTGTCGGTGCGCACCACCATCCCGTCCGCGATCGGAAACGCGCAGGACGCGACAGGCTTGGGCGCCTTTTCCACTTCCACCAGGCACATCCGACAATTGCCGGCGATCGACAGCCGCTCGTGGTAGCAGAAGCGCGGAATTTCGCGGCCCGCCGCTTCGCAGGCCTGCAGCACGGTCGAGCCGTTCGGCACCTCGATCTGCGTGCCGTCGATCGTGACCTTGGCCATCTCTCGACGCTCCTCTATTCCGCCGCCGCGGGAAGATTGCTCGGCGTCACCACCATGGGCGCCACCTGCTTGCGCGTCAGGCGCTCCTCGATCACCGGCCGGAAATGCCGGATCAGACCCTGAATCGGCCACGCCGCCGCGTCGCCCAGCGCGCAGATCGTGTGCCCCTCGACCTGACGTGTCACCTGCTCGAGCAGATCGATCTCTTCCAATTCCGCGCGACCCGCCACCATCCGGTCCATCACGCGCATCATCCATCCCGTCCCTTCACGGCACGGCGTGCACTGCCCGCAACTCTCGTGCTTGTAGAATTTCGAGAGCCGCGCAATCGCCTTGATGATGTCGGTCGACTTGTCCATGACGATCACAGCCGCCGTGCCGAGGCCCGAGCGGACCTCGCGCAGGCTGTCGAAATCCATCAGCACGTCGTCACAAATGGCCTTCGGCAGCAACGGCACCGATGAACCGCCCGGAATAACCGCCAGCAGATTGTCCCATCCGCCGCGCACGCCGCCCGCATGCCGGTCGATCAGCTCGCGGAGCGAGATTCCCATCTCTTCTTCAACGTTGCAGGGCCGGTTCACATGACCCGAGATGCAGAACACCTTGGTCCCAACATTCTTCGGCCGCCCGATGCCTGCGAACCACCCTGCCCCGCGCCGCAGGATCGTCGGCACGACCGAGATGCTCTCGACGTTGTTGACCGTGGTCGGGCAGCCATACAGACCCATCGCCGCCGGGAATGGCGGCTTCATCCGCGGCATCCCCTTCTTGCCCTCGAGGCTCTCGATCAGCGCGCTTTCCTCGCCACAGATATAAGCGCCAGCGCCCCGATGAAGATAAAGATCGAAATCCCAGCCTGACCCGCATGCGTCGCGCCCGATCAGCCCCGCCGCATAGGCCTCGTCGATCGCAGCCTGTAGATTGAGATGTTCGTTGTAATACTCACCGCGGATGTAGATGTAGGCCGCATGCCCCCCCATCGCGAAGGACGCGATCAGCGCACCCTCGACGAGCTTGTGCGGATCGTGCCGCATGATGTCGCGATCCTTGCACGTGCCAGGCTCGCTCTCATCGGCGTTGATCACGAGATAGGCCGGCCGCCCGTCGGAGGCTTTCGGCATGAACGACCATTTCATGCCGGTGGGGAATCCCGCCCCACCCCGTCCGCGCAGGCCCGACGCTTTGACCTCGTCGATCAGCGCATCGCGTCCGCGCGCCAGCAGGGCCGCGGTGCCGTCCCAATCGCCGCGCGCGCGCGCAGCGGCGAGCCGCCAGTCGGCCTGCCCGTAGAGATTGGTGAAGATCCTGTCCTGGTCACTCAGCATGGCTCAGTCCGCATTCCCGCCCGACGCAGGGGCCATCTCGGTCAGCAGCGTCGTCCGGCCACCTTCCGGCGCCGAGTTCAGCCGGTCGATCGTCGATCCCGGCTTCGGCCGCACGCCGGTCCGCAGCGCCTCGAGCAGCTCGGCACAGCGCGCCGCGTCGAGATCCTCGTAGTAGTCGTCATCGACCTGCAGGATCGGCGCGTTCACGCACGCGCCGAGGCACTCGACCTCCGACATGGTGAACATTCCGTCCGCGCTGGTCTCGCCGAACGAGCCTACGCCGCCCACCCGCTTGCACGTCTCGACGATGGCGTCCGACCCGCGCAGCCAGCACGGCGTCGTCGTGCAGACCTGCAGATGATAGCGACCGACCGGTTTTGTATTGTACATCAGGTAAAATGTCGCGACCTCGTAGACCCGGATCGGCGCCATGCCGAGACGCGCCGCGATCACGTCCATCGCCACCCGCGGCACCCAGGTGCTGCCGGTCAGCCGCCCCATCTGCCGCTGCGCGATGAACAGCATCGGCATGACGGCCGATGCCTGCTTGCCCGCCGGATACTTCGCGACCGCGACGTCGATCGCGCGCTCGCTCTCGGCATCGAACGCGAACGACGCAACGACCGGCATGTCGCGCTTGTCGGGCGCATGACCGGGCGCGCCGTACCCGATGTTCTCCGCCGAGGCCGCCCCGCCGGATGGACCGCCGGCAGATCCCGTCCCGATCCCGCGGCCGCTCACCGGTCTACCTCGCCGAACACCAGATCGAGCGACCCGATGGTCGCCACCGCGTCCGCCAGGAGATGCCGGCGCGTGAGCTCGTCGAACGAACCGAGATGCGCGAAACCCGTCGGCCGGATCTTGCAGCGATACGGCCGGTTCGTCCCGTCGGCCACGAGATACACGCCGAACTCTCCCTTGGGGCTCTCGACCGCCGTGTAGGTCGCCCCCGGCGGCACGTGGTAGCCTTCCGAATACAGTTTGAAGTGGTGAATGAGCGACTCCATCGACCGCTTCATGTCCTGCCGGCTCGGCGGCGCGATCTTGTGGTCCTGCACCTTGACCGGACCCGGCCGCAACGCACGCACCGCCTGTTGAATGATGCCGACGCTCTCACGCATCTCGGCCACGCGCACGAGGTAGCGATCGTAGCAGTCGCCGGCGGCACCCACCGCGACCTTGAACTCGACCTCGTCATACTTGTCGTAGGGCTGCGACCGCCGCAGATCCCACGGCACGCCGCAGGCGCGCAGATTGGGACCGGACCATCCCCAGCCCAGCGCCTGCTCCGCCGTGAACGGCGCGATGCCGACCGTGCGCTGCTTCCAGATCCGGTTCTCGGTCAGCAACTTCTCAAGATCGTCGATGAAGCGCGGAAATCCGCGCGACCAGTCCATGATCCGCTCCGGAAGCCCCGCGGGAAGATCACGCGCGACACCGCCCGCACGGAAGTAGTTCGCGTGCATGCGGGCGCCAGAGACGGCCTCGTAGAACTCCATCAGCTTCTCGCGCTCTTCGTAGCCCCAGAGCGACGCCGTCTGCGCACCGATATCGAGCGCCATCGCGGTGACGGCGAGAAGATGGTTCAGAACCCGCGTGATTTCGGAGAACATCACGCGGATCCACTGCCCGCGCTCCGGCACCTCGACACCCAGCAGCTTCTCGATCCCGAGCACGAAGGCGTGCTCCATGCACATCGGCGAGACGTAATCGAGCCGGTCGAAATACGGCAGCGCCTGCATGTAGGTGCGATACTCGATCAGCTTCTCGGTGCCGCGATGCAGCAGCCCGATATGCGGGTCGGACCGCTCGACCACCTCGCCGTCCATTTCCAGCACCAGCCGCAGCACGCCGTGCGCTGCCGGATGCTGCGGACCGAGATTGATCGTGTGGCTGTCGATCTCGACCATCTTCTCGACGCGCTTCAGATCGCCTGCAGGAACCGCGACGCTCATCGACCGGCACTCCCACCAGGCACCACGTTGCGCACCACCGAACGCCGGTCCACGTCGACGTCGTGGCGCGCCTCATGCACCTTCTCATCACCAGGAAGCGTGACCATGCCTTCCCAGGGGCTCTCGAAGTCGAAGTTGCGCCATTCCTGCGACAACCGAACGGGCTCGTAGACCACGCGCCGCTCATCCTCGTCGTAGCGCATCTCGACGAAGCCGGTCAGCGGGAAGTCCTTGCGCAGCGGATGCCCCTCGAACCCGTAATCGGTGAGGATGCGCCGCAGATCCGGCTGGCCGGAGAACAGCACGCCGAACAGGTCGTAGCACTCGCGCTCCCACCAGGTCGCCGCCGGCCACAGACCATGCACGGACGGCACCGGCGCCACCTCGTCGGTCGTCACGATCACCCGAACCCGGTGGTTCCGGCTGACCGACAGCAGATTGTAGACCACGTCGAATCGCTGCTCGCGCTGCGGCCAGTCGACACCGCAGAGATCCATCATCTGCTCGCAGGCAAACCGGGGATCGTCGCGCAACGCCGTCATCAGCGGGATGAGCATGTCGCGATCCGCATGGATCACCACCTCGCCACGCTCGACCGAGGCGGACTGCACGCCCGGCAGGCCTGTCGCCAACCCGAACGCCATGGCGCCGGCGCGCGCGCGATCCCGATCCGCTCTGGTCGCGTCAGCCACGAAGGATCGTTCCCGTGCGACGGATCTTGCGCTGCAACTGCAGAATTCCATACACCAGCGCCTCCGCCGAAGGCGGGCATCCCGGCACGTAGATATCGACCGGCACGATCCGGTCGCAGCCGCGCACCACCGAGTAGGAATAGTGGTAGTAGCCGCCGCCATTCGCGCACGACCCCATGCTGATCACCCAGCGCGGCTCGGCCATCTGGTCGTAGACCTTGCGCAACGCCGGCGCCATCTTGTTGCAGAGCGTGCCTGCCACGATCATGACGTCGCTCTGCCGCGGCGAATTGCGCGGGATGATCCCGAACCGATCGAGATCGTAGCGCGGCATGTAGGCGTGGATCATCTCCACCGCGCAACAGGCCAGCCCGAACGTCATCGGCCACAGGCTGCCTGTCCGCGCCCAGTTCACGACACGGTCGATATTGGCGACCACGAAGCCCCGATCGGCCACCTCGCCGGTGATCGCATGGATCACCGCATCCTGCTCGTCGCCGGGCGGCAGTCCTTCACGGTTCCAGACGATGTCACCTGTGCTGCTGCTCATCGCGAATTCACTCCCACTCGAGAGCGCCCTTCTTCCATTCGTAGATGAACCCCACCGTGAGAACGGCAAGGAACCCCATCATCGAAAGGAAGCCGAGCATGCCGAGATGGCCGAGGCTGACCGCCCAGGGGAACAGGTAGGCCACTTCGAGGTCGAAGATGATGAACAGGATGGCGACCAGGTAGTAGCGCACGTCGAACCGCCGCCGCGCATCGTCGAACGGCTCGAAGCCGCACTCATAGGCCGAGAGCTTCTCGGGATCCGGCTTGCGGGGTGCCGCGATCATCGATCCCGCCACCATGGCGCCCGAGATCACGCAGGCGATCACGATGAACACGAGGACCGGGAAGTAGCTCGCAATGAGCGGGTTCATGGTTCCTCCTCGACCGTCCAGGCACCATCGGGCCCTGCCACGTTTCTAGACCCGATCCGCCCGGTAAACCAGGGTGCGGCGCACAACAAGCAAGCGCGTGCGGGGGTCTGGCGGCACGAGCGGCCGCGCGACGTTTCCAGAGCGAGCGGAACGCAACGACGCGGATCCGATGCAGGAGCACGCGGCCTGCGGATCGACACGCGGCGTCGACGAGAAAACCCTGGCGCGAGTGACGGGGCTCGAACCCGCGACCTCCGGCGTGACAGGCCGGCGCTCTAACCAACTGAGCTACACCCGCAACCGGGGTGGAGCGCCGTCTAAGGCCTCGCGCCCGGCCCGTCAAGCGATGCCCCGCGCGCAGTCGGAATGGGCGGCCGGTCGGGAATGGGCGGTGACGGGATCGAACCGCCGACCCTCTCGGTGTAAACGAGACGCTCTACCGCTGAGCTAACCGCCCCAGACAGGCACCTCCGATAAGTCACGGGCCCGACCCCCTGTTGGGAGATCGGGCCCGGACACGCCATCAGTCCCGACCGCGATCAGTGCGGCAGCGAGGTCGCACTTCCCGACCCGGGAGCGGCGGCGACCGGCTCGGGCGCCTCCTCCCACTCGATCGGTTCGGGCTTGCGCACCAGCGCCTGCACGATCACGTCGTCCACATGGCTGACCGGGATCAGCTTGAGGTGCTTCTTCACGCTGGCCGGAATGTCGGCGAGGTCCTTTTCGTTGTCCTTCGGGAAGAACACCGTCGTGATCCCCGCGCGCATCGCCGCCAGCAGCTTTTCTTTCAAACCGCCGATCGGCAACACGCGACCGCGCAACGTGATCTCGCCCGTCATGGCGATGTCGCGCCGGATCGGAATGCCGGTGAGCACCGACACCAGCGACGTCGCCATCGCGATGCCCGCCGACGGCCCGTCCTTGGGTGTCGCCCCCTCCGGCACGTGCACATGGAGATCGCGCCGCTCGAACAGCGTGGGCTTCACGCCGAACTGGATCGACCGCGACCGCACGTAGCTGAGTGCCGCCGTGACACTCTCCTGCATCACGTCGCCGAGCTTGCCCGTGTGCTTGATGTTGCCTTTGCCGGGCACCATCACGCTCTCGATGGTCAGGATTTCGCCGCCAACCTCGGTCCAGGCCAGGCCGGTGACCACCCCCACCATGTCCTCGGCCTCGGTCTCGCCGTAGCGGAACTTCGGAATGCCCGCGTATTTGCCGACATTCTTGATGGTGATCGCGACCCTCTTCGACTTGCCGGTCACGATCTCCTTGACCGCCTTGCGCGCCAGGCTCGCGAGTTCGCGCTCGAGGCTTCGCACGCCCGCTTCCCGCGTGTAGGTGCGGATCAGCTCGAGCAGCGCGTCATCGGTGATCGACCACTCCTCGGGCTTGAGGCTGTGCGCTTCGGCCTGCTTGGCGATCAGGTGGCGCTTGGCGATCTCGACCTTCTCGTCCTCGGTGTAGCCGGGGATGCGGATGATCTCCATGCGATCCAGCAGCGGCTGGGGCATGTGGAGGCTGTTCGCCGTCGTGATGAACATGACGTCCGACAGATCGTAATCCACCTCGAGATAATGATCGGCGAACGTCCCGTTCTGCTCCGGATCGAGCACCTCGAGCAGCGCCGAGGACGGATCGCCCCGCCAATCGGCCCCAAGCTTGTCGATCTCGTCGAGCAGGAAGAGCGGGTTCGAGCTCTTCGCCTTGCGCATTCCCTGCACGACCTTGCCCGGCATCGAGCCGATATAGGTCCGCCGGTGCCCGCGGATCTCCGCCTCGTCGCGCACGCCGCCGAGCGACATGCGCACGAAGTTCCGCCCCGTCGCCTTGGCGATCGATTTTCCCAGTGACGTCTTGCCCACCCCGGGTGGCCCGACGAGGCACAGGATCGGCCCCTTCAGCTTGTTCGAGCGCGACTGCACCGCGAGATATTCGAGGATCCGTTCCTTGACCTTGTCGAGCCCGTAATGGTCGTGGTCGAGAACGCGCTCGGCCTCGGCCACGTCATTGCGCACCTTGGTGCGCTTCTTCCACGGGATCGACAGGATCCAGTCGAGATAGTTCCGAACCACCGTGCTCTCGGCGCTCATCGGGCTCATCGTCCGCAGCTTCTTGAGCTCGGCCGTGGCCTTGTCGCGCGCCTCCTTCGACAGCTTGGTGGTCTTGATCTTCTCTTCGAGCTCGGACGTTTCGTCCTTGCCGTCCTCGCCCTCGCCGAGCTCCTTCTGGATCGCCTTGAGCTGCTCGTTCAGGTAGTATTCTCGTTGCGTCTTCTCCATCTGCCGCTTGACGCGGTTGCGGATGCGCTTCTCGACCTGCAAGACGCCGATCTCGGCTTCCATGTGCGCGAAGACACGCTCTAGCCGCTCGGAAACCTTCTCGGTCTCCAGCAGCTCCTGCTTCTCCGAGATCTTGAGCGAGAGATGGCTCGCGATCGTATCGGCGAGCTTGCTCGGCTCTTCGATCTGATTGAGCGAGACCAGCACCTCGGGCGCGATCTTCTTGTTCAGCTTGATATACTGCTCGAACTGCGCAACCACGGTTCGCCCGAGCGCATCGATCTCGGGCGCATCGTCGACTCCCGTCTCCGGCATCGGCTCGATATCGGCCTGGAAATGGCTGTCGACCTCACGAAACTCGCGAATCCGCGCGCGGCGCTGACCCTCGACCAGCACTTTGACGGTGCCGTCGGGAAGCTTCAGCAACTGCAGGATCGTCGACACGGTGCCGGCGCGATAGATGTCGTCCGAGCTCGGATCGTCCTGCGCCGCATTCTTCTGCGCCACCAGGAGGATCTGCTTGTCCTCCTTCGTCACCGCCTCGAGCGCACGGACGGACTTTTCGCGGCCCACGAACAGCGGCACGATCATGTGCGGAAAGACGACGATGTCCCGGAGCGGGAGCACGGCCATCGTTTCGATCGGGCCGTGGTCGTCTTGGGTGGTATCGGTCATGGGACCTCCTTCAAGGACGATCGTGACCCGGAACACCCGCGGCGCGGCATGATCCGAGCAGTCGCCCCGCAACCGCGGAGCAGGGAGGATATCGGCGCCGTATTAAGCCGCTACAAGGCGACGGCCGGGGGTCTTGCCTCTCAGGCGGAATGCTCCGCCGCCCGCTCCTTGCCGTAGACGTACACCGGCTGCGACTTGCTCTCGGCGACATCGCGATTGATCACGATCTCGTCCACGCCTTCGAGCCCGGGCAGTTCGAACATGGTCGGCAGCAGGATCGCCTCCATGATCGAGCGCAGGCCACGCGCGCCGGTGCGTCGCGCGATCGCCCTGATGGCCACCGCCTTGAGCGAGTCCTCGGTGAAGGTGAGTTTCACGCCCTCCATCTCGAACAGCCGCTGATACTGCTTTGACAGGGCGTTGCGCGGCTTGGTCAGGATTTCGATCAGCGCCGCCTCGTCGAGGTCCTCGAGTGTCGCGACCACCGGCAGACGCCCGATGAATTCGGGGATCAGCCCGAACTTCAGCAGGTCCTCCGGCTCGACCTCGTGCAGGATCGCCCCTGTCCGCCGCTCGTCCGGCCCGCGCACGTCCGCGCCGAACCCGATCCCCGAACCTTTGCCGCGCGCCGCGATGATCTTCTCGAGCCCGGCAAAGGCGCCGCCGCAGATGAAGAGAATATTGGTCGTATCCACCTGCAGGAACTCCTGCTGCGGATGCTTGCGGCCGCCCTGCGGCGGCACCGACGCGACCGTCCCCTCCATGATCTTGAGCAGCGCCTGCTGCACGCCCTCGCCCGACACGTCGCGCGTGATCGAAGGATTGTCCGACTTGCGGCTGATCTTGTCGACCTCGTCGATATAGACGATGCCGCGCTGCGCCCGCTCGACGTTGTAGTCCGCCGACTGCAGCAGCTTCAGGATGATGTTCTCGACATCCTCGCCGACGTAGCCCGCCTCGGTCAGCGTCGTCGCATCCGCCATGGTGAACGGCACGTCGAGGATCCGCGCGAGTGTCTGGGCCAGCAGCGTCTTGCCCGACCCCGTCGGCCCCACGAGCATGATGTTCGACTTGGCGATCTCGACGTCGTTGTTCTTCGCCCCGTGCGCCAGGCGCTTGTAGTGGTTGTGCACCGCGACCGAGAGCACCTTCTTCGCGTGGCTCTGCCCGATCACGTAGTCGTCGAGGACCTTGCAGATCTCCTTCGGCGTCGGCACCCCGTCCCGGCTCTTCACCAGGTGCGTCTTGTGCTCCTCGCGGATGATATCCATGCACAGCTCGACGCATTCGTCGCAGATGAACACGGTCGGCCCGGCGATGAGCTTGCGTACTTCATGCTGCGATTTCCCGCAGAACGAGCAGTAGAGTGTGTTCTTCGAATCCCCGGGTGGCTTGCCCATCGTCACTCCTGTCCCCGCAACCCGGGTCCCTCCTGCTCGGCTCCCCCGCGTCTCAGCAAGAACCGGTCCGCACACACGTCAGGCATGTCATCGGTCGGTCATGCTGCCCGCGGCGGGAGCGCATGACAAGAGAGCGGGGCGGCCCGACCGGACGCCGCCATGCCGTAAACTCGAGACTGCCCGGCAAGGCTCGCCTCAGCTGCGGCCTTCGTCCGACCCCGCGATCTTTTTCTGGACGACCTCGTCGATCAGCCCGAAGCCGAGCGCTTCCTCGGCCGACATATAGGTGTCGCGGTCCAGCTTCTGCTCGATCTGCTCGAGCGTCCGGCCGGTATGGACCTCGTAGATCTCGTTCAGCCGCCCGCGAAGGTAGAGGATCTCGCGGGCCTGGATCTCGATGTCGCTCGCCTGGCCCTGCGCCCCGCCCGAGGGCTGGTGCACCATGATCCGCGAGTTCGGCAGCGAGTAGCGCTTGCCCTTCTCGCCGGCCGCCAGCAGCAGCGACCCCATCGACGCCGCCTGGCCGATGCACACCGTGCTCACCGGGCTGCGGATGTACTGCATCGTGTCGTAGATCGCGAGCCCGGCCGAAACGACGCCGCCCGGGCTGTTGATGTAAAAGGAAATCTCCTTGCTCGGATTGACGCTCTCGAGGAACAGCAGCTGCGCCGAGATCAGCGCCGCCACCCCGTCGAACACCGGGCCGGTCAGGAAGATGATCCGCTCCTGCAGCAGGCGCGAATAGATGTCGTACGACCGCTCGCCGCGCGAGGTCTGCTCGACGACGATCGGCACGAGCGTGTTGTTGTAGACCTCGACCGGATCGCGATCCCGTATCACCAGCGACACTCCTCAGCCGGCCCCGAAACGGGCGCCACTTGCTAGAACATAAAACGTCCGGAGCCGATTGCGAGCCCCGCCGGCGGCGGCTCAGGCGGCCTCGGCCGCATCCTCCTCGTCGAACTGGGCAAGCTCCTCGGGGCTCACCTCGCGCTCGTCCACAGTCGCGAGCTCGAGAATGTAGTCCACCACCTTGTTCTCGTAGATCGGCCCGCGTAGCGACTCGACGGCGCGCGGGTTCTTCTGGAAGAACTCGAACACCTGCTGCTCCTGCCCGGGATAGCGCCCCGCCTCGGCGCGCATCGCCCGGAACAGTTCGTCCTGTGCCACCTGGATGTTGTTCGCCCGCCCGATCTCCGCCAGCAGCAGGCCCAGCTTCACCCGGCGCTCGGCGATCCCGCGATAGTCGGCGCGGAGCTGCTCCTCGGTCTTGGCGCGGTCCTCGTCGTCGAGCTTGTCGGCCTTTTGGTCGGCCTCGACCCGCGCCCAGATCTGCGCGAACTCGGCCTCCACCATCGAGGGCGGCGCCTCGAACTCGGCCTTTTCAGCCAGTGCATCGAGCAGCTCGCGCTTGATGCGCAGGCGCGACATCTCGTCGTATTCGCCCGCCACCTGGCCGCGGATGGCATCCTTCAGACCCGCGAAATCCTCGAAGCCGATCTTGGTGGCCAGCGCGTCGTCCAGCGCCGGCTCCAACGCGCGCTTGAGCGCCTTGGCGGTCACGTCGAAGGTCGCTTCCTTCCCCGCGAGCTCGGCCGCCTGGTAGTCGGGAGGAAAATTCACGGTGATGGTGCGGTTCTCGCCCGGCGCCATGCCCTCGAGCTGCTCGGTGAAACCCGGGATGAAGCCTGGACCGCCCACCTCGACCGACACGTCGTCGGCCGTGCCGCCCGGGAACGCCGTGCCGTCGATCCTGCCCACGAAATCGATGACCAGGATCTCGCCCACGGCCGCCGGCCGCGCCTCCTCGACATCCTCGAACGACCGGTTGCGCTTCGCCACCTCTTCCAGCGCTTTGCCGATCGTCTCGTCGCTCGGCACCGCGCGGAGGCGCGTGAGCGACAGCGCGCGCAGGTCCGGCTGCGCGATCTCCGGCAGCAGCTCGAGATCGACGGTGAAGGCGAGGTCGCTCTCTTCGCGCAAAGCCGCACCCTCGTCGGTCAGCGCCACCTTGGGCTGCCCCGCCGGACGCAGGTTGCGCTCGCCCAGCAGCTTCTCGGTCGCCTCGTTCAGGCTCTGCTCCAGCACCTCCGCCTGCACCGCCGAGCCATAGCGCTGCTTGATGATCGACATCGGCACCTTGCCCGGGCGGAACCCCGGGATGCGCATGTCACGGCCGAGCTCGCGGAGCCGCTTCTCCCGCCGTCCCCGCAACTCGTCAGCGGGAACGACGACGGAGAAACCGCGCCGGAGCCCCTCGGTGAGCGTTTCGGTGACTTGCATGGGGAAACCGGCCTTCCAGAGTGGGGGACTTCGCGCGGCGAATGGTGCGGGCGGAGGGACTTGAACCCCCACGGCTTTCGCCACCAGAACCTAAATCTGGCGTGTCTACCAATTCCACCACGCCCGCAGGCGCCCGCGCCTCGCGCGAACGAAGCAGGAGGCGGGGGGCTTAGCTCACCCCGCCCTCCTCATCAAGCGGGGCGCCATCGAGCGACGTGCAGCGACGAGCGCCGCCGGCAACTGTTCGGCCACATCCTCGGCGATCAGCCCGTCGCCCGCCCGGATCCCCGCATCGCCGTGCAGCCAGACGCCGGCGGCGGCGGCCTCGAAGGGTGCCAGCCCCGCCGCCAGCATCGCCGCCACGATGCCCGCGAGCGTGTCCCCCGTGCCCGCGGTTGCGAGCGCCGCGGTCGCATGGTCGTTGATCGCGGCACGCCCGTCGGGCGCGGCGATCACGGTGCTCGCCCCCTTCAGCACCACGACCGCACCCGTCTCCGTCGCCGCGCGACGCGCCGCGGCCAGCCGGTCCGCCCCCGGTCCGCCGAACACTCGGTGGAACTCGCCTTCGTGCGGCGTCAGCACCGCCGCCCCCCGCAATCGCGCCGGATCACCCGCGGCCAGCGTCAGCGCGCCCGCATCCACCACCACCTGCCGCCCCGCTTCCGCCAGCAGCGGTGCCAGGCATCGCGCAGCCTCCGCCGCGGTGAGCCCGGGACCGCACACCCAGACACGGCGCTTCTCGTCCCGGAGCCACTCCTCGGGGGTCCCGTCATCGATGATCAGCCCCGGCTCGGCCGCGGCCCGATACAGGTCGCCGCCATGCAGCGCGCCGATCCGCACCAGCCCCGCGCCCGCTCGCCGCGCCGCGTGCGCCGCCAGGCGTGCGGCCCCGCTCATCACCGCACCGCCGCACACGCAGACCACGCCGCGGGTGTATTTCTGATCGGCGGCGCCCGCCTCCTGCAGCCGCCACAGCCCGGGCGCGTTGCGGAAAGTACGGATGTCTATGCCCTCGAGCACGGCGGCCGGCATGCCGATCTCGCCCACCACCACCTCGCCGCAGAATGCCCGCCCGGCCTCCAGTAGATGCGCGGGCTTGGGCCGCACGAACGTCACTGTGGCCTCCGCCGGCCGCACCTCGCCGAACGGCGCACCCGTGGCACCGTCGAGACCGCTCGGCACGTCGACCGCGATCACCCGCCGGGCGGCCCGCAGCAGCGCCACCGCCGCCGGCGGCAATGGCCGGTCCACGCCCGCGCCGAACAGCGCATCGACCACCAGCGCCGCCCGCGCCGCCTCAGCCGGCGCGAACGGCACCACCGGCCCATGCCACGCCGCCGCCGCCAGCGCTGCATCCGTCCCCGGCCTGGGCGGTGCGAGTGCGGCCACCGCCACCGGCCAGCCCCGCCGCGCCAGCAGCCGTGCGGCCACATAGCCGTCGCCGCCATTGTTGCCCGGGCCGCACGCGACCAGCACCGCGCAAGGCCGCACCCGCCGCACGACCGTGCGCGCCACGAACCGCCCGGCATTCTCCATCAGCGCCCGCGATGGTATCAGGCGCGCAGACCGCCGATCCGCCTCGCCCATCTCCGCCGGCGTCAGCACCTCCAGACCCTGCATCACCTCAACTCCCCGGAACCCTGCGCATGACCGATCCACACGGCCCCCTGCTGACCGGAAGTTCCCCACTCACCGGAAGCGGGGCGCTCTGGGGCATCGTGCTCGCGCTCCACCTGCTCGGCATCGTCGTCTGGGTCGGCGGCATGGCCTACGCCCTCCTGATCCTGCGCCCGAGCCTCGGCCTGCTCGATGCAACGCCGCGCATGAACGTCCACCTGCAGACGCTGCGCCGATTCTTCAGAATGGTCTGGCACGTCATGCCGATCGTGCTGATCACCGGCTGGCTGATGATCGTCTTCAAGGAAGGCGGACCCGCGCTCGCCCCCTGGTACGTCAACACGATGCAGGGGATCGGGCTCATCATGGCGGCGGTCTTCGTGTGGCTGTTCCTCGTGCCCTACAAGCGCCTTCGCCGCGCCATCCGCCCCACGCCGGCTCAGCTCGACGCGGTGCGCCTGCCGGTCCTGGTCAACCTCGTGCTCGGCGTCGTGGTGATCATCGTCGCATCGCTCGGCCACTTCCCCGCGTGAGCCTCAAGCTGCTGCCGCTGACGGAGGGCATCCGCGCCGAACCGGCGCGCCAGACCCGCCGCTTCCTCGCACTCGCCGAGGCGATCGCCGAGATCCTGTTCGTCACCACCGCCGACGGCCGCGCGGTGGACATGCCCGCCTGGCAGGAGCTCACCGGCCAGACCACCGCCGAACTCGCCGAGTTCGGCTGGCTCGACGCCCTCCATCCGGAGGACATCGCCGGCACCGACGCGCTCTGGCAGGAAGCGCTCGCCACGCGCCGGCCGTTCCGCGCCAACTACCGCATCCGCGACCGCGCCGGCGCCTATCGCTGGTACCAGGCCCGCGCCGCCGCCGTGTTCGACGAGCGCGGCACGCTGCAGGAATGGGTCGGCGTCTGCATCGACATCGAGGATCGCAGGCAGGCCGAGGTCGAGCGCCTTGTCCAGGTCGAGGCGGCGCGGCAGAGCGAGCATCGCTTCCGCACCCTGGTCCAGAGTGTGGCCGCCATCGTCTGGCGCGCGGCTGCATCCGGCGGCCTCGAGATCGAGCAGCCCGGATGGGCGCGCTTCACCGGCCAGGCCTTTGCCGAGTACAGCGGCGATGGCTGGCTCGCGGCCGTCCATCCGGACGACAGGGCGGCCACGATGGAGGCCTGGTCGGCCGCCTACAGCACCACCTCGCGCTATCAGATCGAGCAGCGCCTCCGCCGCGCCGATGGCACCTACGTTGCCATGATCGCACGTGCGATTCCGCTCCTCGAAGCGGGCACGGGCGAGGTCCGCGAGTGGATCGGCTTCCACACCGACGTCTCCGAGCTCCGCCGCGCCGAACGCGACCTGCGCCAGCTGACCGCCGAGCTGGAACGCCGCGTCGAGCAGCGCACCTCGGAGCTCAACGAGGCGCACCGCGCGCTGAAGGCCGCCCATGACAACCTCGAGACGATCGTGGAGGCGCGCACCGCGGCGCTGACCGCGGCGAACGAGGAGGTGCAACGCTTCGCCTACATTGTAAGCCATGACCTGCGCGCGCCGTTGGTCAACATCATGGGGTTCGCGAACGAACTTCGCGTCGCACGCGAGGAGCTGACGGCGATGCTCGGCACGCTCAGCCCCGACAGCCGCGTCACACTCGGCGACACACCCGACCGGCTGGCGGCGGAGATCTCGGAGTCGCTCGACTTCATTCTTCAGTCGACGGGCAAGATGGACCGGCTGATCGGCGCCATCCTGCGCCTGTCGCGCGAGGGGCGCCGCGCGTTTGCGCCCGAGCACGTGTCGCTCGCGGAGGTCTGCACCGGCATCGCGGCGAGCCTCGCCCACCAGTGCGCGGCCCGCGACGCCACGATCGAGTTCGGCCCCGACCTGCCGGCGCTGACCGTGGATCGCATCGCGATCGAGCAGATCCTGACCAACCTGGTCGAAAACGCGGTCAAATATCTCCAGCCGGGTCGTGCCGGCCGCATCCGCATTGGGGCGACGGTGGGTTTGAACGAGATCACCCTGGTGATCGCCGATAACGGCCGCGGCATCGCGGCGCGTGACCTGGAGCGCGTCTTCGAGCTGTTCCGCCGCGCGGGACGCCAGGATCAGCCCGGCGAGGGGATCGGGCTGGCGTTCGTGCGGACGCAGGTGCGCCGGCTTGGGGGACGGATCGACATCGCGTCGACTGAGGGCGAGGGGACCACGTTCACGCTCACTCTGCCGCGCGCAGCGCAGTAAGAAGGCCAGGGGCTCTGCCCCTGGACGCCGCCAGGACAAGCAGTCCTGGACCTGCCAACTCAAGGGGTCTGGGGTTAAGACCCCAGCGGGGTCCAGGGGCAGAGCCCCTGGCCTTCTTCTTCATCCCCGCGGCGGCTCGGCTCCGCCCGCCCCCCGGTTCCCCGACAGCCGCGTCGCCGTCCCCACCAGTGCGGTATGCGAGAACGCCTGCGGGAAATTCCCCACCAGCCGCCCGGCGACCGGGTCATACTCCTCGGCCAGCAAGCCAAGATCGTTCCGCAGCCCCAGCAGCCGGTCGAACAGCGCCCGCGCCTCGTCGTCGCGCCCCTGCAGCGCATAGGCGTCGGCGAGCCAGAACGAGCAGGCCAGGAACGCCCCCTCACGCCCGTGCAGCCCGTCGGCCACCTCGTCGGTGCGGTAGCGCAGCACGAATCCGTCCGAGAGCAGCTCGCGCTCCACCGCCGCGATCGTGCCGGCGATGCGCGGGTCGCTGGCAGGCAGAAAACCGATCGCCGGGAGCAGCAGCAGGCCGGCGTCCAGCGCCTCGGATTCGTAGCTCTGCTTGAAACTGTTCTTCGCGGCCGAAAAACCCTTGTCGCAGATCTCGGCATGAATCCGCGCCGCGAGCGCGCGCCACCGTTCCACGGGTCCGCGCAGCTTGTAGGTTTCCGCATCGTCGATCGACCGATCGAGCGCGAACCAGCAGAACGCTTTCGACACGACGAAATTCTTCCGCCCGCCACGGACCTCCCACATGCCTTCGTCGGCCTGGTTCCAGATCGTCTCGAGATGCTCGACCATGGCGCGCTGCACCGGCCAGCCGTATTTCGGGTTCTGCGAGCTGCCGCGCCGCGCCTGGTGAGTGGCGCCGATCACCTCGCCATACACGTCGAGCTGGAGCTGCTCGGCCGCCGCATTGCCGATACGCACCGGCTTGGCGCCCTGGTAGCCCAGGAGCCATGGCACCTCCCATTCGAGCAGCGAGCGCTCGCCGGCCAGGCCGTACATGATCTGGATCTGCTCGGGACTGCCGGCGACCGCACGGTGCAGCCAGTCGCGCCAGGCGAAGGCCTCGTCGTAGTAGCCGCCGCTCATCAGCGCGAAGAGCGTGAGCGTCGCGTCGCGCAGCCAACAGTAGCGGTAGTCCCAGTTGCGCTCGCCGCCGAGCGTCTCGGGCAGCGAGGTGGTGGCCGCCGCCACGATCCCGCCGGTGTCCTCGTGGGTGAGCGCTTTGAGCACCACCAGCGAGCGGCGGACCGCCTCCTTGTCGGGGCCCTCGAACTTGCAGGCGGCGGCCCAGTTCTCCCAGTAGCTCGCGGTCTCGGCGAGCGCCGCGTCCACGTCGATCGCCGGCGGGGGCGGCAGGTGCGACGGCCGCCACGACAGGGTGAACGACTTCCGCTCGCCCTCGCGCACGGTGAAGTCGGCGATCGTCTTCATGTCGCGCCCGTGCAGCGGCACATGGCCGTGGAGTGCCACCAGCGACGGCCCGGCCACCGCCACGATCCCTTCCCCGTGCTCGGTGCGCGTCACCCAGGGGACCGAGGTGCCGTAGTCGAAGCGGAGACCCATCTCCATCGACATCTGCACCTGCCCCCGCCGGCCCTCGACGATGCGCACCAGCGTGGGGTCGCTGCCGCCGCGCGCCATGAAGTCGATCAGCACGACCTCGCCGTCGTCGGTGCGGAAGGTGGTCTCGAGCACCAGCCCGTTATCGCGGTAGCGGCGGGTGGTCTGGCGGGGTGCCACATGCGGCGCGATCAGCCAGCGGCCGTTGGCGTCGTCGCCGAGCAGGGCGGCGAAGCAGGCGGGGCTGTCGAAGCGGGGCCAGCAGAGCCAGTCGATGGATCCGTTCCGCCCCACCAGCGCGCAGGAGCGGCAATCGCCGATGAGCCCGTAATCCTCGATCGCCAGCGGCTGATAACGCACGATCCGTGTCTCCTTGAAGCGCCGGAAGGCCTTAAGGCGCCGCCGGCGTCCGGGTTGCGCGCTTGACATTTGGGGGGCTGGTGCGGATATGCCTCCCCGGGGAAGCGGCCGACAGCGGCCTGGTGATCGATCTCGTCCGGATCATCCCAGGCTCCAAGCCTCACCGCGGCGCTCCCCGCTTTGAGGATGGACGAGATCAATACCGGCGATATCGAGAGAGTGTTGAACGACACGCGTCCTGTCACGTCCGTTGACGAGGCTCAAGACCAGCAGCCCGTCCATATCGGCGGCGCCGTTTCCGGCGTCGTGCTCCCTGCCGCGGATGACGCGGGACCGGGCGAGCCGCATGGCGAGGCGCCCCGCAAGTCCGAGCCGGGCGAGGCCGACGCGGCCGAGCCGGGCGAGTTTGATGCGCCCCATCCGGGCGATCATGACGCGCCCGCTTCGGGCGGTGACGACGCGCCACCCGCCGCGACCGACACGGCCGGTGACGACCTGATCGATGAAGACGCGGTCCGGGGCGAGGCGTTCGACGACGGCGAAGACGAGCACGGCTTCGTCGAGCCGGCGGAGCCGATTCCCGACGTGCCGCTGTTTTCCGAGATCGGCCTGTCGGACGAGCTCGTCCGCGCCGTCACCGAGAAGGGCTATCTCCACCCGACCCCGATCCAGGCGCAGGCGATCCCGTTCGTCCTGATGGGCCGCGACGTGATGGGTGTGGCCCAGACCGGCACCGGCAAGACCGCGAGCTTCACCCTGCCGATGCTCGACATCCTGTCGGGCTCGCGCTCGCGGGCACGGATGCCGCGCGCGCTTGTGCTCGAGCCCACGCGCGAGCTTGCGCTTCAGGTCGCCGAGAATTTTGTGGATTACGGCCGCCACTTGAAGCTCACCCATGCGCTGCTGATCGGCGGCGAGAGCATGAACGACCAGCGCGCGGCGCTCGACAAGGGCGTGGACGTGCTGATCGCCACTCCGGGCCGCCTGCTCGACCTGTTCGAGCGTGGCGGGCTGATGCTCAACGACACCAAGATCCTGGTGATCGACGAGGCCGACCGCATGCTCGACATGGGGTTCATCCCCGACGTCGAGAAGATCGTCTCGTTCGTCTCGCCGCTGCGCCAGACGCTGTTCTTCTCGGCCACCATGGCGCCCGAGATCAAACGGCTCGCCGACGCTTTTTTGCAGAACCCCAAGCTGATCACGGTGTCCAAGGCCGCGAGCGTGGCGCCGACGATCGTGGCGGGCCTGGCGGTGGTCGACGAGGCCGAGAAGCGCCGCGCGCTGCGCACGCTGATCAGTGTGGCCGACGTGCGCAACGCGCTGATCTTCTGCAACCGCAAGCGCGACGTCGACGTGCTGTTCAAGTCGCTGACCAAGCATGGCTTCTCGGCCGGCGCGCTGCATGGCGACCTGCCGCAATCGGTGCGGTTCGCGACACTCGAGCGGTTCAAGTCGGGCGACATCAAGATGCTGGTCTGCTCCGACGTCGCCGCCCGCGGCATCGACATCGGCGGGCTCAGCCATGTCTTCAACTTCGACATCCCGATCCACGCGGAGGACTACGTCCACCGCATCGGCCGCACCGGTCGCGCCGGTCTGACGGGGCACGCCTACTCGATCGCCACGCCGGACGACCGCCTGGTGGTGGACGCGATCGAGCGGCTGACCGGCTTCCCGATCCCGCGCATCACGGTCGAGGGCGTCGACACCCAGCCCTGGTCCGAGATCGACGGCGCCAGGCGCCGCGGCGGCCGGCGTGGCGGCGGATCGTCCGACCGTGGCGGCGACAAATCCGGCGGTCGCGGCCGCGGCGAGACGCGCCGCGACGCGCCGCCGCATGAGGCACGTCCGGCCAATCCGGAACGTCAGAAGCGGGCCGAGAACGCCGAGCGTCCCATGCGCCAGGACCGCGAGGCGCGCGCACCTCGCCCCGAGCGCGAGGCCCGGCCAGCCGCCGAGCGGCGTCCGGAGACGGCCGCCCCCGCGCAGCACTTCGAGCGCGATCGGCCGCCGCGCCGGGACGCGGAGGAGCGTCCGCGCCGCGACGGCGAGCGCGTCTACCGCCGCGAGGATCTCGGACCGTCCGTGCTCGGCTTCGGCGACTCGGTGCCCGATTTCATGAACCTGCCGCGCCGGGCGGCCTCCACGGCCGCGCGCGGCCGCGCGGCCGAACCCGAGCACGAGGATTTCGGCGAGCAGGATGTCGCCATCATCGACGACGCGATCCCCCTCGAAGAGGTATTCCCCGAGGAAGATCGGATCTCTCCCGAACCCGGCGACACCGAGGACTGAGCTCCGACGTCCCGAGCTGGTGATCGACCGGCTCGGGCGGGATGGCGATGGTCTGGCGACCGGCCCTGCGGGCGAGATGGTGGTCGTGCGGGGCGCGCTCCCAGGCGAGCGCGTGGTCGCCGCGGGCCGCGGAGGATCGCCCTTCGAGCTCGAGACGGTCATGGAGGCGAGCCCTGACCGGGTGGTGCCGCCGTGCCGGCATTTTCCGACTTGCGGCGGCTGCACGCTGCAACATCTGAGCACCGAGGCCGCACTGGCGCAGAAAGTCGCGGTCGTGGCAGGGCAGCTCTCGGCCGCGGGCTTTGGCGATGTCGCCCTGCTGGCGCCCGCCGCGAGCCCGCTCCGGAGCCGACGCCGCATGGATCTCGCCTTCGCGCGGGCGGGCGGCGGCTGCGTGGTCGGACTGCACGCGCGCGGCTCGAACGCGGTCGTGGACATGCTCGAGTGCCACATCCTCGAGCCCGCTCTGTTCGCCCTGCTGGCGCCGCTCCGACGCATCCTGGCCCGCCTGGCGCTCACCGGGCACGCGGGATCGATCGTCGTGAACGGGCTCGATGACGGGCCGGATCTGCTGCTCCGAAGTGCCACCGCGCCCTCGACCGCCGACCGGGCCGCGTTGGCCGGGTTCGCGGCCGACCACGGCGTGCTGCGGATCACCTGGCAGCACGAGGATCCGCGCCGCAGGACTGCGCCCGAACCGCTGGCGACACTTGCCGCACCGACGCTGCGGATGGGTGCGGCCAGCGTCACGATCCCGCCCGGCGCGTTCCTGCAGCCGACGCGCGCGGGCGAGGCGGCGATCGTCGCCGACATGCTCGCGGGTCTTGCCGGACTGACGCGCCAGGCCCGCGTGATCGAGCTCTATGCCGGCGTGGGCACGCTCACCTTTCCGATCGCGGCTTTGGCCAAGGTGCGCGCGATCGAAGGGGACGAGGCGGCGATCGCGGCACTCGCGCGCGCCGCCGGCGGGATGCGGATCGAGACGGTGCGGCGCGATCTCGTACGCGCGCCGCTCGCCGTGTCGGAGCTGAGCGGCGCCGACGCGATCGTGCTCGATCCGCCCTATGGCGGTGCCGGCGCACAGATCGAGACGATCGCGGCGTCCGGCGTGCCCGTGGTGATCATCGTGAGCTGCAACCCCGCTTCCCTCAGGCGCGAGGCGGGGATCCTTCACGGTGCGGGCTACGCGCTCTCACAGGCCCGCGCGATCGATCAGTTCCCGTTCTCCGCGCACGTGGAGAGCGTCGCGGTGTTCAGACGTGAAAGCTCTCGCCGCAGCCGCAGCGGCCGCGCTCGTTCGGGTTCGTGAAGGTAAAGCCGGCCGAAAGTTGCTGGACCTCGTAATCCATCATCGTGCCGATCAGGAACAGCGTGGCCTTGCGGTCCACCAGCACCGTGACACCCTTGTCGGTGACGCGCTCGTCTGCCGGGCCTGCTTGCTCGACCCAGTTCATCTCGTAGGAGTGGCCGGAGCACCCTTTGCTGCCGATCGCGATGCGCAGGAGCTTGCCCGCCTGGCCGCCGGCATAGAGGGTGCGCAGCCGCTCGGCTGCGACATCCGACAAGCTCATCAGCGGCGGCAGCGTGCGGCGCGTGGCGGTGGTGGGTGTCTCGACCGTGAAGCCCATTCCCGTGCTCCTCAGTACATGTTCAGCGCAAGACGCGCATCGTCGCTCATCCGGCTCGGATCCCATGGCGGATCCCAGACGGTGTCGACCTCGCAGGCGGTGACGCCCGGCACGACCATGACCGCGTCGCGCACCATCACCGGCAGTTCCTGGGCACTCGGGCAACCAGGTGCCGTCAGCGTCATCTCGACCTTCACCCGCCCGTCATCGTGCAGATCGATCGCGTAGATCAGGCCGAGTTCGTAGACGTTCACCGGGATCTCGGGATCGTACACGGTCCCGATCGCGGCGATCACCGCATCCTCGTTGATGGGCGGCTCGTTACTCCCGTCGGGAGTCCAGGTGCCGACCGTGGTCGTGGCGTCCCCGGTCGTGGCGTCCCCGGTCGTGGCGTCCCCGGTCGTGGCGTCCATGGTCATGCCGCGGCTCCTTCTGCGCGATCGATCGCCGTTTCCAGCGCCGACCACGGCAATGTCGCACAACGCAGGCGCGAGCGGTATTCGTGAACGCCTGCGAGTGCACGCAGCGTCGCGAAGGCGGGGTCGTCCGGCACCTCGCCGGTGCGCAGCATGGCCGCGAAGCGTGCGGACAGATCGCGCGCGGCCGCCGCGTCGAGACCGATCACGCCGTCCGCCATCAGATCGGCCGACGCCACGCTGATCGCGCAGCCGCGCGCGGCGAAGCCCGCCGCCGCAATCCGACCGCGGTCGTCGCGACGCAGCCGCAGGTGGACGCGATCGCCGCACATCGGATTGTCGCCCTGCGCCTCGGCGTCGAAGCATTCGAGCAGCGCGCCGTGGCGGGGGCTGCGGCTGCGCTCGAGGATGAGATCCTGGTAGAGCGTGTCGGTGTCGCTGCGAAGGAGCGCGTCATCGCTCGTCATGTCAGACGCGTCCTGACGCGATCGAGTGCATCGGCGAGCACGTCGATCTCCTCGCGGGTCGTATACACGCCGAAGCTCGCCCGCGCCGTGCCGTCGAGGCCGAGCCGGTTCATCAGCGGCTCGGCGCAGTGATGTCCGGCGCGCACCGCGATGCCCGACAGGTCGAGCAGGGTGGCGACATCGTGCGGATGCGCGCCGGCGAGCGTGAAGGAGAACACGCCGCCGCGATCCTGTGCGGAACCCACGATGTCGAGGCCGCGCACATTGGCCAACCGCGCCAGCGCGTGTTCGGTGAGTGCCGCCTCGTGCGCCGCCATCCGGTCCGCGCCGATCGCGCGCACGTAGCGGATCGCCGCCCCGAGCCCGATCGCCTCGACGATCGCCGGCGTGCCCGCCTCGAACTTGTTGGGGATCGGCGCCCAGGTCGAGCGCGCGAAACTCACGGTCGCGATCATCTCGCCGCCGCCGAACAGCGGCGGCATGCGCTCGAGCAATGCGCGGCGTCCCCACAGCACGCCGATGCCGGTGGGCCCGTAGAGCTTGTGGCCGGTGAACACGTAGAAATCGGCGCCGATCGCCTGCACGTCGACCTCGCGATGCACCACCGCCTGCGATCCGTCGAACATCACGACGGCGCCCGCCTCGTGCGCAAGCGAGGCGATGCGGGAAGCGGGCGTGATGCTGCCGAGCACGTTCGACATGTGCGTGATCGCGACCAGCCCCACGCGCCCGTCCGACAGGAGCTCGGAGAGGTGCAACATGTCGAGCTCGCCGCCATCGGTGATGCGGGCGATGCGGAGCTCGATCGCGCGTTCGTCGCGCAGCATCTGCCACGGCACGATGTTGGCGTGGTGCTCCATCTCGCTGATCACCACCGCCTGGCCGGCACGCAGTACATGGCCGCCGTAGCAGCGCGCGACGACGTTGATCGCCTCGGTGCTGTTGCGCACGAACACGATCTCGTCGCGCGACGGCGCGTTCAGGAAGGAGGCGACCAGATCGCGCGCCTCCTCGTAGGCGTCGGTGGTGCGCTCGCTCATCCAGTGCAGACCGCGATGCACGTTCGCATATTGCGTGCGCATGGCACCGGCCATCGCGTCGATCACGGCGTTCGGCTTCTGCGCCGAGGCCGCACTGTCCAGGAACACGAGCGGTTTGCCGCGGACGCGCGCCGACAGGATCGGGAAGTCGGCGCGCACGGCGTCGATGTCGATGGGAGCCATGTGGTTCACGCGACGCTCTCCACTTGTGCGGCCGCGCGGGTCCACCAGCGCTCGACGGCGCGCTCCAGCACGGCGCGGCCATCGTCCATCCGGATCGGGTCGATTGCCTCGGCGAGGAAGGCGCGGACCAGGATGGACCGCGCCTCGGCTGCCGGTATTCCGCGGCTCTGCAGGTAGAAAAGCTGCTCGTGGTCCAGCTCGCCGACGGTCGCGCCATGCGAGCACTTCACGTCGTCGGCATGGATGCGCAACTGCGGCTTGCTGTCGATCGCCGCACGATCCGACAGCAGCAGCGCCTGGTTCATCTGGTAGCCGTCGGTCTTCTGCGCCTCGCGCGCCACGTCGATGCGGCCCTGGAACACGCCGTGACTGGCATCGGCGAGCACGTTCTTCACCGTCTGGCGCGACGCGCAGTCCGGCGCGTCATGCGCCACCGCGGTCGTGAAATCCGCATGCTGGCGGCCGGACAGAAGCTGCGCCGCATTCAGGTGCACGATCGCGTTGGCGCCTTGCAACGTCGCGTGAATTTCGGTGCGCGAGAGGGACGCGCCCAGCACGAGCGTAAAACTGTCATAGGTCGCACCTTCGGCCACCGAGACGTAGGAGGTCGACATGTGAAAGGCGCCGCGACCCTCGTCCTGCAGGCGGACATGCTCGAGCTTCGCACCCTCGCCCACGGTGATCTCCTGCACCGGGTTGTGCAGATAGGTGCCGTGGCCGGCCGCGACCTCGATCACCGACAGCCTGGCACCGCGCCCGAGCGTGATACGGTGGCGCGGATGGAACGCGATCGGCCGCGCCTGCGCGTGGATGCCGAGCGAGACGATCGCGACCGTGCCGCCATCCACGCCGGCCGGCAGGTCGAACACCGCGCCGTCCTCGGCGAGCATCGTGTTCAGCGCCACGAAGGCCTGGCTCTCGGGCTTGGCGAGCATGCCGAACATGGGAGACTGGGAGAACAGGGCGCCGTGCGCGACCGGCAGTCGCGACAGGTCGACCGCGAAGCGTCCGTCGACGAACACCAGAAGCGGCACCGCGGGAAGGCCCATCGCCGCGATCAGCGCGCGCGCTTCGCCCGAGCCCCCGCTCTCGCCCACGGGCGTCAGCGCTTCCTCGAACGGGATCGCCTCGAGCGTGCGGAGCGGCGTGTAGCGCCACTCCTCGTCGCGCAGCGTCGGGAATCCGGTTGCCGCCAGTCGCGCGGACGCGGCGGCCCGCACGCTTTCGCTGCCCGGCAGGCGCCGCTTCAGCCCGTCGAACCGGGCCACGAAGCGCGCGGCCGCATTCGGCGCGGGCGGGCTTGCGAGAACCTCGCTCATGCGGCCTCCGCCAGGATGCGCGCGTAGCCCTCGCGCTCGAGCTCGAGGGCGAGCTCGGGGCCGCCCGAGCGCAGGATGCGCCCGCGCGCCATGACATGGACGCGATCGGGCACGACGAGATCGAGCAGGCGCTGGTGGTGGGTGATCACGAGGGCGGAGAAATCGGGACCGCGCAGGGCGTTCACGGCTTCCGCCACGATCCGCAGCGCGTCGATGTCGAGGCCGCTATCGGTCTCGTCCAGCACCGCGAAGCGCGGCTCGAGGAGTGCCAGCTGCAGCATCTCGTTGCGCTTCTTCTCGCCACCCGAAAAGCCGACATTGACGGCGCGCTTGAGCATGTCTTCCGGCATCGAGAGGCGCTTGGCCGCGGCCCGCGCCGTCTTTAGGAACTGCACGGCGTCGAGCTCGGCCGCACCACGCGCGCGACGCACCGCGTTGACCGCCGTGCGCAGGAAGTTCGCATTGTTCACGCCCGGCAGTTCGACTGGCGCCTGGAAGGCCAGGAACACGCCGGCGGCCGCCCGCGCCTCGGGCTCGAGTGCCAGCAAATCCGTGCCGTCGAACTGCACGGAGCCGCCGGTGACCTCGTAATCCTCGCGGCCGGCGAGCACGTAGCCGAGCGTCGACTTGCCCGAGCCGTTCGGACCCATGATCGCGTGCACCTCGCCCGGCGGCACGGCGAGCGTCACGCCCTTCAGGATCGAGGTCTCGCCGATGCGGGCCTGAAGGTTCTCGATGTGCAGACCGTCGCGCGGAGTGCGCAGATTATCATCCATCACGCTCAACCCACGCTCCCCTCGAGGCTGATCGCGAGCAGCTTCTGCGCCTCGACCGCGAACTCCATCGGCAGTTCCTTCAGGACCTCGCGGCAGAAGCCGTTGACGATGAGCCCCACCGCATCCTCCTCCGACAACCCGCGCTGACGGCAGTAGAACAGCTGGTCGTCGGCGATCTTCGACGTGGTCGCCTCGTGCTCTACGGTCGCCGTCATGTTGCGATTCTCGATATAGGGGACCGTGTGTGCGCCGCACAGATCGCCGATCAGCAGGCTGTCGCACTGCGTGTGGTTGCGCGCCCCCGACGCCTTCGGCTGGATGCGCACCAGCCCGCGATAGGTGTTCGACGACTTGCCCGCCGAGATCCCCTTCGAGACGATGGTGCTGCGCGTGTTCTTGCCGATATGGATCATCTTGGTGCCGGTATCGGCCTGCTGGTGGTTGTTGGTCACGGCGACCGAATAGAACTCGCCCACCGAGCCCTCGCCCAGCAGGATGCAGGACGGATACTTCCAGGTGATCGCCGATCCCGTTTCTACCTGTGTCCACGAGATTTTCGACCGCGCACCCCGGCAGGCGCCGCGCTTGGTGACAAAATTGTAGATGCCGCCCAGGCCTTCTGCGTTGCCCGGATACCAGTTCTGCACCGTCGAGTACTTGATCGACGCGTCATCCAGCGCCACGAGCTCGACCACCGCCGCATGCAGCTGGTTCTCGTCGCGCTGCGGTGCCGTGCAGCCCTCGAGATAGGAGACCGAAGCGCCCTCCTCCGCGATGATCAGCGTCCGCTCGAACTGTCCCGTGTTCTTCGCATTGATGCGGAAATACGTCGACAGCTCCATCGGGCAGCGCACGCCCTTCGGGATGAACACGAACGAGCCGTCGGTGAACACGGCCGAGTTCAGCGCCGCGAAATAGTTGTCGGCGGCCGGCACCACGCTGCCGAGATATTGGCGCACGAGTTCCGGATGCTCGCGCACCGCTTCCGAGATCGAGCAGAAGATGACGCCCACCTTGCTGAGCGTCTTGCGGAACGTGGTCGCGACCGACACGCTGTCGAACACCGCATCCACCGCGATCGGCGGCCGGCTCCCAGGTGCGCGCTCCCCGTCTTCATCAGCGTCCTCGTCGGCGTCCTCTTGGTCGCCGGGGGCTCCCGGTGCGCCCACCACACCCGCCAGAATCGCCTGCTCGCGCAGCGGAATCCCGAGCTTGTCGTACGTGCGCAGCAACTCCGGATCGACCTCGTCGAGCGAGCGCGGCCCGTCCTTCTTCTTGGGTGCCGCGTAGTAATACGCGTCCTGGTAGTCGATCTCCGGATAGTTGAGCAGCGCCCAGCGCGGCTCCTCCATCTTCAACCACGCGGCATACGCCTTCATCCGCCACGCGAGCAGCCATTCGGGCTCGCTCTTCTTGGCCGAGATCAGCCGGATCGTGTCCTCGGACAGGCCCTTGGGCGCCATGTCCATCTCGATCTCGGTCTCGAACCCCCACTTATAGCCCCCTTCGGAGAGGTCCTGGACGGTGGTCAGCGTTTCGGCGACTGCAGGCATTGGTTTTCCTCTCGGTCCCCGTCCTTAAAGATCGATCTGCAAAGATCGATGTCTTAGAGACCGGCCAGTTCAAATCGTGCGGCGTTCGGCGCGCTCAAGGCCGCGGGCATCGCGGCGGATTCCATGTGCGCGAGCGTGATCCCGTCCAGCGTCGTCCGGATCGCCGTGTTGACGACGTCCCAGCGGCCGCGGATCGGACACAATGTCTCCGCCTGGCAGCCGCCGGCACCCCCGTCGACGCAGGCGGCCAGCGCGATCGGACCGTCGATCACCGTGATCACCCGCGTGATCGAGATCGCCTCGAGCGACAATTCGAGCCGGTAGCCGCCGCGCGCACCGCGCTGCGACGCCACCAGGCCGCCGGTCGCCAGCGCCTTGAGCACCTTCGCGACCGTGGGCTCGGGGAGCCCCGTCTCGGCGGCCAGCGACGTCGACGTGGTCACCCCGCCACTGCGCGCGAGCTTCACCAGCACCACCACAGCGTAATCGGTCAGGCGGGAGAGCCTCAGCATCGGCGATCCTCGGCGGCGAGCCATCATTAGCGGACCATTGCGGTCCGGATTAGGAGATGTGCCCCAACGCTCCCCGCGTCAAGCCATTGCCGCCAAAACAGCCGCCGGCTTGTGTGACGGGCGCTCCCGCCCGATCTTGTCAACCATGGACACCGCACCCCGGACACACGTGCAGAAAACCATCGACGTCACGCTCGACGGCGAGGTCCTGGCACCCCCGTCGCTGTGGTCGAAGCTCGCGCGGCTCTGGCACGTCCTGCCCCGCGGCTCCGTGCCGGTGCTGGTGGTCACGATCCTGGTCGTGGCGGCGCTCGCGGTGCTCCTGCTCGGCGTGCTGCTCGTGGCGGTGCCGGTCCTGCTCGTGCTGGCGATCATCTCGGCGGTGCTGCGGGGCGGCCGGCGCCCTTTGCCATGAGCGTGCTGGTCACCGGGGTGGCCGGCTTCATCGGCATGCACGCGGCGGCGGCACTGCTCGAACGCGGCGACGAGGTTGTGGGCGTCGACGATCTCAACGCCTACTATGACCCGCGCCTGAAGCGGGCCCGCCTGGCGACACTCGAGGGCCGTCGGGGGTTTCGCTTCCACCAGGCCGACATCTCCGACCGCCACGCCGTCGCGGCGGTGGCGAGTGCGCATCCGGCGATCGACCGCATCCTTCACCTTGCCGCCCAGCCGGGGGTGCGCCACTCGCTGGTCGATCCCTACGCCTACGTGACGGCGAACGTGATGGGGCATCTCGTGATGCTCGAGCTCGCCCGGCGGCTCCCCAACCTTCGCCACCTGGTCTATGCGAGCTCGTCGTCGGTCTATGGCGGCAACACGTCGATGCCGTTCACGGAGGCGGACGACGTGAGCCGGCCGGTATCGCTCTATGCCGCGACCAAGCGCGCCGACGAGCTCATGAGCGAGACCTACCGCCACCTGTTCGGCTTGCCCCAGACCGGGCTGCGCTTCTTCACCGTCTACGGCCCCTGGGGGCGCCCCGACATGGCGGTCTGGAGTTTCGCACGTGCGATCCTGCGCGGTGAGACGATTTCGCTCTACGACGGTGGCGCGCTGGAGCGTGACTTCACCTATGTCGACGACATCGTGGCGGGCGTGCTCGGCTGCCTCGACCGCCCGGAAGGCTCCGGACGCTTCTACAACATCGGCAACCGGCGCCCCGAACGGACTTCCTATCTCGTCGAGTTGCTCGAAGCCGCGTTGGGCCGCAAAGCCAACGTCGAGAGCACGCCCAGGCCTGCGACCGAGGTGCTCGCCACCTTTGCCGATACGAGCGCGCTCGAACGTCTGACGGGCGTCGTGCCGCGGGTGTCGCTCGAGGAGGGCGTCGGGCGCTTCGCGACGTGGCTGCTCGCGCATCGCGAGTTTCTCTAAGGGGCTCTGCCCCTTAAACCCCGCCAGGACAAGCAGTCCTGGACCTGCCAACTTAAGTAGTGGGGTCTGGGGTTAAGACCCCAGCGGGTCCAGGGCAGAGCCCTGGCCTTCTTCCAAACCCGCCGCCCTCGCGACCAGCTCGTACGACCGCACCCGCGGCTCCGCCCCATAAGTCGCCGTCACCACCGCCACCTCGTCCGCTCCCAACGAGCGCGCGAGCACGTCGATCTGCTCCACCACCTGCTCGCCGGTGCCCACGATCGCCCGCTCCCGCATACGCCCGATCCGCGCCTCCTCGACCGGCGTCAGCACACGCGCGGCGGCGTCCTCGGGCGGCACGAGCGGGAGAAACACTCCCCGTTCGAGATCGAGCCGCCAGTTCTCCCGGGTCCGGTTCTCCCGCCACGCCTCCGCTTCCGTGTCGGCCGCCACCGCGAACACCGTGATCGCGGCGTGCGGCGCGTCGAGGGTGCGGCTCGGCCGGAAGTTGGTGCGGTAGAGGTGCATCGCCTCCTCTGCCCCCTGGCCGTCGCTGAAGAACCAGGCGAAGCAGTATGGCAGCCCCAGGAAGGCCGCGGCCTGAGCGCCCCAGGCGGAGCTTCCCAGTAGCCAGGTCTCGGGCGTGGTGGCGCCGCGCGGCTCGGCGACGATCGCGTGGTTCGGATGCGACGTGGCCAGCGCCTGGCCCTCGAGGAGCGCCAGCACCTCCTGGACATGGACGAGGAAATGCTCCGCGTTCTCGCGCACGCCCACGTTCAGCGCCATCGCCGTCGCCATGTCCGAGCCCGGCGCGCGGCCTAAGCCCAGATCGATGCGGCCGGGCGTGAGCGCATCGAGCACCCGGAACTGCTCGGCGACCTTCAGCGAGGCGTAGTGCGGCAGCATCACGCCGGCGCTGCCCACCCGGATCGTGCGCGTGCGCGCCGCGATCGCCGCGATCAGGATCTCGGGCGCCGTGCCGGCGATGCTGCCGGAATTATGGTGCTCGCTCACCCAGTAGCGGGCGTAGCCGAACCGCTCGCAGGCCTGTGCCAAGGCCACGCTCTCGCGGATGGAGGCGGCGGGCTCCTGGCCGCGGCGGATCGGGGACTGGTCGAGGACGGACAGCTTCATGCCCGTCATATGGGGGTGCAACTTGCCGCCGACCAACCCAGTTTTGGCCATGTAGAACGGCCTGGGAGGGTAGAATGCCTGTCGACGTGAAGTACAAGACCACCGCCACCGCGACCGGCGGCCGCGACGGCGAGGCGCGCACCGAGGACGGAAGTCTCGCGGTCAAGCTGTCCACGCCCGAGGCGCTCGGCGGTGCCGGCGGGACGGGCAACAACCCCGAGCAGCTGTTCGCGGCCGGCTACGCCGCATGCTTCCTGGGCGCCATGAAGGCGATCTCGGGCGCCGAGAAGCTCAAGGTCCCGGCCGACACCACTGTCACCGCGACGGTCGGCATCGGTCCGCGCTCCGAGGGCGGCTTCGGCGTCACCGCCGACCTGAAGATCTCGCTGCCCGGCCTCGAGCACGCAGACGCCGAGCGCCTGGTGCACGCGGCGCATCGGATCTGTCCCTACTCCAACGCCACTCGCGGCAATGTCGACGTCGGCCTGACGGTGGTCTGACCCCGCTTCGACAAGACCCCGCTTCGACAAGACCCCGCTTCGACAAGACCCCGCTTCGACAAGACAGGGCGTCGGCCTGGTCAGGACATGATCAGGCCGCCATCCACGTCGATGGTCCGGCCGGTGATGTAGGCGGCATTGGGCCCCGGCCAGGAACGACACGAGACCCGCGACGTCCTCGCCGGAGCCGGCTCGACCCGTCGGCATGTCGCGCATCCACTCCGCAATCAGCGCGCCCGGTCCGTCATCGCCCCGCAGCTTGCCCCAGGCGCAATCGTCGTAGCCCGCATGTCGGTGGCGATGACGCCGGCGTTCTGCACGGAGATGTCGGCGCGTCCTCAGGAATCCTCGAGCCGCCGTCGAGCGGATTCCAGCAGTCACGCGTGCCGAAACCGAAACGAGGCTCAGGCGCTCCCCAGCAGTGCGTACACCGCCGCACCCGCCAGGAACCCCACCACCGTCCCGTTGATGCGGATGTATTGCAGGTCGCGCCCCACCCGCAGCTCGAGCTTGTCGACCAGCATCCGCTCGTCCCAGCCCGCCACCACCTCGGCGATGAAATCGGCCATCCTTGCCCGCCCGCTCGGCAGAAACCGCACCAGTGCCGCCGATGCCGCGTCCGCCACCCGCGCCCGAATGGCGTCATCCTCGCGCAGCAGCCGTCCCAGCCGGTCCAGCGTCTCCTCGGCGAACGACACGACGAAGCCTTCCGGGTTGGCCGCATCCTGCTCCATCGCGCCGCGCAGCCGGAGCCACACATCCTGGCCCCAGGCCGTCACCGCCTCGTTCCCCAAGGCCTGGCGGATCGTGCGTCCGAGCTCCGCCGCCCGCGCCGGTTCCCGCTCGAACAGCGCGATCTGGTCCTCAATCCAGCCGGTGATCGCGGCGCGGATTTCCGACCCCTCCGGATCGATGCCGTCGAGCTCCTGGCTCATCGCCGACATCACCCGGCTGGCAATCGAGCCGCCCAGCGCCCAGCCGATCACCCGGCCGCCCTGCTCACGCACCCGCTCGGCGATCATCGTGCGCAGCTGCGCCTCCTTGGCACGCAGCGCCACCCGGAGCTGCCCCACCACGAAGCTCACCACCGCCTGGTGCCGCTGCCCTTCCACCAGGCCGCGCAGCGCACGCGCGAACAACCGCCCGAGATCCGGCCCTTCGAGCAGCCGCGGCACCAGCGCCGACGCCACGCGCCGCACCCGCCCCTCCGAGATCCCGGCCAGCATCGCCGGCAACAGCCCCGCGATGGTGCCCGCCGCGCGCCGGCGCATCTCGGGCTCGACCAGCGCCCGCCCCAGCGCGCCCGCGAGATCGGCGCGGTCGAGCAGTCGGTGGATTTCGCCAGGTGTCATCACGTGGTTGGCCACGAAATCGCCAAGCGCGCGGCCCAGGCGGGCCTTTTCGCGCGGGATCACCGCGGTGTGCGGGATCGGCAGGCCGAGCGGGCGGCGGAACAGCGCGGTCACCGCGAACCAGTCCGCGATGCCGCCGATGAAACCCGCCCGGCTCGCGGCTCGCAGCATGTCGGCCCAGGGGCGGTGCGGCAGCCAGGTGGCGCCGATCGCGATCGCGGCCATCAGCAGCAGCAGCCCGGTCGCAAGCCAGCGGTAGCGTCGCAGCCGGCGCCGCAGCATCGGCTCCGGGTTGATCGGGCTCATGGGTCCATGCCTCGCATTACCGCAAGAAGGCCAGGGCTCTGCCCTGGACCCGCCAAGGGACAGTCGTCCCTTGGAACCCTGATTGTTTGGGTTGTTCCCTGGCGAAGCCTGAATCATAGACTTCGTCTAACGCACTCCGTCTACAGCGCCTGTACTCCAGTCGGGGGTTTTAAGGGCTGCGCCCTTAACGGGGTCCAGGGGCAGAGCCCCTGGCCTTCTTCGCCTAATTTTCAAACCGACTCTACGGGCTCGCCCTGAGCGGGTTCCAGGGCCCCGTGCGAAGCACGCCTTCGGCGTGACGCCCTGGCCTTCTTCGCTTGACACTTGCGTGGGTCGTACTCCCAGTGGCCGGGCACGCCGGGACGGCGCAAGGAGACACGGATGGGGTCGCTCGACGAGACGGATACCGGCTCCGTAGCCGACCGCTATCTCCGCCTGGTCGAGGACGCGATCGCCCGCGGCGACGTCGATCCGTTCGTCAACCCGGTGCTGGTCACCGCGATCGCGGTCGCGCGCGACCTCGAGGAGGGGACGCTCTCCGAGGCGGCACTCGGCTCGCTCGTGCGACTGCTGCGCGACGACGCCTTCTGCAGGCGGGCCGGCCGCCTCGCCGCCTATGTCGGGCTGAGCCACGATGCCGGGCCTCGCACCCGCTTCCGCGACATCGCCGCGCGCCTGGTGCGCCCCGACCCGAACGACAGCCCCGTGCCGCTCGCCCGCTTCCGCGACAGCGTCGAGCGCACGCGCTTCTCGGCGGTGTTCACCGCCCACCCGACCTTCGCGCTGCCGCCCGCCGTCTACGAGCAGCTCGCCGCGGTGGCGACCGGCGCGCCGTGCCCGGTCGGCCCCGAGACGCACCGGCCGGGCCCGATCACGCTCGACGAGGAATATGCGCAGTCGGTCGCGGCCATCACCCGCGGCCGCGACGCCATCGACCTGCTCACCCGCGCGATCCTCGAGGCCGCGGGCGCGACCTGGCCGGCCGCCTGGCGCGGCCTGTCGCCGCGCCCGGTGACGCTCGCGACCTGGGTCGGCTACGACACCGATGGCCGCACCGATATCGGCTGGCACGACACGCTCCGTCTCCGCCTGCGGATGAAGCGGCTGCAGCTCGAGCGCACGGCGGCGAGTGTCGCAGGCTTCGGCGAGGCGACGGCGCCGCTGACCGCGCGTCTCGCGAGTGCTTCGGAGGCGGTCGGCGCCCAGATCGCCGCCTGCCCCCCCAACGGACATGCCGAGGGCGAAGGCCGGGCCGAGGGCGAAGGCCAGGCCGAGGGCGCCGCCCGTCTCGCGGCCAGCCTGATCGACGGCCGCGACCGCGCGATCCTGCACCCCGACCAGCTCGAGCCCCTGTGGGACGCGGCCTTCGAGGCGGCCGGCCCCGAGCACGCGCTCGCCATCGCCGTGGCGCGGGCCGGGCTTCGCTCCCACGGCATGGGCCTCGCCCACACCCATATGCGGCTGAACGCGACGCAGGTGCACAACGTCGCCCGCCAGCGCCTCGGCTTCACCGACAGTCCGGAAGACCCCGCCCGCCGACGCGCGCTGCTAGGCCAGATCAACGACGTGCTCGACGCGGTGATGCCCGTGCCGGTCGATTTCGGCACGCTGGCGGCCGAGCAGGCGACCGCGGCGCGGCTGATGATGGTGGCCGCCCAGCTTCGCAAGCATGTGGATGCGGCCTCGCCCGTCCGCTTCCTGATCGCCGAGACCGAGAGCGGCTACACGCTGCTGGTGGCGCTCTGGCTCGCCCGCCTGTTCGGCTGCGAGGACGGGGTCGAGATTTCGCCTCTCTTCGAGACCGCCGACGCGCTCGAACGCGGCATCCGGGTGATCGACGAGGCGGTCCGCTCGCCCCATTTCTCCACGTATCTCCGCCGTATCGGCAAGCTGTGCCTGCAGTTCGGCTACTCCGATTCTGGCCGCTACGTGGGCCAGCTCGCGGCCACCTATCAGATCGAGCGACTGCGGCTCAGAATCTGCGAGCTGATGGTCCGGCGCGGCCTCACCGATGTCGAAGTGGTGCTGTTCGACACGCATGGCGAATCGATCGGTCGCGGCGCGCATCCCGGCTCGCTCGCCGATCGCCTGCGCTACCTCTCGCCCGACTGGCCGCGATATCAGTTCGCACAGGCAAAGATCGCCATCCGCGAGGAGAGCGCGTTCCAGGGCGGCGACGGCTACGCGCTGTTCGGCACGCCCGCGCTCGCGGAAGCCACGATCGCCACGATCGCCGCGCACGCCTTTGCCGCCCCCACCGAGGTGCCCGACCCGATCTACGACGATCCCGATTTCGCCGCCGACTTCTTCACCGGGCTCGGCGCCGCCATGGGCGCGCTGGTCGAGGATCCCGGCTACGCGGCCCTGCTCGGCGCGTTCGGCCCCGCGCTGATCGACAAGACCGGCTCGCGTCCCGCCGCCCGCACCACGGATGCGAGCGGCGTGGTGGCCCGCATCCGCCACCCGCGCGAGCTCCGCGCGATCCCTAACAACGCGATCCTGCAGCAGCTCGGCTGGTGCGCGAACACGCTGCAGGGCCTGGGGGAAGCCGCCGCCCGCCATCCAGAGCTGTTCGAGCGGCTGCGGGAGGAGAGCCCGCGCTTCCGCCGCAGCCTCGATTTCGCGGCCCATGCGCTGCGCCATTCCGACCGCGACGTGCTGATGTCGGTGGTGCAGCTGCTCGACCCCGCGACCTGGCTCGCGCGCGCGGCCCACGCCGCCCTGCCCGCGCGCCGCCACGCGCTTACCCAGGTGGCCGAAGGCTTACGCCGCCTGCGCCTGTGGTCGGCGACGCAGGCGATGGCGCACCGCATCGAGAGCGACGCGCTGCGCCTGCGCGACGCCTGGCCCGACGCGCCGCACATGGCCTCGCGCGAGATCCTTCTGCACGCGCTGCGCCAGGCGCTGATCGCACGCATCTGGCTGCTCGCGTCCGCGATCCCCTATTTCGCGCCCCGCGGCGGCTACTCGCGCGAGACGCTTGAGGACGCGATCCTGCGGCTCGACGTGCCGGCGGCCCTCCAGCAGCTGAGCGCCATCTTCCCGCGCGCACCCGAACGCGGGGCGGACCTGGATTTCCGCGAGCCGCGCGCGGCTGGAAGCGATCACGCCTATGCGCGCGAGCATGAAGAAATCTTCGAGCCGATCGGCCGGCTCTTCGCGGCGCTGCGCGAGATCGGTACCGCGATCATGCACGAGGTGGGCGCGTTTGGCTGAGGCGTCCCGCGGCGGCGCCCGCACGCTTGAGGCACCTCCGCCGTACGGCGTAAAGATCGACGCGCAGGACGGCATCTTTCGCGTGGTCGCCGAGAATCCCGGGCCGATGACCTATCACGGCACCAACACCTGGTTCGTGCCGGACGGCGCCGGCGGCACCGCGGTGATCGACCCCGGCCCGGACGACAAGGCGCATCTCGAGGCGACGCTGGACGCGGGCGCGGGCCGGATCAGCCACGTGCTCGTCAGCCACCGCCACGCGGACCATCTCGGCAACGCCCCGGCACTGGCCGAGCGGCTCGGGCTGCCGCTGCACGGCCACGCCATCCTGCGCGAGTTCACGTCGAGCCCGGTCGTGGAGCTCACCGACGGCGACGGCATCGCGGGCCTGGAGGTCGTGCACACGCCGGGGCATGCGCAGGACCATCTCTGCTTCGCCCGCGAGACGGGGCGCATCCTGTTCACCGCCGACCACGTGATGGGCTGGTCGACCTCGGTCGTGCCGCCGCCGCCGGACGGCGATGCGCGGGACTACCTGGCGAGCCTGCGCCTGCTGCTGGCGCGCGGCGACAGCGTCTATCTACCGGGCCACGGTGCCGCGATCATGCAGCCCCACGCACTGGTCAACACGCTGCTGGCCCAGCGCCTGCGACGCGAGCGCGACGTGCGCCACCTCCTCGCGGCGGAGCCGATGACGCGGGCGGCCCTGGTCCGACGGATCTATCCCACGCTCAAGCCGGGGCTCGACGGGGCAGCGCGGGGGAACATTGCGGGGTTGCTCGTGAAGCTTGCGGAGGACGGGGTGGTGGTTGAAGGCCCCGACGGGGTTTGGCGCGCGGTATGAAGAAGGCCAGGGGCTCTGCCCCTGGACCCCGCTGGGGCCTTGGCCCCAGACCCCCTTCGTTGGCAGGTCCAGGACTGCTTGTCCTGGCGGGGTTTAAGGGGCAGAGCCCCTTTGCTTCCGTCAATCCCTAAACGGATCAACCTCGCCCGCGCCTGCCATCACGACCGCGAACGGCGTCAGCGTGTGCAGCACCCTGATCGTGCCGGCATGTTGCGCCAGAACATCGGGCAGGCGACGATAGGCCATCGGGCTCTCATCGAGATCCCCGCCCACGAGGTGCACGCCACGCTCCCGCAGCCAGCCATCCATCTGCTCGCGCTTGAACGTGCGCTTCGCCTGCGTGCGGCTGAACAGCCGGCCGGCGCCATGCACCGTCGAGTAGAGCGACGCCCCTGAGCCGGCACCCTCGACACCCTCGACGATCACCGCGTCGTCACCCATCGAGCCGCCAACGAAACCACGCTGCCCCGGCCATGCCGGCGTCGCACCCTTGCGCACCACCCACAGGTCCCGGCCGTCATGCGTCTCGCGCCAGGCGTAGTTGTGGTGGTTGTGCACGGTGTCGGTCACCGCGCCGCCGATGATCTGGCGGACACGCTCCACCACCCACTCACGGCCCGCATAGGCGTAGCGCCCGGCGAGTTCCATCGCCGCGATATAGCGGCGACCGATTTCGCTGTCCTCGTCCACCACGGTCGGCGGCACGTTCACGCCGTCCTGCCCGCCCGCCGCCTTCAGGTAGCGCGTGGCACTGGTGTGTCCGAGACCGCGGCTGCCGAAATGGACGCCGATCCAGACCAGGCCGTCCTCGTCGCGCAGCAGGTCGACGTAGTGGTTGCCGGAGCCCACGGTGCCCAGCTGGCCGCTCGCCTTCTGGCGATACGGGAGCATGTCGGCCGCCACCCAGGCGTCCTCGTCGTCGAGCAGCGCGTGCTCGACGCGTTCGGCATTGCGGCGTCCGACCCCGAACGAGATCACGCGCCTGACATCGCCGAGGATCGCCTCGATGCGTTGGGCGACCGCGGCGAACGGCGTATCGAGGCGCACGGCCAGGTTGCCGCAGCCGATATCGAAGCCTACGCTGGAGATGCTGATCTGGCGCTCGTAGGCGACGACGCCGCCGACCGGCTGCGCATAGCCGATATGGCCGTCCGCGCAGATCACGCCGCCGACCACGCGGCCGACACCCATGCAGTTGCGCATCTGCGCGATCGTCGCCTCGTCATGCGTGCCGAACACGGTGAGCGGCGCCCCCCGATAGGCGGCATCCTGCGGCGGCAACTGAAGTGCTGCCGCTTCGGTGGCCATGTGCTCGGCACGCGCCGCGTCGCGGAACGCGCACCAGGCCGGCTGGCCGCGACCACCCTCCTCCTCGCCGGGGCGCAGCATGCGACCGTCCGGATCGACGCCGGCGGCGAGTGCCAACTCGCGAGCTCGCTCCTCATACGCACTCGGACGGCGCATCGGTCAGCTCCCTTGGCACTCGCCCGAAGGTGGCGCGATCGCGATGGAAACCAGATGTTCGTTGCGGAACGGTGAACCACTCGCGTCCGCGCCTGCGGTCAGTAACGCGCGCCGTACACCGGCCCGTATCCCCGATAACCCCCGTAGCCGCGATACCCATAACCGAACGGCCGATACGCATAGACGGGCCGATAGGCGTAGAGCGGCCGATAGGCATAGACGGGCGGGGCCACATACACCGGTCGATAAGCGTAGACCGGATACGCCACGATCCGCGGGGGCGGCGCGCTCGCGACCACCACGGGCGGTGCGACGTGCCGGACGATGCGGTGATGCACCACGTGGCGAACCGGCGGGCGGCAGCTCGTCGCGGCACTCGGACTGCCGAGCGGCCCTGACAGCGCGCCGGAGGAGATGCCGCCAGAGCTGGAGACACCAACCCCGGCAACCCGCATCGGTGCGCCCGACTGGGTCTGCGGCTGCTGCACCGGCGGGCCGGCGGAATGAACGGTGAGGTTGGCGCCCTGACCTTGCGGCAGCGACGTGTCGGCAGCGCGCGAAGCGGACGTGCCCGCGAGGATCACACCCACGGACATCATTGCGGCGAAATGTGTCGATCGAACCATCGGAAGAAATCCCTCCAGTCTGATCAACACATCTGGCCTCGAACGGAGGCGAAAATCAGGCAGCCACGTTTCTTTAGCTGACTGCTCGAGCACACCCGACTGACGGGCGTCGGCTTACGCGGTCGTCCCCGTCGAGCGTCCGCTTACGCGGTCGTCCCCCTCGAGCGTCCGCTTATGCGGACTTCGCCATGATCTCGTCCGCAATGTTGCGCGGCACGGGATCGTAGTGATGGAACTGCATCGTGAACGACGCGCGCCCCTTGGTCATCGAACGCAGATCCGAGATGTAGCCGAACATTTCTTTCAATGGCACGTGCGCCCGGACCATCACCGTCGAGCCCGAGCTCTCCTGGCTCTGGATCATGCCGCGACGACGGTTGAGGTCGCCGACGACATCGCCGACATGGTCCTGCGGCGTGGTGCACTCGACATCCATGATCGGCTCGAGGATCACTGGCGAGGCCTTCTTCATGCCCTCGCGGAAGCAGGCCTTGGCGGCGATCTCGAAAGCGAGCGCGGACGAGTCCACGTCGTGATACTTGCCGTCCACCAGCGTGTATTTGAAGTCGACCGTCGGGAAGCCCGCGAGCACGCCGGTATCGGCCTGCACGCGGATGCCCTTCTCCACCGCCGGGATGTATTCGCGCGGCACCGAGCCGCCGACCACCTTGTTCTCGAACAGGACGCCCTCGTTGCGCTCCTGCGGCGAGAAGATGATCTTCACCTCGGCATACTGGCCCGAACCGCCTGACTGCTTCTTGTGGGTGTAGGTCTCGGTGTGGGACTTCGAGATCGTCTCGCGATACGCCACCTGCGGCGCACCGATATTGCAGTCGACGCCATACTCGCGACGCAGCCGGTCGACGATGATCTCGAGATGCAGCTCGCCCATGCCGGACAGGATGATCTCGCCGGTCTCCTGGTCGGTCTTGAGCCGCAGCGACGGGTCCTCGCCCGCCAGCTTCTGCAGGCCCAGCGTCATCTTCTCGACGCCGTCCTTGGTCTTGGGCTCGACCCGGATGTCGATGACCGGAACGGGGAAGGCCATGCGCTCCAGCACCACCGGGTCGGCGGCGTCGGCCAGCGTGTCGCCGGTGCCGGTGTCCTTCAGTCCCACGAACGCTGCGATGTCGCCGGCATGGACTTCCTTGATCTCGGCACGCTTGTCGGCGTGCATCTGGAACATCCGGCCGATGCGCTCCTTGTGGCCCTTGGTCGTGTTCATGACCTGGTCGCCGGTCTTGAGCACGCCGCGATAGACCCGCACGAAGGTCAGCGTTCCGTACTTGTCGTTGATGATCTTGAAGGCCAGGCCTGCGAATTTGCCGTCGGGGTCGACCGGGATCAGCGGCAGCGCGTTCTCGTCGACCTCCTCGCCCTCGGGAGGTGCCACGCGGATGCCGGCCACGTCGTCCGGCGCGGGCAGGTAGTCGAGCACGGCGTCGAGCAGCGGCTGCACGCCCTTGTTCTTGAACGCAGTGCCGCACAGCACGGGGCGGAAGGCGCCCGAGATGGCACCGGTCTTGATCGCGCGCTTCAGCGTGGCGACGTCCACGTCGCCCTTCTCGAAATACTCCTCCATGCCGGCGTCGTCGACGGCGAGCGCCGTGTCGAGCAGGGTCTGGCGGTGCTCGCGGGCGCGCTCAAGGAGGTCGGCCGGGATCTCCTCGTCGTGAAACTTGGCGCCGAGCTCGCCGCCTTCCCAGATGATCGCCTTCATCTCGACCAGGTCGACCACGCCGACGAAGCTATCCTCGGTGCCGATCGGCAGCTGCAGCGGCAGCGCCACGATGTCGAGTTTTTCTTTCAGTGTGTCAAAGGCGCGATAAAAATCCGCACCCGTGCGGTCGAGCTTGTTGATGAAGATGATGCGCGGGACGTTGTAGCGGTCGGCGAGGCGCCAGTTGGTCTCGGACTGCGGCTGCACGCCGGCCACGCCCTCGATGATGAACACCGCGCCGTCGAGCACGCGCAGCGAGCGGTTCACCTCGATGTTGAAATCGATGTGGCCGGGCGTGTCGATGATGTTGATGCGGTGCTCTTTCCACTCGCAGGTGACGGCCGCCGACGTGATCGTGATGCCGCGCTCACGCTCCTGGTCCATGTAGTCGGTGGTGGTGTTGCCGTCGTGGACTTCGCCGATCCGGTGGCTGACGCCCGTGTAGAACAGGATCCGCTCGGTCGTGGTGGTCTTGCCCGCGTCGATATGCGCGGTGATGCCGATGTTGCGGATCTTCGAAAGATCGGAGTGGCCGGACACGGGGGACCTCCAGGGGATGGGACGCCCGGCGCGCCTCGTCAGGAGGCGCCGGCAGCCAAAACGGATTTCGGGTTTCGGGGTCTCACATGCGTGAGACCGGCGGGGTTTGCAAGTCAGACGAGGGGCTTTGCCCCTAGAACCCCACCAGGACAAGCAGTCCTGGACCTGCCGATGAAAAGGGTCTGGGGTTAAGACCCCAGCGGGGTCCAGGGCCTCGTGCGCAGCACGCCTTCGGCCTTCTTCCTTAGGCGGAAGCAGCCGTCCGCTTATCGCGCGCCCGCGTTATCCGCCGCTTCAGCACCTGCGCCTCGACCGGCAGCTTCCGGTTCGGCGTGGTCAGCAGGAACGCATCAAGGCCGCCATTGTGCTCGATCGTGCGCAGCCCGGCCGTGGTCACGCGCATGTTCACGGTCCCACCCAGCGCGTCGGACATGATCGAGGCTTCCTGCAGGTTGGGCAGGTAGCGGCGGCGGGACTTGTTGTTGGCGTGGCTGACGTTGTTACCGGTCAGCACACCCTTGCCCGTGATCTGGCAGCGGCGCGACATGATGCGAAAACCTTGGGTGGTTCGGAAAGGCGGGCTTATGGCGGCGCTACCGGGGCGCGTCAAGGGAAGAAGGCCAGGGCGTCGTGCGGAGCACGCCTCCCGCGTGACGCCCTGGACCCGCCAAGGGGCTTGCCCCTTGGATCCCGATACTTAAACGAATGGGTTCTAAGGGCGACTGCCCTTAGCGGGGTCCAGGGGCAGAGCCCCTGGCCTTCTTCTAGGCATTCCCCTCGGTCGCCGGCACCGCAAGCGCGTCGAACTCCCCCGACCGCACCGACGAGCTCGCCTGCTCCAGCACCGACAGCAGCGCCGCGTTCCCGAGCGTGCGCGACAGCAGTCCCATCGACCCGCCGAGCAGCGCCGACGCGATCGCGAGCGGCGCCACCTTCCGCTCCAGCAGGTGCTCGATCACCTTGTCGATCATCGCACCAGCCTGGGCGAGCTCCTCGGGCAGGTCCTCGGGGCGCGGCGCACCGCCCGCGGTCTTGATCGTGCTGTCCATGCGCGGCGCGCCTCCCTGCTCGAGTGTCAGATGGCATCCGCGACGACGGACGGAAGTGCCACGCCCTCGGCCGCCGCCATCTCGGCGGCTTCCGCGGCCTCCGCCTGGATGCGCCACATGTTCGCGTAGAGACCGTCGGCCGCGAGCAGCGTCGCGTGGTTGCCGCGCTCCACCACCTGGCCGTGGTCCAGCACCAGGATCTCGTCGGAATCGACCACGGTCGACAGCCGGTGCGCGATCACCAGCGTGGTGCGGCGGGCCGAGACGTCCTTCAGCGCCGCGTCGATCTCGCGCTCGGTGGCGGTATCGAGGGCGCTGGTCGCCTCGTCGAGGATCAGGATGCGCGGGTCCTTCAGGATGGTGCGCGCGATCGCCACGCGCTGCTTCTCGCCGCCCGAGAGCTTCAGGCCCCGCTCGCCCACGCGGGTCGCATAGCCGTCCGGCAGGGAGCTGACGAAATCATGGACCTGGGCGTGCGCCGCCGCCTCCTCGACCGCCGCGTCATCGGCGCCGATGCGGCCATAGGCGATGTTGTAGCGGATCGTGTCGTTGAACAGCACGGTGTCCTGCGGCACGACACCGATCGCCTCGCGCAGGCTCGACTGGGCGAGCTCGCGGATGTCGACGCCGTCCACCAGGATGCGGCCGCCGGTCACGTCGTAGAACCGGAACAGCAGGCGGCTGACCGTCGACTTGCCGGCCCCCGTGGGCCCCACGATCGCGAGCTTGCCGCCCGGCGGCACGGTGAACGAGACGTGGCGGAGGATCGGCACGTCGGGCCGGTAGGCGAAGCTCACGTCGCGGAACTCGACCGAGGCCGGCGGCGCGTCGTGCAGGCTCGGCGGCAGGCTCGCCGCCCCCGGCGCGTCGCGCACCTCGACCGCCTCGGTCAGCAGCTTGAACATCGCTTCGGTGTCGATGAAGCTTTGGCGCAAAGAAGCATAGACGAAGCCCAGAAAGTTCAGCGGCACGTAGAGCTGCATCAGGTAGGTGTTCACCAGCACGAACTTGCCGACCGAGAGCCGGCCCGCGACCACGCCCTGCGCCGCCATCAGCATGATCACGGTGAGCGCCAGTGCGATGATCACCTGCTGGCCGAGGTTGAGCATGTTGAGCGAGACCTGGGTTCGCACCGCGGCACGCTCGTAGCGCGACAGCGCGTCGTCGAAGCGCCGCGCCTCGTGTCCCTCGTTGCCGAAATATTTCACGGTCTCGTAGTTCAGCAGCGAGTCGATCGCCTTGGTGCTGGCCTCGGTGTCGCTCTCGTTCATCGTGCGGCGGATCTTGATGCGCCACTGGGTGAAGCCGAGCGTGAAGCCGACATAGGCGACCACGGCGGCGAGCGTGACGGCCGCGAAGCGCCAGTCGGTCGCGCGCCAGATGAAGCCCACCACCAGCAGCGCCTCGACCAGGGTCGGCACGATGTTGAACACGCCGAGGCGCAGGATCGTGTCGATCGCCACCTGGCCGCGCTCGATCGCGCGGCTCACGCCGCCGGTGGAGCGGTCGAGATGGAAGCGCAGCGAGAGCGCGTGCAGGTGGCGGAACGTCTCGAGCGAGACGCGCCGGATGATCCGCTGCTTGACCCGCGCGAACACCGCGTCGCGCAGCTCGCCGAAGCCGCCCGAGGCGATCCGCAGCAGCCCGTAGATCACCACCAGCCCCACCGGCACGACGATGATCGCCGCGTGCCGCCGCGACAGCGCGTCGACCGCGTGGCTGTAATAGAGGGGAACGCAGACGGTCGCGAGCTTGGCCGCGAGCAGGCACGCCATGGCGGCCACCACGCGCCACCGCGTGCCGGGATCGTCGCGCGGCCAGAGATAGGGGAGCAGGTCGCGCATCGAGCCCCTGGGCACGTGGCGGCCGGCGGCCGGCATGTCGGGGAGCGTGGGGAGAGACGTGGGTCCGGGCGCGTTCATCCGCACCGATGTGGCGCCTTGCGCGGCGCGTGCAAAGGCGGAACCTGTGGGGAATGGACGATCTTGCCGGCTTCGGGCGCCATCTCAGGCGTTGCAACAACACGGTTCTGCCCGGCGGACGGCGCGAGCTGCGTCTGGCCGGCGCCGTGATCGGCTACGTGGCGCCGGAGGTGACGGCGCTGCTCGACGCGGGACCAGGCCCCGTGGAGGTGGCCAACGCGGCCGGGCTGCAGGCACTCGAACATCGCATCATCGCGACCGGGCTGGCGACATGGCGTGGAGAAGCGTTCGACGTCCGCGCCCGGGAAGACGGACCCGTGCTCGCGACGCTCGACCGCGGCGTGCTGCCGAACCTCGGCATCGCCGCCACCGGCGTGCACATGAACGGGCTGGTGGAGGATGGAGACCGGGCCTTCCTCTGGGTCGCGCGCCGGGCTGCGAACAAGCTGCTCGATCCCGGCAAGCTCGACCACCTGGCGGCAGGCGGCGTCTCGGCCGGGATGACGCCGGACGAGACGATCGCCAAGGAGGCGCATGAGGAGTGCGGCCTCGCGGGCACGCTCGCGGCCGCCATCCGGCCGGTGGGCACGATCCGTTACGTGATGGCCCGCGAGGAAGGGCTGCGGCGCGACGTGCTGCGCTGCTACGACGTCGTGCTGCCGCCGGACTGGCAGCCCGAGGCGGTCGACGGCGAGGTCGAGAGCTTCGAGCTCTGGCCGCTGGACCGCGCGTATGCCGCGGTGCGGGACGGCGACGCGTTCAAGTTCAACGTGAACCTGGTGCTGATCGACCTGTTTCTTCGCCGCGGCCTCATCGAGGCGGGACGCGCGTTGCGCCTGGGCCTCGAAGGCCAGGGCTCTGCCCTGGACCCGCCAAGGGACAGTCGTCCCTTGGATCCCATGACTTAAGTCCGGGGGATCCAAGGGGTGACTACCCCTTGGCGGGTCCAGGGCAGAGCCCTGGCCTTTCTCTCAAACATCAAACGACACCCCCTGAGCCAGCGGCAACGCGCGCCCGTAATTGATCGCGCTGGTCACCCGCCGCATGTAGCCGCGCCAGGCATCCGAGCCCGACTCGCGCCCGCCACCCGTCTCACCCTCGCCGCCGAACGCGCCGCCGATCTCCGCCCCCGACGTGCCCATGTTGACGTTGACCAGCCCGCACACGGCGCCGGCCGCCGACATGAACAGCTCCGCTTCGCGCAGATCGGTCGTGAAGATCGAGGCCGCGAGCCCGTGCACCGAGGCGTTGACCGCGGCGATCGCCTCGCCCAGATCGTGCGTCGGCACCACGTAGAGGATCGGCGCGAAGGTCTCGCGCAGCATCGGACCCGCCTGCGCCGCCATCCGGACCAGCGCCGGCCGCATATAGGTCCCGCCCTCGCATCCCGGCACGCTCACGCGCTCGCCGCCGATCACGGTCGCACCCAGCGCCCGCGCCTCGGCCAACGCCGCCGCCGCCGCGTCGAACGCCGCCGCGTCGATCAGCGGCCCGACCAGCACGCCCGCCTCGAGCGGGTTGCCCACCGCGACGCGGCCCCAGATCGCCGCCAGCCGGTCCCAGACCGCATCGTGCACGGCGGCGTCGACGAACAGGCGGCGGAGCGTGGTGCAGCGCTGGCCGGCCGTGCCCATCGCGCCGAACGCGATCGCGCGCACGGCCAGATCGAGATCCGCCGAGGGACACACGACGGACGCGTTGTTGCCGCCGAGCTCCAGGATCGCGCGCGCGAAGCGGCGGGCCAGGACCGGCGCCACCGCGCGTCCCATCCGCGTCGAGCCGGTGGCCGACAGCACGGCCACGCGCGGGTCGGACGCCAGCACCGCCCCCGCCTCGGCAACCCCCGGCACGAGCTCCACCAGGCCCGGCGGCGCCTCGGCCCCGAACCGCGCGATCGCGCGCAGGGCCAGCGCATGCACGGCGTGCGCGGCAAGCGGCGTCTTCTCCGACGGCTTCCACACGACCGGATCGCCGCAGACCAGCGCCAGCGCCGCGTTCCACGCCCACACCGCGACCGGAAAATTGAACGCCGAGATCACGCCGACCACGCCCGCCGGGTGCCACTGTTCGAGCAGCCGGTGGTCCGGCCGCTCGCTCGGGATCGCGAGCCCGTGCAGCTGGCGCGAGAGGCCCACCGCGAAGTCGCAGATATCGATCATTTCCTGCACTTCGCCGAGCCCTTCGGACACGATCTTGCCGGCCTCGATCGATACCAGCTCTCCGAGTGCGGCCTTGGCGGCGCGCAGCTCCTCGCCGAGCAGGCGCACGAGCTCGCCGCGCCGCGGCGCGGGCACGGTGCGCCAGGTCGCGAAGGCCGCCGCCGCACGACCGATCGCCGCCCCCGCTGCGGCTGCATCGCCCGGACGCCAGCTGCCGATCGCGCTGCCGTCGATCGGCGAGCGGGCCAGCTGCCACCCGTCGCCCTCGGTCGCGGGCATGACGCCGCAGGCGTCGGGCGCGGGCGTGACGCCGCAGGCGTCGAGCGCGGCCCGGGCGCGCTCACCGATCGTGGACGGCGTTGCTGGCATCGATCCCTCCTGCACGCGACGCGTTTTTATGACGCGCGCCCGCCGTGATCGCAAAGCCGGGCGGTTGCGGAAACCCGCGGCACTTCCACTCAAACGTCGCCGATGAGCCCGACGCCCACCCTGCCGCCCGCCATCCCGGTCACGATCGTGGCGCAGGCCGGGCCGGTCCGTCGTTCAGCTGGTTCCTCCACGTGCGCGGTGCCGGTGCACAGCTGGCAATGCGCGCTGCCGGGCGACCCCTATCGCGGCACCGACCCGGACGGCTTCCTCGCGCGCGACGAGATCGTGGCCTATCCGGAAGCCCTCATCGCGAGCTTCGACCCGCCGGTGATCTCCGGCGTCGAGGTCCGGGCGCTGGCGCAGGAGGGCGGCGCGTTCCTGCTCGACACGCTTGCCGGCCGCATGCGCGCGGGCCAGGTCGTGGTCGCGACGGGCGGCTAGCATACCCCGGTGGTGCCGGGCGATGCGGCCCCCCGGCCCGCCGCGATCGGCCAGTTCACCGCCGCCGGTGACCGCGATCCGGGGCCGCTGCCGCCGGGTGCCGTGCTCGTGGTGGGCAGCGGCCTGTCGGGGGCGCAGATCGCCGAGGACCTGATGGCGGGCGGCCGCGACGTGCATCTCGCGGTGGGTGCGGCACCGCGCATCTCGCGCCGGTCTCGCGGCCGCGACTGCCACGAATGGCTCAAGCGCATGGGCTGGCACGACGTGCCCGTCGAGCGGCACAAGTTGGGCCCTGCCGTGCGCGACATGCCGAGCCACGTCGTCTCCGGCCTCGACGGCGGCCGCGACATCGACCTGCGCCGCGCGGCGCTGGCCGGCCTTCGCCTGCACGGGCGCCTCCGGGACATCGAGGCCCGGTCGTCCGTTTTCGCGACGATCTCGCGGCCAACCTCGTGGCCGGGGATGCGGCCAACGCCGCGATCAAGGCAGCGATCGACGCATGGATCGCGACGCACCGGATCGAGGCGCCGGCCGCCGACCTGCCGCTCACGCTCGACCTGGCGCGCGCCGGGATCGCCGCGATCATGTGGTGCATCGGCTTTCGCGCGGCGTTCGGCTGGATCGCAGCGCCCGTGCTCGACGAACGCGGGCGGCCTGTGCACCGGCGCGGGGTGACGCGACGCCGATTACCTGGCGGACCGGATCGTCGGGCACGCCGACTGAACGGTCGCCGCAAGTGCTTTCCCGGTTCGTAAAGGCAACGACGCGGTTGGCGAAGTAATCGCGTTCGTCTTCTACTTGGAACGACGGTCGCGCGAACCGGCGCGCGCTGCGTGTCGGACCCGCAGCCTGCACGCCGGAGGGCTGTCTCCCCCGCGTGGCATTCGTCGCGATAACGCGACATTCTCCCGACGCTTGCGTTTCGTCACCAGGGATGCATGGCTGGCGCATTGTTCGAGCGTTCGGCGCAAACACGGTCGTTTTTGATATCTGGGCACGCTTCCGGCACATCCGCTCCGCGTGCCGGCGCAATGGCGGAGGAGGCTGGATGACGCCATCTTTGCTTGCAAAATTCCGCCTCCATCGTGCATGATTTGGGCAGGCCCTGGTCAGGCGCTCATTACTGACATCCCTGCATGGCCCTTCTTTCGAGAACCGACATGATGACCCAGACTTCGTCCTGGTTTTCGATACATGTCTACGGGTTTCTCACACGTGGCCTGGCGGCCGCCCCGCAGAGCCTGCGCTCGTTCGTTGCTGACTCGATCCGTCTGCAGAGCGGCGAGAACGCCGCGGCGCTGCGGCGCGAGCAGGCCCGCACGCTGCTGGCCAACGCGCGGTTCTTCTCGCCGATCGGGCTGGTCACCGCGGGCCTGATGGCGCTCGACCTGCCGGGCGCCCGCCACGGCGCCGGCCTGGCCATCTGCGACCTGCTCGTGGCGCTCTATGTCGGCTGGCTGGCACTCGGGCAGCTGCGCCGCCGGGTCTCCGACCTCGCCTTCATCCGCTGCTCGATCGCGCTGCTGGTGGCGCTCGGCACGAGCTGGGGCGGCCTGGTGCTGCTGCTCACCCAGTCCGCGGTCAGCCTGCATGGCAGCCTGGTCACGCCCACCGCGATCATGATGGCGCTGGTCTCGACGCCGATGATCCTGGCGCCCTTCCTGGCCGCCATCGCCTTCTGGCTGCCGATGACGATCGCGTCGGCGATCGCGATCGCCGGCCTGATCGGCGCGCAGGACGGCTTCACCTTCACCCTGTTCGGCGGCTACGGCCTGTTCACGCTGGGCGGGATCTGCGTCAGCAACTTCATCCTGCACGAGCGCTCGGTGGGTCGGATCAGCCTGGCGCGCGGCCATGACACGATCAGCGTGCTGCTGGGCGATGGCCGCCACGGCTCGGCCGGCTGGAGCTGGGAGACCGACGCGGACGGCCTGCTGATCGACGCCTCGCCGCAGTTCGCCGCCGTCACCGGGCTCGACGACGCGGCGCTCCACGCCCGCACCCTGGTGGGCCTGGTGGGGCGCGCCGCCGACCCCGACGGCCGCAACAACGACCTCGCCCAGGCACTCGGCGCGCGCGCCGCCTTCCGCGAGCTCACCGTGACCGCGCCGGTGGCCGGCGAGACGCGCTGGTGGAGCCTGTCGGGCCACCCGCGCGACGAGAACGGCACCTTCGTGGGCTTCCGCGGCATCGGCACCGACATCACCGAGCGGCGCCGCGCGGATGCCCGCATGCACGCGCTCGCGACCCGCGACAGCCTCACCGGCATCGCCAACCGCCAGGCGCTGCTCGACAGCCTCGAGATCGCCTGCGCCCAGGCTCGCGGCGGCGCACCGGGAAGCGGCTTCGCTCTCGTGCTGATCGATCTCGACCGCTTCAAGGACGTCAACGACCGCTACGGCCACGCGACCGGCGACGAGCTGCTGAAATCGGTCGCCGCCCGGATGCGCCACACGGTCCGCGGCGAGGACAAGGTGGCCCGCCTCGGCGGCGACGAGTTCGCCATCATGCTGGCGCGCGCCGGCGAGACCGAGGCCTCCGAGATCGTGGGCCGCCTGTCGGCCGCCTTCGCCGACTGCGTCAAGCTCGACGCCCGCACCGCCTCGGTAGGGGCGACCTTCGGCGTCGCACTCTGCCCGCGCCACGGCGTCGAGCCCGCGCAGCTCCTGCGCAACGCCGACCTGGCGCTTTACGACGGCAAGCGCCGCGAGCGTGGCAGCCTCGCCGTGTTCCGCCGCGAGCTCGAGACTGCCGCCGAGACCCGCCAGACCATGGTTGAGGGCCTGCGCGCCGCGATCGACAGCAACGAGGTCCGCCTGCTGTTCCGCCCCACCGTCTGGACCGGCACCGGCGTGCCGGTCTCGGCCGAGCCGGTCGCCACCTGGTCGACCCCCGGGGGTGCGATCCTGAGCTCGCTGTCACTGTTCCGGCTAGCCTCCGAGGGGCAGCTGCTCGCACCTTTCGTGCACGGTTTCCTCAGGCGTTCGCTCGAGGCTGCCGCCGCGTGGGATCCCGCGATCCGGCTGACCTTCGGCCTGCCGGCGCCGCTGCTGGCCTCGCCGCTGCTGATCGAGGAGCTGGCACGCGATCTTCGCGCCGGGGCGCTGTCGATGAGCCGGGTGGAGCTCGCCTTTCGTGCCGCGGACCTCGCGGGCGCTTCGGAAGGTGTCGCCGAGCAGATCGGCGCGCTGCGGCGCGAAGGAGCCCGCCTCGTGCTCGACGAGTTCGGCACCGGCACGCTCGACCTGGCCCTGTTCCGCCGCTTCCAGTTCGACGCGATCCGCCTGCACGGCCGCCTGCTGCGCGAGCTGCCGGAAAAGGCGGCGGCCGGCGGCGTGCTGCGCTGGATTCTCGTTCTTGCGGGCGAGCTCGGCATGGACCTCGTGGCCGATGGCCTCGCCAACCCGGATCAGCTGGCGCGCCTCCGCCACCTCGGCGTCGGCCTCGCCCGCGGTCGCGCCGTGCACGATATCGCCGCGGTCCGCGGCCCGGCGCGCGAGAAGCTGGGTAATCTGCGGCCGGTCACCGGGGGACATCGCGAGGAGATGCTGTCGGCGGTTCAGAGCCTGCTGGGCGGGATCTGAAAGGCAGGGCGTCGGTTCTAAGGGTCCGTTCGATCGGGCGAAGAAGGCCAGGGGCTCTGCCCCTGGACCCCGTTAAGGGCAGTCGCCCTTAAAACCCTTTACTGAAAGTTGGAGTATCGGCCCTGGAGACGGGCTGCGTTGGCCGAAGTCTAAGATTTCATGCTTCGCCAGGGGACAACCCCAACAATCAGGGTTCCAAGGGACGACTGTCCCTTGGCGGGTCCAGGGCAGAGCCCTGGCCTTCTTCAATTTGGATAGTGATCACGCTGGCGTCCCGTAGGGGATTCGAACCCCTGTTACCGCCGTGAGAGGGCGGTGTCCTAGGCCTCTAGACGAACAGGACGTAACTGGCCGGGCGGGTTCCTACGCGACGGGAGATATGCGCGCAAGAGGTCCGCGCGCGCCGTCATCGCGGCACCGCGGCGGCAGGTCCGAGGCGGACCGTCGCGATCGTCGACCCGTCGCGCGCATCGAGCAGCACGACCCGGTCCGGCACGCCGCCGCCGCTCACGAGCAGCGCCAGGCGCCCGTCGATGGCGGACACCGACACGATCCGGCTGCCGGGCGGTTCGTCGAGGGCCACGGCGCCAGCAGCGACGGGGTGCGGGACGCCCTGCATGGCGGGCCCGCGCTCGCTCGAACCAAAGGTCCGGTGCACCAGCGTCACCACCACCACCACGAACCCGGCCGCGATCAGGAGGCCCAGTCCGATCACCAGCGCCAGCAGCCCGCGAGTGCCGCGTGCGGCGCCCTCTTTCACCCCCACGGTCGACACATCCGCGCTCCTTCCCTATGCCCGCCCGATGGCGCTCAGCGAAGACGACCACGACCGCGAGGAGGAGCGCACGATCGCCATTCCCGCCCCGCTCGACGCCGCGCCCGAGCGCATCGACCGCTTCCTCGCCGACCGCATCGGCACGATGTCGCGCTCCCGCGTCAAGGCGATGATCGGCGAAGGGCTGGTGAGTTGCGACGGCGCGCCGTGCCGGGAGCCTGCCGCACCCGTGCGACCCGGCGCGCTCTACGTGGTGGCGGTGCCGGCACCCGTCTCGGCGCGACCGCTTCCGGAGGCGATCCCGCTGGCCGTGCTGCACGAGGACGACGACCTGATCGTGATCGACAAGCCGGCGGGCCTGGTGGTGCATCCGGCACCCGGCAACGAGACCGGCACGCTGGTCAACGCGCTGCTCGCCCATTGCGGGACGAGCCTTACCGGCATCGGCGGCGAGCGCCGGCCCGGCATCGTGCACCGGCTCGACCGCGACACGTCGGGCGTGATGGTCGCGGCCAAGAACGAGGTGACGCTCGCGGCCCTGTCCGCCGTCTTCGCCGCCCGCAACCTCGAACGCAGCTACCTGGCCCTCGCCTGGGGGCTGGTGGAGCCGGGGCGCGGCGCCTGGGACGGCCCGATCGGGCGCGACCCGCGCGAGCGCAAGCGCATGGCCGTGGTCGCGCGCGGCGGCAAGGAGGCCGGCACCGACTACCTCCGGCTGGCCGCGCACGGCACCGCGCTCACGCTGCTGCGGTGCCGGCTGCGCACCGGCCGCACCCATCAGATCCGCGTGCATGCCGCGGAGGCCGGCCATCCGCTGGTGGGCGACCCGGTCTATCTCCGGCGAACGCCGGCGGCGGCCCGGGGCCTGCCGGCGGCGCTGCGCGACACGCTGCTCGACTTCCCCCGCCAGGCGCTGCACGCCCGCACGCTCGGTTTCCGCCATCCCCGCACCGGCACGCCGCTCCGCTTCGAGGTGGCGCCGCCCGCCGATCTGGCCGCCCTGCTGGCCGAAGCCGGGCTGCCAACGGACGACATTCTCAACGATTGACGCGGTGCGGAATCCTTTGACAGGACCCCAGGGGTCCTGTATCAAACCGCCATCCGACGACACGGGCGCGCGCCGCCGGCTTGTTCCCGCGCCACAGAGACGATCGCCGAACGGGACCGTTCTCACCCTCGTGAACATCTTCCGCGCCCTCGCTTTGCCGCACTGCGCAACTCCTGCTTCCGCCGCGCCATTGAGGGCGGCGAGGACTTCGCAGTCAGTCGGCGAAAGGAGCCGTACTCATGGCCGCCAGCGTCATCAACATTGCTCCGGAAGGCAACCTTACCCGTTACCTTCAGGAGATCCGCAAGTTCCCCATGCTCGCTCCGGACGAGGAGCTCGCTTTGTCGCGCCAATGGCGTGACAGCGAGGACACCGCAGCCGCGCACAAGCTGGTCACCTCCCACCTGCGTCTCGTCGCCAAGATCGCGATGGGCTACCGCGGCTATGGTCTGCCACTCGGTGAGCTCATCAGCGAAGGCAATGTCGGCATGATGCAGGCCGTCAAGCGCTTCGATCCGGATCGCGGATTTCGTCTCGCCACCTATGCGATGTGGTGGATCCGTGCGGCCATACAAGAATACATCCTGCACTCGTGGTCGCTCGTGAAGATGGGCACCACGGCCGCGCAGAAGAAGCTGTTCTTCAACCTGCGCCGGCTGAAGGGCCAGATGCAGGCGATCGAGGAGGGCGACCTCCGTCCTGAGCACGTGGGCAAGATCGCGAAGGCGCTCGACGTGCCGGAGCAGGATGTCATCAACATGAACCGGCGCCTGGCCGCTCCGGATCACAGCCTGAACGCTCCTGTCCGCGCCGATAGCGAGGGCGAGTGGCAGGATTGGCTGGTGGACGAGGGCGAGAGCCAGGAGACGGTGCTCGCCCAGCATGAGGAGATGACCGGCCGTCGTGCGCTGCTCGGCAACGCGTTGCGCACGCTCAACGATCGCGAGCGGCACATCCTTATCGAGCGTCGCCTGAAGGACAATCCGACCACGCTGGAAGAGCTGTCGCAGCATTACGGCATCTCGCGCGAGCGGGTGCGGCAGATCGAGGTGCGTGCGTTCGAGAAGCTGCAGAAGGCGATGAAGTCCGAGGTCGAGGATCGTCGGCTGGCCGAGGCGGCCTGATCGACGTTACTTCCTCGAGAACAAGGGCGTCCGAGCTCGTCGGGCGCCCTTCGTATGTCCTGGTGCTTTCGGGGCTATCGAAGAAGGTCAGGGGCTCTGCCCCTGAACCCCGCTAAGGGCAGTCGCCCTTAGAACCCATTCGTTAGGGGATCCAAGGGGTGACTACCCCTTGGCGGGTCCAGGGCAGAGCCCTGGCCTTCTTCTTTCCAAACTGCGTCAGCCGCGCTTCTTGGCGTCGGTGGACTCCGGCTCCCCCCACTCGGCCACCAGCCCGTCCGCCGCCGCGCCTGCATCGCGCATCTGCCGCCGCGCGCCGGCGCTCAGCCAGGCGAGCGCAAGCTGCGAGGCCAGCTCGCTGCCGAGCCAGCCCGCCGCGGCGGCGGCCCAGGCGGTGGCCAGCGTGGAAGGCAAGGCGAGGATGTCGAACGCGCTGGCCAGCGTCGGCACGCCGCCGCGCCAGAGTGCGACGACCGCGCCCACCGAGCCCGCGAGATTGCTCAGGAGCACCACCCGCGAGGCCGATCGCCCCGGCTCGCGGTCGAGCACGCGCATCAGCACCGAGGGCGACAGCAGCACGGCAAGCAGCAGCCCGCTCGCAGGGTTGAGCATGATGAGGACGCCGCAGCCGAGCCCGCGCAGCCAGCTTGGCTGACCGCGGCCGCCGGCCTTGCCCGACTTGCCCGCTTCCGCCTTGCCGACCTTCCCCTTCGCGACCGCGGCGGCACTCACGCCAGCACCGTCAGCAACAGCACCAGCGCGCCCGACACGATCGCCACCACGGAGGCCGCCTCGCGCCCGAAATGCCGCGCGTCACGCAGGCGGCCGGCGGTCGCCTTGGCGAGCGCCTCCTGCTGCAGCCGCAGCATCTGGATCTTCCCGTGCGCCTCGAGCTGGCGCCGCCGCTCGCGCGTGATCTCGCCCGTGTTCGACGCCATCTCGTGCAGCGCCGCCAGGTCGCCGGCGCGGACCACCTGCTCGATCCGGGTCTGGCGCCGGGCGCGGCCGGTGGTTCCCGGCCAGGCATCGATGTCGCGCAGCATCACCGCGGCGAGCCGGCGCGCCAGGTTCGGCAGGGTGTTCACCCGCAGCTCGATCGAGAAATGTGCCAGCACCTTGAGCTGGGCGCGTTCGTCGGCGAGCTCCCCATTCACCACCGGCGCGCGCTGCTTGGCCGCGATGAACGCGGCCATCTCGGCATCGAGCGGCGCCCCCTGCACACCCTCGCTCGCATCCTCGAGTGCCCGCAGCAGCGCGTCGATCGTCGCGGCCGGCCGCCCGGCGAGTGCCGTGGACGCGCAGGCGCAGGCCGGGTTCAACTCGTAGGACAGCCTTGCCACGGCGAAGCGTGACCACGGGCGCGGCCGGTCCGCGCCGACGCTCCGTGTGGCGCAGGATTGCGGGCCCGCCACACCGCTCTCCAGCAGCCCGGTCACGGCGCCGCGGAACGCCTCGTCGCCGCCCGCGACGGCGCCCAGCAGGCCCGGCAGCCCGTCCGGCAGGAAGCGCAAGCCCTTCCACGTGACCGGCGACGGCGCGTCGAGCAGCGTGCCGGCGCGCGCGAGGAACAGCGCCTCGGCCTCCCGCCCCTCGGGCGCCCCCGCTTCCTTGCCGCTCGGATGCACCAGGCTCTCGATCCGCTCGGCCAGCACGATCTCGTTCAGCCCGCGCCTGAGCCACGCCTCGACCTGGCCGTTCAGCAGCGCGCGCAGCACCACGTCGCCGTCCGTCGCGATCGTCCAGGCGAGCTGCGTGGTGGTCCAGACCTCGCGCTCGCCGATCATCAGCGGGAGGGCCGCGTTGATGCGCCGGCGCGAGCTCGCATTCGGGCCGAGCACGCCGACGCCGCCCTCGAGCCGCTCGGGCCGCGGCCGCTGGCTGGGCTCGTCGGAGATCATCGCGCCGATCAGCTCGGCGAGTGCGCTGGGCAGGTTCTGGCCGCGCAGCAGGGCCGCCGCACTGCCCTGCCATAGCTTGCGCTCCAGCACCTCCTCGTCGGGCACGCCGGCAAGCGGCACCTCGCCGAGATAGAGCGACAGCAGCGTGACGCCGAGCGCGTAGATGTCGTCGGCGACCGTGCCCGGGCCCCGGCCCGAACGATGGCAGGAGGCCGACACGATCGGCTCGAACACCGCCGGCTGCGCGAAGGCGGGGGGTGCCGACCAGAACGGCCCGAGCTCCACGCTGTCGCCGGCCGGGAAGATGTTGAACGGATTGATCGCGCGGTGGGTAAGGCCCACATGCTCGAGTCGGGCGAGGGCGCCGGCCGCGACCCGGGCCACGCGCTGCACGAGGCCTGCATGGTCGCCCTGCCCCCACTGGCTGGCACCCAGCGACGGCCCCTGCGGCGTCCGGCAGATGATCCAGTCCCCGCCATGCCCGCCCGCGCGGCCGAGCGGCTGCATCACGCCGCCGATCGCCGGACCCATCAACATGTCGAGCCGCGGATGCGGCGCAGCGCCGCGAGCCACGGGGAGGGCTGCGAGCGACACGCTCGCGAGCTCGCCGCCCGTATCGGTCGCGCGACGCACGCCCGCATGGTGGCGCGCCAGCGGCGATGCGCCATCCGCGGCGGCATCCACGGTGAAACGCTTGAGGTTCTTCACGCAGGTGATTATGCGCCCAGAAGATCAAGGGAAGCTAAAGAAGGCCAAGGGCTCTGCCCCTGGACCCCGCCAAGGGGCTTACCCCTTGGATCCCGCTCATAGCTCATTGGTTATAGATGGATCGATTTGGCAGTCTCAGGGCCCGCGAACAGCGCAGCAGCGTGTCATGGTTTGAAGTTCAAGCATTCGGAAGATAGCGGCCTACCCTGCACCCTATGCGGACGAGGAGTTGTGCCGCGAAAGGAGAACGAAATTATGCCGACCAGGGCCAGTCATATGCCACAGCTCCTTAGCGGCCCGATAATGGAAGCCGAGTTGAAAAAGCTGCTGCTAAAATCCTCGAGAGCGAAAATAGCAGTTGCCTACTGGGGCAGCGGTGCAGTTGACCGCCTTAACATTGAAGTCACGCAAAGCAGAGGAGTCAATTTGCAATCTATGCGACCTGATGAGCGGCGGTTGCAATCCTGATGAAGTAGAAAAGCTGATCCAGCTATTGGGCAAAGAACGCGTTCGAGCAAAAGATAATCTACATGCAAAAGTCTGGATCACGGATGTCGGATGCATAATCGGCTCGTCCAACGCGTCCGCCAATGGTCTCGGACACGAGGGTGATGAAACGCGCGGGCTTATCGAGGCCAACGTTTTATTCCTCGATCCAGATCCCACAATGCTTGGTTCGTGGGAAAGTTGGTTTGACAGAACGGTGCATGACGAGTCGCGAGCGATTACCGAAGAGATGCTTGCAATCGCAAGAAAACGATGGCTGCCCCGCCGAGCACTCCGTGACGGACCAGCAGCGTCATCGGAGAAGAAGGGCTCACTATTGAACGCGCTGATTAATCAGCCGGAACTGTTCAGAGATAAACCAATTCATGTGAATATAGAAGAATATGTAGAACGCTCGGAAGAAGCCAAACTTGGACTAAAAAAGGCTCAAAAAGAGTTTGGCGATGATGACGGTAAGTTCCTGGAGGCCTATGAAAAGCGCGTATTCCTGCCGGCACTTACATACTTGATCTCAGTGTGAATACGAAGACAAGGGCTACCAGTTTCGATGCACTTTGGAAAGTACTCGATGATCGCCCACATAGACGGTTGAAAGGCACATCAATCACGCTCTGCAGGTCGGTAAGCAGTTTCGAGGGTTCTCGATTCACGGGGGAGAAAGTCAAATGGGCGAGAGCAGCAACTGGCGTCTTGAGGGATGCTGCCGTCGACGGTCTTTGGATCACAGCTGAAGACTTCGGCCGCAGAGTAGCCGAGTACCTCTCTAAGCAGCCGTGACAGCTTAATCATCGAACGGATCCCTCACCAAGATCGTGTCATCGCGCTCCGGCGACGTCGACAGCAACGTCACAGGCGCTTCCACGAGCTCCTCGATCCGCCGCACATACTTGATCGCCTGCGCCGGCAAGTCCGCCCACGAGCGCGCACCGCGCGTCGAGCCGCTCCAGCCCTCGATCGTTTCGTAGATCGGCCTCGCCGCCGCCTGTGCCGCGACACCCGCGGGAAGCCTCCGCATCTGCGTCCCGTTGATGTCGTAGCCGGTACAAATGGAAAGTTCGTCGATCCCGTCGAGCACGTCGAGCTTCGTCAGCGCCAGCCCCTGCACGCCGCCAACCTTCACGGCCTGGCGCACCAGCGCCGCGTCGAACCAGCCGCAGCGGCGTGGGCGCCCCGTCACGGTTCCGAATTCATGGCCGCGTTCGCCGAGCAGTTTGCCCGTGGCGTCAGCGAGCTCGGTCGGGAAAGGTCCTGATCCCACACGAGTGGAATAGGCCTTGGCGATGCCGAGCACGAAGCCGGCCGCTCCCGGCCCGACACCGCTGCCGGTCGCCGCCTGCGCCGCCACCGTGTTGGAGCTGGTCACGAACGGGTAGGTGCCGTGATCGACGTCGAGCATCACCGCCTGCGCCCCCTCGAACAGGATGCGCTTGCCCGCGCGCCGGGCCTCGTCGAGACGCTCCCACACCGCTTCGGCGAACGGTGCGAGTGCCACGCGCCATCCCGCGAGCAGGGCGAGCAGATCCTCCTTGCGGAAGGTCGGCGCGCCGAGGCCTGCCAGCAGCGTGTTGTGGTGCAGCAGCATCTCGTCGAGTTTCTCTCCCAGCGTCTCCGGCTCGGCGAGGTCGCAGACGCGGATCGCGCGGCGCGCCACCTTGTCCTCGTAGGCCGGGCCGATGCCGCGGCCCGTGGTGCCGATCTTGCGGTCGCCGCGCGCCGTTTCGCGCGCGCGGTCGAGTGCGGCGTGCAGCGGCAGGATCAGCGCCGCGTTCTCCGCGATGCGCAGCGTGTCGGGCCCGACCTCGAGCCCCTGCGCGCGCACCCGCGCAATCTCGTCGAGCAGGGCCGCCGGATCGATCACCACGCCGTTGCCGATGATGCCGAGTTTCCCGCGCACCACACCGCTCGGCAGCAGCGAGAGTTTGTAAGTCTGGTTGCCCACCACCAGCGTATGGCCGGCGTTATGGCCGCCCTGGAAGCGCACGACGATATCGGCACGGCTCGCGAGCCAGTCGACGATCTTGCCCTTGCCCTCGTCGCCCCACTGGGCGCCGATCACGGTGACGTTGGCCATCAGCGGGCTTCCTTGTGTCTCATTCGATCGGGTGGGTCGCGCCGTCGCTCACCACATGCGTGCAGCGCAGCCGGCGGGCTTCCGCGTGCGGGTCGGCGATCGCTCCCAGTGCGGCGACGGTCGCGAAACCCTGCGCGCGAAGGGCCGATGCCACGGCGCGATCGGTGCCCGCGGGCACGAACACGCGCGGCCGCCCGACCGCGACCGCCGCCGCGCGCAGCAGGGCGGCCGGGAACAGCGTCAGCCCGCAGGCCGGCTCTCCTTCCCCGCTGACATAGCGGCCGCCGCGACCGAGCTCCTCGTGGCGCCCGGCGGCGTACACCGTGACGCAGACGCCGGTGTGATAGCGCCAGCCGCGGAATTCGAGCGGGTCGACCGTCAGCACGGTCTCGGGCGACAGCGCGCGGATCGCGTGCACGGTCGCCCGCAGGCGATCGGTCAGCGGGCGCGCCGCCGCGGGCAGCGTGGCGCGCTCCAGGGCGGCGAGCGCACCGGCGGCGGGACCGGCGGCCAGTAGCAGCTCGGACAGCGTCGCCGCCAGCTTGCCGCCGAGCCGGCGCACCGACGCCGCATCCTTGCGGTCGAGCGCCCGCAGCAGCGCCTCGCGCGCCGCACCCGCCAGGCCGGCCGCGTCGGCGAGCAGAGGGGCCAGCGTCGGCAGCGTGAGGTCGAAACTCACCCGGGCCACGCCGAGTGCCGCCACCGCCTCGGCCGCGATCGCCACCACCTCGGCATCCGCCTCGGGGCTGTCGACGCCGATCAGCTCGATCCCGGCCTGCGGCACCTGGCGGTCGCCCGACAGCCCGCTCGGGCGCAGCGTCACGCATTGCCCGGCATAGGCCAGCCGCAGCGGCCGGGGCTCGCCCGCGAGACGGGTCGCCGCGATGCGCGCCACCTGCGGCGTCATGTCGGGCCGGAGCCCCATCATCCGGTGGCTCTCGGGATCCACCATCCGGAACGTGGCTTCCGCGACCGCCGCCCCCGTGCCGGTCAGCAGGCTTTCCTCGAATTCGAGCAGCGGCGGCTCGACCCGCTCGTAGCCATGGCCGGCGAAGGACGCGGTCAGCGCTGCCACGGCATGCGCCTCCGCCTCCGCCTCGGGCGGCAGCAGGTCGCGCAGGCCCGCCGGCAGCAGGGCGGCGGCGTTATTCACGGCGCGCCCACGGCGGTGTCGTTCGAGGCGCGCCTACGGCCGCGACGTTCATGGCGCGCCCACGGCGGCGACGTTCATGGCGCGCCCATGGCGGCGACGTTCATGGCGCGCCGACCTCGGTGACGGCCCAGTCCAGCCACGGCAGCAGCGCCTCAATATCGGCGGTCTCCACGGTGGCACCCCCCCAGATGCGGAAGCCGGGCGGCGCGTCGCGATAGGCGAGGATGTCGAAGGCCACGCCCTCCGCCTCGAGCAGGCCGGCCACGCGCGTGGCCGCGGCGCGGTCGGACCGGGTCGCGATGGTGATCGCGGTGGGCGAACGCGTGGCGGGGTCGGCGCACAGGAAGCGTGCCCAGGCGCTGGTCTCGACCCAGGCCGACACCGAAGCGAGGTTGCGCTCGGTCCGCGCGATCAGCGCCGGCAGGCCGCCGATCCGCTCCGCCCAGGCCAGCCCGTCGAGCGCGTCGGCGACGCAGAGCATCGACGGCGTGTTGATCGTGTCGCCCGCGAAAATCCCCTCGATCAGCTCGCCGCGCGCCGCCATTCGGAACAGTTTTGGCAACGGCCGCGGCGGAGGTTCGCACAGGCGCCCGGCCGCGCGCGGTGAGAGCGCGATCATGCCGTGGGCGGCCTCGCCGCCGAGCACCTTCTGCCAGGACCAGGTGACGACATCGAGCCGGTCCCAGGGGAGCTCCATCGCGAAGGCCGCCGAGGTCGCGTCGCAGATCGCGAGCCCGGCGCGGTCGGGCGCGATCCAATCGCCGTCCGGGATGCGCGCGCCCGACGTCGTGCCGTTCCACGCGAACACCACGTCCCGCTGCCAGTCGACCGCGCGGAGATCCGGCAGCGCGCCGTACGCGGCCTCGAGCACGCGCACGCCGTGCGCCGGCTGCAGCTCGCGGGCCAGGTCGTAGGCCCAGGCGGCGGAAAAACTCTCGAAGGCGAGCACGTCGACCGCGCGTTCGCCGATCAGCGACCAGAGCGCCATCTCGACCGCGCCCGTGTCGGAGCCCGGCACCACGCCCACGCGCCACCCCTCGGGCACGCCGAGGATGCGGCGCGAACGCTCGATCACGTGGCCGATCTGCGCCCGCGCGGCCGTCGCGCGATGACTGCGCCCGAGCATCGCGCCGTCGAGCGCGTCCAGCGTCCAGCCCGGCCGCTTGGCGCACGGCCCCGACGAGAAGAACGGGCGCTCGGGGCGCGCGGCAGGCCGAGGGTGCGAGAGGGTGCTGGCGGCGCTCATGATGCTTCGATGGTGCGAGAGGGGGGATTCGAACCCCCATGCCTTGCGGCGGTCGATTTTGAGCCGACTACGTCTACCGTTCCGTCACTCTCGCGAGGGTGAGGTGGCCTCGGCATTAGCAGGGCCGAGCGCGCCGGGGAAGCGCGGCGGTGCGGGCGGCGCGCTCCCGCGCCTAGATGGCCGCCCCGGCCTCGCGCCAGGGGGCCGGCCTGCGCGGCCGAGACGGCGCTTCCGCCGGCGCCGCCGGCCGCACCAGCCCCGCCAGATGCGCCGCCAGCACCTCGCATTGCCGGCGGATGTCGGGCACCGCCGTCATCTCCCAGAACTGGCCCTTGGTCACCGGTCCCACCGCGAACAGCCGGCGCGAGATGCCGCCCTCGCGATTGATCAGCGCGCAGGTGCCGGTCACGTCGAGCCCGAGCCGCAGCGCGTCGGGCCGCACCACGCCGCGCCCGAGCAGGCTGCGGGCGAGCGGGTGGGCGATGCGGTCGTAATCCGCACCCGGTCCGGCGCAGTTCACCACGCGACGGACGCGCAGCCGCTCCATCCGCTCGGCGGGACCTCGCTTGCGGTAGGTGACCTCGACGTCCTCGCCCACCACCTCGAACGAGCGGAAGCGGCCAGCATCGATCCGCAGCTGCCCCGAGGCGCGCGCCGCGTCCACGCGGGCGGCCACCGCGGGTGGCAGGCGGTGGCGGTGCACGTCCCACCAGGGGCGCATGTGGCGCAGGAAGCGCCGGCGGTCCTCGAGCGACATCGCCTGCCAGACATCGGTGGTGAACGGGCGCAGCCCGTCGACCACGTGGTGCCAGGTGCCGGACGCGGCGCGACTCTGCTCGGACTGCTCGCGGAGCGCGTGCGCGAGTGCCGTGATGCTGGTGGGATAGGAGCGGTGTTCCTCCGGCCTCGCCCCCGGCGATCCGCCATGCCGGTGCGGCAGCAGGCCGCGGCGCGAGACCGCGTGGATGGTGCCGGTGTGGCCGGCGTCGAGCAGCGTGACGACGGCGTCGATCGTGGTCAGGCCCGTGCCGATCAGCAGGATGGGACCCTCGGGGTCGAGCCCGGCCAGCGCGTCGGCGGCCCACGGATCGGCCTTGTAGAACCGGGTGTCGAAGAAGCCGGTGCTGCACGGCACGGGCGGCAGTTCGGGCGGGAAGTTGCCGAGGGCCAGCACCGCCATCTCGGCCTCGATGGTGCGGTTGCGGTCGAGCGTCAGGCGGAGCGGCTGGGCCTGGTCGTCGATGTCGCAGACGTCGCCACGGACGAGGTCGAGCCGGTCGCCGAGATCGGGGCGCTTGAGCTCCTCGTTCAGCAGGTGGCGCACATAGGCGCCGAAATCGCGGCGCGGGACGAAGGTGCCGGCGTCGGGACAGGCGCCGCTCGTGGCTTCGGCAGACGCGGCGTGCTGGCGACGGAGGTAGGCGATGAAGTCGTCGGGGCGGTCGTGGAAGGCGCTCATCCGGCCGGCCGGGACGTTGAGCAGGTGGCTGGGATTGCCGGTATTGTAGGCCTGGCCGCGGCCGAACTGCGAGGCGCGTTCGATCAGGGTGATGCGGGCGCCGGGCGGCGCGCGGCGGAGAAGGTGGAGTGCGACCAGGGTTCCGCTGAACCCGGCGCCGACGATCGCGACGGATGTAGGGCTCATGGGCCGCTCCTTGGGAGTCCTGTCCGGGATGGTGCCTCAAGCGGCAGCAAGAAAGAAAGGGGCGTCACGCCGAAGGCGTGCTGCGCACGAGGCCCTTAAACCCCGCCATAACAAATGGGGTCTGGGGCCAAGGCCCCGGCGGGGTCCAGGGGCAGAGCCCCTGGCCTTCTACTGATGGATCCCACACTCAACCTTACGCAGCCCGGCCCATCTCCCGGCCCGCTCATCCTCGCCCTCACCCACCGCGCGCGTGCAATTGGCACACCCGATCGAAGGGTATCCGCGAGCCACCAGCGGGTGCCGCGGCAGCCCGCGCGACGTGATCTCCGCCTCGATCCTGTCCCGGTCCCAGTCCGCCAGCGGGTTCAGCTTGATCCGGCCGCCATCGAGCTCGACGAAGGGCAGGCGCTCGCGCGTCGCGGCCTGGTGGCGCTTGCGGCCGGTCACCCAAGCGTCGAAGCCCGCCAGCGCGCGCTCGAGCGGGCGCACCTTGCGGAGCGCGCAGCAGTTGTCCGGGTCGTAATACCACAGCTCGCCGGTGGGATCGGCGGCGGCTGCCTCGGCCGGCGGCGGCCGGAGATCGCGAACGTCGGTGAGGCCGAGATGCGCCGCGACCGACGCGCGGTAGGCGAGCGTCTCGGGGAAATGCCGGTCGGTCTCGAGGAACAGCACCGGCGTCGCCGGGTCGATGTCGGCGACCAGCGCCAGGAGGAGCACCGACTCCGCGCCGAACGAGGACACCACGGCGACGCGCCCGCGCAGATCGTCGCGGATCGCGCGCGCCAGCAGATCGACGCCGCCCAGCCCCGACCCTGCGAGTGCTGCAAAGGCGCCGTCGCCCTCCGCGGTGTGCTGCAAACCCTGCCTGGACACGAACATCAACGTCACCGCGCAACGGTCACGGGATATAAACTGATCCGCAGGCGATGGAAGGGGTTTTACGCAGATTTCATAATCCACGACGGGGCATCGTCCTACGTGACGAGCTGACAGACGCTGCGCGCGAATTTGCCAGCGTTCACCTCATACGGGAACACGCCGAGCAGGCGGAGCTCGTCGGCATAGGCCGCGATATCTTCGACGAGCGCCCGCCCGCTCGGATGCTGGTCGGGTGCCTCCGCGTGCAGCATGCGGATGCGGTCGGCCGCCGACAGGAGCGGCGCGAACGAGGCTCCGAGATCGGCCACCACCGCCGGGTCGTGCATCACCATGGCGGCGGCCTGCAGCAGCGCGCGGGTCAGGCCCTGGCAGGCGGCCGGATCGTGGGCGAGGAGGCGGACGCTGCAGGCCAGCACCTGGGCGGTACGGTCGCGGTAGCTGCCGGAAATGTTGGACGCGATCTCGACCAGCTTGCGCTGCTCGCGGAGCATGAACGCCCCGGGGTCCGGCGCTGCCACCGCGTCGATCGCGCCACGCCCAAGAGCGTCGGCCTGGGCGGCCGATGCGAGCTCGACCCAGGTCACGTCGCGGAACGGGTCGATGCCCTTGCGGCGCAACATGATCGAGAAGAACAGCTTGGCCGAGCCGTCGAGCCGGCCGACGCCGATCGACTTGCCGTGCAGGTCCTCGATATGGCTCAGCTTGGAGTGGCGCTCGGCCAGCAGGCGGAGGCCGCCGCCGGAGATGCCCGCGGTGAGCCTGGCATCGAGCCCGCCGCGGAGTGCCGGAAGGAGGCTGAGGGCGGCGCCGATGCAGGCATCCGCCTCGTCGTGGCGCAGGAGGTCGGCGAGTGCTGCGCCGCTTTCCGCGACCACCAGGTCGACATCGCACCCGTTGGCCGCGAACAGTCCGTTCTTGCGCGCGACCAGGACCGCGACGTTGGCGGCCAGGCCCGGCTGCCAGGCGAGCCGCACGCGACCGCCGGGTGCGGCCGCCGCGGCGGGGCGTGGCGCGGGCAGGAGGGCGGCCAGGCCCAGGAGCAGGGCGCGCCTTCCGGGCCGCGCGTGGCCCGGAATGATGGTGTCGTTCATCGGAAGTTGCTTATGGCTCGGGCGGTAGGATTCGAACCTACGACCAACCGGTTCACCTGTTTCCGCCATTCCTGACGGTGTCGGACTATGTCTTCACCCGCGGCGAGATATGCCGGGAGGGTGTCGGGCGCTCGCGGGCGGGTTATCGGAGAGGCTCCTCACCGCCTAGTCTCTACACCTTCCGGACGCACGCATGATCCTGAAAGAACCAGGAACGAACGACCCCGCGTCCGGCTTGGCTCGGCGTTGCCCTGTCCGCGGGGTGTGGCCCGCGACGGTCGGATTTCGCCGAATTCACCCAATTTTCGACGGCGGTTTCCCGCCGAAGTGTCAAATCTAACAGCCGGTTGCTCTACCGCTGAGCTACGCCCGAACAGCCTTAAGCGAGGTCGTTCTAGGCGCGGGCCCGGGGCTTGGCAAGCGGGGGGCTTGGCAAGCGGGCTTGGCAAGCGGGGAGCCGCGCGCGAGAACGGGGTCCTCCGACGCACGGTAAAAGATCATGACGGACAGCGTCACCATCGACGATTTCAATGCCATCGAGATCCGCGTCGGCGTGATCGTGGCAGCCGAGCCCTTCCCGGAGGCACGCCGCCCGGCGCTGAAGCTGACCATCGATCTCGGGCCGGAGCTCGGCGTGAAGCGCTCCTCGGCGCAGATCACCCGCCATTACCGGTGCGACCAGCTGATCGGGCGCCAGGTTCTGGTGGTGGCCAACCTGCCGCCGCGGCGGATCGGGGGCTTCGAGAGCGAGGTGCTGACGCTCGGCCTGCCCGACGACAGCGGCGAGGTCGTGCTGGTCCGGCCCGATTTCGAGGTGCCGGTGGGTGGCAGGCTGTACTGATGGCGATCACCTACGCGACCGTCACCTGGGACCAGCTGCATCGCGACGCGCGGCTGCTGGCCGAGAAGCTGATGCCGCGCGGGCCGTTCGCCGGCATCGTCGCGATCACCCGCGGCGGGCTGATCCCGGCGGCGATCGTGGCGCGCGAGCTCGAAGTGAGGCTGGTCGAGTCGATCTCGGTGGTTTCCTACGGGCGCGAGGGCGGCACGGAGGAGGAGCAGGCCGAGCCGGTGGTGCTCAAGCCCGCGCCGGCGGCCGGCGACGGCGAGGGTTTTCTGATCATCGACGACCTGGTGGATTCCGGGGTCACCGCGGCTGTGGTGCGACGCCTGCTGCCGCGCGCGCATTTCGCCTGCCTCTACGCCAAGCCGGCGGGCCAGGCGGCGACCGACACGTATGTCGCCGAAGTGGGCCAGGACACGTGGATCCTGTTTCCCTGGGATACCGCGCCGCTGTTCGTGCCGCCGATTGCGCGCAAGCCGTAAGAAGGCCAGGGGCTCTGCCCCTGGACCCCGTTAAGGGCAGTCGCCCTTAAAACCCCCTACTTAAGGTTGGAGTACAGGCGATGGAGACGGGATGGGTTAGCCGAGGTTCATAAATTCAGGCTTCGCCAGGGAACAACCCAAACGATCAGGGATCCAAGGGACGACTGTCCCTTGGCGGGTCCAGGCCGTCACGCCGGAGGCGTGCTCCGCACGACGCCCTGGCCTTCTGCTGCAACGAACCTCGAGACGTCGAGCTATACGACCGGCCGGATCTATGGTGAGACCGGCGGCGTCGGCTGGGCCTGAGCGCCGCCGTTGGCAGGAGACCGCATGGCCAGCACCGAATACGGCGTCCTTGTCGGCACCATCCACGAGGGCCAGGAGGATCCGGCGAGCGACACGACGCCGCATTACGAGATCTGGATCGAGGCGAACGGAAACTTCCGAGCCGCCGTCAATGTCCGTTCGGCCGACCAGTCCGAGCTGCTCGTGCATGTCGACCAGGATTTCACCAACCCGACGAAGCTCGATCTGCCAGGCCTGGCGGCCGGTGCGAAGGGCTTCAAACGCCTGACCATCGGGCCGGGCGACCAGGGCCTCGACTACGTTCGCGACGGGCTGTTCGACCTCTCCACCATGACCCCGGCGCCGGCCACGGGTGCGGCAGGCTCGCTCGCCTCGCTCTTCACGAGCGTGGTCGCGAAGGCGACCACCGATGCGGCCGCGGTGATCATGGTGTTCGGCGCGTTCTTCAGCAATCGCGGGGCCGACGAGGTGTTCGCCTTCTCGCCGGCGCAGGGCGTGCACGACGTGCACATGATGCAGGGCAACGCCGGCAGCTACGCCGGCGAGAACACGGTCAACGGCGACGGCGCGCTGTTCGTGCGCTACGGCGACGGCACGATGTTCGCGTTCTTCGCGCGGTTCGCCACGCAATCCGTCACCACCGATCCCACGACCGGCGCGCCCACCACCTGATGGCGCACACCTGATGGCAAGAGAGATCGACGCCACGACGCTGCGCTCCGGCCGCCTGACGCTGTCGGAGACGGTCGGCCAGTCGATCGCCAATATCGGCCCCACGCTGACGCCCGCGATCAACGTCACGATCGTGGTGGGGCTTGCGGGCGTCGGCGCCTGGCTCGCCTTCGCGGTCGCGACCGTGGGCATGGTGTTCGTGGCCCTCTCGGTGGCAAACCTCGCGCGGCGCCACCCGTTCGCGGGGGCCTATTTCGTGGCGATCGGGCGGCATCTCGGCCCGGCCGCCGGCACGGTCGCGGGCTGGAGCATGGCGGCGGCCTATCTCTGCACGGCGGCGGCGACACTCCTGTCCGCCGACATCTTTCTGCCGGACATGCTGGCGATCGCCGGGCTGCACGACCTCCTGCCGCCGCCCGGCGTCACGGTGGCGGCGGTGGCCCTGCTGGTGCTGGTCTGCGCCTGGCGCGACATCCGGCTCTCCTCGCGCCTGGCACTCGTGCTGGAAGCGGTCTCGATCGCGCTGATCCTCGCCATCACCGTGCTGGTGGTGGTGCGTCACGGCACGCTCGTGGACCGCGCGCAGCTCACGCCCGCGGCGATGGCGCCCGCGCGCATCGTGCCGGCGCTGACCTTCGCGGTGTTCTCCTTCGTGGGCTTCGAGAGCGCGGCGGCGCTGGCCCGCGAGGCCCGCGACCCGGCCCGCGCCGTGCCGCTCGCGGTGATCGGCAGTGCGGCCGCCTCGGGCGTGTTCTTCACGCTGGTCTGCTACTGCATGGTGCTGGCGGTGGGCGACCACACCGCGGTGATCGGCGACAGCGCCTCGCCCTTCGCGGCCGTCACGCGCCGCGCCGGCATCGTCTGGGCGGCCGAGCTCGTCTACCTGTCCGCGCTGATCAGCTCGTTCGCCTGCACGCTCGCCTGCGTGAACGCGGGCGCGCGGATGATCTTCTCGATGGGCCGCTACGGTGTCCTGCACGGGGCACTCGGCCGCGTGCATGCGCGCCACGCGACGCCGCACGTCGCGGCGACCGCCGTGACGATCGCGGGCGCGGCGCTGGCGATCGGGCTCGAGCGGTTCCGCACACCGGTGGCGGCCCTCGGCGACACCGGCACGCTCGCGACCTTCGGCTTCGTCGCGGTCTACCTGATGCTCTGCATCGCCGCCCCGCTCGACCTCCGGGCGGCGGGGGAGTGCCGCGCCCGCCATGTCGTGGTGGGGGCGATCGGCGCGGCACTCATGGGGTTCGTGATCGTGAGCAGCCTCGACCCGTGGCCGGCCTGGCCCGAGAACCTGCTGCCCATCGTGTTCGCGGCGTTCCTCGCACTCGCGGCCCTCTCCTACGTTGTGCTGACGTGGCGCGTGCCCGGTGCGGCACAGCGCATCCTCGAGGACATGGAAGCATGATCGCGCATCTCACCACCCACGAGCTTCCGGCCACCGAAGCGGTCGACCTCGCCTGCGAGGAGCTCGACGCCTGGCCGCCCGCGACGCAGCTCCGATTGCTCTGGCAGGGCCAGCTCGCGGCGGTGGCGGCGATCGGGCCCGCGCTGCCGGCGATGGCCGAGGCGGTGACCGCGGCCGCCTCCCTGCTGCGCGCGCACCCGGCGGGACGCCTCGTCTATGCGGGTGCCGGCACGTCTGCGCGTCTCGCGGCCGGGGACGGCGCCGAGCTGCAACCGACCTTCGACTGGCCCGAGCAGCGCCTGCTGCTGCTGCCGGCGGGTGGCCGGGAGGCGCTGTTGCGGGCGATGGAGAATGCCGAGGACGACCGGGACGCGGCGGCGGCCGCGGTGGCCCGGCACCGGATCGGGCGTGCGGACGTGGTGATCGGCGTCGCGGCGTCGGGCGCCACCCCGTTCACCTGCGCGGTGGTGGAGGGGTGCCGGGCGGCCGGCGCGCTGACGATCGGCATCAGCAACAGCCCGGGCGCTCCCCTGCTGGCACTCGCCGAATACGGGATCCTCGCCGAAACCGCGCCCGAGCCGGTCGCGGGCTCGACCCGGATGAAGGCGGGCACGGCGCAAAAGGTCATTCTCACGCTGCTCTCGACGGGGATCATGGCGGGGCTCGGGCGCATCCATCGCGGGCGGATGGTGGACATGCGGGCGCGCAACGCGAAGCTGCGGCTCCGCGCCGTGCGGATGGTGGCCGAGCTCGCCTCGGTGACACCGGAGGCGGCCGAGGACGCGCTGACGCGGAGCGATGGGCGGCTGAAGGAGGCGATCCTTGTCGCGGGCGGCGTCACGCCCGCGGCGGCGGCGGCGGCGCTGGCGCGGGCGGATGGCCAGCTCCGCGGCGCGCTTGCGGAACTCGCCCCCGCCCCATAGTTTCCGCGGCCTGTGGAGCGGGGCGTGGCGCAGCCTGGTAGCGCGCGTGTTTTGGGTACACGAGGCCGCCGGTTCGAGTCCGGCCGCCCCGACCACGGGATGGCGCGAGGAGGTTCCAGGGTGAGCGAGCAGTTGCGGGCGCGTCTCTTCAGGCAGCCGAAATCGGCGATGCAATCGGGCTATGGGCGCACGCGCGAATGGGTGCTGGAGTGGGAAAAGCGGGAGGCGCAGGTGGCCGACCCGATCATGGGCTGGGTCGGCTCGGGCGACACGCAGCGCCAGGTGCGGCTGTTCTTCGACACGCGCGAGGAAGGCGAGCGCTACGCCGGGCGCGAGGGGTTGGCGCTCGAGGTCGAGATCCCGTCCGAGCGGGTGATCAAGCCCAAGGCGTATGCGGATAATTTCAAGTTCGGCCGGCGGGGTAACTGGACGCATTGAGCGTCCGCCGCGATCGGGGCGCCCTTAGCTCAGTTGGATAGAGCAACAGCCTTCTAAGCTGTGGGTCGGTGGTTCGAATCCACCAGGGCGCGCCACACCTGTCCGTTCCTCCGTCGTTCCGGTGACGTGTTGTCGGGCGAGGTCGAACTAGGAGATTCTGCGGGCCTGGTCGCCCGCCACACGAACTGACCTCCGGTGGTCACGAGGCCGACGAGATGGAGCGCGGTCGGTGCCGACCAAACAGCTGCGAGCATGACATAGGACGCGACGAGCACGGCGGCCTCGGCCAGGTGATCATGGTGGCGAAGCATCAGGGCGGCGCCGACGGTGACGCCGACGAGTGCTGCCAGCGTGATGATGAGATCGCGCTGACGCGTGGTGATGACCGACATCGCCGCTCCGGGATCATGACTGGGTGACCGGAACATGCATCGAGGGCGGTCGTTGCGAGAGAGGATTCGATCGGGAGATCACTGCCGCCGGCTGACGATTTCAAGCCGTGACGTGCAGTCCCTTTTGGGAGTGAAGAACACGGTGTTGGTGATGTCGCCGGACGACAATCGCCGGCAGAGCTCCTCCTTGACTTTGCGTTGCGCCAGACGCGCTTCGACGAGGGCGATCGCGATCTTCGACGAGACCAGAACGAGCACCACGGCGATCAGAGAGACCGACAGCCAGAAAGGCAACTCCTGGATCGCGATCCTGATGTCGAGCGTGCGGATCCCGGCCTTTGGCGCCAGTGCAAGGATGCTGCCGACGCTCCAGACCGCGAGCAGCGCATCCATGACGCCCTTCGCCAGCTTCACCTGGTTCTCGGTTTTGCCGTGCAGGTAGAGCAACGTTCCGCCCGTGGACGTCAGCAAGAACACGGTGCTCAGCCACCAGTAGTGCAGATCACGCAAGATGCCGTATCTCCCGTCCGGACGGTGCCACAGCGTCGGGCGCCTGCTCGGGAACCCTGCCGGTGTCCGAACGGGCTGAACAGCGTTGCGGAGAAGGCCAGGGGCTCTGCCCCTGGACCCCGCTAAGGGCAGTCGCCCTTAGAACCGATTCTTAAAGTATAGGGGATCCAAGGGGTGACTGCCCTTTGGCGGGTCCAGGGCAGAGCCCTGGCCTTCCTTGCCACTGCCGGCATCAGCCGCGGATCCCCTCCGGGAGCCACGCATTGACCATCGCCGCGGCCGCCGAGCGCCGCTCGAGCAGGGCCGACAACGCGCTGGCGACCAGGCCGATGGCGTCGTCGATCGTCTCGGTGTGATGACAGGCCGTGATCCCCGCAGGGCTCGAATCGATCGTGACGCTGCCCCAGGAACTCGGATGACGCAGCTCGACCAGCGCGCAAAGATCGAGGTCGCTCATGCGGGCACCGCGGCGCGGCCGGCGGACCATGACGTCGCCGAACGGATCTCCGCAGATCCCGCTTCGGAACTCCGCTTCGATACCGGTACGCATCGATCGAACAGGCCGCACACCGGCGCGTTTGCACAGGCATCGCAGTGCGTCGGGGCTTTTAAGGTCTCGTCTCCGTGCCTCATCGGCGGGTTCCCTGGTCAGGACGTTTCCGGATCTTGGCCTTGAATGATGAACGGATCGTGACGGCCACGATCGCTTCAGGGACGTCTTTCCCAAGGCCCCTGCCCCGACATAGCTCTGTCCCCATCGCCGCCCGCAAAAATTCGTTTGAAAATGTTAAGGACTGGCACTACAGGCGGGTCATGAGCAAAGCATTCATCTCCGCTGTCCTGCAGGACTCCACTGGTTGCACCGGCGTTGCCGCCAATCAGGCCGCCGCCGACCTCATCGAGGCGATCGTCTCCTCGATGAAGAAGGAAGGCGGTTTCACCCTGCCATCCTTCGGCACCTTCACCGTGCACAAGACCCGCGCCCGCAAGGCGCTGAACCCGCGCACCGGCGAACCGGTCAAGGTGAAGGCCGGCAAGACCGTCCGCTTCAAGGCCAGTCCGAACCTCAAGAAAGCCGTCTGACCACCTTCTCTCCGGCGCACACGTGACGATCGGCGACGGTTCTTCCAGAATAACGAGGCGGCGTCGGGGTCGCATCAAGGCATCCCGACGGTTGCCGCGTCGGTCTCAGGCAAACGAACACCGAGGCGCTCACCCGTCCTCGCCCGCAGCGATCCGCTCCTCCGCCTGTGGCGGCGCGGCCGTGTCCCATTCGGACGCGACACTGTCGACGCCGATCGCGTCGATATCGGCCTCGAGCAGGCGGCCGAACATCGCCGCGCTCTCCCGGCTCGCGAGGATGAAGCCCTCGCGATCGCGCTCCCAGGTGACGCGCAGCTTGTTGAATATCTTGGTGTCGTACATGCGGAACAACGCCGCCGCCCGCATCGCGCGATGGGCGCGCATGCCGAGCGCCGTGAGCGTTGCGCGGCCGATCGCGAGGCTGCCCTCGTAGCTTTCGCGTTCCACGTGATCGGCGCCGCGGGCCAGGAGTTCGTAGGCGTCGCGACGGTCCCAGGCGCGCGCGATGACTTTCAGATGCGGGAAGCTCGCCCGCGCGATGTCCACCAGCTCGACCGCGCGCTCGCGATCGTCGATCGCCACCACCAGCGCGCGTGCCCGCGCAGCCCCCGCCGCCTCCAGCAGATCGAGCCGCGTGGCATCGCCGTAATTGACGCGCCGCCCGAGTGCGCGCGCCGTCGCGATCGTGGACATGCTCAGATCCATCACCGACACGTTGAAGCCGTTTGCCTGCAGCAGCCGGCCCACCACCTGCCCCACGCGTCCGTAGCCGGCGATCAGCACGTCGACCTCGCGTTCGAACACCTGGTCGGCGGGCGCCTGTGCCGCCGCACCCCGCCAGGCCGACGCGGCCACCCGCTCCCACACGCCGAACACCAGCGGCGTCGCGATCATCGAGATCGCCACGACCGCGCTGATCGAGCGTGCGAGCGACCCGCCGATCACGCCGCTCGTGGCCACGATCCCGATCAGCACGAAGGCGAACTCGCCGCCCCCGGCCAACGCGGCTGCCACGCTGCCTGCGTCGCGACGGGGCAGTCCCGCGATGCGGCCGATCGCGAACATGGTGGCCGCCTTGATCGCGAGCAGCGCCGCGACCGCGGCGGCCAGCGTCAGCACGTGATGGAACACCAGCCCGAGATCGAGGCCCGCGCCCACCGTCATGAAGAACAGGCCGAGCAGCAGGCCGCGGAACGGCTCGATATCGGCCTCGAGCTCGCGCCGGAACTCGCTCTCGGCGAGCATCACGCCGGCGAGGAAGGCGCCGAGCGCCGGCGACAGGCCCACCAGCTGCATGAGCGACGCCACCGCCACCACCAGCAGGAGCGCCGTCGCGGTGAAAATCTCGCGCAGGTTGGCGGCCGCGATGAAGCGGAACGCGGGGCGCGTGAGATAGCGGCCGCACGCGATCACCACCGCGACCGCGCCCAGGATCGCGAGTGCGCGCTCGGAGGCCGGGAACCCCGCCAGCGCGCCGCCGCCCGCATGGGGTGCGGCATGGCCGGGACGCGCCAGCAGAGGAAGGGCCGCGAAGAGCGGGATCACCGCGAGATCCTGGAACAGCAGGACGCCGAAGCTCGCATGGCCGACGGGGCCGCGGCGGAGACCGCGCTCGTCGAGCGTCGACAGCACGATCGCGGTCGACGACATCGCCAGCACGATGCCCGCCACCACCGAGGCGCGCGGCGACAGGCCCCATGCGAGACAGGCGAGCGCCACCGCCGCCCCGCTGCCGGCGAGCTGGGCCGCGCCGAGCCCGAAGATGCTGCCGCGCAGCTGCCACAGCAGCGCCGGCCGCACCTCGAGGCCGATCAGGAACAGCAGGATCACGACGCCGAACTGGGCGAAGCTCACCACGTCCGCCTGGTTGCCCACCAGGCGGAGCACGTCCGGCCCGATCAGGATGCCGGCCAGGAGGTAGCCGAGCACGGCGCCCAGGCCCGCGCGCTTGGCGAGCGGCACGGCGACCACGCCCGCCGCGAGATAGACGAGGGCGCGCAGCAGCACGGGCTCGGGGTTCATCGTGCGGCCTTGGGTGCGGCCTTGGGTGCGGCCGTGGGCGAGGCCTCGGCCACCAGCGCCTCGAGCCGCGCGAGGTAGGGCCCCGATGCCTGCTCGATCTCGTCGGCATGGATCACCATCGGCGGATCCCAGCGCATGCCGCACAGCGCCGCGGTGCGCTCGAGCGGGCGGAGGAAGTCCTCGACCGTGTAGGCGTTGCGGCCGCCGGGCTCGTAGGCCGACGCCTCGCCGCCCGTGGTGGTGATCACCGAGAAGCGCTTGCCGAGCATCCGCGTGCCGTCCCGCCCATAGGCGAAGCCGTGCAGCCAGACCACGTCGAACCATTCCTTGAGCAGGGCGGGAGTCGCATACCAGAACAGCGGAAACTGCAGCACCAGCGCCCCGTGCTCCGCCAGCAGGGCCTGCTCGCGCCGGACATTGATCATGAAGTCGGGATAGGTCTCGTAGAGGTCGTGCCAGGTCACGCCTGCCGGCGTTCCTACCGTGTCGCGCAGCATCCGGTGGCTGCGCGAATGCTCGTAAGCGGGATGGGCGAACACGAGCAGGACCGGGTTGTTCGTCGTCACGTCACCTCGCTTGAGCCCGGGTTCCCTCGGGCCGGCTACATGGTGCGGCGGCGTGCCCGGCGGAACCCCCCCGGCCACGGTGCGCCGGGGTTCCATGTCGTATCGATACCGCAATCGACGGCCGCGCCGTTCGTGTTCACTCCGCGTTAGGAGACATCACGCATTCTCCCCTGCCATGAGCCGGACGCCATTGATCGTTTCCTGCGCCTTCGGAACAGCACAGGCGCGGATGCTGCAGCTGAGCCTGCAGAGCCTGCGCGGCGTGGGCGGCTACGCCGGCCGCATCGCGGTGCTGACCGATCTCGACCCGCGCGCCCTCGTCGCCGCCTGCCCGCGTGCCGCCGCACCCGACATCGACGTCGTCAGGGTTCCGATCGAGGGCGAGCTCACCGCCAGGCTCTGCCGCTACGGCCTGCACCGGCACGTCGCCGCGACGCATCACGCGCCGATCCTTTGCATCGAGGCCGACATCATCTTCGACCGACCGGTCATGCCCATGCTCGACGCCGTGCGGATGGCGACGCGGATCTGCTTTCCCGCCGAGCGCCATTCGTGCGCGATGAGCCACGCCATGGGCGGCAATCTCCTGCGCGCGGAGGATCGCCACGCCGTGGGACACGGCTTCAACGCGGACGCGCTTGGCATCCCGGATGGCGCCTGCCCGCTTCACCGGGCGACGCTCGAGCACATCATGGACACCGCGCTGACGCTATGGACGGAGAAGCCGATGCTGTTCCGTCAGTGGATCGATCAGCCGGTCGCCAACTTTCTCCACGCGCTGTGGGGACAGGCACTCTTCGACACCGAGACGCTCGCATCGTTCTTTCGCTGGGCGGTTCGCGACGAGGTGCCGGCGCATGATCCCGGCCGGCGGCTGGGCGCGGTTCATTTCGCCGACGGACGCAAGTTCGAGCGCATGCGCGCCTATTTCGAGCGTCTGACGGCGCCGGCCGACACCGGCCGCCGCCCCGCCGACGCTCCGCCCTCTTGGATTGCGCCGCGTCCCGTGGTGAAGCTGACGGCTGATCTCGGCGGAGGCATGGCGGATGTCGACACTCGGCTCGTTCACGGCGCGTTCCATCGACGGGCGTGACGTGGCGCTCGACCGGTTTGCGGGCGAGGTGCTGCTGGTCGTGAACACGGCGAGCAAATGCGGCTTCACGCCGCAATACGAGGGCCTGGAGGCGCTGCAGCAGCGTTTTGCCGCCCGCGGTTTCACGGTGCTGGGCTTTCCCTGCAACCAGTTCGGTCATCAGGAACCCGGATCGAGCCCGGAGATCGCGGCGTTCTGCGAGACGAAATACGGCGTGACGTTTCCGGTGTTCGAGCGGGTCGACGTGAACGGGGCGCAGGCTCACCCGCTGTTCGACTGGCTCAAGACGGCGCGCGGGGGCTTGCTCGGCACGCGCGCGATCAAGTGGAATTTTACGAAGTTTCTGGTGGATCGCGCGGGGAGTGTTGTGGGTCGGTTTGCGCCCGCGACTGCGCCGGCGAAGCTGGCGCCGAGGATCGAGGAGTTGCTTTAAGAAGGTTGGGGCTCTGCCCCAAACCCCGCCAGGACAAGCAGTCCTGGATCTGCAGACTTAAGTATTGCGGGTCCAGGGGCTCTAGCTCCTGGCGGGGTCCAGGGGCAGAGCCCCTGGCCTTCTAATTCCTCACGATCCTGAGTATCGCCTCGGCATAGCGCTCCAGCTTCGACGCCCCCACCCCCTTGATCCCCCCGAGCGCGTCCCGACCCGCAGGCCGCACCGACGCGATCTCGCGCAGCACGCTGTCGTGGAAGATCACGTAGGGCGGCAGCCCCTGCGCCCGGGCCTCGTCGGCGCGCCAGGCACGCAGGCGCTCGAACAATCCCGCGTCGGCAGGCGCCAGCACCGTCTCCTCGCGCCGCGCAGCACTCGGCGCCGGCGCGGGCCGCTCCTCCTCGCGCTTGAGCATGACGGCGGTCTCGCCGCGCAGGATCGCGCGCGCCGACGGCGCGAAGGCCAACCCCCCGTGATCGGGCTCGCGGGCGAGCGCGCCGCGCGCGAGCAGCGTGCGGATCACGCCGCGCCAGAAATTGTCGGACTCGTCGCGTCCCACCCCCCAGGTGGGGAGTTTTTCGTGGCCGTGGCGGCGCGTGGCTTCCGTCTCGCGCCCCCGCAGCACCGAGACGATATGCACCGCGCCGAAGCGCTGGCCGGTGCGGTAGATCGCCGACAGCGCCTTCTGCGCCGCGACCGTGCCGTCGAACAGGCCCACCGGCGAGCTGCAATTGTCGCAATGCCCGCACGGGCCCTCGTATTCCTCGCCGAAGCAGGCCAGCAGCGCCACCGTGCGGCATTCGGCGGTCTCGCAGAAGCCGATCATGCCCTCGAGCCGGTCGGCCATCACGCGCTTCTGCGCCGCCGCCGCCTGGCTCTGGTCGAGCCAGTAGCGGGCGCGCGCGATGTCCTCGGCGCCATACAGAAGTAACGTGTCGGCAGGCTCGCCGTCGCGGCCGGCGCGGCCGATCTGCTGGTAGTAGGCTTCGGGGCTTTCCGGCATGTCGAGATGCGCCACGAAGCGCACGTCCGGCCGGTCGATCCCCATGCCGAAAGCGATGGTGGCGACGATCGTCAGCGCCTCGCCCTCGCGGAAGCGGCCCAGCGCCGCGCGCTTCTCGATCGGCGACAGCCGCGCATGGAACGGCACGGCGTTGCGCTTGTCTGCGCGCAGCGCCGCGGCCACCCGCTCGGTCTTGTCGCGCGAGCCGCAATAGATGATGCCCGCATGTCCGGGATGGCGGTCGAGGAATGCCGCCAGCTGCGTCATCTCGCGGGCCTTGGGCCTTGCCTGCACCTGGAGATTGGCGCGATGGAAGCTCGCCACCAGGATGGCCGCCCCCTGCATCCCCAGTGTCGCCACGATGTCGGCCCGCGTGCGCGGGTCGGCGGTGGCCGTCAGCGCCACGCGCGGCACGCCGGGCAGGCGTAGGGGGAGGCAGGCGAGCTCGCGGTATTCCGGGCGGAACTCGTGCCCCCAGGCGGACACGCAATGCGCCTCGTCGATCGCCACGATCGAGATCGGGCGCCGGCTCAGGCGCTCGAGAAGATTGCCCGACAGCAACCGCTCGGGCGAGACGTAGAGAATCTCCAGCCTTCCGTCGGCGAGCTTGTCCCACAGCAGCGAGGCGCTGTCCTCGTCGAGCTCGGAATGGAGTGCGGCGGCCTCGACGCCCACCTGTCGCAGGGCGGCCACCTGGTCGTCCATCAGCGCGATCAGCGGCGAGATCACCAGTCCCAGACCGGGCCGGCTCAGCGCCGGGATCTGGTAGCAGAGGCTCTTGCCACCGCCGGTCGGCATCAGCACCAGCGCGTCGCCGCCCGCCATCAGGCGGGAGACGGCCTCCTCCTGCAGCCCGCGGAAGGCCGAGAAGCCGAACACCTCGGACAGGATGCGGGCGGGGTCGCCCCGTGTCGACGTCAGGGGGCTCGAATGGCTGTCGGCGGCGCTCAGCTGCCGCCGCCCACCGTGATCTCCACGCGCCGCGAGGCGACCGGCGGGTTGTCGTTGCTGGGTGCGCGCGGGATCACCTGGATGCGGTTCGCGTCGATGCCGTCGCGCTGCAGCAGCGCCGCCACCACCCGCGCGCGCTCGGCGGCCAGGCGCACGTCGGCGTCGAGGTCGCCATTGGCCGCCGCGTAGCCCGCGACCGTGACGCTGGCGCTGGGCTGGGCGGCGGCGCGCTTGGCGACCAGGCCCACCTCCTGCTGCGCCGGCGCGTCGATCGCGGCCGAGCCGTGCTCGAAGAAGATCACGCTTTTCGGCACGTTACTGGTGGCATCGTCGGGACCGCAGGATGCCAGGGAAGCGGCCGCGGCCAGGAGAACGAAGGGGAGCCGGCGCATGCGATCCTCGCGGTCATAACGTTTTGTGCGGCCGTGGTGCCCGCCCGGGCCGGAGCCGTCAATGAGGGGCCCGTGTCAGGCGGCAGCGGCCGAGAGATGGCCGCCCGAGAGGCGCCAGATCCGGTCGAGCCGCTCGACGCCGGTCAGCCGGTGCGCGATCAGTACCACGGTGCGGCCGGGGGTCGCGTCGTTCAGCGTGCCGAGGAATGCGCGCTCGGTCTCGGCGTCGAGCCCGCTCGCCGGCTCGTCCAGGATCAGCACGGCCGCCGACGAGAGCAGCGTGCGGGCGAGTGCCAGCCGCCGCCCCTGGCCGCCGGAGACCAGCGCGCCGCCCTCGCCGATCCAGGTGTCGAGCCCCTCGGGCAGGCTGCGGACCCAGCCGGCGATCGCGGCGGTCTCGAGCGCCGACCAGATCGCCGCCTCGTCCGCATCGCCGCGGGCCAGCAGGAGGTTGGCGCGGATGGTGTCGGCGAACAGGTGCGTCGCCTGGCTGAGGATCGCCACGCGCCGGCGGAGCTCGGCCGGGGCGATGCGGCCGAGCGGCACGCCGCCCAGCGTCACCTGCCCCGCCCAGGGCTGCGCCACGCCCAGCGCCAGCGAGGCGATGGTGCTCTTGCCGGCACCCGACGGACCCAGGATCGCGATGCGGGCCCCTTCCGGGACGTCGAGCGTAAGGTTCTCGAGCACCGGGCGGTCCGGGGTCCAGCCGAAGGCCACGCCCTCGAGCCGGAGCCGGTGACCGACCGGCACCGCCAAGCCTCCGGGCGGCGCCTCGACGAGCGGCGGTCCGGCCGCCTCGACCACGCGCTGCGCCGCGGTCGCGGCGTGGCCGAACAGCACGCCCGCGCGCGGCAGGCCGGCGGCCGTCTCGAAGCTCGCCAGCGTCAGGAACAGGGCGATCGCCGCGAACACCACGTCGACGGTGGGGCCATGGCCGAGCCCGCTGGTCATCGCGGCCAGGATCGCCAGGAGCGCCGCCTGGCCGAGCAGGAAGCCGAGCGTATCGGCGAGCGTCGCGCGTCGGGCGAGGTCGAGCTGGGCGCCGATCAGCGCCGATTCGCGCGCCTGGGCGGCGGCCAGCATGCGATCCTCGGCGCCGAACGCGCGGATCTCGTGGAGTGCGGAGACGGCATCGAGCACGGCGACCCGCAGCGCCGCACGACGCTCGGCGAGGCGTCGTCCGGCCGCCTGCGTGGTGGCGAGCGTCAGCGCCGGCAGGCCGAAGGCCGCGAGCGCGAACAGCACCGTCACCACGATCGCGAGCGGCCGGTCGCGCCAGCCGAGTGTCACGATCAGGACCGGCAGCAGCACCAGCGCGCCCACCAGCGGCACGTTGATGCGCAGGTAGATCGCGTCCAGCGCCTCGATGTCGGCAACCAGGCGGGAGAGCAGGTCGCCCGAGCGCTGGTGCCCGATGCCGCCCGCGGCTCGCCCCGCCACCTGGCGGAAGAACCACACGCGGAGATCGGCGAGTGCGCGGAACATCGCGTCATGGGTCGCCAGGCGCTCGCTGTAGCGGAGCACGACGCGGCCGATGCCGAGCACGCGCAGGCCGCCGGCCGCGAGCAGGGCCGCCCCTCCGATGAAAAACGGGACGATCGAGAGCGGCGCGTGCGGTCCGGTCACGACCGTGCCGCCGGCGAGTGCCAGCAGGGCGACGCCGAACATCAGCGACAGAACCGACAGCGCCATCCCGAGCGAGAGGCGCCAGAACCGGTGGCGCCAGAGGCCCACGATACGGGCGACGGCGCGGAACGGGGTTACGGAGGCGGCAGAAGCGGTCGGATCCGAGGTGCTCATGCGCTGATCGCCTTCGGGCTCGCCTCGACGTGGGGCCTGATCTCGACGCGCCGCCCGGCGAAGGCGTGCGCGGCGCTCGCATGGCTGGCCAGGATCACCGTGCGGCCCAGCGCCAGGCGGCGCAGGCTGTCGAACACCTCCGCTTCCGTCGCGGGGTCGAGATGGGAGGTGGGCTCGTCGAGCAGCAGCAGCGGCGCGTTCTTCAGGAACGCGCGCGCGATCGCCACGCGTTGCGCCTGGCCGCCGGAGAGGCCGTAGCCGCCCTCGCCCACCGGCGTGTCGAGCCCGGCGGGCAGGCTGTCGACCAAAGCCTCGAGACGTGCCGCGCGCACAGCCTGATCGAGCTCGTCGGCACGAGCGTCGGGGCGACCGAAAAGAATATTCTCGCGGATCGTGCCCGCGAACAGCACCGGGCGCTGGCCGATCCAGGCGGTCATGCGCGACAGCGCCTGCGGCACCACGGTCGCGAGGTCGGCGCCGTTGATGGTGATGCGGCCGCGCTCGGGGCGGATGAAGCCGAGGAGCATGGCGAGCACGGTCGACTTGCCGGCGCCCGACGGGCCGATCAGCAGCGTCGTCTCGCCGGCCGGCGCCCGGAAGGACAGCCCGTCGAGCACGCGGCCGCGGGCGTCGTCGTAAGTGAAGGCCACGTCCTCGAAGGCGATGGTGACGCCGTGCGCCTCGACGTTGCGGACGGCCGCCGGCGGGGCAGGCACGGCGGGAAGTGCGGGCAGGGAGGCGAGCTCGGCGGCGGCACCGGCGATGCGGTGGCGGTCCTGGTAGGCGAGGGCGAAGGCGCGGAGCGGGGCGAAGAACTCCGGCACCGCCAGCAGCGCGAACACCGCACGCGCCGCACCCCAGGGTTTCGGATGGCCAAGCAGCAGGTGCCGGTCGGCGACCGCGATCAGCACCAGTGCCGCGGCCTGCGCGCAATCGAGGGCGGCCGAGCTCAGGAAGGCCACGCGGAGCACGCGCATGGTGCGGCGGCGAAGCTCGTCGGCGTTCAGCGCCAGCGACCGCTCCTCGTCGGCGGCCGCCCCCGCCAGAACGATCGTGGAGACCCCGCGAATACGATCGAGAAAGCGGTTCTGCAGGCGCGAGAGTGCGGTGAACTGCCGGCGCGAGGCGGCGGCCGCACCGATCCCGAACACCGCCTGGAACACCGGCACCGACAACCCCGCGACGAGCAGCACCAGGGCGGCGCGCCGGTCGGCGAGCAGCACGGCCAGCAGCACCAGGGCCGGGCCCGCGCTCGCGAGGGCCGCCGCCGGCAGCCAGCGGGCGTAGAACCCGTCCGCGCCCTCGATACCGTCGACCAGCGTCGTCAGCAGGTCGCCGGTCGCGCGGCGCCGGAGCAGAGCGGGGCCGGCCGCGAGCACGCGCGCAAGTGCGGTGGAGCGGAGGCGCCGCCGCGCATCGGCGCCGACCGAGGAGGCGCGGACGCCCGAGCCGAAATTGACCGCCGCCCGCAGCAGGGCCGCCACCGTGAAGCCGAACAGCGGCAGCCACGAGCCGGGCGCGTAGGGCAGCGACAGCGCCGGGTCGAACCGCGCTTCCGCCACCACCCGGCCCAGGATCAGGGCGGCGCACCAGGCCTGCACCACTGCGAGCGCGATCCCGGCGATGCCGAGTGTCAGAAGCGGTCGCGCGGCGCGGCGCCCGAGGCGGGTCTCGGCGCGGGTCCAGGTCTTCGTGTCGGTCAAGATCGGGTCTTCCCTGCGTCGCGGGCATCACATAGGGCGGGAGCGGCTGGCGGCAAAGAAGAAGGCCAAGGGCTCTGCCCCTGGACCCCGTTAAGGGCGGAGCCCTTAAAACCCCCGACTGGAGTACAGGCGCGGGAGACGGAATGCGTCAGCCGAAGTCTATAATTTCAGGCGTCGCCAGGGAACAACCCAAACAATCAGGGTTCCAAGGGACGACTGTCCCTTGGCGGGTCCAGGGCAGAGCCCTGGCCTTCTCAAGGCGCCGTCGCCGGATAATCTTCGTGGAGGCGATGCAGCTTCAGCCGCAGCTGATACCGCGTCCCGCCATCCTCAGTCACCACGAGCTCGGCGCCGAGCTGGCGCGCGAAGCCGCGGATCAGCTGGATGCCGAGCCCGTCACGGATGCCGGTCTCGGTCTCGGCGCGCCCCGCGGGGATGCCCACGCCGTCATCCTGCACCACCAGCTCGAGCATGTCGTCCGCCTGCTCGGTCAGGCGCACGCTGACATGCCCGGAGCGGCCGTCCGGAAAGGCGTATTTGACGGCGTTGCTCACCGCCTCGGTCACGACCAGCGCCAGCGGCACGGCCTGGTCCGACGACATCTGGAGCTCGGGCGCTTCCACCTCCAGGCTGATGCGGTGGCCCTCGCGCTCGCCGATCGCCTGGAACAGCTGGCCGGACAGCTCGAGCAGGAACGGACGCATGGCGATCGAGTGCAGCCCGCCCTCCGCATAGAGGTGCCGGTGCAGGGTCGCGAGCGCGCGGACCCGGTCGCGGGCGGACTGGAACTCGGCCTTGGCTTCCGGCACGCGGATGCGGCTCGCCTGGAGATTTAGAAGAGAAGCAATGATCTGCAGGTTGTTCTTCACGCGATGGTGGATCTCCTTGAACAGGAGATCCTGCTCGCCGCGGACGCGCACGAGGGCCGCCTCGCGCTCGACGATGCCGTTGGTGGCGAGCCCGAAGGCGTGGAACAGGTCGGCGAGCTCGGTCGGCTGCAGGCGCATCGGCCGCTCGTCGAATGCCTCGCCCGCACGCCAGCGGGTGACGCGGCGGGTGAGCGCGCGGATCGGCTGGCCGACGGTGAGATGGGCGCCCAGCGCCACTGCGACGACGCCGGCGGCCAGCAGGGCGGCGATCGCCGTGAAGCGCCAGAACAGCAGCGTGCTCGCGCGCGCCTCCTCGCGCGTCGCGGCGTCGCCGATCACGAGCGGGGTGTCGTCGGGCAGGCGCCCGAGCACGAAGCCTCGCATCGGGGAGCGATGGCCTCGCTCGGTCACGAAGGATGCGCCCGCGAGGAGCCGCCGGATCGTCTCCGGGCGCGGCGCCGGCAGGTTGCCCGAGATGCGCGTGAGCGCGGCGCGATCCGGCGCCAGCAGCCAGGCCGCACCCGCACCGAACGCGGTGGGCACGATCAGGTCGATGGCGACCGTCAGATCGGTGCCGTCGGGTGCGGCACCAGAGAAGATGACGGGCAGCAGGATCTCGCCATCGGGACCGTAGGCGACGTGCGCGACCTCGACTCGCGCGTGAGCGGTGAGCGCGCGCCCGTCGACCTGGAGAGATGCCGCGCGGAAATTGTCGCGTCCCACGACGCAGACTATGCCTGCGTCGCGGCGGGCCACGCGAACTGCGAGCACGTGCGCGGTGCTGAAATCGGCGAAACGCCCGAGCGCCGTGACGCAGCCCTCCGGTGTCGCCGCCCCGACGACATGCGTGATCGCGGCGGCGCCTTTTTCCGCATCCGCCACCGAAACGTCGATATGCGCGACGCTGGACGCCAGCATCGTATCAATGCGGCGCTCGCCGAGAGCAGCAGCAGATTCGTAGTTCTGCCAGGCCAGCACGGAGGAGATTGCTGCGAGCGGTAGCACCGACAGCAGGATGACGACGACGATCCGCGTCTGTAGCGAGCCGAGCACCCGTGTGATCAGGCTCCCACGCACCGGCGTCATGCCGGCACTCCGCCTACCGTCCCTTGCGATCTTCCTCGATCAGACGAAGCAGCTCCTCCGGGATCGGCTCACTCGCCACGTCGTCGAACAGCTTGTGCAAACCGCGCTGCAGCCAGAGGTCGAACGCACCCTGGCCCTTCTGCGTCCTCTTCGACGCAAATTCGGGCAACCCTCCATCAGAGGAGGGCGACGCACCTGTCCTGTCGCTTTTCGACGCCATCCTGACAAAATTCACAGTCGTTGACCGTTTCAGCGGGGTGGCGATCGGATCACCGGCCGCACCGCCGCAGCAACCTCATAACAGAACGTGACGAACCGTCAGGCGCCGACCGTGCGATCCTGTTCGATTGCACCGCTCGCCTGGACCGCCTGGCGAACCACATCGCGCGTGATGCGGCGCGGCGCGCGCTCCGGCTTCTCGCCGAGCATCCAGGCTTCGAGCTGGCGGCGGGCGCGGAACACGCGGCTCTTGGCCGTGCCGACGGCGCAACCGGTCGATTCCGCCAGCGCCTCGTAGCTCATGCCATGAACCACCACCATCACCAGGGCTTCGCGCTGGTCGGTGGGCAGGCGCGACATCGCCTTGGCGAGATCCTTGAGCGCCAGACGATCCTCGTGCGGCGCATCGGTCGCGAAGGCCGCTGCCGGCACGTCGTCGATGTCGGTCGTGTCGCGGCGCTTACGCAGGTTGGAGATGAAGCGGTTGCGCAGGATGCGATGCATCCAGGCGGCGAAATTGGTGCCCGGGATGAAGCTCGACTGCGCGGAGAGGGCGTTGCAGACGGCGTCCTGCACGAGGTCCTCGGCGGAGGCACGGTTGCGGGTCAGGGCCAGCGCCTGCACGCGGAGCTTGGGAAGGATCGCGATGATCTGGTCATGGAAGGTAGCTGCAGACACGGACGTCGTCCCCCTCGATCGTTCGCCAGAGCAATGGCGGTGCTGCGCGCGACGTTGCGACAGGCGTGGTCACGAAAACGAGAGCAACACGATTGCTCAATCGTTGTCAGTGAGGACACTCGCAACTTCGCGCGTTGATCTTGGACCGAGAAGAAGACCAGGGGCTCTGCCCCTGGATCCCGCTAAGGGCAGTCGCCCTTAGAACCCATTCGTTAAGTAAAGGGGATCCAAGGGGCGACTGCCCCTCGGCGGGTCCAGGGTCATGCCGGAGGCGTGCTGCGCATGATGCCCTGGCCATCTTGCTTACCGCGGCGCAATCCGCGCCAGCATGCTCCTTGCCCGGCTCACCCGCGCCTTCATCGTCCCCACCGGCACGCCGCAGATCGCCGCCGCCTCCTCGTGGCTCAGCTCCTGCGCACCCACCAGCACCAGCGCCTCGCGCATCAGCGGCGGCAGCAGGAACAGCATGCGCTGCAGGTCGGCGATGTCGGTCTGGCTGACCTGGCGCGGCATCTCGCTGTCGGGATCGTAGCCGCGCTCGCGCAGCAGGCGGTCCTCGCGCTGCCGTTTTCGGGAATGCTCGAAGAACGCGTTCCGCTCGATCGTGAACAGCCAGGCCTTGAGGTTCGTGCCGGGCTTGAACTGCGCCAGCGCCGCGAGCGCCTTCAGCACGGTTTCCTGCACGAGGTCATCGGCAGCCGACGGATCGCGGGCCAGGAAGCGCGCGAACGCACGCAGATCGGGCAACAAACGCGTGATCTCGCGCCTGAGAGCCGCGACCTCGTCCGCCGATGCGGCGGGGCGGCTTTCTGCCTGGCCACTCAAGCTGCTATCACGTGCGCTGTTGTCCACAGGCGCATCGCTCCCGGTGCGCCCACGAGGTTCCGGAACAAGGTTGCGATGATGGACTCCTGGCGTGACGAGCTGATCCGCGCCCTTCCCTACGCAAGGCGATATGCCCGGGCTCTGACCGGAAGCCAACCGCGCGGCGACCTCCTGGTTGCCGAAAGCCTGCGCGAGATGATGACGGCGGGCGACCGCTCGATCGATCCCCGGCTCGGCCTGTTCGCCAGCTCGACGCGGCGCTTCAACGACGAGAACGACCTGGCCGGCCACCGGGCGCCGGCCGGCCTGTCGCACCAGCAGCGGCAGCTGCTGCTGCTCACCTCGCTCGAGGAGCTGCCCGTGGCCTCCGCCGCCGGCATCGTCGGCGTCGACGAGGACGATGCCGCCGCCCTGCTCGCCAACGCGCGCGAACGGTTGCGCGCTTCGGCCGCGGCCGACGTCCTGATCATCGAGGACGAGCCGATCATCGCGATGGATATCGAGGAGCTCGTCCAGAGCTGCGGCCATCGCGTCGTGGGCGTCGCCGCCACCGAGACCGACGCGATCCGCATCGCCGAGGCGACCCGGCCCGGGCTGATCCTCGCCGACATCAATCTCGGGGCGGGCGGCGACGGCGCGCACGCCATCAGCCGGATCGTCCGGCTGCACCCGGTGCCGGTGATCTTCGTGACCGCCTACCCCGAGCGCCTGCTGACGGGCGAGGCGCTCGAGCCGGCCTTCGTCATCACCAAGCCCTTCGAGCCGCTGACGCTGGCGATCGCGACCTACCAGGCAGCCACCGGCGGCGTCGTTCTCACCTGATCCCGCACCTTCCAAGCGTCGCCGATCGGGCCAAGCGGCGCAGATCGGCCGGCAACTGCGGCGGAAGACGCTGCGTTCGATCCGAAGGCGAGGATTGGTACCAGGTCCTCGCACAGCTCACCTGCCAGGGGATACGTCGCGGTGGACACGCTGCAGACTACGAATGCCACGCGCTCGCTCGACAAGCCGGGTGAGCAGCCCGGCCCGCTCCGCCTCAGGGTGGCACCTCCGGGAGCCGCCGGCGCGCTCGAGTCGGTCGCCCGCGAGACCGCACAGCTGGGCTTCGATGCGCTCGTGCTGCCGTCCCCATGGGCGCTGCGGGACGGGCTGCTCGCCGACCCCGCGCAAGCCGATGCGGCGTATGGCGGCGGTCCGGTGAGCGAACTGCTGGCAAAGCTCGGCGCGCTGCAGGGCGGCACGGCGCTCCTGGTCGACCTGCCGCTCGACAGCGTCGCCGCATTTTCTCCGCTGCATGACGCGCACGCCGCGTGGTTCCTGCCGCCGGAAACCGCCGGCGTGCTCGATCCGCGCCGGACGCTCGACCTCGCCCGCGCGCCCCTGCGGATGGACGACGAGGCGGCGGTCGCGGGCTATGTCGACCTGCTGGCAGGCCTGGTGGTGCAGTTGCGCGAGGCGGGCATCGACGGCATCCGGCTGGTTCGTCTCGGCCACCTGCCGGCGCCGGTCTCGGCGCGGGCGCTCCGCGCCATCCGCGAGGCGGCCGGCGACGCCGTGCTGCTGGGCGACACCACGGGCGCCTCGTGGGAGCTGCTGGCGTCCCTTCCGTCCGACACGCTCGATGCGGTGATCGCGTCGAACGCCTGGTGGGACTGGCGTGAGACCTGGCTGTTCGAGGAGCTGCGCCTGCTGCGGCGAATCGCGGCTCCGCTGCTGACGGTCAATGCCGGCCCCGGTGCGAATGTCGGGCGCGAGGTGGGGCTGGCAGCAGCTCTGGGCGCGGGCTGGATCGTGGAGCCGACGCCGGTCGCGGCGCCCGAGGCCGGTGCTCTCCGCGCGCTCAACGAACAGGTCGCGAGCGGTGGGGCGGCGGCCTTGTTCACTGCCAGCGGCGGCGTCGTGCCGCTCAGCTCGCCGGGCGCGCAGGTGCTGGCGACGCTCCGCAGCAAGGACCCGGATGTGCGGCAGTCGGCCAACGCCGTGCTCACCCTGCTCAACACCGACCCCGCGCGCGACGCGCGGTTCGATCCGGCGACCGTGCTGCCGGCAGCGCAGGACATGTTCGCGCCCTTCACCCATGTCACCGATCCCGGGACGAGCCTGCGTGCCGGGAGGCCGTTCGCGCTGGCACCGGGACAGCTCGCGGTGTTCACGGCCGCACGTCTGCCGGCGCGGCCGAACGCGGCGATGGACCCGCGCGGCGTGGCCCGGGCGGCGGAAGATCTTGCGCGCGTGGTGATCGAGAACCCGCGTCCGGTGGTGGATGGCGGCGAATTTCCGGTCAAGCGGATCGCGGGCGAGATCGTGCCGGTCTCGGTCGACATCCTCATCGACGGGCACGACAAGATCGCCGCCGCTGTGCAGTGGCGGGCGCCGGGCAGTGACACATGGGAGGAAAGCCGGCTGATCCCGGCCGGCAACGATCTCTGGCAGGGCCGCGTGCCGCTGGAGACCGTGGGCCTGCATCATTGGCGCGTGGTCGCCTGGCGCGACGTGTTCGCGATGTTCCGTGACGAGCTCGCCAAGAAGCACGAGGCGGGCGTCCCGACCTCGCTCGAATTGCGCGAGGGCACGGCGTTGGTGCAGGCGACGCTGGCCGGCCGTTCCGAGGGCGCGTCGCTGCTGGCGGCACTCGAGGCCGGCGACGAGGATGCGCGCCGCACGCTGTTGCTGAGCGAGGAGACCAACACGCTGATGATGGGGGCCGACAAGCGGCCCCATCTGTCGGCGACCGCGGAGATGCCGCTCGATGCCGAGCGGGTCGGCGCGGGCTTTGCCGCGTGGTATGAGGTGTTTCCCCGCTCGCTCTCGGACGATCCCGATCGCCACGGCACGTTTGCCGATGTGGAGCGCCACCTGCCGCGCATTCGCGACATGGGTTTCGACGTGCTGTATTTCCCGCCGATCCATCCGATCGGCACGACCAACCGCAAGGGTCCGAACAATACGCTGACGCCGGCGCCTGGCGATCCGGGATCGCCTTACGCGATCGGCTCGGCCGAGGGTGGCCACGACGCGATCCATGCGGAGCTCGGCAGTTTCGCGGACTTCCAACATCTGCGCGCGCGCGCCGCCGAGCATGGGTTGGAGATCGCGATCGACTTCGCGATCCAGTGCTCGCCGGACCATCCTTGGCTGCGCGAGCACAAGGGCTGGTTCACCTGGCGCCCGGACGGCACGATCCGCTATGCGGAGAACCCGCCCAAGAAATACCAGGATATCGTCAACGTCGATTTCTACGCGGCCGATGCCGTGCCGGATCTGTGGCTCGAACTTGCCAACGTCGTGCTGTTCTGGTGCGAGCAGGGCATCCGGCTGTTTCGGGTCGACAACCCGCACACCAAGGTGTTCCCGTTCTGGCAGTGGATGATCGCGGAGGTTCGCGCCCGGCATCCCGACGCGGTGTTCCTCGCGGAGGCGTTCACGCGGCCGAAGATCATGGCACGCCTGGCGAAGGTCGGGTTCTCGCAGTCCTACACCTACTTCACCTGGCGGAACACGAAGGCGGAGCTGCAGAGCTACGTCACCGAGATCGCCGACGGTCCGGCGCGCGATTATTTCCGCCCGCATCTCTTCGTCAACACGCCCGATATCAACCCGTTCTTCCTGCAGAATGCGGGCCGGCCGGCCTTCCTGATCCGCGCGGCGCTGGCGGCCACGTTGTCGGGGCTGTGGGGCGTCTATAACGGCTTCGAGCTCTGCGAAGGCACGCCGCTGGCACCAGGCAAGGAGGAATATCTCGACAGCGAGAAATTCCAGCGGCGCGTTTGGGATTGGGACCGGCCCGGCAACATCGTGGCCGAGATCGCAGCCCTCAACCGCATCCGTCGTGCCAACCCGGCGCTCCACTCGCATCTTGGCATCTGGTTCGGCGAGGCGGCGAACCCCGCGGTGCTGTGGTTCGAGAAAGCGACGGCCGATCGCGGCAACGTGCTGTTGATCGCGATCAGCGTCGACCCGAATGCCGCGCAGACCTCGGCGATCGAGTTGCCCCTGTGGCGTTTCGGACTTTCCGACGGCGCGACGCTCGACTTCGAGGATCTGCTCGAGGCCGAACGCCGCTTCTCGCTCATTGGCAAATACCAGACCGTCACCCTCGATCCGTCACGACCCTACGCCGTCTGGCGCGTGGCCGCCGCCTGAGCCGCTTCACTCCCGCCAGAAAGCAGAAACGTCCCCGATGAGCATCTCGACCACCACGACCGTTCCGCGCCTGCCGATCAGCAACGACGATCCGCAATGGTACAAGGACGCGATCATCTACCAGGTCCACGTGAAGTCGTTCTTCGACGGCGACAATGACGGGATCGGCGACTTCAAGGGACTGCTCGAGAAGCTCGACTACATCGCCGAGCTGGGCGTCACCGCGGTGTGGATGCTGCCGTTCTATCCCTCGCCGCGGCGCGACGACGGCTACGACATCTCCGACTATCGCGGCGTATCGCCGGATTACGGGACCATCGAGCAACTGCGCGAGTTCGTGGCCCGCGCCCACGATCTCGGCCTGCGGGTGATCACCGAGCTCGTCATCAACCATACCTCCGACCAGCACCCGTGGTTCCAGCGCGCACGGACGGCACCCGCCGGCTCGCCCGAGCGCGACTTCTATGTCTGGTCGGACGACGACGCGAAATACGCCGAGACGCGGATCATCTTCTGCGACACGGAAAAGTCGAACTGGACCTGGGACGATGTCGCCGGCGCCTATTACTGGCACCGCTTCTACAGCCATCAGCCCGACCTGAATTTCGACAACCCGGCGGTGCTCGAGGAAATTCTCTCGACCATGCGCTACTGGCTCGATGTCGGCATCGACGGGCTCCGGCTCGACGCGGTGCCCTACCTGGTCGAGCGCGAGGGCACCACCAACGAGAATCTCGACGAGACGCACGCGGTCATCAAGAAGATCCGCGCCGAGCTCGACGCCTACGCGCCCGGCGTGATGCTGCTGGCCGAGGCCAACATGTGGCCGGAGGACGTGCAGGCCTATTTCGGCGACGGCGACGAATGTCAGATGGCGTTCCACTTCCCGCTGATGCCGCGCATGTACATGGCGATCGCGCGCGAGGACCGCTTTCCGATCACCGACATCATGCGGCAGACGCCGGAGATTCCTGCGAATTGCCAGTGGGCGATTTTCCTCCGGAATCACGACGAGCTGACGCTGGAAATGGTCACGTCGTCGGAGCGTGACTACCTCTGGGAGACCTACGCGTCGGACAAGCGCGCGCGTATCAATCTCGGCATCCGGCGGCGCCTGTCGCCCCTGATGCAGCGCGACCGGCGCCGCATCGAGCTGATGAACACGCTGCTGCTGTCGATGCCCGGCACGCCGGTGATCTATTACGGCGACGAGATCGGCATGGGCGACAACATCCATCTCGGCGACCGCGACGGCGTGCGCACGCCGATGCAGTGGTCGATCGACCGCAACGGCGGTTTCTCGCGTGCCGATCCTGCGAGCCTGGTGCTGCCGCCGATCATGGACGCGACCTACGGCTACATGGCGGTCAACGTCGAGGCGCAGGCGGCCGACGCGCATTCGATGCTCAACTGGACCCGTCGCATGCTGGCCGTGCGCCGCCGCCACAAGGCGTTCGGCCGCGGCACGCTGCGGTTCCTGTATCCGCAGAACCGGAAGGTCCTCGCCTTCCTTCGCGAATACGAGGAAGCGGATGCCGGCGAGACCATCATCTGCGTGTCCAATATTTCGCGCACGGCGCAGGCCGTCGAACTGGATCTCCATGCGTTCGAGGGGCGCATTCCCGTCGACGTGGTGGGCGGATCGATGTTCCCGCCGGTGGGACAGCTGCCCTACCTGCTGACGTTGCCGCCTTTCGCCGTCTACTGGTTTCTGCTCGCAGAACGGGAAGAACTTCCGCAATGGCACATGCCGCCCTCTGAACCCCTCCCCGAGCTGCAGACGCTCGTGGTGCGCTCCTCGATCGCCGAGATCGTGGAGAATGCGCGGCTGCGCGGCTCGCTGGAGTCGGTGCTGCCCGAGTACCTCGGCAAGCGTCGCTGGTTCGCGTCCAAGGGCGAGAAGATCGATCGGATCTCGCTCGCCTACGGCGTGGCGCTCGACCGTCGTCGCAACAACCGCGTGATCCTCACCGAGGTCGCGGTCCGCATGGGCGACCGGACCGAGAACTACGTCCTGCCGATCGGCGCGGTGGCGGAGGCCGTCACCGATCCGCTGGTGCACCAGCTGGCGCTGAGCCGGATCCGTCGCGTGGCGCTGGTGGGCTACCTGACGGACGGCTTCGCGTCCGACGATTTCACGATCGCGACGCTCGACCTGATCCGGCGCGAGGAGAAGCTCGCGATCCCCGGCGGTGAGCTTCAGTTCCGAAAAGGACCCGGCTTCGACGCGATCGAGTTCGACGAGCATCCCGAGATCCGCAGGCTGTCGGCCGAGCAGTCGAATTCCTCGCAGATCATCTCGGATGCCGGCGTGCTCAAGATCGTTCGCAAGGTGCTGCCCGGCGTGCATCCGGAAGCCGAGGTCACGCGCTATCTCACGGCGCGCGGCTTCGCCAACACGGCGCCATTGATCGGCGAATGCGTCCGCGTGGGCGAGGACGGCGTGCCGCACACGCTGCTGCTGCTGCAGGGCTTCGTGCGCAACCAGGGCGATGCCTGGGGCTGGACGCTCGACTACCTCGCACGCGCCGCCGACGAGCCTTACACGTCCGAGGAACGCAACGACGGCGAGGACCCGTTCGAGGGCTATCGCCATCTCGCCGCCGCGATCGGCAAGCGGCTCGGCGAGTTGCACGACGTGTTGTCGAGCCCCACCGACGATCCGGATTTCGCGCCACGCGAGGCGACGCGCGAGGATCTCGAGAGATGGTCCGACGGCGCGGTCGCGCAGCTCGATGGTGCGGTCATGGCGCTGCGACGCGTGCTCGAAACCGCGGAGCTGGTCGACACCACGCGCGAGATGGCCGAGCGCACGATCGAACGCGCCGAGCCGCTCCGCGCGCGGATCCGCAAGCTCGCTGCCGACGGTGAGGGGGCGCTCGCGACCCGCGTGCACGGCGACTTCCATCTCGGCCAGGTGCTGGTCTCAGGCAACGACGCCTACCTGATCGATTTCGAGGGGGAGCCCGCGAAATCGATGGAGGAGCGGCGTGCGCATTCCTGCCCGCTGCGCGATGTGGCCGGCATCCTGCGCTCGTTCGACTATGCGGCGGCGTCGGCCGAGATCCGTGCGAACTCCTCGATCAGCACCGGCGCGTCGCGGCTCGAGGACCTGTTCGCCGTGTTCCGCACGGTTGCGATCGCCACCTTCCGCGAGGCCTACCAGCAGGTGCTCGACGCGAGCGCACATCAATGGGTGACGCCGCGCGCGGAACCCGCGCTGCTCGACCTGTTCCTGCTGGAAAAGGCCGCCTACGAAATCCGCTACGAAGCCGGCAACCGACCCGACTGGCTGCCGATCCCGCTGCGCGGGCTCGACGAGATTGCCAATCGGCTGCTCGCGAGCTGACAGGAGGCATGTTTATGGACCAGGCGTCTCCCCCATCGGGACTTTCACCCGGCGCGCTGCCCGATACGGGACCGGCGCCGCATCCCGCGTCGGTCGCGTCCCTGCTCGCGGCCCGTCATGGCGATCCGTTCTCGCTGCTGGGTCCGCACGCCTTCGACGGGGGCACCGTGGTGCGGGCCTTTTTGCCGGACGCGGATGCGGTCGAGATCGTGTCGCGCGCGACCGCGCTGCCGCTCGCATCGCTCTCGCGCATCGCGCCCGAGGGGCTCTGGAGCGGGGTGCTCGCCGGTGGCGATGATCCGTATCTGCTGCGCATTCATAGCGGTGGCCGCGTCACCGAGACCGAGGATCCGTATTCCTTCGCGCCGCTGCTGGGAGAGTTCGATCTCTATCTCCTGGCCCAGGGCCGTCACCACGATTTCGCCAGCAAGATGGGCGCGCATGTGGTGACGGTGGACGCCGTCACGGGCGTGCGCTTCACGGTCTGGGCGCCGAACGCGCAGCGCGTGTCGGTCGTGGGCAGCTTCAACAACTGGGATGGCCGCCGCAATCCGATGCGCAAGCACGCGGTGGGCGGGCTGTGGGAGATCTTCCTCCCGCGCCTGGCAGCAGGTGCCATCTACAAATACGAGATCGTCGGTCCCTGGGGCGAGCTGCTGCCGCAGCGCGCCGACCCCTGCGCCTCGGCGGCCGAGATCCCGCCGCGCACCGGCTCCGTGGTGGCCGACCCGCATGTGGAGTGGCATGACGCGGACTGGGTCGAGAGCCGCCGCGCGCGCCAGGAGCCCGAGGCGCCGATCTCGATCTACGAGATGCACGCGACGTCGTGGCTGCCACAGGCGGCCGAGACGCCCACCGACTGGGACGCGCTCGCCGACCGCCTGGTCCCATATGTGAAAGAGCTCGGCTTCACCCATGTGGAACTGCTGCCGATCATGGAGCATCCGTTCGGCGGCTCCTGGGGCTATCAGCCGCTGGGCCAGTTCGCGCCCCAGGCGCGCATGGGACCTCCCGACGGGTTCGGCCGCTTCGTCGACCGCTGCCACCAGGCGGGCATCGGCGTGCTGCTCGACTGGGTGCCGGCGCATTTCCCGACCGACGCGCACGGGCTCGCCCGCTTCGACGGCACGGCACTCTACGAGCACGAAGACCCGCGCGAGGGATTCCACCAGGACTGGAACACCTACATTTTTAATCTCGGACGCCACGAGGTGCGCGGCTTCCTGATCGGCTCGGCGCTGCACTGGCTCGAGCACTGGCATGTCGACGGGCTGCGCGTCGATGCGGTGGCGTCGATGCTCTACCGCGACTACTCGCGCAAGGAAGGCGAGTGGGTGCCGAACAAATACGGCGGCCGTGAGAATCTCGAATCGATCGAGTTCCTGCAGGAGCTCAGCCGCGTCGTGAAAGCGCGCGCGCCGGGCGCCATCCTGGTGGCCGAGGAAAGCACCTCCTTCCCCGGCGTGTCGCGCGACGCCGACGAGGGCGGCCTCGGCTTCCACTACAAGTGGAACATGGGCTGGATGCACGACACGCTGCACTACATCGAGGAGAACCCCGCCTACCGCCGCTACCATCACGGCGAGATCGCGTTCGGCCTGGTCTACGCATTCTCGGAAAAATTCGTCCTGCCGCTCAGCCATGACGAGATCGTCTACGGCAAGGGCTCGATGATCGGGAAGATGCCTGGCGACGAGTGGCAGCGTTTCGCCAACCTGCGCGCCTATTATGGGTTCATGTGGGCGCATCCCGGCAAGAAGCTGCTCTACATGGGCGGCGAGATCGCGCAGCAGCGCGAATGGAACCACGATCGCGGTCTCGACTGGTTCAGCCTCGACGACCCGTTGCGGCGTGGTGTGCAGACGCTGATCGCCGATCTGAACCGCGCCTACCGCGACATCCCCGCGCTGCACCGCCTCGACACCAGCGAGGCCGGCTTCCGCTGGACCGTGCTGCACGATGCCGAGCAGAGCGTCTACGCCTGGCTGCGCTTCGCACCCGGCGAGAAACCCGCGCTGGTGGTCTGCAACTTCACTCCCGTGCCGCGGCACGGCTACCGGATCGGCGTCCCGGAGACCGGCTTCTGGCGCGAGGTGATCAACACGGATGCCGGCATCTATGGCGGCTCCAACATGGGCAATGGCGGGGGGGTGCATGCGAGCCCGGAGCCGCACGGCGACGACCCCTGCTCGCTCTGGCTGACGCTGCCGCCGCTCGCCACGCTGATCCTTTCGCTGGAATGACGCTCCGTGCCAGATGACCGGGGACCGATGACCGGCGATGGATTGCGGGCGCTGGCCCGCGAGGCGGGTCTTGCCGTGGAATGGCGCGACGCGTTCGCCAGGACCCAGCACGTCTCGGACGAGGCACTCCGGGCGGTGCTGGCCTGCCTCGACCTGCCGACTGGCACGGCGGCGGACATCGCCGCCAGCCGCGACAAGCTCCACGCAGCGGCGGCGCTGCCCCCCCTGATCACGGCCGATCCCGGCGAGCGCCTGGTGCTCGGGCTCGAGGCGCGGGAGTGGACGCTCCGTCTCGAGGACGGCACCGAGCGCGCCGGCCGCGTCGAGGCCGATCCGCTCGGCGTCGCGGTCACGGCACCCGTCGAGCCCGGCTACCACCGGCTCGCCCTCGACGGGCGCGAGACCACGCTCGCGGTGGCGCCGCCGCGCTGCTACGCGCTCGGTGACGCGCTCTCCGCGGTCGGCCGCGCCGGGCCCACCCGCGCCTGGGGGCTGGCGGCGCAGCTCTACTCGCTCCGACGCTCCGGCGACGCGGGCCTGGGCGATCTGGGCGCGCTGGCCACGCTCGCGCGCCACGCCGCGCGGCACGGTGCCGACGCGCTCTCGATCAGCCCGGTGCACGCCCAGTTCTCCGCCGACCCCGACCGATTCAGCCCCTACGCGCCCTCCAGCCGCGTGGTGAACAACGTGCTGCATGCCGCGATCGACCCGGGCGGTGCGGCTGCGGCCGCGCTGGAGGACGCCTCCCTCGTCGACTGGCCGCGCGCGGGACGGCTGCGGCTCGCGGCGCTGGCCCGCGAGTTCCGCGATCGTTCACCCGAGGCGCAGGCCGGCTTCGCCCGCTGGCGCCGCGATGCGGGCGAGGAGATCGAGCTGCACGCCCGGTTCGAGGCGCTGCACGGCCATTTCTTCACCACCGGCGATGCGTGGCACTGGCGCGACTGGCCCGAGGCGTTCCGCGACCACGCCTCCGACGCGGTGGCCCGCTTCGCCCGTGAGCACGAAGGCGAGGTCGAGCTGCACGCCTGGATGCAGTTCCGCGTCGCCCACGGGCTTGCCGCCGCACAGCGCGCGGCGAAGGAGGCCGGCATGGCGGTGGGCATCGTCACCGACCTGGCCGTGGGCACCGATTCCGGCGGCTCGCATTGCTGGAGCCGCCCGGCCGAGACGCTGATCGGGCTCTCCGTCGGCGCGCCGCCCGACCTGCTGTCCCGCGACGGGCAGAACTGGGGCATCACCGCCTTTTCGCCGCACGGCCTGCGCAGCCACGGTTTTCGCGCCTTCATCGAGATGCTGCGGGCCGCACTGCGCCATGCCGGCGGGGTGCGGATCGACCATGCGATGGGGCTCAACCGGCTCTGGGTGGTGCCGGAGGGCGACATTTCGGCCAACGGTGTCTACCTCTCCATGCCGGAGCGCGACCTGCTGCGCCTGGTGCGGCTCGAGTCGCAGCGGCACCGCGCGATCGTGCTGGGCGAGGATCTCGGCACCGTGCCGGAAGGCTTCTCCGACCGGATCGCGGAGGCCAGCATCGACGGAATGCGGGTGATGTGGTTCGAGCGCGACGAGGATCGCTACCACGCCCCTCGCACCTGGACGCGCGGCGCCTCCGCCATGACCAGCACGCATGACCTGCCCACCGTGTCGGGCTGGTGGCGCGGCCGCGACATCGACTGGAACGAGAAGCTCGGCCGCCCGACCGACGGCGCCCGCGCCGAACGCGCCGGCGACCGCACCAGGCTATGGGCGACGATGTGCGAGAGCGGCGCCGCGGCGGGCCCGGCACCGTCCGACTGGGACGGCTACCGCATCGCCGACGCCGCCGTGGCCCATGTCGCGCGGGCGGGATGCGAGCTCGTGATGCTGCCGCTCGAGGATGCGCTGGCACTCGAGGAGGCGCCCAACGTGCCGGGCACCACCGACGAGCACCCGAACTGGCGCCGTCGCCTTCCCGGGACTGCGGACGACATCCTCGAGGAACCGCATGTGGCAGCAAGGCTCGCCAGCCTTGATCGGGCTCGCCACCTGCAATAACCTCGCGCGCGGGGTTTCGCTTGTCGTACGTTGCGGCACGCCCCACTCTGCCGGGCAGGGCAACCTGGTTCCTGCGCGGGCGTTGAAACTCGCGACGGGGCCAGCGTAAGAACCCCGAGCGGGAGGCTCCATGAATCGACTGGTCGTCGTGTCTAATCGGGTCCCGGTCGCGAGTGCCGGCGCCAAGGCGGGCGGGCTCGCCGTGGCACTGCGCGCGCTGATGGAACAGCGCGGCGGCCTCTGGTTCGGCTGGAGCGGCGACATCGCCGAGGAACACGCCGTCCACCAGGTCAGGACCGACGAGGTCGGCCAGATCCAGTATGCGACCGTCGCCCTGACGAAGGAGGAGCACGAGCGGTATTACACCGGCTTCTCGAACTCGACGCTCTGGCCGCTGCTGCACTCCCTGCTCGAATATATGAGCTACGAGCGGCGCAACCTGCAGGCCTATCGGCTGGTCAACGAGCGCATGGCGGCCGCTCTGCAGCCGCTGCTGCGCACCACCGACATCGTCTGGATCCACGATTATCATCTCATCCCGATGGCGTCCGCGCTCCGCGCCGGCGGCTTTCGCGGACCGATCGGCTTCTTTCTCCATGTGCCGTTTCCGTCGCCGGACATCCTGACCTCGGTGCCCGAGGGGGCGGCGCTGGTGCGCGACCTGCTGGCCGCCGACCTGATCGGCTTTCAGACCACCAACGACGTCGAGAATTTTGCCGCTGCCACGATGCGCTTCGCCGGCGCCCATCGGCTGCCCGGTGGCGGCCTGCACTATGCCGGGCGCCGCGTCCGCCTCGGCGCGTTTCCGGTCGAGATCGATGTCGACGAGTTCCGCGAGACCGCTGAAGCCGGCTGGCGCTCGCCCGAGACCGAGCGCCTGCGCCGGTCGCTGCAGGGCCAGACGCTGATCTTCGGCGCCGAGCGGCTCGACCCGACCAAGGGCCTGCCGCACCGGCTCGCCGGCTTCAGGCGCCTGCTCGAGACGCGCCCCGGCTGGCGCCGCAAGACCACGCTGCTGCAGATCGCCGCCTCGTCGCGCACCGAGGTCGAGGCCTATCGCGCGCTCCGCGACGAGCTCGACGCGGGCGCGGGTGCCATCAACAGCGAGTGGGGCGAGCCCGACTGGGTGCCCGTCCGCCTGCTCGCCCGCGGCGTGCCGCGCGAGGCGATCGGCGGCTACATGCGCGAAGCCCGCGTGGGGCTGGTGACGCCGCTTCGCGACGGCATGAACCTGGTCGCCAAGGAATACGTGGCCGCCCAGGACGCGCAGGATCCGGGGGTGCTGGTGCTGTCGCGCTTCGCAGGTGCGGCCCGCCAGCTCGGCGCCGCACTGCTGGTCAACCCGTACGACGCCGACGAGATGGCCGACGCGCTCGACACGGCGCTGCGCATGCCGCGTCTCGAGCGGCAGGACCGCTGGAAGATGCTGTCCAAGGCGCTCGGCCACACCTCCACTCTTGGCTGGGGCCGCTCGTTCGTCTCGGCGCTGACCCGCGCCGGTGCGGAGCAGGCCGCACCGCTGCCGCACGCGCCCGCGCCGCTGCCGGCCGGGTTGCGCGACAAGAGCGAGACGACGAGCAACGACGACCTGCTCGACACCAGCGTCTGATCCCGCCCCGACCTCACATCATGGCGTGAGCGCGGGAGGCTGGCGCGAGGTTCTGGTACCTCGCCGTCTGCTAGCGCTCGCGCCGTTCAGCCTCGGCGTCTGGCTGCACGCGACGAGCTCCCTGCTGGTCGCGACCACCATGCCCGAGGCGGTGGCGGAGATCGGCGGGGCCGCGCTGATCAACTGGGCGATCGTGCTCTACGCCGCCGCCTCGATCGTCACCGGCATCGCCGCTCCCGTTCTGGCGCAGCGCTTCGGCCTGCGCGCGACCGTCACCGCTGGCGCCGTGGTCTACGGCGCGGGTTGCATCGCCGCAGCACTCGCCCCCGACATGCCGGTGCTGCTGGCCGGCCGCCTCGCGCAGGGGCTTGGCGGCGGGCCGATGCTGCCGCTGAGCTACATCGCGATCCGCCGGCTGTTTCCGCAATCGCTCTGGACCCAGCTGCTGGCACTCGACGCCGCGGTCTGGAGCCTGTCCGCGCTGACCGGACCGCTGATCGGCGGATTGTTCGCGGCCGCCGGCCTCTGGCGCGGCGCGTTCTGGGCGTTCGCAGCCCAGAGCCTCCTCCTCTGCGCCCTCGCCCGCAACCGCCTCCTCCCGAACGATCGGGGCCGGGTCGCCGCCTGGCCGTGGCAGCCGCTGCCCGCGCTCGCCGGTGCGGTGATCCTGATCGCCTCGGCGAGCCTGGTGGCGCCGGCCTTCGCCGCACTCCTGACCCTTGCCGGCTGCGCGGCACTCGCACTCGCCGCCCGGATCGACCGGCACGCCGCCGCCAGTCTGTTCCCGCGCGAGACCTGGCACCGCCACTCCGAGATCGGGCGGGGGATCCTGATGGTGTTCTGCCTCGCCGCCGGCACCACCGGGTTCACCACCTACGGCCCGCTGCTCCTCCATCTGCATTTCGGCGTGGGCGGCCTCGCCGCCGGCTATCTCCTCGCCTCCGAATCGCTCGCCTGGACCGCCGGCACGCTTCTCGTCTCGGGCGCGCGCCGCCATCGCGGCCTGGTCATCCGTGCGGGCGGCGCGATCGTGCTCGCGGGCGGCGTGTCGCTCGCGATCGGCATGCCCGCCGGATCGCTGCCGTTCGCCGCTGCCGGCATCCTGCTGCAGGGGTTGGGCTTCGGCTTCTTCTGGCCGCACCTGATGCAGCGGATGATCGAGCGCGCGCCCGAGGCCGAACGCGACCTGGTGACCGCCTCGCTCCCCACCATCACCCGCATCGGCGCTGCCCTGGGTGCGGCGATGAACGGCATTGCCGCGAACGAAGCGGGCCTCACTGCCGCCGATGCCGGATGGGCGGGCGTGCTCATCTTCGCGAGTGTTCTTCCGCTGCTGGTGGTCGGCATGGGGGCCGCGTGGCGTGCCGGCGCCTAAGAAGGCCAGGGGCTCTGCCCCTGGACCCCGCTAAGGGCAGTCGCCCTTAGAACCGATTCTTTAAGTCATGGGATCCAAGGGGCAAGCCCCTTGGCGGGTCCAGGGCAGAGCCCTGGCCTTCTTCTGAGGCAGCCGCCTGACGCAGTGCACCACTTCGTGCCATACCCCGCGCATGGCCCCACCCCCGCTGCTCGCCCTCCAGGACATCCGCCTCTCGCTCGGCTCGGCACCCCTGCTCGACGGCGCCGAGCTCGCGATCGGCACCGGCGACCGGCTCTGCCTGGTCGGCCGAAACGGCTCGGGCAAGTCGACCCTGCTGCGCGTCGCCGCCGGCTTGCTCGCGCCGGACGGCGGCACCCGCTTTCTCCAGCCCGGCACCACCGTCGGCATCCTCGCGCAGGAGCCCGATCTCGCCGGGTTCGCCACCGTTCGCGACTACGTCGAGGCGGGTCTCGGCGCCGGCGACAACCCGCACCGCGCGACCACGCTGCTCGAAGCGCTCGGCCTCGACGGCCGCGAGAACCCCGCGCGCCTCTCCGGCGGCGAGACCCGCCGCGCCGCACTCGCCCGCGTGCTCGCCCCCGCCCCCGACCTCCTGCTGCTCGACGAGCCTACCAACCATCTCGACCTGCCCGCCATCGAGTGGCTCGAGACCGAGCTCGCCGCGATGCGCGCGGGCCTGCTGCTGATCAGCCATGACCGCCGCCTGCTCGAGCGCGTCGCCCGCGGCGTGGTGTGGCTCGACGGGGGCCGCACCCGCCGCATGGATCGCGGCTTCGCGCATTTCGAGGACTGGCGCGACACCGTGCTGGAGGAGGAGGAAACCGCCCGCCACAAGCTAGGCCGCGAGATCCAGCGCGAAGAGGACTGGATGCGCTACGGCGTCACCGCGCGGCGCAAGCGCAACGTCCGTCGCGTCGCCGAGCTCGCGGCACTCCGCCAGAAGCACCGCGACGGCGCCTCCCAGCGCGGCGATCTCCGGCTCGCCGCGAGCGAGGGCCAGATGTCCGGCCGCCTGGTCGCGGTGGCCGAGGGGGTGGGGAAATCCTGGCCCGCCGAGAACGACGCCCCGCCGCGCGAGGTGGTGAGCGGCCTCGACCTCCGCGTGATCCGGGGCGACCGGCTCGGCATCGTGGGGCCGAACGGTGCCGGCAAGTCGACGCTGCTTGGGCTGCTCACGGGCTCGGTCACGCCCGATCGGGGCAAGGTCGCACTCGGCGCCGCGATCGAATTGGCCACCCTCGACCAGCTCCGCCGCGGCCTCGACCCCGACATCCGCCTCGCCGACACGCTGACCGGCGGCCAGGGCGACACCGTCACCGTGAACGGTGAGAAGCGCCACGTGATCGGCGTGCTGAAGGACTTCCTGTTCCGCCCCGAGCAGGCGCGCACGCCCGTGGGCACGCTGTCGGGCGGCGAGCGCGGACGCCTGGCACTCGCGATCGCCATGGTGCGCCCGTCCAACGTGCTGGTGCTCGACGAACCCACCAACGACCTCGACATCGAGACGCTCGACCTGCTGCAGGACCTGCTCTCGAGCTACCCGGGCACTGTGCTGCTGGTCAGCCACGACCGCGATTTCCTGGATCGTGTCGCGACGAGCGTGCTGGTGGCCGAGGGCGCAGGCCGATGGCTGGAATACGCCGGCGGCTGGAGCGACATGCTCGCCCAGCGCGGCTCGAGCCCGTTCGCTCCCGCGTCCGGCCGCGAGGAGCGCGCCACCCGCATGAAGGGCGCGGTGGCTCCGAGCGTCCCGCGCAAACTCACCTTCAAGGACACGCATGCACTCGCGACCCTGCCCGCGCGCATGGTTGAGCTCGAGGCGGCGATCGCGAAGCACGATGCGGCGCTGGGGGATCCGGGCCTCTACGGGCGCGACCGCGCGCTGTTCGACAAGACGGCCGCCGCCGCAGAGAGCGCCCGGCAGAAGCTTGCCGCGGCCGAGGAGCAGTGGCTCGAACTCGAGATGAAGCGCGAACTCGTAGAAACAGAAGGCAAGGGCTCCCGCCCTTGAACCCGGCTGGGGTCTAGACCCCAGACCCCACTTTGTAGGCAGGTCCAGGACTGCTTGTCCTGGCGGGGTCCAGGGGCAGAGCCCCTGGTCTTAGGAGGCCACCATCACCCGCACCCTCACGCTCGTCATGGCCATCGCCTGCGGCGTCGCGGTCGCCAGCATCTACATCAACCAGCCCCTGCTGGGCCTGCTGGAGCTCGCCTTTCCCGGCCACCAGGCGCTCGTCCGCATGGTGTCGACCGCGACGCAGCTCGGCTACGCGGTGGGCCTGTTCCTGCTGGTGCCGCTCGGCGACATCGTCGAGCGCCGGCGGCTGATCCTGGGCCAGCTCGTGGTGCTGGCAGTAGCACTTGCCCTGGCCACGGTGGCGCCGGGGGCGGCGATGCTGGTGGCGGCCTCGGTGCTGGTGGGCGTGTCGGCCACCCTCGCCCAGCAGATCGTTCCGTTCGCGGCCGAGCTCGCCGCGCCCGAACGGCGCGGCCGGACCGTGGGCACGGTGATGAGCGGGCTCCTGCTCGGCATCCTGCTGGGGCGGGTGGTGGCCGGCATCGTGGCGCACCATGCAGGCTGGCGCGCGGTGTTCGGGCTGGAGGTGGGACTGGTCGCCGTGACCTACGTGGTGCTGGCGCTGACCCTGCCGCGCCGGCCGCCATCGCTCCAGGTCCGCTACGGCGCGCTGCTGGCCTCGATGCTCGACCTGTGGCGCGAGGAGCCCGCACTGCGCGCGGCCACGATCACGCAGGCCGCGCTGTTCGCCTCGTTCATCGCCTTCTGGACCGTGCTCACGCTCGAGCTCGACCGCGCCTACGGGCTGGGTGCGGAGGCGAGCGGCCTGTTCGGACTGGTGGGTGCGGCCGGCGTGCTGCTCGCCCCCGTGGCCGGGCATTCCGCCGACCGGCGCGGGCCGCGCGTGGTCATCCGCATCAGCATCGTCGTGATGCTGCTGTCATGGCTGGCCTTCGCGTTCGCCCACAGCATCGCGCTGCTGGCGGTGGGCGTGCTGCTGCTGGACTTGGGCGAGCAGGGTGCGATGATCTCGCACCAGCACGTGATCTATGCGCTGCGACCGGAGGCGCGCGGCCGGCTGAACACGGTGTATGTGGGCGGCATGTTCTTCGGCAGTGCCGCCGGCTCCGCGGTCGCGGTGTTCGCCTGGGACCATGGCGGCTGGCCGGCGGTGTGCGCGTTCGGGGCCTGCCTGTGCGTGGCGGCGTTCTTCGGGCAGCGTCTGACGGTCAGCCGCGTTGCGGCGGCAGCTCCGCACGGATGATGCTGTGGCGAGTGCCAACGCCTCGAGCGCCGCCTGAGCGGGCCGCAGATGCGCGATAGAGCACGGCGCCTCGTGGGTGCGCACGGCCGCCAGATCGATCGCGCCGAGCGCGGCGTCGCCGGAAGCGAGCAAGATCCGCCGGCCGGGTGCGGCCAGGCCAGGGCGGCTTCTCTGCGGCGGCGGCGGCCCGGCATGGATCGGGGGTTCCCTGTCCGGATCTGTGCGCGTGGGATGCGCAGATGTGGCCGGAGTTCGACGGAACCGGTCCCGAACTCGGCGCTTGATCAGGCTTCCACACGCGGAGGACACGCAGATGGCAGACAAGATCGTTGAGAACGGAGTGGATCGCGCAACCGAAGCGAAGGATCTCGCGCACGACGCGCAGGACGCCGCCTCGCGTGGCGAGAAGGATGAGAGTTCCTTTCTCGCGGATGCGGCGCGGGAGCTGGACCCGAAAGCGGCAGATGAGGTTCTGAAGCAGAAGTAGAAAGGCGAGGGGCGTCGTGTGGTGCCTGGCGGCATCAGGCCTCCAGCATGTGACGCACGCTGCCCCTCTTTCTACCGCTCTCTTCTAACGTGACGTCGCGGTGCGGAAAGCGCGCCGGGTGAGCGTGACTGCAGTGTCGCCGGTGATCTCGGCAAGCGTTTCCGTGCCTTCACGCCAGACCCGCAGATCGACGCGATGATCGCCGACATGGAAGCCCGCGAGCCAAAGATCCGGTAGCCATTCCGGAAGATAAGGATCGACGGATAGCGAGGACGCCTCCGGGTCGGCCCGTGCGCCCAGTAACGAGCGCAGCAGGAAGAACACAGTGCCGGAGGCCCAGGCCTGCGGCACGCTGACGCCGAGATACTGCACGGGGAACGGCGTGTCGGCGCGCGCGATGCCGGCGAACACCTCGGGCAGCCGGTGCAGCAGGAAACGGTCGGCGGCGTCGACCAGCCCCTTGGCGATGCGAGCCGCCTCCGCGTGAAAACCGTATTGCTTGAGGCCGAGCGCGATCAGCCCGTTATCGTGCGGCCAGATGGCACCGAGCTGATAGTCGTGCGGATTGTAGGCCGGATGGTCCGCGGACAGCGTGCGAATGCCCCAACCGCTCCACATGTCGGGCGCCAGCAGGCGGTCGGCGACGCGGCGGGCGCGGTCGGGCGGCACGATGCCGGACCAGAGGAGATGCCCCGCATTCGACGCGATCGTCATGACCGGGCGCTTCGCCGGGTCGAGACACAGCGCGTAGAAGCCGAGCTCCTCGTTCCAGAACGTCGCGTTGAAACGATCGTAGAGTGCCTGCGCCTTGTCGCGGGTGTGCTGCGCGTCCGCCGGGCGGTCGAGCGCCTCATAGATCGCCGCCATGCGGCGCCAGCAGTCGTAGACGTAGCCCTGCAACTCGCAGAGCGCCTTCGGGGCGGGAACGTCGCGGCCGTGCTCGTCGAGAATGGCGTTACCGGAATCTTTCCAGCCCTGGTTCTCGGCACCGTCGGGCGCAAGCCTGCGGTATTCCTGGAAGCCGTCGCAGTCGGGGTCGCCATGCTCGTCGATCCAGCGCAGGCAGCGTTCGGCCGTCTCGAGATGCGCGTCGATCAGCGCGCGGTCGCCCGTGAAACGCCAGGCCTCGTGCAGCAGGATGACGTAGAGCGGGGTCGCATCCGCGGTTCCGTAATACGGCCGGTACGGCACGAGGCCGAGCTCGGCGAGCTCGCCGCGGCGGAGCTCGTGCGGGATCTTGCCGGGCTGCATGTCGCGGCTGTCGTCGAACCCGTCCGCCTGGTAGCGGGCCAGGACATCGAGTGCTCCCCTGGCGAAATCGGGATAGATCGCGACCGTCTGCAAGGCGGCGATCAGGCTGTCGCGTCCGAACAGCCCCACGAACCACGGAATGCCGGCAGCCGGCACGAACGCGTGCAGGTCGGTGCCTTCGATCGGCAGGCGCAGCGCTGCGAGATCGGCGACCGACCGCGCGTAGAGTTGCGCGAGCGGAGTGTGCGAGGTCGCGAGCCGCATCGCCTGGGCGCACCAGGTGGCACTCGCCTGTTCCTGCTCGGAGCCGTGACGGGACGCGAACCGCGCGCGGGAGGGCTCGAGCGTCCGCTCGCCGTCGATCACCGCGTAGAGAAGCTCGCGGCTCCAGACACCCTGCGATGCGATCTCGGCCGCGAAGGCGAGCGCGCCGTCGCGGAGTGCGGGCTTGGTCATGGCCTCGGCCGCCGAGACCGACACGCCGCGCCGGAAGCCGGCATTCACATGCACGGTCTCGAGCGTGCCGGTGGCCGCCGACCAGGTCGTCTCGGTGTCCCCGCGCGAGACGAGCCTGTGCGATTTCACGTCGAAGATGTCGGCGAAGTCGCAGGCGATGCGGATCGCCAGCGCCAGCCGGACGCGTGCGGCGCCGTGATTGCGGATCTCCAGCGTCTCGCGGAGGCCCCCCACGCCCAGCATGCGCGAGACGGTGAGGCTGATCGTGCGTTCCGGTATGTCGCCTTGATCGGTCGGCAGCACCGGATTGACCAGCACGATCTGCGCCGCGTAGGGCGCGGTCGCGGCCGAGTTCAGGAGCGTCCAAGGAAGGTCGTTCACGCTCGCGTTCCAGGCGCTGATCAGGCGGGTGTCGCGATAGAACAGCCCGCGCTCGCTCGGCTGGCGGATCGCGCCGTCGGTCTCGGTGATCAGCACGCATTCGCCGACATTGATCGTGAGCTGGGCCGGTCCGACGCTGATCTCGTAGGCCATGCGGGACGCCTCCTGGCCAGGCGTGATGCCCTGGGGTCGGTGGCCACAACGAAACCGGCCATTCCCGGGTTTGTGCGCGACATCGCCTTGCCGTGCGAACGAGCGCCTGACACCGGTCGCGGGCAAGGAGGTGCTGTGGACGCAGTTCGGGAACGGAGCTGCCGTGTTCAGGGTCCTGACGCCGCGCTCTCGTCCGCCTGCTGCGCGTAGGCGGCAGCGCGCGTCGTGTCGCCCGATTGTTGGGCGGCGCGCGCTGCAAGTTCGAGTGCGACGCGCATGCCGCGGTAGTCGAGGAGCGTCCGTCGCTCCGCGGAAGTCGAGAGTGCCGCCTGTTCCGCGGCGAAGGTGCGGTCGTGACGCAGCGCGACGCGCGCCGCGAGTTCGTCCGCGTCGGCCTGCCGTGCCATCGACGGTTTCGGGTGCGGTCGACGCAGGACATCGCAAGCGGCGGCGAGTGTCTGCACGTCGCCGCTCGCGTCGGCCGCCAGCCCCAGCAGGTAGGTCGCGCGCTCGGCGAGATCCGCGTCGGGCGAGGTCGTCGCGGGCCCGGCCGCCGCCATCGCCTCGCGATCGCGCCCGAGCTGGTGGAGCGACGCCGCCTCGACGAGCGCGAGCTCCGCGGTCGACCGATGTCCTCGGAGTGCCAGCGCCGCGCGTGCGCGCGCGACCGTCGCCAGCGCGCTCTCGGAATGGAATTGTGCCAGTTGCGCCGAGGCGAGATCATATCCGGCATCGCCGATCGCGGCGGCATCGTCGCGGAGCACGGCGCGCTTGTACGCGGTCTCGAACTGGGTCTCCGCCGCCTGCGGATCCCGCTGCGACGACAGCAATCGCCCTGCGGAAAAGGCCTGCTCCATCGCATCGTCCGACGGACGCGACGCGCCGTCGCCGCAGGCCGCGAGCCAGAGGAGCGGCAACAGGAGGATGGCACGCCTCACGGCTCGATGTCCGACGGCGGCACGCGATGCGGGTCGCCCTTCGGCGCGCCGCTGCCGCCGAGATACCAGAGCGTGCGCAGCTGAGCCAGCAGGCGCTGCAGCTCGTTCGCGGTCACGCGCGCCTGCAGCATCAGTGCGGGAAGATCCTTGCTGGCCTCCGCGGCATGCGCGGTGATCGCCGGCAGAGCGGGCGAGGCCGCGCGCAAATCCGCGGTGATGGCGCGAAGATTGCCGACGACGGCGTCGGTATGCCTGACGACGGCATCGGTATGCGTGACCACGGTGGACGCCTTGTTCTCGATCGGCTGCAGTTTCGCGACGGTTGACTGGAGGGTCGCCAGCGTCTGCTCGGCGCTGCGGATCATCGTGTCTTCGGTCAGGAGTTTTCCGGCGCTGCCTTTGCCCTGCCTGATATCGTCCAGGATGGTTTTCAACGAACCCGTGGCATCCTCGGCGTTCGCGAGGATCGGCGTCATCTTCGCCTGGATGTCGCGGATGGTTTCGGTGAGCAGGTCGACCGGATTGTTCGCGGTGGTCGCAGGCACGACCGCGTAGTTCCAATCCATCGGCTCGCCCTTGCCGCGGCTGAGCGAGACATACGCGGCGCCGGCCACCGCGTAGCGCAGGCTGATCGTGGCGCGGCTGTCGCGCCGGATGAACGGTTCGGCCTGCGGGTCGATCTCGGCCACCGCATACATCGCGCCGTCGGTGTTGAGGCGCACCGACCGCACCGTGCCGGCATGGATGCCGACCACCTCGACATCCGCGCCGGGCGACAGGCCGCCGACGCCGGTCTGCGGCAGCAGGATGTGCAGCCGTCCGGGCGGCTGCAGCCACTGGTGCAGCACGCCCGCCTCGATCGCGGCCGCGAAGAACACCGCCACCGTCAGCAGCACGAGCAGGCCGACCCATTCGTCGGTGTACTGGCGTCGCCGGATTGGCCGCTCGGATCGGGTGCGGCCGGCACGTGCGCGAAAACCCAGCATCAGGAACTCCGGTGCGGGACGAGCCCGTCATCGTTGAGTGCCAAGCGCTGGCTGAACCCTGCGAGCGCCGCCTCCCAGATCCGCGCGCGCCGGCTGAAGCAGATTGCCGCCGCCCCGCGCCCGCGCGCTTCGGCGAGCGCCTGCATCACCGGCTGCATGACTTCGGGACCGGCAAGTGTCGGAGGCTCGATCAGCAGCAGCGCGGGACTGCCGAGAAACGCACGCACGCAGGAGGCGCGCGCCAGGTCGGCATCGCCCACGGTGTTCGGACGGCCGACCGGCAGACCGGGCAGTCCGAACTGCTGCGCCAGTTGCACGGCCTCGTCGGTGACGGCGGACGTGGAGCGGCGCGTGTGATGCAGCTCCGACATCAGCACCGTCTGCTCGACGCTCTCGACCACGTTCCAGGCACCACGATGGAAGATGCGCCCGATACGGCCGCGCAGCGCGTGCAGCTCGCGGGCCGGCAGCCGCACCCAATCGAGTTCCTGAAACAGCACGCGGCCGCTCTCGAGCGGCAGCAGGCCGCTGCAGAGATCGGCGAACGCCGCCGCATCCGCATGCGTGCGCGTGGTGACCAGCACGCAGTCCCCCGCGTCGAGCCTCATGCTCATCGGCGCGGGCGACAGATGCGTACCCTCGAAGCTGAGGCGGGCCTCGTCGAGCACCAGCACCGGACCGTGGCCGATGCCTTTGAGGACCCCTGGCCTCACGACGCCACCGCCGGCAGCGACAGCAGCACGTTGACCGCCAGCACGGTGACGATGCCACGGGCGAAGCCGCGCGACAGCAGGTCGGAAATCTCGCTCTCCTGCTGTGCGGCAAGCCCGGTGAGGCAGCAGGACAGGCCCACGAGAAAGCCCACCAGCATCAGTCGCAGCGGCACGGTGACGTAGTCGGAATTGTGCAGCGTGCTGGCCACGTCATCGAGAAAGCTCCAGATCGACAGTGACAGAACCCCTTCCCCACGCGCCACCGCGAAGCCCACGAGCAGGCTTGCCACCGAGAACACGATGCCGAGCGTGAAGGCCGAGATCGTGAGTGCGAGTGCGCGCGGCATCACGATCAGCAGGAACGGATCGAGCCCCTGCGCCTCCATCGTGCGCACGTAGCCGGCCGAGCTCAGCAGGCCGATTTCCGAGATCAGCCGCATGCCGCTGCGCCCCAGCAGGATGATGCCCACCAGGATCGGTGCCAGCTCGCTCAGCAGCACGCTGACCAGCGCCGAGAAGCTGCTGCGGATCAGGCCCGCGATGCCGAGCCAGTAGAAGGCCTGGCTGATCACGGCGAGGCCCACGAGTGCGGCCGCGAACAGCGTGCTCACCACGCCGCCCCCGGCCGCCTGGTTCAGCGTGCGGCGGAACTCTGCGCGCGTGGTCCGGCGCCAGCTCGACGGCCGGATCGCCTCGCGCAGCACGCCGTAGCCGCCGCCCACCATCGCCAGCAGGAAGCGCAGCGCGACGCGCGTGGCGCGCCCGATCGTGGCCAGCGCATGCAAACGGGACCGCCCGGGCCCGATCGCCGGCGTCATCGCCGTCCCGCCAACACGTAGGTGCGCCGCACGCCCGCGCGCGGGTCGTAGAAATGGCCGCGGCTGCGGAACAGGAAGCGATCTCGCAGCAGCGACTGCGCCGCCTCGGTGACCTGGATCGCGCCGGGCAGATGGTTGCTCTGCGCCATGCGCTCGGCCCCCGTGATCGCCTCGCCCCACAGGTTGAACACGCCCAAGCGGGGCTGCCCGGTCTGCGCGTCGCCGCCGGCGCCGACGACGGCGCCGAGTGCGCGCCCGACATCGATCCCGATCTGGAACACGGGGTCGATGTCGGCGTTCGCCAGCACGTTGGTCACGAGGTCGCGCAGTGCCAGCGCCGCCTCCGCCAGCCGCACGGGCGCCTCCGGATCGGGCACCTCGGTGCAGCCCGAGGCCGCGAGCAGACGGTGGCCGGCGATGCGCACGAGAAAAAGCCGATGCCGGCGCGCGATCTCCGTCATCCCGCGCGTGATGTGCGAGACCAGCGCGATCGTGTCGCGCGCGTCCGCGTCGCGTGGCCCGGCACCGCCCACACCGCCAAACGCCGCGACCATCACGGCGACCGACGGAAAGGAACCCTGCATCAGCGCCTCGCCCGAGGCCGGATCCGCCCCCGCCGCGAGGAACAGCGAGGTGCCGGACGGGATCTCGGGTTCCGATGGCCGCCCGCGCTCGTCGTCGTCCGGCGCGCGATCGCCCGACGGCGCCGCCCGTCGCAGGCGTAACGCCGCGATGCCGGCCACGAGTTCGAGCGCCGGCCGCACCTCGGCGGCCCGACGCGCATTCTCCAGCACGATCGCGCCGAACAGCGTTCCTTCCGCCTGCACCGGCAGGATCGTCAGACGGCCGACATGCGCGCCGCGCAGATGCAGCCGGTGGAACCGCGCGGTGCGCGGGTCGCGCGCAGGGTCGGCGATGTCGAGCATCGCGTCGCCGTCGGCGGCCGCGCGGACGGCGTCGGCGAAGTCGTGGCGCGGCTGCCCCTGCGCGCCCGCATCCTCGGGCCGCAATTCGAGACCGGCCAGGTGGCCGCCATCCGCCCGATCGAACAGGTCCTCGCAATGCAGCGTCTCGTCCTCGGCCAGTCGCCAGAGGCCGGCGCGGTCGGCGACCGCAAGTGCGCAGAGCTGCTCGGTCAAAGCGGGAAGCTCGGCGGCCGGATCGAGCAGCGACGGATCGTCGAGCAGGTCGCGGAGCGCACGGCGATCGGCGATCGCGCGCTCGTCGCGGGCCGCGATGGCGAACAGCAGCCGGTCGCTCCGCTGCCCCTGATAGACCAGGAACCCCGCGAGGATCGCGGCCAGGCCCACGGTCACCAGCGACCAGGCCAGCAGGCTGCGGCTGTTGCCGGTGGTGAAGGTCGCGAAGTCGCGCGCGGGCACGACCACCAGCAGCACCCAGCCGGCATCCCCGGCGGGCAGCCTGGCGGCGATCGAGATGTAGGGCTTGCGGCCGATCGCGAAGCTGTGCGGCCCGAACCCCTGCACGCGAAACACGTCGTAGGCGCGCGTGAGCTCGGTCTCCGGGCCGCGTGCGCCGGCAGGATCCAGCGTCGCCGTGGTGACGGCGGCACCCGACAGTGTCGCGAGTGCGGGTGCCGCGATCACACGCCCGTCGCGGCGCACGATCATCGCGCGGCCATTGATGCCGATATGCAGCGAGGCGAGAAAAGCCGAGAGCTGCTCGAGCGAGATGTTGACCGCCACCACATGGTCGCGGCCGTCGCCCGTGGCGTAGGCGACCGAGGCGGTGACGATCGGCTGCCCGGTGGGCGTGAAGACGTGCGGATCCGACCACCAGGCCGCCTTCGACTGCACCGGTGCCGTGTAGAACAGGCTCTTGCGCGGATCGTAGTCGCTGGGCGCCGTGTCGGGCGGCTCCGTCGGGTGGCCGTCCGCGTCGGTGTGGAGCGTGGTCCGCCGCCGCGTGCCGCTCTGCGCGGTGACGATCACCTGCTCCACCCCGCCCGCGCCGTGGCGCTGCAGCAGCTCGAAATCGCCGTCGGAACTGGCGAGATAGAAGGCCTGGACCTGCGGCGTCTGGCGCAGCACCGCGCCCGCGAACAGCGTGAATGGATCGGCCTTGTCGCCGGGTGCCGCGTGCTGGAGCATGTCGTGGGCGATGGCGCCGCCTTCGGTCACGGGCGCGAGGTAGCTCGCGACCTCCTGGGCGACCGTGGTCTGCGTGGCGGTAAGCAGGTCGTGCGTCAGGCGCTCGGAGCTCGCGCGCACCAGGCTGTCGGTGTGCAGGCCGATGCCGACGAGCGACGCGATCACCAGCGTCACGCCGGCGATCGGCAGGAGAAGCCGTCTGAGGTTGCGGCGGATGCGCTGCTGCCGCGCGCCGCTCGGGTCGATCACTTCAAGCCCGGCGGAACGCGACGTGGCGGCGGCGCCAGGCGGTCGTGCCGCGTCCGCCGTCACCGGCAAGGGGTCTGGGTGGACACGATCAGGCCCTGTTCCGCCTGGTCCGGACGGTGCGCTCCTCGGCATCCTCGCCGAGCAGCCGCAGCTGCATCGGCACGGCAGCCGGTTCCTGTTTGTCGGCGAGCGGCACCGGCCAGAGACACTCGACCTGCCCCTCCTCGCCACGCAGCGCCAGGAACACCACGCGCTCGACATCGCTCGCGGCCTCCGCCTCGAGCGCCATGCGGAACACCAGGCCCTCCGCGCGTTCCTTCCCCAGTGCGAGTGACAGCTGCTCGGCCTCGATCACCTGTCGGCGCAGCGTGCGCGCGGTCGGCTCGTCGGCCGCCCCCCGGAAGAAGCGGACCGGCACGTTCTCGATCAGAAAAACGAAATGATGGCTGCCGTCGAGCACGGTGAGCCAGTTGCAGGTGCGCGCCTCCGCCGTCCGCTGCAGGCGCTGCTTGCCGAAGGCGTAGGCGCGGCAGCCCACCGACCAGCTGTCATCGCCCATCTCGGGCGACGCCATCCGCACCGCGTCGCGCCGCGCGTTGGCCAGCAATCGAGCGCAGAACCGCAGCCGCTCCTCGGTCAGCGCGGGGTGGATCTCCCACGGCAGCACCTGCGACGCCGGAAAGGTGGGCGGCATGTCAGCCGCCGGGGTCGCCCCGCGCGGCGAGGCATTGGCTCGAAGCGCTCCGATGATCAGCCTCCCCCGTCGCGAATCGCCACCCGAGTCGTTGCCCGAGAATGCCACCTCGTGCCCGCCAGATCGACCCGGCAAGCGCCCGCCCCCTTGCCACGCGAACGCGCGGGCGCTTGAAAGCGCGTCCCGCGCGCGCACGAGGAACGGATGATCGGCGTCGATTTCGGCACCACGAACAGCGTCGTGGCCAGCCTGCAGCCCGACGGCACGGTTGCCACCGTGCGGCACCGCTTCGGGCTCGCCGACCTCGAAATGGTGCGCTCCGTGCTGTGCTTCGCCGCGTCCGACAGCCGCGCGCGACCGGTCGAGCACGCCGTCGGACCGGACGCGATCGACCAGCACCTCGACGATCCGCTCGACACGCGGCTGATGATGTCGCTCAAGAGCTACCTGGCGCAGGCGAGTTTTTCCGAAACACGCGTGTTCGGCCGGCCCTACACGCTGGAAGCGCTGCTCTCGATCTTCCTGCGCGCCGTCCTGCCGAAGCCGGGCGAGACCCTGATCGCCGGCCGCCCCGTCCGCTTCGTGGGCGAGCGCGCGGACGACGCACTCGGCGAGCGCAGGCTGCGTGGCGCCTACGCGCTCGCCGGCTGGGCGGCGATCGAGACCGCGCTCGAGCCGGAGGCCGCCGGCTACCGGTTCGCGCGCACGCTCGACGCGCCCGCCACCGTGCTGATCGGTGATTTCGGCGGCGGCACCAGCGATTTCTCCGTGATGCGCTTCGAGCCCGGCAGCGAACGCCCGGCACTCCCGCTCGGCCATGCCGGCATCGGCATCGCCGGCGACACGTTCGATTTCCGCATCGTCGACCAGGTGGTCTCGCCGCGATTGGGCAAGGGGAGCACCTACAGCCCGTCCGGCCAGGCACTGCCGGTGCCGCCCGAATGGTTCACCTCGTTCGCGCGCTGGCACCGGCTGTCGTTGATGGCCGCACCGCGCACGCTGCGCGACATCGAGGCGGTGATGCGGACCGCGGCGCATCCTGAGCGGTTGGCATCGCTGCTGGCGCTGCTGCGCGGCGGCCTCGGCTACGAACTCTACCAGGCGGTGTCGGGCGTGAAGGCGGCGCTGTCGGTGGCGCCGGAGGCGGTGCTGCGGTTCGACCATGCGGGCTTCCGCATGGAGGAGGTGGTCCGGCGCGAGGCGTTCGAGGCGTGGATCGCGCCCGATGTGGCGAAGCTCGGGGCGACGGTGGATGCGGCGCTGCGGGATGCCGGGGTGCGGGAAAGCGAGGTGGACCGGGTGTTTCTCACGGGCGGCACGTCGCTGGTGCCGGCGGTGCGGCGGCTGTTCGCGGAGAGGTTCGGCGCGGATCGGCTGTCGGGCGGCGGGGAGTTCGTCTCGGTGGCGGAGGGGTTGGCGTTGATTGGGCGGGATCGTGTCCGTTGAAGAAGGCCAGGGGCTCTGCCCCTGGACCGAGCTCAAGGGCAGTCGCCCTTAGAACCACCTACTTAAGGTTGGAGTACAGGCACAGGAGACGGAATGCATTAGCCGACGTCTGTGATCCAAACGATCAGGGTTCCAAGGGACGACTGTCCCTTGGCGGGTCCAGGGCAGAGCCCTGGCCTTACTTGCCGACATGCGCGACCGACGCGATCTCGACCAGCGCGTCGGGCTTCACCAGGCCGACCTGCACGCAATACCGCGCCGGCCGATCGGTCGGGAAATACTCCGCATAGACCTGGTTGATGGCGCCGTAATTCGCCCAGTCGGTGAGAAAGACGTGGTTGAAGGTGACGTCCGCCATCGAGCCGCCGGCCTGTTCGATGACCGACTTGATGGTCTCCAGCACATGGCGGGTCTGCGCCGCCGCATCGCCCACGTGGACGACGTTGTTCTCCGCGTCGAACGGCAACGTTCCCGACACGTAGACGACGCCGTCGGCCATCGTGCCGGCCGAGAAGGGTGCGAGCGGCGCCCCGGCACCCGGCAACGCGATCACCTGTTTCGGCATCAGGAGGGGTGTCCTTCCGACTGGTCCGCCTCGGGCGGGACTTGCGAAACCGCGCGCGTGAAATCGCCGGTGGTCGAGACCCAGCCGAAGAACTTCTCGATGTTGTAGAGCGCCGCCTCCTGGATGAAGTCGGGACCGAGGTGATGGGTCGCGTCCTTCAGCACCACGCCGAAATATTCGAGATGGAACGCGTCGCGGAGCGAGGATTCCACGCACACGTTCGTCGCCACTCCGGTGAACACGAGGTTGCGGATGCCGCGCGCACGCAGCACGCTGTCCATGTTCGTGTTGAAGAAGCCGCTGTACCGCGTCTTGGCCACCACGATGTCGCCCGGCTCGGGAGTGAGCTCGTCGACGATCGCGTAATCCCAGGTTCCTTTTGCCAGCAGCGTGCCGTGCAGCTCGGGCCGCGCGCGCATGGTCTTCAGCGCGTTCGACTTGTGCCAGTTGGGCGAACCCGGTGTTCCCGCCTCGACATAGCCGGGATCCCAGCCGTTCTGGAAGTAGATCACCGGGATGCCTGCCGCGCGCGCGGCCTCCACTGCCACCTTGGTCTGGGCGATGGCGCCGCGCGCGCCTTCCACGCTGAAGCCGGCGATGTCGACATAGCCGCCCTCGGTCGCGTAGGCGTTCTGCATGTCGACCACGACCAGGGCGGTCTCGCTGATCTTGACTCGCAACGGCTCGGGTGTCGCCGGCAGCGTGACGTAGTGGTTGCCGCCCACCTGCGGCGCGTAACCGGTTGCCTTCGTATCGCCCATCACATCGATCCTTTCTGCGAGAGACCCGACACCACGTCGCGGCGGGACGTCATCATCGGCTGGATGCGCTCGCCGAACAGTGCGACGCCGTCGACGAACTCGTCGAACGTCAGCAGCACGCCGTCCGTTCCGGGCACGGTCGCGACCTCGTCGAGCAGCCGCGCCACCGTGGCATAGGATCCGACCAGCGTTCCCATGTTGATGTTCACGGCCGAGGTCGGATCCGCCATCTGGCGGATGTTGGTGTCGTCGGTCGCGCGCTTGTCGGCCGCACCCTGCTGGCCAAGCCAGGCGATCGCCTCGTGATCGGCGCCTGCCTTGTAGTGTTCCCATTTGGCCTCGGCCGCCGCGTCGGTCTCGTCGGCGATAATCATGAACAGGACGTAGGTTCCGACCTGCCGCCCGGTCTTCGCGGTCTCCGCCATGAGGCGTTCCGCATTCGGCGCGAACGCAGCCGGCGTGTTCACGCCTTTGCCGAAACAGAAGTTGTAGTCGGCATACTTCGCCGAGAATGCCATGCCGGCACCGCTGGAACCGGCACAGATGACCTTCATCGGCGCTTCGGGGCGCGGACTGACCCGGCAATCCTCCATCCGGAAGAAGTCGCCTTTGAAATCGGACCGTCCGGTCTCCCACAGGTCGCGCAGGATCTGCGCATATTCGGCGAGATAGTCGTAGCGGCGCTCGAAATGCGCGTCGCCCGGCCAGAGACCCATCTGGGAATATTCCGGTCGCTGCCAGCCCGTGACCAGGTTCACGCCGAAGCGGCCATGCGAGATGGAATCGATCGTCGCCGCCATCCTTGCCACGATGGCGGGCGGCAGCGTCAGCGTGGCCGCGGTGGCGAACAGCTGGATGCGGCTGGTGACGGCGGCAAGGCCGGCCATCAGCGTGAAGGATTCGAGGTTGTGCTCCCAGAACTCGGTCTCACCGCCGAAGCCGCGGAGCTTGATCATCGACAGCGCGAAATCGAAACCGTGGCGCTCCGCACGCAGCACGATCTCCTTGTTCAGGTCGAAGGACGGCATGTATTGCGGCGCGTTCCTGGAAATCAGCCAGCCGTTGTTGCCGATGGGTATAAAGACGCCAACCTTCATGTCAGTCTCCAGCGACGCCGTCGCGGACCCGGCACGCTTCGTTGTAGGCCTGCACCGTCGCTTGAGGAGCGTAGGAGGGTTTCGAGGAGGTGGTCAAAGTCCCGCAGCGTCGATGCGGGCCTGTTTCCCGGCAGAGACGCGCTGGGTGCTCAGCGCGCATGCATGGTAGACGCCACTTGCCTCGATATCACCCAGTGCCGCTGATGTTCCGGGCGTTGTAAAGACGGAGGATTGCGCCCTGCAGCGAAGCCGGGGCACGCCTGCCTCCGCCTCGAAACCGTAAGAATGACGTCCGGAACGGGCGAGGCAGGTCCGGCAGCAAGCGAAGATCGACGTCTAGCGCGCTCCCTCGCCGATAGCCGCCATCTCGCCCATTTTCGCCTCGCTGAAAACGCGACCGCGGGTCGCCGCCACACGCTCCACCATCCTCATACCCCTCAAAGGCCAGGGCTCTGCCCTGGACCCGCCAAGGGGCTTGCCCCTTGGATCCCATGACTTAATTGAATCGGTTCTAAGGGCGACTGCCCTTGAGCTCGGTCCAGGGGCAGAGCCCCTGGCCTTCTTCTTCGCCTCAGAAGAAACCCAACGCCGTCGGCGAGTAGCTCACCAGCAGGTTCTTCGTCTGCTGATAGATCGGGACGTCCGGGACCGCCGGCGAACCCGTCCGGCCGCGCCGTTCCTCGATGGTGTCGCGCCGCCGACTTGGGGCCCGGGACACGCGGCCCGCTCGCCGCCTGCGGCCGCGTCGGCTAGCCTCGCGCGCCGCCAGCCCATGGTACGGGAGAGCCTCGCCGATGCAGCCGATCTACATCGATTTCCTGAACCGGTTCGACGTCGAGGCACTGGCGATCACCGACGGGGAGATCCTCGACGCGATCGAGACCTCGCTCGCGACGCAGGGGCGCGGCGAGGCGGTGATCGAGCCGCGCATGCATCTCGAGCCGGGCGTGGCGAACGGTCATTTCAACGTGCTGCGCGGTGCGCTGCGCGCGCCGATCGATCTCGCGGGCGTCAAGGTGGTGGGCGATTTCGTCGACAATTTCCGACGCGGGCTCCCCTCGGAGCTCGCGACCCTGCTGCTGATGGACCCGGCCACCGGCATCCCGCGCGCGATCCTGGATGCGAGCGGCATCACCGACATGCGCACGGGTGCGGTCACCGCGATCGGTGCGCGATACCTCGCCCGGCCAGGCTCGAAGGTGCTCGGCCATGTGGGCGCGCGCGGCACCGCTTACTGGAACGTGCGCCTGCTCGACCGTCTGTTCGCGTTCGACGAGATCCGGGTGCATTCCCGCCGCCCGGAAAGCCGTGACGCGTTCGCGGCGCGCCTGAGCCGGGACCTCGGCAAGCAAGTGATCGCCACCGCCGACTGGCGCTCCTGCGTCGAGGGCGCCGACATCGTGGTCGAGGCATCAAGGCTCGACGCGCCCGAGCCGCTGCTCCGCACGGAATGGATCAAGCCCGGCGCGCTGGTCGTCCCGTACGGCACGATGAGCGCCGTCGAACTGTCGCTGACCGGGATCATGGACAAGGTGGTGGTCGACGATTGGGGCCAGTGCCGCGCAGGCAAGTTCGGAGCCTTGCGCGCGCATGTCGAGGCGGGGCTGCTCACGGAGGCGACGCTGCACGCGGAACTCGGCCAGATCGTCGCCGGCCTCCGCCCCGGCCGCGAGGACGACGCGGAAACAATCCTGTTCTGGCATCGCGGCCTGTCGCTGTCGGACATCGCGCTCGGCCACGCGATGCTCGCCAAGGCGCGGCAACTCGGGATCGGCCAGCGGCTCCGCTTCGCGTGAGCACGCTCGAGCTCGGCGGCACGACGCCACTCACGCCCCGGCGCCTGGCCGAGGCGGCGCGCGGCGGCGATGCGGTGCACCTCCATCCCGCCGCACTCGCCCGGATCCGCGACGCGCACGCGGTGGTGCGCCGGGCCGCCGCCGCGGGCGCGTCCGTCTACGGCGTCACCACCGGGCTCGGCGCGGTGGCCGACACCGCGGTCGCCCCGGACGACCCTGACCTGCAGCGCCGCGTGGTGCTGGCGCGCGCGGTGGGCGTGGGCGAGGAGGCGACCGCGATCGAGGTGCGCGCGATGATGATCGCGCGGCTGGCCGGCTTCGCCCGTGGCGTGTCGGGCGCCTCGGAGACCACCGTGCTGGCCTACCGGGCGATGCTGGAGGCCGGCATCCACGCGACGGTGCCGTGCACGGGATCGGTGGGCGAAGCCGACCTCGCCCCCCTCGCCCACATCGCCGCCGTGCTGATCGGCGAGGGCACCGCGCGCTTTCGCGGCGAGCTACTCAACGGCGCGGACGCGCTCGCTTGTGCCGGCCTGGCGCCCGCGATCCTGGCCGCGAAGGACGGGCTGGCCCTGGTCTCCTCGAACGCCGCCTCCGCCGGCCTGGGCGCGCTGGCCCTCGCCGACACCCGGCATGCAATGGCGTCCCTCACGGCGGCGGCGGCGATGAGCTTCGAGGCGCAGCTCGCCAATCCCGGCCTCCTGCGGGCGGACATCGTGGCCCTGCATCCGGCGCCCGGCCAGCACCGCGTCGCCGGCGCGATCCGGCAGCTTCTGGCCGGCGGCGCGCTCGCGGTTGCGGGCACGGGACGCCGCCTGCACGATCCGCTGAGCTTCCGCTGCGCGGTCCCGGTGCTCGGCAGCCTGCTCGCGGCGATCGACGCCGCCGACGCGGCGCTGGCGCTCGCGCTGAACAGTTCCGACGACAACCCGGCCGTGCTGCCCGGCCTCGATCCCACAGCCGACACGATCACCGGCACGGCGAGCTTCGACACCACGCACCTGGCGCTGGCGTTCGAGACGCTGGGCCTGGCGATGTCGCGCGCGGCGGCGCTGACCGGCGCGCGGATCATGCAGCTGATGCGGGCGGAGACCACGGGGCTGCCGCGGTTCCTCACCGCGCGCGGCGCAGAGGGGCGCAGCGGTCTCGCACCCTTGCAGAAGACGGTCGCGGCGCTGGTGGCCGAGATCGCCCATCGCTCCCTGCCGCTTCCCGTGACGGTGCTGCAAGCCGCCGACGGGATCGAGGATTACGCGACCATGGCGGTGCCGATCATGCGCAAGACCGCGGCGATCGCCGGGATGCTTGGACTGCTCGCGGCCGCCGAGATGCTCACCGCGGCGCAGGCGATCGATCTCAGGCCGGGACACAGGCTCGGTCACGGCACGTCGGCGCGCCATGAAGCGATCCGCCGGGTGGTCGCCCATCTCGACGAGGACCGCAGCATCGCGCCCGATCTCCAGCGTCTCGCGACGGCCCTGCGGGAAGACGGCCTGCCCGACGTGGCGCGCGCGCCGCCTTGATCGCGGCGTTCAGCGCCAGCAGGTTGGTGCGCGCGGATGGCGCGGCGGTGAGGTGACGATGGGCCTCAGAGGCTGTTTGAAAATTTCGATCGGGCGAAGAAGGCCAGGGGCTCTGCCCCTGGACCGAGCTCAAGGGCAGTCGCCCTTAGAACCCCTTACTTAAGGTTGGAGTACAGGCGCTGGAGACGGAATGCGTTAGCAACGTCTATAATTTCAGGTTTCGCTCGGGAACAACTCAAACAATCAGGGATCCAAGGGACGACTGTCCCTTGGCGGGTGCAGGGCGTCACGCCGGAGGCGTGCTCCGCACGACGCGCTGGCCTTCCTGAACCGAGAGTTTTCAAACGGGCTCTGAGATGGCTCCTCACGACGCCCGGTTTCGGCAGCGCGCGCGGAGGTGGCCGATCGGCAGGCGGATTATGGGCCAGGGACGCGGCCGCCTTTCAGTCCCGCGCTCGCCGCATGTCCACGCAGTGCTGCCGGCAGGCGCGAGGCGCACGGATCGTGCGTTTTTCCGCAAGCCGCCTTCCCAAGGCACCACCCGGCCCCATTCTCAGGATGGCAAGGCTGCCGCTGACGGGCTGTCCGGGAGAACACGAGATGTCCGATACGACAAAAGCAATGAAGGTCTACATCGACGGGCTGCGCAACCAGCACGCCGTGGAGACGCAGGCGATCGGCACGCTGCAGAACCAGCTGCCGCGGATGACGTCCTATCCCGACCTCCACGCGACAATGCAGCAGGATAAGGACCGTTCGGTCGAGCAGGCCGCACGTCTCGATAATCTGCTGGCGCGGCACGAGACGAGCAAGTCGGTGCTGAAGGAGGCGGCTGCCGGCGCGGTCGCGACGGTCGCAGGCTTCGCGCACGCGCCCGCCTCCGACGAGTTGCTCAAGAACGTGCTATCGGCGATCGGCTACAAGGCCTACGAGATCGCGTCCTACAAGGCGCTCGCGACATTGGCCGAGGCGGCCGGCGCGGCCGAGGACGTCACGATCCTGGAGACCTCGCTACGCGAGGAGCAGGAGATCGGCGACTGGCTCGGCACGCAGCTGCCGAGCTTCGTGCACGCGTACCTCGCACACGCGGCCTGACACTCGCAGATCGCCCGACATGCTCCAGCCGGAGCGGTCGGGCGATCTCGCATCGGCCAGCGGCAGCCGGCCGGCTCCGGATTTTCGTACCATTGATGGTTCTGCGAGCGGCATCGATCCGCAACGATCGCTGCAGCTGTGACCGTTCGGTCCCGATCGCGACGCCGCCGCGCCGTTCAGCCGGATGCGTCGCCAGGCTTTGTGTCGACCGGAGGACGGTGGGACGGCGGTCCCGGGAGTTGCCGTCAGCGAAGCGCCGCACGACAGAGACGGAACCCGGGACCGGAACGACGTCCCTGTCACGCATGTCCTCGGCACTGATCGGCGCCCGCAACGTGGGCCAGCTCGACGACTCGCTCGACGCGCTGAACACCGCCGCGTTCTCGGAAGACGAGATCGGCGAGATCGATCGTCATGCGACCGAAGGCGGCATCGATCTTCGGCGGGCCGTCTCGCAATCCTGAGCGGCGGGCAGAGCGGGTCGTGGTCACGGGTGCTGCCCGCCGCACCCGCACCCGTCCTCGCCGGGGTTGACCCTGCCGTTCCGCAAAGCGCGGCCGGGCGGCGGGCGGCTTCGTCGCGGATCATGCGCGGCGCACCGATCGGCCGCCCTCGCGGTCGTGATCGTGCCGGATACCCGAATGATGATGCGACAGGGACGGCAGCCCGGCGCTGCTCTCGTCGATGAGCCAGATACATGATCCGCACGGGCGGGCCGCCTTCATGCTCTGCGAAAGCTTGATCCTCCTGCTCGTCGAGGAGGGGGTGGTGCGCCGGGACGTGGCGATCGGGGCGGTCGAAAGCGCGGTCGACGTCAGCCAGGAGATCGCGGGCGCCGACGGCAGCGTGGTGGTGAGCATGGCCTCGATCGGCCTGCTGCGGGGCATCGCGTCCAGTCTCTCGGCGCTGCCCCAACCATCGGCCGCCGACACGGCGCGAGGCTCCGCGACAACCTGAGCAGGTCTGCCCTCCTTCCACCTGGCGCGTCTGCGTCGTAATAAACGACCAGGATGTTCACATTGCGACGTCCGCCGGCCGTGCGGCGGCCCAGGTCGCGCCAGGCCGAGATACTCCCGCATGCCGACGAACAAGACGACTGCCGCCTCGACGCTCCCAGGACTTGCCGCCGAACTGCCGACCGGCAACCCTTTCATCCGCAAGCTGTCGCATTTCGCGCCACTCTCCGCATCCGACCGCCTGCTGCTCGATGAACTGGTAGCGGTGACGGAAGCGATCCCCGCGGACGTCGACATCGTGTCCGAGGGAATGACGCCGAGATCAGTGTTCTGCATCCTCGAAGGACTGGCCTTGCGTTATCGCAACCTGCACGATGGCGGGCGGCAGATCCTGACATTCCTGATCCCCGGCGATCTCTGCGACATGCATGTCTTTCTCGCCCGGACGATGGACCATTCGATCGGAACGATCACGCCGGTTCGCATCGCGTCAATGTCGCGCGAGCGCATGATGGACGTATTCGCCGAGCGCCCTCGCATCTCCGCTGCCCTGTGGTGGAGCTCGATGCAGGAGGAAGCCATGCTGCGGGAGCTGATCGTCTCGCTGGGCCGGCGCGATGCGCGCGGCCGGATCGCCCATCTCCTGTGCGAGCTGCTGTGGCGGCACGCCGCCGTCGGTCTCAGCACCGAGGAGAGCTTCCCGCTGCCGCTGACCCAGACCGAGCTGGGCGACACGCTCGGCCTGACACCGGTCCACGTCAATCGCGTTCTCAAGGAGTTCCGCGCCTCCGGGCTCATTGCGATCGCGCACAGGACGATCACGCTCCTCGACATCGACGGTCTGCGAAAGACCGCCGACATCACGGAAGACTACCTCCAGCTGCGGGGCGTTCCGGACGAGGTGGTCCAGTATTTCGCCGGTCGGGAAGACGAACAGCGACGTTGAGCCGCGCGCCCGGCTCGGGGAAGTTCGAGCGCTCGTCGGCATCAATCCTGCGTTCGGATGAGCGCCGCGACAGGCGTGCCGCCTGCGCTGACCTTCGATGGCCGCCGTCCGACGTAGCTTGATCCAGTATAATGCACAGCCCGGTCCCGTTTGTTAACTCGTGGGTTTGCCCGGCTGGTTCTGCAACGATCAGTCGCGACGCGTCGAAAACCTCTTGCCTGCGGGGACATGCCATGAAGGTTTTCACCGGTCGTCCCGGACGGCCGCGAGAGTTCGACATCGACGTCGCCACGCGCGACGCGATGGAGGTGTTCTGGGAGAAGGGCTATCACGCGACGTCCCTGCCGGACCTGATCCGCGGGATGGGGCTGACGCGCGGCAGTATCTACAAGGCCTACGACGACAAGCGTTCCATCTATCTTGCCGCCCTCGACATCTATGTCGAGGAGAAGCTCTCCGCCTTCGAGGGTGACTTCACGAAGAAGGACAAGCGCGCGGGCATTCGCGAGGTCCTGCGCCGCGCCGCCAGAAACAGCGCGCGCGATGACGGGCAGAAAGGCTGCTTCGTCACCGCGGCCGCGCTCGAGATGCTGCCGAACGATGCCGATGTGGGCGAGCGCGTTGCCGCCCTCTACCACGGCCTGGAGCGCCTGTTCACGACCGCGATCGACGAGGGCAAGCGCGATGGCAGCATCACCTCGCGCACGCCGTCGGCCGCACTCGCGAAGTTCCTCGTCGCCACGGTCGAGGGGATCTGCGTGCTCGGCAAGCTCGGCCCGACCGAACGGAGCAACATGACCTATATCAACGTCGCGCTGAGCCTGCTGGACTGAACTCCGCGCGGGCCTGGACGTGCCTGCCGTTCAGCACCGCCATGCGCTCGGAACGGGCGCGTCGCTGGCCGATCCCGAAATGATCGACCCTTCGCTGATGCGGAGCGACAGGACAGTCGATTGCCGCGGATGCGAGACCGCGGGCACCGATATAGGGATCGCACGCAGCCAATTCTGCATCGTTTCCCAATGGGCCGGCTGATGGGGGGGAGATCCCTCCGGGAGCAGAGTGATTGCGAACGATGCGTCACAGGGTCGCGCGTCCGCCCGGTCGCCCGCCGAGCGCCAGGCCGCGATCGCGTCGGCCAGCGTCGCGGCGCGGTCCGCCGGCAGCCCGACCGCCAGCAGCAGCGCCTCGATCAAGCCCCGCGGCGCCTGGTTGAGGTTCACCCGCCCGCCCTCGTCGGCCAGGCGGAGTGCCACCGCGACGCGGCCGATCCCGATCTCCGCGGGTGCGGTGCGCCACGTCCAGGTGCCGCCCGCGAGATGGAACATCGCGTCGTGCACCGCGCCGTCGGCCGCCTGCTCGAGCAGTGCGCGATCGAGTGCCACCCGCGCGATCCGCGCCTCGCCGCCGCCCGAGGCGGTGACGCGCGCGCCGATCAGCGCGATCATCGCCATCGACCACAGCACGAGCAGCAGCGCGAAGCCGCGCTCTCCCCGCGCGTTCACGACGGGATCTGCGTGCGGAACGGACCCGCCACGATGTCGGGCCAGGCCGGCATCCGACTGTCGGCGCACGGCACGACGTGGAAACGGACCAGCAGCGGCAGCCGGTCGGCGGTCCAGGTGCTGCGCTAGGCCGTGCCGGCATCGCCGCGCGCCCAGTACCTGACGTCGAGTCCCGCGACGCCGTCGGCGAGAACGAGCGTCACCGGCGGCCGGGGCGTCAGCGCCGCACCGGGATAGCGCGGCGTCAAGCGCAGGACGAGCGTGCCGTGCTCCACGGCGAGCGCTGCGTCGGCCGCCGCCACGTGCAGCCCCGGCGGCGGTGTCGGCAGCACGGTCGCGAAGGCCAGGCCGTGCGCGCCGCCGATGAACGGTGCCGCGTCGCCCTCCACCGCGTTCGCGACGAGGGCGCGCAGCACGCGCTCGGCGGTGGCGGCGTCCTCGTCATGGGCCACCCAGCGATCGGCGGTGCGGGTCGCGGCGATGCCGAAACGCGTGCCTTCGGCCAGTGCCGCGCCGATGAAGCCCACGATCACCAGCACCACGATCGTCTCGAGCAGCGTGAAGCCGCGCTGTCCCCGGCTGGTCAAAGCGGCCCGACGCATGGTCATGACGTGTACGGCTTGCCGATCACCGGTCGTTCGGTCGTGAGATGGACCGCGCAATCGAGGCGAGCGCAAAGGCCACCAATGCCTCGAGCAGGGTGAAGCCGCGGTCGCGGTCGCGGGCACCGCGGAGTTGGATCCGGATCGGAAAAAACCCCGGCCCGGATCCGGCCGGTTCAGGCGGCTTTGCGATCGGCGTCGACCTGGCGGTCGGCCCGTGCCGCGAGGCGTGCGCGCACTGCGGTGAGCTCGGCGCCGGCGAGGACCAGCTTCGCGTAGCCGCGGGCCTCGAAGGCGAAGTAGCTGGCGTCGGGCAACGACGCGAAGTCGGGATGCGCATCGACGATGGCGCCGCCGGCGAAGGCCGAGCGGTTGCACACTTCGAGATAGGTCTCCGCGGGCAGGCCCTCGGCAAACACCACGTCGTGGGCGGCGAGCTCGATGTGGTGGTAGGTTACGGTCTCGACCGCGGCGAACACGACGTTCAGCTCGTTGACCAGGCACTTGGCCGGGATCAGCACGCCGTCCACGAAGATGTTGTGGTCGGACGACACGGTGAGGTCCCGCCGCGGCAACGCGTCGCCGAACGCGCCCGCGCGGATGGTCACGGGGCGGACGAGCTCGGGGCTGCGATGGCTCGCGACGCGGATCGTGCGGCGTCCGGCCGCGGACATCTCGTCCGACGTCATGACCGTGTTCAGCGCTGCCACCCCGACCGTGGTCGGCGGAACCGGCACACCGTGACGCAGCAGGGCGTGCAGTTCAACTTCACGAAGCTGGGCTAAGCTTCTGAGCTGATCTCCGGCTTCGGCCGGAGTTCCAATCGACGGATGAGGCGCCCTTCGCACACGCGGAGGGCGCCTCATTGGCTCGAGCGATCCGTTCGGACGCCGATCGCTGATCGGGGCGCGGAATCGACGCTCGGTCATTCCCTTATTCTGCATCGGCCGAAACGAACCTGGTCGTGGCGCTGCAAGGCCGGCCTCCGTCGGCGTTGATCCGCATCGGCGATCATTCGCAAAGCTCGCCACCTGCGATCCTGCGCCTTCGGCCGGCTGGCGGTGATCACCTGGCCGTCTGGAGGGCAAGAGCGGCGACACCGCGGGACAGCTCCAGGTCGCCGGACGCAGGCGGGCGTCGCCCGGCGGAACTCGGCAGGGTCGAGTGTTGCAAGCCATCCGACGAAGCTCGTGACGGCGTCGACTTCGTCCTGTAACATGCGTGGGAGCGCCGCCGGCAGACGAAGGGAGCAACGCCATTCTTATCCGATCCGGTTTCGACATGGGGTTTCAGGTCACCGAACCCACCTCTCTCCTCCTGATGCTGAGCATCCATCCGAGCCGCGTTCCGGATCTGCGAACGCCCCATGAGCTGACATTCGCCCCCGTCACGAAAGCGCGCGACTACACCGACACGTTCGGCAACACCTGCACGCGGATCCTGGCCCAGCCGGGAAGCATCAGGATCTCCACGAGCTTCACGGTCCTCGATAGCGGAACGCCCGATCGGCAGTCGCCGGACGCGCGCGCCATGGCCGTGGCCGACCTCCCCGACGATGCGCTGATTTTCCTGCTGGGAAGCCGCTATTGCGAGACCGACAAACTCTCCGGCACCGCATGGCGCCTGTTCGGCGGCATCACGCCGGGCTGGCGGATGATCCAGGACATCTGCGACTTCGTCCATGGCCACATCAAGTTCGACTACCAGCAGGCGGACTCCACCCGCTCGGCCGCCGACGCCTACGACCATCGCGTGGGTGTCTGCCGGGACTACGCGCATCTGGCCGTGACGCTCTGCCGCTGCATGAACATCCCAGCCCGATACTGCACGGGATACATGGGCGATATCGGCGTGCCACTTGTGCCGCCGATGGATTTCTCCGCGTGGTTCGACGTCTACCTCGATGGCGAATGGCACACCTTCGATGCGCGCAACAATCGGCCCCGGATCGGCCGGATTCTGATGGCGCGCGGCCGCGATGCGACCGATGTCGCGCTGACGACGAGCTTCGGACGGGCACCCCTGCATGTGTTCGAGGTGCATAGCGATCCGGTCGACCTCGCGGATCCCGCTTCGGTCGCAGACGAGCGGCCCGCGGCGGAAACGCGGCCCACGATCGCCTAGCATCCGGCGCGGACCCTCGGACCAGCGGAGGCGATTTGTGTCTGCGTCCTGCCGCGGCCGCGACCTCGCGTGCGGCACCTGCGGCTGGTAGAAGACGCGGATGCCGGAATTCGACGTGATCGTGATCGGCGCGGGTGCTGCGGGCATGTTCTGCGCGCTCACGGCCGGACGGCGCGGCCGGCGCGTGCTGCTGCTCGAAGCCGGCCCGAAACCAGGTGCCAAAATCCTGATCTCGGGCGGCGGCCGCTGCAACTTCACCAATCGCGACGTGAGTGCGGCGAACTTCTTCTCCGCCAACCCGCATTTCGCCAAATCCGCCCTGGCCCGTTACGGCTCGCGCGATTTCGTGGCCCTCGTCGACGCCGCCGGCATCGCCTGGCACGAAAAGACGCGCGGCCAGCTGTTCTGCGACGGATCGGCGCGGCAGATCGTCGATCTGCTGCTCGCGGGCTGCGCCGGGGCGGGCGTGGCACTGCAGACCGGCCACCGGATCGTCGACGTCGACCGCGACGACGGCGGCTTCCGGGTGCGATCCGAGACGGGCACCGTTCGTGCGGCTTCACTGGTGGTCGCGACCGGCGGCCCGTCGATCCCGAAACTCGGTGCCACCGATTTCGCCTGGCGCCTGGCCGCGAAGTTCGGACTGCCGACGCGCCCCGCACGCCCGGCTTTGGTGCCGCTGACCCTCGCGGCGGAGGCGCTCGCGCAGGCCTTCGGCGCCGGCGACGGACAGGCCGGCATCGCCTTCGAGACCGAAGCGCGGTGCGGCAAGACCCGGTTCCGCGAGGCCGCACTGATCACCCATCGCGGCCTGTCGGGACCGGCGATCCTGCAGATTTCCACGGCCTGGGAGCAGGGTTCGCCGATCCTGCTCGACCTGCTGCCGGGCCAGGATGCGCGTGCGCTGCTCCGCCTCGGCAAGCGCCAGCGCCCGCGGATCTCGCTTGCCACCCTGCTCGGCTCGCTCCTGCCGCAGCGCCTGGCCGCAGCACTCGCCACCCGCGCGCCCGCGATGCTGGCGCGCACGCTGGCCGACATCCCGGATCGCAACCTCGACGAGCTGGCGGCGCATCTCGGACGTTGCGAGATTGTTCCGTCCGGCACCGAGGGTTTCGCGAAAGCCGAGGTCACCGCGGGCGGCGTGGACACCGCGGCGCTGTCGTCGAAGACGATGGAAGCGCATGACGTGCCCGGGCTCTACGTGATCGGCGAGGCGGTGGACGTGACCGGCTGGCTCGGTGGTTACAACTTTCAGTGGGCATGGTCGAGCGGCTGGTGCGCCGGGGAAGCGGTCTAAAAGGCTTGTTCTTTCTTGAAAGAAAGAACCAAAGAACTTTTATTCGTTGGAGTCCGAGGTGAGCCCGGGGGAGCGGCCAGACGATAAAAGTCTTTTTGCTTCTTTTTCTTCAAGCACGCTAACTTCCGCGTCCCTTGACAGCCTCTAGGTAGTTTCCGATCCTGCACCTGTGTATCCGGATGCGCGCATGCACGATTCCCCGCCCGGCGTGTTCCTCACGCTCAACGCCGGATCCTCCAGCCTGAAATTCGCGGTGTTCACCACCCGAGGATCAGGCTTCGCCGCGATCATGCGGGGACAGGTCGCCGGGCTCGACGCCACCCCGCATCTGGTGGCGCACGGCGACGACGGCGCGGTGCTGGCCGACCAGCATTGGCCGGACGGCACGCGCCCGCCATTCGACGACGTGCTCAGGACACTGCTCGGCATCGTCGAACGCCGGCACGGACCGGGCGCTCTCGCCGCCGTCGGTCATCGCATCGTGCATGGCGGTCCGGACCATATCGGACCGGAGCGCGTGACGCCTGCCCTGCGCGAAAAGCTGCACGGGCTGATCCGGCTCGACCCGCTGCATCTGCCGCACAATATCGCGCCGATCGAGGCGATGGCGGCCGCGCATCCGGACGTTCCGCAGATCGCGTGCTTCGACACGGCCTTCCACCACACGCTGCCGCCGGTCGCCCGGCACACGGGCCTGCCGCGCGCGCTGATGGAGGAGGGCGTCCGGCGCTACGGCTTTCACGGCCTGTCCTACGAGTATATCGCGGGTCGGCTGCACGAGGATGCCCCCGCGATCGCGGGGGGCCGCGTCGTCGTCGCCCATCTCGGCGCCGGCGCCAGCCTGTGTGCGCTGCAGGCGGGATGCAGCATGGCCACGACGATGGGTTTCAGCTCGCTCGACGGCCTGCTGATGGCCACGCGCTGCGGCAGCCTCGACCCGGGGATCGTGCTCTATCTCGGCCGCACCGGACGCAGCTTCGGCGAGATCGAGGACATGCTGTACGGCCGCTCCGGACTGCTCGGCGTGTCGGGTCTCAGCGGCGATATCCGCGAGCTGCTGGCGAGCGACGATCCCCGCGCCGCCGAGGCGGTGGAGTTGTTCACCTACCGGATCGCTACGGAAGCGGCAGCCATGGCATGCGCGCTCGGCGGGCTGGACGCCCTCGTCTTCACCGCCGGCATCGGCGAGAACTCGGCCGCCATCCGGGCGCAGGTTTGCGCACGGCTCGCATGGCTCGGCCTTCGACTGGACGAGCCTGCGAACCTGCTCCACGCACCCGTGATCAGCGACCCTGCAAGCCGCGTCGAGGTTCGCGTGCTGGCGACCGATGAGGAGGCGATGATCGCACGCCATACCAGGGCGGCGGTCGAGACGGAGATCGCGGGCGGTTCATAACCTTCCCCGCCGAACTCGTGGATGTCATGCGCTCCGCCGAATCGCGACGCGACGAGATGCGCGACAACGATCGGCAACGGACATGGACGCAGCTGCACGTGCTCGCGTTTCACGTCCCTGTCGGACCGCGCCACCCGCTGACCCACCACCGGACCGATCGGAACCTTCACGTCCGGGCTGCCGGGAAGAGGCACACCATCCGCCGGCGTCCCGTCGCAGAACGACGTCACGTGCGAACCGCCATTCGCCACGCCGCCCGCTTCCCTCGCAGCGCGCGGAACATGGCGCGAGGCCGTCCGCGATCGGCCATTTGCGTAGTTTCCGCCCCTGCGGACGAATATCGCCGCGTCCCATATCCATGTGACGGACCGCACGCCGGACCACCGAGGGCGGCCAAGGAGATGCCATGCCCGACACCGACCGCGCTGCCCTGAGCAAATCCGACCTCAACCCCTTCCTGTTCGCCGATATCGGCGTCGAGGCCAACGGGTCGCGGCTGACGATGCTGTCGATGCTGGCGCGGCTCGAAAAGGACCCCTGGGCGCAGGCGGCGATCTGGTCGCGTTCGCCACGACAGGCGGCGATCGACGGCCTCGCGGCCGCGATCGCGCGGATGCCGCTCGACCGGGAGGCGATCGGCGCTGCGCGTTCGACCGCATCGCGGCTGATCCTGCTGCTCCCGCGCGAGCTGCTGGCCGTCGAGCGGCTCGCCGCCGGCCGCACCGCCGGCACGCCCGGACGCCGCACGCTCTCCCCCGACCGGTCGCGCCACGTCTTCATCGGCCTCTGCGTGGTGTTCTGGCTCGGCCTGGCGCTCTCCGCGGCGTGGCGGTTCGAGGCCGCGCACAGCTCGGCACATGCCGGACGCGCGAATGTCTCGGAAAATGCTCGTTAGGTATTTTCCGAGCGTCCCTGGCGGCCTCGTGTCTGGTCCATAATCGGAACCAGGCAGGCACGGGGACAGGCCGAGATGGGACATTCAGAGGCGCGGGTGGCTCCGGACTTGATAGATCACGTGCCTTCGGACGAACCCGCTAACCCCGCCGCGGCGCTCGAGCGCGAGCGGCATTTCGTCGCCGCCTGGGAGGACAGGCGCGTCCCTCCCCTGAGCGGCTATCTCCGGGTCCGACAGTTCCGTCGCGCCCTGGCCGCACTCGGCGCCGATTGAGCGCCGCTCATGCCGATGCGCCCTGCTGCGCGAAGAGCGCGCTGATCGCGGACTGCGCCTCGCCCTGGATGGCGGCGAGGTGCGCGGCGCTGCGAAAACTCTCGGCGTAGATCTTGTAGACATCCTCGGTGCCGGACGGGCGCGCCGCGAACCAGCCATTGTCGGCCACCACCTTGACCCCGCCGAGCGACGCCCCGTTGCCGCGGGCAGTCACCAGCGTGTCGCGGACCGGCTCGCCGGCGAGCTCGCGCAGAGAGAGCGTCGCAGGATCGAGCTTTCCGAGTGCGGCCTTCTGTGCGGCGCTGGCCGCCGCATCGATGCGCGCGTAATGCGAGGTTCCGAGCGCGCTCGCGATCTCGCCGTACGTGTCGGCCGGGTTCTTCCCCGTGCGCGCGGTGATCTCGGCGGCGAGCAGGCCGAGCACGAGCCCGTCCTTGTCCGTGGTCCACACCGTGCCGTCGCGCTTCAGCAGCGTGGCGCCGGCGCTCTCCTCGCCCACGAAGCCGAGCGAGCCGTCGCGCAGGCCGTCGACGAACCATTTGAAACCGACCGGCACCTCGAACAGGCGCCGCCCGAGTCTCTGCGCGACGCGATCGATGATGGCGCTGCTGACCGCGGTCTTCCCCACGCCCACATCGCGTCCCCAGTTCGGGCGGTTGGCGAACAGGTAGGACACCGACGCCGCGAGATAGTGGTTCGGGTTCATCAGGCCGCCCCCGCCGCCTGCAGAGGGTCCGGCCACGATGCCGTGCCGGTCGGCGTCGGTGTCGTTGGCGAAGGCGACATCGAACGACGAGCGGAGACCGACCAGCCGTTCCATGGCAAAGGGCGAGGAGCAATCCATCCGGATGCGGCCGTCCCAGTCGGCGGTCATGAAGCCGAAGGTGGGATCGACCACGTCGCTGACGACGGTCGCGGCGATCCGGTAGCGCTCGATGATCGGCTGCCAGTACGGCAGGGCCGCACCACCCAGCGGATCGATGCCGATCCGCACGCCCGACGAACGGATCGCATCGAGATCGATCACGCCGGCGAGGTCCGCGACATAGGGCGTGATGAAGTCGTGCGCGTGGCGATGCGCCGAGGCGCGTGCCGCGTCCGGCGTCAGGCGTTGCACGCCGGCGCAGCCTGCGGCCAGCAGCGCGTTGGCTTCGTCCTGCACCACGCGCGTGACGTCGGTGCCGGCCGGCCCGCCATGGGGAGGGTTATACTTGTAGCCGCCATCCTCGGGCGGGTTGTGCGACGGGCTCAGCACGATGCCGTCGGCGAGCCCGCTCGTGCGTCCGCGGTTGTAGGCGAGGATCGCGTGGCTGATCACCGGTGTCGGCGTGGGTCCGTCATGCCGGTCCACGAAGATGTCGACGCCGTTCGCGGTGAACACCTCGATGGCGGTCTCGAGCGCCGGCCGCGACAGCGCATGCGTGTCGATGCCGGCGAAGAGCGGCCCGTCGATCCCCTGGGCGCGCCGGTAACGGCAGATCGCCTGGCTGATCGCGAGGATGTGCCGCTCGTTGAAGCTGCCGTTGAGCGAGGTGCCGCGATGGCCCGACGTGCCGAAGGCCACGCGCTGCGCCGGGTTCGCCACGTCCGGCAGGACGCGCTCGTAGGCCGCCAACAGACGTGCGACGTCGAGCAGAAGCGACGCATCGAGCGTCTTGCCCGCGCGCGGGCTGATCGAACTGGTCATGCGGCCTGCTCCGTCCTGGCAGCTCCCAGCATTACGCCCACCACGTGCGCGCCGCCATCGTCGGCCAGCGTGACATCCGCGCCCGCCGCGAGTGCCACGCCGTCGAGCGTGATCGAGACCACGCCGCGGCCGACCCGGCCGGGGTTCTCGACCGTGATCGTGTAGCGCGCCGACCGCCAGGTGATCGTGGCCTTGAAGCCCGGCCAGGCACGGGGGATGCAGGGGTCGATCAGCAGCGACGAGCCGCGGATGCGGATGCCGAGGATCGCCTCGACGCCCACCCGCTGCATCCAGCCCGCGGAGCCCGTGTACCAGGACCAGCCGCCGCGTCCGACATGCGGTGCGGTGGAGTAGATGTCGGCCGCGATCACGTAGGGTTCGAGCTTGTAGCGATCGGCGTCCGCCGGCGTGCGCGCGTGATTGATCGGGTTCAGCATGGCGAACAGCGCGCCCGCGCGATCGCCGTCGCCGAGTGCGGCGAAAGCCAGCACCGCCCATGTCGCCGCATGGGTGTACTGGCCGCCATTCTCGCGCAGGCCCGGCGGGTAGCCGGAAATGTAGCCGGGCCGCGCCTCCGGCCCGTCGAACGGCGGCGTGAGCACGAGCAGGAGCCCGTCCGCCGCCCGCACGAGATCGCGGTCGAGCGAGGCCATCGCCTGCGCCGCACGGGCCGGCGGCGCCACGCCGGAGATCACGCTCCAGGACTGCGCGATCGCATCGATCCGGCACTGCGCGTCGGCGTGGCTGCCGAGCGGCGTTCCGTCATCGTAGAAGGCGCGCAGATACCAGGCACCGTCCCAGCAGCGCTCGAGCGCCTCGGAGAGTGCCGCCCGGTGCGCGCGCCAGGCCTCCGCACGGGTGGTGTCGCGCCTCGCATCCGCGAGCGGGATGAACGCGCTCAGTGCGGCGGCCAGGAACCAGCCGAGCCACACGCTCTCGCCGGTGCCGGCCTCGCCCACCCGGTTCATGCCGTCGTTCCAGTCGCCGGTGCCCATCAGCGGCAGCCCGTGCCGGCCCACCGCGAGGCTGTGGTCGAGTGCCCGGGCGCAGTGCTCGTAGAGCGAGGCGCCCTCCGCGGCCTGGTCCGGCAGGAAGAAGCGGTCATCCTCGCCTGGCGCCAGCACGGGTGCGGCGAGGAAGCCCACCTGCTCGTCGAGCACGGCCGTGTCGCCGGTCGCCTCGACGTAGTGCGCGACGGTGAAAGCCAGCCAGGCGCGGTCGTCGGAGATGCGCGTGCGCACGCCGCGCCCCGTCTCGGGCAGCCACCAATGCTGCACGTCGCCCTCGACGAACTGGCGGCCAGCCGCGCGCAGCAGGTGCTCGCGCACGAGGTCGGGGCGCGCGTGACAGAGCGCCATCCCGTCCTGCAGCTGGTCGCGGAACCCGTAGGCGCCGCTCGCCTGGTAGAGGCCGGCGCGGGCCCAGATGCGGCTCGAGAGCGTCTGGTAGAGCAGCCAGCCGTTCAGCATGATGTCCATGCTCCGGTCCGGCGTCGCGACCGCGATCGCGCCGAGCACCTGATCCCATTGCCGCCTGACCGCGTCCAGCACGTCGTCGAGGTCGAGGCTGCGATAGCGTGCGACCAGCGCGCGGGCCGCGACCGCGTCGGAAGCGGCGCCGAGCACCAGCACGAGCTCGGCCTCGCCGCCGGGCGGCAGCTCGACCGTGGTCTGCAGCGCGCCGCACGGATCGAGGCCGGCGCCCACCGTGCCCGACAGCGTGCGACGGGCGGCGTGCGGCGACGCATGCGAGCCGCCGCGGCCGAGAAACTCCCGCCGGTCGCCGGTCCAGCCCGTCTGCCGCCCGCGCAGATCCATGAACGCGACCTGGCCGCCCGCATCGGCGTTCCACTTGTTGCGGGCGAACAGCGCGCCGGTCGCGGCGTCGTGCTCGGTCTCGACGAACGCGCTCGTGGCCGTTCGCGCCCGGCCCAGAACCCACTCGGCATAGGCCGACACCGCGATCGAGCGCGCCGCCGCACCCAGGTTGCGGATCCGGAGTCGCGAGATCTTCACGGGGTCGTTCGGCGCCACGAATTGCAGCAGGCTGGTCTCGATCTCATGCGCGGTGTGATCGAAGCGGCTGTAGCCGTGGCCGTGGGTCGCGACATAGGTGGAGGCCGGATCGCGGATCGGCGCCGCCGTCGGACACCAGAGCGCGCCCGTCGCCGCGTCGTGCAGGTAGAACGCCTCGCCGGTGCGGTTGCTGACGGGATCGTTCGACCAGGGGGTCAGCTGGTTCTCGCGGCTGTTGCCGGACCAGGTGAAACCCGCACCCTCGGCCGCGACCAGGAAGCCGAAATCGGGGTTGGCGATGATGTTGACCCAGGGCGCCGGCGTGGTCTGCCCGGGGCCGAGCACCACCACATACTCGCGCCCGTCGGCCGCGAAGCCGCCGAGGCCGTTGAACAGCTCGGATGACGCGACGTGCGGCGCCGCGGCCATGGTCGCCGGCGGCAGGGGACCGCGCGCCGCCGGCGCGTCGTGCGCGCCTGTCTCGGCACGGTCGAGCTGCTCGGCGAGCCTGCCGCCCTCACCCGTGAGCACGACGCGCGCCACCGACGCCACGAGCGCGCAGGTCTCGGCCGCCACCAGGTCCGCGCGCAACAGATGCACCGAGGAACGTTCCGGATCGCCGCCGCCGCCGCCGGTCTTGCGCGGCGCGCGCAGCAACGCTTCCAGCGCACCCTGCAGCTCCTGCGCATAGGAGGGCGGCCGCTCGTTGATGATCACCAGGTCGACCGCGAACCCCTTCAGCCGGAAGTAGTCATGCGCGAGCACGAGCTCGGTCGCGAGGCCGAGATCGGCGACCGTGTCGATCCGTAGCAGCAGGATCGGCAGATCGCCGGAGATGCTCTGGCTCCAGAGCCCCGATTGCGCGCCGCTGTGCCGGCGGATCTGCTCGGAGGGCGGACGCAGGGCCGCGCCCGCGAACATCAGATGGCCGGCCAGACGCTGGAACACATCCGCCTCGGTGGGGGTGATGCCGAGATGGTGCAGCTGCACCTGCGCCTGGGTCCAGGCCATCATGGCGGCGCGGTCGAAAGCGCTCACGTCGCGGTGCCGGTCGACGCACGCCACGATCGCCTCGCGCGAGGCGGCGACCAGCGTCCAGAACGCGACCCGTGCGACCGCACCCGGCGCCAGCGTGACGCGGCGGCGGATCGAGAAGACCGGGTCGAGCACCGTGCCGACCGTGCCGGACAGCGCCTGATCGTCGTCGAGCGCGCGTGGTGCGCGGAGATCGCGGCCGCGGCCGATGAAGCGGGCACGATCGGTCTCGATCGTGGGGATGCCGTCGGCGATTGCGAGATGTGCGGCCCAGAGCTCGGGCTCGGCCGGTGTCCGCCGGCGCCGCGTCGCCAGCAGCGCGCCGACATCGGCGAGATGCTCGGTCTCGACGAACATCTTCGCGAAGGCCGGATGCGCCATGTCGGTCGCCTGCGGCGCCAGCACGATCTCGGCATAGGAGGTGATGTCGATCACGCGCGGCGCGGAGCCGTTATTGGTGAGCGTGATCCGGCGCACCTCGCCGTTCTCCTCGGCCGAGAGCAGGATTTCCATATGCGTGACGAGCGTGCCGTCGCGGCGGTTGAATTCGGCGCGGTCCTCGGTGAACAGGACGTCGTAGGCGTCTCCGTCGAGCCCGCAGGGCTGGGCGCCCGCCGACCACACGCGCCCGCTGTCCACGTCGCGGAGGTAGATGTAGGAGCCGGAATCGTCGAGCGTCGCATCCTCGCGCCAGCGCGTGACCGCGATATCGTTCCAGCGGCTGTAGCCGGATCCGGCCGCACTCAGCATCACCGCGTAGGACGCGTTGCCGAGCAGATGCACCATCGGCGTCGCGGCATCCGCGCGATCGAAGCGTCGGCCGCCCGGGAGCGATGCGGCCGGCTTGCGCAGCGGACGCTTGTGGGCGGATGGCAGGTCGCGGCTGCTGGTCACGTAGCGCGGCGCGCGCTCCTGCAGCAGCAACTCCGTCGCCTCGATCAGTTTTTCTCCGTGAAAACGGGACCGCATGATCCCGTTCAGCGTCGCGTCCGCCGCAGCCACGATCGACATGCCCTGGTGATGCGCCATGAAGGCCTGCACCACCGCGACACCCGCGCCGTCCGGCACGCGGTCGGGCGTGTAGTCGAGCGCCTCGTAGAACCCGTAGCGTCCCTGCGCCCCGTCGGCCGCGAGCCGGGCGAGGTTCGCCACCGCCGCCGCGGGTGCCACCATCGCGGCGAGCACGGTCGCGTAGGGTGCCACCACCATGTCGTCCTCGAGGCCGCGCTTGAGGCCGAGGTCCGGCACGCCGAAATTGGAATACTGGTAGGTGTATTCCAGGTCGCGGACGTTGTAGGCGGATTCCGAGACACCCCAGGGCAGACCGCGGCTGCGGCCGAACGCGATCTGGCGCTCCACCGCCACGCGGTCGGTCTGGTCGAGCAGGCTTCCCGCCGGCGCGCGCATCACCAGCGACGGCATGAGATACTCGAACATCGAGCCGGACCAGGACACCAGCGCCGAGGTATTGCCGGCCGGCGTTTGCGGCCGAGCCGGAACCACTCGCGCGCGGGCACGTCGCCCTTGGCGATCGCGAAGAAGCACGCGAGCCGCGCCTCGGTGGCGAGCAGGTCGTAGCAGTTCGCGTCGAGCTCCGCGTCCGCCACCATGTAGCCGATCGAGAGGAGCTTGCGTTCCTCGTTGCGCAGGAAGCCGAACTCCATCGCCAGCGCCATCGCGCGCGCGGCCTGCGCCAGCGCGCCGAGGCGCACGGCCGGCTGGTCCGCCTCGCGATGATGACTCTCGAACGTCGCGTCGCGACGATGACTCTCGAACGTCGCGGCGATTGCGGCGGCCCAGAACATCAGATCCGATACGCCGTCGCCGACATGGGCGTGGCCGAGCTCGGCGGCCCGCGCGGTCACGGTGCCGATCGTCGGCGCGAGCGCAGCCATCCGGTCCGCGTGCCCAACGACGCCGCGACGCTCGCGATCGATCTGCAGCGCCAGATCCCGAATTGCGGCCTGCAACGGCAGATACGGCCCGCCTGCCGCCATCGCGAAAATGTCGAGCTCTTCCCGTGCGAGATCCACCGTGTCGGCCAGACCCTCGAGCGCGTTCGACACGCTGCCGGCGTCGCCTGCCGCCCAGCCCTCGCAGGCCATCGCGACCGCGACGAGGTGGCCCGCCAGGTTGCCGCTGTCGACCGTGGAGACATATTGCGGCTCGAGCGGCCGCAGGTCCTCCGTCGCATACCAGTTCAGAAAATGCCCGCGATGGCGCGTCATCTTCGCCATCGTGGCCAGCGTCGCCTCGAGGCGGTCGATCGTGTCGGCGAGGCCGGCCCAGCCGAAATCATGCGCGCTCACGGTCGACAGCAGATAGAGACCGATATTGGTGGGCGAGGTGCGGCGCGCGAGGATCGCGGCCGGCGCTTCCTGGAAGTTGTCGGGCGGCAGCATGTTGTCGGCCGGCGTCACGAACGTCTCGAAGAAGCGCCATGTGCGGCGCGCCATGCGGCGAAGTGCGGCCACGTCCGCGCGCGTGATCGTTCGCCTCATGCCGGTGGGCCGGCTCGCCCACCACGCGATCCCGGGCGAGGCGATCCACAGGAGTGCGAACGGCATCGCCAGCAGCCACACCCCCGGCCTCGCCTCGATCGCCAGACCCGCCACGAGCAGCCCGATCACCGGCGCGCCCGCCATCCTGCGGTAATGGCCGGCCCCCGAGAGATCGGGCCCGGCCCCGGCCTGCGCCGCGGTCAGCCATTGCAGCAGCCGCCGGCGCGAGACGAGCCGCACCAGCGTGTGCCCGACCGCGTCGCCCATCAGCACCGCCTGGTGCGCCATGAACGTCACCACGAGCCCGGTGAGCACCGCCGCATGCAGCGCCGCCAGGCGCACGGCCTGGAGCTGGCTCGACCAGGTCACCAGGCGCCGTCGCGCGGGGAGCCCGCCGATCATCGGGATGATCGGCAGCAGCGCCGGCAGCGCGATCGTCACCAGCACCAGCACCGTCCAGAGCAAAGCCGGCCCCACGGGCAGCAGCCAGCCCGCCATCAGCGCCAGCACCAGCGCGGGTGCGGACAGCGTGCGGCGGAGATTGTCCAGGATCTTCCAGCGTCCGACGGCCGGCAGCCGCGCCACCGCGTGGCCGCTCGCGCCCAGCCGCCGGTGCCAGGGCATGACCCATGGCAGCAGCTGCCAGTCGCCGCGCGCCCAGCGATGCTGGCGCGAGGCCGAGACCGTGTAGAGCGTCGGGAAATCCTCGACCACTTCGATGTCGGAGGCGAGACCCGCGCGCGCGAAAATACCTTCGAACAGATCGTGGCTCAGCATGGTGGATTCCGGAACGCGGCCGGCGAGCGCGCGCTCGAACGCGTCGACGTCGTAGATGCCCTTGCCGGCGAACGATCCCTCGCCGAACAGATCCTGGTACACGTCGGACACCGCGCCCGCGTACGGGTCGATCCCGTCCAGGCTCGAGAACACGCGCTGGAACAGGGAGCTCTCGTGCCCCATCGTCAGCGACGGCGTGACGCGCGGCTGCAGCACGGCATAACCTTCGACCACGCGTCCCGAGGTGGCCTCGATGCGCGGCGCGTTCAGCGGGTGCGCCATCTTGCCGACCAGACGCCGCACGGCGTCGCGCGGCAGCCGCGTGTCGGAATCCAGTGTCACGACGTAGCGGACTGCGGCGGGCAACGCCGCATGCGGCAGGAAGGTGGTGTCGGCCGCGCCGCGCAGGAGCCGGTTCAGCTCGTGCAGCTTGCCGCGCTTGCGCTCCCAGCCCATCCAGCTGCGCTCGCCCGCGTTCCAGACCCGCCGCCGGTGCAGCAGGATGAAGCGCGCGCCACCTGGCGCCGGCCCGTAGCGGGCGTTGAGGATGTCGATGCCGCTGGCGGCGGCGGCCAGCAGCTCCTCGTCGCCGGCGCGCTGCTCTTCGGGGTTGTCGGTCCAGTCCGACAACAAGGCGAAATGCAGCTCGCCGTCGGGACTGGCGAGATGATGGATTTCCAGTTGCGCCACCAGCGCGTCCACGGTTCGCCGCGAGGTGAGCAGGGCCGGCACGGCCACCATCGTGCGAAGGTCGGCAGGGATTCCCCCCGCCAGTTCGAGGCCCGGCAGGGGCTTCGTGCCGGTCGCCCACATGGAGAACCGGTTGACGCAGGCGATCGCCGCATCGGAGGCCGGCACGAACCCGAGCACTGCCAGGGGCAAGAGCCACCATCCGGACAAACCCGCCGCATCCATCGCCCAGAGCGATGCCGCCAGCAGCAGGGCGGCCAGTGCGACGACGCCGGCGCCGTAACCGGCGAGTGCGGCCCCGCCCACGGCACGCGACAGCCGGACCGCGAGCGGCGCCCGGAAGCCCACCGCCTTCTCGAAGGATCGGCGGCCGCCCGCGACGAGATGGAAACCCACATCGCCCTTCCGGTCGTCCGCCGGCGACCCGTCCGCGCCATCCGCCGCGCGCGCGGCGGCGCGGCGCGCGATCTCGATCTCGTCGAGGCCGGAGGCGCGCGCCAGCTGCTCGACAGCACTCCGGTACATGTTGCGCGTGACGAAATCCATGGCGCCGAACCGGCCCGACCGGTCGAGCTCGGGATCGACCAGGCAGACGGTCTCGAACGCCTCGCTCCAGTCGAGGGCTGCCGCCATACGCAGGCTGGTGATGATGTTGCGGATCGTCGCGTTGAGCGTGGATTGTTCCTGCAGCTCGTCATGCACCACGGCCTCGATCCGGAGCGAGCGTTCGGCGAGCTCGCGGTCGAGCCAGGCGAGTGCCGGCTCGCCGCTTGGATCGCGGCCCCGCAGACGGTGGGCGAGCTGCACCGCGAACGCGTTCGCGGCCCCGGTGGGCTTGGGCAGGGACTGGCTGACCTCCGACCAGGGTGCCGCCTCGCGTCCGCCGGCGCCGTGCAGGCGGTCGACCATCCGGTCCGCCATGTCGCGCGCCGTACTGTTGGCGACGATGATCTCGGCCACGCGGCGAAGATTCTCGATCAGCACGATCCGCAGCGTGATCGGCACCGCCCACAGCTCGCCGATCGTCATCGGCTGCCGGCTTTGATAGGCCAGCAGGTAGCGCTGCAGCGTCCGGGGTTCGATCACGCTGTCGGTGTGCGCGACCAGCGACCACATCGCGCCGAACACGCGCGGCAGCGATGCGAACGGACCGTTCGCGAGCTTGGGGAGCTGCCGGTAGTAGCCGGGCGGAAGGTCGATGCCGATCTCGCGGATCTGCGTCTCGACGAGATGATAGTTGTCGATCAGCCACTCGGCGGCCGGCGTGAGTTCCTGTCGTCCGCCCGCACCCGGCTCCATCGCGCGGCTCGCCGCCGCCAGGAAGTCGGCGTTCTCGTTCAGGCGTCGCGACAGGCCGGGTCCGCGGACGATGCGGCTGGCGACGGTCTGCGCCTCGGCGAGGCTGCGCGCGTGTTCCTCGAGCCGTTCGATGCCGAACAATTCGGCACGGATCGGCACGTGATCCTGCCACGGCGGCAGGATATGTTCAGGCTGGAACATCCGACGCAGGGTCGTCGCGCGCGACCCGATCAACGACGGAACATGCTTCGCCTGTAGGAGATCGTCCCGGCGACGGAGCCGGTCGGCGACGGCAGATCGGACCCTTCGCCCGACCTGCCGGTGCGAACGCTGTCGGCCGCCACGAGGCGCTGCCTGTCCGGCGCCGACGGCTGAGGCCCCCGCAGCTCCGCCGCGGCCACCCCGTCGGCGAACGGCGTGTCGGCGATGGGCGTGTCGGCGACCAGGGGCCGTGCGCGCTCGCGATCCTGACGGGGTTCGGTCATCGATCCCTCCTCGTGCTTCCGTAACAGGGCATCGTGGGCCGCGATCTGCCCCTGTGGGCAGCCTCGGAATCCACGCATTGCCGCCACCGCCTTGGGTAGGCCGGCCCGGCTCTGAGTAGTTTCCGACCCTCCCCCCCGGCCCCGGCCGCGGCTCAGCATACGTCCGGACGCCGGCACGTGCCGTTCTCCCGGGTCGGAGTGGGCGCATCGCATGGCACCCCGGCCGGCTGCCAACAGGATGGAGACCACCATGTCCAAGGAAAAACAGCGCGGTAATCGCGAGATCAAGAAGCCGAAATCCGCCAAGAAGCCCGACGCCGCGGCCGGCGCCTTCCTGCCCACGCGATCGGCACCCCTGTCCAAGCCGGCCGGCAAGTCCTCCGGCAAGCCCGATGCCGGCGGGCGCTGAGGAAGGCGACATCCCGGCCTGACGCCCGGCCGCTCAACGCCCGGTGGCGTGCGGTCCTCGATCAGCGACGCCTCGGACACCGGCTCGTCGCCATCACGCAGGCGGGACCGCTGATTGGCAGCCAGGTGTTCCAGCCGAGACGCCGTGACCGCGCCTCCGGCGTGACGCCGCGGACCCGCCGAGCGGCAGTCGGCCCTTACATCCCGGGGTTCTAAGGGCGACTGCCCTTGAGCTGGATCCAGGGGCCAGCCCCTGCCTTCGTCAGTCGTCAACAAGCGGCATATCGCTGCGCCGGATAAACGCAACGACCAGTCCCAGCCCGATCCAGCCCAACCACGCCAGCAGCAGCAGCAACGGCAAGGTCCGCAGCAGCAGAAACGCGGTCACGAACTGCGACGCGATCGCGGCCACCGACGCGAACAGCAGCACGCCGAACGGGATCGCCAATGGCGATCGGGAATAGGAAGCAGGGTCGCGCCGGGCGTTGAGCGGCGCGCAGGCGATCGACAGGATCGCCGATCCGGCGGCACCCAGGCCGCCGATGCGGATCACGTCGGCGACCTCGAGACCGGCCAGCAGCGGGACCATCCCGATCGCGGCGAGCAGCAGCAGCGGAAAGACGGGAGCGCCGCGCCGGTTGGGGTTTGCCAGCCGGCGCGGCAGCCAGCCGTCGCGGCACACCATCAGGATCGAGCGGCTGCCCCAGAGCATGTGGGTGTTGATGATGCCGAGCATGCTGACGATGCCGGTGCCGAGCCCGAACACGATCGCACCGTCGGCCCCCATCGCGTGCCGTGCCACCAGGTTGAGCGTGGGGGCGGCCGGCAGTCCCGGCAGTCCCGCCGCGACCACGGCCACGGCCACGTAGAGGCCGGCCGCCGCCGCGGTCGCACCCAGGATCGCGACCGGCACGTCGCGCGCCGGGCGGCGCATCTCGCCGGCGAGCTCGGCCACCAAGGTGGCGCCGCTGATCGGGAAGGTGAGCAGGGCTGCGGCCGCCAGCATCCCCGACCAGCCATGCGGCAGGATGTCGAGCAGGCGATGCGGTTCGATATGCGGCAGCCCGCACACGGCCAGCGCCGCCAGCGAGAGCGCCACCGCGAGCACGATCACGATGTTGGCGACGCCCGACACCTCGGTGCCGAGCAGGTTGAGGCCGAGCACCGCCAGCAGGGCCGCGATCGCCGCCGCGCGCACCGGGATCGCGGGGACCAGCACATGCAGCGTGGCGCCGAAGGTCGCGGCGTAGGCGGCGAGCGCCACATGCGTGCCGAGCACCATCCAGAAGCCGAGGAAGCCCGCGCGCGGGTGGATGAAGCGCGCGGGCCAACGGTAGAGCGCGCCCGAGACGGGACGGGCGGCCCCGAGCACCGCGTAGGGCAGGCTCACCAGCAGCACCACGACGCAGGCGAGCGCGTAGGCGATCGAGGCGCCCGCACCGGTCAGGCCGAGTGCGGTGCCGGTCAGCACGATCACGCCGCCGCCGATCACCTGCTTCAGCGCCACCGAGAACGCGGTGGGGAGGCCGATGGTGCGCGGCAGTTCGGCGGCCATCAGGCGTCGCGCCAGCGCAGCCGGCGGATGTCGCCGACCGCGAACAGAGCGAGCGTGCTCACCACCGCGAACACCGCGCCGAACATGAGCACCGCCGAGGGACCGGCCAGGCGGGCGGCGGGCCCGGCGAGCGCGAAGCCGAGCGGCGAGAGCGCGATCGTGCCGAGCCAGTTGTAGGAGGAGACGCGCGACAGCAGCGTCTCGGGGACGTTGCGCTGCAGCACGGTGTCGAACAGCGACAGGAAGATCGCGACCCCTACGCCCGACAGTGCGGAGCCCGCGAGGATCAGCGCGAACGGCGCGTGCACGGCGAGCAAAGCGGGGGTCGCGGCCAGGCCCAGGCTGCCGGCCAGGGCGGCTGCGAGCGGACGCGCGGGTCGCAGCCGCATGGCCCAGAGCCCGCCCGCGAGCCCGCCCGCGCCGTCGGCGGCCAGGATCGCGCCCCATTCAGCCGAGCCCCGCCCATGGCTGAACATGGTCGCACCCAGCACCAGGAACGGCGCGAAGGTGAAGAGCTGGGCGAGGCCGCCCTGCCCGACCACGGTCCAGAGCCAGCGGCGCTCGCGGAAGCCGCGCCAGCCCTGCAGCAAGCCGTCGCGGATCGTCTCGTGTCCGGAGCTCTCGGCCGGGCGCGGCCGTAGCTGGACCAGACAGAGGAGGCTGACCGCGTAGCTGGCCGCATCCGCCGCGACCGCGGACCAGGCGCCCACGGTCGCGATCAGCACGCCGGCGATGCCCGGTCCCGAAACGCGCGCCGCCGCCTTGGCCAGTCCCGACAGCGCGTTCGCATCCTGCAGGCGGTCGTCGGCGGCGATCTGCGGCACGAAGCCGGTCAGTGCCGGGTTGAAGAAGGCCTGGCCGATGCCGAGCACGGCGGCGAGCGCCATCATCGCCACGACCGGCGGGTGGCCGAAGGCGAGCAGGAGGGCGAGCACCGTCTCGCTCACCAGCCGGATCACGTCGGCGGCGATCATCACCGCGCGGCGCGGCAGCTTGTCGGCGATGGCGCCGCCGAGCAGCAGGAGCACCACCAGCGGGATCGTCTCGGCCGACAGCACCGCACCCACCGCACCCGCGCCGTGGCCGGTCTTGAGCACGGCGAAGGAGAGGGCCACGGGCACCATCGACGAGCCCGCGAGCGACGCGGTGTAGCCGGTGAAGAACAGCCGGATGTCGCGGTCGCGCAGCACGCCGAGGCGGGCGTCGACGAAGCGCCGGAGTGCCGACTGGTTGGTGACGCCGGGCGCTGCGTCCGGCGCGGGCGGCGCGGTCCGTTCGTCGAGCGCGTCAGCCACGCGCGCGAGGGCCTGCGCGGTGCCCGTAGCCTTCGCGGTGTCCTTGGCCTTCGCGGTCTCTGTCAGGGCTCACGTGCCGCAATCCGACGGTGTCATGCCCCACAGGTGCGCCCGTCACCGCGTCGCGCAACCGATGCGGCGCGATCACGCGACCCCGTCCGCGAGGATTGCGGCGGCCCGGGCGAACCCGTCGCGGATGCGCGCGCCGATCTCGGGACCGGTGCAGACGATGGTGGGCGACGGATGCGGCACCGCGATCAGGGTCACGCCCGGGCAGGTGCGCTCGACGATGGCGCGCGCGAGGCCTGCGACGCGTCCGGCCAGGATCGCGCAGCGCAGCGCCGGCAGCAGGGCCAGGAAGCCCGGGAGCAGCGCCTGGCCCGCGCTTATCTCGGCGGCGAGCGGGGCGCGGTTGACCGATCCGACGGGATGGATCGTCCACGGCACGGCGTTCCAGATGATCGTGTCGGCGCGGGGAAGTGCGGCCCCGCTTGCGAAACGGCGGATGTTGCGCCCGGTCGGCGTCGGATTGTCGCGCGACACGAAGCCGGTGCTGCGAATGGCCGGTCCGGGCGTTTCGAGCAGCAGCAGGACGGCGGCCGCAGTGCCGCCATCGCACGGGTCGATGTCGGGCACGTGCCGGCCGGTTTCGCGACGCAGCGCCTGCGCGTAGGCGGCCAGCTTTCGCATATGGGGTGCGGCGAGCATCGCTCGCCGGTGCGCGACCTCCGCGGGATCGTCGAGCAGGCGCATCTTGCATCCCTGTCACGGGCTGTCGGAACGCTGCGGCGCCCGCGGCGTGTGACAACAAGCGTTCACGAAGACGAGAGGCGCTTCTTACCTATCGGCGGTTCACCGTCATGTGTCGTCGCAAATCGGGGGGATGCACGAAAACGATGGCGGAACATCAGGACGCGGGCTCGGGCGAACGGCTTGGCCTGCTCGTGGTCGGTCTGGGTGGTGCGGTCTCCTCCACCGTTGCCGTCGGGCTCGAGCGGATCCGCAACGGCGATCCCGATTGGCGGGGCCTGCCGCTCGCGGGCGTCGTGGGGAGTGGCCTGGTCGCGTACGAGAACATCGTCATGGCGGGTTGGGATCTCGACGCTCGCAACCTGGCCGAAGCGGTGCAGCGTCACGGCGTGCTGCCTGCAGACCTGGCCCAGGCGGTGGCGCCGGCACTCGCCGCGATCAAGCCCTGGCCGGCCGCCGGCAGCACCGCGTTCTGCCGCAATGTCGACGGTGACAACCGGGTCTCGACCAATTCGATGATCGGTGCGGTCGAGACGATCCGGTCGGACATCCGCGGTTTCCGGGCCGCCACCGGGATCGAGCGGCTGGTGGTGCTCAATCTCGCCTCGGTCGAAAGCTGGCCGGCGGATACCGGTATTTTCCAGAGTCTCGATCGTTTCGAGACCGCGCTGGCGGCGAACGATCCCGGCATCAGCCCGGCGATGATCTACGCCTACGCGGCGATCGAGGAGGGCGTGCCCTACGCCAACTTCACGCCGAGCCTGGCTGCCGACATCCCGGCACTCGTCGAGCTCGCGGCCAAGCGGTGCGTGCCCGTCGCCGGCAAGGACGGCAAGACCGGTCAGACCTTTCTCAAGACGGTGCTGGCACCCGCATTCCGCGACCGGCACCTGCATGTCGATGGCTGGTTCTCCACCAACATCCTCGGCAACAATGATGGACTGGCACTCGACGATCCGGCGAGCCTCGCGTCCAAGCTCGCGACCAAGGGTTCGGTGCTCGACGACATTCTCGGCTACCGCGTCGAGAACCACGTGGTCCACATCCACTACTACCCGCCGCGCGGCGACGACAAGGAAGCCTGGGACAATATCGACGTCACCGGTTTTCTCGGTCAGCGCATGCAGGTGAAGGTGAATTTCCTCTGCAAGGACAGCGTGCTTGCAGCACCGCTCGCGATCGAGATCGCGCGCTGCCTCGATCTCGCGCGTCAGCGCGGCGAGGGCGGGGCACAGGCCCAGCTCGGCGTGTTCTTCAAATCGCCGATGACGCCAGCAGGCGAGCGCGTAGAGCATGATTTCGGCCGCCAGCAGCAGGCGCTCGAGAACTGGCTGGGCGGGAGCAGTGCCGGACGCTGAGCCGGGGCTTGCGGCGCCAGGCGGCAGCGGCATCGCGCCTGACGCGATCCGCACCTTTGCGTTCGAGCTTTCGGAATTGAAGCGCGCATATGGGCACGAGGACGCGCACAGCGTTGCGGGAGTTCTGTTCCGTGATGCGTGGGTGCGGCTATTGGCGGGCGACGCGCCGGAGTTGGTGTGGACAGTGACCGTAGCCCACGCGATCGCGGGGATCGGGCTCGGCCCGCTCCGGCTCGCCACACTCGCCGGTCTCCTGCCGGAAGAGATGGCGCGCGAGGCGGTGGTTGGGCGGGCCTTTGCGGCCGGCTGTCCGCCGCTTGCCGAGGCGCTCGGCCGCACGTTGTCGGACGCCGCGACCGCAGGCTGGCCGCGCGTGGGGACCGAGCCGCCAGCTTTCGTCGCCGCCCTGCTATGCCAGCCGCGTGCCGGTGCCACCGCACCGGGCAAGCCGCGCCTGACGCTGCTTCCGCAGGAGAACCACGCCGAACACTGCCTCGCGGTCGCCGTCCTGGGCGCGCTGCTGGCGGCGAGCGGCGATGCCGATCCCGCGCGTGTGTTTCTCGCCGGCCTCGCGCATCACCTGCACAACGCGCGGCTTCCTGACACGGGATATTCCGGCGAGGTGCTGCTCGGCGCGTCGCTGGAACCGCTGGTCGCGCAGCTGACGGAGACGGCACTCGCAACACTTCCCGCATCGCTCCGCGCCAGAGTGGCCGATGCGCTGCGTCTGGTGGGCGATGGCGAGACGCCGGACGGACGGGCCTTCAACGCGGCCGACGTGATCGACCGCGTCGTGCAGGCGCATTGCCACGAACGCGCGCTCCGGTTCTCGGCACGGCACGCGCTGGAGGAGTTGGACATCGTCCACGAAGGTCCGCTGCAGCTGTTCGGCAAGAGCGTGCTCCGGCAGACGGGTCTGTTGTGACCGCGACGTGGATCAGCCCGGCGACGGGCGCGCCGCTCCGCCGCGCGGCACCCCACGTGCTCGAAGCGGGAAATGAGCGCTGGCCGGTGATCGAGGACATTCCGTTTCTGCGACTGGACCGGCGGGCGCTCGCGGATGCGGCGCTGGACGCGATCGACCGCGGCGACGCGGCGCGCGCCACCGCCCTGCTGCTCACCGACCAGGATCCGTTCGCGCCCGACCCGCCGCCCGGCGTCGAGGACAATCTGGCACTGCTCGCCGACGAAAGAGAGCTTTCGTTTCGCGATGCAATGGCGCGGCTGCGGCTCGGCCGCGTCGCCGATTATTTCGCGCATCGCTGGTCCGATCCGACCTTCCTGTCGGGGCTGGTGCTCGCGACCGCGCTCGAGCGCGCGCCGGTGCTCGAGCTCGCCTGCGGCGCCGGGCATTTCATCCCGGAACTTGCCAGCGCTGGCCTCGAGCCGATCGGTGCGGACCTCGTTTTCGCCAAGCTCTGGCTCTGCCGCCACTTCATCGCGCCCGACGCCACGCTCGTGTGCTTCGACGCGCAGCGTCCGTGGCCGGTCGCGTCGGGCGTGCTCGGCGGCACGTTCTGTCACGACGCGTTCTACTTTCTCTCCGACAAGGCGGCGGTGATCGGCGAGATCCGTCGCTGCTGCGCGCCGGCAGGGGTGATCGCGATCGGCCATGCGCATAACGCGCTGGTCGACAACCACTCGGCAGGCCTGCCGCTGGCACCCGGCGACTACGCGGAACTGCTCGGCGACGTCGCGATGTTCGACGACCGGGCGTTGACCGCTTCGTTCGTCTCGCGCGACATGCCGGAGCGTGCGACGTGGGCCACGCTCGCGAGCGCGGAGGCGATCTCGCTTCTCTCGCCGGCGACTGCGGCACTTCGTGCAGACCGCCTCGAGCAGGATGGGTGCCCGACGACGCTGCGGCTCAATCCGCTCTACCGCCGCGATGCTGGCACGCGCGAGGCACGGATCGCCTGGCCGAGCGAGCGTTATGCGGCAGAATACGGGCCGCTCGCGACCTATCCCGAGACGTGGACCGGGGCGGACACGGCCATCTCGGATGAGGCGGTGCGCCGGCGCGTCTACCTCAACCTGCCGGCGCGGTGGTGAGGTGAGCGCCGATGCGAAAAGAATTGGATGGGGCATCGCCGGCTGCGGCTGGGTCGCGCGCGATTATGCGGCTCCCGCGATCGCGGCGAGCCGCAACGGCCGTATCGTCGCGTTCCACGACCGCGATCTTCGCGCCGCCTCGGCGATCATGCCCGACCAGTGCTACGCGTTCCGCACCGGCGAGCTCGAGGCGTTCCTGGCCACACCCGGGCTCGATGCGGTTTACGTGGCGACACCCAACCACGCACACCGCTCGGTCGTCGAGGCGGCCGCCGCTGCCGGACGCGCAGTGCTATGCGAAAAGCCGATCGCGCTCGACGCTGCCGACGCACGGCGGATGATCGAGACATGTGAGCACGCGGGCGTGTTCTACGCCACGGGGTTCGACCAGCGCTTTCATCCGGCGCATCGTGCGGCCGCGTCGCTGATCCGCGAGGGTGCGATCGGGCAGCCGACCGCGATCCGGATCGTCTACGCGTGCTGGCTCGGCCCGGACTGGTCGGTCGATAATTGGCGGGCCGATCCTGTCCGCGCGGGCGGCGGCGCGTTCTTCGATCTGGCGCCGCACGGTCTCGATCTCGCGGCGACGCTGCTCGGCGAGGAGATCGCGGAGGCCGCCGTACTCGGCCAGCGCCGCGTGCACGGCTACGACGTCGAGGACGGTGCGATGGTGATCGCCCGGACTTCGAGCGGTGTGCTGGTGCAGCTCCACGTCGCCTATAATTGTCCGGAGACGCTGCCGCGGCGGCGTCTCGAGATCGTGGGAGATCGTGGCCTGCTCACGCTCACCGACACGATGGGGCAGACCCCGGGCGGCACGGTCGTGCTCACGCCCAACGATGGTGCGCCGCGCGAGATCGCGGTGCCCGATGCGGACGCCTCGCCGTTCCTGCGTCAGGTGGAGGCGTTCGGTGACCATCTGCTCGGTCGCGCCGACTTCGGCTTCGACGCACGCCAGGACCTGCGCGCCGCCGAGCTGCTGTTCCGGCTCCGTGACGAGCTCACGCGCACGATCGAGAGCCGCTGACCATGCCCCTCTCTCCCTATGCCTGCAGCAATTGCGGCCACTGGCAGTTCCATTTCGCGGTGCCGCCGCATTGCCCGATCTGCACCGATGTGCGCAACGACCTGCCGGAGGATGGCTGGGATTTTCGCACACCCGCTACACTGGAGCTCCGGCATCACTGGCGTGCGTTGCCAGGCGGCCTGCACGAATTCTGGTCGACGCCGCGCTTCGGGCTCGACAGCCATGGCTGGGTGTTGGAAACCGCGATCGGCAACGTGGCGTTCGAGGCCGCACCCTTCTACGATCAGGCCTCGCTCGATCACCTCGCCTCGATCGGCGGCATTGCATTGCTGGCCGCGTCGCACCCGCACGGCTACGGCGCGCTGTGGCAGTTGCAGCAGCGTTTCGAATGTCCGGTGCTGATCCAGAAGCTAGATTTGCCGTGGACCAAGGCGTTCCGTGTGACCACGCCCTATGACGAGCGACATGAGATCGCACCGGGCCTGACGCTGTACCGCACCGGCGGGCATTACGACGGGCACGCGATCCTGCATGATGCGGCGCGCGGCGCGCTGTTCGTGGGCGACGCGCTCAAGCTCGATCTCGACACCGACGGCAGGCTCGTCGCACTCTCGTGCCACAAGGCCTACCACAAGGCGATCCCGCTCTCGCCCGACGAGGCGCGCCACTACCGCGATGTGTTCGCAACGCTCGCGTTCGACGCCGTGTTCACGCCGTTCGAGTTCGCGTGCCACGTGCCCAAGCGGGCCGTGCTCGCTCTGTTCGACCGGATGATCGCCGGTCGCGGCGGCACGTCGGCGGTTCCCGTAAGCGAGTTGCTCGCATGACGCTGCGCTACGCCTACAACACCAACGGCCTCGCGCATCACCGGCTCGCGGACGCGGTGGCCTTGATCGCGGATGCCGGCTACGACGGCGTTGCGCTGACCCCCGACATCCACCATCTCGATCCGTTCGCGCCCGATCACGCGGCGGCGCGACGTGAATTCGGAAACAAGCTTCGGCGTCGCGGGCTCGGCTGCGTGGTCGAGACGGGCGCACGCTTCCTGCTCGATCCGCGCCGCAAGCACGAGCCGACGCTCCTCTGTCGGGACGAGGAAGGTCGTGCGCGACGCGTGGACTTCCTGTGTCGCGCGCTCGAGATCGCGGCCGAGGCTGAGGCGGAAACGATGTCGTTCTGGGCGGGCATCAAGCCGGCCGCACTCGACCGCGCGACAGCGCTCGATCATCTCCGGCGCGGGATCGAGGCGGTGCTCAGGCGTGCCGAAGCAGTCGGCGTGGACGCGTCTTTCGAGCCCGAGCCAGGCATGCTGATCGAGACGGTCGCCGAATGGGACGAGGAACTCCGCTTCCCTGAGCTTCGACTGGCGCTGGATGTGGGCCACTGCCTGGTCACGCAGGATGTCGATCCCGCCGACGCCATCCGCACCCAAGCGCCGCGTCTCGGCACGGTTCATCTCGAGGACATGCGCCGCGGCGTGCACGAGCACCTGCCATTGGGTGAAGGCGACATGGACATTGCCGGCGTGCTCGCAGCCCTCCGTGACGTCGGATACGGACGCCTGGTGTCGCTCGAACTCTCGCGTGACAGCCATCGTGCCGATAGGCTCGTGCCGGAGACACGCAAAGTGCTCGCAAGCCTGGAATCGCGATGAGAATCTGCTTCGTCAGCCGGCGCTACTTCCCCGCGATCTCGGGCATGAGCGTCTACGCGCACAACCTCAACCACGAGCTCGTGGCGGCCGGGCATGACGTGACCATGATCAGCCAGTATCGCAACGACGCTTTCGGCCGTGGCGTCTACGGCGGCGGTCCGCCCCCGGAGGTGCCGGGCGTGCGGGTGATCGGCCTCGAGGCGAAGGGCGAGGCGCAATCGGGTGATTTCGAGCGCGACATCGACGAGATCGTGGCCGTGATCACGGCCGAACACGCGAAAACGCCCTTCGACGTGCTGCATGCGCAGTATGGTTACCCCACGGGCTGGGCGGTGCTGCTCGCCTCGCGCGCGCTCGGCGTGCCGAACATGGTCTCGATCCAGGGCGGCGACGGACACTGGGTCGGCTCGTGCTGCGAGACGCACCGCCTGGCGATGGTGCGCGTGCTCGATCATGCGGGTGCCGCGGTGATCGGCTGCCGCTCCTTCGCGCGCGAGGTGACCGAGCGTCTCGGAACCGACCCGTCCCGTTTGACCATCGTGCCCGGCGCGGTCGACACGTCGCGCTTTACGCCGCCGCCGATGCTACCCGAGAACGGCGACGAACCCGTGCTGCTCTATCACGGTCGCGTCGACCGCCGGAAAGGCGTGCTCGACACGATCGAGGCGCTGCGTTTGCTGCGTGACGAGGGGCTGCGGTTCCGGTTCGTCCTTTCCGGAATCGGTCCCGATCTCGAGCCGGCGGCCAATCTCCTGCGCGAGACGGGGCTCGATGCCTGGACCACGATGACGGGTGCGGCCTCTTACGACGACGCCCCCGTGGTCTATCATCCGGCCGACATCTTCCTCTCGCCGACCTACGCCGAAGGGTTCTCCAACACGATCCTCGAAGCCATGGCCTCGGGCGTTGCCATCGTGTCCTGCCACGCGGTCGGCGTGTCGGATTGTCTCCGTCACGACGAAAACGGGTTGATGGTGGACCCCGGCGACGTCCCGGCGATCGCGGCCGCCACACGCCGCCTCATCACCGATCGCGCGACCCGCAAGCGTCTCGCCGACACCGCCCTGGCCGAATGCCGCGCCGTCTATGCGTGGCCGAAGGTCGCGCGCCAGCTCACCGACCTCTATGCGGCGCTGCAGCAACGCCCGGTCGATTGCGATTTTCTGACCGCACTCCCGCGCGATACGTGCCGCTTCCGCGACGCACCGCACCTGCTGTGACAGAAACCGCGCTTCTCGTGTCGCCGCATCTCGACGATGCCGCGTTCTCCTGCGGCGGTATCGCGGCGATGCTCACGCGCGCCGGCTGGCGGGTGGTGATCGCCACGCTGTTCACCCGCTCGGTCCACCCCGCGACCGGCTTCGCGCTCGAGTGCCAGCGCGACAAGGGCGTGCCCGACAGCGTCGACTACATGGCGCTACGACGCGCCGAGGATGCCGAGGCGGCGGCGATACTCGGCGCATCGTTTCTGCATCTCGATCTTCCCGAGGCGCCGCATCGCGGCTACGGCTCGGCGCGCGCGCTGTTCGAGGCGCCGCGCACGGACGATGCGGTGGCGCCGGTGGCCAACGCCCTCGCTTGCGCAGTCGCGTCGTGCTCGCCGGCGCTCGTGCTCGCCCCGCTCGGCTGCGGCGGGCATGTCGACCATGTGCGCACGATCGACGCCGTGCTGGCACTCGACGACCGTCATGTTGCACTCGGCTTCTACCGCGACACACCCTACGTCATTCGCGATCCCGACGCGCGGCCGGACCGGCGCCTCGAAGCCATCGCACCCCACGCCGTGACCTGCCCTCTCGACGCGCGCGATCTGGCCGCCAAGCAGGACGCGGCCTGCTGCTACCGCTCGCAGCTCGGCTTCCAGTTCGGCGGCGCCGACGCCGCGCGCGAGGCGCTCGCGGGGCTCGCGCGGCGCGACTCGGGCGGCGACGGATACGCGGAGCGCCTGCTCGCACGTGACCCATCCCTGGCAGAGCTCGTCCACGCATGAACGCGAACGGTCGCATCTGGCTCGTCACCGGTGGCGCGGGCTTCATCGGCTCGCACCTGGTCGACGCGCTGATCGCGCGCGGCGACCGTGTCCGCGTGCTCGACGATCTGTCGACCGGCCGGCATCGCCACCTGTCGCCTGCGGTCGAGCTCGTGCGCGGCCCGGTCGCTGACGCGCCTTCTGTGCTCGCGGCCATGCGGGGCGTCGCCGGCGTGTTCCACCTCGCGGCCGTGGCCTCGGTCGCACGCTGCACCGCGCAGTGGGGCGAGGCGCACGCGATCAACCAGTCGGGCACCGTGCACGTGCTCGAGGCGGCACGCGCATGCGGCGCGGTGCCGGTCGTCTACGCGTCCTCGGCCGCCGTCTATGGTTCGGGGCCGAACGCGGTCGTGCGCGAGAGCGACAGGCCGGCCCCCTGCTCGCCCTACGGGTGCGACAAGCTCGGCAGCGAGCTCCACGCGGGGGTCGCGCGCACGCTGTTTGACGTTCCCACCGTGGGCCTGCGTTTCTTCAACGTGTACGGGCCGCGCCAGGACGGCGCCTCGCCTTATTCCGGCGTGATCTCGGTCTTTGCCAACCGGCTCCGGCGCGGCGAGCCGCTCGTGCTCAACGGCGGCGGCGGCCAGACGCGCGATTTCGTCTACGTGGCCGACGTCGTCCACGCGCTGCTGGCCGCGATGGCGCGCCTGCCCGCGCTGCCGCCGGTGATCAATGTCTGTACGGGACGCGCCGTGTCGGTGCGGTCGGTCGCGTCGTGTCTCGCCGCACTGTTCGGCCGTGCGCCGCAATTCGAGACCGGACCTGCGAGGCCGGGCGACATCCTCCATTCCAGCGGCGATCCGGCGCTGCTGCGCGCAGCCCTCGGCATCGAGTGCCGCGTCATGATCGGCGACGGGCTCGGAACCCTTATCGGAACCAAAGCCGGACGCGAGGCAAGAGTGGCATGAGCACGGATTTCCGATCGATCGCCGACACGTTCCGCGACAGTCTCGCGCTGGCGCCCGGCGTCACGCGGGTATTTCCGATCGACGCGCTCGACCGGCTCGGCATCCCCGTGACGCAGGCCTGCCACATGCCGGAGGCAGGCGGCGCGGTGATCGGCCACGGCTACGGGCTCGAACGCGACGAGGCCGATGTCGGTGCGCTAGGCGAGCTCTGCGAGGAGGTGCATCTCGCGGCCTGGCTCCGCCACCAGAAGCTGGAGCACGGCAGCCTCGCCGCGATGCGCGCGCGACATGGTGCGGCCGGCGTCGCCGACCCGCTGCAACTCTGCCTGCCGGCGGGCTCGCCGTTTGACGACGACACGGCGCTCGCCTGGGTGGCGGCACGACGTTACCCTTCCCACGAGCGCGTGTTCGTGCCGCTCGAATGGATCGCGATCTCGCCCGCGCAGATGCGCGGTCTGCCCGCGCTGATCGTGCCGATCACCAACGGGCTCGGCGCCGGCCTCGATCTCGCGCACGCGCTGTCGCACGGAATAATGGAATTGCTGCAGCGCGACGGGAATGTGCTCGATTACCGCGCGCTCGATCGCGGGGAGGTGGTGCGGTTCGACGTCGATCCCGGCGGCGATGTGCGCCAGCTCCACGATCTGCTCGCCGCCGCCGGCATCGACGTCACCGTCAAGCTCGCCTCCGACGAGCGCGGCATCGCCAATCTCTACGTGGTTGGCGACGATCGCGGGCGGCCCACGCATCCGATCCAGATCACCGCGTGCGGCGAGGCCGCCCATCCCGATCCGCGGCGCGGATTGCGCAAGGCCACTCTCGAATTCGTGGGCTCCCGCGCGCGCAAGGTCGCGACGCATGGCGGTGCCGCATTGCTGCACGACATCCTGCCGCGGGATGTCGCCGCACGTCAGCAGGCGGTGGCAGGCGCGGGCGGCGACGAGCCGCGCGCGGTGGCCGCGATGACCGAGTGGCTTGACTGCGATGCGGCGACGCTCCGCGCGCGCCTGGGCGGGAACGTGTTTGCGCGCCGGACCGAAAGGTCGCTTTCATCGTTGCCGTCGAGCGATGCCGGCGCGGGGGACAGCGCGTCGCGGCTCGAACTCCTCGCCTCTCGCCTCGGCGACGAGGGAAGCGACATCCTGTGGGTGGATGCGTCGCCGCCTGGTGGCACGGTGCGGGTGGTCAAGGCGATCGTGACGGGCCTCGAGAGCGAGACGATGAGCTATCACCGGATCGGCGCCGCGGGCGTCCGGCGCCTGCGCGCGCGCGACGACGCGCTGATCGCCGCCGAACCGGGCGCGGGACGCGCGCGGGTTCGCCTGCGCCCGGAGGACGAAGCGCGCGTGGGCGGCCCGGCCTTTCTCGACATCGCCGCGATCGATGCGCGGGTCGCCCCCCTCTATCCGCTCTATCGCGAACCGGGCGCTTTCAGTCACATCGCGCGAGACTGAAAGAAGGCCAGGGGCGCGGCCCCTGGACCGAGCTCAAGGGCAGTCGCCCTTAGAACCGATCCTCTAAGGAAAGGGGATCCAAGGGGTGACCACCCCTTGGCGGGTCCAGGATCACGCCGGAGGCGTGCTCCGCACGACGCCCTGGCCTTCCTCTTCCGACGAATGCAAGACCCGTTCAGGAACCCTGCCGCAACCACTCCATCAGCATCGCCTGCTGCCGGAAAAAGTCATGCTCCGGCGCCGACCCGTCCGCAGTCATCGGCGCCTTGAAGAACTGACCCAGCTGCTCCTGCACCCCGCCCTGCCCACGCGCGCGCGCGCGATCGAGGCAGCGCGCGATCTCGATCACCAGCGGTGCCGCCAGGATCGAGTCCTTGCAGAGGAAGTTCACCTTGATCTGCATGCGCTGCCCCAGAAATCCAGAGACGTCGATGTTGTCCCAGGCCTCCTTGTCGTCGCCGCGCGGCCGGTAGTAGTGGATCGAGCAGACATGGTCCTCGACGGGGTAGCCGAGGATGTCGTCGAGCACCGAGCCCTTGGTGGTGAGCTTCGAGGCCAGGCTCGCCGCGTCGTCGAGGACCATCCCGTCATTGTTGCCGAGGATGTTGGTCGAGAACCAGCCATCGACATGCAGCGCGCGGTCGCGGAAGGCGGGGGCGAGCACGGTTTTCAGGAAGGTCTGGCCGGTCTTGCCGTCCTTGCCGGCGATCGGCACGCCGTTGCGGGCCGCCAGCGCCACGAGCGCCGGGATGTCGGCGCCGAGACTCGGGGTGAAGTTGCCGTACGGGATGCCCTCGCTGATGGCGGCATAGGCGTACAGCATCGCCGGGCTGATCGAGGGATGGTTGTCGAGCAGCGCCTCCTCGAAGCGCTCGATCGTGCCGAGCACCGACACGTCGGCCGGCCAGCTCTCCACGGAGGCGAGGTTGATCACCACCAGGCGGCGGATCGCGGTCCGTTCGCCGAACGCGCGCATATCCTGGCGGATCTGCTCGACCGCGCCGAGATGCGAGTTGGCGCGGAGGCGGTTGCTGCCATCGGCGTTGCGGCAGAACGCGGTGTTGCCGACCGCCGCCCAGGGCTGGATCGCGGCGAGCGGGGTCTGCAGCTCGGCGAGCATGGCCGGGGGCAGCACGCGGTGCCGGGCGGCGGCGGCGGCCAGGTCGTCGGCGCTCAGGTCCCAGCCGGCGATCTCGATCGCCTCGTAGGGGACCAGGCCCGCATCCGTGACACCGGCGAGCGGCAGCCCGGTGCGGTCGGTGGAGCCGCGCCGCAGGAGCTCGAGCCCGGCCGCCACGGTGGACGCGACCGCCCCGCCCAGGCCCACGATCAGGAGGCCGACGCCCGCTTGGTTGTCGGCTTGTCGCCCGAGGGTCATTGATCGATCATCAGAGGATGTTTCCGGGACGGTGGGCAGGGAGCGGAACTGTCACACTCCCTGATAGCCGCTAAGTTCGTTGGGTGCCACTCCACCACTGGCGACGCCGGCCCTGGCAACGCCGGCCCTGGCGACGCCGGCCGGGACGGCCCGCACGCCGAGCGGCAGTCCTGGTGCCGGGGCGGATCACACTTCCCTCGGCGGTCATCGATTGGGACGACATGCACGACACGACCGCGCCGGACGGCGCCGCCTGATGCGCTTCGACCGACCGGCCGAGAAGGCGTTTCGCGACCTGCGACCGCTGGGGGCGATCCTGGCCACCCGCCTGCCCTACGCTCTGCTCGCCTGCGTTCTGGTGACGGTGCCGCTGCTCGGCGTGTCGATCGTGCCGTTTACCGATCTTCCGAGGCACATGGGACGCTTCGCGGTCGTCGCCCACGGGCGCGATCCCGTCTTTCCCCGGCTGATGGCGTATCGCTGGTATCCGATCCCCAATCTCGGCACCGACATCATCGTCGCAGCCCCGCAGCCCGTGCCCGGGATCACCCGCGCCACCTGGCCCACCGCGTGCGGCGGTGCCGGACGGCGCCGCCCGACCATGCAGGAGACCCTGGCGCCGGGACCGCTCGACGCGGTGGATTTCCTCTGGCGGCTCGACGCCAGGCTGCCGCCCGGCACCCGCCCGCGTCTCGCCGAGCGCTGGCGCGCGGGCGGCAGCACGCTGTATGCGATCGTGCCGAAGGCCGCGACAGCCAACGGGGCGGCGCGGCAGCACATGGCCCGGAACACGCCTTGATCATCAGCCGCTACCTGTTGCGCGAGCTCAGCCGGCCGCTCGCGCTGATCCTGGGCATTCTCGTGGCACTCTTCGCCAGCTACACGGCGGCGGGCTTCCTCTCGAATGCGGTGGACGGGCTGCTGCCGCCGGGGCTGATCGTCGAGCTGATCGGGCTGAAGGTGCTGATCTCGCTCGAGGTGCTGATCCCGGCCTCGCTCTACGTGTCGGTGCTGCTCTCGCTGGCCAGGCTGCACGGCGACTCCGAGTTCGCCGCCATGTCCGCGATCCGCGTGACGCCGGCGACGCTGATCCGCGCCGTGCTCGCGATCTCGGGCGCGCTCGCGGTCGTCGTGGGGGTGCTGTCGCTGGTGGCGCGGCCGTTCGCGTATGCGCGGCTGCACGACCTGTCCGATCATGCCGCCACCCTGCTCGACATCGACGCCATGGAGGCGGGCTCGTTCTATGTCAGCCAAGGGGGCGACCGGGTGATCTTCCTCGGCCATCGCGCCGGCCCGGGGGCCACCGCACGCGACGTGTTCATCCGGCTGCGTCGCCCGGACGGCACCCAGATCGTGCATGCCAGGCTCGCCGACCGGGTGCTGCGGCAGGCGCTCGCGGGCGGGTCCGACGTGTTCCTGACCGATGCCAGCATCTACAAGATCGACCGGGCCGCCGGCACGCCGGACGAGGTGGTGGAGGCGCAGGGGCTGGTGGTCGATCCGAACGACCGGCGCGACACGCCGTCCGGCACCAGCGCGGTTGCCGCCAGCAGCGCGAGCATTGCGCGTTCGCGATCGCCCGACGACGTGGCCGAGCTGCAGTGGCGGCTGTCGACCCCGGTCTCGACGCTGCTCCTCGGCCTGCTGGGCATCCCGCTGAGCCGCACCAGGCCGCGGCACCACCGCGCGTCCAGGCTCGGCGTCGCGATGCTGGTCTATTTCGGATACTACCTGCTCTGCACCTCGGCGCGGACCTGGGTGCAGCACGGCGTGGTCGGCCGGCTGCCCGGGATCTGGTGGGCGCCGGCGCTGCTGGGCTTGTTCATCGTGCTGGCCACCTGGCGACCGGGCTTCGTGCTCTTTCGCCGGGCCGGGCGATGACGGCCCGAAGGCTTGTTCTTTCTTGAAAGAAAGAACCAAAGAACTTCTATTCGTTGGACTCCGAGGTGCGCCGACCGAAGTGGCTGAACGAATAAAAGTCTTTTTGCTTCTTTTTCTTCAGAAAAAGAAGACCTGTTCGAGCACGCCCGGGCGATGATGTCGATGCGCCGCTACGTCGCGACCGCTGCCCTGCGGGCGTTCGCCCTCGTGGCGGCAGCGCTGACCGGCCTGTTCAGCCTGCTCGAGTTCGTGGAGCAGCTCGCCTCGGTGGGCGAGGGGCGGTATCGCGTGACCGACGCGCTCGTGTTCGTCCTGCTGACGGCGCCGTCACGACTGCTGCAGGTGACGCCGGTGGCACTGCTGATCGGCTGCCTCCTGGCACTCGGCGGCATGGCGCGCAACGCCGAGCTCGCGGCGATGCTGAGCCTCGGCATCCCGGAGCGCCGCATCATCGGCGCGGTGCTGTGGCTGGTCCTGCCGCTCACGGCGTCGCTGTTCCTGCTGATGCAGTTCGTGATCCCGCCGGCGCAGCAGCTCGCCTGGGAGCAACGCGCCGCCGCACTGGCGACCGCGGGGACGCATGGGGCTGGCCCCGGCTTCTGGACCCAGCACGACCGCGAGTATCTGAACGTCGAGCGGTTCGAGGGCGCGCGCGTGCCGGTGGGGATCGACCTCTACAGCTTCCGCGCCGACGGCAGCCTCGAGCGCGTGATCGAGGCCGACCGGGCCACCATCGAACCCGACGGCACCTGGGTCCTCGCGCATGTGTCGCGCCGGCGGGTCACGGCGTGGCGGATCGAGACCGACCATCTCCCGACGCTCCGCTGGCACTCGTTCGTCTCGCCCGGCGAGATCCGGTTCCTCGTGGTGCCGCTTGACAGCGTGGCCCCCCTCACCCTGCTCCGGCACATCCGCGCGCTGCCGCCCGACCAGCGGGCGCCGCGCGACGACCAGGTGCTCTGGAGCGAGGCGAGCCTGCCGCTCGTCCTGGTGGCGATGGTCATGGCGGCCGCCCCCTTCGTGTTCGGCTCGCCACGCTCGCAGAGCAGCGGGCAGCACCTGGCACGCGGCGTCGGCGTGGGCATCGTGTTCTCGCTGGGTCAGCAGATCCTCAGCCGCCTCGGTCTGCTGCTCGGGCTGAGCCCGGCACTGGTGGCCGTCGGGCCGGCGCTGCTGGTGATCGCCCTCGCCATCGCCCTGCTGCGCGCCCGGCGTCGGCCGCGACGTGGTGCGGCTCTCAGCCGGTTGTCTCCAGCGACCTGAAGAACAGGGCGTATCGCGTGCGCTGCCAGCGGAGGAGGGCCACGAGGGCGGCACTCAGCACGACGATCTCGAACCAGAAATAGAAGATCGGCCGGCCCAGCACCGCGAACGCGAAGATCGCCACGGTGCGGGTGTTGGCCGACATCACCGACCAGCGCCGCACGGTGGGGGCGAACACGTCGCGATAGGCCTGCCGCACCTGCGCCACGCGCCCGGGCTGCAGCGTCAGCAGGGCGGTGAGCCGGCGGCGTGCCTCCGCATCGGTGCCCATGGCGAGATGCTGGATGTGCAGGTAGCCCTGCAGCAGCAGGCCAGCGAGGCGACGATGCGGGGGCAGGCTCGCGCGATCGCGCGGCCGCGCGGCCGGCGGGGAAAAGGCCGCCGAGGCCTGGCCGGATCCCCAGTAGTTGTAGTTCTGGCGCTGCACTTCGTAGATCGCGGACTGCACCGCGTGGCAGGCGCCGGCGGCCGCGGCCAGCGCCCAGACGGAGGCGCCATGCTGCCGGCTGAGCGCCAGGGCCAGCGCGATGTAGACGGCGCCGAACGTCGTGTAGTCGCAGATCCCGTCGAGCACCTTGCCGAATTCGGAATGCGTGCGCGTGAGCCGGGCGAGCTGCCCGTCGACACCGTCCATCACGTGCCAGGCGATCATCAGCAGGAAGCCGAGCAGCGCCGCGCCGGGATGATGATCATGACCGTAGGCCACGCCGGCGCCGATGCCGAACGCCATGCCGGCCAGCGACACGGCGTTGGGCCGGATGCCGAGCCGCGCGAACAACGGCGTCAGCCGGTTGGCGATCGGGTGGATCACGTAGGTGTTGGTCGGGTCCTCGATGTCCGGCGTTCGCCTGACCGGGTCCGGCGGCGCCGTCATGTGCGCGGCAACCGGCCGCCGTCGAGCAGGCGCTCGGCCTTGGCGAAGTCGCTTAGGTCGTCGACATCGATCCAGACGCGGTCGCCGATGTCGTGGACATGCGCGCGGCCCTGGAGTGCGAGCACGTTCATGGCACCCGAGATGCTGTCGTCGCCGCCGCGCTGGCTCTCCTCGAGTGCCGCGAAGATGATCGGCGTGCAGCGGAACACGCCGGTGTCGAACGCGTCGAACTCCGGGATCAGCTTGCCGATCCGCAGGATCCGCCCCGCCTCGCACCGCACGCGCGTGACGTCGAGCGGATCGATCAGCTTGTTGTCGATCGCGAAGTCGACCGCCAGCACGACGTGGTCGGGCTCGGTCGGCCACGCGATCAGATCGCGAACGATGTCCGGATCGACCAGGTGGTCGCACATCGTCAGCAGGAACGGCCCGTCGAGATGAGGTTTGGCCTTGAGCAGGGACACGCCGTTGGCGCGAGACCACTCGTCGTTGACGATGTGGCCGATCGACAGGCCGTCTCGCGCGGCGAACCGGTCGAGGGCCGCGCGCAGTTCCTCGCCGCGATAGCCACTGACCACCAGGAACTCGTCCACGCCCGCGCGCCGCGCGCCGTTGATGACGCGCTCGATCAGCGGGACGCCGCGCAGCGGGACCAGCGGCTTGATCTCGGATTTTTCCCGCAGCCGCCCCCCCTGGCCGGCCGCGACGATCAGGCATTTCATCGTGTTCCACCGCCATACGAAATCAACGCGTGTCCGCCTGTCGCACATGCCGGACCATCGTCGAGGCCCGTCATGCGAGCCGCGCCAGGCCGGGCACGCATGACCAGACCAGGGCGCTGTAGAGCTGATGCGTCCGGTGGCGTGCGATATAGGCGGGGTCGATCGCGGCGACCCGCGCGCGCGTCCGGACCGACGCATACCAGTGCACGATCCGCGTCTCGGCCGCGAGCACCCGGCCGAGATCGACCGTGCGCGCGTGGCGGAACCAGTGCTCGGAGATTTCGGGCGGCAGCGGAGAGAACACCTTCGTGTGCTCGATTGTCACATGCGGGCGCCCGATGCTGCCCACCACGTCGCGCAGCAAATGCGGTCCCAGTCCGTAGGGTGCGGTCTGGCGTGCCGGGGCGAGCTCGACCATGGCGCGGAGAGTGGCCGCCATCAGCGGGGCGCCCGGGACCGCGCCCATGACCGCGTTGTTGACGCTCCTTGCATAGAGGCGCTCCACGCGCCTGAACACGAGCCAGCCATCCGGCAGCCGGCGGCACAGCTTGCGCAGCAGGTCGAGGGCGATCGCGCGCGCGAGCAGCGTCGGCGATCGCGAGCGGCGCGCCGCCTGCGGCCACACGATGCGCTCGGAGCCCACGAACGCCTCCGCCCCGAGCAGCGGATGCAGGGACGCCACCGTCACCGTGTCGAGATCGGCATAGATCCCGCCCGCCATGTAGAGGATCGCCGCTCGCAGCACGTCGGCGCGCTGCACGGGATCCTCGAGCCGGCGATACAGAGCCGCCAACCCGTCCCCCAGCCCGAGCCGGTCGCCGCTGTCGCGCAGCAGGGACGCCGGATCGAGCCGCGACAGGCGGATGCCGCGAGCGGCCCGCAGCACGCCGATCGCCTCGCCGTCCTCGAGCTCGTCGGTATGGTGCAGGATGATCTCGGGCAGCTGGCTGCGCTCGGCCGCCGACAGCAGGGCGAATGCGTAGGCCCAAGGCAGCGTGCGGCCGATCCAGCAGAAATGAAGCACCGGCGGGATCGTCATCGGACCCTCGGCCGTTCGCCGGTCGGTGGGCGCGGAACGTCTGCTGCCTGCATCGGCGGCTTATTCTTCATGCGCGGCACGCCGTCAAATCCGCGACCCCGCACGCGCCGGCAAGATCCCGGTGGCCCTAGAGGCTATGATGCACCCCGAGCCGGCCGGGCTGAGAGGCCGTCGGGCGAAGAAGGCCAGGGGCTCTGCCCCTGGACCCCGTTAAGGGCGCAGCCCTTAAAACCACCTACTTAAGGTTTGGAGTACAGGCGCTGTTGACGGAATACGTGAGGCGAAGCGTATGATTTCAGGCTTCGCCAGGAAACAACCCCAACAATCAGGGATCCAAGGGACGACTGTCCCTTGGCGGGTCCAGGGCAGAGCCCTGGCCTTCCGTCCGTTTGGACGCAGCCGGCGCTCCTGTCGGATGCCAATCGAATAGAAGTTCTTTGGTTCTTTCTTTCAAGAAAGAACAAGTCTTCATCCCTGCGAACCCTGTATCGGCACATCGACAAGTGCATAACACTCTCAAGTGTGTCCGGCGGACCGGTGTCGATCCAGGAGGGGTGTCATGAGCGAGGCGATGCCGCCGCCACGCGAGGTCGCGGTGTTCCGTCAGAACCTGTTCCGGATCTCCGAGCCCTTCATCACCGACCAGGCGCAGACGCTGCGTCGCTACCGGGCGTTCTACGTCGGACGGCTGCGCTTCGGCGAACCGCCCGAGGGTGCGGCGTCCTACGCGCTGCGCGACGGCGGCGGCGGGCGATCGTGGCCGGCGATCGGCTGGCAGATGCTGAGCCGGAACCCGTCCGCGTATCAGCGCCTGCTCGCGGATCGCCGGCCGGCGTTGATCCACGCCCATTTCGGTGTCGACGGCGTCTACGCGCTGCCGCTGGCGCGCCGGCTCGGCGTGCCGCTGGTCACGACCTTCCACGGCTTCGACGCCACGCTGTCGACCGCTTCCCTGCTGAGCTCGCCGGCCTGGGCGAACTATCCGCTGTTCCGGCGGCAGCTCGCGCGGCGGGGCGACGTTTTTCTCTGTGTCTCGTCGTTCATCCGGGAGCGGGTGCTGGCGCTGGGGTTCCCCGCGTCACGCACGCATGTCCACTACACCGGGGTCGACACCGAGGCGATCCGGCCGAGGGCGGCCGACCAGGAGACCCGCACCATCCTGCATGTCGCGCGCCTGGTGGACATGAAGGGCACGCGCGACCTGATCCGCGCGATGGCGGCACTCCCGCCCAGGCACGCGGATGCCCGGCTGGTCATCATCGGCGACGGCGAGCGGCGCCGGTCGCTGGAGCGGCTCGCCGGCAGCCTGGGCCTCGGGGAGCGTGTGCGGTTCCTGGGTGCCCTGCCGCATGCGCAGGCGCTGGACTGGATGGCCCGGGCGGCGATGCTGGTGCTGCCCAGCATCCGCACCCGCACCGGCCGCACCGAGGGGTTGGGCATGGTGCTGCTCGAGGCCGCCGCCACCGGCGTGCCGATCATCGGCTCCCGGGTCGGCGGCATCCCGGAAGCGGTGCGCGACGGGGTGACCGGCTTCCTGGTGCCCCCGCAGGATCCGGCCGCGTGCGCGCGGCGGATCGCCGACCTGCTCGACGACCGGGCGCTGCGGCTGCGGATGGGCGGCGAGGCACGCCGCTTCGTCGAGCGGCAGTTCGACGGTCGCCGACAGACCGAGAGGCTCGAGGCGTTCTACGACGCCGCGGTGGCGGGCGCGCCGGCCGGGACGGCACTTCCTGCGGCCCCCGCCGGGACGGCACTTCCTGCGGCGCCATCCGGATGGTAGAGACCGGCCGATGAGGCGACCCGGTTGACCCAGCAGGCGACGATCAACTCCGTGCAGCTTCAGGCGCGCAGCCAGGCGCCGAAGCGACGCTCCGGCCTGGCCTCGGGCCTGCGCTTCCTCGGCCGGGCGCTGGGCTCGCGCTACAACCCGTTATTGGCGCAGGTGGTCGTCACGCGTCGCTGCAATCTGGCTTGCGGCTACTGCAACGAATACGACGACCACTCGCCGCCGGTGCCGACGGCGGACCTGCTCGCCCGGATCGATCGCCTGGCCGCGCTGAAGACGGCCTCGATCACCTTTACCGGCGGTGAGCCGCTGCTGCATCCCGACCTCGACCGCCTGGTCGCCGCCGCGCGCGCGCACGGCATGATCGTGACGATGATCACCAACGGGTTCCGGCTGACGCGCGACTGGATCGAGCGGCTGAACGCGGCCGACCTGCAGGGCATGCAAATCAGCATCGACAATCTCCGGCCCGACGACGTGTCGATGAAGAGCCTGCATTCGGTGGAGGGCAAGTTGGCACTTCTCGCGGAGCACGCGACGTTCAAGGTGAACGTCAATTCCGTGCTGGGCATCAGCGACGAGCGCACCGCCGACGTGGTGACGGTGGCCGAGACCGCCGCGAAATACGGGCTGCAGCATTCGGTGGGCGTGCTGCACGACCACACCGGCACGCTCAAGAAGCTGAGCCCCTTGCAGCTGCGAGCCTACGCGCAGGTGACCAGGATCTCGCCTTCGATCGTGCACACGCTGAACTACCGGCTGTTCCAGAAGAACCTGATGCACGGGAAGTCGAACGACTGGAAGTGTCGGGCCGGCGCGCGCTACCTCTACGTCGCCGAGGATGGCTGCGTGCACTGGTGCTCGCAGCAGCGCGGATATCCGGCGATCCCGCTGCTCGACTACACGCGCGACGACATCAAGCGCGAGTATCACACGGAAAAATCCTGCAGCCCGACCTGCACGCTGAGTTGCGTGCACCAGATGAGCATGTTTGATCGGTATCGGGGGCGGCAGAGCCCGCAGGTCGCCGCGGCGCGCTGATCCGGCGGTCAGACCGCGAGGGTCGGACGCCGCCGTTCGTGCAGGAACAGGCCGGCGTAGAGCAGCGCCGTCGCGACCGTGGTGAGGCCGAGCTCGACCACCGCGTGCTGCCCCCGATCGAGCAGACGGCTGGCCAGCACGACCGCGACCAGGATCCCCGTGCCCAGCAACGGCGTGCCGAACGCCTGCAGCAGCACGCGGGGAGACAGGCCCTGGGATCGATGCAGGTAGCGAAGTCCCCAGGCGAGCAGCAGCGGATAGATGCCGAGCCACACGGCGGAGACCGCCACCAGCCCGGATGTCGCCGGCAGCAGCAGGCCCACCGCCACGATGCCGGCGCTCAGCATGAGCAACGTGATCGTCGACAGGCGGGCGGCCATGGCGGGTCGGCCCGCGCCCATCATCGCGGTCGCCAGCAACTGCACGACCAGCCGTAACGGCGCGGCCATCGCCAGTATGACCAGCGGCGTGGCGGCGGCCGCGTAGCTGTGGCCCGCGTGGTCGTGCAGCAGCGAGGTCAGGGGACGTGCCGCCAGCGCCAGCCCGGCCATCAGTGGCGCCACCAGGATCGCGATTTTGTGCAGCGACCAGGTGAGCGTCTGCGCCATATGGGACCGAATGGTCGCGATCCGCGCGAACACCGGCAGTGCCGTGCGGTTGACGATCGTGCCCACGGCCATCGCCGGCTCCATGGCGACGTCGAAGGCCACACGATAGATCGCGAGCTGTGCCGCGCCGTAGAACAGGCCCACCAGCAGGTAGTCGACGTTCTTGAACATCTGCTCGGCGGCGCCGGCCGCGGCCGCGCGCAGGCCGAACCGCATGAGCGGCCGGGCGGCGCGCAGGCGGAAGCGCCAGCGTGGCCGGAACGGTTGCGCGATGGTGGCGCCGATCAGCGTGTAGAGGCCGCTCGCGGCATATCCGGCGACGAGCGCCCAGGCGCCCGCGCCCGCTTCACCGAGCCCCAGACGGGTCAGGGCGGCCGCCAGCGTCGCACACACGTTGACCGCCGCGATCCGCTCGTAGCGCAGCTCGCGGTTCATGATCGCGAGCGGGATCAGGGCGGCGCCGACCAGCGGCTGCTTGGCGGCGATCACGAGGAAGTAGGCCGCCATGCCGCCGGCGCCGTAGAGGGCCGCAATCCAGGGGGCGGCCAGGAGGGTCAGCCCGCCCATCGCGACGGACGCCGCGAGGATGTACCAGAACAGCGTGTCGAGCTGGAGGCGCGACACCGCGCGCGCCTGGATCAGCGCCTCGCTGGTGCCCAGGCCGTTGAACGCCTCCACCACCATGCCGATCGACATCACCAGCGAGGCGAGGCCGACCTGCCGCTTCGTCAGGAACGTCAGCATGATCAGGATGGTCGAGAAGTCGACGATCCTGGCGATCACCGCCGCACCCGCGAGCCAGTTGAAGCCGCGCCCCACGGCGCGCAGATGCGCGCTCATCGCGCGTCTGGCGCGTCGGGCACGTCTGGCGCGTCTGGCGCGTCTGGCGCGTCGGGCGCATCTGGCGCGCCGGGCGACGGGAGTGCTGGCGGCAGCACCCAGGATCCGGTGCGGGCGAGATGGACGAGCCAGCGCCACGACTGGCCGAGCCAGCGTCGCGTATGCGCGGCGCTCCAGGCGCCGTCCCGCGCCGGCGCCGCTCGCAGCCGTGCTTCGAGCAGGGCGGCGATGGTGTGCGCCCGCCTGTCCCACGTGAACGCCGCCGATCCCGCCCGCGCCGCAACCGCCAGCCGGGTCGCCCACGCGTCGTCGTCGGTCAGCGCCTGCAAGCCCGCGACCAGTTCGTCGACGGAGTCGGGCGGGCAGAGAAAGGCGTTGTCGTTGTGCGTGAGGAGTTCCCGGACATCGGGCGTGTCGCCGGCGAGGATCGGTCGTCCCGAGGCCATGTAGAGGAACAGTTTCAACGGCAGTACCGTCGATCCGAACTCGGCCAGCGGCTTCCAGGAGGGCGGGATCAGCAGGATGTCGGCGGCGTGGATGTAGCGCGCGAGTGCGTCGGGCGACTGCCAGCCGACCACCCGGATGTTCGCCACGTCGCGTGCAGCGATCTCGATCGCCCCCTCGCCCACTGATCCCACCAGAACGAAAAGAATGTCCGGCAGACGCCTCGCCGCCTCGACCACGAGATCGAGACCCTTCTTGTGGTTCAGCCGGCCCGTGTAGACGACCGTCCTGGTGGCCACGGGCACGTCGATCAGCCGTTTCGCCGCATCCAGCGGCATGGTGGCCGCCAGGCGACGCGGCTCGTAGCCGTTATGGACGCGTTGCAGCTTCTGTTCCGGGATGCCGAGAGCGAGGTAGGCGCGTCTGGTGTAGTTCGAATGGCAGATGTTGATCAGAAAGTGCCGGTTGCAGGTCAGGCGGTAGAGCAGAAATTGCAGCGGTGGGATCTGGTCCGGCCACGGACGATAATGGTCGAAGGCGACGCGCTTTCCGAAGGCCGCCGAGATCCATGCGATCCAGAGATTGCGCGTGTAGACGAGATCGGCCTCGCGGAATGCGCGGCGGCCGACCACGGTCAGACCGCAGCAGAGATGGCGCAGAGCCGCAGGGCGAAGCGGCGCATGGGCGCGGATCACACCCATGCCGGCCAGCTGCTCGATCGCGCCGGATGGCGTGTCCCGCTTCAGCGGCACGTGCAGCCAGGCTTGCGACAGCAGAGGCGCCAGGTAGCGCGCCGTGGTCACGAAGACCTCGGCGTCGGCCTCGCGGCTTGGCAGGGGGTTCTCGAAAGCGAAGAGGATCTTCATCGGCGTCGTCGGCAGCCCTGCATGCGGTGCAAGCGCCCCGGTCGGCCGCGCAGGCGGACCGTAAGCCGGGCGGCGGCGGACGGCAAAGGGCACCGGCGACGTGCTGGCGCTGTCGGCGCGACGGCGTCGTTCCCTTATTTGTCGGAATTCTATGATCCGTGAAGCAAAGCCCCATAAACGGGGTTTTCTTCCTGGCCGCGCAAGACCTGCTTACGGGTCGGGTCAGCATCGACGAGGGCGCGCACCAGGCCGCCGGCGATCGACAGCGCGATCTCCGCACTCGAACGCGCGCCGATCGCGACACCGGCCGGCCCCTCGATGCGGTCGAGCGCCGCGGCGTCGAGGCCGAGGGAGCCGAGCCGTGCGCGGCGGGCGGCGTGGCTGCGCGTCGAGCCCAGGGCTGCGACGTAACCGGTGGGAGCTGCGAGTGCTTCCACCAGCGCCGGATCGTCGAGCTTGATGTCGTGGCTGAGCGTCACGACCGCGGTGGTGGGCCCGGGCTTCCAGGCGCGGACGGCCTCGTCGGGCCAGCGATCGTCGCGGAGCGCGTGCGGAAAGCGCTCTTCCGTGAGGAAACGCGCGCGCGGGTCGATCACCACGGTCTCGATCCCGAGCGTATGCGAGATCTCGCAGAGGGCCTGCGCGATCTGGACCGCGCCCACGACGAGCAGCCGCCGGGGCGGCAGATACATGTTCAGAAAGACGTCGTCCGCCGGCGCGGCGCTTTGCGCGACGAGGCGGCTCATCCCTGTCGAGAGCTCGGTCTCCACCAGAGCCGCCGTGCCGGTCTGGCGCGCCGCCAGCACCGCGGCGCCGAGCGCCGGCGGGAAGCCTTCCGGGCCCACGATCTGCACCAGCACCTCGATATCGCCGCCGCAGGGCAGCCCGACCTCCCAGGCCGCCTCGCGCGCCACGCCGTAGCGCTGCAGCCGCTGATGGCCGTCGGCGATCACGTCGGCGGCAACCGTCAGAAGATCGGTCTCGACGCAGCCGCCCGACACCGAGCCCTCGAAACGGCCGTCCTCATGGACGAGCATGTGGCTGCCGCGCGGCCGCGGTGCCGACCCCCAGGTCGACACCACGGTGGCGATCGCCATCCGTGCACCGGACCAGGCCTGCATGGCCTGGAAGATCCGGCTGTCGTCGCTCATGCGGGCGCTTTTCGGCCCAGCAGGCGGCGGATCGCGGCGATGATCCGTGCGACCAGGCCGGGCGCGCGCGTGACCGGAGCCATGGCCACGGGCGCGGGCACGTCGCCGGCCGGCCCGGCGGCGGCGGCGGCGGGCGTCTCCACCGCCGTGACGAAGCGGGTGAAAAACTGGTCGGCCATCGACTTCGCGGTAGCGTCGATCAGGCGGCCGCCGATCTGCGCCATGCGGCCGCCGACCTGCGCCTGCACGCCGTAGCTCAGCAGCGTGCCGTCGAGCTGCGCGGTCAGACGCACGCTGGCGCCGCCCTTGGCGAAGCCGGCGGCACCTCCCTGCCCCTGGCCGGAGATCCGATAGGCGTTGGGCGGATCGAGATCGGACAAGGTGACGTTGCCCGCGAACTTCGCCGACATCGGCCCGATCTTGACCGAGGCACTCGCCCGCATCTCGGTGGGCGACAGGAGCTCGATCTTGTCGCAGCCGGGGATGCACGCCTTCAACGTTTCCGGATCGTTCAGCCCTTCCCAGACGCGCTCCCGAGAGGCGTGGATCAGACGCTCGCCCTTCATCTCCATCTGCGTGGATCCTCCCTTTTTTGTATGACCGTCCGACGAAACATACGAAGTGGGGGCGTGTTCGGCAAGCCGGTCGTCGTTCTATCCATGCGGGAGTAGCGCCGCGACGCGAGCTGCGGAAACTGCTATCGAGGCAGCTTGCGTGCGGCTCCTTGCCGCCCGGGAGACGGGGATGAGATGTCGGCGGCAACCAGCGGCGTGAAGCTCGAGCGTCTGGAGCACCAGACCGCGCCGCTGCGGAACAAGATCATCACGGCGCTGCGCAGTGCGATCGAGACCGGCATGCTCCAGCCCGGCGCGCGGCTGGTGGAGCGCGATCTGTGCGAGCAGCTGAACGTCAGCCGGACGTCGCTGCGCGAGGCGCTGCGGCAGCTGCAGGCGGAAGGCGTGCTGTCGCACACGGCGCATCGCGGCCTCGTGGTGAGTGCGAACTCGCGCGAGGAGGCGGTGAACGTCTACCGCATCCGCGCGGTGCTCGAGGCGCTGGTGGTGGAGCAGTTCGTCGAGCGCGCGGACGCGGCGGCCTTCGCGGAGCTGGCCGAGGAGGCCGAGCTGCTGAAAAAGGCCTATCGGTCGGGCGTGGTGGAGCGGATCATCGCGGGCAAGCGGGCCTTCTACAGCCGGATCTGCATGGGTGCCGGCAACGAGCTCGCCTTCGACATCATCAACCGGCTGAGCCTGCGCACGGCGAGCCTGCGCAGCAACTCGCTCGCGCGGAAGCCGCGCCAGGTGCAGAGCATCAAGGAGATCTGCGTGCTGGTGGAGGCGGTCGTCGCGCGCGATGTGGCGGCGGCGAAAGCCGCGGCGACGCGGCATGTGGAGAACGCGCAACGCTCTGCGTTCGAGGCACTGGATGCGAAGGAGACGGTGCCGGTGGCGCGCCGCGCGCGGGTGGCAGGGTAGTCAGCTGTCGTCGACGTCAGGCCCCACACCCGCAACACTAAAGTCGGCAGGTCCAGGACTGCTTGTCCTGGCGGGGTTTGGGGCGGAGCCCCATGCTTCACTTCGGCGCTCTCAACCTTCGCCCCAGCGCTTGATGCCGGTCTCGATCCCGAACAGATCCAGCGCTCGCCCGACCGTATGGTCGACCATCTCGTCGAGCGAGGCAGGCTTGGCGTAGAACGCCGGCACGGGTGGGGCCACGACCGCGCCCATTTCCGTCACCGCAAGCATGCTGCGGAGATGCCCGGCATGCAGCGGTGATTCGCGGACCAGCAGCACCACGCGCCGCCGCTCCTTCAATGCCACGTCGGCGGCGCGCGGCAGCAGCGTCGCGGTGACGCCGGTCGCGATCTCCGACAGGCTGCGGATCGAGCAGGGTGCCACCAGCATCCCGAGCGTGTGATAGGAACCGCTCGAGATCGCGGCACCGATATCGTCGGGCCGGTAGACGTGGTCGGCGAGTTCCTCGACATCGCCGATGCGCAGGTCGGTCTCGTGCGTGATCGTGATGCGGCCGGAACGCGAGATGACAAGGTGGGTCTCGATGTCGAGCGTGCGCAGGCGCTGGAGCGCGCGGATGCCGTAGATCGCGCCCGACGCGCCCGAAATGCCGACGACCAGCCGTGGGCGGTCCATCGTGATCAGTCCTTCCCGGACGCGTCGCGGACCGGGGTCTCAGGTTTGAGGCCGCCGCGGCGGTTGGCGTATGTTTTGGTGCCGGTCTCGCGCCATTTGCCGGCGGTGGCGTCCGCCGCGTAGCCGCTCCACTGCTCGGACCAGTCGCCCAGCTGGTAGCCGTGCCAGGGCGGCTTGGGCATGAGATGGGGCAGCTGCAGCTCCTCCCAGATTTTTCGTGCGGCTGTCATGTAGGGCTCGGCGGGAAGTGCCAGCGGCGGCATGTCGTGCTTGAGCGTGGCATCGATCATCAGCGTACTCTCGAGCGGCGCACGTCCCGATTTGGGACCGTGGCCGCTGGCCCGATACGGCGTCATCACCAGGTCGTGGGTGAAATCGGCGCGGTAGGCGAGCGACCAGAAGATCGCATCCGCATTGTTCGGCTCGATATCCTCGGAGACGGCGATCACCAGCTTGCCGCACTGCGCCTGCAACGTCGCAGCCCCCTCCATTCCGCGCCACACCTCGGCCTGCGGCGTGCCGCGCGCGAACTGCAGGAAGATCACCTTGCGGAGGTTGGTCAGCGGCTCGTGCATCACCACGCGCTTGATGCCGCGCACGTCGAGCACGGTCTTGAGGTGGTTGAGGAAGAGCGGTTCGTAGGCGACCTTTTTCAGCACCGAGGATTCGCTCGGGGTCACCTGGCTGACGATCGACACGAACACCGGCTTCCGCTTCATCGTGATCGCCGTCACGTGCATCGACATGTTGTAGTCCTCGAGCGCGACATAGCCGTGGCTCTCGCCGAACGGACCTTCGGGTTCGAGCGCGTCGGTATCGATCAGCCCCTCGATCACGATCTCGGCGTCGGCCGGCACCATGAGGTCGATCGTGCGGCAGCGCACGACCTCCACGGGGCGGTTCATCAATCCGCCGGCAACCGCCATCTCGTCCTGGTCGATCTGCAGTTTCTGCGGGCCGGTGAACAGGATCGCGGGCGCGCAGCCGAGCACGATCGCGCAAGGCATCTGTTCCCTCCGGGCGCGATACTTCTCCCAATGAAGATACCCGCCGGCGCCGCTCAACCGGCTCGCCATGCGGACGCCGAGCCGGTCGTCGGCTTTCAGCGCGGCGCGATAGGTGCCCATGTTCTGCACCCCGTTGTCGGGATCGCGGGTGATGCAGAGCGTCGCAGTGAGATAGGGGGCGCAGTCGAAACCGGGCGTCGAGATCGGAACCGGCAGGCGCGACAATCCCTGGCCGGGACGGGACAGGGCCGCGCCCGTGATCACCACCTCCTGGCAGGGCGCGTCCGCGACGGTCAGGGGCGGGATCGGCGTTTCCATGGCGCGGAGCCAGATGTCGCCGATCTCGCTCACCGGGCGGCCTAATCCGGTCGCGTAGATCTCGGGCGAGGCCGCGAGGCCGCCCACCAGCACGGGGATGTCGTACTCGTGCCCGTCGCCGTCGACGACGTTGGTGAACAGGAAGGCGCGGCGGTCGGCCTCGTCGAGATTGCCTTGGAACTGCCACCGGGCGAGCGGGTGAAGTTCCGTGTCCTTGTTGATCGCTCGCGTGATGCGCGTCAGCAGGCCGCGCCGCTCCAGGCGAGCGATGTGCTCCTGCAGGTTGTGCGGCGCGCCTTGCTGATCATCGTTCGTCATTCTCGATCCTATGTGAAGACCTGCACCAGACCCTGGCCCGCGACCGCACGACCGGCGAGCACACGCACCAGGTCGGCGCGGTACTCGGCCGAGGCACTCGGATCGGCGAGGAGGTCGGCCGGGTCGAGCGTCAGGGAGGCGAGTGCGGACGGGTGGAAATTCGCTTCGAGTGCGGCCTCGAACTCGATCGGCCGGAAGACGCCGGAGGCACCGGCGCCGGTGACCGCGACCCACACCCCGTCGCGGTGGCGCGCAACGAACACCGCCGCCGTCGCATAGCGCGAGGCGGGATTGCGGAACTTGGCATAGCCGGCCGAGAGCGGCACCGGGAACTCGACCGCGGTGACGATCTCGCCCGGCTCGCGCGCGGTCTCGTAGAGGCCGGTGAAATACTCCAGCGCGGGGATGGACCGGCGATCGGTGATCACGGTGGCGTTTAGCCCGAGCACTGCGGACGGGTAGTCGGCAGCCGGGTCGTTGTTCGCGACCGAGCCGCCGATCGTTCCGCGATGGCGCACGTGCCGGTCGCCGATCGAGCCGGCCAAGCCTGCAAGAACGGGGATGTGGGCGCGCACGATGTCGGAATGCGAGACTTCGGCATGCGTCATGCTGCCGCCGATGCGCAGCACGCCGTTGTCGAAAGCGATGCCGCGCAGTTCGGCGAGGCCCCAGAGGTCGATCATGTCGCTCGGCGCTGCCAGGCGCTGCTTCAGCGTGGGGAGCAGCGTGTGGCCGCCCGAGACGAAGGACGCGTCCGCGCCGTCGGCGAAGATGCGAGCCGCCTCGGCAAGGTTGGCGGGGCGGTGATAGGTGAACGGATACATCTCAGTGCACGTCCTCGAGCGGGGCGCCCGCCACGGACAGGATCGCGGCCACGATGTTGTGGTAGCCCGTGCAGCGGCACAGATTGCCCTCCATCTCCTCGCGCACAGTCCGCTCGTCGAGCGGGCCGGGATGGGTCGCGACGAGTTCCGCACCCGCCATGATCTGGCCCGGCGTGCAGAAACCGCATTGCAGCCCGTGGCATTCGCGGAACGCCTCCTGCATCGGGTGCAGCACGCCGTCGCGGGCCAGGCCCTCGATCGTGGTCACCTGCATGCCTTCGGCCGAGGCCGCCAACACCGTGCAGGATTTGGCGGAGATGCCGTCGAGATGCACGACGCAGCAGCCGCATTGCGTGGTGTCGCAGCCGACATGCGTGCCGGTCAGGCCGAGCGCCTCTCGCAGGAATTCGGCGAGCAGTGTCGCGTCCTCGATCTCGCGCGACACCGCTTCGCCGTTGACGATCATCGAGACCCGACGCATCAGGCGTGCTCCGCTTGAGTTTTGGCCCGCTGAATGGCCTGCCAGATCTTGTGCGGGGTCGCCGGCATCTCGAGATCGACCGGTCCGAACGCGGCCAACGCATCCTCGACCGCGCTCATGATCACGGCCAGCGCCGGCGTGGTGCCGCCCTCGCCGCCGGCCTTCACGCCGAAGATGTTGGTGGGCGAGTGCACCTCGGCGATCTCGCAGGTGAAGGAGGGCATGTTGTCCGAGCGCGGCATGCCGTAATCGGTGAACGATGCCGCGGTCGGCTGTCCGCTCTCGGGGTCGATCGTGGTGCTCTCCCACATCGCCTGGCCCACGCCCTGGGCGATGCCGCCATGGGTCTGGCCGTGCACGATCAACGGGTTGATGCAGCGACCCACATCGTCGACGGTCGCGTAGCGCTTGATCGCGAGACCGCCCGTCTCCGGGTCGATCTCGATCTCGCACATCGCCGTCCCGTTCGGAAAGACCGGCGTGTGCATCTCGTTGTCGCGCCGCACGCGCAGGCCTTCCGGATCGTGCGCGAGCGCGTGCTCGGCGAGCTGCGACCAGGTGAGCGTGCGGTTGGTGGCGGGTGCGCCGAACACGCCCTCGTCGAAGCTGATCTCATGTTGCGGCTCGTTGAGAAGCTCGGAGGCGAGCAGCTTGGCTTTCAGCACCAGGTCCTGCGAGGCGAGCGCGATCACCGTGCTCGCATGGCGCATGGAACGTCCCGAATGCGTGCCGCCGCCGGCGCTGACCGTGTCGGTGTCGCCGAGCGTGATGGTGACGTTCTCGAAGGGCACGCCGAGCAGATCCGCGGTCACCTGCGCGAAACTGGTCTCATGCCCCTGCCCTGCCGGCTGGGTGCCGATCACCACCTCGAACCCGTCGGGACGGACGATGATGTCGGCGCGCTCCTTCGGCGAGCCAATCGAAGATTCCACGTAGTTCGCGAAACCGATGCCGTAGAGCATGCCGCGCCCCTTCGCCTCCGATCGGCGCTGCTCGGCGCCGAGCCAGTCGCCGATCTCGAGGAGGCGGTCCATATTGCGCTCGTATTCGCCGCTGTCATAGGTGGAGCCCACCGCGTTGACGTACGGCATCTGCGACGGACGCACGAGGTTGCGGCGGCGAAGCTCGATCCGGTCGAAGCCGAGCGTGCGGGCGGCTTTGTCGATCAGGCGCTCGATCGCGAAGGTGACCTCCGGCCGGCCGGAGCTGCGGTAGGCCTGGGTCGGCATGGTGTGCGAGAAGGTGGCGCGCGAGCGCAGCGTGGCGACGGGGATGTCGTAGGAGCCGGTGATCAGCCCCGAACCCTTGCTCAGCGGCGAGAGCGACACGCAGCGCGCGCCGACATTGCTGAGGTTCGACGCGCGCATCGCGAGAAAGCGCCCGTCTGCATCCAGCGCGAGTGAGACTTCTGAGACCAGGTCGCGTCCCTGATAGTCGGACAGGAAGCACTCGGTGCGATCGGCGCGGAATTTCACGGGCAGCCCAAGCTTGCAAGACGCCCACATAACCAGGCCGAACTCGACATAGACGCGGTTGCGCGTGCCGAAATTGCCGCCGATGTCAAACGCGATCACGCGCAACCGGGCGGGCTCCATGCCGAACACGGTGGCGAGTTCGTGCTTCTGGCGCACCGCACTGCCGCTGCCGGCGTAGAGCGTGAAGCGCCCGGTTTCGCGGTCGTAGTGGCCAAGGGCGGCGCGCGGCTCGAGCGGCACGCCGGTGACGCGGCCGATCACGGCGGTCCAGTCCACCACATGGGCGGCCTCCGCAAAGGCGCGATCGGTGCCCTCGACGTCGCCGAAGGTGCTGTCGACGAGAACGTTGTCGGGAACGTTGTCCCACACCAGCGGCGCGTCCGGCTCGACCGCACGTCGCGTCTCGGCGACCCAGTCGAGCGGCTCGTAGTCGACGAACACCTGCTCGGCAGCGGTCTGGGCCAGCGCGCGCGTCTCGGCGACCACCATGGCGACCGGCTCGCCGACATAGCGCGCGCGATCGACCGGCAGCAGGTAGTGCTCGCCGATCGGCACCGGCATGTCGCCCGGGCCGCGCAGCTTCACGTCGAACCTGGTGGACGGCACGGGATTGTGCGGGATCTCGCCCAGGCCGTCGGCCATCGCATCCGCGCCGCTGAACACGCCGAGCACGCCCGGCATCTCGAGTGCGGCGCTGCCGTCGACGCTGCGGATCGCGGCGTGCGGGTGCGGCGAGCGCACCATCGCCGCCCAGACCTGGCCGGGCAGCGAGAAATCGTCGGTGAAGCGGCCGCGGCCGGTGATCAGCCGCTCGTCCTCCTTGCGGCGGCGCGGCTGCCCGACGGAGCGGAGGATGCGGTCGACATCGATCTTCGGAGGTGCGGGTTCGGCGTTCATGTCGATCTCGGATGTATGACCGTCTGACGATAGTTCAAGCGAAGGAACGGTCGATGTAGCTCTCCACGTCGCCGAGCGCGCCGCCACTGCCATAGCGGGCGCGAAGGTCGAGCACCTGCTGCGCGCCGGCCGGCAGAAAGGCGCCGTCGGATGTGAGCCCTGAGCGCGGGTCGAGCAGGCTCTTCATCACCGCCGGCAGCGCCTGGGGGCGGATCTCGGGCATGCGGGACGCGAGCAGAGCTGCGGCCGTGTCGCTGTTGGCCGGATCGAGCGTCCAGGCGAGACCGCGCCTGTAGGCGCCGAGGAATGCCGCCAGGCGTTGGCGCTCGGCGGCCGCCCAGTCGCCACGCACGGCCACGACGCCGCCCTGGTAGCTCTCGTAGATGTCGGTGCTGCGGACCAGCGTCGGGAAGCCCGCGCCGCGCGCGATCGAGGTGAACGGCTCGATCGCGACGGTCGCCGCGTGGACGCCCTCACGCACCGCGTTCCACCGGTCGGGCGTGGAGCCGACCGCGGCCACCTCGTAGCTCCCGGGTGCGAGCCCGCCACGCGCGAGCATGTCGTAGACCACGAAGGCGAAGCCGGTGGAGGGCGCGTCGAGGGCGATGCTGCGGCCGGCGAGGTCGGCCACCGTCTCGACATCGGGCGCGGTGACGAGGCTGAGCTCGAGCTGGGTGGCGCCGAGCACGGCGCGCACGTCGAGGCCGTTGGCACTGGCGGCGGCACCCTGGCCCGAGCGGTAGGCGACCACGTTGTCGAACGCGGTGAAGGCGATGTCGAACACGCCGGCGGCGAAGCGCTCGAATTGGGACACCGAGCTCGGCGTGGTCTCGAACGTGATCGCGAGCCCGGCCTCTTCGAGGAAGCCCTGTGCTTCGGCCGCGAACAGCGGCAGGTTGGGCGCGCCCGGGAAGGCGATGATGTTCAGGACTGTCGTGGTCATGCCGGGACTTCCGCGAGATTGAGCAGCATGCGCACGACGGCGTCGCCGCATTCGAGCGGCGTCAGATGCGCCGCCCCGTCGAGGACTTCGAGCGTCGCCCCGGGGATGGCGCGCTGCATCGCCTCGGCCATCGCCAGCGGCGTCGCATAGTCGTTCGATCCCACCAGGATGCGGACCGGCATGGTGATGTCGGGCAGAGCGGCGCGCAGGTCGGCGCGGCCGAGCATGCGGCAGACCTCGACATAGGCGGAGACGTCGTTGGCGAGGAAGGTGCGGATGCAGCGCTCGAGCACTTCGGGATGGGAGTCCGCAAAGCCACGGCTGAACCAGCGGTCTTTCTGGAACGCCACCAGCGCTTCCATGCCGCTCGCACGTGCCTTTTGCGCGCGCTCCTCCCACTGGGCAGGCGCCTCGGGACCGTAGCTCGCGGTGGTGTCGATCAGGCCAAGACCGCGCAGCTTGTCGGCGTGGGCGGCCGCGAAAGCGAGGGCCACGCAGCCGCCCATCGAAGCGCCGGCCACGATCACGTCGGTCCAGCCGATCGCGGCGAGGAGCTCGTCGAGGTCGTCGGCGAATTGCTCGACCGTGAAGGGCGCGCCGGTCTTGGACGACCGCCCGTGCCCGCGGCAGTCGGGCAGCAGCACGGATCCCGCCTTGGTCAGGCGCGCTGCCACCGGCTGCCAGAACGCACCCTCCATTGCCAGCGGATGGATCAGGAGGAAGCGTGCCGGCCCCTGGCCCGCGACGATGCGGTAGTTCAGCACGGCGCCGTCGCGGAGCGTGGCCGTGGCCGGTGCGTCAGTTCCTTCGGTCACGTGGCGGTCTCATCCTTGGCGTGTGTGAGGAGCGCCGGCGCCGACCGGCACGGGCGTGACGCTGTTCGGCCGCGGGGTTTTCGTGCGGCCCGGCAACAGGAGGTCGAGGACGAGCAGCGAGGCCACGCCCACGATGATCGGCTGGCGCAGCAGCAGCGACACGAAGAACGGCATGTGCGCGAACACGCGCGGCTCGACGAACAGGCTGCCGAAACCGACCATCAGGGAGAACCCTGCAATGGTCAGTCGCCGCTCGGTCCATTCGACGGTGCCGAGAAACTCGATGCCGTGGACGAAGACGATGCCGAACAGCACCGAGGCTGCCGCCGACAGGACCGGCACAGGCAGCAGCACGAAGATGTAGTCCACCTTGGTGCAGAATCCCATCGCGATCAGGATCACCCCCGTGGCGATCGTCACGTGGCGGGAGGCGACACGCGTCGAGCGGAGCATCGCGAGATTGGCGGGATAGGGAAGATTGCTGAAGCTTCCGAGGCAGGATGCGACCGCCGAGCCGAGCATCATCGCGAGCACGCCGCCGCTGAGCCGTGCGCCCGTCATGCGCTGCCCGGTCCAGGTTCCGACCAGGTCCATCAGCGTCACGGTCTGGATGTTGATGGCGACGAGAATCAGGAAATAGACGACGCAGAAGCGCGGGTCGACGGACACGCCGAACGGGAACAGGCGCGGCATCACGATCCACGGCGAATGCCGCACCAGCCCGAAATCGATCGGGTGGAAGGCCTCGTAGACGATCGCACCTGCGGCCAGCGCCACCAGCAGCGCCAGCCGGCGCACCATGCGAGCGCGGGAGTTCGCGAGAACCATCAGCACGATCGCGGTGACCAGGCCGGACCCGAAATTGACGAGGCCGAAGCCCGGGTCGCCGGGCAGTCCGAGCCAGTGGGGAAAGGCAAGATCGGCGATCTGCATCATCACCAGCATGACGATGATGCCTGCCATCGCGGGGTTTCGAACGGAGCGCGACATGATGGAGACCACGCTGACGCCGTTGATCGGAATGCAGAGCACCGACCAGGCCAGCGACGCCACGCAGAGCGAGCCGAACGCGACCCCGAGATTGCCGCCCGGCAGGTGGCCGAAGGTCAGCAGTGCTGCGAAGATGCCCGCATACGGTCCGGCCACGATCGGCATGCGGCCGAACACGGCCGCCATCAGCAGGGTGGTGATGCCGCAGCCGATGAAGGTCATGCCGTAGACATAGGCGACCATGGTCGGCGGCAGGTCGAACGAGCGGCCCAGGATGCCCGGGAAGACGAAGATCCCGGTCATCACGAAGACGTTCTGCAGACCCATCGCCAGGCTGTCGCGGAGCGGCATGTGCTCGTCGGGCCCGATGTCGAACTTGAGCTCGCTGTCGACGGTCGTCCTCATCGGCGGAAACCTCTTCTTCTCGTGATCGCGCGCATTGTTCGGTCCGCCAGGTTGAGTTCAGTCCGACAGGTTCGGTGCGAGCGGCAGGCCGAACAGGCCGGTGAAGTTGACGGTGAACTTGACGCCGAGCACGAGCGCGTTGCGTGGGAGGATCTTGGTCTTCGGAATGGCGGAATTATCCGGGTTGACGATGTAGAGCAGGTTGGGCGCCAGCCGGGTCGAGCGCCAGATCAGGACGTTGTAATCGGCCTCGAAAGTAAATTCGTTGCGCGAGTTCGAGCCTGAGCCGCCGGCCTTCTTGCGACTGTCGCGCAGGAAGGCCTGCTCCTCGGCGCTCATGCGGTAGTAGTTCGCGACGACCGAGAAGATGTCGTGGATTCTCGACGCGAAGGGCGCGCGCAGCACGCCGCCCACGAACATCTGGTTGCTCATGATCTCTTCGCGGTCGAACGGATCGATTTCGCCTGCGAACATCGTCAGGTTCTGATTGTCGTGCGGGGTCGGCCGCCACACCGCTTTCTCCGCCAGGATGTAGGCACCGCTGCGCGTGGCGGGATCGATGCGCGCCGCGCCGCCATAGGTCCCGATCGATCGGTGCTGGGTGTTGTAGTAGATGTCGGAGAGCGGCGCCGTGCTGACATAGGCGCCGGCGCGGATCGTGCCGGGGTAACGGTATTTGTCGAGGTTCCAGGTATCGGTCGAGATCTCGATCGGCACCTCGATGCCGGTCGCGTGGTTGGTGCTCCAGTTCAGCCCGTTGGTCGCTGGCTCGTTGGGATCGACCTCGAAGGCGCCGGCCTCGACATAGGCGCCGCGCACGAAGTGCCAGCGGACGTTGCCGCCCCAGGCCGCCGAGGTCGGGAAGCTGAAGCCCGTTTCCGAGTTGAGGATCTGCGGCACGCTGCAGGTGATCCCTGACTGGAAGTAGCAGGTATTGGCCAGACGCCCGTAGAACGTCGTCTCGCCCAGGCGGCCCACGAAGATGTCGAGGCTGTTGTTGAACAGCTTCTGCTCGAGTGCGAACACACCCAGCCGGCTGACATCATACTGGTTCTTGTAGATCTCCTGCGCCTTGGTGAACGTGCCGAGCACGTCGTGCGACAATCCGTGGCCGTAATCCTGCGCGTAGGTCATGTGGAGCATCGCGCCGTCCCAGCCGAAGATCTTCTTCAGATCCAGGCTGACGCCGAACTGGAACTGCCCGACATTGCGCGCACCCTGGTGCACGGCGCCGTTGGGATTGCCGGCATATTCGTCCACCAGCTGCGAACGCACGCGAATGCCATTGTCGTCGAGCATGGCGCCCAGCGGCGAGAGCCAGCCTTTGTCCGTCGTACGACCTGTCACCGTCTGTGCGATGGCGCTGGATTGAGCACCAACGAGAAGAGCCAGGCCCAAGCCCAGCGCACACGTCTTCATCCCTGTCCCCCGTCCCCTGGCCCCTGGCCCCTGGCCCCTGGCCCTCTGCCGACGATTGCCTCGTCTGGCCGGCTGCGGGTTGGTTCCCGCTGCGGGCCATATTGTATGACAATCATACGGCGGTCAACTGACACCCGCGTCGGGACCGGGATCACTCAAGACCGTGTCGTTGCCGCACGAAGTAGCTTGGTCAGGGCGTCAGCTCTTCGTAACGGCGGCGCCTTCACGCGATCAGGCGGCTTCCCGCGTCGGGGTTGTTTCCGTGTGGAAGTAGCGGTCGCCGCAGGAATGTCTGCATCGGAGATACGAACAGGCAGGCCTCAGGCAGAAGCGAAGCTCGCCGCTCAGCTTTCGTCGAGCATGCAGCCGAAGGCGGCAATCAGAAGCGCCGTTTCGCGATCCGGCGGTTGGGCGGGAAGTGTCTGGATGTACGATCGCAGGTTGTCCCGAGCGAGATCGCGACGCGCTCGCGTGGGCGGCGCCGGGGCCGTGGAGCAGGTACTCAGCACCTCCAGCTCCTGGCGTTCGGCCTCGAGCTCGGCGGTCTTGACCTGCGCACGTAGATCCAGCTGCGCTTGCGCGGCTTCGCGGGACTTGAGCTTGCGCCGGATCCGACGGAGAGGTGTGACGATATCAGCCTGCCAATCGCGCGTTGCGGCGCATGCTGCGGCGACGTGCCCGTCATCGACGTGCCGCGCGCGCAGGGCAGACCACAGCGTGAACAGGACGAGGTTGACGTCCGCTTGCCACTCGTCCTGCAGCAACAGGCAGGCGTCGGCAACGCCGGGCTGCTCGTAGAAACGGAGCGAGAACTCCCATAGTGATGGCATGGAATTCGTCCTCACGCAGCTGGACAAGGGACCCTTTTGCATCGCGTTCCTGACTTAAAAAAGGCGTTCTCAAGGGTGCCTCGAGCCCTGATTGTATGGCGCTCACGTACCACAAGTGAAGACCCGAGGCTGACGAGGGACACGCGCCGCGTAGCCGGACAGGTCATTTGTTCATAGTGTCGTTTCCAAGGAAATGCCGTCGCACATCGCCGTATGGGAGGTGCTCGCGATGGATCTGGGACCAAAAAGAATTGGCGCGCGTGGAAGAACCGCCGTCGCCACCATGTTGTTTGCGACCTGTGCCGCAACGTCAGCGCTCGCGCAGAATCCAGCGCCCCCGCCGGAGCCCGCAGGTTTCATGGACGGGTTCACCGGCGGCGTGCCCTATATCGGGGCCGCCGGCGGCTACAGTCTGCTGCAGAATATCGGTGTCAATCCGCAGGATGGTCCGCTCGGGCCGGGGCCGGCCAAGGAGCGCTGGACCGACGGCTTCATCGGTGCCGCGGCGGTCGGCTGGGCCTTTCCGAACGGCGTGCAGATCGACGTTCTCGGCGCCTATGACTACAACAACGTCATCAACATCGTGCCGACACCCGCGCCCGGTCACCAGACCGGCCATCAGGAGAGTTATGGCGGCTTCCTCGAGGAGCTCTACGCGTTCGACCTGTCGCACTTCGGCATGCCCATCCGATTCATGAAGCCCTATATCGGCATAGGCGAGGGTGCGCTCTGGACCCATGTGACGTTGCCCGTGCAGTTGTCGAACGGCGACCTTCACCACATCGGCGGCACGTCGGGCGCCAACTTCGCCTATGAGGGCATCGTCGGTGCCGCCTTCCCGATCGCGGCGGTGCCGGGTCTCGCTTTTACGGCCGATTACCGTCTGGTCGGCATACACAACGCCGGCGATCTCAACAGCGTTTTCTACAACAAGGTCGACAATGCGATCGTCAAGGGACCGATCGGCCTGCAGAAGGACATCTTCGTCCACCTGTTCACGGTCGGGATGGCCTACGCCTTCAATGCGGCGCCGCCTCCGCCGCCGCCCGCACCCGCGCCGGAACCCGCGCCGGCGCCTTCGCCGGCCCGCACCTATCTCGTGTTCTTCGACTGGGACAAATCCACCCTGACCCCGCGAGCACGCCAGATCGTGGGTGAGGCGGCGCAGAACTCGACCCGCGTTCAGACCACGACGATCGAGGTGAATGGCTATGCCGACACTTCGCACGCCCTGCCGGGTTCGCGGGGTCATGCCTACAATCTCCACCTCTCATTGCGACGCGCCGACGCCGTTCGCGCCGAACTCGTTCACGACGGCGTGCCTGCGAACGTCATCTCGGTGCACGGTTACGGCGACGGGCACCTCCTCGTGCCCACCGGTCCGAACGCGCGCGAGCCGCAGAACCGCCGCGTCGAGATCATCCTGCACTGAACCTGGGGCATCTGCGATTGTAGGGATTAACGGTCTCTACAATCCTGGCATCCTGTTTGCTACACTCCTGCTTCAGGTCGCTCTTGGCTACACGCGACGCCCACAAGGACAACGCGCGTGCCAGCGACCGATAAGACCGATCGAGACCTCCCCTCGTGGTGCCGAAGCCTGCAGTCCGCCAACGGTCCGATCTATGTCGCGATCGCGGACGCGCTCGAACGTGGCGTCGCCGCTGGCACGATCGGCGAAGGCGACCGGCTGCCCACTCATCGGCATCTTGCAGCGTCCCTCGGCATCGACCTCACGACCGCGACGCGCGCCTATGCACTGGCGGCCAAGCGGGGCCTGATCGAGGCCCGCACCGGAAGGGGAACCTTCATTCGTGCCGGCGCCTCCACCGCGCGTGGCGAGCGCGCCGTCATCGACATGACGATGAATCTGCCGCCGACGCCCGAGGAACCGGCGCTCGCCGAGAGCCTGCGCCAGGCTCTCGGCCGGCTGCTCGCGCGCTCCGACCTGCCGGCCCTGATGTCGTATCGCTGGGGCGCAGGCACGCTGGACGATCGCACCGCCGCCGCCGCCTGGATTGCGCCGAACTTGGGCAACCTCGACCCGGCGCGCGTGCTGGTCTGCCCGGGTGCGCAGAGCGCCATGTTCACGGTCGCCACGACGTATCTCGCCCGCGGCGACACGATCCTGGTCGAGGAGACGACCTATCCCGGCATCCGCGCGATTGCCGCCCAGCTCGAGCTCCGTCTGGTGGGTGTCGAGATCGACGGCGAGGGTTTCATCCCCGAGCTGCTTGAGCGCGCGCTCCACGCTGAGCGCCCGCGCATGGTCTACTGCAACCCGACGATCCAGAATCCGACGACGGCGACGATGTCGCTCGGGCGGCGCCGCGAGATCGCACGCATCCTTGCGCACCACGACGTACTGTTGCTGGAGGACGACGCCTACGGGTTGTTTCCCGCCGCCCCTCTGCCCGCGCTCGCGAGCCTGTTACCCGATCGCAGCTTCTACGCGGCAACGACCGCGAAAAGCCTGAGTCCCGGCTTGCGGGTCTCGTATCTCGTGGCTCCCGATCTGGCCGCGACGGAGCGACTGGGAGCGGCACTCCGCGCCTCGGTGCTCATGCAATCGGGCCTGCTCACGACGTTGGTCACCCACTGGATCCGCAGCGGCGAAGCCGCCGCCATGCTGGGTGCGATCCGGCGCGAGACCGCGGCGCGGCAGCGCTTGGCGCGCGCGATCCTTGGTCCCGCAGGCGTGGCACATCCGGACGGCCTGCACGTCTGGCTGCATCTGCCACCGCACTGGTCCTCGCAGCTCTTCACCGATCACGTTCGTGGCTGGGGCGTGGCCTTGGTCAATGCAGAAGCATTCTCAGCAACCCCGACACCCGCTCGCGCAGTGCGCATCGCGCTGGGCGCTGCGCAAAATCGCGAGCAGTTGATGCGCACGCTTCATCGTTTGGCTGCAACCATGAACATGGCGCCGGCAGCCAACTATGCTTCAATAGTCTAGTTCTATGCATCAGCTTAGTTTTTGATCGCGGAAATGCCGAGTCCGTAGGCGCTCACGCATCCGACAACCCATGCTGGTCGGCTCGGAGCAGCCAGAGTATTGGATTGTATGGAAGGGTCACCGTCGCATGCGCTTGGTTGTAGGGATCGTCAGGATGGCACGACCTTTGCGCTGGTGAGAGTGGCCGCAGCATGGCGGCAACCGAAGGACGGAGACCCCCCGATGCCCGCAGTCGATTATCCCAAGCACAAGATTGGTGACGCCCTCGTCGACTACGAGGAAAAGGTCTTCGAGGACGTCAAGGCTGAGCCCGGCCAAAAGGCTCTCGTGACGTTTCACACGGTCGCCTTCGAAGGATCGATCGGGCTCGTGAACCTGCTGCAGGCGACGCGTCTCCAGCGTAAAGGCTTCGAGACCAGCGTGCTTTTGTATGGACCCGGCGTGACGCTCGGCGTGCTGCGCGGCTTTCCCCGACTTGGCGACGAGGCCTTCCCGGGGCACCAGAACTTCAACAACCAGATCAAGAAGTTCATGGAGGAAGGCGGCAAGGTTTATGCGTGCCGCTTCTCGCTGCAGGCCCTCTACGGCCATGGAGAGCCTTCACTGATGGAAGGCATCAAACCGATCAACCCGCTCGACGTGCTCGACTGCATCCTGCTGCACAAGCGCGACAACGCCTTCGTGCTCGACAGCTGGACGGTGTGAGGAAGCCCTGATGGCGCGTCACGTCCGCGCGGCAGCGATCCAACTGACGCCCGTTTTCGGCAACGGAGACGGCACCGTCGAAAAGGTCTGTGTTGCCATCGACGATGCCGCGCGCGCGGGCGTGGAGTTCGCGGTCTTTCCCGAGACCTTCGTTCCCTACTACCCGTATTTCTCGTTCGTGAAGCCGCCCGCATCGATCGGCGCAGATCATCTTCGGCTCTACGAACATGCGCCCACCGTGCCAGGTCCCGCGACGGATGCCGTGGCCGACGCGGCGCGGCGTGCCGGCATGGTGGTCGTGCTCGGCGTCAACGAGCGCGACCACGGCACGCTCTATAACACCCAGCTGGTGTTCGACGCGGACGGCACGATCGTGCTCAAACGCCGCAAGATCACGCCGACCTATCATGAGCGCATGATCTGGGGGCAGGGCGACGGTGCGGGGCTCCGCGTGGTCGACACGAAGGTCGGCCGCGTGGGTGCGCTCGCCTGCTGGGAGCACTACAATCCGCTCGCCCGCTACGCGCTGATGACCCAGCACGAGGAAATCCACGCGGCACAGTTTCCGGGTTCGCTGGTGGGGCCGATTTTCGCGGCTCAGATGGAAGTCACGATCCGCCACCATGCGCTTGAATCCGGATGCTTCGTGGTGAACTCCACTGGCTGGCTCACCGAGGACCAGATCGCCGAGCTTGCCCGCGACTTCGGCGACGCGGCGGCACCCGCACTCACCCGCGCGATCAGCGGCGGCAGCTTCACCGCGATCGTCTCGCCCGAGGGCACGCTGCTGGGAACTCCGGTGACCGAGGGAGAAGGCAGCGTCATCGCCGATCTCGATCTGTCGCTCATCACCAAGCGCAAGCGCATGATGGACAGCGTCGGTCATTACGCACGGCCCGAGCTTCTCTCGCTCCTGCACGACACCACGCCCGCTTTGCCGACACGGCCGAAGGAGAGCCTCGCGTGACGATCGCCCTTCCCAGCCGCGAGCTGCTCACGGAACTGCAATCGCTCGGCATGCGGCTCGCCGAGGCGGACGCGAACGAGGGACGGCGCGGCGGTGCAGGCCCTTCCGACCACCGTGCGGTGACGCTGGACGGCCAGACCATCATGGTGCCGGTCCATAACGGCGTCGCGCGTCGTTCGCCCTTCACCGCGAAGGCGCTCGACGACGGGCGCGCCACGCTCCTCCGCCACGAGACGCCGGTGGGCACGATCTCCTACCCGCCGACGCCCCGCTTCTACGGCCTGCAGACGTTCGACGGCATTCCCTACTGGAAGATCGCGTTGCTGCACGGGCGCGATGTGCTCGCGACCACGGTGCTGCAGGAGTGCATCCGCGCGAATGATGCCGCCACCACCTGTCAGTTCTGCGCGATCGGCCAGAGCCTCAAGAGCGGCCGCACCATCGCGCACAAGTCGCCCGCACAACTCGCCGAAGTTGCGCGCGCAGCCGTCCTGCTAGACGGCGTGACGCACATGGTCATGACCACGGGCACTCCCAATGGCGACGATCGAGGTGCTGCCGTGCTTAGCGAGAGCGCGTTCGCGATCAAGGCGGCGGTCGCACTTCCGATCCAGGCGCAATGCGAGCCGCCGCGCGATTTTGCCTGGTTCCCCCGCCTGAAGGCCGCCGGCGTCGACAGTCTCGGCCTGCATCTCGAGGCCGCGACCGACGCGACCCGCCGCCGCATCATGCCCGGCAAGGCGCGCATCCCCATCGGGCGCTATCTCGAGGCCTTCGCATCCGCAGTCCCGGTGTTCGGGCGCGGCCAGGTCAGCACCTACATCCTCGCGGGACTTGGCGACAGCGCAGACGATATCCTCGCTCTTTGCGAAACGCTGATCGGCATCGGCGTCTACCCGTTCGTGGTGCCGTTCGTGCCGCTCGCCGGCACGCCGCTCACGGGGCATCCGGCGCCTGATCCAGCCTTCATGCGCGCGGTGCTCGCACCTCTCGGCCGGATGCTCCGCGAAGCCGATCTCGTCTCGGAGCGCGCCCGCGCCGGCTGCAGCAAATGCGGTGCGTGTTCGGCGCTCTCCGCCTTCGAGCGTGAAGAGCATGGCGCCGCAGCTCACCGCGCGGGACCTGTGGCGGCATGAACCTCTGGCAGGACGACATCCCGGCATTCCGCCCGGCGGCGTTCCAGGTCAGGCGCGCGGAGCGGCCGTTCGAGCTCATCGGACACCACCGGCTGCGGGAAGAGTTCTTCTGCCGGCAGCAGCGGATCTTCGAACACTCCGACCGCGACCGGATCGACGCGGACGCGATCCCGCTGGTGGCCGTCACACTCCTGCACGGCGACGCCGACGAGGTGGTGGGCGCCGTTCGGATCCACGAGGAGGCACCCGGCCTCTGGTGGGGCTCGCGGCTCTGTGTCGCCGCGGCGATCCGCGGTGATGCGGGACTTGGGACCGCGCTGATCCAATTCGCAGTCGGCACCGCCCACGCCGAGGGCTGCTCGCAGTTCCTGGCGCATGTGCAGGTGCAGAATGTCCGATTGTTCCGTCGCGTCGGCTGGCATGTGCTGGACGAGGTCACGCTGCATGGGCGTCCGCACGCGCTGATGGAGGCAGAGCTCGACCGGTTCCCTCCGGTGCACGCGCCATCGCCCGTGCACGTGCCGACATCCGCGGTCACCTCCCCGCACGCGCAGCCTTCCACCTGATGCAGGATCTCGCCTCCCATCAAGGCATCGCCCACAAGGCCGACATCGCGCCCGTGCTGGCACGCCTCGGTATTGCGGGCGATGCCGCGCGCGGTGTCGGCGACGACTGCGCGATCATTCCCGACGGCGACGGGTTCCTGCTTTTCGCAATCGAAGGGTTCCTGGACGCCTTCGTCGCCGCCGACCCGTTCTTCGCCGGATACTGCGGCGTGATGGTCAATGCGAGCGACGTGTTCTCGACCGGCGGCCGCCCGCTCGCCGTGGTCGATGCGGTCTGGAGCCACGGCTTCGACAATGCGGCCGAACTCCTCGACGGACTCGCGTTCGGCGCACGCACCTACGGCATTCCAATCTTGGGAGGTCACACCAACACGCGCAACGAGACCTCCCATCTCGCCGTGGCAATCCTCGGCCGCGCGCAAAATCCGCTGCGCAGCACCACCGCTTGCCCGGGCGACGTGCTGCTCGCGGCGATCGATTTGCGTGGTCGCATGCGCACGCCCGCGCCCTGGTGGGACGCAAGCTCGGAGGCCGCCCGGCGGGGCGAGGGTGCGCGGCTACAAGAGGATCTGGAACTCCTACCGCGCCTCGCCGAGGCTGGGCTCGTGCGTGCGTGCAAGGACATCAGCATGGGCGGCGTGATGGGAACCGCAATCATGCTCGCCGAGTCTTCGGGAGTTGGCATTGCCATTGAAGGCGATGCGGTGCCACGGCCGGCCGGGATCGATCGCGAGCTCTGGCTCACCTGCTTCCCCAGCTTCGGCTTCCTGCTGGCGGTTGCTCCGTACAATGCGGACGCGGTGGCACGGCGTTTCACCGACCGCGGCATTGCCTGCGCGGCGATTGGGAGCTGCGACAAGACGCGGTCGGTGCAGATCGACGGTGCGTGCGTCTGGGATCTCGCGGCCTCGCCCTTGATCGGCGTGGGGGCCTGATCCATGCGCATCGGGCTCTTCACCCACTCCACAAACCGCCGCGGCGGCGTTGTGCATGCCCTTGCTCTCGGACGCAGCCTGCGCGCACTCGGCCACGACGTGCGCGTCGTGGCACCGGACACAAAGGTCGACCGCGAGATGCTGGTCGTGCCGAGCACGTCCGGCGCGACCCTCGCGGAGACTGTCGTCCGCCGGATTGCGGATGTGCGTGCATTCTTCCGTCGCCCCGGCGCGCCCCGATTTGACGTCTGGCATTCTCAGGACCCCATCACAGCGAACGCGCTTGCGGCGCTCCGCCGTGACGGGGTGCTCTGCCGGTTTGCGCGCACCGTCCACCATCTCGACACCTGGGACGATCCCCGCCTGCGACACTGGCAGGATGAGGGTGTCCGCCAGGCCGACCTCGTCTTCTCGGTCAGCCGTTACTGGCAGTCGCTCATCGAAGCGGCGTACGACGTGGCAGCGCCGGTGGTGGGCAACGGTGTCGACCTGGGTCGCTTCCGCGCCGATCCTGACGGATCGGACATCGCACTGGCAGCTCGTCTCGGCTTTCGACGGGGTGAGACGGGCCCGGTCTTTGCGGCTCTTGGCGGGATCGAGGCGCGCAAGAACACCGCACGCGTGGTGGAGGCGTTTCTCCGCTTTCGCGCCGACCATCCGGCGGCGCGCCTGGTGATCGCCGGCGGTGCGAGCCTGCTCGATCACAGCGGCGAACGCGCCCGCGTGCATGCCCTGCTTGATTCCAGTGATGCCGCCGCTTCCGTCACCCTGCTGGGACCTCTGCCGGACGCCGAGATCCCCGCGCTCTACCGGCTTGCCGACGCGGTGCTGCAGATCTCTCGTGCCGAGGGCTTCGGACTTTGCCCGCTCGAGGCGATGGCGTGCGGACGGCCCGTGGTGCTCTCCGCCATCGCACCGTTCAACGAGCATGTCGCTCCCCACGAGGCCGTGTGGGCAGACCCGAACGACGTGGGCTCGATCGAACAGGCCCTTCGCCTCGCGGTGCGACCGGAAGCCGCAAGACTGCTCGCGTCGAGCGGACCCGCGACCGCGGCGCGCTTCTCGTGGACCGCGGTGGCCGATGCCCATCTGCCCTGCTACGCGACCCTCCTCCAGCGAAAAGTGACCGCTCATGCCTGAGATGCACTTCCTTGTCCGCTGGCCCGATGGGCGTGAGACGCGCTGCTATTCGCCGTCTCTCGTGATCGAGGAACATCTCGAGACGGGCGCGCGCTACCCCGTTGCAGAATTCGTGCGACGCAGCAGCGAAGCGCTCGCGATCGCGTCGGACCGCGTACAGGCAAAATACGGGATGGCCTGTTCGCGCGCACTCGGGCAGCGCGCAGAGATCGAGCAGCGTGCTTCTCATTTTTTGAAAGATGATGCCATGGTGGAAATCCTCGCGTTCGAGCGCCTCGCGTGAGTGCCACGTCCGGGCTGCCGAGCGATATCCCGGTCGCGATCGTCGGCGCCGGTCAGGCCGGCCTGTCGCTGAGCTGGTTCCTGCGTCGCCACGGCATCGAGCACGTGGTGCTCGAACGCAACGTTCCCGTGCACAGCTGGCGCGAGGAGCGCTGGGACACGTTCTGTCTGGTGACGCCGAACTGGCAATGCACGCTGCCGGGTTATCATTATGATGGCCCGGATCCGAACGGGTTCCTCGTGAAGAAGGAGATCGTCGAATACCTGGAAGGCTTCATCGCGAGCTTTGACCCGCCAATCATCTCGAATGTCGACGTCCGTGCGCTCGCGCCTGACAGCGGCGGGTTCCTGCTTGAAACGAGTGAAGGGCGGTTGCGCGCCCGCCAGGTGGTGGTTGCTACGGGCGGCTACCACACGCCGATCATTCCAGAGGACGCGGCTCAGCTCCCGGCCGGCATTCTGCAGGTCAATGCGGGCGAATACCGCAACTCCCGCCAGCTTCCGCCCGGTCGCGTCCTCGTCGTCGGCAGCGGACAGTCCGGCGCGCAGATCGCCGAAGACCTGTTGATCGACGGACGTGATGTTCACCTTGCCGTGGGACCCGCGCCGCGCGTGTCGCGCTTCTATCGCGGTCGCGACATCGTCGAGTGGCTGCACCTGATGGGCTTCTATGACATGCCGGTGGAGCAGCATCCTTTACGCGAAGGCATACGCGACAACACGAACCACTACGTCTCGGGTCGCGACGGCGGTCGCGATATCGACCTGCGCCGGCACGCGCTCGCCGGCATGCAACTGCACGGAAGGCTTCTCGGGATCGAAGGCACGATCGCGCGCTTCGGCAACGACCTGGCCGCCAGCCTCGACGCGGCGGATGCGACGAACGCCTCGATCAAGGGTTCAATCGACAAGTGGATTGCTGGGCAGGGGATCGAGGCACACGTCGAGACCCCCTACACTCCGCCGTGGGTTCCCTCCTCAGAGATGCCATTTTCGCTTGATCTGGCAGAGGCCGGAATCACCTCGATTATCTGGTGCATCGGATTTCGCGCCGAGTTCGGCTGGATCAACGCGCCAGTGCTCGATGGACGTGGCAGGCCGATGCACACGCGCGGCGTCACGGCAACGCCCGGCATCTACTTCCTCGGCCTCCCCTGGATGCACACCTGGGGCTCCGGCCGCATGTCAGGCATCGCGCGCGATGCGGAATACCTGGCTGAGCGAATCCTGGAGCGTTTGTCTGGAAGACCCCTCGCTTGAAGCTCTCCTCGACGTAGCGACGTCATTGGCAATCGTCGCTCCTCGGCCTCCAACGCCATGCGGAACACCAGGCCTTCCGCCCGCTCCTTGCCCAGCGCGAGCGTCAGCCGTTCCGCCTCGATGACCTCCCGGCGCAGCGTTCGCGCGGTGGGCGCGTGCGCAACGCAGGTGGATCTCCCACGGGAGAACCTGCGAAGCCGAAGTCGCTCGCACGGCGATCGGCACCTCCTTCAGGTTGGCCGCCTTGCTGACCACGGGGAAAGCTTGAACACGTCCGATGGTCAGCCTTCCTCGAGAATCTCCACCGCGCAGGAGCGATCGGTAGGCGCGGCCGAGTCGAGGTCCCAGGATGCCATCTGGTGCTCGTGAGTGACAGGATGCGCTCGGCGCCGAGCTCGTCCAGCCCACGATACTGCCATTGCCGCTCTACGATTGCGTAGTAATTGCCTCCATAGGCGACGTCTCTCGATAGAGGCCCGAGCTCCGGCACGATGATGTCGATACCGCGCCCCTCCATGCTGAGACCTATGGTGAACTGGGTGGTCGCCGCCGGGAAGATGCCTGACCAGTTCATCGGGCCGCCTTTGCTTGCCAATCAGTCGCACGCTCACAGCTGCGGACGACGATCCTGGTGGCGTTCGCGGCCATCAGCCTCTGCGTGGTACTGCCCGTACGTCGCGCATCCCGGCCTGGCGATGCCGTCCTGAGGCATTGCCGCAAGCATGGGATAATTTGAAGTCATGCGACCCCGGAAAATTCCGCGCTTGTGAAAGACGGGCTTGTTGATCAGCTTTTCGTTACGACAAAGCGGTTCCGGTGATAATCCGGGCTTTGACGAACCGCAACGTTCTGCGTTCACTCGGCGCTGCCAGAGGAAGGGGATTAGCGATTGACACCCCGTTCGACGACCGCTTGCTCTTCCTTGCGTCACCTGCTTCGTTCCGGCACCGCCGCCTGGGCGCTGGCCACGGCCCTCCCCTCGACCGCGAGCGCGCAGCAAGTGTCTACGGCGCCCTCCGGACCCGCGCCGTTCACCTCGCCTGGCAGGCCCGCGCCACAGGCGGCAACGGCCAAGCCCGCGCGCCTGAACGCTCCCGCCGGACGCAAGGACAGCACCGAAGAGGTGGTCGTGACCTCGAGCCGGCGCGCGCAGCACATCGAGGAAGTGCCCTACGCAATCTCGGTCGTCTCGGCCAAGCAGCTGGCGCAGGAGAACGTGACCGACCTGCAATCGCTTTCCGCGGTCGTGCCGGGTCTATCCGAGTTCAACTACGGGGCGCGCGCGGCAGGTTCCGAGGCGCCCAACATCCGCGGCATCAACGCGACCGGCACGCCAACCCGCCTCTTGCGCACCTTCGAACAAAATCCGGTCGGCACCTATATCGGCAACGCGCCCGTCGACGACAGCTACTTTCAACTGTTCGACATCGACCGTGTCGAGATTCTGAAGGGACCGCAGGGCACACTCTACGGTGCAGGATCGCTCGGCGGCGCCGTGCGGATCATCCCTACCGCTCCCTCGACGGACCGCATCTCGGGCGACGTCGAGGTGGGCACCTCGGTCTATGCGGGCGCAGGCTCGGTCGGCAACCGCGAGACGGGCGTGCTCAACATCCCGATCACCAAGACGCTCGCTGTTCGGCTCGGCGCGTTCAACGACTACGATCCCGGCTGGATCAACGTCTATGGCATCCCCACGCGCACCAACGACACGATCAGCGGCATCCAGGTGCCTGCCAACCCGTCCGATCCCGTCAACAGCTCGGGCATTCCCCATTCGCGCGACGATTGGAACGACACGCGCAGCTTCACGAACCGGATCAGCGCGCTGTGGAAACCGATCGACGATTTCAGCGCCGAGTTCACCTGGCTGCACACGCGCACGCAGGGCGATGGCGGCCCCGACGTCAACCCCGACTTTCCGGGCGGGGCCTACCCGATCGATCCGAACCTGACCTATCCCAAGGGCGGCAAATACCAGGAATTCTCCGAGACCGAGCAGCCCTTCACGCGCGATTCCAACCTCTTCACGCTCGACCTGACCTATGATGCAGGGTTTGCGACGCTCTCCTCGACCACGTCGTACCATACGACGCAGGGCTCGACGCTGGTCGACTACACCTACGGCCTCGCCGGCATCGATAACGGCGCCTACACACCCTACTACGCTGGCACGCCCACCAACCCGCGCTTCATCGACGACGAGGTGTTCAAGGACAATTCGGGCATTGTGACGGAGGAGGTCCGGCTCGTCTCCAAGCCCGGGCCGCACAAACCGTTCGATTACATCGTCGGCGTCTTCTATGAAGGCGACAGCCGCAACGGGTCCTGGCAGATCTCCGATCCCGGGTCACCCGAGCGCGCGGCAGCCCAGGGCTGCCTGCCGGGCTGCGCCATCCTGGTGGCACCCGGCGACACCACGTTCGATCTGAACGATCACCAGTCCTTCCGCGATGTCTCAGTGTATGGCGATCTCACCTGGCATTTCGTGCCGCATGCGCAGGCGACGTTCGGCTTGCGCCATCTCGAGCAGAGTTTCACCGACCAGCAGCTCTACGTGGACTACACCTTCCCGACGCTGGTGCCCGCGACCTCGCACGACGAATCCGCCTCGCGCACGATCTTCAAGTTCGACACGAACTATGAATATTTGCGCCATCAATACATCTACGCGCTGTGGTCGCAGGGCTTCCGGCGTGGCGGTGCCAACTCCGAACCTTCCAGCGGCATCTTCGCGGAAAGCCCGCTGCTGCAGACCTACCAGCCAGACTCGACCAACAATTTCGAGGCGGGCTTCAAGGGCCGCGTGCTGCACGGCATCACCTACGCGGTCGACGGGTTCTATATCCTGTGGGACAAGCCGCAGATCTTCGGCAGCCTGCCGTCCGGCAACGTGGGCGTGTACAACGCCAAATCCGCGATCTCCAAAGGCTTCGAAGCGGAGTTCTCCGGGCCGATCCCCGGACCGATCCCGGGCCTGAGCTTCTCGGCGAGCTACACCTACGCCGCCGCCTATCTGAGCAGCGGCTTCTCGCTGCCGGCCAACAACGGCGCCGGCGTGATCGTGCCCGGCCTGCTCTCGGGTCAGCGGGGCGAGCAGCTGCCGGGCAGCCCGCGCAACAGCGTGCAGGTCTCGGTCTCCTACGACTGCGAGGTGGCGCCCGAATACGAGCTCGAGCTGAACGCGAACGCCGTCTATCGCAACGCGGAGGCGCTCGAGGTGGCGCCGGTGCTGGGTGCCAGCTCGGTGCAGTTCACCTCCGACTACAAGATCGCGAACGCCTCCGCGACGCTTCGCCATCGGCACTGGCGCGTGACCGCCTTCCTCAACAACATGTTCAACAAGCGCGAGATCCTCGCACCACCGGCGCAGGAGAACGAGCTCAACGACCTGACCAACGACTACGTGGTCAATCCGCCGCTGGAGGGTGGCGTCCGCATCGGCTATCGGTTCTGACCCGAACGCCGACCGGTCGAGGCCACATCCGAAGTCCGCACAACCTCCTGCCCGTCGCGGCAGGCCTGCTCGCCGGAATAATACCCGAGATCCTGTGGGGCAACGTGCCCGCGGTCGCGAGCGAGATCGCAGCCCGCGACGGGCTCGGCGCGTCGGCGGCCAACGCGCCGGTGCTGCTGTTCGCGCTGGCGTCGATGCTGTCGGCCCCCTTCGCCGGTCGCTGCGTCGATGGGCGGGGCGAGCACGTGGCGATCCGCCTGGGGCTGGCCCTCGGCGTGGTCGCCGCGTTCCTGCGGCCGGACGCAGCCTTCTGGCGCCTGGTCGTGGCCCAAGGGATTGCCGGGGCGTCCTTCTCCCTGATCACGGCGGCGGCCCTGCCGCTGGTCGCGAACCGGGTTGAGCCTGCGCGCGTGGCGATCGTGACCGGAGTGGGTGTCGCCCTCCTGCTCGCGGGCCTCGCGGCCTCGCTCGCCCTGACGCCCGTGCTCGCACGCGCCTTCGGGCTGGACGGGATGTTCACGGTGGTGGCGGTCGCCATGCTCGTGCTCGCAGTGCCCTGTGCGGCTTGCGTGCGGTCCGTGCCCACAGCTCCCCGATCGCACATGCCGGGCAGGGTCGTCTGGTGGTCGCTGCTGCGCGAGCGGCGTGGCGGGCTGCTGATCGGGATGTCGTTCCTGCTCGGCGGTGCGGCGAGCGCCGTCGCCGCGGTGCTCGAGCAGGTCTGGGCCGGACGCGGCCTCGGCATGGAGGCGGCGGGCGTCGCGGGCGCGCTGTTCATGCTGGGCGGGATCGCCGGCAGCTTCGCCCTCCCCTGGGCGTTCGAGCGCGTCGCCAGCGGACGCGCCGTGCTGCTCGCCTGCTCGCTGGCCGCCCTCGCGCTGACCTGGCCGCTGCTGATGGCGTCGAGCGTGCTCGCCGGCGACGTCGTGGCCGCGGTCGCAGGCGCGTTCTGGATCGGCAACGTCCCGGTGATGCTGGCGATGCTCGAGCGCGAGGCAGGGCCTGCCCGCGCCGGCAGTGCCACGAGCCTGTTCTGGGCTACCAACAATCTCGGCTCGATGCTGCTGGTCTGGGTGGTGGGCCGCGTCGCCGATCTCGGCTCCTGGCATATGGCGGTGGCAGCAACCCTGGCGCTGCTCGGCGTCAACCTCGTGCTCAACCTGGCGCTGCCACGGGGGGGGCGCGCGTGAGTGGGCGGCCAGCCGCCGAGGCGCTCGCGGCTCTGCGCGCGGGGCGGCTCGCCGAGGCGCTCCCGCTCGCGCGCCGCGCGGTCGCCGGGCAGCCAAGCCTGCGGCCCGCGCACGGCTTGCTGGCGCTGATCCTGGCCCGGCTCGGCGAGCAGGCGGCGGCGGAAACGGCGATCGCGGAGGCGGAAACGCTGCCAGAGGGTTCGGCCGAGGCCGCAGCAAGTCTCGCCTTCGCAGCGCTCGAGATTGCGGCACATGACGCCGCGAGCCGGCTCTACCATCGCGCCGCCGCGATCGCGCCGGGCGATCCGCGCCACCTCTACGACCTCGCCACGAGCGAGCGCAGCTTCGGCCGGCTCGAGGCGGCGGAACGATGCTGCGACCGCGCGATCGCCGCCGATCCCACCCACGTCCAGAGCCATCTCCTGCGCGCGGAGCTCGCCGTGCAGCAGGGCGCGCGCAACCACGTGGGCGAGCTCGAAGCGCTTGCCGCGCGGATGGCGGGCGACGACCGCGCGACCATGTTCCTCGGCTACGCGCTCGGCAAGGAGCTCGACGATCTCGGCCGCTTCGACGAGGCGTTCGCGTGGTTCGCGCGCGCGTCCGCCGCCCGCCGTCGCCACCTCGCCTACGATGTCGCGGCCGACATCGCCAAGCTCGCGCGCATCCGCGCGTGTTTTGCAGACCCTGTGGCATCGCCGCTGCCCGTGCGGGCCCGCCACGTCTTCATCGTCGGGCTGCCGCGCTCGGGCACCACGCTGCTCGAACGCATCCTCGCCTCGCTGCCCGACGTGCGGAGCAACGGTGAATCCGAGCGCTTCTCGCGTGCGCTGCTAGGCGCAGCCCCGGCGGGCAACGGCGACGTGTTCGCCCGCGCCGCCCGCGCCGATTGGGCGCAATGCGGGCGGGACTATGCGCGCGCGGCAGGCGACGGGCTCACGGTCATCGAGAAACTGCCGCTCAACGCGCTCTATGCCGGCGCGATCCGGCGCGCGCTGCCCGACGCGGTGGTCGTCCATGTCGGACGCGCACCGATCGACAGCGGCTTCGCGCAGTTCCGCACGCTGTTCGCCGCCGCCTACCCCTATTCCTACAGCCTGCCCGAACTTGCCCGCTACATGGGCGCGCATGCGGCCTTGATGGAGCACTGGCGTCGCACGCTGGGCGCGGGGCTGATGGAGGTGACGTATGAGGACCTCGTGCGCACACCCGAGGTGACGGTGTCCGCGGTGGCGCGCGCCTGCGGCCTCGAGTGGCGCGCCGAGGCCTTGCAGGTGGAGCGGCATGGCGGCGTGTCGCTCACCGCGAGTGCGGCGCAGGTGCGGCGCCCGATCTACGGCACCTCCTCGGGGCGGTGGCGCCACTACCGGCAGCATCTGACATCGTTCGCCGCGATGCTCCGTGGCGAGGGGCTGGAGGTGCCGGACGGGCTCTGAGCCACGCCGCGAAGGAAGGCCAGGGCTCTGCCCTGGACCCGCCAAGGGACAGTCGTCCCTTGGAACCCTGATTGTTGGGTTGTTCCCTGGCGAAGCCTGAAATTATAGACGTCGGCTAAAGCATTCCGTCTCCGGCGCGTGTACTCCAACCTTAAGTCGGGGGTTTTAAGGGCTTCGCCCTTAACGGGGTCCAGGGGCGTCACGCCGGAGGCGTGCTCCGCACGACGCCCCTGGCCTTCTGCTGGCACAGAACTGGCATCACCCGCACCATGGCCTTCTTCAAGCGTCAGATGCCGTCGGTGAACGCGCTGGTCACGCTCGAAGCGGCCGTGCGGCTGAACAGCTTCACCGCCGCCGCGCGCGAGCTCAATGTCACCCAGGCCGCGGTCAGCCGGCAGATCCATGCGCTCGAGGCGGAGTTCGGCCAGCCCCTGTTCGTGCGTCGCCACCGCCGCGTCGAGCCCACCGAGGCTGGCGCGCTGCTGGGCAGCACGGTCACCGGCGCGCTCGACCAGGTGGCCGACGCCGTCGAGCGGATCCGTGCCCCTCCCGCACGCAGCGTCACGATCGGCGCCACGCTGGCGATGTCGTATTTCTGGCTGATGCCGCGGCTGTCGCTCTTCCGCAGCCTCCACCCCGGCGTAGCACTACGGGTCGTCTCGCAGGACGAGCCTCTCCTGCTCGGCTCCGGCGAGGTCGACGTGCTGGTGCGCTTCGGCGAGCCGCCCTTCGCGGACGGCGTCTCGGTCGCAGCCTGCGAGGCGGAGGTGTTCCCCGTCTGCGCCCCCGCACTCGCGCGAAGCTGCGGCCAGCTCGCGAACTCTGCCGACATCCTGGACATGCCGCTGATCGAGCACGCGGGATCCGACCCGACCTGGCTGCGCTGGGCGGACTGGTCGGAGCGCGCCGGGCTCGGCAGGCGCAGCCCGCCGATCGCGCTGCATTTCAACCGTTACGCGGACGCGATGGCAGCGGCAGTGGCCGGCGAGGGCGTGGCGCTGGGCTGGAACCTGATCTCGCGCGACGCGATCGAGCGCGGCCAGCTCCGCCCGCTCGGCCAGCGCGTGCGCGTGACCGCCCGCTACAACGCGATGCGGCCGCACCGCCGGAGCAACAACCCGGCCGCCGACGATTTCGTGGCCTGGCTTGCCGATCGTTTCGACGAGGAGATGTCGGGCCGTCTTCTCGCATAAGGTTTGGTGGGGGCAGCACGTCGATTTTATGCCGTTGAATGACTGAAAAATGCGCGGAACACTCGTGTGATCCAGCACACGCGCGAGCCGCCCGCATGTCACGCCACGACACCAACAGCCTCCGCGACCTCCTCCGAAGCAGAAAACCCGGTTACGGCTTCGCGCCGGCCTTCTATACCGATCCCGCGCTGTTCGCGGCCGAACTCGACGTCATCTTCCGCCGGCACTGGATTTTTGTCGGTCTTGCCTGCGAAATTCCCGAGAGCGGCGACGTGCTGGCCGTCGAGACCGCCGGCGTCGGGTTGCTGCTCACGCGCAGCGCGGACGGGGCGGTGCGATGCTTCGTCAATGCGTGCCGCCACCGCGGCGCCCAGCTCGTGGCCCCCGGCCCTGCAAAGTGCCGTCGCATCGTCTGCCCCTATCACCGCTGGGTCTATGACCTCGATGGCAGCCTGGTCAGCGCGCGCCAGATGGGGGTGGATTTCCGGCCCGAGGAACACGGGCTGCGGCCAGTGCATCTGCGCGACATCGCAGGGCTGCTCTATGTCCATATCGGCGACGAACCGTCCCACGACATCGCAGCCCTCGCGGAAGCGATGGAGGTCCGCCTGGCGCCCTACCGGCTGCACGAGGCCCGCGTGGCGCACACGGAGGACCTCGTCGAGCGCGGCAACTGGAAGCTCGTGATCGAGAACAACCGCGAATGCTACCATTGCGCGGCGAACCACCCGGAGCTCTGCGTTTCGTTCGTGCCGTATGATTTCGGCTACGATCCGGCCGGCCTCTCGCCCGGGCAGCGCGAGGAGGCGGCGCGCCACGAGGAACGCATCGGCGCTGCAACCGCCGCCTGGGAGAGCGCGGGCTTCCCGTCGGCCGCGATCGAGCATCTCGACGGCCAGCCCACGCATTTCCGCACGCAGCGCCTGATGATGATGGGCGAGGGCGAGAGCCAGACACGCGACGGCCGGCCGGCGGTCGCGGTCACGCTGGGCGGCCTCGAACGCACCGATCTCGGCGACGTCCATCTCTGGGGCCATAATTGCTGGCACCATGTCATGGCCGATCACGCGATCTGCTTCTCCATCCACCCGCTGTCGCCGACCGAGACGCTGGTCCGCACGAGATGGCTGGTGCATCGCGACGCGGTGGAAGGGCGCGACTACGATCTCGAGCGGCTCACCGAGGTGTGGCGCGCCACCAACCGCCAGGACGCGGAGCTCGTGGAGTTGGCCCAGCGCGGCGCCTCGATTCCGGTGCACGTGCCCGGCCCCTACTCGCCGCACACCGAGCGCCAGTCCGAGCTGTTCGCCGCCTGGTACGTCGCGCGCATGCAGCATCATCTGGGATGAGCGCGGGCAGCGACCCGCTGCTGCAGCCTTTTCGGCTGCGGCACCTCACGTTGCGCAACCGGATCATGGTCACTGCGCACGAGCCCGCCTATGCCGAGGACGGCATGCCCAAGGCGCGCTATCGGGCCTATCACGTGGCGCGCGCGAAGGGCGGAGTGGCACTCACCATGACCGCGGGCTCGGCCTCGGTCTCGCGCGACAGCCCGCCGGCGTTCAACAACATCCTCGCCTGGAAGGACGAGGTCGTGCCGCACATGCGCGACCTCGTCGATGCCTGCCACGAGCATGGGGCCGCGGTGATGATCCAGCTGACCCATCTCGGGCGGCGGACGCGCTGGGATGCCGGTGACTGGCTGCCGGTGATTTCGTCCAGTGACCGGCGCGAGCCCGCCCACCGCGCCGTGCCCAAGCGGATGGAGGACTGGGACATCGCCCGCGTGGTGCGCGACTACGCCGACGCGGCCGAGCGGATGCAGGCGGCCGGCGTCGACGGGATCGAGCTCGAAGCCTACGGCCATCTGCTCGACCAGGTGTTTTCCCCGCGCACCAACGACCTCGACCCGCCCTGGAACGGCGACCTCGATGCCAGGCTGCGCTTCACCTTCGCGGTGTTGGACGCGATCCGGGCGCGGGTGGGGCCCGAGTTCATCGTGGGCGTGCGCGCAACCGGGGATGAGCGCGTCGCGGGCGGGATCGACGAGGCGGAAGGGACTTCCATCGGGCAACGCCTGGCGGCGAGCGGTGCGGTCGATTTCCTGAATGTCGTGCGCGGGCATATCGACACCGATCCTGGGCTCACCGACGTGATCCCGATCCACGGCATGCCATCCGCGCCGCATCTCGACTTCGCGGGCAGGGTCCGGGAGGCCGTGCGGCTGCCGGTGTTCCACGCCGCCCGCATCCAGGACGTGGCCACCGCCCGGCACGCGATCGTCGCGGGCAAGGTCGACATGGTGGGCATGACCCGCGCGCATCTCGCCGACCCTGCGATCGTGAACAAGATCGCCGCCGGGCGCGAGGCGCGGATCCGCCCGTGCGTGGGTGCGAACTACTGCCTCGACCGGATCTACCAGGGGGGTGCCGCCTACTGCGTCCACAACGTGGCGACGGGCCGCGAGATGGTGCTCGCCCATCAGGTCGAGGCGCGCGCCGACACGCCGCGCCGCGTCGTGGTGGTGGGGGCCGGTCCTGGCGGGCTCGAGGCGGCGCGGGTCGCGGCCGGGCGCGGCCACGAGGTCACCGTGCTCGAGGCGGCCGACGCGCCGGGCGGCCAGGTCCGGCTGCTGGCCCAGAGTGCGCGCAGGCGGGAGCTGCTCGGGCTGGTCGCGTGGCGCGTCTCGGAGTGCGAGCTGGCTGGTGTCGCGTTCCGGTTCGGCACCTACGCGACAAGCGCCGACGTGCGGGCACTCGCGCCGGACGTGGTGCTGGTCGCGACCGGCGGGATGCCGCGCGTGCCGGACGGCCTTGAGGACCACGCGGTCACGGCGTGGGACATCCTCGCGCGAGACGTGGCCCCCGGCACGCAGGTGCTGCTCTACGACGAAGCCGGCGACCATGCCGGGCTGCAGGCCGCCGAGATCATCGCGGCGAGCGGCGCGCGGCTCGAGATCGTGGGGCCCGACCGCGGCGTGGCACCCGAGGTGATGGGGATGAACCTCGTGCCCTATCTGCGCGCGCTGCAGCCCCGCGACGTGAGGTTGACCATGCCCTGGCGCGTGGCGTCCGTCGCGCGGGCGGGCAACCGGCTGCGCGTCGAGCTCACCAGCGACTACGGCGATGCGCGCCAGTCGCGCGAGATCGACCAGCTGGTGGTCAACGCCGGGACCACGGCACTCGACGAGCTCTACTGGGCGTTGCGCCCGGCTTCGTCGAACCGCGGCGAGGTGGATTACGAGGCCCTGCTCGCCGGGCGCGCCCAGCCAGCCTGCGTGGGCGCCTTCGCGCTCTACCGGATCGGCGATGCGATTGCCTCGCGCAACATCCATGCGGCGATCCTCGACGCGCACCGCCTTGCCGCCACGATCTGAGACGCAGACCCGCGCGGCCCTCGCCGTGCTGTGTGCGACCGAGATGTGGGAACGCTTCGCCTTCTACGGCCTGCGATCGATGCTGATCGCCTATCTGCTGCAGGTGGTGCTGCCGCTCGGCGGCCATGCGGCCGGGCTGGCATCGCTGGGCCGCGTGCTCGCACATGCGGGCGGCCCGGGGGGGCAGGCCGCACTCGCCTCGCGGATCTACGGGCTTTACACCGGGTTGATCTATCTCCTGCCGCTGTTGGGCGGCTTCGTCGCCGATCGGTGGCTCGCCCGCAGCGTCGTGGTCGCACTGGGTGCGGCGACCATGGCGGCTTCCCTGCTGGCGATGATGCGGCCCGCCTGGTGCCTGCCCGCGCTGCTGCTGCTCTGCCTCGGCACGGGGCTGCTCAAGGGCAACATCTCGGTACAGGTGGGCGCGCTGTTCCCGCACGACGAGCGGCGCCGCAACCGCGCCTACGCGATCTTCTATCTCGGCATCAACGTGGGTGCGTTTCTCGGGCCGATCACGTGCGGCGCGCTGGCACTTCGTGCCGGCTGGAACGCGGGGTTCGGCGCGAGTGCGGCGGCGATGCTGGTCGCACTCGCGACCTACGTCGCGGGCAGGGGCCGCCTGCCCGCTCCCGTCGTCGAACGCGGGCCGCCACTGCCAGCGGGCGCCACGTCGCCGCAGAATGCGTGGGCGGGCCTGCTGGTAGTGGGGTTCGCCGCGGTCTGCCTCTCGAGCAGCTACGAGCAGCAGGGCAATGCCATGGTGCGCTGGCTATCGGCGGCGGATCCGAGCCGCGCGTTGCGCTTCGCCTGGCTGCAATCGATCCCGTCGCTGGTGGTGCTGCTGGGCACACCACCGTTGGCGATGCTCTGGGCGCGCGCGGGGCGCCACGCCGGCCGCTCGCAGATGCTGACGGGAGCGGCCATCACGGTCGCGAGTCAGCTGCTGCTCGGCGCTATAGCCGCCCTCGATCCGGGCGCGCCGCCGATCGCCGCGCTGGTCGTCTATCTCGTGCTCTGGGAGATCGGCGACCTGCATTTTACGCCGGCCGCGATGGGCTTCTTCTCGGGGCATGCCAGCCGCTCGGGGAATGCAAGCCGCGGGGGCGGCCTGGTCATGGCGTCCTGGTTCCTGACCATCTTCGCGGGCAACCTCTTCGCGGGCTTCTACGGCGCCTGGTGGGGAACGATCGCGCCCGCATCGTTCTGGCTGATCGCAGCCGGCGTCACCGCCGTGAGCCTGCCGCTCCTCCTCTCCACGCGCCGCGACGCGAAAGGGCCAGCGCCATGACGATCACCGTCGAGGAACACGTCACCATCGCGATGAGCGACGGTTGCAGGCTCGCCGCGACCCTCTTCCTGCCCGCGAACGCGCGGGCCCAACCCGTGCCGGCGGTGCTCGAATACATCCCCTATCGCAGGCGGGACGGCACGCGCGCGCGCGACCTGCCGATGCACGGCTTCTACGCCGAGAACGGGATCGCCGGCGTGCGCGTCGACATGCGCGGTTCGGGCGATTCCGAGGGGCTTCTGGCCGACGAATACCTGGCGCTCGAACAGGACGACGCGCTCGAGGTAATCGCCTGGATCGCCGCCCAGCCCTGGTGCACGGGCGCAGTCGGCATGCAGGGCAAGTCGTGGGGCGGGTTCAACGCGTTGCAGGTCGCCGCACGGCGGCCGCCAGCACTCAAGGCGATCATCACGGTCTGCTCGACCGACAACCGCTACACCGACGACATCCATTTCATGGGCGGCTGCCTGCTGAACGACAATCTCTGGTGGGGCAGCATCATGCTCGCCTATCAGGGGCGGCCGCCCGACCCCGCAACCGCGGGACCGGACTGGCGTGCGCGATGGATCGAGCGGCTGGAGAACATGCCGTTCTTCCCGGCACTCTGGCTCGCGCATCAGCGCTACGACGCCTACTGGAAGCACGGCTCGGTGTGCGAGGATTACGCCAGCATCGGCTGCCCGGTGCTCGCGATCGGCGGCTGGGCGGACAGCTACACCAACGCGATCCCGCGCCTGCTCGAGCGGCTGACGGTGCCCCGGCTCGGCATCATCGGGCCCTGGGGGCATGTCTATCCGCAGGACGGCACGCCCGGTCCGGCGATCGGCTTCCTGCAGGAGGCCGTGCGCTGGTGGAACCATTGGCTGCGCGGGCTCGACCGCGGAATCATGCGCGAGCCCATGCTGCGCGCCTACATGGAAGATCATCAGGCGCCGACAGGCACACGCAGCTTTGCGCCGGGACGCTGGGTGGGCGAGCCGTTTCTGCCATCCGCGAATGTCGTGTTCCGTTCGCTGTATCTGCGCGAGGGGGGTGAGCTGGGCGACGCAGGCGGTCTCCACCCAGGTGGTTCGGACGCAACGTTGCGGATCCGCTCCCCCCAGAGCCACGGCAAGGCGGCAGGGGAGTGGATGGGGGCCGGTTGCGCCGGCGAGAACCCGACCGACCAGCGGCTCGACGATGGCGGCGCGCTCCTGTTCGAGACCGCGCCGCTCGATGCGGATGTCGCAGTGCTCGGCGCGCCGAGGCTGCATCTCGAAGTCGCTTCCGACAGCCCGGCGGCCCAGCTCGTGGCGCGGTTCTGCGACGTGGCCCCCGACGGCAGCGTCGCACGCGTCAGCTATCAGGTCCTCAACCTCACGCATCGCACGAGCCACGAGGCGCCGGCACCACTTGAGCCGGGCGTTCGCTACGCCGTCGACATGGTGCTCAACGCGTGTGGCCACGTGTTCGCGGCCGGCCATCGGATCCGCCTCGCGATCGGCACGGCCTACTGGCCCATGGTCTGGCCGGCGCCACATGCCGCGACCTTGACGATCGGGCTGGGTGCCGGCGTGCTGGAGCTACCGGTGCGCAGCAGCGACGATGCGACCGTCGCGTTTGCGCCTCCGGTGCACGGACCGCGCGTGCCGATCACCAAGGTCGATGACGGCGCGATCGCACGTTTCTCGATGCAGGATCACGTCACCGGCGACACGGTGTACGTCACCGAGGGCAAAGGCGGCATATTCGGCGAAGGTGTCTTGCGGCTCGACGACGTCGGCGTTCAGCTCTCCCATGATCTGCGGCGCGAACTGCGCATCCGCGATGACGATCCGCTGTCGGCGCGCGCGATCGTGACGCAAGCCTACGAGATGGTGCAGGGCGATCGGCGTGTGCTTGTCCGCACTCGCGCCGAGATGTATTGCGACGCCGCCGACTTCCACATGTCGGGCGATCTGACCGTGCACGAAGACGAAGAGCAGGTCGTCCAACGTCGCTGGGACGAGACCATCCCGCGCGATTTCATGTGAGCGCGGCGCAAGCTTGCAGTTGAAAGACTTGGATGGCCTTGGCACGGCGACCGCGCTGGTTCCGACGGCCTCGTGCGGCGCGAGGCCGACGACGTAAAGCAGCAGGGGGGGCGCGAGGATGGAGCCGCCGCCGCCGGTCAGCGCGAGCAGGAATCCGATGACGGCACCACAGGCCACCGGCAGCAGATCGAGCCATGTCAGCAAGACGAACCGGCTCCTGCGATATGTTTGTAAGCGATATTTCCTGATCAATGTCGTAGTGATTTGCTTGCATTGACACTCTCATGCAGGCATCACGCGGGGGAGCACACCAACAACGTCAAAAGCGAAGACTCGATATGTCATCGATGATGCTGCAAAACTCCGTCCATCGCCCCGTCGTCAACGCGCAGTATGCGGCGCGCTCCGGAAGCATTCAGTACATCGTTTCATGTGCAAATACCCGGCAATGCGCAATCATCGATCCTGTCCTGGACTATGATCCGAACTCAGGATCCGTCGCGACATTCAGTGCCGACGCGCTTCTGGCGCATGTTACGGATCATCATCTGCAGGTGTCGTGGATCCTCGATTCACACCCGCATGCCGATCATTTATCGGCTGCTCACTATCTCAAGACACGAACGGGCGCGCGAACCGCAATCGGACGCAGAGTGACGGAGGTCCAGTCCCTCTGGAAGAAAATCTACGGGTCGCCGGACGCATTCCCTGTCGACGGTTCGCAATGGGACGTGTTGTTCGCGGATGGCGACTGCTTCGAGATCGGTGATCTCGCCGCGACCGCGATACTAACGCCGGGACACACACTGTGCTCGATCGCCTACCTGGTCGGCGACGCAGCATTCATCAATGACACGATGTTCATGCCGGACACGGGCACGGCGCGCGCTGATTTTCCCGGCGGCAGCGCCGCACTACTCTGGCGCTCGATCAAGCGGATCCTGGAGTTGCCCGCAGACACACGGCTGTTCACCGGCCACGACTACCGGCATGGCGGCCGCGAGCCGGCATGGGAAAGCACGATCGACGAGCAGCGTGCTTCAAATCTGTGGCTGCAGTGCCTGTCGGAGGCAGAGTTCGTCGAGAAGCGCGCGCGTCGAGACGCGACTTTACCGGTGCCCGTGCTGATGCTGCACGCGATGCAGGTCAACATCAACGCAGGCCGGCTGCCAGCACCCGACGACAAAGGACGGCGCTTCCTGCGGATCCCGCTCGATTGTCTTCCACATTGCAACTGGTGATCGAAAGCGGCCTGGCGCCCGCCAGCCGGGCTACAATGGGCCGGATCGGGGTTGCCGAACGGCATGTCGACCAGCGTGGTGACACCGCCTGCGACCGCCGAGCGGGTGGTCGAGGCGAAGCACCGGAGGCCGCCATAGCTGGTCGCATGCGTCTGCCCGTCGATCGCGCCGGGCAGCACGTCATCGGTTCCCGCATCGTGGCTGCGGCTTGCGGCCGGCGGCGGGCCTGTCGCGGCGATCCTGCGATCGGCAACCGCGAGCCAGCCGCCGACCAGGTTGCGGTCGGGCAGTACCAGCGTGCCGCAAACGACGAGATCATACGGCGCGTGCTCCATCAGCCGCCGCGCCCGCGGCCAGCGGAGAGCAGCGCGGAGGCGCGAAGCACCGCCGCCTGCGTGGGGTCGACCACCGGCACGTCGAGGGCGGCCTCGATCCGCGTCCGGTAGACACCCATCGTGGCGCAGCCGAGCACGAGCACGTCCGCGCGATCGGCGTCACGCAGCAGCGTCCCCACCTCAATGATCCGGGTGATCGCGCGATCCTCGTCCATTAGGTCGAGCACGCCGAGATCGAGTGCGCGGTCGCCCGCAAGGCGCGGTCCGAGACCGAGCGCCTCGAACGCACGCGGCCGAGCACGCACAATTGCAGACGCCCATGACGCGCTGACCGAGCGCGCCGAGCGGCTCAAACATTTGCTGCGCACGCTGCGTCGTCTGCACTTCGGATCGAAGTCGGAGCGCCTGCCGAGGCTCAACTGCAGCTTGGCCTGGAGGACGCCGAGGCGGCGATCGCGCAGGCCGCGGCGGAGCTGGACGTCATCGCGGTAGAGTTCCGGGCGCTGGTGACGCGGCGGCCGAAGTTTGCCTGCCGTGCCTGCCTGATGACCAATGTCGGCCGCGACTACATCGCGTGCGCCCCGCCCGCAAAGCTGGCACGTGCACCAACACGCGGAGCATGCGGCGGATCGAGCTCGAGGGTCTGATCCTGGACGCCCTTCAGAACCGCGTCATGGATCCGGAGATGTTCGACGCGTTCGCGGGAGCCTTGTCGAGGAGCGCAATCGGTCGGCCGGTATGGCAAGGCGGCCCGCGACCGTGTGGCTCGAGATCTCGCCAAGGTAGACCGCAAGCTGAGCGGCCTGATCAACGCTGTCGTCGAGGGCGTCCGCGCAGCGGGCCTTTAGGAGCAGACGGCGCGTCTCGAGACCCAGCGGCTAGCGCTCTGTCGGCAAAGCTCGCCGTCAATGATATGCCGGCCCAGCCGCGGCTCACCCAAGGCTGCCACAGGCTTATCGCCAACAGCTCAAGCGATTGGGGGAAGCGCTCGGTGGCGGGCCGACCACCGCGACTGCCCTGGAGACCGTGCGCCACCTAACCCTTCCGGTCGTGCTAACACCCAAGAGGAAGGGGTGGCCTCACGATCGAGGTTGATGGCGAGGCTGGCATCGCCGCTGGCGCCGGGCCGGTTGGCGGCGTCTGGAACGCCGAAAGTTGGCCGCTCCCACATGGGATCGTCCGCCGTTTCTGAGTTGTTCCATCGATCGGCAAAGTTGGTTGCGGGGAGGCGATTTGACTTATGCCGAACAACATATCACTGGCATTCGAGTTCCATCTCCGGCCGAACTACGCTGACTGACGCTGGCTCGGTAGCGGGCTAAGGAGGGCGCCGCGTGTGCCGTCGACGACCAGCGGCCACAGCATGCCGGCTCGCCGTCCGCTGGCCTCAGCAACGGACGCAACCATGTGATGGTCGATCGCCCCGCCCACGACGGACATCTTGGGTCGGGAATGCACCACACGAATAAGCCCCTACGGCGCAGCTACTGGCGACACGGGACCGCGAGCTGCTCGGAGAGCGGTAAGGACTATTTGGCCGTTTGCACTGCGAGCGTCACGGTCTGCGTAGTGGGTGGGCTCGGTGAGCTGCTGCCGGTTCCGTGGACACGCACCTTAAGCTGACGCTTTGATCCGCTCGAACTCCATAGGGCTGAGATAGCCGATGGTCGAGTGGCGTCGCCGCGGGTTGTAGAACCGCTCGATATAGTCGAACACGTCGGCCCTGGCCTGGTCCCTGTTGCGGTAGACCTTGCGGGCTGTCCGCTCGGTTTTCAGCGAGGAGAAGAAGCTCTCCATCGCCGCGTTGTCCCAGACGTTACCCGATCGGCTCATGCTGCAGGTGACGCCGTGATCGGCCAGCAGCTTCTGGAACTGCTCACTGCTGTATTGGCTTCCCTGATCCGAATGATGCAGCAGCGCGTCTGGTTTGCCTCGACGCCAGATCGCCATCATCAACGCGTCCGCAACCAGCTGGGCGGCCATCGTGGCGCTCATCGACCAGCCGACCACGCGACGTGAAAACAGGTCGATCACGGCCGCCACGTAAAGCCAGCCCTCGGCCGTCCAGATGTAGGTGAAGTCGGCGATCCACTTCTGGTTCGGCGCCGTGGCCTCGAACTGCCGATCCAGCACGTTGTCCGCTGCCTCGTGCCGAGTGCCCTTGTCCGAGGGAAGCCCCCTGCGGCGTGGCCGGGCCCGCAAGGCCTGTTCGCGCATCAGCCGCTCGACACGATGCAGCCCGCATGCGGCTCCCTCGGCCAGCACGTCATGCCAGACCCGCCGGGCGCCGTAGGTCCGGTCACTGCCAACGAAGCTGGTCTTGACCTTGGCGCCGAGGACTTCATCGCTGCGCGCCCGGGCACCAGGCGAGCGGCAGAGCCAGGCATGGAACCCACTGCGCGAGACACCGAGCGCCTCGCAAAGCCACCGCACCGGCCAGATCCCTCGGTGTTTCGCAATGAAGCCGAACTTCACAACGACTCCCTCGCGAAGTAGGCCGCGGCTTTTTTTAGGATGTCGCGCTCCGCCTTGAGCTTGGCGACCTCACGGCGCAGCCGATCGATCTCCTGCTGCTCCGGCTTGAGCTGGCCCTGGCCCGGAAAGGCCTGTCCAGAATCCGAAGTGAACTCCTTGATCCAACGCCGCAGGATGTTCTCGCCGACATCCAGGTCCCGGCTGGCTTGCACCACCGAAACCCCACGTTCCTTGACCAGCCGGATCGCCTCCAGCTTGAACTCCCGGCTGAACAATCGCCGACCCATCCCCACCCTCCAATCTCATGAAACACCCTAAACCTGGTGTCCACGGAACCGGCAGCAGCTCACCGGAAGTAGTCCGCAACGGACACCGGTCTCGGCCAAGAGCATGCTACTCGCACTTTCATCACCTCCTTCCAGAGTGCCGGGGATCATACCCCCGGCACTTCGAGGGCATCCCATGCCCCCGCGCCACAGGCGTTGGGATACACTGGAGGAGAGACGGCGACGGTCGCCATAAGCATGGTCGCAGGAGGCCTGGTGCTATTCAAGCAAGATCTTGATTACTGATCTCTGCGCAAAACAGCATAGGTTAGAATTCCTACCATCTTCGCCGCAAAACGCGGCGGATCTGCGCGCAGAAATCATTTGCGTTGGAGCTGGGTCGGGTGCATAGGTGCTTCATCAGGAGGTGCTGACCGTGTCCGAGACCACGCCAGATTCGAAAACACCTCCATATGCTTCGTACCGGAGTTTTCGGAACTACCTTGATCACCTGCGTGATCACGGGATGCCAAGTCGCATTGATAAGTCAGTGACCAAGCACCTCAACTACGGAACGCAAACCGCACTACTGTCCGCACTGCGGCTGCTGGGGCTTATCGATGAACAGGATGTCCCGACCGACCGGTTGAACGCTCTCGCCCACCTCGATGCCGCCTCCGATCAGTGGAAGATGCATTTGAGGAATGCTCTTACGGCGGCTTATCCGTTGTTCCTTGATGGCAAGATCGATCTATCACGCGCCACTCCGGGACAGCTCGAGGAGGCTCTCAAGCAGGAGTTCAAGATCTCGGGTAGTACAATCGACAAGGTGATCACGTTCTTTGTGAGTGGAGCGCCCGATGCCGGCCTCAAGATATCCGCGCATCTGCAGAACCGGAAACCCGTCGTTTCCCGACTGACCGGAGGTGCCAACGGACGGCGTAAGCGCACAAAATCAGCGAGCCCTCTGAAAGAGGAGTCGCCTGCGCCGCACGACAATTCTACGCCTCCGCCGCCTGTGAAGACTGACCATCTTGGAACGCTGTTGGGGAAGTTTCCGCAGTTTGATCCAGGATGGCCAGACGAGATCAAGGCGCAATGGTTCAAGGGATTTGACAGCCTCATGGGCACGGTCAAACCGGCGATCGGGGGAGGCGAGAACCCCGAATAACCAGAATCAAAAGAGCGGCGTCACCTCCTTGGGGAAGGAAGCGACCGCCGCTCTTGATCGGCGTGGGGCTGATGCCTCAATCCCACGTCGTTACCTCAGCGAAGAACCAGATCGGCTCTGCTCATCGACGCAATTGAGAGAATCGCACCGGTTTCGCGCTGAGGCAAGAGGCTTCACAGCGGAAGGAGCCGGGTAATGCCCGTGTATGTCCGGACGTATCACCGCCGTCGTTACGGGCGGCAGGAGCAGGTGACCGCCCATTGGCGCCGCCTGCCTATCGCCTAAGCTTCAACCCTAATCCGAGCGGCGGTCAGGCCTTCCGGCCTGCCGTCCTCGGCGTTGAGCAAACGAAGCCCCCCGTCTTTAATCACCCGTAGCAGCCCTCGAACTCTGGCCATGCAACTGTCGCGTGACGAACGTCCGGTTAGCAACTCTTGCGCTCAAAAGCGGACCGTCCGCTTTCGGCAACAATCGTGAAACCAGAAACATTGCGACGAGCGCTCAGAAACCGATAAGAAGAACATCAAGCGCGCGAATGACATCGTCGCTACGCTCCTTGAGCGAGAGCGTCGAAACCCCAAGTCGTCTCGCCGGCACTGCAGCCATGAACTGCGTCAGCATGACATGCGGCTGCCCATCGACCACAAAGGTCGGATTAAGTCCGCGAGCAGCTTTCGGTGCGATCTCCACAGGGAGCAGCGGCACCACGACGCGTGTATCGAGCGCGTCGAGAAGATCAGCCTGCACGTCGATCACATACCCGACGCTGCCGGCACCCGGGCTCGGATACACGTCGAACCTGCTCATCAGAACCGGCGGAACTCCGAGAGCGGCAAACCATGGCGCTCCACATACTCGTTGGAAGAAACAAGCGCGTCCCGGTTCTCCACCAGCCATTGCGCCCCGCGGCTCCGCGCAATCTCCGCCTTGAGGCCCTGCTCACACGCCTGCGACACGTTGAGGCCGAGTGCACGCGCCTCCGACAGCAGATCGATCGGCAGAGTAACGTTCGTGGCCCGGCGGGTCGCCTGGGCGGCAGCAGGTCGAGGCATGGCACCATCCTTCACGCAACGACAGACTAACGCCGCACCCGATGCGCATGCAAATGCGCATCTCAATCGATGATGGCTGCCGTGAGAAGCCCCGTTCCATCCGCCCCCGACACAACCAGCCCCACCCTCACCGAAGACGTCGCTAGGATCGTCCGCCACCACCCAGGATGCCCGCGATGCCTTCCGCCGCCGCCCCGCATCCACCACATCGCACCTCACGGCGCCGCACCACCCCCAACTTGAATCATCCAACGAATTTCAAGTTAGCCCTCCCCGCGCCATTTGGCGGCCGATCACCCCCCCTCCACCAGGCCCACGCGCTAAAAACACCAGCCCCCCACCGCCTCCAACAAGCGAGGTCCAGGAGGCCAGCCTCCTGGCGGGGTGCGGGGCAGCGCCCCGCGTCTTCTTGACACGACGCGACCCCCGCGTGCTTCGTGCCACCCCCAAGCCCCCCCACCGTGCCGCGCGCACGACGGAGCCTCCATGCCCGACGGCGAGACCTTCCCCGCCCACCCGACCGCCGACCTCCGCCGCATCGGCTCCGCCCCCGACAACTGGTATCCCATCGCCTGGTCCCGCGAAGTCAAACCCGGCAAAGCCTTCGCGTCCTCTTTCGCCGGCGACCCCATCGTCATCGTCCGCAAGAAGGACGGCCACGTCTTCGCCCTCGAGGACCGCTGCGCCCACCGCCAGGTCCCGCTCTCCAAGGGCGTCGTCCAGGGCGACGCGATCCGCTGCTGCTATCATGGCTGGAGCTACAACGCGGCCGGCAAGTGCGTCGACGTCCCCTATCTCGGCAAATACAAACTACCGAACGGCGTCCGCTCCTACCCCTGCCGCGAGGTCAGCGGCATCATCTTCGTCTGGCCCGGCGAGGGCGACATCGACAAGCCCCTCCCCACCATCGGCGCCGCCGCAGACCCCGCCTACAAGACGCGCCACATCGGCAAGCGCGTCGCCTGCCACTACACCTTCATGCACGAGAACCTGATGGACATGCACCATCAGTTCCTCCACCGCGGCACCACCGGCTACGTCAAGCCCCGCTATCTCGGCCGCCGCCGCGGCGAGCGCTCCATCGAGGTCGATTACAGCTTCAACCGCACCGACGGAAAATCCCCCATCGGCGAAGCCCTGATCACCGGCAAGAAGCGCACGGCCAACAACGACGGCCACAACCTCATGACCATCCGCACCGACTACCCGTACCAGAACCTGCGTTTCTGGACCAACGAGGAACAGCCGGTGCTCAACGTCTGGCTCGGCTACACTCCAGTCGACGCCGAGCAGAAATCCAACCGCTCCTTCATCGTCCTCTCCGTCAAACGCCCAAAGATCCCCCTCGTCCTCGACGCCGCCTGGCCGGCCCTCGTCTGGTTTACCAACCGCGTGTTCAACGAGGATCGCTGGATCGTCGAGATGGAGCAGGCCGCCCACAACAGCCAGGGCGGAGATTGGAACCAGGAGGTCTTCCCGCCGATCCAGGAGCTCCGCGCGCTGCTCGCCGAATGCGGCGCACCCATCGCGCCGATGCGGCAGGCCGCCGAATAAGGAACCAGCCGATCGCCTCCCGGCCGACCTCTCTGCTCGCGCCTGGAGGCCTCGAGCGAGGAGGTGCCTGGACCGCCGCGATGACGCTCGGTTCAGCGACGCGTCCTCGTCAGGAACGCCGCAGGCGAGCACCTTCGTAAACCACTCACGTCGCGAAGACCGCCGCAGATCGGGACGGACGGCCCGGTCCCCGCCGGTCGGTCACGTGGCAGCCAGCGTCTCGAACACATCGCCCGCGGGTTCCAGCCCCTGCACATGGGTGCGGTGCCAGAGCGCGTAGAACAGCAGCGTCCAGGCGGCATGGCGCTCGCGCTTGCCGGCGGCGTTGCGGAACAGTGCCTCCACGCGCTCGGGATGGGCGATCTCGCGCACCGCGTCCTGCGCCGCCACCAGCGGGCCGAGCCTGCCGCCATCGGCCGCGATCCAGGCGCCCACCGGCACGGTGAACCCCTGTTTCGGCGCGAACGGCCGCGCGTCGGGCAGGTTGCGGTGCAGCCACTCGCGCAGGATGTATTTGCCCCGCCCGTCCCGCACCTTCAGCGCGTCGGGCAGGCGGAACGCGGCCGCGGCCACGCCGGGATCGAGGAACGGCGTGCGGCCTTCCACGCCATGCGCCATCAGGCAGCGGTCGAGTTTCAGCAGCAGGTCGTGCGGCAGCCAGTCGGCCATGTCGGCGGCCTGGGCGGCGGCGAGCCGGGTGCGGCCCGGCGAGGCGGCCGCCGCCATCGAGGCGCGCATGCCGTCGCGCCAGGTGCTGCCTCCCTCGGCGCGCAGCACGCCGAGCCCGTCGAAGCGGCCGCCGCGGCGCATCGGCCGCCCACCCAGCCACCACGGACGCATCGCGCGTCGATAACGGCCGTAACCCCCAAAGATCTCGTCGCCGCCCTCGCCCGACAGCACCACGCGCAGCCCGTCGGCAGCCGCCCGCCGCGCCAGCAGCCAGGTCGGGATGATCGCGTAGTCGGCCACCGGATCGTCCATCGCCGCCACGATCGCCGGCAGGTTCTTCCAAGCCTCCGCCCGGGTGACGGTGACGACCTCCTGGCGGGCGCCGACGGCGCGGGCCAGGGCAGCGGCGTGCTCCGACTCGTCGGCCGCCCCCTCGGCGTCGAACCGCGCGGTGTAGGTGGCAACGCTACCGCCCACCCGCGCCATCATCGCCAGCAGGGCGGCACTGTCGACGCCGCCCGACAGGAACAGCCCGTAGCCCACCTCGGAGCGGAGATGCAGGCGCACGCTCTCCTCCAGCGCCGCGTCGAGCCGAGCAAGCGCCGGCTCGAGCCCGATCGTCTCGGGGCCGCCCTCCGAGAGCGCCATAATTCGCCGGCGCGCGAGAATGCGGCCGTCGACCGCGCGCAGCGTCTCGCCCGGCAGCACGCGGTGGATCCCCGGAAAGATCGTCTCGCTGCCGCTGGTGAACTGGGTCTGCAGGAGCTCGTCGCGGGCGGCGGTGCGCAGGTCCCGCTTCACCAGGCCGGCCTCGAGCAAGGCGCGCGGCTCGGAGGCGAAGGCGAGGCCCTCCGGCAGCCCTGCCACGTAGAGCGGCTTGATGCCGAACGGGTCGCGCGAGAGGGTCAGCGAATGGCCCGGCCGCTCGTGGATCGCCAGCGCGTACATCCCGCGCAGCCGGTCGGCATAGCCGTCCCCGTCCGCGAGCCAGAGATGCAGCGGCGTCTCGCAGTCGCTGCCGGTGGCGAAGTGCGTGGCCGCCATGCCGGCACGCAGCTCGAGGTCGTTGTAGATCTCGCCATTGGCGACGATCGCCGCCGCCCCCGCGAACAGCGGCTGGTCGCCGCCGGCGCGGTCGATGATCGCCAGCCGGCGATGCAGCAGTGCCACGCGCCCCACCACGCTCGAGCCCGCGCCATCCGGCCCGCGATGGGCGATCGCGTTGGACAGGCGCGCGAGCGTCATCGGGTCGGGCGGCGGCGCGCCCGGGGCGAAGGCGACGCCGGCGATGCCGCACATCAGCCGGCGTCCACGATGCGCGCGAGCCCGGCACGCCAGGCGGCCAGCACGGGCGCCTCCGCATGGCGGGTCTCGAACTCCGCGCGCCCCGCCGCCGCCAGCGCGCGGGCGGCGGCGGGGTCGCCGAGCACGGCGGCAAGAGCGGCGGCGAGAGCGTCGGAATCGTCCATCGGCACCAGCCTACCCGTTTCGCCGTCGCGGATCAGGGCGGCGGGTCCCTGGGCGGCGGCGGCCACCACCGGACGGGAAGCGGAGAACGCCTCGATCACCACGTTGCCGAGCGGCTCGTGGCGCGACGGCACGGCGAGCACGTCGCCACCGGCCAGGAGAGAAGCGGTGTCGTCGCGCCAGCCGAGGAAGCGGACGCGGGAGGCGACCCCGACCTCGCGCGCGAGTGTTTCCAGCGCCGCGCGCTCCGGCCCGTCGCCGGCGAGGTTCAGCTGCACGCCGGGCAGGTGTGCGAGCGCGCGGATGAGGGTGTCAAAACCCTTGTTCGGATGCAGGCGGCCGAGCGCCAGCACGAGCGGGACACCGGCCGGCACGCCGCACCGGTCGGGTGCCGCACCGGCGAGATCGGAGGAAAAGTTCGGCAGGTGGTGCACGCGCGCCCCGTCCCAGCCCTGCTCCGCGATCCATGCCGCCAGGTGCGGCGTGTTGGCGATCAGATGCGTGCAGCGCCGGTAGCGGCCGAGATCGTAATAGCCGCCGAGGCGCCCGGCGAGCACCCAGGGGCCGGTGGGTGCCAGACGCGCCGCCCGGCCCATCCATGCCACCGCGACCGCGGGCCGGAACTCTTCCAGTGCGCGCCGGGCCCGGGCACGGGTGGCGAGATCGAGCGCGCCGCCGAACGCCGCCTCGCGCGGGGCAAGCCCGGCCGCCCGCAATCGCGCGGCGCGCGCGGGATCGCGGCGGATCACGGGCAGCACGTCGTCGCCGTCGCGGTGCTGGGCGATCGCCAGCCGCTCGAAGAACAGCTCCGCGCCGCCGCCGGGCAGTCCGGCCATGAGATGCGCCACCCTCACGCGAGCAGCGCCTCGGCCTCGCGGAGAGCCGCCTCCACCGTCAGGCCGGCGATCGGCGCCGCACCCGCGGGGCCGGGCGCCACGGCGGCGCGGGCGCGGAGGCCTGCGGGTCCATACTCGTCCACCCGGCTGGGCCCGAACAGGCCGAGCGTCGGCGCGCCGGCGGCGGCAGCGAGATGCATCAGCCCGGAATCGTTGCCGACGAACAGAACGACGCGACGGAAACATGCAGAAATCTCGGGCAGGGTGAGCACGCCGCGAAGGTCGAGCGCACCTGGAAGGGCCGCGAGCACCGGGGCCGCCATCGCCGCTTCCGCCTCCCCCGGTCCCGCGAAGACCGCCGGCCGAAGCCCGGGCTGCGCCGCCGCCAGACGTTCGAACAGGGCCGCGAAGCGGTCGGCCGGCCAGATCTTTCCGTCCCAGTTGGCGGTCGGGCCGAGCGCCACGACGCGGGCGCCCTCCGGCCACAGCGCCGCCGCACGGCGTTCGTCCTCCGGTGCGGTCCAGACCACGGGGAGCGGGGGCGGCGCGATCCCGAGGGTACCCGCGAGATGGGTCAGCCGGTGGCCGGGACGCCGCCCGCCGCGCATCACCACCCGCCGCCCGGCGCGAAGAGCGAACAGCACAGCCGAGCCGCGGAGATCGACGGCCAGGTCCCAGCGCGTGCCCACGCAGTCGCGCCAGAGCGCCAGCCAGTGCCCGTCGCGCCGCCGCTTCTCCACCACGATCACCCGCTCGAGCCCGGGCAGCCGCGCGAACACCCCCGCCGCCACCGGCCCGCAGGCGACCGTGAAGCGCGCGCCGGGGTGTTGCACGCGAAGATGCTCGATCAGCCCGGTGGACAGGACCGCGTCACCCAGCCGGGTCGCGGTGATGACGAGGATACGCACGCGGCGGTTCTTGCCCCGGGCGCGCCGCCGGGCCAAGTCGGGAGGATGCGAAAGCTTGCCCATCTCCCCCACCGCGCCGTGCTGGCACTCACCGGCGAGGACCGGATTTCTTTTCTTCAGGGGCTGGTGTCGAACGACGTCGCCGCGGCCGCGCCCGGGCGGCCGGTCTGGGCGGCGCTGCTGACGGCGCAGGGCAAATATCTGTCCGACTTTTTTATCCGCGCGGCCGGCGACACGCTGCTGCTGGACTGCCCGGCAGCCGACGCCGACGAGATCGCGACGAAGCTCCTGCGTTTCCGCCTGCGCGCGCGCGTCGCGATGGAGCGCGCGCCGATCGCCGTGCACGCGGTTTGGGATGGCGGTTCGGAAGTCGGGATGGATGCCGAACCCGACCCGCGCCTGCCCGAAGCGGGGTTCCGGGTGCTCTCGGCCGCCCCGCTCGCCGGCAATGCGAGCGCCGAGGATTACGACCTCCACCGCCTTCGTCTCGGCCTGCCCGACGGGCCGCCCGACCTCGAGCCGGGGCGTAGCGTGCTGCTGGAGGCGGGCTTCGACGAGCTCGGCGGCATCTCCTGGACCAAGGGCTGCTATATGGGCCAGGAGCTCACCGCGCGGACCCGCTATCGCGGCTTGATCAAGCGCCGGCTGGTGCCGGTGTTGGTGACCGCGGGCAGCCTTCCCGCACCCGGCACGCCGCTGCTCACGGTCGCGGGCGTCGAAGCCGGAACGATGCGCTCCGGCCGCGATGCGATCGGGCTCGCGACGCTGCGCCTCGACCATCTCGCCGGGCCGCTCACCACCGACGACGGCGCGCGGCTCGCGACCCGCATCCCCGCGTGGATGCGCCTGCCCGAGGCGGCGACCGCCGGATGAGCGCGCTGCTCGCGGCCCTGCGGTTCGATGCGAACGGCCTCGTGACCGCGATCGCACAGAGTAGCGACACCGGCGAGATCCTGATGCTCGCCCACATGAACCGCGAGGCGGTGGAACGCACGATCGCCACCGGCGAGGTCACCTACTGGAGCCGCAGCCGCCAGGCGCTGTGGCGCAAGGGCGAGAGCTCCGGCCAGGTGCAGCATCTTCGCGAACTCCGCGTCGACTGCGACGGCGACGCGGTGCTGTTGCTGGTGGAGCAGGCGGGTGTCGCCTGCCACACCGGCCGCCGCTCCTGCTTCTACCGGGCGTGGCGCGACGGCGCGCTCGAGACGATCCTCGCCGTCGAGACCCCGCCGGAGACGCTCTACCCCGCGGGCTGAGCGTGCCGGCGCTCGGCCAGCAGGAACCGCTCGCCGGCGCGCACAACCTCGCGCAGGGCCAGGAAACCGCCCTCGGCAACGCGCGCGCGCGTCTCGGTCGCCGCCGTGGGGCTGGTGGACAGCTGGATCACCAGGGTGCCTCCCTCGTGAAGCGCGGCGGCCGCCTGGCGCACGAGGCCCGCCATGGCCTCGCGCGGCGCGGGCGGGACGATCACGACGTCGGTCACACCCGGATCCACCCGGCAGCCGGGCAGCCGCGACTCGGCGCGACGGCACTCGCTCATCACGAGCGCGCACATGGTGGAGGCCACCACCGGTCCCAGCACCAGCACGTCCTTGGCCGTGAGGTCGCCGGCAGCCGCCACGACGCCGCTCGCGGTGCCGTTGATCAGCCCCTGCGCATAGGCCACGCGACGCTGGCGCAGGACATGGGTTCCGGAGATGTGAGACATGCGAGATGGTCGCCTTGTTCGTCCGGCACGAGGGTGCACCGGAACGAGGACGACACTCGCGCCTTCGCCCCTCAAGGAACGAGATGCGACGCGGCGTCGCGGCATAAACCCGCCGCAAAAACCGTGAGGGGGACCTGGGCTTGAGCGCACCCGTGATCTGGCTGCTCGCGGGCGAGGCCAGCGGAGACATTCTCGGCGCGCGCCTGATCTCTGCGCTGCGCGCGCGCCGGCCCGAGCTCCGGTTTCGCGGCGTCGGTGGCCCGCGCATGGAGGGGCTGGGCGTGGCCTCCCTCTTCCCGATGCGCGAGCTGGCGGTGATGGGACTGGCCGAGGTGCTGCCCCGCCTGCGCCAGCTGCGCGCGCGGCTCGACGAGGCGGTGGCCGACATCGAACGCGACCGGCCCGACCTGGTGGTCACGATCGACAGTCCCGGCTTCGCGCTGCGTCTGCTGCGACGGATTTCGCCCCTCGGCATCCCGCGCGTCCATTACGTCGCCCCCCAGGCCTGGGCGTGGCGGGAGAGCCGGGTGCGGCGTTTTCCGGGGTTGTGGGACAAGCTGCTCTGCCTGCTGCCCTTCGAGGTGGCATTCTACGCGCGCCACGGGATCGAGGCGGTGTTCGTGGGCCACCCCGTGCTCGAATCGGGTGCAGGCGGCGGCGACGGCGCGCGGTTCCGGGCGCGCCACGGTATCAATGCCGCGAAAAAGATCGTGGTGCTGATGCCGGGCAGCCGGCGCAACGAGGCGCCGCGGCTGCTGCCAGTGTTCGGGGGCATGCTCCGCCTGATCGCGCACACGCGCCGCGACATCGTGCCCGTGGTGCCCGCCAGCCACGTGGTGGCGGGCCTGGTGGAGACGGCGGCGCGGCGCTGGCCGATGCGGCCGATCGTGATCACCGATGTCGACGAGAAGCACGACGCCTATGCGGCAGCTTCCGCGGCACTGACCAAGTCGGGCACGTCGACGCTGGAGCTGGCACTCGCCGGCGTGCCGATGGCCGTGACCTACCGGGTGAACCGCATCACCGCCATGCTGGCGCGACGGCTGATCCGGGTGCCGCACGTGGCGATGGTGAACCTGCTGGCGGGGCGCGAGATCGTGCCGGAGCTGCTGCAGGAGCAGTGCGCGCCGGCGCCGCTGGCGCGCACGCTGCTGGGGCTCGTGGACGGCGCGGAGGTGGCGGCGGCGCAGCGGGCGGCGTTCGGCGGGATCATGGCGTCGTTGCGGGCGCCGGGCGGGACGCCCTCGGACGCGGCGACGGGGGAGATTTTGGGGCTGTTAGAAGGGGCGAAGAAGGCCAGGGGCTCTGCCCCTGGACCCCGCTAAGGGCAGTCGCCCTTAGAACCCCCTACTAAAGGTTGGGGTGTGGGCGTGGAGGCGGAGTGCGTTAGCCGGAATCTATGATTTCAGGCTTCGCCCATGTCTCGAACAATCAGGGTTCCAAGGGACGACTGTCCCTTGGCGGGTCCAGGGCAGAGCCCTGGCCTTACTTCTTCGCGTGCTTGGCCGCGAGCTTCGCCGCCTTCTCACCCATATGGCTGGTCGTCTCGTCCGCCTTCTTGATGTCCTCGACGATGCCATGCAGCTTCGACACATGCTCGCGCATTCCAAGCGCCGTCGCATACGCCGCCGCCGTGCCGAACCCCGCAATGCCGTAATGCGACATGCGCTGGTACTGCGAGATGATCTGGAGGTCGTGCAGCTCGGCGTCCGCAGGCGCTTCCTTCACGCCGTGCTTGAGCGCCTCGCGGACCAGGCCCTCCATGCCCTTGCAGTGCTCCATCTCGACCTCCTCATGGGCGTCGGCGAGGAGCGACTTGATGGTCTCGTTGTGAGCCTCGATCCCCTTGATCGAGTCCGCGAGATACGTTTTCAGCTTGGGATCGTGCGCCTTGCCGGAGAGCGTGGTCAGAGCGCGGCTCATCTGGGCGTTGGCCGACCAGAGATCGCGGATCTCGTCCGCGTAGACATCCTTGAGGGTTTCGATATCGGACATGCGACGTTCCTCCTTGTGGTCGGGCCGCGAACGCCGGGCGCGTGGTGGGGTTGCGGCAGCGCGGCCCCTGTGGCACCCGGCGGCCGGAAGATCCCTGACGACCATCCGAGGACAACGAGATGCTCCAGCGCCGCGCCCTGATCCTGAGCCTCCCTTTGGCCGCGTCGCTGGGGATCACCGCGCTCCCCCGGCGCGCCTACGCCCTGCAGTCGGGCGACACGGTGAACACGGACGATTTCCTGCGGATGGTCACGGGCGTGCGCTACAAGGACGAGCCGCGCGGCACCGGACCCGAGCCGCACAAGGGCCAGAAGGTCACGGTGAAATATACCGGCTGGATCTTCGAGGACCCGAAAGTGGGCAAGAAGTTCGACAGCTCGGACGGCCACGGCGGCAGCTTCACCTTCACGTTTGGCGGGGGCGAAGTGATCGCCGGCTGGGACCAGGGCGTCTCGACGATGCATGTCGGCGGCAAGCGCATGATGATCCTGCCGTCGCGCCTGGCCTACGGCGAGCACGGCGCGGGCAGCGCGATCCCGCCGAATGCGACGCTGATCTTCGAGGTGGAGCTTCTGTCGATCGGCTGACGGCCCGGCAACTGGAACGCGGGGCGGCACGACGATCACGGGAACTCCGAGGTCGAGAAGGAAGGCCAGGGCTCTGCCCTGGACCCGCCAAGGGACAGTCGTCCCTTGGATCCCTGATTGTTTGGGTTGTTCCCTGGCGAAGCCTGAAATCATAAACTTCGGCTAACGCATTCCGTCTCCAGCGCCTGTACTCCAAACCTTAAGTAGGGGGTTTTAAGGGCTCCGCCCTTAACGGGGTCCAGGGGCAGAGCCCCTGGCCTTCTTCGCCCACCCGAAGTTTTCGACTCTGAGACCCCCAACATTGAGGAATGAAAAGTAATTCGTTGCTGTTCATAGAAGCCGCTGATAGGTGACAAAGCGTCATTGAAGCAGAGACATCCGTGACATCCAGCAGCGACGAGCAGGCGACCAGCGCCAACACTGTGACGATCATGGTCGGCTCGTTCCTGAATATGGATCAGATGGTCTCGTCCGGCGTGGTGCCTGCCCTCGTCGCCGCCGGGGATGTCGGCCTCGACGTGCTGGACTACGACATGGCCTTCAGCACGTATCATGGCGTCTACCGCAGCGATCTCGTCACGCAGCTCGCCGGCGCCTGGTCCGGCAGCGGCTCGGGCACGCAGGAGATGTCGGAGTATTCCGGCATCAGCGCCGGCACATTGGCACTGACCAACACCACCGGCGCCACGATCGATGTCGCCGCGCAAGGCGCGTTATTCTACGCCACTGACGGCAAGACTTACGAAACCGAAGAACAGCCGACCAACGCCGCCTGGTCGAACGGCAGCAGCCAGACCGGCAGCGGCACCTACGTCATCGCGCCTGGCCAGACCGTCACGGTCCCGATCGAGGCGACCTTCCAGGGCGACGACGCCGCTTCCGACGCCGCAGGCTCGATCACCACGAGCGCGGTCGCTGGCCTCACCGTCAGCCAGGCCACCGCGCTCGCGCCCGGCAGCACCAGCACCAACCCGGCAGACAACAACTCGAGCGGCTGGCTCACCAACGATCTGGGCAGCTACGGCTTCGTCTTCACGAACCAGGGCCTGGCGCCGGCCGAAGCCCATGCGAACGTCAACGCGACCATCTCCTGGACCGCGACCGACGTCGCCTCGTGGGACGGCTATGTCGACAATGCGCGCAGCGTCGGCATCCTCAACGTGGCCCCGCTCGAGAGCGGCACCATTCCCGACGAAGACCCCACCCAGCCTTTCGCCACCAGCGCGTTCTACGCCGGCTTTCGCACCGCTGCACTGTATGGCGGCGGCCTCGAGATCGAGCTGCCCTCGTATTACTGGTTCCACCTGTCGCCGAGCGAGCAGCAGACCGTGATCGAGGAGATCCGCTGGTGCAACGCCGACGGCATCCGCTCGTCCCTGCTGGTGAACAACCAGACGGATTACTCCGGCGATCCCGATCCGAACTTCGCGACCGACACGGTGACGATGCTCCGGCAGCTCCAGGCGGAGGGCGCACTGCCCAGCCAGGTCGTGCTCGAGAACGACAATTCCACCAGCACCGGGTCGTATTACGACGCCGATGCCGCCGACCTGAACTCGCTGAACGCGGTCGCACTCGACCTCGCCGCCGATTTCAGCTTCACGCCGAGCGCGTCCGAGGACGGGCTCGAAGTGCGTGGCACCAGCACCGCGCAGACCACGCTGATCATGAGCGGCGTGAAGCCGTCCGAGGATCTCGCGAGCGGCAGCATCGCTCCTTACGCGATCACGCAGATCTTCTCCGAGGATCCGACCGAGACCCTGACGCTGACCGTGAGCGACACGTCCGCGCTGCTGGCACTGACCGACAGCCTGGATGCGGCGAGTGCGAACGCCGGCGGCACGCTGAGCTTCACCGGCACGGCGGCGCAGGTGACCACCTTCCTCGCCGACCTCACCGCCATGGCGGCGTCCGGCGCGATCGGCGTGGCCGATCTCACGCTCACGCTCACGGATGATCTCGGCGAGACAACCAAAGGGGTCACCGCGGTCTCGGTCGGCGATGTCCACCCGACGTTGACCGCCGTGACCGAGACGGGTTCGGTCTCCGGCGCCACCGTTCACATCGGCGAGGTGGTGACGTTCACGCTGGCGACCAGCGCGCGCGTGACCGTGGCAGGCGCGCCCACGCTCCTGCTCACGAACGAACGAGCCGCGACCTATGCCGGGCAGGACAGCGCGGGCGACCTGCTGTTCTCGTACACCGTCGCGGCCGGCGACGACACCGCCGCCCTTCGCGTGCGCGGGCTTCGCCTCGATGGCGGCGGCATCAACGATAGCGGCACCGGCCTCGCGATCGATCCAGACTCGATCGACGCGCCCGAGGCGGCAATGGCCAACCCGCTCGCCGTCGACACCAGGACCGACACGATCACCGCCGTGTCCGAGACCGGTTCCGCATCCGGAACGCTCGCCGCGGGCGACCAGGTCACGTTCCTGCTCGGCGCGAACGACCCGATCGCCGCCGTCACCGGCACGCCGTCACTGATGCTGAACGACGGCGGCACCGCGACCTATGCCGGCCTGACGGGCGCCGGCGCGCTCGCGTTCTCCTACGCGATCCCGACGGGCGGCGTTTCCGCGGGCCTGGCGCCGTCCGCGTCCGATCTGGACGGCGCGAGCGTCACCAACGATGCGGGCGAGCCCGTGGCGCTGCCCGCAACGCTGCCCGCGCCGTCATCGGAGATTGCATACAATGCGACCGACACGAGCGGCGATCCGGACACGCTGGTGATCGCGCTCAGTGCCGACGAATATCTCGGCGATGCCGACGCCGCGATCACCGTGAACGGATTCGTGGTCGCGTCCGGGATCGACGTCGCAGCGGTCCACGCGGCGGGGCAGACGCAGCTCGTCACGATCACCGGCAGTTTCGGCTCGAGCATCAATCAGCTCGGCATCTCCTACACGAACGATCTCTACGGCGGCACCGCGACCACGGATCGGAACCTCTACGTCGACGGCGTCACGCTGAACGGCGTCTCCGAGCTCAGCGCCACGGAACTGCGATCCACCGGCACGCTGACCACACCGCTGGCGCCCGTGGGCACGGACCGGCTCCAGCTCTGGGTGAGCGAGGACGCAGCCGGCGGCAACGCCATGTTCTCGGTCACGGTCGACGGCCAGCGCCTGCCCGGCACCTACTCCACCGATGTCGCCCATTCCTCGGGGCATTGGCAGGAGGTCGACATCACCGGCAATTTCGACGCCGGCCCGCACGTCGTGACCACCACCTTCCTGAACGATGCGTGGGTGGGCGCGGCCGACCGCAACCTCTACGTTCAAGGGGTCGCGATCGACGGCGTGACGGCGACACCCGCGACGCAGATCCTGCTGGCGACCGGCTCGAGCTCCACCGTCACCGTGCCGTCGCCGGCCGAGGACGTCCTGACGCTGAGCGTGTCGGAGGATGCCTGGGACGGCGATGCGACATGCTACGTCACAATCGACGGCAAGCCCTTCGGCGGCATCACCACGGTGACCGCGAGCCATGCGGCCGGCCTCGAGCAGGCCATCACGATCAACGCGGCCGGCCTCAGCACCGGCACCCACACGGTCGGGCTCGCCTTCATCAACGACGCTGATGGCGGGAACGGCAAGGATCGCAACCTCTACCTCGACGGCGTGCGGCTGAACGGCGTGGTCCAGCCCGTCTCCGCCGTCCTGGACCAGGCGGGAACGGCGTTCTTCCAGATCGGCAAATCGGCGGCCGGCGGCGTGACCGTGGAGGGCACGGGCAGTCTGCTGAGCGGCTTCACGACCGCGGCCGCATCCTGGCCGCTGCCGGCCGCGTCCGCCAGCGGGCCCGAGATCACCGGGCTGCACGTGGCCGAGGGCGTGGCGGGACCTGCTTCCATGCTGCTCGCTGGTCGTTCGTGATGCCGGGACCGGTCGGCCTGTCCCGGTCCCGGGCCGCGTCTCAGCTTGCGATATAGACCCAGTTGTCGTGCGTGGCAGGCGCGGTATCCATCCTTGACTCGAGACTGTCGGAAATCGCCAGCACCACGGTGGCGCGGCTGGCGCCGTTGTTCAGCGCGTTCACCCAGGTCTGCAGTCCCATCGCGTCCGGCGTGCGTGCCAGCCCGCTCCTGTAGAGGACGGTGACGAACTGGCTGTTCGACATCGTGCCGTAATTGCTCTGGAATTCCGCCGAGTTGATGAAGTTCTGCACGATGCTCGCGAGCGACGTGCCGCCCTGCAGCTGCTCGAGATAGCCCGGCAGCCCCGTCGGGTCCGGTGCGCGCCCGAGCGTGGTCTCGTAGATGCGGTAGACCTCGCCGTAGCCGGTGTCGCCGGACGTGCCGAGCGCGTTCACGACGTTGGCCGCACTCTCGGCGAACTGCATGGCGACCGTGCCGCGGCTGGTGCCCGCGTCCAGCGCGTCGACATAGTCCTGATCGGCGGCGGTGGCGGCACTTCCCGTGGTGTTCTCCGCCAGCACGTTGACGAACTGGGCGTCGGTCAGAGATCCGAACCGGCTCGTGAACTCCGCGGAGCCCACGATGTCGGCGGCGGCCGCGGCGATCGAAATGGCACCGCTGTCGACATGGTTGATCCAGCCTTCGAGACCGCCGATATCGGGCGCGCGGCCGAGCACGGCCTGGTAGAGATGCGCCAGGGTTTCGGCGTTGCCGGACGGGTCCACGATGCCGATGCCGGCACCGTCCGAGAAGCTCGCCGCCTGGCCGCTCAGCGGCGTCGGCGTGCCGATCTGCAATCCGCTCGGCACGGTGACCGGAACGTCGTCCACGAGCGTCACCACCGTGCTCGGCGCACTGACGCTGCTCGTCGTGTCAGTGGTCGCGAGGGCCTGACTGGTCGTGGCGGCAGTGGTGGTCGTGGTGGTGGTCGTGGTGGCGGCGGTTGTCGTGACCGGCGTGGTGGTCGTGCCGTAGGACAGCTCGGCCGAAGGAAGCGGGAGCTTCGCCGGCGCGTAGACGGTGGCACCCACATCGTCGGTCACCACGGCGCCTGCGAGGTTCAGCGAGGTTGCCGCCAGGCTTCTGTAGGAGCCCGACGGAACCGTGTAGGCGAACTCCATCTGGCCCGCGCCGGTCAGCCCGGCATAGGTCGCCGTGCCGCCGTCGTTCAACGACAGGCTCGGCGCGCCGGCCACCGTGGCGATCGGCTTGCCGGCGCTGAGCAGGAAAGTGATCCGGTCTCCCGCCGCGAGCGTGCCCGCGGCCGACGCGGACTCGGTCACGCCGGCGATCGCGTCGGTGGTCGTGTTGTAGGACAGTTTCACGCTCGATACGGGAAGTGTCGCGGGCGCGGTGACGTTGGTGCCCGCATTGTTCGTGACCGTGGCGCCGTTCAAGTCGAGCGCAGTCGGCGCCAGGTTGCTGAAGGCGCTTCCCGGCGGCACCGTGGTGGTGAACTCCATCTGGCCCGCACTCGTCAGTCCGGCATAGATCGCGATGGCGCCGTTGTTCAGCACCAGGGTCGGCGCACCGACCACCGCGCTGATCGGCTTGGCGGCACTGAGCAGGAAGGTCATCCGGCTGCCCGCCGTCAGCGCTCCCGACGCCGCCGCTTCGGTCACGCCGACGATCGTGTCGGTGGCCGTGTTGTAGGACAGCTCGGTCGCCGGCGTCGGAAGTGTCGTCGGCGCGAGCACGGCCTTGCCCGCATTGTTCGTGACCGTGGCGCCGTTCATGTTCAGCGCGGTCGGCGCCAGGTTGTTGAAGATGCTGCCGGACGGGATCGTGGTCGTGAACTGCATCTGCCCGGCGCTCGTGAGCCCGGTAAAGGTCGCGATGGCGCCATTGTTGAGCGACAAGGTCGGCGCGCCCGTCACCGCGCTGATCGGATCGTTGGCCGCGAGCAGGAAGGTCACGGCCGCACCGGCCTTGAGCGAACCCGAGGAGGACGCGACCTCGGTCACGCTGACGATCGTGTCGGTGCTGGTGGTGATCGGGAGCGCGCTGGTCATCGCCGCTTCGGGACCGTCGATGGAGTCCGGGTCGATCGCGAGGCCGGTGCTGCTGTCAGTGATGCTGGCGCCATCGAGGCGAAGCCCGCGCACGCGAAGCGTGGCGGTGTCGTCGCCGGCCGCGACGGTGTACGAGAACACGAGGTCGCCCGCGCCGTCCTGCCCGGCATAGCTCGCGGATCGTTCGTTCGTGAGCAGGAGCGTGGGCGCGCCCGCGACGGTGACCCGCGCGCTCGTCGCCAGCGTGAACGTCACGCGGGCTCCGGCGCTCAGCGCGCCGGACGCGGAGGCGGTTTCGGTCACGGCGGTGAAGGTCGGGTGGACATGGCCGACCGAGATCGCGGTGACCCCCTCGGTCGTCTCGCCGAGAGAATCCTTGAGCGTGAGCGTGAGATCGGCGACCCCGATCGTTCCAGCCGACGCCGTCGCCTGCAGGTCGGCGAGGAAGGTCGTCGCCTGCGCGGCGGTGCCGGTGAAGCTCAGCGTGCCGCCGGCCTTCGCACTCGCCGCATCCAGGCTGTCGGTCAGTGTCAGCAGCCCCGACGTGTCGCCCACGGTCAGCGTCAGGGTCTCGGTCGGATCCTCGGAGAAGATCTGCGTGATCGCGTAAGGTGCGATGCTGCCGCTCGCGAGATCCTCGGACGGCTTCACGCCCGACATGATCAGCGTGGTCTGCGCGGTGCTGGTGCCACGCACTTCGAGCCCGTCCTCGGACGCGCTCGGCGTGAAGCTGAAATCGGCGGCGAGGTCGAGTGCGACCGCGTTCAGCGAGTTCAGGTCGGTGACGCTCGTGTCGTAGAAAGAGCCGATCGCCGTGGTGTTGTCGTTCTCGAGCACGACCTGGCTGGGCAGTGCGCCCTCCGCCTGGAGCTGCCTAAGCATCGTCACCGTGTCGGTCGCGAAGTTCGGATCGGGATCGCCCGCGAAATCCGTCTGGTTGTTCACCAGGATGGATGACCGGATGCCGTCGGCGTTGCACCAGCGGATCTCCTCGATCACGGTCTGCTGCTCGCTCGGCGTCAGGCGGAACCAGTAATACGAGGGCAGCTCGATCTCGAGGCCGCCGCCATACAGTGCAGCGGTGCGAAAGCCGGCGTAGAACGCGCTGGTGGCGAAAGGCTGGGTGGGGTCTTCCTGCGGAAGGGCGCCGCTCTCGAGCGGGGCCACGTTGAGGATACCGACGCTGCGCGCATTGTCGACATAGCCCTTCCACGAGGCGACGTCGGTCGCGGTCCAGGAGATCTGGGCATTGACGTTCACATGCGCTTCGGCCGGCGCCAGGCCCTGGTTCGTGAAGACGAAGCTATAGTCACCGAAATCGTTCGTCAGCCAGTCGCTCGAATTGTTGTCTGCAGGGTTGGTGCTGGTGCTGCCGGGCGCGAGCGCGCTGGCCTGGCTGACGGTGAGGCCAGCGACCGCGCTCGTGGTGATCGAGCCTGCGGCGTCGGAAGCGGCGTCGTCGCCCTGGAAGGTCGCCTCGATCGGGACCGTGACGGTCTGGCCAGGTGCGATGACGTAGGTGCCGCTGCCGGTCTGGCTGGTGCCGTTCGACCAGGCGGCGTTGGTCGGCTGTTCTTCGGTTTCGTAAGTCTTTCCGTCGGTGGCGGTGAACAACGCGCCTTGCGCGGCGACGTCGATCGTGGCGCCGGTGGTGTTGGTCAGTGCCAGCGTGCCGGCGCTGATGCCGGAATACTCCGACATCTCCTGCGTGCCCGATCCGCTTCCCTTCCAGGCGCCGGCGAGCTGCGTGACGAGATCGTTCTCGTAGGAACTCCTGTAGGTGGTGTCCGCCATGTCGTAGTCGAGCGCATCGAGCCCGATGCCGCCATTGGCAACGAGCGATGGCACGACGCCGGACGGGACCATCTGATCCATATTCAAGAACGAGCCCACCATGATCGTCACGGTGTTGGCGTTCGTGGCTAACTCATCGCTGTTTGCTGACATGAGAGGGCACTTCGAAGGTGTTGGCTTCGCAAGCCTCTCAGACTCTTCTTTCGTAATCCTTAAAAGGAGAACTCGATCATCTTCAACGACAGCAATGGCGTATGCTTGAACTGCAAGTTCTCGTTAACTGCTGACCTGGGCGTTATTCTCACCCGATGAGATGAGTGCGACGTGGAAGAATGCAGGAGCGTTCAGGAGCGCGCGTCATAGATTCAATGGCGGTGAGCGAGCCTCGAACCTGTGCTCGCAAGCCACGAGAAAACGACGCCGCTCGCAAGAAACCCTGATCCGGTCTGCAGCTCGCGCCGCAACCGTGACCCGGCGTCACCGCATCGCGCGGCCGCACGCCGCAGGAACGCACAACCGCCGTTGGCGCATGTTGTCGTCAGGATCACGTCCGTTGACGGATGCGCTTCGTCAACACGTCGCGCGTGCCGGACGATCCACCATGGGGCGTTGACGTCACCGCGCGGAGACGAACCCTGCGGTCGCTCAGCTCGCGCCGGGCGGCGGACCGGCCGGTCCATGCAGCAGGCCCGACGCCGCCATCCGCGCCCGGGTCTCGGCGATCGCCTGCGTCACCGCCAGTGCCGCCGCCAGCGCGCGCCGGCCGGCCTGGGCGTCGACCACCACGGGCGCGCCATCGAGGCAGGACGCCACGAACGCCGCATGCTCGGCGGCGAGCTGGTCCTCGTCGCGCCACTGCACCGCCTCGCGCCGGAACCCGCCGGTGCCCGGCAGCGGCAGCCCGCGCCCGCGATTGATGAAGGTGAGCTCGCGCTCGACGAAATCCGCCGACAGATAGCCCTCTTCAGAGAACAGCCGCATGCGGCGCTCCGTCTTGAGCGAAATGCGGCTCGCGGTGATCGCCGCCACGCAGCCATTGGCGAAGCGGACGCGTGCGTTGGCGATGTCCTCATGCGCGCTCGAGACCGCCGCCCCCAGCGCGTCGACGCTCTCGATCGGGCTGTCCACCAGGGCCAGCACCAGGTCGAGATCGTGGATCATCAGGTCGAGGATCACCGAGACGTCGGTGCCGCGCGCCTTGTAGGGCGCGATTCGGGTGGCCTCGATATAGAGCGGGCGGGTGATGCGCTCGGAGATCGCGCGGTGCTCGGCGGAGAAGCGCAGCAGATGGCCCACCTGCAGCACCAGGCCCCGGGCCGCGGCCAGGTCTGCCAGCAGCTCGGCCTCGGCCAGCGTGGACGCGATCGGCTTCTCCACCAGCACGTGGCAGCCGGCCTCCAGCGCGCGGGTCGCGAGCGTCGCGTGCAGCTCGGCGGGTGCGGCCACGATCACGGCGTCCGCCCGCTCGAGCAGCGCCTCGAGCGCCAGCGGCGGCGCATCGCCCGCCTCGCGCCCGACCGCCGCGGCGCGCCCGGCGTCCGGGTCGTGCACCCCCACCAGCACGGCGCGTGGTGCGGCCGCCACCTTGAGCGCGTGATAGCGGCCGAAATGGCCGGCGCCGATCAGGCCGATCGCTAATCTATCCGTGCCGGGCGGGCCTGCCATCGTCGCACCTTCTCACGGCCTCTCGGAGAGGCCGAGCGGCGTGTAGCAGGACCGGGCGCTGCCGTCTTCCGGCCTCGCCCGGCCGGCTGCCCCGATCCCGCCGCGATCGAGACGCAAATTCGCCGGCCCTGGCGTGTTAAGGAAGCCTCGACCCCAGGAGGGACAGGACAAACATGACCCGCAAGGCCCATCTCGCAATCACTGCCGCCTTCTCGATCGGGGTCGGCTGCCTCGGCGCCGGCGCCGCGTCGGCCGAACCCGGCGGCTGCCTGAAATACGGAGCCGTCGGCGCCGTCGGCGGCCATCTCGCCCATCACGGCGTGATGGGTGCGGCCGGCGGCTGCGCCGTCGGCATGTACAAGCGTCACGAATACCGCAAGGCGCAGCGCCAGATGGCGCGCCAGACCGAGGTCGCCCCGCAGCCGGGCGACCAGCCGCGGTAACTCCCGGCACGCCCGGGCGACGGCCGTCGCCCGGGCGGTCTTCCCGCACCCAGTTGCAAGCCCGTAGCACTCCCGGCATGTTCCGCCGCCCCGCACCGCAACGGGGACGTGCCAGGGAACGAGCGCCGCTTCGATGATGTATTTCAGCCGTCTCCGGACGGCCCTGATCCTCGGGGTCTGCCTCGCGGGCGTCCTGCTGTCGCTGCCGAACGCGCTGACGCGGCCGCTGCCCGGCCTGCCCTGGCGCGCCATCCATCTCGGCCTCGACCTCCGCGGCGGCTCCTATCTGCTGATGCAGGTGGATGTGGGCGCGGTCACGCGTGCGCGGCTCGACACTCTCGGCGACGCGGTGCGTCACGCGCTGCTGGCCGACGGGCTCGGCTACCGCGACATCCATGTCGACGCGGCGGCGAACGCGCTGGTCTTCACCCCGCGCGATGCGTCGGAGACGGCGCGCGACCTCGCGGCGATCGCGACGCTCCCGCGCGACCGGGCAGGCGAGTTCGCCGGCTCTACCCGTGCCGACGGCGCGATCGCGGTCACCCTCAGCCAGGCCGGCATCACGCGGCGCGCGAGCCAGGCGGTCGAGCAGTCAATCGAGATCGTGCGCCGCCGGATCGACGCGACCGGCGTCGTGGACCCCTCGATCGCGCGCGTGGGCGCGGAGCGGATCGTGGTGCAACTGCCCGGTGTGAGCGACCCGCAGCAGGTGCGCGCCCTGCTCGGCACCACCGCCAAGATGACGTTTCAACTTGTCGACGAGAACGCCCCGCCGGGCGGTGCCGCTCCGGGCGACGACCTGCTGCCGAGCCAGGAGTTTCCAGGCCAAAAGGTCGCCGTGTTCCGCCATGTCGAGGTCGACGGCGCGGACCTCACCAACGCCCAGGCCGCGACCGACCCGCAGAACGGTCAGTGGGCCGTGAACTTCACCTTCGACTCGGCGGGTGCGCGACGTTTCGCGACCGTGACCGCGAACAATCTCGGCAAGCGGTTCGCGATCGTGCTGGACGGCAAGGTGATCTCGGCCCCGGTGATCCGGGGCGTGATCCCGGGCGGCCAGGGGCAGATCTCGGGCAATTTCACCGCTGGCTCGTCCACCACGCTGGCGCTGCTGCTGCGCGCGGGCGCCCTGCCCGCCCCGCTCGCCGTGCTCGAGCAGCGCACGATCGGGCCGGAGCTCGGGGCCGACAGCATCCGCGCCGGAGCGCTCAGCCTCGCCGTGGGTTTTCTCCTCGTGATCGTGTTCATGGGCGTGTTCTACGGACGCTTCGGCTGGTACGCGAACATGGCGCTGGTCGCGAACCTGGTGCTGATGACGGCGATCCTGTCGCTGTTCCAGGCGACGCTGACCCTGCCCGGCATGGCCGGCATCCTGCTCACGCTCGGCATGGCGGTGGATGCCAACATCCTGATCAACGAGCGCATCCGCGAGGAGGTCAAGCGCGGCCGCACGCCGCTCGCCGCGATGCAGGCCGGCTTCGAGCGCGCCTACGGCACGATCATCGACAGCAACGCCACCGCCTTTCTCGCCCACGTGATGCTGTTCGTGTTCGGCAACGGACCCGTGAAGGGGTTCGCGCTGACCATCACGGTGGGGATTGCGAGCACGTTGTTCACCGCGGTGCTGGTGACAAGGCTGCTGATGGTGCGCTGGTTCACGCGCACCCGCCCTGCCCTCCTGCCGGTGTAAGGCGCGATGTCCATCACTAAGAACCTGGGACGTCCCTCCCTCCGCTTCGTGCCCGACGGCACGCGTATCCATTTCATGCGCGGCCGGTTCATCGGATTGGCCACCTCGGCGACGCTGTCGCTACTGTCGGTGATCCTGTTCTTCACTCCGGGCCTGAAGCTCGGGATCGATTTCTCGGGCGGCATCGTGGTCGAGGCGGCCACCCCCGGGCCCGCCGATTTCGGCAAGATCCGCGCCGCACTCGAACGCGCCGGCGTCCACGCGGCCGGCGTGCAGCGCTTCGGCGCCGACAACGACGTGCTGGTGCGCCTCAACCGCGGGCCCTCCGAGGCCGCGACACAGAACGCGGTCGACCAGGTGCGCGGAGCGCTCGCGGCCGCCGCACCCGGCACGAAAGTGCTGCGCGCGGATGCGGTGGGCGCCTCGGTCTCGCGCGAGCTGTTCCGCGACGGCATGCTCGCACTCTTCCTCTCGCTCGCGATGATTCTTGCTTACATCTGGTTCCGCTTCGAGTGGGAGTTCGCGGTCAGCGCCGTGATCACCCTCGTGCTCGACCTCACCAAGGCGGTGGGTTTCCTGGCGATCACACGGTTCCAGTTCGACCTCGTGATGGTCGCCGCCCTGCTGACGATCCTCGGCTACTCCACCAACGACAAGGTCGTGGTCTACGACCGCGTGCGCGAGAACCTGCGCAAATACCGCACCATGCCGCTGCGCGAGCTGATCGACCTCTCGATCAACGAGACGCTGAACCGCACGCTCGGCACCTCGTCCACCGTGTTCCTGGCCGCCCTCCCACTGGCGATCTTCGGCGGCGGCACGCTGTCGGGGTTCGCCACCGTCATGCTGTTCGGGATCGTGGTGGGCACGTCGTCGTCGATCTTCATCGCGGCCCCCATCCTGCTGCTGCTGGGCGCCAAGCGCCTGCGCCGCGACACGGTGGCGGGCGCGCCCGAGCGCGGCCGCCCCTGAGCGGGGTGGCGTCCGTCCGCGCCTGGTCCAGGCGTCGCACCCTTCTCGAGCTCTGCCTGCTGGTCGTCGTGCCGCCGGCCCTGTGCTGGCCCGCCCTCGCAGGGCTCGTGACCACCGATCCCGAGATCTGGACCTCGCACCTCGCCTTCGCCCAGCCCGGCGCGGACCTGCTGCTGCGTGGCATGCCCGGCTGGGCGGACGGCAATGCGGGCGTCACCACCGAGGCGCTGGGCGGCCTCGCGGCATGGGACTGGCTGCACGGCACGATCCCGTGGTGGAACCCCTATTCGGGCGCGGGCCTGCCGCTGGCCGCCGAGCAGCAGAACTCCGCCCTGTTCCTGCCCTTCGTGCTGCTTCTCGCCTGCAAGAACGGTGTGCTGCTCCTGAAGATCTCGCTCCAGGTCGTGACCGGCCTGTCGTGTTTCGGGCTGATGCGGACGCTCGGCTTCACCCGTGCCATCGGGGTCACCTGCGGCATCCTCGCGGAGTGCAACGGGACGTTCGCGTGGTACTCGCACGGCCCGATCATGCCGGTGGCCTTCCTCCCCATGCTGCTCTGGGGGGTCGAGCGCTGCCGCACTCCGGGCTGGGGCGCGCCGATCGTGGCGGTCGCGACCGCGATGTCGCTGCTCGCCGGCTTTCCCGAGACCGCCTATCTCGACGGCCTGCTCGGGTTGGTCTGGTTCGCCGCACGCCTGCGGACGCGCGCAACCTGGCGCTTCGCCGGCCGGGTCGCCGCCGGCGGCGTGTGCGGGCTGCTGCTGGCGGCCCCGGCACTGGTGACGTTTCTCGCCTCGCTGCCGGTCTCCTATCTCAGCCAGCACACGGATTTCGACGTGCAGCACCTGCTGCGCCCGAACCTGCTCATGCTGATGCTGCCCTACGCCTACGGTCCGATCCTGTTCGGCAGCGAGTCCGGTGCGGGCGGTCCGGAGATCTGGTGGCACGCGGGCGGGTTCATCGGCCTGCCTCTGCTCGCCGCCGCCGTGCTCGGAGCGTTCGCCTCGCTGCAGCGCGGCGCCGTGCCCGACCGCGGACTGCGATGGTGCCTGTGCCTGTGGCTGCTGGCGACCGCCGCGAAGGCGGTGGGCCTGCCGCCGGCGGTCGCCGTGTTCGACCGGATCCCCTTCATCCGGCAGAGCATGTTCTACGTCTACATCCTGCCGTCATGGGAGATCGCGTGCATCGTGCTCGCCGGCTACGGGCTGCGCGATGCCGCCGAGCGACGCCTGGCACGCTCCACCATCCTGCTCGCCGCCGCCACGATCGCGCTCGGCCTCGGCGCCGCGTTCGTCCTGTCCTGGCCGTGGCTGGCCAATCTCGCACGCCATGCGCGCGGCGTGATGCTGGCCGCCTGGCTGCCATCGGCGGCTGAACTGCTGCTCGGAGCGGCGTTCCTCGCTTCACTGTTCCGCGGCGTCACGCGGCCCGCCGCGATCGCCGCTCTGCTGACCGCCGCGATCATCGATTTCGCGTTCCCGCTGCTGTCGGCGGCAACACCGCGGACGCTGGACATCGCACCGCTCGAATGGCTGCGCGCCCATCTCGGCGACGGCCGGTTCTACAGCGAATACCTGCTGCAGCCGAACACGGCCGCCCGGTATCGCGTGGCCTCGGTCAACCACATCTATCTTCCCGTGCCGCGCGACTGGGTCGACTATCTCCACGCCAACCTGAACCCCGCGATGGATGGCGTGACGTTCTTCGGCAACGATCTCCGGGCCACCGAGACCGGCGGCGCCGAGCTCGCGAACTTCCTGCATCCGCCGGCGACGATCGCGCGTGCCATCGCGGTGCTCGAGGGCCTGTCCGTCCGCTACGTGGTGGTGCCGCACGGCGTCGACCCGTTCGAGGACACGATCGGCGCGGACCTCGACCTCGCCGCAAGATCGCCGTTCGCACTGACGGGTGCCAACACGGCGACCGAGACCATCGCCGCGCCCCGGCTTCGCGAGCAGGACGTCACCCAGGTCGGGCTCGACATCGGCACCTATGCCGGCGGGGCCGCCGGCGTGATCGTGGCGCGGCTCTGCGCGCAGGCCGCGTGCGCGACCGCCAGGGCCGACGTCGCAGGCGCCGCCGACAACGCCGTCCTCTGGATGACGCTCGATCGCGCCCTGCCCGTGCATGCGGAAGCGGCGGTCACGCTCGCGATCCATGCCGAGGGTCCGCCCAACCGGCCGGCGCTGTGGCAATCGCCCGGCGCTGACCGCAGCTGCGCCGACCGCAGCTGCGGCGCCGAGCCCGTGGCGATCCTGCGGTTCCGCCCGATCGCCGAGCCGGTCGTGCCGAGTTACGCCGACACGCTCGTCGACATCTTTCCGCTGCCCCACCCCGCGCCCTACGTGAGCGCCATGTCGGGCCACTGCCAGCTCGCACCGCAGTCGCGCGACCGGCTCGTGGCGATCTGCACGGCGCCCGACACGCTGGTCAGACGCGAGCTCTTCTACCCGGGCTGGCGCGTCCGGATCGGCGGACGCGCGCTCCCGGTCGAACGCAAGCTCGCGATCTTCCAATCCGTGCCGCTGCCGGCCGGACGCTCGGTCGTGACGTTCCGCTACCACCCGCCGGGCGAGGCGCTGATCGCGGGCGGCCTCGCCACCGGCGCGGTCATGCTCGCCGGTCTCTGCGTGTTTCGCCGCAGGCTCAGCGCCGCAGCGTGACCGAGATCCACGGCCGGATCGGTAGCGTCATCACCGTGCCTCGGGGGCTCGCATCGAACCGCCTGGCCAGTGCGGGAAAGCCGCGATCCGGTTCGCTCCACCGCGCCCAGTCGTTCGGGACCGCCACGAGCAGCGTGCAGCCCACGCAGGCTCCCGCCAGCACCCGCACCGGCCCGCTTGGATGGCGCAGCAGCGACGCGCACACGGCGAGCCACACGGCCAGGGGAATGAAAAAATACCGCCCGCCCGAATTTGGCCGCATCAGTGCCGGCCATTGCGGATCGGTGGCGCTGATCTGCGGATGTCGCAGGGCGGCCGCCATCACCAGGCCCGCGAACAGGCAGGCCTGCACCATCGGCCGGCCCGCGCGGCGGCAGGCGATCGCCGCCATGACCAGCGCCAGCAGGCAGAACGCCGCGGGCACGAGGCCGCTGCTCCAGACCTGCCGATGCGCGACCGCGCCCAACGTCGAGATGCCGAACAGGCCGGCATAGACGACCTGGTCGGCGATGATCTGAACCAGGCCCGCCAACGAGGCGCCGAGCGGCGCCGACGACCGCCCATGCCCGGCCGCGGCGATGACGGCGATCTGCACGAGCGCGCCCGCGCCGAGGAGCGCCGTGCGCACGAGCTGCGCGCGCGTGGGCGTCCCCCACAACGCGATGGCGGCCGTGGGCAGCAGCAGGATCGAGAACGGTCCGCTGAACGCCGACAGCGCAAGGGCAAGGCTGTCGAACCAGAACCCCCCGATGCTCGCCGCCGGTGCGGCCTGCAGGATCAGGAAGGCGAGCAGCGCCAGGTGCCACTGGCTGTTGGTGAGATTGACGTAGACCTCGGTGGTGTTCGGCAGCACCATCAGCAGGCAGCCGAACGCGAACCGCTCCGCGCGTTTCGGCCACAGCGCGGCACAGCGGTCGGAGACGAAGAACAGCGGCACCAGCAGCTGGATCGCAAAGGCCGCCGCCGCGTAGGCGGTGGGCGACCAGCGCAGCGGCAGCTTCACGGCCGCCCAGGCGACGAGCCTGGCGACGGTCTGCAGATAGGTGCTCTCGGGCCTGAGCAATGCCGCAAGCCCGAGGCCGTGCGCCTGGGCGAACCAGACCGTGCCGTCCTCCGCCCAGAACTGCGCGTCGGCCAGGATCGCCGGATCGCGCGACAGGAGCAGGCACGCAAAGATCGTGGCGCAGACCGGAATGGAAAATACGGGCGTTCGCCGCGCGCCGGCACCCGGGCCGATCAACGTGACGTTCGCGGTCGACGCGATGACCGACCTGAGCGCTGCGGCGCCGAGAACAGCTTGGCGCGGATTTTTCCGAGGCTTGGGGAGACGGGGATCACCGACGCGATCGTTGCTTTGCTGGCCTAAGGCCAGGGGCTCTGCCCCTGGACCCCGCTGGGGGCAGCGCCCCCAGACCCGCGATACTTAAGTGGGGCCTCACGCCGGAGGCGTACTTCGCACGACGTCCCTTGCGCCTCCACGCTCACGGACATTCTCGCGCAGTCGCGCGAACACGCGTTCCGACGCGCGCAGACCGTCGTGCTCGTATTCGTTCGTGATCCACGCTTCCGCATTGCCGACCCGACGGCTCGTCTCTAGCGACAGCTCCGCATCCACATACAGATCGTCGAAATAGATCGCGGCCGCGAGCGGGACCTCGTTCGCCGCGAGCACGCCCGCATCGTAGAGCGGTGCCCAGCGCGGTCGCTGCGCCAGCGCCTCGGCAGCCGCCTCGAAGGGCCGCAATGCGCGGATCTCCCCGAACATCCACGGGAACATCATCTCGCCCGGAAACAGCAGCGGCCGCCGCTCGGTTCCGAACTCCGGATGCGCGGCGCGCACACGCTCGGCGGCCCAGTTCGTCGCACCCTCGCCCTGCGCGTAGATGCATTCCTGCAGCACCGCGTAGAGCGGGTTGTGATCGAACGAAGTCAGCGCTGCCACGGATGCGAGGAAACTCGCCGACAGATGCTGCTCTTCCGGGTCCGCGAACGCCTCGTCGAACAGGAAGAAAACGTTCTCGAACCCGGGCGACATGCCGAAATCCATACCCAGCATCTGCAGCCGGCGCACGGTCAGGCGATCGCCATCGGGCAGGCGGATATCCTCCGCCGCGACCACGTCGGCCACGCGGCCGATCCGCGCGGCGGCGTGAGGGTAGCGCGCGTAGAAACGCTGCGTCTTGGCCGCCGCCCGCGGGTATGTGCGGCGGTAGACCTCGTCCGCATCGGCGTCGAGCCCGGTCAGGCCGCCCGTCACGTAGCAGGCGGCCAGCCCCTCGGGGGCCAGCGACAGATAGGTCAGCGTGATGAAGCCGCCATAGCTCTGGCCGAGCGTCTCCCAGCGCACGCCGCCATACACCGTGCGCCGCAGATGCTCGGCATCGCGCACGATGCTGTCGGCGCGAAACAGGGCCAGAAAATCCGCGCCCCGGTCCGGCGCCATGGATGCGATCTGGCGCCCCTCGATCGGGCTCGAGCGGCCGGTGCCGCGCTGGTCGAGCAGGACCACGCGATGCGTGCGGGCGGCCTCGCGCAGCCAGGTCGGACCGCCGCCCGCGAGCCGGGGCGACTTGCCGCCGGGGCCGCCCTGCAGGAACAGCAGCAGCGGCAGCGTCTCGCGGTCGCGTGCGGCGTCCACCACCTCGCGGGCGAACACGGCGATCGTCGGGCCGTCTGGTGCCGACCAGTCGAGCGGCACGGAGACCAGATGGTCCCGGACCCGCAGGCCCGGGATGACGTAGTCCGCCGCGATCACGGCCCGACCCTGCCGGGTCCGGGTGCCGGATGTGGCGCGCCCGTGCCCACCGCTTCGGCGTAGGAGGCGAGGCGCGCGATCGCCGCCTGCGCGTTCTGCTTCGCGTCCGACGACGCGGGGTTGGTGACGCTCGAGCCCACCGCCAGCAGGGCATCATGGTCGAGCCGGACCATGACGCTGTAGCTCGCCTCGCTCACGCCGTCGGCGGTGAGCGCGCCGGCGGCCATGCCGTGCACCAGGATGTAGTCGTCGGCGAGCGAGCGGATGGTGACCGGTTCGGGGGGTGCGATCGGCACCGTCGCGCAGGCGGAGGCAAGAAGCGGAACGGTGATCGCGAGAACCTGCCTGGACCGCAACGCCTGCTTCCCCTTCCATCCGCATCCCACGTCACACGCGGAGACGCTATGAGACTCTATCGCATCGCGGCTTACGGTTCCATCGACGGGCTGTCGCTCGCGGACGAGGCGGAGCCCAGCCCCGCGCACGGGCAGATCCTGGTGCGGGTGCGCGCCTGCTCGCTGAACTACCGGGATCTGATGGTGGTCCGCGGCCGGTATGGCGGACCCATGCTCGACAACCTGGTGCCGCTCTCGGACGGCGCCGGGGAGGTGGTGGCGGTCGGCGACGGCGTTACCCGGTTCCGCGTGGGCGACCGGGTCTGCGGCTGCTTCTTCGACAAATGGGCCGGGGGCGCGCTCAACCGGTCGAACGAAGGCACCGCGCGCGGCGCGGCGCTGCACGGGATGCTCGCCGAATACGTGGTGATGTCGCAGGAGGGCGCGGTGCTGGCGCCCGCGCATCTCTCGTTCGAGGAGGCGGCGACACTGCCGTGCGCCGCACTCACCGCCTGGCACGCGTTGGTCACGTTCGGGCGGGCCGAGCCCGGCGAGACGGTGCTGACGCAGGGCACCGGCGGGGTATCGATCTTCGCGATCCAGTTCGCCCGCATCCTCGGCCTGCGGGTGATCGCGACCTCGTCGACCGCGGCCAAGCTCGCGCGCGTCCGCGAGCTGGGAGCCGCCGAGACGATCAACTACCGCGACGTGCCGGAATGGCAGGACGAGGCGAAGCGGCTGACCGGCCGCGCCGGCGTCGACCTGGTGGTCGAGGTAGGCGGCCCGGGCACGTTCGCGCGCTCGATGGAAGCGACCCGCCTCGGCGGCCGCATCGCGGTGATCGGGCTGCTTTCGGGGTCCGGTGAGAAGGTCGATCCGCTCACCATCCTCCGGCGCCGGCTGGCGGTGAGCGGGATCATGGTGGGCTCGACCGAGATGTTCGAGGCGATGAACCGGGCGGTCTCGCTGCATGGGGTTCGCCCGGTGATCGATCGGGTGTTCCCGTTCGACGAGGTTCCGGCCGCGTATCGCCACATGGAGGCGGCGGGGCATGTCGGGAAGATCGTGGTGGCGGTTTAAGAAGGCCAGGGGCTCTGCCCCTGGACCCCGCTAAGGGCTGGCCCTTAGAACCGATTCTTCAAGTGAGGGGGATCCAAGGGTGACTACCCCTTGGCGGGTCCAGGGCGTCACGACGGAGGCGTGCTCCGCACGGGCCCTGGCCTTATGATGATCAGGACACCGGCGAGCCGCGGCTCAGCAGGTCGCGAATTTCGGTCAGAAGCACCTCGCTGGGCGTGGGCGCTGCCGCCGGCGCGGCCTCCTGCTTCCTGACGTAGAGCCTGCTCAGGGCGCGCACGAGCCAGAACACCGCGAAGCTCACGATCAGGAACTGGATCACGGCGTTGAGGAACACGCCGTAGTTGATCGTGACGGCGCCGGCCTTCTGCGCTTCCGCCAGCGTGTGGGTCGCGGGGCCGCGCAGCGTGACGTAGAGGTCCGAAAAGTCGATCCCGCCGATCGCCAGGCCGAGCAGCGGCGTGAAGATGTCCTTGACCAGGCTCTGAACGATCGTCGTGAAGGCCGCGCCGATGATGATGCCGACGGCCAGGTCGACAACGTTCCCGCGCATGATGAAGCTCTGGAAGTCGGCGAGCCAGCCGGGCGCGCGGGGAGCTTTCAGCGGGGGCAGGCTCATGGCGGCTCTTCCTTCGTTGCAACGGTCGCAACGACGTTCGCGGAGCAGCACGATTTCCGCAAGTCTACCGAAAGCAAGACCAGGGCGTCACGCCGCCAAGGGGCAGTCGCCGCTTGGATCCCAGATACTTAAACGAACGGGTTCTAAGAGGTGGTTTGAAAACTCTCGGTCGAGGAGGAAGGCCAGGGCTCTGCCCTGGACCCGCCAAGGGACAGTCGTCCCTTGGATCCCTGATTGTTTGTGTTGTTCCCTTGGCGAGGCCTGAAATCATAGACTTCGGCTAACGCATTCGGTCTCCACGCCCGTACTCCAACCTTCAGCAGGGGTTTTAAGGGCTGCGCCCTTAACGGGGTCCAGGGGCAGAGCCCCTGGCCTTCCTCAAAGCCGCTCCGGCGCGAACCGCCGCGACGGCGACACGATCTCATCCTGCGCCCCCACCACCAGGAGCTCGCGCGCCCCCGCCTCGTGCGTGCGGCGGATCACGCCGAACACGCTGCTCGCCGCCTCCCCCAGCGCCTGCGCCGCATCGCCGGTGCGCAGCAGATGAAACAGGAACATCGCCGCGATCATGTCGCCCGAGCCATGCACCGTGATTGGCAGAAGCGGCGTGCGCACGCGGAACAGCCCGGAATCCGAGGCCGCGAGCACGTCGATCGTGTCGGCAGGGGCGGCCGGATCGCGCAGGCTGGTGACCAGCACAACGCGGGGTCCTCCCGCGCGCATCCGGGCGCGCAGGCCCGCCACCGCTTCGCTCACCTCGACCATCGTGCCCGTGGGGCGACCCGCGAGGAGAGAAAACTCGAAATGGTTGGGCGTCAGGATGTCGGCCGCCCCCACGGCGCGGTCGCGGAAATGCTCGGCGATGCCGGGGCGCACGTAGATCCCCGGCCCCTCGTCGCCGATCACGGGATCGCAAGCGTAGAGGGCGGCGGGGTTGGCGTCCCGCACGCGGGCAGCCGCGCGCAGGATCGCGTCGCCGGTCGCGAGGTCGCCGATGTAGCCCGACAGCACCGCGTCGACGGCGCCGAGCGCGCCGTTCGCGGCCACGCCGTCCACAAGCTCGTCGACGGCGCTGCCCGGGAACACCTGGCCGGTCCAGCTGCCGTAGCCCGGATGGTTGGAGAACTGGACGGTGTTCAGCGCCCAGGCCTCGGCGCCGAGGCGCTGGAGCGGGAACACCGCGGCGGAATTGCCGACATGGCCGAACACGACCGCCGACTGGATGGTGAGGATGTTCATTCGTCGAGGGGGGCCCGGAGCAGCGCGCCCGCATCGCGCATGTCGGGCGCGAGCCCGTAGCGCGCGAGCAGGTCCGGCGTGGCCGGCGGCGTGGGCCTCGTGGGCGCCAGGGTGATCGGCCGCATGTCGTCGATCACGGCGATGCGGTTCATCGGGGCGCCGAGCAGGGCGGTCCAGAGCTGCGCCAGCTCGCGCGAGCCAGCCGGCGCCAGCGCGAAGGTCGGCGCGCAAACGCGAAGCGCCTCGGCCGAGAAGATCGGGCATAGCAGCTCGACCGGCGTGCCGAACCCCAGGCGCCGGTCGAACACGGAATGGAAGCGTTCGGGGACGTCGCCATCGGCCACGATCGCCGGATGGGCCAGCAGCAGGTCGTGCGCGTGGGCAACGGCGAAGGCCTCGTTGAGCGCGGCCCAGCTCCACCGCACGCAGCTGTCGGCAAAGGCCACGTGGTCGTAGCGGCCTAGCGGGCTGCCCGGGTAGAGCAGCGTGTGCAGCGCGGCCCAGCGGCCTTCGCCGCGCGGGTTCGCCTCGTATTCAGGTGGTTCCCACTCGTCAGAGGGCGGGTCACCCGCGCCGAGCAGGCAGAGATCCCAGCTCCGGTTCTCGTCGTCGAGGTCGCGCTCCCATTCGGCATAGTGCCCGGCAGAAGCGGTGACCAGCAGATGGCGGCGCGGCCGGAGCTCGTCTCGCGGCTGCGGCGGGTGGCGGTTGCCGGGCGTAGGCCAGTGCTCGATCGGGTCGGTCTCGCGCAGGCCGAGCGCGAGGTTCGAAGCGTTCAGCCGGGTGCCGCGGAAGACGGTGCGCCCCTCCTCCTCCTCGACCTCGTCGAACGAGGCGAGCGCGATCCCGGCGCGGTCGAGCAGCACGAGCGTGTCGCCGCGGACGTCCCAGGCGTCGATCCACTCCTCGACGCCGCACGCCACGCGCCGGTCGGGGCGGAGGCGCAGCTGCGGGGCGATCACCTGACCCTCCTCGTCGAGGAGCGCCCAGACGCGGCGAAGGAGCTCGAACCGCTCGAGGGCGAGGGTCGGCGACCAGGAATCCACAGGCATTCTCCGCGACCGGTTGGGGACGGGGCGCTTGACGCTCGCCGTCCCGGAGGCGAGATCGAAGCACGAACCGGGGAGAGACAGGAACATGGCCCATCGTCCGACACTGACCGCAGCGCTCGCGGTGCTGCTGGTGGCCGCATCGCCGGCGATCGCCCAGCACGCCGCCGACCCGAAGGCCGCGACCGAGCAGCGCATCGCGACGCTCAAGACCCAGCTGCGGATCACGCCGGCCGAGGACGCGCCCTGGAGCGCGTTCACCGACGTGATGCGGCAGAACGCGTCCGAGCTCAGCGACAAGCTCGCCGAGCGCGCGCAGAACTTCCCCAAGATGAACGCGGTCGACGACCTGAAATCCTACGCCGACATCAGCAGCCTGCACGCGCAGGAGAATGCCAAGCTCGTGCCGCCGTTCGAGACGCTCTATGCCGCGCTCTCGCCGGCGCAGAAGGCGGAGGCGGATCGGCTGTTCCAGAACTCGGGTCCGGCGCATGGGCCGATGCATAGGTAAGAAGGCCAGGGGCCCCGTGCGGAGCACGCCTCCGGCGTGACGCCCCTGGACCCCGTTAAGGGCGCAGCCCTTAAAACCCCCTACTGAAGGTTGGAGTACAGGCGCTGGAGACGGAATGCGTCAGCCGAAGTCAATAATTTCAGGCTTCACCCGCGTCCTAAACAATCAGGGTTCCAAGGGACGACTGTCCTTTGGCGGGTCCAGGGCAGAGCCCTGGCCTTCTTGCCGCTCGCACGGCTTTCCCCTATGAGCGCCGCTTCGCGCCGGTCGGCATCGGCGCCATCTCGACGAGGCACACATGAAGTCCGGCATCCACCCCGAATACCACGAGATCAACGTCGTCATGACCGACGGCACCGAGTTCAAGACGCGCTCCTGCATGGGAAAGGCCGGCGACACGCTGCGCCTCGACATCGATCCGAAGTCGCACCCGGCCTGGACCGGCCAGCAGCGCATCATGGACACTGGCGGCCGCGTCGCGCGCTTCAACAAGCGCTTCGCCGGCATCGGCATGAAGAAGCCGGAGTAGCCTTGAAACCCTCTTGAAGCCGGTTCTTCTGCTGCCCAATTTCGCTGTCATCGGGATGCCCATCGGGGTCTCGACGACACGGAAATGGTCCGGCCCCGATCGGGGCGGGCTGCAACAGAGACCTTGCTTTCAGGAGGTATTACCATGACCTACGATTTCGCGCCGCTGTTCCGCACCGCCATCGGTTTCGACCGCCTGGCACGTCTGATGGACACGGCCGTCGAGGCGGCATCCGCCCCGTCCTACCCCCCCTACAACATCGAGAAGCTCGCAAACGCTGACCAGGGCGGCGACCGCTACCGCCTGACCATGGCGGTGGCCGGCTTCGGCCCCGAGGAGATCGAACTCGTCGTGCGCGACAATACGCTCGTCGTCGCCGGCAAGCCGGCCGCGGGCGAAAAGGCCGGCGAGGTGATCTATCGCGGCATCGCCGGCCGCGGCTTCGAGCGGCGGTTCGTGCTGGCCGACCACATCGTGGTCGAGGGCGCCGATCTGCGAAACGGGCTGCTGCATGTCGAGCTACGTCGCATGGTGCCCGAGGCGCTGCGCCCCCGCCGCATCGCAATCGGCAGCGGCGCACCGGCCGTGACCCAGCCGACCATCGATGCGCCGGTGGCCGGCAACGACCACGGCGCGGACCAGCAGGCGGCCTGAACGGGCCTCCTCCTGCGAGGTGAGAACGGAGGGGACCGGGCAACCGGTCCCCTCTTTTTTGTAGCCCCTCTTTTTAGCAGGTGCCCCGGTCAGTGCTTGACCGTCGGTTTCGAGCGACCGCATACAACTTCCAATCAAGAACGCAATATTGCGGCCACCGCCGCCTCACGTGGCGCCACGTCGCCGCGCGCCCCGATTGGACATCCCCCATGACACTCCCCCTGATGCCGAAGGCCACCGCCGTGTGGCTCATCGAGAAGACCGCGCTGACCTTCACCCAGATCGCCGATTTCTGCGGCATGCACCCGCTCGAGGTCCAGGCGATCGCCGACGGCGAGGTGGCGCAGGGCATCGTCGGCTACGACCCGGTGGCGAACGGCCAGGTCGGCGCCGAGGACATCGCGCGCGCCGAGCGCGATCAGGCGCTGCGCCTGCGCATCCTGCCGAATGCCAGCCCCGCGCCCAAGAAGTCGAAGGGTGCCCGCTACACGCCGGTGGCCAAGCGCAACGACCGACCTGACGCGATCGCCTTCCTGCTGCGCAACTTCCCGCAGCTGAGCGAGGCGCAGGTGATCAAGCTGCTCGGCACCACCAAGGACACGATCCAGAAGGTGCGCGACCGCCAACATTGGAACTCGGCCAACATCAAGCCGCGCGACCCGGTGATCCTCGGCCTGTGCTCGCAGACCGACCTGAACGCGTCGGTCGCGGCGGCCAACGAGCGGCTGACCCGCGAGGGCCGCAACGTGCCCGTGCCGCCGCCGCCCGAGCCCGAAGAAGAGGCGGCCTGAGGCCGACCCGTCTCCGGTATCGGGCCGCTACCCCTTGCCGTTCGACGGTCCGGCCTGGGTCCTGAGGCGCTCGAGCTCGTCGCGGAGCTTGAGCTTCTCGCCCTTGAGCCTCGCGAGCTCCGCCGCATCGGGAGCGGGTCGATGATCCTCCTCGAAAATCCGGTCTTCGAGCGAGCGGTGGCGCGCCTCGAGCGCTTCGATCCGGCCCTGCATGTTCAAGATCGGCCACTCCCCTGCGATGGTCGTGTCAACGTAGGGAGGCCGGGCGCCGACTGCCAGCCTCACCCCGCCCATGGACAGGAGACCGCTGCCCCATGCTGACAGATCGGGATTCTCTCCTGCGCAAGCTGCACGAGCTCCGGAGTGAGCATCGGGATCTCGACACGGTGATCGGCCGGCTCGCCGACCAGGCGCTCGACCAGTTGCAGATCGTGCGGCTCAAGAAGCGCAAGCTGCTGCTGAAGGACGAGATCGCCTGGCTCGAGAGCCGGCTGATCCCGGATAATATTGCGTGAGCCCGGCTCGCCAGGACATCGCGTGAGCCCGGCTTCGCCAGGACATCGCTTGACCACCCCGTCCGTCGCCAGGGTGGGCGTGATCATGGGGTCGCAGTCGGACTGGGCGACGATGCAGCGCGCGACCGCGTTGCTGGGCGAGCTCGGCGTCGCGCATGAGACGCGGATCGTCTCGGCGCATCGCACGCCGGACCGGCTCGCCCAGTATGCCCGCACCGCCCGCGCGCGCGGGCTCCACGTGATCATCGCCGGCGCCGGCGGTGCGGCGCACCTGCCCGGCATGGTTGCCGCCTGGACGACGCTGCCGGTGTTCGGCGTGCCGATCGAGAGCCGCGCGCTGAAGGGCATCGATTCGCTCCTCTCCATCGTGCAGATGCCGGCGGGGGTGCCGGTGGGGACGCTGGCGATCGGCGAGGCCGGGGCGGCCAACGCGGCGCTGCTCGCGGCCGCGGTGCTGGCGCTCGGCGACGCGGCCCTGGGCGAGCGGCTCGAGGCCTGGCGCGCCGCGCGCACGGCGGGAGTGGCCGAGAGCCCGACCCTATGAACACGGGGGGCGTGAGCCCGCTTCCGCCGGGCAGCACGATCGGCATCGTGGGCGGCGGCCAGCTCGGCCGCATGACCGCGGTCGCGGCCGCGCGCTTCGGCTACCGGGTGGTGGTGCTCTCGCCCGAGGCGGACTGCCCGGCCGCCGCGGTCGCGCGCCACATCCGGGCCCCGTACGAGGACCCGGCCGCACTCGCGGCGCTTGCCGAGGCAGCGGACGTCGTGACGTTCGAGTTCGAGAACGTCAGCGCGGAAGCGCTCGATCTTCTGGCATCCCGGGTGGCGGTGCACCCCTCGCCGCAGGTGCTGCGGACCAGCCAGGACCGGGTGGTGGAAAAATCCTTTCTGAATGCGACCGGCATCCCCACGGCGCCCTGGCGTGCTGTCGCGAGCCGGGCGGAGCTCGACGTGGCGGTGACAGCACTCGGGCTTCCCGCGGTGCTCAAGACGACGCGGCTCGGCTATGACGGGCGCGGCCAGGCGGTGCTCCGTGCCGAGGCCGATCTTGATGCGGCATGGGAGAAGCTGGCGCCCAAGCCGTTGATCCTGGAAGGCTTCGTCGATTACGCGTGCGAACTCAGCGTGATCGTCGCTCGCGGCGTCGACGGCGCGGTGCGGATGTTCGATGCAACCGAGAACCGTCATCGCGGCGGCATCCTCGATCTCAGCTTGGCCCCCGCGCGGGTGACGGAAGAGATCGCGGCCGACGCCCAGGCGATCGCCCGCCGGGCCGCCGAGGCACTCGACCTCGTGGGTGTTCTTGCGGTCGAGATGTTCGTCGATCGCGGGGGAAAACTGCTGGCCAACGAGATCGCGCCGCGCCCGCATAATTCCGGGCACTGGACGATCGAGGCCTGCCGCGAGAGCCAGTTCGCGATGCATGTCCGCACCGTGTGCGGGCTGCCGCTCCCCGATCCGGGCCGCCACGCGGATGCGGCGATGCGCAACCTCGTCGGCCCCGAGGGCATGGCGGAGTGGGACGCGCTGCTCGGCCAGGGGGGTGCGGTGGTGCATCATTACGGCAAGGGGCAAGCGCGTCCCGGCCGCAAGATGGGGCATGTCACCTGGCTGTTTCCGCGCGGGGCGCTGCCGGGCGAGCTTGGTGTGGCGGCGGTGACAGGAAGGCCCTGATCGCGGCGGCTGCCGCCTCGGGATGCTCCTCATGGGCGAGCAGGGCGCCGGGAATGCTCTGCACCGCGACGCGTCCGGTGGCGGCGAGCGCGTCCATCTCGGCAGCCGAGCGCGGCGGCGCGGCCTCGGGTCGCAGCATCAGCATCGGCGGCAGGCTTTTGTCCGTGAACAGCGCGAGGAAGGCGTCTCGCGACCGGGCCGGGTCGAGGCCGCCGGTGATGAAGGCGGCCGTGCCGAAGCGCCCGCGGGGCTGGCGGGCGACATGGCGCTTGGCACTCACGAGATCGGCGGTCACGCGTGCGCCGTCCGCATAGACGTGCTCGCGCATCATGCGGCCGACCGCCGGACGGCTGATGCTGAGCTGGTAGAGCAGCTGGCCGATCGCGGGTGCCTCGAGCGCGCGGCGGATGCGTCCGAGCAGGCGCTCGCGGCCGGGGCCGAACATCGTCGGAAACGGGCCACGCCAGGTGGGAGCGACGAGCACGAGGCGCTCGAACCGGCCGGGGTTCCGTCGCGCCGCGTCCACGAGGTAGGTCGCGGCGTGACCGGCGGCGATGCCGATGAGCGGGCTGGGCAGGCCTTCCAGAAGCCCGGCGAGGAAGCGGTGGAGCGTGTCGGGCGTGAGCGCGTCGCGCGTTCGGGGGCGATCGCCGAAGCCGGGCCAGTCGGGGATCGTCGCGGTCAGCGTGTCTGCGAGCCGGCTGGCCAACGGCACCATCTCGTCCCGCGTCGAGACGGACGAGATCGCCGGCAGGAAAAGCGCGTTCATCGTTCCGGGTCTGGGGCTCGAGGCTCCGGGGGTCAAGGCGTATCGCGATGCCGTGCGCCACAGGGATGCGGCCGACGAGCACGCGCGCAGGCCCGCCCAGCGGACGGACCGGTCGTCGGCCGGCCGACAGGTGCACGCCTGGGCTTCAGGGTCAGACGCTGCCCTTTCGAGGCGGAAATGAAGGCTGCGCCGGCATCGGGTGAGATCTGGCACGCAGATCAGGTCCGCGCGCGACGAAGAGCGGCGTTCGCCCACCATGCGGTCGCGGCTGGCATCCGGAGCAGGCTTAAACGGCAGACCCCTCCGCTTCGGGTCCCGATGAGGCGCCGCTGGCATAACGCTTGCTGTCCATGATCACGTTCTAAAATTGAACGGAACCGATGATGCACATCACGAGCTTCTTGAGAAAACGCCTGCTCTCATCAAAAGCATTCATTTTTGTTGCCGGTCCTGCAGCGGCCGCGAGCTTCGGCGTGGCACCCGATCCGACCGGCGGCGGTCTCTATCAGGTCGCGGAAAGCGAATACCACCTGCCGGCCTCGGTCGATCCGCTGGTCGACAGCAGCGTCGTGACCGAATTGTGGGCCGAAGTGTACCGGCCCGTCGACAGTCCGGGTGTGGCGCACCCTCTCCTCGTCTTCCTGCACGGAAACCATGCAACCTGCGGCCATTATGTCGCCGGAACGCTCGGACGTGTCGACGACAACTCGCAGTACACGACCACCGGCACATGCCCCACCGGATACGTCGTCGTACCGAACCATCTCGGCTATTCCTATATCGCGGAACGACTGGCCTCGCTCGGCTACATGGTCGTTTCGATCAACGCCAATCGCGGCATCAACGCGGCGGCCGGCGTGCCCGGCGACAGCGGTCTCAATCTCCGGCGCGGCCGGCTGGTGCTCCGCCACCTGATGCAGCTCGCGGCGTGGAACAAGAGCGGCGGCGCGCCGGCGGAGCTCGGCTTCGATCCGACCGGCACGATCGATTTCAGCCATGTCGGCCTGTTCGGCCATTCGCGCGGCGGCGAAGGCGTGCTGGCGGCCTACACGATGTACAACGACCCCGGCAGCGCCTGGCCGGGCGAGATCGGGACCGCGGTCAACGTGCAGGCCATGTTCGAGCTCGCACCCGTGGACGGCCAGACGGCGCGGACCTTCGTCGCGAACAACATCCCGTGGACGGTGCTGCTGCCCATGTGCGACGGCGACGTGTCCGACGTCGAGGGCGTGAAGGTGTTCGACCGCACGATCGACAATCTCGGCGAGACGACGCCGTCCAAGAAATCCGTCTATGCGGTGTGGGGCGCCAACCACGACTTCTTCAACACGCAGTGGCAGACCTCGGACAGCAAGGGTTGCACGGGCACGGGCAACACGCCGCTGTTCTCGACCACCGGCGCCTCGTCGAACGGCCAGCAGATCGCCTCGACATACGCGGTGATGTCGCTGTTCCGTGCTCATGTGGGCGGCAATGCCGGCGCCGGCGGCGACGCCGATCCGGCCTGGGGCGCGCTGCTCGACAGCGCCTACACGCTGCCCGCGCCGCTGGCCGCCGTGACGAATTTCGATCGCTCGTTCAGCGACAGCGCCGATCTCGGTCCCGAATTGCCGGCCGACGATTTCAAGTCGGGCAGCAGCAGCGCGGGCGTCGCCAGCACACTCAGCAACGTCACCTTCGCGAGCCAGGCGGTGCCGAACCACGACGTCACGCTGTCGGCCGGCGCGATCACCTGGAACACGGCGACCCAGACCACGCCGGGCACGCCCACCTACCAGGTCAATCTCGCGGGCGCCGGCGCAGGTTACGGCCTCTCGCCCTATCAGACGCTCGAGTTCCGCGTGGCACTGCAATGCGGCACGGTGACTGGCGTTTCGTTCGCCTGTGCTGCGCCGAGCCCGCTGAACGCCACGGGCACGACCGACTTCTCGATCGCGCTCGTGCATCCCGACGGCACGCTGACGAGCTCGGTGGCGCTGTCGGACTACGCGACCGTGCAGGGCCCGGTCGGCGGCTTCGGCGACAATCTGCATCCGGTGCTGCAGACCGTGCGGATCCCGCTCGCCGCGTTCGGGCCGACCAGCACGACCTACCGCGGCGCGCGCGTCACCTTCGACAAGGTGCCGAGCGGGGCGATCTGGCTCGCCAACGCACGGCTCAGCACGTCGAGCGACAGCGAACTGAGTGCCAGCCCGTCGCTGGTGCGGCTCGCCTCGGCGCTGGCGATCCGTTCGGCGGCGGCGGCGGCCCCCGTGTCGAAATCATTCGACACCAGCAAGGCCAAGCCGATCTCGCTGGAAGCGGGCAAGCTGTCGGCGATCCGGACGGCGACCGCGGCCACGACCACGGCGGGGATCTCGGAGACGACGGCCAAGCGGGCCGCGTCGGTGGCCACGCCCGACGTGGACATCGAGGTCACGAGCGCATCTTCGATCCCGGTGCGTGACTCGCTGCTCACGCTGCAGGTCGACGGGCAGTCGTTCACCACCAGCCGCTATGCGGCGGACGGCAGCACGAGCAAGGCCGTCTTCACGATCAGCGAACAGGCCTTCGCGTCATTGCCGGATGGTGCGGCGGTGACGCTGATCGACGGCGGCGAGCAGGCGTCGTACGGCACTCTCGACAAGACGATGTTGAAGTAAGTCGCCGCGAGCGGGACGGCCGGGCGGTGCCGGCTGTCCCGCTTCGAACCGGTGGGCCGCGCGGCTGGCGTTCTCCGAGTCCGTTTGAAACGTCGATTGGGCGAAGAAGGCCAGGGGCCCCGTGCGGAGCACGCCTCCGGCGTGACGCCCCTGGACCCCGTTAAGGGCGGAGCCCTTAAAACCCCCGACTAAAGGTTGGAGTGCAGGCGCCGGAGACGGAATGCGTTAGCCGAAGTCATAATTTCAGGCTTCGCCAGGAAACAACCCAAACAATCAGGGATCCAAGGGACGACTGTCCCTTGGCGGGTCCAGGGCAGAGCCCTGGCCTTCTTGCTAAACGGAGAGTTCCAAACAGCCTCTCAGCCCAGCAGCCCCTCCGAGCGGAACGAGAAGTGCCGCCCGTTGCCGACGATCACGTGGTCTCGCACCGCGATCTCCATCGTTCCCGCCGCTTCCGCGATCTGCCGCGTCATGTCGAGGTCGTCCGGCGATGGGGTAGGGTCTCCGGACGGATGGTTGTGCACCAGGATCAGCGAGGCCGCGTCGAGCTCGAGCGCGCGGCGGACCACTTCTCGCGGGTAGACCGGCGTGTGGTTGACCGTGCCGCGGGCCTGGGCCTCGTCGAGGATCAGAGCGTCCTGCGCGTCGAGGAAGAGGATGCGGAACTGCTCGATCCGCTCGCGGGCGAGCACCGAGGACTTGTAGAGGTGCCGGGGCTCGTCGAGCAGGCGGCGGCGGGCGAGCCCTTCGCGGCCGAGGCGGACGGCGGCTTCGTGCAGCAGGCGCAGCGCCGCGATCGTGTGGGTGCCGAAGCCCTGCACCGTGCGGAGCTCGCGTTCGGGGGCGGCAAGCAGGCGGGCGAAGGAGCCGAACTGGGCCAGCGCCCGGGCGCCGAGATCGCCGGTGTCGCGGCCGCGCTGGGCGGCGGTGAGCACCAGGCTTGTCGGCATCGGTGAGGCCGTCGGCGTTTTCGGAGTCGAGGAAGCGGGCGGCCGGATCCGGGCGGAAGAGCTCGAGCGGGGCTTCCAGCGTGCGGAGCAGGACGCCGGTCACCTCGGAGAAGCGGCTCATCGCGTCGCGTCCGAGAAGCGCCTCATCGTGAGGCGGCCACGGGTTTGAAGAGCCCCGCCGCACGGTAGGAGCTGAGGCCGCCGCTTCGGAGCACGAGGCGATCGTGCAGGGTGACCGACACCAGCGACGCCGCCTGCGCGAGGCGGTGGGCCGCCGCCGCACCCGGCTTGGCGGGGGCCGCCTCGGAGATGTCGGCGACCAGCAGCGCGGTCGCGTGCAGCGAGAGCGCGCGGCGCAGCACGGGACGGATCGGCAGCACCTGCGGGTCTTGGGCGGCCTCCTCGCCCAGCAGGCGGTTGCGGTTGTCGAGGAACAGGATGCGGGTGGTGTCGGGCGGCGCGTCCCGCTCGCGGAGCCAGGTTTCGACCAGCTGGAGGCTGTTGAGCAGGGGGCGCTCGACGGCGTCGGCCCGCGCCAGGCGGTCGGCAGCGGCCTGCACCAGGCGGAGCGGCAGGATGCCTTCCTCGGGCATCGCACCCTGGGTCGCGAGCTCTTCGGGGCTGGCGGCCAGCACGCGGCCGAGCGAGCCGAACGCGTTGATCAGCCCCTTGGCGAGCGGCTTGGTGTCGCCGCGGGGAATGCCGAGGAAGAGCAGCATCTCCAGCACTTCGTAGTCGGCCAGGCCCTCGGGGCCGCGGGTGAGCAACCGGTCGCGCATGCGGCCGCGATGGCCCTGCGGACCCGTGCTCTGGAACGGTTGGGACGTCTCGCCCAAACTTCTGGCTCCCGGTTATGTCGGGGCGGACGCTACGGAAGATGGTGTCGGCGCGGAACGATCTTAAACGAGCACGGGTCTCACGAGCGGGGCAGCAGGAAGGCCGGGGGCGTGCTGCGCACGGGGCCCTCTCGGTCGAGAAGGAAGGCCAGGGCTCTGCCCTGGACCCGCCAAGGGACAGTCGTCCCTTGGATCCCTGATTGTTTGGGCTGTTCTCTGGCGAGCCTGAAATCATAGACTTCGGCTAACGCATTCCGTCTCCACGCCCGTACTCCAACCTTCAGTAGGGGTTTTAAGGGCTGCGCCCTTAACGGGGTCCAGGGGCAGAGCCCCTGGCCTTCTTCGCCCGATCAAAGTTTTCAAACGGACTCTAAGCTCTCCGATCGAACTTTCGGCTCCGTTGCTACCGGCACCCCGCCTTCTAAAGCAGCACTCCCCGATCCGGCGCCGCCAGTGGTGGCGCCGCGACGCCGATCGGCTGGAGCAGGTCGATCTCGATCGTGGTGGTGATCGCCCGCATCGGCAGCGCGTGCCGCCGAGCAGGGTGTTGCGCTGGCGCGCCAGCGTGCGGCTGCCGTTCACCGCAGCACCCCAGAGCGTGCGCGCTTCCCACCAGCGGCCACTCGCACCCGTGTTGCGGGCGCCGAGGAAGAGGGCGAGCGCCGAGCCGATCAGCGCGTAGGGGAGCGTCGGCTGGTCCATCCAGGGGCGGTGGAGGAGCTGGAAGCCGAGCACCACCACGATGTCCCAGGCGAACAGGGTCGCAAGCGTGGGCAGGCTCTCGCCGATAAGCTGGCGCAGGCCGCGGCCGCGATCGACGATCATGTTTCGTTCCCCGTCTTGCGCCCTAACTTCTCCGATGGGGGGCCTCTCGCGGGATCGGCCCCCGCTTGCTACGTGGTCCCGTATGGATGCGTATCTGGAGCGGCTCAACCTGGAGCAGCGTGAGGCGGTCGAGACCGTCGAGGGGCCGCTGCTGGTGCTGGCCGGCGCCGGCACCGGCAAGACGCGGGTGCTGACCACGCGCTTCGCCCATATTCTCCTGACCGGGCGGGCCTTTCCGAACCAGGTGCTGGCGGTCACCTTCACCAACAAGGCGGCGCGCGAGATGCGCGAGCGGGTGGCGCATCTGCTGGGGCGCCCCGTGGAGGGGCTGTGGCTGGGCACGTTCCACGCGCTGTGCGCGCGGATGCTGCGGCGGCATCCCGAGTACGTCGGACTGACCTCGTCGTTCACGATCCTGGACACCGATGACCAGCTCAGGCTGCTCAAGCAGATCATGGCGGTGGAAAGGGTGGACGCGAAACGCTGGCCGCCGCCGCAGATGCTGGGGGTGATCCAGCGCTGGAAGGATCGCGGGCTGACGCCGGATCGGGTGACGGACGCCGAGGACACCGAGTTCGGCGGGGGCGCGGCACGTCGGGTCTATCGTGAGTACCAGCAGCGGCTGGCCGCACTCAACGCCTGCGATTTCGGCGACCTGCCGCTGCATGTCACCGAAATCCTGCGCACGAAGCCGGACGTGCTGGCGCAGTATCACCGGATCTTCCGGTTCATCCTGGTCGACGAGTACCAGGACACCAACCTGGTGCAGTATCTCTGGCTGCGGCTGCTGGCGCAGCGCACGGACGGGTCGGTTCCAAACATCTGCTGCGTGGGCGACGACGACCAGTCGATCTATTCCTGGCGTGGGGCGGAGGTGGAGAACATCCTTCGTTTCGAGAAGGATTTTGCCGGCGCGCGCGTCGTCAGGCTCGAGAGCAACTACCGGTCGACGGCGCCGATCCTGGCGGCCGCCTCCGCCCTGATCGCGCATAATGGCGGCAGGCTGGGCAAGACGCTGCGGTCCGGTCGCGACGATTCCGCAGGCGAGAAGGTGCGGGTCGCCTCCGTGTGGGACAGCGAGGAGGAGGCGCGCCTGGTGGGCGAGCGCATCGAGGAGCTGCAGCGCGAGGGCGACAGTCTCGCGCAGATGGCGGTGCTGGTGCGCGCCGGCTTTCAGACGCGCGCCTTCGAGGAGCGGCTGATCCAGCTCGGCCTGCCCTACCGCGTGATCGGCGGCCTGCGCTTCTACGAACGCGCCGAGATCCGCGACGCGGTCGCCTATATGCGCGTGCTCAATTCGCCCGCCGACGACCTGGCGTTCGAGCGCATTGTCAACCTGCCGCGGCGTGGCGTGGGAGATGCGGCGCTGGCCAACATCCATTCGCGGGCGCGGGCGGACGGCGTGCCGATGACGGCAGCGGTCGAGCGGCTGCTCGACGCGGGTGCGCTCAAGGGTCGCATGCGCGAGCAGCTGACCGCGCTGATGGGGCTGTTCGCGCGGCTTCGCGTGGAGCGCGCGGGGACCTCGCATGTCGATTTGGTGGCTGGCCTGCTCGAGGACAGCGGCTATCTAGCCATGTGGCGCGACGACAAATCGGCGGAGGCGCCGGGCCGGCTGGAGAACCTCAAGGAGCTCGTCCGCGCGCTCACCGATTTCGATAGCCTGGGCGGCTTCCTCGAACATGTCTCGCTGGTGATGGAGATCGACCAATCGACCGACGAGCGCATCTCGCTGATGACGCTGCATGGTGCCAAAGGCCTCGAATTCGACAACGTGTTCCTGCCCGGCTGGGAGGAAGGCCTGTTCCCGAGCCAGCGCTCGCTCGACGAGGGCGGCAATGCGGCATTGGAAGAGGAACGCCGCCTCGCCTATGTCGGCATTACCCGCGCCCGCAAGCGCGCGATGATCAGCCACGCCGCCAACCGGCGCATCTACGCGAATTGGCAATCCTGCATCCCGTCCCGCTTCATCGACGAACTTCCCGAAAGCGAGATCGAGATCGTGGGGTCGGCCGCACTCGACCGGCTCGCGCGCATGACGGCGGCGCCCGTGTTCGGCGGCCAGTTCCCGCTGGTAGCGGCCCGCGCCCGCACGGTGGAAGCGTGGGAGGTCGATGCGCGACCAGCGCGGCGCGAGGCGATCCCGGTGGGTGCCCGCGTGTTCCACGACAAGTTCGGCTATGGCCGCGTCACCGCGTCAAACGATGGGCGCCTCGAGATCGAGTTCGACAAGGCAGGATCGAAGCGCGTGAAGGACAGCTTCGTCGAGCTCGTTTCCGAATGACGGCGCATGCGATCCCGCTCGAGACGGTCTCGGTCGTGGTGCCGGAAGAAGCCGTCGAGGCCTATGAACAGGCGCTCGGCGTCGCCTGCGATACGATCGGCTTCTTCCAGGTCGACGAGGCGCGCAGCATCTGGCGCGTCGAAGGCGTGCGCCCGATCGGCCACGCGGACGAGACCCTGGCCGGCGCGCTGCTGATCGCGGCGCATCTCACGGGACACGCGGCCCCGCTCGAGCGCGCGGATACCGAGGCGGAAGGCTGGCTCGCGCGCACCGCCAGCGCCTTTCCCGTGCAGCTCGTGGGCGCCCGCTTCGCCATTCGCGGCACGCACCTGCCGAAGGCCGAACACCCGGGCCGGATCACGCTGGCACTGGACGCCGGCGTCGCCTTCGGTTCCGGCGAGCATCATTCCACGCGTGGCTGCCTCGTCGCGCTCGAACGCGTGGCCTATCGCAAACCTTGCCGCGTGCTCGACCTCGGCTGCGGCTCGGCGGTGCTCGCGATGGCGGCCGCACGGCTGCTGCACGTGCCGGTGCTCGCGGTCGACATCGAGCCCTGGTCGGTGCGCGTCGCGGCCGAGAACGCGCGGCTCAACGGATTGTCGAACCTGGTGCGCACCGAATGGGGAAATGGCTGGAGGGCGCCCGCGATCCGTGCCGCCGCACCGTTCGAGCTCGTCTTCGCCAACATCCTCGCGCGTCCGCTCTGCCGCATGGCGCCGCGCCTGGCAAGAGGCCTGGCGCCTGGAGGCACGGCCATCCTCGCGGGCCTGCTGCGGAGCCAGGCGCGGATGGTGCTTGCCGCGCATCGGGCACAAGGGCTGAGGCTGGAAACACAGATCGATCTTGGTGACTGGACGACGCTTATTCTGCGGAGACCTTAGAGTCTGATTGGGAACTTCCAATTAGGAAGGCCAGGGCTCTGCCCTGGACCCGCCAAGGGACGGTCGTCCCTTGGATCCCTGATCGTTTGGAGTCTCCTGATCGAACGCGACTCACGTCCAAGTATGGGGTTTTAAGGGCTCCGCCCTTAACGGGTCCAGGGGCGTCACGCCGGAGGCGCGCTGCGCACGACGCCCCTGGCCTTCTTCGCCACCAACCACATCCTTTCCGCCGAACTTCCGCGCGCCCATGAACTTGTCCCGCGACGAGACGACAGCAACATGAGAGTTCGCATGACAGGACACCGCGTCGAGCGTCACCCTTCCGGGGTCCTGGCCCAAACGCCCTCCTGCGAGCTCGACGTGACCGCGATCGCACCCGGCGTGCTGCGCATTCGCGCCGGTACGACCGCGGTGCCGGAGGAGGCCTCCTGGGCGGTGCTTCCCGAGCATTGGAAAGCTCGCGCGATCGTGCAGCATGACGCAGACGAACATCTCGTCCGCTTCTCGACATCCGACCTCGCGGTGGAGTTCGACCCCGCCACTGGCCACTTGCGCGTGTTCGCGGCCGACGGCACACCCATCTGCTGCGACGAGAGCACGGACGCGCTCCACTTCGCCGATGGCGGGTTCCGCGTGCGCAAGCGTGTGGCGCCGGATGAGCGCTTCTACGGCCTCGGCGACAAGCCCGGGCCGCTCGAGAAGCGCGGCCACAGCTACGTCATGTGGAACAGCGATGCGTATGGTTTCGGCGAGTCCGCCGATCCGCTCTACAAGACGATCCCGTTCATCCTGTCGGTGCGGCCGGGTGGTGCGGCGTACGGGCTGTTCCTCGATACCACGCACCGCTCCGCGATCGATCTCTGCACCACCGAACCCGACACGCTGGCACTCAGCGCCGGCGGCCCGCTCCGGCTGTACATGCTCGCCGGACCGCGGGCGGCCGACGTGCTGGAGCGCTTCACCTCCCTCGTCGGGCGCACGCCCCTGCCGCCGATCTGGGCGCTCGGCTACGGGCAGTCGCGCTACAGCTACGAGAATGCGGACGAGGTGCGCACGGTCGCCGCTCGCCACCGCGCGGATGGCATCCCGCTCGATGCGCTCTGGCTCGATATCGGCTTCCAGGACCGCAACCGCCCGTTCACCGCCGATCCCGAGCGCTACGCCGATCTGGGCGCGCTCACGGCGGATCTCGCAGCGATCGGCATCCACACGGTGGTGATCACCGACGCGCATATTCCCGTCCTGCCCGGCGAGGATTACCCGCCCTACGGGGAAGGCATCTCCGGCGACCATTTCGTCCGCGCGCCCGACGGCACCCCGTATGTCGGCGAAGTGTGGCCGGGAGACTGCCATTTCCCGGATTTCACCGTGCAGCGCACGCGAGAGTGGTGGGGCACGCTGTTCCGCCATTTCCATCTCGATCTCGGCATCGCAGGCTTCTGGAACGACATGAACGAACCCGCTGTGTTCAAGACGCCGAACCTGTCCATGCCGGCGGGCACCGTGCACCGCATCGACGAGCCCGGCTTTGCGCCGCGCGAGACCGACCATCGCGAGATCCACAATGTCTGGGGCATGCAGAACGCGCGCGCGACCCGTGACGGGTTGCTGCGGCTCGCGCCCGACCGCCGCCCCTACGTGCTGACCCGCGCGAGCTATGCCGGCGGCCATCGCCATGCCGCGACCTGGACCGGCGACAACACCAGCACGGCGAACCATCTGCGGCTGGCGACGCCGCAACTCCTCAGCCTCGGCCTGTCGGGTTTCGCGCTGTGCGGCTGCGATATCGGCGGGTTCCGGCGCAATCCCACGGCCGACCTGCTGACGCAGTGGATCGCGGTCGGCGCGTTCAACCCGCTCTACCGCAATCACACCGATAGCGGCTCGCTGTATCAGGAGGTGTGGGTGCATGGCGAGGCGCACGAGGCGCTCCGCCGCCGTGCGATCCGCGCGCGTTACGAGCTCCTGCCCTATCTCTACACCGCGCTGGAAGAAACCACGCGCACAGGCCTGCCGCTGATGCGGCCGCTGTTTCTCGCGTTCGACGAGGAGCGGTTCCTCATTGAGGATGCGTGTTTCATGGTGGGCGCGTCGCTGCTCGTGGCCCCCGTGCCCGACGACTCGATCGGTCCGCATCCGTTCAAGCTTCCGGCAGGCACGATCTGGTACGGCCACTGGAGCGGCGAGCCCGTGGTGGAGGCGACGGTCGAGCGCGTGCGGCCGGTGGGCGAGGTGGCGGTGTTCGTGCGCGGCGGCAGCATCGTGCCGCGCATCGAGGCCGTGGCGCATACAGGCCTCGCGTTTTCGGAACCGCTCGTTCTGCACGTCTACCCCGACGCGGACGGCCGCGCCGCGGGCGCGATCTACGCGGATGACGGCGCGAGCCTCGCCCACGCGCGCGGCGGCTTCTTCCGCCAGGCGTTCCGCTTCGCCGACGGCGCGCTCCAGGAGGGCACGCCGGAAGGCGAGCTCCCGTTCCCCTATCCGGGCCTCCGCACCGTGGTGCACGCGGCACCCTTGCCTCGGGCGTCTCCGGACGCCACCCTCCCGCCCTGAGCCGAAGGACAAGCCCGATGGGAGCGATGCAGAACACGGATCACGCAGCCCGGCTGGCCGCCTTGCGCGCGTCGTTCGCTTCCCTCGGCGTCGACGGGCTGATCGTCCCGCGCGGCGACGAGCAGCTGGGCGAGAACGTGCCGCCTTCGGCCGAGCGACTGCGCTGGCTCACCGGCTTCTCGGGCAGCGCGGGCGTGGCCGTGGTGCTCGCCGAACGCGCGGCGATGTTCTCCGACGGCCGCTACATCCTGCAGATGGCGGCCGAGGTCGACGGCGCGCTGTTCGAGCGCCTGCACGTCACGGACAGCCCGCCGCCGCGGTGGATCGAGGCCCAGGCGGACGGCCAGCTTTTGCGCATCGGCTACGACGCGCGCGTGATCAGCGAAAGTGCCCTCGAGCGCTACGAGGGCGACGCCGTGACGCTCGTGCCGCTGGCCGCCAACCCGATCGACGCGCTCTGGACCGACCGGCCCGACCCGCCCACCGGCCCCGCCCGCATCCACCCCGAGCGCTTCGCGGGACGCGACGCCGCGAGCAAGCTCGACGAGATCGCGGCCGAGCTCGGCCGCACCCGCGAGGACGCGGCGGTGGTGACCGACACGGCGTCCGTCGCCTGGCTGCTGAACATCCGCGGCACCGACCTGGCCACGACACCGGTGGTGCTCGGCTTCGCGATCGTGCATGCCGCCGGGCACGCCGAGCTGTTCACAAATCCGGAGAAATTCGACGGCACGGTCCGCGCCGGCCTCGGCAATCGTGTGGCAGTGGCGCCGGTCGCGGCGCTCGACGGCGCGCTGGCCGGTCTCGCCGGCAAGCGCGTGCGCGTCGACCGCGACAACGCGCCGGCCTATTTCGCGCAGAGGCTGAAGGCGGCGGGTGCCACCGTGACGGCGGGTGCGGATCCCTGCCTCACGCCCAAGGCGCGCAAGACCGCGGCCGAGCAGCAGGGTATGCGCGACGCGCACGCACGCGACGCGGTCGCCATGTGCCGCTTCCTGCACTGGCTGGAGGACCGCACCGACGGCGAGACGGAGCTCAGCGCCGCCGCGCGGCTTCTCGCGTTTCGCGCCGCCGACCCGAGCTTCCTCGGCGTGAGCTTCGATACGATCGCGGCGGCCGGTCCGAACGGCGCCATCATGCACTACCACCCGACGGAGGCGAGCAACCGGCCGATACGCGGGGGAGAAGTGTTCCTGATCGACAGCGGCGCCCAATACGAGTGCGGCACCACCGACATCACCCGCACCGTCTGGATGGGTTCGGCCGAGGCGCCGGAGGGGCTGCGCGAGCAGTTCACTCGCGTGCTGAAGGGGCACATCGCGATCGCGACCGCGGTGTTCCCCGAGGGCACCACCGGGCACCGGCTCGACGCGCTGGCGCGGGTGTCGCTGTGGCAGGCGGGGCTCGATTTCGACCACGGCACCGGCCACGGTGTGGGCAGCCTGCTGTCTGTGCACGAGGGGCCGATCAACATTTCGCCGGTGTTCCGGCCGGCGCCGCTGGAAGCGGGCAACGTGGTCTCCGACGAGCCGGGATTCTACCTGCCCGGGTCGCACGGCATCCGGATCGAGAACCTGCTGCTCGTCAAGGAAGCGCCGATCCCGGCAGCGACGAAGCGATTCCTGCTGTTCGAGACGCTGACGCTGGCGCCGATCGACCGTCGCTGCATCGACACGCGGCTGCTCGATGTGGCGGAGCGGGCCTGGGTGGATGCATATCATGCGCGGGTGTGGCGCGAGGTGGGGCCGCAGTTGGTAGAGTCAGCCAAAGCCTGGCTACAGGCCGCCTGCGCACCGCTTTAAGAAGGCCAGGGGCTCTGCCCCTGGACCCCGCCAGGAGCTAGAGCCCCTGGACCCGCTATCTTAAAGTATGCAGGTCCAGGATTGCTTGTCCTGGCGGGGTCTAAGGGGCAGAGCCCCTTTACTTCGCTGCCTTCTTCTCCACCTTCGCGCAGAACACATGCGCCATCGTGATGTGCAGCTGCTGCACGATCGCCGTCAGCCGCGCCGGCGCCGGCAGCAGCAGGTCGCAGAACGCCGCCATCCGCCCCCCGCTCTCGCCCGTCCACCCGATCGTGTGCATCCCCCCTTCCCGCGCCGCGCCCAGCGCCGCCAGCACGTTGGGAGAATTCCCAGAGGTCGAGATCCCCAGCAGCACGTCGCCGCGCCGTCCCAGCGCCTGCACCTGCCGCGAGAACACCTGGTCGAACCCGTAATCGTTGCCGCCGGCGGTCAGGATCGAGCTGTCGGTGGTGAGTGCCAAGGCCGGCAGCGGCGCGCGGTCGTCGACCAGCCGCACCACAAACTCCGCCGCCAGGTGCTGCGCGTCGGCCGCACTCCCGCCATTGCCTGCGATCAGCAGCTTGCCGCCCGCCGCGATCGCGTCCGCCGTCAGCCCCGCCATGCGCTCCAGCGTGTCGAGCGCCGCCGCGTCGGCCGCCAGCGCGCCCAGCGCCGCGATCGAGGCCTCGAGGAAGGCGGCCGTGTCGGCCATGGCGTGGGTGGGCTCCATCAGGCGGCGGCTCCGGGGTGGAGCACCATTGTCCGCCCGCGCGCCGCCCCCGCCAAGAGGGCGCCTCTTCACCCCGGGCGCGGTCGGGCTTAAGGAAAGGGTCGAATGGTGACGAGGAGCACGACGGTGTCGGCAGCAGGCTCAGCGAGGATCCCGGCGACCCTCATCCCCGGCGACGGCATCGGTCCCGAGATCGTGGCCGCGACCGTGCAGGTGCTCGAGGCGCTCGGCGCACCGTTCGAGTGGGACACCCAGCAGGCCGGGCTCGCCGGCATCGCCGCGAGCGGCGACCCGCTGCCGCTCGAGACGCTGGAGAGCATCCGCCGCACGCATCTCGCGCTGAAAGGGCCGCTGACCACGCCGGTCGGCGGCGGCTTCAAGTCGATCAACGTGCAGCTGCGGACGGAATTCCAGCTCTACGCCAATCTCCGTCCGGCGCGCACGCTGCTGCCGGGGCGGTTCGACAACATCGACGTCGTGCTCGTGCGCGAGAATCTCGAAGGCTACTACGCGGCGTTCGAGCATTTCATGCCGGTCGGTGACGACCCGCGCGGCATCGCCATGTCGGCCGGCTTCAACACGCGCACCGAGTGCAATCGCATCGCGCGCTACGCGTTCGAATACGCCGTCCGCAACAACCGCAAGAAGGTGACGCTGGTCCACAAGGCGAACATCCTCAAGGCGCTGACCGGGCTCTTCCTCGAGGAAGGCAAGAAGGTCGCGAAGGAATACGAGGGCCGCGTCGAGTGCAACGACCGCATCGTCGATGCCTGCGCGATGCAGCTCGTGCTCGACCCCTGGCAGTATGACGTTATCGTCACGACCAACCTGTTCGGGGATATTCTCTCGGACTTGATCGCGGGCCTGGTGGGCGGCCTCGGCATGGCGCCGGGAGCCAATATCGGTGCGGGGGCGGCAATCTTCGAGGCGGTGCACGGCTCGGCCCCCGACATCGCCGGCCGCGGCATCGCCAACCCGCTGGCCCTCCTGATGGCATCGGGGCTGATGCTCGAGCATGTCGGACGCGTCGACCTCGCCGAGCGCCTTCGCGGCGCGATCGACGAAGTGATCAAGGTGCGCAAGATCCGCACCCGCGATCTCGGCGGAAGTGCGAGCACGTCGGAGCTCACCAACGCGCTCTGTCGGCAGCTGAGCTGAGTTTTCCCGCCGCACGGAGTGGCAAGGCGATGAGCAGCAATCCCTCGGTCGAACCGAACACGCGCGGTTCCGATGTCGCCAACGCAGCCTTGTTCCTGACGCGCTGGGCGAAGAACCCGCTGCAGATGGGATCGATCGTGCCGTCCTCGCCAGCCTTGTGCCGGCGCGTCGCGCGCCATATCCGCCGCACACCCGACGAGGCGGTGATCGAACTGGGCGCCGGCACCGGCGTGATCAGCCGCGCGCTGCTCGCGAGCGGCGTCCCGGCCGAGCGCCTGTTCGTGGTGGAGATCGTGTCGAGCATGGCCGCCCATCTGCGTCGCGTGCTGCCGGGCGTGCGCGTGCTCGAGGGCGACGCTCGCGCGCTCCCCTCGCTGATCCCCGCCGAGTGGCACGGCCGGATCGGCAGCGTGGTGTGCGGCATTCCGCTGGTGCTGCTGCGGCCCGAGGAGCAGCGCCGGTTCATCGACGCGATCGAGGCGGTGGCCCCGGGGCGGGGGTTCCTGCATTACAGCTACTGCGCGACCTCGCCGCTGCCTTCGCGGCGGCACCGGCTGGCCAAGCGGCGGGAGGCGTGGACGCCGTTGAATTTTCCGCCGGCGAGTGTCTGGCGTTACACGCCCAAAGCAGAAGGCCAGGGCGTCGTGCGCAGCACGCTTTCGCGTGACGCCCTGGACCCGCTGGGGTCTTAACCCCAGACCCCTTTGGTCGGCAGGTCCAGGACTGCTTGTCCTGGCGGGGTTTAAGGGGCAGAGCCCCTTTGCTTCTGCAAGCTGAGGTAGCATGCGCCAGACCATCACCGACCTCGCCGACAGCCCCATCGTGGAAGTCTGGCGGCTCGGCCAGGGCGACCCGAACGTGATCGGATTGTGGGCCGGCGAAAGCGACCTGCCCACGCCCGGCTTCATCTCGGCTGCCGCCATGGACGCGCTCCGGTCGGGCGGCCACACCTTCTACACGCCGAACCGCGGCATTCCGCCGCTCAGGCAGGCGCTGCGCCGCTATCTCGAGCGCGTCTACGGCGTGCCGATCCCGGACAGCCGGATCGCGATCACCGCCTCGGGGATGAGTGCCGTGATGCTCACCTCCCAGGGCCTGCTCTCGCCCGGCGACCATGCGGTCGCGGTGACGCCGTCCTGGCCGAACGTGCTGCGCGCGATGACGATCTGCGGCGCCGCGGTCAGCGAAGTGGCACTGCAGCCGCGCACCGATGGCTGGCATCTCGACCTCGAGGACGTGTTCGCAGCCTGCACCGGCCGCACGCGGATCATCTACTACGCCTCCCCCGGCAACCCGACCGGCTTTATGCTGGAACGCGACCAGATCGAGCGCCTGCTGGTGTTCGCGCGCGCCCGCGGCATCGCGATCATGGCCGACGAGGTCTACCACCGCCTGGTCTACGACCGCCCTGTCGCCCCCTCGATCCTCCAGCTCGCAACGCCGGACGATCGCGTCTATTCGATCAATACGTTCTCGAAATCCTGGGCGATGACCGGCTGGCGCATGGGCTGGGTGGTGTTTCCCGAGAGCGACACGTTCGCGTTCGAGAAGCTCATCCAGTTCAACATATCGGGAACGCCCGGTTTCCTGCAGATGGGAGCGGCGGCGGCGCTCGACCATGGCGAGGATTTCGTCCGCTCCTTCGTCGAACGCTGCCGGGAAGGGCGGCGGATCGCCCTCGAGTCCCTGGGCGCGATGGCGCGTGTCGACACCGTGCCGAGCGACGGCGCGTTCTACATCATGTTCGCCGTGCGCGGCGTGACCGACGTGGTGCGGTTCTGCAAGCGCGCCGTGACCGAGGCGCGCGTGGGTCTCGCACCCGGCCTCGCGTTCGGCGGCGGCGCCGAGCGGATGATCCGGCTGTGCCACGCGCAGAGTCCCGAGCGCATGCGGGTCGCGATGGAGCGGCTCGGCGGGTTCGTGGCGTCCTACGCAGAGTAGGGCGCCGGGCGGATGATCCGGCTGTGCCACGCGCAAAGTCTCGATCGCATGCGGGTCGCGATGGAGCGGCTCGGCGCGTTCATCGACGCGTATTCCGGGGAGAAGCCGCCCGACGTCAGAGCTTGACCGACGTCGAGAAAAAGATGCTGCGCCCGGCCTGGGTCCAGAACAGCGGCTCGCCGGACTGCGCGTTGGTGGCGTAGCCCGTGATGCTCTGATCGTTCGTGAGGTTGTAGACCTGCACAGCGAAGGTCAGCTCGTGGCGGGCCAGCGGCAGGTCGTAGCCGACGGTGAGATTGACGATGTTGTAGGACTTGATCGGATACTGGTCCGCGGTTCCCATCTTGTAGTTGTCCACGCCGTATTGCGGGCCGACATTCTTCGCGTAGATGATGCCGTGCAGGTCGTCGCGGGCGCGGAACAGGGCCGGCCGGTCGTAGATCAGCCCGAGCAGGCCGGTGCGCCGCGGCGTCTGCGCCAGGTTGTTGCCGCTCTGGTCGTACGCACTGTCGTTCAGCGAGCCGTTTGCGGTGAGTGCGAAACCGTAGCCGAGCTTGGCGGTCGCCTCGACCTCGACGCCCTGGAAATAGGCGCTTCCCGCATTGAAATAGAGGACGTCCGATCCGGCAACGGTGCGGTGCGAGATGTAGTTGCTGTAGTCAATGTAGTACAGATCCGCGCCCAGATCGAGCCAGTTCCGCTGGAAGACGCTGCCGACCTGGAAATTCCACGTCGACGACGGCATGACCGCGGTGATGCGGCTCGAGTAGAACACGTTGAGCGGCGGCGTCAGGTAGCCTTTCGCCGCCTGCGCATATACCGACAGCGACGGCAGGATGCGCTCGTTCGCGGAGAACGCCGGCAGCACGCGGTTGAACGACGCATGGTAGTCCTCCGCCATGGGCGGGCTGGTCCGGTCGAGCGGTCCCTCGAGCGAGCGCGTCACCGCGTCGTATTTCACGCCGAGCGTGAGCGACAATGTGCGGGTCGGCTTGAACTCGAACTCGCCATAGGGCTGCACCGTGGTCAGCGTGTCGAACAGTTGGTACTGGAACGGCGTGCCGGCGGCTGTGGTCGCGTAGGGGATGGTGCCGCGGGTGAAGTCGACCATATAGCGGTAGAGATCGTTGTCGATGTGGTCGAACCAGACGCCGACCCGTCCCTGGCCGATCGTCGTGTCCTTGGTGAGCCTGAGAAGGGCGCCCCAGTCCCGCTGGTCGTTGTGGTCGGCGGTGCCTTGCAGGTCGTCGGCGACGTGCGTCGCGACGCCGTTGATGTAGATCCTCTGATTGACGAGATCGGGCGATGAGCCGCCCGGATCGAAGCTCTCGGTTCCCCGATGGTAGTAGCCCTGCGTGTAGATCGTGCCCTCGACGTTGAAGCCGGCGCCCAGGCTCGACTTGATCCGGAGATAGTCGAAGTCGCTGGTGTAGGCGTCGCGGTTAGCGCCGGCGAAACTCTGCGACAGGGAGTTTCCGTTCAGCGAGTAGTTCGGGCCGAAGCGGAGGATGTTCTTGAGCGACGTTCCGTAGGGCGTGTTGGTGTCGTCGTTGTCGAGGTTGACGAAGGCTGTGAGCAGCGTGCTGCGGCCCACCGGCTGGTCGATCTTGAGGTAGAGGTTGCGCCGCTCGGTCTGCAGGCCGGTATTGGCGCCGAGCGCCTCCTCGCGCGTGAGGTCGAGCGCCACGCGGGTGCCGCCGAGCTCGGAGATGGTGCCGCTCTGGGCCTCGGCGCCGAACAGCCTGGTTCCGAACGAGCCGAACGTTCCGTACGCTTCGGCGCTGGGCGTCGTCGAAGTGGGCTGCGACGTCATGGCGATGAAGCCGCCGAATGTTGCCGAGCCGATATCGGAGGCCATGCCGGGGCCGCGATTGACCGCGACGCTGCCGAGGTCGCGGGCAAAGAAATACACCGCCGGCTGCGGCGACAGGTTGCCGGGCGAGGGCTGCACCTGCAATCCGTCGAACAGCACGCTGAACTCCGTGTACTGGAGACCGCGGATCGACTGGGCGAAATCCTGCTGCAGGCCGGGACCGGCCGGGCTCACATCCATGGTGCTGGGCGAGAGCAGGACGATGTCGTTGTAGTCGCTGGTGGGCACAGTGTCCTTGCGGATCGCGTCCGACGTGATCACGCTGGTCGGCTGCTGCTCGGCGATGTCCGGCCGGCTCGGCGCGAGCTCGACCGCCGATCCCGGACCGCTGCCCGTCACGTCGATCTGTTCCGTGTTCCCGCTCGTGCCCGGCGCCATCTGTGCGCGGGCGTGCGGGCTGCCGAACAGACATCCCGGGACGAGCACGCCCAGAACCACGCAACGCACGGCTTTGGTCATCGGGACCTCCCTTTGCGGAGGCCGTAGCTGACGGCTGGCTGACAGAGCGAGTGAAGTTATTATTTCATTCCCTTCATCGTCGCGCCGTTCTTCGCCTGCAAGCGGCGGGTGCGTCGCGGCGCGGCCAGAACACCGTATCGGCGTGGCGGCCGCGCGACACCGGCGGCCGCGATCCGGCGGCGGTCTCATATCGTGCGCAAACCGCCGGCGAGGCGTTCGCGATCGGAACCAGCGACGCAGCCGCGATCGCCTGTCCTACTGGACGATCTTCGCCTCGCCCGGATGCGCGCTCGCACGCTGCACCGGCGAGAGGTCGCGCCCGCTCCGCGTCGTGGGATACGGGCGGTTCCCATACAGGCCGTGCCACACCACCTCGTTGAAGGCGACCGCCGGCACGCGATCCTCGTGCACCCAGTCGTAGCCGCGCGTTGCACTCGCCCACCACGCCGCGTTGTGCGTGCTGCGCGGGATCGGCCCCGCATCGGCCTGGCGCACCGGCAGCGGCAGCGTCGTCCCGTAGAGATACTGGGACGGCGTCGCGGTGTAGGTCCAGCTCGTCCGTGCCAAGTCGAACGCCTCGGTCATCGGCACCTGCGTCGCGTCGTTCAGGTTCAGATGCTGCATGCCGAGCACGTCCTCGATCGTCGCCAGCATGTTGATCGTCGTGTAGCGGTGGTGCACCACCGCACCCTGCTTGACGTAGGGCCCGACGATGTAGGCCGTCGAGCGATGCGCGTCGACATGGTCGGGGCCGTCCTGCGCGTCGTCCTCGACCACGAAGATCAGCGTGTCGCCCGCGTCGGGCGAGTTGGCCACCGTCTGTGCCACCAGCCCCACCGCGTAATCGTCGTCCGCCTGCTGGAGCTCGGGCGTGTTGATGCCGTTCAGTGCCGTCGAGAAATTGCCCATGTGGTCGTGCATCAGCCGCAGCAGCGTCAGGTTCGGCAGCTTGCCGGCGGCCTCGTCGTTCTGGAACTCGCGGTTCCATTCCTGCACCCGGTAATAGTCTGGATAGGCATTGTCGAAGCCGCGGAAATACGGGTCGCTGAGCGGGATCAGCGTCGCGTTCACGTTATAGGCCTGCACGACCTTGTCGGCGAACGGGGTCACGTCCTCCGGAACCTGCGGATCGGTCTTGCCGTAATTGCTCGGCTTGGCGCCGTAGCGGTCCAGATCGTCGAAGAACCCGTAATTGCGCACCGTGAGGCCGGACTTCAGCGCGGCATTCCAGAGATAGCCGGTGCCGCGCGTGTTGTTCGGGCCGTCGCCGTCGTCGTCCGCCGCGTCTGCCTCGTTGTCGCTGCCGGTGCCGGGCAGCAGGTTGGGGTCGTTCGGATAGGCGGGATCGGCGGTCTGGCGCACCGCGGTCGTCGCCTGGCCCACGTCGACGTCGCGGACCTGGCCCTCGCTGTTGTAGGGCGCGTTGGTGGGTCGCGCAGAGTAGTCGAGCGGGATCGTCTTGACGTTGAAGTCCGGCTCGCGGCCGGCGGTGCTCCACTGCCAGCCATTGCCGCTGACCTCGGCCGGATCCTCGAAATTGTCGAGATCGACGAAGTTGGTGGCCAGCGCATGGAAGTTCGGTGTGATCGCCTGGCCGAACTCGACCAGCGTCGCATCGCCGTTGCCGCGCCCGAGATCGCCGAGCAGCTGGTCGTAGGTCCGGTTCTCCTTGATGATGTAGATCACGTGCTTGATGCGGCCGTGCAGGGCGGCCATCACCGAAAGGTCGTGCGCGGTCGGCGGCGACAGGATGTTGTCGTTCTTCGCGACCTGCGCGGTCAGCACGTCGAGCGCGCTGCCCTTCGGGATCGGCGCCGCGGTCAGGCCGCCCGCCTCGAGCTGCAGCACGTACTGGTTCGGCTTGCACAGCGACAGGTAGGCGGGCGGCGTCTTCTTGGCCGTGAGGCTGCCCTGACACTCGCCGGGGTTGGGTCCCGGGTCGCTCTTGCCGTTCACCGCGTAGAACCAGCCATGCGCGACCGCCACCGAGTTCGGATACCAGCCGGTCGGGATCAGCCCCGTCTCGGCGCCGGTCCTGCCCGCGAGCGAGATCACAGCGACCGCGTTCTCGCCGCCATCGGTGACGTAGAGGGTCTTCTCATCGGCCGACAGCGCCAGCGCGTTGGGTGCCGCACCGCGATAACGCGGCGCACCCGTCAGCAGGCCGAAGGGGGCGGCGACCGGGATGCGCTCGATCACCTTGTTGGTGCGGGTGTCGATCACCTGCACGCTGTCGTCGTTGTCGGCCGCGACGTAGAGGCGCGTGCCGGCCTTGTTGGCGATCGACTCGACCGGCGTGCCCTCGATCGGGATGCGCGCCAGCACGGTCGGCATCGTCCCGTTCGCGAGCGTCAGCGCCACGACCTCGCGGTCGCGCTGGCTGGTGACGTAGGCGAGGTTGTTGCCGGCCGCCGTCACCCAGAACGGCGTCTCGCCGCCCGGAACGCCGTTCGCCGCCGCGTTCTCGACGCCCGGCCGGAGGTCGAACGATCCGAGCAGCGTGTTGTGGGTGAGATCCAGCAGCGACACGCTGTCGCTGTAGATGTTGGCGACCAGCAGCTTCGTCCCGTCCGGGCTCACCGCAAGGCCCGCGGTGCTGGGCCCCTGCGCGTTGCCGACGCCGGTCACGCCGAGGGCCACCGGGGTGCCGCTCTGCGCCCATACGCCGTTGCTCAGCGCATAGGTGTAGATGCTGTTGCCGCCGCCCGAGCCGACATAGAGCTTCCGCCCATTGGGCGAGAACGCGATGCCGGCATAGGCGGTGGGGATCTGGATGACCTGCGTCTGGCGCGGCCGTCCCGCCGAGATGTCGTAGAAAAAAATGTATTCCGACGATGCGGCGCTATCGAGCGCGCCGGTCGGCGTCTGGATCGTGTTGAAGCCGCTGGTCAGCACCACCAGCGTGTTCTTGTCCGGGCTGACCACCGTGCTGATCGCCTGCCCCGCCAGGTAGTTCGGCGCGGTGGGCAGGCCGGGGTTCAGGTTGAGGAACACCGAGCCGGGTGTCGCGGTGGGCGTGATGAACTGCCCGGACGGCAGCCTGGTCTCGGCGCGGGCCGAGGCCACCGTCGTGCACGCCGCGAGCACTGTTCCGGCCAGGAGACCCCGACGCATTCCGAGCTTCATCACATGTTCCTCGCGTTGTGATGACGAGGCTTGATCCCCCGACCTGACACCTTCCTGACGAGCCGTGCAATGTCACGGCAATGTCGGACGCCTTGCGGGGGGGGGCCGGCGGGCCGCCGGCCGGTCAGTCACCGGCCTTGTGACGCGCCCGCTCCCCGGCCACCTGAGCGGCGCTCCGGTCGAGCGCCGCCATGAAATCCCCCGCACCCAGTTCGCGGCATCGCATCGCGGCCAGCAGGATGGCCTGGACCTTGCCGTCGCGGCCGAGCGGCGCGTCGGCGCGCGCGGCCTTGAGGTGATCCTGGAGCGCATCGACCACGGCTTCGCGGCTGTCGTAGGAGCCCGACGTGAACGCGACCTGCACGGCGTCGCAGGTCGGGTGCTCCGCGGTCGCGGCGCGGGCGGGAGGGATGGCCATGGCGGCGGCGAGCGTTGCGGCGGCGAGACGGAAGAGACGCATGGTCGTCCTCGGACTGGGGCGGAGGATGGGGCGGAGGAACGGGGCGGAGAGCGGACACACTTGTAGAAAGGCCGACTGCGCGCGACATGATCGTTGGGTGAACATCGCGCCCAGCGACCCCGCGTGCTCCGTGACACCAGCGGCGTGACGATTGAGCTGGAATTATGCGGGAGCTTGTATACACAGGGTTTCGTTATATCGAAGATGGAGCAGATGGAAACGGCTCGGGTCCTGTTAGGGGCACTCCTCCTCGCAACCACACTCCGTCCGGCCGCGGCTGCCGTGCCTGCGGGCATCAACCTGGCCATGCCTGCCGGCGCGCCGACGCTGGACGAGATCGAAGCGGCCGCGATCGCGCCCGTCCCGTCCTGGAGCAGCCCGGGCGCCGGTCTCGCCCCGGTCTTCGACGGCAACGGCAACCCCGTGGTGCTCTGGTCGGATGACGGCGCCTATGGCGGCGCGTTCACCGACGCCGCCGGCAACACGATCGTCAGCTACCAGCTGTCCGAGCGGCCGTCGCAGGTGAACGTCATCACCGAGACGCTGGCGGGTTACGATCCCGGATCGATCCCGGCCTTCAAGGACGCGGTGACCTTCGCCCAGCAGATCGTTGCGCTGACCATCGCACACGGACGGTCGGCGAGCCGGATCTACGTGACCGGCTTCTCCGAGGGCGGGTTGCTGGCCTCGTATGTCGGATGGCGCACCGGGCTTCCCGGCGTGAGCTTCGCATCCTGCGGCATTCCCGGCTACGCGGCGTCCGGCACGCCTGCGGGCAACTTCATCTCGTTCCTCGAGGCCAGCGATCCGATCGGCCAGTACGGCACCGACACGTACGAGCGAGCGAGCGCCGTGGTCGCGAGCGCGCACATGGACCATTACGGCACCATCCTGCCGCTCGAGACCACGTCGGGCGACATGCAGGTTTTCGCGGCCGGGATCGCCGGGCACACCGTGGTGCAGTACCAGACCGGCACGACTGGACTGCCGCCCGACCAGATCAACATGTTGGCCGCGCTCGAGGGCACGCTTCAGTCGGACTACCACCAATGGCCGCTCTATTTCGCGGACGCGACCGCCCTGGCCAACGCCTACGGCTACTAGCCCGCGACGCGCGTGCCGGCGCGCGCCGCAGGGCGGCATCGAGCCGACGAGACCCGTGCCGCCGCAGGTGAGGGTCATCGTCGGGGTCGGTTACGGGGCGGCCGCGAGTGTGTTGCAGGCACGTCGGACCATTGCCGAAAGGGATGATCTCGGCTCCCCTCCTGTGAGGAGGAACGGAGTCGACCAATGGTTGGAGGCGCGCGTCGGTGGCTGGGCTGGACGACGCTTGTCGCTTTTGCGTGGTCTGTCCGAACCGCCTCTGCGGCGGAGACGGCGCCTCAAGGCGAACAGGAGTCCTCCTGGCTACTCGCTCACCTGACACCCGACTGGCTACTTACCTACTCAACCATTGCCCTCATGCTTTTCACCGCACTCCTGTGGCGGGCGACGAGGCAGGCGGTGATCGGAGGCGAGAGAGCTGTCGAAGCGGCGGTTGCAGCCGCAGGGGCGGCCAAGGATCAGGCGGTCGCGCTCACTAAGACGGCGGCAACGATGGAAGCTCTCGCGAAGGCGTCGCAAGCATCGTCCGAAACCACGATCGCGATGGCGGCAACGCAGCGCGATTTCTGGCAGCGACAACTCCGCGCCTACCTTGCCGTAGAGGTTGGAGGCGCGGTCTATCAGGTGGGGGAGAAGAACCTCCGCTTTGAGGTGAAGCCAGTGCTGGTGAATACGGGGCATACGCCAGCTTACCGCGTCGCTGTATCAGCACGCGCTGAAGTCATTTCAATTCCGGTCACCGACAGCTTCAACTTCTACGTTCCCGACCCGATTGAGGGCACCGGTTCAGTCGTCGGTCAAGGCCAGCAACGCGGCTTGAGCGCGATCCTCGACTACTTCGTGGACGAGCAAGAAGTCGAGGCGATCAAACGCGGGCGTCCACGCGCGCTGTGCGCTTGGGGGACTGTGAGATACGTTGACGTGTTCGACGTTCCCCATGAAGTCCGCTTCTGCCATACGGTTTACTGGCTGCCGGACGGGAGTGTCCGGGGACACTACGCTCCGCATGGAAACCACTCCGACTGACCGCAGCGACGTCCGTCTGCGGAAACACCCGAAAACACCATTTGAATCGCCCATTTGGACCGTTGGGCAACGAGGTGCCCCTGATGTAGCTAGGTTTTGCGCAAGATCAACGGCTTAGCTCGCCGCTGGCGGAGAGGGTGGGATTCGAACCCACGGTACGCTTGCACGCACAACGGTTTTCGAGACCGCCCCGATCGACCGCTCCGGCACCTCTCCCGCGGCGGGGCTTCGTATAATGGGGCCGGCTTGCCGGGGCAACAGCTGACGCGCGATCTTGACGCGGGCGGCCCCGTCGTCCTATAGGCCCGCTCTTCGTCGCCCGCGCTCTTCGGTTCGTTGGGCGACCCATCATAAGAAGCGACTGGACGGCGCGCATCGGGCGCGCCCCATCACAGATCGAAAGACACGAGATGTTCGCAGTGATCCGCACCGGCGGAAAGCAGTACCGCGTCGTCCCCGACGCTGTGCTCAAGGTCGAGAAGCTCGAAGCCGAGCCGGGTTCGACCTTCACCTTCACCGATGTCCTGGCCGTGGGCTCGGAGGCCGGCATCACGCTCGGCGCCCCGATGGTCGAGGGTGCCACCGTCACCGCGACCGTGATCGCGCAGGACCGGCTCGACAAGATCATCATCTTCAAGAAGCGCCGCCGGCAGAACAGCCGCCGCAAGAACGGCCATCGCCAGCACGTCACCGTGCTGCGCGTGGCCGGCATCCACGCAGCGTAGGGAGAGCGTAGCATGGCCCACAAGAAAGCCGGCGGCTCGTCCCGCAACGGGCGCGACACCGAAGGACGGCGCCTGGGCGTCAAGAAGTTCGGCGGCGAGAGCGTGATCGCCGGCAACATCATCATCCGCCAGCGCGGCACCAAGGTGCATCCGGGGCGCGGCGTCGGCCTCGGCCGCGACCACACGATCTTCGCCGTGATCGACGGACACGTGAAGTTCGAGCGCAAGCCCGAAGGCAAGATGCAGGTCTCGGTGGACGCCGTCCCTCAGGCCGCCGAGTAACCCTCCGGCCTCGCCGCCACCTCACGCGCAAGGGCCGGATCGCCGGCCCTTCGTCGTTTCTGGTTCCACCGAAAATGAAGTTCCTCGACCAGGCCAAGATCTACGTGAAGTCGGGCGACGGCGGCGACGGCGTGACCGCGTTCCGGCGCGAGAAATACGTCGAGTTCGGCGGCCCTGACGGCGGCAATGGCGGCCGCGGCGGCGACGTGATCTTCGAGGCGCTGGGCGACCTCAACACGCTGATCGACTTCCGCTACGCCCAGCATTTCCGCGCCCGCAAGGGCGGCAACGGCTCGGGCTCGGATCGCACGGGGGCTGCCGCCGACCTGGTCCTGATCAAGGTTCCGGTCGGCACGCAGATCTTCGACGACGAACGCGAGGTGCTGCTCGCTGATCTCGACGCGCCCGGCAAGCGGATCCTTCTGTGTCGCGGCGGCGATGGCGGCTTCGGCAACGCCCACTACAAATCCTCCACCAACCGCGCCCCGAGACGCGCCGACCCGGGCTTTCCGGGCGAGGAGCGCTGGATCTGGCTGCGCCTCAAGCTGATCGCCGATGCCGGCCTGGTGGGCCTGCCGAACGCCGGCAAGTCGACCTTCCTGTCCGTGGTCTCCGCCGCCCGTCCGAAGATCGCCGACTACCCGTTCACCACGCTGCACCCGCAGCTCGGCGTGATCCGGCTGAGCCACGCGGAGGAGTTCGTGCTCGCCGACCTTCCGGGCCTGATCGAGGGCGCACACGAGGGCACCGGTCTCGGCGACCGCTTCCTCGGCCATGTCGAGCGCTGCGCCGTGATTCTTCACCTCGTCGACGGTGCCGCCGGTGATGTGGTCGCGGCCTGGCGCACGGTGCGCCACGAGCTTCGGGAGTACGGCGCCGGTCTGGTGGACAAGCCCGAGATCATCGCGCTCAACAAGTCCGACAGCATGAGCGCGCGCGAGGCCTCGTCCCGCGCCACTGCGCTGCGCCGCGCGAGCGGGGCCGAGGTCGCGGTCATCTCCGGCGTGAGTGGCGCCGGCGTCCCTGCCCTGCTCCGACGGCTGCAGGACGTCATCACCGCCGAGCGCGCGAGGCGGGCCGAAGCCGCCTGATGGAGACACCCAGCCTCGCGGCGGCCAAGCGCCTCGTGGTCAAGATCGGCAGTGCGCTGCTGGTGGAACCCGGCGGCACGCTCCGCCACGCCTGGCTCGAGAGCGTGGCCGCCGACATCGCCCGCCTACGTGCACGTGGGACGGAGGTCATTGTGGTCTCGTCGGGTGCCATCGCGCTGGCACGGATGTCGCTGCCCCTGCCCCAGCGCCCGCTGCGCCTCGAGGAGAAGCAGGCCGCCGCCGCGATCGGCCAGATCCGCCTGGCGCAGGCCTGGACCGAGGCGCTGCACGCGCGCGGGCTGATCGCCGCCCAGCTCCTGCTGACGATCGAGGACAGTGAGGATCGTCGCCGCTACCTCAACGCGCGGGCGACGCTCGCCACCCTGCTGGGCCTCGGCGTGGTCCCGGTGATCAACGAGAACGACTCGGTGGCGACGTCGGAAATCCGCTTCGGCGACAACGACCGGCTGGCCGCCCGCGTGGCCGAGATGACGGGTGCGGACCAGCTCATCCTGCTCTCCGACATCGACGGGCTCTACACCGCCGATCCCAAACGCGACTCGGCCGCGCAACACCTGCCGCTGGTGGCCACTGTCACGCCCGAGATCGAGGCGATGGGCGGGGCACCCCCGCCGGGCTACTCCTCGGGCGGGATGCGCACCAAGCTCGCCGCCGCCCGCATCGCCACCGGCGCCGGCTGTACCATGGCGATCGCGCTCGGCGGCATCCGCAACCCGCTGGCAGCGCTGGAGGCGGGCGCGCGCTGCACCTGGTTCCCGTCCGCGGTGGACGGGCGTTCGGCGCGCAAGCGCTGGATCGCAGGCTCGCTGCTGCCGGCGGGCGTGTTTGCCGTGGACGCGGGCGCTGCGCGCGCGCTGCGGGGCGGGAGCTCGCTGCTGCCGGCGGGGCTGGCCGAGGTCGAGGGCGCGTTCGACCGCGGCGATCCGGTGCTGGTGCGCGACGTCGCGGGCGTGCCGGTGGCGAAGGGGTTGTCGGCCTATGGGAGCGAGGATGCGCGGCGGATTGCCGGGCGACGGTCGGACGAGATCGAGACGGTGCTCGGATGGCGTGGGCGAGACGAGCTGATCCACCGGGATGATCTGGTGTTGTTGTAAGACCAGGGCTCTGCCCCTGGACCCCGCCAGGACAAGCAGTCCTGGACCTGCCTACGAAAGGGGCCTGGGGTTTAAGGGCCCTTGCGCAGCACGCCTTCGGCGTGACGCCCTGGCCCTCAGGCCGCTACACTCTCCGCAAGCACCACACGCCGCAGCAACGCAAGCACGGCCTCCCCCGTCACCCCCACTCCCGCAAACGCCGCATTCAACGTGCCGCTCACGATCGGCTGCGCCTGCGCGGCCACCACGCCCGTGTAGGCCATCGACCAGTCCGCAAAATCGCGCGGACCGCCGAAGCCGGCCTGCAGCATGGTGATGTCGCGATGCCTTGGGTCGCAGGCGATCCGCTCGTAGATCTCCTCGACCGCGCGGCGATCGCCTTCCAGCACCTGCGCGAAGCAGCCGTCGTTATACAGCAGCGCGCCGCTCACATCGTCCCGGCGGTTGTTCTCACGGGATTTCAGCAGGATCCGCTGGATCTCCTCCTGGTCCTGCAGGCAGTTGCGGCTGCAGTAGACGATCTTGTAGGCGCTGCGCGCCGCCACGGTCTGAAGCATGGTCGAGTTTTCCCCTGATGTGATGCCGCCCCTCAGGCGGCGGCGTTTGCGACGTTGTTGAGCGTTGCGATGAGGGCCGGAAGTTCGGAGGCCGGAACCGGTCGGCTGAAGAAATACCCCTGCACCGCGTCGCAGCCCTCCGCGCGGATCTGTGCGAGTTCCTCGGATGTCTCGACACCTTCCGCGATCGTCGCCATGCCGAGGCTGGCACCCATCGCGGCGATCGCGCGGATGATCGCGGTGTTGCCGTCGACTGCGAAGTTGCTCACGAAGGAACGATCGATCTTGATCTTGTCGAACGGGAACGACCGGAGCTGGCTGAGCGAGGAGTAACCGGTCCCGAAATCGTCCATCGCGACGCGCACCCCGAGTGCCCGCAGATCGTGCAGGATGCCGCCCACCACGTGCTCGTTGCGCATCAGCACGCTCTCGGTGATCTCGAGCTCGAGGCGCGGCCCCGCCAGGCCCGTGCTCGCGAGCGTCTGCCGCACCATTTCCACCAGGCGGCCATCCTCGAACTGGCGCGCCGACACGTTGACCGCGAGCGTGAAATCCGCGGGCCAGGTCGTTGCCTCTCGGCACGCCACCTCCAGCACCCATTGGCCGATCGCGCCGATCAGCCCGATCTCCTCGGCCAGGGGGATGAACTCCGCGGGCGAGATCATGCCCCGTTCCGGATGGCGCCAGCGCACCAGCGCCTCGAACCCGCACAGCCGATTCCCGTCGAGTGCCACCTGCGGCTGGTAGTAGACCTCGAACTGCCGCAGCGTCAGTGCCCGGCGCAGATCGATCTCCATCACCCGTCGCGCATGCGCGCGCGCATCCATCGCGGGGTCGAACACCGCACAGCCGTTCCGGCCGGCCGCCTTGACGCTGTAGAGGGCGAGATCGGCGTAGCGGAGCAGGCTCTCGGCGTCGGTCGCATGGTCGCCGGCACGCGCGATGCCGATGCTGGCGCCGATATTCACCAGGTGGCCGCAGGCGAGATACGGCCGCCCCAGCACCTCGAGCAGGCGCGCGCCGACGCCGCTGATATCGGCCGTGGTGCGGCCCTCGAGCATGATGCCGAACTCGTCGCCGCCGAATCGAGTGAGCATGTCGTCGTCGCGCAGCACAGTGCGCATGCGGCGCGCGACCAGGCGGAGGACCTCGTCGCCGACCGGATGGCCGAGCGTGTCGTTGACGGATTTGAAGCGGTCGAGATCGACCATGAGCACGGCGACCCGCTTGGCGTCGGCGTCCTCGCCGGCGATACGGAGCCGCGCGGTCAGGCGCTCGGAGAACAGCTGCCGGCCCGGCAGGCCCGTGAGCGCGTCATGCTGCGCCTGCTCGATCGCGCGGGCCGCCGCGTCGAGCCGCTCGGTCACGTCGGCGATGCGCAGCAGCGAGGTCCCGTCCGGCAGCGGGCAGACCTCCACCGACATGCTCCGCGGCGGCGTGCCCACGGCCGCGAAGAGCTGCCGGGGCTCCCGGTCCGCGGCGGTCGCGCGGGCGGCCTCATGGATCGCCTCGATGCCGGCGCGGTCGAGCAGCGCGCTCCCCTCCAGAGCCGAGAGCAGCGGCGTGCCCGGGTCGGAGCATCCCGGCGCCAGGCCGAGGATGGAAGACACAGCGCGATTGGCGAAGCGGATGCGGGACGCCTGGTCGTAGCTGACCAAGCCGCGGGCGAGGCCGTGGAGGATCGCCGCCATATGATCGGTGTCCGCTCCGGTCGATTGGAGGGGAAGAGCCGGGTCGAGCTCGACCAGTCCGGTGTCCGGCACGTCCATGTTCCCCACGATGACGACGAGAAGATGACGCGCGCGCCCTTTCGGGACGGTTAACGTCCCCGCATGCTTACGGAGATGTCATCTCAGCTCCTCGGCCGGTTCTCGGGCCAGTTCAGCTGCGGATCGCGCCGGGGCGGGCGCGGCGGCGGCACGGCGGGCGGGGGCACGGCGGGCGGCGGCCGGTCGCGAGCGCGATCCCAGTCGCGGTCGAACCCCGCCTCCGGCACCGGCGGCGCCCGGTCGCGGCGGGAGACGGGAGGTGTCGCGAGCTCCTCGTCGTCGGCACTCCCGCGGCGCCAGGCGGCGGGGCGGCCCATCCCGGGGTCCGGCAGGCGGTTCGCCAGCGCCCGCAGGTCGCGCTGCAGCTCGTCCAGCCGCTCGTCGAGCACCTCGAGCCTGGCCTTCACGCCGAACACGCTGAACGGCATCGCCCCGTAGGCGCCGACCACCAGCACCACCCCCACCAGGAGCACGAGCTGCACCCACAGGGGCACCCAGTCCGGCAGGACGCTCGGCACCGTCACCTCGTCCTCATCAGCACCGGGTGCTCACATCCCCAGCGCGCGGCGATAGACGTCGAGCAGCGTCTCCTGCTCCTCGACGTCGGCCGGCTCCTTCTTGCGGATCGAGATCAGCGCGCGGAGCACCTTCACGTCGAAACCCGCACTCTTGGCCTCGGCGTAGATGTCGCGGATGTCGCCGCCGAGCGCGCGACGCTCCTCCTCGAGCCGCTCGATGCGCTCGACGATGGAGCGCAGCCGGTCGGCCGCGATGCCGCCGTTGTTCGACAGTTTCTCGGGCGCCGCAGCGTCGGCCATGGATCAACTCCCTCGCGCCAAAACGGGCCGGTTACTGGTGTCGGGACCGGCGGTCAATCGGCAGGCGGGGCGACCGGCTTCTGCTCGCCGGTCTGATACCGCGCCTGCCACTCCTTGTAGGGCATCCCGTAGACGATTTCGCGCGCCGCGGGGTCGGCGAGTGCCACCCCGCCTGCCTCGGCTGCCTCCCGATACCAGCGCGACAGGCAGTTCCGGCAGAACCCGGCCAGGTTCATCAGGTCGATGTTCTGCACCTCCGGGTGCTCGCGCAGATGGCCCACCAGCCGGCGGAACGCGGCCGCCTCGAGCCGCTCCCGCGTTGCATCATCCAGCCCACCTGCCGCATGTTCGGTGGTGTTCTCGGGCATGAGGCGTCCTCCCGCGGTTGCCGCTGGCAACATGGGGTCGGTCGTCGCCCGCGGACAGGTCCCTCCTGGAGCACCGCATGGCCCCCGCGATCATCTCCGTCGACCCCTTCGATTACGTGATTTTCGGCGCGACCGGCGACCTCACCATGCGCAAGCTGCTGCCCGCACTCTACCATCGGTTCCGCGACGGGCAGATCCCCAGGGAAGCCCGCATCATCGGCGCGGCGCGCTCCGAGCACAGCACGGAGAGCTTCCGCAAGATCGCCGCCGACGCGCTGTCCCGCTTCGTCAAGAAGGCGACGCACGACGAGGGGGTCGCCGCGGATTTCCTCGAGCTCGTCCACTACGCGCAGGTGAACGGCGCCACCGCCGAGAACTGGCCCAACCTCGCGGGCTACTTCGAGGACGCGCCGGCGGACCGCGTGCGGGTGTTCTACCTGGCGACCGCGCCGGGCCTCTACGGCGACACCTGCCGCAACCTGTCCGAGCGCGGCCTGGTCACACCGCATGCCCGCGTGGTGCTCGAGAAGCCGATCGGCACGGATCTCGCCTCGGCCCGCAAGATCAACGAAGATGTCGGAAAATTCTTCGAGGAAAAGCAGATCTTCCGGATCGACCACTATCTCGGCAAGGAGACGGTGCAGAATCTGATGGCGCTGCGCTTCGCCAACTCGATCTTCGAGCGGCTGTGGAACGCCGACTGCATCGACCACGTGCAGATCACGGCCGCCGAGACCGTGGGCCTCGAGGGCCGCGCCTCCTACTACGACACCTCGGGCGCGCTGCGCGACATGGTGCAGAACCACCTGCTGCAATGCCTGTGCATGCTGGCGATGGAGCCGCCCGCCTCGCTCGATGGGGACGCGGTGCGCGACGAGAAGCTCAAGGTCCTGCGCTCGCTCAAGCCGCTCGACCCGCACGAGGTCGCGGTCTGCACCGTGCGCGGCCAATATGTGCGCGGCAACTCCGACGGGAAGGCGGTGCCGGGCTATCTCGACGAGCTCAACAGCGAGCATGGCAGCACCACCGAGACCTTCGTCGCGATCAAGGCGGAGATCCGCAACTGGCGCTGGGGCAAGGTTCCGTTCTACCTCCGCACCGGCAAGCGCCTGCCGACGCGCGCGTCCGAGATCGTGGTGCAGTTCCGCGAGGTCCCGTTCTCCGCCTTTCCCAAGGAGGCGGGCGAGATCAAGCCGAACCAACTGATCATCCGGCTGCAGCCCAACGAGGGCATCCAGATGGTGCTCACCAACAAGGACCCTGGCCCAGGCGGCATGCGCCTGCGCCCGGCGACGCTGAACATCTCGTTCGAGGAGGCCTTCTCCACCCGCTTCCCCGACGCGTACGAGCGGCTGCTGATGGACACCGTCCGCGGCAACTCGGTGCTGTTCATGCGGCGCGACGAGGTGGAAGCCGCCTGGACCTGGGTCGAGCCGATCCTGGACAGCTGGGCCGCGACCCCCGAGGCCCCGCTTCCGTATCCGGCCGGCAGCTGGGGGCCTACCGCGGCGATCGCGCTGATCGAGCGCGACGGCCGCTCCTGGCACGAGGATCTCGGCTAGCTCGATGCTGCTCCGAACGTTTCATCGCGGTGGCGGCCGCGCGCCTGCGCGGCCGATGACCGCCGGGCGCCTCGTGCGCCGCTTGCTGCTGGTGGCGGCGATCACGGTCGCGGTGTTCCTGTCGCAGCGCGGCGCCTTCGACCGCCTGACCGACCAGTATTGGGGCGCGCGCATCAACTGGCACAGCGACTACGCGATGAGCGAGCACCTCTACGACCTCGTCGCGCGACGCCATCTGACCGACGCGCCGCGCGCCTGCCTGCTGCTCAACATCCACGGCGAGGATCCGCCGAGTGCGACCAATCTCGACATGTTTGAGCGGCCGACCCCGGCCTGCATGGGGCCGGACGCTGCCAGGCTGCACGCCCTGCCCCGGCTGTTCGGCCTGCGCGTGGACCGCGACGACGGCACGGTGGTGACGGATTCTGGAACGCCGGGGCGGTTTCATACGCTTCGCTAAGACCAGGGGCTCTGCCCCTGGACCCCGCTAAGGGCTGGCCCTTAGAACCCATTCGTTAGGGGATCCAAGGGGTGACCACCCCTTGGCGGGTCCAGGGCGTCACGCCGGAGGCGTGCTCTGCACGACGCCCTGGCCTTCTTCTTCCCCACCAACAGCCTTGAGGCCACCTTGACCGCACCACCGCGCCGCGACTTCCTCGTCACGTTCACCGGCGCCATGGGCGCGATCGGTTGCTGCGCCGCCGCCTGGCCCTTCCTCGACAGTCTCAGCCCGCCCGAGATGCTGGGCACGCCGGCCGCACCCGTGACGCTCGACCTCGGCACGGTCGCTCCCGGCACGCAGCACGTACTCTCCTGGAACGGCCACCCGGTCTTCGCGGTGCATCGGACCGAGGCCGAGCTCGCGGCGCTGCGCGAGGCCGACGCGCTCCTGCTGGACCCGCAATCGCACGGCCCGCAGCAGCCGGACGCGGCGCGCAACTGGCACCGCTCGCTGCTGCCGGCCTTCGGCGTCTATGTCGGGGTGTGCACGCATCTCGGCTGCATTCCGAGCTTTGAGCGGACGCTTTACCACTGCCCGTGTCATGGCTCGCGCTTCGATCTGGCAGGGCGGGTCTATGCGGGGTCGCCGGCGCGGCTGAACTTGCTGGTGCCGCCTCATGCGATTGACGGCGCGATGTTGCGGGTTGGGTAAGAAGGCCAGGGCTCTGCCCTGGACCCGCTGGGGTCTTGACCCCAGACCCCTTTCGTTGGCAGGTCCAGGACTGCTTGTCCTGGCGGGGTTTAAGGGGCAGAGCCCCTTTGCTTCGCAAGCACAAGACCACGCAATGAATTCCCGAGCATGACACCATCCGCCCGCTCGAGATCCCGCACCGACAGGATCGCCTCTTCCGCACGCCCGCAATCGAGCATCTCGCGACGCAGGCAGCCATCCAGCAACCCGCAGCGCTGCGCCGGCGTGAGCAGCCTGTCGCCGAGCCGCACGAACAGGTTGGTGCGCGATCCTTCGCAAAGCTCGCCACGCTCGTTGAGAAACACCACCTCGTCGAGGCCGGAGGCTTCCGCGGTGATGCGTGCATGTTCGCGGTCGTAGAGCTCCCGCGCGCTGGTCTTGTGGCGGAGCAGCACGTCGCCGCTGTCGAGCCGGAACGGTGACAGCGTGAAGGACCATGGCGTCCCGTCCCACGGCTCGAAGTCCGCCGCGGTCGCCGCAAAGCCGCCATCCTCCGCGAGCACCAGCCGGACGCGCAGCGGGCCGGGCCTGCCCTTCACCACCTTGCCGAGCGCCCGTCGGGCGGCATCGATATCGAAGGCGATGCCGAACGCGCGCGCGCTGCCCTCCATGCGCCGCAGATGCAGCGCCTCGCGCACGAAGCGGCCCTCCTGGTGCAGCAGCGTCTCGAACAGTGCGATCGGACGCCGCGCGCGCTCGAAATACCGGGCCTTGAGCAGGCACTCGGCCCACTCGCCTTGCGCCGTCGAGTCGATCGTGATCCCGCCGCCGATGCCGAGCGTGCCCCCGCCGCCCTCGAGCGTGACGGTGCGGATCGCGACGTTGAAGCTTGCCGCACCATCGGGGGCGAAATAGCCGATCGACCCGCAATAGGCGCCGCGCGGCTCCTGCTCCAACTCGCGGATGATCTCCATCGCCCGGATCTTGGGCGCGCCGGTGACCGAGCCGCAGGGAAACAGCGCGCGCAGGATCGCCTCGATGCCGGTGCCCGGCGCCAGTGTCGCCGAGATTTTCGAGACCATCTGGTGAACCGTCGGCAGCGTCTCGATGGCGAACTGCGCGTCGACCGTGACGCTGCCGAGACGTCCCACACGCCCGAGATCGTTGCGCAGCAGGTCGACGATCATCAGGTTTTCCGCACGGTCCTTCGCACTCACGGCCAGCGCGAGCCGCAGGGCATCGTCCTCGGCCGGCGTGGCGCCGCGCGGGGCGGTGCCTTTCATCGGCTCGGCACGGATGGCGCCCGCGGCATCGATCTCGATGAACAGCTCGGGCGAGAAGCTCAGGATGTGCCGCTCGCCGTCCGCCACGAAGGCGCCGTGCGCACCACCGCCATGGGCACGCAGGGCGGCGTAGAGCGAGACGGGATCTCCAAGGAACGGAAATCCCGCCTGCAGCGTCAGGTTGACCTGGAAGATGTCGCCGGCGCGGATGAAGTCGATGGCGCGCCAGAAGCGCTGCGCGTAGGCGGCTTCGGTCCAGGCCGGCGTCAGCTTGCCGGCGTAGGAACGCGAGTGGCGCTGCCAGAAGGATGCGGCCTGCTCGCCCGACAGCACGGTCGGCGCGGAGGCGAAGACGCCGAACCAGAGGAGCGGCAGGTGGAGGTCGGCGGGGCAGGCAGGTGCGAGCCGGTCCTCGAGCAGGTAGCCGAGCTCGTAGCTGGCGTATCCGGCGAGGTGCAGCCCGGAAGCGCGAGCCTCTTCCATAAGTGCGAAGGCGCGCGCGAGCTCGTCCGGCGCTCGAGCCGCGATGACGCGGTCCGGCTCCCCGAACACGAGGAGGCGATTGGCCCGCGCGTCGTCGATGATGACCCGAAGCAAGGGGCTCTTCCCCTTAGATCCCATCAGTCCGGGCCGGCTGAGACGAACGGGGTCTGGGGCCAAGGCCCCAGCGGGGTCCAGGGGTGGAACCCCTGGCCTTCCTACTTCCAGCTACCGCGCTTCAGCGGATCCGCCCCCAGGATCTCCGCGCAGGTCCGCGCGAAGTTCGCCCCCGGTCCGCACAGAAAATCCACGTAGTCCGCCTCGGTCGGGCACCAGAGCATCCGCACGTCCTGGCGTTCGTCATTGCCCACCAGGCAGACGGTCACGCCTTCCGGCGCCTGGCGGCCGAACACGCCGTTGCGCAGCGGGCCGATCTCGAACGAGGTCACCATGGGCGCGGTGCTGAACCACTCTTCCTCGCGCCACCAGCCCGGTGCCGGAAACAGCCGGAAGCGACCTTCCGAGAAGACAACGACCTGATCGCCAGCCGCCTTGTCGATCGTCGAGCTCATTCATCCCCCCAAAACCGTTCGCACATCCCGGTTCAAGCCGACGAGCGTGCGCCGTCCGTCGAGACCTGCTGACGCTCCTGACCCATCAACGATCGGATCAGGCGCGGAATATAGCATAAAGGTTCCCGCTTTCGCGCCCTCATGCCAGAGGGAAGTGGCAGGCGACCGCGCGCGCGCCGTCGTTCTCTCGGAGAATAGGCGGTTCCGAGACACATCTTTTTTTTGCGATGGGACATCTGGTGTGAAAGCGGCATCCCGGCGGCGGTGAAACGGGACTGGGCGGGTCGCCGCGCAGCACCACGCGGGAGCTTGCGTCCACTCCCCGTCGGGCCACAGCGTTTGCGGGGAGATGGGGAATCGCCGAGATCAGGGCTGCCGTATAGGGATGCGCGGGCTGGTGCAGCACCGTATCGGTCGGTCCCAGCTCGACGATCCCGCCGAGATACATCACTGCGACCCGGGTCGCCATCTGGCGCACCACCGACAGGTCGTGGGCGATGAAGACGTAGGTCAGGCCGAGTTCCTCCTGCAGGTCGGCGAACAGGTTGACGATCTGCGCCTGCACCGACACGTCGAGTGCGGAGACCGGCTCATCGGCCACCAGGAGGCGCGGCCGCAATGCGAGTGCCCGCGCGATGCCGACCCGCTGGCGCTGGCCGCCCGAGAATTCGTGGGGGAAGCGATCGGCGTGCTCGGCCCGGAGCCCCACGCGCTCGAGCAGCTGGGTGACGGCCGCCTCGATCGCGCGGCCGTCGCCGTGCCCGTGTCCATGCACGCGGAGCGGCTCGGCCACCAGGTCGCCCACGCGGCGGCGGGGGTTCAGCGACGAGTAGGGGTCCTGGAACACCATCTGCATCCGCGCGCGGATCGGCCGCAGTTCGCGCTCGCCGAGACGCGTGATGTCGCGCCCCTCGAAGCGGATTTTTCCCGAATCGAGGTCGTGCAGGCGGAGGAACGCGCGGCCGAGCGTCGACTTGCCGCAGCCGGATTCGCCTACGAGCCCGAGCGTCTCGCCCTGTGTCACCGCGAGCGAGACGCGGTCGAGTGCGTGCAGGTAGCGACGGCCGCCGCGCGCGAAGGCCGACCCCACGGGATAGCGTTTGCTCGCCTCGACCGCCTCGACGAGGATTTCTTTCAAGCCGCGTCCCCTGCGGCGAGCGCGGATCCCAGGGTCATGACGTCCAGACCCTCGCCCGGCAGCACGCAGGCGATCTCGTTCTCGCCCACGCGCGCGATCGGCGGCGTTTCCAGGCAGGATGCGTGCGCCCAGGGGCAGCGCGTGCGGTAGGCGCAACCCGAGGGCCGGTCGGACGGCGGCGGCGGCGAGCCCGCGATCGCGGTCAGCCGGCGCGGCCGCACGCCATGCATCGGCGGGATCGAATTGAGCAGGCCCCAGGTGTAGGGGTGGCCCGGAGTCGCGAACAGCGAGGCCGCGGGTGCGCGCTCCACGGCGGTGCCCGAATACATCACCATCACCCGGTCGGCGGTCTCGGCCACCACGCCCATGTCGTGGGTGATCAGCATCACCGCCGATCCGAAATCGCGGCGAAGATTGCCGATCAGCTCGAGGATCTGCGCCTGCACGGTCACGTCGAGCGCGGTGGTGGGCTCGTCGGCGATCAGCAGGCTGGGGTTGCAGGCGAGCGCCATCGCGATCACCGCGCGCTGGCGGAGCCCGCCCGAGAGCTGGTGCGGGTAGCGGCCGGCGGCGCGCGCGGGGTCGGGGATGCCCATGGCGGTGAGCAGGTCGAGCGTGCGCGCGCGGGCGCCGAGCCGCGACAGACGCTCATGCGCGTGGATGGCTTCGGCGATCTGCCGGCCGATCGTGTAGACGGGGGTGAGCGCCGTCATCGGGTCCTGGAAGATCATCGCGATCTCGCGGCCGCGGAGACGCCGCATCTCGCGTGCGGGCAGGCCAAGCAGCTCGCGGCCGCGATAGCGCACCGAGCCGGTGATCACCGCGCCGGGCGCGTCGATCAGGCCCATGACTGCGAGCGAGGTCATGCTTTTGCCGGAACCGCTCTCGCCCACGATGCCCACGATCTCGCGCGGGGCGATGTCGAACGAGACGCGGTCGAGGATGGTGAGGAGGCCGCGATCGGAGGGGAAGGCGACGGTGAGGTCGCGCACGGAGAGGATCGGGTCGTTCATATCGACGGCAGGCATGTTAGGAGGATTCTTCTTTTTCTGAAGAAAAAAAAGCAAAAAGACTTTTATCTGTTGGATTCCAGCGAGGGCTCATGCCGGAGTCCCAACGAATAGAAGTTCTTTGGTTCTTTCTTTCAAGAAAGAATAACTTTTTCTCAAGCACGATCGCGCACCCTCGGATCGAGCGCCGCATACAGGACATCGACGATCGCGTTGGCGAGCACGACGAAGAACGCCGAATACATCACGGTCGCCAGGATCATCGGTAGATCGAGATTCTCCAGTGCCACGAAGGTGAGGCGCCCGACGCCGGGCAGGCCGAACACCACCTCGGTCAGCAGCGCGCCGCCGCCCACAAGCTGCGCGAAATCGAGACCGAACAGCGAGACAAAGGTCACCAGCGACGTACGCAGCGCGTGCCGCAGCATCACCTGCACCGGCCCCACGCCCTTGGCGCGCGCGGTACGAATAAAGTCCTGCCCAAGCACATCGAGAAGATCGGAGCGCAGCACGCGCGCATAGATGCCGACATAGAGCACCGCGAGCGTGAACCAGGCGAACAGGAGCTGCTTGAACCATTTCACGGGATCGGTCGCGAACGGCGTGTAGCCGAGCCCCGGCACCCAGGAGAACGCCCAGCTGTGATGCAGGGTCTTCTGGGTGAACAGGTTCACGACCTCACCCAGCCAGAACACCGGGATCGAGATGCCCACCAGCCCCGCCAGCATCAGACCGCGATCGATCACCGTGCCGCGAAAGGCGGCTGCGAGCGTGCCCGCCGCGATCGACGCCACCACCCAGATCACGGCGGCCCCGCCCACGAGCGACAGGGTGACGGGGGCGGCGCCGGCCACTGCGGGCACCACGCGCTCGCCACGATTGACGAAGCTGGTGAGATCGCGCGTGACGAACAGCTTGCTCATCATGCGGATATACTGGACGTAGATCGGCCGATCGAAGCCGAAATCGTGCCGCACGGCCGCCAGCGCCTCGGGCGAGGCGTTGCGACCGGCGATGCGGGCACTCGGATCGGCGCCGGGTGTCGCGAAGAAGATCAGGAACAACAACGCAGAAACGCCGAACAGCACGAACACGGTCTGCACCAGGCGACGGAGGACGGCGAGGATCATGCGCGCCTGCGGCCGCGCGGATCGAGCGCATCGCGCAAGCCGTCGCCGATCATGTTCAGCGCCAGCACGGTGGCGACCACCGCGAGCCCTGGTGTCACCGCCACCATCGGCCGCGTGTAGATCAGTCCCTGCCCGTCATTGATGATGGTGCCCCAGCTCGCGGCCGGGGCCTGCACGCCGATCGACAGGAAGGACAATGCCGACTCCGCCAGGATGTTCAGCGCCATCAGCAGCGGGGCCAGCACGATCAGCGTGGTCGCGACATTGGGCAGGATGTCGCGCACGAGGATGCGGTGGCGCGGCACGCCGAGGCAGCGCGCGGCGACCACGAACTCGCTCTGCTTGAGTGCCAGGACCTGCCCACGCACCGGCCGCGCGATGTAGGGCACGTAGACGATCGCGATGATCATGATGGGCAGCAGCAGATTGTCGCCCGCGATCGTGAACGGGCCGAGCCGCAATCCCTGGGAGAGCGTCACGACCGAGAGCGAGATCGCGATGAGATACACCGGCACCGCCCACAGGATGTCCATCAGCCGCGACAGCACGGCGTCCAGGATCCCGCCGAAGAAGCCGGCGACGATGCCCACGAAGCCTGCCGCCACCGTGCAGAGCAGTGTCGCCGACATGCCGATCAGCAGCGAGATGCGGCCGCCGTACAGCAGGCGGGCCAGCACGTCGCGGCCCTGCGCGTCGGCGCCGAGCGGGTCGGCGCGCAGCCGCCAGGTGGGACCGATCGGCGTCATGCCGAGCTGCAGCCGATTGTCGTCGGGCTGCATCACGCCGACATCCTGCCCGTCGATCGTGACGGTGCCGGCGATGTTCGAGGTGAACGGGTCGGTCTGCGCGATGCGGCTCGCATAGACGGGAGCGGCCAGGCAGCCCAGCACGATCAGCACCAGCACCACGAGCGCCGCCATCGCGGTGCGGTCGCGCCGGAAGCGGACCGCCGCCTCCGCCCACGGACTTCGCGAACGAAGGCCGGGCGAACGCTGCCTGTCGCTCAACGCACCCAGACCTTCGAGAACAGCATGTGAGCGACCTGGGAGAAGGTGTAGTTCCCCAGCCGGGAGGACACGAGATCGACGTCGTTGTTCTGGAACAGCGGCGCCTGCAGCGACAGGTCGGTGACCTCGCGGTCGATCGCCGCCCACATGGCGTTGCCGCGCGCGCGATCGACCACCGACATCGTGTCCGCCGCCTTCATGCGCGCGTCGAGATCCTTGTTGCAGTATCCTGAAAAATTCAGCGACGAGTCCGATCCCGGATGGAAGGCGCCGCACGAGAAGAAGATCTCCAGGAAGTCGGACGCGGCCGGGTAGTCGGCCTGCTGGTCCGACATGCTGATCTGCACCTTGTTGTTCGAGTTCTGGATGTACGTGTATTGCACGTTGAAGTCGAGGCCGCGCACCGAGACCTCGTAGCCGATGCGCTGGAGCATGCTCTGCAGGTAGACCCCCATGGCCATGGCATACGCATGGTCCGGCACCACCAGCGTGACATGCGCGCCCTTCGTGCCGCTCTCGATCACCAGCTGCTTCGCGCGCTCGATGTCGGGCGCCCGCCACACGGCGGCCGGATGCGCCGGATCGGCGCCTTTTGTGAACGGGCAATCATCGACATGGCCGGGGAAATCGCGCGGGATGTTCTGGCACAGAGGTGACGCCGCACCGGGGCCGCCCTTGAACATCACGATCGCACGCCGGTCGATCGCATAGTTCACCGCCTCGCGCGCCTTGAGATGGTCGAACGGGTAGATGTTGACGTTCATCGGCAAGAAATACGTGTCCGGCACCGGCGTGACATGCGTGCGGCCGGCGTAGTTGTCGCCGATCTCGCCCAGACGATCGAGCGGCTTCTCGTCATAGGTCCAGTCGTATTCGTTGTTCTCGACCGCGGTCACCTCGGCCTCGTCGGACAGGCCGAAGCTGTAGTCGATCGCGTCGACATAGCCGTCGGGCTGGGCGTCATGGCTCCACTCGCGGAAATACGGGTTGCGCTCGAGCCGCAGATGCCGGTTCGCCTCGTAATGCGTGATCATGTACGGCCCGGTCGAAGGTGCCGCATCGTCGCCGATGTCGCGATCCGGCATCGTCGCCGGCACTATCTCGGCGAAGGCCACTGCCAGCTGCAGCAGGAATTCGGGATTGGGCGTCACCAGGTGGAAGGTGACCGTGCGGGCAGCGCGGTCCGCCTCGACCCCACCCGTGAGCATGCAGCCGGTGGGCTGCTTCAGGCAGGTGGCTGCGCCCACGATGCTCGAGTAGAAATTGCTCGAGCCCGGGCTCGAGACGCGGAAGATGCGGCGGAAGGTCGCCACCACGTCGTCCACCGTGACCGGTTTTCCATCCGAGAAGCGGATCCCCTGGCGCAGGTGGAACACCCAGGTACGACCGCCGTCGGTGGGCACGGGCACGCTGTCGGCGAGGTCGGGCACGATGTCGTCGCTGGACGGGCCATCGGCCTTCCGGAACGTCACCAGCCCGTCGTAGACCACGTAGAAGACCTGGGAAAAACCCACCGTGTAGTTGATCTGCGGATCGAGCGAGCCGAAGGCGCTGTCGGCGGTGAGAAGCAGCGTGCCGCCGCGATGGGCGGCCATCAGCGGGTCTGGCGCCGCGCGCGCAGCCGAGGAACAGGCGCCAAAGGCGAGCAGCAGCAACAAAAACAGGCGCGGCAATCGGTCGGACCTCCCGGGCGGAGACCCAGCCGGTATCTCCACCACGCGGGTTTCGCAAGAACGGCGCCACCCCGGTCAGCCGGACGCGAGCGCCCGGCGGAGCGCCGCACCCGCCCGGCGGAGCTCCGCCCGCGCCCGTGGCATCACGGGATGGAAGTTCAGAAAACCGTGGATCGCGCCGGGCACGCAGCGGTAGCGCACCTCCACGCCCGCCGCCCGCAGCCGGTCGGCATAGACGCGCCCCTCGTCGCGCAGCGGGTCGAACGCCGCGGTGACGATCAGCGCCGCGGGCAGTCCGCGAAGGTCGGACGCCCCGGCCGGCATGTAGTAGGGGCTGCGCTCGTCGAGCCGGTCGCCGAGATACTGGCGCTCGAACCAGTGCAGCATCTCGGTGGTGAGCAGGTAGCCGCGCTCGAACAGCGTGCGCGAGGGCACGTCCTCGCGCCCGGTGGTGGCCGGGTAGAACAGCACCTGCGCCCCGGGGAGTGCCACGCCGCGGTCGCGCGCCATCAGGCAGAGGGCGGCCGCCAGCGTGCCGCCGGCGCTGTCGCCGGCCACCGCGACCGATCGGCCGTCGCCGCCGGCGTCCGTCAGGAGCCAGCGATACGCGGCGAGGCAATCCTCGGGGGCGGCCGGGAACGGATGCTCCGGCGCCAGGCGATACTCCACCGCCAGCACGCGGGCGCCCGACGCGCGGGCGAGCCCGGCGCAGATCCCGTCATGGCTGTCGAGGCCGCACATCACGAACCCGCCGCCATGGATGAACAGCACGTGTCCGCGCGCACGATGCGGCACGTAGAGGCGGGCGCGGATGAGCCCCGCCGCCCCCGGCACGTGGAGATCGTGCACCGCGGCCAGGCCGCGGCGAAGCCAGACGCGCGGCAGCGGCGCACGATCGGCGCGCGCACGGATGGTGGCGAGGTCCGCCTGCCCGAAGACGGCGAGGCTCGGGAGTGCCCGCAGAACGAGGCGCGAGATGAGGTCCGGTCGGTTCATGGCTGCTACAAGGCGGCGGGGCCTCGACGGATCCGTGCGGGCGTCCTAGAGAACGCGCGCCAGGCGGCCGGACGACCGCCGGTCCTCTTGTTCCTTCCGGGGCGCAAGAGGGGCGGAGGAAAGTCCGGGCTCCACGGAAAAACGGTGCCGGCTAACGGCCGGCGGGGGCAACCCCAGGGAAAGTGCCACAGAAAACAAACCGCCCGTTCATGTTCACATCAGCGGGCAAGGGTGAAACGGTGCGGCAAGAGCGCACCGCGCCTCCGGCAACGGCGGCGGCAGGGTAAACCCCACCGGGAGCAAGACCGAATAGGGGCGACAGGATCGCGAGGTCCGGGGCTTTTCCGGCCCGTCGCCCGGGTTGGTCGCGCGAGGCGCGCAGCGATGCGCGTCCCAGAGGAATGGTCGTCCCGCGCAAGCGGACAGAACCCGGCTTACAGGCCGCCTGGCAGCGAGATCGGAAGAAGGCCAGGGGCGCTGCCCCTGGACCCCGCCAGGACAAGCAGTCCTGGACCTGCCAACATTTGCCAGGTCCAGGACCGGCTCAGTCCTGGCGGGGTACAAGGAACAGAGCCCCTTTCTTCGTCCTGAGGACACTGCTGGGCTACGGCCGCGCCGCAACCGGCGAACGGAAGCCTGTGATCGTTGCTTCGCCCGCATCAGGTGGAAGCAGTCTACCGCCGGAAGCTGCGAAGATTGTCAGCAGCAGCAAGCCGCACCATACCAAGCTCGTTTTGAAGGACCGCAGCTTGCTTCGCGTCAAACGCGGAGACTTTGCAACGGCAAACGCCGACTTTGAAGGTCTGCAGCCTGCTAATTTGTGGATCATGGCAATGATGTCCGCACAGGTGTGATTGCAAAGGGAATAGAAGTCATGGTCAGACCGAAGAGTGTACCGACAATCGAGATTAATCCTCAGCCTGAACTCGGCCCAAGCTATACGATGCGGTACGAGCATGATTGATGTTGAGCGCGTTAGAGGTAGAGAGAAATGTCGGAATTTCACAGGCGAGAGCACAACATTGCTGGAATGTTGGAAATATTTGATGTAGACGCGGGTTTTTCTGCGTTACTCAGAGGCGAAGTCCTCTTTCAACGACAATGGAGTGGCTTGCTGTTTGAGCTGGACTTCCGTGGCGACGGACCCAGGGCCGTCTCAGCAGCCTGCGCGAGCATCGGCTTCTCGGCCGCTGTTTGCATGAATGTCGACGCGAATGCTCACGAGACCTTCGACATCGGATTGGATATCGCGGACCTTGAGGGGGTTCACATCGGTTTCACATGCCTTCCTACGCCATAGTCGAAGCGGACGAGAATTTTGTCATCGTTTCGGATAGCGACTATTACTGGTCAATCGTCGGACGCAGATCTTTCATTCAGGGTATATTCGATATGAGCTGGGAAGAATTACTTGATGATTTCGAGCGCGGCATCGAGCCTTATACACGAAGCCCAAATTCGGTTGAGAGACGAATATCGCATAACCTCTCAGCCTACCTCAGCCTTTGCAGATCAAGTTTCACCGATCGTTGACAGCCAAAGGCTGGTCGCCAACGTGAAAGTAATCCAGGCGCATGGAAAGACTAATAAATAGGATGCCGCACATGTGTCCGGCTTGCGGCTATCCGGACCTTACGGAGGAACCCCGCGGAGAACTGACAGGTGGATCATACGAAATCTGTCCCTCATGCGGTTTCCAGTTTGGCGTGTCTGACGACGATCTTGGTTTCTCCGTTGAAAGTTGGAGGCAGAGATGGCTCGATGGCGGTCCGACATGGCAGTCCTCTGCCGAAACGGAACCGGTGAATTGGTCGTCGCTAGAGCAGTTGAAGCTGTTGGGAAGCCAGGATGAAGATCGTTCAACGCCGTAACCGGTGCCGGCTAACGGCCGACAGGCGTGACGCCAGGGAAACGGGCATAGAAAACAAATCGCCAGTTCATTGAGACATCAGCCGGCAAGGGTGAAACGGTGCGGCAAGAGCGCACCCCGCCTTCGGCAACGGCGGCAGCAGGCTACGCGTCTTTCCGGCAGAGCGAGTTCCTACATGCGAGACGGCTATGGAACAGTTCCTCGAACGACGTGCAGCTCTGCCGAGCGAGTTTTCATGATCCAGGCCAGGCAAAGAAGCGAAACGTTCCGGTCACCAGGCCGCTGCAGCAAAGCGGAGTTGCCATGAAAAGATTGATGTCGTTCTGAATATCCCAATGCCAGGGCTCGGCCCTGGGCCCCGATCCAAAAGTCCGGGGTTTTAAGGGCTCCGCCCTTAACGGGGTCCAGGGGCAGCGCCCCTGGCCTTCTTCCTCTAGAACCCCAGGATAATATCCCCCGCCAGCGTCAGACTGTTATCATCCACCACCCCGTCGAACGGATGCCCGCCGCTCAGCGAATGGTCCCACCGCACCTCGGGCCGGAACGCGAGCAGCGTCACGTGCGGGATCGTGGGCTTGTAGGTCACGCCGAAGGTCAGTTCGCCGTAGGTCTGCGATCCGGCGCCGTAGGCAGTGCTGGGGCGGCCGTCGAGTGCGCGGACCGCGTCGAGATTGCCCGGGAAGGCGGCCACGAAGAAGCCGCCATTGTCGCGCACCGCCTCGGCGCGCGCGTTCGCGGTCAGCGTGGGCGTCAGCGTGTAAGACGCGTAGACGGCCGCCCCGTAGAACTCGGCGCCCGTGCTGTCCTCGTGCTGCCACTGGCCCTCGCCCGCGAAGCTCCACTTGCCGCCGGGCTTGTAGGTCGCGACCACGTCGCTCTCGTAGCGCATCTCGCTGTTGGCGAGCGTGCCGATCGCGTTGGTCGCGTCCTCCGGGCCCAGATGGGTGAGCCAGAGCACGGTGAGCTTGCCGCCGAGCATGTTGTTCAGGCCCACGCCCACCAGGCCCGCGGGCTCGGCGTTCTCGTCGCCGCCGTCGAAGGTCGTGCTCTCGCCGGTGTCGGCCTGCACATAGACGTCGAGCAGCGGGCTCACATGCCAGATGCCCTGCAGGCCGGTGTGCTCGAAGGGTCCGAAATTGAACAGGTAGGAGTGCGAGTAGAACGGGTTGGTGCTCGGATCGATCGTCTCGAAGCCGATCGGTGTCAAGAACTGGCCGAGCTTGAAGTCGACGCCGCCCGCGGTGAGCCACGGCGTGTGCACCACCACGTTGGCCTGCAGCAGCGAGAACTGCTCGCGGTCCGACGTCGCGTAGTCGAACTCGCCGAGATAATGCGTGTAGCGCGCGTCGGTGCCGTATTCGCCCTGCAGGGTGAAGCCCACGTCGTAGCCGGTGGCGGCCGGGTTCAGCGCCTTGGACGCGGTGAGCTGGACGGCGTTCAGCAGCACCGTGTTGGCCTTGTCGTCGAACAGGCGGCCGAAATTGGGCTGGCCGTTCGGGCCGGTGAGGTTGCCGGTGATGCCGGCATCGAGCTGGGCTGCGAACACGATGCCGGGCGGGGCGGCGGCGGCGGCCGGCGGAGCGGCCGGCGGGGGAGCGGCCACGGGGGCCGCACCCGGCAGCAGGATCTCGACGCGGCGGTTCTGCGGCTCGCGCACGTTCGGGCCGGTGGCGACCAGCAGATGCGTGTCGCCGAAGCCGTGCACGGCGATCGTGCCGCCGGGCACGCCGTCACGTACGAGCTCGGCGCGCACCGCGTCGGCGCGACGCATCGAGAGGCGCAGGTTGTAGTCGCGGCCGCGCTCGCCGGGCAGCGCGTGGCTGGTGTCGGCGTAGCCGTCGACCTCGATCCTTGTGGCGTTGCCCGCCCGCGAGTTCGCGGCCGCCTCGGCCACGATCTGGCGCGCGCGCGGCGTCAGCACCGACCGGTCCCAGTCGAAGAACACGAGATAGGTGCGCGCCGGCGCAGGTGCCGGCGCGGGAGCGGATGTCGTTGCGGGAGGGGGAGTTTGGGCGCGGGCGGCGCCCACCGCGCACAGCGAGGTCGTGACAACACAAGTAAGCCAAACCGCGCCTGTTCTTCTCATGAACTCCTGCCTCGTCTCTATCTATGATGGAATTACGTCGCCGTAACATCAACAGGCGATACCAAGAACACCGGTCGAGATAAAACGAAAATAAATACGTTTGCGAGGCGAACGAGAAATTCGATCGCTTTTCTCGAACTTGTCTCTCATCTGCCACCCCATCTCACTTCCAGAACAACCCGGCCGGACACAAGAACAAAGCAAGAACTTGTACTCTCAAGCGCGCTGAAACACTTTGACGCCCATGTTTGCCCATGATATCCCATGAACACCCATTCATGAGGCGTCGACCGGCACGTGACCCACTTCCTGGGCACACATCTGAACCGGATCGACGCGAAGGGACGCGTCTCCATTCCCGCGTCGTTCCGCGCAAGCCTGCGCCACGTCGACGGCGAAACGTCACAGCTCGGACTGATCCTGCGACCGTCTCACACCCATCCCTGCATCGAGGCCTGGCCCGTGAGCACATTCCATCGCCTCGCCAGCCCCGTGGCCGCGCTCGATCCGTTCTCGGCGGCGCATGACGATCTGGCCGCCGCATTGTTTGCCGACGCGCTGCCGGTGGATGCGGACAAGGAAGGCCGAATCGTGCTTCCAGAAACACTGACGGCACATGCAGGTGTGAGCGCGTCGGTGGTGTTCATGGGCCTCGGGCAAATCTTCCAGATCTGGGAACCGGAAGCAGCGGCGCGGCGCCGCACGGAAGCGCGCGAAGCGGCGCGACGCGTGCGCCTCCCCGGACGACCCGTGGCCGAGGCCGCGCCATGAGCGGCGCTTCTGATATCGCGACGAGCGGCCATGTTCCCGTGATGTGCCGCGAGGTGGTGGCGTTTCTCGCTCCCCGTGCGGGCGGCCTCTATCTCGACGGGACGTTCGGCGGCGGCGGCTACGCCAGCGCAATACTGGACGCCGCCTCCTGCACGCTGTTCGCGATCGACCGCGACCCCGACGCGATCGCCCGCGGCGCGGCGCTGGCACGGCGCCATCCCGGCCGCCTCGTGCTGATCGAGGGCAATTTCGCCGACATGGTGGGATTGCTGGCCGAGCACGGCATCCGCCAACTCGACGGCATCGCGCTCGATCTCGGCGTGTCGTCGTTCCAGCTGGACGAGGCCGAGCGCGGCTTCTCGTTCCGCACCGACGGTCCGCTCGACATGCGCATGGGCCGAAACGGGTCGACCGCCGCCGACCTGGTGAACGAGCTTCCCGAATCCGAACTCGCCGCGATCCTCTACGAGTTCGGCGAGGAGCGGCATGGCCGGCGCGTGGCCCGCGCGATCATCGCCGCGCGTGCCGAGACGCCGATCACCACCACCGGCCAGCTGGCCGCGATCGTGCGCCGCGCGGTGCCGAAATCGCGCGACGGCATCGACCCCGCCACGCGCTCCTTCCAGGGTCTGCGCATCCGCGTGAACGACGAGCTCGGCGCGATCGAGCGCGGCCTCCGCGAAGCGGCGTCCCTGCTCGCACCGGGCGGCCGTCTGGTGGTGGTGTCGTTCCATTCGCTCGAGGACCGTATCGTCAAGCGCTTCATGACGGAGGCGTCCGGCAGCGGTCCGCGCCCGTCCCGCCATCTTCCCGCCACGGATGCGGCCGACGCTGAGACTTCGTTCCGGCTGCTGACGCGCCGACCGGCCGCCCCTGCCGACGACGAGACACGACTGAACCCGCGAGCGCGGAGCGCCAAGCTCCGCGCCCTCGCCCGCAAGGCGGAAGGGGCCAGCTCCCCTGCCGAGGAGGCAAGCCAATGATCAGGCCGTTCACCTGCCTGTCCGTGCTGCTCGCGGCCGGCTCCGGTCTCTATCTCTACTCGGAGAAGCACCGCACCACGCTGCTCGACGACCGGATCCGCGTGGTGGTCGCCGACACCCACCGCATCGAGGACCGCACCTCCATGCTGCGCGCCGAATGGGCGCTTCTGAACCAGCCCGACCGGCTGCAGACGCTGGCCACGAAATTCCTGCCCGGGCTGGCGCCGATCGCGCCCACGCAGTTCGTGCAGATGGCCGAGCTCGACAAGCAACTCCCGCCCGTGGGGCCGCCGCCGGCACCGCGGGCGCCGCCGCCGCTGCTGCCCTTGCTGCCCGCCGCCGCGCCGCCGCCGGTGGCGCTCGCCTCCCTGCTCGGCACGGTGCCGGCGCCCACTCTGGTTACGGCGACGGCACCCACTCTGGTCGCGGCGACGGCGATGCATCACGCAGCGCCGGCAACCACCACCTCACATACACCGCTGATGCTGCACCTGGCGGGATTGCCGCCGCACCGGACGGCACCGGCCGTGGCGCATCGCCGCGTGATGGTCGCCTCCGCGTCGCCCCGCCTGGCGACCGCCACGCGGGACGTCGACGCCGTGCACGACGCCGCCTACGTGCCGCATCCCGCACCGATGATGGCCTGGCGCCCGGCCGCCCCGGTCGCGAGCGCGGCCGCCTACAGCAGCGGCTCGGCCCTCGGCATGGCCGGCGGTGCGTCGATCGCGCCGCCCATGGGCATGCGCTGAGGCGCCGGGCCGCCTTGGACAGCAGAATGGAGAAGAAGCGAGTCATCCAGGTGAGCGTGACCGCGGGCGATCTCGCCGCACGCGCCCGCATGGACAGGCTGCGCACCCGCGTGCTCGGGGTCGCCTGCGGCTTCACCGGGCTTTTCTCGCTTGTCGCGGCCAAGCTCACGCTCGCCACCGTGGTGATGCCGATGGCCGTGCCCGCGCGCGACATCGCACCCCTGGTGCCCGACGTGGCGCCGCCGCCCCGCTCGTCCGGCTCCTCGCTCAGCGCCGACATGATGCCGCTGACCAAGCGCGCCACGATCACCGACCGCAACGGCCAGATCCTGGCAATCTCGTTGCCTCTGGCCAACGTCTACGCCGATCCGCGCACGGTGATCGACGCGCACGAGGCGGCCCACAAGATCGCCTCGATCCTGCCCGGCGTGCGCGAGGACGAGCTGGTCACGCGGCTGTCCGACCAGAAGCGCCGCTTCGTGTATCTGGCGCGCGAGATCACGCCCGACCAGGAAATGGCGATCAACGATCTCGGCATTCCGGGCGTCGAGTTCGAGGCGGGCGAGAAGCGGCGCTACCCGCTCGGACGCACGGCGGCGCAGGTGATGGGCGCGGTCGATATCGACGACCATGGCGTGGGCGGCGTGGAGAAGTTCTTCGACGGGCGCCTGCGCTCCTCGATCGAGCCGCTGCGCCTGTCGCTCGACGTGCGCGTGCAGGCGGTGGTGCGCGACGAGGTCGAAAAGGCCAAGGAAGAGTTCCAGGCGATCGGCGCCTGCGGCATCGTGATGGACGTGCGCACCGGTGAAGTCGTCGCCATGGTGAGCCTGCCCGACTACGACGCCAACGACTTCGGAAAAGCCGATCCGGACGCGCGCTTCAACCGCGCGGTGACGGGCGACTACGAGCCCGGCTCGACCTTCAAGCTGCAGACCGCCGCGGTGGCCCTCGAAGACGGCGTGGCACACGTGTGGGACAAGTTCTCCACCATTCCGATCCATGTCGGCCGCTTCACCATCTCGGACATGAAGACCGACCATTTCGCGCCATGGCTGACGCTCGCCTCGGTGATGGCGTTCTCGTCGAACCCGGGGGCCGCGCATATCGCGCTCGATGTGGGTGCGCAGCGCCAGCAGGCCTGGCTGCGGGGCATGGGCTTCTTCGACCGTCCGCCGATCGAGCTTCCCGAGGTGGCGCGTCCGATCGTGCCCTCGCCGCGCCAGTGGGGCATGTCGACGGTGATGACGGTGGGCTTCGGCCACGGCGTCGCCGAGCCGCCGATTTCGATCGTCCGCGGCACGGCGGCGGCGGCGAATGGCGGGATGCTGGTCAAGCCGACCCTGCTCGCCCGCCCCGACGGTGCCGAAGAGCCAGAGACGCCCACCAACGGCACGCAACTGATGAAGCCCGAGATCTCCGAGCAGCTTCGGAAAATCCTGCGGCTGGTGGTGACCAAGGGCTCCGGCAAGACGTCCGAGGTGCCGGGCTACTTCGTGGGCGGCAAGACCGGAACGGCGGAAAAGGTCGGCGCACACGGCGCCTACATGAAGCACGTCAATGTCGCCGCCTTCACGTCGGTCTTCCCAATGAACGCCCCGCGCTACGCCGTGTACGTGATGATTGACAGCCCAATCGCTGACAAGACGACCCATGGCTTCACGACCGCCATGTGGATCTCGGCGCCGGTGGTGGCCAAGATCATCGCGCGCACCGCACCCATGATGGGCCTGTTCCCGGTGACCGACCCGGCGCAGGTGGAAGCGATCAATGCCGGGATCGACATGCCGCTCGACCCGCAGGCGCCGTCGGGCGCCCGCACGCTCGGGCCCGGCAACGATCCCGGCGATCCGGGCGAAGGCCGCATTCGGCGCGACGACAAGCCGCGCGACATGCGCCCCCGCCACGATCTCGTGGCGCAGGCGGCCCCCGCCGCTACCCTCCCCACCGGATCGGTACTGGGCCTCGCGCACGGAATGCCGCGCCTGTCCGCGCCGAGGCCGCCGGTGCACGAGGCGGCCTATCTTCGGCCGATCGCCAACGACCGCGCCGTGGGCCGCGACGATGCAGCTCGCTGAGCTCTTCCGTCGTGCCGGCCTCCCGCTCCCCGAGGGGCGGGCGGCGATCGGTCCCGGCGCCGAGACGATCGACATCGGGGCGATCACCGCCGACAGCCGCGCGGTGACGCCGGGCGCCATCTTCGCGGCCCTTCCCGGCAACGACGCGGACGGTCGCCGCTTCATCGCCGACGCGGTCGGGCGGGGTGCCGCCGCGGTGCTCGCACCCGAGGGCACGGCCTGGCCCGCAGGCGTGGCCCTGCGCCCGCTGGTGGCCGATCCCGAGCCCAGGCGCGCGCTGGCACGCCTGGCCGCCGTGCTGGCGGGGCCGCCGCCCGCCGGCATCGTCGCGATCACCGGCACCAACGGCAAGACCAGCACCGCCGAGTTCGCCCGCCAGCTCTGGACGCTGCTCGGCAAGCAGGCCGCGTCACTCGGCACGCTGGGTGTGCGCGCACCGGACGGCGTGGCGATCACGGAGCAAAAAGCCGCTCACCACGCCCGATCCCGTGGCGCTGGCCGGCACGCTGGCCGCACTCGCCCGCGCCGGCGTCGAGCGCGCGGCGATGGAGGCCTCGAGCCACGGTCTCGCCCAGTTCCGGCTAGACGGCGTGCCCCTGCGGGCCGCCGGTTTTTCCAATCTCACCCGTGATCATCTCGACTACCACGGCACCGAAGCCGCCTATCGCGCCGCGAAACTGCGGCTGTTCGACGCGGTGCTGCCGCGGGGTGCGGCCGCGGTGGTCAACGCCGACGCCGACGCCACCACGCTGCAGGCGATCGGCGAGATCGCGGCGGCGCGCGGGTTGAGCCTGCACAGTGTCGGCGAGCGCGGCGCCACGATCCGGCTGCTCTCGGTGCGGGCGCTGGCGAACGGCCAGGTGATCGGGCTCGAGGCCTGCGGCGAGCGGCGCGAGGTCACGTTGCGGCTGGCGGGCCGGTTCCAGGTCGACAACGCGCTGCTGGCGGCCGCCCTGGTGGCGGCGGCTGAGCGGCGCCCGGTGAACACGGTGCTCGACCGGCTCGATCACCTGGCCGGCGTGCGCGGCCGGATGGAGTTGGCAGGCACCCTGCCGAACGGCGCTGCGGCCTATGTCGACTACGCCCATACGCCGGACGGTCTCGAGCGGCTGCTGGATTCGGTGCGCCCGCATGCGCGCGGGCGGGTGGTGGTGGTGTTCGGCGCCGGCGGCGACCGCGATCGCGGCAAGCGTCCGCTGATGGGCGAGGTGGCGGCGCGGCTGGCCGATGTGGCGATCGTCACCGACGACAATCCGCGTTCGGAGGATCCGGCCGCGATCCGTGCCGAGGTGCTCGCGGGATGCGCCGGGGGCACTGCGATCGGCGGCCGCGAGCAGGCGATCGCCGCCGGCTTGGACGCACTCGGGTCGGGCGATGTGCTGGTGGTGGCCGGCAAGGGGCACGAGACCGGCCAGGAGATCGGGGGCGAGGTCCTGCCGTTCGACGATGTCGAGGTGGTGCGCCGCCTGGCCGGGAGCGACACGCAGTGAAGGCAGGCATGGGGCTCTGCCCCAAACCCCGCCAGGACCGAGCCGGTCCTGGACCTGGCTTTCGGATCGGGGTTTGGGGCCAAGGCCCCAGCGGGGTCCAGGGGTGGAACCCCTGGCCTTCCTTAGTTTTTCGTCCCGCCGGGAGCCGAGCGCCATGAGCGCGCTCTGGACAGGCGAGACGCTGGCGACGGCGCTCGGGGGGGAGCTGTTGCCGGGGTGCGCCGGTGTGGAAATGGGTGCCGTGTCGATCGACACGCGCACGCTTCCACCCGGCGCTCTGTTCGTGGCGCTGGTGGGGGAGCACGGCGACGGCCATCGCTTCCTCGCCGACGCTTTTTCCCGTGGCGCCGCGGCGGCCCTGGTGCACCAGCGCGACGCGCCGGGTGTGGACGGCTGCCGCGTGCTCGTGCCCGACACTCTCGCGGGGCTCGTGGCCCTCGGGAGTGCCGGGCGCGCACGGTTCGGCGGCCGGGTGATCGCGGTCACCGGCTCGGTGGGCAAGACCACGACGAAAGAAATGCTGCGCGCCGCACTCGCGCCGCTGGGCGCGGTGCACGCGGCGGAGGCCTCCTACAACAATCACTGGGGCGTGCCACTGACGCTCGCCCGGCTGCCCGCCGACGCCGCGTTCTGCATCTGCGAGATCGGCACCAACCACCCGGGCGAGGTGGCACCCCTGGCGGCGATGGCGAGGCCCGACGCCGCGATCATCACCACGATCGGCACGTCGCATCTCGGCAACATGGGCTCGGTCGAGGCGATCGCGCGGGAAAAGGCCGAGCTGTTCCGGGCGCTGAGGCGCGGCGGCGTGGCAGTGCTGCCGGCCGACAGCCCGCAGGCCGAGCTGCTCGCGCACGCGGTGCCGGAAGGTGCGCGCATGGTGCGGTTCGGCACGGGGGCCAGCGCCGCGGCCCGGCTGCTCGGCGTCGATGGCGAGCATGTCCGCGCGATCGTCGCCGGCCGCGCGATCTCGTTCCGGCTCGCGGCACCGGGGATGCACATGGCGGCGAACGCGGTGGCCGTGCTGGCCGCGATCGCGGCACTCGGGCTCGATATCGACGCCGCCGCACGCGGGCTCGCCCGCTTCCGCCAGGGTCCGGGGCGTGGCGAGACGCGGCCGCTGCTGTTCGGCGGCGCGACCCTGCTCGACGAATCCTACAACGCCTCGGGTGCCTCCGTGCGCGCGGCGCTGGACGTGCTCCGGCTGCTGCCGGCCAGGCGCCGGATCGCGGTGCTGGGCGACATGCTGGAGCTCGGCGATTTCGCGACGGCCGAGCACGAGGCGCTCGCCGAGCCTGTCGCCGCCGTGTCCGACCTGGTGTTCGCCTGCGGACCCCATTCGCGCGTGCTGTTCGACCGCTTGCCGGCCGAAAAGCAAGGCGGCTGGGCGCCCGATTCGGCGGCGCTGGCACCGATGGTGGCGCCGGTGATCCGCGGCGGCGACGCGGTGCTGGTGAAGGGGAGCCACGGCTCGAAGATGCGCCTGGTGGTGGACCTGCTGCTCGGTCTGGACCACACCGCCTGATGCTCTATGACCTCGCCCGGCCGTATGCGAGCCACATCGTCATCTTCAACCTGTTCCACTACCTGACCTTCAGGTCGGGAGCGGCGTGCCTCACCTCGCTGATCGCCAGCCTGTTCATGGGTCCTCGGGTGATCGGCTGGCTGCGATCGCTGCAGCCGGACGGCCAGCCGATCCGCCTGCTAGGCCCGGAGCGCCACCTGGTGGAGAAGAAAGGCACGCCGACCATGGGCGGCGTGCTGATCCTGTCGACGCTGACGCTCTCGACCCTGCTCTGGGCGGATCTTTCGAGCGGCTATGTCTGGTCGGTGCTGCTGGTGACGATCGCGTTCGGGATGGTCGGCTTCGCGGACGATTTTCTGAAGCTTACCAAGCGCAACACGCGCGGCGTGTCGGGCCGCGTGCGGCTCCTCTGCGAACTCGCGGCGGGTCTGCTCGCTGGCGCCTGGCTGATGGGGCTGAGCCCGGTGGCGCTGCGCGGCGAGCTCGCCTTTCCGGTGATCAAGGATTTTCTTCTGCCGCTCGGCCTGCTGTTCGGGCCGCTGTTCTCGATGCTGGTGATCGCGGGGGCGGCCAACGCCGTGAACTTCACCGACGGGCTCGACGGGCTTGCGATCGTGCCCACCGTCGTCGCGGCGATGGTGTTCGCGCTGATCGCCTACCTGGTCGGCAACAAGGTGTTCGCCGACTACCTCCAGCTGCACGGCGTGCCGGGCACCGGCGAGCTCGGCGTGTTCTGTGCGGCCCTGGTGGGCTCGGGGTTGGGGTTCCTCTGGTTCAACGCGCCGCCTGCGCAGGTCTTCATGGGCGATACCGGCAGCCTGGCGCTGGGCTCGGCACTCGGAGCCGTCGCCGTCGCCACCAAGCACGAGATCGTGCTGGCGATCGTGGGCGGCCTGTTCGTGGTGGAGACGCTCTCCGTCATCATCCAGGTGTTCTGGTACAAGCGCACCGGCAAGCGCGTGTTCCTGATGGCGCCGCTGCACCATCATTTCGAGAAGAAGGGCTGGCAGGAACCGACCATCGTGATCCGGTTCTGGATCATCTCCGTGATCCTCGGCCTGATCGGCCTGGCGACGCTGAAGATCCGATGAGCGATCCCGATTTCCCACGTGACCTGTTCACCGGCCGCCGCATCGCGGTGCTGGGCCTCGGCCGCAACGGGCTTGCCGCGGCCGTGCGGCTGGTGGCGATGGGTGCGACGGTCACCGCCTGGGATGACGGCGAGGCCGGGCGCGCGTCGGCGGACGCCGCCGGGATCCGCCTCGAGCAGCGCGCCGACGCGGACGGCCTCGACGCGCTCGTGCTCTCGCCCGGAATCCCGCATCTGGGTGCCCGCGCGCATCCGCTCGCGGCCTCGGCCGTGGCGCGTGGCGTGCCCGTGCTGTCGGACGCGGCGATCCTGTTCCACGCCGTGCGCGCCGCCGGCTCGAAGGCGCGGTTCGTGGGGGTGACCGGCACCAATGGGAAATCCACGACCACCGTGCTGATCCGCCATCTGCTGGCGGATTGCGGCATCGAGGCGGCCGCGGGCGGCAATCTCGGGCCGGCCGCACTCGCCCTGCCGCTGCTCGGCGACGACGGCGTCTACGTGCTCGAGATGTCGAGCTACATGCTCGAGCGCGTGCCGCATCTGCGCTTCGACGCCGCCGTGCTGCTCAACCTCTCACCCGACCATCTCGACCGGCACGGCGACATGGCGGGCTACATCGCGGCCAAGCGCCGCATCTTCGACAACCAGGATGCGGACGATCTCGCCGTGATCGGAATCGACGATGCGGACAGCGCGGCGCTGGCGGGCACGCGGCCGGGCGCGGTGACGGTGTCGGGCACCGATCGCGACGCGCGCGCGCGGGTGATCGGCGGTATGCTGGAGATCGACGGCCACCCGATCGCCGACCTCGCGGCCGCGGCAGCACTGCCGGGCGCGCACAACCACCAGAACGCCGCCGCAGCTGCCGTGGTGGCCTTGCGGCTCGGCGTTCCGGCAGCAAGCCTCGGGGCGTCGTTGCAAAACTTCCCCGGGCTCGCGCACCGCCAGAAGCTGGTGGCGACGATCGACGGCATCCGCTTCATCGACGACAGCAAGGCGACCAACGCCGACGCCGCCGCACGCGCGCTCGCGACCGTGGAACGCTGCATCTGGATCGCCGGCGGCGAGGCCAAGGCCGGCGGGATCGAGAGCCTGGACGCTTGCTTCCCGCGCATCGCCGAAGCGCTGCTGATCGGGCGCGACGCGCCGATCCTGGCGGCGAGCCTGGCTGCGGCCGGCGTCGCCCACCGGATTCTGGGCACGCTCGAGCGCGCCGTGCCCGAGGCCTATGCGGCGGCCACCCGGCTGGCAGCACCCGTGGTGCTGCTCTCGCCGGCCTGCGCGAGTTTCGACCAGTTTCGTGACTTCGAAGCCCGTGGGCTGCGTTTCGCCGAGCTCGCGACCGCGCTGGCAGCCCAGGAGCACGCCGCCCCGGAGCACGCGATATGAGCGCCCCTGCCCGCACCGACACCTCGACCCTCGGCCGCTGGTGGTGGACGGTCGACCGCCCCACGCTCTCGGCCGTGTTCGCCCTGATCGGCTTCGGCTACGTGCTGGTGCTGGCCGCCTCGCCCGCGGTCGCGACCCGCATCGGCGCCTCGCGCGACATGTTCATCCTCAAGCAGGTGATTTTTCTGGCGCTGGCGGGTGGCATCGTGATCGGAACCTCGCTGCTGACGCCGCGCAACATCCGCAGGCTGGCGCTGCTCGGCTGCGTCGCCGCCCTTGGCCTCACGGCGCTGACACTCGTGCACGGCGTCGAGATCAAAGGTGCGCGCCGCTGGATCGCTTTTCCTTTCGTCTCGATCCAGCCGAGCGAGTTCCTGAAGCCCTGCTTCGCGGTCACCACCGCCTGGCTGATCACCGAGGGGCGTCGCCTGCGTGGACCGGCGGCGCGCGTCTTCCCCGGCCATGTCGCCGCGTTCTGCGTGCTCGGCCTGATCGTGCTGCTGCTGAAATCGCAGCCGGATATCGGCATGTTGTCCGTGATCCTCTGCGTGTTCCTGTGCCAGCTGTTCGTCGATGGGCTGCCGATCCCGCTGGTGGGCGTGGGGGTTGCCAGCCTCGGCGGCGCGTTCGGCCTCGCCTACACGCTGTTCCCGCATGTGCGCAGCCGCGTGCAGCGCTTCCTGCATCCGCAGAAGGGCGACCACTATCAGATCGACACCGCGATGGCGGCGTTCTCCCACGGCGGGCTGACCGGCCGCGGCCCCGGCGAAGGCCGCGTGAAGGACCTGCTGCCCGACGCGCACGCCGACTTCGTGTTCGCGGTCGCCGGCGAAGAGTTCGGCATGATTCTGTGCCTGCTGATCATCGCGACCTTCCTGTTCATCGTGGTGCGCTCGCTGCTCAAGCAGCTGGCCGAGGACCAGGATTTCACGCCGCTCGCGGTCACTGGCCTGTGCGCGGGATTTGGGCTGCAGGCGTTCGTCAACATGGGCTCCAGCCTGCACCTGATCCCGACCAAGGGCATGACGCTGCCGTTCATTTCCTACGGTGGGTCGTCGGCGATGTCGGTCGCACTCACGATCGGCATGCTGCTCGCGCTGACCCGCCGGCGCGCACGCACATGATGGAGAGGATCCTCATCGCGGCCGGCGGCACCGGTGGCCACCTGTTTCCCGCCGAGGCGCTGAGTGCCGCGCTCAGGTCGCGCGGGCATGAGACCGCGCTGATCACCGATCGCCGCACGGCCGAGCGCGCGCGCGCGACATTCGAGACCGTGCATGTCGTGTCCAGCGGCGGCATTGTCGGCAAGGGCGTGACCGCTCGCGCAAGCGGTGCCGCCGCCATCGCATCGGGCACGATCGCCGCGCGCCGGATCATCAAACGGGAACATCCGGCCGTGGTGGTGGGGTTCGGCGGCTATCCGTCGGTGCCGCCGGTACTCGCCGCGCACCTGTTGCCCTTCCGTCCGCGCATCGTGCTGCACGACCAGAACGCCGTGTTGGGGAGCGCCAACCGCGTGCTCGCGCGTTTCGCAGATGCGGTTGCCACCAGCTTCGAGAGCGTGGAAGGCCTGCCCGCCGGCGTGCGTCGCGTGGCCACCGGCAATCCGGTGCGCCCGGCGATCGCCGCGATCGGTCCCTGGCAGGCCCCCGGCGAACGATTGGACATCCTGGTGCTCGGCGGCTCGCTCGGCGCGCGCGTGTTCAGCGATGTCGTGCCGCAAGCTTTGGCACAACTGGGCCGCCCGATACGCGTCTCGCAGCAGGCCCGCGCCGAAGATGTCGATCGCGTTCGCGCGGCCTACGCCGCGTCCGGAATCACGGCGGAAGTGTCGACCTTCTTTGCCGACGTCGCTTCGCTGCTTGCGCGTGCGCAGCTGGTGATCTCGCGCGCCGGCGGCTCCACCGTCGCCGAGCTCGCAGCCTCCGGCCGCCCCTCGATCCTGGTGCCGCTGCCGATCGCCGCGAACGACGAGCAGACCGGGAATGCACGCGCGCTCGAGGCCGTGGGTGCGGCAACGCTGGTGCAGCAGGCAGCGTTCACATCCGCCTGGCTCTGCGCCACGTTGCAGCGACTCATAAATGAGACCGACGCGTTAGCGCTTCAGGCCGCGGCCGCAAAGCGCATTTCTTTGCCGCAGGGCGCGGAAAACCTTGCGGACCTCGTCGAAGAGTTGGCATCGAACCGATACGGTATGACGCGTCCGATTCGCGAACGATCTTCGCGCGACGGCAAAGGAATTGCGATGAGCACGTCCAGGAGCGACGCAGGGTGAGGGCGCTCCCGCTCCAGATCGGGACGATCCACTTCGTGGGCATCGGCGGCATCGGCATGTCCGGCATCGCCGAGGTGCTGCACGTGCTCGGCTATTCCGTCCAGGGCAGCGATCTGTCGGAAGGTGCCAACGTCCAGCGCCTGCGTGCGGCCGGCATTCCCGTGACCGTGGGCCATGCCGCGAGCAATCTCGGCGACGCGCAGGTGGTGGTGATCTCGACCGCCGTTGGCCGCGACAATCCCGAGATCGTCGCCGCACGCTCCAAGCTGATCCCCGTGGTGCGCCGTGCCGAGATGCTGGCCGAGCTCATGCGGCTGCGCTGGTCCGTCGCAGTCGGCGGCACGCACGGCAAGACCACCACCACCAGTCTGATCGCCGCCGTGCTCGAGGCAGCCCATCTTGATCCGACCGTGATCAACGGCGGCATCATCGAGGCCTATGGCAGCAACACGCGGATGGGCTCGGGCGACTGGATGGTGGTCGAGGCCGACGAGAGCGACGGCTCGTTCCTCCGCCTCCCCGCCGTGGTCGCGGTGGTCACCAACATGGATGCCGAGCATCTCGACCACTGGGGAACGGCCGAAGCCATGCAGGCCGGCTACGACCAGTTCGTCTCCAATATTCCTTTCTATGGTTTTGCGGTTCTCTGCATCGACCATCCCGAAGTGCAGAAGATGATTCCCCGCCTCTCGGATCATCGCGTGATCACCTACGGGTTTTCGCCGCAGGCCGACGTGCGTGCCGAACGCATCGTCAGCGACAAGCGCGGCGCCACGTTCGAGGTCGCCGTGACCGACCGCCTGCGCAACCGTTCTCGCCGCCTCGGCCCGTTCCGCCTGCCGATGCTCGGCCAGCACAACGTCCAGAACGCGCTCGCCGCCGTCGCCATCGCCCACGAGATGGAGATCGACGATGCGACGTTGCGCTCGGCTTTCGCGCAGTTTCGCGGCGTCAAGCGGCGTTTTACAAAAACCGGCGAGATCGGCGGCATCACGGTCATCGACGATTACGGCCACCACCCGGTCGAGATCGCCGCCGTGCTCAAGGCCGCGCGCCAGGCGGGTGCACGCGACGTCGTGGCGATCGTTCAGCCGCACCGCTACTCGCGGCTGCGCTCGCTGTTCGACGAGTTCTGCACCTGCATGAACGACGCCGGCACCGTGATCGTGGCCGACGTCTACGCCGCGGGCGAACAGCCGATCGAGGGTATCGACCGCGACGCGCTGGTGGAAGGCCTGCGCATGCGCGGCCACAAATCGGTGGTTCCCCTCGCCTCGCCCGACCATCTCGCCGAGATGGTGCACGCGATCGCGCGCTCGGGCGATTTCGTGGTGTGCCTCGGTGCCGGCAACATCACCGCCTGGGCGCAAACGTTGCCCGCGCAGCTGCAGGCGCTGCAGAGCCCGAAACGGGGTGCGGCTTGAACGCCGCCGCGCGCGAGACGGCGTTTTTCGGCGCACGCACGCAGGGGCTGGTCGCGTACGCGGTGGGGCTCGCACCTTACACCTGGTTTCGCGTGGGCGGCCCCGCGGAAGCGCTGGTGCAGCCCACCGACGCCGACGATCTCGGCGCGTTCGTGCGTGCACTTCCTGCAGGCCTGCCCGTCTTCGCGATCGGCGCGGGCTCCAACCTCATCGTGCGCGACGGCGGCCTGGCCGGCGCCGTCATCCGGCTTGGCAAGGCGTTTGCCACGATCGCCATCGATGGCGACGCCGTGATCGTGGGCGGGTCCGCCGCAGACGCGCTGGTGGCACGCCGAGCCGCCGAAGCCGGCATCTCCGGTCTCGAATTCCTCGCCGGCATCCCCGGCACGATCGGCGGCGCGGTCGCGATGAACGCCGGCGCTTACGGTGGCGAGATCGCGCATGTTCTCGACTGGGCCGAGATCGTCACACGCGGCGGCGAGTTCGTGCGGCTGCCCGCGGAAGCTTTCGCGTTCGGCTATCGCTCGGCCGCCGGCCTGCCGCCGGAATGCGTGGTGGTGCGCGTTCGCCTGCGCGGCAACGCGGGCGATGCGCGCGTGATCGGTGCGCGGCTGACCGAGATCCGGGCGAAGCGCGAGGCGACACAGCCCGTCCGCGAGCGCACCGGCGGCTCCACCTTTCGCAACCCGTCGCCCCAGGAATCCTCGTTCAAGGCCTGGGAGCTGATTGATCAGGCGGGCTGCCGCGGCCTGGTGCTTGGCGGCGCCGCGGTCAGCGCGCTGCACACGAACTTCCTGGTCAACACCGGCGGCGCCACGGCGGCGGCCATCGAGACGCTGGGCGAAACCGTACGCGCCCGCGTGCGCGAGATGAGCGGTGTCGATCTCCATTGGGAGATCAAGCGCGTGGGCATTCCGGCATGACGCGCGTGGCAGTCCTCTACGGTGGAATCTCCAGCGAACGCGAGGTCAGCCTCTCGACCGGCCGCGGCGTGATCGCGGCCCTGCGCGCGCACGGCTACGAGGTGGTTCCGATCGAGGCCGGTCCCGATCTCGGCGCGATCGTGCGTGCGCTGACCGAGCCCGCTCGCGTCGATTGCGTGTTCAACGCGCTGCACGGCCGCTTCGGCGAGGACGGGGCGATCCAGGGCGTGCTCGACTGGCTCGGCCTCCCCTACACCCATTCCGGCGTGCGCGCCTCCGCACTCGCCATGGACAAGGCAGCCGCGAAAGCCGTGTTCCGCCAGGCCGGACTGCCCGTGGCCGAGAGCCGGCTCGTCTCGCCCGATGAGCTCGCGAAGGCCGATCCGCTGCCGCTCCCCTACGTGGTCAAGCCGAACAGCGAAGGCTCGTCGGTCGGCGTGTCGATCCTGCGCCAGGGCGACAACCGTCGCCGCGAAATCGCGGAGAACTGGACCTTCGGTCCCGATATCCTCGTGGAAGAGTTCATCCCCGGCCGCGAGATCACGGTCGCCGTCATGGGCGAGCGCGCGCTGACAGTGACCGAGATCGTGGCCGCCCACGATTTCTACGACTACGAGTCGAAATATGCGGACGGCGGCTCGCGCCACGTACTGCCCGCCGCCCTCGCCCACGACATCGCGACGGAAGCGAAATCCGTCGCGGTCGCGGCCCATCGCGCACTCGGCTGCCGCGGCGCCTCGCGCGCCGATTTCCGGCTCGACGACACCCGTCTGGTGCTGCTCGAGGTCAACACCCAGCCCGGCATGACGCCGACCTCGCTGCTGCCCGAGCAGGCGCAGTTCTGCGGCATCTCGTATCCCGAGCTCTGCGCGTGGATGGTGGAGAACGCCGCATGCCGCGCATGAGGAAACTCGACCGCCCGACGCGGCTCAAGCTGATGGCGCGGCGCCAGAAGCGCCTGATGCGCCCCGTGTTGTTCGCGATCCCGATGGCGGCGGTGCTCGGCGCCGGCGTGCTCGCGGTGCGCGGTGCCACCGACCGCGCGGGCACCGGCTCGTGGTTCCGCCACACGCTCGGCCTGGCGCTGCCCATCAAGACGATCGAGGTGCGCGGCGCCTCGCTGACCACCCGCGAGGACGTGACCGAAGCGCTCGGTGTCGGCCCCGGCGACCCGATCATGGGCGTGTCGATCGCCGAGCTCGAAAGCAACGTCGAAACCCTGCCCTTCGTGGAAGCCGCCATTGTGCAACGCCGGCTCCCCGGCACGCTGCTGGTGACGCTGACCGAACGCAGCCCGTTCGCGGTGTGGCAGAACCAGGGCCATTTCGTGCTGATCGACCGCACCGGAAAGATCGTCGCGAACCAGGGCTTTTCCGGCAAGGACGCCGAGGCGTTCGCCAAGCTCCCGCTCGTGGTGGGCGAAGGCGCGCCCGAGGCCGCCGGCGCTCTGATCGCGGCACTCGACGCCGAACCCGGGCTGCGCTCCCACGTGGCCGCGATGGTTCGCGTGGGCGAGCGGCGCTGGAACCTGTCGCTCAAGAACGGCTGCGACGTGCTGCTGCCGGAAGCGGAGGAAATCCCCGCCATCACCCGTCTTGCAGCGCTCGACAAGCAATATGCGCTGCTCGAGCGCCCGCTCGAGGTGATCGACATGCGCCTGCCCGACCGCCTCGTGCTCAAGCCGCCGCCGCCGGTCGATCCGCAGGCCACCACCACGCCGAACGACAAGCCGGCACCGGCCGACGACACAGCGGGCAAGTCGCCGACATGAGCGCCGTCGCCACCGACAACCGGATCCTCGCGATCGCCGACGGGCGCGCCCCCGAGCGCCGCGCGCTCGTGGTGCAGGACGACCGCGCCCGCGCACGTCCGCTGAAGGTCGGCGTGTTCGGCGTGCTCGACATCGGCACCCACAAGACCGCCTGCGCGATCGGCCGATCCGACGGCACCCGCATCCGCATCATCGGCTTCGGCCAGCATTTTTCACGCGGCGTACGCCTCGGCGGCATCATCGATCTCGACGAGGCGGAAAAGAGCATTCGTGCAGCGGTGGGCCGCGCCGAGGACATGGCTGACACGCGGCTGCGCTTCGTCACCGTTAATCTCTCCTGCGGCCAGCCCGAGTCGCGCCTCTACAACGTCCGTTGGCCGGTAGGCGGCCGCGAGGTCAACGACGCCGACGTCAAGCGCATCGTCCACGAGGCCCGGCTGCGCGCAAACTCGGACGGCCGCGAGGTGATCCACGCCCTCCCGCTCGGCTTTTCCATTGACGAGACCACCGGAGTCGACGATCCGCGCGGCCAGGTCTGCGAGGCGCTCAGCGGCCGCGTGCACATGGTCCACGCGTCGAGCTCAAGCCTGCGCAACCTCGCCACCGTGATCGCCCGCTGCGATCTCTCGCTCGGCGAACTCGTCTCCGCCCCGATGGCCTCGGGCCTGTCCGTGCTCGTCGAGGACGAGCGCATGCTGGGCGCCACCGTGATCGACATGGGCGAAGGCACCACCAAGATGGCGACCTTCGCGGAAGGCGCCCTGATCCACACGGCACAACTTCCCGTGGGCGGCCTGCACGTCACGAAAGACATCGCGACCGTGCTCTCCACCCCGCTCGCCAGCGCCGAGCGCCTGAAAGCGATGTACGGCAACGTCGAGCCCTCTGCCGACGACGATCGCGAGATGCTGCAGATCGAAATGATCGGCGAGGACGAGCACCAGTTCGTGCCGCTGCCGCGCTCGCAGCTCGTAGGCGTCATCCGCCCACGCATCGAGGAAACCTTCGAACTCGTCCGCGACCGTCTCGACGCCGCCGGTCTCGGACGCGCCGCCAACGGCCGCGTCGTGCTCACCGGCGGCGCCTCCCAACTCGGCGGCGTGCGCGATCTCGCCGCCACCATCCTGAACCGTCCCGTGCGGTTCGGGCGCCCGACGGGCGCGGTTCGCGGGCTGCCGCGCGACAGCAACGGTCCCGAATACGCGACGTTGTGCGGCTTGCTGACCTGGGCGGCCGGCGGGGGACGGTCGCTCACCGACATCGATTTTTCCGAAACGCGGCCGGCGGGCCTGGTCCGCCGCGTCGTCGACTTCTTGCGCGAGCGCGTATGACGCCGCGCCACACAAGTCAGATTGGGGGAGCCTGACACATGACCCTGAACCTCACGGTCCAGAAACAGACCTACGCCGATTTCACACCCAAGATCACGGTGATCGGAGTGGGCGGCGGCGGCACCAACGCGGTCGACAACATGATCGCGCTGCAGCTCGCGGGCGTCGACTTCGTGGTTGCCAACACCGACGCGCAGCAGCTCACGCACTCCCGTGCCGATCGCCGCATCCAGCTCGGTCCGCATCTCACGCAGGGCCTTGGCGCCGGTGCGAAACCGGAAATCGGCCGTGCAGCTGCGGAAGAAGCGGCCGACGACCTCGCGCGGCACCTCGACGGCGCGCACATGGTGTTCATCACCGCCGGCATGGGCGGCGGCACCGGCACCGGTGCCGCGCCCGTCATCGCACGCATGGCCCGCGAACGCGGTGTTCTGACGGTCGGCGTGGTCACAAAACCCTTCACCTTCGAGGGCGTGCGCCGCGCAAAGGCCGCCGACCAGGGCATCACCGAACTCCAGCAATACGTCGACACGCTGATCGTGATCCCCAATCAGAACCTGTTCCGCCTTGCGAACGAACGGACCGGCTGGAAAGAGGCCTTCAAGATGGCCGACCACGTCCTCTACATGGGCGTGCGCGGCGTCACCGACCTGATGGTCGCACCAGGCCTCGTGAACCTCGACTTCGCCGACATCCGCACCGTCATGGCCGAGATGGGCAAGGCGATGATGGGAACCGGCGAGGCCGAAGGCGAGAACCGCGCGATCCGCGCGGCCGAAGCCGCGATCAGCAACCCGCTGCTCGAGGACACCTCGATGGCGGGCGCCCGGGGCCTGCTGATCAACATCACCGGCGGCGAGGACATGACCCTTTACGAGGTCGACCAGGCCGCCAACCGGATCCGCGAGGAAGTCGCCGAGGACGCCAACATCATCTTCGGCTCGGCGATCGACGACAGCCTCTCCGGCCGCGTCCGCGTCTCGGTGGTCGCCACCGGGATCGACACGCCGGCACCCGGCGAGATGTCGCGCCCCCGCCTGGTGGCGGTCGGTGGCGGCGCACCGATCGTGCAGCAGGCCGCACCCACGGTGCAGCAGGTGGCGCAACCTTTGGTCGCAAATCACGCCGCAGTGCAGATGGCGCCAGCCGCCTATGCGCCGGATCCCGTCGCGGTGCAGCAGCCATCGCAGATGACGCAAGTGCATCACCACGCACCGGCGCCGCATGCACCGGTGCCGCAGCCGCTGCGCCAGCCGAGTGCCGCCTTCCGCAGCCCGCTCTTCGCGGAGCCGCCGCGCGGCGCCGAGCAGCCGCTGCCGCCAGTTCCGGCGCCGGCGCCGCGCAGCTCCCTGTTCGGCATCGTGACCGGCGCGCTTCGCCGTTCACAGGCGGCGCCCGCGCCGGCGGCACAGCGTTCGGAACCGCAGATGGCCGGGCAGCCGGAGCAGGCAGCGCAGGTCCAGCCCGCGCCCGAGCAGCGTGCGCATGTGGAGGAGGCCGGGCTGGATATTCCGGCGTTCCTGCGGCGGCAGTCTAACTAAGAAGGTCCGGCCAACTAAGAAGGTCGGGGCGTCGTGCGCAGCACGCCTCTGGCGTGACGCCCCGAACCCCGCCAGGCTTGAGACGCGAAGCGGATCAAGGCCGATCCTGGACCAGCTTGACTAAAGTCCGCAGGTCCAGGACTGCTTGTCCTGGCGGGGCGTGGGGCGTCATGCCGAAGCCGTGCTCCGCACGGGCCCCACCTCTTACTTCGGCCGGCCCATCCGAAACATCGTTGCCTCATCGATCCGCGCATAATCCGCGGCCCCTCCCCCGCGCAGGATCGGCTCCGCACCCGCCGTATCGAAGATCCCCTCGCGCAGATGCTCCGGCGCGATATGCACCAGCACCACCTCGCCCAGCACCAGCCACTGCTCGAGCGAGCCGCCCCCCGCATCGCGCAGCCGGATGATCTCCGTCACGCGGCACTCGAAGTTCGCCGGGCTCTCCGCCACACGCGGCGCTGCGACCGCGTAACCCTGAGCCGCCGTCAGACCGCCGAGCACGAACTCGTCGACCCCTGCCGCCACGGTGGCCGAGCTCGCATTCATCGCCTCGCGCAGCGCGAACGTCGCGAGGTTCCAGCAGAACACTCCGGTCGCCGCCGCATTGGCGACCGTGTGTTTCCGGCCGACGCTCGAGAAGCCGATGATCGGCGGCGTATCGCAGAACGCGTTGAAGAAGCTATAGGGCGCGAGATTGCGCCGCCCTTCCGCATCCGCCGTCGAGATCCAGCCGATCGGCCGCGGTCCGACGATGCTCTTGAACGGATCGTGCGGCAGACGATGCCCGTCCGCCGGCGCGTAGATATGCGCATTCTCGCCTGCCATCCTCTCGGTCTCCATCCAACCTGTCGGCGGCGATATTGATCTGCAGGCCGCCCCGGGGCGAGGGCCTGTCTGCAACTCGACGTGACCTGCGGAGCTCGCCCGATGAAACTGGTGAAAGGCGACGAGCCTGCCCGCCGGGCCGTCCGCCGCGACGCCGCCGTCTACGGGACCCGCATCGAGGCCGCGAACGCGGCGGACGCCTGCGCGCTGGTGGCCGCAGGCCGCGTCGACATCGTGTTGATCGACGACGACATGCCCGGGACGGACGGGCTGGAACTCACGGGCGAGTTGCGCGCATCAACTCCTGACATACCGATCGCGCTCATCACCGCCGATGTCCAGGACGAGGTCCTTCAAACCCGGCATGCACGTCGTGACCAAGCGGTTCTCGATGAAACAGCTCGCCACGCGCATCAAGGCGGTGATCAGCGAGGCGGCGTAGGGGGTTCGGAACGTCCTGCGAGCACCGTCGTCGGAGCGACGCCCGCGGCAGGACGTGCCGCCATCAGCCCTTCTTGAGCTCTTCCGGCTTGTGCACCGCCTTCTTGCCGCTCTTGTCGCTCTTCACGAGGACCTGCGGCGCGTCTTTCGTCGCCTTGGCGGTATGGCCCTTCACCTTCGTCGTGCTGGTGACGACCTTCTCGACCGTGCCCTTCGTCTTCCCCTGCGGGGTGTCCCAGGTCACCTTGTCGTTCTTCTTCGGCGTCTTGGTCATGCGATCCTCCTTGCGGCGACGCAACGCCCGCGTGCGAAACCGGTTCTCCATCGATGTTTGGAGAACGATCGGTCCATCGATCGGGCCGTCGCTGCTCGCCTGTCGCAGCCGCGTGCCCGCGAACTCCGGGCGCCGCGACGAGAAGCTCTCCAGCCCGGGCCGAAGCGCTGCGTGATCGCCGCAACCTGCTTTTCGTCACAGACTCAGCGTGCGTCCCGGCGGCAGGCGTCCGAGCAGTAGCGCACGTTGTCCCAATCACGTGCCCATTTCCGGCGCCAGCTGAAGGGACGGCCGCAACGGGCGCAGATCTTCGTCGGCAGGTTTGCCTTCGCGACCCGGCGCGAGGCCGGCCTGCCTGAACCGCGACCGCCCGCAGCGCCGAGGCTCAGCGTCGTCCGGCCCGGCGTCCGAAGAACAGCAGCACGACGCCGCTCACGGCGAGTGCCGCGCCGCGCGCCACCCAGGGCGAGGCGCCGACCATGAAACTGCGGCTTGGATAGGGGAACCAGCCCGAGCCCTGCCCGACGAACAGCAATCCGACGAGCACCAGGACCGAGCCGAGCAGGATGAGAATGGCGCGCATGCGCGATCCTAGCGTGTTTGCGGACGGTTCGCTCGGACGGATCAGGTTTCGTGACCAGCGTTGGCTGAATATGACAGGCAGCCGCCCTTCCGTGTGTCGGGGCCGCCACATGGTGTTGGCTCGAAAGCGGCGATTTTTTGCCGAAGCTGCCGCACCATCGAGTTGCGATCGTCTGCAGGGTTCCGGTCGATCGGAACCGCGCTATGGCAGATGCTGGGTAGCCGGTGACCGCACCGTCGCTTACACTGACCAGTCGGCTCGCTGTTGTGGTAGATTATGTTGATTGAGCGGGCTCTGACATGAGCCTTCCTGAAAACGCCGCTATCCCGAAGGGCGTCCGGCGGGAAAGCGGGAAACAGGAGCATGTCAGGCTGTTCAACGACCGGATCGAGCGGCTGACTCTCACGCCCTTTCCGCTGTTCCTCCTCGTCCGGCCGAACGGCGATGCCGCATTTCTCGGCTTCATCGTGTGCGACGTCCTTCACGATATTACCCGATTGGCATCCTATCGTGCACCGATTTGTCGCCCTGTGCTGACGGCGATCAAGCGTCAGCATTCCTGCAGCGATGAAGGGAACGACGCTCCCTCTCCGATTGTCCGGAACCGTATCTTCGACACGCTTGCCGAGAAGGAACGGCGGCATTGAGGCTGACAGTTGCGGTCGACGGTCGCAATCTCCTTCTCCCGGAGGGCACAGGCGTCGCCACCTACGCCCGCAACGTTGTCGCCGCCAGCAGGATGCTTGGCCATGAGGTCCGCATCATCGGCGCCACAGCTGCGCTTCGTCAGCATTCGCCGATCTCACGAGTGCTCCGCGCCGCATCTGGACGGCGCCGTCTCTCCGAGGCGGGCAACCATCTCCAGGCGCCTGACCTGTTCCGGGCGGCGCATGCGCGCTTCGGCGTAACGGGGACGCCAACCTCTGTGAGTGCGCACTCCACGCCCGACCTCGTGCACTGGACCTATCCATTGCCGCTCTTGTGGCACGGCATCCCAAACATCGTGACTATTCATGACCTCGTGCCGATCACTCATCCCGAATTGTCCAGCATCAACGGACACCGGCTTCGAAAGCTACTCACCTGCCTGATCGACCAGGCGGCACATGTCGTCACGGTATCGGCGCATAGTCGCGCCGCCATCCTGCACGAGTTCGGATGCGATCCTGAACACGTCTCCAATCTCGGACAACCGGTCGATCTCGCAGCCGATCTTGCCGCCGCCTCGCAAGCGCCGCGGCTCTGCCCGCCAGGCGCGTTCGTCGCGATCGGACGCGTCGAGACGCGGAAGAACATCGCGCGCTTGATCGAGGCGCACCGGCAGAGCGGCGTGGAGGCGCCCCTGGTGCTGATCGGACCGGACGGCGACGACGCGGCGGCGTTGGCCAGGATCGTCTCCGCCTCCTCGCGCGTTCTCCGGATCCATTTCGCGCCTCGACCCTCGCTGATCCGAACGCTGCAGGAGGCACGTGCGCTTCTCTTTCCGTCCCTGCAGGAGGGCTTCGGCCTGCCGATCCTGGAGGCCATGGCCGCCGGAACCCCGGTGCTCACCTCGGCAGGCGGAGCGACCGAGGAGATCGCCGGAGGTGCGGCGCTGCTGGTCGATCCGCACAGCACGGAGTCGATTGCCGCCGGCATCCGTCGGCTGGACGAGAGCGCGGCCCTGCGCACAACCCTTTCGCAGCACGGCAATCAGCGCTGCGCTGATTTCACGCGAGCTGCGTTCGCCCAGGGTGTAGGCGCGGTGTACCGCCGGGCGTGGGAGCGGCATGCGGGCAAGCTGGACCTCGCCGGGCGTTCTGGCTAGACCAATGGCTACTCCGCATGGTGAGCGCAAACCGTTGATCTCGGGCAGGCTTCAAGACATGCGGCGCGTTGCCCGTCTCGCACTCCTTCCCGTCTGGCTCGCCCAATTGGCGACCGGAGCGAAGGCCTTCAGTCGCAACCCCGTGCTTGGCAGCCGACGACTGAACGCCTTGGGGCTGCACAATCTGCGTCAGGACCTGGCCTGCCTGCTCGCCTGGCGCCGCCGGCGGCGTCTCGGAGCGGCCGTCGCACGCGAGCATCGCATCGCATTCGATCGCGACGGCTTCGTGCTGGTACCGGGTTTTCTCGCCCCGTCGACGTTTTCCGCGATCGTGGGTGAGATCCGCGGGTTTCGAGGTCGAGCTCGCGAGATGGTGCAGGGCGACACGATCACCCGTCGCATCGCACTCGATGCACGCGCGCGCCGCGCGATCCCGTCGATCAGCGTCCTCCTGCGCGATTCCCGCTGGCGCGCGCTCGTGCGCTATGTCGGCAGCCACGACCAGGAACCGGTCTGCTACATACAGACCATCCTGGCAGGTGCGGTCGAGGGCGACCCCGACCCGCAGACGGTGCTCCACGCGGACACGTTCCAGCCCACTGTCAAGGCATGGCTGACATTGACCGACGTCGCCGAAGATGGAGGCCCGTTCGTCTATGTTCCCGGTTCCCATCGGCTGACGGCCGAGCGCAGACGTTGGGAACGGCGCGTCAGCGTCGAGGCCTCGAACGCCGCGGACCGGCTGACCGGCCGCGGTTCGTTCCGGCTCGATCGGGACGAGGTGGCAAGCCTCGGCTATCCGCCATCCCGAGCCTTTGCGGTGCCGGCCAACACGCTGATCGTCGCCGACACGTCCGGCTTCCATGCGCGCGGGCAGAGCACGACGGCCGTTCTGCGCGTGGAAATATGGGCGTATGGGCGGCGCAACCCGTTTTTCTCGCTGCCGGTCGACCCCTGGCGCATCGAAGCGCTCGGGGCCGCGCGTGCGCCCTTCTTTTGGTGGGTCGGCGACGTGCTCGACCGTCTCGGCCTCAAGCGTCAGGTCTGGCGCGCCCGCCTCGCCTCGGCCTTCGATGCCGCTTGAGATGTCGCGGCGGCGTTTGCGCATCGGCCTCGACGGCATGAACCTGGCGTTACCGCGCGGCACCGGTGTCGCGACCTATTCACGCACCCTCAGCCAGGCGCTGACCGCGATGGGCCATCAGGTCGACGTCCTCTACGGCATGAACATCGATCGCCGGATGTCGTCCACGCTGCGCGAGGTCACATTCTTCGACAGCCTGCACACGGAGCCCGCGTCGCGCCGCCCGCGCCCGGGCACGGCCGCCTGGTGGGAGGACCGGCGCGCGTCGCTGCGCGGTCTCGAAGCGGTTCCAATCCCGATGAGCGGCCGCGTCGACGCGCGCAGCTTCGCGGCCCGGATGCCGGATTTCGACCGCATCCTGAACGTGCCGGACCTCTTTCGCAGGGCGGCCGCCTATTTTCGGCGAACACGACGCTTCCTGACGATCCGCATCCCCGACGCACCCGCGATCATGCACTGGACCTACCCCGTGCCGATCCGGGTCGAAGGAGCGTGCAACATCACGACGATCCACGATGTCGTGCCCTTGCGCCTGCCGCACACGACGCTCGACAACAAGGCCTACCATTACCGGCTCCTGCTCGAGACGACCCGTCACGCGGCTGCGATCTGCACGGTGTCGGAGGCCTCACGCGCGGACATCCTGTCGTTTTTTCCCGAATGCCGTGCCCGGATCTTCAACACCTACCAGTCCTTCCAGCCGGCTGCCCCGCTCGCAGATGACGACACCCTCCATGCGGAAATTGACGCGCTCTTCGGATTGGCACCGGGCGGCTACTATCTCTTCTATGGATCGCTCGAGCCGAAAAAGAACATCGGCCGCCTGATCGAGGCGTTCCTCGCGTCCCGCAGCCGCCGGCGCCTCGTGATCGTGGGGGCGATGGCGTGGAAATCCGAGGCCGAGCTCCGCTTCCTCGAGCGAGGCGTCGCCACGTCGCGCATCGTCTGCATCGACTACCTGCACCAGCCGACGCTGCTGGCACTGATCGCCTGCGCGCGCGCCGTCCTGTTTCCGTCCATCTCCGAGGGGTTCGGGCTGCCGGTGCTCGAGGCGCTCTCGCTGGGCACGCCCGTCGTCACGTCCAGAGAAGGCGCGCTCCCGGAAGTCGGCGGCGACGCCGCGATCTACGCCGATGCCTATGACGTGGCCTCGATTGCCGCGGCGATTAACCGGATCGACGCGGACGATGCACTGCGCGCGCTCCTCGCCGGCCGTGCGCACCAGCAATCGCAGAAATTCTCGATGAGCGCGTATGCGAAACGCCTGGACGACCTGTACGATGCGGTCTCGGCCGTCTGACGATGACTGTTGCGAAAGGTGCATGCCACTCATGAAGAAACGCTGCACCGGCGCGGCGCTCGCAGCCCTCGCCGTCCTGACCGGGTGCAACACGCTGCCCAACAGCGGACCGCCGGAATCGGTCATCGTCGATCGGTCCCGCGATCCGCACACGAACCCGCTCGGCTTCAAGATCGTCGACATCGATCCGTCGGTGGTGGGCGTCCTGGCGGCGGAACCGTCGCCCACCATCTCCACGCTCGACCGCGTCGCAGGGCACGTGCCCGATCCCGACCGGATCGGTCCGGGCGACACGCTCTCGATCTCGGTCCTCGAGCTCGGAAGCTCGCTCTTCGCCGGCGGCGGCGCGGCCGGCGCGAGCTCGAATCCGCTGGCGGGCGCCGCGGCGACGCCCGGCAGCGGCGCGGTGACGACCGAGACGCTGCCGCCCGTGACCGTCGATGCCTCCGGGCGTGTCGCCATCCCCTATGTCGGCGTGCTCGTGGCATCCGGACGGACGCCGGACCGGCTCGCCGCCGCCATCGAGGCCGGCCTCCGGGGCAAGTCCCAGGACCCGCAAGTGGTGGTCCGCGTGATGACCGATCTGGCGAATTCGGTGATCATCTACGGCGATCTCCACAAGCCGGGACGCGTGCCGCTCACGCTCGCGCATGAGCGGTTGCTGGACGCGATCGCGCTCGCCGGCGGCCCGGGGTCTTCGCCCGAGGACACCGAGGTGCGGATCACGCGTGACGGCGTCACGGGCGGCATCCCGCTCCGCACGCTGGAAGAGGATCCCGCGCAGAATATCGGCCTGCGCCCCGGTGACCGTATCGAGGTGCTGTTCCGACCGCGCACGTTCACCGTGTTCGGGGCGACCTCGAAAGTGTCGGAGGTCAATTTCAACGTCGCCAATCTTTCCCTGGCAGACGCGCTCGCACGGATCGGCGGACCGCTGGACGAACGGGCGGATCCGAACGCCGTGTTCCTGTTCCGCTTCGAGGAGACCGAGACCGCACGCGCTCTGGGCATCAGGCCGCGTCCCGACGCCAGGTCGAGCCCGGTCCTCTACAGGCTCGACCTGATGGATCCGACCAGCTACTTCCTTGCTCAGCATTTCACGATGAAAAATCAGGATCTGATCTACATCGCCAACGCCAAGACCAACCCCGTCTACAAGTTCATGAGCCTGATCAACCTGCTGACGGGACCCGGCATCAGTGCCGCCTATCTCAGCACGAATCACTGAGGTCTGCGAAACATCTCCCGGAGCGCCGCTCCGTCACGGACGCCGCACCGTCTGGCGTCCACGGGCGCCCGCACCGTTCTTGCGTCAAGCACGCCCGCGACGCAGGATGCTATCCTCCGGCGATGAGGAATGCGATACGCTGCCGATGTTCAAGGAGCTGATCGATCTCGCTGCGAACGATTTCGGTCGTGCGGCCGAGGTCCTGGCGAACGAGGTCGCCGAACACGGAGCAGATCCCTTCCGCGCCGACATCGAACGCCTTCTTGCCGAGGGGCGTGGCGTGGATGCCGTCACCGCCATCTACCTGCTGGCGGAGCAGAGTCCGGTTGACGAACTGATCCCGCTCGCGGAATGGGCTTACCGGCTGGCACCCGGCGATGTCGGCCCGCTCGCCTGCCTGGCCGACATGCGCCATCGCCGAGGCGACACGGCCGCCGCCTTGGCACTGCTGGCGACGCATGACATGGACAGCACGTCCGACGAGATCATCAGCAAGTATTGCGATTTCACGCGCGACCTCGGTCGCAGCTTTCTTGGCGAGGCGCTGCTCCGCCGGCAGCTCAATTTCGGTCGCGACACGCTGCTGACGCGCCTTGCCGAGCACTACCGGGAGGGCCGCAACTGGCGCGCGTTACGGCATCTTCTCGAACACCGCCCGCGGGGGGATTTGTCGGAAGAGCTCCTGTATCACCTGACGCGCGCTCATATCGGACTTTTGGCTGAGAGCGATGTCCTCGCCTGCACCGACATGCTCTGGCATCGCCCAGATCCCGGCCCGCGCTTCGCACAGCTTCTTCTCGATATCTGGCGGTGGCGCATCGGCGACATCGAAACCTCTCCGCCCGAAACCGTGGTGCACGACCTTCCATTGTGGATCGCCAGGGACGCCGAAAGCCTCGCCCACGCACCGCGACGCATGTTCCCGGACGGCACCGTCATCCGGAGCCTGAGCGGGTGGCGGGCACTCCGACCACGCGAAAATCTGCCGAACGTCCTGGGCATCGGCGTGCAGCGGGCAGCCACGACCTGGCTCTGGAACTTCCTGTGCCGGCAGCCCGACGTTCAGCCACTGCCGCTGAAGGAATGCGTGTTCTTCTCGGATGTGTTCGGCTCGCCGCGCGATCTCGATCCCGGGCTGCCCGATGTCGATCCGGACGAAGATATGTCCTACTGGGACGGTCCAACGCGCAACCTGTTCCGCTACCTTCGGCTGTTCGGCGCGGGATTTCCCGTTCGTGCGGATGTCTCGCCGAGTTATGCCGAATTGCCGCCGGACACCATCGCGGTGGTGCGCGATCTGCTCGGGCCCGACGTGAAAATCCTGCTCAGCCTGCGCGATCCCGTGGAGCGGTGCTGGTCGAACCTGCAATACGACATGAAGCTGGCGGGCGTCGACCCGGCCGCGCTGACGCTCGCCGACCGGATCGCCCATTACACCAGCGATGCTTCGCTCCGACGCTGCGACTATGCGGCGATCTATCGGGACTGGTCGGCCCATTTCCACGTCATCAAGGTCGTCTTCTACGACGACGTCCTGTCTCGCCCGCTATCGCTGCTGGCCGAGATCGGAAGCTTCCTCGACCTCCGCGGCGACGGCGCGGAGGACGAGCCGGCCGCGTATGCGCGCGTGAACAGGAGCTCCGAAGCCCCGATCCCCGAGGCTGACCGGATGTTTCTTCTCGGCCTGCATCGTCGGACCTACGATGCGTGCGAAGCGATGTTCGGCGCACGCGCGGCCGCCTGGCGGATCCGCCACGAGCGGAGCTGATCGTGGCTTACATCGACTCGTAGGCCGCAACCGCGTCCGGCACGCTCGGATACGGCACGAACCGTCCCTCATCGATCAGGCCGGCGCTGTCGCAGCTGTCGCGGATGAAACCCATGTCGTGCGAGACGATGATCAGCGCCCGATCCGCTCGCCTGCCGAACAGCTCCTCGCGGCACCGATGATAGAAGCGCGCATCGCCGACCATGATCACCTCGTCGATGAGGTAGCATTCGAACTCGATCGCGAGCGACAGCGCGAAGGCGAGGCGCGCCCGCATGCCCGACGAGTAGGTCTTCACCGGTTCGCCGAGCTGGCTGCCGAGCTCGGCGAAATCGTCGACGAAGGCGCGCGTGGGCCCGTAATCGAGCCGGTAGATCCGGCAGATGAAGCGAAGATTGTCGAGCCCGCTGAGACTGCCCTGAAACGCGCCCGAAAAGGCGAGCGGCCAGGACACCGACATGGTCCGCTCGACCCGGCCGGAGGTCGCGAGCTCCACGCCGCCGATGATCTTGATCAGCGTCGATTTGCCGGCGCCGTTGCGCCCGAGGATGCCGAGCTTCTGCCCGGGCGCCACTTCCAGATTGACACGATCGAGCACGCGCCGCTTGCCCCGGTGAACCGGGTAGTCCTTCACGATTTCGGTGCAGCGGATCATTGGACCAGGATGAAGCGCCGGCTTCGAAGCGTGAGCGACAGCCCGATCATCAGCAGGAGTGCGGTCACGCCGATATCGTAGAACAGGGCGTATTCGGAATGCGCCCGCACGCCGAACACGCCGGCGCGGATGATCTCGATATTGTTCACGCTGGGCGACCAGAGCAGCACGTCGCGCACCCGGTCGGGCAGCCAGTGGTTCATCGTGAACGCGCCCGAGAACGGGATGGAGAGATAGGCGAACACCTGCACCGACCGCTCCACGAGATCGGACATCTCGCTGAGGGCTGCGACGAGAAGTGCGCTCGCGGCACAGAACGCCGCCTGCAGGCCCAGTCCGAGATAGAGCATGCCGTAATCCTGCGGCGGATCCATGAACCCGACCCCGATCGCGCCCGCCGTCACGATCAGTCCCGCGATCAACGATCCCACGACCTCGAGGATCGTGCGCGCCGTGATCAGGTCGAGCGGCGTCACCTGCCGGTGGAACAGCAGGCTGCCATTCGATTCGAACGCCTTCACGGCGCGGAACAGGCAGTGTCGCCACATCGTCAGCGGGACATATCCGCTGATCACGAACGCGGTCATCGGCAGTCCGTGCTCGTGCGCCGGCCGGATCGCGGTCCAGAGGACGGCCACGCCCGCGCAGAACAGGATCGGTTCGCCGACCACCCAGAGAAAGCCGATATTCTCCCGCCCGTAACGCGTGTGCAGTTCCCGCAGCAGTAGGGCCGCCACCACTCTCGCCTGCAGGGCGAACAGGTCGATCAGGGCCCGCATCCGGTCGACCTCAGATCAGCTGGTGCTCGCGGGCGCCACTCACGAGCAGCCGACCCATGGCGTAGAGGCCGAGGAGACTGAGGAAGACCACCAGCGTGTCGATCAGGCTGCGCGGATAGGCCGCGTAGTCGGGCAGGTCGGGCGCCACGATCTGATCGATGTAGAGTTGCTGGCGGTCGGCCTGCACCTTCGCCTGCTGGAGGGCCGCCGTCGCACCGGCGAGCTGCTTCTCGAGAAGCTCGCGCTGCAAAGCGAGGTCGTCGAACGTCGTCAGCTCGGGCACCAGCGAGTTGCCGGGGCCGGTCACGCGGGCGCCGGCCGCCGAGATTTCCGCCTCGAGCGCCTGAACCCGGCGCTCATAGATCGGCAGCAACGGGCTCGACGGCGCGGAGGCCTGGGTCTGGGCGATCTGCAGACGCGTGGCGGTGAGTTGCGCGCGCATGTCGTCGATGCTGCGGAGCAGCGGCACGGATTGCTTCTCCGGATCGAGGAGTGCCGCCTTGTTGCGGTAGGCCGCGATCGCGGTCGCGGCCGCGCGCAGCCTGGTCTCGAGATCGGCCACCTCGTGCTCCGAGCTGCTGACGGTGTTGTGTCGCTGCCGCTCGTTCATCCGGTTGATGAGGTCTTCGGCCGCGATCATCAGCGCCGCCGCGATCCGCTGCGAGTCCTGCGGATGGAAGGTCCGCACGCTGAGCGTCGAGATGCCGGTGGTGGAGTCGAGGTCGGCGTTCACGTGGTTCTTGTAGTACCAGTAGAAATGCTCGGCCGTGCCGCGCCGGAAGATGCCGGGAAAACGCGACAGCGGATCGGCTTGCTCGTCCTCGAAGATCGCTCGCACGCCCACCGCCGTCTGCAGGAAGCGCACGGCATCGCGCGACATGACGTAGTCGGCGACGGCGTAGGTGTCTTCGGTAGCGGGCGCGGCACCGTCCGCGGATTGCAGCAGGCTGCTCAGCATGCCGGTCGAGGACGTTCCCTGGCCGCGCACCACGAAATGCGTCTCGGACACGTATTGGGGCGACGCGACCGCGAAAAGGTAGACGGCGATCAGCAGCGTGGGCAGCATCACGATGAGCGCGAAGGGCGCGTGCAGACGGCGCAAGATGCCGATGTGTCGCCGCTTGGAAGCGGTGCTGCTGCCCACCTCCGGCAGGCGGCGAAGGTCAAGTCCGTCCATCGGATCCATCTCCCTCCGTCTGGCGCGCGGCCCGGACCGTGCGCAAGGCTGATCCGGCGGTCAAGCACCGTTCTCGATCACGACCATGTCCCAATTTTGCAACGTGGGTACGGTCACCTCGATCGACGACCCGGTGCATCGGTAGGGCAGCAGGGCGGGCGCGCCGTGCCGCACCTCCGGGCTCGCCCACCAGACGCGCAGCCTGCAGCTTACGGCACCTGGCCGGCGGAGCGTCAACCCGACCGCGTCGAGCGTGGGCGGTGACGCGGCCGCGCCGTCCGGGTCGTCGAGCCGTACGGCGCGGCCCGCCGTCCCGCCGAGAAGGCTGACGATCCGGCGACCCTCCGCCACACCCGCGATCACATGCACATGGGCGGCGCCGGCACCTCGAACGACCGCGCCGAGCGAAGCCGGCGCGACGTGTCGGACCCCCGAGCCGCGGAGGATGTTCTCGTAGCTCACGGCGAAGTCGCGCGCGTCCCGCTCCCAGTTCACGAGCTCGGCATCCATGCAGAGTGCGGGCCCTGACACGTAGATGTTGGTCGCGAGCTTCGGCTGGGGCACCGCGCACGATTCGTTCACGTCCCCGAGCTCCCAATGGTCGATGCCCGCGGCCATCATCTCGGCATCGAGCGCCTCCACGCCGCCGATGCCGACCGTGCACGCGCTGCCCGGCGCGCGGCAGGCCGCCGACTGCGCCCGCGCGGTGTCCACGTACATCGCGACGATCGGCGACAGGCCCGTGGGACCCCGCATGCGGGCGCCCAGCGTCTCGAGATCGGCCAGCGCATGCAGGTCGCCGTTCTCCGGGTGCATCTCGGCGTAGCTGGCGGCGACGCTCGGTGCTGCCACGAGGCCTGCCAGCCCCCATCCGCTCACGGCGTTGGCCAGCACGGGCACGCCGAGAGCCGCGTGCACCGCCGCGGCGAAGGGGGCCAGGGCGGCCGCCAGGTGCACCGCGTGTCCGCCCGCATCCCAGACCGGGCCAGGATCGCCGAGCGTGTCGATCTGCACGCCGTCGAAGCCCAGATGGCGCACCGTATCGCCTTCCGCCGCATTCCAGTGGGCGATCCATTGCGCATCCGCCGGGTTCATCTGCCACAGGAGCCGGGTGGACCAGCCGTGCGGGAAGGGTCCGTAATGGAGGTGATCGGCAGGCGTGCAATGCGGGTAGCAAGCCGATTTGAACAGCTCGGCTGCCGCCGGCACGCCGCTCCCGTCATCGCCGTAGCCGTCCCAGGCGCCGTTCCAGAGCGCGTAATCGAGATTGGCGATCCCGCGCGCCGATGCCGCGTGCAGCCCAAGCAGGAGCGTCGCGCGGTCGATCGTCATGGCGGCCGTGTTCGGCCAGGACGCGGCGGGACTGTAGGGCTCCTGGTGCTTCCAGTTGACGTCGTACCACTGGATCGCGTTGCAGCGATACGACGCCAGGCGTGCCACGATCCCGGCCACGGGCGCGCCGCGGGTCACGCTGCTGCCCGACACGAAGCAGTAGCGCGGGAAGCGGGCCCAAGGTGCCGCGACGTCGAACGCGCCCGCCTCGGTGTCGAGGGCGGCGCCGGATGCGTCCCGCACCGTCAGCGCCACGTGGTAGCCGCCCGCCGGCAGGCCCGCGGGAAGGCGGAACGTCGCCCGCCCGCCGCCCGCACCACTCGAGAGCGAGGCCCGCGTGCGTGCATGATCGTCGGACAGCACGGCCTGCACCACGCCGCCGGCGGGCGCGCCCGCGCCGAGCGACACGGTCATTACCGGCTGATCGGACGCGCGGTAGGTCGCGCGGTCCCAATCCACCGCGCCGATCAGTGGCGAGGCCGCGGCCGGCCCCAACCCGAAACAGGTCCCGAGGCAGGCCGCGACTGAAAGGATCTTAACCCGCATGGTCGAGCAGGTAGAACGAAACGAGCCGGCGCAGCGCCTTCGGGCCGAGCACCTCTTCGACCGTGCGCCGCGCCGCCTGGCCCAGCCGGGCGCGGAGTGGCGCGTCGGACAGCAGATCCCGCAACAGCGCCAGCGCCTCGTCGGTGGTGTCGAACAGCAGGCCGTTCTCACCGTGGCGGATCGCCTGGGCGTAGCCGCCGGTCCGGCTCACCAGGACGGGCAGCCCGCAGGCCATCGCCTCGAGCACGACGCGTCCCCAGGGCTCGATCCAGGTGGAGGTCCGATAGAAAAAGATGTCGAGCTCCTGCAGGAACGGCGCGATACCAACGGCGCGCGCCGGCAACAGGTCGAGCCCGGCCAGTTTCGGGAACGTGCGGGTCATGCAGGTGCCGCCGAGGATGCGCGACCGCCCGCCCGCCTTCGCCACGGCCTGGTAGATCCGTCCGTCCTCGGGATGGTGCTTCTCCATCACGTCGCGGCTGTGGCGACCGAGCACGAGGGGCCGGCCCGCCTCCCGCGTGGCGGCCGGGCAGAACAGGTCGATATCGATGGGCGACGGCTCGAACAGGCCGGGAAGATCGACCTCGGCCTGCATCATGTCGGAACAGAAAAGCAGCTCCGGCCGCAGCCCCGTGAGGCGCCACACCTCGTCGATGCGCCGGAACAGCAGCGGCGCCTCGAACGTGTTGTAGAGGAAGATCACCCGGCTCGGCCGGACGCGGGCGAGCCAGAGACCGATCGAAAAGTAGATGCCCACGAACACCACGACGCCGCCGCGCGGTGCGACGCCGTCCGCAGGCGCGATCGGGCGCACGCCATGCGTGTCGCTGAACACGGGGTGCGGCATTTCGGGCGCCCAGAGATGCACCACGGCATGCGCGCGCAGCCGTGCGGCCACGTCGAGCGCGTGGAGCTCGCTGCCGCCCCCGCCCTGCTCGAACTTGTTGATGAGATGCACCACCGGCTGGTCGGCCCGAGTGCGGTCAAGCAGACGGTCGATCTCGGAATCGCCGAGCCGGGACGCGCGCTCGCACAGGTCGCCCCGGACCCGCGATCGCGCCTCCGCCCAGATCCGCGTGACCGCGCCCGGGTCGTAGCCTTTCACGACGGGTGCGTCCGTCCGCTCCGTCGCGCGCAGGTAGGGCGCCAGCCAGGGCATGTCGCGCGGCGGGATCCGCGAACGTCCGAGAAAGACGTCGAGCAGGTCCAGGCGTCCTGCCGCACTCAGCTGACGCACGAGCTCGTAGCAGCGTCGCGCGCCCTCGGCGCTGGTGGAGCGCGGTACCATCGCGGCGATCAGCGCCAGCCGCCGGTCGAGCCGCCCCACCGCGTGCGCCGCCTGGATCATCAGGCTGGCCACCGTCCAGGACGGGTGCGTGCGCGTCAGCCGCAGCAGCGTGGCCCAGGCCGCGCCGGGGCGGCCGGTCGCGAGCAGAAACCAGGCCTGGAACTCGCGCATCGTTCGGTCATGCGGTGCGGCCGCGAGACGTTCCCGGCAGATCTGGTCCACGAGCTCCATGTCGCGCAACTCGTAGGCGCTGCGGGCAAGCTCGACATGGGCGATGTCGTCGCCGGGGTGGATGGTCGCGACCCGCAGCCATCGCTCATAGGTGGCGTGCCGGTCGCGCAGGCGCATGGCCATGTGGGCGAGCCCGACCAGGGCCGCGCGCGACTGGAAGCTTCGGGACGCGAGGCCTGCGAACCAGGTCTCGGCCGCCCCGAGACTGTCGGCGTTGGCGATCGCGTAGCCGAGCAGCACGGCACTGTCCTCATCGCCCGGATCCTGCTCAAGCGCGTGGCGGAGGCGCCGGACCGCCTCGGTGAAGCTCCCCGCCACGAACGCCGCACGGGCTGAGATGCGCACGGTCTCGCGCTCGTGTCCGTGCCGGCCGATCTCGCGCCGGGTCTCCCGATCCGCCACATCAAGCGATCGCGAGCGTGCGGTGAGCAGGATGTATTTCGACCGATGCCAGGAGCTATGCGGCCATCGGCGGCGACACCAGCGGCACAGCAACCGTGCGCGCGCGAGCTGGCCGTCGTGCTCGTAGGGCTCGATCAGCCGGTGGATCAGGCGAAGCTCGCCGCTCCTGGCGAGCCGGAGCGCGAGCGAGCGCGCGAGCACGAGATCGTCCAGCCGGAGCGCCGCATCGAAGCTGCGATCGAGAAATCTGAGGCCGCGCCCCGCCGTCGCGGCGAACGGCAGACAGGCGCCGAGCACATCGTCCCAGCGCCCGAGGCGCTCGGCGAGATCCGCCTTCAACCAGAGCAGGTCGGGCCATTCGCCGTGGATCCGCGCGGCCGCGTCGAGAATGTCGAGGCCTGCCACATGCCGGCCCAGCTCCAGGCAGATCGAGGCTCTCTCGAACATGACCGAGCGGTCCTCCGCCATGCGGCTGCGCGGATCCTGCAGGATCGCCAGGGCGGATGCGGGATCGCGATGCTTGAGGATCTGGGCCTGCAGCAACGCATAGGGTTCGGTCAACGCTGGCGGCGCGTCGCGAGCAACGTCGCGCAGACAGGCGTCGGCGGCGGCCGGATCGCCCATGTTCAGCGCCGACAGAGCCGCATGGAAGCCGGCATGGACGACGGCCGCGGCGTCGTCGCCCACCCGCGCCGCATCGGCGATCGCGCGCCACGCCGCGTGCGCGTCGTGCCAGCGACCTTCGCGCTCCGCCACGCCGGCGACCCCGATCTGCGGATGCAGCGAGGCGGGATCGAGGTCGCCCGCGTGGCGGAACGCGGACACGGCGTCACCGAAGCGGGCGAGCTCGTTCAGCATGTTGCCGTACTGCAGCCAGGCATTGACATCGCGCGGCTGCAGCTCGGTCGCCGTTCGCCAGAGCTCGCGGGCCTCGTCCCAGTCGTGCCGCGCCTGGGCCTCGGAGGCGGCGGCCGCCACGGCGTTAAACCGCAGGCGGTGCGTGGAAGGCCGGCCGCGCAGGCGCAGGAAGCGGGGCGGCTTAGCGGATGTCGATACCGAGTCCATGTCGCCTGGCCAGCATCAGGAACTTGTCGGCGCGCTCCGCCGGACAGAGGAGGTGGTTTTCCGCGCCGTGCACGTAATGAACATGCGGCAGGAAACGGAACCTGTCGGGTGCGATGGCGAAGTGCAGGTAGCGCTCCTCCGCGATCAGGCGCTCGATGCTCTCGGCCTGAGCGTCGGGAAGCACTTCGAAGACGATGATCGGCCGCTGCTCGCGAACGATGTTCCACCCACCTTCGAGAACGGCATGTTCATGCCGCTCCACGTCCATCTTGATGAAGCTTATCTTGCGCCCGGCGAGATGTTCCGCCGCCCAGGCATCGAGCGTCTGCGACATCACCTCCTCGCGCTCGAACACGCCGCGGCCGACCGAGCGGGCATGCGACTCCTCGATCGACGAGCTGGTCGAGAGAAAGCCGAATTCGTTGATGGTCTTGAAGAATGCGACCGGCCCGCTGCTGGACGAGAGTGCCAGGTGCTGCGCGTGGATGCGTCGTGTCAGATCGGGGTTGAGCGCCAGGTTCTCGGTCAGGATGTCCCACGCCTCGGGAAGCGGCTCGAAGGCATAAACCTCGAGCTCGGCACTGGCGGCCGCGGCGAGCAGGGAGAACATCCCGTTATTGGCGCCGATATCGAGCATGACACCGTCACCTGCGACCAGATCGACCACGAGTGCCGGCATCGGAGCTTCGTACTGGGCGAGCCCGGTCGCCGCCAGACGACAGGCGATGAAGTCCATCCCATTACGGTTGCCGAGCCGGAAGGAGACCGAACGGTCGCCCACAGGCAGGCTGAGTACGATCGCATGGTCTGACATCAGGAACTCCCTGGACCGGCAGGCCGGCCATCATAGTGTCGCCGTCGTCGGGTCAATGCGTACCCGAAGGGCGGATCCGTTGTCGAGCAGGTCAAGCGCCGCGCGCACCGTCGGCGCCCAGGTGAGAGGTGCGACATGCCGCCGCACCCGGGCGGACGCGCAAGTTGTTGCCGGATCGCGGCGCAGCGACGCGTCGATGGCCGCCGCCCAGCCCGGGCCGTCGGTCGGATGGAGATAGATCGCGGCGCTGCCTCCCACCTCCCGATGCGGCGGGATATCCGAGCAGATCACCGGAACGTCCAAGGCGAGCGCCTCGGCGACGGGAAGGCCGAAACCCTCGGCGAAGGACGGGTAGAGCAGCGCACGTGCGCCGCGGAGCAGGCGGACGAGCTCCGTGTCGGTGAGGCTGTTGTGTTCGGTCACCAGCTCCTTGAGTGCCGGCGCGCGGTCGATCAGGCGGTGAACGTGCTCGCACTCCCAGCCGCGACGCCCGACCAGAACGAGACGCGGTGCGTCGCGGCCGAGCGTCGCCGCGAGCTGGCGCCACACCGCGAGCAGGAGCGCGTGGTTCTTACGGGGCTCGATCGTCCCCAGGCACACGAAATACGGCGGCGCCGCGGCGTGCCCGGCCGCCTGCAGTCCGCGTGCGGCTGCGAGCGCCGCGAGATGGACGCCGTTCGGCACGACATGCACGGGCAGCGAGACGCCGCGCGCGGCCAGACGCGCGACGAGCCCGTCGCGGACCGCGCGGGACGGCACGATCACGGCGGCGGCCTGTCGCGCCACGGTGTCCACCCGCAGCCGGTGCCGGGCCGGTTGCCGCGGCCCGCAATATTCGGGGAATTCCAGCGGGATCAGGTCGTGCACCATCGCCACGAGGCGGGCCCGGTGCCGCGCCAGCGCGTCTTGCACGACCCGCGGGCGGTCCAGGTTCTGGTGCGACAGCAGCAGATAGGTCGCCACGCGTGCGCTGCCGCGCGGCCTGGCCGCGGGGCGCGGCAGCAGGAGGCCGTGCAGGAGCCGATGTCCGAGTGCTGCCACTCGCTCCCGCGGCACGCCGCCCTCCCAGGTCCGCTGCAACGCCTCCACGAACCGCTGCGCCGCGGCGAACGGAAGCTGACCGCTCACGCCCACGGGATGGATCGCCGCGAAGTCGAGCCTGCCGGCTTCATGATCCAGAAGATACTCGGCCCAGGCAAGCTCCACCCGGTCGATCCCTGTGGGCACCGCAGCGCGCGCGCGCGACAGGAGGCGCGAGATGTCGAGCACCAGCCGATCGGTCGCTGAGGGGGCGCCCGGCGCCATGTCCCTGCGGCTGAGCACGTTCATGATGTCGCGCCGATGCCGGTCGACGACGGCGCAACGCTCCCCGCAGGCAGCCTCGCCTCGAACCGGGCGATCGCGGCGGCGACCAGCGTGTCGAGCGCCTGGTCGGAGAAGAACCCACCCGGGACGAGGCAGCGCTCGATCAGCACACGTCGAAAGGCCGCGAACACGGCCGGATCGGGCGGTGTCGGCGCCGTCCAGAAGCCGTCGAGCGGTCCGGTGTGCACGATGCCCTCGATCCCGTACACGGCGTGGCCGAGCGTCACCGTCGGCACGCCATGCGCGGCCGCGAGCGTTCCGGTGGTGCTGTTGATCGTCACGAGCCCGCGTGCCGGCCGCACCACCAGCGCGATGTCGCCGCCCTCCAGGTAGTCCACGCGATCCGCGACGCCGTGCTCCAAGGCGAGGCGGCCGGTGAGCCTGCGCCAGTCGGTCAGGCCGTTATCGAGCGGGTGCTGCTTGACGACCAGCCGTAGCCCGGGGGGCGCATGACGGGCGAAGGAGCCGATCACGGTGGCGAGTGCCGCCGCCATGCCGCTGAAATCCGAGTGCAGCCTGATCTGCGCATCGGCATCGAGCTGCAACGTGAACAGGACGTAGGGCGTGCTCGTATCGGCGAGGCGGCCGAGGAGTGCCTCGCCGCGGGCGCGGGCCGCCCGCGCCCGCCACAGCCGACGAAGCCATCCGACGCCCTCGGTGAGGGGATGCCACGGCCGGTGATTGGTCCAGTGCCGGTAGTGGCGGCGGGTGAGAAGGTCGGCCGCATTGTAGAGCACGCCCTCGACCGCGCGGCGGCGGAAGGAGGAGGGCAGCGGCGGGTTCGCGGGCGCGGGCGGCAGCGTCGCCGCCTCGGCGAGGTAGTGCGCGCTGTCGCGCGGCAGGCTCGAATGGCCGTTCACGCCGCCGAGCTCGAACGTCACCCAGTCGGGACGGACATAGCCCTCCTCGAACACATGCACCGGGAGCTGCCGCTCGCGGCACACCGCGATCGCGGCGCGGTGATGCAGCCGGCAGTCGCCGAACAGGACCACATCGGTGATGCGGCGCGCGTCGAGGATCGCCTCGAGTGTCGCCGGCCAGTCGGCGAGCGTGCCGGTGTAGTCCGTGGCAGGGCCGCGCCAGAACAACCGGTCGCCGCCGTTGAAATGCACCTTGTGCACGTCGTGGCCGTGGCGGCGGAAGCCGCGTGCCAGGCGATCGAAGAAGGGGCCCATCAAGCCCTGCAGCATCAGGATGCGGCGTCCGGGAGCGACGAGATGGTCGGGGAATGCCGCGGCCAGCGAGGATCCGTCAGGCATGCCGCCTCTCCCCGGGATGGCGGCGTGGCGTGACCGCCGGACGCGGCCGCCAATCCTGGCCGGATCGTTCCGTCAGCTGCGCGAGCAGGAGTTCGGGCGGGCACGCCGCGGGCATGACCGAGGCCACGGCCCGTCGCCGGGTCGCGAACGGCAGAGGCCGGAGCAACGACTCGATCAGCCGATCGCAGGCGGGAGCCAGAGGATAAAAGACCCCTCGTCGCGCGTGACGCACGCGGGTTGACGTCAAACGGGATCCGGTGACGACGGGGACCGACCGGAGCTTGCTCCTCCTCGACAACGCACGGCAGGAGAACTCCCCGGTAGACACCCGACTCTAAAAACTGCGCCAGCGTATGGCAAGTCACAGGACAGTCCGCAGCCGGTCACCATTGTTCTTTGCCCATGACCGCGGCAAGACCGCGACACATGACCACCTCGCCTCGATGACGTCGTCCTGGTCTGCCGCCCTCGACGTGATGCTGTTTGCCGGGGCGGCGGCGGGCGCCGTCGTGATCGACCGCCGGGCGCGGCCGCGCGGGCGGCGCGGTGCGGCGGCGCTCGCGATCCAGCTTCCCACCCTCACCCTCGGCTTCGCCTGTGTGCTGCTGGTCACCGGAAGTGCAGCCGCCGGCGCGGGCGTGATCCTCGCCGCGACCGCTTCCCTGGTGGTGGGCTCGAACGCCAAGTTCCGCATGCTGGGCGAGCCCGTCTGCTTCTCCGACGCCGCTTCCCTGCGCATGATGATCCGCCATCCCCGCTTCTACGTGGCAGCACTGCCGCCGCGTACGATCCTCGCCTTGCTGGCCGTGATCCCGGCGGGTGCCGCGGCGCTGGCCGCCTCGCTCAGCGGCGGCGTCGGGCCACGTCTGATCGCGGTGGTGCTCGCGTCGCTCGCGGCGGCTGTTCTCCGGCTGAGCCTGCGACGCGCCGCTGCCAGAGGCATGATGGTGCGGCCGGATCTCGAAGCCGATGTGGCGCGCTGGGGCCTCATCCCGACCCTCGCGGCCTACACGGCGCAGTGGTGGCGAAGTGCCGACCCGCCCGCACCCCGCGGTCTCCTTCCCGGCGACGATCCGCCGGTGCTCGTGGTCGTCGTCCAGTGCGAGTCCTTCGTCGATCCGGCGGCGATCCCCGGCCTCAACCGGCATGTCGCGACCGCGCTGCCCGGCCTGGCGCGGGCACGCGCGCAGTCGTGGCGGTTCGGGGCACTCGCGGTGTCCGGCTTCGGCGCGTACACGATGCGGACGGAATACGGAGTGCTGTTCGGCCGGTCCGAGCAGGAGCTCGGCTTCCGGCGGTTCGATCCGTATCTCACGGCCGCGGGGGAGCGGGCGCATGCGCTTCCCTCGCTGCTCGGGGCGCTGGGCTATCACGCGACCTTCCTCCACCCCTATCCGCTCGAGTTCTACGACCGCACGCGGCTGATGCCGGCGATCGGCTTCCGCACGGTGCTGGGCCCCGACGCGTTCGGGCCCGCGCCCGCCAGGGTCGGTCCCTATATCGCGGATGCGTGCGTGGCGGCGCGGATCGGCCAGGCGTTGCGCGATCGCGCCGGGCCGCAATTCATCTACGCGGTGACGATGGAAAATCACGGGCCGCACGGGCGGGACCGGCTGCCCGGATGTCCCACGCCAGCGCTCGCCTGGGCGCATCATCTCGGCAATGCGGACCGGATGCTGGACCGCCTGGTCGAGCTCCTGTCGCAGGAGACGCGATCGTCGCTCCTGGTGTTTCTTGGCGACCACCGGCCATTCCTCGCGGGCGTCATCGAGCCGAAAGGCGGCCGCACCACGCCCTATGTCGTGCTCGGCTTCGACGGCCGGGGGAACGCGCTGTCGCCCGGCGAGGAAGCGGCCTGCACGCCCGCAGGCCTCCACGCCCTCATCGTCGGACGCTGCGCACGCGTCGTGGGGGACTAGGTCGGACGACGCCTCGCCGCCGCACCGATCCCGATCGACGTGCAGGTGGCGGGCGGCTGGGAGCGGCACGTGCCCGCGACTGCGCCGACCGCCGCGGATCCGCTCACGGAAGGGAGGCTCGTGCAGGAGTTTCGAGCACGAGATCCGGGGCCCGGGAGACCCTGGTCGTCGCCGACGCGCTCGTCGTTACGACCGCGTGCGCACCGTCCTTGCGTGAAGCTCCGGCCCTTGCGCGCATCTCCCGCTGGGACTGCAACGGACGCGCGCCCTCCTGCCCTCGCTCGATGGGGACACCACCGGTTCCGCTGTTCGCAGGGATCATGCACGAAGAGTTTTCTGGCCGATCGCGCGATCATATAAAAGGTTCATGCGGAGAGCTTTACCGGGTCGGCGCGCCCTTGCTTCCCGCCGCCCTGATCATTACGAGACAGGTCATGCTGATCAGCCATAGCCACCAGTTCATCTATATGAAGACGCAGAAGACGGCTGGAACCAGTGTCGAGATCCTGCTGGAGGGCTGTTGCGACGACAGGTATTCCGGTCCCGCGCATTTCCTGGAGGAGCGTATCACCCCGATCGGGATCATCGGCGCCCGCGGCGACTTTGCGGTCGGCGCACGATTCTACAACCACGCCGCCGCTTCCCATATCAGGGCGCTGATCGGTGACAGAATTTGGAACCGCTACACCAAGATCGCCTGCGTACGGAACCCGTTCGACAAGGCGGTCAGCGCGTTCTGGTTCTGCAATCCGGACCTGCCGCGCGACATGGCGTCCGAGGAGCGGCGCGATCGGTTCCGGGACTTCGTGTGCGCCGACCGGCTGCCGATCGATTGGCACGTCTACACGATCGACGATACGATCTGCGCGGACTACCTTCTTCGCTACGAAAGTCTCGCGGACGATATCGACAGGATGGCTGCCGCATTGCGGATCGAGACATCCGCGTCGCGGCTTGGTCGCTACAAGGGAGAGTATCGGCCGCGCTCGATATCGATCGCGGATCACTACGATCCGGTGTCGATCGAGCGGGTGCGGACCGCGTATGCCCGCGACTTCGCTCACTTGGGCTACGATAGTCAATTGCCCTTGGATGTGCACAGCGCCCCAGGCGCGGCTGACAACCCGATGGGCTAGAGAGGCACTTGTCGACCTGCCGAGACAGGTTTCGCGTTTACGAAGACTTATTCTTTCTTGAAAGAAAGAACCAAAGAACTTCTATCCGCTAAGAGCCGCCGGCTGCGTCCAAACGGATAGAAGTCTTTTTGCTTCTTTTTCTTCAGAAAAAGAAGACTTCTTTAGGCCCGATCGACTCGGGATGCCGCGCCGAGACCCTCGGTCACAGCACTTGACCCCACACCCAGCTGCGGATTTCCGGAAGGTCTTCGCCATGCTTGTCGATATGATGTTTGTGCTCGACGAGCTTGTCCATCATCAGCTGCTTGAGATAGGCCGCCTTGGTGCCCAGCCAGCCAACCTGGTTCAGCACATCCATGACCAGGTGGAAACGATCGAGGTCGTTCTGGACGCGCATGTCGAACGCCGTCGTGATCGTGCCTTCCTCCTTGTATCCCCGGACGTGAAGGTTCCGATTGGTCCGGTGATAGGTCAGCGTCTGGATCAGCCTGCTATACCCGTGAAAGGCGAAAATGATCGGCTTGTCGCGCGTGAACATGTGGTCGTAATCCACCTCGCTGAGGCCGTGCGGATGCTCGGACTCGGGCTGCAGCTTCATGAGATCGACGACATTGATCACGCGGATCTTCAAATCCGGGAGATGCTGGCGGAGAATGGAGACCGCAGCGAGGCTTTCGAGCGCAGGCGTGTCGCCACAACTGGCCATCACGACGTCCGGATCGGCATCATGATCGTTGCTGGCCCATCCCCAGATGCCGAGGCCCTCGGTGCAGTGGGTGACGGCCTGGTCCATCGTCAGCCATTGCGGGAGCGCGTGCTTTCCCGCGACGACGACATTCACATAGTGACGGCTGCGCAGGCAGTGGTCCATGACCGACAGCAGGCAATTCGCATCCGCCGGCAGATAGCAGCGGACGATGTCGGCTTTCTTGTTGACCACGTGGTCGAGGAAGCCGGGATCCTGGTGCGTGAACCCGTTATGGTCCTGTTGCCAGACATGTGAGGCGAGCAGGTAATTCAGCGATGCGATGTTCCGTCTCCACGGGAGTTCCGCCGTCACCTTGAGCCATTTTGCGTGCTGGCTGACCATGGAGTCGACGATACGGATGAAGGCTTCGTAGCTATTGAACAGACCATGGCGGCCGGTCAGCAGGTAGCCTTCGAGGAACCCCTCGCATTGATGTTCGCTGAGCATCGAGTCCACGACGCGGCCCTCGGCGGCGAGGAACTCGTCGTCATCGACCTGCCTCGCATCCCATTGCCGGCTGGTGACTTCAAAGACGTCGCCGAGAAGGTTCGAGAGTGTCTCGTCAGGTCCGAAAATGCGGAAGTTGCGCTGCACCTGGTTCATCACCGTCACATCGCGGAGGAACTTGCCCAGCACCATGGTGTCCTGCGCCGTGACCGCGCCCGGGGACGCGACGTGGACCGCATGCAGCCGAAAGTCGGGCATGTGCAAATCATGCAGGAGCAGACCACCATTCGTATGCGGGTTCGCACCCATCCGGCGGTCGCCGCGCGGTGCGAGCGCTGCCAGCTCCGGCATCAGGCGGCCCTCTTCATCGAACAACTCGTGGGCCTTGTAGCTCTGCATCCAGGTCTCGAGGTCGGCAACGTGACCGGGATGCGCGGCATCGACCAGGATCGGCACCTGATGCGAGCGGAACGTGCCCTCGATCTTCAGGCCGTCGATCACCTTCGGCCCGGTCCAGCCTTTGGGCGAGCGGAGCACGATCATCGGCCAGCGCGGCCGCATCGGCTTGTCGGTGGCCCGCGCAGCCTGCTGGATCTCGTGGATGTCGCCCACGACCTTGTCGAGCGTCTCGGCCATCAGGCCATGCATCGTGTCCGGATCGTCCCCCTCCACGAAATAGGGGTTCCATCCACAGCCGCGCAGAAACTGCTCGAGCTCCTCCGGCGTGATGCGCGCGAGAATGGTCGGGTTGCTGATCTTGAAGCCGTTGAGATGCAGGATGGGAAGCACGACGCCGTCGGTTGCCGGGTCGAGGAGCTTGTTTGACTGCCATGCGGTTGCCAGCGGGCCTGTCTCGGCCTCACCGTCGCCGATAATGCAGGCCACGATCAGGCCCGGATTGTCGAACGCGGCGCCGAATGCGTGGCTCAGCGAGTAGCCCAGCTCACCGCCTTCGTGGATCGAACCCGGTGTCGTGGGCGCCACGTGGCTCGAAATGCCGCCCGGGAACGAGAACTGGGTGAACAGCTTCTTGATCCCGGCTTCATCCTGGCTGATATCGGGATAGATCTCGCTGTAGCTTCCTTCGAGATAGGTGTTGGCGACCAGCGCCGGACCGCCGTGCCCGGGACCGGCGATGTAGAACATGTCGAGATCGTGTTTCTTGATGATGCGGTTCAGGTGAACATAGATGAAGTTCTGCCCGGGCGTCGTGCCCCAATGGCCGACGACGAGCGGTTTGACGTGCGCGAGCGTCAGTTTCTCGCGCAGCATCGCGTTGTCATACAAGTAGATCTGACCAACCGAGAGGTAATTGGCGGCGCGCCAATAGCGATCCATCAGCTGCAACTCGTAGGCGGGGGGCACCAGGTCGGGGGCGGGCGGCAGCCTCTGGTTGCCCGCCAGAGCGGCGGTCTGTACAGCTGTGTCCATGTTGACCTCTGATCGTTGTGGCACTTCGGCCGTCGAAAGTCGCGATCGGCTATGCAGTCGCGAGCACCCAGGAAGGGTGCCGCTCCATCGTCTTATTGGCGGATGAACGCTAGTCGCCGGCTCTGGATCGCGGCAGGTTCGGAAACTACCTAACCGACGCCTGATCGGACGCGCCAACGCTCAATGAGCTCGTCGTTTGCTGGTAACGACGAGGCCGGCACGACGAACTCGCCGAGACCGCGCGAGCCAGCCGCGACTTGCCTCCCGAACGTGGCCTTCGCGTGTCACGCGATCATAGCTCCCTTGTCGTGGCTGTGAGCTGCGCTGATGACCGCCCATGACGCGCAATCGCCGACGAGTCTTGTTGGACCAAGCCGTGCTAGCCGGGCGCAAACGGTCGCGACAGAAATTGATGGTAGGAACTAGTCCGCGCGCGCATCATTGTTGATACTGAGCTTCACGTCAGGCTGTGCTCTCGCGGGCCCAGCTTTGCTCTATGCGAATCTTCGCTGTCGAAAGGAGCGTCCTCAAGCCACGCTCCAGACAAGTCCGCCTCCTCCTTTCGATCATCGATGGGACTCACGCGGCGTCGACAGCGATGCATGCGAGACAGTCTTCCATCCATCGTCGATCGACAGCAGCGCTCCAGTAATAGTGGCAGCACCGGACGGGCAGAGGAAAACGGCCAGGGCGCCGATCTGTTCGGGAGTCGATGAAAACCACGAGTGCGTGGAGGCAAGGAGCGCCTCGATGAGTCGTCAAGTTCGTGATCCGCGCGGGTATCGCCTCCGCCGCGTCAATGCCCGGCAAGCCGGCGACGACGATCGCTGCCTCTCCCGCGCACGAACCCTCAGGAACAAGCGTAGGCGATCTGCAACCCCTCATCGTCTCCGCCCGGACATCACGACACATCTCTCAGACGTCCAGATTGGCGACCTTGAGCGCGTTGCCGACAATAAAGTCGCGGCGCGGCTCGACCACGTCGCCCATCAGCGTCGAGAAGACCTGGGCAGCCTCCTCGATGTCGCCGACCTTCACCTGCAGCAGCGTGCGCGTCGACGGATCAAGCGTGGTGTTCCACAACTCCTCGGCGTTCATCTCACCGAGGCCCTTGAAGCGGCTGATGGTCAGACCGCGCCTGCCGTGCAGGAGAATACGGTCGAAGGCCGAGGCGGGACCGCCGACATCGATCTCGGTGCCGGCATCGAGCTGCAAGCGTGCGGCACTCGCAAAATCGCGCGAGAACAGCGGCGCCTTTTCGGCGATCCATCGCGCTTCCGTGGTGCGCAGCGTCGTTGCATCCAGCACGTAGCGCTCGCTCACGCCGCGGACGGTGCGGGCGAGACGGAGACTGCCGCCATCTTCCGAAACAACGGTCCAGTTGCGTTCCGACGCGAGCGAGATCGCATTCAGTCGCCGCTGAGCTTCCGCGTTGCGTTGTGCCGCATCGGTCGCTCCCGGGTCGAGCGCACCCGCAATCGCCACCTGTTCGAGCAGGCCAACGGGCATCGGCGCGCCGGAGGCAAGCCGGCGCAGCGCACCTGCCGCGTCGCGCAGCCACTCGGCCTCGGCGCGCATCTCGTCGCCCGCGAGCACGCGACCATCCGACAGCGTCAGCGTCGCATGCGCGAGCGCCTTTTCGAGGAGATAGTTCTCGAGCTGCTCGTCGTTCTTGAGATAGCGCACATCATTGCCGCGCTTGGCGCGGAACAGCGGCGGCTGCGCGATATAGAGGTTGCCGTTGCTGATCAGCTCCGGCATCTGGCGAAAGAAGAAGGTCAGCAGCAACGTGCGAATGTGCGAGCCGTCCACATCGGCGTCGGTCATCAGCACGATGCGGCCGTAGCGCAGCTTGGAAATGTCGAAGCCGCCCTGCTCCGGCTCGCCGCGGCCAATCCCGGTGCCGAGTGCGGTGATCAGCGTGCCGATTTCCGCACTGCCGAGCATGCGGTCGAAGCGGGCGCGCTCGACGTTCAGGATTTTTCCCTTCAGCGGCAGGATCGCCTGGAACTTGCGGTCGCGGCCCTGTTTCGCGGTACCACCGGCGCTATCGCCCTCGACGATGAAGATTTCCGCTTTGGCGCTGTCGCGTTCTGAACAGTCGGCGAGCTTGCCGGGCAGGCTCGAAATGTCGAGCACGCCCTTGCGGCGGGTGAGCTCGCGGGCGCGACGCGCGGCCTCGCGGGCGGAGGCGGCATCGGTCACCTTGGCGATGACGAGGCGAGCCTCTTTCGGATGCGTCTCGAACCAGTGCGCGATCGCATCGGCGGCAGCCGCGTGCACCACCGGCTGCACTTCCGAACTGACCAGCTTGTCCTTGGTCTGGCTGGAGAATTTCGGATCGGGCACCTTCACGGACAGGACGCAGGTGAGTCCCTCGCGCATGTCCTCGCCGGTGAGTGCGAGACTGTCCTTCTTGCCGTTCGCCTCCGCGTATTTCGTGATCACGCGGGTCAGCGCCTGGCGGAAGCCCGCGAGATGCGTGCCGCCGTCGCGCTGCGGAATGTTGTTGGTGAAGCACAGCATGGTCTCGTGGTACGAATCGTTCCACACCATGGCAAACTCGACCCGAATGCCGCGCTCGCCCGCTGCTCCCGCCGCGTAGATCGGCGCCGGCAGCAGCGCCAGCTTGCCGCGGTCCAGCCACTCGGCAAAGGCGCTCAGCCCGCCTTCATAGAAGAACATGTGCTCCACGCCCGGCGTGTGGCGCTCGTCGCGAAGCACGATGCGCAATCCCGAATTCAGAAAGGCGAGCTCGCGCAGGCGCCGCTCCAGGATGGGCAGCTCGAACTCGACCTTCGTGAAGGTCGTGCCCGCCGGCTTGAACGTGACCTCCGTGCCGGTCGGATGGTCACTCGGACCCACCACGATCAGCGGCGCCACGGCATCGCCGTTTTGGAACCGGATGAAGTGTTCGAGGCCGTTTCGCCAGATGCGGACGTCCATCCACTCGCTGAGCGCGTTCACCACGGCGGCACCGACGCCATGGAGGCCGCCCGAGACCTTGTAGGAATTCTGGTTGAACTTTCCTCCCGCATGCAGGCGCGTCAGCACCACCTCGGCAGCCGAGATGCCCTCCTCGTGATGCATGTCGGTCGGGATGCCGCGGCCGTTATCGACCACCGTGACGGAGCCGTCGCCGTTCAGCGTCAGCGAGCAGGCATCGGAAAATCCCGCCTGCGCCTCGTCCACGGCATTGTCAATGATCTCGAACGCCATGTGGTGCAGGCCCGAACCGTCATCGGTGTCGCCGATATACATGCCCGGCCGCTTGCGGACGGCGTCGAGCCCGCGCAGCACGGAAATAGAGGCCGCGTCATAGGCGTCGTCCATTCCGGAAGGAGCCGCGCCGTCGGACGTCCTGGGGCCAGAGATCCTGGTGGAAGCGTCGGGCAAAGGCTTCGGCTCGGCGTGGTCGGACATTCCGGCTGGACACTCCTGGCAAGATCAACAGAATAACGCGCGCGTACACGCGCGAAGTTCCTATATAGACCTCTCCGTGCCCTGCGGCCAGATCATCCCGTCAGCCGATGTGCCGCCATCCGTCCGAAAGAACGCGGATTCATCTCTCAGTGGGGCGAAAGCGTCTTCGTCGGTGCCGGTGAGCAGCACCTGCGCGCCGAGCGTGCGCAGCGCCGCGAAAAGTGCCGTCCGGCGCGCGGCGTCAAGGTGCACCAGCGGCTCATCCAGCAGCAGCAGCGGCGGCTCGCCGGTGGCCGCCGCCACGAGCCGCGCATGCGCCAGCACGATGCCGACCAGCAGCGATTTCTGCTGACCGGTGCTGGCCTCGTTCGCCGGCAGCCCGCTCGCAGCCTCGCTGATCGCGAGGTCGGCACGGTGCGCGCCGAGCGAGGTGGCGCCGGTCGCCTGGTCGTCATGACGCCGCCCCGCCAACGCGTCGCGCAGCCACTGCTCGACCTCCCGCGCGGGCGCTTCCGCCAGCCGCGCCGCCACGGGATCGACGAGCGCCAGCAGGGAGGCGGGGAACGCCGGATCATCGGCCGCGCGGGCCGCCTCGTTCAGGCGACGGCAGAGCGAGGCGCGGGCCGCGCCCGCCGCCACCGCATGGCGCGCGATCGCATCCTCCAGCGCCGCAAACCAGGCGGCCTCCGAGCGGCGTTCGGCCAGCAGGCGGTTGCGGTTCTGCACGGCGGTGTCGTGAGCGGCGAGCTCGGCTGCATGGCCAGGTTCCAACGTTGCCACCAGGCGATCGAGGAAGCGCCGGCGCCCCGATGCCGCCTCGCCAAACAGCCGCTCCATCTGCGGCGTGAGCCACACGGCCTTGAGCATCACCCCGGCAGCCTCGCGGCCGCGCAAGGTGGCGCCGTCGAACCGCACGATGCGTCGCGGTCCGGTCTCCGGCGTACTGCCGGTGCCGAGCTCGTGGACCGCGCCATGCCGCTCGATCCGCGCTGCAACGGACCAGAACGCCGCCTGGCGATCAACCGCTCCGCGGCGGGGCCAGGCATCCGTGCGCGACGCACGCACACCACGGCCCGGTGCGAGCAACGACAGCGCCTCGAGCAGGTTGGTCTTGCCCGAGCCGTTCGGGCCGGTGACCACGCTCAAGCCCCGGCCAGGCTCGAACTGGGTCGCTGCGTAGTTCCGAAAATCGGTGAGCGTCGCACGCAGGAGCCGTGTCACGGCGCCACCGGACGTGCGCCCTCCGTCAGACGCGCATCGGCATCAGGACGTAGAGTGCGGAGCCGTCCGCCGTGTCCTGCACCACGGTCGGCGCCGAGCCGTCGGCGAAGCGGAATTCCACCATTTCCTTGATATGGTCGGTAATGTCGTTGAGGTAGCGCGCTTGAAAGCCGATCTCGAGCGGCTCGGCATCGTAGGTCGCGCGCCCCTCGTCGAGCGTCTCGCTCGCGGTGCCCTGGTCGGGGCTCGCGGCCGACAGGATCAGCACATTCGGCGACAGGCTCATCTTCACCGGGCGCGAGCGCTCCTGGCTGATGGCGGCCACGCGCGCGACCGCGTCCGAAAACTCCTTGCGCCCGACATGCAGGATCTTGTCGTTGTCCTGCGGGATCACACGCTCGTAATCCGGGAACGTGCCGTCGATCAGCTTGCTGGTAAGGCGCACGGGCCCGACCTCAAAGCGGATCCGCGTATCCGACAGCGCGATACTGACGGGAACGGAGCCTTCGTCGAGCAGCTTGCGGATCTCGCCCACCGTCTTGCGCGGAATGATGACGCCGGGGATGTCGGCGGCACCGTCGGGGAGGTCGGTCTCGACGCGGGCCAGGCGGTGGCCGTCGGTCGCGGCCGCGCGCAACTTGCCGCCGCCATGGTGCAGGTAAATACCGTTCAAGTAATAACGGGTTTCTTCTGTGGAGATCGCGAACCGCGTGCGATCGATCAGGTCGCGCAGGATGTCCGGCGCCAACACGAACTGGCACGGCAGCTTGCCCGCCGTCATGTTGGGAAAGTCCTCGACGGGAAGCACGTTCAGGCTGGTCGCGTAGCGGCCGGCGCGGAGTGCGAGGGCTGCGTCGCCGCCGGGATGGTCGAACTCGACCGTGGAGCCGTCGGGAAGCCGGCGGACGATCTCGTAGAGGGTCGCGGCGGGTGCGGTGGTGCGGCCTTCGCGCTCGACGCTCGCATCGCCCTCTTCCTCGACCGCGATCTCCATGTCGGTCGCGGTGAGGCGGAGTTTCCCGTCGCGCGCCTCGATGAGAACGTTGGCGAGGATCGGGATCGTGTTGCGCTTCTCGGCGACGCTCTGGATGTGGGCCAGCGCCCGCAGGAGTGTCGCGCGATCGGCCTTGAGCTTCATGGGTCTAGTACCTGCCGGACGCGATGATTCGGGGCCAGATCATACCAGGGCGCCCGAAGCGACACCAGACTGGGGCGGCTTGACGCCGAAGAAGGCCAGGGGCTCTGCCCCTGGACCCCGCTAAGGGCAGTCGCCCTTAGAACCCATGACTCAAGTCAGGGGGATCCAAGGGGCGACTGCCCCTTGGCGGGTCCAGGGCGTCATGCCGAAGGCGTGCTGCGCACGACGCCCTGGCCTTCCTTCCCCACAGCCCCTCAGCTCTCCAGCATCCGCCGCAGCAGATCGACATCTTCCGCAAAGCTCGCGTCCAGCTCCATGAGCTCCGTGATCCGGCTCACGGCATGCATCACCGTGGTGTGGTCGCGATTGCCGAACTTCCGCCCGATCTCCGGCAGCGACCGCGAGGTCAGCTGCTTGGCCAGGTACATCGCCACCTGCCGCGGCCGCGCCACCGCTCGCGCGCGTCGCGCCGACGACATGTCGCTCAGCCGGATGTTCCAGTGCTCGGACACCTTGCGCTGGATCTCCTCGATCGTAACGCGGCGGTCGTGCGCCTTGAGGATGTCGTGCAGCACCTCCTGCGTCGCCTCCAGCGTCACGGGGCGCCCGAACAGATTGGCATGCGCGATCAACCGGTTCAGCGAGCCTTCGAGCTCGCGGACATTGCTGGTGATCTTGTGCGCGAGAAAGTCGATCACGCGCGGCGGCACGGCGACGCCCGAACGGTCGGCCTTCGCCTGCAGCACCGACAGCCGGAACTCGAACGTCGTCGCGTGCAGATCGGCGACCATGCCGCAACCCAGGCGCGTGCGCAGCCGATCCTCGAGCCCCGACAGATCCGACGGCGACTTGTCGGCCGACACCACGATCTGCTTGCCGGCATCGACCAGCGCGTTGAACGTGTGAAAGAACTCTTCCTGCGTATTGTCCTTGCCGATCAGGAACTGCAGGTCGTCGATCATCAGCACGTCGACGGAACGCAACTGCTCCTTGAACTCGATCGTCTGTTGCGACCGGATCGCAGAGATGAAGCGATACATGAACTTCTCGGCCGACATGTAGGCGACCGAGACGTCGTTGCGGCGCGTCAGGTCGAGCCCGATCGCATGCATCAGATGCGTCTTGCCGAGCCCCACGCCGCCATACAGGAAGAGCGGGTTGAAGCCGGGGCTCGACGGATGCTCGGCCACGCGGCGCGCGCAGGCATGCGCGAACTCGTTGGGCTTGCCCACCACGAACGTGTCGAACGTAAAACGCTGATCAAGCGGCAGCACAAGGTCGGCACGACCATCGGCGACCGGCGGCGCCGCGGCTTCGGCGAAACCGGACGCGCGTGCACGGGCCGCCTGGTTCGCTGCAGGACGCTCGGCCTGGACGCCCTTGCCAGACGGCAACGGCACAGGAGAGACCGCCTCCGCCGCCCCCACGCGCAGGTCGACGCGTCGGATTTCCGGGCGCTCGTGGCGCCACAGCGCCGACAGCCGGTCGCCATACTGGCCCTGCACCATGTCGCGCAGGAAGCGGCTCGGCAGCAGCAGCGTGACCTCGTCGCCGTCGATGCCGCCGAAGGAGAGCTGGCGCAGCCAGGTGCGGTATTCGACCTCGCCCACCTCGGTCTGCAGGCGCGCCTGCACAAGCGGCCAGACATCCTCGCAGGAAAGCGGCGCCGATCCGGGAACGATGTCACTGGCACGCTGGACAAAATCCTGCGCGCCGCGGCCGATGCTTCCCACCCCGCTCCCCCCAAACCCTTGACCCCGACGCAAGACAGAGAACCGCCGACTGCCCGGCGAACATAAATCGCCGTCAGCGCTGAGTTTCTCGAAACTTCTTGGATAAGTCAGGAAACTTTCGTTTCTCGTCCCGTGAGGGGCGCACCCGAATTAGTAAGCGACACACGCCCACGAGGCAATCGGAATCTGAGTCCGATTCGCAGAACATGGACGATCGGCAACGCGCACGAAAAAACGCGCAGGAGACAATCCTCCTGCGCGTCGATCCAAAATCAGTTCGGATGTATTGCTGATCTGCCCGCGAACGTCGCAAACGTTCAACAGGCGGCAGCCCGATCAGGCGGTGGCAATCGCCTTGATGCGCGACGACAGCCGCGAGATCTTTCGCGCCACCGTGTTGGCATGAATGACGCCCTTGCCGGCCGCACGCTGCAGCTCGGGCTGAGCCGCCCGCAGAGCCGCGGCCGCTTCCGCCTTGTCGCCACCGGCGATCGCCGTCTCGACCTTCTTGATGAAGGTGCGCATGCGCGACTTGCGCGCTGCGTTGCGCTCGGTACGCTTCTCGGTCTGCCGGATGCGCTTGCGCGCGGAAGCGGTGTTCGCCATCGGATCTGTCTCGGTACTCGGTGCGGCCATGATCGGACCCGTCGCCGGGAGCCCGAAGGAGGGTCTAGCTACGGTCCCGTGACAGCGGTGTCAAGAGTTTCGCGCTCGCGAAAAACGGGGTCGTGCCGCCGTTTCAGCGTTGCGTCCGCGTGCATGCGAAGGTGCTCCGCCCGCCCTGCGGGAAGCGCGCGATGCCATTGCAGGCGGGCGCCCCGGGACAACGCTCGCAGGCCTGACACTCCCGGTTATACACACGCCAGGCATGCTGGAAATACCCGAGCTCGCCGTCCGGTTGCACGTAGTCGCGCAGGCTCGATCCACCCGCGGCGATGGCGTCCACCAGCGTCTCCTTCACGCAGGCGACCAGCGAGGCCGCACGCCCCGCGCCGATCGTGCCCGCGAGCCGCCGCGGCGACAGGCGCGCACGGAACAGCGCCTCGCATACATAGATGTTGCCGAGTCCCGCCACCACGCCCTGGTCGAGCAGCGCGCTCTTGAGCGGCGTCGCGCGGCCGGCGAGCGCGCGGGCCAGCGCAGCCCCGTTCCAGTCGGGCTCGAGCGGCTCCGGGCCGAGGCCTGCGAGCAGCCGGTGCTCCTCCTCGGACGCGGTCGCGACCAGGTCGAGCGCGCCGAAGCGCCTGGGGTCGACCAGGCCCACCCGCCAGCCATCATCGGTGGTCAGCACCGCGTGCTCATGCGCCACAAACGCATCCGGCTCGCCGCGCGTCAGGTTCATGCGCCCCGACATGCCGAGATGGATCAGCAGCGAGGTGCCACCTTCAAGACGCATCAGGATGTATTTGCCCCGCCGGCGGAAGCCGCGGACCCGCGCACCCGTCAGCACCTGTGCCAGGTCGGGCGGCAACGGCCAGCGCAGATCGGGACGGCGCACCACCGCACCCGCGATCACGCGCCCTTCAAGCCGGACGCGCAGCGCCCGCATCACGGTCTCGACTTCTGGGAGTTCCGGCATGGGTCGGATCGAGCGTATAGGGGTGCCCGATGAGCCACAACCACACCGATGCTCTCTCGGCCGCCACCGCCACCGCCGAGGCCACCACCGATTTCGGCTTCGCGCGCGTGCCCCGCAACGAGAAGCAGGCCCGCGTGCGCGCGGTGTTCGACAGCGTCGCCTCCCGCTACGACGTCATGAACGACCTGATGTCGCTCGGCGTACACCGGCTGTGGAAGGCCGCGTTCGTGCGCGCGCTGGAGCCGCGCCCAGCGCACACGCTGCTCGACCTCGCCGCCGGCACCGGCGACATCTCGTTCGCCTGGCTCGCCGCCGGCGGCGGACCTGCCACGTTGTCCGACATCAACGCCGCCATGCTCGACGTGGCCCGCACCCGCGCCGAAAAACGGGTGCTCTCCGGGCGTTGCGACATCGTGGTGGCCGACGCCGAACACCTGCCGGTGGCCGACCGCTCGGTCGATCGCGTGTCGATGGCGTTCGGCCTGCGCAACTGCACCGACAAGGCGCGCGTGCTGGCCGAGGCCTGGCGCGTGCTCAAGCCGGGCGGCCGTTTTCTTTGCCTCGAATTCTCCCGCGTGCAGGTTTCTCCTCTTGCACCGGTCTACGACGCCTGGTCGTTCCGCGTGCTGCCGCAACTCGGCGCGATGGTCGCCAACGATGCCGATAGCTACAGGTATCTCGCGGAAAGCATTCGCATGTTCCCCGACCAGGAGACGCTCGCCGCCATGATGCGCGAGGCCGGTTTCGCACGCGTCTCGTGCCGCAATCTCACGGGCGGGATTGCCGCGATCCACACCGGCTGGCGCCTGTGAGCTCGCCTGTCGTCACGTCTCTGGGAGGCCGCTCGGTCCTGCTGATCGTCTCGGGCGGCATCGCGGCCTACAAGGCGCTCGAGCTCGTGCGGCTGCTGACCGGCGCCGGCGTCCGCGTGCGCGCCGTGCTGACCGAGGGGGGCGCGCAATTCGTCACCGCGCTCAGCCTGCAGGCGCTCACCGGCGAGCGCGTGCATTCGGCGCTCTTCTCGCTCACCGACGAGAACGAGATGGGTCATATCGAGCTCTCGCGCGCCGCCGACCTGCTGGTCGTGGCCCCGGCCTCCGCCGACATCCTGGCGCGCATGGCCGCAGGCCTCGCCTCCGATCTCGCGACCACGCTGCTGTTGGCCACCGACAAGCCGGTGCTCGTGGCGCCCGCGATGAACGTGCGCATGTGGGAACATGCGGCGACCGTCGCCAACATGGCGACCTTGCGCGCGCGCGGCATCCACGCCGTCGGACCCGACCAGGGCGTGATGGCCTGCAACGAATGGGGTTTTGGCCGCCTGGCCGAGCCGCCCGCGATCCTGCACGCGATCGCGCGCCTCCTGACCCGCGCGCCGGGCGCGCTCGCAGGCCGGCGCGCGCTGGTCACCGCCGGTCCCACGATCGAGCCGATCGATCCGATCCGCTTCATCTCCAATCGCTCCAGCGGGCGGCAGGGCTTTGCCATCGCCGCCGCACTCGCGGCCCTCGGCGCCGAGGTGACGCTCGTGCACGGCCCGGTCGAGCTCGCGTCCCCCGCCGGGGTGACGCGGGTTCCGGTAGACACGGCCGCCGCCATGCTCGAGGCCTGCCGCGCCGCCCTGCCCGCCGACATCGCCGTGCTCACCGCCGCGGTCGCCGACTGGCACGTCGCCAACGCCGCCGACAAAAAGCTCAAGAAGCGGCCAGGCGAGGCGCCCCCCGCGCTCGAGCTCGTGCTGAACCCCGACATCCTGCAGACGCTCTCGGCACCGGGACCCGCGCGCCCGGCGCTGGTGATCGGTTTCGCGGCGGAAACCGACGACGTGTTGGCGCACGCGACCGCCAAGCTTGCGCGCAAGGGCTGCGACTGGATCGTCGCCAACGACGCGCGGCCGCAGCTCGGACATATGGGAGGCACGGTGAACCAGGTGCATCTGATCACGGCGGCGGGTGCGGAAACCTGGCCGGAACTCCCCAAGGCGGAGGTCGCATCCCGGCTCGCCGTCCGGATCGCCGCATCGCTGACAGGTGCGGCGCTCGCATGACGGCGCCTCGCCTCCCCGTCGCCGTCACGCGCACCGGCCCGCACGGCGAGGGCCTGCCGCTCCCGGCCTACGCCACCGAAGGTGCCGCCGGCCTCGACCTGCTCGCGGCCGTGACCGAGCCCCTGACCATCGCCCCGGGCGCGCGCGCGCTGATCCCGACCGGGCTCGCCGTGGCACTGCCCCCCGGTCACGAGCTGCAGATCCGCCCGCGTTCGGGACTGGCGCTGAAGCACGGCATCACCCTGCCCAACACGCCAGGCACGATCGACGAGGATTACCGCGGCGAGATCAAGGTGATCCTGCTCAACGCCGGTCATGAAAGCTTCACCGTGGAGCGCGGCATGCGCATCGCGCAGGCGGTGCTGGCCCCCGTGCTGCGCATCGAGTGGCGCGAGGTCGACACGCTGGAGGTCACCGATCGCGGCCAAGGCGGCTTCGGCAGCACCGGAGCAGTTGGGCAGTCGCCCTCAGAACCCATGACTTAAGTCAAGGGGATCCAAGGGGTGACTACCCCTTGGCGGGTCCAGGGCAGAGCCCTGGCCTTCCTCACTTCCGATCGGAGCGCCCCAAGTCGACAGGCCCCCCGACCTTGAGCTAAAGGCGCCCGGCAAGGCCCAGCTCAGCGGAGGCGACGATGCCGGATACGACAACCGCTTCCGCCCGCCTCCCACTCTCCGCTTCCGTGCGTCGCGTGCCGGGCCTTCCCAACCTGATCGACATCGCCGTGATCGTCTGCCTGGTGGCGATCGCCTTCGTGTTCGCCGGCGCCGCGCGCCACACCTTCGCGCCGCTCAGCACGGTCACGGGTGCGAAGATCAGCCTCGATCCCGCCCGTCTCCCCGGCTACGCGCTGCGCACCACGCTGCGGATGTTCGCGGCCCTCGCCTGCTCGCTGCTGTTCACGCTGACCTACGCGACCTGGGCTGCGAAAAGCCGGCGCGCGGGCCTCGTGCTCGTGCCGATCCTCGACGTCCTGCAATCGGTTCCGATCCTGTCGTTCATCACCTTCACCACGACGTTCTTCCTCGCCTTGTTCCCCGGCCGCGTGCTGGGTGCCGAGTTCGCCTGCATTTTCGTGATCTTCACGAGCCAGGCGTGGAACATGGCGTTCAGCATGTATCAGTCGCTGAAAACCATCCCGGCCGAGCTCGACGAGGCCGCGCGCAGTTTCGGCGTGCCGGCCTGGCAGCGCTTCTGGCGCCTCGAAGTGCCGTTCGCGATGCCTGGGTTGATCTGGAACACGCTGATGTCGATGTCGGGCGGGTGGTTCATGATCGTGGCCAGCGAGGCCGTGACCGTCGGCAGCACCACCTGGACGCTGCCCGGGATCGGCTCCTACGTCGCCGAGGCGCTGAGCCAGCACAATGTGCGCGCGATCGTCTACGCCATCATCGCGATGGCGATCGTCATCCTGCTCTACGACCAGATCATCTTCCGCCCACTCGTCGCGTGGTCGGAAAAGTTCCGCTACGAGATGACCAAGGGTGCGACCGCGGAGGATCCGTGGATGCTGGCGCTGCTGCGTCGCACGGCGCTGCTCCGCCGCGCGGGCGAGACGTTCAAGGGGTTCGCCTCGGTGATCGGCGGCCTGCCGATCGGCCGCCGCGGCGGCGCGCAGCGCGCGGGCCAGCGCTCCTCCCCGGCGCTCGACCGGCTCGGCATCGTGCTGATCGTCGCGGTCACCACCTACGCCGCCTACCGGCTCGAGGCGGTCGCCGCTCGCAGCAGCCTCACCTGGCACGAGCTGGGCCACGTCGTCGTGCTGGGCTGCTACACGCTGGCACGCGTGATGATCATGATCGCACTTGCGACCATGGTGTGGGTGCCGGTCGGCGTGTGGATCGGTCTGCGGCCGAAATGGACGCGGCGTGCGCAGCCGGTGGCGCAGTTTCTCGCGGCCTTCCCGGCGAACCTCTTCTATCCGCTGTTCGCGATCGCGATCGTGCACTGGTCGCTCAACCCGAGCATCTGGCTCACGCCGCTGATGGTGCTCGGCACGCAATGGTACATCCTGTTCAACGTCATCGCCGGCGCCGCCGTGTTTCCCGGCGACCTGCTGGAGGCGGCTGCGAACTTCCGCGTGGGCTCCTTCCTCTGGTGGCGCCGCGTGGCACTGCCCGGCGTGTTTCCGTATTTCGTGACGGGTGCGATCACCGCCTCGGGCGGCTCGTGGAACGCGGCGATCGTGGCCGAAGTCGTGAGCTGGGGCCACACGAAGCTCACCGCCGAAGGGCTCGGCGCCTATATCGCGCAGGCGACGTTGGCCGGCTCCACCATCCGCGTCGTGCTCGGCACCGTGGTGATGAGCAGCTTCGTGCTCCTCTTCAACCGGCTGCTGTGGCGTCCGCTCTACGCCTATTCGAGCCGCCGCCTGTCGATCGCCTGATTTTCCCGAACGCCTGAGAGGCCGACATGGACACCAATATCGGAACCGTGACGCCGCTCGTCCGCGTGAGCAAATGTCGCCAGTCCTACCACAAGGAAAGCTCGTCCGACCTGGTCGTGCTCGACGATGTCGAGCTCACCTTGAATACGGGAGAAATCGTGGGGCTGCTCGGCCGCTCGGGCTCGGGCAAGTCGACGCTGCTGCGGATCGTGGCGGGGCTCCTGCGCCCCACCGCCGGCGAGGTGCTGTGGCGCGGCGCGCAGCTCACCGGCCCCGCCGAGGGCGTGGCGATGGTGTTCCAGAGTTTTGCGCTGTTTCCGTGGCTGACCGTGCAGCAGAACGTGGAGCTCGGCCTCGAGGCGCAGGGGATCCGCCGTGCCGAACGCGACCGGCGCGCCGAGGAGGCGATCGACCTGATCGGCCTCGGCGGCTACGAGAACGCCTATCCGAAGGAACTCTCGGGCGGCATGCGCCAGCGCGTGGGGCTGGCACGCGCGCTCGTGGTGCATCCCGACCTGCTGCTGATGGACGAGCCGTTCTCGGCACTCGACGTGCTGACCGCGGAAAACCTCCGCACCGACCTGATCGAGCTCTGGACGGAAAAGCGCCTGCCCGTGCAATCCATCCTGATCGTGACGCACAACATCGAGGAGGCGGTGCTGATGTGCGACCGCATCCTGGTGTTCTCGTCGAACCCCGGCCGCGTTGCCAGCGAGCTCAACGTGCCGTTCCCGCATCCGCGCAACCGCCACGACAAGCTGTTCCGGGCCTTCGTCGACGACATCTACGCGTTGATGACCAGGCGCGCGACCAGCGTGCCGGTGCCCGACACGAAATCCGCCGAGCCCGAGAACGTGATCCCGACGGCATTGTCGCCGGTGCCCACCAACCTGATGGCGGGCCTGATGGAAACGCTGGCGGCCGAACCCTATGGCGGTCGCGCCGACCTGCCGCGCCTGAGCGAAAGCCTCCAGCTCGAGCTCGACGAGCTCCTGCCGCTCTGCGAGACGATGCAGATGCTGCATTTCGCCGAGCTCGAAGAAGGTGATGTCAGACTCACCGACCAGGGCAAGCGCTTCGTCAACGCCGACAACGACAACCGCAAGGTGATTTTCGCGGAGGCGCTCCGCGAGCATGTGCGCCTGGTGCAGGCGATCCGCGGCGTTCTCGACGAGAGATGGAACCATCGGGCCCGTGCCGAGCGTTTCCGCGACGAGTTGGAGGACCACATGTCCCCCGATTACGCCCGCGAGACGCTGAACGCCGTGATCGCCTGGTCGCGCTACGCCGAGCTGTTCGATTACGACGAGGAGGCGGATCAGTTTTATCTGGAGGAAGAGGATTGAGTTTTCGGAAATTCGCCGTCGTCGCAAGCCTGGTTCCGATCGTCGCCGCCTGCAGCGTCCATGATTCGCGTGTGGCGATATCGGCGCAGAGCCGCATGATCGGCATGTCGGAAGTCGACGTGGAGACCTGTCTCGGCGCGCCCGACCAGCACCAGAGTTTCGGGCCCACCGACATCCTGACCTACTATACGTCGTCCTCGAGTTCGGTGAACTTCACGCTGCCGATCGTGCAGGGGCCGAGCCTGTCGAACGGCGGCAACTGCCACATGACGCTACGACTCGACAATCAGGTGGTCACGCGCATTCTCTATTCCGGCGAGAAGAACGACACCGGCGCGCCGAGCGCCTACTGCGCGCCAATCGTGCGGACGTGTATCGCGACGTTGGACGATCTGCGCAAGCAGAAGGGGAACGCCACCCCTGAAGCAAAGGGGGCTCTGCCCCCTTAAACCCCCGCCAGGACAAGCAGTCCTGGACCTGCCAACAAAAGGGGTCTGGGGTTAAGACCCCAGCGGGGTCCAGGGGCAGAGCCCCTGGCCTTCTTCTACGCGCGCAACCGCTCCGAAAAGCTCTTCCGGAACTTCGCAACCTTCGGCGCCACCACCACCTGGCAATACCCCGACCCAGGGTTCTGCGCGAAGTAGTGGTCGTGCTCCTGCTCCGCCGGGTAGAACACGTCCAGCTCCGTGATCTCGGTCACGAGCGGCCCGTCCCACACGCCCTCCCGCTTGATCTCGTCGCGCACCGCGGTCGCACGCTCCCGCTCCTCGGCGTCGGCCACGTAGATCACCGAGCGGTACTGCGAGCCGACATCGTTCCCCTGCCGATTGAGCGTGGTCGGGTCGTGGATGGTGAAGAACACACGCAGCAGATCCTCGTAGGACAGCATCGCCGGGTCGTAGGTCACCCGCACCACCTCGGCATGGCCGGTCGTGCCCGTGCACACCGCCCGGTAGCGCGGGTCGGGCACGTGGCCGCCGCTGTAGCCCGACTTCACCGCGGTGACGCCCTTCAGCTGCTCGTAGACCGCCTCGAGGCACCAGAAGCAGCCCCCGCCCAGCACGGCATCCTTCAACCCGTCCGTCGTCATTACACTCTCCTCGATCCCGGCGTGCATCGCGCGAATTGCGCGACGCCCCAACGCGCGTATTGCGCAACGCCAACGTCCTTCGCATTCTCGCGTTGTCGGCAGTCACACCCCAGGGAGCCCACGCTCAGATGGCCTCGAACCCGTTCGACGACAACGACCCCGCAATTCGGGAACGCATCGAGAGGCGCGCCTACCATCTCTGGCAGGGGGACGGCGAGCCGCACGGCCGGCACGACGAGTACTGGGAGCGCGCGAGCGAGCTCGTCCACATGGAGATGGCCGGCAACACCGGCCAGCTGCCGAACCCGGCGACCCTGCCCGGCGCCGACCCGAACGCCCCCGACGTGATCGAGGACGCGCGGATCCAGGAGAACCTGGGCGAGTTCCCCGACCGTTTCGCCGACCAGGGCGAGAAGACCGCGACGCCCAGGCCACGCGCGCGCAAGAAGGCCGAGGCCCTTCCCCTGGAGCCGCCCAAGCCGGCCGCGAAGCCGGCGGCTGTCGCCGAGAAGGCGAAGCTGGCCAAGCCGGCCCCGGCCGCGACGCCGAAGGCTGCCGAGAAGGCGAAACCGGCCGCAACGCCAAAAGCCGCCGCCGAACAGGCGAAACCGGCCAAGCCGACACCAGCCGCGAAGTCCAAGCCCACAACCAAGTCCAAAGGCTAAGAGCGCCGGCCCGCCCGCTCAGCGCGGATTGATCACGATCCGGCCCCCGGCAGTCCGCCCGGGCGGCCGGATCACCGGGGTGCGGCCCGGCACCTTCGGATGCATCACCGGCATATGCGGGTCGACGCGGCTTCCCGCGCCGGGCGTGATGACGCCATCCCGCGCCGGCGGCAGCGGCGTGGCCGACGTGGTCTGCGCCTGCGACGCCGCAGAGGCGAGCAGCAGCCCGGCCAGGAACGCCACGCCTCTCACGACCCCGTCCTCCCAAGATCATGCGCCAGCCGCAGCCCGGTGACCTGCCAGCGCTGCCCCGGCTGGAAGAAGTTCCGGTAGCTCGCCCGCGCATGGCCCGGCGACGTCGCGAACGAGCTGCCCCGCAGCACCATCTGGTTGATCATGAACTTCCCATTGTATTCGCCGATCGCCCCCGCGGGCGGCCGGAAACCCGGATACGGCAGATAGGCCGATCCGGTCCACTGCCACACATGCCCCTCGGCGTCGGGCAGGCGTGACGCCGCCGCTTCGAGCTCATGCTCGGTCGGCAGCCGCGCCCCGGCCCACCGCGCGAACGCGTCGGCCTCGTACCAGCTGACATGGCGCACCGCTGCGGCGGGCTCGAGCGCCACGTAGCCGCCAGGCCCGAACTGCCCGTACGATCCCTCACCTTCCGCCCGCCAGTAGAGCGGCGCCGACCAGTCTTCGTCGCGCGCCTGCGCCCAGCCGTCGCTCATCCAGAGCTCGGAGCGCCGGTAGCCGCCGTCGCGGATGAAGTCGAGCCAGTCCGCGTTGGTGACCAGGCCCTGCTCCAGCGTGCAGGGCTGCAGCAGCACCTCGTGGCGCGGACCCTCGTTGTCGAAATGGAAGCCGTCCGCCCGCGCGCCCACCGTGACGATGCCGCCGGGCAGCTCGACGCGCGCACCGCGCGCGGCCGCCTGCGGCTCGACCCAGCCCGGCAGCACCGCAATCGGCCGCCGTCCCCAGGCGAGCGGGTTCTGCGCGAGCGCATGCATCGCATCGGTCAGCAGCAGCTCCTGGTGCTGCTCCTCGTGGGCCACGCCGAGGGCCAGCAGCTCGGCCGGCACCGCGCCCCGGCCGATCAGCGCGTCGGTGGCCGCATCGACGTGCCGACGATAGGCGACGATCTCGGCACCGCCAGGGCGCGTCACCAGCCCGCGGAACGGCCGCGGCTGCCGCTCGCCGAGCGATTCGTAGTAGGAGTTGAACAGGAAATGGAAATCCGGGTCGAGCGGACAGTACGCGGGGTCGAGCGCCGCCAGCATGAACTGCTCGAAGAACCAGGTCGTGTGCGCGAGATGCCAGTTGGTGGGGCTCGCATCCGGCATCGACTGGATGCAGCGATCCTCTGCGGTCAGGCCGGCGGCGAGAAGCTCGGAGCGCTCGCGCACGGCCCGGAAGGCCGCACGCGCGGTGGTCTGAAGCGAAGCGAACTGGTCCATGGGGTGCCCCGTCGTCCTTGCGAGCCCGAACGTGCGCGCGCGCTGGTCGGTTTGCTGAGAAGGCCAGGGCTCTGCCCTGGACCCGCCAAGGGACAGTCGTCCCTTGGAACCCTGATTGTTTGGGGTGTTCCCTGGCGAAGCCTGAAATTATAGACTTCGTCCAACGCATTCCGTCTCCAGCACCTGTACTCCAGTAGGGGGTTTCAAGGGCTCCGCCCTTAACGGGGTCCAGGGGCAGAGCCCCTGGCCTTCTTCTCAGAACCGGTCCACGAACCGGCCGGGCAACCGCCAAAGCTCGTCACCCGAAATGTGCAGGTCGATCCGGTAGGTCTCCCCCTCGCGTCCGGCCGCACTCGCACGCACCCGCTCAAGCCACCCTGCAACCGGCGCCTCGCCCCCGCGAAGCGCCCCGCCATCACGCCGGTCGAGCCCGGCCATCGAGCGCAGCATCGCCTCCCAGTCCGCATCCGACATGCGCTGGTGCGCGCCCGCCGCCGCCGCCTGCCAGGGCTGGGCGCGGGTCTTGGCCAACCGCACCAGGCCGCGGCCGAGATCGGCGTAGCGCAGGTGGAACAGGTAGAGCTCGCCCCATTCCGGCGCGGCGTCGACCGAGTGGAACCCCGGCGCCCAGTCGACCGGCTGGCGGATCAGCGCGGGCTTGCACATCGCACTCGAAAACCGCAGCCAGCGCCGCTGCCGGGAGATTGGCAGTCCGCGCGACAGCGCCCGCTCCGATTGCGGCAGGTGCAGCAGGTCGAGCCCGATCGCGCTGATCACGGGGCGGGTGTCGGCCGCCGCGTAATGCGCGAGCGAAGGGTAGCGCGCCGGATCCGCCACCAGGATCTCGTCGATGTCGACATGCACCACCGCGTCGTACCAGACCAGGAGCGAGGCGCAGAACGCCGAGACGAACCTCGCGCGGCGCGCATCGTCCTGCGGCGAGCGGGGGATCCGCACGATGTTCACGCCCCCGATCGCCTCGAGCGAGCCGTCGTCGGAGCCGTGATCGATGATGAAGCAGTTCCGCGCGCCCACTTCCGCGCCGTAATGCGCGGCCCAGAGACCGGCGAAATCCGGCTCGTTGTAGGCCATCGTCACGGCGGCGATCCGCGGCAGCATCATGGCGTGGGCTCACAACGATCGAGGGGCAGGACGGCGTCGTCCGGCATAAGAATGCGAAGCGGCGGCCCGCCGGCATAAATGTTTTTTGATACGGGCGAGGTGGCCTAGACAGGCGCCGGACCCGGCGAGGATCGGCGGCCTGGATGGGAGCGGAACCGGATGATCATGTGCTCGGTCGACGAGATCACGGAGGCGGGCGTCCGTGGCTGGGCGATCGACGAGGCGGCCCCCGACCAGCCGGTGGTGATGCATGTGCTGGTCGACGGGGTGGAGCTCGGCGAGATCCGCTGCGACGGCCTGCGGGAGGATGTCGGTGCGGCCGGCTTCAAGTCGGTCCATGTCGGCTACGCCTTTCCGCTGCCTGCTCCCCTGATCGACGGCGCGCCGCACGAGCTCGAGTTCCGCCATCGCCACCAGCGGATCACGGTGCTGCACCGCGGCGAGATCGTCGAGAAAACCCGCTTCAACGTGGAATACCGGCTGCGCGTGCACTCCTACGTGGACGGCCTCACGCACGGCGCGCTGCGCGGCTGGCTGGTGGCGGCTCGTGGAGAGGCCGCGCCGCTGACCGGCGGCCGCGACATCCTGGTCACCTGCAACGACGAGCGCGTGGGCCAGGTCTCCGCCAGCCGGTATCGCGGCGACGTGGGCCGCGCGTTGTCGGCCGATCCGAGCTGCGGCTTCCAGTTCACCCCGCCCGCGCAGTTCCGAACCGCGCATCCGAAATCGTTCCGGTTCTTCCTGCTGCCCGACATGGTGGAGCTCGACAACTCTCCTTACGTGACCAGCTTCGTCACCGACCGGCGCGAGGGCGACACGCTGGCGATCGTGGAGCAGATCGACCAGCTGCACGCCGACCTCACACGCCTGCGCCGCCAGGTGCGCGCACTCCTGCCCGACCCGGGTTTCACGCTCGCCGATTACGATCGCTGGTGGAAGCTGTACGAGCCCGAGCTCCGGCGCCGCGTGCTGCGCGGCCGCGACGCCGACGACGCGGCCGCACCCGGGAGCGGCGAGCTCGTCAGCATCGTCATGCCGGCCTGGCGCCCGGCGCTCCGCGAGTTCGAGGCCGCCGTCCAATCGGCGCTCGCGCAATCCTGGGACAATATCGAGCTCATCATCGTCGACGATGCGAGCGGCGACGCCGATCTCACCGCCCTGCTCGGCCGCATCGCCGAGAGCGACGGCCGCGTGCGCGTCATCCGCCGCACCACCAACGGCGGCATCAGCCGCGCCACCAACGATGCGATCGCGGCCGCGACCGGGCGCTGGGTCCTGTTCTTCGACCATGACGACCTGCTGGTCGACGTCGCCGTGGAGCACATGCTCGCCGAGGCGGCTGCCACCGGCGCGCTGCTGCTCTATTCCGACGAGGACAAGATCGACGCGGGCGGCTACCTGCAGGAGCCGGCCTTCAAACCGGACTGGAACTATCGTCTGCTGCTCGGCGTGAACTACGTGTGCCACCTCACCATGGTGGACCGCGCGATCCTTGCGCAGGTAAGTGCGGAAGCGGGGCCGCTCGATCCCGAATTCGACGGCGCGCAGGACCACGACCTGCTGCTGCGCCTGGCCGAGATCCTGCCCGACCGCCGCATCCACCACGTGCCGGAAATCCTCTATCACTGGCGCATGTCGGCCAATTCCACCGCCGCCAGCATCGGCAACAAATCCTACGCGATCACCGCCGGCCGCAACGCTGTGGCAGCGCACCTCGCGCGCCGCAACCTGCCGGCTGAGGTGCAGAGCCGCGACGACGTGACCCTCTACAAGGTCGACTGGAAGTTCAGCGCCTCACCGAAAGTGACGATCATCGTCCCGTTCAAGGACGAGCCCGACACCACGCGAAGCTGCCTGGAGGCTCTTCTCGGCGTCACGAACTATCCCGAGTTCGACATCATCCTCGTCGACAACTGGTCGATGACGCGCGCGGGGATGGAGTTCTCCGAGGCCGCCGCCGCGCACGAGCGCGTGCGCGTTCTCCGCATCAAGGAGGCGTTCAACTACGCCCGCCTCAACAACCTGGCGGTCGCCGAGACCGACGCCGAGTTCATCGTCTTTCTCAACAACGACGTGTTCGTCGAAGGGAACGACTGGCTGCGCATCCTGGTCGACGAGGCGCTGGCCGACCCCAGGATCGGCGTGGTGGGCGGCAAGTTCCTCTATCCGAACCGCACCGTGCAGCATGCCGGCGTGATCCTCGGCATCGGCGACGTGGCAGGCCACGCGCATGTCGGCATTCCGGGCCACGAGGGCGGCTATGCCGGCCGCGCCTCGTTCGCGCAGGAGATGTCGGCGGTGACGGCGGCCGGCATGCTGGTGCGCGCGAGCGTCTTTCGCGCAGTCGGCGGCTTCGACGAGGTCGAGCTCGCCGTCGCCTTCAACGACATCGATCTGTGCCTGAAGATCCGCGAGCGCGGCTTCAAGGTAATCTGGACGCCGTATTTCGTGGCCGAGCACCACGAAAGTCTCAGCCGCGGCAGCGACGACCGTCCCGCGATGGAGCGCCGCTTCTTCCACGAGCGCGAGACGATGATCGAGCGCTACGGCGCGCTGCTCCGGCAGGACCCGTTCTACTCGCCGCATTTCGCGCTCGACCGGCAGGCGTTCTTCGACCTGGTGGTACCGGGCAGCAATGCCGATCGCTATGGTTCGCCGCGGCACCAGAGCGGCGAGGCCGATACGCCGGCTGCGCCCCGGATCGAGCGCGTGTCGGCGCTGGCGCGGGCGGAGGTGCGGTGGAAACGCAAGCAGGCGGCGTCGCGGCGAAGGTAAGAAGGCCAGGGCTCTGCCCTGGACCCGCTGGGGTCTTAACCCCAGACCCCACTTTGTAGGCAGGTCCAGGACTGCTTGTCCTGGCGGGGTCTAAGGGGCAGAGCCCCTTTGCTTAGTACACGCGCAGCCCGGCAAGCCGCATCACCAGAACCCCGAGCAGCACCAGCAGCAGCACCACCGACAGCACCCACCGCAGCGCCACATAAGCCGGCATCACCAGCCCGCGCATCGCCCCGCGCTGCTCCACCGCGATCGTCGCCGCAAACCCGGCCGCCAGCAGCACCAGTGCCACATCCGCCATCGCGTCGGTCTCGGCCAGCAACGCCACCCAGCCGATCAGCGCAGGCACCACGCCCAGGCCGTAGCGGACCCCCTGGCCAAGCCCCGTCTCCTCCTCGAGCGCCAGCCCCCAGTGCACCGCACCGAGAAACGACAGGATCACCGCCCCGTAGGCGATCAGCGCCTCCAACGCCCGGGCCGCACGCGCGGGATCGCGGAACGCGAGCGCCCCCAGACCGCCGGCAAGAAAGGGCAGCAGCCCTAGCAGGCCGAGCGCGATGGCGATCGGCGGCAGATGTCGGGTCATGGGGTCCCTCATTTCGTTTCGCCCTCACTTCGTTTCACGCATCGCGAGCACCACGACGCGCGCGATCAGCACCGTGGGCAGCAACTGGCCCACGGTCGCCTCCAGCATGCACAGCGAGCGCGCGAGCGGCCGGACGGGCACGATGTCGCCGTAGCCGACCGAGGTCAGCGTCACGAACGAGAAGTAGTTCGTGGCGGCCCGGAAGGCGGCCTCGTCGTGCGGCGACGGCAGATGCGCGTACGCGCCGGGAACCAGCTGGTCGACCAGGCGGTGCAGGATCCCGAACAGCAGCCCGAAATTGAGGTAGAAGACGATCGCGCCACGCACCGGTGGTTGTTGAAGCCGCCAATCCGGAAGATCGCCCGGAACACCACGACCGCCAGCACCCCGAAGGTGAACAGGGCCTCGGCGTCGCTGCCGATCTCGGTGATCGTGCCGGGCCACACGCGGGCGACAACGGCGCTCGACGTGGTGAGCACGAGGGTGCCGATCCCCGCCGCCAGCGTCCAGCGGCCGCGCCCCATGATGATCACGAGCGACATGAAGGCCAGCAGCACGACCACCAGGAGCCCCTCGGGCGCCGGGATCCCCTCCGCGCGGATCGGCCCCAGAACGAAGATCACCACGGACTGCACCAGCAGCAGCGCGGTGAGGCTCCTGTCGTGCCAGGTGTCGCGGAACGCGTTCAGCCGGCGCCAGAACGGGGCTCGCAGCCGGCCCGCCTGGTGGTGGTGTCCCGCATCATCCGCCATGCCCGCCCGCCATCCCGGCCCGTCCGCGCTCAGGTTGCGGCCTGCCCCTGCAGGCGTCCAGCGAGCAGCCGCGCGATCGTCGGTCCGACTGCCAGGATCGTCAGGAAGCGCCCCGCCTGCATCGCCATCACGAATGGCAGGTCGACATGGCTGCCCGACGCGATGATCGCGATCGAGTCCGCCCCTCCCGGGCTGGTCGCAAGATAGGCGGTCAGCAGGTCCACATGGGCCAGGTGTGCCAGGCCCACCGCCAGCAGCGCGCACAGCCCCAGCAGGCACGCGGTCGCCAGAAGCACCTGCGGCAGCGCGTGCAGCGCCTTTGCCAGCACCTCACGCGTGAAGCGCCCGCCGAAACTCCAGCCGAGCAGCGCATACGCCGCCGCCAGCAGCAGCGGCGGCAGCTCGATCGGCAACACGCCGGCATCGTGCAGCACGGTGCCGAGCCCGAGTGCGAGCAGGAGCGGCGCCGCGGGCAGTCGCACGCGGGGGCCGACCCACGCCACCGCCACGATGAACAGCAGGGTCGCGGCCAGGGCGGCGGGATGCAACGGCGCCCACAGCGTGAACCCGGCACGGGAACCGCCAACATGGACGGTGGCGGCGACCACCGAGGCGCTGGCCGCGACCATGAGCACGCGCAGATACTGCATGAAGGCGACCAGCCGTGCATCGGCCCCGAAGCTCGTGGACATCAGGACCATGACGCTGGCGGCCCCGGGCATGGCACCCCAGATCGCGGTAGTCCCGGGCAGCACGCGCAGCCGTGCGAGCAGCACGCCGAGCGGGGCACTCACCACCAGCACCGACAGGATCGCCCCACCCGACAGCAGCCAGTCCTGTGCCAGGCGGGCGAAGATCGAGATCGGCAGCGCGCGCGCCATCAGGCAGCCGATCACCACCTGGGCGAGGGTGAAGGGCACGCGGGCGACCACGATCGGGCGCCCGGCGGCCCCCAGCACGATCGCCGCCGCCATCGGCCCGAGCAGGAGCGAGGCGGGAAGCCGGAGCGCCTCGCCGCACGCGGCCAGCACCGCCGACAGCACCAGCACGGCCGGCCAGCCTAGGTCGGCGCGCGGATGCGCCCGCTCGTCGGAAGATGTCGGGTCGCCCACACGCGGCGGTGTAGAGCGGGCCCACGCGTCAGTCGAGGGCGGCGGCCACCGCGTGGAACTGCACGGACGCCCGGACATCGTGGACACGGTGGATCACGTGCGGCATGAACCGCGCGGCCGCGGCGGCAGCGAGCGTTCCGGGCACGCGCCGCGCGGGCTCGGGCTCGTTCGCGAGGCGGCCGATGAAGGATTTGCGCGAGACCCCGAGCAGCACGCGGCCGCCGAGATTGGCGAGGATCGGCAGGCGACGGAGCAGCTCGACATTCTGCGAGGCGGTTTTCGCGAAGCCGATGCCGGGATCGACGATGATGCGCGCCCGATCGATGCCTCCCGCGACCGCCGCCTCGATCCGGGCACCGAGCTCGCGGACGACCGCGACCGCGACCGCGTCGTAGGTCGCGAGCGACTGCATTGTCAGCGGTGTGCCGCGGCTGTGCATCAGCACCACCGGGCAGGTGGCGCTTGCCAGCAGCTTCAGTGCTCCGGGGTCGAAGGCGAGAGCCGAGACGTCGTTGATGAGGTCGGCGCCGGCGGCCAGCGCCGCCTCCATCACCGTGGCGCGGCGCGTGTCGACCGAGAGCGCCACACCCGCGTGGCGGAGACCTGCGATCAGCGGGAGGATGCGCCGGATCTCCTCGCCGACGGGCGGCGGCTCGGCACCCGGGCGGGTGCTTTCGCCGCCGATATCGAGCAGCGACGCGCCATCCGCGATCATCCCGCGACCCGCGGCCACGGCGGAGACCGGGTCGAGATGTTGCCCACCCGTGCTGAAGCTGTCCGGCGTCGCATTCAGGATGCCCATGACCTGCAGGCCAGGGGGCAGCCCAGCAAGAGCCGGTGCGGCGGTGACGAGATGCTCGGCCTCGCGCCAGGCGGGCGGGATGTCGCAGGCGCGGACCAGATGCGGGTCGCGGCCGGACGCGTGCAGACGAGCCAGCGTGAACGCCACCCCCGACCCCATGAAGGGCTGCGCGAGCCCGGCCCGACACGCGTCGGCCGCCGCCTCCCCCGAGAGGAAGGCGAGCGGCTCGACGAGATGATCCATGGTCAGACGGGAGGCGTCAGCCCGGCTGGGGCGCCGGACCGAGACCACTCACGGGCGGTGCGGCCGGACGGCCACCCGTGGTGGTGGGCACCGAGGCGCGCCGGTTCTCCGGCGCCGGCTCGTCGACCACGACCTTGATCACCGGCTCGCCGCGCAGGACCTGGCGCACTTCCATGCCGGACAGCGACTCGTATTCCAGCAGGCCGCGGGCGAGTGCGTGCAGCTCGTCGAGGTGTTCGGTCAGGATCTCCTTCGCGCGGGCATAGCCGCGGTCGATCATGTCCTTCACCTCGGCCTCGATCTCGCGGGCGGTGGCCTCGGACACGTTCTTGTTCTGCGTGACCGAGTGGCCGAGGAACACCTCCTGGCTGTTGTCGCCATAGGCGATCATGCCGAGCTTGTCGCTCATGCCCCACTCGGTGACCATGCGGCGCGAGATGTCGGTCGCCTGCTTGATGTCGCCGGCGGCCCCGTTGCTGACCTTGTCCGGCCCGAAGATGATCTCCTCGGCGACGCGGCCGCCCATGATCATCACGAGCTTGCTGGTGAGATAGGAGCGGCTGTAGGAGAGCCGGTCGTCCTCGGGCAGCGAGAAGGTGACGCCCAGCGCCCGGCCGCGCGGGATGATGGTCACCTTGTGCAGCGGATCGTTCTCCGGCTGGTAGAGCGAGCACAGCGCGTGGCCGCCCTCGTGATAGGCGGTCATCCGCTTCTCGGCCTCGGTCATGACCAGCGAGCGGCGCTCGGCCCCCATCATCACCTTGTCCTTGGCGTTCTCGAGCTCGGACATCGCGACCGTGCGCTTGCCGAGCCGCGCCGCCAGCAGCGCCGCCTCGTTGACCAGGTTCGCGAGATCCGCGCCCGAGAAGCCAGGCGTGCCGCGCGCGATCACCTTGGGGTCGACGTCGGAGGCCAGCGGCACCTTGCGCATGTGCACGCGGAGAATTCGCTCGCGGCCGTTCACGTCGGGGTTCGGCACCACGACCTGGCGGTCGAACCGGCCGGGACGCAGCAGCGCCGGGTCGAGCACGTCCGGGCGGTTGGTGGCGGCGATCAGGATCACGCCCTCGTTCGCCTCGAACCCGTCCATCTCGACCAGCATCTGGTTGAGCGTCTGCTCGCGCTCGTCGTTGCCGCCGCCAAGACCTGCGCCACGGTGGCGACCCACCGCATCGATCTCGTCGATGAAGATGATGCAGGGCGCCGACTTCTTGCCCTGCTCGAACATGTCGCGGACGCGCGAGGCGCCGACACCCACGAACATCTCGACGAAGTCAGAGCCCGAGATCGTGAAGAACGGCACGTTTGCCTCGCCGGCGATCGCGCGTGCGAGGAGCGTCTTGCCGGTGCCGGGCGGGCCCACGAGCAGCACGCCCTTGGGGATCTTGCCTCCCAGGCGCTGGAACTTCTGCGGGTCCTTCAGGAACTGAACGACTTCCTCGAGCTCCTGCTTGGCCTCGTCGATGCCGGCCACGTCGTCGAAGGTCACGCGGCCATGCTTCTCGGTGAGCATCCGGGCGCGCGACTTGCCGAAGCCCATGGCGCGGCCGCCGCCCGACTGCATCTGTCGCATGAAGAACACCCACACGCCGATCAGCAGCAGCATGGGGAACCAGGACAGCAGGATGTGGAACAGCGGGTTGACGTCGCTGTCCTCGGGCTTGGCCACCACCTCGACGCTCTTGGCGGTCAGGCGGGAGATCAGCATCGGGTCGTCGGGCGTGTAGGTCTCGAAGGTCGTGCCGTCGGTCAGCGCGCCCGCGATGTTGTGACCCTGGATGACCACGTTGCGGACCCGGCCGTTGTTCACGTCGCCCACGAAGTCCGAATAGGCGAGCTGTTCGGAGGCGCGTTGCGTGGTGCCCGGCTGGAACAGGTTGAACAGCACCACCAGCAGGAGTGCGATGATCACCCAGAGGGCAAGATTTCGACCGAAATTGCTCATCGTTCCAGACGGTTCCTCAGCCGGGACCGAATGTCCGCGGCACGCACAGGCAGTTGCTTATTATGAACGCCGGACCACGCACCACAAGGCCGGCGCGCAGCCCATCCTCAAGCTTCGCCCAAAGGTGTGAAGAAAGATGGGGCGACCGGGACCCGTGGGGAGAAGATGACCTCGAATTCACCGGAAATGGCGTCTGAAAAATGGCGCAGATGCGGGACGGCCCGCAAACGCCCATCCGCATCGAACAGAGCCGGCAGGGTCGCCAGGGCTGCGGCGGGCAGCGGCGAACGGCGTCGCAGGCCCGCCGCCTCCCGTGCCCCGAGCCCGCCAAGACGCCAACCATGCGGCGGCTCGGCCGCGCCCAGCAGCCGGAAACGCCCGTCCCAGACCGCGCCGAGCCGGGCGGCGACCGGCGGCGCCATGCAGGCCCCCTCGCGAAACGCCAGAAAACCGCCGCCGAACCGGGTGCTGGGGCGCAACACCACGCCCCACAGGGTGGCAGGCCGGAGCGCCGCCGCGAGCTCGGCGATCGGGCGCGAGGGCGGCGGGTAGTCACGCCCGGCCAGCGCCTGGACCAGCCGCGCCAGCACCGGCGCGGGCACGCCGGCAGCCGGAAGAAAGGCGACACCCTCTTCGGTCACGAGCACGTGGCTGGCGACATAGCTCGCCACCTCGCGGGCGCGGCGGGCACGCATGGTCCCCGACACGGCCTGGTCGTGGGCGGCAACCAGGTCGCGGCCCTGGCTCGCATGCTCGTGGCGCAGGCGGCCGCGGGCGAAGCTGCGATCGCGATTGGACGGGTCGTCGATCCAGCCGAGCGACGCCGCCCGCAGCGTCGCCCGCAGCCGCGCCGGGTGCGTGCCCAGCAGCGGCCGCACCAGGCGCACGGTGCGGCACTCCGAGACGATCGCCATGCCGGCCCGCCCATCGGCGCCGCTGCCGGCGCGGGTGCGCATGATGACCGTCTCCTCCTGGTCCTCGCTCTGATGGCCGAGCAGCAGGTCGAGCAGGCCGGCACGCCGGCAGGCCTCGCGCAGCGCCTCGTAGCGGCGGTTGCGGGCGCGCTCCTGCAGGCCCGGCCCGGAGGCCAGCCCCTCGAGGCGCAGCAATTGGGCCGGGATGCCGAAGCGGCGGAGCTGGGCCACCGCCCAGCGCGCCTCGCCGCCGGACTCCGCGCGCAGGCCGTGATCCACCACGAAGGCGTGCGGCTTGGCGCGTCCGCGCGCCCACTGGCTGGTCAGGAGGGCGAGGGCGAGGCTGTCGGGGCCGCCCGACACCGCGACGGCGACGCGACGCTCGACCGGCCAGGGGCCGAGGCGGCCCATCAGGGCCGAGAACTCGGCTGCCGAGACGGGGTCCTGGTCGCTCAGGGTGGGGTTCTCCGGGTCGGGCAAAGAGAAAGGCCAGGGCTCTGCCCTGGACCCGCCAAGGGGCAGTCGCCCCTTGGATCCCGCTACTTAGACGAATGAGTTCTAAGAGTCCGTTTGGTAACTTTGATCGGGCGAAGACGGCCAGGGGCTCTGCCCCTGGGCCCCGTTAAGGGCGCAGCCCTTAAAACCGCCTACTGAAGGTTGGAGTACAGGCGCCGCAGACGGAGTGCGTTAGCCAAAGTCGATAATTTCAGGCTTCGCCAGGGAACAACCCAAACGATCAGGGATCCAAGGGACGACTGTCCCTTGGCGGGGCCAGGGCAGAGCCCTGGCCTTCTCAGCAGCGCGCACGCAAACGCAACGCCTGCGCCGTCCGGACAACATTACCGCGCGCCGTCGGAAACTCCGCCCGCACCTTCGACAGCGCCTCGCACGCAGCCCCATTCTGCCCAAGCGCCAGCATCGACGAGCTCACATGCAGCAGCGCGTCCGGCGCGAGCGGGCCGCGCGGCGCACGGTTGTAGACGTCGTAATAGGCAAGCGCCGCCTGGCGGTAATTGCCCTCCGCCGCATAGGCGGCGGCGAGCTTGTAGGCGGCGCCCGCGCCCCGGGGACCGGGCGGCGGCGTCGCGGGCGCGGCCGCCACTCTCGGCGCGGCGCGAGAGGGATGCGGCGGCGGCGCCACCATGGGGGCGGCAGCAGCAGGAGCGGCGTCCACGCCCGGGCCGGCCGCCCCGGGATGCCCCTGCTGCATGGCGAAGGTGAGATCGCCCATCTGCTTGTTGAGCTGCGCGGTCTGGGTCTGGAGATTGCGCTCGAGTTCGTCGACGCGGCCGGACAGCTCGCGGTTCTGCTCCTCGAGGCGGGTCACGCGATCGAGCAATTGGGCCACGAGGTTGCCGCCGCCGCCGGGGCTGCCGCCGCTGCCCGAAGGCGGGACGTCCGGCGAGGACGCTGCAGCATCGCCACCCATTGGCGGCGCCACGGCAGAGGGGTCACCCGCGCCACCCGATTGATACTGGTGGTAAAGCTGCTCGTTCTGCTCGCGGATCTCGTCGCGGGTCTGCCCAAGTGCAGAGCCGGAGGAGACGACGGAAATAAGAAGGAAAGTCGAAAGCGCCCGCCGGGCGTAGCCATGCCTCATGCGGGCGCTTCTCTTTCCTTAGTGGACCGCGGTGATCGCGTTGCGGTTCTGCTGCCAGGCCTGCTCGTCGTCGCCCTGCGCGGTCGGGCGGTCCTTGCCGAAGCTGATCACGGTGATCCGGCCAGCATCCACGCCCTGCGCGACCAGGAAGTCACGCGCGGCGTTGGCGCGGCGCGAGCCCAGCGCCAGGTTGTATTCCTCGCTGCCGCGATCGTCGCAGTTGCCGGCGATCTGCACCTGCACCTGCGGATACTTGGCGAGCCACGCGGCCTGGCGCGACAGGGTCGACTTGGCGTCGTCCGAGAGCGTGTTGCGGGCGGTGTCGAAGTAGACGCGGTCGCCGACATTGGCGACGAGGTCGGCTTCGCTGCCCGGAGCCGGGCCGCCAGGCTGCATCGCGGAGGCGCCGGTGCCGGCGGCCGCCCCGGTGTTTGCGCCGTTGTCGCCGCACGCGGCCAGCAGCGTCAGGGCGGCGAACGCGCCCAGGACCTTGAAATCGGCAAAGTTGGAAAGCTTCATTGTTGGTTTTCCCTCGGAAGCACGGGCAGTGCTCCGACTCGCACGATGCGAGAGAGCGAACGCGCCGCGATGTGCGCCCCGTTTCGAAAGCGGTCAAGTCAAGCTGGTTGCATCCGGTTTCGTTCCTCTTCGACTGTGCCCCGCAGAATACTTTCAGACGCTAGGTCTGCGCCCCTTCAGGACTGGGGAAGCGGCGACCAGGCCGGGTCCTCGGCGCCGCCTGCGGTGCGCATCGGCCGCTCGTTGAAGCCGGCGATGTCGATCTGCTCGATATGCGAGGAGAACCCGGCGCCCGAGGACGAGCTCCTGGTCTGCACGCAGTAGGTCAGCACCCGGCCGTTCGGGCAGAAGCTCGGCGTGTCGATGGTGAAACCCTGGCTCAGGATGCGCTCGCCCGAGCCGTCCGGACCCATCACGCCGAGCGAGAACCCGCCGCCGCCGAGGCGGGTGTAGGCGATCAGGTCGCCACGCGGCGACCACACCGGCGAGCCGTACTGGCCCGAGCCATAGCTGATGCGCCGCGCGCCGCCGCCCGAGGCACCCATGATGTAGATCTGCGGCGAACCGCCGCGATCGGAGACGAACACGATCTGCGACCCGTCCGGGCTGTAGCAGGGGCTGGTGTCGATCGCCCCCGAATCCGTCAGCTGGCGCTCGCCGCCGCCCTGGGCACCCACCACGAAGATGTCGGAGCCGGCGCCGCGGGTGGCCGAGAGGATCACCTCCGAGCCGTCCGGCGAGTAGCGCGGCGCGAACGAGATCCCCGAGAACTCTCCCAATACCCGCTGCCGCCCCGAGCCGAGGTCGAGCACGTAGACGCGCGGCCGATCGTTGGCATAGGACAGGAACGCGACCTCGTTACGCGTGGGGTGCCAGCGCGGCGTGTGCACCAGCCACTGGCCGCCGGTGAGGTAGCGGGCGTTCGCTCCGTCCTGGTCCATCACGGCGACACGGGTGCTCGGGCTGGCGCGGCTGCCGTTCACCGAGACATAGGCGATGCGGGTGTCGAAATAGCCCGGCTCGCCCAGCAGGCGCTGATAGACCTGGTCGGCGATCTTGTGGGCGATGCGGCGGGCGTTGCCGGACGACGTGCTGAACTGCGTGCCCTGCAGCTGGATGCCGGCGTTGACGTCCCAGATCCGCACCGCGGCCACCACGCCGGCGCCGCCGCCCGAGACGTTGCCGGTGACCAGCGCGCGGGCACCGAGCTGCCGGAACGTCGCAAAGTCGGGCGCGTCGGGGTTGGTGGCGGAGGCCGCCGCTCCCAGCGGGCGGAACAGGCCCGAGCTCTCGAGGTCGGCGTTGATCACGTCGGTGAGCTCGCCGCCGACGCTGCCGCCGAGCGAGCTCACCGCGATCGGGATCGGCGCCTGGCGCGCGCCTTCGACCGAGATCTCGGCGCCGCCGCCTTGACCTGCCGGGCCAGCACCCTGGGCAAAGGCACCTTGGGCGAAGGCAGAACCCTGGGCGAAGGCGGCACGGCCGAGCAGCGGGAGCGCCGCCGCCGCGAGCAGGCTGCGACGCCCCACGCCTGCCTTGAGGCCGAAATCGAGGTCGCGCGACATGGATCGTCCCTTTCTCTTCCCGCCCGTCACGGGCGGAATACGAAGCTGAGCTGGTGCGGAACCCCGAGCTGGGAGGCCGGCAACGGAAGGTTGGCGCAGGATGGATCGCGCACCGCCATCGAGGCGCGCTCGGCGAACGCACGGTAGGACGGGTCGGCGTTCATCCGGGCGATCGTCTCCGGCGCGAACTGCACCATGCGCGCGACCCCCGTGCCGTCCACGGTGACGATCATGTGCGCCGAGAACGTCGCGTAGTTCCGCGCCTCGGTGTCCTCGGTGTAGCAGCGCTTCACCGAGCTGCCGATCGCGTGCTGCTCGGCGGCCGAGAGCGCGTTGGTGATGTTCCCGTACGGCACGCCGCCGCCCTCCGGCGATCCGCCCTGCGGCGGGTTGTAGTGGTGCTTGGGCGGGGTGGTCTGCTTCTGGTCCGCCTTGAAGGCTTCCAGCGTCGCCAGCAGAGAATGTGTATCCGGCGTCGCGTTCTTCGTCGCGTTCGGCTGGGTGATGTGCGTGTCACGCGGCGTCACCGGTTTCGGCGGCGGCGGCTCCTTGGTGGGCCTGGTGGGCGCGGGTTTCTGCACCGGGCGCGGCGGCGAGGGCGGCGGCGGGGTGGCGGACTCCGACGGCGTCGGCGTCACGGGTCGCGGCGGCGTGGGTGTCGGCGGCGTGGGCGGGCTTTCCACCTCCGGCGGCGGGGGCGGAGGCGGCGGAGGTGGCGGTGGCGGCGGTGCGACCTCCTGCGGCGCGGCCGTGGGCGGCGTCGGCGCAGGCGGGGCCTCGTTGCGGACCTTGGCCGGGGCCGGCGCGGGCTTGTTCGCCGCGCGGTCGGCCTTGTGCGGCATCGAGGGCGGCCCGGGCGAAAAATCCATCTCCACCGTCTGCTCGGGCGGCGGCACCGGCAGGGGTGCGGCCGGAAGCACCACGAAGAACGCGCCCACGATCAGCACGTGCAGCACCGCCGACGCGATCGCCGGGCTCCGCATCCGCCGGCGCAGACGGCGCCTGTCCTCGAGGGAGCTCACGCGAGGCGGCTATTTCGCCGCGGGAGCGCCGGTCGGGGAACCCGTGGGGGCCTGGGCCAGCAGCGCCACCTTGGTGAAGCCGCCCGAGGTGATCTGCCCCATCACCTGCATCACCCGGCCGTAGTCGATATGCTCGTCGGCGCGCACGAAGATGCGGTGGGTCGGGTCGTTCTGCGAAGCCGCCTGCAGCTTGGCCACCAGCTGCTCGAGCGTGACCTGGTCGTCGCCGAGGAAGATCGTGCCGTCGCCCTTGACCGAGACCGCCAGCGGCTTGCTGTCGGAGTTCACCGGCGAGGCGTCGGTCTTGGGCAGGTCGACGTTCACGCCCGTGGTCATCAGAGGTGCCGTGATCATGAACACGATCAGCAGCACGAGCATCACGTCGACCAGCGGGGTGACGTTGATGTCGGCCATCGGCCGGTAGCGCCCGCGGCCGCCCCGTCCACTTCCGCCACGACCGCCCGGCATTATTCCGCCTGCCATGGTTCAGGACCTCTCTTCGGACTGGCGCGACAGGATCGCGCCGAATTCGGCCGCGAAATTCTCCATGCGCGCCGCGAAGCGCGCGAGGGAAGCGTTGATCGCATTGTAGGCGAGCACGGCCGGGATCGCGGCCACCAGGCCGATCGCGGTCGCGAACAGGGCCTCGGCGATGCCGGGGGCCACCACCGCGAGATTGGTGTTGTGCATGGCCGCGATCGCCGAGAACGACGTCATGATGCCCCAGACCGTGCCGAACAGGCCGATGAACGGCGCGGTCGAGCCCACCGACGCCAGAAAGATCATCCAGCGCTCGAGCCGCTCCATCTCGCGCACCACCGTGATGCCCATCGCGCGCTCGACGCGCTCGCGGGTGGAGCCGCGCGCGAGGTCGGCGCCCTGGATGCGGGCCGAGCGGCGCCACTCGCCCATCGCGGCGCCGAACACGGCGGCGACCGGGTGGGCGGGCTTGGCGCCCTCGCTCTCATAGAGGTCGTCGAGCGAGCCGCCCGACCAGAACCGGTCCTCGAACGCGTCGGCGGCGCGATTGACGCGCCGGAGTGCCGTCAGCTTCTCGAACACGATCGCCCAGACCCAGACGCTGGCGGCCACCAGCAGCAGCATCACGAACTTCACGATGATCGAGGCCTGGATGAACAGGCCCCACAGCGACAAATCGCCGTTGGCACCCCCGGCGACGTTCAACGCGTTCACAGTCTGGTCCAACTCAGCTCTCCCCCGGGAGGTCCCGCAATTCGTCCAGTGCCGCGCGCCACCGCTTCGGTATCCGCGCCGGGCGCCCGTCCGCGAGGCGGACGCAGGCCAGATCGAACTCCGCCCGCACCGCCAGCACGTCGTCCCGCCAGAACTCCTGGCGGATGCCGCAAGACGCGCCGCCGATCCGGATCGTTCCCGACCGCATGATGACCTCGTCGTCGAGCGCCAAGGGGCGGAGATAGCGGAGCCGGGCCTCGCGCACCAGGAAGGCCAGGCCGTGCTCGTGGCCGAGCGCCCGGGACGGGGCGCCCACCGAGCGCAGGGCCTCGATGCGGCCGCGCTCGGCGAAGTCGACATAGGCGCCGTGATAGACGATCCCGGTGGCATCGGTGTCCTGGGTGTGGATCCGCAGAATCAGGGTGTGGACCGGCATTGCGGCGAACGAGAGACAGAGGTGGGCGGGAAGAGCAAGGGCGGCGTGCCGGACGCATGCCGGGCGCGCGGCGCGTCCCGCCGGTCGCAGCCTTGATGGGCGGCGGGAGCGTCACGGAGCCCGTGACGCCACGGCGCTTCGACGGCCCACCCGGTCCTTGGTCGATATGGACCGCCTGATGCGATTGGCCTCGCCTTCGGGTGAGAAAGACTTGTTCTTTCTTGGAAGAAAGAACCAAAGAACTTCCATCCTTTTGGAGCGACGCGCCGGCAACGCCTCGACTTTGGATGGCGAGGTCTCTTCGCTCCTTTCTTCATGAGACAAACGCTTCTTGGCGTCAGTGCCCGGTGCCCTCCGGTCGAGAAGGCGTCCTTCATTTTGCCTGTTCGGGCTTTCACACCACCGGTAACGTTGAACTCGTTCTATTTTATCTCCTTTCGCGCCGACTGGTCGGTCGCGGATGGCGAGCCAATTACGAATGGATCGTAGGGGACCGTGTGCGATGCCTTATGAGCTGGTGGATGATGACTTCAATGCTTGGGCGAGACGCCATGCTTTAATCATTCATGGACGGGAGAGCGATCACCGGGCCATTTACGTGTCCAGCCAATCAGGTGAGTGCTATCAGATCTGGGTCGAGTGGCCTGTCGGTGGTCAGGTAAAGGTCAACGCGATCTGCATCGAAGGACCGCGTGACGAGGATCCCAGGCAAACATGGTTGGTCGACGTCGCTCGGATCGACGACGCACTCGAGGAAGCCTTCCGCACCGTGCTCGGCTGGATGGCGCCTTCGGAACGGTTTTTTCCAGCTTCCAGCCCGCTCACGGAATGATCGGGATGTCCTCGATGAAAGGCGCAGGGTCTTCGGGGGCGGCCCCGATAGGTGGTGACTCGGCCGGAAACGAAGGAAGCTTTGGGGGTGCTTGCTCGGCTGGAGGCGGTGGTGGGTTCGGGTGGGCTTCTTCGGGTGTGATTGGCGAACCGCTGCGGTCAAACCGCCTCCAGGGTGTCGAGGGTGTCTTCGTCTTCCAATAGCCGGTTGATCCGATCGGTCCGCCTTCATTCTCCGGCGGGACCCATTGCGCCATCATCCGGTCCGGTTGTTTCGGACCGTAAAAAGCGCCCTCAGGCTGGCCTTGAGCAACTGTCCACGGCCCTCCAGGCACGACGCCGTTTGGATCTGGGCCGATAATCGGCTCGGTCGCGGCCACGGTCTCGATGGCGAACGTGCCCTGTCCGCGCGTGTCCAGAGCAGGCTGCACGAAGCTGTCGCTCGCGGCTCCTCCAGCGCTCGCGTCCGAGACAGCGTCGCGGTTGTTCGACGCATACGCGACCAAGCCGCGCGTGGAGACCGTGCTGGGATGCGGAAGAGGGTTGATGCTCACAAACAGATTCAGGCCGTCATCATTGGCCGCAGTGCTCGGCGCCGTGGCGTCCGTCGGATCATCACCCACCAGATCAGGGGCTGGCTGTTCCCGACGAATATTGCGGTAGAGGGAGCGGAAGCGCGATGGGGCCGATAGAGGTGCGGGGTTTGCGGGGTCGTCCTGCGTCACGTCATCTGAGGGTGCAGCGGAGGCCTGCCGCGGCGGCAGGATGTTCTGGTAGAGCGCGCGCAGCAGCGCCGGCGTGCCGGGCGGGATGTCGCGCGGCAGGATGGCCGAGTTTGCCAGGGCGTGACGGAGCTGCGCGCGATCGATGGCCGCTGCGCGTTCGGCTTTGTGCTTGCGGCGGAAGTCGCGCTCCAGATGTTCGATCTGGGCTGGGTTATGCCACTCGATCTCGACACCGAGCCGCTCGTCGTGCGGGCCGAGCTGCAGCCCGCCCGCGCCCGCGATCTCCGCCGCCTCCTCGGCCGATACCCATCGCACGCTCTTCACGTGGAATTTGAATGGAATGCGGACCTTCTCACCCATCATGCGCTCCTTGCGTCTCAGTGGACGAGGCGGGCTTTCGTGTCCGGCAGGGAACGGACCACGACTCCGCCGGTCTCCTCATTGATCGCGATAGCCAGCGCACCCGGATAGGTGATCGCGCCTATGCGGCGGCGCCTGCGAGTTCGTGACGCATCGTCCGACTCGCGTTCGCGAAGAACGAGCAAGATGTGGTCAGCTTCTTCGTCAAGCTCGGCGAGCATGAAGACCCGCGACGTGTCGCCTCTTTCCAGCACATCGTCGAACACCGGTGGCGACAAGGGGTCGATGCGCAGCCGGACCGTTAGCGCGCCGCCTGCCCGCGAGCGCGCGATCATGCGCTTGAGACACGACCTGTCACCCGGTGGGAGACGAAGCTCGGTGCTGAGGCGTATGGACATTGATGGCCCCTCGGAGACCACCGAGTCGAACATTGTCTTCGGGTGGAAGAAAGGGGGCGCTGCTCCCTTCGACCCGCGCCAGGAGGTTGGCCCTCCTGGACCTGCCTATTGGCTGGGGTCTGGGGTCAAGACCCCAGCGGGTCCAGGGCAGAGCCCTAACCTTCCTGAACAGATCGAGCCGGCCCCCGACTGGGGGCATGCGACTTCTCAAGACACCTTGGATTTGCCGCAGCGACCAACGTGATTGGCAAACGTATCCTCATCTTGGAGCTGCCAGGTTACTGGCCCCTCATAGGTCGAGGAATCGAAGCGCAGCACCTCAACGTCCATTCCTGAGCCTCCGTAAGTCATACCCCCGCAGACAGCGCTTCCCACCGAACTCAGGGTGAGCGAGTTGTCGATCCCGCGGCGAATGAGGACATCACAGCGGGCATTCGGATCGGCGACATTCATTTGGTCTCGATACTCCCACCCGGAACTGGCACGAGACGCGACTCCCCAAAGGCCAAGATTGAAGCCACGACTGTCCCAGACTGTCAGACCGAACCGAAGCGCGCCTTCTTTCGTCGGTGCGCCGGCAAAAACCTCCAGTTCCGGTCCTTTCCACTTGTGGCAATAGACGAAGCTTCCGCGGATCGGTAAGGAGCCTCCTTGCTGCGTCTGGCTTCGAACCGCCGACGGAAACCCTAGAAGCAAGAGCGTAACAGCCAGTCTCGGAACGAATGCCGGAGTTTGCATGTCACTCACGTTCCCTCGTAGCAAGGGGTGACGCGCATCTTTGCGTTGAGCGAGTGCACGAAGAGCATTCTGGAATTCTGCAACACGTTCCGGGGTCTGAACTCCCCATTTAGACTCTTCCACTTCAGTCGCGGCTTTATCGTAATCACCCTCCATGATGTGTTTCCACGTCTTCGGAAAGCGGCGTTTCCAATGAGAACCAAGCTGAAAATTGACCGATGCGAGAGCAAGCAAAAAGTCCCGATCCTGGATCCCAGCCTCCACCATCTGCGCGCGCGCAGCATCAAGTGCTGCTCCACCATCCTCCCGAAAGAATTTATCCACGTCTTGTAAGCTTATAAGGTCGTCACCTGTAAGATTGTCAGCAGGAGTGACCTTGTGGCCGATGCCGGTGGTAAGGTGTCCCGTTGAGTCCGGATAAACATCGGTGTGGTAGCCCTCGCGGTTCTGATCGTCCAAATAAAGTTTGAGACGTTCCATATCGACTTCTTCTTCGAAGGATGGCGCTGCCGCCGTGACCACCAAGCTCCTGGAGGGAGCACCTGAGGCCTGAGTGTGCGGCTGGCTTGTTGCCTGTTCGCTTGTGCTTACGGCGTCGGAGAGGGTGCTGTCGTTCGCCGCATACTGGACCAAGCCACGGGTGGAGGTTGTGCCGGGACGCGGAAAGTCGTCGACACCCGTCAGCAGGCTCAGGCTCCCGACACCGGCGTCGGTGGCCTGCACAGCATCCGAGGTCTGCGGCGATGCTTGAGTCCCAGCCGTCAACGTTCCCACACCGACCCCGCCGTCCGGCGTCGTCGCGTCCTGTTGCGTCACGTCTCCCGCCGGGGTCGCCGGCCGAGGGTGGGGACGCTTGCCGCGTTCGCCGGATGGTGCGGTAAAGGGATTGCGTCAGCCGCGAAGTCGGCGGAGCGGCGTTGTTCGCTGCGGGCGTCGCGCCGTTCGAGGAGGCGCCGTCAGGCGACGAAGAGGCCTGCCGCGGCGGCAGGATGTTCTGGTAGATCGAAGCGGCAGGTCGCGACACGCCGGGTGGGATGTCTCGCGGCAGATACGCCGCGTTCGCGATGGCATGAAGGAGTTGCGCGCGGTTGCGCGCCGCTTCGCGCTTCTCGGCATACTCTCGAAGTGCTCTCCGGGCCAGGCGGTCATATTCGGGCGTGCGATACAGATTGACTTGCTCGGCCGCGAAATGGATGTCGTTCGGGCCGAGGCGGATCCCGTTCGATGGTGCGAGCCGGGCCGCCTCCTCGGGCGAGACGCAGCGGATACTCCGCAGATGAAACGTGAACGGGATGCGGACCTTCTCGGACATCGGGCGCTCCTGACACGTCCCGCCATCCTGACACCGTCTTCACGCCAACAAATGGGGTCTGGGATTAAGACCCCAGCGGGTCCAGGGCGTCACGCCTCAGGCGTGCTCTGCACGACGCCCTGGCCTTCCTGCAACAGATCCATCTGGCTCCCGACAGGCGGCACGATCCCCAGATGCCGCCACCCCGGCTCCCCCAGCATCCGCCCCCGGCTGGTGCGGAGAACAAAACCCTCCTGGATCAGGAACGGCTCGACCACGTCCTCGAGCGTGTCCCGCGCCTCGGCGAGGGCTGCCGCCAGCGTCTCCACACCCACCGGGCCGCCGCCGTGGTGCTCGGCGATGCGCCGGAGATAACGCCGGTCCATGGCATCCAGGCCGCGCGCATCGACCTCGAGCCGGTTCAGCGCGCGGTCGACTGCGGCGATATCCACCGCGCCGGTGGTGCCGTCATGCAGCGCGAAGTCGCGCACGCGGCGCAGCAGGCGCCCGGCGATGCGCGGCGTGCCGCGGGCGCGGCGGCCGATCTCGGCGGCGGCGTCCGGGTCGAGGGGGAAGCCGAGCTTGGTGGCGCCGCGACTGACGATCAGGCTGAGCTCGTCGGGCGTGTAGAACACCAGGCGGAGCGGGATGCCGAAGCGGTCGCGCAGCGGCGTCGCCAGCAGGCCCGCGCGCGTGGTGGCGGCCACCAGCGTGAACGGAGCGAGGTCGATCCGCACCGAGCGCGCGGCCGGCCCCTCGCCAATGATCAGGTCCAGCTGGAAATCCTCCATCGCGGGATAGAGGATCTCCTCGATCGCCGGCTGCAGGCGGTGGATCTCGTCGATGAACAGCACGTCGCGCGGCTGCAGGTTGGTCAGGATCGCGGCGAGGTCGCCGGCGCGCTGGATCACCGGGCCGGAGGTGGCGCGGAAGCCCACGCCCAACTCGCGCGAGACGATCTGCGCGAGCGTGGTCTTGCCCAGCCCCGGCGGTCCGTGCAGCAGCACATGGTCGAGCGCCTCGCCGCGCGCACGGGCGGCCCCGATGAACACCGCGAGGTTCTCGCGGCTCGCGCGCTGGCCGATGAAGTCGGCGAGTGCCCGCGGCCGGAGGCTCGCCTCGGCCGCGTCCTCGAGGCTTCGTTCGGGTGAAACGGTACGGGAATCAGGGTCGGCCATCGCCGGCGATCATCGTCGATGGCGACCCTGTTTGCCACATCGCCCCGCTTATAACGGCCGGTCTACATCGGCGGGGTCACGCCGCCCTGCCCCACGGCCACGAACCGCGCCGTCGGATGGTCCGCCCCGGGAGCCGCCACCACGAACACCTTGGCACCCGGTGTCGCGAGCGACGCGTCGCCCCGCACGAAGGTCACGATCGGCGTGCCCGGCCGGACGGTGATCCGGCTGGAGCCGCCCTTGTAGGTCACGTCGAGCACGACCGTGCCGCCGGCGCCGGTGCGGCTGGCGACCGTGCCGTTGGTCATCGAGGACGCGTGCGCAGTATGGCGGGCGGCGATCGTGCCGTTGGTCATGGAGCTCGTCTTGGAGCTCGGCGCGCCGTCCCAGGGGTAGTGCCCCTCGCCCACGCCGCGCATCGCTTCCGGGAAGATCGCCACCTCGTAGGAGCGCAGCGCGGTGTCGGGACCGGTGGCCGCCGTACCGATGAAGTCGCCCTGCTTGAGCTGGTCGAGGCTCGAGCGCACCACGCTCGCGAACTTCGTGCCCGGCGTGACCGCGACCACGACCGCGGCGTCGGTCGCGGTGTGCAGGGTCAGCGTGCCGGCGGTGGCGGCGGAAATCGTTCCGCGCAGCCGCTGCAGTGTGGTCGGCGCCTGCGCGGTGCAGGCGAGCGCCGCGGAGATGACGAGGAGGTGTTTCCAACCAGGTCGCATGGTGCGTGATCCTTGAAGCGATGCCGCGCACAACGCACCAGCGCGCGCGCGAACGCAAGCTCAGGCCGCGTCGTGCACGGCTGCGTAGCCGAGTGCCGCGCCGCGCGCCGCGTGGAAATGGTGAAAATCGCGAAAGATGCCGTAGCCGACCGCGTCGGCGGCGTCCGTGTAGCGGCGGGCGTAATGGAATGCGTCGAGTGCGAAACAGGCACGGTTCTCGTCGAAGCCGTGCAGCCGGTAATGGTGGTCGGCCGCACCCAGCGCACCGGAGGCGACCGCGTCGGCAATCTCGCGATGCGTGCGGAGATAATAGTCCGCGTCGAACAGCGCGAGATAATCCGCGATCCGTCGCGGCGCGCGCGCGTGCCCTGCCATGATCGCGGCGCATTCCGACATGTCGACCCGCCGCCAGCGTCCGGCCAGACGCTCGTGCGCGGCCAGCACCGCATCGCCCGGCACGGCGTAGTTCACCGGGAACAGCCAGGGCTCGTAGCGCGCATCGAGACGCGGCACGAGATCGATGTCATCGCCGAGCGATCCGCAGGTGCCGGGGCTGAACAACCCGCTCACCGGCATGACGATGCGCCGCGCATCGCCGAGATAGCCGGCGGTCCACGCGAAGGTGCTGACCGACAGGCAAAGATTGGCCGCCGATCTCAGCACTTCGAAATCGGGAAGCGGACCGCGTCCCTCGACGAAGCGCGCCGCGGGGAACGCCTGGCGGAGTGCCTCGAGATAGGCGGACGGCGTCAGCTGGCCGAAGAACACCGGCTTCAGCCCGGAGCGCGCCACGACCTCCTGGTAGAAGGCCACCGGAAGCAGCGTGTAGAACGGATAATAGCCGGTCAGCACCTCGCTCATGCGAAGGCTGATCACCAGCTCGTCCTCCGCGAAGGTGATGAAGGGCGGGCCCTTTTTCCCATAGACGGGCCGATAGGCATCGGGCGGCAGGAGATTGGCGACGTTCTGCAGGTAGCTCATCAAAACCACGCATCTCATCTGGCTGCGTGCCAGAAGCTGCGCGCTCCTGGCGAGATCGATGCGATGCGAGGGAATGCGCCAGGCGGGATCAACGATGTCCGCCTCGGGGATGTCGATGCCCCATTCCGGCAGGCGCACACCGGCCAGCACCGCGTGCGGCACGCGCGCCTGCAGGGCGAGCGCCGCCATGTGCTGGATCATGCGGTTGGCGATGTTGCCGAGCGAGCGGATGTGGATCACGGGGGCGGCCGGCATGCGGCGTACGGCTGCCGCCTCGAGCTCGGCCACGCGGGCGCGCGCGGCGGCGAGCGCAACCTCGGTCTCACTCAGCCGGCGCTCGAGTTCCTCCTCGCGCGCGCAGCCCGACGACGCCAGCACCACAAACCTCCCACTGGTGACGTTATGATGCTGGGACCGGCGCGCAGGCGCACGTCTCGGTTTTGCGACTTGGGCTCTTGTCCGCTTGCAAGCGAAGAAGGCCAGGGCTCTGCCCTGGACCCGCCAAGGGGCTTGCCCCTTGGATCCCGTTTGTCAGGCTTGCCTTCCCGCTGGGCGAGTCTCAAACAGCCTTTTAGACATGGGGTTTGGGGCCAAGGCCCCAACGGGGTCCAGGGGCAGCGCCCTGGCCTTCTTGCCCGCAAACCCAAGTCTTCAATCGGACACCTGAACCCTCGGGCTGCTCACCGCGCCAAGTCGTAACGCCGTTCGACGTCCGGATCTGCCTCCGCGCGTCAACGCGGCCCCAGTTCCCGGAGACTCTCGCGGATCAGCACGTCGAGCGTCGCCGCCGCCCCGAGCCGGGCGGCGACCGCGGTCACGACGCCGAGCGCCTCCGCGCGGCGAAAGCCGAGGCCGCCCAGCGCACGCAGTGCGTCGTCCTCGAGGCTGCCCACCGCGACCGACGCACCCGCAATCGCCGACGGAGTACTGCCCGCCGGCAGGGTCGCCACGCGGGCGCGGAGCTCGGCCAGGATGCGGTCGGCGAGCCGCGGGCCCACGCCGGCGACCCGCGTGATGCTGGCGCGGTCGCCGGCCGAGATCGCGGCCACCAGGTCGCGCGGCGAGAGTGCGGAGAGCACCGCGAGTGCCAGTTTGGCGCCCACGCCCTGCAGGGTCGTGAGCGCACGGAACCAGTCGCGCTCGGCGGAGTCCGCAAATCCGTAGAGCGTGATCGCATCCTCGCGCACCTGCGTCTCCACGAGCACGCGCGCGAGCGCGGGGGGGTGCGGCAGGGCAGCGAGCGTGCGGGTCGAGGCGAACACGAGATAGCCGACGCCGCCCACCTCGAGCGTGCAGCGATCGGCCTCGACGGCGGCGAGCAGGCCCGCGAGCGAGGCGATCATGCGCGCGTCGCCGCTGCGACCCGCAGCGCGGTCTCGCGATGATGGGCGTGACAGATCGCGACCGCGAGCGCATCCGCCGCGTCCGCGCGCTTGCGCATCGCACCCGGCAGGAGGTGGCGCACCATCACGCCCACCTGCTCCTTGCTCGCCGCCCCCGTGCCCACCACGGCGCGCTTGACCTCCATCGCCCCGTATTCCGCGACCGGCAGCCCCGCGCGTGCGGGTGCCAGGAGTGCGATGCCGCGCGCATAGCCGAGTTTCAAAGTCGCCTGGCCGTTGCGGTTGACATAGGTTTCCTCGACCGCCGCCTCGACCGGGCGCCACTCCTCGAGCAGGGCGGCCAGCGCGTCGTGCAGCGCGCGCAGCCTGAGCGGCACGCTTTCGGTGCTGTCGGTCGCGATCACGCCGTCGGCCACGTGGCGGAGGCGGTGGCCAGCTGCCTCCACCAGGCCCCAGCCGGTGAAACGCAGGCCGGGGTCGATGCCGAGCAGCAGCGCCATCGCGGCGTCAGGCCGAAAGCCGCTGTGCGAGCTCTTCCGGCAGATCGAAATTAGCCCAGACATTTTGCACGTCGTCGAGCTCGTCGAGCATGTCGACGAGTTTCAGCACGCCGTTCGCTGCGTCCTCGTCGAGCATGACGGTGGTTGACGGACGCCATTCGAGGGCTGCGTTCTCCGGCGCGCCGAAACGCCGCTCCAGCGCATCGCGGACGGGAAAAAAAGTCTCGACCGTGCAGGTCACCTCGTGGCCGTCCGCACCGCTCTCGGCATTGTCGGCGCCCGCCTCGATCGCGGCTTCCAGCATCGCGTCCTCGGACGCGGCGGCGGCGGCGTAGCGGACCACGCCGAGCCGGCTGAACATGAACGACACCGCGTTCGTCTCGCCCAGCGCGCCGCCATGCTTGGAAAACGCTGCGCGCACGTCGGACGCCGTGCGATTGCGATTGTCCGTCAGCGTCTCGACGATCACCGCGACGCCCGACGGGCCGTAGCCCTCGTAGCGGACCTCCACGTAGTCGTCACCACCGCCGGCACCCGAGGCCTTCTTGATGGCGCGATCGACCGTGTCCTTCGGCATGTTGACCTTGCCGGCGGCCGCGATCGCGGCGCGCAGGCGCGGGTTCGATGCGGGATCAGGCAGTCCCGATTTCGCGGAGACCGTGATCTCGCGGATCGCTTTGGCGAAGTGCCGCGCGCGGCGCGCATCCTGCGCGCCTTTGCGGTGCATGATGTTCTTGAACTGGGAATGACCGGCCATGTCGCGCCCTTGATGATCCTTGCGAGAAGAAGGCCAGGGGCTCTGCCCCTGGACCCCGCTAAGGGCGAGCCCTTAGAACCCCTTTGTAAAGGGATCCAAGGGGCAAGCCCCTTGGCGGGTCCAGGGCAGAGCCCTGGCCTTCTTCTTAAACGTCACGCCCATGACAGTGCTTGTATTTCCGCCCCGACCCGCAAGGACATGCCGCGTTGCGCGGCATCGACCGCCAGGTCTCCGGATCCGCAAGATCGATCGGCGGCGCCTCCAGCACCTCCCCGTCGTCCACGGGCAAGGTCGCGTAGGTCGGCGACAGCTGCATCGCCGGCGGTATCTCGGGCTCAGGCGGCACCGGCAGCGGCGCGCCGGTCGACACCTCCACATGCGCGAGCATCGAGGTCACACGCTCACGCAGCTCGTCCAGCATGGCGTTGAACAGCGCAAAAGCCTCGCGCTTGTATTCGTTGAGCGGGTCGCGCTGCCCGTGCGCGCGCAGATAGATGCCCTGGCGCAGCTGGTCGAGCGCCAGCAGATGCTCCTTCCATACCGCGTCGAGTGTCGTGAGCAGCACCTGCTTCTCGACGAAGCGCAGCACCGACGCACCGTAATTTGCGGCCTTGACCGCCATCAGCGAGGCGGCCGCGGCATCGATCCGCGCGCCCACCGTCTCGGCGTCCATCCCGTCCTCACGCGCCCACTCCGCCACAGGCAGGTCCAGACCGAACACGCGCCGGACATCGGTGGCGAGCGCTTCGGACTCCCACTGCTCGGCGAATGAACGTTCGGGAACCCGGAGTGCGACCAGCTTCCCGATCACCTCCTCGCGCATGGCGGCGACCGTCTCGGAAACGTCGTCCGTGCCCATGAACTCGCGGCGCTGGCCGTACACTTCCTTGCGCTGGTCGTTCATCACGTCGTCGTATTTCAGCAGGTTCTTGCGCGTGTCGAAGTTGCGCGCCTCCACCTTCTTCTGCGCCCCGGCAAGCGCCTTGTTGATCCACGGATGCACGATCGCCTCGCCCGGCTTCAGCCCGAGTCGCTGCAGCATGCCGCCCATGCGCTCGGACCCGAAGATCCGCATCAGATCGTCCTCGAGCGACAGGAAGAAGCGCGAGGCGCCCGGGTCGCCCTGCCGGCCGGAACGGCCGCGCAGCTGGTTGTCGATGCGGCGGCTCTCATGGCGCTCGGTGCCGATCACGAACAGCCCGCCCGCCGCCTTCACCTCCTCGTGCCGGCCTGCCACATCCGCGCGGATATGCGCGGCGTGCGCAGCCACCGTCGCTTCGTCCTCGATGCCGGCGAGCTCCTTTCGAAGCCGCATGTCGAGATTGCCGCCGAGTTTGATGTCGGTGCCGCGTCCCGCCATGTTGGTGGCGATGGTGACCGAGCCGGGCGCGCCCGCCTGGCTCACGATGGTCGCCTCCTGCTCGTGGAATCGCGCGTTCAGCACCGCGTGCACCACGCCGCGCTGCGTCAGCAAGGCCGACAGCGCCTCGCTCTTCTCGATCGAGGTCGTTCCCACCAGTACCGGCTGCGCGCGCGCCTGCGCCTCGGCGATCAAGGTCGCAACCGACTCGTATTTCTCCGACGCCGTGAGATAGACCTCGTCATCTTCGTCGCGGCGCGACACCGGCAGGTTGGTCGGGATCTCGATCACGTCGAGCTTGTAGATCTCGGCGAACTCGTCGGCCTCCGTCATCGCCGTGCCCGTCATGCCGGACAGCTTCGGGTACAGCCGAAAGTAGTTCTGGAAGGTGATCGAGGCGAGCGTCTGGTTCTCCTGCTGGATGGTGACGAACTCCTTCGCCTCCAGCGCCTGGTGCAGGCCCTCGGAGAAGCGCCGCCCCTCCATCATGCGCCCGGTGAACTCGTCGATGATGATCACCTGGTCCGACTTGACGATGTAGTGGTCATCGCGGCTGAACAGCGTGTGCGCGCGCAGCGATTGCTGCACGTGATGCACGATCGAGATGTTGAAGACGTCGTAGAGATCGCCCTCGGTCAGCACGCCCGCCTCGCGCAGCATCTCTTCCACGCGCAGCGTGCCGGCTTCCGTCAGCGTCACCGACCGAAATTTTTCGTCCTTGTCGTAGACCTCCGGCTCGAGCACCAGCACGCGCACCACCGCGTCGACCGAGCGGTACAATTCGGAACTGTCCTCGGCCGGTCCCGAGATGATCAGCGGCGTGCGCGCCTCGTCGACGAGAATGGAATCCACTTCGTCGACGATCGCGTGAAAGAACTCGCGCTGGACCATGTCCTCCAGCCGGTACTTCATGTTGTCGCGCAGGTAGTCGAAGCCGAACTCGTTGTTGGTGCCGTAGGTGACGTCGGCCGCGTAGGACGCCCGCCGCTCGTCGTCGGCGAGGTTCGGCACGATCACGCCGGTCGACAGGCCCAGGAACGCATAGAGCTGCCCCATTTCCTCGGCGTCGCGGCGCGCCAGGTAGTCGTTGACCGTGACGACGTGCACGCCTTTGCCCGCCAGCGCGTTCAGGTACACCGCGAGTGTCGCCACCAGCGTCTTGCCCTCGCCCGTCTTCATCTCGGCGATGCGGCCCGAATGCAGCACCATGCCGCCGATCAGCTGCACGTCGAAATGCCGCATGCCGAGCACGCGGCGGGCCGCCTCGCGCGTGACCGCGAACGCTTCCGGCAGCAGCTCGTCGAGCGTGGCACCCGCGGCGATGCGCGTACGGAACTCGACGGTCTTGGCACGCAGCGCGTCGTCGTCGAGGGCGGCGATACCCGCCTCGAGCGCGTTGATCTCCGGCACCCGGCGCTGATACGCCTTGAGGGAACGATCATTGGCGGTGCCGAAAATGGCACGGGCAAGCGAGCCGAACATCAGGGCCTTCCGGACATCAGGCGGCCCGGAGAGGCTTGCCCGGTTGGGCGAAAATGGTCCGCCTCCACCGGCCGCAGCGAGGCCAGACAGATAGGACCCACCCCCCGCCGGGTCAACCGAGCCGCCTCCCGCACCGGGATCGCGCAACCGCCGCAGGAGAGTATAGAAGCGCGCTCCCCTGCCCCAGGATGGCTCGTGCTCCCGCTCAACTTCTGCCAGGTCGACGTCTTCTCCACCACCCCGTTCAAGGGCAACCCGGTCGCGGTCGTGCACGCAGCGGGCCCGCTCGACGCCGCCGCCATGGCCGCGTTCGCCAACTGGACCAACCTGTCCGAGACCGTGTTCCTGCTGCCGCCCACCGTTCCCGGGGCGGATTACCGTGTCCGGATCTTCACGCCCGAGACCGAGCTCCCCTTCGCCGGGCACCCGACGCTGGGGGCGGCGCATGCCTGGCTCGAAGCCGGCGGCGTACCCGGAGGTGCCATCGTGGTGCAGCAATGCCAGGCTGGCCTGATCCCCGTCCGCCGCGACGGTGCGCTGCTCGCCTTCGCCGCCCCGCCGCTCCGCCGCGAGGGCCCGGTCGAGACCCCGCTGGTGGAGCGGATCGCGCACGGACTGGGCATCTCGCCCGGCGCGGTCACGGCGTCGAGCTGGGTCGATAACGGGCCGGGCTGGGTCGCGGTGATGCTCGCCGACCGCGCCGCCGTGCTGGCGCTGCGTCCCGACGCGGCGGTGCTCGCGGGGCTCAACATCGGCGTGGTGGCGCCGTGGAACGATCCGCCGCCCGGCGAGGCGGCGCGATTCGAGGTGCGCGCGTTCCCGGTCGAGCACGCGATCGGCGAGGACCCGGTGACGGGCAGCCTGAACGCCGGCCTCGCGCAATGGATGATGGCCGCGGGGCTCGCCCCCGACCGCTACGTGGCCAGCCAGGGCACGGTGCTCGGCCGCGCCGGGCGCGTGCATGTCGAGCGCGACGGCGAGACCATCTGGGTGGGCGGCGCCTGCGCGACACGCATCGCCGGCATGGTGGCGTTCGGGGGCTGACGGTGGGTCCGCTCGATCCGGTCCGTCTCGCCGGGCGCCACGTGGCGCTGGTTCCGCTGGAGCCCGAACATCACGACGCGCTGGTCGAGGCGGCACGCGACGGCGAGCTCTGGCGGCTCTGGTACACGTCGGTGCCGGTGCCCGAGCAGATGGCGGCCGAGATCGAGCGACGTCTGAAGCTGCACGCGGCGGGGAGCACGCTGCCTTTCGCGGTGCTGGACGGGCCCGAAGGGCGCCCGGTCGGCATGACGTCCTACCTCAACGTCGACATTTCCGGGCCGCGGGTCGAGATCGGCGCCACCTGGATCGCGCGCTCCGTGCAGCGGACGCCGCTCAACACGGAAGCCAAGCTGCTGCTGCTCGGCCACGCGTTCGACGCGCTGGGCTGCCTCGCCGTCGAGTTGCGGACGCATTTCATGAATCAGCAGAGCAGGCGCGCGATCGAGCGGCTGGGGGCGAAGCTCGACGGGATCCTGCGCTCGCACCAGCGGGCAAGGGACGGCTCGATCCGGGATACGTGCGTCTACAGTGTCATTCCGTCGGAGTGGCCGGCGGTGCGGGCGCATCTGGGGTGGCTTCTGCGGCCAAGGTAAGGGGCTCTGCCCCTTAAACCCCGCCAGGACCGAGCCGGTCCTGGACCTGGCATTAGTAAAGGGGTCTGGGGTCAAGACCCCAGCGGGGTCCAGGGGTGGAACCCCTGGCCTTCTTACCCCGGCACCGACAAATCAGTCAGTCGCCGATGTTCCTCCACCGCGAACCGATCCGTCATCCCCGCAATATAATCCGCCACCGCCCGCGCCGCCCCGTCACTCCCCGCGCGCCCCGCCTCCGCCGACCACTCCGGCGGCAGCAGCGCCGGGTCGCCATGCAGGATCGCGAACAGCGAGGCGGTGACCTTGCGCGCCTTTTCGGTCATCCGGTTGACGCGCCAGTGCCGATACATCCGCGTGTGCAGGAACCGGCGGATGGCGCGGTTCGCCTCGGCCCATTCCGCATCGAACCCGACCACCGCGTGCCCCGCGCGCCGCACCTCGTCGGCATGCGCGGGGGCCAGGCGTTCCAGCCGGCGCCGCGTCTCCGCGGTCAGCGCCGAGATCAGCGCGTTGATGACGCGGCGGATCATCTCGTGGCGCAGCTTCGACGCGGCCAGATCCGCCCCCAGCGCGCGCGCCTGCGCCAGCGCCTCGCGCAGCACGGGCACGTCCTCGAGCTCCTCGATCGCGAACAGCTTGGCCCGCAGCGCGTCGTCGAGATCGTGGCTGTGATAGGCGATGTCGTCGGCCAACGCGGCCACCTGCGCCTCGGCCGAGGCGTACTGGCCGAGCTCGAGCCGGTGGCGGCCGTCATACTCCGCCATGTACGGCGAGGGGGTCGAGATCGGCCCGTTATGCTTGGCCAGCCCCTCGAGCGTGTCCCAGGTGAGGTTCAGCCCGTCGAACGCGGCATAGCGGCTCTCGAGCCTGGTCACGAGCCGCAGCGCCTGGGTGTTGTGGTCGAACCCGCCATACGGGCGCATCGCGTCGCGCAGCGCGTCCTCGCCGGCATGGCCGAACGGGGTGTGGCCGAGGTCGTGGGCGAGGGCCACCGCCTCGGTCAGGTCCTCGTCGAGCTCGAGCTCGCGGGCGATCGAGCGGGCGATCTGGGCCACCTCGATGCTGTGCGTCAGCCGCGTGCGGAAGAAATCGCCCTCGTGGTTCACGAACACCTGGGTCTTGTACTGCAGCTTGCGGAACGCCGCCGAGTGAACGATGCGGTCGCGGTCGCGCTGGAACGGCGTGCGCGTGGGCGCCTCCGCCTCGGCGTGAAGTCGCGGGCGGATCTGCTCGGGACGAACGGCGTACGGCGCGCTTGGCATGGCGCCGCACCCTACCAGACCGGAGCTGTGGCAGACAGGGGCTGTGGCAGACTGGGGCGCGCTCCGCGAGCGGGCGTTCTCGTTCTCTTTCTTGGGGCTCACGCCCGGGCGCGGCACAGGCGCATCGTCCGTCATTCCGTGCCCGGACCGAAGCGCCTCGCCATGCCCCTCGCAACGCTGCCCGCCCGCACCCGGCCCACCCGCGCAAGCTTCGCCGAAGCGCGCACCCGGTTCGCCGAAGGCCGCCACGAGGCCGCCGAGGCGCTCTGCCGCCGCATCCTCAAGGCGGAGCCCGCGCATGCGGCGGCACTCCACCTGCTGGGCGTGATCAGCTCGTGCGCCGGCCGGCTGGACCAGGCCCTCGACCAGCTCGGCCGCGCGATCGCCGCAAACCCCGGTCGCGCGGACTTCCACGCCGATCTGGGCCACGTCTTCCTCGACAAGAACAACGCCTGCGAGGCGGATCGCTGCTTCCGGTCGGCACTCAGCCTCGACCCGAACGCGATCGCCGCCCGCGTGGGGCTCGGCAGCGCGCTGCTGCTGGCGGGCCATGCGGCGGCGGCGGCCGCGTGCTTCCGCGACGCCCTGCGGCAGAGCCCGCGCACGGTCGCCGCCTGGTCCAATCTCGGATCGGCGCTGCGCCTCGCGGGCGATCTCGAGGGTGCCGAGACCGCGTGCCGCCGCGCGCTCGACCTGGCGCCCGGCCACCGCGACGCGCTGATCAACCTCGGCAACGTCGCGATGACGCGCGGCCGGCACGCCGAGGCCGAGGCGCTGTTCCGCCGCGCGCTCGCCGTGCAGCCGGGCGCTGCCGACGCGCTGGTGAGCCTCGGCAACGCGCTGGTGCCGCAGGAGGCCTGGACCGAGGCCACCGGCTGCTTCCTCGAGGCGCTGCGCCGCCATCCCGACCATCCCGGCGCGCTGACCGGACTGGGCGCCGTGCGGATCGGCGAGTGGCGAATGGAGGAGGCGCTGGTCATCCTGCACCGCGCGACGCAGCTGCGCCCCGACGATGCCGACGCGCATGTTAATCTCGGCACGGCGGCCACCAATCTCGAGCATCTCGACGTGGGCGCGTCCTGCTTTCGCACGGCACTCGCCATCGATCCGACCATCGCCGGCGCGCATCTGAACCTCGGCAACATCCATCGCCGCCAGGGCCGGCTCGACGAGGCGATCGCGGCGCAGCGCCGCGCGATCGCGATCGAGCCGGAGATGGCCGGCGCGCACACCAATCTCGCGATGGCGCTGCTCGCCCGCGGCGACTGGGCGGAAGGCTGGCAGGAATACGAGTGGCGCTGGCGGTTGTGGCGCCGGCTCGCCCCGTTCCGGTTCGCGGTCCCGCAATGGCGCGGCGAGCCGGGCGCCGGCCGCACGCTGCTGGTCCATCCCGAGCAGGGGTTCGGCGACACGCTGCAATTCTGCCGCTTCGTGCCGGGTGCGGCCGCGCGGGACCTCAGGGTCGTGCTCGAGGTGCAGCCCGAGCTCGTGCGGATCGCCCGCAGCCTGGCGGGCGCGGCCACGGTGATCGCGGCGGGCGAGGTGCGGCCGCCCTTCGACCTGCACTGCCCCATGCTCAGCCTGCCGCTCGCCCTCGGCGTCACGCCCGAGACCGTGCCGGACGCGCCCTACCTCCATCCCGATCCGGACGACGTCGCACGCTGGGCCGCCCGCCTCGCCGCCGGCCCCGATGCAGCCGCCCCCGATGCAACCGGCCTGCGGGCGGGCCTGATCTGGGCCGGCAACTCGCATACGAACGATCCGCGCAACGCCGCCCTCGACCGCCGCCGCTCGATCGACCCGGCGCTGCTGGCACCGCTGCTGGCGATCCCCGGCGTCACGTTCGTGAGCCTGCAGAAGGGGCGCGGTCCGGCGCCGTTCGCGGCACTGGTCGACCCGATGGACCAGGTGCGCGACTTCGCCGACACCGCCGCCCTGCTCGCCAACCTGGACCTGCTGGTCTCGGTCGACAGCTCGGTGGCCCATCTCGCGGGCGCCATGGGCAAGCCGGTGCTGATGATGGACCGCTCCGACCCGTGCTGGCGGTGGTTTCCCGGGCGCGCCGAGACGCCCTGGTATCCGAACCACCGCATCCACCGGCAGTCGGCGCCGGGAGACTGGGGGACCGTGGTCGCTGCGGTCGTGCGCGATGTCGCGGCGCTCGCTGCGGAAAAGATGGACGACGCTGCCCGCGCCTGACCCGGCCCGGGCGTCGTGTGCAGCATACCCCGCTCGAGGGACAATCAGGCGCCAAACCTGCCATCGATCATGTGCATCGCACCCGTCACGCCGCGCGCCCGGGAGGAACACCATGAGAGCCGCCGACCTCTGCCGGGCTCGCGGCCTGTGCCCGCGGGGGCTGGGACGAGGCGGGCCTGCCGGCGGTGGCCGGGGCAGCTTCTCGCGACATGAGCGCGCTCACATCTTCAAGCCGCCCCTCGCCTGCGCTACATGTCGGACATGGATCAGATCACCGCCGTGGCCGTACCCCAATTTGCCATCTCCGCGGAAGCGGCGACCCGGATCGGTGAGATCGTGGCGGGCCAGCCCGGCGGCGCCGCACTCCTGCGGGTGGCCGTCCTCGCCGGCGGCTGTTCGGGATTCCAGTATCGCTTCGAGCTCACCGACGCGCCGGACGCCGAGGACGCGACCATCGAGTACCTCGGCGCCCGCGTGGTGGTCGACCCCGCCAGCCTCGACCTGCTGGCCGGCGCCGAGCTGCATTTCTCCGACGCGCTGATGGGCGCGCATTTCACCGTGCGGAACCCGAACGCCACCTCGTCCTGCGGCTGCGGCACGTCGTTCTCGATCGACTGACGGCCGCCGCGGGCCCCGGCGCGTGAAGATCGCCACGTGGAACGTGAACTCGGTGCGCACGCGCGAGGCGCATGTCGTGCGTTTTCTCGAGCGCGTCCGGCCCGACCTTCTTCTCCTGCAGGAGATCAAGTGCGAGGCCGCGCAATTTCCCACCCTCGGCTTCCGCGCGCTCGGTTACGACGCGGCCGTGATGGGACAGAAAAGCTATAACGGGGTCGCCATCCTCAGCCGCGTGCCGTTCAAGCTCCTGCACGAGCAGCTGCCCGGGCTCTCGGAAGACAAACCGCAGGCGCGGTTCCTCTCCGTTCGCGCCGCCGGGATCACGATCGGCAACCTCTATTTGCCGAACGGCAATTCCGGCGGGGCCGACGGCTACGACGCAAAACTCCGCTGGATGGAGGCGCTGCGGGCGCACGCGGCCGAGCTCCTCGCCGCCGACACGCCGCTGGTGCTCGCCGGCGACTACAATGTCTGCCCGACCGACGCCGATTTCGCCCCCGGCACGCTGCCGGCGACCGACGCGCTGGTCCGCGCCGAGACGCGCACGCGCTTTCGCGGCCTGCTCTGGACCGGGCTCACGGACGCGCTGCGTGCGCTGCATCCGAACGAGCGGATCTGGACCTTCTGGGACTACCAGGCGGGCGCCTGGCCGCGCGACCTCGGCCTGCGCATCGACCACGCACTGCTCTCGCCGACGCTCGCGGAACGTCTCACCGCCTGCACGGTTGACCGCGTGCCGCGTGGCGAGGACCAGCCCTCCGACCACACGCCGCTGATCGTGGAGATTGCCGATGCCTGAGACCCGACTGCTTCTCCTTGCCGGCCTGGTGCTGGCGCTTGCCGGCTGCTCGTTCTCGAGCGGCGGCAGCGGCGGGTCGGAGCCGTCGAAGACGTATATCATCGCGCCGAATGGGCAGGCTGTGCCGGTGAACAGTCAGGGAGGGACGGCGCCTTGAGGAAGAAGTCCAGGGCTCTGCCCTGGACCCGCCAAGGGGCTTGCCCCTTGGATCCCATGACTTAAACGAATGGGTTCTAAGGGCGACTGCCCTTGAGCTCGGTCCAGGGGCAGCGCCCCTGGCCTTCCTAGAACCGACAAGCACCGCCGAGCCGCGACGCCTCCCGCATCGCCTGCCCCGCAAACACCACCAGGAACGGTGACGCATCGAGCCCCGCCGCCTGCAGCGCCGCGATCGTCCAGGTATTGCACGTGTTGAACCCGGAGTAGCCCGGCCGCGCCGCAAAGAAGACCCCGCCCCGAAAGAACGCCGGCCCGACCGGCAGCGCCCGCCCAAGCGCGTCGTGCGCGAACGTCTCCCACACAAACCGATCAAGCCGGTCGCGCTCCGCAGGCGTGAGCGGGATCGTGGCGACCGTGCCGCCGTCGCCGTACGCGCGAGCGGGTGCGGCCGAGAGTCCGGCCACTAGCAGCACCGCATCGCCCGGGAACGGCCCCACCAGGTAGTCGCCCAAGCCGCGCGCCGGCGAGGTCATGAAGGAGCGCCTGCCGAAGCCCACGAGCAGCATGCGCATCCCCGGGAACAAACTGCGAAACGCAGCGAGGCCACCCGTCAGCCCGTCGGCCGGCAGAGCGAGGTCGGTGTGCCAGCCATGATCCACCACCTGCACGCTGAGCGGCGGGGGCAGGCCAGGGTCGCAGGCCGGCAGCGCCTCCGTGGCACAACCGGCGAGGAGACAGGCGTGGCCCGCGGCGGCGAAGCGAAGGAGCAGTCGGACACGCGCCATGGCCGCGGCAACGAGCCCGCCGCCGCACCGGCCGTCAAGCGCAACCCGAAGCGCGGTTCCGATGCTATCCTCACGCCGGCGCAACCCGATCCCGCAGGCGGACCATGACCGACGAAATCCAGACCCGCACGGGTCAATGCCATTGCGGCGCGGTGCGCTTCGAAGCGACGCTGAGCCGTGGCTTCGACAGCATCCGCCGCTGCACATGCTCCTACTGCCGCATGCGCGGCGCCGTGGTGGTGTCCGCGGAGAGCGACGGGATCAACCTGATCGGCGGCAAGGAGTTCCTCACCAGCTATCGGTTCAACACGGGGTCGGCGCAGCACTTCTTCTGCTCGCATTGCGGGATCTACACGCACCATCAGCGCCGCTCGGACCCGTCACAGTACGGCGTCAACGTCGCCTGCCTCGACGGGGTGAGCCCGTTCGATTTCACCGCCGTGCCGGTGCTCGACGGGGTCCGCCATCCCACCGACACCGGCATCCTCCGGCGGGCGGGCACGCTGCGTTTCGAGCCGGCCGAGTAGCCGACCCTCGCCTCCGCGGGCACGACGTCCTATGTCCTGACGGATCGGCGCTTCCGAGGACCTCGCTCATGCCCGCCTACCGTTCCCGCACCAGCACGCATGGCCGCAACATGGCCGGCGCCCGCGCGCTCTGGCGGGCGACCGGCATGACGGACGGGGATTTCGGCAAGCCGATCGTGGCGATCGCCAACTCGTTCACCCAGTTCGTGCCGGGGCATGTGCACCTGAAGGATCTGGGCCAGCTGGTGGCGGCGGAGGTGCAGGCCGCGGGCGGCGTGGCGAAGGAATTCAACACGATCGCGGTCGATGACGGCATCGCGATGGGCCATGGCGGGATGCTCTATTCGCTTCCGTCGCGCGAGCTGATCGCCGACGCGGTCGAATACATGGTCGAGGCCCACTGCGCCGACGCACTGGTCTGCATTTCTAATTGTGACAAGATCACGCCCGGCATGTTGATGGCGGCGATGCGGCTGAACATCCCGACCGTGTTCGTCTCGGGCGGGCCGATGGAAGCGGGCAAGATCGTGAAGAACGGCGTCACACAGCGCGCCGACCTGATCACCGCGATGGTGGCCGGTGCCGACGCGCGCGTCACCGACGCCGAGAGCGAGGTGATGGAGCGGTCGGCCTGCCCCACCTGCGGCTCGTGCTCGGGGATGTTCACGGCCAACTCGATGAACTGCCTGACCGAGGCGCTGGGCCTGGCGCTCCCGGGCAACGGCTCGACGCTGGCGACTCATGCCGACCGCAAGCGGCTGTTCGTCGAGGCCGGCTGGCTGGTCGTCGACCTGGCGCGCCGCTGGTACGAGCAAAACGACGCCTCCGCCCTCCCCCGCTCGATCGCGTCGCGCGAGGCGTTCGAGAACGCGATGAGCCTCGACATCGCCATGGGCGGCTCGACCAACACGGTGCTGCACCTGCTGGCCGCCGCCCACGAGGCCGAGGTCGACTTCACCATGGCCGATATCGACCGGCTGTCGCGCCGCGTGCCGAACCTCTGCAAGGTGGCGCCCTCGAAAGCCGACGTCCACATGGAGGACATCCATCGCGCCGGCGGCATCATGGCGATCCTGGGCGAGCTCGACCGCGCGGGCCTGATCCACAACGCACTGCCGACGATCCACGCGCCCACGCTGGCGCAGGGGTTGGCGCGCTGGGACATCGCGAACGAGGCGGCGGCCGCCGGCGAGGCCGGGCGGTTCTTCAGCGCGGCACCCGGCGGCGTGCGCACCACGCAGGCGTTCAGCCAGAGCGAGCGCTACGAGAGCCTCGACACCGACCGCGCGAACGGCGTGATCCGCGACGCGGCGCATGCCTTTTCCACCGATGGCGGGCTGGCGGTGCTGTACGGAAACATCGCGCTGGACGGCGCCATCGTGAAGACCGCCGGCGTGGACGTGGCGCTGCTGCGGTTCTCGGGTCCGGCGCGGATCTTCGAGAGCCAGGAGGACGCGGTGTCCGGCATCCTCGGCGGCAAGATCGTGCCCGGCGACGTGGTGCTGATCCGTTACGAGGGCCCCAAGGGCGGTCCCGGCATGCAGGAGATGCTCTACCCGACCTCCTACCTCAAATCGAAGGGGCTCGGCCCGCATTGCGCGCTGGTCACCGACGGGCGGTTCTCGGGCGGCAGCGCTGGGCTGTCGATCGGCCATATCTCGCCCGAGGCGGCCGAGGGCGGCGCGATCGGCCTGGTCGAGGAGGGCGACACGATCGTGATCGACATTCCTGATCGTGTGCTGCGGGTCGACCTGGACGACGCGACGCTGGCCGCAAGGCGCGAGGCGATGGTGGCGCGCGGGGCGGACTCGTTCCGCCCCGTCGGCCGAGTCCGGCGCGTCAGCCTGGCGCTGCAGGCCTATGCCGCACTCACCACGAGCGCCGCCCGCGGCGCCGTGCGCGACGTGGCGCAGCTGACCGCCCCCCGCGCTTGATCCGTGGGCGCTTGATCCGTGGGCGCTTGATCCGTTTCGAGCACACGCTGAGGGACGCGCTGATCACGGGGGCCTCGAGCGGGATCGGCCGGGCGCTGGCTCTCAACCTCGCCCGCGAGGGCACGGTGCTGCACATCTCCGGCCGCGACAGCGCCCGCCTGGACGAGACCACCGCCGCCTGCCGGGCACGCGGCGCGACCGTGGACGCCCGCCTGCTCGACGTGCGCGACGCCGGCCCGATGCGCGACTGGATCGGCGCCCTGCCCCGGCTCGACCTCGCGGTCGCGAACGCCGGCACCGCGGCGCTGAACATCTTTCTCGGGCCCGAGACCGACGCCGACACCGACCGCATCTTCGCCACCAACGTCAACGGCATGCTCAACACCGTGCAGCCGGCGATGGAGCTCATGCGCGCGCAGAGCCCCGACGCCGGCGGCGTGCGCGGCCGGATCGCGGTGCTGGCGTCCACCGCCGCCTTCGTGGCAATCCCCACCGCACCCGCCTATTGCGGGTCCAAGGCAGCGGTCGATTCCTGGGTGGTCGGCCGCGCCGCGTCGGCCCGGCGCGAGGGTATCCGCCTCACCTCCATCTGCCCCGGCTACGTGCGCACGCGCCTGACCTCCGGCAACGACTTCCCCATGCCCGGCCTGATGGAGCCGGAGGAGGCGGCCACCCGCATCCTGCGCGCAGTGGCGCAGTCCCGGGTGCGCGCGGTGTTTCCGTGGTGGATGGGGTTCGCCTCGCGCTTCGGCGCCAACCTGCCGGCGGGGAGCACCGCGCGCCTACTGGGACGCCGCTGCCGCTACGTGGCAGGCGAGCGCGCCGACGCGCTGCCCGACGCCGCGTGACCCCGTCTGCCAAAGAGGGCGTGGCCGTGGTCACCGGTGCGACGGGCGGCATCGGGCAGCACGTGGCCGCGGGCCTGCTCCGGGCCGGCTATCGCGTGGTGGCAGTCGGCCGCGACGAGGGCAAGCTCGCGCGCCTCGGCCGCTTCCTCGCCGCCGCCGTGCCGGGCGGCGCGGTCGAGACGGAACGCGCCGACCTGTCGCTGATCGCCGCGAGCGCCCGCGCCGGTGCGGCGATCGCGGAGCGCCACGGCCAGATCGCGATCCTGGTCAACAATGCCGGCGTGTTCGCCACGCGCCGCGCCGAGACCGCGGAGGGCCACGAGCGCACGCTGGCCACCAACCACCTGGCACCCTTCGCGCTGACCCGCGCGCTCCGCGCAGCGCTCGAGGCGCATGGCGCCGCGCGCATCGTCAACGTGGGCTCGGTGATCGCCGAACGCGGCCGCCTCGACCTCGCCGATCTCGAGTTGCGCCGGGCGTGGCGCGGCCCGCGCGCCTATGCCCGCTCCAAACTCCTGCTGGCGGCCGCGACCTTCGCGTGGGCGCGGCATCTCGCAGGCTCCGGCGTGGTCGCGAACGTCGTGCACCCGGGCTCGGTCGCCACCGGCATCGTGCGCGACGGCGTGCTGGCACCGTTGGCCTGGCGGCTGCTGCGCCCCTTCCTTCTCACGCCCGAACAGGGTGCGGCGGCACCGCTCCACCTGGCCGTGTCGCCCGACTGGGCCACCCGCACCGGCCGCTACACGCGCCGGATGACGGAAGCGCCGCCGGGCGTCCTGGCGCTCGACGACGCGCTGATCGAGCGCGTCTGGACCACCACCGAGGAGATCGTGAAGCGATGAGAACGATGCGCGCCGCCAGACTGTTCGGATCCTCGCTGCTCGGATCCTTGCTGCTCGCTCCTGGCACATCGCACGCGGCCTGCACGCCGCACATGCCGACCACGGCCACCGTGGTGTCGGCGAACGACGACGCGAGGCTCGGCAAGAGCGGCCTCGTCGTGGGCAGGCCGACCCGCGTCGAACTCGCACCGGTCGCCGCGATCCACTTTCCGGCCACGCCGGCCAAGACCGGCGGCCCCTATGCCGGGCTGGTGTCGTTCGAGGTGAAGCAGGCCGGCGCCTTCCGGATCGCGCTCGGCGGCCGCGCCTGGCTCGACGTGATGGAAGGGGGCTCGACGGTCGCGTCGGTCGCGCACCAGCACGGTGCGGCCTGCAGCGGCATCGCCAAGGAGGTGACCTTCCCCCTCGTCGCCGGCCGGCACGTGATCGAGATCACCGCGAGTGCGGCGCCGGATGTGGCGATCCTGGTGACGCCGGCCGACTGATTCCGTGCCGCCGTAAGCGCGGATGCCGGGTAGCAGGTCATTAACCACTCTGGCGCTAAAGTGATCGTCACACCCGAGGCGTGATCGATGCTTCAACTCGAGAGACGAAAATCAGCATTGCTCGGAACCGCCCGGCTCCTGTCCCGGTCGTCGGCACCTGCGTCATTATGTGGAACGACCCCGGCCGAGCTGCTGGCAGCGCTCGACCGCGAGATCACCTACGCGTTCCAGCCGATCGTCAACATCCATACCGGTGCCACCTACGGGTTCGAGGCGCTGCTGCGCGGCCACGAGAAGCTCGGCTTCCGCTCGATCGCCGAGCTGATCGACCACACCTACCACCACGCCGATCCGCTCGAGGTCGACCTCCTGCTCAAACGCCACGCGATCGCGCGCTTTGCGACGTTCGGCGTCGCCATGGATGCCCGCCTGCTGTTCAATGTCGAGAACCGCACGCTGACGCGGCCGGGCTACGCGCCGGAAGCGACGCTCGAGCTGCTGCACCGGTTCGGCGTGCCGCCCTCGCTGTTCTGCGCCGAGATCTCCGAGCAGCACGCGCTCGACGACATCACCGGGGTGGTCGAGCTGATCCGTGCGCGCTCGGGCACCACGCTGTTCGCGATCGACGATTTCGGCGTCGGCCATTCGGGACTGCGCCTGCTGAGCCAGAGCCGCGCGGACCTGGTCAAGATCGACCGGTTCTTCATCCAGGGCGTCGATGCCGACCGGCAGCGCCGCATGATGCTGTCGGCGATCATCGACCTCGTGCACGTCTCGGGCACGCTGGCGGTGGCCGAGGGCGTCGAGAACGAGGCCGAGCTCGAGGCGTGCCGCGCCTGCGGCTGCGACCTCGTGCAGGGCTATCTGGTGGCCCGCCCCACCACCGAGCTCGCGGCACTCCGCAGCCTGTATCCCGTGGCCGCCCGTTCATCGCCTTCCGGCCACGCGCAGCAGCAGCACCTCCGCTCGCTGCTCAAGCTGGTGCCGCCCGTGCGCCAGGCCGCGAGCATGGCCGAGGTGATCGGCGATTTCGTCGCCAACCCGGAGTATTCGGTGTTCCCGCTGCTCGACGACCAGGACCAGCCGATCGGCGTGATCTCGGAGACGTCGCTCAAGCACATCGTCTACTCGCGCTACGGGTTCGAGGCGCTCACCAGCGCGTCGGACCTGAACCGCCCGACCAACTACCGGACGGACTGCCTGGTGGTGAACGTCAACACGCCGATCGACCTGATCGTGCGGAGCGCCGGGGGGCGCAGCACGCTGCTGCCGGTGGTGGTGGTGGATGACGGGCGTTACGTGGGCATGCTGCTGCCGGACGCGCTGCTGCACGTGGCGCAGGATCTGCGGCTGGCAGCGAACGTGAATGACGTTGTGTCGGCAGCTATGTAAGGCCAGGGCTCTGCCCTGGACCCGCCAAGGGGCTTGCCCCTTGGATCCCGCTCGTTAAGGGCGAAGCCCAGTCATGGGATCAAAGGGCCAAGGCCCTTTGCGGGTCCAGGGCAGAGCCCTGGCCTTCTTCTATCCCAGATGCGCAAGCGCCTCCCCAAGCCGCGCACTATCACTCTGCAGCGCCGCCAGCCGCTCCCGCGTCTCCTCCACCACCTCCGGCTTCGCCCGCTCGACGAAATCCGCCCGCGCCAGCTTCGCGTCCAGCTTGGCCGCGTCCGCGTCCACGCGCTGGCGCTCCCGCGCAAGGCGCGCGCGTTCGACCGCGAGATCGATGACACCGGCCAACGGCACGACCAGGGTCGCCTCGTCGAGCACGAGCTGCGCGCTCTCGGCCGGCGCTTCGCCCGCGAGCTCCGCGATGTGGGCGACCCGCGCCATGCGCCCGATCGCATCGCGCCAGGTCTCGGCGCGCGCGAGCGTCGTGGGCGAGGCCGCCCGCATCAGCACGGTAATCTTGGCACTTGCGGGCACGTTGAGCGCCGCGCGCATCGCGCGCACCGACGCGATGAAGCGCGTCACCCAGCCGACCTCCTCGTCGGCCGCCCGTGCTGCAGCCTGGCGGACGGGCTCCGGCCAGGCGCTCGCGATCAGCTGCGCGCGCGGCGCGTGGCCGAGGCGCTCGGACAGCTCCTCCGTGATGAACGGCATCAGCGGATGCAGCAGGCGCAGGATCGCGCCCAGCACGTAGGCCCCCGTGGCGCGCAACTCGGCCGATCCCGCGAGCGAAGGCTTGGCGAGTTCGATGAACCAGTCGCAGAAGACGTTCCACGTGAAGCGGTAGATCGCGGCCGCATACTCGTCGAAGCGGAACGCATCGAGGCTGCGGCTCACCTCGCCGATCGTGCGGTCGAGCTCGGCCACGATCCAGCGCGCGAGCGGGTCGGCGACGCCGGCGGGTGCGAAGCCTGCCACCGGCGAGGCCGCGTCGTTCATCTCGAGGAACACCGACGCGTTCCACAGCTTCGTCGCGAACGAGCGGTACTCCTTCACGCGCTGCGCGCCGAGCTTGATGTCGCGGCCGGGACCCGTGAGCGCCGCCACCGTGAAACGCAGCGCGTCCGCCCCGTATTCGTCGATCATGGCGAGCGGATCGACGCCGTTGCCCTTCGACTTGCTCATCTTCTGGCCGCGCTCGTCGCGCACCAGGCCGTGGATCACCACGTCGCGGAACGGCACGTCGCCCATGAAGTGCAGGCCCATCATCATCATCCGGGCGACCCAGAAGAAGATGATGTCGAAGCCGGTCACCAGCACGTCGGTCGGGTAGTAGCGGGCGAGTTCGTCCGTCCGCGCCGGCCAGCCCAGTGTCGAGAACGGCCAGAGTGCCGACGAGAACCAGGTGTCGAGCACGTCCGGATCCTGCTCGAGCGCCGTTTCGGTCCCGTAATGCGCGGTCGCCAGCGTCTGCGCGGCCTCGGCATCGTGCGCCACGAACACCTCGCCGTCCGGTCCGTACCAGGCCGGGATCCGATGCCCCCACCAGAGCTGCCGCGAGATGCACCAGGGCTGAATGTCACGCAGCCAACTGAAAAACGTATTCTCCCACTGGCGCGGATGGAAACGCGTGCGCCCCTGCTCCACCGCCTCGATCGCGGGACCGGCCAGCGTCTTGGCGTCGCAATACCATTGCGTGGTCAGCCGAGGCTCGATCACCGCGTCGCCGCGGTCGGCGTGCGGCACGGCGTGGGTGTGCGGCTCGGTGGCCACGAGGAAGCCATCGTCCTCGAGCAGACTCACGATCAAGGTGCGGGCCTGTTCGCGCGGTAGACCATTCAGCGCAATCCTCGTCACCTCGGGATCCGCAATACCTGGCACCTCGCGCAAATCGGCCTCGATCTCGGCGAAGTCGACATGGCCGCCGGCATCCAGGATGGTCGGCATCGGCAGGTCGTGGCGGCGACCGACCGCGAAATCGTTGAAGTCGTGCGCCGGCGTGATCTTGACCGCGCCCGTGCCCTTCTCCGGATCGGAATAGGTGTCGGCGACGATCGGGATGCGTCGTCCGGTGAGCGGCACGATCGCGTGGCGCCCGACCAGCGTCGTATAGCGCGCGTCCTCGGGATGCACCGCGACGGCCGTGTCGCCGAGCATGGTCTCGGGCCGCGTGGTGGCAACCGTGATCGACAAACCGTCGTCACCCTCGATCGGATAGCGGATGTGCCAGAGATGCCCTTTGGTCTCGCGGCTCTCGACCTCGAGATCCGAGATCGCCGAGCGGAATTCCGGATCCCAGTTCACCAGGCGCCGGTCGCGATAGATCAGGCCCTGCGAATGCAGCGTCACGAACACCTCGCGCACCGCGGCCGACAGCCCCGCATCCATCGTGAACCGCTCGCGGCTCCAGTCGAGCGAGGAGCCCAGCCGGCGCAGCTGCTGCGTGATGGCACCGCCATTCGCGTCCTTCCACGCCCAGACCCGCTCGAGGAAGGCCTCGCGCCCGATCGCGGCGCTGCTGGTCCCCTCGCGGGCGAGCTGGCGCTCCACCATCAGCTGCGTGGAGATGCCGGCATGGTCGGTGCCGGGCTGCCACAGCGCGTCGCGGCCGCGCATCCGCGCACTCCGGATCAGCACGTCCTGCAGCGTCATGTCGAGCGCGTGCCCGACATGCAGGCTGCCCGTGACGTTGGGTGGCGGGATCATGATGGCGAAGGGCGGCCGGTCGCTCCCGGGGCGGGCGGCGAAGGCGCCGCTCTCCTCCCAGTCGCGATAGAGCGAGGCCTCGAGGGTGGCGGGCGTGAAGGATTTTTCGAGCATGATGGAACGTCTCTAGCCTGCCTGCCCGATTTGGGCGACGTAGATACAGATTGTTCACGATTTCGCGAGTATAAGGGTCCTCTGGATCGGGCCGGCTTGAGGTGCGTGATGCGAGACAACGACATCGAGGAGGGTGCGACCGCATTCCTCGAAATGATTGCGGTCCGGATCGAGCGCGAGATGGACGAGGTGGCCGAAAGCTGGTCGGCGATCTCCGACGAGAACCGGGGAGCGGTCCTCGCCCGGCTCGAGCGGTCGGCGCCGCAGGTCGTGCGCCTGCTCTGCCCCGCTTACGGGCGCTTCACGACGCACTGAGCCCCCGAGCCGCAGGCGACCAAGCCACCCCGACGCTGCAGGCGGCCAAGCGCCCCGAGCCGTAGGCGACCAGGCGCCCCGACGCCGCAGGCGACCAGGCGCCCCGAGCCGTAGGCGACCAGGCGCCCCGACGCCGCAGGCGACCAGGCGCCCCGAGCCGTAGGCGACCAGGCGCCCCGACGCCGCAGGCGGCCAAGCCTTGGGGCGTCAGTCCTCCGTCTGCTTCACGATGCGCGCGACCTCGGCGCGGACCACCCGCTCCACGAGCGCGGGCAGGGAGGCGTCGAGCCAGGCCTTGAGCAACGGGCGAAGCTCCTGGCGGATCATCTCCTCGATCGTCGGGCCGCCTTCATGCGAGCTCGTCGCGATCCCCGCCGGCGCCGTCGCCGTGCCCGCGGCCGCGTCCTTCCGGGCGCGAAGCGTCTCGCGGAGCGAGCCGAATGCGTGGCCGGCGGCCTCTGCCGTATGGGGCTCGACGATCGGCGCGCCGGCGCCATCACGCTCCCCGGCCGGGCCTGCCTCGCCGGGCGGGGCGGGCAGCGGTGCCGGACGCGGGCTGGTGAAGCCCGCGCCTGCCTCGGCGGCGCGCGCGGGCTCGGGCGGCGGCGGCGCAGGGTCGGGAGCCGGCGGCTCATGCCGCGCCGCAGCCTGGGCCGCCAGCATCGGCTCGGCCTGCGGCACCACGCTGACATCATCGCTTTGCGGAGCGTCGGGGCTTTGCGGAGCGTCGGGGCTTCGCGGCGCCTCGGGCTCGTCCTCGCCCCATTCCGAGGCCCAGGCGGCGAGGTCCGGCGACAGCTCGGCGTCGTCCGCCGTGGTGCCGGTTGCCGGCGCCGGATGGGGATCGTCGCCCCGCCCGGCACCTCCGGATGAGGGCTCGATCATCATGCTGGGCTCGAGCTCGTAGACGTCCGGCGGCGGCGTCCCGCCATGTGCCGGGCGGGGGCGCGAGGCGTCCTCGCCCAGGATGCGACGGACGGAGGCGATGATATGGCTGTCATCGTCCCCCTCCGCGGCCATGGCGTCAGCGACCCGGCTGCTTCACGGCGTAGTCGCTGGTGCCCCAGAGCCTGTCGCGCACCGCGTTGTAGTAGGCAGTCTCGTCGTAGATCGGCACGTCGAGCCGCAGGTCGCGCGCGGTGAGGCGGCCCAGCGCATCGGCCACCGAATAGGAGGCCAGCACCAGCGTCGCCAGGTTCTGCACCAGCGAGGTCTGCGCGTTGAGCAGCGTCTGCTGCTGCTGCAGCACTTCGAGCGTGGTGGACGTGCCCACGATCGCCTGCCGCTCCACGCCGTCGAGCGCCACGAACCCCGCGCGCACCGCGGCGCGGTCGCTGTCAACGGCCGCGCGGCTGGAGATCAGGCTTTCCCAGGCGGCGATCACGGTCTGCAGCGCCGTGCGGCGCGCCTCGTCCACCGTGCGGTGTGCGGCCTGCGAGGTCTGCCGCGCCTGGCGGACGGCCGCGTATTCCGAACCGCCCTGGTAGAGCGGGATCGTCAGGTTCAGCAGCCCTTCCAGGCCGCCGGTGGCGATGCCGCTCTCGGACTGGTTCTCGTCGTGCAGGTATTCGATTTGCAGCGAGGCCTTCGGCATGATCGCCGAGAACGCCACGTCGATCGCGTCCTTCGACTGGGCCTCGTTGAACAGCTGGTAGACGACGTTCGGGTTGTTCTCCACCGACTCGACCATCGCCTCCTGCTCGGACTTCACCGGCGGGGCGAGCGGCTGCGGCTCGACCAGGTCCTCGGGCGGCGAGGTGCCGACCTGCTGCTCGTAGCTGGCATCCGCCGTCTGCAGCGTGCCCTCGGCACTCTGGCGCGCGGCCCGGGCGCTCGCGAGTGCGGACTCCGCCTGGGCCACGTCGGTGCGCGTGATCTCGCCCACCCGGAAGCGGTCCTGCGTCGCGCGGAGCTGCTCGGCGAGCACCTGCTCGTTGTTGATCTGCAACTGCAGCAGCTGCTTGTCCTCGATCACGCCAACATAGGCCTGCACGACGTTGAAGAGCACGGTTTCCTCGGTCGCGATCAAGTTGGCACGCTCGGCGTAGACCTTGTTGACCGCCTCGTGGGTCGACGAGGTGGTGCGGCCACCGTTGTAGATCGGCTGGGTGATCGAGCCGACCGCCGTGTAGCCGGTGGTGTCGAACCAGGTGGTCGCACCCTTGAGGCCCGGCTGCGTGCCCAGCGCCGTAACGATGTTGCCGGAATTCGTCTTGGTCGCGTAGTCCTCGTAGGTACCCTCGGTCTGGATCTCCACCGTCGGGCGCCAGCCGGCCAGCGCGGTCGGCACGTTCTCGTCGACCGAACGGAGATTGGCGCGCTCCGCCTGGAGCTGCGGGTTGGTGAGATAGGCCTGCGCCAGCGCCTCCTGCAGCGTGTGCGGGATCAGCAGGGGCGACTTGTTGGTGGCCGCCAGCGCCCCAGTGTCGAGCGCCGCGGTCGCGAGGCCCGTTCCCGCCAGCAGGATGGATGCCAAGCCCCTGGATGTCAGGCCCATGGATGCCCGGCCCATGGATGCCCGGCCCATGGATGCCAGACCAGATGCCGCGCCCGATCGCTTCGTCTTCATCAAGTCCAACCCCCTGCCCGCGCCCCCGACCATCGGCCGATCCGAGGCGGCGTCCTGGATCATCTTTGCCACAGCCGATGCGCGCGTGCCAACGCCTGCCGGTGGGCCGCGCGAGAAGGCCAGGGGCTCTGCCCCTGGACCCCGCGAAGGGCAGTCGCCCTTAGAACCCATTCCTTAAGTAACCGGATCCAAGGGCAAGCCCCTTGGCGGGTCCAGGATCATGCCGGAGGCGTGCTTCGCACGACGCCCTGGCCTTCTCAGAAACGAAAAGCCGCCGGGACCGCCAATCCGGGCAACACCGCGGTCGCCGCATCGAAATGCGGCCAGGTGCGGAACGCCGCCCCCGCATGCTCGCCGAGCACGCCGCGGCCCGCCCCCGTGCCCGCTGACTGGCCGGCCGGCTGCAGCACGGTGGCCAGCCTGCCGCCGTCCGCCGCCACGAGCGCTGCGATCGCGGGCGGGATCAGTTCCACCCCGCCCTCGACGAGCACCACCGGGAAGGGTGCGACGTCGGCGAGCCCGGCGGCGAGCGGCCCGTGCCTGAAGGTGATCGGGATCGCGAGATCCGCGGTCGCCGCGCGCGCCAGGTCAAGGAGAGAAGCATTCTCCTCGAGTGCCGTCACCGCGAGGCCGAGCATCGCCAGCACCGCCGCGCCGTAGCCGGCGCCCGCGCCGATCACCAGCGCCCGCTCGCCCCGGCGCGGCACCAGGATCTGCAGCAGGCGCGCGATGATGCGCGGCTCCATCAGCACGCGGCCGCCGCCGAGCGGGATGTCGCGATCGGCATAGGCGATCGCGGCCTGGTCGGCGAACACGAACCGCTCGCGCGGAAGATGGCGCATGGCGTCGATGATGCGGGCGTCGCGCAGCCGCGCCGGCGTCAGCTGGCCGACCACCATGTTCTCCCGGGCGCGGGCGTAGTCGCCGGCCGGGATGGGGACGAGCGCGGGTGCGGCGTGGGGGGGCATGGCGGCATCCTTCCGGGACACCGGCTTTAACGTCGCCCGGGCGTCAGCCACAAGCCGTGCCGTGGCCGAAGCCGCTTGACCGGGGCGGACGGGCGCGGGATATCCGCGTTCCCGCGCTTCCGGTCCGGTGGCAGAGTGGTGATGCAGCGGACTGCAAATCCGCGAATGTGGGTTCGATTCCCGCCCGGACCTCCAGCGACCCGACGGCTCCACGTGCCGGGCGCTGACCCTGGACCGAGCTCAAAGGGCGGAACCCCATACAAGGGCGGGGACACAAACCCTTGGCGGAATGCCGTGGTGAAGCCATTTCACCCAGGCGTCGCAGAGCGCTACACCGCAAGACCCCAAACAATCAGGGTTCCAAGGGACGACCGTCCCTTGGCGGGGTCCAGGGGCAGAGCCCCTGGCCTTCTTCCTGGCTGCAGGAGCTCGAGACCGCCCTAATACCAACCACCATCAACCACGAAGTCCCGCGCCGTGATCATCGCGCTGTCGTCGGCGGCCAGGAACAGCACCATCCGTGCGACGTCGGGCTCGTAGATCCGGTCCGGGATGCATTGCCCTTCCGCGCGTTTGCGCTCGCCTTCCTCGGTCATCCAGAGATCGAGCTGGCGCGCCGTCATGATCCAGCCCGGATAGACGGTGTTCACCCGGACCCGATGCATGCCGAGATCGCGGGCGAGGCCGCGGGTGAGCCCGATCACGGCCGACTTCGCCGCGGTGTAGGCGGGCATGCCTCCGGTCGCGAGCAGGAAGCTGTTCGAGCTCATGTTGATGATGGAGCCGCCGCCCGCCGCGATCATCCCGTCCTTGACGGCCTGCGCGCAGAAGAACTGGTGGCGAAGATTGGTGTTCATCCGGTCGTCCCAGTGCTCCGGGGTGACCTCGTCGATGCTGTGCCGGTCGTCGCGGGCGGCGTTGTTGACCAGCACGAGGAAGGCACCGCCGAGCTCCACCTCGAGCTCGCTGATGGCGTGGCGGAGTGCGGCGATGTCGCGCAGGTCGACATGCCGGAAGGCGACGGTCGCCTCGGCGCCCAGACATGCGACCAGCGCGCGGGCGGCCTCCGCGTCCAGATCGAGGAAGCCCACGGCACTGCCCTGAAGCGCGAAATGCGCGACGATGGAGGCGCCGATGCCCGATGCGCCGCCGGTCACCAGGATTCGCCTGCCGCGCAGGCTGGGATAGGTTGCGTATTCGCTGGCCACCGCGCGCTCCTCGGAAAACCGGCAGAGAGGATCACGCAGGTGTATCCGGCACAAGCTGAGCGTCTCACCCATCCTGCAGCGACGTCAGGACCCGGCGTCGCGCTCGGCCGAGATCCGCGTTGGGCGCACCGACCGCGCCTTGTCCAGCCGCAGGCCGGACCTGCTCTGCCGGTGCGAGACGGTGGCGCGGCCGCTGCGGGAGCGCCACCGCATCCGCCAGGCCGGGTGGCGCCGAACGCGCGAGGAGAGCGAGTGGCACGGCCCACCGGTCACCCGAGCTCGCCCGCGATCGTCGGGAGCAGCTCGGCCACGGTGGGATGGATGTGCATCGTGCGGCGCAGCCGGTCCGCGGTGGCACCGTTCGCCATCATGTCGAGGATCGCGTGGATCGCCTCGTCGCCGCCGGTCCCGAGAATAGTGGCGCCGAGGATCCGGTCCGTCGCCGCGTCCACCACGATCTCCATGAAGCCGGCGGTCTCGCCTCGCTCCACCGCACGGCCGACGCGCGTCATGTCGCGGTGCCCCACCCTGATCGCGACGCCCGCGGCGCGGGCCTGCGCGGCGCTCAACCCCACGCGGGCCAGCGGCGGGTCGGTGAACATCGCGTGGCAGGGGATCCGGTCGCCGAGCATGCGGTCATGGCCCTCGAGCAGGTTCGCCGCCACGATCTCGAAATCGTTGAAGCTGGTATGGGTGAAGGCGCCGCGCCCGTTGCAGTCGCCGAGCGCCCACACGCCCGCGACCGTGGTCGCCAGCCGGTCGTCCACGGTGATGAAGCCGCGCGCATCCGTGCCGATCCCGGCGCGCTCCAGGCCGAGATCGTCGGTGTTGGGAACGCGGCCCACCGCCACCAGCACGTGGCTGGCCACGAGCTCGGGCGCCCCCTCTGGCGCCCCGTCGGTGCAGCTCACCCGGACCGCGATCCCCGCCTCGTGGGGAGCAACGTCGATGCAGTCGGCATCCGTGCGGATCGCGACACCTTCGGCCTCCAGGATGCGGTGGAGTGCGGCCGAGACCTGTGCGTCCTCGCGGGCGACGATGCGCGGCCCGCGCTCCACCACGGTCACGCGCGCGCCGAGGCGGCGGAACGCCTGGCCGAATTCGAGGCCGATATACGAGCCGCCGATCACCACGAGATGCGCGGGCACGGCCGCGAGATCGAGCAGCGAGCTGTTGGTGAGCAGCGTGGCACCGCCCGCATCCAGGCTCGGCGGCACATGGGCGCGGCCGCCGACATTGATGAAGATATGCTCGGCCTCGAGCAGTGCCTCGCCGACGCGGACCGTGCGCGGTCCCTCGAACCGCGCATGGCCACGGATCAGTTCGCATCGGGGCAGACCCTGCAGCCAGGTCTCGTTGCCCGTGCGGCTGTCGGCGGCGACCTTCTGCACGCGTGCGTGGACGCGCGCCATGTCGATCCGGAGCGGGCCGGTGACGACCCCGAACTCGGCCCCGCGGCGCGCCAGGTGGGCGACATGGGCCGAGGCGATCAGCGTCTTGCTCGGCGTGCAGCCGGTGTTGACGCAGGTGCCGCCCACCTTGTGGCGCTCGATCACGGCCACGGTGCGGCCGGCGGCGGACAGCCTCGCGGCCATCGACGGCCCGGCCTGGCCGGTGCCGATGACGATGGCATCGACGCGGCGCGTCGTCGTCATGGGAGGACGCGGCGCGTCGTCATGGGAAGACGCGGCGCGTCGTCATGGGAGCAACGCGGCGCGGCGGCCGATGCGGAACGTGACGCGGCGGCATGGGAGCAACGCGGCGTGGCGTGATCCGATCAAGGCCTTGCGGCGGCCTGGGACGGGCGTGACGCGGCGGCGTCGGAGCAACGCTTCGCGCCGGCATCCGGGCGTGCGGCGCGTCGTCACCGGAGCCATGCGCGCGTCGTCACCGGAACCGCCGCGCGGCGCAGTCATCCGCGCGCCGGTGCTGGGTGCGCGAGCGCGTGCGGCGGAGATGCAGTGATGGAGCGAACGCGAGGCACGATGGCTCGACACCGTTTCGATCGCCGAACTGACCGCACACCACGGCGGAACGCAAGCCCCGGCGACCCGCCGCCTTCGTATCGAGACGGCATTCACCTCGCAGAGCTCTACGGTCCGCTGGTCGCCCGATGCAGCAACGATCGCGATCCCGGACGCCATCGGGTCGTGCCCCGCGCGATCGGGTCCCTGGCTCTACACCGTGATGTCGATCGTGTTCCTCGCCGTGATGATTCTCGGTTTCGCCTACACGGTGCCGTCCGACCTCGCCGGCGCCGTCGCCGGCGGCTGACGCCGGTCAGGGGCCGGTGGCGATCGTCGCCGCACCGCTGACCTCGCGCTCGATCGGTCCGGCCAGGCCCGGGATCCGCACATGTGCCGCGCCCGACAACGAGACCTCGGCCGCCGCGACCGTGCCGCCGATCGCGACCTCGCCCGCCCCCCTGGCATCGATCGCGAGCGACGTGATCGCGCCGCGGCCGGTGGCGACACGGTACGTGCCGGTGAGGTCCAGCGTGAGGTGTGGCGCGTCGATCGCGTCCACGGTGACGGCGCTGTCGCCGGAGGCGTCGACCGAGAGCGAGCCCGCGACGCGACCGAGCGTGATGCGCGTCGCACCCGACAGGTCGAGCGACGTCGCCGCGGCCGCGTCGTCGGCGAGCGTGGCGTGGCCCGCGAGCGCGACGCCGAGCGGACCGCCAACCGCGCCGATCCGATAGACCGACTGTCCCGCATCGTCGATCTCGAGCCGGGCGCCGGCGGGGACGCGCACCGCAAGCGTCAGGGTCGGCGTCCAGGGCCCGTCCCCCGCCGGCCGCCAGCACGCCGCCCCGGCCGGGCGCGGATGGAGGATCGTGCCGTCCCCGTCCGGCTCGAACGCAAGACGCGCGATCTCCTCCGGATGGTCGGCCTGGGCGACGATCGAGACGGTTCCTGCCGCCCCGTCGGGCACGATCGTGACGCGGGCGGCACAGGGCGAGCGGATGGCGAACGCGCGGCCGTCGAGCATCCACGCATGGTCGGCGGCGGGCGCGGCATTGGCGGAATTCGCCATCGCGACGAAGGAAACGGCCAGCACGAGGTGAGATCGCATCATCCGGGACGCCTGCAGAAGGGTGACAGGCCGCCGAGTGGCAAGCGACGTGCCGCGCGCTAGCCCGCCGGGATGGTGATCACCGTGCCGCTCGCATGGCTGGTGGCGGCCAGCGCCATGATGATCTGCACCACGCTGAAGGCGAGCTTGCTGTCGAAATCGGTGTCGGAGATCCAGTAGCTATGGCCGCGATACGTGACCGCCACGAACGCGTCCTGCGGTGCCGCGTCGCCCGCATGGATGATCACCACGGGGCGCCCTTCGTCGTTGACCAGGCCGAGGGTCGCGACCGTGCGGCCCTCGCGCACGTCGCGGTCGGGGACGTCGGCGTTGTAGGCGAGCTCCGACAGCACCGCGAGCATCGACCGGGTGAGGATCGCGATCTCGCCCGGTGCGGACGCGCGGCGTCCATACACCACCCGCGCCTCGCGGAGCCTGCCCGGAATGCCGAGCAGGCGGCGCGCCTCGGCGGCGACGGGGCGGAGCTCGGGGTCGTCCGTGTCGCGGATCCCGAGCAGCATGCCCTGCGCCTCGGCCGCCACCGGCTTGTCGGACCTGGCCTTCGCCTCGACCTGGTGCACCGACAGGAGCCCCCTGATCTGCAGCAGGCGCAGATCGTGCAGCAGGCGGTAGAATTCGGGCGATCCGGAGCCTGCCGCCCCGCTCAGCGCGGTGGCGTTCGACCAGCCGTTGATCGCCTGCACGGTCAGGCGGAACAGCACGTCGATCGGCAGGTCGCCAAGGGCCAGCGGCAGCACGGTCTCGGGCGGCAGGGGCCGGATGATGCTCTCGGCATACTGTTCGCCGGCCAGCGGCTGGTAGGTGAAGGTGGGCGATTCCTGATACTGGAACGAGCCGGTGCCGCTCAGATAGGTGCTCGGTTCGGCGGCGGGAAACGCCTCGAAGCCGCCGGTGACGTTGCGCTGAAGCTGGTAGCCCGAGATGACCTGGGTCGCGTCGAGGAAGGTGGGCGCATCGGCGTAGCGCAGCCGGACGACGTTGAGCAGCGTCTGCCGCTTCTGGCTCTCGTCGAGCGCACGCGAATAGGCGATCTGGTCGCGGCCCAGCGAGGCCGGGCCGATCTGCCCGCAGGAAGCGAGCGCGAACAGCAGACCGGCGCCGGTCAGAAGCGGGCAGGACAGGCGGTATCGCTGGCCGATAGGTCGTCCCTCCTGCCGGGTTGCACATGGTGACCGGTCGCATCGTCGTGCAGGACCGTCGAGAGTGCCAGCCGTCTTGCACGCACCGATTTCCGGTGGACGGGAGGCCGGTCGGCTGCCCCGTGCCGGGCGCGTTCAGCCGGCCGCGCAACGGAACCCCGCCGGAAGGACGATCCCCCTCCGGCCTGCCGTGGATGTCCGGTGCCGGTGGTTCAGCCCGGGCGTGCGCAGGCGACGAACGGACGGGCCATCGGCCGGGACGCCGCCTCCTGTGCAAGCGAGCGGCTCTGCTGGCTCACGATCTTGAGCTCGATCACCAGCGCGATGTTGCCCTCCACCAGGTCGGGCCGCTTGATGCCGATCTTGGGCAGTGGGATGTGGCGCAGGCGGCAGAAGCGGATCAGCATGCCCGCGAGCTCGCGGCCCTCCTGGCGCATCAGCACGCATTCGGTGCCGTCGGCCATGCGCTCGATCATGGTGGCGACGGGGCGGCCGCCGGAATCCTCCGACACCAGGACGCTCTGCCGGTGCGAGGCCGTGAACGACCCCTTCTCGGTTGCGAGATCGCGCATCAGGAAGAGGAGGTCGTCCGACTCCAGAACGATGAACCTGATCTCGCGCGCCATGGGGCGTTTGTCCCTTCACTGTCCACGGAGAATGCCGGCGCGGAGTTAAGGAAGCGTGACAGTCACGCGGCGCGACGGGTTACGCGCGCGCGACCGGCGTCTCATGCGGCGATCCGGCCCTTGGCGCCGGCGCTCTTGCCGAACCGCGCGATCGCATCGGCGAGCGGGCGGGCGCCCGCGTCGTAGTCGGCCCACGCCGCACCCTCGGCGAGCAGGCCGGGCACGGTGCGGATCGTGTAATGCTGCGGATCGAGCGACGGTCTCACCTCGTCCCAGTTGAGCGGCATCGACACGGTGGCGCCCGGCCGGGCACGCGGCGAGAAGGGTGCCACCGCGGTCGCCAGCCGGTCGTTGCGCAGGTAGTCGAGGAAGATGCGGCCCTCGCGCACGCGCTTGGCCATGTTGACGACGAAGCGGTCGGGCGCGTCGGCGGCGAGGCGCGCGCAGACCGCGCGCGCGAACTCCTTGGCCTCGGGCCAGGCGACTTGCTTGGCCCGGCCCCCGGTCGCGAGCGGCGTCACCACGTGCAGTCCCTTGCCGCCGGTGGTCTTGGGGAAGGCCACCAGGCCGAGCGCCTCGATGCGGCGCCTCAGCTCGAGCGCCGCCTCCACCACCGTCGCGAACGCCACGTCGGGACCGGGATCGAGGTCGAACACCAGGCGCCCCGGCAGGTCGGGCGCGCCCGGCGCGCAGTTCCACGGGTGGAGCTCCAGCCCCGCCACCTGCGCGATCGCGGCGAGCCCTTCCGCCCGGTCGATCGCGACATAGGGTTTGCGGTCGCCCGACACCGTCACGAGCTCCAGCAGGTTCGACGTGCCGGGCCCGGCATGGCGCTGGAAGAAGCGTTCGCCATCGATCCCGTCGGGTGCACGCACGATCGAGCAGGGCCGCCCGCTGATATGCGGCATGAGGGCGGGCGCCACCGCCTCGAAATACTGCGCGAGGTCGAGCTTGGTGACGGGTTTCCCGCGTCCGTCATCGGGCCAGAGCGCTTTCTCGGCATGGCTGAGCACGACACCCATGACGACGGGTTTGGAACCGCTCGCCGCCACGTGCCGACCGGCCGGCGCCGGCGCCGGCGCCGGCGCGGGACGCGCGACGGCGGTCGCGGGTGGTGCCGGCGTCTCCGCCGCCACCTCGGCCGCCGGCTTGTCCTCGCGGAGCCCCTTGAACGCCGCCTGGCGCACCATGCCGTCGCCGGTCCAGCCTGCGAACTCGATCTCGGCGACCAGCTCGGGGCCCGTCCAGTGCACGCCGGCCAGCTTGCGGCCGGGCGCGTTCTCGCCGGTGAACGGCGAGCTCTTCACCTCCACGGCTTCGAGCCGCGGCTGCAGCGCGCGCACCTTGGCCGCGCCGTAGCCGGTGCCGACGCGGCCGAGATAGACGAAATGCGCGCCGCGATGCACGCCCACCAGGAGCGAGCGGAACTCGGAACCCGTGGTCGCCCAGCCGCCGATCACCACCTCGTGGCCGGCGCGGCATTTCGCGCGGGTCCAGCTGTCGCTGCGGCCGGAGCTGTAGGGTGCGCCGAGCTTCTTGGACACGATGCCCTCGAGCGACATCCGGCAGGCCGAGCGCAGCAGCGCGTCGCCGCCGGTCGTGAAATGCTCGACATAGCGCAGCCGTACGCCCGGCTTCTCCCGGGCCAGGAGCTGCTCCAGCTGACGCTTGCGCTCGGCGAGCGGCTCGGCGCGCAGGTCGCGGCCGCCCGCGAACAGGAGGTCGAAGGCGAACAGCACCAGCCGGTCGGTTTTCCGCTCGCTCAGCGCCGCCTGCAACGCCGCGAAATCGGGACTGCCGTCGCTGTCGAGCGCCACGATCTCGCCGTCCAGCAGCAGGTCCGGCAGCCCGGCCGCATCCCGCGCGATCTCCGGAAAGCGCGCGGTCCAGTCGAGGCCGCTCCGCGTGCGCAACGCCGCGGTGCCGCTCTCGATGCGCAGCTGCACGCGGTAGCCGTCGAACTTCACCTCATGCGCCCAGCCCGCACCCGCCGGCGGCCGCTCCACGGTCTGGCAAAGCTGCGGCTTGACGAAGGATGGGAGGGTGGCCGCCGGCGGTGCGGCGGCGCCGGCCTTTCGCGCGCCGGTCTTCCGTGCATCGGTCTTCGGCGCGTCGGTTTTTGGGGGCGCAGTCTTTGGGGGCTCAGTCTTTGTGAGCGCCGTCTTACGGACCGCCGTGTTCCTGGGCGCGGCTTTGCGCGGCGCCGCCTTCGTCGCGGCCGCTTGCGCGGGCGCGGCGCCGTGCGTGTCAGGAGCGTCGCTCTGCCACACCGCGTCGGACGCCGGCGCCGCACGTCCCATGAACGGCTCGGGCGCACGCCCCGTCCCCGCCGCGATCGCCGCCATCGTGCGGCCCGACGCGACCGAGCGGTCCTCCGTCAGATGCGCGTCCTCGCCTGCGCGCGCCCAGTCGTCGCGATGCTTGATCAGCAGCCAGTTGGTGCGCTTGCCGCCACGACCTTCGCCCTTGGCCTTGCGGTCCCATTTCATCCGCACCAGCACCCACGAACCGCCCAACCGCTCGCCGGCCAGGGTGAACTTCAGGTCGCCCTTCGCCATCTGCGCGTCGGGCGTTGCACTGCCCTCCGGCGTCCAGGTGCCGCGGTCCCATAGCTGCACCGTGCCCCCGCCATACTGGCCGTCCGGGATCGTGCCCTCGAAATCGCCGTACAGCAGCGGATGATCCTCGACCTCCACCGCGAGCCGCTTCTCGCCCGGATCGAGCGACGGCCCCTTGGTCACCGCCCAGGACTTGAACACCCCGCCCCATTCCAGCCGCAGGTCGTAGTGCAGACGCGTGGCGTCGTGCTTCTGGATCACGAAGCGGAGCGCGCCCGCTTCCGCCGGCGCCACCTCGTCGCCGCTCGGCTCGCGCGTCCGCCCGAAATCCCGCATGCCCTGGTAGCGGGCCAGCTTCTCGTTCCGCGCCATCGCGCCGACCCGCCCCTCTTTGCACTCGGGATGTGAGCGCGCGAGGCCGCCGATCGTTCATATCTACGGCGAACAGGGCCGGCGAACAGGGGTGCGGATGGTGGGGCGGCGGGACGCGACGGATCTGAGGCTCGGCTTCCCGGTCACGGTGATGGGGAGGACCGATCTCAAGAGCAGCGACACGCGGCGCTGGCAGAGCGACCCGCACCTGAAGACGTCGCTCGAACATGTCGACGCGATCCTCGACCATTGCGACCGTCACGACATCCGGATGTACCGGATGTCGTCGGACGTCGCGCCCTACGCGACCCATCCCGACATGCCACAGTTCCACGCGATGGTGGCCGAGAGCGCGGCCGAGCTCCGCGCGGTCGGCCGCAAGGCGCGCGCGCTCGACATCCGCCTGTCCTTCCACCCCTCGCAATACGTCGTGCTGAACAGCCCGGACCGGGCGCTGGTGGACCGCAGCATCCACGACCTCGTCTCCCAGGCCGACATGCTCGACCGCATGGAGCTTGGCGCCGACGCCGTGCTGGTGATCCATGTGGGCGGCACCTACGGCGACGTGCCTGCGAGCCGTGCGCGCTGGATCGAGACCTGGCGCCGCCTGCCCGAGCCGGTGCGCCGCCGCCTGGTGCTCGAGCACGACGACATCCGCTTCTCGGCGGCCGACGTGCTGCACATCCACGAACATACCGGCGTGCGGCTGATCTTCGACCACCAGCATTTCTGGTGTCTCAACCCCGAGGGGCTCGATATGCGAACGACGCTCGAGCGCATCCTGGCGACCTGGCCCGGCGGCGTGCGGCCGAAAGTGCATTTCTCCTCGCCCAACACCGCGATGCGCACGCTCAAGCGGCGCGACCGCAAGACCGGCAAGCCCGCCACCGTGAGCGTGGCGCCCGTCTGGACCGGCCATGCCGACTTCGCCAACCCGTTCGAGTTCATCGCTTTCATGCGGCTGGCGGACGGGCTGACCTTCGACGTGATGCTGGAGAGCAAGGTGAAGGATCTCGCCGTGTTGCGTCTGCGGCCCGACCTGCTTCGCTACGCGCCGGCGATCGCCGCGCGTTTCGGAGTGCATGCGGACGTGTCGGAGGCGCCCGAGGAGCACGACGCCGCGTTCGTGGAAGAGGTGGCGGAGGGGGAGAAGGCCAGGGGCGCCGTGCGGAGCACGCCTCCGGCGTGACGCCCCTGGATCCCGCTAAGGGCAGTCGCCCTAAGAACCCATTCGTTCAAGTATCGGGGATCCACAGGGCGACTGCCCCTTGGCGGGTCCAGGAGATCGGGATGTTCGTGATCCGCGAGGACGATCTGTCGGGCGAACCGACCCGCGCGCTCCTCGCACTCCACCTCGCGGGGATGCATGACAGCTCACCGCCGGGCCAGGTGTTCGCGCTCGATCTCTCGGGCCTGCTGACCCCCGAGGTCACCGTCTGGACGGCGTGGCGGGGTGACCGGATCGCCAGCGTGGGCGCGTTGAAGATGCTGGGCCCTGCCCACGCCGAGGTGAAGTCGATGCGGACGCACCCGGATCATCTGCGCTGCGGTGCCGCGGCCGCAATCCTGGAGCGCATCATCGATGTCGCGGCCGCCCGAGGCGTCGCACGGCTCAGCCTCGAGACCGGCAGCGGCGCCGCGTTCGAGCCTGCCCTGCGGCTTTACCGGCGGCGCGGCTTCGTCGATGGAGACGCATTCCCCCCTTACGAGAAGAGCGCGTTCAACCAGTTTCTGCATCTCGACCTTTGAGGCCGACACGGGTGTGCTTGAAGAAGTCTTCTTTTTCTGAAGAAAAAGAAGCAAAAAGACTTCTATTCGTTTGGACGCTGACAGCGACGCATCCCGGACTCCAAACGAATAGAAGTTATTTGGTTCTTTCTTCCAAGAAAGAACAAGCCTTCGCGCCCCCCGCCGCTACTGCCTGACGAACTTCAGCACGAAATTATCCGCTTCCCCGATCGCCGCGTATTTCGCATGGTCGACCGCGCCGTTCGCGAACACCGGCGGCAGCGTCCACACGCCTTTCGGATAATCCGCCGTGTCGCGCGGGTTGGCGTCGATCTCCGAGCTGCCCGCGAGCTTGAACCCCGCGCGTTCGATCAGCGCGATCGCGTCATCCTGCCGCACATAGCCTTTCTCCGCCTTCGGATCCGGCGGCGTTTTCGTGCTGGCGCGATGGTCCTCGACACCGAGGACGCCGCCCGGCTTCAGCGCGGCATGGATCGCCGCCAGCATCACGGGCGCGTCGTCCGCTTCCATCCAGTTGTGCAGGTTGCGGAAGGTCAGCACGAGGTCGGCACTGCCGGGCGGTGCCAGGTCCGGGTGATGCGCGCCGAACTCGGTCAGCTTGGCGCGATCATAGACATCCCGGTGCGCATCGAGCATCGCCTGGAACTTTGGATTGAGCGCGAACGCGCTCTCGGTGTGATCGCCGTCCGCCGCACCCATCGCGAGATAGTAGGTGCCATGGTCGTGCAGATACGGCGCGAGAATCTGCGTCCAGTAGCCGCCGCCCGGCCAGATCTCCACCACCGTCGAACGCGGCGTGATCCCGAAGAAGGCGAGCTCGGCCGCCGGGTGGCGCGCGCCGTCGCGGGCGATCATCTTCGCCGTGCGGGTCGGCGCGTGGATCGCGCGATCCAGGCCGGGCGCCACGGCCAGCGCCGCGCCGGAGGCGGCGAGCGACGCGGCGATGGTGATGGCGGCGATTGTTTTCATGAAACGGACTCCAGGACGTTTCCACGACCCTAGCATTGATCGCTGGCCGACATCATCGCGCCAGGGCCGCGCCCTCAACAGGCAGCGTCGCGCGTGTAGCGCTCGGTCACGACGCACACCGCAGCCCCTGCGCCGTCGAACAGCACGGCACGATGCGCGAGCACGAACTCGCCGCCCTCGGGCAGGATCCGCGCCTCGAGCGTGTGGCGCCGGCAGCGGAGTGCCGCCACCACACGCCCGAACGGCTGGTCGGTCGTCTCGAGTGCCGCGTTCATGGCCGGCGTCAGGCGGTCCGGCACATACCAGTTCTCGGCCACCGACAGCACGAGCGCACCGACGCGGAGCTGGACGTGCCGGTATCGGATGGCGGCCGCGCCCAGGATCGCGCGCGTGGCGGCGTCCGGCGGCGGCCAGGCGCCCGGCACGCGCACCGCGACGATCACCGCCGCTTCGCCACGCGCGGCACACCATCGCTCGAGTGTCGCCGTCGCACTCTGCCCCGCGAGCAGCGCGTCGTTCAGGGCTGCGATGCGGGGCGCCGGATCCCAGGGGATGTCGGGGGGTGAGATCGGGCACGGTTTGGTCGGGCAGGCGGGATTCGAACCCACGACCCCCAGTCCCCCAGACTGATGCGCTACCAGGCTGCGCTACTGCCCGAAACCGAGGTCGGTGCATAGCAGCGACCCCGGCCCGACACAACAGAGGGGAGCACCAGCTCAGCCGGGGATGAGCGCACGGATCGCCTCGAGTTCGGCCAGCACCTCGCGGAGCGCCGGCCGCCAGGGGCGGTCATGGGAAGGTGCCGCCGCCACGGCCGGCGGCTCGCCGGCCGCCGCCGCTGCGGCTTGCGCGGAAAAGTCGAACTCGCCATCGGCATCCGCCTCCAGCCGCTCCGCGTCGGAGGCCGGCGGGATGTCGTCGGCAAGCGCGCCCCCGCCCTCGCGCAGCAGCCGCTGCACGCCCTTGATCGTGTAGCCCTGGATGTAGAGCAGGTGCGAGATCGACCGCAGCAGGGCGATGTCGTCAGGCCGGTAGTAGCGCCGGCCGCCGCCCCGCTTGAGCGGCTTGACCTGCGGAAAGCGGGTTTCCCAGAAGCGCAGCACGTGCTGCGGAATGTGCAGCTCGTCGGCAACCTCGCTGATGGTGCGGAAGGCCGAGGGCGATTTGCGCAGGCGGGACGGGCTCTCGTGACCGGGCTCGCTTGCCAGCGGGTCGCCGTCCTCGCGCTCGAACTCGCTCACGCGGCGTCACCGGGGCGGGGCCCGTCCTCGCCGAGCTCGTCCGCGGAGGCGTCGTCATCCTCGCCGTGCTCGAAATCGTCCGCCTCGTCGGGCGGCGGGTTCTCCCCGTTGATGCGCGCCTTCATCACCTGGCTGGGCCGAAACACCAGCACGCAGCGCGGCAGGATCGGCACCTCGACGCCGGTCTTGGGGTTGCGGCCGACCCGCCGACCCTTCTGGCGCACGGAGAAGGTCCCGAACCCGCTGATCTTGACGGATTCGCCCGCCTCGAGCCGGCGGGCTACCCGCTCGAGCACGTGCTCCAGGAGCTCGGCGGACTCGTTTCGCGAGAGCCCGACCTGCATGTAGATCTGCTCCGCGAGCTGGGCACGCGTCACCGTGTTCATGGGCGGGAGCGTAGTCGGGAGCGAAACGGACCGTCAACGACCGGCGCGTGATGCGGGGTTCCGTGTGGCAAGAAGGCCAGGGCGTCGTGCGCAGCACGCCTCCGGCGTGACGCCCTGGACCCGCCAAGGGCAGTCGCCCCTTGTATCCCCCGGGTTCTAAGGGTGACTGCCCTTAGCGGGGTCAAGGGGCAGAGCCCCTGGCCTTCTACATCCGGACCAGCGCCGACCCCCAGGTCAGTCCCCCGCCAAGCGCCTCCATCACCACGAGCTCACCGGGGCGGATCCGCCCGTCATCCACCGCTTCCGCCAGCGCCAGCGGAATGGAGGCCGCCGACGTGTTCGCATGTCGTTCCACGGTCACCACCACGCGCTCGGGCGGAAGGGCCAGCTTGCGGCCCATCGCGTCGATGATCCGCCGGTTCGCCTGGTGCGGCACCAGCCAGTCGACATCCTCATGCCCGAGCCCGTTGGCCGCGAGCGCCTCGTCCACCACGGCGGCGAGCTTGGTGACCGCGTGGCGGAACACCTCGCGTCCCTGCATCACCAGATGGCCGGAACGGCCCGGCAGGCCCACCCCGCCATCCACGTAGAGAAGTTTCGCCAGTGTCCCGTCCGAGTGGAGATGGGTCGAGAGGATGCCCGGCCCGTCCGGATCGCCGCGGCTCAGCACCACCGCGCCGGCGCCGTCGCCGAACAGCACGCAGGTGGTGCGGTCCCCCCAGTCGACGATGCGGGAATAGACCTCGCTGCCGATCACCAGCGCGTGGCGCACCTGCCCCGCCCGGATCGCGTTGTCGGCGGTCGCCAGCGCATAGACGAAGCCGGAGCAGGCCGCCGAGATGTCGAAGGCATGGCCGCCGGCGCCGAGTGCGGCCTGCACGCCCACCGCACTCGCGGGGAACGGGTTGTCCGGGGTGGCGGTCGCGAGCACCACCATCCCGATCTCACGGGCGGCCAGGCCGGCCCGCTCGAGGGCGGCGGCGGCGGCGCGCGTGCCCATGAAGGTGGCGGTCTCGTGGTCCCGCGCCAGATGGCGTTGGGCGATGCCGGTGCGCTCGCGGATCCACTCATCCGACGTGTCGACGGTGCGGGCGAGCTCCTCGTTGGTCACCACCCGCTCGGGCAGGTACGAGCCCACGCCCGCGATGCGCGCGCGCCAGCTCACGCGTCCTGTCCCAGGAACGTGCTGCCGGGCAGCTTGCTATCCGCCAGCTTGTCGGCGGGAGGCGCGGATGCAACGCCGTTCTGCACGCTCGAGGTCTGCCCGTTCGGCGTCCGCACCTGCTCGGCGATCCGACCGATGCCGTCGCGGATCCGCTCGTTGAAGCCGTAGGTGACCATGTCCATCGCGACGTCGACCGCGTGGGCGAAGCCCTCCGCATCGGTGCCGCCATGGCTTTTCACCACCACGCCGTTGAGGCCCAGCAGCACCGCCCCGTTGTAGCGGCGGGGATCGAGCCATTCGCGCAGCCGCTCGAGCCCCGGTCGGGCGAGCAGGTAGCCCAGCCGCGAGGCGACCGAGCTCGTGAAGCATTGGCGCAGCAGCTCGGAGACCATGCGCATCGCCCCCTCGCCGGTCTTCAGCGCCACGTTGCCGGTGAAGCCGTCGGTCACCACCACGTCGGTGCGGCCGGCGGTGATGTCGTGCCCCTCGACGAAGCCCACGAACTGCTCGGCGATGTGGCTTGCCCGCAGCATCTCGGCGGCCCGCCTGCGGGTGTCGTCGCCCTTCATCTCCTCGGAGCCCACGTTCAGCAGGCCAATCGAGGGGCGCGTGAGCCCCAGCACGGCGCGCGCGAAGGCGTCGCCCATCACCGCGAACTCGACCAGGTTGCGGGTGTCGCACACGACGTTGGCGCCGAGGTCGAGCATCACCACGTCGCCGCGCGACGAGGGCGACAGCGCCGCCATCGCCGGTCGGTCGATCCCCGGCATCGTCTTGATGACGATTTTCGCCAGCGCCAGCATCGCGCCGGTATTGCCCGCGGACACCACGCCCGATGCCGTGCCGCCGGCCACCGCGTCGAAGGCGAGGCGCATCGAGCTATCGCGCTGGCGCAGCGCCGCGGTGGGCTTGGCCTCGTTGCTGATCACCTCGGAGGCGTGGCGCACGGTGCAGGCGGCTCGCGCCCGCTTGTGCGAGGCGAGACAGCGTTCGAGCGCAGGCCGGTCGCCCACCAGGAGGAACTTTGCCTCCGGATGGCGCTCGGCCGCGATCTCGATCCCGCCCACGATCGAGGCGGGCGCGTCGTCACCCCCCATCGCATCGATCGCCAGGGTGAAGCTCTCGCTCATTCCCGGGCGGCCTTCCCCATCGCCGAGATCGAGGCCGGCCTCATCGGGCGATGCCACGCCCCGGTCAGACCCGGACGGTGCCTTTCAGTGCGCGGCCGGCACCGATCACTTCGCGACCGTCGTAATGGCCGCAATGCGCGCAGACATGGTGCGGCCGCTTCAGCTCGCCGCAATTGGAGCACTCCGCGTGCGCCTGGGGAGTCAGCGCCTGGTGGCTGCGCCGCATGCCTGCGCGCGAGGGCGAGGTCTTCCGCTTCGGAACTGCCATGGTATCCGGCCCCTCCATGGGCCGAGGTCGGACGGGCGCATCCCTCGCGAGGGGCGGACCGCTTGCCTCTCAGACAAGACAAACAAGTGAGGACATCAAGGGGCGCGCTCTAGCAGACGGGCTCGCCCGCCGCAAGCGCGTGCCCCCCCCAGCGCGGCAGGCACGAGACAGTGCCGCAAGCACGAGACAGCGCGGCAGGCACGAGATGGCGCGACAAGCACGCAAAGCCGCCGCAGGCCTGCCTGCCCGCACTCAGCTGGAGAAGAGGCGGCGTCAGGCACGCAGCCCGCGGCAGGACCGCCGCAAGCGGGTCGCCCCTGCCGCGGGCGCAATACACGTCGCAGGCACGAAACACCGCGGCCGGCACGCGAAGGAGCCGCAGCCTGCCGGCCGGCCCGCGCTCAGCTCGAAAAGAACCGCAGGAACGACCGGAACGCCGCCTTGCGACGCGCGGAGTCTACGGCCGGGGTGATCTGCGGCTTGGCACCCGCGCTGCCCGCGCGCGCGGCCATCACAGACTCGTCGAACCAGTTCAGCCCGGTCGTGCCACGTGTCTCCGGCTGCTCCGGGAGGGGCAGCAGCGCGAAGCGCTCCCACTCGTTCACGGCGTCGGAACGGAAGATCGGCACGTCGTTGGGGCGGCCCATCATGAACGCGCCGCCGCGCCGGAACGCCACTAATCCCCGCTCCAGGGTCACCACCTCGAAATCCTCGCCGCTCTCGCCCGCGGTTTCCTCGTCGGCGATCACGGTGTGGTCCCCGGCCCGGAGCTGGATCGCCAGGCGCGGCTTGTCGCCGCGGAGGTCCAGCAGCGCCGGCACCACGCCCTTCGCGTGCAGGGTGCCGGCGGACATCACGACCTGGGCGCGATTATTGTCGTAGCTCAACACCTCGCCGTGCCAGGACAGCGCCAGGAACAGGCGGCTCTCGCCGGTGTCGGCGGGGAACAGGTCGGGGTGCAGGGAGCGGAGATGGGCGGCGGCACCCGCGACGTCGCCGCGCGCCGCCAGCTCGTAGGCGAGCACGGTGTTGAACACGTGGCGGCGGCGGACCTCGTCGCTGAGATAAGCGCGCGCGCGCTCGGTGCGCAGCGCCATCGGAACCATCGCGGGACGCCAGCGGGCGATCCGCACCAGCAGCTCGGCGATCGCCACCTCGTTGTTGCGGGTCAGGCGCGACATCAGGCCATGGGCGCTGCCCGCGTCGTCATTCGCCAGGTGGTTCAGGAAGGTCAGCCACTGGCCGCGCTCGTCGATCCGCTCGAACACCGCATGGCCGAAATTCCGCGCCACGATGTAGCGCGCATCCGGGAACAGCCGGGCGAAGCGGTCGAGCGCCCAGTTGTCGCTCTGGACGTGGTTGTCATAGATGAACATGGCCGGTGCCGCGCAGTCCTCGGGGCCGGGGCGCATGCCGGTCCGGATGATGTCGCGCGGGACCTTGTGGAAACGGAGCGCGCTGTGCAGGAACGTGCGCTCGATCTTCATGTCCTCGGTGAGGCCGAGATCCTCCTCGTCCATGGAGAAGGTCGGCGAGAACGCGACCGCATGGTCGGCGCCGAACAGATCGGCGAACTTGATCGCCGCATAGCCGCCGCTGGACTGGCCGAGTGTGATCAGCTTCTGGCCGGGCCGGCGGATGGCGCGGACCTGGGCTGCGATGCCGTCGAGCTCGTCGGAGATATAGAGGTTGCGGAGGCGGGTCGCGATGCCGACGCACGCGATTCCGGTGCTCTCGACGATATCCTTCATCAGGTAAACATGCTCGGTCTCGCCCTCGTGGAACGCGCCGATAAAGGTCACCAGAAGGAACGACGTTTCGCCCGGATGATGGTGGGCAACCAGCGTCTCTCCATTGGCAATGATAGGCATCCGGGAAGCTTCCTCGCTTCTTATGATATTACGCACGAACATAGGTGACGGCGTGCGACTGCGTCCAGGGAGCGTCTTTTCGAGCCTACCGCCGATGACTTAAGAGTTTCTTATCAACGGCATCACGATCGCGGCGCGCGGCGGAAGGTCAAAGGCCAGCGCACGCGCAACGATCACGCCCAACTCCGGCCGCGTCACGTCCCGTCCCCGCCCGGCACGATGCGACGCGCGGCCAATATCGCGAACGGGGAGGATGCGGCACTCGCCTCGTCCGCGTCGGCGTCGTCCACGAAGGCCGCGCCCGGCTTGCGCGGAAACGGATCCAGCGCCAGCGCCAGCTGCTCGACCGAGGCCTCGCCCAGGTCGATCGTGCCGCCGGCGAACGGGATCGCGTCGGGCGCGTCGGGGTCGTCGTCGTCGAGGCGCTCGTCCCGGCACTCGCCCTCCGGCACGAACAGGACGCGGAACCGCTCCACCACCGGCACCTCGAAGGGCTCCAGCGTCACGACGCAGTCCTGCACCACCTTCGCCTCGAGCACGCCGTCCGCCTCGATCACCCCGCCGGCGACCGCGCGCAGCGTCCAGCGCACCGCCAGCGCCATCACGGCCGGGAGGCGCAGCCGCGCCGCGATCGCCGCGCGCGCGGTGGCGGTCTCGACGCGGATCGTGGTCGCAGTCTCGCCGCGGGCGGCCAGCCGGTCCACCGCGAAGGTCCGGCTGAATGCGTCCTCGTCCATCACCATGCCTCGGTCTCCCTCATCCCCACGCGCGCAGGCCCACGCCGTCCAAGCCAACGGCCTCGAGGCCGGCGCTGTCGAACCCGGCCTTCTCCGGCCGGGGCGTCTCGAAGCCAACCCGGCCTGCTCCGGCGGGGGCCTCTCGAACCCAACCGGCCTTCTCCGGCCGGGGCCTCTCGAACATTGACACTCCACCTTCAATGCGGCACCCGGATGGCGCCTCCTGCTGGAAGAACATCAAAATCGTGCGCCCTCCCCGCTCCTGCCCGCGCCTCTCGCTCGACCATGCGCGGCGCGCATCCCGCAGGCACGGACGACGCGCGGTCCACGCGGCCGCATCGCTGCTACTCGCCATCTCGCTCACTGGATGCATGTATTTCCGCCCGCTGCATCAGGCGCGCGGCAACCTGATCGACAATATCGACTACGCCCAGCTCCAGCCGGGCAGCTCCACCCGCGCCGACGTGACCTCGCTGGTCGGCACGCCCACCACCCGCGCGACCTTCGACGACAACACCTGGATCTACGTGGGCGAGGTGACGCGCCCCACGGTCGCGGGCTTCCCGACGGTGATGCGCCAGGAGGTCGTGGTGATGAACTTCGACAGCAACGGCACGCTGCGCACGCTCCGCAAGCTCTTGGGCAAGGACGCGGTGCAGGTTGCCATGGTCACGCGCACCACGCCCTCGCCGGGCAGCGAGGCGTCGTTCCTGCAGCAGGTCATCGGCAATGTGGGCCGCTACAACCCGGCGAGCCTGCTGGGCGGCGGCCTCGGCGGCAACGGCACCGACCTGAACGGCCAGTCCGGCGCCGGCGGCCAGGGCGGCACGGGCAACTCGCTGCCCTGAGCGGCTCGCAGGTGTGAGGCTGGCCGAGCCAGGGCGAGGCCGCCCGCTCGCCCACGCATCCGCGCCGCTCGCGCCCACAGGCGCGCCAACCGGGATGAGCCGGCAGGGAGCGCGCCGCCGGCTCCGGTTTCCGCTCTTCCTTCTGCTGGCGACGCTGATCCTGCTTCTGCTCGATCACGTGCCGCGCTTCTACCAGGGCGACTCGACGGCGTATTTCTCCACCGGGCTGAGCGGCTGGGTCCCGCTCGACCGCTCCTGGGCCTACGGCTATGCCGGGCGCTGGCTGGTCACCGTGTGCAGGTCCTCGGCGGCCCTGGTCGCAGTCCAGTCCGGGCTGCTGGCACTCGGCCTGTTCGCGCTGCAACGCGCCATCCGTGCGCGACCGGGCGGCCTGGCCCTGCCGGCGCTCCTGCCCTGCCTGCTCGTGCTCGACCCGCTGAACCAGGCCTTCGCCCGGTTCTGGCTGACCGACGCGCCCGCCTGCGGGCTGTTCCTGTGCTTCCTCGCCTGCGTGCCGGCCTATGCCTGGCGCGGCGCGCCGGCCGCACTGGGCCTCGCTTTCGCAGCGATCACCGCCACGGTCTTCCTGCGCGTCGCCTACGTGCCCGTGGCGCTCGGCACGCTGCTGGCGTGCGTGGCCGCGACGTTCCGGCCGGGGGCCGCCCCCGCGCCGGGGCTCCGGCGCCGCCTGCTGCTGCTCTGCCTCCTGCCGGTGGCGGCGACGGCGGTGCTCGGCGTCGCCACCAGCCGGGTGGTGCGGCCGCCCGAGCGCGGCCAGTTCATCGTCAACCGGAACTCGCGCCTCGACACGATGATCGTGTTCCTGCCGGCGCTGCGCTACGCCGATTTCCGCCGCGCCGGCGTGCCGATCTCGCCCGCCGAGTTCGCAAGCCTGCAGCTCGGCCGCTACGACCGCCGCGAGCTGGCGATCTGGGCTGACGGCCCGACCTATGTCCGCTGGCTGATGCAGGCGCGGATGCATCTCGAGACCAAGGACCCGGCCTTCGAGCAGGCCTGCGGCGACGTGGTCCGGTCGGCGCTGCTGCACCACCCGCAGGACCTGCTGCGCACCTATGTATGGAGCACGCTGCTCTATCTCTCGCCCGGGCACTGGCACGACGTGCTGTAGGGCGAGCTCGGCTTCCGGCGCGCGCTGCCGGGTTGGGTGCCGGTCTACCTTGCGATGATCACGCACGGCCCGGTGCAGCCAAACCTGCACGCGGTGCGATCGCCGCTCCCGGCGGTGCTGGATCGTGTCGTCTGGGTCTACCCGATCCTGCTCGTGCTCGGCGTGCTGGCGTCGCTTCGCCTGCTGGTGCGGCGTGCGCCGTTCGGAGGTGCGGACCTGCTGGCGGCCGCCATGCTCGCCGCGTTCGCGTCCGCGCCGCTCTACAGCCACGCGCTTAAGCCGCGCTACATGCTGCCGGCGGTGCTATTGGCGGGCTGGACGGTCGGCGTCGTGCTGGTCAACAGGAAGGCCAGGGCTCTGCCCTGGACCCGCCAAGGGGCAGTCGCCCCTTGGATCCCCTTTACTTAACGAATTGGTTCCAAGGGCCAGCCCTTGGCGGGGTCCAGGGGCAGAGCCCCTGGCCTTCTTCCGCGCCGCAAACTCGGACGCAGCCCCGCCCGTCGGGCCGGCGCGCCGCCATCACGTCGAGCAGAATCTGCCCGATCAGCACGCCGCTCAGCACGAAGAACAGCTTGACGCCGTCATAGCCAAGCGGTCCGAGGAAGGCCGGGCGCGCGACCACGAACCAGGCCGTGCAGGCGAGGCCGCAATGGCGGCCGAGGACGAGCAGGATCGCGATGCAGCGAACGACGTCGAGACCGAACAGATGGTCGCGCAACCTCGATACCTTTCTGCCCCGGCACGTTCGTCACGCCATCGTCGTAAGAACGCCGTGCTTTGCCCAGGCGGCGCCGTGCCGCCGCCGATCACGGGACCACGATCAGCGGCTTCAGCGCGCGAGGACAGGCCTCGATGCGCCGGCCGTGCATCAGCCACGGATTGTCGGTCTGGTAGGGCTGGCAGACGGTGATCGCGGTTTTGCCGAAGAACTCTCCCATCGCACGCAGCATCACGGGCGCCGCCGCGTCGACCGCGAAACGCCGCTCCGGCTGCCACGTGCCGCGCACCAGCATGTCCGGGCCGTCCGGCGGCAGGTAGAAGGCCATCTCGCCGCCGTCGGGAACACGTCCCGACGCCCATGTCCGGTCTCGCCCCGAGATCGCCAGGTTGAGCGCGGCATAGTCGGCGCGCAGGCCGGGCCATCTGTCGCGCAGCGGCAGCAGCAGGGCGGCGCCGAGGCAGCCCGCCGCGATCCACGGGAGCGCCGGGACCGTGAGCCGTTGTTCGAGCCGCGACCACACCGCCAGGACCAGCAGGATCGCCAGCAGGTCGCCGAACCAGAACCGCGTCGCCTGATGCCGCTCGCAGCACACGGCGCCGTAATGCAGCAGCGCCGTCGCGATCGAGAAGAACGCGGCCCCGAGCAGCGCGCAGGCGAGCGCCGCGTGGTGCGGGCCGACGCGCGCGCCGCCCGCCGCCCGCCACAACGCGACGACCCCGATGGCGAGCAGCAACAGGGCGCCGGAGCGATCCGTCCCGCGCGCCAGCAACTCGGCCGGCAGCATGCGCAGCGCGCCGAGCACGGCCGCCACAGGGTGGCCGGTGACGGGCGAGCTCGCCGAACCGAGTTCCGTTACGCCTGACCGAACGCGGATAATCACCAGCATGACCAGGAAGCCTGCGACCCCCGGCACCGACCACCAGAGCGTGCCTTGCGAGGAGCCCGGCGCCGCCAAGCCGCGGCGGCGGCGGCGGAAGACGGCCGTCATGGGCACCGCAACCGCGAAGACGAGTGCCAAGGCCGCGCCCACCTCGCTGCTCAGCGCCGCGACGAGCAGGGCCACTGCGGCAGCCAATCGCCGCCCGCTTGTCGACACGTCCGACAGGAGGAACAGCAATGCCGCGGCCGAACCCACCGTCGGCAGGTATGCCGCGGCGGCCATCGGCCAGTAGAACAGTTCGGTCTCCGGTCCGCGGATCAGGCCGAAGGCGAACAACCCGAGGCCCACCGCAAGTGCCGTGGGCAGCCGGCCCGGCCGGCGCGGCAGCGACCACCAGGCGGCGGCCGTCACGGACGCGATCACCCCGAGCCACATCAGCCCCAGGAACGCCCCGATCAGCGGGCGCCCGCTCCACAGCACCACCGCCCCGTAGAGATGCAGCAGCCCCTCGGAGAACGGCCGCGGAGAGTAGGCGAGCCGGGCGGGCAGGATGTGCCAGCCCCACGCCCGCTCGTTGACGAGCAGCGTATACTCGTCGCTCTGCCACCGGCCGAGCTTCAGCTGGGCCAGGCCTGCGAGGACGCATCCGGCCGCGATCAGCGCCGGCAGGAGGGCGGCGGCGCGTTCGCCGCGCAAGGCCTTCAGCAAGGCAGCCGCACCCGCGCCCTCAATCCGCCGAGCGGAGACTGCTCCAGCACGATATCCCCCCCGTGCGCCCGGATGATGTCGCGCGCGATGGTCAGCCCCAGCCCGGTGCCCCCGCGCGCGCCGCTCTCGAACGCCCGGAACACGCTCTCGCGCCGCTCCGGCGGCACGCCCGGCCCGTCATCGTCGACATTGACCTGCACCTGCCGCGGCTGCATCTGCAGCGTGATCGCGACCGAGCGCGCATGTTTCCGCGCGTTGTCCACCAGGTTGGTGAGCGCGCGGCGGATCGCGTCGGGCCGCCCCTCGATCGTGGCGCGCGGCGGCGCATCCACCGTGAGCGTGGCGCCGGCCCGGCGGGCGGCGAGCGCGATTTCTTCCAATGTGCCCGCCAGGTCGAACGACCGCCGGTTCTCGGCGCCTTCGCCGCGCGCGAACGCAAGGTAGCCGTCGATCATCCGCTCCATCTCGCGGATGTCGCCCACCATGCCCTCGATATCGTCGGACGCGGACGGCGGCAGCACGGCGAGCGACAGCCGCAGCCGGGTCAGCGGCGTGCGCAGGTCGTGGCTGACCCCCGCCAGCATCTCGGTGCGCTGCGTCACGAAGCGGAGAATGCGCTCCTGCATCAGGTTGAAGGCGGTCGCCGCCCGCCTGACCTCCTGCGCGCCCTCCGGCTTGATGAACCCCACGTTGCGCCCCATGCCGAACTGCTCGGCGGCGCGCGACAGGCGGCGGATCGCGCGCACCTGGATGCGCATGAACAGCGCGGCGATCGCGAACAGCAGCCCCGAGCTCCCGACCGACCAGGCCAGGAAGAAGTAGATCGTGCCGATGTCGAGCCGCTTGCGCGGGGCGTCGACCGCGAGCACGCCGTCCATGAGCCGGATGCGCAAGCGCACGTGCTGCGGGTCCGACGTCCAGTCCATCGTGAAGGGGCGGTTGATCGTCTCGCGCATGGCGGCTGCGAGGTCGTCATCCATCGGGCCCAGGATGTTGTGCCGCCGCTCCGTGCGCAGGACGGCGCCGGGCTCGAAATGCATCACCAGCCCGTAATTCTGCGCGGCCTCGGCGATCACCCGGGCGCGGCTTCGGGGCGAGCGGTCGCGCTCGAGCAGGTCGATCGTCTGCATCACCTCGCCCGCGACCGCGCCCGACAGGCGGCGCGACACGATGTTGAGGTGGCTGCCGTAGAAGAGCGACAGGGCGACGCCCTCGGTCACGAGGAGCGGGATCAGGATGATCAGCAGGGAGCGGCCGAGCAGCGTGCGGGGCAGGATGCGGCGGAGCGGGCGCTCGAGGCGGAGGCGCACTAAGAAGACCAGGGGCTCTGCCCCTGGACCCCGCTAAGGGCAGTCGCCCTTAGAACCACTTGTTTAAGTAATGGGATCCAAGGGGCAAGCCCCTTGGCGGGTCCAGGGCAGAGCCCTGGCCTTCTTCCTGCCCCCCTCACGCGCCCGGCTTCAACACATACCCCCGCCCCCGCACCGTATGCAGAAACCGCGGCTCGCGCGGATCCGGCTCGATTTTGCGGCGGAGGCGCGTCACCTGCACGTCGATCGCGCGCTCGCCCGCCTCGTCCATCTCCAGCGTGCGGGCGAGCTCCTCGCGCGAGAACACCTCGCCCGGCCGGCGCGCCAGCACGGTCAGCAGCGCGGCCTCGCCGCCGGTCAGATGCGGCGCGGGCTCGCCGCCGAACACGGTCAGCACGCCGCGCACGGGGTCGAACTCGTAGCCGCCGATCCGCACCGGCCGGTCGTTCTCGGCGGCCGTGACGGGCTGGGGCACCCGCCGCAGCAGCGCCCGCAGACGCAGCAGCAGCACCCGCGGCTCGAACGGCTTGCCGAGATAGTCGTCCGCCCCCGCCTCGAACCCCTCGATCTGGTCGCCGGGATCGCCGCGCGCGGTCAGCAGCAGGATCGGCAGGTCGGAGTTCTGCGCCCGCAGCGATGCGGTGAGCTCCAGCCCGGACTCGCCCGGCATGTTGACGTCGAGCACGATCGCGTCGGGCTGGATCGCCCGCAGCCGGCCGCGCGCCTCGGCCGCGTTCTCGGCGGCGGTGACGCGAAACCCCTGCTCCGAGAGATAGCGCTGCAGCAACGCGCGCAACCGCTGGTCGTCGTCGACCACCAGGATGTGCGAGGCGTCGCTCATGCAAACGAGCTCACTTGCCCTCGCCCTCTGGCTCGGTGGTCAGGCCGCGCAGCACGCGGCGGAACCCGTCCACGGCCGCGAACCCGGCTTCGCTGAAGGCGGCCACCAGTCGCTCGCGCTGGTGCTCGAACAGCCGGCGTTCCAGCGCGCGCCCGCGCTCGGTGAGGTGGAGATGCTTCTCGCGCCGGTCCGCGGTGCCGCGCCGCTGCTCGACATAGCCGTGGGCCAGCAGGTGGCCCAGCACGCGCGCCAGGCTCTGCTTGGTGATGCGCAGCAGCGACAACAGCTCGGAGACGTTGATCCCTGGCCGGGCACCCACGAAATGCAGCGCCCGATGATGCGCCCGGCCGAGCCCGGCCTCGGCGAGCAGCGGATCCACCGTGCCGGTAAAGTCGCGATAGGCGAAGAACAGGAGCTCCTGGGTCGCCCGCAGCTGCTCCTCGCGCAGGAACAGCAGGCCCTGGCCGGCGCCCGGCGCGGGACTTTCGAGCGTTGCTGCCGCGCGGGTGGCGAGCTTGGTGGGCATCGCGGGAGGTTACGACAGGTTCGTGGCGTGAAGAAGGCCAGGGGCTCTGCCCCTGGACCCCGTTAAGGGCGGAGCCCTTAAAACCCCTTACTGACGGTTGGAGTACAGGCGCTGAAGACGGAGTGCGTTAGCCAAAGTCTTTGATTCAGGCTTTGCCAGAACAACCCAAGCAATCAGGGTTCCAAGGGACGACTGTCCCTTGGCGGGTCCAGGGCAGAGCCCTGGCCTTCCTCCTCGACCGAGAGTTCTCAAACAGCCTAAGGAGCGTCACGCCGAGGCGTGCTCTGCACGACGCCCCTCGCTATCCAGGCTTCTCCGGCGGGCAGCGACAGCCAGAGGCGGTGCTCCCGAAGCACGTCGTCCCCCAGCAGCATGTCGCCTGCCGGCGGCTTCACCTCCGATACGATCAGCTCCTTGTCCCGCATCACGACGCCGCCGATCCGCATCTCCCCGAAACGATGCCTGTGGCCCTTCATCGCCAGCGCGTCGACGCCGAGGCTGCGCACCTCGGGGTCGCGGGTGAAGGCCGCGTCGGCGAGGTTCAGTCTCGCGGCCGCCGCCTTCGACAACACGCTGTAGCGCGCGCCCGTGTCGATCATCGCCTCGAGCGCCACGCCGTCGACACGCACCGGCACCACCAGGAACCCCTCCTTCGTGCGCCGGAGCGGCAGCCGGTCATACGGCACCTCCCATCGCGGTCCCACGCCCGCGCAGCCGTGCCGGAGGTAGACCCCGACACGCCGGCCGGGACGATCGATATCGAGGTCGAACACCTGCAGGACGTTCAACCCGAGCAGCCCCGCCACCGGCGGGTCGAGCGTCTGCAGGGCGCCCGGAAGCGCCTGCACCGGCAGGCTGACCGGCCCGGTCGCGCGACTGCCCAGGCGGATCTGCGACACTACGACGTTGCGCACCTGCACCGACGACCCGCCGACGCCCACGATGACCGTGCGGTGCCCGGGCTCGGTCGCCAGGCCCAGTAGCGCGGCCTCGGCCGGCACGATCAGCGAACCCTGCGCACCGGTGTCGAGCAGCATCGTGGCCGGCCGGTCGCCGAGAACCGCCGGCACCGCGAGGAAGCCGAGTGCCGCGATCGTCGGCAGCGACCCCACGGACTGCACCGTGCAGACGGCCCCGCGCGGCGTGCAGCCGCACAGGAGAAGCACGACCGCCAACCGAGCGTGACGCGCGATCAGGATGACGCGCGGATAGCGGCCACTGCCCGCTCCATCCGGCGGTCCGGCACGAGCCAGAGCAGGGCTGCAGCCGCGTAGATCGCATCCGCCACCGCCGTGCTGACGAAGGCCGCGGCGATCGCCAGCGCATAGAGCAGCGGCGACAGGCGCCCCTTCGCGTCGCGGCCGAGAGCGCGCGCGAGCGGCGAGCCGGCACCCCCCTGAGCCCGGACCAGCGTCGCCTGCAGCACCGCCCAGGCGAGTGCCGACATCAGCAGTGCCACGCCATAAACCGCGGTGGGCACGGCGGCGGCAGGGTGCGTGCCCAGCCAGCTGGTCGTGAACGGGATCAGCGACAGCCAGAACAGCAGGTGCAGGTTGGCCCACATCGCCGCGCCGCTCACGCGGTCGGCCAGCGCGAACAGGTGGTGGTGATTGTTCCAGTAGATCGCGACGTAGACGAAGCTCAGCACGTAGCTCGCGAACACGGGTGCCGCGCTCCAGAGCGAGGCCAAGGTGGCCGACGCGGGCGCACGCAGGTCGAGCACCATGATGGTGATGATGACCGCGATCACGCCGTCACTGAACGCCGCGCACCGCTCCGTCCCCAAAGGCGCCACTCCTCTCCCCAACCTTTTCGCCCGGGCTCAGGGCGCGCAGGCGCCGTCCCTCGGTCAGCTGCCAGGCCGCCAGTGCCGGCACGCCGAGAGCCAGGTCGCGCGCCCGTCGCAGCAGAGAGAGGGCCAGGCAGGTCTGCATGTCGAGGCCGAACAGGCCCCCCAGCACCACGTATCCCGCCTCCTGCACGCCGAGCGCGTTCGGCACCATGAAGGCGAACGAGCGCAGGCCATAGAGCAGGCTGTCGATGATCAGCGCCGCCCGCACCGGGATCGCGTGGCCCATCAGGAACAGGATCAACCAGGCCTCCAGCCCGTTGCCGATCCAGGCAGCGAGATGAAGCGCCACGCCAGCCGCCAGCCGCAGCCGCGAGGCGTGGATGGCGGCGAGCATGTGCAGCGCGCGTGCTGCGCGCGCGGCGAGCCCCGTCCAGCGGCGGAGCACGCGCCGCGCGGCGCGCTCGGCCAGCGACACGCCGCGCCGCTGCAGCAGCAGGAAGGCCGCGACGCCGGCGCCGAGCGCACCCGTCCCCTCGAGCAGCGAGCGGACCAGCGGCAGATGCGGCCGGACCGCGTGCAGCAGCGCCAGGCCGCAGGCGAGATAGAGGAGCTGGGCCACGAGTTCGAGCGTCACGTCGACCACGGTGGACGCCGCCGCAAAGGCACCGCTCACGCGTGCGGCCGCACGGGCGCCCGGCGCGCCGATCGCCAGCGCCCGCGCGCCCAGCACGAAGCCGCCGAGCTGCGACAGCGGCAGGCATTCGGACGCCGAGTCGCGGATCAGCCGCGCCCAGCCGAACCGGGCCCAGCCAAATGGGGCGAAGGCGGGACGCGCCGATGCGGGCGCCAGCACGAACCAGGCGACACCCATGAGCGTCAGAAGCGCCGCACGCACCAGCAGCACCGGGACGACGCCCCACCCGACCGCCCCCATCGTCGCCAGCACCTCGCGGGGTCCCGCGCGCAGCACGATGGCGAGCAGGGCCGCGAGCCCGAGCAGAAAGGCCAGGATCGCGAGGCGGCGCATGGCGGCGTGCCTTTGTTCTGAGGGTCCGTTTGAAAACTTCTATCGGGCGAAGAAGGCCAGGGGCCCCGTGCGGAGCACGCCTCCGGCGTGACGCCCCTGGACCCCGTTAAGGGCGCAGCCCTTAAAACCCCCTACTAAAGGGTTGGAGTACAGGCGCCGGAGACGGACTACGTCAGCCAAGTCTATAATTTCAGGCTTCGCCAGGGAACAACCCAAACAATCAGGGATCCAAGGGACGACTGTCCCTTGGCGGGTCCAGGGCAGAGCCCTGGCCTTCTAAGGGCCTGCCCTCAGTCGGCGGCGGCGCGGTCGGCGGCGAGCTTGCGGCGCCGTCCGGCCGCGGCTGCGCGCGCGAGGCGGCGATCGAGGAACGCTTCGATCTCCGCCTCCGTGCGGCCCTCGCCGATCGCGTAGAGCATCGTCGCCGCGTGCATCGCGGCCAGGCTCGCGCGCTTCGTGTACCAGGAGAAATCCGCACTGCGGTCGCCCGCCGCGCGCCAGATCGTGTCCACCGTGCGCGCCAGCGCCCGCGTCGCGACCGCGCCGTGCCCCGGCAGCGCCAGGATGGTCAGCGCGCGGCGCGTGGCGCAGAGATGCGCGCGGTAGTGGGCGATCCGGAGCAGCACGAGCGTGCGCACGCGGCAGGACAGAGACGGGATCTCGCCGATCCGCCCGGCCTCGGCCTGTTCGGCCAGGCGGCGGTCGCACAGATCGAACCAGGTCTCGATCATCTCGATCGGGCCGCCGGGGAACAGGAGATCGGCGTCCGGATCCACATGGTCGCGGAGCGAGGCGAGGCGCCAGGTTTCGGCACCCAGCGAGAATGCCAGCAGGCCGTCGAGTGCCGCGTCACGCTCGGGCGTGCGGTACAGGCTCACGCCGCGTTCCCGGAGCCGGGATCCGTCGGTTCAGCAGGTGCGGGCGCCTCGGCGCGTTCGGGGGCGCCCGGCGGAAATCGCCCGAGCTCCTCGTTGAAGCCCCAGCGCGAGTGGTCTGTCATCCGCATCGGATAGAGCGTCCCGTCCAGGTGATCGTTCTCGTGCTGCATGACCACAGCGCGGAAGCCCGACGCAACGCCTGCGACCGGGTTCCCTTCGCGATCGCGGCCGGAATACCGGATCAGCGCCGGCCGGCGGACCAGGCCGCGCAGGCCCGGGATCGACAGGCAGCCCTCCCAGAAGTCCGCGGTGTCGTCACCGACGGGCTCGATCACCGGGTTGATCAGCACCGAATGGCCGAGCGGCGGGTCGGCCTCGCCGGCGCTGCGGGCCTCGGGGACGCTGTAGACGAACAGGCGAAGCGGAACATGCACCTGCGGGGCGGCGAGCCCGACACCGCCCGCGTCCTCCATGGTCTCGAACATGTCGGCGATCAGGCGCCGGATTTCGGGATGCGCGGGGTCGGCGACCGCTTCCGCACGGCGGGTGAGAACGGGGTGACCCATGCGGGCGATCTTGAGGAGGGCCATGGGCGATTGATGTCAGGACGGCCTCGGCTCTACAAGGCGGGGCTCTCCAAGGGGGGGCTCTGCAAGACGGGGCGGTGTCGTCGGCGCGGAAACCAAACCCTTTGCCGGCCGCGCGGGATGCGTGCTATACGCCGCCCTCGTTCACCGGATCGATTCGGAACGCATGTTCCGGCTCGCCGCTCCGGCCACTCATCGCTCCGAGATAACCGCCCACCCGAGACACTGGAGAGTGCGACCCCGTGCAGGTTCTTGTTCGTGACAACAATGTCGACCAGGCGCTCAAGGCGCTCAAGAAGAAGATGCAGCGCGAAGGCGTGTTCCGGGAGATGAAGCTCCGCCGCCACTACGAGAAGCCGTCCGAGCGACGCGCCCGCGAGGCCGCCGAGGCGGTCCGCCGCGCCCGCAAGGTCGAGCGCAAGCGCCTCGAGCGCGAGGGTTTCTGACGAAGCGCCGGCGGAAGCGATGCCGCCGGACCGTTAGATCAGCCCGGCCAGGCGCGCGTGCTGCAGCAGCATGATCGTCTTGGCGTCCGCGATCCCGCCGGACCCGATCGCCGCCCGCGCCGCCTCACCCGACATCTCCACCACCTCGATATCCTCGCCCTCGCTCGCCAGGCCGCCGCCCGCGTCAGTCCGGTCCGCCACGCCATAGCCGGCTGCGAAGAAGAAAAGCTTCTCCGCGAAGGCGCCCGGCGACATGAAGGCCTCGAACAGGAAGCGGACGTCGTGCAGCCGCACGCCGGCCTCCTCCTCGGCCTCGCGGATCACCGTGTCGCGTGCCTCGCCGCCGTCGAGCATCCCGGCGATCGCCTCGAGCAGCATCCCGTCACGTCCCTCCCGGCGCGTGGCCAGGCGGAACTGCCGCACCAGCAGCACCGTGCCACGCGCCGGATCGACCGGCAGCACCGCGGCAGCATCGCCGCGCGCGTAGGTTTCGCGGTTGAGCCGCACGACCTGGCCGTCACGGCGGCGGTAGTCGAACTCGGTCTCGGTCAGCCTGCCGTAGCGCTGCGACAGGCAGGTCTCGGCCAGGATCCTTACGCGCGCATCGTTCATCCACGTGTTCTCCGACTGCTGCACCCAGAAGAAGGCCAGGGCTCTGCCCTGGACCCGCCAAGGGACGGTCGTCCCTTGGAACCCTGATTGTTTGGTGTCTCCCGGTCCAACGCGAGGCGAACTCCGCCTTAGAAGGGGGTTCTAAGGGCGACTGCCCTTAGCGGGGTCCAGGGGCAGAGCCCCTGGCCTTCTCATGGCGGGTCCAGGATGGACACCACCCTGGTAGGGCCCCGCGTCTTCCCTGTGCGCGGGCACCGCCAGCAAAGCCGTCTCGATCACCTGGTGCAGCGCGTCCCGCCCCGCGCCCGACGCCGCCTTGACCGACATCCCGCAGGCGACCGCCATCACGAAGGGGGCGAGCGAGGCCGGGTCGCAGTCGCGGGGGAGATCGCCCTCGTCGCGCGCCCGTTCGAGCCGCCGCCGCAGCGCCACCTCGTCCTCCATGCGGCGCCCGATCAGCATCTGCCTGATCGGCTCGGCGGCGTTCGAGCAGACCAGCGCCCCGTTGGTCTCGAGTGCCCCCGGCGGGTGCTCCGCCCCGGTCTGCATGTCGGCATAGCCGTAGAGCAGGCGCTCGATCACCTCCCGGGCGGTGGGTGCCGCGAGCGCCTCGCGGGCGAAGCGCATGAAGGTCGCCTCGTAATGCTCGAGCGCGCGGTGGAACAGGGCTTCCTTGTTGCCGAAGGCCGCGTAGAGGCTGGGCCGGGTGATCCCCATCGCCGCGGTGAGATCGGTGAGCGACGCGGCTTCGAAGCCGCGCCGCCAGAACACGTCGAGGGCGGCTGCCAGCGCCTTTCCCGTATCGAACTCGCGCGGGCGGCCCATCTGGGGTATTCCTCCGTTGGCGCTTGCCTGAAAATTCATACCGGGCGGTATGGAACAAGGTTGGAAATCTCCCCGCTCGATACCATACCGAAGAGTATGGAAAACCGCACCGATCGTGAGAACGGGGGAAAGATGGCTGGGTTCGACGCAAAACCGCGGGTCGCCACGACGAAGCAAGCCGCATCCCGCGTGTGGCCAAGCCGGGCCGGCCTGGCACTCCTGCTCGCCGGCGGGGCCGCCGTCGCCTGGTGGCGCATGGGCGATATCGGGCACGCAGCGCCCGCGATGCCGGTGCCGCATGTGACCGTAAGCGCGCCGCTGATGCGCTCGGTTGCGGCCCGCACCGGCTTCCTCGGCCAGTTCTCGGCGGTGCAATCGGTCGAGCTGCGCGCTCAGGTCGGCGGCATCCTCACCGAGATCCACTTCACCGACGGCCAGATCGTGCATGAGGGCGACCTGCTGTTCGTCATCGACCCGCGGCCGTATGCGATCCGTCTCGAGGAGGCGCGCGCCACGCTCGCGACCGCGGTCGCACGCATGGCGCTGACCACCGCCGAGCTCTGGCGCGCCCAGCAGCTGAAGCAGACCAGCTTCGGTACCGCCGAGAACGTCGACCAGCGCCGCGCCGACCAGGATGCCGCGCAGGCCGCGATCGACCAGGCGAAGGCGACGATGGAGGACGCCCAGCTCGACCTGGAGTTCTGCCATGTGCGCGCACCGTTCTCCGGCCGGATCAGCTCGCACCGCGTCTCGATCGGCAACCTCGTCTCGGGCAGCCGCGGCGGCACGAGCACCACCACGCTGCTCACCACGCTCGTGTCGCTCGACCCGATCTACTTCGACTTCGACATGAGCGAGAACGATTTCCTGGCGTATGAGCGCGCGCATCCGAAGCGCGAGATCGCCGGTGGTGACGATGTGTCGATCCGCCTCGGCGACGAGACGCATGCCGTGCACCACGGCAAACTCGACTTCATCGACAACGCGCTCGACCGCTCCAGCGGCACGATCTCCGCGCGCGCCACGGTTCCGAACGGCGACCTGTTCATCAAGCCCGGCGAGTTCGCCCGCGCCCGTCTCACCGTGGTGCCGGCCGCAACCGCCATGCTGGTGCCGGAGGCCGCCGTGATGATCGACCAGTCGCAGCACCTGGTGCTCACCGTCGCACCCAGCGGCATGGTGGTGCCGCGGCCGGTGGAAGTGGGCGACACGATCGGCGGCCTGCAGGTGATCCGCGCCGGCCTGCAGCCCACCGACCGCGTGATCATCAACGGGCTGATGCACGCGATGCCGGGCACCACGGTCGCACCCGACAACGGCACGATCCGCTTCGATGGCGCCGACGACTGAAACTTCGCCCACGGCCGAGAAAAAATCCATGCGCCTCACGCACACCTTCATCGACCGACCGATCCTTGCCACCGTGCTGTCGGTCTTCATCACCATCCTGGGCCTGGGCGCGCTGTTCACGCTGCCGATCGCGCAATATCCCGAGATCGTGCCGCCCACCGTGCAGATCACCACGACCTATCCGGGTGCGTCGGCCGAGACCGTGTCGAAAACCGTCGCCACCCCGATCGAGCAGGAGGTGAACGGCGTCGAGAACATGATCTACATGAACAGCCAGTCCACCGGCGACGGCAGGATGACGCTGACCGTCACGTTCAAGATCGGCACCGACCTCAACGTCGCCCAGATGCTGACGCAGAACCGCGTGCAGGACGCGCTGCCGCGCCTGCCCGACGACGTCCAGCGGCTCGGCGTGCAGGTGCGCAAGTCGACCCCGAACATCCTGATGGCCGTGCACCTGATGTCGCCCGACAACTCGCGCGACGAGCTCTACATCTCCAACTTCGCAACCCTGCACGTGAAGGACGCGCTCACCCGCCTCGCAGGCGTGGGCGACGTGCAGCTGTTCGGCGCGCGGGACTACGCGATGCGCATCTGGCTCGATCCCGACCGCGTCGCCGCCTACGACCTCAAGGCCGACGAGGTGCTGGCAGCCCTCCGCGCGCAGAACGTGCAGGTCTCGGCCGGCATCCTCAACCAACCGCCGGTGCCCACCGGCGGCGCCTACCAGCTGAACATCCAGACGCTGGGCCGGCTGTCGACGCCCGAGCAGTTCGGCGACGTGGTGGTGAAGTCCGACAGCAACGGCCACGTCACCCGCATCCGCGACATCGGTCGCGTGGCCATCGGGGCGGCCGATTACGGCACCGAAGCGATGCTCGATCGCGGCACCGGTCTGCCGCTACTGGTGTTCTCCGAGCCGGGCGCCAACTCGCTCGCGGTGGAGAACGAAGTCCTGAACACGATGAAGGCGCTGCGCCCGACCTTCCCGGCCGGCGTCGACTACCGCATCGTCTACGACCCGACCGTGTTCGTCGGCCGTTCCGTCCACGAGGTGATCAAGACCATCTTCGTCGCCATCGCCCTGGTGGTGGGCGTGGTGCTGCTGTTCCTGCAGACCTGGCGCGCGACGCTGATCCCGGTGATCGCCATTCCCGTGTCGCTGATCGGCACCTTCGTGATCCTGGCCGCCGTCGGCATCTCGCTCAACAACCTGTCGCTGTTCGGGCTCGTGCTCGCGGTGGGCATCGTGGTCGACGACGCGATCGTCGTGGTCGAGAACGTCGAGCGCAACATGCAGACCGGCATGTCGCCGCGCGAGGCCGCGCACCGCACGATGGACGAGGTCGGCGGCGCGCTGATCGCGATCGCGCTTACGCTGTGCGCCGTGTTCGTGCCGTCGGCATTCCTGTCGGGGATTTCTGGCGAGTTCTTCCGCCAGTTCGCGGTGACCATCGCCGCCTCGACCGTGATCTCCTGCATCGTCTCGCTGACGCTGAGCCCGGCGCTGTGCGCGGTGCTGTTCAAGGAGCACGCGCTGCAGCAGCCGCGGCGGCGCTCGCTTCCCGCACGCGTGATCGGCGGCTTCTTCGCGGCCTTCAACCGCGGCTTCGAGCGCATGTCGAACGCCTATGGCCGCCTCACGCGTCGCCTGGTCGCAGCAGTGGCTGTCGTGCTGGTGGCCTACGCGGCGCTGATCGCGCTCGCGGGCTTCCAGTTCTCGCGCGCGCCCACCGGCTTCATTCCCGAACAGGACCAGGGCTACCTGATCACCGTGCTGCAGCTGCCGCCCGGCTCCACCCTCGAACGCACCGCCGCGGTGGTGCGCCGCGCCAACGACATCATCCTCGGAACACCCGGCGTCGAGCACGTGGTGCCGTTCGTGGGCCTCGACGCCACCACCTTCACCCAGGCCTCGAACGACGGCACGATCTTCTCCGGCCTGCCCTCGCTCTATCACACCTCCGGCCACTGGCCGAGCAGTGCCGCCGTGCTGATGGATCTCCGCCGCCGGCTGTCGGTGATCCAGGACGCCTACATCCTCACCATTCCGCCGCCGCCCGTACCCGGCATCGGCAGTGCCGGCGGCTTCAAGATGATGCTGCAGGACAAGGCAGGATTGGGCAGCCAGGCCCTCTCGGATGCGGCCCAGGCGCTCACGGGTGCGGCCAATCGCGACCCGGATTTCGCCGGCGTTTTCACACTGTTCTCGACCAGCACGCCGTCGGTCTACGCCGACATCGACCGCGAGAAGGCGGAGAAAGTCGGCGTGACACCCACCGACGTGTTCAACACGCTGCAGGTCTATCTCGGCTCGCAATACGTGAACGACTTCAACTTCCTCGGCCGCACCTACGAAGTCATCGCCCAGGCCGACGGCAGATTCCGCCGCAACCTCGACGACATCGGCAGGCTCAAGACGCGCAACAGCGCGGGCGAGATGGTGCCGGTGGCCACGGTCGCCCGCCTGCACGAGATCGCCAACCCCTACCGCGTGCCGCGCTACGACCTGTTCCCCGCCGCCGAGATCATGGGCGTCGCCGCCCCCGGTGTCGCCACCGGCACGGCACTGCAGCGAATGGAGCAGCTCGCGCACAAGGTGCTGCCCCAGGGGATCGGCTTCGAATGGACCGAGCTCGCCTACCAGCAGACGCAGAAGGGCACGTCCACGCTGCTGGTGTTCGGCGCCGCCGCGCTGTTCGTGTTCCTGGTGCTGGCCGCCCAATACGAGAGCTGGAAGCTGCCGCTCGCCGTCGTCCTGATCGTGCCGATGTGCCTGCTGGCGGCGGTCTCCGGACTGCTCGTGCGCGGCATGTCGATCGACATCCTCGCACAGATCGGCTTCGTCGTTCTCGTGGGCCTGGCTGCCAAGAACGCAATCCTGATCGTGGAATTCGCCCGCCAGGCCGAGGAACACGGCTCGACCGCCGCGCAGGCCGCCGTGCACGCGGCGCGCACGCGGCTGCGTCCGATCCTGATGACATCGATCGCATTCATCATGGGCGTCGCCCCGCTCGCGGTCGCCACCGGCGCGGGCTCGGAGATGCGTCAGTCGCTCGGCACGGCCGTGTTCTTCGGAATGCTCGGCGTGACCTGCTTCGGATTGCTGTTCACGCCGACATTCTACACGGTGGTGCGGCGGGTCGGACGCAAGCGGGTGCGGGCGCGGGAAGAGGCGAGGGTCGGGGAGTAGAAGAAGAGCTGGGGCGTCGTGCGCAGCACGCCTCCGGCATGACGCCCCAGACCCCACCAGGATCGTGTCGATCCTGGACCTCCAATCTTGAGGAGTATACCACGGTGCACATCTGCCTGGTTGAACTACCCAGCCAGGACCTCGGACTGTAGGCCGACACGACGGACGCGACGCGCGCGCCGTTCGCCGTCATCGCGGTCGACAATCCCGCCGACAGGGCTTGAATAGATCTTCTTTTTCTGAAGAAAAAGAAGCAAAAAGACTTCTCGTCGTTTGGACGCAGCCGGCGGCTCTTGTCGGATGCCAATCGAATAGAAGTTCTTTGGTTCTTTCTTTCAAGAAAGAACAAGTCTTTATGCCTGCGAATCTTTATCGGCACGTCCAAAAGTGCATAACGCTCTCTAGCCGGCGCACGCATCCAGCGCCGCCAGCACGCCGTCGCCCATGCGCTCGGTCGAAACCGCGGCCTGGCCCTCGGGCACCAGGTCAGCGGTGCGCAACCCCGACGCCAGCACGTCCGAGATCGCCCGCTCCAGCAGCGCCGCATCGGCCTCGCGTCCGAACGAATGGCGCAGCAGCATCGCCAGGCTGCCGATGATGGCGAGCGGGTTCGCAACCCCTTTCCCCGCAATGTCGGGCGCCGAGCCATGGATCGGCTCATAGAGCGCGGGACGACGCCCCGACGCGTCCGGCGCACCCAGCGTCGCCGAAGGCAACATGCCGAGACTTCCCGTCAGCATCGAGGCGAGATCGGACAAAATGTCCCCGAACAGATTGCTGGTAACGATCACGTCGAAGCGCTTGGGCGCACGCACCAGCTGCATCGCGCAATTGTCCGCATACATGTGGTCGAGCGTCACGTCGGGATAGTCCGCGGCGCCGATCGCGGTCACGACCTCGCGCCAGAGCAGCCCGCTCTCCATCACGTTCGATTTCTCGACGCTGGTGACACGCCGGTCGCGGCCGCGCGCAAGCTCGAACGCCACGCGCGCCACGCGGTCGATCTCGGCGGTCGTATAGACCTCCGTGTTGACGCCGCGCTTCGACCCATCCGGCAGCGTCTCGATGCCGCGCGGCTCGCCGAAATAGATGCCGCCCGTGCTCTCGCGCACGATCATGATGTCGAGGCTCGACACCAGCTCCGGCTTGAGCGCGCTCGCCGACACCAGCGGCTCGAGCACCGTCGCAGGGCGAAGATTGGCGAACAGCCCGAGCTCGGAACGCAGCTTCAGGATCGCGACCTCGGGCCGCCGATCGAACGGAACGCTCGCCCATTTGGGACCACCCACCGCGCCGAACAGGATCGCGTCCGCCGCGCGGGCCCGCGCGAGCAACGCGTCGGTGATCGGCGAGCCGTGCGCCTCGATCGAGGCGCCACCCACCAGTCCATCTTCAAGCTCGAAGCCGAGGTCACGCTTTTCCGCGAGCCAGGCGATGACGCGCCGTGCCTGCGCCATGACTTCGGGACCGATCCCGTCGCCGGGCAGCAGCAGGAGGCGACCGAGCTGGGGCATGTTTGGGATCAGCCGAGTTGGATCGAGGGAAACCAGGTCTGCGCCTCGGCGCGCCGCTGCTCGTAGCCGCCGATCGCCGCGTCGTGCTGCAGGGTCTGGCCGATATCGTCCAGACCCTCAAGCAGCAGGTGACGGCGCAGCGGATCGACCGCGAACGCGATCTCCTCGCCGGTCGGACGTACCACCACCAGCCGCTCGAGATCCACGGTCAGCCGCGCATTCTCGCCCATTTCCGCATCCTGCATCAACAGGTCGCAGATCGCGCGCGGAAGCTCGACGGGCAGGATGCCGTTCTTGAAGCAGTTGCTGTGAAAGATGTCCGCGAACGAGGGTGCCACCACGCAGCGTATGCCGAAATCGAGCAGCGCCCAGGGCGCATGCTCGCGCGACGAGCCGCAGCCGAAATTCTCCCCCGCGACCAGGATGTTCGCGCGCCGGTACGGCTCGCGGTTCAGCACGAAATCGGGGCGTTCGTTTCCGTCAGCGTCGTAGCGCAGCCCGTCGAACAGGTTGCGGCCGAGGCCCGTGCGCTTGATCGTTTTCAGAAAGCGCGCCGGGATGATCTTGTCGGTGTCGACATTCGCCATCGGCAAAGGCGCCGCAATCGCGGTCAGACTACGAAAAGCGTCCATCAGGAGAACTGCCTCGCATCCGTCAGATGCCCGGTCACCGCGGCTGCCGCCGCCATCGCCGGCGACATCAGATGCGTACGCCCGCCCGGCCCCTGCCGCCCCTCGAAATTGCGGTTCGATGTCGACGCACAGCGCTGGCCGGGCGTGAGCTTGTCCGGGTTCATGCCCAGGCACATCGAGCACCCCGCCTCGCGCCACTCGAATCCCGCCTCGAGAAACACCCGGTCCAATCCCTCGCGCTCCGCCTGCAGCTTCACCAGTCCCGAACCCGGCACCACCATCGCGCGCACGCCGTCCGCCACGCGCCGTCCATGCGCGATCGCGGCGGCGACACGAAGATCCTCGATCCGGCCGTTGGTGCACGAGCCGATGAACACGACGTCCACTTCCACCCCGTCGAGTTTTTCTCCCGCGGTCAGCCCCATGTAGTCGAGCATGCGCTGCATCTGCGCGCGACGCCCCTCGTCCACTTCCTCGTTCGGGTCGGGCACGGTGGCGGTGATCGGCAGCACGTCTTCGGGGCTTGTGCCCCAGGTGACGAGCGGCGCGATCGCGGCGGCATCCAGCACCACGGTGCGCGCGTATTGCGCACCCTCGTCCGCGGCGAGCGTGCGCCAGTATTCCACGGCGCGCTCGAACGCCTCGCCCTTGGGCGCGAACGGCCGCCCCGCGACGTAGCGGAACGTCGTCTCGTCGGGTGCGACCAGTCCCGCACGTGCACCGGCTTCGATCGACATGTTGCAAATCGTCATGCGCCCGGCCATGTCGAGCGCCCGGATCGCCTCGCCCGCGAATTCGATCACGTGGCCCGTGCCGCCAGCGGTTCCGATCTTGCCGATGATCGCCAGCATGATGTCTTTCGCCGACACCCCCACACCGAGCGTGCCGTCGACGCGGATCAGCATATCGGCCGACGCCTTCTGTAGCAGCGTCTGCGTCGCCAGCACGTGCTCGACCTCGGACGTGCCGATCCCGAACGCGAGCGCGCCCAGCGCACCGTGCGTGGAGGTGTGGCTGTCGCCGCACACGATCGTCATGCCGGGCAGCGAAATCCCCTGCTCCGGCCCCACGATATGCACGATCCCCTGCTCGGGCGAGAGCAGCGGAAAATACGGCACGCCGAACTCGGCGACGTTGCGCTCCAGCGTTTCTACTTGTAGCCGGCTCTCGGGCTCGGCGATGCCGGCGCGCCGGTCCGACGTCGGAACGTTGTGGTCGGTGACTGCGATCGTGGCATCGGGACGGCGCACGCGGCGGCCGGCGAGGCGCAAGCCCTCGAACGCCTGCGGTGACGTCACTTCGTGGACGAGGTGGCGGTCGATGTAGAGAACGGCGGTGCCGTCAGGGAGGGTTTCCACGACGTGGGAGTCCCAGATCTTCTGGTACGTCGTCCTCAGGGGGCTTTGCCCCCCGAACCCCCCACCAGGACCATGTTGGTCCTGGACCTCCATTTGTTCGCCCAACGCCGTAGCTCCAAGTCACGAGGTCCAGGAGGCCAGCCTCCTGGCGGGGTCCAGGGGCAGAGCCCCTGGCCTTCTTCCTTACTCCGCCGCCACAACCTCGCGCGCCTTCTCGGCAATCCGCGCCGACTTACCGCGGCGCCCACGCAGGTAGTAAAGCTTCGCCCGCCGCACATCGCCCCGCCGCACCACGGTGATCTCCGCGATCGTCGGCGCATACAGCGGAAACACCCGCTCCACGCCCTCGCCGTAGCTGATCTTGCGCACGGTGAAGTTCGAGTGCAGCCCCTTGTTCGAGCGCGCGATCACCACGCCCTCGTACGCCTGCACACGCGAGCGCTCGCCTTCGACAACCTTCACGGACACGCGCACCGTATCGCCGGGCGCGAATTCGGGAATGGGGCGCGTCTCGGTCAGGTGCGCCACCTGCTCGGCCTCGAGCTGCTGGATGATGTTCATGATCCGGAGATCCTTTCGCTAAAACGTTTGTTAGTGCGCGGACACGCGGCCCGCAAGAAGATCGGGGCGGCGCGTGCGGGTGGCGTGTTCCGCCTGCTCGCGTCGCCAGCGTTCGATGGCGGCATGGTCGCCCGACAGGAGCACGTCCGGCACGGCGCGACCCTCCCAGATGGCGGGCCGCGTGTAGTGCGGGTGCTCGAGCAGCCCCGCGGAAAAACTTTCTGTCAGGCCGCTTTCTTCGCAACCCATCACGCCGGGCAGCAGGCGGATCGCGGCGTCGAGCAGCACCTGTGCCGCGAGCTCGCCGCCCGACAGCACGACGTCGCCGATCGACACTTCCCGCGCGTCCCTGGCCTCCAGCACGCGCTCGTCCACCCCCTCGTAGCGCCCGCACAGGATCACCACGCCGGGCCCCGCGGCGAGCGCGCGGGCGAATGCCTGGTCGAGCAGCCGTCCCCGCGGCGTGAGATACACCAGCGGCAACCCGGCGGGCGCGGCCGCGATCGCCGCGTCGGCGACATCGGGCCGCATGACCATGCCGGGGCCGCCGCCGAACGGCGTGTCGTCCACCGCGCGATGCCGGCCGAGCCCGTGCTCGCGAATGTCGCGCACGTCGAGCGACCAGATCCCCTCGATCAGCGCGCGCCCGGCCAGCGACTGGCCGAGCGTGCCGGGGAACATCGCCGGAAACAGCGTCAGCACGGTCGCGCGCCACGTCATGCCGCGCGCTCCCCGCCTGCCGCGTCCGCCTCGTCATGGATCTCGATCTCATCGAGCTCCACCACGGTCAGCGTGCCGCCGGCGATGTCGACCACCGGCACCGCCGCCCGCGTGAACGGCACCAGCCGCGTGCGCCCATCCGCGTCGGCGATCTCGAGGCTCGTGCCCGCACCGTAATCGTGCACCGCCACCACCCGCCCGACCGGCGCGCCCGCCTCGTCGCGCGCCTCCAGCCCCTCGAGATCGGCGAGATAGAACTCGTCACGCTCGGGCGCCGGCAGCGCCGCGCGATCGACGTAGAGAAGCAGGTTCGTCAGCACCGCCGCCTGGTCGCGATCGGCGAGAACCCGGCCCGTCGCCATCTCGGTCAGCGCCGCGATCCCCTCGCCGCGCCAGGTCACGCGCCACTGCCGGCCACGCTCGTCGAACAGCGCATGCGCCGCCAGCACATCCGGCGCGCTCGCATGGCTCAGGAGCCTGACCAGCCCCCGCACGCCATGCGGCCTGCCGACCACGCCCATCAGGATGCGCCCGTCACCCACCGAGGATCAGGCGCTGGCAGAAGCGGCCGCCGCCGCACGCGCCGCCGCCTTCTTCTTCGGCGCGGACTGGATCGGCTGCTCGCGATAGACAGGCTTCGCCATCAGCCCGGCGTGGCCCAGGAACTTCGCAACCCGCTCGGTGGCGAGTGCCCCTTCCTTCAGCCAGTGCGCGATGCGCTCGTTCTGCAGGCGGATGCGATCCTCGTGCTCGGCGGGCAGCATCGGGTTATAGGAACCGACCTTCTCGATGAAGCGGCCGTCGCGCGGCGAACGGCTGTCGGCCACCACGATGTGGTAGTATGGACGCTTCTTGGCGCCGGCCCGGCTGAGGCGAATCTTCAAACCCATCTTCGTTCCATTCCTCGTGAATACTGCGTTGTTCAGAAAGGGCGCCCACCGCCGGCGCCAGGCGGACGACCGCCCGGCTGGCCCGCCGCACCACCCGCACCGCCGAGCAGAGCCTGCAGCCCGCCCCGCATTCCCTTGGTCCCACCCATTTTGGTGAGCCGCTTCATCATCGTGGACATGTCGTCGAACTGCTTGAGCAGCCGGTTCACGTCCTGCACCGTGCTGCCCGACCCCGCCGCGATCCGCTTCTTGCGAGAAGCCTTGATGATGTCGGGCGTCTTCCGCTCCGACTTGGTCATCGACGAGATGATCGCCGATTGCTTCCGCAAAACCGTCGTGTCGAGGTTGGCCCCCTCGAGCTGCGACGCGATCTTGCCCATCCCCGGCAGCATCCCGAGAATGCCGGAGATCGACCCCATTTTCGAAATCGTCTTCAGTTGGCTCGCAAAATCATCGAGGTCGAACTTGCCGCGCAGCATCTTCTTCGCGACGCGCTCGGCCTCTTCCTCGTCGATCGTCTCCGACGCCCGCTCCACCAGGCCGGCGATATCGCCCAGCCCGAGAATGCGCCCCGCAACGCGCTCCGGGTGGAATTCCTCCAGCGCATCCAGCTTCTCGCCAGACCCGGTCAGCTTGATCGGCGCGCCCGTCACATGCCGCATCGACAGCGCCGCACCACCGCGCGCATCGCCGTCCATCCGCGTCATCACCACGCCGGTGATCGACAACGCCTCGTTGAACGCCTTCGCGGTATTGACCGCGTCCTGCCCGGTCATCGCGTCGACCACGAGCAGTGTCTCGACCGGCGCCGTCGCATCGCGGACAGCACGCACTTCGTCCATCAGCTCGGCGTCGATCGACAGCCGCCCCGCAGTGTCGAGAATGACAACGTCGAACCCCTCGCGACGCCCCGTCTCCATCGCCCGCCGCGCGATCTCCACGGGAAGCTGCCCCGCCACCACCGGCAGGCTCGCCACCCCCGCCCGCTCGGCCAGCTGAGCCAGCTGCAACTGTGCGGCCGGCCGCTGCACGTCGAGCGACGCCAGCAGCACGCGCTTGCGTTCCCGTGTGCGCAGCCGCAGCGCGATCTTGCCCGACGTCGTGGTCTTGCCCGACCCCTGCAGCCCCACCATCAGGATCGGCACCGGGGGCGTGGCGAGCAGGTTCAGCGGCACCGCCCCCGCCCCGCCCAGCGCTTCGACCAGCGCGTCGTTGACGATCTTGGCCACCTGCTGGCCGGGCGAGATCGCCTCGAGCACCTCGGAACGGATCGCCCGCTCGCGCACATTGGCCACGAAGTCGCGCACCACCGGCAGCGCCACGTCGGCGTCGAGCATCGCCAGGCGCACCTCGCGGAGCGCCTCCGTGACGTCGCCTTCCGACAGCATCGCGCGACGGCCGAGACGATCGAAAACGCCGGTCAGCTTGCCCGACAGGGTGTCGAACATGAGGCGGGGGCACTCCAACAGAAGACGCGCCGCTGCGCGAGCCTTCGCGGAGCGACGTGTCGGAAGTGGCGGGGCTTACGCGGGAGCGCGGGTGAGTGTCAATCCTTGCCTCAGGGCGACGGGTACTCCGGACGGCCGAAACACGCGTCGCCCCGTCCGACCTAACCAGAGCATGTTGTGCACAGACTAGAAAAGCTCCTCGGCCTCTATGGCAGTCTTCAAAGCCTCAGGGAGTCGGTAAGTATAAGCCTTAGCTTCGTAGTCCCATTCCCCATCAAAGAGCCAAGTCCCATCAACGTAACCCTCTGTATGAGTCAAGCGTCGGCCGAAAGCACCCATAAGTCCGGCTAGTTGCGCCCGAGAATAGGATGTCACCGCTTGTAGTTCTGCGGCAGCCACTTGTCCTGGATAAGCCTTGTAGAGCAACCTCAACACGGCTAACTGCTCTTTCGAAAGTGGTCGTCGGCTCAACATTCTCCTCGCGATGTCGAACGAGATGAATTCGTGATCTGTCGCTTCTCCTACTATCGGCGGAGCCACAATAGGCAGTGGCTCCGACAACTCTTCGACCGAGCTCGCCTGCATGCCTTTCACAGCTTCGATGATTTCCTGAACAGTTCCGTCAAACACGTACGCCTTCATAGCAGTCCTCCTCAATCCAAGTGCCTATCAACACGTGGCTATCTATGAAGCTAACCCTACCTCCACGTCAATCTAAATTGGCTACCTAAGGAGCACACCACGATTGAACGTAGCGTTGCCTTTAAAACGACCCTCGCGGCGTCAGGCACTCGCATTTCGCTTTGTGGCTCTTGAGGATGATGGTTTCACTTGCCCCTGCGGTGATCGGAAGGTCAGCTCCTTTATGCGAACCACCTCGGCCAAGGACTGTTCATGCCCCGAGCCGACAGGACGAAAGCGATGGACCCGGAGCCGATTAGGATAGAACTGGCGCATATCCCCGAGAACACGCTCCACAAGGCAACACTGGGCCACGACCCGATCATCCTCATCCGCCGTGGCGACACGGTCCGCGCCTATTCCGGCGCATGTCCCCACGCCGGCGCCCCCCTCGAGCAGGGCGCGCTCTGCGGCGATCGCCTGATCTGCCCCTGGCACAAGGCCGTCTTCGCGCTCGACGACGGCGCGCTGCTCGAGCCGCCCGCACTCGAGCCGCTCACCCGCTACGAGGTGACGATCTCGGCCGGCCTCGCCACCATCACCGGCGCGACCCTACCCGCACCCTCCCCCGCACCCGCGGCGCAGACCCCCGGCACGATCGCGATCATCGGCGCGGGCGCCGCCGCCGCCGCCGCGATCGCGCATTTTCGCGCGCGCCGCACCGCCTCCCGCATCGTGGTGATCGGCCCCGAGCCCAAACCGCCCTACGACCGCACGGCGCTCAGCAAGATGGTCATCGCGGGCGAGATGCCGCCCGCCAGCGTCGACTGCCTGCCGGACGAGGCGTTCATCGACACGGTCGAACGCATCGTGGACGAGGTCGTGCGTCTCGACGCGCCAGGCCACCGCATCCATCTGGTCTCCGGCACCGTGATCCCCTACGACCGCGCGCTCGTCTCCACCGGCGCCGTGCCGCGCGTGCCCGACATCCCGGGCGCCCCCCTTCCCGGCGTGCATGTGCTCCGCAGCAGCGCCGACGCCGCATCGCTGGTCGCCGACATCGACGGCGCGCGCACCGCCGTGCTGCTCGGCGCAAGCTTCATCTCGCTCGAAGTGGCCTCGGGACTTCGCAGCCGCGGCATCGCCGTCACCGTCGTCTCGAACGGCGCGATCCCGTTCGCGCACCAGTTCGGCCCCGAGATCGGCGCCAGGCTCAAGCGCCTCCACGAGGAGAAGGGTGTCGTGTTCCGCACCGGCGACGTGGAGCGCTTCGAGGGTGACGCCCGCGTGTCGGCCGTCGCACTCCGCGATGGCTCGCGTCTCGCCTGCGACCTCGTGCTGCTCGGCACCGGCGTCGCCCCGAACGCCGGCTTCGTCGCCGGCGCCTCGCTCGAGCACGGCGCGCTCATGGTCGACGCGCACCTGCTCGCGGCCGCCGGCCTGTACGCCGCCGGCGACATCGCCCGCTTTCCCTACCGGGGCGAGCTGACGCGCATCGAGCATTGGCGCCTGGCGCAGCAGCAGGGCTGGCTGGCCGCGCGCAACATCCTCGGCGACGCCGCGGCGTTCGACGGCGTCCCGTTCTTCTGGACCGCGCAGCACGGTGTCCGCATCGATTACCTCGGCCACGCGACCGCGTGGGACGAGATCGTCATCGACGGCAACCTCGACGAGCTCGACTTCCTCGCCTTCGTCATCAAGGACGCCTACGTCGTGGCGGTGGTCGCCTGCGCGCGCGACACGGCAATGGCACGCCTCGCGGAGGCCATGCGACGCAACCTCACGCTCGCGGAAGCACGCGACGCCGCGTCCGGATAGAAGATTTGTTCTTTCTTGAAAGAAAGAACCAAAGAACTTCTATCCGATTGAAAGCACGCAGGCGCCGCCAGCAGCATCCAAACGAACAAAAGTCTTTTTGCTTCTTTTTCTTCAGAAAAAGAAGATCTCTTCAAGCCTTCCTCACTTCCCCGCCGGCGCCAGGAACGGAATAGGCGTCTGCCCCCCCATATAAGTCGGCAAAACCCCGTTCCACCGCTGCAACGCCGTCAGCTGCAGCAATGCCGGGCTGATCGACTGCGCCTTCGCCTGATATGCCGTCGCATCCGCCTGCGCCTGCAGCACGGTGGCCTTGGCCTGCCCCTGCGCGGTCGCGACCGTCGCATCCGCCGCCGCATGCGCCTGCACCACCTGCTGCTGCGCGGAGGTCTGGATCTGCTCCAGCGTGTAGCGCGCCTTGAGCGCGTTCTGCTGCGCGATCTGCTTCTCCTCGATCGCCTGGTCGTACTGCCCGCTGAACTGCATGTTGGTCAGGTTCACGCCCCCCACCGACACGCGCGCATGATACCGCGCAAGGTCGGTCCCGATCAGCGTGCTGATCTCGTCGGCGACCTTCGACCGCTCGGTGATCAGCGCCTGCGCCTCGTAGCGCGCGATCACCGCCTTGACGTCGTTCGACACGATCGGCGCGATGATCGTGGTCTCCAACCCGTCGGCCCCGCGGAAATCCCGATAGACCTGATCGGCATAGGTCTGATCCACCGCCCAGGTCACCGCGGTCGTGGTGGTCACGTTCTGCTGGTCGTGCGTCGCCGAAACCTCTTCCGTGCTCGACGTGTGCGGCTGCACACTCACCTCGTGCACCGCCGACATGAACGGAACGATGAAGTGCAGGCCTGGCTGCAGCAGTTCCGGCTGGATCGCGCCGAACTCCGTCTTCACGCCCACATAGCCCGACGACACCACCGCGAACGGATCGAGTGCGGCGCCCGCGATCAGCACGCCCGCCACCACGCCGCCCATCACCAGCAACCGCTGCATCAGCGGCGAGGCGCCACGCCGCCCAGGCGGCCCGGCACTCGGAAAGAAGTTGTTCTGCGGACCAAACGACATCGTTGTCTCCCTTGGGCCGCCCGGTTCTCAGGTCTTACGCCCGGCCGTCGAGAACGGATTATCCGTGCCGCGCGCCAGCAGCCGGATCGGCACGCCCGGCAGGTCGAACTGCTCGCGCAACCCGTTCACCAGGTAGCGCCGGTAATCCTCGGGCGTCTTTTCCGCGCGCGTGCCGAACAGCACGAAGGTCGGCGGCCGCGCTTTTGCTTGTGTCATATACCGCAGTTTCAGACGCCGCCCATCCACCAGCGGCGGCGCGTGGCGCTCGAGCGCGCCCTCGAACCACCGGTTGAGCTCGCCCGTCGACACCCGCTTGTTCCACACCACCTCGCACGCGCGCACCGCCGGAAACAGCCGGTCGATCCCCTCGCCCGTCAGCGCCGACAGCGTGACCACGCGAATGCCCTTCATCTGCGCAAGCGAGATCTCCAGCCGGTCCGACACCGCGCGGCGCGTCAGCTGCCGGTCCGCCACCGCATCCCACTTGTTCAGCGCGAGAATACACCCTCGCCCCTCGCGCTCGATCAGCCGCGCGATCTGCAGGTCCTGCTCGTGCACGCCCAGCGTCGCATCCAGCAGCAGCACCACGATCTCGGCCATCTTCAGCGCCTCGATCGTGGCACTCACCGACATCCGCTCCAGCGCCTCGTCGACCCGCGCGCGCTTGCGCATCCCCGCGGTATCGACCAGCGCGATCGGCCCCTCGGCATCGTCGAACTCGACCGTGATCGCATCCCGCGTCAACCCCGGCTCCGGCCCGGTAATCATCCGCTCCGACCCCAGCAGCCGGTTCAGCAGGCTCGACTTTCCGGCATTCGGCCGCCCCACGATCGCGACCTTCAGCGGCCCGGGCGGCCGCTCGTCCGCCGCGTCCTCGGCATCCGGTCCCGCCTCAGGCTCCGCCTCGAGCCTCGGCAGCAGATCGGCGATCTCCGCCATCAGATCCGCCAACCCCTCGCCATGCTCCGCCGACACCGCGCACGGGGTCCCGAGCCCGAGGGAAAAAGAATCCATCGCGTTAGCCATGCCCAAGCGGCCCTCGCACTTGTTCGCCACCAGCAGCACTGGCCGGTTCTGGCGCCTGAGCCAGGCCGCGAAATGCGCATCCGCCGCGGTCACCCCGGTGCGCGCATCGATCACGAACACCACCACGGCGGCCTGCCCGATCGCCGTCTCCGACGACGCGCGCATCCGCCCGTACAGCGAGTCCGGCGCGCTCTCTTCGAGCCCGGCGGTATCGATCAGCAGCACGTCGCGCCCGCGCAAGGTCGCCGGCGCCTCCTTGCGATCCCGTGTCACCCCCGGCTCGTCCGACACCAGCGCCAGGCGGCGGCCGGCCAGCCGGTTGAACAGCGTCGACTTGCCGACATTCGGCCGCCCCGCGATCACCACAACCGGCAGCGGCCCGTCGCTCATCTCATCGATACGCCGACAGGAAGCCGTCATCGGTCAGCACCAGCAGCGTGCCATTCACCACGATCGGCACCTGGCTCGCCGGCGCCCGCAGCTTGCGCTCGCCCACGATCGACCCGTCGGTCACGTCGAGCATCGTCATCGACCCGTACGAGCTCACCACCACCAGCTGCCCGTTCAGCAGGATCGGGCCGGCCCAGCTGATCGGCTCCTTCTTCTTGATCGGCGAATGGAACCGCGGCAGCACGCTGGTCCACCGCACATGCCCCGACGACAGCTGCAGGCAGGCGACCGTCGCGTTCACCGACACCACGAACATCCAGTCGCCGGCGATCACCGGCGTCGACCCGCTCGAGATCGTCCGCTCCCAGATGCGCCGCCCGGTGCGCATGTCGGTCGCCGTCATCAGCCCGCCGACACTGATCGCGTAGGCCGTGTCGCCCGCGATCACCGGCTCGGCGCGGATCGACGCGAACTCCAGCGGGCTCGCGCCCACCGTGCCGCCCAGCGTGTCGGTCCACACGGTCGAGCCGTCCGCCGCCTTGATCGCCGCGAGCTCGCCTGACGGGAAGCCCGCCAGCACCACCCCGTTCGCGTAGGCTGGCGAGGGCTGCCCCAGCAGCGCGTTGAACGACCCGCTCGCCGTGTAGCTCCACGCCGTCTTGCCGTCGGCGACATCGGCCGCCACCAGCCGGTCGTCGATCGTCGCGTAATAGACGCGCCCGTCCGCCACCGTCGGCGTCGAATGCACCGGCGTCGTGGTCGACACCCGCCACCGGATCTTTCCACGTGCGGCGTCGACCGCGATCAGCTCGGCCAGCCCCGTCGCCGCGTAGATCGTGCCGTCCGCATAGGCGATGCCGCCGCCCACATTGCTGCTGGTGATCTTCTTGCGGCGCGTCACCAGGTGCCAGAGCCGCTTGCCGGTCGCGAGATCGAACGCGTCGATCACCGCGTCGGAATCCATCGTGTAGATCCGGCCATCAGCCACGATCGGCGGCGCGGTCAACACGTGGCGGAACACCTGGCCGGTGCCGATCTTGCTCTCCCAGGCGGGCTTCGAGCCCCCGTTCTTTTCGCCCGGATCGTTCCACGCGAACGAGCCCAGCACGTGATCCGGCGCCCGCCCCGGCTGCGGCCAGTCCGCCGGCACCTCGCCCGGCGGCACGGTCACCGTCAGCCCCGCCAGTGCCGGGTCGAGCTCCAGGCCCGGCTCCTCGGGCACCACCGCCTCGCGATGGCCCGGCAGGATCGGCTTCTCGTCGTCGTCGAACAGCCCGCACCCCGTGAGAACGAGGGCCAGCGGTGCGATCGCGGCGAACGCGGCGCCCGAGCGGAGAAGGTGGCGTCGCGTGGTCATCCTGGTACTTTTCCCCCGCCTTGGTCATGTGTGCCGGGCGCCTGCGGCCCGATCGCCTGCAGTAACGTCGCCGCGCGCTCGCGGGCACCCTGCGGCGCCGCGTCATCCGTGAACACGAGCTCGATCTCGCGCCTGGCCTCCGCCATCCGCCCGCGGGCGAGGTCGATCGACGCCTGCGCCTCGAACGCCAGCGCCCGAAAAGCGCCGCCCGGCCCCTCGATCCCGTCGAGCCGCTTGTGCAACACGTCCGGGTCTCCGGTCGCGAGCTGCCGCTCGACCGAGAACAGCGTAGCCTCGTCCCGCAGCGCCTGCTCGGCCGCCGCGTCACCCGCCACCGCGTCGAGCAGCCGGATCGCACCGGCCGCATCGCCGCGATCGGTCAGCAGCTGTGCCGCTCGCAGACGCGCCAGCGTGCGGATCCCCGGATCGGCCGCTCCCTCGAGCGGCACGAACGACGCGATCGCCGCGTCCCGCGCCCGGGTGAGCTCGGGCGAGTTCCCCCCGAACCCGTTCGTCGCCAGATCGTCCGCCTGCCGCGTCGCGTGCAGATAGGCCGCCGACAGCCGCGCCTCCGCCTGGCGGTCGCGATACGCGATCGCCTGCCAGGCCCCGACACCCACCAGCACGACGAGCACGGCCAGCCCCACCAGCCACCCGTAGCGGCGGACGGCGAGCCGGATCTGCTCGGCCCGGACGTCCTCGTCGATCTCTCGAAACAGGTCGGTCACGCGCTTTCAAACACCCCGAAAAACGGTCGCGGACCATACCGGCGCCGCCCCGCCGGGGCAAACACCCGCCGTTTACGAAACCGTAACCGCACGCCCCCAGGATGGCCCGATGAGAGCCGCAGCCCTCGCAGCCCTGCTCACCCTGCCGCTCGCCGCGGGCGGCTGCGACGGCCCGTCGCAGGCGCTCGGCATCGGCGCCGTGGCCGCTTCGGTGGCCGTCTTCCACCGCACGCCGATCGACATGGCCTACTCGGCGTGGACGGGCCGCGACTGCTCGATGGTCAACTGGGACCGCGGCCAGCCCTACTGCAAACGCCCCGAGCCGGAACCCGCGATGCAGCCCTACTGCACGCGGAGCCTCGGCGTGGTCGATTGCTGGAGCGAGCCCTACGCCATGCGCGACCTGCCGCCCCCCGTGGCAGACGGACCGCGCGCGCTGACGCCGGTGCAGGAGCATGATCGCACGGCGGGATGGTTGAACCTGTAGGGCGCGCGTGAAGAAGAAGGCTGGGGCTTTGCCCCAGACCCCACCAGGATCGTGTCGATCCTGGACCTCCATCTATTTGCGCCTTCGCGGAGCGAGGAGACATCGTCGTGGGACCCGATGGCGAGGACGACCGCTCGATCGGGATCTGCGCGGCACGGCGAAAAGACGCGACACCCGACAATGCCCGCCAATCGCATCAATTCACATTCCAGGTCGATCAGTCCCCTCTAAAGAATACGCTACTTGGCCTGCGGCGCGTTCTCCAGAGCGATCCCGCCAGTTACACGCCCGAACTCGATCACGGACCGGACACATGAACCGCCCATTCCCGGCAGTTCCGTAACGTTCATCAGGCCGGCAACATGTCTGGTCCCCGTCTGCAACGATCCAGTGCCCTCGCGAGTTGGCCGGGGGAATAGTACCAGCCGCCATGCAGCCGTGAACCTTTGACCGAGATGTCGTAAACTGGTTTGCCGCCAGATGTCGCCTCGTCTTTAGCCCGATACGAAACGACAACTCGATGTTCCGGCAGGACATGCGTCAGCCGCCCCGAGGCTTCCAGCGACAGTATCAGATCGGGCGTCAAAGGGCGCCCGGCCATGGCGTCTGCAATCCCCGTGAGAATATTCCTCAGATCTTCAGGCCAGCGCTGGGGATCGGGTTCGTTCTGAACCATCCTCCGCTCGAAAGCCAACCTGGCCTCTCGCTGTCCGGCCTTCCGCATTCTGCGCGGAAACCTGAATTTGGTTCTCTCGGTCATCTATCGACGGAGTTCCTGAGCGAGGCGCCGGATGTCCCGCCGGTCGATGAACAGCAACGAGAGACAACGATCCTCCCGCTTCGTGCAGGCGAGCACCGCGTCGGTCCGTTCTCTCTCAAGACCCTGCCGGCCGTCCGGCCCATGCCCCAAGCGGCATAACCATCGCCGCCACGACCGGATCCGGATGACGACCCATATCCCTCACGAACGGCCCATCCGCCACAACCACGCCCCGCGCCCCCACCGCGATCGCAAACGCCAGATACAGCGTGTCGTAAGTCGAATGCCCCGCCGCAAGCCCGATCTCCAGCGCCGCTTCGTGCAAATCCATCTCCCCCGTCGCCGTCGGCACAACCTGCGCCCGCAGCAACGCAAAACCCTCCCGCGCCTCCGCCGCCGTCCAGATCCCACGCCGAACCTGCACCCAGCACACGTTGCAAGCCTCGTTCAGCCAGAAATCAGGAACCAGCAGCGCCTCCTCCCCCTCGGCCAGCGCCTGAGCAAGATGGCTGTCCGGCTCGTCCAGAACCCATTTCAGCCCGACGCTCGCGTCGACGACCAGCGTCACCGCTCGCCCGAACCGCCGGTCAGGTCCCCCGTCCTCCCGCCGCGGCTCTCCTCGAGGAGCGCCGTCCCGGATGCGCTGCCGCGTCCCGACACCCGCTGCCGGAACTCGGCCAGTCGCGCCGCCGCCGCTTGCCCCGGCGACGGCTCGGAACGGCCGATCAAAGCCGCTTTCAGGATCTCCCGGTGCTCGGCCTCCGCGGAACGGCCATGCTGCGCCGCCAGTATGCGCAACGCCCGGACAACCTCGTCATCGAGACTTCGGACGGTCAGGGTCGCCATGGCCCTCTCCATGCTGCGCTTGCTGTCATTGACAGCATATAGCGTCTCCATCGCTGCACGGGAAGCAAGTGCGCGCGACTTGCCACCCTGGCCTCAACCCGACGTCCCAGCGTCCAAACCGCGGATGCGCGGTCGAACAACCGCAGTGACCATCCCGTTGTCAGCGACAGCCGCCTACCGGACCAGCCTCACCAGCTCCGAATACGGAACCAGCAACGGATCGGCCGTCAACAGATGCACCGGCTCACTCACCGCCTGCGCAATCAGCAACCGGTCAAACGGATCCCGGTGGTGCATCGGCAACCCCGACACCAGCACCGCCGCCGACGCCCTCACCGGCAACTCCACAAACCCCGTCTCCACCGCCGCCTCAAGCACCAGCCCCGGCTCGACCGCAAAATCCGCCCGCCCAAGCCCCGCCTTGATCGCGATCTCCCACAGGCTCGCAGCGCTGAACAACACCTCGTTCCTCGGATCCTCGACCGCCGCTCGCGTCGCCCGATCAAGCCGCGCCGGCTCCCCCAGCGCCCACAGCAACAGATGCGTATCCAACAGCAGCCGCATCAGCGTCCTTCGAAGCCTGCCAACACGTCATCGGCCAACGGCGCATCGAAATCGGCCGGCACCGTGAGCCGCCCCGCCAGGCACCCGAGCCGCCGCCGCGCCGGCATCGCCCGATCCACCAACGGCACCAACCGCGCGATCGGCCGCCCAGCCCGCGCAATCAGGATCTCCTCCCCGGCGGCCGCAGCATCGACCAGGCGGGAAAGATGAGTCTTGGCCGCATGGATATTGACGGTCTGCATCGCGCACTCCCGCGTCTCACATCACCAGGACTTAGTCCAGTCCGGTCCACTCGACCAGGCCCCGCCGTGACCCACCGTTGGCAATCCAAAGCTCCACAGGCTCGCCAACCCGGCGAAAAGACCCCGCACCGAACCACCCACGCTCAAGACGACGCTACAATCGCCCACCCCGCCCAGGACGCTCCGCATGACACCAACCCGCCATCCCGCGTCCTCCACCAACCCAGGCCCACGTTCCTCACCCCAGCCCAACTTGAATGGTCTTACGAATTTCAAGTGACGCCCCAACCCGCCCTTCGACACATCCCCGCCACACCTCCCCCTCGACGCGCCCCGCCCGCCAAGGCACCTTCCCGCCCGCCCATCCACCCGGGAGAGCCCTGCCTTGCCGTCACCGTTCCGCACCGCCCTGCTCGCAGCCTCCCTCCTGACCGCAGCACCCGCCGTCGCCCTCGCCCGCCCCCTCGACGCCCATGACCTCGTCGCGCTCCCCCGCGTCTCCGACCCGCACCTCGCCCCGGACGCAAGCTTCGTCGTCTACGTCGTCTCCACCCTCAACCGCACCGGCACCGGCCGCGACACCGCCATCCTGCGCACCACCACCGACGGCCATGGCACCCCCAACACCCTCGCCCACGGCCACGACCCGGCCCTCTCGCCCGACGGCGCCCGCGTGTTCTTCCTCGCCCCCGCCCCCGCCTCCGCCCCGGGAGCAGGGGGCGCCCACGACCAGGTCTGGAGCGTCCCCGCCGCCGGCCACGGCGCGCCGACCCAGGCGACCACGCTCCCCACCGACGTCACCTCGTTCCGCATCGCCCCCGACGGCCACACCCTGGTCCTCTCGATCGCCGTCATCCCCGGCCACGAGACGCTCGCCGCCATCCGCGCCGACCTCGCCGCCCGCGCCGCCAACCACGCCACCGGCCGCCTCTCCGACCACCTGTTCATCCGCCACTGGAGCACTTGGTCCGACGGCACCCGCAACCACCTCTTCGCCCTCACTCTCGGCACGGACTTCCGCGCCCATGGCGACCCCGTCCCGCTGATGCGCGGCATGGACGGCGACGTCCCCAACAAGCCCTTCGGCGATGCGGCCAACTACGCCGTCTCCCCCGACGGCCGCACCGTGCTCTTCTCCGTCCGCCTCGCCGGCCGCGCCGAGCCCTGGTCCACCAATTTCGACATCTGGAGCGTGCCCATCAACGGCACCGCCACCCCCCGCAACCTCACTGCCATCAACCCCGCCTGGGATGCCGGCCCGGTCTTCTCCCCCGACGGCGCCCATCTCGCCTGGCGCGCCATGAAGCGCCCCGGCTTCGAGGCCGACCGCTTCGCCATCATGCTCGCCGCCCCGGACGGCACCGCCGCCCGCGAGATCGACGCTGGCTGGGACCGCTCGCCCGAGCAGCTCGCCTATGCCGGCGACGACGGCCATCTCTACGCGGTCGCCACCGACGACCAGGCCCGGAAGATCTTCCGCATCGACGCCGCCACCGGCACTGCCACCGCGCTCACCGGCGCCGGCACCGCGGGTTCGCTCGACGTCGCGCACACCAGGTCGGGCGACGTGCTCGCCTACCTCCACGCCTCGACCACTTCGCCCCCGGAGGTCTTCGTCGAACGCCCCGGCCAGGCCCCGGTCCAGGTCACCCACGCGGACGCCCAAGGTCTGCACGACGTCGCCATGTCACCGGAAGAATCCTTCAGCTTTCCCGGCTGGAACAACGAGACCGTGCACGGCTGGATCGTCAAACCCGCCGGCTGGCAGCCAGGCCGCATTTATCCCACGGTCTTCCTGATCCATGGCGGCCCGCAGGGCTCGTGGGACGACGACTGGAGCACCCGCTGGAACCCCGAGGTCTGGGCCGGCTGGGGCTACGGCGTCGTCACCGTCGATTTCCACGGCTCCACGGGCTACGGCCAGGCCTTCACCGACAGCATCTCCGGCCACTGGGGCGACCGCCCGCTGGAGGACCTCCAGAAAGGCTGGACCGCCGCCCAGAAAACCGCCCCCTGGATCGACGCGTCCCGCGCATGTGCCGCCGGCGCCAGCTACGGCGGCTACATGACCTACTGGATCGCCGGTGTCTGGAACACGCCGTGGAAATGCCTGATCGACCATGACGGCGTGTTCGACAACCGCATCATGGGTTATGCCACCGAGGAGCTCTGGTTCGCGGAATGGGAGAACGGCCACGCCACCGTCTGGCAGCATCCCGAGAACTACGAGCGCTTCAACCCGATCAACCACGTCGCCGACTGGCGCGCGCCCATGCTGGTGATCCATTCCGAGCAGGATTTCCGCATCCCCGTCGACCAGGGCATCGCCGCCTTCACCGCCATGCAGCTGCGCGGCATTCCCAGCGAGATCCTGACCTTCCCCAACGAGAACCACTGGGTGCTCAAGCCCGCGAACTCGCTGATGTGGCATGCAACCATCCACGACTGGTTGCGCCGCTGGATCGGTCCCAAATGACCATCCCAGCCGTGCTGCTCGCCGCGATCATGGCCGCGCTGCCGGCCAACGTCATGCGCATCGACGCCACCGCCTGCCAGCGCGACGGCAACCGGATCACCGTGACCGGCCGGCTCGGCATCGGGGTCGACCCGCATCCCGCCGATCCGGGCCATCGGGCGGAGACCTACCTCATCATCACCCTCGATCCGCCTGTCTGCCTGATCGAGCCCGACGCGCCGTCGGGCGTTCCCGTCCCGCAGGCCGCGTTCCTGACCGCGAGGCCGCCGCTGAAATCGATGATGGGCGTGCCTCAGAGCTTTACCGGCAGCCTGGAGCGCGGGTCGGAGGGCACGAACCAGCATTTCACGTTCGTGACGTACTAAGGAAGCAAAGGGGCTCTGCCCCTTAAACCCCGCCAGGACAAGCAGTCCTGGACCTGCCAACTCAAGGGGTCTGGGGTTAAGACCCCAGCGGGGTCCAGGGGCAGAGCCCCTGGCCTTCTTCCTACAGCATCGTCCCCTCAGTCCGAACCACGTTACGCGTCAGGATCCGGTACTTCCGCCGGTTTTTGCAAAGCCACACATTGAACAAACGCTCCGCGATAAAGCCGAACACCCGCCCCTGATACGGATCGTAGAACTCGTAAGGAATATGCGGCTCCAACCCGAACAGAATCGGAAACAGCCAGGCGCAGTAATCGTCAATCACCTGCTTGCGCGCGACGAACATGTTGCCGTGCGCGATCGTGTTGCCGCCCATGACGAAATCGTATGCCTCGCGATAGTCCGGCGTGCGCAGCAGCACTTCCTCGCGCGCCAGGAAGATGTCGTACGGCGTATGCGCGCGCGCATACTGGTCCGTCAGCGACTGCGGAACCTCGCCGAACACCTCCCACCGATGCGGCGGCGGCACGAGAATATCGATCCCCTCCTGCAGCTCGGAGAAGTCGCTCGCCTGCGCCACCTCGTGACCGCCGAACGGGATTCCCGGCTGCAGGCGCGGCGCGAAATAGCGGCGATAATGCGTCAGGGCCACGATATGCGAGTTGTCGTGCTTCCAGATCCAGTAGAGACCCGTCAGCTCGCAGAAGCTCGGGTTGAGTTTCGAGATGTTCTCGCCCTCGTCATCCCGGATCATCCCGAAATGCTCATGCGCCAGCGCGCTGCCGACCTGCAGCGTGTGATAGCCGGGCGCCTCGACGCAGGGCTTGTTGCTGTTGACCGCGATGTAGATGCGCGTGTCGGTGGTTCTGTTCGCTTTCATCGACGCCGTCTCTCCTGCAGGGCGTGCCGCCGGCCGGCGGCGAAGTCCTGAGGCGCCTACTCCGCGGCCATGCCGAACGCAACCGGGACGGCGGACGGTGCGGCCCCGACGGGACCGAGCGCCAGCGTCTCGGACGCGGCGGCGTGCTCGAGCGCCTGCGTCGCGATCATCCGGCCGACGCCGTGCTGCCAGAGCCACAACCCGTTGGTCTGGCCGCGGAAACTCGGCTCGCCGCCGAGCGCGCCGGCGGTTCGGAAGCCCGCGGCGAGCCCGATCGCCCACACTCCCTCGACGACGCGGCCGTCGCGCCTGCGCACCCGGCTCATGTCGTCGACCAGCGGGACGTCGTCCGTGCTGAGCTCGATCGCGATGCCGCGCTCGTCGAACAGCCGGATCGGGCACGGCCGGTAGCCGAGTGCGACCACGATCAAGTCGGCGCCGTCGAGCACGGTTGTCACGGCGTCGGCACTGTCCGGGCCGTCGGCGGCCACGTGGCGGAATACGACGCGGTCCTCGGACCGCGCAAAACCCAGCTCGCCCGCCGCGCGCACCAGGTCGGCGGACGCATAGCGCAGGCCGCCGAGACGATTGACGAACCCGCTCACCGGGCAGACGTCGTCCTCCTCGTCGAAGTCGCGGTAGCCGGCCTCGTGCGCCGCCTCCACGGAGCGGTAGAACAGGCGCAGTCTGTTCCGGTGCAGCACCGTGATCGCCGCGGGCTCGAAACGCTCGGGCGCGCATGCCAGCAGCAGCCGGGCCGACGACACCGCCCCCGAACCGCTGCCGAGCACGGCCACGCGCAGCTTGCGGCCGGGCTCGAAGCGGCCGAGCAGCTGCCGGGCGCGGCCGCGCTGCAGGAGCTCGTCCGAGCGGACCAGGCGATCCCCGTAGGCGGGCACCAGCGTGACGGCGCCGAACGCGGGCTCGTGGGCCAGCCGCTCGAAGCTCTGCGCCGCGCCGCAGGCGAGCACCAGCGAGCTCGCCTCGAGCGTTTCGGGCCCCTGCGGCCCGTGCACCACGATGTCCCAGGTACCGCGCGCCGTCCGGTGCGCCTCGCGGGCGCGGGTGTTTTCCAGCACGTGGCCGTCGGCGTGGCGGCGGACGATGTCGCCGAGTGCCGCACCCGTGAGGTCCAGCAGGCGCCCGACGCGGTCGAGCGACACGGCATCCATGCCATGCGGGCGCAGCGCCTCGGCCTCGGGCGAATTCCGCAGGGCTGCCAGTGCCGGCTCCGGAAGATCGTCGAAGGCTGCGAGAAAAGTTGCGGCACCGCTGTCGGAATCGATCGCGTAGCTGCCGAGCCGCCCGCTGGCCAGCCGGTCGCCGGCTTCCACGATGGCGAGCCCGCGCTCGAGCATGGCGGGCAGCTGCCCGGCCCGGCTCGCCGCCAGCAGCACCGCCGTGCCGCCCGGGCCGCCGCCGATGATCGCGGTGCCGAGCGGTGTGGCCCGCGACGCGCGGCGCTGCCGCTTGGCGCGGCGCAGGTCGTGGGCGACGCGCACCACGATCTCGCAGCACGCCTCGACGTCGTCGGCCGTCAGCTCGTCCCAGACCGGGAAGGCGATCACCCGCCGGGCGATCCGCGCGGTCTCGATCAGCGACGTGTCGCGCGCGAAGGGCGCAAAGAAGGGCTGCTCGGCCACGTGCGGATGGAAGTAGCGGCCGCATTCGAGCCCCTCGGCTGCGAAGCCGGCGATCAGTGCCTCGCGATCGGCGGCGATGTCGGCCGGCGGCAGCAGCGGCATGAACGAGAAAGCCTGGCGCCTCCCCGCGAAACCCTGCGGCAGCCAGTCGGGCAGGCGCGCGCGGTAGATCGCGGCGAGCGAGGCGCGATGGATGGAGTACCGCTCGAATTCGCGGAATTTCGCCAGCGCCAGGAGCGCCATGATCTCGCTGAGCTTCGCGTTCAGCCCCGGCATGCTCGACGAGCGCGGCGCGCGGAAACCGTAACTGGCCATCGCACGGATCGTGGCGATCATCTCCGTGTCCGCGCAATGGACCAGCCCCGCCTCGCCCACCGAGAACGTCTTGGTGGCATGCATCGAGAACACGATCGGGTGCGGCGACTCCGCCCCGATCGGACGCCCGGCGGCGTCGAGGCCGCCGAGCGAGGCCGCCGCATCGATCACCACGGGAATGCCGGTGCGGGCTCGCAGTGCCGTGTAGTGGTCGATGTCGACGGTGCTGCCGAACGTCGCGCACGGAACGATCACCGCGATCTCGTCGGCGCGACGCCCGACGATGTCCGCCTCGCGTGCGGTGTCCATGAGCCAGGTGAGCGGGTCGATGTCGCAGAACAGCGGCTCGAGCCCGGCCCAGATCGCCGCCTGCGCGGTGGCCGCGAAGGTGAAGGACGGCATCAGCGCGTAGCGTGCGCCGGGCCGGGTCGCCGCCTGCAGCTTGATCGCCAGCATCAGGCCGAGGGTGGCGTTGCACACGGCGACCGAGCTGCCCGGGCAGCCGAAATGCGCGTCGAACCGCGCCTCGAGCTCGGTCACGAACGGTCCGTTATTGGTGTACTGGCGGCGCCGCTCCATGTCGGCGATCAGCGGCAGCAATGGCGCCATCGGTGGCGGGTTCGGGCGCAGAAACGGGAAGCGGACGGTCACGGCGTTCATGTGGCAAGGACCTTCGCGGGATTGTTCAATCCGTACGGCACCGAAGTGCCGCGCAATTGCGGTCAATATGTGATGCGGCCGAACTCCCTGATCTCCGGCCGCAGGCCGTATGCGTCGAGGAGAGCCATCTCCTCCGCCTTCGCGTCATCCCGGGAATACCAGCTCGCCAGCGGCCGCGTGTGCACCATCGGAACCGCGTCGAGGATCGCGATCCGGCCCTGCGGCGGCCCGATCAGCCGCGGCCAGACATGGTCCGATCCCCAGCCCAGCGTCTGGCGGTCGAACACCGGCATGCAGAGTGCGAGCGCGTCGCGCGAGAAGCACGGCGCCATGGCCTCGACGAACGACGTGTAGCGGAGCACCACGCCGGGCTGCTGCCGGGTGATCTCGTGGGTGATCTCGCTGCCGTCGGCGAGTGCGGGTTGCGAGATGGCCAGCCCGGCATTGTCGGACAGGTTGAACAGGGCGTTGATGTCGCGCCAGCCGATCATCAGGTCGTCATCGGCGAGCCAGACGCGGTCGTAGTTCCAGAGCCTGCTGCCGCGGCCGAACGCCGCGTGCGCGGCGCTGCATTTGCGGATGCCGGTCTGCAGGCTGGAGAACTCCGCGACCTCGATGTCGCCGTAATGCGCGAGATCGCCGTAGAAGCTGACGCAGAGATCCCAGTTCCGGTCGGCGTCCGCGATGTCGCGCGGCCAGTGCGGGTGCAGCGAGTTCTGGTTGGCGAACAGGAGCACGAGGTTGCGCCGCTGCGCACCGGGATGCGCGCCGGGCACGCGCACGTCGATCGGGAAACCCGACGCATCCGGCGCCAGCGCCTGGTGCGGCTCGGTCTCGTGCAGCGTGAAGTTCTCGCCCGCCATCACGAGGCAGCCATCCGCGTCGCGCGTCACCCGGTCGAACGATGTCGTGGCGCGGTCTGCCATGTCGAGAAAGGCCACGCGCCCGTCGCGGAAGATCCAGCTATGCTCGTTCGGGTGATGGTAGCCGGAGATGCGCCCGTCGGGCAGCAGCCGGACCTGCCTGGCATAGACATGGTCGGGCGAGTGGAACACCCAGACGCGCGACATGACGTCGACGCGCGACAAAGGCGGTTCGGCCGCCGATGACAGATGTTGTCGGAGATCCGTAACGAATTGGTTCATCAGCGTAGCTCCTGCGCATCCTGCCTACGTCGTCCCGAGGCAAACAGATGCAGGCCCTGATCGGCGAGGGCCGGCTCGCGCCGGAAACTCCGTTCGACGGCGAAATAGCCCGCCTCGTCGGCGCGCATCCGCGCGGCGACGCCGTCGCGACCCCAGAAGCTGGCGCCGATCACAAGACCGCGAACGTCCACGCCCTCGAGCCCGGCGGCGACGAACGCCGCGCGCAAGGTTGCGGCGGTGAACAGATCGAACTCGACGCAGCCGCCATCGCTCGTGGGCAGGCGGCCGCGGCGCGTCGACAGCATCCGTGCCGCCTCGTCGTGCCGCCCCGCGCGCATGAGCTCGCCGTGCAGGGCCACGAGGCTGTCGACATACACGCACACGACCCCGCCCGGGCGCACCCAGCGCGCGAACCGCGCGATCGCGGCGCCCGGATCGCGGGCGTACTGCACCGAACCCATCGCCGCGACGAGATCGGCCGCGCCGGGCGCGATCTCGACCGTCTCCATCGGCTCGGCGAGCAGCGTGAAGCGTCCGGCCAGATCCTTGCCACGCAGCACGTCGAGCATGCCGGGCGCGCGCTCGACGCCGGTGACGCTGTGTCCGGCCGCGAGCCACCGCCGCGCCATGCGCCCCGTGCCGCAGCCGACATCGACGATCGCGGCCGCGGGCGGCAGCAATGCGTCGACCAGCTCCGCGGCCTGGAGGTCGTAGGCGCGCCTGTGCGACGCGGCGGCGTAGCTGTCGTCGTATCCGGGCGCCCAGCTGTCGTACAACCGGTCGGAGCCCTGCACCGCCGCGATCACTGCGCAAGACCCGCGGCACGGCTACGCACGCGGGCGACGACCGACCGCCTCACGACCCGACGCCGACAGGATGGCACTAGCAATTCCGGTGACATGTTCGCTCGACGCTCGAGGGAGGAGACGGAGGTTTTCGGACATCACGCGTCTCCGATGCATGTTCCGCAGCGGAGAGACAATGTCCGGACCTTGTGTCGACTGGATGACGACGTAGTAAATCCGACGGGAACAAACAAGACGAGAGAAGCGGAGGTTGTTGTTTTTCGCCGGAAGCCTTGGTTCCGCCACACTCGTCGTCAATCCTGACAAATCGCTGACTTGTAGAGCCAGCGGAACAAGTTAAACAGCTGCCGCGACAACGTAAGAGTATCTGCTGGCGAGATCGACTTTGCTTGGTCAACGGCCGGCCGACAAGGCAGCACGAGCCGAACATGGTCTCCGGCGGCAGACGCGCGACACGGCAGGGGCACGTCATGGTCGGTCCATTTGACGCGGCATCTGGCAGGCGCGCCATTAAACGTCATGTTATAGCAGTTACGTCAACGGCGAATACGAACTCGTTCCGAAACGAGCCTCGCCCAGGCAGGCGCATGGTCGCTCGCGTCCGGGCACGCCCGCACGTCGCGGTCCACGCCGGCCTCCGCCAGCCGTCCCGCCAGGTCGGGCGTGAGAAGGATGTGGTCGAGCCGCAGCCCCGCATCGCGCTTCCAGGCCTGGCGCTTGGTGTCCCAGAACGTCCAGAGCGGGCCTGCCGGATGGACCGCGCGCAGCGCGTCGGTCCAGCCCGCGTCGAGCAGCTCGCGGAACAGCGCCCGGCTCTCGGGCTGCACCAGCGCGTTGTCCGCCCAGGATCGCGACCGGTACATGTCCTCTGCCGTGGGCACGACGTTGTAGTCGCCGCAGAGTGCGACCGGCACGCGGGCCTCGCGCAGCGAGCGCGCATGTCGCAGGAGGCGCGCGAACCAGGCGAGCTTGTAATCCCATTTGGGACCGGGACGCGGATTGCCGTTCGGCAGGTAGATCGAGGCGACCAGCACGCCGCGCACGGCGGCCTCGATGTAGCGCGCCTGGCCGTCCGCGGCGTCGCCCGGCAGGCGGCGGCGCGTGAGCTCGGGCATGGCATCGCGGGCGAGGATGGCGACGCCGTTCCACTGCACCTCGCCCTCCCACACCGCGCCGTAGCCCGCGCGCTCGAGCGCTGCGGCCGGGAACGAGCGGGTCTCCGCCTTCAACTCCTGCAACGCGACGATATCGGGGCGTGACTGCTCGAGCCAGGCCACGAGATTGGGCAGGCGCCGGTTGACGTTGTTGACGTTGAACGTCGCGATCTTCAAGGAGGCGCCGCCGTCACGCGAACTGCGCGAGCTTTCCCGTGGGCGCGCCCAGCACCGTGTCGTCACGCATCACCACCGCGCCGCGCACGATCGTGGCGACCGGCCAGCCGGTCACCTGCATGCCCTCGAACGGCGACCAGCCACAGGGGCTCGCGAGCCCCGATGCCGCGATCCGGCGCCGCGCCCCGAGATCCACCAGCGTGAGGTCGCCGTCACCGCCACGCACGATGCGGCCCTTGCCCTGCAGCCCGTACACCCGCGCGGGACCGGCCGACATCAGGTCGGCCAGGCGCGCGAGCGTCAGCCGTTCCGCCGCGACGTGGTCGAGCATCACCGGCAGCAGCGTCTGCACCCCCGTGAGCCCGGCGGCCGTGGCAGGCCAGGGGCGCGCCTTCGCGGCGCGCGGGTGCGGCGCATGGTCCGAACCGATCGTATCGACCCGCCCGTCGCGGACCGCGCGCCAGGCGGCCTCGAGATGCCGCCGCTCGCGGATCGGCGGGTTCATCACGGCATAGGCGCCGAGCCGCTCGTAGGCCTCGGGGGCGGACTGGCTCAGATGGTTGACCAGCACCTCGACGGTCGCATGACGGCGATGCGCGTCCAGCCATTCGAGCTCTTCCGCGGTGGACACGTGGAGAATATGCACCGGCCGGTTCCGGCGTTCCGCAAGCGACACGATCCGGCGCGTGCCGAGAAACGCGCATTCCTCGTCGCGCCAGCGCATGTGCTCGCTATAGGGACCGCCAGCGGCGGCAGGTTTGCGGGCCTGCAGCCTAAGCTCGTCCTCGCTGTGGAACGCCACCCGCCGCGTGCCGGCTGCGAGCACGCGGCCGATGCTGTCGTCGTCCTCCACCAGCAGGTCGCCGGTGGAGCTCCCGGCGAACACTTTGATCGCGCACACGCCGCGGCCTCGCTCGAGGGCGGCCAGCTCGGCCACGTTGCCCTTGGTCGCCCCCACGTAGAGCCCGACATCGCACCAGGCGACCCGCTCGGCATGCGCCTGCTTGGCCGCGAGTGCGCCCGCATCCACCAGCGACGGCACGGTGTTCGGCATGTCGAACACCGTGGTGACGCCGCCGAGCACGGCGCCGCGCGTGCCGGTCTCCATCGTCTCGCCGGACGCGTCCACATGCCCCTGCCCGCTGTCGCGGAAATGCACGTGCGGGTCGATGATCCCGGGCAGCACGTGCAGGCCGGCGGCGTCGAGCACGGTCTCCGCCTCGTCGCGCCCGTCCACGCCGACGGCCGCGATGCGACCGCCGGCGACCGCGAGGTCGGCCTGCACCTCGCCCCAGGGCAGCACGAGGGTTCCGTTGCGGACGATCAGGTCGTAGCGGGCCAAGGCGGCGCTCCTTCGATGGAAGGCGGAGGATAGCTGCGACCAGGATTATGTTGGAAACCCCGATGCGCAGGAGGAAACATGCCGCTCGACAAGGTCGCCGCCGTGGTGGCGGGACTCGCCTTCGTGTTCTTCCTGCTGGCGCTGATCGGCAGCGGGCTGCTCGAAACGATCTCGGGCCTGTTCAGCTGGCGCGCGACCACGCTGAAGCGCGTCACCGACGTGCTGCTGGGGGCGGCCCCGTGCTTCGCCTGGGGCGGGACGCGGCGCTGGCTCGCGGCCCATTTCAGCCGCGGCGCCGGGCCCGAGACGCCGGTCGCCGACCCCGCACTCGCCCGCTTCGTCGAGCGCGTGCGGCGCGATCCGCTGGTGCGCGGGCCGCTGGGGACGCCCCCGGCTTACGTCCCGAGCCGCGCCTTCGCCACCGCGGTGCTGCTGGCACTCGGCGCCGGCCGGCTGCCGGCGACGCTGGACGAGGCGCGTGCACTGGCCGCCGGCGTTCCCGGCCGACCCGGTGCGGCGCTGGTCTCGCTCGCCTCCGGAGCCGACACGCTGGCCGCGTTCCGCGCCGGCATCGCGTTCTGGTACGAGGACGCCATGCGGGAGGCGAGTGCCATCTACAAATGCAGCGCGCAGCGGACGCTGCTCGCGATCGCGGTGGCGCTCACGGTCGGCTTCGACGTCGATGCGCTCCGTCTGGCGCGCGAGATCGCCGGCGTGCCGCTCCGGTTCGGCTGGACGCATGGCGTGTCGCTCGGACCCGTGCCCGGCTGGTGCCTGACGGTGGCCGCGGTGTCGCTGGGGGCGCCGTTCTGGTTCGATCTGCTGCAGAGCGTCGCCAATCTGCGCTCGTCGGCGGCGCCCCCCGCGCCCGTGCACCAGGATCGCTAGGGCGAAGAAGGCCAGGGGCTCTGCCCCTGGACCCCGTTAAGGGCAGTCGCCCGTAAAACCCCCGACTGAAGGTTGGAGTGCAGGCGCTGGAGACGGGCTTGGCCAGGGAACAACCCTAACGATCAGGGTTCCAAGGGACGACTGTCCCCTGGCGGGTCCAGGGCAGAGCCCTGGCCTTCCTCGCAGGATCCAGCAGCGTCCGCATCAACCGCGCCAGCTCGTCAAGCCGCCAGGGCTTCACCAGCATCGCCGTACGCTCGTCGAGCGGCAGCGTGCGCGCGCCCTGCGCCTCCGGGTCGCCGGTGTTGAACACCACCGGCATCGCGGGCGAGATCCGCCGCGCGGTGTCCAGCAGCGCCAGCGGTCCCAGGGTGCCCGGCAGCATCACATCGCTCAGCACCAGGTCGGGACGCACATCGTTCTCGAGCAGCCGGCAGGCGCCGTCGATGCTGGCGGCCTCGACCACGCGGTAGCCGATCGCCTGCAGCCCTGATCGCACGGCGCGTCGCACGGCGTGGTCGTCCTCCACCAGCAGGATCGTCTCGCCCCCGCCGCGCACCGGCGCGCCGCGCTCGGCCGCCGCCACGTCCATGTCGGGCGAGGCCGCCGCACGCGGCAGCCGCAGCGTGGCGCGGGTGCCGCGGCCGACCTCGCTCTCCAGCGTGAACGCACCACCGGCCGCGGTGGCGAAGCCGCTGACCATCGCCAGCCCCAGTCCGGTGCCCACCCCTTCGGGTTTGGTGGTGAAGAACGGCTCGGTGGCGCGACGGAGCTGCTCCGCGTCCATGCCGACGCCCGAATCGGCGACGCAGACCAGCACCGACCCGCCATCGTCGCCCGCCTGGCCGGTTGCATGGTTGGTGCCCACGATCGAGATCGTGCCGCCATCCGGCATGGCGTCGCGCGCGTTGATCGCCAGGTTGAGGATCGCGTTCTCGAAGCCGCTGCGGTCGGCCAACACCGGCCAGAGCCCGGGGTCGAGCACGAGCTGGAGTTCGATCCGGTCGCCGGTGGTGCGCTCGAGCAGGTCTTCGAGGCTGCGCAGAAGGCCCCCCGTGTCGATCGCGGTGGCACCCCCTCCGCGCGTGCGCGAAAAACTCAGCAGCTGGCGCGTCAGCCGCGTGCCGCGCTCCACCAGATCCAGGCTCGCCTCGAACCGCTCCCGACGCTCGCCGGCGGCGGCGGCGTGGATGTCGAGCGCGCCCAGCGTCTCGAGATTGGCCGACAGCCCCTGCAGCAGGTTGTTGAAATCATGTGCGACGCCGCCCGTCAGGCGTCCGAGCGCCTCGAGCTTGACCGCGCGCCGTGCCAGGGCCTCCCCCTCCACACGCTCGGTGACGTCGGTCAGCGTCAGGATCTCGCCGCCGCCGGGCATGCAAGCGCGGAACACTTCGAGCACCCGGCCCTGCCGCCGCATCTCGACCGGCGTCTCGCGCCGGCCGGCCGCGAGCACGGCGGCGAGCGCGGGTGGCTCCCCGTCGGCGAGCGCTGCCGCGATCACGTCGAAGGGCGTGCCGATCGCGCTCAGCGCCGGCGCGAGCCCGGCCGTCTCGGCGAAGCGCCCGTTGCGCAGCACCAGCGTCATGTCGGCGGCGAACAGGGCGACACCCTCGCGCATGCCGTCGACCGCGCGGGCGAGCCGCTCGGCCTGCAGCCGCTCGCGGCGGCGCCCCGCGATCAGCCGCGACACGGCACCCGCCAGCAGCAGCAGTGCCGAACCCACGACCAGGGCGGCGATCACGGCGGCGGCGTGCTCGCGCCGCTCGATCTTGCGCACGTCGTCGCGGCGCCCCGTATCGGCGGCGGCGGAGATCGCGGCCACCAGCGCGCGCGGAGCCGCCAGCGCCGCGTCGCCGGCGCCGTCCACGGTGCCGAAGCCCGGCGGAACGGAAGCGGCCGGGACCCCCCGGGGCTCGTCGGGGATGCGGCGGCGAAGTGCCTCGAGCGAGGCCGCGAGCGCCGGACGCAGCTGCGCCAGCGCCTCGCGCAGTGCCGCCGGCAGCCGCTCGGGGTGGTGCACCCGGTGGACCTCGCCGAGCGCCGCCGCCGCCTGCGCCTCGAAGCGGGCGCGGGCGAGACGGAGACTGCGGCCGTCGATCGCGACCGAGGCGACCCGCTCCGCGCCGAGCGCACGCTCGAGTGCCAGTGCGGAGTTGTCGGCCCCCACCAGGATCGCCGAATAGGTCGTGGCCGCCGAGCGGACCCGGCCGATGCTGTCGAGCAGGTTCGAGGCGGCAAGCGGCAGCGCCAGCAGGGCGGCGAGCGTGAGCACGGCCACCGCGATGTGGCCCGCACGCGGATCGCGGTCGAGCCGGGCACGGAGGCGCCGGGCGATCCCCTCGGTGTTCAGGGCAGCAGCCATACCGGGTCCTTGAGGCGGGCCACGAAGGCGGCGTGGGCGGCGAGCTCGGCCGCACTGGGCACGATCAGGCGGGGCAGGCGGGAGGGCGAGGCCTGCCAGCGGCTCACGCTCCCCGCACCTTCCGCGGCGGTGAGAAGCAGGCCCCGCTGGCGGCCCCCGGTGAGCTCGACATAGACCTCGGCCAGCAGGCGGCAATCGAGCAGCGCGTTGTGGCTGCTGCGCTCGGTGAGGTCGATCGCGAAGCGGCGGCAGAGCGCGTCGAGGCTGTTGGGCATGCCCGGGAAGCGGCGCTTGGCGAGCTCGAGGCTGTCGACCATGCGCGTGGCGTCGAGCGACGGCCGGCCGATGCGCGCAAGCTCGGCGTTGACGAAGCCGAAATCGAACGGCGCGTTGTGCGCGATGAGCAGGTCGTCGCCGATGAACTCCAGGAACTCGTCCACGATCTCGGCGAAGCGCGGCTTGCCGCGCAGGTCGTCGCGGGTGAAGCCGTGTACGCGGCTCGCCTCGGGCGGCACGTCGCGTTCGGGGTCGACGAGCCTGTGGAAGCGACGACCGGTCGGCAGGTCCGAGCGCAGCTCGATCGCCGCGATCTCGAGGATGCGGTCGCCCGCCCGCGGGTCGAGGCCGGTGGTCTCGGTGTCGAACAACACCGTCCGGACGGCGGTGGAGGGGCGGGCGGCGGCGGTCGAGGGCATGAGGCTCTCCGGGAACGAGTCGAAGGCGTGTGCGATCCCGCGCGCGACATGATCGCGTCTCTGGCCGCGGTTCAACCCCGCGCGACAGTCCGTTTCACCGCGTGCCGAGGACGCGACGTTTCATGGCGCACCGAAGGCGCGACGTTTCATGGCGCATCGAAGGCGCGACGTTTCATGGCGCACCGAAGGCGCGACGTCTCATGGCGCGCCGAAGGCGCGACGTCTCATGACGGCCCCGAACAGCGCGTCGATCGCCAGGGCGAGCGCCACCGCGACGAGCGCGCCCTGGAACACGAATCCCGTCTTTTCACCGACCAGCCCGTCGAGAATCGGCGCGCCGAGCGTGGGCACGCCCACGGTGGATGCGATTGAGGCGGTGCCGAGATCGACGATCGCGGCGGTGCGGATGCCGGCGAGGATGGTGGGACCGGCGAGCGGCAGCTCCACCGCCACCAGCCGGCGGGCCGGCGAGAACCCCATCCCCACGGCCGCCTCACGCACCGCGGGATCGATTCCGTCGAGGCCGGCCAGCGTGTTCGCGAGCACCGGCAGCACGGCGTAGAGGAACAGCGCCAGCAGCGCCGGCGCCTGCCCGTAGCCCAGTGCCGGCACGGCCAGCGCCAGCACGGCCACCGGCGGGAACACCTGGCCCAGCGTGGCCAGGCTGGCGGCGAGCGGCCGGAACGCGCGCGCCGGACCGCGCGTGGTGGCGACCCCCAGCCCCACGCCGAGCAGGCTGGCGCCGGCGACCGCCACGGCCACCAGCACCACCTGGCGGGCGGCCAGTGCGGCGAGGCTCGCATACGGGTAGAGCGGCGGCCGCGTGTCGGGAAACATCGCGCCGAGCACGGGCCCGGCATGTGGCAGGAGCAGCAGCAGCGCCGCGAGTGCACCGAACGCGGCGGCGAGGCCTTTCACGCGCCGTCCCCGCGAACGAGGTCGGCGACCGCGATCTGGCGCGGTTCGCCACCCTCGACGCGCAGCACCGGCACCCCGCTCGCGATCATCCGGGCGAGCGCCTGGCGCAGCGTGGCGTCGGCCGCGATCGCCTCGGCGGGTGCCGGTGCCGCACCCGGCCGGGCGCGCTGGTCCACCCGGATCGCATCGAGCAGTTTCTCCCCCGCGCGCTCGCCGCCCAGCAGGTCGCGCACGCCGGCATCGGCCGGGTGGGCGAGCAGCTCCGCGGGCGTGGTGAGCTGCACCAGCGCCGCCTCGCGCATCACGCCGATCCGCGTGCCCAGCGTCACCGCCTCGTCGATGTCGTGCGTCACGAACACGATGGTTTTTCCCGTCGCCGCCCGCAGCCGCACGAGCTCGCCCTGCAGCAGCCGCCGCGTCGCGGGGTCGAGCGCCGAGAACGGCTCGTCCATCAGCAGCACCGGCGGGTCGGCGGCCAGCGCGCGGGCGATGCCGACGCGCTGCGCCTGGCCGCCAGAGAGCTCGCGCACCGACCGGTGCCGGAAGCGCTCGGGCGGCAGGCCGAGCAGGTCGAGCAATTCGTCGACCCGGCGGGCGATGCGCGCCCGGTCCCAGCCGAGCAGTGCCGGCACGGTGGCCACGTTCCGGCCCACATCCCAGTGCGGGAACAGGCCGGCCTGCTGGATCACGTAGCCGATGCGACGGCGCAGCACCGGCGCGTCGAGCATGCGCACGTCCTCCCCCTCGAACAGCACGCGGCCGGTGTCGGGCTCGACCAGCCGGTTGATCATCCGCAGCGTGGTGGACTTGCCCGAGCCCGAGCCGCCCACCAGCACCAGGCACTCGCCCGGCTCCACCGCGAGCGAGACATCACGGACGGCGGGCACGCCCGCGTAGCTCCGCCCCACCCCTTCGAGCACGATCGCGCTCACGGCCGCGGCGCCGCGCGCTCGAGCAGCCCGAACACCGCGTCGGCCGCGAGTGCGAGCCCCAGGATCGGCAGCGCGCCCAACAGCACGAGGTCGGTCGCATCCTCGCCGATCCCCTCGAACACGAAGCGGCCCAGCCCGCCGGCGCCGATCAGGCTGGCGACGGTCGCGAGCCCGATCGTCTGCACGCTGGCCACCCGCAGCCCCGCCAGGATGGCGCGGCGCGCCAGCGGGATCTCGACGGCGCGCAGCCGGCGGGCGGGCGAGAACCCCATGCCCGCGGCGGCCTCGCGCGTCGCGGGATCGATCGCGGCGAAGCCGGCCTCGGTGTTGCGCGCGATCGGCAGCAGCGCGTAGGCGGTGAGTGCGATCAACGCGGGCGCCGCCCCCACGCCCGCGATGCCGAGCCGGCCCAGCACCGGCACCGCGCCCGCCAGCCACGAGAGCGGCGCGATCAGCAGCCCGAACGCGGCGATCGACGGGATCGTCTGCAGCGCGTTCAGCGTCGCGAACAGTGCCGGCGCCGCGCCGCGGCGCGTGTGGGCCAGCAGGCCGAGCGGCAGCCCGATCGCCGCCGCCAAGCCGATGGCGGCGGCCGCGAGCTCCGCGTGGCGCAGCGTCGCCCCGGCCACGGCCGCGCCGCGCGAGACAAACTCACGCGCGAGCGAGAGCGCGCCGAACGCGCCCAGCCAGGCCGCCAGCAGAACGCCCGCGCCGAGCAGGGCGGCCGCGAGTGCCCGCGGTCCTGCCCGCGTCTGCGGCTGGGCCAGCGCCAGCAGGCTGACCGTCTCGGCCACGAACAGCCCCGGTCCGAGCCCCGTCCAGCCGTGCAGGCGGCGCGCGGCCAGCCCCGCCGCGAGAGGGATCGCGAGCGACGCGGCCGCCGCGAGCAGCGGGCGCAGGCCAGCGCGCGGCGTGAACGCGGCTGCCAGCAGCGAGCCGAGCGGGGCGAGCACCAGCACCGACGGCCACAACCCGCAACCGAACAGCGACACGCCGGTGCCGGGCCGCAGCCGGTCGGGCCGGTCCAGCAGGAACGGCCACGCGCCCACGGCCACGAGTGCGACGGCGGCGAGCATGGCCGCCACCGGATCACGCGGCCTCATCCGCGCGCCCGGCCCGCGAGGAAATCGGCGGCGACGGTCGCGGCCGGCACCCCGTCGGCCACGATGCGGGCGGCGAGATGCTGCAGCACCGGCGCGGTCAGCCGCGCGAACACCGGGCGGAGCCAGGCGGCCATTCCCGGCACCCGGTCCAGCACCGCGCGGCGCACCACCGGGGTCGGCGCATACACGGTCTCGGCGGATTTCGGGTCGCTCAGCAGCACCAGCGGCAGCAAGGCGAGTGCCGCATCGGTGCCGTAGGCCATGGTGGCATCGACGCCGGAGATCCCCTCGGCGGCCGCCCGCTCGGTGGCCGAGGTGTCGCCGCCCGACAGCACCAGCAGCTGGGACGCGCGCAGATGAAAACCGTACGCGGCCTCGAAGGTGGGGAGCGCCGCCGGGCTTTCCACGAACTCCGACGAGGCGATCAGGCGCAGTTTTCCCCCGCCCGCAAGGTAGCGCGCGAGGTCGGCCAGTGTCGCCAGATGGTTCGCCCGCGCCAGCGGGCGCGCCACCGCGATCGCCCAGGTGTTGTCGGCCGGCGCCGCGTCGAGCCAGGCGATCCCGTTGGGGGCGTCGAGCTTGCGGTCGAGTGCCAGGCCGCGGGCGCGATCGCGAAAGGCCGGGTCGTCCTCGCGATGGAAGAAGATGGCGCCGTTGCCGGTGTATTCCGGGTAGATGTCGATCTGCCCGGCGCGGAGTGCCGCCCGCACCAGCGAGGTGGGCCCGAGTGCGATGCGGTCCTCGACCGCGACGCCGTGCGCGCGGAGCACCTCGGCGATCATGTTGCCGAGCAGCGCGCCCTCGGTGTCCAGCTTGGACGACACCACCACCACGGGCGCCGGTGCGGCACCTGCGAGCAGCACCACGAGCAGGCCTGCCGCCAGCAGCCTCACGCCCCGTCCGCGAGCTTGTCGATCGGCTCCCACGCCATGGCGATCTGGTTCATCGCCTGTCCGCCGACATACGTCATGGAAGTGTTCTGCGGCCGGCCGCCCAGGTGCTCGTAGAACCAGCGGCTGTTGTTGTCGGCCAGCACGTTGAGGAACAGGGCGTTGCAGCCGAGTGCCCGCAGCCGACAGGCGGCTCCCGCGAGTAGCGAGCGGCCGATCCCGTGATCGCGCCAATCGTCGTGCACATAGAGCGTCTCGACCTCGCCCCAGTGGGGCTTGAAGCTGCCGGGCAGCGGCGGCGGTCCGGCGCTGAAGGTGGAAAAACCCACCACGTTTCCCTCGGGCGAGGACGCCACCAGCGCGTGTCCACCTCCCTCGCGTCCGTCGCGCTCGATCGCCGCCGCGTATTGCGCGGCCAGGCGCGGCACCGAGAGGCGGAGCAGCACGCGGTCCGGCAGGATCCCGGCATAGGCGCTGCGCCAGACCGCGACATGCACGTGGGCGATGCCGGTCGCGTCGTCGGGCTCGGCCGGCTTGATCCGCACCGCGTGGCCTGGGGCGCTCGAAGGATCCATGCCCCGCACTATGAGCGCGAGCGGGACGCGCTGGCGAGCCTGCCGAGCAGAAGCCGGATGCGCCGCTGGCTCTCGTGGCGCGAGAGCCCGGTGGGCACCACCAGGTCGGCGCGGCGGCGGCGCTCGCGGTCCGGCATCTGGCGCGCGAGCAGGCGCTCGGCGTCGTCGCGCGACATCAGGCGGCGGGCCAGCACGCGCCGCAGCTGGAGGTCGCGCGGGGCCGAGACCACCACCGTGAGGTCGCACAACCGGTAGGAGCCCGCCTCGAACAGCAGCGGGACGTCGAGCACGGCGACCCCGTGGCCGCCGGCGCGCGCGCGGCCGAGGAAGCGGTGCAGCGCCGCCCGCACCATCGGGTGCAGCACGCGTTCGAGCGCGGGCAGCAGGGACGGGTCGGCCGCCAGCGCCGCGCGGAGGGCGGCGCGATCGATCGCGCCCGCCCGCACGGCACCGGGTGCCAGCGCCGCGATCGCGGCCACCGCCCGGCCGCCGCGCGCCTGCAGGCGATGGACCTCGCGGTCGGCGTCGAAGACCGGGATCTTTCGGGCACGAAACACCGCGGCGGCGGTCGACTTGCCCATGCCGATCCCGCCGGTGAGGCCGATCACGCGCAGCGCGCTGCTCCCGCGGCCCGCTACTCCCGAGGAATATCCGCCTCGACCAGCGCGCGCGTCTCGGCGTCGACCTCCGGATCCACCCCGAACCACGCGGCAAACCCCGGCCGCGCCTGGTGCAGCAGCATGCCGAGCCCGTCGACGATGCGAAGCTCGCGGGCGCGGGCGGCCAGCAGCAGCGGCGTGTGCAGCGGGTTGTAGACGATGTCGTTCACCACGAGATCGGCGGGCGCGTGCTCGAGCGAGATCGGGATCCGGTCCTCCACCCCGTCGCGCGGGTCGGTGGCGTTTCCCCCCGACCAGCCGACCGAGGTGGTGTTCACCAGCAGCGCGTGGTCCGCCAGACCCTCCTCGCGACGCTCCCACGGCAGCACCGTCACCTCGGGCAGCTGTGCCCGCAGCGCCTCGGCGCGGTCGGCGGTGCGGTTGGTCACCGTGACCGGCACGCCCGCGTGCAGCAGGGCGGCGGCCACCGCGCGCGCCGAGCCGCCGGCACCCAGCACCAGCGCGGGGCCGCGCGCCACGTCCACCCCGTCGGCACGGAGGTTGTTCAGGAATCCCTCGGCGTCGGTGTTGGAGCCGAAGATGCGGCCGTCCTCGGTGAAGGTCAGCGTGTTGGCGGCGCCGCAACGCGTGGCGATCTCGTCGAACTCGTCGCAGAGAGCGAGCGCCTCCTCCTTGTGCGGGATGGTGACGTTCACGCCGGCGAAACCGGAATACATCAGACCGCGGAGTGCGACCTCCATCATGCCGGGGCGCACCGCGAGGGGGACGTAGGCGCCCTCGATGCCGTAGCGCCGGAGCCAGAAATTATGCAGGCGCGGCGAGCGTGAGAACCAGACGGGCCAACCCACGACGCCGGCCAGCCGGGTCCGCCCCGACAAGGTTTCCGCGCGCGCGCTCATGACGAACTCCTTCCCCGGTCGGCTGCCCCCTGTTCCACGGAGGCGAGCCAGCTTGCGAAGCGCGCGGCCCATTCCGCCTGGCCGCGCCGCTTCGAGATCAGATCCTGGCGGATCTCGAGCTCGACATGGTCGAGCCCGTGCTGCCAGGCATGCAGGGGAACGGTGTAGTCCGAGAGTGCGGTCAGGGAATAGGGCTCGTTGTCGCCGATCACGAGATCGGGCTCGGACTGCATGGTCGCCAGCACGCGACGCGCGTAGGCACTCCGCTCGCCCCCGCCCTCGCCCTCACCGTGCAGGATCGCGGCGTGCCAGGGGCGGCCGACCCCGTCATAGACCGGCGTGAAGGAATGGAGGGCCACCAGCACCGTGCGCCGGCCCGCGTCCCGGCGGCGCGCGAGGAGCGAGGCGATCGCCGCGTGATAGGGGTGCAGGATCTCGCACTCCCGCGCGCGGATGTGGGCCAGGTCGAGCGCGCGATTGGCCGGCACCGCGGTCGCCTCGCTCACCGGCGGGACGGACCCGGGATGACCGGGCGGCCGGTTGCAGTCGATCACCAGGCGCGAGTAGCGCTGCTCCACCAGCGGCGCATCGAGCAGGCGCGCGAGCGTCGCACCCACGCCCTTGATGCCGATATCGTAGGCGACGTGGCGGTTCCAATCGGCCAAACCCACGCCGAGATCGCCCAGCGCCGCCGGACGCCGCCTGCCGGCATGGTCGGAGACGAGCACGAAGGGCGAGCCGCCCTCCGGGTTGGACACGCGCACGGGGTGCGGGTCCCGCTTGCCGAGCAGGCTCATTTGCGCCGCCAGCGGCACCGGAATTGCAAAGCTCCAGTCGTCATGCCCCGGACCGTCACGAGGAGATGGAACCGGCCATGGCATGAGATCATTTCTGCGCCACCTGCCCAACCCTGGCCCTCCCGACCCTGGCTCCCCCGACCCTGGCTCCCCCGACCCTGGCTCCCCCGACCCTGGCTCCCCCGACCCTGGCTCCCCCGACCCTGGCTCCCCCGACCCTGGCCCATCGCACTCCCTTCCTCATCGCCCGGCCCGCACCGTCGCATGCCCACTTTCGCACGCCCGCACCGTCGCATGCCCCACCTTTGCATGCCCCACCTTCGCATGAATGAAGGCCGCGACAACCGGGCGCCCACTGTCCAAGGAGCTGGCACCTTGCTGATCCGCACCGGGTTCGACATCGCGATCGGCGTGAACCAGCCGACCGCTCTGGTGATGCTGCTGAGCGTCCATCCCAGCCGCGTGGGCGATCTCCGCTCGCCGCACGCGATGCGGTTCTCGCCGCCCACCGACGCCTGGGACTACCGCGACGGCTTCGGCAACACGGTCACCCGCATCCTGGCCCAGCCCGGCATCACCGAGATCTCGCTCGACTGCCTGGTGGACGACAGCGGCGAGCCCGACATCGCGGCCCCCTGGGCCCAGCAGACCCCGGTCGAGCACCTGCCGCCCGAGGCGCTCGTGTTCCTGCTCGGCAGCCGCTACTGCGAGACCGACCGGCTGTCGGATCTCGCCTGGTGGCTGTTCGGCTCGACGCCCACCGGCTGGGCCCGCGTGCAGGCGATCTGCGACTACGTGCACGACCGCATCCGCTTCGACTACCAGCAGGCGCGCTCCACCCGCACCGCCTGGGAGGGCAACGAGGAGCGGGTGGGCGTCTGCCGCGACTTCGCCCATCTGGCGGTGGCGTTCTGCCGCTGCATGAACATCCCCGCGCGCTACTGCACCGGCTATCTCGGCGACATCGGCGTGCCCCCGGTGGCGGCACCGATGGATTTTTCCGCCTGGTTCGAGGCCTATCTCGACGGCACCTGGTACACCTTCGATGCACGCCATAACCGCCCGCGGATCGGCCGCATCCTGATGGCGCGCGGGCGCGATGCGACCGACGTCGCGCTCACCACCTCGTTCGGCTCGTCCTGGCTGCAACGTTTCGACGTGCACACGGATGAGGTGCCGGCCCAGGTGGGGGGCTAACGGCCGCCATGAGCGGGAACCAGGGCGGCCCGTCATCCACCCGCGTGGTGGCGGCCGCGGTCGCCGGCAACGCGCTCGAATTCTACGATTTCGTGGCCTACGGGTTCTTCGCCCAGCCGATCGCGAAAACCTTCTTCCCGTCGCATGACCCCAACGCCGGGCTGCTGGCGACCTTCGCCACCTTCGGCGTGTCGTTCCTGGCGCGTCCCGTGGGTGCGGCCGTGCTCGGCGCCTACGCCGACCGGCATGGCCGGCGCGGCGCCATGACGATCGCGATCGTGCTGATGACGCTCGGCACGCTGGCACTCGCCGTGGTGCCCGGGGAGCGCACGATCGGCGTCCTGGCGCCCCTGCTGGTGATCACGGCGCGCCTCGTGCAGGGGTTCTCGCTCGGCGGCGAGTACGGCGCGGCCACCGCGCTGCTGATCGAGCACGACCCGGCGCGCGCCGGCTTCCTGGCGAGCTTCCAGCCGGTGAGCCAGTCGGCATCGACGGCGCTGGCCTCGGGCATCGGCTGGACGCTGGGTGCGCTGCTGCCCCCCGCCGAGTTCACCGAATGGGGTTTCCGCATCGCCTTCGCGCTCGGCACCACGATCGGGCCGATCGGCCTCGTCCTGCGCCGCGGCCTGCCGCTCGGCATCGCGGAAGAGGGGCCGCCCGACGCACCGCTGCGCGAATTGTTCGGGCGGATGCCGGGCCGGCTGCTGATCGGCGCCGCCTCGATCGCGATGGGCACCGGCGTCACCTATCTGGGCATCTACCTGCCGACCTATGCCGCGACCTCGCTGGGCATGAAGCTCTCGGCGGGCCTGGCGGCGATGACGGTGGCCCAGCTCGTCTCGATCCCGGTCATCCTCCTGGTCGCGCACCATGTGCAGCGCGCCTCGCCGGTGCGCTGGATGCTGCTCTCGACGCTGGCAGGGATGCTGCTCGCCTGGCCGGCCTTCCGGCTGCTGGACTGGGCGCCCGGGGTGGTGATGCTGACCGGCGTCCGGCTCGCCTTGGCCGTGGTCACGGCACCCTACTACGCGCTGCAGCCGGTGATGCTGGCCGGGCTGTTCCCGGCGCGCCTCCGCGTGACCGGGCTCGCCTCGGGCTACACCGCCGGGATCGTGCTGTTCGGAGCATTCGCGCCGCTGGAGAACCACTGGCTGATCCACGCGACCGGCAACAAGGTGGCGCCTGCCTTCTTCCTGATGGCGATGGGGGTGATCACGCTTCTCTCGCTCGCAGGTGCCGTTGCATCTGCCAGAGGTGAAAAGCCGGCCAGAAGCTCGGACGTTCGGGCGAAGAAGGCCAGGGGCTCTGCCCCTGGACCCCGTTAAGGGCGGAGCCCTTAAAACCCCCTACTGGAGTACAGGCGCTGGAGACGGAATGCGTTGGACGAAGTCTATAATTTCAGGCTTCGCCAGGGAACAACCCAAACAATCAGGGTTCCAAGGGACGACTGTTCCTTGGCGGGTCCAGGGCGTCACGCCGGAGGCGTGCTCCGCACGACGCCCCGCCGGCTGACCTCAGAACCCAACGCATAAAAGTTCTTTGGTTCTTTCTTCCAAGAAAGAACAATCCTCACACCTGATGGCCCCGCAGGTGCCGCTGCATCTGCCACAGGTGAAAAGCCGGCCAGAAGCTCAGCACGCTCGCCACCACCAGCGACATCCGCAGCGCCTCGCCGCCGAAATGCGGGGTCAGCAGGTCGCTGATCCAGCCGAACAAAGCGGGGCCCACGCCGATCCCCACCGCGTTGGCGAGCAGTGCGTAGAGGGCGGACGCCGAGGCCCGGCGGTGCACCGGCACCACGGTCGGGATCGAGGCGAAGATGGGGGCGGCCGACAGCGACACGATCAGCGAGCTCGCCACCAGGGCGGCGAGCGACACCACCACCGAATGCGACGCGAACTGCAGCAGCCCGAAGGGCTGGGCGAGTAGATACGCCCAGAAGGCGAAGCGCATCGCCGCCGGCATGCCGCCGCGGCGGCGCGCGCGGTCGGCGATCGGGCCGCCGGCCAGCGTACCGAGCACGTACGACACCCCGATGCCGAGGCCGAACCAGGTCCCCGCCTGCCCCGAGGTCAGGCCGAACGAGCGCATGTAGAAGCTGACACCCCACAGCGTCACCGCGTAGCTGATCACCTGGCTGGTCACGCCGTAGAACAGCAGGTCGCGCAGCGGCCGGTTGCGGAACAGCGCGCCCCAGGATTCCGTCTCCGGGCTCGCATGCGGCGTGCGGGGCTCGCGGATGAAGGCGAACATCAGGGCCGAGATCGGCAGGCCGAGCAGGCCCACCAGCGCGAAGGTCGCGCGCCAGCCGATATGCTCCACCAGGTAGCCGCCGCCCGCGAGCCCCAGGACGTAGCCGACATACGAGCCGCCGTAGCAGATCGCGAACGCGGTGTTGCGCTTCTCGGGCGTGGAGTAGGCGGCGTTCAGCGCGGACGTGGTGGGCGAGAACGCCGCCTGCCCCAGCCCCACGCCCACGCGGCTGACGGCGAGCAGCGCGATCCCGTGCGCCCGCCCCATCAGCGCGGTCGCCACACTCCAGAGCAGGATGCCGGACGCCGCCAGCCGGGCCGCGTAGCCGCGGTCGCCCACCAGGGCGAAGGGCACGATCATGATGCCGTAGAGCAGCGCGAAGGCGGTGCCGCCGAGCAGCCCGATCGTCGCGTCCGAGAGGTGGAGCTCGTGCTTGATCGCGTCGTTGGCGGTGGAAAAGACGAGGCGGTCGACGAAGTCGAGCATGCCCGCCGCCGCCAGCAGGGCGGTCACCACCGGCGACCAGCCGCGCGCGGGCAGATCGACGCCCGCTTCGCTCCGCGTGGCCTCGCTCCGGTTGGGCTCGCTTGCGGCGGCGCTCATGCCCGCGCGCCGGTGCGACCGGAGCGGCGGGCGGGCGGCGACGGCGCGAGGAAACCCGCGCGGGGAGAAGACCTCATCGGACGCTTTTGCCGGCCCGCGACCCGCACCACAAGACGCCTCCGCCCGCATGGCCGGTGGGCTCACAAATGCGTAGGGTTCTTCCGGAAACAGGCGCATCAACGGTGCCAACTCCGAAAGCGCCGCCCATGCACGTCGCGATCATCGCCGGCACGGCCGCGCTCGGCGGGCTGCTGTTCGGCTACGACACCGGCGTCATCTCGGGGGCACTCCTGTTCCTCCGCACCGCGTTCGCGCTCTCGCCGCTCATGCTCGGCGTGGTCACCAGCATCGCCCTCGCGGGTGCCGCCGTGGGTGCGGCGATCGCGGGCACGCTCGCCGACCGTTTCGGCCGGCGCCCGGTCCTGCTCGCGACCGCGATCGTGTTCTCGGGGGGCGCGCTGCTCTCGGCCGCCGCCACCGACCTCGCGACGCTGCTGGCCGGCCGCCTCGTGGTGGGCGTGGGCATCGGCGGGGCGTCGATGCTCACCCCGCTCTACCTCGCCGAGATCGCGCCCGCCCGGCAGCGCGGCGCGCTGGTCTCGGCCAATCAGCTCGCGGTCACGCTCGGCATCCTGATCTCCTACCTGGTCGGCTACGCGCTGGCCGCCGGGGGCGCCTGGCGCTGGATGCTCGGCCTCGGCGCCGTGCCCGGCGTGGTGCTCGCGGTCGGCATGTTCCTGCTGCCCGAGAGCCCACGCTGGCTCGCCGGCCACGGCCATGTCGAGCGCGCGACCCGGGCGCTGCGCCGGCTGCGCGGCCGCGGCGTCGACATCGCGACCGAGCTCGAAGCGCTCCGGGCCGACCTCAGCGCACCGGTCCGGGCCGCCCCCGCCAGCCGCCCCGGCCACCGGGCGGCGCGCCTGCCGTTGATCGTGGGCGTCGGGCTCGCGATCTTGCAGCAGGTCACCGGCATCAACACGGTGATCTACTTCGCGCCCACCATCTTCCAGGCCTCGGGCCTGTCATCGGCCTCAGCCGCGATCCTGGCCACCGCCGGCATCGGCGTGGTAAACGTGATCATGACCGCGCTGGCCCTCTGGCTGGTCGACCGCATCGGGCGCCGGATCCTGCTGCTCACCGGCATGGCCGGCATGGGGCTGAGCCTGGTGGCACTCGCCGCGACCTTCGCGTTCGGCCACGGGCAGCTGCTCGGCCTCCTCACGGCAGCCAGCCTCGCCGCCTACGTCGCCTGCTTCGCGATCGGCCTGGGCCCGGTGTTCTGGCTGCTGATCTCGGAGATCTTCCCGCTCGCCATCCGCGCCCGCGGCATGTCGGCCGCAACGATCGCCAACTGGGTGGCCAACCTCGTCGTGGCGTTGACCTTCCTCGACCTGGTGGGCTGGATGGGCCGCACCGGCGTGTTCGCGCTCTACGCCGTGCTGACCGCCGGCGCCTTCGTGTTCGCCCGGGCGATGGTTCCCGAAACCAAGGGGCTCGACCTCGAGGCGGTCGAGGCCATCTGGACGGCACGGAGCAGCCGCACCCCTCCGCGCGGAGCTGACCCGGCGCACGCGAGCGTGTAACCCGGCACCGGTCCGCGCCGAACCAGGGAAACGGTTGGAGGTTTGGCCATGGCACGTCAGGCAAGGCAGAGGCGGGAACATCCGGCGACCGTGCGCATCACGCATTGGGTCGCCGCACTGGCGATGCTCGCGATGATCACCAGCGGCTGGCAGATCTACAACGCCTCGCCGCTGAGGCTGCTGCCGTTCACCTTCCCGGCCGCTGTCACCCTCGGCGGCTGGCTGGGCGGCGGCCTGCTCTGGCACTTCGCGGCGATGTGGGCGCTGATCGGTGCCGGCGCGGTCTATCTCGCGCACGGCTTCGCCACGGGGCATTTCCGGCGCGACATCTGGCCCGCCGGACCGCGCGACGTGGCGCGCGACCTCGTGGCCGCGCTGCGATTCCGGCTGAAGCACGAGCGCGGCGTCTACAACGCGGTGCAGCGGCTGCTCTACGCCGGCGTGCTGGTCGTGGTGGTGCTGATGGTGGCGTCGGGGCTGTCGATCTGGAAGCCGGTGCAGCTCGGCTGGCTCACCGCCGCCCTCGGCGGCTACGACACCGCGCGCTACGTCCATTTCGGGCTGATGTGCGCGATCGTGGCCTTCCTGGTGATCCACGTGGCCCTCGTGATCCTCGTGCCGCGCACGCTGGTGGGCATGGTCACGGGAGGTGCGCGTCTTGCCGACGCCGGCGGGGCACGTCTAGCCGTCGACGACGGCGGGGCACGTCTAGCCGTCGACGACGGCGGGGCACGTCTAGCCGTCGACGACGGCGGGGCACGTCTAGCCGCCGACGCCGGCGGGGCGCAGCCCAAAACCTCCGGCCAGGGAGAACGGCCATGAAACCTCGCCTCCACGACGTGAAGCCGGAGCTCGTGCGGCTCGAACGACGGCTGCTCCTCCGACGCGGCCTGTCGCTCGGCGCGCTCGCCATGCTCACCGGCTGCGACGTCTCGAACGAGCCGGGCGTCGAGGCGGCGCTCGCCGCCATGTCGCGCTTCAACGACCGCGTGCAGGCCGCACTCTTCAATCCGAACCGGCTCGCCGCGACCTTTCCCGCGAGTGCGATGACGCGCCCGTTCCCGTTCAACGCCTATTACGGCGAGGACGACATCCGCACGGTGGACGAAGCCGCATGGCGCCTCGAGCTCGGCGGCGCGATCGCCGACAGGAAGCCGTGGTCGCTCGCCGATCTGCGCGCCTTGCCGCAGGAAAGCCAGATCACGCGCCATATCTGCGTCGAGGGATGGAGTGCGATCGGCCAGTGGTCGGGCGTGCGCCTGTCCGATTTCCTCAGGCGCGTGGGCGCCGATCTGCGCTGCCGCTATGTCGGCGTGAAATGCTTCGACGACTACTCCACCAGCATCGACATGCCGACCGCGCTGCACCCGCAGACGATCCTGGCGCTCGATTACGGAACCGCGCCGTTGCCGCCGCTCTACGGCGCGCCGCTGAAGATCCGCATCCCCACCAAGCTCGGCTTCAAGAATCCGAAGTATATCGCAAGCATCTTCGTCACCGACAAATACCCGGGCGGCTACTGGGAAGACCAGGGATACAACTGGTTCAGCGGTTCGTGACGGCGCGTGGCGGCGCGGCTGTAACCTCTGCGAGCCCGACCGCGAAGACGGACATGTCGGCGATCGTCGCCGGCGCCGCCACGATGGAGCACGACATGACGCACCGTTTCGCACCCGCAACTCTCGCCTTGCTCGCCCCGCTCGCCCTCACACCGGCGATCGCGCAGGACGCGATGCACAACCCCACCACCACGCCGAAGAGCGCGATGGCCGACACGTCCATGTCGCACGGTGCGATGTCGCCGGGCGCCATGCACGGCACGACCAATGGCAGCAGGGGCAGCAGCACCAACGCCGACTACGCGATGTCGCATGGCGGCACGATGGCGCCGGCCGCCGCCAGCACCCCGCACGGCTGACGCGCATTCCGATCGGGCCATGGCGTTCGATCGAGCCTTGCGGCACTCTCGCACCTTCCACGAGGGGTGGGAGTTCTGCGCGTGGCTGACGGCGACTGGCGGGCGCTCATGGTGGCGGCACAGCGCGGCGACGCCACCGCCTATCGCCGCCTGCTGGCAGCGCTCGATGCCTGGCTGCACCGCTATTTCGCGCGCCGCCTCCCGCCCGCGACCGTCGACGATGCCGTGCAGGACACGCTGCTGGCGATTCACGAGAAGCGCCACACCTTCGACCCGGGCCAGGCCTTCGAGCCGTGGCTTGCCGCGATCGCCCGCTATAAATGGATCGACCGGCTGCGCCACATGCGGCGGCATCCGACCGAAGCGCTCGACGACGCGGTCGCCGTCGACCTCGAGGGCGGCGAGGATCACGGCGAGGCGGTCACCACGGCGCACGCGCTCGAACACCTGCTCGCCACGCTCAAGCCCGCGCAGGCCGACGCGATCAGGCTCGTGAAACTCGAAGGTTACAGCATCGAGGAAGCGTCGGTGCGCACCGGCCAGACCGCGTCGCTGGTGAAGGTCAACATCCATCGCGGACTCGGGCGCATGGCAGCCCTCGTGCGGCAACGCACGGACGACGAATGAGCGGCAACGCGCGGATGATGATTGAGCGGCGACGCGCGCATGATGATTGAGCGCAATGCGCGGATGACGAATGAGCGGCAGCGCACGGATCACGAACGAGCAGCGGAGGCAGGCGGATGACGAACGAAAACCTGATCGACCGCCTTGCCGCCGATCTGTCGCCGGTGCGTCCCCGCACGCGCACGCGCGACGCCGTCGTGATCGCGCTGGTCTGCGCGGTGGAGCTCGTCGCGTTCTTCCTGGTGGCAGCGTTGGGCGACCAGATGCCCGGCATGATGCCCATGCCGCTGCAGCACATGCCGATCGCGCAGCCGTCATTCTGGTGGAAGCTCGCCTGTCTGTTGCCGATCGCGTGCGTCAGCGGAGCGGCGGCGATCGCGTCCCTGCGCCCGCCGGCCGCCCCGCGCCGCGCGCTGCCCGCACTCGCCGCACTCATCGCCGCCTCGCTTGCCGCGGGATGGGCGATCGATGCCGCGCATGGCGGCGCGGGACCGCTGCTGGCCCGACTCGACTGGCGCAACGGCCTCGGCTGTGCCGCCAAGATGGCGATGCTGTCGGTCCCGCCGCTCGTGGGCCTCGGCCTGCTGATGCGGCGTGGTGCCGCGACCGATGCCGCCGCCACCGCGACCCTGGCCGGCCTCGCCGCCGCGGCCTGGGGTGCGTTCGTGTTCGTCTTCGCCTGCCCCTCGAACGATCCGTTCTACATCGCCGTCTGGTACACGCTGGGTTGCGGCGCCGTGACCCTGGCCGCGCGGATCGTCTTCCCGCGCCTCACGCGCTGGTAAGCGCCGCGCCGAGCGCCACCAGGCGCGCCTCGTCGAACAGGCGGCCCAGCAGCGACACGGAATTTGCGCCGTATCCCGGCAGGCTCAGGCAGGGATGCCCCGTGAAATTGCCGAGCAGCAGCGACGGGCCGCGATCGGGCGAGGACGCAAATGCGTCGACGCGCGAAAGATCGTCCGCCACATGCTCCATCGCCAGGCGGCGCAGCCGGTCGAGCTGCACATGGTCGACCGCGGACAGGAAACGCGCGCGGCGGAACGTATTGGGCCAGGCCGCCTCGTCCTGCCAGGCGAGCTCGTCGTCGCGATCGCTGTCGGTCAGATCGACGAAGGATGCGGCGGCCTCTGCCTCGAGAATGGAACCGAGCGCGTCCCAGGGCATCGCCGGGCGCGGGCCGAGTTCCACGAGCACGGCCCCGCAGGTGCCCGACCGCGTCTCGAGCTCGGCGCGCGCCGCCGGGTCGATCTCGTCCGCACGCCAGCCGATCCGCGCGCCCACTGCCAGCACCGGCAGCACGCCCCAGGGAAGGGCGATCTGGGCGGCATCGCGCGGGTCGGGCGCCGCGATCACCTCCATCACCAGCGCCGTGTCGAGGGCTGCCCGCGCGAGCACGCCGACCTTGTCGAGCGAGGGGCACAGCGACATCACCCCGCGTCGCGACACGCGGCCGAATGTCGGACGCAGGCCCACGCAGCGGCAACGCGTGGCCGGCGAGACGATCGAGCCGTACGTCTCGGTTCCGATCGCGAACGAGCACAGGCCGGCCGCGACCGCACTCGCCGAACCGGCCGACGATCCGCTGGAACCTTCCGCCTCGTTCCACGGGTTCCGCGTGCGCCCGCCGTACCACAGATCGCCATAGGCGAGCGCGCCGACCGCGGTCTTGCCGAGCAGCACCGCGCCCGCCGCATGGAGGAGCTGCGTGACATGCGCGTCGCGGGCGGGCACGCGGCCGCGATACGGCTCGGCGCCCCAATCCGTCACGATGCCGGCCGTGTCGACGATGTCCTTCATGCCGTAGGGCAGTCCGTGCAGCGGACCCGCCGGTTGGCCCTCGCGGACGAGCTGCGCGTCGAGTGCCTCGGCCCGCGCGAGTGCGGCCTCGCCGGTCACGGTGGCATAGGCGAGCAGCGACGCGTTTCGCGCGGCGATCCGCTCGAGGAACAGCGCCGTCAGCCGCCGCGCGGACAGTTCTCCCCCGCGCAGCCACGCCGCGTGCCTCCAGGCGGGCGCCAGCGCCAGCGCCTCGTCATCCTCGGGCATCTTCCCTGCATCCGGCCAGGGCGCCTCTGCCGCCGGCTCGGGGGCCGCGAAACCCGGCGGCCGCGGGTCGAAGCGCGTCGCGGGGGCCACCTCGCGCGGGATCGCCAGCCCCCGCAATGCGGCCGCACGTTCGCGCTGGCGTGCCAGGCCCGGCACCATCTGCGCCCGTTCGGCCGCGGTGAACGCCACGCCGAGCAGCCGCGCGGCACCCACGATGTCGCGGTCCTCCTCCCCGCCCTTCACGCGATGCCGCTCACGAGACGCGGATCCCGCCCACCGCCGCCCCGGCCCAGTTGCGCAGGACCGGCCGGGCGCGCTCGGCGAGCACCGCGTCCTCGCCGAGGAAACGCTCGAGCAGCGTCGCGATCGCGACCTCGGCCGCCCGCCCCGCGCCATCCTCCGCCTTGACCGCGATGCCGAGCCCCAGCTCGGGCAGTGCCGCGCACCACACGCCCTCCGCGCCACCCTTGATGAACAGCCGTTCGCCGAAGCGCTCGGTGAGCACCGTATCGAACCGCCCCTCGCCCGCCACCAGCACGGGATGGGCTGCCACCGCCCGGCGCAAGCGTGCCGCCGCACCACCCGCGGTTCCGAACCGAGCGACGCCGCCGGCCAATGCCGCGAGCGGGATCGCGTAGGTCGGAATGCCGCAGCCATCGACCGCACGGTTCCGATCGTCGCAGGCGGTCTCGGTGAACCGGGCGAGCGACGCTGTGGCCGCCCGCATCGCCGCGTGCGCCGCGCCCTCGTAGCCAGCGGGATCCAGCCCCATCCCCACCGCCAGACACACCAGCCCCGCATGTTTGCCCGAGCAGTTGTTGTGCAGCGCGCACGGGGCCTCGCCCGCGCGGACGAGCTCGGCCGCCGCACGGCGCGACAGCGGCGGGTGCGTGCCGCAGGCCAGCGCGTCCACGTCCCGGCCGCAGCATGCGAGCATCCGGCGCGCCGTCTCGACATGCACGGGCTCGCCGGCATGGCTCGCGGAGGCCAGTGCCAGAGCCGCATCGTCGAGCCCCAGCCGGTCGGCGATCCCACTCTCGACCAGTGGCACGGCGAGCATGGCCTTGATCGCCGAGCGCGGGTAACGTGGGGTCGCCATGTCGCCCGCCTCGAACACCGTGCGTCCGGCGCCGTCGACCACGCAGGCCACCACCGCGTGCACCGACTCGCATCGCTCGCCCCGCGTGACCTCGACCCGAAGAGCCTCCATGCCCACCCCCGCCAGATCCCCCCGACGTGAACGAGTGACGCGGATCGCGCAAGCGCTCGCGTCCCTCCTCCTGCTGGCGTGCCCGGCAGCCGCGTCCCGAGCCGCGTCTCCCGGCGTCGTGTCGCAGGCGGCCGCATCGGTGGTCGTGCAGCGCGACATCCCCTACGGCGCCGACCCGTCCGAACGCCTCGACATCTACCGCGAGCCCGGCCTGCACGCCGCCCCCGTGGTGATCATCGTGCACGGCGGCGCCTACATGTTCGGCGACAAGGCAGCGGTCCCGTTTCCCACGGTCGCGAACTTCCTGGCCGCCCACGGCATGGTGGTCGCCAGCATCAACTACCGCCTCGCTCCCGCCGCCGACTGGCCCGGCGCAATCCGCGACGTGGCCCGCGCCACCGCCTTCATGCACGACGCCGCTGGCGGCTACGGCGGCGACGCCCGCCACATCGTGCTGCTCGGCCATTCGGCAGGCGCCACCGACGTCGCCGGCTACGTGCTCGACCGCCGCTTCCAGCCCGACACCGGCCCCGGCATCGCCGCCGCCATCCTGGTGAGCGGCCGCTACACGCTCGTGCCCGACCGCCGCGATCCGAACGAGGAGCGCTGGGAAACCTATTTCGGGACCGACCCGCAACTCTGGCACGACCGCGCACCGATCGACCACGTGGCGCACAGCCCGCGCGTCCCGCTCATGCTGGTGATCGCGCAATCCGATAATCTCGGCCTCGATGTCGGCGGCCTGGCACTCCGCCGCGCGCTCTGCCACCGCGCGCGACGCTGCCCGGCGTTTCTGCGGGTGGAAGGAGCGACGCATTCGAGCGAAATGGCGCGGGCGGCGGTCGAGGGGTCGCCGTTCAGCGTCGAGATGCTGCGGTTTATTGGGACGGGGCGGGGGTAGGAGAAGAAGGCCAGGGGCGCTGCCCCTGGACCCCGCTGGGGCCTTGGCCCCAGACCCCAATTCGTGGCGGTTCAGGATGGTGGGTGCGGTGCTGGTCTGGTGGGGGAAGTCTGCTTTGCGCCTCGGAGCGGTCATCAAAACGAATTGGCGCCTTCTCCGAAGCGGACACGATCGAACATCTCCGATGACCGGATTGACGGTTCAAGATCTCCGCAGGAATTCCGTGATAATTTTGAGGCCGCCGAGCATGTTCGGGCCGGCCATGCGCGACTTCCCACAATCTGAATTTGTTGCTGCATGCTCATGCCTCACCGGAAGCGAGCACGTGGCGGAACGGCTTCGGTGCCCGACCTGACAGCATCTCGACGTCACCGGTCACAATGTCGTAGGCGCCGCCAGCTTGGTGCGCCAGCATGCCGATCATCATATCGGCCATCGGCACCGGCAGCCCACCCTGAGCAAGCAACTCTCGCAGCCGGTCTTCGCTGACGATCTCGAAGGGTAGCGTCTTGCCGATGGCCGCGGCCAAAGCCGCTGCCCGTTCGGCACCGGACAGCGCGGCGGGACCTGTCAGGTTGTGGATGGCGCCCACGTGATTCTCACTCGCCAAGGCGCCGGCCAACCCAGCCGCAACGTCGGCGCGCGAGACGAGAGACATTCGGGTGTCGGCAAGGCCGAACATTCTTCCCATCTGCAACGACGGCTGTGACATCTGCACGAAGGTCTCGGCGAAGAAGCTCATCCGCAAGATCGTCCAGCGCTTGGCGGCGCTGCGAAGCAGCTGGTGCTCGCTGGCCCAATAGGCCGCGCCCATCGCCGGCTCCGCTTCCTCGCGCGTGCCGGTGGCCGACAGAAGGAAAATGTGGCCGACACCCGCCGCCACGGCCGCATCCACCATGGCCACCGCCTGTCGGCTGCGCACGCCCGGAGCCAGATCCGCGCCAGGGATGAGCAGCAGTCGGTCAAGCCCGGCATAGGCGTCACGCAGCGTCTCCAGCCTGTCGTAGTTGCCCAAGCGGCTCTGCACGGCACCCGCGTGCGCCCCGAGTGAGCGGCTGATTGCGACGATCTCGTCTCCCGGGACACGGGCTTGCAGCCCTGCCACGACGGCACGGCCAACGTTCCCGCTGGCACCGCTCACACCAATTTTCATAGCAACCTGCCTACGCACATTCTGTGTGTTAGGATGTGATTGGGCGTGGCATAAGGCGCAAGAACGCATGGGCTTGTCCGTAACGCACACCGATGTGCGTGACCGGTCCAAAGAGAGGGAGGTCGATGATGCCGCCTGAGGTCGCCTTCTCTGGCAAGACGATGCTCCAGCCGGCAAAAGATGATTGCCGCGGCCTGGCGCAGATCATCGACCGAGTTGGCGACAAATGGACCGTCATGGTCGTAGGAAATCTTTCCGAATCCGACACCATGCGATTCAATGCGCTCATGCGTGCCATACCGGGCGTCTCCCATCGCATGCTGACGCTGACGCTGCGAGGACTTGAGCGTGACGGTCTCATTAGGCGAACGCCCTACGCGACCGTTCCCCTTCGCGTAGACTACGAGCTTACTGCCCTAGGGCGCTCGCTGACCGAGCCGTTGGCGCTGCTGGCACAATGGGCCAACGCGAGACGGAAAGAAATCGAGTCCGCGCGGGCTGAATACGACTCGGCTCGCGCTTTGGCCGCGTGAAAAGCGCGATCTCGGAGTCGCCGCGAGAAAGGTTCCCGAGAACGGCTGGGTCGTCATCAACGACTACATCATAGTTCCAACGCTGGAGGCCCCCCATCCCCTGTGGCGTGGGGAACGCGACCCATGAATTCATGCTGACCCATGACTGGGGAATGCAGTATCTCGCACTGCACACCCGGATGTTCTACGATGTGGTTCTGAGACCCGCGCACCTGCTCGACGATGAGGTCGCAGCGCTTCGCGTCGAAATCGCCGCACTCCCCAGCTCCTGGCGAATGACCGCTCCTCTCCGCAGCATCGGCGGCCCGCTGCGGCATCTGCTCGGCCGCAAGTGTGATCGCGCTCCCACCTGACCGCCTTCGCCGAATGCCCGCTTCACTCGCCAGCTGCTCAGAAGCGGCCCTTCCGCTCCCGGCTATCCCGGGCAGCCGAGCGGTTACCCCGATGGCTCCCGATCGGTCCGCTTGCGCTCGCGGATCATCCGAAGCAGACACCTCCCACGCCTGGTCGAGGACGCAGCCAATGCCGAACGAGCACGTCATCATCCGCACCCGCGACGGAGACTGCCCCTCGCAAATCCTGACCCCGCCCGCCGGCGGTCCCTGGCCGGCGGTGATCTTCTACATGGACGCCGGCGGCATCCGTCCCGCGGTGACCGACATGGCGCAGCGCCTCGCAGACGCCGGCTACGTCGTGCTCCTGCCCGACCTCTTCTATCGCTACGGCGCCTACGGCCCGTTGGTCCCCCGCGAGGTCTTCGCGGGTGATTCCCGCGCCATCCTCGGCCCGTTGATGGCCACCACCGGCAACGACAAGGCCGCCCACGACACGGAGGCCTTCCTCGCCTATCTCGACACCCGGCACGACGTGGCCGGCCACAGGGTCGGCGCGGTCGGCTTCTGCATGGGCGGCGGCATGGCGATCGCGGCTGCCGGCACCTGGCCCGATCGCCTGGCCGCGGTCGCCAGCTTCCACGGCGGCAACCTCGCCACCGACCTGCCGACCAGCCCGCATCTGTTCGCGCCTAAGCTCAAGGCGGAGCTCTACATCGCCGCCGCCGAGAACGACCGCAGCTACCCGCCCGCCATGGCCGAGCGGCTCGAGCAGGTGCTGACCCAAGCCGGCGTACGCTACAGCACCGAGACCTATCCCGCTTCCCATGGCTGGATGAAGCCGGACTTCCCCGTCTACGATCCGGTCGCCGCAGAGCGCGGCTGGGTCGAGATGCTGGCACTGTTCGACCGGAACCTGCACCGCGGCGCGTGAAGGCCGCCGGTCTGATCGAACACCCGACCGAGGCGGGCACGTCCCGCGCTCCTCGCCGCGCCTCCCGCCACGACATCCCGCAACAGGCTTGTCATCGTCTCGCAACAGACAAGCCGTCCCCCAGGCGCTATCGAACTGCCGCGACCGGAGCGAGATCGCCGTGAAAACCATGCCGACGCTGGGCCCGCGCTACTGGACCGCCCTCTGCCTCGCCAGCATCTTCGGTGCCGATCTCGGCGACTTCGCAGCCCACTCGCTGGGCCTCGGCCACTGGCGCGGCCTGCCCGTGTTGGCACTGCTGTTCGCGCTGACCCTGTGGGCCGCACGACGCGGATGCCCGACCGAAGCCTGGTACTGGGTCGCGATCATCATCGTCCGCACCGCCGCCACGAACTTGGCCGACCTGCAGACGCACGACATCCGTCTCTCCACCCCGATCCTGATGCTGTGCTACGCGCTCCTGCTCGCCTGTCTGGTGGCGCTCAGCCGCCGCGACGCCGGCGTGCCGCGCGCGAATGGCGGCTTCTGGGCGTCCATGCTGGTGGCCGGCACGCTCGGCACGGTCGCGGGCGACGGCCTGTCGCACATGATGGCGCAGGGACCTGCCGGCTCGTCCGCCCTGATGTCGGCGGTGCTGGCCGCCGCGTTCCTGCTGGTGCCCGCGCTCCGCGCAGCCCCGATCGTGTCGTTCTGGCTGCTGGTGGTGCTGGTCCGCACCTGGGGCACCGATGTCGGCGACGCGCTGGCCGACAGGATCGGGCTCGACGCGGACCTGCTGGCGAGCGGCGCGTGCTTCGTGGGAGTGCTGCTGTGCTGGCCCACGCGCCGCGCGGCGCGGGCCACGTCGGCCGCCTCGATACCCCGAGCCGACCGGGCTTGAAGAGATCTTCTTTTTCTGAAGAAAAAGAAGCAAAAAGACTTTTATTAGTTTAGGCTCAGGACTCATTGCGGCAGCCAGAACGTGATGGTGGCTGCGATGCAGATCGCTGAAAAGAAGGCGTGCGCGCATCGATCGTAGCGGGTTGCGACGCGACGCCAGTCCTTCATACGGCCGAAGGCATTCTCGATCCGATGACGCTGCCGATAGAGGACCTTGTCGTAGGCCAAAGGGACCTTCCGGTTTTTGGTCGGTGGAATGCAGGGCTCGATTCCGCGGGCGCGCAGTCCTTCCCGGAACCCGTCGCTGTCGTATCCACGATCGCCCAGCAGTTCGCCCGCCGGAGGAAGCACAGGAAGCAGGAGAGCGGCGCCCTTGTGGTCGTTCATCTGCCCTTCGGTGAGCATCATGACGACCGGTCGGCCGTGCCCGTCGCAGACGGCATGCAGCTTGGAGTTCAGACCGCCTTTGGTCCGTCCAATGCACCGCGGAGCACCCCCTTTTTGAGCAGGCTCGCTGCGGTCCGGTGAGCCTTGAGATGGGTGCTGTCGATCATCAGCCGTTCCGGCACGCCTGCTTCCTCGACCAGAGCCACGAAGATCCGGTCGAACACCCCGAGGCGGCTCCACCGGATGAACCGGTTGTAGAGCGTCTTGTAGGGGCCGTAGCCTGGTGGTGCATCCTTCCACTGCAGGCCATTTCGGATCACGTAGACGATCCCGCTGACGACCCGACGATCATCAACCCTGGCGAGCCCACGCGAACGGGGAAAATGGGGAGCGAGCCGCTTCATCTGAGCGACGGAAAGCAGGACCAGACGGGACATCGGACACCTCCGATCCCCTATGAATCACACTGCGTCGAGCCGCGTAAAGGGTCCTGAGCCTAAACTCAGCCCACGGCTCAATCGGATAGAAGTTCTTTGGTTCTTTCTTTCAAGAAAGAACAAGTCTTATGCCTGCGAAATCTGTATCAGCACGCCGAGAAGTGCACAAAACCCTCTAGCCGAGCAGCGCCCGCAGGCGCGACACCGCGTCCGGCCGCGTCCAGTCGGCGGCCGCATCAAGCCGCGCGCGCAGCATCCCCTTCGCATCGATCAGGAAGCTCACCGGCACGGCCGCGACCCCGAAGCCGCTGCGCACGCTGCCGCCCGCGTCCACCAGGATCGGCAGCCCCGCGATCCCGGCCCGCGCGTAGAACGCGTGCACCGCCGGCGCACCCCCGAAATCGATCGAGACCGGCCGCACCACGATGCCCGCCGCCGCCCCGCGCCGCGCGAGCTCGGCCAGCGCCGGCATCTCGGTGACGCACGGTCCGCACCAGGTCGCCCACACGTTCAGCAGCACCGCGTGTCCCCGCTCGTCCGCGATCGTGCGCGGCGTGCCGCCCGACCCGTCAGCCGCGAACTCGCGCCAGGCGAGCGTGCCCGGCACGGCCACCGGCGGCGTGAGCTTCCTGATCGCGGCGAGGTCGGCCAGCTTCGGGGCGTCGTCGCCGCGCGATTTGCGCACCCCCCCGCTCGCAAGTAGGAAGGCGCCGAGGCTGAGCGCGCCGCGCCGCGTGGGGGAGGATCGGTCCATGGCCGAGCAGGATCGGGGGGACGCGGCCAACGCGCAATGGGGCGGCCGTTTCGCGGTGGGTCCCGACGAGGCAATGGCCCGCATCAACGCCTCGATCGACGTCGACCGCAGGCTCTGGCGCCAGGACATCGCGGGCTCCAGGGCCCACGCCGCCATGCTCGAGGCGCAGGGCATCATCCCGGCCGGCGACGCGGGCGCCATCACCGCCGGCCTCGACGCGATCGCCGCCGAGATCGCCGCCGGCACGTTTCCCTTCTCGATCGCGCTGGAAGACATCCACATGAACATCGAGGCGCGTCTCGCCGAACGGATCGGCGAGGCGGGTCGCAGGCTCCACACCGCGCGCAGCCGCAACGACCAGGTGGCGACCGACTTCCGTTTGTTCGTGCGCGACGCCGCCGACGCGATCGCCGGCGAGATCGCGAGCCTGCAACGCGCGTTGGCCCTTCGCGCCGCCGAGCACGCCGCCGATCCGATGCCGGGCTTCACCCATCTGCAGGCGGCCCAGCCCGTGACGTTCGGCCACCACCTGCTTGCCTATGTCGAGATGCTCGGCCGCGACCGCGCCAGGCTGCTCGATGCGCGCGCACGGCTGAACGAGAGCCCGCTCGGAGCGGCCGCCCTCGCCGGCACCTCCTTCCCGATCGACCGGCACGCGACGGCGGCAGCCCTCGGCTTCGCACGCCCCATGCGCAACTCGCTCGACGCCGTCTCGGACCGCGATTTCGCGCTGGAGTTCCTCGCCGCGTTGGCGATCCTCGCAGGCCATCTCTCGCGTTTCGCCGAGGAGATCGTGATCTGGTGCTCCGCCCCCTTCGGCTTCGTGCGCCTGTCGGACGCCTGGTCCACCGGCAGCTCGATCATGCCGCAGAAGCGCAACCCGGACGCGGCCGAGCTCGTGCGCGCCAAGACCGGCCGCATCACCGGCTCGCTGGTGGCCCTGCTCACGGTCATGAAGGGCCTGCCGCTCGCCTACGCGAAGGACATGCAGGAGGACAAGCCGCCGGTGTTCGAAGCCGCCGATGCGGCGCTGCTCGCCCTCGCGGCGATGCTGGGCATGGTGCGCGACCTGCGCCCCGACACGGCGCGGATGCGTGCTGCGGCCGGCGACGGGTTCTCCACCGCGACCGACCTCGCCGACTGGCTCGTGCGCGTGCCGGGCCTGCCGTTCCGCGACGCGCACCACGTCACGGGCCGGATCGTGGCCGCCGCCGAGGCGCGCGGATCGACGCTCGAGGATCTTCCGCTCCCCGCCATGCAGGAGATCGAACCACGCATCACCGCGGACGTGTTCGCCGTGCTCGGCGTGGAGGCCTCGATCGCATCCCGCACGAGCCTCGGCGGCACCGCGGCCGCGAACGTGCGCGCGGAGGCGGCCGCGTGGCTCGCGCGCCTCGATGGAGTTGGCGCATGAAGACCCTGGCACTCCTGCTCGCGGCCGCCGTGCTGGCGCTCGCCGGCTGCGGCAAGAAAGGCGAGCCCGCGTCGCCAGGACCGCCTAGCCAGGTCATCTATCCCAAAAGCTATCCCAAAACGCCTTAGAAGAAGGCCAGGGGCTCTGCCCCTGGACCCCGCTAAGGGCTTGCCCTTAGAACCGATTCGTTAAGTAAAGGGGATCCAAGGGGAGACCGCCCTTTGGCGGGTCCAGGGCAGAGCCCTGGCCTTCTTCCTCCCCGAAAACGCGTAGATCAGGGGCGCGCGTTCGCCTGCTTCGCGAACGCCGCCCAGTCGAACGGCGCGGGCTTGGGTGACAGGCCGAGATCCTGCATCATCGCGAGGTCGTCGCGCACCGCGTAATGGTCGACGATCTTGCCGTCGCGAACCTTGTACCAATGGATCGCGTCGATCTCGTAATGGCGCCTGGTGGGCGGCACGCCGACCAGCATGCCGCCATTTACCGGGATCCGCCCGACACCGTCATGCGTGCCGCTCATCCGCTCGCGCACGATGACGTTGTCGCCCACGGCCACGATCTCGACCACCTTCTGCCGGAAGTCGGGGAAGGTCGCGTAGATGTCCTGAAAAATGCGCTCCATCACGGCGCGCCCCACGACGCGGCCGAAATTGCGGGTGTCGCGCGTGTAGACGTCGAGGGCGGACCGCCAGTCGCCGCGGTTCATCTCGGCCAGCTGCGTCTCGACCACCCGTTCGTTGGCGGACGGCGCGTCGGCGGCCCGCACAGCCGCGGGCGCCAGCAGGGCGAAGGCTGCGAGCAGCATCGGTGCGGTTCGCGACATGGCCGTTCCCTCCCTGTAGCGGGCGAGCATAGGTCGCGATCGTTACGCAGTGCCACTGGAAAAGCGACCTTCAGCGCCCGCATTCGGGCACCGGCACGACGGGCTGCATGGCCAGCTCGGAACCGCGCGGCGCATAGCTCGTGACCAGGTGGAGCGGCCGCTTCGGCGACAGCGTTTTCGGCGCGGCCGTCCACCCGTCGTAGCTTATCGAGAACAGCGTGCCGGGCCGCCGCGGCGGCCCGACGCGAGCTTGCACATCGTAGTTCTCGCAATTGTCGTCATCCGGATCGAGATCCGCCGCGTCGACGGGAGACGCGGCCCCGGCGAGCACGGCGTCATAGGCGACAGGCCGGTCGGCCGACAGGCGGATCACGTCGAACCAGTCCGAGCATTCGCCCATGCCGCACCATTCGGTTCGCGCCATGACGAGCGGGTCGCCGCCGAAGCGGTGGATCTCGACGCCCGCATTCGCCGGCCTGCCGCCCACGCCCGACGCGATGAACTCGGGCCAGAGCCGTTCCAGCCTCCAGCCACTCGCGGTCCGGTGGAGATAGGAGATGGCGATCTCCCCGGGATTCGCGTGCCCGCCGCCCGTGTCGTCCTCATAGGAGATCAGAGCATATCTGCGACCCGCGAGCGGCACGAGATCGTGGGCGTGAACCGCCAGAACCACAGCACTGGTGCCGAAGATCTTGCCGGTCTCCACCTCGATCATCGGCTGGTTCCAGTTCCGCAGAAACGGGCCCGGCCTGCCGAAGCTCGCGGCAAACGCCGACGCCAGATCCGGCGTATCCAGGCCGCGTCCGCTGACCGGTGCTGCGAGTGCGGCGAAGGCGGCGACCGATCCCACCGCCACGCAGGCGATGGTCAGCCCGCCTCTTGCCGTGCCCGACACTGCCATTCGGCTCCTCTTCGTGTCGTTCTCCGATCGAAGCCTGCCGCAAGACACGCTCTTCCGCCAGTGGCGGGAAGCCGCCTACGGTCGGGCCGAAGATCACGGAGGCGAGCCCGATGGACGCGCATGATTTCGGCAGCGACGCGATCGGCGCCCGCGTCAAGGCGGCGGGCGCCGAGCTCTGCTCGCTCCGCTTCCCGGACAGGCTTGGGGAAGCTGGGCGCGAGATGCTGTGGCAGGCCGGCCCCGCCTGGCCGCGGCACGCGCCGGTGCTGTTCCCGATCGTCGGCCGTCTGGTGCACGACACGCTGCACCACCGGGGTTTCGCGGGCCGCCTGACCCAGCACGGCTTCGCGCGCGACCGCGAGTTCCGCTTTCTCGCGCGCCGCGACGATGGCTGCACGCTGGAGCTCACCGACGATGCGGCGACGCGGGCCGCCTACCCGTTCCCCTTTCGCCTGGTGCTCGCCTATGCGGCGGCAGGCTCCACTCTCACGATCGGCTTCCGCGTCGAGAACACGGGCGAGACGGTGCTGCCCGCCTCGGTCGGCGCGCATCCGGCCTTTCGCTGGCCGCTCGCCGACGGGATCGCCCGCGAGGCGCACCGCCTCGTCTTCGCGACCGACGAGAACGGCCCCGTGCGGCGGCTCGAGGGCGGCTTGCTGCTGCCGGACCCGGTGGCGACGCCGGTCGAGGGCCGCGTGCTCCCGCTATCGGACGCCGTGTTCGCCCGCGACGCCGTGATCCTGCAGGCGCCGTCGAGCCGCGAGGTCCGCTACGAGGCGCCCGGCACCGGTGCCCCCGCCATCACGGTGGCCTGGGAGGGCTTCACCACGCTGGGCATCTGGTCGAAGCCCGCCGATTTCGTCTGCATCGAGCCGTGGTCCGGCTATGCGAGCCCGCAGGATTTCGAGGGCGAGTTCACCGACAAGCCGGGCATTGCACTCATCCCGCCGGGCGAGGCGCTCGCCTGCAACATGCGTGTCACGCTGCACGATGCCGGGTAGAAAATGATTGGAACCGGACAGAAGCGGCTTTGTCCAGCCCCGATCGTGGCGTCGGCGAGCACCATGCTGTGACGACGTGCCGGGGCAACCAATCTCCGGGGCGGGACTTGTCGGGCAGCGGTCGCGAGAGGCGAGGAAACCTGCCTCGCAAGACGAGCGCCCGGAGGCATGCATGTTTGCGAAAATCGACAGACTTCTGACCGAACTGCCGGAGCCCAAGAAGCCGGAGCCCAACGCGGCGGCGTCCCTGCAGGAGCTGCTTGGCGGCAAGTATGGCGAGATGTCGACGCTCGGGAACTACATGTTCCAGAGCTTCAACTTCCGCAACAAGACCCAGCTGAAGCCGTTCTATAGCCTGGTCTCGAGTATCTTCGCCGAGGAGCTCGGCCATGTGGAGCTCGTGAGCAACGGCATCGCGATGCTCAACAACGGGCCCGGCAACCCCAAGAAGGACGTCGACATCAGCAAGGCGCCCTTCAAGGAGATGGAGAACGTCCGTTCGGCCGCGTCGTTCCTGAGCTATGGCGGCGGCGCCGTGCCGGTCAACTCGAACTCGATGTCCTGGAACGTGGACATGGTGACCACGACCGGCAACCTGATCATCGACCTGCTGCACAACTTCCATCTCGAATGCGGCGCGCGCATCCACAAGCTGCGCGTCTACGAGACCATGATCGAGCCGACCGGCCGCGAGATCTGCGCCTACCTGCTGGTGCGCGGCTCGCTGCATGCGCACGCCTACGCGCTGGCACTCAAGAAGATCACGGGTGTGGCGATCGAGCAGATGCTGCCGACGCCGAACATCAATCTGGACCGGGTGCCGGAGTGCCAGAAATATCTCGACGAGGGACGGCATCGCCGCCTCTACACGTTCAGCCCCGAGGATTACGCGTCGGCGGCCGGCGTGTGGTCGAACGACGAGGTCGCACTCCCCGGCGACCCGCCGGGCAAGCTCGAAGTGATCGAGGGTTATCCCGAGGGCGGCAAAATGCCGGAACTTCTCGGAAACTACGGCGCTTTTGCACCGGATTACGCGCCCGAGGAGATTTTCGAGATCGCGTCCAAGCTCTACGAGAAGAGCCGCTAGAGAAGACCAGGGGCTCTGCCCCTGGACCCCGCCAGGATCGAGCCGATCCTGGACCTGCATGACTTAAGTATGCAGGTCCAGGACTGCTTGTCCTGGCGGGGTTTAAGGGGCAGAGCCCCTTCGCTTTGACACGCGGGCGGCAGCGGTGCCGTCCGCGTTTCGCACAACAACCGCACGGAGAAAGAACATGCGTCCCGTTACACTCGGCCTAACGGCCATCCTGCTGGCCACCGGCGCTGCATCTGCGCAGACCACGACCAGCACGCCCGCGACCTCCGGAACGCCGGCCGCGACCAGCAACCAGCCCCCCGCGTCCGGCAACGACAACCAGACCGTCGCCACCACCAACGCGAACGCGGCGACGCCGGCCTCCGGCCACAACTCGTTCAGCAAGGGCGAAGCCCGCCGCCGTATTGCCTCGGAAGGCTTCACCGCAGTGGGCGGCCTCAAGAAGGACACCCACGGCGTGTGGCGCGGCAACGCGACCAAGGACGGCCAGTCGGTGTCCGTATGGCTCGACTACAAGGGCAATGTCGGCTCTGGCCAATCCTGAAAATAGCCTGTTAGGGAGCGAACCAATGGCAATCAGAACATTCTCGCACGTCTACGACACCTACGCCGAGGCCCAGGGCGTGGTCACGGCCCTCGAGGGTGCCGGCATTCCGCACGGTGACATCAGCCTGGTCGGCAACAACCGCCAGCCTGGGACCGCCACCACCGACACGACGGCCGATCACGCGGCCACCGGCGCCGGCACGGGTGCCAGCGTGGGCACGATCCTCGGCGGCGGTGCAGGCCTGCTCGCCGGCATCGGCGCGCTCGCCATTCCAGGCGTGGGGCCCGTGGTTGCCGCCGGCTGGCTCGTCGCCACGCTCACCGGCGCGGGTGTCGGCGCGGGTGCGGGCAGCCTTCTGGGCTCGCTCACCGGCGCAGGCGTTCCCGAGCAGGACGCGCATGTCTATGCGGAAGGTGTTCGCCGCGGCGGCACGCTCGTGACCGTGCGGGCCGACGAGACGCATGCCGCCAACGTCGAGCGCATCCTGCTGACGCCGAATGCGACGACCATCGAAGGTCGGCGCACGGACTACCAGGCGCAGGGCTGGAAGGAATTCGATCCCTCCGGCACCGGCTACACGCCGGAGGAAGCGGACGCCGAGCGCGCCCGCCGGGTCGCCCGCCTCAGCTGACGCGAACGGAGGGTGCGGGAGGACACTCCCGCACCCTCCATGTTCCGAGCGCCGCACACAGTCCATCCAGCACGGCGGCCCAGTTCCCCGGCTCCGGCTGACGGAATAACCGCATACTGTCGTACCAGCGCGATCGCGTGCCTTCTACGCCCCATCGCCAGTCGCCCGGCGCGGGCGTCAACATCCACGTTGCCGTGCCGAGCGCGCCAGCGAGATGCGCCGGCGCACTGTCGATCGTGATCAGCAAGTCGAGGGCTCCCACGAGCGCCGCGCTGTCGTCGAAGCTCGAGACGGCGTCGGCGACATCGAGCACGCCGTTGGCCGCAAGCAACTCCATGTCGGCATCCGTGCGGCCCTTCTGCAGCGCGACGAACAGGGCCTTCGGCGCCGTCCGCACGACCGGCAGCAGCTCCGCCAGTGCGAGCGAACGACGCCGATCGTTCGGGTGCGCCGGCTTGCCGGCCCAGACCAGGCCGATCCGACATGCGCCAGGCCGGATCGCCGCGAGATAGCTCTCCCACGCGGCCGCCCGACCAGGGTCCGCGACCAGTGTGGGCGCACCCGTGATCGCTTCGCCCAGCGGGTCGAGCAGCATCGGCAGGCTCGAGATCTGCACGTAGGCGGCATACTGGCCGGGCTCCAGCGGCAGATCGCCCCAATCGCTCAGCACGCGCGCAACCCCGGGAACGCGGTGGAGCAGTGTGCCGATCGTTGCCGCGCAAGCCAGCACGAGCTCGCCCACGCGCGCACCCGCCACGGGCAGGAACCGGCTGAACTGGATCGTGTCGCCAAAGCCCTGGTCGCAGATCACCAGCAGGCGCTGCCCGGGCAGGCGCATCCCGTTCCAGTAGGGAAGTCCAAGATCGGGCAGGTCGGCGCCCGCTCCCGGCAGGCGCCGACGCCACTCGTATTCGCGCCAACCCGGCCCCCATTCGGCCTGCCCCAGCAGCGCCTCGGCGAGCGCGAAATGCGCGTACGGGTTCTCGGGCTCGATCGCCAGGATGGCGAGGTTGGCGGCGGCAGCGCCCGCGAGGTCACCCCGCTCCGTCAGCACGCGGCCCAGCGCCGACAGCGCGTTCGGCCGCCCGCGCTCGGGCGCCGCCGCGATCGCGTCGCGCGCCCAACGTTCGGCCGCGTCCAGCTCGTAGAGATTGCGGTGCAGGTCGGCCAGCAATGCCAGCCAGAGCGATTCCGCGCGGCCGGCCACCGCCGCCTCGACGAAGCCCACCGCCCGCGCGAACGCGCCCCGCTTGGCCGCGACATAGCCGCGCACCGCGAACGCGTCCGCCGAGCCCGGGTGCCGCGCGAGCACCGCCACCGCCAGCGCGTCCGCCTCGTCGAGCCGGCCCTCGCGCACGAGGTCGCCGGCGCGGCGATTGGCAGCACGCTCGTCCTCGCCATCGTTGATCGGTGCGCCCATCTGTGCGGGATCGACCGAAACCGCCCGCGAGGGAAAGGAGCAATTTTTGGCCGACCTGCTGGCCCCTCTCGCCCAACGCACGCCGGAGACCCTGGCACCAGGTGCGACGCTCCTCCGCGGCTGGGCACTCGCCGAGGCGGCCTCCCTGCAACGCGAGATCGACGCGGTGACCGCCCGCGCCCCGTTCCGCCACCTGACCACCCGCGGCGGCGGCACGATCGCGGCGGCGATGACCAATTGCGGCACGCTGGGCTGGGTCAGCGACCGGCGCGGCTACCGCTACGAACCGCTCGATCCCGTCAGCGGACAGCCCTGGCCCGCCATGCCACGCCTGTTCGCCACCCTCGCGCAGGCGGCCGCTTCTGCGGCAGGGTTTCCCGGCTACGCCCCCGATTGCTGCCTGATCAACCGCTACGTCCCGGGCACGGGAATGGGGCTGCACCAGGATCGCGACGAGCAGGACGCGGAAAGCCCGATCGTGTCGGTCTCGCTCGGGCTGCCGGCGATCTTCCTGTGGGGTGGGCTGCAGCGCACGGACCCCACCCGGCGGATCCCGCTCGTGCATGGCGACGTGGTGGTGTGGGGTGGGCCGGCACGGTTCGTGTTCCACGGGATCGCGAAGCTTAAAGCCGGACCCGCTGACACCCGCCTGAACATCACGTTCCGGAAGACAGGAAGGCCAGGGGTTCCACCCCTGGACCCCGCTGGGGCCTTGGCCCCAGACCCCATTTAATGGCAGGTCCAGGAGGACCTTCCTCCTGGCGGGGTCCTAGGGGCAGAGCCCCTAGCCTTCTTCTTACGGAGCCGCCCCCCATGCCCGACCCCGCGCGTCTCGTGGCCCGCCGCCACCCCACGCTCGGCCGCACCGTCTCGGGCGCCCTCACCCTCGACGGCGCCGACCTCGCCGCGATCGACGAGCCCACCCCGTTCTGGGTCACCGGCGCCGACACGATCCGCCGCCGCATCGATCACCTCGCCGCAGCACTCGCCCCGCTCGGCATCGAGCGCGCCCGCATCCACTACGCGGTCAAGGCGAACGACCACCTGGCCGTGCTCCGCGTGATCGCCGGCGCGGGCCTCGGCGCGGATGTGGTCAGCGGCGGCGAACTCCTGCGCGCGCTTCGTGCCGGGATCGCGCCCGCACGCATCGTCTTCTCCGGCATCGGCAAGACGGATGCCGAGCTCCGCCTGGCGCTCGCGCAGCGCGTGGGCCAGATCAACGTCGAGAGCGTCGAGGAACTGCGCGCGCTGGCAGCGCTCGCGGCCGCCTCGGGGCACGTTCCCGACGTGGCGCTGCGCGTGAACCCCAACATCGACGCCGGCACCCACGACAAGATCAGCACCGGCCGGCTCGGCGACAAGTTCGGCATCGCCGCGGGCAGCGTCGAGGCCGCCTGGGCCGAGGGCGCCGCCTGCCGGTCGCTGCGCCTGCGCGGACTCGCGGTCCATATCGGCAGCCAGGTGATGGACGGCGCGCCGTTCCGTGCGGCGGCCGAGCGCATCGCCGGCCTCGTGGGAAGCCTCCGTGCCGCCGGCCACGCGGTGGACGCGGTCGATTGCGGCGGCGGCCTCGGCATCGGCTACGGCTGCGAGCCCGACGCCGACCCGGCAGCCCTCGCGGCAGCGCTCGGCGCCGTGTTCGCAGGCTCGGGGCTGCGCCTGTCGGTCGAGCCCGGCCGCTGGATCGTGGGGCCCGCCGGCGTGCTGGTCGCGTCCGTGATCCGCACGAAGGACGCCCTCCCGCACCCGTTCCTGATCATCGACGCCGCCATGAACGACCTCGTCAGGCCCGCGCTCTACGATGCCTGGCACGGCATCGTCCCGCTCCGTGCCACCGACGCCCCGCTCATGGCCCACGACGTGGCGGGCCCGGTCTGCGAATCCTCCGACGTGCTCGCGCGCGCCCGGCAGCTGCCGCCGCTCGCGGCGGGCGACAGGGTCGCGATCCTGGATGCCGGCGCCTATGGTGCGGTGATGAGCTCGACCTACAATGCAAGGCCGTTCGCTGCCGCCTTCCTGGTCGATCGCGGGCGGGTCGCCACCATCCGCCCGGCCATGACCGCGGAACAGCTCTGGCGCGACGAGATCGTGCCAGAGCAACCGGGGCCAGAGCAACCGGAGCCCGACGAACCCGGGACCGGGCTCGCTTGACCCCGCACGCCAACCTCGCGGGCGCGCGCTGGCGGGCCGGCCTGGTCCTCCGCATCGAGGCGCTCGTGCCGGCGCTCGGGCCCAGTGCCGCGATCGCCGGGCTCTGGATGGCGGCGGCCCTGTTCGGGCTGCTGACCGTGCTGCCGCCGCTGGTCGCCGCACCCGTGACGCTGGCCGCCCTCGCGGCGTGCCTGGTGCTCGCCGCGCGCCGCGTCCGAACCCTGGAGACGCCGCCGGTGGCCAGGATCGACCGCCGGCTCGAGCTCGCCTCGCGCCTGCCGCACCGCCCGCTCGCCGCCCTCGCCGACCGTCGCGCCGCCGGCGCCGCGGCGCTGTGGGACACCCACCAGGCGCGCCTCGCAGGCTCGCTCGGCCAGCTTCGCGCCGGCTGGCCGCACCCCGCGCTGGCCCCGCATGATCGCTGGGGCCTGCGCTTCATCGTGCCGGCCGCCCTGCTCGCAGGCTTCCTGGTCGCGCGCGAGGATGCGGGCGCCCTGCTGCTCGCCGCCGCCGCCCCCGGCATCGCGCCCGTGCCCGGGCCTGCCGGCAATCTCCAGGCCTGGATCTCGCCGCCCGCGTTCACCGGAATGGCCCCCATCTTCCTCCATGCCGGCAGCGGCGAGACCGCGCGCGTGCCGGAAGGCTCGGTGCTGACGGCGAGCCTGACCGGCAGTGCGGCGACCCCGCATCTGGCCGGCGGCCGACACAAGGCTGCCCGCTTCGCGAGCCTCGGCGACGGCAGCTTCCAGTTGGCCGAGACACTCGACCGGTCGGGCGCCATCCGCATCCGCCAGGGCGGCCACCTGGTGGCGAGCTGGAACGTCACCGTGATCCCGCTCGGCGCGCCCGCGGTGAGCTGGACCGCGAGCCCCGGCCCCGCACGCGGCGGCTGGCGCACCGCCCTGCCGTGGCGCGTGGCCTACCCCTACGGCGTGGCCTCGCTCACCGCCGAGCTCCGCCCGGTCGGCGTCCCCAACACCCCGCCGATCACCATCACCATTCCGCTCGATGGCGACCCGCACGACGCCAGCGGCACCGAGACGCCCGATCTCAGCGCGTCGCCTTTCGCGGGCTCGGACGTCGATGCCACCCTGGTCGCCCGCGACACGCGCGGCGCCACGGGGCGCAGCGACACCAGGCGCTTCACCCTGCCGGCCCGCCCGTTCCGCAACCCGCTCGCCCGCGCCGTGGTCGACGCCCGCCGTCGCCTGGCCCAACACCCGGACGACCACGACACCGTCGCCGCCGATCTCGAGGCGCTGGGCGGCGTGCCCCACGCGTTCGATCACGCTGGTGCGGCCGGCACCTTCCTCAATCTCGAGGCGGTGGCCGCCCTGCTGCGCACGCGGCCGGACGCGTCCGCCAACGCCGAGGCCGAGGCGCGGCTCTGGGAGCTCGCCCTCCTGCTCGAGGATGCGAGCCACGAGGGGGCGGCGGCTGCCCGCTCTGCGCTGGCCATGCGCTCGGCGCGCGAGGCGGTCGACCAGCAGCTCCGGCACATGCGGGCACTCGGTCCGCGCGGGCAGACGCCGGAGGCGCAGAGCGAGCTCGCCCGCCGCGTCGAGGCGCTCAAGCGCGCCCTGCAGCAGCGCATGCGCGACCTGATGGCCCAGGCGCTGAAACAGGGCACCGTGCTGCCGCCGGATGCGGCCGCGGCCGCGCAAGGCCGCGACGCGCTCGCGCGCATGATGCAGCACCTCGACGACGCCGCCCGCGCCGGCCGTCCCGAGGACGCCGCGAAAGCGCTGGCGGCGATGGAGGACATGCTCGACCGGATGCGCCCCGCGACCCCCGACGAGGTGCGGCAGGCGCTGGCCTCGATGGCCGCGGGCCAGCAGGCCGCCAAGCAGATGCAGGCGCTCGGCGACATGGTGAAGCGCGAGGGCCAGCTGCTCGACGGGGCCGAGAAGCGCGCCGGCAATCCGCCCGGGCCGCCACCGCCGGCCGACACGGGCGCCCCCGCTCAGGACCAGGCCGCCAGCCCGCCAGACCCGCGCACGGGCGAGCGCCGCATCCAGCACGCGCTCGGCCGCGCCGCCGACGCGCTGGCCTCGCAGTTCGCGGCGCTGGCCGGCAAGAAACCCGAAGCGCTCGGCCGGGCGCGAGCCGCGATGTCGGCGGCCGAGAGCGCGCTCGGCCGCGGCGACGATGCCGCGGCGGCCGGTGCCGAGCGCGAGGCGTTGCGCGACCTCCAGTCGGGTGGCCAGCAGATGTCGAGCACGCTCCGCTCCAAGAGCCGCGGCCAGTCGGGCGCCACCGCCTTCGTGCCGGGCTTCTCCCCGGGCGGCGATGGCGGCATGTCGGGCGATCCGGGCGCGACCGACGGCGGCGATGACGACGCCCAGGACGGGCCGCGCGACCCGCTCGGCCGCAAGCTCACCGGCAACGGCCGCACCACCGGCGACGACACCGAGCTGGCGCTGCCCGACGACTCCGCCCGCGCCCGCAACCGCCAGATCGAGGAGGAGCTGCGGCGACGGGATTCCGACCGCGAGCGGCCGGCGGATGAGCTCCGGTACCTGGATCGTCTGTTGCAGGCGTTCTGACGAAGAAGGCCAGGGGCTCTGCCCCTGGACCCCGCTAAGGGCAGTCGCCCTTAGAACCGATTTTTAAGTCCTGGGATCCAAGGGGCAAGCCCCTTGGCGGGTCCAGGGCAGAGCCCTGGCCTTCTTGCGTGGCATCCATGTCACCCGCGCCGCGTTGAGGAGGCTGCACCGCACGAGGTAGAAGCCCATGGCCTTCGCAGAAATCGTCGAACTGCCGGACGGAAAGTTCGCCGTGCACAGAACGGGCGGCGACGTGTTGCAGGCACCGGTCGAGTTTCCGACCCGCGCCGAGGCGGAGGAGTTCCTGATGCGGGAAACGTCGATGGGCGCCGACAGCAGCATCTACAAGCCGGGCGACGGCGAAGGGGTCGCGTAGCCGGCGGAACCCATGTCACGCGCGAAGATGATCCTGGCGGCGTTCTTCTACAATCCGCAGGGTGATCATCGGCTGTCCTGGCGGCATCCCGGCGCGCCAGGACACGAGATTTTCGATCTCCCCTATTATCGCCGGCTCGTCCTCGAGGCCGAGCGCGCGAAGATCGACGCGGTGTTCATCGCCGACCATCTCGGCATCTGGGACACCACGCCCGGCGGCGTCGCGCATTACGCGAACCCGCGCCTGGAGCCCATCACGCTGGTCGCGGCACTCGCCGCCGTGACCAGCGAGATCGGCCTCGTCGTGACCGCCTCGACGTCCTATTCCGAGCCCTACAACATCGCCCGGATGTTCGCCTCCCTCGACCATCTCAGCCATGGCCGCATCGGCTGGAACGTCGTGACCTCGGCGCTCGACGAGGAAGCCCGCAATTTCGGCCTCGACGGCAACATCGCACATGCGCGCCGCTACGCGCGTGCCGGCGAGTTCCTCGACGTGGCCAAGTCCTTGTGGGACAGCTGGGAAGACGACGCGGTCCTGATCGACAAGAGTTCGGGCATGTTCGCCGATCCCGCCAGGGTTCATTACCTGCATCACGCGGGCGAGCATTTTCGGGTGAAAGGTCCGCTCAACGTCGCCCGCTCGCCGCAGGCCTATCCGCTGATCGTGCAGGCCGGCTCGTCGGAGGCCGGCCGCGAGCTCGCGGCCGCGCATGCCGATATCCAGTTCGCCGCGATCCACAGCCTCGACGCCGGCCTCGCCTACCGCGCCGACATGAACGAGCGACTGGCGAGACATGGCCGCGCGCCCGACAGTTTCAGGCTGATGGCCGGCATCCTGCCGATCGTCGCCGCCTCGATGGACGAGGCGCTGGAAAAACAGGCGGCGATGGAAGCGCTGATGCTCGACCAGGTCAGCATCGATCTCCTTTCCAGCTGGGCCGGAACCGACCTGTCAACCTTCCCGCTCGACGGGCCAATCCCCGACCTGCCCGATCTGGAAACCTACGACGGCTGGCGCACCTGGCTGAAGATCGTGCAGGACGAAGCGAACAAGGGGCTGACGATCCGGCAGCTGGCACGCAAGATCGCCAACACCGGCTCCATGCCGCTCGTCGCAGGAACGGCGTCCCAGATCGCCGACCGGATGGAAGAGTGGTTCGTCGGGGGTGCCGTGGACGGCTTCAACCTGATGTTTCCGCTGCTGCCGGACGACTGGTCGAACTTCATGCAGTCGGTCGTGCCCGAACTGCAGAGACGCGGCCGGCATCAGACGGAATACGCGCCGGGCACGCTGCGCTCCCGGCTCGGGTTGCAGCGCCCGGAGAACTCGTTCCATGCAGCCACATCTGCTTTGGTCTCCCTCCAGCGGTAGAGGCTGGCACGCCGGGCAGCGAGGTTATCGATGGACACAAAGGCTCTCCTCCACCTCCGCGAACTTGCCTGGGCACGACTGCTCACTCGCGAAGAGGACGTTGAGCTTCTCGAGCCCATCGGATGAACGCCGCGCCCGATGGAGCAGGCCGCGAAGCGCTCCTGGCTCGATGGCTGGAACTGACCCGTGAGGTGCTGCCCGGCATGGCGGTTGCCCATCGCTGGCCGATCCGGCTCGACCATTGCTTCATGCGGGTGTGCCTGGACGCGGCGCTAGGCCGGCCCTGGCACGAAGCGGTGCGGCGCCCGGCGGTGCGGCACCTCAGCGCGGAACAGCTGGCATGCGCCGTCATGGTTGCCGAACAGCTGTGCTGCCGGCCGGAACTCCTCCCGGCCCTTAATCGGCAGAGCCTCCTGCGTCGCGGCCGTGGCCTCGCCCGGTCGAGTTCGATCGGGCGAAGAAGGCCAGGGGCTCTGCCCCTGGACCCCGTTAAGGGCGCAGCCCTTAAAACCCTCTACTGAAGATTGGAGTACGGGCGTGGAGAGGGAATGCGTTAGTCGAAGTCTCTAACTTCAGGACTCGCCAGGGAACAACCCAAACAATCAGGGATCCAAGGGACGACTGTCGCTTGGCGGGTCCAGGGCAGAGCCCTGGCCTTCCTCCTCAGATGTCCTTCGCACTATCGCCGGCAGTCACCTCGTACTCCGCGCCCGTCACCAGCGCCGCCGCGTCGGACGCGAGGAACACCGCGGCGGGGGAAATATCGTCGGGCTGCAGCCAGCCGACCTGCATCGCCACGGTTTGCGCGCGCACCTTCCAGGCTTCGTCCGGCGATGGCGCGCTGCCGGAGGCCTTGTGGCCGCTCTCCGACATGCTTTCCACCAGCCGCTTGTCGTAACGCGTGAGCGGGGTGTCGACGAGGCCGGGGATCAGCGCGTTGACCGTGATGTTGTACTGGCCGAACTCGAGCGCTGCCGATTTCATCAAACCCAGAATCCCCCATTTCGATGCGGAGTAGCTGGCACCATCCTTGGTGCCGTGCTTTCCCTGCATCGACGAGAGCACGATGATACGGCCATGGCGGCGCTTGACCATCTTGGGCGCAAACGCGCGAATCGTGTTCGCGGTGCCGTTCAGATTGTTGTTGATCACGTCGAACCAGTCGGCATCCTCCATCTCGAGGAGCGGCTTCCAGCGCTGGATCGCGGCGTCCGCCACCAGGATGTCGATCTTGCCGTAGGTCGCCTCCACATGGTCGGCCGCCTGGCGCATTCCTGCGATGTCGCGGATGTCCGCCTGCAGTGCCTCGCCGCGCCGTCCGTAGCGATGGATCAGCCCCACCGTCTCGTCGAGCTCCTGCGGCGTCGCCGCAACCGCGTCCGACGCCGGGCTGACGGGGCCCGCGATGTCGATCGCCACCACGTCGGCGCCGTTGGCCGCGAACTCCACCGCGATCGCGCGGCCGATGCCGCGGGCAGCGCCCGTGACCACCGCGACCTTGCCGCGGAGATCGGAACCGCGACCTGCCCGGATCGGCCCGGCGCTGCGCTCGGGCGGCGGCTCCGGCATGGTCTGGCCGTTCAGCGCCTGCGGTGGCCCATCCGAGCGCACGACCTGCGCCGCGGCACGTCGCTGCTCGGCGAGCAGGGTGCCCGCGGCGATGCCGCTGCCGAGCACCAGGCGCCGCCGGATCTGATCGCGCGGCGCGTCGTCGTTGGAGGAAGCCATGTCTGAACTCCGTCATGGGCCAGTGCATCAAGAACGCGGGCAACACCACGCGCCGCGGCCGTGAGCGGTTCCCGGTTCCTATTTCGCCGACGTCTCGCTCGACCAGCGGCCGGCACCCCCAGCGGCCGGCACCCCCAGCGGCCGGCACCCCCAGCGGCCGGCACCCAACGACCCCGCGCGCCCCTCCCCGCGCGCGCCGACATCTCGATCTCCGGCCACACGCTCATGCGGGCACTGCAGAACACCAGCCACCCGGTCGTGCCGCCGTCATCGCCCGAACAGGCGGAACAGCCGCTCGCTCGGCCGCCATGCGTGTTCGATGCGCGCGTGGAAATGCCAGGCGGCCCAGCCGGCGGCGAGCAGCACGGCCGCACTCGCGAGCCACGCCACGACGAGTGCCGCACCGACGCCGCCTGCCGGCGCGGCGGCAAGCGGCGATGATCGCGCACCGCCGTCGGCGACCCCGGTGACGTCGGCCTCCTCCGGCCAGCCCTCGTCGGCGAGCTCCGCGGACGGCCGCATGTCCAGCGAGCCCGGCGCCGCCTCCGGAGCAAAGCCCGCCGCGACCTCGGACTCGAACGCCGGCTCGGGCTCGGGCTCGGCCGCGCGCGGTGCCCAGGTCTCGCCGCAGCGGGCGCAGCGCATCGCCCGCCCGGGCAGCACCACCTCGTCGGGTACGTCATAACGGGCGGCGCAGGCGGGACATTCGATCTGCATGTTGTTCGCGATATCTTCCGGAGCCGCATCCATGCAAGATACGCCATCGGGCGGCGTGCACCTGAGCCTCCGTCGTCCCGTCGGAGAGTGCCGTGATCCAACTGGACGGCGTCGAACTCATCCATCCCGCCCACGGACGCAAGCAGGCCTCCGCGGCGCTGTCCGACCTCACGCTCGGCGTGGCCCAGGGCGAGTTCCGCTGGCTCACCGGCAGCACGGGCGCCGGCAAGTCGAGCCTGCTCGGCCTCCTCGACACCACGCGCCACCCCACCGCCGGCCGCGTGTTGCTGCTCGACCGTGATGCCGGGCGCGCGAACGCCGGCGAGCTCGCGATGCTGCGACGCCGGATCGGCAGCGTCCGCGGCGTGCACGACCTGCTCGGCCACCTCACCGTGCTCGAGAATGTGGCCCTGCCGCTACGCATCGCCGGCATCCGCGCCGCCGCCGCCCGCGTCGACGCCACCGAGATGCTGCACTGGGTGGGCCTCGGCGCCCGCATGCACGTGCCGGCCGCCCAGTTGTCGCGCGGCGAGGCCCAGCTCTGCCTGCTCGCGCGCGCGGTCGTGCCGCGTCCCGACCTGCTGCTGGCGGACGAGCCCTTCGCCGGCTTCTCCGAGGGCGAGACCGATCGGATGTGGGCCCTGGTCCGCGAGGTGGGGCGGCTCGGCGCCACCGTCGTGATCGCCACCCGCGACGAGCGCCTGCCGCAGCGCTTTCCCGCGCCCACGCTGCATCTCGCCGCCGGCCGCCTCCATGGCCCGCAACAGCCCGCCCCCCGGCGCGTGGCCGCCCGGCTCGTCCCCGCGTGAGCCGCCCGCGCGACCGCGCAGCGCTCCGGCGCGAGGAGCGCCGCGTGGGCGAGCTCCGCACGCTCGGTTCGCGTGCCCAGGGTGCGGCGATGCGCAGCACGGCACCCGCCATCGCCGGCGCGGCCGCCGCCGCCGCCCCGCTCGCAGCCCTGGCCCTGCTGGTGGCCTCCAGCCCGCTCGACGCCGCCTGGCTCCGCGCGGCCGGCACCCATCTCGTGATCGTGCCCGACCCGGACCTGCCCGCCGGCACCGGCATCGCCGGCTCGCGGATCGCGGCGGTCGAACGCCTCCTGGGCAGTGCCGCCGCGCCCGCCGACGACGCAGCCCGGCAGCGCGTCCTGGCCCCGTGGCTGGGCCACGGCATCGACGCCTCGACCCTGCCCGGCCTGGTCGCCCTCGTGCAGGCCCCCGACGCCGCCACCGCCGCCCGGATCGCCGCGGTCGCCCCCGGAGCGACGATCAGCGCCACCCCGGTCGACGCCGCCTCGGGTCTCGCCCGCCTCGACACCGCGTTGCGGGCGACACGGAGCCTCGTCCTGGTGCTGGCGGCCGGGCTGGCGCTCGCCTCGCTCCACCTCGCGGGCCGGCTCGCGGTCGGGCCGGCCCGTGCGAGCATCCGCACGCTCGCGATCCTGGGCGAGCGGCCGCGCACCCTCGCCAGGCGTGCCGCTGTCCGAGCGGGCCTCGCCACCGGCGCCGGCGCCCTGTTCGGCGCGGGCCTGGCGCTGCCGCTGCTGCTTCTCGCCGCCGCTGGCCAGCCCTCCGCCGCCTGCCTCGCCGCCGCCGCCGCTGCACCCCCGCTCTGCGGCGGCATCGCCGGCCTGTTCGCCGGCCTGCGCGCGCGCGACGCCGCACGATGAGCCGCCCCCGATGAGCCACCACCGATGAGCCACAGGCGCGCCGCCCTCACCGCGATCCTGGCCGCGGGCCTCCTCTGGCTCGGCGGCTTCGCCTGGTTCGCCCGCGACGCCGACCGGGACTCGCGCTGGCCGTCGCATGCCGACGGCATCGTCGTGCTCACCGGCGGCGCGCTCCGCATCGAGACGGCGCTCGCCCTGCTGCAATCGGGCGTCGCCGACCGGCTCCTGATCTCCGGCGTGCCGCGCGGGATCACCCTGCCCTCGCTGCTCGGCGCCGCCACGGAAGCGCCCGCGGTGCGGCAGGTCGCCTGGTGGCCGCCGCCGGCCGCCCATGTCGCGGTCGGCCACAGCGCCGGCACCACGCGCGGCAACGCGGTCGAGACCGCCGCCTGGGCCGAGGCGAGCGGCCTGCACGACATCGTGGTGGTGACCGCCGGCTATCACATGCGCCGGGCCCTGGCAGAGCTCGCGCTGGCGCTGCCGGACGCGCGCTTCCATGCCTACGCGGTGCATCCGCCAGGGACGTGCCTGCGGGTGCTGTTCACCGAGTACAACAAGTTCCTCGCGGTGGAGGCTGGGTTGGTGCCGCCGCCTCGGGCTGCGGATACCGTGTAAGAAGAAGGCCAGGGGGCTCTGCCCCTGGACCCCGCTGGGGTCTTAACCCCAGACCCCTTTCGATAGCCAGGTCCAGGACCGGCTCGGTCCTGGCGGGGTTTAAGGGGCGGAGCCCCTTACTTCTTCTTGCGCTCGCGCCCGCTTTCCACCATCTCGCCGCCCCATGCGCGTCCTCCGTGCCCTCGCCTTCAACATCTTCTTCATCCTCCTCACCCTCGCCCTCGGCCTGGCCGGCATCGTCGTGCGCCTCGCAGCCCCCACCCGCGCCTTCTCCCTCGCCCGCACCTGGATCCGCATCACGGTCGCCGCCCTGCGCGTGATCGGCGGCATCCGCATCGTCGTCACCGGTCGCGAACACCTCCCCGCCGGCGCCGCCGTGATCGCCTCGCAGCACCAGGCCGGGATCGACACGCTGCTGTGGTTCACCCTCGTCCCGCGCCCGAGCTACGTCATGAAGCGGGAGCTCGCGCGCATTCCGCTGGTCGGCCCCCTCCTGGAACCCGCCGGCATGATCCCGGTGGACCGCAGCGCCGGCGCGAGCGCGCTCCGCGACATGCTCCGCCGCGCCGACGCTGCACTCGCCCAGCGGCGGCAGATCGTGATCTTCCCCGAAGGCACCCGCCTCCTCCCTGGCACGCGCGGCAGGCTGCAGCCCGGCATCGTGGCGCTGGCCGGGCGCGGCGCCCTCACGATCCCCGTCACCACCAATTCCGGAGACGCCTGGGGGCGCGGCATGCTGCTCCGCCTCCGCGGCCGCAGGCTGGACGTCATCCGCGTCCACCTCCAACCGCCCTTGCCAACACCCTTCTCCCGCGCTGACATCCTGTCCGGCCTCGAACGGTCCTGGTGCGAGGGTGAGGCGTTCATGGACCAGGACACCTGTGGACAACTCTGTGCACGAAGCGTCGGCAAGGCTGGGGGCGAGAGCCGGGAAAGCACCGCAAGCCATTCGTCGGCCGAGATTTCCGACCCATGAGCGACCACCGGCGACGCCCACGCCATGCACTCTCCGCGTGATAACAGTCTCAAAAACTAACGCTTGCGTCGCGGTCTTCGGCAACCGTGCCGCATCGGTCGTGACGCCGCCGCATCGACCGGCGAAGCGTGGCGCCCAGGCCGCCGGACCGTGGCCGTCAATTTTGTTACGCGCCGCCGCACCTGTGGATGACCGGTGACGGGAATCCCCCGGATAAACAGGACCTTGGTCACGCTCGCCCTCCTGATCGCCGCGTTATGCGGCGGTCAGCTGGCGGCGGATGCCAGGCTGCGCCCGGACTGGAACGACATGGTCGCGGCGGCCGCGAACCACGGGCTGATCCTGTCAGGCGCGCCGGATGCCGGCTGGACCGGCTTCACGGTGACGGACGCGACGGTCACCGGGGCGCCGTTCCTGCCGAACGTCACGATCCAGGACCTCACCCTTCGCCGCCCGGTCTGGAACCTGTTCCGCCTCACCGTGACCTGGACCCGGCCCGTCACGCTGATCTTCCCCGACGGCCGACAGCTCGATCTCTGGAGCCGCAGCGTCTGCCTGGTCCCCGCCGCCCATGGCTGGCAGTTCGGGGGCGACGGGATCGGCGCCGGCCTGCACGGCGGCGGCCCGGACGACGTCGCCAGCCTCGAGGATCTGCACGGCGATCTGGCCGACACGAGCGATGGCTGGCGCCTGTCGGTCCGGGCGCAGGACGTGACGCTGCCGGCGCACGGAACCTGGCCGAACGGCCGGCTGGTCGAGCACATGGCAGCGACCCTGCAGATCGGCACGGCGACCGACCCGGCGGCGCCCGCACCGGTGGAGCTCAAGGGCGCCGACATCTCCTGGGCCGGGCAGCGAGGCCGGTTCTCGTTCCGCGGCAGCCTCGACGATGGCGGCCTCCTCGCGGGCGGCGGCGAGGTCGTGCTCGGACCGGGCTGGGCGGCAACGCTCAAGCGGGCGCATGCCGCCCGCGCCATCTCCGCCGGCGAGACCGAGGCGGCGATCGGCTTCCTCGGCCTGCTGGCACCGGACGATCGCCTGCCGGTGTCCTTCCCGGTCACGGTCGAGGTGGGCCGGGTCAGGGTCGGGCGGTCCACCCTGTTCGTCCTCCCCGCGTTCCCCGTGGCCCGCTAGGCGCAGCACCCCGGATCGTCATCGGCTCGGCCACTTGCAGGACGCGGCAAATACCCAACTCCTGCTACAAGGCGTCCGACCACACCGAGCCGGCGACGTGGAGAGCACATGGTCGAGAACACCCCATCCGTCCTGCTGTCGCGGCTCGACTTCGGCTGGATCACCACGCTGCACATCCTGTATCCGCCGCTCACCATCGGGCTGGCGGCGATGCTGTTCGTGGGCGAGCTGTTCTGGGTCTGGACCAACGAGGAATACTGGTACCGGCTGAGCCGCTTCTTCGAGCGGCTGTTCATCATCAACTTCGCCGCAGGTGTCGCAACCGGCATCACCATGGAGATGGCGTTCGGCATCCTCTACGGGCCCTTCTCGCAGGCCGCCGGCCCGTTCTTCGGCCAGGTGCTCGGCTACGAGACTATCTCCGCCTTCATGTACGAGGCGGGCTTCATCGGCCTGATGATCTTCGGCTGGGGCAAGATCGGCAAGAAGACGCACCTGTTCGCCACCTTCAACGTGGCGATCTCGTCGGCCATCTCGGCGATGTGGATCCTGGACGCCAATTCCTGGATGCAGACGCCGCGCGGCATCACGCTCCAGGGCGGCGTGTTCCACGTCAGAAGCTGGATCGCCGCCCTGTTCAACCCGGATGTCATCTACGGCTTCCCGCACATGCTGGTCGCCGCCTGGGAGCTCGCGATCGGCTACGTTCTGGCCATCTCCGCCTGGTTTCTTCTGCAGGGCCGCCACACGGTGATGTTCCAGCGCGCGATGAAGGCGTCAATCCTCGCCCTCCTGGTGATCGCCCCCCTGCAGATCTGGCTCGGCGACAGCCTGGGCATCACCGTGCTCGAGGACCAGCCCACCGTGCTCGCCGCGATGGAAGGGCACTGGCACGCCCGCAACCCCGACGGCACCGTCGACAACGCCTGGAACGTGCTCGCCTGGCCGAACGCGGCCGGCGATGGCAACGCCTGGGCGATCAAGATCCCCCACGTGCTGAGCCTGCTCGAGACCCATACCTGGAACGGCGCCGTCCGCGGCATGGACGAGTTCCCGAAGGAAAACCGGCCGCCGATGCTGATCCCCTTCTACGGCTTTCGCGTCATGGTGGCCGCCGGCGGCTTCATGTTCCTGATGGCGCTGTGGGGCACGTATCTGATCCTGCGCGGCCGTATGCAGACCTGGACCGCGGGCGCTAACAAGTGGTTCCTGCGCGCCACCGTGTTCGCCGGCGTCGTGCCGTACATCTCGGTCTGGGTCGGCTGGTGGACCCGCGAAGTCGGCCGCCAGCCCTGGGTGGTGTTCGGGCTGATGCGCACCGAGCAGGGCGTCAGCCACATGACGGTGGGCGAGGAAGTCACGTGGCTCGTGCTCTATGCCGGCTTCGAGCTGATGGTCTGGGGCGCCACCTGGTGGTTCTTCGCGAAAATCGTCCATAGCGGACCCAACCTGGACACCCCGGTCGAGCATGGCGGCCATCAGCGGCTCGGCTCGCTCGGCGAGGGCTCCCAGGAGAAGGGCGAGCGCGAGACGCCCAAGGCCACGCACCCGGCCGGCCCCGGCCTGCCGCACCCTGCATGATGCCGGGCATGATGCCGGGCACGATGCCGGATCGACACCAGCCGCGAACCGGAGCACCCGCCTGATGGAACCGCTCAACCACCTCCAGGAAATCCTCGCGATCGCCTGGTGGTTCACCGCCGCGTTCTCGATCCTGGCCTATATCGTGCTCGACGGCGCCGATCTCGGCGCCGGCATCTTCTCGCTGTTCCTGCGCGACGAGCACGAGCGCGGCGCCATCATGCAGGCGATGGCCGGCACCTGGGACGCCAACGAGACCTGGCTGATCATCGCCGGCGGCGTGCTGTTCGGCTCCTTCCCGTTCGTCTACGGCTCCGCCTTCCCCTACCTCATGGTGCCGCTGACCTGGGTGCTGCTGGCGATCATGACCCGCGCCGTGGCGCTCGAGTTCCGCCATCTCGCGTCGGACCGGACGCGCCGCTTCACCGATCTCGCGTTCGGCCTGTCGAGCCTCATCGTCACCTTCTTCGGCGGCATGTCGGTGGGCGCGCTCCTGCACGGCTTCCCGCTCACTCACGTCCCCGACCAGGTGCCCACCTATGTCGGCGGCACGTGGCGCTTCATCAGCCCGTTCAGCGTCTGGATCGGCATCGCCGCCGTGATCGCGGTCTCGCTCTCCGGCGGCCTGTTCGTGCGCGCCCGCTTCGAGCACGGCGAGGACGTGCGCACCCATGCTGCGACCTGGACCAACAGGTTCTTCTACGTCGCGGTCGCCGCGGTGCCGATCTCGACCCTCTGGATCGCGATCGAGTTCCCCTGGGCGTCGCGCACCTGGTTCGGCCACTATTTCTGGCTCTGGTGGCTGATCCCGGCCGCCGCCGTGGTGACCTCGTTCCTGATGCGCCACCACTCCAAGCGCGACCACGACGTGCTGGCCCTGTTCTGGCTCAACGCCACGATCGCCATCATGGCCGGCGGACTGGTCGCGACCATGTGGCCGGACATCGTGCCAGGCACCTGGACGATCGAGACGGGGGCGAGCCGCGAGATCTCGCTCCGGACCTTCGCGCTCGAGGTCTGCGGCTTCTATCCGATCATCCTGCTCTACAATTTCTACCAGATCTGGGTGTTCCGGACGCGCATCACCAAGCTCGGCTCGTACCACAATTGACCCCCATCCCTCCCGAGACCCAGGCCGCTAACCGCCGGCGGGCGCGCGCCGTGCTGTGGAACCTCCGCTTCATGGGCCTGCTGGCGATCGGCCCGGCCGCAGGCGTCGGCCTCGGCGCGCTGATCTTCGGCCTGCCGGCCGACCTGCAATTCGCCGCCGGGATCATGTTCCTGTTCGGCCTCGGCCTCTGCGCCATCCTCGCCAAGGCCGAATGGCGCAAGCTCGGCGAGCCGCCGGAGGTGCGTTTCGGGAGCGACCGCTCGTGACCACCCACGCCCCGCCACGGGCGCGCGCGGAGACCCGGGCGCTCGAGACATTCCTCCGCGGCCAGTCGCCACTCGCCCGCACCCCGCTCACGGCTGCCACCGTTGCGGGTGCCATCGCGGGCGTGGCGCTGATCGCCGAGGCCTGGCTGCTGGCCCGCATCGTCGACGCGGTGGTGATCGGCGACCGCGGTCTCGACGCCGCCTGGCCGTATCTCGCCCCTCTGCTCGCGATCTTCGTCGGCCGCGCCGTGCTCACCGCGTTCGCCGACGCCTTCGCCTTCGAGGCGGGAGCCGCGGTCGCAACCGTGATCCGCGCCCGGCTGCAGGCGCATATCGCCGCCCTCGGCCCCGCCTGGACCCGGCGTCAGAGCACCGGCGACGTCGTTAGCACCGTGTTCGACGCGGCCGAGAGCATCCGCACCTACTACGCGGGCTACCTGCCCCAGCGCGTGCTGACCAGCTTCGTGCCGCTCGCCATCCTCGCCTTCGTGCTGCCCACCGACTGGGTTTCTGCACTCATCCTCATCCTGTCCGCGCCCTTGATCCCGGTGTTCATGATCATCATCGGCCGCGGCACCGAGGCGCTGAACCAGGCGCAATGGCGCAAGCTGGCGGTGCTGGCCGCGCATCTGTTCGACGCGATCGAGGGGCTGACCACGCTGAAACTGTTCGGCGCCAGCCGCGCCGAGACCGACGCCATCGCCCGCTCGTCCGACGATTACCGCCGCACCACGATGGAGGTGCTGCGCGTCGCCTTCCTGTCCTCGCTGGCGCTCGAGTTCCTGGCGACGCTGAGCATTGCCATGGTCGCCGTCTATATCGGCTTTCGCCTGTATTACCGCGAGCTGCACTTCCTGCCCGGCTTCGCGGTGCTGCTGCTGGCCCCCGAGTTCTTCCGCCCGCTGCGCGCGATGGGCACGCAGTATCACGCGCGGATGGAGGCGATCGGCGCCGCGGAGAGCATCGTCGCTCTGCTCGACACGCCGGTCCCGCCAGGCCTCGCCGGCACCGCAGCACTGCCCGACGCCCCGGTGCGCACCATCCGCTTCGACAACGTCTTCTTCTCCTACGACGGCACGCCGGCGCTGGAGGCAATCGACCTCGTCCTGGAACGTGGTCGCCGCACGGCGGTGGTGGGTCCGTCGGGCGCCGGCAAGACCACGCTCAGCCAGCTGGCCCTCGGCTTCATCGAACCCAGCGCCGGCCGCATCACCCTGCAGTTGGACGGAATGCGGGACAGCGTCGACCTCGCGACCGTGGCCCCCGAAGCCTGGCGCGCCCGCATCGCCTGGCTGCCGCAGCGGCCGACCCTGTTCCACGGCACCGTGCGCGACAACATCCGGCTCGCCATCCCCGACGCCGACCCCGAGCGGGTCCGCCGCGCCGTGGAACAGGCCGATGCGACCGCGCTCGTCGCCCGCCTGCCGCACGGCCTCGACACGGTGCTCGGCGACCACGGCCAGGGCCTCTCGGGCGGGGAGCGCCAGCGCATCGCACTCGCCCGCGTGTTCCTCGCGCAAGCCGACCTCGTCGTGCTCGACGAGCCGGGCGCCGGCCTCGACCGCGACACGGCCCGCCTGATCGAACGCTCGATCGACGCGCTGGCGCCGACCTGCGCCCTGCTGGTCATCGCGCACCGCCCCGAAACCGTCCGCGCCGCCCACGAGATCCTCGTGCTCGAGCACGGCCGCGTCGTCGCGCGCGGCCGCGACCGCGAGCTCGCCGTCCGCTCCGCGCTCTACGCCGCCGTCATGGGTGACGCGCTGGCCGACGCGTGAGGGATTTTGTCCGACTTCTCGCGCTGTTCCGCCCGTATGCGAAAAGCCTCGCTGCCGGGATTGCACTGCAAATCGTCGTCATCCTCTCCAATGTCGGCCTGCTCGCGCTGTCCGGCTGGTTCATCGCCGCGATGGCGCTGGCCGGACTCGGCCGCGCGCCGATCGAGTATTTCGCCCCCGCCGCCGCGATCCGGGCGCTCGCCATCATCCGCACGGTGGGCCGCTACGGCGAGCGCCTGGTCACCCACGATGCCACGTTCCGGCTGCTCGCCGGATTGCGCGTCTGGCTCTACGCCGCGCTCGAACCGCTGGCGCCCGCGGCGCTGCAGACGCGTCGCGGCGGCGACCTGCTGAGCCGCGTCCGCGCCGATGTCGACAGCCTCGACAATTTTTTTCTTCGTGTGCTGGCCCCCACGGCCGCGGCCGCGATCACGGTCTGCGCCCTGGTCGTTTTTTTGTTCGTGTTCAGCCCGCCGGCAGCCGCGATTCTCGCCTCCGGCCTGCTGGCCGCGGGGGTCGTGCTGCCGCTGGGCGCGCTCCGCCTCGGACGCGTTCCGGGCCAGCGTGCGGTCGCCACGCGCGCCGAGCTGCGCGCCGACCTCGCCGACTTCGTGGGCGGCCTCGGCGAGCTCCTGCTCGCCCGCGCCGAGCACCGCCAGGCCGCGACCGCCGCCGCGCTGAACTTTTCCCTGATCCGCCAGCAGCGGCGGCAGATGCGCATCGCCAGCATCGCCAACGCGCTCTGCGGGTTCGCCGCCCGGCTGGCGCTCTGGGGCGCGCTGGTGGTGGCCATTCCCGGGGTGCGCGCCGGCCATCTCACCGGCCCCGTGCTCGCCATGGTGGCGCTGTTCGTGCTCGCGAGCTTCGAGGCTGTGGCGCCGCTGCCGGCCGCCTGGTCCGCCCTCGGCGAGAGCCTGGCCGCCGCACGCCGCATCTTCGAGCTCGCCGGCGCCGTCCCCGCGATCGCGGAGCCGCCGGCCGGAGCACCGCGCCCGGACCAGGTTCCGATCCGCATCCGCGACCTGCGCATGCGCTACGCGTCCGGCGACCCCTACGCACTCGACGGCGTCACGCTCGACATCCCGGAAGGTGCCGCGATCGGCATCGTCGGCGCCAGCGGCGCGGGCAAGACCAGCCTGTTCAACGTGCTGCTGCGCTTTTGGGACTACGAGGGCGAGGTCTCGATCGGCGGCACGCCGCTCCGGGCACTCGACGGCGATGCGGCCCGCGCGCTGTTCGGGGTGGTGTCCCAGCAGACCCACCTGTTCAACCGCAGCGTGCGCGATAACCTGCTCATCGCCCGCCCCGGCGCCAGCGACGCCGAGCTCATGGCGGCACTCACCGCCGCCCATCTCGCCGCCGACATCGCCCGCCTGCCCGCAGGCCTCGATACGCTCGCCGGCGAGAACGGCCAGCGCTTCTCTGGTGGCCAGGCCAGGCGCCTGGCGATCGCGCGCGCCCTGCTGAAGGACGCGCCCATCCTGCTGCTCGACGAGCCAACCGAGGGGCTCGACGCCGCCTCGGAAGGCGTGGTGCTCGACGCGCTGGCCGTGCTGATGCGCGGGCGGACGACGCTGCTGATCACGCATCGGCTGGCGGCGCTGCGGATCGTCGACATGGTGGTGAGGTTGGAGGGGGGGCGGCGAGAAGACCAGGGCGCTGCCCTGGACCCGCCAAGGGGTGGTCACCCCTTGGATCCCCCCGACTTGGAGTCGATCATTCGTACTGATGGTGAGGGTTGAAGGGCCGCAGAAGCCTAAGTCGAGGGTTCCAAGGGACGACTGTCCCTTGGCGGGTCCAGGGCAGAGCCCTGGCCTTAAGCCGCATCCCCACGCCGCCGCTGAAGCTCCAGCTTCAGCGCACTGATCTCTGCCTGCAGATCCTCGCGGCTGGGCCGAAGCGCCCGCTCCGCCTCCTGCGCCTTGCGCACCGCCACCAGCGGCGAAAACACCCGCGCCGCCCGCTCGATGAACGCCACGTTCTCGCGCGCCGTCTCCTGCAGCGGCCCTGCCACCAGGTCGTCGATCTCGCCCTTGAACTCCGCGCGTGCCCCCTTCTGCGAGGCGAACTGCTCCATCATCCGCTCGAGGAACGCGGGCACGATCCCCTGCAGCGGGTCGCCGTAGAACCCGATCAGGTGCCGCAGGAACGAGGTGGGCAGGATCGCGCGCCCCCGCGTCTCCTCCTCCATGATGATCTGCGTCAGCACCGAGCGCGTGATGTCGTCGCCGGTGCGCGCGTCGTACACCACGAATTCCCGCCCGCCGCGCACCATCGCAGCCAGGTCGTCGAGCGTGATGTAGGCGGAAGTCTCCGTGTCGTAGAGCCGCCGGTTGGCGTATTTCTTGACGATGACAGGAGCCGACACCTTGCGCTCCTCAGGCTGAACGACCCCACTCACAAGACCTGGCTCCGCATCCGTTCTGATGGAGGTGGTGTCACGAATGGGCACTCCGGCCTGGGCCGGCAAGAGCAGATGCCGATTTCATCCGCGGAAGACGTCCTTGGCCGCTCGCAGCGCCGCCAGGCTCTCCCGATCGGGGGCGCGCAGGAACGGATTGGCCGCCTTTTCCTTGCCCAGGCGCGCCGGCAGCGTGGGCAGCCCCGCGGCCCGCAACCGCCGCACCTCCGCCGCCCGCGCCTGCAGCTCTGCGTTGTCGGGATCGACGCTCAGCGCGAATCGGGCGTTGTCGGCCGTGTATTCGTGCCCGCACAGCACGCGGGTCGCGTCCGGCAGCGCGGCGAGCTTGCGCAAGGACCCGAACATGTCGGCCGCCGTGCCTTCCAGCAGCCGGCCGCAGCCGAGGCTGAACAGCGTATCCCCTGACAGCAGCACCTCGCCATCCGGGAAATGGAAAGAAATATGCCCGAGCGTGTGGCCGGGCGTGTCGATCACGCGGCCCTCGGCGTGGCCCAACTGCACCGTGTCGCCCTCGCGCAACGCCCGGTCGAGCGGCGGCAGCCGATGGCGGTCGGCCTCGGCGCCGAGCACCAGCCCGCCGAACCGCGCACGGATCGGCGCCACCGCGGCGACGTGGTCGCTGTGATGGTGCGTCAGCAGGATCAGGTCGAGCCGTCCGCCGGCGGCCGCGATCGCGGCGGCGACCGGCGCCTCCTCGGCCGGGTCGACGATTGCGGTCGCTCCCGTGTGCTCGCAGCGCAGCAGCCAGGCATAATTGTCCTTCAGAATAGCGACCGGGGTGACCTGCACAGCGCTTCTCCTTCTCGTCGCCCGTTCTTCTCTCGGGACGCCTTATCCGCTATTGCGCGCCCATGAGCACGGATGCGCACATGGCGTCGTACGCGCACGATGTGCCCCGGTTCTACCAGGGCGAGACGGGCGCGGTGGTGGGGCGCGTCCTGCGCGCGCATCTGGCCACCGTCTGGCCCGACCTCAGGCGCCAGCACGTGCTGGGACTGGGGTTCGTCGCCCCCTATCTCGGGCTCTGGCGCGACGACGCCGCCTCCTGCATCGAGGCCAGGCTCGAGAGCACGGACGGCGCGGCGCCGCCAGAGGCCCACGCGGTGTTCGCGGGCGACGCATTCCCGCTCGCCGATCTCAGCGTCGACCGCATCCTGCTGGTGCACGGGCTCGAGCTCACGACCGACGCGCCGCGGCTGCTGCGCGAGTGCTGGCGCGTGCTGCGCGACGACGGGCGGCTGCTGGTGGTGGTGCCCAACCGGCTCGGCCTCTGGGCGCATGCGGAACGGACTCCGTTCGGCCACGGCCAGCCCTACACCCCGGGCCAGGTCGCCGAGCTGTTCCGGAGTGCCATGTTCGCGGTGGAGCGGAGCCAGCACGCGCTGTTCGTGCCGCCCGTGCGCCTCCGCCCGATCCTGCGGGGCGCCGCGTGGGTCGAACGCCTCGGCCGGCGCTTCGTCCCCGGCATCGGCGGCGTGATCGTGGCGGAGGCGGTGAAGGACGTCTACGCCGCCGCGCCGCTGCATGCCGCGCCGCGCCGGCGCATCATCGCCGCACCCAGCCTCGGCATGATGCGCGCGGCATGACGGGCTCTTGCCCCCCGGGCTCTTGCATAGCGACGCCGCGTGTTGGAAGCGTCGCTGCATGAGCACGCTCTCGTCCATCCTTCCCGCGATCCGCATGGTGCTGGCCCCGCCGCACCGGGCATCGCACCCGTTCCTCGCCCTCGGCGCCGTCGTGGCGCTGGCGGGTCTCGTCTATCACGTGCCGGCGATCCTCTGGCTGGGTGTCGTCTGGGCGCTGTTCTGCCTGTTCTTCTTCCGCGATCCCGAGCGTGTGCCGCCGAACTTTCCGGACGTGGTGGTGGCCGCCGCCGACGGGCGCATCACCTCGATCGAGCCCGCGATCCCGCCCGCCGAGCTCGGCCTCGGCGACGAGGAGCGCCTCCGCATCGCGACGTTCCTGTCGGTGCTCGACGTCCACATCAACCGCGCACCCGCCGCCGGCATCGTCACCGCGGTGGCCAGGCGTCCCGGCAAGTTCCTCAACGCGGCGCTGGACAAGGCGTCCGAGGAAAACGAGCGCGCCGCCTTCGCCATGCAGCTGGCCGAGACCGGCGAGACCGTGGTGGTGGTGCAGATCGCGGGACTGATCGCGCGCCGCATCATCTGCGCGCTGGAACCTGGCGACGCGGTCGAGCGCGGCGCGCGCTTCGGGCTGATCCGCTTCGGCAGCCGCACCGACATCTACCTGCCGCCCGGCTGGACGCCGTGGGTGCGCGTGGGCCAGCGCGCCGTCGGCGGCGAGACGATCGTGGCGGTGCGCGGCCCCGGCCCAGCCCAGCTCGCAACTCCCGCCCCGCTCGCGATCCCGGCCGGGCTCACCGATCCCGCCGGGCTTCTCGCGTGAACGACGGCGCGCCGGCCGCCCTGCCTGCGCGCCGTCGCCGACGCCTCGGCCTCCGGCGCCGGCGGGCGCGCCGGCCGCGTTTCGCCGGCCAGTCGTTCAACCGGCTGATCCCCAACCTGCTGACCATGCTCGGCCTCTGCGCCGGTCTCTCGGCGATCCGGTTCGCGATCGACGGCAAATACGCGGTCGCCGTGCTGGCGATCGTGTTCGCGGGCGCGATCGACGGCATCGACGGCCGCATCGCGCGCATGCTGCGCGCGACCTCGCAGTTCGGCGCCGAGTTCGACAGCCTGTCGGACTTCGTGTGCTTCGGGGTCGCTCCCGCCTTCGTGCTGTATCTCTGGAGCCTCGCGGGTGCGGGCCGGCTCGCCTTCATCCCGAGCCTGATGTTCGCGGTGTGCCTGGCACTCCGGCTTGCGCGCTTCAACGCATCGCTGGTGGGCAGCCAGACGCCAGCCTACGCCTATAATTTCTTCACCGGCGTGCCGGCGCCGGCAGCGGCGGGGGTGGTGCTGTTTCCGCTCTTCGCGGGACTCGAGGCGAACCAGCTCGGCCAGCGCTGGCTGTTCGCCACCGTGCACGCGGCGCCGGTGGTGGCGGCGTTCGAGATCGGGGCTGCGTTCCTCGCCGTGTCCACGTGGCCGGTGTGGAGCTTCAAGAATTTCCGGGTGCCGGCGCAGTTCGTGCTGCCGCTGCTGCTGGGAACGGGAGCGTTCGCGGCCGTGCTGGTGGCGGACCCCTGGGCGGCGCTGGCGGCGGCGGGGTTGATGTATCTGGGAATGCTGCCGTTTTCGCGGCGGTCGTTCCATCGGCTGCGGGCGGATGCGGAGGCGCATGCCGAGGACGAGGAAGATTAAGGCCAGGGGCGCTGCCCCTGGACCCCGTTAAGGGCGGAGCCCTTAAAACCCCCTACTGAAGGTAGGAGTAAAGGCGCTGGAGACTGAATGCGTTAGCCACAGTCTATAATGTCAGGCGTCGCCAGGGAACAACCCAAACAATCAGGGTTCCAAGGGACGACTGTCCCTTGGCGGGTCCAGGGCAGAGCCCTGGCCTTCTCCCTCAGTGCTGATGCTGCAGGTCTTCCATCCCACGCATGTTGCCGCCGTTCGGCGTCATGTTCGTGTTGATGTTGTTCATGATCCACAGCGACCCGATCACCAGGATCAGCACCGTCATCACCGCGAAAGCGAACGCGTTCACGTTCCAACGCTGATCCGGCGCCGCACTCAGGTGCAGGAAGAAATACACGTGGATGAACATCTGCACGACCGCGAGCACGATGATCACCGGCACGATGTCGCCATGCGGAATGACGCCCGGCACCATCACCGCCGCGAACGACGCGGCCGTGAGCACCACGGACAGGATGAAGCCGAGCATGTAGGAGCCGAACGTGCCGTGCGGCGCGCCGTGATGCTCCTCGGGGTGTTCGTGTGCGAATGCCATCAGAGGTCGCTCATCAGATAGACGATGGTGAAGACGAACAGCCAGACGATGTCCAGGAAGTGCCAGAACAGCGACAGGCAGGTGAGCCGGTTCATGTAGGTGGGCGTAAGCCCCTTCTTCAGCACCACCATCTGGAAGATCAGCGTCGCCATCCAGATCAGGCCCATCGTCACGTGCAGCCCGTGGGTGCCGACCAGCGTGAAGAACGCCGACAGGAACGCCGAGCGGTCCGGACCCGCGTGCCGCGCCACCAGGCCCGCGAACTCGTGGATTTCCATCGTGATGAACGAGGCGCCGAGGACGAAGGTGACGACGAGCCACCCCACCACCTGGCCGAGCTTCTGCCGATGCGCCGCCAGCATCGCGAAGCCGTAGGTCACCGAGGAGAGCAGCAGCGCCGTGGTCTCGGCGATCACGGTCGGCAGTTCGATGATGTCATGCCCGGTCGGGCCGCCCGCGAACTGCTTCCGCGCCACCGCGAAGCCCGCGAAGATGGTCGCGAACAAGATGCAGTCGGTCATCAGGTAGAGCCAGAAGCCGAACACGGTGTTCGGGCCGGCCTCGTGGCCGTGATGGCCGTGGTGCGAGTCGTGCTCGGTGACGTCGCCGCCGCCGCCGTGCCCCCCGGCACCCGACCCCGCAGTCGTGCTGCTCAACTTCCAATCCCCCAGAACATCATGCGTCCCATCCTACGCACGACCGCCCCGGCCTGATCGAGCCGGGGCGGCCAAACGCGCGTTCTTACCTCGTCGCCGCCTCAGTCGTCGCCGGCGAGCGCCACCTTGTGCATGGCGTTGGCGTTTGCCGCCTGCTCGACCCGCGCGAAATGCGCGTGCTCGATGCGGGCCACTTCCGCGCCAGGCACGTAGTAGTCGATGTCGTCGTTCGACGTCCGCAGCCAGACCGTGACGAAGCCTGCGAACACCGCCAGCGCCGCGAGCCACCAGATATACCAGATCAGCGCGAAGCCCATGATCGCGGCAGCCACCGCGATGAAGAAGCCGGCGCCGGTGTTCTTCGGCATGTGGATGTCGAGGTAGTGGTCGGCCGGCTCCGCGTATTCGCCGCGCTCCTTCATGTCCCAGAGCGCGTCGAGGGCGTGAACGGTCGGGACGAGAGCAAAATTGTAGAACGGCGGCGGCGATGACATGCCCCACTCCAGCGTGCGGCCGTGCCACGGGTCGCCGGTCAGGTCCATGTTCTGGTGACGATCGCGGATCGAGACGTAGAGCTGGATGATCGTGCAGGCGATGCCGCACAGCACCAGGCACGCACCGAAGGCGGCGACCAGCAGCCATGGCCGGAAGGCCGGGTTGTCGTAGTGGTTCAGGCGCCGCGTCATGCCCATGAAGCCCAGTACGTAGAGCGGCATGAAGGCGAAGTAGAACCCCGTCAGCCAGAACCAGAACGACCGGATGCCCCACTTCTCGCTCAGCGTGAACCCGAAGATCTTGGGGAACCAGTAGCTGTAGCCTGCCATGTAGCCGAACAGCACGCCGCCGATGATCACGTTGTGGAAGTGGGCGATCAGGAAGAGGCTGTTGTGCAGCACGAAGTCGGCCCCGGGCACGGCCAGCAGCACGCCTGTCATACCGCCGATGGTGAAGGTCACCATGAAGCCGATGGTCCAGTGCATCGCGGCCGAGAAGGTGATCCGGCCGTGATACATCGTGAACAGCCAGTTGAAGACTTTTACCCCCGTCGGGATCGCGATGATCATGGTCGCGATGCCGAAGAAGCCGTTCACGTCGCCGCCCGACCCCATCGTGAAGAAGTGGTGCAGCCAGACGACAAAGGAGAGAAAGGTGATGGCGATCGTCGCCCACACCATCGACACGTAGCCGAACAGCCGCTTCTGCGAGAACGTCGGCACGACCTCGGAGAACACGCCGAAGGCAGGCAGGATCAGGATGTAGACTTCCGGGTGACCCCACGCCCAGATGAGGTTCACGTACATCATCTGGTTGCCGCCACCATCATTGGTGAACCAGTGGAAGCCCAGGTAGCGGTCGAGCGTCAGCATCCCGAGCGTCACGGTCAGGATCGGGAACGCCGCCATGATCAGCACCGAGGTGCAGAGCGAGGTCCAGGTGAAGACCGGCATCTTGAACAGATCCATGCCCGGCGCGCGCATCTTCAGAATGGTCGTGAAGAAGTTCACGCCCGTGAGCAGGGTGCCGATGCCCGAGATCTGCAGCGACCAGATGTAATAATCGATGCCCGACCCGGGACTGTACTGGATTTCCGACAGCGGCGGGTAGGACAGCCACCCAGCCTGCCCGAACTCACCGATCGCCAGCGAGGCGTTCACCAGGCCGACCGACACGGCGGTCAACCAGAAGGAGATCGAGTTCAGAAACGGGAAGGCGACGTCCCGTGCGCCGATCTGCAGCGGCACGGCGACGTTCATCAGCCCGATCATGAAGGGCATGGCCATGAAGAAGATCATGATCACGCCGTGGGCCGAAAAAATCTGGTTGTAGTGGTGCGGCGGCAGGTAGCCCGCATGGCCCGGACCGGCCAGCGCCTGCTGCGAACGCATCATCAGCGCATCGATGAACCCGCGGACGAGCATCACCAGCGCCAGCAGGATGTACATCACGCCGATCCGCTTGTGATCGACCGAGGTGACCCATTCCTTCCAGAGATAGGTCCAGCGTCCAAAATACGTGACGGCCGCCATGACCGAGAGCACCACGATCGCCATGAAGACGACGGCGCCCATCTCGATCGGGTTGTCGAGCGGGATGTCCGCGAGAGTGAGCTTGCCCAGCAAATTCATGGACCTATTCCTTGAGGCTCGCCGAGCCGGCTTCCGCCTTGCCCATGTATTTGGCGATGATGCTGTCAAATAGGTGCGGTTCGGCAACCGAGAAGTAGTGGACCGGGTCGGCTTCGCTCGGTGCGGCCACTTTTCCGTAGGTGGACTGGTCGAGGTGGTCGGGGGCGGCGCGGACCTTGGCCACCCATTGCTGGAACGCGCCCTGGCCGTCGGTCGCGATCGCGGTGAAGTGCATGTCAGCGAAGCCGCGGCCGTTGATCATGGTGGCCAAGCCACCGTACTTGCCCGGGTGGTCGGCGATCAGGTGGTCCTGCGTCTGCATGCCGGCCATCCCGTAGATCATGCTGCCCAGCTGCGGAATGAAGAACGAGTTCATCACCGTGTCCGAGGTGATGTGGAACGCCACCTGCCGGCCGGCCGGAAACGCCACCTCGTTGATGCTGGCGATCCCGAGATCGGGGTAGATGAACAGCCATTTCCAGTCGAGTGCCACCACGTCGATGTCGATCGGCTTGCCGCCCACGGGCAGCGGCTTGTAGGGGTCGAGCGAGTGCGAGGTCTGCCAGGTGATGGTGCCCAGCACCACCACGATCGCCAGCGGGATGCCCCACAGCACGATCTCGAGCCGCGTCGAGTGCGCCCAGTCCGGCCGATGCTCGACCGCGGTGTTGGTGGCGCGGAACCGGTAGGCGAAGATCAGCGTCGCCGCGATGGTGGGCACCACCACGATCAGCATCAGCACGAAGGCCGTGATGATCAGCGAGCGCTCCGCCTGGCCGACGCTGCCCTGCGGGTTCAGAACGGCGAGGTTGCACCCGCCGAGCAGCGATGTCAGGCCGAATGCGGCGATCGCCCTCACGCCCGACCGCGTCCAAATGCTCATCCTGTCCCCAGCCTCTTTCGTCAACCCAGCCTCTTTCTTCAACATACTGGACTTTTCGTTAATCCCGGGAGAACCGCGCACGCGAAGCGTCACCTCGCGGCAGGCCTCGACATGGTCAAATCCGACTACTCCTTCGCGCCCGGAGGAGCAATGACCCTCGCTGGTGATTGTGCAGCGCAGCAAAGAGCAATTAGGCATCGGCGGCGGCCCGACCTGCCGCTACAACGGCGCGGCCCTCCGCGAGGAACACGCGCGTGACACCGACCCTTTTGATGACGGACCCGTCCCATTACGACGTCTCCTACACCATCAACCCGTGGATGCGTCCCGACGCGTGGCACGACGACCCGGAGGGCAACAAGCGCCGCGCGGTCGCCGCCTCGGCGGCCCTCGCCGACGCCCTGCAGGAAGCCGGTGCCACCGTCGTGACCGTGCCGGGCCAGCCGGGGCTGCCCGACATGGTGTTCCCCGCCAATGCCGCAATCGTGCTCGACGGACGCTGCCTGGTGGCGCGGTTCCACTGCGCCGAGCGCGCCGGCGAGGCGGCGCATTTCGCGTCAGCGCTGGAGGATCTCCGCGTGCGCGGCCTGATCGCCGAGGTGGCCGAGTTTCCCGCCGGCGTGGAGCAGGAGGGGGCCGGCGACTGCATCTGGGACAGCACGCGCGCGCAGTTCTGGGTCGGCTGGGGCCAGCGCTCGAGCGAGAGCAGCATCGAGGCGATCCGCCATTTTTTCGGCCGCCCGCTCGTGGCGCTGCAGCTGGCGACGCCGCGCTTCTACCATCTCGACACGTGCTTCTGCGTTCTGCCACGCGGCGAGGTCCTGTTCTACCCGCCGGCCTTCACGCCGGACTCGCTCGCCGCCATCCACGCGCAAGTGCCGGAGGGGTGGCGGATCGAGGCGACCGAGGAGGATGCGGCGCGCTTCTGCGTCAACGCAGTGGCGCTGGGCGATACGGTGGTGATGGCCAACGCGACGCCGTCGCTGCATGAGCGGCTGGGGATGCGCGGCTATGCGGTGCGGGACGTGGCGCTCGAGCCGTTCATCATGTCGGGGGGCGGGGCGTATTGCATGACGCTGCGGCTGGATCTGCGGAGCGTCTAGCAGGCAAGAAGGCCGGCGGCATCGTGCTCGTTTAAGTCATGGGATCCAAGGGGCAAGCCCCTTGGCGGGTCCAGGGCGTCATGCCGGAGGCGTGCTCCGCACGCCGCGCCGAGGCGTGCTCCGCACGTCACACCCTGGCCTTCTTACCCCACCTTCGCCAACTGCCGGAACATCAACCCAGGCGCAACCCGGCTCGCGATCTTGAGCACCTGCGCCAGCCCGGGCCGGATCTCGGTCCGTCCCGCCTCGATCCCGGCGATCGCGTGGCGCACCAGCACGTCCACCTTCATCTCTTTCGGACCCGCCGGCGCGGCGTCGAGCTCGCCATGGAACAGCGGCGTCTCGGTCGCCGGAGGCGCCAGCTCGACCACGCGCACGCCCGTGCCCGCGAGCTGCGCCCGCAGACAGATCGTGTAGGCATGGATGGCCGCCTTGGACGCCGAGTAGACGGGCGCGATCCGGAACGGGATGAAGGCCAGCCCCGACGAGACGTTGACGATCAGGGCGTCGCGGTTGCGGCGCAGGTCGGGCAGGAACTGCTGCACCATGCGCATCGGCCCTTCGACGTTGATCCCGATCTCGCGGGTGAGATCCTCCAGGCCCCGCGGTTGGGCGAGCCCGATGTTGCGCATGATGCCGGCATTGTTCACCAGCGTGTCGAGCGCCGGGAAGCGCCCGGCGATTTCGGCATGCAGCGTGCGAATCGCCGCCGGATCGGCGACGTCGGTCTGGAAGCCGTGAAGTCCGGGGAGCTCGGCGCGGGCACGGTCGAGCCGCGCCTGGTCGCGTCCCGTGGCGATCACGACATTGCCACGGGCGAGCAACTGGCGGGCAAGCTCGAGGCCGATGCCGCTGCTGCCGCCGGTAATGAGGATCGTTCGACTCGTAAGCTTCATCTGACTTCTCCCATCGGACGCAGCACTTCTACGGACGATGGTTTCCAGGCGAAAGAAGGCACCTGAAACTGCTATACGCACCAGGTGGAAACCATCCTCTTCACCGACGAGCAGATCGCTGCGGCGAAGCGCTACGCGAGCATGACGCCGCCGGCCGAGATCGACCCCAGGATAGAGGCGCTGATCGGCCGGGTCGCCGACAAGTGGACGCTGCTGGTGCTCGAGGTGCCGGCCGACAGAGTCACGCCGCAAGGGAGAAGGCCAGGGCTCTGCCCTGGACCCGCCAAGGGACAGTCGTCCCTTGGAACCCTGATCGTTTGGTGCGTGGCGAAGCCTGAATTATCGACTTCGGCTAACGCATCCAGTCTCCAGCGCCTGTACTCCAGTAGGGGGTTTTAAGGGCTCCGCCCTTAACGGGGTCCAGGGGCAGAGCCCCTGGCCTTCTTCGCCCGATGCGTCATGCGGAACACGCCCTCTCACGCTTCCGCCACCGCCGCCCGTAACGCCGCCAACCCATAAAGCACCGCTTCGGGCGCCGGCGGCGAGCCGCGGATCGCCAGGTCCACCGGCAGTGCCGCCCGCAGCCCGCCCGGCGTCAGCGCATACGCCGCACCCACAGGCTCCGCCCTCGACGCGCAATCGCCCAGCGCCACGAGAAACCGCGGCCCCGGCATCGCCTCCCACGCCCGCCGCAGCGCGCCCGCCGCGTTCCGCGCGAACGAGCCCGTGGCGATCAGCACGTTGGCGTGCCGCGGCGTGGTGACGAAGCGCAGACCGAACCGCTCGATGTCGTAGGGCGGGGACTGCAGCAAAGCGAGCTCCAGCCGGCAGCCGCCGCAGCCGCCTGTCGGCACATGCAGCAGCGACAGCGCGCCGCCCGGCAGGCGCCGCCCGCTGTCGCGCAGCCGCGCGGCCAGCATTGCCACCTGCGCCGGATCGGGGAAGGGGGCGGCCACCAGGTTCACAGATCGATCCCTTCCGGCGAGAGGCCGAACGACAGGCGCAGCAGCGTGGCATTCTCGGCCGCCTCGCCCGCGAGTGCCGCCTCGGCGAGTGCGGCATGGCCGATCGACGGGTCGCGCGCGTAGGCGGCCGCGATCCGCCCCTCGCCGTCGAGCCGTACGAAATGCCACACCTCGCCCTCCGGCGCTTCGGCGACGCCGAGGCCTTCGCCGCGCTCGCGGCCCGGCGTGACGGGCGAGCGCCGCGCGTCGGGCAGCGCGCGGAGCAGCGCCGCGATCCGCGCCGCGGCATCGGCCACGCCCGCCAGGCGCAGCCGCATGCGGGTGTCGGCGCAGCCGCCCTCCTCGACCTGCCCGCGCGCAGCGACCGGCACGGGCGAGGCCCGGCGCGCGTCAAAACCCTGTCCCGAGGCGCGGCCCACGATCCCCGAGGCGCCCCCGATCCCGGCCGCGACCGTGCTCACGACCGCGCGGCCGCGCAGCAGCGGCGCCAGGCGACGGGCGTAGCCGCGCTCGATCTTGGGCAGGATCGCCGCCACCGCTTCCACGGCCGGCCCGAGCGAGGCGACCGGACCGGACGCCATCGCCGCCGCCGGCCGCACCGCGCCGCGCGCGAAACGATGCCCGAACGCCGCATGCATCACCTCGCGCCAGGAGGCGAGCAGCTCGAACGCCCCGCGTCCGAGCCGCGCCGCCCCGGCCGCTTCCGCCATGTCGCCCAGGGTCGCGAGGAACGCCGCGATCCGCTCCGCCTCACCCGCCACCTCCCTGAGCACGGCGGCGTCGGGCGGCAGTTCCGTCCCGCTCGCGTGCTCCACCGCGCGCGCGAAGGCGGTCGCGTGGGCCACGGTCGAGACCGCCGCCACCCGCTCCACGATCGCGGCCGCCGCGGCGACGTCGCACCCGGTGAGCGAGGCGAGCAGGCCGCGATGGTTGAAGCCGTGCGCGAACTCCGCCGCGCGGATCTGCGGCCCGTCGAGTGCGAGCCGCGTGCGGAGCAGCCCCTCCGCCATCCCGACGGGACCTTCCTCCAGCAGCGCCCAGCTCTCGTCAGCCACCGGTCGCCAATCCGGCGGCTCCGGCCCGCGGGCGGGCGGTCCGGGCCGGGCGCTCAGCGGCGCGGTTGCGGGCCAGGCGCCATGGTCGAGCAGCGGGCGGAGATCGCGCGCGTGCATCGCCTCGAAGCCCCAGAGATCGCGCACGATCCGCTCGTAGGGCGCCGCCGCCGGCAGCGGACCCGACAGCCCGAGATAGCGCCCCGCCTCCACGCTCACGGTGGCGATCAGCGGCCGCGCCCGGTCGGGGTGGAACAGCGCGTGAACCTGCCCGCCACCCTGCCCGTTCGCCTCCGCCCAGAGCGCGATCAGCGGCACCGTCGCCTGGCGCGCGCCCAGATCGGCCGTGAGACGCTGCCAGCCGCCCCCGTCGAGCACGTGGCGGATCCCCTCCCGCCGGCCCGCCCGGATCGCGTCCACCGGGTCCGGCGGGAACAGCGACCGGCCGCTCAACTGCCGCCTCCCGCGACCAGGCCGGCCGCGTCCACCAGCGCGTCGGCGATCGGCGCCGGCATGGCGACCCCGAGCAGCACCGAGACGGCGAGCGCTGCGACCAGCAGCGGCGGCGACCCGGCCGCCTCGGCGGTGTCGCGCGCCTGGAGCGCCGCGAGCGAGAACGCCCCGAGCACCGCGAGCGAAAAGGCGCCGAGCACCACGAGAAAGACCACGCCGAGCACCGGCCGCGTGGGCAGTGCCGCCTCCGCCAGCAGCATGAGCGCCGCGAACCCGCCGAACGGCGGCAGCGAAGCCGCCGCCAGCAGCGACGCCGTGCGTGCGGGGCCCGCGCCGCACGGCGCGGCCTCCAGCAGCGCGAATCCCGCAACCGCCGCCGCCACGAGTGCCGCGAACCCCGCCTGCAGGCCCGCCGCACTGCCGAGCCCCCAGCCGAACAGCGCCGGTCCCCAGAGTGCCGTGATGATGCGTGCGGTGATGATGCGTGCGGTGATGATGCGTGCGGTGATGATGCGTGGGGCGATGATGCGTGGGGCGATGATGCGCGCATCCGCGCCGCGCGGCGCCGCGCCGGCGGCGCCCACCGCGAGCGAGACCAGGCCCGCGAGGATCAGCAGCGCGTCGGCGAGCCGTGCCGCCCCGCTGCCCGCCGGCAGGGCCGCGCGTGCCCGCAGCAGCGGGGCCGCGGCCGCGATCGGCGGCAGCAGCAGCATCGCACCCGCGAGCGGCGCGGGCAGGCGAGCGGCCGCCTGCGACACGCCGCCGACGATCGCGGGTGCCGCGCCCAGCGCGCCCGCGGCGACCAGCAGCATCAGCGCGCCCGGCCCCGTGCTGCCGGCCGCGACCAGCAGCAGCCCGAGCCACCCGACCGAGGCCGCGACCGACACGAGCACGAGGCGGCGCACGGCATCGCGCGCCGCCTCGGCGCCGGGCACAATCGCGCCGAGCACGGCGCCGGCAAGCGCCAGCACGGCGAGTGCCCCCAGCGACGCGGCCGCGTCCGCGAGCGTCGCCGCGAGCAGGGCGGCGGCTCCGGCGGCGGGGATCCCCGCGCGCGCGAACCGCAGCCGCCGCCCGCCCGCGGCGATGGCCTGCGTGGGAGACAGCGCGGCTGCCAGCGAAAGTGCGGCCACCACGGCCGCCAGCAGCACGAACAGGAGACGCGCGAGCGCATCCGCAGCGACATCGGGCGCAGGCCGGGTGCCGAACGCTGCGAGCGCCGCCGCGAGCACGCAGGCCCCGGGCAGCAGGATCCGCGCGGCGCGTGACGCGCTCGCGGGAAGGCCGGCCAGGGCGGCAGCGGCCACGGCCAGCACGGCGGGCGCCGCGAACGGCGAGACGGCGACGGCCACGGTCAGGGACCGCTCGCCCGGGCGTCCGGCGGCAGCCCTGCCACGCGTCCGAGAATGGCGCTGCCGGCGAGCAGGGCGAGCAGCGGCAGCAGCACCGGCATCACCAGCAGGGAAGCGGGCGCGCCCGGCAGCGTCGCCGCCAGCAGCGCCAGCCCGCCGCCGGGCAAGGCGAGCCGCACCAGGTGCTGCGGCAATGTGGCAGGCAGCGTCGCCGCCAGCAGGCCCACCAGCACCACCGCGAGCGCGATCGCGACGGGTTCGCCGGAGGGCCGGCTGGTGGCCGCGAAGATCACCGCGAGCACGGTGAGGCCGAGCGCCGCCGCGATCCGCGCCAGCGGGGCGGCGGTGGGGCGCTCGCGGACGGCGGCGGCGAGATGGGCCATCCGGCGCGAGGCGAACGGCAGCAGCGCCGCCGTCGCGAGCAGCAGGAGTGCCGCCAGCAGCCGCGGCGCGGCCCCGGCCGGCGCGAGCGCCATCCCGGCCGCACCCGCGACCAGGAACGGCGGCACCAGGCGCGGCGCGGGCGTCGCCCGCTCGGCCAGCGCGCCGGTCGCCAGCACGAGGCAGGCGGCCTCGGCCACCGCGAACACGGGGTGGTGGGCGACGTCCGGCGTCATGCGAAGCCCCCGGTCACGCAAAGCCCCTGGTCACGCAACGCCCCTGGTCACGCAAAGCCCCTGGTCACGCAAAACTCTGGCCGATGAACACGAACACGGCGGCCAGCAGCGCCAGCAGCGCGGCCGCCCCCAGCGACGCCGTGCCTGCCCCCGTGGTGAGCCGCCCGGTCGCCGCACGCGCCGCGCCGAGCAGCGCCGCGAGCACCGCACACCGCACCGCCCAGAGCAGCAGCGAGCCCGCCCAGGCGAGCGGGCCGCTCAGCGCATCGGCGATGAACCAGGGCGGCAGGAACAGGCCGAGCAGGTCGGCCCAGACCAGCAGGCGGAGCGAAGCGGTGGCCTCCGAGAGCGCCAGCACCGGCCCCGACAAGGCGCCCGCGAGAAGCCGCTCGCCGTCGAGATCGGCGAACGCCGCGATCGCGACCGCGGCCGCGAGCAGGATCCTGGTCGCGGGGTCGGCGGCCGCGACCAGCGCGCCCGGCAGCGCGTCGGTGCGTCCCGCGCCGAGCGAGGCGGCAGCGCTCGCCACCGGCAGCAGCGCGGGCAGCAGCAGCGTGGCCGCGAACGGCAGCGAGGCGGCGGCCGTGATCGCGCCCGACCGGCCCGGCGCGAGCTCCGCCACGATCGCCGCCAGCCGCGCCAGCCCCAGCAGCGAGACCACCACGGGCAGGTCGCCGAAGCGCGTGAGCAGCGTGCCGGTGGCGAAGCCCGGCACGAGCAGGGCCGCCGCCGCGGTGGCCGCGAACGAGGCAATCACCGCGCCCGCAACCACGCCCGCCTCGCCGGGGGCCTCGACGCTGCCTGTCGCCCGCAGCGCCGCCAGGCGACGGTACGGCCGGAGCGGCGACGGCACCGCACCCCCAGCGCCCAGCCGCGCCACCGCGTCGGCGATCCCGGCGAGCAGGGGAGCGGCGAGCAGGCACGCCACCGACACCACCAGGGCGGCGGCGGCCAGCACCGCGTGCGAGAATGCGATCAGAGCCATCCCGCCTCGCCTCCCGCGAGTAGCAGCAGGGCGAGGGCCGCGAGCAGCGCCGGCACCAGGCCCGCGCGCGACCCGTCATGCCGGAGGCGTGCAAGCGGCCCGTCACGCCGAAAGCGCCGGCGGCGCGACCGGCGCGCCCATGCCAGGACATGCCGGGCCGTGCGGATCGACACGGTCGGCGCGCGGGGCGAGAGACGCGGCTGTGGCACGGGAAGCCCGCGCACGAAGCTCGCCGCACCCGCCTGCGCGAGCGGTTCGCCGAACGGCAGCCAGTCCGGCGGCGGGGCCGCGCCGCCATCCCAGGTCGCCACCTCCGCGGGTGCCGCGAGCCTCAGCCGCCGCCGCAGCACGATCGGGCCGGCTGCCAGCACGCCCAGCAGCACGACCAGCAGCAGCGGCGAGAAGCCGGCATCGCCGGCGGGCGACGCGAGCGCCAGCGGTCCGGCCCCGGCATCCACGCCGGCGAGCACGCGCAGCGCCGGCGCCACCAGGCGCAGCAGGGCGCCCGGCAGCAGCGACAGCAGCAGCAGCGCCGCCGCGAGCCCGATCATCGGCCGGAGCAGCCGCACATGCGTCTCGGCCGCCGCCGCTCCCCGCGGCGTGCGCGGGCGGCCGAGGAACGCCACGGCACCCGCCCGCAGCGCGGCCACCAGTGCCAGGGTCACGGCGAGTCCGATCGCCGCCAGCACCGCGGCCAGCAGCACCGGAAGTCCCGGCTCGCCGCCATGGGCGGCCGCGAGCAGCGTCTCGATCGCGAGCCACAGCGCGGAGAAGCCGGCGAGCGGCGGCAGGGCGGCCAGCGCCCCCGCGGCCAGGAGAAAGGCGACCGCCGTGCGCGGCATGGTCATCACGAGCCCGCCCAGGAAGGCGAGACGCACCGAGCCCGCCTGCTCGCGGACCGAGAGGCACACGAGTGTGGCGAGCGGCCGCGCGGTGGCGATCGTGGCGGCGGCCAGCACGGTCGCCGCCACACCGCAGGCGGCGACCGGGGCCAGGTCGGAGGCGCGCGCCAGCAGCGCCAGGCCCGCCGCAGTGGCGGCCAGCATCGCGCTCGCACTCCCGAGACCCGCCACCACGCGATCGAGGTCGGGGGCCACCAGCGCGTCGAGCCCGGCCAGCAGCCCGCCCGCGGCCCCGAGCAGCACGAGCAGGAGGGCTGCCGGCACCGGCGTCGGCTGGGCGCCGAGATCGAAGGTGAGCCGCACGAGCAGGAACAGCCCCAGCAGCGGCAGCGCCGCGTCGCGGAACAGGGTGACCCCCGGCCCCCTCGCCGTCTGGGGCGCGCCAGCCTGGGATACGTCAGACTGGGACACGTCAGACTGGGGCGCGGGCCACAGCAGCAGCAGCGACGCGGCGATCCCGCAGGGGAACACCAGGAACGCGCCCGCGCCGCTGCCCGCGCCGCGTGCCGCGCGCAGCGACGTGAAGGCGTCCCCCTGCAGCAGCCCGGCATGCGGCGCGAGTGCAGCGACCGCGGCCACCAGCCCGAACACCAGCACCGTGCGCGCGACCGAGCCTGCCAGCAGCACCGCGAGCCCGATTCCGAGTGCGAGCAGAAACGCGTCGCCCGCCAGCAGCGTCAGCAGTGCGGCACCCAGGCCCGCCAGGAGGGCGGCCGCCTCCTCCGGCTCGGCGACCGCGAAGGCGGCCACGGCCACGACTGCCAGCGGCAGGAGGAAGGCGAGCCCGATCGGGTCGAGCGCCAGCGTACCCGCGAGCCCCGGCGGCCCCAACGGCAGCGGCAGCGAAGCGGTGGCACCCCCGGAGGCGAGCCCGCTCACTGCCGCCAGCAGCAGGAGGGTGGCGAGCGGCAGGCCGCAGCCGAGCGCCACGGCACTGGCACTCGCGCCGCGCGTCGCCGTGGCACTGAGGATCGCGAGTGCCAGCAGGGTGCAGAACGCGACGATGAGGACGAGGAGGGACAGCGTGATCGGCCTTGCCACTGGCGCCGCACGAATCCGGCACTAAGACGATCGTAGAGCAACTCGGCCGGATCAAAGCATCCCGAGCGGCTCACGGCGTCGCGGCGGCGGGAACGCACGGTCGATGCGGGCGAGATCCTCCTCGTCGAGCTCGAGCGCGCCGGCGGCCGCGTTCTCCCGCACATGCGCCGGGTCGGACGCCTTCGGGATCACCACCACGCCCGGATGGCGCAGCGCCCAGGCCAGCGCCACCACGGCCGCCGACACGCCGTGCCGCGCGCCTACCTCGGCCAGCGCGCGGTTGCGAAGCAGGGTCCCGCCCTGCCCCACCGGCGAATACGCCATCACCGGGATCGCGTGCTCCTCGCAGTACGGGATCAGGTCCCAGTCGATGCCGCGCGCACCCGGGTTGTAGAGCACCTGGTTGGCGGCACAGTTTTCTCCGTCGGCGATCCCGGCCAGCTCGCCCATGTCGTCGGTGTCGAAGTTCGACACGCCCCAGCTCAGGATATCGCCCTTCTCGCAGAGCCGCTCGAACGTCTCGACCACCTCGTCGAGCTGCTCGCCGCCGCGCCAGTGCAGCAGATAGAGGTCGATCCGGTCGGTGCCGAGCCGCTTCAGCGACCCGGCGCAGGCCCGCTCGATGCCGGCGCGCGACGCGTGGCTCGGCAGCACCTTGGTGACCAGCGTCACCTCGTCGCGGTAGGACGCGATGGCGTCGCCCACCAGGCGCTCCGACGCGCCGTTGCCGTACATCTCGGCCGTGTCGACCAGCGTCATGCCGAGCTCATGGCCGAGCCTGAGCGCCTCGATCTCGCGGGCGGCCGCGTCGGCGCTGTCGCCCACGTTCCAGGTGCCCAGGCCGAGGCGCGGCAGGGTCATTCCTTGCTGTCTCCGGCCTGCGGGATCTCGCTCTGGAGACGATCGTCGTTAGGACCGCCCTTGGCTTCTTCCTCGTGGGGCGGCGGCGTCGGGACGCCGTGGTCGGCGTGTTCTTTCTTCGTCTGTTCCGCAGTTTTTTCGGTCATGGACGCCCTCCAGAAGAATCTGGGGCTTTGCCCCAGACCCCACCAGGATCGAGCCGATCCTGGACCTGCCTAACGAAGGGGGTCCAGGGGACCAGTTCCCTGGCGGGGTTTGGGGCAGAGCCCCAACCTTCAACGCCCCCGACGCACCCGGTTCAGGGACTGATCGCCCCTTTTTCCTCCCCCACCCATTCCCGCCACAGCAGGATCAGCACCGCCATCACCGCCGGCCCCACGAACAGCCCCAGCAACCCGAAACTCTCGATCCCGCCCAGGATCCCCAGCAGCACCCACAGGAACGGCAGCCTGGTCGCCCCGCCGATCAGCGCCGGCCGGATGAAATGGTCCGCCACGAACGTCACCAGCAGCCCCGCCACCACCACCACCACGGCCGACGCCGTCTTGCCCGTCGCCAGCAGCAGCAGCCCCGCGAGCCAGAACGCGATCGCCGCGCCGAACGGCACCATCGAGAACAGGGCCGTCACCAGCCCGAACAAAGCCGGCCGCGGGACCCCCGTGGCGACATACACCACCGCCAGCACCACGCCCTCGCCGATCCCCACCAGCACCAGCCCGTCCAGCGTGCCGTGCACCGAGGCGATCACCTGCCGTCCCACCGACTCGCCCCCGGGGCCGAACGCCCGCCGGCTCGCCGTCAGCAGGCGTTGGACGAACGCATCGCCGTCGCGGAACAGGAAGAACAGCGTGATCAGCGTGAACCCGAACAGCACCAGCCGGTGCAGCACCTCGGTGCCCACATGCCCGCTCATCGACACCAGGCGCGACCGGCCGGCGCGTCCCAGCAGGGCGGAGGCATGCGCCGGGTCGCTGAGGTTCTGGCGCCACAGCGGCACCAGGTGGCTCTCCCCCCACGGCAGGTGGTCGAGGAAGGGCGGCGGCGGCACGCCGGTGCGCCGCGCCTCGTTCACCCAGACCACGACGTCGTGGATGTCGTGCCCCACCGGCACCACCACGAAGGCGAGCGGCATGATGAACACCAGCGCCACCAGCAGCGTGAACACCAGCGGCAGCAGGTGGCCGTGCGCGTGGCGCGGCCAGCTTCCCTGGGCGCGCCGATAGAGCGGCCAGATCACGATCGCGAAGATCACGGCCCAGATCAGCGCCGGGATGAAGTCGCGCAGCGTGTAGAGGCCGAGCAGCACCAGCAGGATCGTGGCGGTGAGGCCGGCCGATTTCTGCGCCCGGCTCATGCGCGGCCCCTCGGACGAAGCTGAGGGGGCGATCGGTGACGTGTCGCTGTCCATCCGCATCAGGGATCACACAAGCGGCAATCCGTCCATCTCGCGTCGCGATCTCCATGCCGACGGAGTCATCCGCGGACTCCATGCTTGCGGAGTCCTTTGCGGTCTCCATGCTTGCGGAGTTCCGCGCGGACAGGCAACGGTCCTTCTCCGAGGAGAACCGCCGTGCTCGATCATCCCGACCCGACCCACGGCGCGAACCGCGATTCCTTCTGGATGCCGTTCACGCCCGCGCGACAGTTCCGCCGCAAGCCGCGCATGGTCGTGGCCGCCTCGGGCATGCACTACACCACCGATGACGGCCGCCAGGTGCTCGACGGGGTGGCCGGCCTCTGGTGCGTGAACGCCGGCCATGGCCGCCAACGGATTTCCGACGCGATCGGGCGGCAGGCGGCAACGCTCGATTTTGCCCCGTGCTTCCAGTTCGGCCACCCGCTCGCCTTCGAGGCAGCCAACCGGGTGGCCGCCATCATGCCGGGCGACCTCGATCACATCTTCTTCACCAACTCGGGCTCGGAGAGCGTCGACACCGCGCTGAAGATCGCGCTCGCCTACCACCGCGCCCGCGGCGATGCGGCGCGCATCCGACTGATCGGCCGCGAGCGCGGCTACCATGGCGTAGGGTTCGGCGGCATCTCGGTGGGCGGCATCTCCGGCAACCGGCGCGCCTTCGGGGCTACGCTGCCGGCGGTCGACCACCTGCCCCACACCCACGACCTCGCCCGCAACGCCTTCTCGCGCGGCCAGCCCGCGCACGGTGCCGAGCTCGCCGACAACCTCGAGCGCCTGGTCGCCCTGCACGACGCGTCGACCATCGCCGCCGTGATCGTCGAGCCGCTGGCGGGCTCCACGGGCGTGCTGCCGCCGCCGGTGGGCTACCTCGAGCGACTCCGAAAAATCTGCTCGGCGCACGGCATCCTGCTGATCTTCGACGAGGTGATCACCGGGTTCGGCCGCCTCGGCGCGGGCTTCGCCGCCGAGCGTTTTGGCGTGGTCCCCGACCTGCTCGCCTGTGCGAAGGGCCTGACCAACGGGACCTTTCCGATGGGCGCGGTGGCCGTGAGCTCGGCCGTGCACGACGCGTTCATGCACGGCCCCGAGAACATGATCGAGCTCGCGCATGGCTACACCTACTCGGCGCACCCGGCCGCGTGCGCGGCGGCGATCGCGACGCTCGACATCTACGCGGACGAGCACCTGTTCGCGCGCGCCGCCGCACTCGCACCGCAGTTCGAAGCGGCGGTGCACGGGCTCCGCGCGGCGCGCCACGTCGTCGACGTGCGCAATTTCGGCCTGGTCGCCGGCATCGAGCTCCAGCCGCGGCCGGGCGCGCCCTATGCCCGCTCCTACGAAGCTTTCGTGCGCTGCTTCGAGGCGGGCGTGATGCTGCGCTACACCGGCGAGACCATCGCGATCTCGCCGCCGCTGATCATCGAGCCCGAACAGATCGACCAGATCGTGGCGACCCTCGCCCACGTGCTCGACCGGACCGAATAGAAATCCCGGCAATTTTGACGCCGTTGGCTTCTTGCCATTTGGCACAAGACAGGACCATCTCGTGCGTATGGCCCACGCGCTCGACATCGCCTCGCCCGCCCGTCCCACCGCCGATACCGGCGTGGTGGGCGTCACCCGCGCCGAGGCCGAGGCGATGCTGCGCGCGACCTTCGCGCTGTTCGCCCGCTGGGGCCTCGACGGCCGCGACGCCCGCCGCCTGCTCGGCGCCCCCTCGCTGCGCACCTTCCAGCGCTGGAAGGCGGGCCAGGTCGCCGACATCCCGCGCGACACGATCTGGCGGCTCGCCGACCTGATGGGGATCCACAAGGCGCTGCGCTACATGTTCGCCGATCCCGAGCGAGGCTATCGCTGGGTGCGGCAGCCCAACCTGGCCTTCGGCGGCCAGTCGGCGCTGGACCGGATGCTGGCCGGCGCTCCCTCCGACATCTCCCACATCCGCGCCTATCTCGATGCGGAGCGCGGCGGCTGGTGAGGCTCCGCGGAGACGCGGCATGAGCCTCGATGACCACCACATCGCCGCCGTCGACTGGATCCGCTCGCACCGCATCATCCGCACGGTCTATCCGGCCGTCTCGCTGTTCGAGGACATCGCCGACCCGGCCGACTGGGACCTGATCGCCAGCGCCGAGGCCAAGACCAACCCGCGCGTGCGCGACCAGGTGGGCAACCTCTCGCTCGTGCCGACGCACCGGCGTCCCCGCGGCGGAGCCGGAAGCAGCCTGGTGATGGGCGCCTTCACCCACGCCTCGCGCGACCGGCCCAGCCGCTTCACCGACGGCTCGTTCGGCATCTGGTACTGCGGCGACCGGCCGGAGGTCGCGATCGCCGAGACCGCGTTCCACTTCGAGCTGTTCATGCGCGCGACCGACGAGCCGGCAGGAGACTCGAACTTCCGCGAGCTGGTGAACGGCATCGAGGGCAGGCTCGTCGACCTCCGCGTCGCGGATGAGGCGGCCCTGCTCGCCCCCAGCGACTATGCCGCGGGCCAGGCGCTCGGGCGCCTGGTCCACGCGGCGGACGGCGACGGGATCGTCTATCCGAGCGTGCGCTGGCCGGAGGGCCAGGCGGCCGCACTCTTCTGGCCCGACCGCGTCAGGACGCCGGTCACCCAGGCGCGGACCCTCTGCTACCACTGGAACGGCAAGCGGATGGACGGCTACACCGCCTACGGGCTGGGCGGCCGCGTCCCCTGGCCGCCGCGTGCGGCATTCGTCTACTGAAACAGCGGGTAAACACGTCGCAACAAAGAGCAAACCCGCTCGACGTTTCTGCCGATGGCGCTCTAAGCTTCTCACATGCCGTCTCGCGCCGAGCCCCTGCCTCTTCCGTCGACGCCGCTGTCGGTGCCGGACACGGAAGGCGCGGTCACGCGGCGCGCTCTCGGCTATGGCGGGCTGGCGCTGCTGCTCGGGGGTGGCCTCGCGGCCCGGTTCGGCGCCTCCGGCCTGGGGGCCGGACCTGTCGCAGATGCCCCACATGCCGGGCTGCTCCCGTTCGCGAGCCTCGACCCGGCGCGGGCGGAGCAGGCGCTGGCCGCGTCGACGATCCCGGCGGATCAGCGCCCCGCCATTCTCGCCGCCGTGCGCGAGCGGCGCATGCACCTCGTCCAGGCGCCGTTCTTCGGCGTCGGCCCGACGGTGGGGCGCGCGGTGACGGTGTCCTGCGGGCTGGTGAGCGTTCCGCTGGTGCTGGGCGCCACTCCGGTGGCGGTGCTGCTGCCGATCACCCGGGCGGCGACCATCGTGGTGACCTCCGCAGGTGCGGCGGCCGGCGCGGACGATGCGATCGGCGTCGTCACGGCACTCGGTCCCCGGCCCCTGCCGGCACCCGACAGCGGCCACCCGCTGCAGATCAATGTCATCGTGCAGTGAGGCGCGTCGAACGTCATCGCGCAGTGATGCGCGTTGATCGCCGTCGCGCCTTGAGGCGCGCTGATCACCGTCGCGCCGTGATGCGCGTACCCGCCCGCACGCAGTGAGCCGCCGCCGATGATCCCTTCGCTCACGCGGCTGATGCCGTTGATGATGCTCGCCTTCCTGGCGCTCGCCTGCACGCAGATAGCGATGCAGATGCATCTCGGCCTAGGATGGCTCACCCGCCTGTTCGCGGAGAGCGCGCCCGCCTACCCGTTCCTGGCGGGGTTCGGCGCGTTCCTGGCGCTGGCGGGGCTCGCCTACGAATCGAATGCCGAAGCACGGGGCCGCCGCGGGAAGCGGCGCCGACGGGGATTGCTCATGGATGTCCTGGGTCGCCTGACCAACCGCACCGCGCTCGAGAAGATGCTGGAGCAGCAGCGGCGCGAGAGCTCGCTCGACGCGGTGCAGCTCGCGGCCGATCTCAGCGCCCGGGTGATCGGGCAGGACCAGGTCTGCGAGGACGTGGCCGTGCAGCTGCGCCGGCGCCTGGCACTCGTCACCCGCGGCAAGCCGGTGGGCATCTTCCTGTTCGCGGGACCGCCGGGCACGGGCAAGACCTACCTGGCCAAGATGCTGGCCAAGAACCTCGAGCGGCCGCTGCTGCATTTCGACATGACGCAGATGAGCTCGCCGCATGCCGCGACCCAGCTGTTCGGCTCGCCCAAGGGCTATGTGGGGTCGGACACGTTCGGCAAGCTCACCGGCGGCCTCAAGGAGAAGCCCGACAGTCTGGTGCTGCTCGACGAGATCGAGAAGGCCCATCCGGACGTGTTCAAGAAGTTCCTGACCGCGTGGAACGACGGGCACATCACGGAGGCCTCGAACGGGCAGCTGGTGCCCACCACGCGGGCGATCTTCATCCTGACCTCGAACATCGCGACCGAGGCGCTGAGCGAGATCGCGTCGCTGCATTCGGACGATCCCGACAAGATGCGCAGCGAGTCGGTGGACGCACTGCGCCAGGCGGGGTTCGCGCCCGAGGTGCTGAACCGGCTCGACCGGATCTTCGTGTTCCGCGCGCTGCACGGGCTCGACGTGGCAAGGGTGGCGGCGCTTGAGATCGAGACGATGATCGCGAGCTATGGGCTCGGCATCGAGATCGGCGGGATCGATCCGGCGCTGCTGTTCGCGGTGATGCAGCGGCAGGACCGGCTGGGCGCGGCGGCGAGTGCGCGCGATCTGACCAGGTCGATCGAGGACATGATCAGCGACACGTTGATCGAGGCGAAGACGCAGGGGGCGAAGAAAGTGCGGATCCTCGGGGGTGCCGAAGGCATTGCGGCAGAAATTGCGGACTAAGAAACTAGGGGCTTTGCCCCTAGGACCCCACCAGGACATAGGATGTCCTGGACCTGCCATTAATAAGTGGGGTCTGGGGTTAAGACCCCAGCGGGGTCCAGGGGCAGAGCCCCTGGCCTTCTTCCTTTGACCACCGCCGCCCGCCGCCTCTGGCGCCGCGCCCCGCTCTGGCGCCTCGTGCTCACCGCCGCACTCGCCTTCGGCATCCTGACGGCGCTCTACCCTGCGCCGCCACTCCCACTGCCATCCTGGTTACATCTCCCGCCCTGGCTGCACCTCCCGCAATGGACGCAGGCCGCCCGCGCGCCGGCCCCCGCGCGCACGCAGCCCAAAGGCTCGGTGGAGGCCGCCGACATGCCCGCCGAACCGGCGTTCCACGGCACGCTGACGGTCGCCGGCCGCACCATCCCGCTTCCGGCCGGCGACTGGCACGAGCTCGTGGCCGCACGCGCCGAGGAGGCCGCCGAGATCAGCGACCTCGTGCTCGGCCGCTGGCAGGGCGGCGCGCTGACCGGCCTGCTCGAGGTGATGGCGAGCACCGGACCCGCCGATAACGGCCAGAGCGCCGGCGTCATCAAGGATTGCGACAGCGACCAGAACTTCGTTTCGAAATGGGCGGATGCCGGCAACACGTGCTGGCTGATCCGGAAGATCGAGCTCCCCGTGCCCGGCACCGATCCCGCGCAGGCCCACACGGTGATCGGCGCCGCCCTGGCGCGCCTGCAGGTGCTGGGCGTGACGGTGCCCGCCCGGCTCTCGGTCGCCGTCTGGTCGCACGCCCAGGGCAGCGAGATGATGAACTACGAGCTCATGGTCGCGAACGGCCGCGACGCGCACGACCAGTCCGCGGCGCTGGCCTCGCTGCAGGGCTGGATGGCCCGCTTCGTCCCGCTCCTGCATCGCGGGTTCGACGGCAAGCTCGACGCAGGTGCCGCAGCCGCGCTCGCGCGCGACCCCGGCTACACGTCCGCCGCCGGCAACCCGCGCGGCTGAACGGCGACACGCCGGAAGAAGGCCAGGGGCTCTGCCCCTGGACCCCGTTAAGGGCGGAGCCCTTAAAACCCCTTACTGAAGGTTGGAGTACAGGCGAGACGGAATGCGTTAGCCGAAGTCTATGATTTCAGGCTTCGCCAGGGAACAACCCAAACAATCAGGGTTCCAAGGGACGACTGTCCCTTGGCGTATCCAGGGCAGAGCCCTGGCCTTTCTCCTCGACCAGCCTCTAAGCCACGTCGGTGCCGTCGAGGATCGCAGCGGCGGCCTGCTCCAGGATCGCGGCAATGCGGCGTAGCTCGGCCGGCCCCGCGCCGCGTTTGGCGATGAGCGCGTGCTTGAGCGCGTGGCGCGCGCGGTGGAGCCCGTCGGCGGTGTCCGGATCGGGGTCGCCCGCGCCCGCGCCGGCGAAGGCGTCGCGCACGCCCTGCATGCGCGCGCCGATGCGGTCGAGCGCGGCCAGGATGCCGTCCGCCTCGGTGCGGCGCTTGGCCAGCGCCTCGCGACCGGCCTCCGTCAGGCGGTAAGGCTTGCGGGCGCCGGTGCCCTCTGGCTCGAGCTCGGTTGCGCCGGTTTCCTCGAGGAAGGTGAGCGCCGGATAGATCACGCCGGGCGACGGGCTGTAGAAGCCGTTCGAGCGCGTCTCGAGCCGGCGGATCAGCTCGTAGCCATGCGCCGGCGCTTCGGCCAGCAGGGCCAGGATCACGATCTGGAGCTCATCGGCGCGGAACCTCCTGCCGCCGAACGGGCCGCCGCGGCTCCAGCCGGGACCGCCATCGCCGAACGGTTCGCCGCCCATGAAGCCGCCGCGGCCCCGGCCAGGGCCGCCGCGACCGTGGCCGTGGCCGCCGATCGCCTGGAGCAGGCGCCAGCGGAGCCGGTCGCGACCGCGCGGGGAGGAGAAGACGGAAGACCGGCCTGCGCCGGCGATGCCATGATTGAACATATCTTACGATATACATCGTACGAGTGGGTTGGCAAGCGCCTCCTCGCTACTCGCCCCAGCCGGCGACGTCCCGGCCACCGAACACCATGCGGCGGATCGAGGGCGACCCCAACCCCGCGCTGAACCCGGGCGGCGGCGCGCTGGCCTGGTCGAGGCGGCCGGCCTGGTCGGCCGTGAGAGCCGTCGCGGCGGCGGCGAGAGCGTCCGCGAGCTGCGCCGGCGTGCGCGCGCCCACCAGCGTGGAGGCGACCCCCGGCCGCGCCTTGACCCAGGCGAGCGCCACCTGCGCCGGCGTGCGCCCCGCCTCGGACGCCACCGTCCGCAGCACCTCCAGTGTGTCCCAGTTCCGGTCCGTGAACTTGCTGTCGCCGAACGGATTGGCGCCGCTCAGCCGGCCCGTGCCGCCAGTATCGCCACGGCGGTATTTGCCGGTCAGAAAACCGCCGGCGAGCGGGCTCCAGGGCATCACCCCCATGCCGCCCTCGCGGGCGGCCGGGATGTGCTCGGCCTCCACGTCGCGCGCCACGAGCGAGTATTCGACCTGGATCGCGATCGGCCCGGGGACGCGGCGCTCGGCGGCGATCGTGGCCGCCTTGGCCGCCAGCCAGGCCGGCATGTCGGAGAACGCGTAGTAACGGATCCGGCCCGCGCGCACGAGGTCGCCCAGCGTCTGCACGATCTCGTCGACCGGCGTGACACCGTCCCAGATATGCATCCAGTAGAGGTCGACATGGTCGGTGCCGAGCCGCCGGAGCGAGGCCTCGAGCGCGCGGTGGATGTTCTTCGCACCCGCGCCGCCGGCATGGGGGTTGCCGCCGCCGCCCCCGCTCGGACCCGGGCCCGCCGCGAGCGGGCTCGCCCCCGCGTTGAAGCCGAACTTGGTGGCGAGCACGACCTCGTGGCGCGAGCCGGTCTCGCGGATGAACCGGCCCACGAGCTCCTCGCTCCCGCCGCCCGCGTAGATGTCGGCGGTGTCGATGAAATTGCCGCCCGCTTCCCGATACGCGTCGAAGATCGCGCGCGAGGCTGCGGCGTCGGTGCCCCAGTCGCGCTGCCCGAACGTCATGGTGCCGAGAGCCAGCGGGCTGACCACCAGGCCCGAGCGGCCGAGCGTGCGGAAATCCGTGAGTGACATGCGTCCGTAACTTTCATAGCGTTCGTTACGGAATACCTGCATCCTGATCCGACCCCGGTCAACCTATTTCATAGTGATCGATATGGAACCTGATGCCACTCCGCGACGGACGGGTCGCCCGCTCTCGTTCAACCGTGACGCCGCCCTCGCCCAGGCCATGCTGCAATTCTGGCGCACCGGCTACGAGACCACTTCGGTCGCCGACCTGACCACGGCGATGGGCGTCACCGCACCCAGCCTCTACGCGGCGTTCGGCGACAAGAAGCGCCTGTTCCTGGAAGCCGTGCGGCTCTATGCCGGCGACCCCGACGCGATCGGCGGTGCGATCGACGACGCGCCCACTTCCTACGCCGCCGCGCGTGACATGCTCGCCGCCGCCGCCGCCGCCTTCACCGGCGAGACCACCCCGCGCGGCTGCCTCATGGCCAGCGCCACGGCGAGCGGCTCGGCGGCCGCGGCCGACGTCCAGCACGCGGTGGCCGCGTTCCGCCAGGCGGTCGAGCACCGCCTGCGCGCCCGGATCGCGCGCGACGTGGCAGAAGGCGGGCTCCCGCCCGGGACCGACGCCGCTTCACTCGCCGGCCTGGTCATGGCCGTCACCCAGGGCCTGTCGGTGCTGGCCCGCGACGGCGCCACGCGGGCCGCGCTGCTGGCGATCGTGGAGGCGTCGCTGCGCGCCTGGCCCGTATCCTAGGACCGTCGCGCGCGCCGGAGCAGCAGCAGGATCGCGCCCGTGTTGGCCGGCGTCGGGTGGCGCGCGGCCAGCACCAGCATGCGGAGCGCCGCCTGGTCGAGCCAGAACGGCAGCTCGCGCCGGATCACGCCGCCCGTCTCGCCCGAGCCACGGCCGGTGATGATCTCGACGCAGCGCACGCCCTCGGCCGCCGCTCGGAACAGGAAGCGCTCCAGCGCCGCCCGTGCCGCATCCGCCGTGTGGCCGTGCAGGTCGAGCCGGCGCTCGGCGCGGATCCGGCCGTTGCCGAGCGCGCGCCAGCGTCGCGCGTCAAGACCGGCACTCCGCTCGCCCACCACCAGCGACGGCGGTCCGGCGCGCGCGCTCCGCGGGACGAGGGCAGCGCCCGGCACGAACAAGGCCTCCCGCGGCGGGGCGGCGGCCGCGGGTGGCGGCGGCGTTTCCGCGGGCCGGGCATGGCCGGGCAATGCTGCGATGTCGCGCACGAAGCGCGCCCACAGCTCCCGGTCCGCCGCATCGATCGCCCGCCTCCGCATCACAGCACCTCTTGATCCGATCTCGCCGATGTATATCGTAAGATATATATCAGACGACGAGGCTTCCATGAACCACCTGTATCGCCAACCCATCCGCGTCCGCCATCAAGCCAAGCGCCGCCGGCTCCAGGTGGCGCGGGTCGCGCAGATCTCCCCCCGCATGCGCCAGGTCGTGCTCGCCGGCGACGACCTGGCCTCCTTCGAGAGCGCCGCCGCCGACGACCACGTCAAGCTGATCCTTCCCGATGGCGCGATGCGCGACTACACCCCGCGCCGTTTCGACCCGGTGGCGCGCGAGCTCACGCTGGAATTCCTGATCCACGACCACGGCCCCGCCTCCGCCTGGGCGGCGCAGGCCGCACCCGGCCAATGGATCGAGGTCGGCGGTCCGCGCGGCTCGACGCTGATCCCCGACGATTACGCCGCCTACCTGCTGGTGGGCGACGAGACCGCGCTGCCGGCGATCGCCCGCCGGCTCGAGGAGCTCAGGCCCGGCCAGCGTGCGCATGTGCTGATCGAGGTGGCGGATGCCGCGGAGGAGCGCCCGCTCGCGACCGCGGCCGACGCAAGCATCGCCTGGGTGCATCGCGGTGGCGGCGGCCTGGACGCGGCGCTCGACGCGATCCTGCCGGCGGAGCGGGATGTCCATGCGTGGATCGCGTGCGAGATCGAGACGGCACGGCGACTGCGGGCGCGGCTGGTGGAGGTGCACGGTTTCGACCGGGCGCAGATCAAGGCGGCGGGGTATTGGCGCGTGGGAGATGCGGACGGGGGTGGTCGGATAGAAGATTAGGCCAGGGCGTCATGCCGAAGGCGTGCTTCGCACAGGCCCTGGACCCCGCTGGGGTCTTAACCCCAGACCCCCTTAGTTGGCAGGTCCAGGACTGCTTGTCCTGGCGGGGGTCAAGGGGGCAGAGCCCCTTGATCTTCTTCCTGCTTCAGCCGATCGACCCATGTGATCCGCGCCTTCACCCTCGTCCTCGCCGTCCTAGCCGCCCTCTGGCCCACGGTGCGTTGCCCGCCGCTCGGCAGCTTCGACCAGCCCTTCTACCTCGGCATCGCCTACGACCTCGTGCATCACGGCCGCTTCACCGACGGCTACCGCTTCTCAGCCGTGCAGACCGACGGCCTACGCGCGTCGGGCATGCGCTTCGCCCCGCTCGTGCCGCTCCTCCTCGCCGGCGAGGCCGAACTCGACCCGACGCTCCGCCGCAACATGGACTGCCTGGTGCTCGGCCGCGGTCACGACCGGACCTGCGGCGCCGCCGCGCCGCTCGCGCGCCTCGTGCAGTTCGCGATACTGGCGGCCACGCTCTGGATGGTGTTGCCGATCGCGCTGGAAGCGGGGCTCGCACCCAGGGCGGCGGCGGCAAGCCTCGCTCTGGCCCTGCTCGCGGCCCCGACCCTGCTGTCGACCGCCACCTACCTGATGACCGAGATCCCGACCCTGCTGTTCACCACCGCCGGCGCGTGGGCGTTCGTGCGCGCGGTGCGACGCGGCAGGCACCGGGACGCGGCGCTCGCGGGCCTGCTGTTCGGCCTGGCCGCGCTCTGCCGGCCGGCGTTCCTCTACATGCCCGCGCTCCTCGCCCTCCTGCTCCTGCTGGCCCGCGCCACGGCCGGACCGCGACGCGCGTGGCAGGCGGGACTGCTGCTCGGGGCCGCCTCGCTCGCGGTCGCCCCCTGGATCGCACGCAACGCCCTGGTGCTCGGCCGCCCGGCGCTGACCTTCGGCTATGCCGGGCACACGCTCGCCCAGCGCATCGCGTTCGACCGCATGTCCTCCCACGACTACGCGCTGTCGTTCCCCTGCTGGCTCCCCGACGGCAATGGGTTGGGGAAACTGATCGCCGGTGCGGGCGCCTGCGCCCGGTTTGGGTGGGACGAGCGGCCCGACACGTTCTACGCGGTCGGCATGCGCCGGCTGGTACCCGCCCTGACCGAGGCGGCCGGCGGCCCCGACCACCTCATGCACTACCTCCTGGTCCACGAGCTGTGGCCCCATCTCGGCTGGCATCTCGCGACCACCCTGCCGCTGGCACTTCGCGGGCTCTGGATCGCGCATTGGTGGGGGCTGGCACTTGCGCTGGCGACCGCCGCGGCGCTGGTGCGGGCGGTGCGCCGGCGCGACGAGCCCATGCTGGCGCTGCTGCTGCCGCCGCTCGCGATGCTGGCGCTGAACGCGGCCGTGGCCGTCAACCAGGCGCGCTACAATCTCGACCTGGTGCCCGCCTACGCGGTCGCCGGCGGCACGCTCGCCGGACGCGCACTCACTCGGCTGCTTCCTCGGACGAGCTCCGCATCTGGTCGGCGATCCGGGCTCGCGCCACCGCCACATAGGCCGGATCCATCTCGATCCCGATCCCCCGACCCCCCTCGAGCTCGGCCGCCAGAAGCGTCGTCCCCGTTCCCGCGAAGGGATCGAGCACCACGGCATCGGCGACGCCATGAAGCCTGATGCACCAGCGCGGCAGGTCCACCGGGAAGGTCCCCGGATGGTTGAATTTCTGCGCCCGCTTCTGGACGGTCTGATAGGGGATGAACCAGGTGTTGCCCCGGCAGCGCAGGTCCTGCGTGTGGCCGCGCCGGGCAATGTTCGACTTGTCCTTGTAGGGGACGCCGATCGCCAGCCGGTCGAGCTTCACGCGGCCGGTCTTGGTCAGATGAAAAATATGCTCGTGGTTGTGGTGCAGGAAGCGCTCGCCCGAGATCGGCTTGAAGTGCCCGGTGCTGTCCTCGCCCGTGGTGATCGATTTCACCCAGGTGATGTGGTTCTGCAGCTCGAACACCGAGCGTAGCCGCACCAGCAGCTCGAACGGCAGCCAGGGCTTGGCCCCCGACCCCGCGATGTTGAGGAAGAACGAGCCGTCGGGGTGCATCACCCGGCGCACGCGCAGCGCCACCTCGCTCAGCCAGTCGAGATAGTCCTGCTCGGCGCGGCGGTCCTCGTAGGTGCCGTATTTCAGCCCGATATTGTAGGGCGGCGACGTCACCACGACGTCGACCGAGCCTTCCTCGATCTCGGGCAACACCTTCAGGCAGTCGCCGCAATGCAGCGCGTGCCGGCCCGCCGGAAAAGCCGACGGCCGTGGTGTCCGCGGCCAGGAGACCTCGCCGTTGCCACCATGGAGGCCGGACCGCTGCAACGAAACGGCGGCGAATCGGTGTCTCATCCCGCGAGGATGGCCAAGCTTATCTATCCGACAAAGGTCTTTCATCCATTGTTCAGGACCCGCATCACGGAGAGCCAGTTGCGACCACCGGTCGCGGGAGGAGCAGGATGGCTTGCCCCGCCGCGTGAAGGTCGCCCGCGTCGTGGGCCGCTTTCTCTCCCCAGCCGAAGAATATGTCCGCCGCAGTCTCCAGCCGTCGGCTTCTTCGTCTCATAAAAGATTGGCGGGCCGAGAGGAAGAGCGGTGTGTCGTTGCGGCCCGCGTCGCCGAAAAAGGCCAGGGCTCTGCCCTGGACCCGCCAAGGGACAGTCGTCCCTTGGAACCCTGATTGTTTGGGTTGTTCCCTTCAAAGACGGGCGAAGCCTGAAACTATAGACTTCGGCTTACGCATTCCGTCTCCAGCACCTGTACTCCGACCTTCAGTAAGGGGTTTTAAGGGCTACGCCCTTAACGGGATCCAGGGGAAGAGCCCTGGCCTTCTTCTCCCGATCGAAGTTTTCAGACGGATTCTTAGATCCCATTCCTTAAGTAACGGGATCCAAGGGGCAAGCCCCTTGGCGGGTCCAGGGCAGAGCCCTGGCCTTCCAGGCCCCAACCGCGACCGCGACCGCGACCGCGACCGCGACCGCGAGGAGACGTGGCGCCGCTGGCCGCGAAACGCTAGCCCGCTTCGGCGAGCGCCCGTGTCCAGGAGGCGACCAGGCCGGCGGCCGAGCCTGCCCAGGTGAACGCGCCGGCACGGGCCAGGCCGCGGCTGCGCAGGTCGCGGGCGAGCGCCGCATCCTCGAGCACGCGGCGGATCGCGCCCGCGATCGCGTCGGTGTCGAGCGGGTCGACCAGGAGCGCCGCACTGCCCGCCGTCTCGCCCGTGGCCGTGGTGCAGGACGCGACCACGGGCGTGCCCGCCGCCATCGCTTCGACCACCGGCAGGCCGAACCCCTCGTAGAGGCTGACATAGGCGAAGCAGGTGGCGCGCGCGGTGAGGCAGGCGAGGTCGGCATCCGGCACGTGGCCGAGCAGGCGGAGCTGGCCCGCGGCCTGGGCGCGGGCGACGCCCGGGTCGTCGAGCACGCGGCCCCAGCCGGCGCCCCCCACGATCACCAGCGGGAACCGGCGGCGCAGCGACGCCGGCAGGCCGGCATGCGCGCGCGCGAGCCGGTCGAAATTCTTGCGCGGCTCGAGCGTCGAGACCGAGAGCACGTAGCCGCGGTCGGCGAGCCCGTAGCGCCCGAGCACGCGCGCGATCCGCGCCGGATCCTCCACGGGCGCGAACGCCGCACTCGGCGCGCAGGGCACGACGTCGATCAGCGCGCGGGGCACGCCGAGCTCGCGCACGAGCCCGTCGGCGGTCCATTCCGAGATCGCCACGAACCGCTGCGCCTGCGCCAGCATGCGGTCGCGCCGGCGCTCGATCCAGGCGATGCGGGCAGCGGGATGCATCTCGGGATGGTGCAGCCAGGAGAGGTCGTTCACCTGCACCACGGTCACGCCGTCGAAGGGCTGCGGCACCATGTTGGGCTCGTGGTAGACGAGGCGTCCGCCGGCCTGCCGCCCGATCGCCAGTCTCGCGGCGGCGATCCGGCGTGCCGCCGCCGCCTCGCGCAGCGGCCGGATGCCCGGAACACCGGCCAGCAGGCGTCGCCCCCGCATCGTCGAGCGGCACGCAAGCGTCTCGCGGACGCAGCCGTCCTCGCCCCCGTCGCCGTCCCCCGCGTCATCGCCGAGAACGGCGACCTCGGCCGGCTCGCGCCAGCGTCCCGCGATCCAGAGGCGGAACGCGGCGACCGAGGGTTCGAGCAACACCGCGCGCGCGATCTCCAGCGTCACGCGCCCGACGCCCGAACGGCGCAGGCGCAGACTGTCGGCGCCGAGCACCAGGGCGAAGGGGTCGGCCGGGACCGCCGTGTCGTGAACGGGCGCGCTGAGGACGTTCAGGCCGTCGGGCAAATCCGGAACTACCGCTGTTGCAGGCGCCCCAGCACTTCCGCCGGCGCGTCATCCAGACGGATACGCGTCTGGGCCAGCGTGTCGCGGTCACGAATGGTGACGGTGCGGTCGGTCAGCGTCTGGCTGTCGACCGTGATGCAGAAGGGCGTGCCGATCTCGTCCTGGCGGCGGTAGCGACGGCCCACCGCGTCCTTCTCGTCGTATTCGGTGACGACGTGGCGGCGCAGCGCACCGTAGAGCTCGCGGGCGATCTCGGGCATGCCGTCCTTCTTCACCAGCGGCAGCACGGCGACCTTCACCGGGGCAAGGCGTCGGTCGAAGCGGAGCACGGTGCGCGCCTGCGGGCGGCCCTGGTCGTCCGCCACGGTATCGACCTGGTACGCTTCGCAAAGAAAGGCGAGCGCGGCCCGGTCCGCACCCGCGGAAGGCTCGATGACATGCGGGACGAAGGTTTTTCCTGTCAGGTCGTCACGATAGGACAGGTTCTTGCCCGAGCCCGGATGGCGGGGCTTTCCATCCTCATCCCGCTCGACCACCAGCGGCCGCGAGTTCGGGTCAAGCTTGCCCTCCATGTGCGAGCGGAGGTCGAAATCGCCGCGATGGGCGACGCCTTCGAGCTCGCCGTACTCGCCCTCGGGCAGGAACGGGAACGCGTATTCGATGTCGCTCGTGCCGGTGGAGTAGTGGCTGAGTTCCTCCGCGTGGTGCTCGCGCAGTCGCAGGCGTTCCTCGGGCAGACCCAGGCCGCGATACCAGGCGTAGCGGCGGTCGCGCCAGTAGCGATACCACTCGGCCGAGTGTTCCGGCGCGCAGAAGAACTCGCACTCCATCTGCTCGAACTCGCGCGATCGGAACGTGAAGTTTCTGGGCGTGATCTCGTTGCGAAAACTCTTGCCCAGCTGGGCGATGCCGATCGGCAGGCGGGCGCGGGTGGTGTCCATCACGTTGCGGAAATTGACGAAGATCCCCTGCGCGGTCTCGGGGCGCAGGAACGCGCGACTGTCCTCGTTGGCGGCGGCACCGATGCCGGTCTCGAGCATGAGGTTGAAGTCGCGCGGCGGCGTCAGCGTGCCGGGCTGGGTGGCACCCGGGGCCAGCACCTGGCTGGTATCGGGAAGAGAAGAAACGTCCGAGAACTCGCCCTCCCATTCGAGCTGGTCGGCGTAGGAGCGGCGCAGCTTGAAGAAGCCGAGCGCTCCCTCGAGCGCCAGCGCCTGCTCCTCCTCCGGCTCGGCGATCACGCTGGCAAACACCCGCCGCCCGCGATGGCTCACCCAGCGGCCGCGCATGTGGTCGAAGCGGAAGCGGCGCTTGGTCTCGCGGCAGTCGACCATCACGTCATGGAACAGGTCGTAGTGCCCCGAGGCGCGCCAGACCTTCGGGTTCATGATGATCGCGCTGTCGAGGCCGACCATCTCGAACGGCGACGGCGCGCCCGGGGGGGCGACCAGGCGGTTGTGATGCGCCACCATGTCGTCCCACCAGGCGGCGCGCACGTTGCGCTTCAGCTCGGTGCCGAGCGGGCCGTAATCCCAGAACCCGTTCAGGCCGCCATAGATCTCGCTGGACGGAAACACGAAGCCGCGCTGCTTCGCGAGCGACACGATCTTCGCCATCTTGGAGGAAGACGGCAGGGTCGTTTCAGACATCGCTCGGTCCGTCAGAAGGGGATCAGGCGGACCGGGCTTCGGCCAGGCGCCAGCTCGGCTCGCCGGGATAGGAGCGCTCGAACACCCAGGCATCGGCGAGCTCGGTCACGGCGTCGGTGCCGGTGAGCGGCTCGCGGTCGGCGCCCGTCAGCACGCTGACCTGGTCGGACACGAAGCGGCACTCGATCGAGGCGCGCCTGCCGGTGCCTGTTCCGGTGCCCGCACCCGCGCCCGCGATCTCGACGCGCTCGATCGTCGCCTGCTGGATCGCGCGGATCTCGGCGCGCTGGGACTGGCCAGCGGCCTCGCGCGCGGTGATCGCGGCCTCGAACGAGCCGAACGCCTCGACAGTCAGCAGCGAGCGCAGCGCCTGCCGGTCGCCGGCGGCGAACGCGGTGACGATGCGGCGGAACGCCCCCTCGGCGCCGCGCAGGAAGGCGGCCGCGTCAAAACTCCGGTCGAGCTCGCGAAGGGTGGCGAGCTGCGCGCCGAGCGGGCTCGCGGGGTCGGGCAGCGGGCGCACGGGGGCCTGCTGCTCCTCGGGCCGGGCTTCGAGCTTGGGAGCGGCGACGATCGTCGGTCGCGGGCCCCCTGCCGGCATCGACGGGCGATCCGCCCCCGTCCGCTTGCCGAGCACGCTTCGCAGCCTGAGGATCAGGAAGGCGGCGATCATGCCGAACAGGATGAGGTCGACCGGAATGCCGGCCGTGCTGAAGTTCATTTCAACTCCGAAGGGGCGCGCCCGAGTTGGGATGTGCAGCACATAGGGGTGCGGTCGTGCTTAGGCAAACTGCGCTTGGACAAGAAGGCCAGGGCTCTGCCCTGGACCCGCCAAGGGGCTTGCCCCTTGGATCCCTTGACGACTGGTTTCGAGGGCGACCGCGCTTGAGCTGGGTCCAGGGGCGTCACGCCGGAGGCGTGCTGCGCACGACGCCCCCTGGAATCCGTTAAGGGCGCAGCCCTTAAAATCCCCTACTGAAGGTTGGGTACAGGCGCTGGAGATCGAATGCGTTAGCCGAAGTCTGAATTTCAGGCTTCGCCAGCGAACAACCCAAACAATCAGGGTTCCAAGGGACGACTGTCCCTTGGCGGGTCCAGGGCAGAGCCCTGGCCTTCTTCCTCAACCGACAGTTCTCAACCAGCCTCTCAGCTCACACCCAGCGCCAGACCCCCGCCGACCACCCCGCAAGCGGCCCATGCGCCCAGGTCGCCACCAGCCACAGCACCGTGCCCCCGAGCAGCACCGCAGGCCCCGGCAGGCCGAACCGCGCACGCCCGGCGGCGATCGCGGCGAACGGCACGAAACCCGTGCGCATCTGCCAGCCCACCCAGGCGGCGGGATCACGCGCCGCGTGCTTGCGGTCCTGCATCGCCGCACCCGCGAGTGCTAGCGCCGTCATCGCCACCGCCACGACGATGTTCCTGGCCACCGGGTAGACCAGCACGTGGCAGACGCCCCAGATCGCGAACGACCACATCATCGGGTGGCGCGTGATGGCGAACACGCCGCGCGCTTCGGCCGGCACCGACGCGGTGCCGCCCGGATTGACCATCGCCGGGTTGCCCACCAGCGAGCCCGCGAGAAGGATCGAGGCCGCGAGCATCAGCACGGTGGCCGCCGCCCAGAGCGTCTCGCCCACCGGCCAGAGCGGGGCGGTGGGCGGTGCCGTTACGTAGGCCCAGGCGATCGCGCCCATCAGCACGGCCGCCACCAGCGAGTAGAGTCCGGTGAACCCGCCCTCGCCCAGCGCCGCCACGAGCGGTCGTCGCCACGGGTGCGAGAGCGCGACATGCGCGCCCACGAAGGCGGTGGCGGCGAGGGCCACGAAGGCGGTTCCGGGCATGGCGCGTCCTCATCAGTCGGGTGACGGTGGCACGGCTGCCGGCGTTGCGACAATCGGCCGGCCATCCCTATGGGCAGGGCCGCCCTCCGCATGTTACGGGGCGCCGGTATCCAGGCGACGATCAATCAGAGGCGGGGACCATGTCCGAGACGAGCAACGCACCGGCGGCGACGCCGACCGGTCCCCAGGTCATCCCCGGCCTGGTGATGAACCTGCAGTTCATCAAGGATCTCTCGTTCGAGGTGCCGGGCGCGCCGCAGATCTTCTCGACGCTGAAGGGCGCGCCGAACATCAGCCTCAACCTGGATGTCGGCGTGCAGCGGCTCGAGGAGCAGGCGCCGATCTTCGAGGTGACGCTGTCGATCCGCACCGAGGCGACCGAGCCGAAGGCGGAAGGCAGCACCGCCGACGGGCGTCGCGTGTTCATCGCCGAGCTCGCCTATAGCGGCGTGGTCACGCTGAACGGGGTCGGCCCCGAGCATATCGAGCCGATGCTGCTGGTGGAAGTGCCACGCCTGCTGTTTCCCTACGCCCGCAACATCCTGGCCGACGTGACGCGCGACGGCGGCTTCCCGCCGGTGCTGCTGCAGCCGATCGACTTCGTGGGGCTCTGGCAGCAGCGCCGCGCCCAGGCCCAGGCCGCCTCGACCATGCCGGCCGGCCACGCCTGAACCTTCCGCCGCAGCCGGGGCTCCCCTGATCCTGACCCTGCGCCTCGGCACCGTCGCGCAGGCGAGGCTCGAGGCGCTGCGGCGCGCGCATTTCCCGGCTGCCCGCAACCAGGTGCCGGCGCATGCGACGCTGTTCCACGCGCTGCCCGGCGAGGCGGTCGACGAGGTGCGCGCGGCGCTGGACGCCGCCGGGTCGCAGCCGTTCCCGGTGCTGGTCGCGGGCCTCCGCATGCTCGGGCGCGGTGTCGCGTTCGACCTCCGCTCGGCCGAGCTCGCCCGCCGTCGCGCCGCGATCGCCGCGCCGTTCGTGGGCCGCCTCACCCGCCAGGACGCCGCCCCCTGGCGCCCGCACGTCACGATCCAGAACAAGGTGAGCCCGGAGGAGGCGCGCGCGCTTTACGCCGAGCTTGCGGCAGGCTTCGTGCCCTGGACCACCGCGGCCGCCGCCTTCGAGCTCTGGCGCTACCTGGGCGGCCCCTGGGCGCCGGTCGCCACGCATGCGTTCGCGTGAGGGGTTTGCCCACGGCTGCCATTGCGTCATGATCGCGGCGTGAACGAGATCGTCATCCGCGCCGCCATCGCCATCGCTACCGTCGCCATTCCGCAGATTTGCGCGGGATGGGGCGGGGTGGAGCGGCGCGCGGACTGACCGTTCCGCCACGGACGTCCAGCCCCAAGCCCCGCCGGACCGGTCGGGGCTTTTCTTTTGCCCGCGTCCCGGTCCGGCCAACGGAGAGACCGCCGGTGCCTGCCATGACCGCCGCCACCCTGCTACCCTTCCTCATGTTCGCGGTCGTGGCCTCGATCACGCCGGGGCCGAACAACATCCTGGTGATGTCGATCACGGCCACGCGCGGGCTGCGGGCCGGCATTCCGATCATCCTGGGCGTGGCGCTCGGCTTCGGCTTCATGGTGACGGTGGTAGGTGCGGGGCTGGCCGCACCGCTCGCCCGGTTTCCCGCGCTGCAGATCGCGATGCGTTGGATCGGCGTCGCCTGGCTGCTGGTTCTCGCCTGGCGCATCGCGCGCAGCCCGGCGATCGACCTCGGCGTCAGCGAGGCAAAGCGGGCAGAGACACGGCCGCCGATGGGGTTCTGGGGTGCGACCGCCTTCCAGTGGATCAACCCCAAGGCCTGGATCATGGCGGTCGCCACCGCCGCGACCTACACGCTGGCCGGGATCGCGCCCGACTGGCAGAGCCCGGTGCGGGGGCTGATCTTCGTGGCCGTGAGCCTGCCGAGCATCAGCACCTGGGCGCTGCTGGGGCTGGGCGTGGGGCGGTGGCTGGCCACCGCACACCGGCTGCGGGTGTTCAACGTGGTGATGGGGGTGCTGCTCGCGGCTTCCGCCGTGCCGGCGCTGGGAGAGTAAGAAGGCCAGGGCTCTGCCCTGGACCCGCCAAGGGGTTGGCCCCTTGGATCCCGTCACTTAAGGAATGGGTTCTAAGGGCTCGCCCTTAGCGGGGTCCAGGGCCCGTGCGCAGCACGCCTACGGCATGACGCCCCTGGCCTTCTTCAGCCTCTCAGACGTTCCGGATCAGATGCACCGCCGCCTCGGGCGACGCCGCAACACCGAACAACACGGTTGCAGTCGAAGCCCCCGCCCAATGCTGCAGATCGGCCGCACTCGGCGCCCGACCGAGACCGTTCTCGTAGAGGCTCGTCACCAGCGCCGCATTGCCCAGCCCGTCATGGTCCGCCAGGAACTCGGGGGAGGACGCGAGATCCTGCGCCACCTGCTGCGCCGACAGGCCGCCCTGCAGCGCGCTGGTGAACAGCGCCAGGCCGCCCAGGTCGGGGGCGTGGCCGAACGCCGTCTGGTAAAGCTCCGTCACCAGCGCGCCGGTTGCGTCCGGCACCCAGACATTGGCGGTGGCCGTGGCGAAATGCGCGCGGGCCTCGACCGTGTCGGCGATGCCGGCGGCGACCGAGCCCTGCGACGCGCCTCCCTCGAGCGCGGCGACGTGGCTCGCAAGCCCGCCCGCATCCGGCGCGCGTCCGAGCAGGCCGTTGTAGAGGAGGGTCACGAACCCGGTGTCGCTCAGCCCGGCGGGCGCACCGTGCGCTTGCGCGAATTCCGGGCTGCCCAGGATCGCGTCCGCGACCGCTGACGTGCCCGAGGCGGCAGCGATCGCGGTGAACTGCACGAGCCCGCCGGTGTCGCCCGCCCGCCCCAGCAGCCCCTCGTACAGCCGCTGCACGGAGGCCTGCACCGTGTCGGCGCCGACCGACAGCGTGCCATCGGTGAGCCGGATCGCCTCGGTGCCACTGACGAACTGCATGCTGGCGCCGGCATCGAGATAGGACCCGAACTCGAACGAGCTGACATCCGCCGTGGTGATCCCGGCCACCGGGTCCGGCAGCACCAGCAGGTCGAGCGGGGCGGAGACGGCGCTGCCGGCAATCCCGCTCGCGGTGGCGACGATCTCGTGCGGTCCCGGCGCGAGCGGGGTGATGAGCGTGTCGCTGTAGGTGCCGGAGGTGTCGCCGAGCGTCACCGGATAGACGACCTCCGTCGGGTAGGTTTCCGGCGTGGTTCCGTCGGCAGTCAGCGACAGGATCGCGCCGGGGCTGGTCCCGGTGACGGTCGGATCGGTGGTGTTGACGATCGCCAGCGAGGTGACCTGGTCGTTCGCGAGCGGCAGGCCCACGGTCGGCGCGGGCAGCGCCGGCGTGATGCGCAGCACCACGCTCGGTTCGCCGCCTTCGAAGTCCGGGCCCGCATACAGGAGGAAGTTGCTGACGGACTGGTCGCCTGCCACGTCCAGCGACACCGTTCGGCCGTCGGCGACGATGGTCACCATCCCGCCTGCCGTGGTCCCGCCATAGGTGAAGCTCGTGACGTCCGCGTAGGTCAGGCCCGGCAGCACCACGTAGTCGTCGTTCGACGTGAATTGCGGCGACAGGGCGACGTTGTACGACCTGACGCTCGGCGTGATGGTGCCGGTGAACTCCTCCGGCTGGTCGAGCACCAGGGTGCCGCCCTGGCCGCCGAACGCGACGGCGTTGGAGGTAGCGCCGCCCAGCTCGAGCACGCCGTCATCGGTGCCCGACGAGATGCTGCCCACCTCCAGCAGGCCGTCGCCGGTGACCGGTCCGGCGATGTAAAGCTCGGTCGTGCTGCCCGTGCCCGGCGAGACGTAGATGCCCCCGTCATCGACCACCGGGCCCGCGATGATGCCGCTGGCGGTGATAGACGAGGTGCTGCCGATCGTGGTCGTGCCGCCGGTGATCAGGCCGCCGCCGTCGCTGGTCGAGATCTGCGCGCCATGCTGCAGCGTCAGGGTGCCGGCGACCGTGAGCTGCCCCGCGAGATCCAGATCCTGATCGTCGATCGCGAGGCTCGCGATAGAGGGGTCGTCGCCGCTCTCGAGGGTGAGCGCGTAGACGCCCGCCGCGGTCGCGGGCAGGACGACGTCGGCATTCGTCGTCTCGGGAACCACGCCGCCGCTCCAGACCGCAGGATCGGACCAGGACGCCTCCAGATTCGTGGCGGTCGGGACAAACACGTATTCGGTCATGTGTCGCATTCCAGGCGGGCTGCCGGGATAATGCACGAGCGGGTGTGCACCGATGACGGAATCATTCCGCGGCTGATACGGAACCGCTCATGCGATGCAGTTCGGCAACGCGCCGTTGGCAGGACGGCCAGGGACGTCATGCAGGTCCAGGATCGGCTCGATCCTGGCGGGGTCTAAGGGGCGGAGCCCCTTCGCTTACTGCGAACCCAGCAGCAGCGGCGTCGCCCCGTCCGGAACCCGCATCGGCGCCCCCACGACACCGCGCGTCCACGCGATCCGCGCCGGCGTGCCGCAATGCGCGCAGACCGGCGACCAGGCCGCATGTTCCGCGGTGCAGGCCTCGCAGCGCCAGACCGGACCGGCGGGCGCGGTCGCCGCCTCACGCAGCGCCTCGGCGAACGCCGCGCGTCGTTCCGGCTCGGGGCGAGTGGTATCGCGCTCGGCGATGTCGGCCACCAGCGTCAGCACGCGGCGGTCGGGCGTGGCTGACGCGGCCTGCGCCAGGCCCGCACGGCGGCGCGCCTCGCCGATCATGCCGGCATCGAGCGCGGTGCGGGCCAGCAGGAGATGCGTCTCGAGCGGATCGGTGCCGCGGGCGGAAAAGGTTTCCGCGAGCTGTGCGCGCTTGAGGGGGTCGGGCTCGCGGGCGAGCGCCGCCTCGGCCAGCGCGGGGTGGGGAGCGCGCCGCCAGGTCTCGCGCAGCACGGCGAGCGCCTTGCCGGCACTCCACTCCTCGTGCAGGCGGCGAGCGTAGGCGAGTGCCGCGGGGGCGAGGTCGGGCGCGAGCCTGTGGGCCTCGCGGGCCAGCCTGATCGCGCGGCCGCGGTCGGTCTCGGCGTCGGCCGCCGCGGTGGCGAAGGCGGCACGCTCGGCGTCGTCGCGCGCGAGCGGCAGCGCCTCGCTCCAGGCGCCGGTGCGGGCGGCAAGCAGCAGCTTCTCGCGGCGCAACCATGCCGTGTCCGGTCGGGCGCGGTCGGCCTCGGCGAGGAGCACGCGCGCGCGCGCCCAGTCGCCGGCCTCGACCGCCAGGCGTACGAGGCCGCGGAAACCCAGAAAGGCCGTGTCGCGACGGTCGGCGAGCGCGCGGAAGGCGGCTTCGGCCTGGGCCGGGCGGCCCGACGCGTGCTCGGCCTCGGCGGTGATCAACAGGGTCTGCGGCACGGCGCCCAGCAGGCGGCGGGCGCGGCTCGCCTCGCGGCGGGCGTCCGCGAGCTCGCCCGCGGCCAGCGCCTGGATCGAGGCGGTGATGGCGCGCTCGCCCTGCTCGAGCCGGCGGCGCCGGAAGTGCCGGCTCGTGCTGCCCGGCGCGCGGCGAAGGCCGGCCAGCACGCGGAGCAGGAGGTAGAGCAGCGCGAACAGCACCAGCAGCAGCGTGACCGCGACCGACATCGGCGCGTCGAACGTGACCGCGCCCACCTGGCCGCCCACCGCGCCGGGGATCGAGGCGAGCCCGTAGGCGGCCAGGAGAACGACCGCGGTGGCGGCGAGGAGGAGAAGGACGGCGCGCATCAGCTATGCGCCATCATGTCGGCCAGGCCCGCGCGCGCGTCGACCAGGGAGGCTGCCCGGCTGCGCCAGGGGTCGATCGCGTCGGCGGCCGCCCCGTTGAGTTCTCCGAGTGTCGCGACCGCGCCGGCGAGGTCGCCCGCCTCGAGCCGCTCGTGGGCGGCGGCGATGATGCCGGCCGCCGGGTCGCCCACGATCACGCGGTTGCCCTCGCGCACCGTGACCGCCGCCTCGGCGCGGGTCCAGAGCCGGCGGAAGAAGCCGAGTCCGTGGGTGTTGGGCTCGCTGGCGCGCAGCGCCTGGCGGCCGGCATCGGGGAAGCTGAGCACGAGCGAGGCCAGCGTCGGCGGCGAGCGGTCGGCGAACAGGGCCACCGCCGGCGGCGCGTTGGGGATGGCACCCAGCGGGCGACCGTCGGCGAGCGCGATCCCGGCCGCCTGCAGGCGGGCGAGGCGCTCGGCGCGGTCGGCCATGTCGCGCGCGCGGTTGCCGATGGCGGCCTGCTGGTCGAGCCGGGTGCCGAGCGTGTCGAGGCGGCGGCCGTACTCGTCGATCGCGGCGGTGGTGGCGGTGCGAACGGCGGCGATGTCGGACCGCTCGAGGCTGGCGATCGAGGCCACCGCGTTGCGGCTCTCCTCGCGGGCGGCGGCGATGGATTGGCGGAGCGCCTGGAGGTCGGCGTCGGTGGCGGCGGAGGGCGCGGGCTGGGCGGCGGCGGCGGTTGGGGCGAAGGCGGTTGGGGCGGATGCGCCGGCCGCGACCCGGGTCTGGAGGTCGTCCAGCGTGTGGCGCGCGCTGTCGAGTGCCGCCTGCTGGGCGGCCAGGCCGCCTCTGAGGCTGGTCGCTGCGTCCGCGGCGGCAGCGGCCTGGGCGTGCGCGCCGTCGACGTCGGCGGCGAGGCGGTCGAGCCGCGCCTGCGCGTCGGGCGGCAGGCGGGGATGCGCCCAGAGGGCGCCCAGCGCCACACCCTCCAGTACCACCAGGAACAGCGCGATCGCGGCCAGCGGCGAGCCGGCGCGTGCCTCGCGCCGCGGCGCCGCGGTCGCGGCGCCGCGGCGCGCGGCGGCGCCGGACGAGGCACTCGCGGCAGCGCGCGCGGACCCGGCGTCGAACGGACGCGCGCCGGCATCGCGGCCGGCCGCGCGCAGCGGCTCGGCGGCAGGCGGCGATCCGGGCGTCGCCCTGGTCTCGGGCACAGGCTCGGGCTCGGGCTCGGGCTCGGACGCGGGCACAGGCGCGGGCTGGTCGGGTTCGTCGCTCATGCAAGGCCGCTCCTGGACTTGGGCGTCATAGCAGGGCCAGCAGGTCCGCGGAATTCGGCCGGGCGGCGCAGCTTATGGTGCGCCAGCGAAGCCCCCGCAGAGGCGCCGCCGCGGCCTCCGAGATCGCCAGCGCGGCTACGCCCCCGAGCATCGGTGCGAGTGCCGGCGGAAGCAGTGCCGCGAACTGCGCGCCGGCCGAGGGCGAAAAGAACAGGGCGGCCTCGACCGAACCGGCGGCGAGTGCAGCGGCTGCTGCGCCGGGGAAAGCGGGCACCGGGCGCGCGCGGTAGGCCACCGCCAGCGTGACCGCGAAGCCGCACTCCCGGAGGGACGCGGCGAGTGCCTGGCCCTGCCCCTCGCCTGCCAGCAGCAGGAGCGGCCCGCCATCCGGGCGAAGCTCGGCGCGGCAGAGTGCCAGCAGGTCGGCGGCATCCCCGCCGGCACTCCGCGTCGCGATCCAGCCCGCGCGCGCGGCGCACGACGCCGAGGCATTCCCCACCGCGAACAGCCGCACGCCAGGGAGCGGCGCCAGCGCCGGCAGGGCGTTGGCGCTGGTCGCCAGCACGGCCTGCGGCGTGGTCGCGGGATGCAGCGGAGGTGCGGGTTCGATCGTGAGGAAGGGTGCGGCGATCGCCTCGATGCCGCGCGCGGCCAGTGCGCGACAGGTGGCCGCGCAGCCGGGCTCGGGCCGCGTCACCAGCACCTGTCCCAACCTGGGCATCCGTCATTCCTGGAAGATGTCGGCGGGGCTGTCGGCGCGGAGGCTGTCGCCGAGCGCGTGACCGATCGCCGCGGCATCCACCGCCGGCCCCACCAGCGAGCGCTTGAGGAGAAAGCTGCCGTCCGCGCGGGCGACCAGGCCGGTCAGGTGCAGCAGGCGCTCGCCCGCGCGGTCGGCCGGGGCCAGGCGCGCATAGCCGCCGATCGGCGTGCGGCAGGAGCCGTCGAGGCTGGCGAGCAGCGCGCGCTCGGCGGTGGACACGGCGCGTGCCTCCGCATCCTCGATCGCGGCGAGCAGCTCGCGGAGGTCCAGGTCACGCTCGCGCACGGTCACCCCCACGATGCCCTGGCAGGCGGACGGCACCATCGTGCCGGGATCGAGCACGAGGGAGGCACGTTCGGCGATGCCGAGGCGCTTGAGGCCGGCCAATGCCAGCAGGCTGCCCGCGAACTCGCCGGCATCGACCTTGTTGATGCGGGTCTGCACGTTGCCGCGGATGATCCGGCAGGTGAGGTCGGGACGGGCGTGCAGCAGCTGCGCCTGGCGGCGGACCGAGGCGGTGCCGACCACCGCGCCCGCGGCGAAGCAGGTGTAGGGATCGGACGCGTCGCAGGGCGCGGCGTTCGCGGGCAGGATCAGCGCGTCGCGCGCGTCCTCGCGGCGGAGTGTCGCCGCCAGCACGATGCCGTCGGGAAGTGCGGTCTCGAGGTCCTTGAGGCTGTGCACCGCGAAGTCGATGCGTCCGTCGAGCAGCGCCTCGTGGATCTCCTTGGCGAACAGCCCCTTGCCGCCCACCTCGGCCAGCGGGCGGTCGAGCACCAGGTCGCCGGTGGTGGCCATCGCGTGCTCGTCGAACGCGTTCATGTCGCGCAGCACGGGACAGAAATGGGCGATCTGGGCGAGAAAGGCGCGGGTCTGGGCGAGCGCCAGCGGCGAGGCGCGCGTACCCACGCGCAGCGGGAGCGTGCGGCGGGCGCGCGGCACCGGCATCGAGTGGAGGGCCGCGAGCGTGGCCGCCGAGGGGCGTGCGGGAAGCATGCGGATGTACTATGACCCGGCTGGGGCGAAGGGAAGGGGCGAAGAAGGCCAGGGGCGCTGCCCCTGGACCCCGTTAAGGGCGGAGCCCTTAAAACCCCCGACTGGAGTACAAGCTCCCACGCCGGCGGCCAACGATCAGGGTTCCAAGGGACGACTGTCCCTTGGCGGGTCCAGGGCAGAGCCCTGGCCTTCTTCAGGAGCACACATGCACGCCGTGCTGGGCCTCGAATCCTCCTGCGACGACAGCGCCGCCGCCGTGCTCGACGGCGATGGCCGCGTGCTGGCCCACGCCACCGCCGCCCAATCCGAGCACACGCGGTTCGGCGGCGTGGTGCCCGAGATCGCGGCGCGGGCGCATCTCGCGACCTTGCCGGCGCTCGCGCGCAGCGTGCTGGCCGAGGCGGGGATCGCGCCCGGCGCGCTCGACGCGGTGGCGGCCACCGTGGGCCCGGGCCTGATCGGCGGGCTGCTGGTGGGCGCCTGCTTCGGCAAGGGGCTGGCGCTGGCGGCGGGGTGCCGGTTCGTGCCGGTCAACCATCTCGAGGCACATGCGCTGACCGCGCGCCTGCCCGGGGTGGCGGACACGCCGCTCGGGTTCCCGTATCTGCTGCTGCTGGTTTCGGGCGGCCATTGCCAGTGCATCGCGGTGCTCGGCGTCGGCCGCTATCGCGTGCTGGGCGCCACCGTGGACGACGCCGCCGGCGAGGCGTTCGACAAGGTCGCGAAAATGCTCGGCCTCGGCTGGCCCGGCGGCCCGGCGCTCGAGCGTCTGGCGGCGGCGGGCGACCCGGAGGCGGTGCGGCTGCCCCGGCCCATGCTCGGACGGCCGGGATGCGATTTCTCGTTCAGCGGGATCAAGACCGCGGTGCGCCAGGTGGTGGCGGCCGAAAGCGAGGGTCCGATCGGCGCCGCGCGTGCCGCCGACATCGCGGCCTCGTTCCAGGCAAGTGTCGCCGCCGTGCTCGCCGACCGGGTGGCGCACGCGCTGGACATGCTGCCCGACGCCACCGCGCTGGTGGTGGCCGGCGGGGTCGCGGCGAACAGCCAGGTGCGCGCCTCGCTCGCGGCGCTGGCGGCGTCGCGGGCGCTGCCGTTCGTCGCACCTCCGCTGGCGCTGTGCACCGACAACGCGGTGATGGTGGCCTGGGCCGCGATCGAGCGCCTGCGCGCCGGCATCGCCGATCCGGACGGGTTCGCCGCCGCGGCGCGCCCCCGCTATCCGCTGGCCGAGCTCTCCGCGTGAACTACCGCCACAGCTTCCATGCCGGCAATTTCGGCGACGTCGTCAAGCACGCGCTGCTGCTGGCGATGCTCGAAAAACTCCGCGGCAAGGAGGCGGGATTCCTGGTACTCGACACCCATGCCGGTGCCGGCGCCACCGCGCTCGACGGCGCGGATGCGAGCCGCACCGGGGAATGGCGCGCGGGCATCGGCCGGCTGCTCGCCCACACGCCGGCCGCACTCGCGCCCTACGTCGCCGCCGTGCGGGCGGCGGGGCTCGACCCGGACCGCCGCTATCCCGGCTCGCCGCTGCTGGTGCGCGCGGCGTTGCGCGCGCAGGACCGGCTGGTCGCCTGCGAGCTGCACCCGGAGGACGCGGCCGCGCTGCGGGCGAACCTCGCCGGCGACCGGCGCTGCGCGGTGCACCACCGCGACGGCTACGCGGCCATCCACGCCCTGCTGCCGCCCCGGGACATCCGTCGTGGCCTGGTGCTGATCGACCCTCCCTTCGAGGAACTCGACGAATGGGAGAGGCTGGCGGCGGCGATCGCTCGCGCGCGGGAAAAATTCCCCGCCGCAATCGCCGCCGCCTGGTACCCGATCAAGGGTCGCGCGCCCTCACGCGCGCTCGGCGACATGCTGGTCGCGGCCGGCCTGCGCGACCTGGTGGCCTACGAGCTCCTGTTGCGGCCGCCGCTCGACGCCGCCCGGCTGAACGGGTGCGGCGTGCTGGTGGCCAACAACCCGTTCGGCCTGGAGCGGGACGCGGCCGCCCTGCTCGCCGGGATAGCGGCCCGCCTCGGCGATCCCGACGCGCCGCCTCCCAGCTGGCGCATCGAGCGCCTGGCCGGGGAGTAGCGGCCGATGCGGGAGATGCCGGAGATCGCGGTGATCGGCGCGGGCGCCTGGGGCCAGGCGCTGGCGATCGTGGCGGCTCGCGCCGGACGCCGCGTGGCACTCTGGGCGCGCCGGCCGGACGAGGTGCGCGATGCGGCCGGGCAGTCGCGCCGCCTCGCGGGCCTCGTGTTGCCGGCGGAGATCGCCATCTGGCGCGACCTCCCCGAGGCGCGCGCCGCGACCCTGGTCGCGGTGCCGGTGCAGCATCTCCGCCCCGTGCTGGCCCGCCTTCCCGGCACCTCGCCGCTGGTGTTCTGCTCGAAGGGGATCGAGGCGGCGACCGGGCGCCTGCCGATCGAGATCGCGGCCGAACTGCTTCCGGGGCGCGAGGTGGCCGTGCTCAGCGGCCCCAATTTCGCCCGCGAGATCGCCGCCGGACTGCCGGCGGCGAGCGTGCTGGCAGCCGGCGACATGGAACGCGCCGAGCGGCTGGCGGCGATGCTCGCGACCCCGACGCTGCGCCTCTACGCCGGCCATGACCCGCTCGGCTGCGAGCTCGCGGGCGCCGCCAAGAACGTGATCGCGATCGCCGCCGGGATCGCGACCGGCGCCGCGCTGGGGGAGAACGCCCGGGCGGCACTCATCACCCGGGGACTCGCCGAGATCGCCCGCCTGGTGCGCGCCGAGGGTGGCGACAGTGAGACCGTGTACGGGCTCGCCGGCGCCGGCGACCTGCTGCTCACCTGCACCACCACCACCAGCCGCAATTTTCGCGTGGGCGCCGCCCTCGGGCGCGGCGAGCAGCTCGCGTCCCGCGGCGGTGTGGGCAACGGCGTCGGCGAGGACGTGGCCGAAGGCATCGCCACCGCCGCGGCACTGGTGGCCCGCGCCCGCGCGAAGGGCGTCGAGCTGCCGATCGCGAGCGTGGTCGCGCAGATCCTTGAAGGCGCCATTGGCGTTGACTCCGCGGTCAAAATCCTGCTTGCAAGACCACGCCAACGCGAATAGATTTGTTACGGTCCATCAACATGTACGGGCAGTTCCCGGTGCGAGTGCCCCGGAGCGTTGCCCCGTGGTCTGGAGACCCTTGGCCCGGAGTCCGGCGACCACATGGATCCGCGCGTTCACCCGCCGCGCCGACCCTCGCCCGGGCGGCGCGGGCGCGGTGGACGACGCCATGGCCGACAGCCAGCAGGCGGAGCGGGGCGTCGTCGCCTATGAGGCGCTGCGCCATGTCGGGGCCGTCTCGGTGGTCTGCGCGCCGGCGGCCTTCGGGGCCGGACTGCTCGACGGGCTCCTGCCGGGCCACGCCCTGCCGATCCGCCTGGCTGCCGCCCTGCTCGCGGGCCTTGCCTGCGCGATCCTCGGAGGCTGGCCCGCGGAGCTGATCGGACAGGACCGGCGCGTGGTCCAGTTCCGGCTGTCGCTGTTCACCGTGGCGATCATCCTGCTGGCGCTGCACGCGACGCGCGTCATCGCGGCGCATCGGAGCGCCGACTCGGGCGCGGAGTTCCTGGTGATGATGGCGGCATCCGTGCCGCTGGCCCCGTGGCCGCCGGCGGCGATCCCCTTCGCGGCCGCGGCGGGCTACGGCGCCTACCGGACATTGCCGCAGCCCGGCCTGGTGATGTGGCTGCTGCCGGCCGCGTTCGCGACCATCCTGGTGATGGGCACCCGCTTCCGCGGCCGCGTGCTGCTCAACGTCCGCCTCCGCCACCAGCGCGAGCGGCTCGAGACGCTGCTGGTCGACTACGAGCACGGCAGCTCGGAGCTCAGATGGGAGGCGGGTGCGGACGGGATGCTGCGCATGGCCGTCGCCCCGTCGGCATCGCCGCTGGCGTCGTCGCTGGCGGCGAGCTCAGGGTCGCCGCTCGCGGTGAACTGGGGCGAGTTCGTCCGCAACGGCTGCCGGCAAGGCGCGCCGGGGCGCGTGCATTTCCAGCTGCTGCGCGAGGCGCTCCGGCACGAACAGCCGTTTCGCGACTGCGTCCTGCCCATCCCGCTGGGCTCGGAGGAACACTGGTGGGCGTTCAGCGGCCGACCGGTGATCGATGCGGAGGGGCTGGTGCGCGGCTATCGCGGCATCGCGTCGGACGTGACGGAGCAGCGCGCGGCCGAGCGGCGGATCCGGTTCCTGGCCGCTCATGACGGGCTGACGGGGCTCGGCAACCGCGCATCGTTCCTGGGCGGGCTCGGCGACATGCTCGCCGGACGGACCGCGCTCGAGCTGATGCTGGTCAACATCGATGGGTTCCAGCTGGTCAACGACACGCATGGCGCCGAGATCGGCGACGCGCTGCTGGCCGCGGTCGCCGAGCGCCTGCAGACGCTCGCGCGGCCCGGGGCTAAGCTCCAGGGGGCCCAGCTTCAGGGGGGGGCCAGCCTCGCGCGGCTGGGCGGCGACGAGTTCGGGATCCTGCGGCCGTGCGGCGGCGCGGACGACGCCGCGACCGCGACGCTCGCCGCGCGACTGCCGGCGGCTCTCGGCGAGCCGTTCCACGTGGCGGGCCTCGAGCTGCATATCGGTGCCAGCGTCGGCGTCGCGTGCTCGCCCGCCCATGGCACCGAAGGCACCGCGCTGTTCAAGGCGGCCTCGCTCGCACTCGCCAAGGCCAAGGCGCTCGGCGGGTCGGTGACGATCAGCTACGATCTCGGGCTCGAAGCCGCCCAGTCCGACCGCAAGGCGCTGCAGCTCGACCTGCGCTCGGCCATGGCCCGCTCCGAGTTCGAGCTCGAATACCAGCCGATCGTGGAGCTCGCGACCGGTCGCACCGTCGCCTGCGAGGCGCTGCTGCGCTGGAACCACCCGCAGCGCGGGCGCGTGTCGCCGGTGGTGTTCATCGAGATCGCCGAGCAGATCGGACTGATCGCCGCACTCGGCGCCTGGGTGGTCCGCACCGCGGTGCGCGATGCCGCCACCTGGCCTGCCGACGTGTCGGTCACGGTCAACGTCTCGCCGCTGCAGTTCCGCTCGGCCCTGCTGGTCGAGGCGGTGACGCAGGCGCTCGAGACGACCGGGTTCAAGCCGTCCCGGCTGATGCTCGAGGTGACGGAATCGACCGTGCTCGACGCGGATGCCGACACGGCCGCCGTGCTCACCAGCCTGCGCCAGGCGGGCGTATGCCTGGCGCTGGACGATTTCGGGACCGGCTATGCGTCGCTCACCTATCTCGACCGGTTCCATTTCGACGCGCTGAAGGTCGACCGGAGTTTTCTGCAGAACTCGCATCGGCCGGCCACGGGGGCGATCCTGGAGGCGGTGGCGCGGCTGGGCGCAGATCTCGGCATGCGTACGGTGGCCGAAGGCGTGGAGACCGAGGCGCAGCGCACGCGGCTGGTGGAGCTCGGCTACAACTGCGCGCAGGGATACCTGTTCGCGCGGTCGATGCCGGCGGCGGCGATCCTCGCGAAGCTGGCGCCGTATGTGGCGCCCAGGACCCTGGGCGCGACGCCGGCGGCCGTGTAGGGACTGCCGAAGGCAAGAAGCAGAAGGCATGGGGCTCTGCCCCAAACCCCGTCAGGATGCGGGCACCCTGGACCCCCATTTATGAGGCAGGTCCAGGACTGCTTGTCCTGGCGGGGTTTGGGGCAGAGCCCCATGCCTTCTTCTTCGTTGCCTGCGGCGCAGAAGATGGACCCGCATGCTTAAAGGCTTCCTCACCGTCGGCGGCTGGACCATGGCGAGCCGCGTGCTCGGCCTCGTGCGCGACCAGCTGCTCGCCGCCTTCATGGGCGTGGGCCCCGTCGCCGACGCGTTCTACGTGGCATTCCGCCTGCCCAACCTGTTCCGCCGCCTGTTCGGCGAGGGCGCGTTCAACGCCGCCTTCGTGCCGCTGTTTACCGGGCTGCTGGCCAACGAGGGCGCCGACGTCGCGCGCCGCTTCGCCCGCGAAGCCATGGCGGTGCTGTTCTTCTGGCTGCTGGCGATCACGGTGGTGGGCGAGGTGTTCATGCCGTGGGTGCTGCACGCGATCGCGCCCGGCTTCGCGTCTGATCCGCAAAAATTCCGGCTCGCAGTGGACCTCAGCCGGATCACCTTCCCCTACCTGCTGCTGATCTGCATCGCAGCCCTGGTGTCGGGCGTGCTGAACGGGCTCGACCTGTTCGGCGTCGCGTCCGCCGCCTACGTGCTGTTCAACGTGGTGGGCATCGCCGCAATCCTCTTTCTCCGGCCCTACGTGCCCACCGTCGGCCATGCGGCGGCGTGGGGAATAACCGTCTCGGGCGTGGTGCAGCTCGCGGTGCTGCTCTGGGCGGCGCGGCGGGCCGGCATGCCGCTGTCGCTGCCCCGACCGCGGCTGACGCCCCGCATGCGGCTGCTGATGCGCCGGATGGCGGCGCCCCTGGTGGGCAGCGGCATCATCCAGCTCAACCTCGCGGTCGACACGGTGATTTCGACCCTTCTGCCGGCGGGGTCGGTGGCGCTGCTCTACCTCGCCGACCGGGTGAACCAGCTGCCGCTCGGCGTGCTGGGCAACGCCGCCGGCACCAGCCTGCTGCCGCTGCTGTCGCGCGAGGCCGCGACCGATCCCGACGCCGCACTCCGCTCGCACAACCGTGCGCTGAGCTATGCGATGCTGCCGACGATCCCGGCCGCCGCCGCCCTGGTCGTGCTGGCGCGCCCGATCATGGACGTGCTGTTCGGGCGCGGCGCGTTCACCCACCACGACGCGGTGCTCTCATCGCAGTCGCTCAGCTGCTACGCCGTGGGGCTGCCGGCCTTCGTTCTGGTCAAGGTGCTCGGTCCCGGCTTCTACGCGCGCGGCGACACGGGAACGCCGGTGCGGCTCGGGATCGTGACGCTGGCGCTCAATCTCGGGCTGAACCTGGCACTCATGCGCCCGCTCGCGCATATGGGACCGCCATTGGCGACCTCCATCGCGTCGACGCTGAACGCGGCACTGCTCGCCTGGGGATTGCGGCGGCGCGGCTGGTTCCGGCCGGACGCGGAGCTCGGGGCGACCGTGATCTGCGTGGCGCTCGCGACCGCGGTGATGGTGGCGGTGCTGCTGGGACTGGCCGCCGTGCTTCCGGCGGCCCTCAGCCACGGCCATGGCGTGTGGGCCACGACCGGGCTTGCGATCGAGATCGGTGTCGGGATGCTCACCTATGCGCTGGCGGCCGCGGCGACCGGCGTGGTCGACCTCCGGCGCGTCGTGGCGCGGGTGCGCCGGAGGTTGGCGGCATGAAGGAACTGCTCGCACGGCAACGGGCGGCGTTCGAACGCGAGGGTGCGCCCACGCTCGCCGCGCGCCGCTACACGCTCGCGGCGTTGGAAAACATGGTCCGCACGCACCGCATGGAGTTCGCACGCGCGATCTCGGCGGATTTCGGCAACCGCTCGCTCGACGAGACCCAGCTCCTCGAAGTGGTGCCGCTGATCTCCTGGCTGCGCCACACGCGGCGCAATCTCGCGCGCTGGATGCGGCCCGAGCGGCGGCATGTGTCCGCCACGTTCCAGCCGGGTCGCGCGCGCGTGCTGTATCAGCCGCTCGGCGTGGTGGGCGTGATCTCGCCGTGGAATTACCCGCTATATCTCTCGGTCGGGCCGCTGATCGACATCCTGGCCGCCGGCAATCGCGCCATGCTCAAGCCGTCCGAGCTGACGCCAGGATTAGCGGCACTGCTCGCGCGCCTGCTCGCCCGTTACCTGCCTCAGGAGCAGGTCGCGGTGGTGACGGGTGGCGCGGACGTCGCCGCCGCGTTCTCGTCCCTGCGCTTCGACCATCTGCTGTTCACCGGATCGACCGCCACGGGCCGGAAAGTGGCGGCCGCGGCAGCTGCGAACCTCGTGCCGGTCACGCTCGAACTCGGCGGCAAGTCGCCGGCGATCGTGGCCGCCGACGCCGATCTCGCCCGCGCGGCACGCAGCATTGCGGTGGGCAAATTCTTCAACGCCGGCCAGACCTGCATCGCGCCCGACCACGCGATCGTGCCGCGCGCGATGCGCGACCGTTTCGTGGGCGAACTCGCGCGCGCGACGGCGGCACTCTACCCGCGCATCGACGCCAACCCGGACTACACCGCCATCGTCAGCGACCGGCATCACGCGCGGCTCGTGGAGCTCCTCGCGGAAGCGGCGCGCGGCGGCGCCCGCCTGATCCGGCCGGTGGCGCCGGGAGCCGCGGACGACACCAGGCGCCTCGCCCCGGTGATCGTGCTCGACGCGCCGCCGGATTGCGGCCTACTGCGCGAGGAGATTTTCGGGCCCGTGCTGCCCGTGCTCGCGCATGACGGCATCAAGGATGCCATCACGCAGGTGAACGCGGGCGAGCGCCCGCTGGCACTCTACGTGTTCACGCGCAGCGGCGCGGTGCGCGACCACGTGCTGGCACGGACGATCTCGGGCGGTGCGACGGTCAACGGCACGCTGATGCACATCGCGGTCGAGGCGCTGCCGTTCGGCGGCGTGGGCGCGAGCGGCCAGGGCAGCACGCAGGGGCGCGAGGGTTTCCGGCGCTTCAGCCATGCGCGCGCGGTGTTCGAGGTGCGGGTGTTCAACGGGTTCGAGATGTTCCGGCCGCCTTATGGGCGGTTTGCGCGGGGTGCGGTGGACGCGTTGCTGGGGAGAAGCAAGTAAGACCAGGGCTCTGCCCTGGACCCGCTGGGGTCTTAACCCCAGACCCCCTTCGTATGCAGGTCCAGGACTGCTTGTCCTGGCGGGGGTTTAAGGGGCGTCACGCCGACGGCGTGCTCCGCACGACGCTCCCCTTTGCTTAAGAAAAGGGCCCGGTCTTGCGACCGGGCCCCGTTCCTCACCAGTAGCGATAATGGTGATGATACCACCCGCGATGATGCCAGTGGCGATGATGCCAGAAGTAGGGCTGCGCATCAGCGACCGAAGCGATGCCGAGGCTCGACACCAGAATTCCGATCGCAAGCAATGCGCGCGTGACTTGCTTCGACATGCAGGCTCCCTGCGTTGGACCCATGTTCCTCACGGAACAGCGACGAAACAGCGCGACGATGCCGGTTTGGTTCCCATCACACAACGGTCTCGCTCGCAGCGAGCGCCGCGAGATTGACGATCTGCCCGACGGTCGCGTCCATCGAGGTTGATGCCGTCGAACGACGGCCCGAGGAAGCACACGAAGTTGCCGAATTCTTCCACGTTCTCGGTGTCGACTTCGAGGTCGATCCCGTCGACATCAGCGAAGCGCTTGAAGAGCGCCACCTGGCCTTCCATCACCGGCTTGCCGGCCAGCGCGCCGATATTGCCGAGCCCCAGCACCGCGGTGCCGTTCGAGATCGCGGCCACCATGTTGTCGCGCGTGGCACGCCCGCTCGCGGCTTGGCGGCGACGCGCAGGCACGGCTCGGCGACCCCCGGCGAAGAGGCGCGGCTCAGATCGCGCGCGCGGCGGTGAGCGGCTTGCTGACGCGCGTCTCGAGCTTGCCCGGGCGCCCACCCGAATGACGTGCGAGCGCCTCGTCGGCGGTCAAGCCGAGCCGTCGCAGGGGGCTGTTCGTCGGGCAATGCGCCGATCCTGTCGAGAATGTATGCTCGGCGCATGAGCACATCCCTCTCCCCACCGCCCGATGCGAGGGGCGCCTCGCCCGCCATGGCGCAGTGGTTCCTCTTCAAGGAGGCGCACCCCGACGCGCTGGTGTTCTTCCGGATGGGCGATTTCTACGAGCTGTTCTTCGCCGATGCCGAGGCCGCCGCCGGGCCGCTCGGCGTGGCGCTCACCGCGCGCGGCGAGCATGGCGGCCGCCCGATCCCGATGTGCGGCGTGCCGGTGCACGCCGCCGACGCCTATCTCGCGCGGCTGATCCGCGGCGGGTTCCGGGTCGCGATCGTCGAGCAGATGGAAAAGGGTCCGTCGGAGGGCGGGGCCAAGCGCTCGGCCAAGCTGCCGCTCGCACGCTCGGTGGTGCGGCTGGTCACCCCGGGCACGCTGACCGAGGAGGCGCTGCTGGACGGCGGCCGGCCCAGCCTGCTGCTGGCGGTGGCGAGCGATGGCGCGGGCGCGCTCGGGCTGGCGATCCTCGACGTCGCGGGCGGCGCGGTCGAGACGGAGGCCTGCACGCCCACGCGCCTGGCCGAGGCGCTGGCCAGGATCGACCCGGCCGAAATCCTCGCCCCCGACACGCTTCCGCTCGGCGCCCTCGCCGGTCGCCGCGCGCCGGCGCCGCTGGCCGTGGCGCCGGCCAGCGCCCGCGCCCGCGCGGCGCAGGCGTTCGGGGCCGCCAGCCTCGACGCGTTCGGCACGTTCTCGGACGCCGAAGCGGTCGCCCTCGCCGTCGCCCTCGACTACGTGCGGCTCACGGGTGCCGGCACGTGGCCTCGCCTCGCCCCGCCGGCCGCGCGCGGCCAGGCGGGCTTCCTCGGCATCGATGCGGCGACGCGGGCGAGCCTCGACCTGGTGCGCGCGCGCGACGGCAGCGAGGACCACACGCTGATCGCCGCGGTGCGCCGCACGCTCACGCCGCAGGGCGGCCGCCTGCTGGCGCATCGCCTCGCCTGCCCGCTCGACGACCTGGCCGCGATCGGGGCGCGCCAGGAGGCCTGGTCGCAGCTCGCGCGCGCGCCGACGCTGGCGGCGGCGTTGCGGACGACGCTCCGCCACGTGCCCGATGCCGCCCGCGCGCTGGGGCGGGTCGGCGCCGGGCGCGCGACCCCGCGCGACCTGGGCGCGATCCGCGACGCGCTGGCCGCCGCCCACTCGATCGGCGCCGCGCTGGCCGATGCGGGTGCGCCGCTCGACGTGCTGGCGCCGCGGTTGCGCTCGGGCGAGGCGCTGCGGATCCGGCTGGCGGACATGCTGACACCCGCGCCGCCGCTGCGGCTCGACGATGGCGGCGCCATCGCCGACGGCGTGGACGCGGCGCTGGACGCGGCGCGCGGCCTCGCCCGCGACAGCCGCCAGGTGGTGGCCGCGCTGCAGGGCGAACTCTCCACCCGTTATGCCGTGCCGCAACTGAAAATCCGGCACCACGCGCAGCTCGGCTACGTGATCGAGGTGCCGCAGGCCGCCGTCGAGGCGCTGCGTGCGCGACCGGAGCTCACGCTGCGCCAGGGCATGGCGAACGGCGCGCGCTTCACGAGCGCGCCGCTCGCCGAGCTCGACGAGCGGATCGTGCGCGCCGCCGACGACGCCCTCACGCGTGAGCGCGACCTCTTTGCGCAGCTACTCGAGGCCGTGCTGGCGCATGCGGGCCTGCCCGCGATCGCCGACGCGCTGGCCGCCCTCGACGTGACGCAGGGCTCGGCGCGGCTGGCAAGCGAGCGCGGCTGGTGCCGCCCGGCGCTCACCGATGACACGTCTTTCCATCTCACCGGCAGCCGCCATCCGGTGGTCGAGGCGGCCCTCCCCCCCGGTATGCGCTTCACGCCGAACGAGTGCGACCTCGCGCCGAGCCAGCGTCTGATGCTGCTCACCGGGCCGAACATGGCGGGCAAGTCGACCTATCTCCGCCAGGCGGCGCTCAGCGTGGTGCTGGCGCAGAGCGGGCTGCCGGTGCCGGCCGCCGAGGCGCGGATCGGCCTGGTCGACCGGCTGTTCAGCCGCGTGGGGGCCGCCGACGACCTCGCCCGCGGCCGCTCCACCTTCATGGTGGAGATGATCGAGACCGCCTCGATCCTGCATGCCGCGACTGCGCGCTCGCTGGTGGTGGTCGACGAAATCGGCCGCGGCACCTCCACCCTCGACGGGCTGGCGATCGCCACCGCCGTGCTCGAGCAGTTGCACACGGAGATCGGCTGCCGCGGCATCTTCGCCACCCATTTCCACGAGCTCGCGGAGCACGCGGCCTCGCTGCCGCGGGTGGCGCTGCGGACCATGCGGGTGCGCGACTGGCGCGGCGAGGTCGTGTTCCAGCACGAGGTGGTGGCGGGTGCGGCCGGCCGCTCCTGGGGCGTGCACGTGGCGAGGCTCGCGGGCGTCCCGCCGCAGGTGGTGATGCGGGCGAGAACCGTGCTGGCCGAGCTCGAGCGGGTGGGGCGCGGCCGTCCCGAGAGCCTGCCGCTGTTCGCGGCCGCGTCGCGCGACAAGCCGGCTCCCGATCCCGTGCGCGAGACGCTGCTGGCGCTCGATCTTGATGCAATAACGCCACGAGACGCGCATGAAGCGCTGCGCCGTCTTCGTTCTCTCATTGTTACGCCGCAAGATGACCTGTCAGACGAGGCCGTGACGCGTTAGTTTAAAGCTGATGGCAGTTGCAGATTCCACTTCCAGCGAGCCCCCCGCTTCCGGCAAGCCCCCCACTTCCGGCAAGCCCTCCGCTTCCGGCAAGCCTGGCGACGCGAGCGCGCTTCTTCTCGACCAGCTGGGACTGGCCGGCCCCGACGCCGCCCGCCGCGGATTGCTCCCGCGCGACCAGGCGATCGGCGTGTTCCGACGCCATCTGGCCCTGGTGCAGCAGGATGTGCGGGCCGAATTCGAGGATTACCGCCTGTCCGGCGTGCGCGCGGCCGAGCGGCTGGCGACGCTGGTGGACGGATTGGTGGCCACCCTCTGGCGCTACACCTGTGCCACCCACCAGCACGAGGACCCGACGCCGGCCTCGGCCGACCAGCCGATCGCGATCGCGGCCACCGGCGGCTACGGGCGCGGCCTGCTGGCCCCCTTCAGCGACATCGACCTGCTGTTCCTCACCACCGACGAGCCCGCGGCCGGCACGCTGCGCGATGTCGAGTTCATGCTGTACTTCCTGTGGGATCTCGGCCTGAAGGTCGGGCACGCCACGCGCTCGATCGCACAGTGCATCGTCGAGGCCCGGCGCGACGTCACCGTCCGCACCTCGCTGATCGACGCGCGGCTGCTCGCGGGCGATGCCGACCTGTTCGAGCAGTTCCGCGCGCGCTTCATCGTGGCCTCGGTGGAGGAAGGCACCGCCGCCTACATCGCCGCCAAGCAGGTCGAGCGCGCCGGGCGCCACGCGCGCTACGGCGAGAGCGCGTTCCTGGTCGAGCCCAACATCAAGGAGGGCCACGGGGGCCTGCGCGACATGCAGACCCTCTACTGGCTGGCGCGCTACGTGTTCGGCACCACCCGGATGCGCGACCTGGTGGGCCCGGGCGCACCCGGCGGCGGCCTGCTGACCGCGATCGAGGCGCGGCACGCGTCGCGCTCCTGGGACTTCCTGTGGACCGTGCGCTTCCACCTGCACTACGTCGCCGGTCGCGCCGAGGAGCGGCTGACCTTCGACATGCAGCCGGTGGTGGGTGCGCGCATGGGCTACACCCATCACGGCCGCCAGGTCGGCGTCGAGCGCTTCATGCGCCACTATTTCCTCACCGCGCGCGAGGTGATGCGGCTGACCCACGTGCTCGAGCCGCAGATCCTGCGGGCGGCGCGCGGCACGCCGGCGGTGTCCGCCATCGCCGACGCGGCGTTGACGCGCGCCGGGTTCACGGTGGTGGACGGCGAGATCCTGCCGGTCGACCCGCATTTGTTCCTGAACCGCCCGATCGCGATGATGGAGCTGCTGCGCTTCGCCCGCGACCGGAGCCTGCCGCTGCACCCGCTGGCGATGCACCAGCTGATCCGCTGGGAGCGGGGTGCGGCCAAGCTGCGTGACGACCCGGCCGCCAACGCGATCCTGCTCGACCTGCTGTCCGGCACGCTCGACCATCCGCGCCGGGACGGGGCGAACCAGCTCGGCGTGCTGAACGAGACCGGGCTGCTGGGGCGCATCGTGCCCGACTGGTCGCGCGTGGTGGGCCAGATGCAGTTCGACACCTACCATGTGTACACCGTCGACGAGCACACGATCGAGGCGGTGCGGGTGCTCAACGACCTCGAGTCGGGGCGCCTGGCCGACATCACGCCGGTGCCGTCCGAGCTCGCGGCCGACCTCTCGCTCGACCCGCGCTCGCGCCGCGCGCTCTACGTGGCGCTGCTGATGCACGACATCGCCAAGGGCCGCGGCGGCGACCATTCCGAGCTCGGCGCCGAGGTGGCGCAGACGATCGGCCCGCGGCTCGGGCTCTCGGCCGAGGAGACCGAGACCGTCTCCTGGCTGGTGCTGCACCACCTGCTGCTGAGCCAGACCGCGTTCAAGCGCGACATCGACGACCCCAAGACCATCCTGGATCTCGCCGACACGATCCAGTCGCCGACCCGGCTGCGCCTGCTGCTGATGCTGACGGTGGCCGACATGCGCGCCGTCTCGCCGCGCGTGTGGAATGCGTGGAAGGCGACGCTGCTGACCGAACTCTACACGCGCGTCGCCGAGGTGCTGGAGGGCGGATTGGCGACGACCGAGCGCGACGTGCGGGTCGCTCGCGCCAAGGCGGCGGTGGACGAGACCCTCGCCGAGGAAGGCTGGACCGAGACGGACCGAAAGATGTTCGCGGGGCTCGGCTATGGCGGCTACTGGCTCGCCTTCGACAGCGAGACGCATCTCCGGCACGCGGCCCTGATCCGGGGCGCGGAGCAGCGCGGACTGCCGCTGCTGGTGGACTGCCAGCCGCTGCCGGCGCGCGCGGTGACCGAGGTCACGGTGTACACCACCGACCATGCCGGACTGTTCAGCCATATCGCGGGCGCGCTGGCGGTGGCCGGCGCCTCGATCGTGGACGCGCGCATCCACACGCTGACCAACGGGCGGGCGCTCGACACGTTCTGGATCCAGGACGCGTCCGGCGAGGCGTTCGACGCGCCGAACCGGCTGGGCCGCCTCCCCGGGCTGATCGAGCAGGCGCTGTCCGGGCAGATGGGCCTGTCCGACGCGATGATCGATCGCGGCGCGGGGGCGATCATGGGGCGGCGCATGCGGGCGATCCACGTGCCGCCGCGGGTCGTGGTCGATAACCGGGCGTCGAACACCCACACGGTGATCGAGGTGAACGGCCGCGACCGGCCGGGGCTGCTGCACGAGGTGACCGACACGATCAGCCGGCTGGGGCTGCAGATCGCGTCCGCCCACGTGACCACCTACGGCGTGCGCGCGGTGGACGTGTTCTACGTGCGCGACGTCTTTGGGCTGAAGATCGGCAATGAGCGCAAGCTCGACCAGCTGCGCCAGGCGCTGCTCGCGGTGCTGGCGGTGCCGGACGAGACGCAGCCGAATGCGCCGCCGCCGCGGCATAGTATCGCGGCGGCCTGAAGAAGAAGGCCAGGGGCGCTGCCCCTGGACCCCGTTAAGGGCGCAGCCCTTAAAACCCCCTACTGGAGTACAGGCGGGGGAGACGGAATGCGTTAGCCGAAGTCTATGATTCAGGCGTCGCCAGGGAACCCAAACGATCAGGGTTCCAAGGGACGACTGTCCCTTGGCGGGTCCAGGGCAGAGCCCTGGCCTTTTTGATTTCAAACGCGACCAGCGCAATCACCCGCGGCCACGCAGACTCCGCCTGACGGATGATGCGGACGCTCGGATACCACGGCGTATCCTCGCGTCCGCGCAGCCAGCGCCAGTCGCCGCCCATGCGGTCGAGCAGCAGGGTCGGTGCGCCCAGGCTGCCGGCGAGATGCACCACCGCGGTGTCCACCGTGACCACGAGGTCGACGGACGCCACCAGTGCCGCGGTGTCGGCCCAGTCGCGCAAGCGGTGCGGCGGCGGCTGGATCCCGGGCGGGAGTGCGGCCGGGCCGTCCTGCAGCGAGACGAACTCGACCTCGTCGATTGCCGTGAGCGGCGCCAGGAGGTCGGGCGGGATCGAGCGCCTGCGGTCCTGCTTGTAGAGCGGGTTGCCCGACCAGGCGATGCCCACGCGCAAGGCCGCCGTTCCGCGCGGAGGCACCGCGCCCGGGTCGTGGAACAGTTTGACCGGCGGCGGGACGACGTGGGGGCCTACGGAAAAGAACCGCGGCAGGCTGCCGAGCGAGACGCGCGCGACGATCGCGCCGGGCAGGGTCGCGTCGGGTGCCACGATGGCGGCGACCCCCGCGACGTCGCGCGCCGCGCGGTGCAGGCTGGCGGGAAGGACGAGCACCACGGGCGCGCCCGCGCGTTCGGCCGCGAGCGGGACGTAGCGCAGGAACATCAGGCTGTCGCCCACGCCCTGCTCGGCCTCGAGCAGGAGGGTGCCGCCCGCGACGAGGCGCTCGCCCGCCCAGGTGGCAATGCCGGGGAGCGGCGGCGGCGGGTGGAGACGCAGCCGCGCCTCGTAGCCCGGCCAGCCGGACGCCCAGTCGCCGCGGGCGAGCGCGATCGTGGCGAGGTTCAGCAACGTGGCCGGATCGTCGGGCGCGCGCGCCCGCAGCGTCGTGAGGATCGCCGCCGCGTCCGCGAGGCGATCCGCCTCGTACAGGCCGGAGGCGAGGTTGCGGGCGGCCGCGATCGATCCGGGCAGGAGCGCGGCCGCGCGCGCGAGGTCGGGCAGGGCCGCCGCCACATCGCCGAGCGCCAGACGGTTGAGCCCGCGATTGCCGAGCGCCTCGCCGCGTCCGGGGTCGAGCGCCACCGCGCGGTCGAGCACGGGGGCGGCCTCGTCGATCCGGCCGAGCTCGCGGAGTGCCGCGCCGAGATTGGACAGCGCCAGCGGATCGTCCGGCCGGGCGGCGCGGGCGGCGCGGAAATCGTCGAGTGCCGCGGCAATGCGGCCGGTCGCCATGAGATGCGCGCCGCGCTCGATGCGGATCGTGGCGTCCAGCGGCGCCAGCGCGGCCGCCCGGTCAAACGCGGCCGCCGCGTCATCGCGGCGGCCGATCTCGAGCAGCACGCGGGCGTGCACGAGATGGGCGACGGCGTCGTGGGGGGCGTGCAGCGTCGCCAGCGCGAGGGCGGCGCGGGCCGCTTCGCCATGCCCCTGCTGCAGGAGTGCCAGGCCGAGTGCGATGTGGAATGCGGCGTTGCTGCGGTCACGCGCGAGTGCGCGGCCGAGGAGGCCGATCGCCGCCGCCGCATCGCCGCGTTCGAGATGGAGGCAGCCCAGGCCGTAGAGCGCCTCGGGGTGGCCGCCATCCTCCGCCAGGGCCGCCCGCCATGCGGCTTCGGCGGTGACGCGGTCGCCGGCGAGTTGCGCCGCGCGCGCAGCTTTCACCTGACGCGCGATGCGACGGTCCAGGGCGAGGCTGTGAGGCGGCGACATGCGCCGGACATGCCGCACGCGCCGCCGGCGAGCAACTCCGGAACCGGAAGCGTCACGCCGGGCGTGATGCCCGCCGGGAGGTCAGGCCACGACCGCGGTCTCCGCATGGCCGTTGGCCGCGCTTGCGACGGCTGGCGCGGCGCTCGCCGGTGCCGCGGGCCCGGGCGCGCTCGTCTGCGGCGCCGGGGCGCGGAAGCTGGCGGCCGGTGCGGTGGTCTGGCCCACGCTACCGGTCGCGTGACCGGTGGCGGTCGCATCGGGCGCCGCCGGCGCGGCGCCGCTCTTGTCGAGACCGTAGACCTGGTAGCTCGCGAGCTGCTTCTGGCTCGGGAAGGATTGCGTCAGGTCGCCTGCCGAGCTGAAAAACTTCAGCACGGTGATGCCGAGCCCCGGATCGATGCTCGTCGAAAAGGAGACGCCGGCCGCGCCCGTGGCGTTGCCGGCGTCCGACGAGGCCGTTGCGGCCGCGGAGGCGGTGTCGTTCGAGACGGTGTCGTTCGAGGCGGCGGCGCGCAATGCAGTCACTGACGCTAACGGAGGCGTTGAGCCTGATAGGGTAATGCTTGTCATGGCAGGACATCGTTCCCGACGGAGGAAGCGGGTTCTGATGATGCCAATCTGTGAAGGATCCGGTTAACGACTGGTAAAAGGCCGTAAATTGAAAGTGATCGCGAAAATGGCACATCCCGCCTACGCAAGCCTCACCAAGCGCTTCGAACGCATCGGCACGATCGGCGAAGCGAGCGCGATGCTCGGCTGGGACGCCTCGGCGATGATGCCGGAAGGCGGCGCCGGCGCACGTGGCGAGCAGCTGGCGGTGCTGGCGGGCCTCGCGCACGAGCTGCTGACGGCGACCGAAACCGGCGATGCGCTGCTCCGGGCGGCCGCCGAGCTCCACGACACCGCGGAGGATGGGTGGGAGCGGCGCAACCTCGCGCTGATGCGCCGCGCGCATGCCCGTGCGTCCGCACTGCCGGCAGCGCTCGTCGAGGCGCGGGCGCGGGCGGAAAGCGAGTGCGAGATGGTCTGGCGCGGGGCGAAGGCCGACAATGATTTCGCGCGCGTGAAGGCGCCGCTCGGCGCCCTGCTGGCGATCGTGCGCGAGGAGGCGGTGCTGCTCGGCGAGGCGTCCGGCACCACGCCCTACGACGCGCTGCTCGACGGCTTCCAGCCCGGCATGCCGGCGGCCAGAATCACGCCGATCTTCGACCGCTACGAGGCATTCCTGCGCGAGGCGCTGCCACAAGCCGAGGCGATCGAGTCGCGGCTCCCGCCCGCGGTGGCGCTGCCCACGCCGGTCGCGGCCGATCGGCAGGAGCGGATGTGCCGCGAGCTCGCCGGGCGCGCCGGGCTCGACTGGGCACATGCGCGGCTCGACCGGTCGCTGCACCCGTTCTGCGGCGGCACCCCCACCGACGTGCGCATCACCACCCGCTACGACGAGGACGATCCGAGCCGCGCGCTGATGGGCGTGCTGCACGAGACCGGGCACGCGCTGTATGAGCGCGGGCTGCCGGCGGCCTGGGCGCGCCAGCCGGTGGGCGCGGCTGCCGGCATGGCGGCGCATGAGAGCCAGTCGCTGATCGTCGAGATGCAGGCCTGCCGGTCGGACTCTTTTCTATCGTGGCTCGGGCCCGAGCTCGCGCGGAGCTTCGGCGGGCATGGCGCGCCTTATCGGCCGGCCAATCTCCGGCGGCTGTGGCGGCGCGTGGAGCGGAGTTTTGTTCGCGTCGACGCCGACGAGCTCACCTATCCGGCGCATGTGATCCTGCGCTACCGGCTCGAGCGGGCGCTGGTGGCGGGCGAGCTGCAGGTGGCCGATCTGCCCGGCGCCTGGAGCGACGAGCTCCACCGCCTGCTCGGGATCCGCCCTCGCCACGACCGCGAGGGCTGCCTGCAGGATATCCACTGGTACACGGGGCTGTACGGCTACTTCCCGTCCTACTCGCTGGGGGCGATGGCGGCGGCCCAGCTGATGACGGCGGCACGGCGCGCCGACGCGACGATCGACGCGGCGATCGGGGAAGGCGATCTGGGGCCGCTCACCGCCTGGCTGCGCGCCAACGTGCACGCCCATGGCAGCCGCTACGGCCTGGCCGAGCTGCTCACTGCTGCCACCGGCGAGGCGCTCGATCCCGCCCATTTCGAGCTTCATCTGCGGGCGCGCTACCTCGGGGCAGTGCCTGCGTAACGGCGCTGGTCACCGCGACACCGTCCCGATCGAGGGGGTCGCGCCGGACATCTCCGTCCGCGGGAGGCTCATCAGCCCTGCCACGAAGCTCATGGACAGTCCGGCAACGAGGATCAGACGTGTCATGACGACGGCTCCGGTTCGACCAGCATCCCCGGTGACGAGGCGTCATGCCGCGAGGTTCGGCCGGGTTTGCTCACCTGTCGGTGCGCGCCGCCGAAGAATGGCAGAACGTTCCGGGCAGGCAAGGACCATTCTCTGGATCGCGTCGCTGTTCGCCGCATCTCCGGTCGCGAGCGTGGCCGGGTCTCCTGGCCATGCTGCGACCGCGTCTCCTGGCCATGCCGCGACCGCAGCGGGCGACCGTCTCGCGACGGTGGCGACGCAGGAAAAACTGGTCTGGAACGGGGTGGCCGAGACGGCGGATGGCCGCATCTTCGTGGAGTTCCCGCGCATCGACATCGGCATGCCCAACCCGTCGGTGGCCGAGATCGCGCCGGGCGGCGCGATCGTTCCGTTCCCGGGCGGGGCCTGGAATGCGTGGCGGCCGGGGGTCGATCCCGCGCACGCCTTCGTCTCGGCGAACGCCATCCATCTCGGGCCCGACGGCAATCTCTGGGTGGTGGACAACGCGGCCGCCGGCTTCATCGGCAAGCCTCCGGTGCCTGGGGGACAGAAGATCGTGGTGCTCGATCCGTCGCGGCGCACGGTTCTGCGGGTGTATCCGCTCGGTGCCGACGTGCTGAAGCCGAGGAGTGCGATCGACGACATCCGCTTCAACGGAGGCCACGCCTACGTCACGGATGCGGGGGCACCCGGCCTGATCGTGCTCGACCTCGCCACGGGGCGCGCGCGGCGCGTGCTCGACGGCGACAAGTCGACCACGGCGGCGCGCCCGATCATCGTGGACGGGCACATCCTGCGCGGGCCGGACGGCAAGCCCGCCGCGATCAACGCCGACCAGCTCGAGGTCACGCCGGACGGGACGTCCCTCTACTTCCAGCCGCTGCCCGGACCGCTCTACCGGGTGCCCACCAGGCTGCTCGACGACCCTACCGTGCCAGTGGCGACGCTCTCGAAGGCGGTGGAATTCTGGTATGACACGCCTTCGCTCGGCGGCACCGCGATCGATGCTGCGGGTAGTCTCTATCTGAACGACCTGGGAACGGATTCGATCCTGAAACTCGGTCCCGACCGGCATCTGAGCCTGGTGATCCGCGACGCGCGCCTGCACTGGGCGGACGCGCCGGTGATCGACACGCATGGCGACTATCTCGTGCCCGTCCCGCAGCTCGACCGGTCCGCCGCCTTCAATCACGGACGCAGCGCCATCCAGTGGCCGGTCGCGATCTACCGCCTGCATCTCGGCGCCAAGGCACCGGCCAACCAGTAGAGCCCGCGGCCGATCGGCGCCCGGGCTCTTTCCTACTTCGTAAGGAATAGCTCCTACGATCGCGTTCGTGAAAGGAGCCACGATGCGGCGTCGATGGCAGTTATACCGCCCCGCTGCACCCCGACGCGGGCTGCGCACGGCGTTGCTGCTCACGGCGGCGTTCGTGGCGCTCGCCTTCGTGACGCGGCTGCTGTGCCTCGACCAGCAGCAGAGCACGGTGTTCTGGGCTGCCAACGGCGCCATGGTGGTGGCCCTGCTGGTGCTGCCGGGGCGGCTTGCGGCGCTGGTGCTGGCGCTCTGCTTCGCAGCCAACCTCGTGCTCAACCTGATCACCCTCTACACGCCGTACGAGAGCGTCATGTACTGCGTGCTGAACGTGGCGCTCAGCCTGGCCGTGGCCTTCTTCACCCGCCGCCACTGCGGCGCCACCACCGACCTGTCGCGCCCCCGTCGGCTCCTGAGCTTCGTGGTGATCGCGCTGGTCGCGGCCAGCCTCGAAGCGGGCGCGGGCGAGCTGCTGAGCGGCGGCTTTGCCACCAGCGTGGACGTCAACGACTGCCTGCAATGGGTGGTGTGCGACGCGTTCGGCCTGCTGGTCTCGACGCCGGCGCTCATGCTGTGCTTCAGCCCCACGCAACAGCTCTCGCACGGCGACGCCCGCCCGCTCGAGCGCTGGCTGCTGCTGGGTGGCGCGGTCGTGCTCAGCTTCGTCTCGTTCTCCTTCGCCCGCTCGCCGAGCTTCCTGCTGGTCTATCCGCTGCTCGTCTCGATCGCCTTCCGCGCCGGTCCCGCCTGGGTGCTCGTCTCGATCCTGCTGATCTCGACGATCGCGTCAGGCATGACCGCGCATGGCTGGGGCCCGCTCGCCTACCTGGCGCCGCCCCATCTCCTGCTCGGCCAGGGGATGGTGCAGCCGTTCGTGATCTCGCTGTTCCTGGCGGCGGTGCCCGCCAACGCGGCACTCGGCGAGAAGGGCCGGGCGCGGCTTCGGCTGCTGCGCATGAAGGACGACATCGAGCACGCCGCCACCCACGACCCGCTCACCGAGCTGGCCAATCGCGAGCTGTTCCGGCGCCGGCTCGCCTCCATGCTGCGGGCCGGCACGCCGTTCGCCACCCTGTTCGTCGATCTCGACCGCTTCAAGGAAGTCAACGACACGATGGGCCACGCGGCGGGCGATCAGCTCCTGCGCATCTTCGCAGCCCGGCTGCTCGAGGCGGCGGGACAGGCGAACACGGTCGCCCGCCTCGGCGGCGACGAGTTCGCGCTGCTGGCGCCGTGCGGGGGCCAGGACACGCTGGACGATCTCTGCGCGCGGGTGCTGAACGCCGCCCGCACCCCGATCCTGCTGGACAGCGGTCCGGCGCATGTCAGCGCGAGCGTCGGCGTCGCGGCCAGGCGGGAGGATGCGGAGACCGCGAGCGAACTGATGCGGCGCGCCGACGTGGCACTCTACGCCGCCAAGGCGGCGGGACGCGACAACGTGGTCGTGTTCAGCGAGGCGATGGACCTCGCGTCCCGCACGCGGTCCGAGCTCGAGGCAGAACTGCGCGCCGCACTCGCCGGCGGCGTGGAGCTCGAGCTCCGGTTCAATGCAAAAATCGACGCGAGCGGACATCACACCGGTGCGGCCGCGGTGCCGCGCTGGGCGCATCCGGCGCGGGGCGTTCTGCCCGCGGCCGAGATCGTCGCGATCGCGGAGGAGGCCGGCCTGGTCATGGCGCTGGGCGAGTGGGTTCTGCGCGGGGCTCTGGACGTCGCGCGCGCGCAACCGTGGCTGCGGGTCGCCGTGCCGGTATCGACCCTGCAGTTGCGGCATGCGAATTTCGTCGCCGGCACGCTGCGCGCGCTGGAGGCCGCCGGCGTGGCGGGCGACCGGCTGGAGCTCGAGATCACCGAGGCCGCCCTGATGGCCGAGCCCGAGCTCGTCCGCGGCAAGCTCACCACGCTGCGTCGCGCCGGCGTGCGCGTGGCGCTCCAGGATTTCGGGCGCGGCTTCTCCTCCGTGACCCGGCTGCATGGCAGCGCCGTGGACCGCGTCATCATCGACCGCTCCTTCGTGACCGGCATCGGCGTCGGCCGGGAGGCGACCGCGATCATCCAGGCGATCATCCAGCTCGGCCGCGGCATGGGCCTCGAGACCACCGCGGACGGCGTGGAGACCGAGGCGCAGCTCGCCTTTCTCCGCAGCGCGGGCGTCGCGGAGTTCCAGGGCGCGCTGATCGGCGCCGAGGCGGCAGACCTCCCGCGCGCGCGTCATGCCGCGTGGGCGCCGGCAGCACCCGAGACCGCGATCGCCTGAGCAGCGGGGCAAGTGCGGGACTGCCGCTCGGGCGGCGATCGGCGTAACCTCCCGCCATGCGCTACATCTCCACTCGCGGCCGTGCCGCATCGCGTGACTTCGCCGGCGTGCTTCTCGCGGGGCTCGCCGAGGATGGCGGCCTGTTCGTGCCGGCCGCCTGGCCCGTGCTCACCCCGCCCGAATGGCGCGAGCTCCGCGGCCTGCCCTACCCGGCGCTGGCCGCCCGCGTGGTCGGTCTGTTCGCGGGCTCCTCGATCGACGCGCCCACGCTGTCGGCGATGTGCGAGCGGGCCTACGGCGCGGCCTTCACCCATCCGGCGGTGGCGCCCCTGGTTCAGCTCGAGCACGGGCTGTTCGCGCTCGAGCTGTTCCACGGTCCGACGCTCGCCTTCAAGGACATGGCGATGCAGCTGCTCGGGCAGCTGTTCGAGCACGTGCTGGCAGCCGAGGGGAAGCGCGTCACGATCGTGGGGGCCACGTCGGGCGACACCGGCTCGGCCGCGATCGAGGCCTGCCGCGACCGTGCCGCGATCGACATCGTCATCCTCCACCCGCGCGGCCGCACCAGCGAGGTGCAGCGGCGGCAGATGACCACGGTGCACGCCGCCAACGTCGCCAACCTCGCGGTGGAGGGCAATTTCGACGACTGCCAGGCGCTGGTGAAGGGGATGTTCGCGGACGCGCCGTTCCGCGACGAGCTGGCGCTCTCGGCCGTGAACTCGATCAACTGGGCGCGGATCGCGGCCCAGACCGCCTATTACGTGTATGCGGCGCTGGCACTCGGCGCCCCTGACCGGCCCGTGAGCTTCGCCGTGCCCACGGGTAATTTCGGCAACGTGCTGGCCGCCTGGGCCGCGCGCCGCATGGGACTGCCTGTCGAGACGCTGGCGATCGGCTCGAACCGCAACGACATCCTCATCCGTTTCCTGCTCGGCAACGACATGAGCATCTCGCCGGTGCAGCCCTCGGTCACCCCTTCGATGGATATCGGGGTGAGCTCCAACTTCGAGCGGCTGCTGTTCGAGCTGCTCGATCGCGACGCCGGCCGGACTGCGGAAATCATGGAGGCGTTCCGCACCACGGGGCGGATGCCCGTGCCCGACGCCGCCTGGCGCGAGGCAACCGCGCTGTTCCGCGGCCTGGCGCTGGATGACGAGGCGACACTGGCAGGAATGCGCCGGCTGCACGAAGCCGGATACGCGGCCGACCCGCACACCGCGATCGGCATCGAGGCGGCCCGCCGTTTCCGCAGTCCCGAGGTGCCGATGGTCGCGGTCGCCACCGCCCACCCGGCCAAGTTCCCGGACGCCGTGCGCGCGGCCACAGGTGCAGCCGCCCCCCTGCCTCCCCATCTCTCCGACCTGATGACGCGGGACGAGCGCTTTTCCACCGTCGCGAACTCACTCCCGGCGGTCGAGGATGCCGTCCGGCGCCACGCGCGCCGCAACGCCGCCTGACCTCCCCCGCCTCCCCCCAACAACGGGAACCCCATGGACGATCTGATCAACGTGACCCGCCTCCCCTCCGGCCTGCTGGTGGCCACCGAGCGGATGGACCGGGTCGAGACGGTGAGCCTCGGCGCCTATGTCGGCGCCGGCACCCGCCACGAGGAGGCGGCCGAGAACGGCGTCTCCCACTTTCTCGAGCACATGGCTTTCAAGGGCACGACGCGGCGCACGGCTGCCGGTATCGCGGAAGAAATCGAGAATGTCGGCGGCCATATCAACGCCTACACGGCGCGCGAGCAGACCGCCTACTACGTCAAGCTGCTCAAGGGCGACCTGGCGCTGGGCGCCGACATCATCGGCGACATCATGACCCATTCGGTGTTCGCGCCGGCCGAGATCGAGCGCGAGCGCGGCGTGATCCTGCAGGAGATCGGCCAGGCGAACGACACGCCGGACGACATCATCTTCGACCACTTCCAGGAGACCGCGTATCCCGACCAGCCGATGGGCCGGCCGACGCTCGGCCGCGAGGACGTGATCCGCGGCATGAGCCGCGACACCATCAGCGGCTACATGGGACGGCACTACGCGGCGGGTAACGTGGTGGTCGCGGCCGCCGGCAACCTCCAGCACGCGGATGTCGTGCGTCTCGTCGAGGAACATTTCGCCGATCTTCCCTCGATCATGCCGGGGCCTGCGCCCTCGTCGTCCTATCGCGGAGGAGAGTTCCGCGAGGCGCGCGACCTCGACCAGGTGCACGTGGTGCTGGGCTTCCCCGCACTGGCCTACGGCGATCCCGACTACTACGCGTCGATGCTGCTCTCGACGCTGCTCGGCGGGGGCATGTCCTCGCGCCTGTTCCAGGAGATCCGCGAGAAGCGCGGGCTGGTCTACTCGATCTACTCCTTCGCCTCGCCCTTCCGCGACGGCGGGCTGTTCGGGATCTACGCCGGCACCGGCGAGGACGAGGCGGCCGAGCTCGTGCCGGCGACGCTGGCCGAGCTCCGGGCGGTACAGAAGAGCGTCACCGCCGACGAGCTCGCTCGCGCCCGGGCGCAGGTGAAGGCCGGCCTGCTGATGTCGCTCGAGAGCACGGGTGCGCGCTGCGAACAGCTCGCGCGCCAGATCGAGGTGTATGGGCGGCCGGTGCCGGTGGCCGAGACGGTGGGCCGCATCGACGCGATCACCGCGGGAGACATCCGCCGCGTGGCGGCCCGCATCTTCCGCGGCAAGCCGACGCTGGCGGCCATGGGCCCCGCCGAGAGCGTGCCCTCGCTCGGCGCGATCGCCGAGAAGCTGGCGGCATGAGCGAGCGCGACTTCGAGCTCGCGGCCGCGTTGGTCGCCGCCGCCAGGCGCGCGGGCGCCGACGCCGCCGACGCGCTGTTCGCGCACGGCGTGTCGCTCAACGTTTCGGTCCGCAATGGCCGCGCCGAGCAGGTCGAGCGCTCCGAAGGCCGCGATCTCGGCCTGCGCGTGTTCGTGGGGCAGCGCGTGGCGATCGTCTCGGCGAGCGATCCGGATCCGGCCGGCTTCGTGCGCCTGGCCGAACGCGCGGTCGCCATGGCGCGCGTGGTGCCCGAGGACCGGTTCGCGGACCTGGGCCAGGCGCGCGGCTCGCACGATGCCGCCGGCCTCGAGCTCGAGGACGCGGCCGAGCCGGATGTGGCAGTGCTGACCGAGCGGGCACTCGCGGCCGAGGCGGCAGCTTTGGCGGTCGCGGGCGTGACGCAGACCGGCGAGGCGGGTGCGAGCTTCTCGCGCAGCGGTTTCGTGCTGGTGACGTCGGAAGGCTTCGCCGGCGGCTATTCGCGCACGGGCCACTCCATCTCGGCGAGCGCGCTCGCCGGCACCGGCACCGACATGCAGCGCGACTACGACAGCCACTACACCGTCCATCTCGCCGACCTCGACGGCGCGGAGAAGATCGGCCGCTCGGCCGGCGAACGCGCGGTGCTGCGTTTGAACCCGCGGCGACCCGCGACCGCGCGCCTGCCCGTGGTGTTCGACCCGCGCGTGGCCGGCAGCCTGGTGGGGCATCTCGTGGGGGCCGTGAACGGGATCTCGATCGCGCGCGGCACGAGCTTCCTCGCCAAGCGCATGGGCGAGCGGATCATGCGCGAGGGGGTCAGCATCGTCGACGACCCGCGACGTCTCCGCGGCACGCGCTCGCGGCCGTTCGACGGCGAGGGCACGCCCACCGCCAGGCTCGCGATCGTGGACGACGGAGTGTTGCGCTCCTGGCTGCTCGACGGGCGCAGCGCGCGCCAGCTGGGGCTCGCGAGCACGGGTCACGCGTCGCGCGGGACGAGCGGGCCGCCGTCGCCGTCGGCCACGAACCTCACGCTGTCGCCCGGACGCGAGACGCCGGCCGAACTGATGGCCGACATCGCCGAGGGGATCTACGTGACCGAGATGATGGGGTCGGCGGTGAGCGGGATTACCGGGGATTACAGCCGCGGAGCGTCGGGGTTCGCGATCCGCAACGGCGCGATCGCGGAGCCGGTGGCCGAGATCACGGTCGCGGGGAACCTGGTGCCGATGCTTGCGGAGTTGCGACCGGCTAACGACCTGACGATCAGGCGGGGGGTGGATAGTCCTACCGTTCGAATTGATGGGTTGACTGTGGCTGGGGGGTAAGAAGGCCAGGGGCGTCATGCCGAAGGCGTGCTGCGCACGGGCCCTGGACCCCGCTGGGGCCTTGGCCCCAGACCCCATTCGTTAGGCAGGTCCAGGATCGGCTCGATTCTGGTGGGGTTTGGGGCAAGCCCCAATGGAGAAAAGAATGCGCTTCGCGCGGTTTTTTGGTCTGGTTCTTCTGGCGGCGAGCCTGCTCACGGCGGAGGCTGCCCATGCGCGGCCCGGCCTCGGCGGCTCATTCGGCAGCCGCGGCTCGCGCACCTACATGCCGCCGGCGCGCACGGCCACCACGCCGTACGGCGCGCAACCGTTCTCCACCCCCCGCCCCGCCTTCGCCGCGCGTCCCGCGCCGGCATTCGGCGGCGGGTTCGGCCTTCATCGCGGCCGCTTCGCCGGCGGCTTCATGGGCGGACTGATCGGTGCGGGCATCTTCGGATTGCTGATCGGACACGGGATGTTCGGCGGCCTGAACGGCATGGGTGGGATGCTCGGGCTGCTGACCCAGCTCGGACTGCTGTTCCTGCTGGTGCGCTGGCTCATGCGGATGTGGTCCGGCGGATCGGCGGCGCGGCCGGCGATGGCGGGCGGCGTCCAGTTCGGCGCGCCGCAGCCGCAGCCGGGTGCGGCCGCTGGCGGGCAGCGCGGGCCGAACGTGCCGCTCGCGCAGAACGACTACGCGGCATTCGAGGGGATCCTGCAGGAGGTGCAGCGTGCCTGGACGCGGGGCGACGTGGCGGCGCTCGGCCGGGTGACGACGCCGGAGATGGCGGCGAATTTCGGGCGGCAGATGGCGGAGCTCGGCGGGCGTGGCCTGCGCAACGCCACCAGCGCCGTGCGCTTTGACGGCGGGGATCTTGCGGAGTCGTGGCGCGAGGGGACGCACCTGTTTGCGACGGTCGCCATGCGCTACTCGATGATCGACGTCACGACGGATGGGTCGGGGCGTGTGGTGGACGGGAACGCCACTGAGCGGGTCGAGGCCCGCGAGTATTGGACGTTCGTGCGGCAGGCGGTCGGGAGCTGGCGTTTGTCGGCGATCCAGCAGGCGTAAGGCCAGGGGCTCTGCCCCTGGACCGAGCTCAAGGGCAGTCGCCCTTAGAACCCATTTGTTTAAGTCACGGGATCCAAGGGGCAAGCCCCTTGGCGGGTCCAGGGCAGAGCCCTGGCCTTCTTCTACGCAAACTCCAGCAACGCCTCGAGCGCCGCGATCATCTGGCTCATCCGATACGGCTTGGGCAGAAACCGCACGCTGTCCTTCAGCCCTTCCTGCGCCCGCAGGTGGTTCCGCGTATATCCGGACGCGAGCAGCACCCGCAGATCCGCATGCGCCTCTTGCGCACGTTCGGCGAGTTCCACGCCGTTCGGGCCGTCGGGCATGACGATGTCGGTGAACAGCACGTCGTAATCGGCGCCGCTGCCGAGCTTGCCCAGCGCCACGGTGCCGTTCTCGGCGGCGTCCACCGCGTATTCGTGCGCCTCGAGCATCTCGACCACGAGCGAGCGGACGACCTCGTCATCCTCCACCACCAGGATCGAGGCGCGTCCGACGCGCGGCTTCGGTGCCGCCGCGTGCGCCGGCAAGGCGGGAAACTGGAGGCGGATGGTGGTGCCCTCGCCGGGCGCGCTCTGGATGGCGAGCAGGCCGCCGGACTGCACGACGAAGCCCTGCACCTCGCTCAGGCCGAGCCCCGTGGATGCCTCGCCGTTGGTGGTGAAGAACGGTTCGGTGGCGCGGGCGACGACCTCGCGCGTCATGCCGGCGCCGGTGTCGGCGACCGCGACCGTGACGTGCTCGCCGACTCGCGACGTGGAGATCGTGACCGTGCCGCCGAGCTCGCCGAGCGCGTCGCGGGCGTTGGCGACCAGGGCGCCGATCGCGGCGTGGAAGCGGTCGCGGTCGATGAGCACCTCGCCGAGGCCGTCCGCGAGGTCGACGCGGATCGCGACCGCGTCGCCGGCGTCGCGCTTCCAGGGCGCGTCGGGGGCGAGGAGCAGCGCGTTGAGATCGGCGGGTTGGGGATGGAGGCTCTGCTCGCCGGCATAGGCGAGAAGCTGGTGCACCAGGCGCTCGCCGCGGCTGATGGAGATGTCGGCGGTGTCGACCAGGCGGGTGATGCGCTCGTCGGTCGAGAGGCGGCGGACGATCTCCATGGTGGAGCCGAGTGCCGTCAGGAGATTGGTGAAATCGCGGGCGACGGAGGCGCTGAAACGCTCCATCGGGGAGCCGCCTTGCTGCTCGTTGGCGGAGCTCGAAGCGTCGTTCACGTTACAGGCCGAACTCTAGGCGGAACATAGATGCTATCTTCGCCAGGGTGGGATCATGACGCAATGCACGCTTGCGTGGTGTCGCCCGGCGAGACCGGGTCTCACGCGGCGAGTGCGAGAAGCGCTTCCGATCCGGTCCGGGTGCACCAGTCGCCGAAGCCTTCGCCCTCGTGGCCGGCTGCGGCATAGGCGCCGAGCAGGGTGTCGAGGACGGGCACGACGTTCGCGTCCGCCACGCGGTCGTGGAGGCGGAACGAGAGGCGGGTGCCGGCGAAGTCGCCGCCGACATAGATCGCATAGAAGCCGGGCATGCGGCCGACCAGGCCGATATCGCCGGTGTAGGTGCGGGCGCAGCCGTTCGGGCAGCCGGTGATGCGGAACGAGATGCGACGATCGGTGAGGCCGTGACGGGCGAGGACCGCGTCCATCTGCTCGACGAGGGGGGCGTGGACGCGTTCGGCTTCGGTCAGTGCCAGGCCGCAGGTGGGGAGGGCCGGGCAGGACAGCGCCCAGCGGGCGAACGGGGTGAGGTCCTGGGCGAGGGGCACGTTGTGGGCGCGGAGGATGTCTTCCACCGCGGCGCGATCGGCTTGCGCGAGGTTGGCGAGCAGGAAGTCCTGTTGCGGGGTGAGCACGGGGTCGGCGCCGAAGCGCTCGACGATCGTGCGGAGCGCGGTGCGGAGCTGCACGGCGTCGGTGTCGCGGATGCGGCCGGCGGGGACCGGGACGCCGAGCCAGAAGCGGCCGTCGCCCCCGTCTTCCCGACCTTGCGCGTGCCAGCCGAGCAGCTCGGGCATGCCGAGCGCGGGCATGGGACGGGGCGGTGCGAGGGGCTCGCCGTAATGGCGCTCGGTTTCGGTGCGCACGAAGTCGAGGCCGCGGTCGTCGACGAGGTATTTCAGGCGGGCGCGGCGACGGTCGGAGCGGCCGCCATGGTCGCGCTGGACTTTGATGACGGCCTCGGTGATCGCGACCAGGCGATCGGCGGGCACGAAGCAGAGCGGGGTCGAGAGGCGCGGATAGGTGTCGGGGCGGTTGTGGGTGAGGCCGAGGCCGCCGCCCACCAGCACGTTGTAGCCAAGCAGCTCTTCGCCATCCCAGATCTGCAGGAGGCCGAGATCGTGGGTGTGGAGGTCGATCGTATTGTCTTCGGGAATGGCGATCCCGATCTTGAACTTTCGCGGCAGATAGACGGGCCCGTAGAGCGTCTCCTCCTCGTCCAGGCCGGCGATCGGCTGCTCGTCCAGAAAGATCTGGTAGTAGGCGCGGCTCTTCGGGAGAAGCTCGGCCGAGAGAACGCGAGAATCCTCGCGCAGGCGGGCGTGCTTCGCATCCGCGAGCGGCGCGGGCGAGGTCATCAGGTTGCGCACCACGTCGCCGCACGCGCAGAGCGTGGTGAGCAGCGTGTCGTTGATCGCGGCGATGCTCGGCTTGAGGTCGGATTTCAGGATGCCGTGATACTGGATGCCCTGGCGCGTGGTGATGCGCATCGTGCCGTTGGCGAAATGGTCGGCCACGCGGTCCAGCGCCAGATACTGCGCCGCCGTGAGCATGCCGCCGGGCATGCGCACGCGCACCATGAACTGGTATTCCTTCTCGAGCTTCGCCTGCTTGCGCTCGGTCGCGGTGTCGCGGTCGAATTGCTCGTAGCTGCCGTGGAATTTCAGCAGGTTGTAGGCGTCTTCGCTGACCTGGATGCCGCCCTCGGCGAGCTCGTCGGCCAGGCGTCCGCGCAGGCCCCGGCTCTCGAGCTTGAGGCCTTCGACGGCGGACAGCTTGGCAGAGGGCTGGGCGATGGAGTCGGGCAATTCAGGTCGTCCTGACGGGAGGAAAGTTACTTGGGCTGGGCGACCATGCGCAGATACGGTTTCAGGGTTTTCCAGCCGTCAGGGAATTTCTCGCGAGCGGCCTCGTCGGAGACCGACGGGGCGATGATCACGTCGTCGCCGGGACGCCAGTTCGCCGGCGTGGTGACCTTGTGCTTGTCGGTGAGCTGCAGGCTGTCCACCACGCGCAGCACCTCGTCGAAGTTCCGGCCGGCGCTGGGCGGATAGGTGAGCGTCAGGCGCACCTTCTTGTTGGGGTCGATCACGTAGACGGTGCGGACCGTGACGGTCGGATCGGCCTCCGGGTGCACCATGCCGTAGAGGTTCGAGACCGTGCGGTCGGGATCGGAGATCATCGGGAAGTTGACCGTGGCGCCCTGGGTTTCGGCGATGTCGGCTTCCCAGCCGCGATGGCTGTCGAGCGGGTCGACCGAGAGGCCGATCACCTTCACGTCCCGCTTCTCCCATTCGGGGGCCAGGCGGGCGACGGCGCCGAGCTCGGTGGTGCAGACCGGGGTGTAGTCCTTCGGGTGGCTGAACAGGATGCCCCAGGAGCTGCCGAGCCACTCGTGGAAGCGGAGATGACCCTGGGTCGTGTCCGCCTCGAAATCGGGGGCGATCTGGCCGAGCTGGATCGTCATGCGGCGTGTGTCCCTGCTGGCGGCATGGTGGCTGCCGCGCGTTCGTCTCTCGGTCCGGCGCGTCGCATCAAATCACGTGGATTGCAAGAGGTGCGTTAAAGAAGCACGCTTGCAGATCGTGATTTCAACTGTTCGCCGTCGCCGCGGCGGTCATATGGAGAAGGAGATCGGCTCCGCCAAGGGCCGGCGCAGACCGGCCGCCTCGGCCTCGCGCACGAGATCCTCCAGCGTGCGGCTGTGCAGCGTCTCGGCGAGGCTAGCCTCCAGTGCCGCCCAGCTGGGCTCCACCACGCGGGCGAACAGGTCGCCGCCCGGGCCGTCATCGCTGGCAGGGCCTTCATCGGATGCGGTCGCAACCTGGACGATCTCGGACAGGCGGATGTCGCGGCGGGGGCGCCCCAGTCGATAGCCGCCGCGGGGGCCGCGCACGCTCTCGAGCAGCGAGGAGCGGGACAGCGTCTGCAGCAGCGGCTCGATGCCGCGGCGCGCCAGGCCCGCGCGCTCGGCGATGTCGGCCGCGCTGACGGTGCCGGCGCGCCCGGCGTGGAACGCCACGTCGAGCATGATGAGGACCGCCACCATCGCCCTGTCGCGTCGGAGAAGCATGCCGGTCGGTCCCTCCGATTTCTGGTTCGCGCCGTGAGGTTAGCCGACGCGGCGGGGGTGATCCACGACGAATATGGGTGTATTGAGGAGATATGGCGAAGAAGACAGAGAACGAGACCTACGCGGCACCGCGCGGACGGATCTACGGCAGCATCATCGAGACGGTGGGGGGCACGCCGCTGGTGCGGGTGCCGCGGCTGACGCACGAGGACGAGCTGGTGGCCGACCTCACGCTAAAACTCGAATTCTTCAATCCGCTGGCGTCCGTGAAGGACCGGATCGGGGCGGCGATGGTGCTTCAGGCCGAGCGCGAGGGGCGGATCACACCGGGGAAGACCGTGCTGGTGGAGCCGACCTCGGGGAATACCGGGATCGCGCTGGCGTTCGTGGCGGCCTCGCGCGGCTACCGGCTGATCGTGGCGATGCCGGAGGGCGCCTCGATCGAGCGGCGCAAGATGCTGCGGCTGATGGACGCGCAGCTGGAGCTCACGCCGGCCAAGCTCGGCATGGCCGGCGCCATCGCGCGGGCCAACGAGATCATGGCGAGCACGCCGGATGCGTGGATGCCGCGGCAGTTCGACAACGAGGCGAACCCGGAGGTGCACGCGCTGACCACCGCAGAGGAGATCTGGACCGACACGGACGGCGCGGTCGACGTGGTGGTGGCGGGGATCGGCACCGGCGGCACGGCCACGGGGATCGCGCGGGCGTTGAAGCCGCGCAAGAAGGGGCTGGAGGTGATCGGCGTGGAGCCGGCCGAGAGTGCCGTGCTGAACGGCGAGGAGCCGGGGCCGCACGGGATCCAGGGGATCGGGCCGGGGTTCCGGCCGAGCATCCTGGAGCTCGAGCGGCTGGATCGGGTGCTGACGGTGTCGGAGCGCGAGGCGATCGCCGCGGCGCGGCGTTGCGCACGGATCGAGGGGACGCCGATCGGGATCTCGTCGGGTGGCGCGCTGCATGTCGGGCTCACGCTGGCGAAGGATCCGGCCTACGCGGGAAAGCTGATCGTGGTGATCATTCCCTCTTTCGCCGAGCGGTATCTGTCGACGTCGCTGTTCACGGGGCTCGCCTGAGCGGTATTTTTCCGCCGGCGGGGCTCGCGGACGCGGTTCAGGCACGACTGGTGCCGTGGGAGTTTCCGGCGCGGGCGCGGGTGGTGCTGCACGCGGTGTCGGAGAACGCGACCTTCCGTGTGGAGGTCGATGACGCGCCGGTCGCGGTGCTGCGGGTGCACCGGCCCGGCTACCATGGGCTGGAAGAAATCCGGTCCGAGCTTGCCTGGATCGCGGCATTGCGCGCCGAGGATGCGGTCGCGACTGCCGCTCCCTTGTCACTCGGTGGTGCGGCGCCAGCCTGCCTCGACGTCGCGCGGGCGAGCCTGCACGTGTCGGCGTTCTCGTTCCTGCCCGGCCGCGCGCCGGCGCCGGGTGCCGATCTGGCGCCCGCCTTCGAGCGGCTGGGCGAGATCACCGCCCGCCTGCACGTCCAGGCCCGGGGCTGGGACATGCCCGCCTGGTTCCGCCGGAATCGCTGGGACTGGGCGGCGACGCTGGGGGAGAACCCGATCTGGGGCGACTGGCGTGCCGCACCCGATCTCGACGGGGAGGCGCGCGCGCTGATCGAGCTTGCGGTGCGACGGCTCGCGGCGCGGCTGGCGGAGTATGGCACCGGACCCGAGCGGTTCGGCCTGATCCATGCCGATCTCCGGCTCGCGAACCTGCTCGCGGACGGCGAGCGCCTCGCGGTGATCGACTTCGACGATTGCGGGTTCGGGTGGTTCGTCTACGACTTCGCGGCCAGCGTCTCGTTCATGGAGGACGATCCGGCAGTGCCCGCGCTGATGGCGGCCTGGTGCGCGGGATACGCGCGCGTGCGGGCGCTGGCGCCGGCGGACCGTGCGATGCTGCCGGATGTCGTGCTGCTGCGCCGGCTGATGCTGCTGGCCTGGATCACGTCGCGGGCGGGCTCGGACACGGCGGACGGGTTCCGGCCTGGCTTCGCCGAAGGCACGGTCGGCCTCGCTCGCACGTATCTCGGTGCCATATGAAGGCGTCGGCGAAGGGATAAGTGCGGATGGTGATCGGCCACGACCTGCTGCGCGCGCTGCTGATGGCGGTGGGAATGTTCTGGCAGGTGGGCTGGAGCCTGGTGCTGGGCTTCGTGATCTCGGCGATGCTGCAGGCGCTGGTCTCGCGGGATCGGATCGTGGCGGCGCTCGGTCGTGGCGGTGCGCGCGAGGTGGCGCTGGCCACGATCGCGGGAGCTGCGAGCTCGAGCTGCTCCTATGCGGCGGCGGCGGTCACGCGCACGCTGTTCACCAAGGGCGCGGCGCTGGGGCCGTCGCTCGCGTTCCTGTTCGCGTCGACCAACCTCGTGGTCGAGCTGGGTGCCGCGTTGCTGTTGCTGATGGGGTGGCAGTTCACGCTTGGCGAGTGGGTGGGCGGCGTGGTGCTGGTGGCGATCCTGTCGGTGCTCGTGCGGTTGACCGCATCGCCGCGGCTGATCGCGGAGGCGCGGGCGCATGCGGGCGGCGGCGGCGGACACGAGCATGGCGGTGCGGAGGCGACGCGCGGTACCGTGCGCGAACGGCTGCGGCAGCGCGACACCTGGATCGCCATCGCGCAGAATTTTTCCTCCGACTGGCGGATGCTTTGGAAAGACCTGCTGCTCGGCTTCCTGATCGCCGGCGCGCTGGCGGCGTTCGTGCCGGGCGGGGTGTGGCGCGCGCTGTTCGTGACAGGGGCGCACCCGCTGGTGCAGGTGCCGGCGAACGCGCTGTTGGGGCCGATCGTGGCGGTGCTGTCGTTCGTGTGTTCGATCGGCAACGTGCCGATGGCGGCCGTGCTGTGGGGATCGGGGGTGAGCTTCGGCGGCGTGCTGGCGTTCCTGTTCGCTGACCTGCTGGTGCTGCCGCTGCTCGATGTGTATCGGCGCAGCTATGGGTGGAAGATGGCGGCGTATTTGGCGGCCGTGTTCTACGTGACGATCGTGGTGTCGGCGATCGTGATGGATGTGGCGTTTTCCACGTTAGGCATCGTGCCGCACCATCCGGCGCACACCGCCGCGCCGCAGGCCATGTTTGCAGTCGATGCAACGATGTTTCTCGATCTGGCGGCGCTTGTGGGGGCAGTCTTGTTGTTTCGGATGAGCCGGCAAGCCGTGACGCCGCGTGTCGCGCAGTGCTGCGGGCACCATTAAGAAGATCGGGGCTCTGCCCCAAACCCCGCCAGGCTTGAGCTGCGAAGCGGATCAAGGCCGATCCTGGACCTGCATAACGAAGGGGGTCTGGGGTTAAGACCCCAGCGGGGTTTGGGGCAGAGCCCCAACCTTCTTACGCGCGCGGAACCTTCTGCGCGTCCTTGCCTGAAGGCGGGTTCTCGACCTTCACCTTCTGATCGCCCGTGATATCTGAAGGCGGATCGATGATCACCTGTTCGCCGCCTTCGAGGCCGCGGCTCAATTCCGCCACGGTTCCGAAATCACGGTCGATCGTGATCGGCGTCAGGCGAACGCGGCCATCGGCGATCGTCGCCGCCATCAGGCCCTGGCCGTTGAAGATGACGGCGGCGTCGGGGATCGTCACCGTCGGATGCGAGCGTGGTACGGCGAAGGTGATCTGCACGTAGAGACCGGCGCGCAGGCGATGGTCCTGGTTCGGGATGTCGACCTCGGTCAGCATCGAGCGCGAGTCCATGTCGATCGCGGCTGCACTGCGCGACACCCGGCCGTGGAAATGCTGCCCCGGCATCTCGGGCACGGTGACGGTCGCCTCGATCCCGTCATGGACGCCGATCGCCTGCGCCTGCGGAACATAGACCGATGCACGAATGACGTCGTCGTCCTGCTCGTCGAACATGGAGGTGCCGCCGCTCGAATCCGCCTGCACCAGGTCGCCGATATCGGTGCGGCGCGCGGTGATCACGCCGTCGAAGGGAGCCACCACGTGCTCGTAGCCGACCAGGGTCGCGAGCCGGTTCACGGTGGCCTGCTGCGCCTGGATATTGGCGGCGGCGACTCCGATTCCGGCCTGCGCCGTGCTCACGCTCTGCGTCTGCACGCTGGCGTTGGCGACGTCGGTGTCGGCGGTCTGGCGGGTGGCCCAGCCTTCGCCGACGAGTGTCTGGGACCGGAACTTGGTGAGGCCGGCGAGATGGTTGTTCGCCTGCGCCTGCTTGAGCGAGGACTGCGCCTCGAGCAGGGCCGCCTGCATCTGGGCGAGCTGCGCCTGCGCCTGCGCCAGCTGGGCGTCGGTGTCCGGCGCCGAGATCAGGACCAGGAGGTCCCCTTTTCTGACGCGGCTGCCGATATCGACGCGGCGCTCGGCGATGTAGCCGGTCGCCCTTGCATAGATCGAGGCGGCGGCGAAAGGCTGGGTCTGGGCGGGGAGTGTCACGTTGACGTCGCCGGTCTCGCGCTTGGCGAGTGCGACGCGCACGGGGAGCGCCTCGTTCTTCATGCCGTTCTGCGTCGCCTCGGCGGCGAGATAGGTCTGCACGCGTCCGAACACGCCGATCGCCAGCAGCACGACGATCGCGATCGCGACGATCAGGCCGAGACGGCGGATGTTCAGCTTGGGAAGCTCCCGCTTCTCCTCCTTGTCGTACTGATCCGGTTCGTGGGCGGGCTCGGGCACCGGTGCGTCGTTCATACGTAATCCTCCGGCGGCTTGGACGCGTGCGTGCGTAGCACCGAATACAGGAACGGCACGAACAGCAGCGTCGAGCAGGTGCCGACCGCGATGCCGCCCATCACGGCGCGGGCGAGTGCGGCGTTGGACTCCGAACCTTCGCCGAGTGCCAGCGCCATCGGGATCAGGCCCACGAACATCGCACCCGCCGTCATCAGCACCGGCCGGAGCCTGGTCTCGCCGGCGGCGATAGCGGCCTCGATGGCCGAGCAGCCGGTCTCGTCGCGGTGCTCGCGGGCGAAGGTGATCAGCAGGATCGAGTTCGCCGACGCCACGCCCACACTCATGATCGCGCCCATCAGCGACGGGATGGAGAACGACGTGCCCGAGATGAACAGGCCGAACACCACGCCGGAAAAGACCATCGGCAGGGCGCAGAGGATCACGAACGGATCCATCCAGTCCTGATAGTTCAGCACCATCAGCAGATAGACCGCGATGATCGCCATCGCCAGGCCGATGCCGATATTAAGAAAGGCCTGGTTCATGCTCTGGATCTGGCCGCGCACGACGATCTTGTCGGGGGCGTGGAGCTGCTTGCTCTCGTCGGCGACGATGCGCTGGATGTGGCCCGCGACCGAGCCGAGATCGCTGTCCTGCACGGCGGCGTAGGCGTCGTAGGTGTCCTGGCTGTTGATGCGGGTTGACACACTTTGCTCCACGCCGCGGTTGAAGCTGGCCACGTTGGAGAACAGGTTCATCGGGCCGCCTGCCGCGCCCGACAACACCAGCGGCGTGTTGCCGACCTTGTCGAGCGTGTCGAGCCGATATTCGGGCGCCTGCACCGAGAGCTCCCACGGGATGCCGGTCTTGGGATCGGTCCACAGGATCGGCTTGACCTGGAAGGAACCGGACATCGCGATGTTGATGTCGTCGGCGACCGCGGTCTCGGTGAGGCCGAGCTCGCCCGCGCGCTGGCGGTCGATCTTGGTGTAGAATTCGGGTGCGTCGACGATCTGCTGCAGGTGCGCGTCGACCACGCCATGGGTGAGGCTGAGGCGGTGGACGATGTCCTGCGCCACCGCCAGATCCTTCGTCCTGTTGCGGCCCGACACCTGGACGTCGATCTGCGAGGGCACGCCGAAATCGAGGATCTGGGTGATGATGTCGGCCGGCTGGAAATAGAAGATCGAGTCCGGGAAGCGCTTGCGGAGCAGCGCGCGGAGCTTGCGCTGGTAGCTGAAGGTGGGCGCGCCGGGCTTCAGCGTCGCCAGGATCTGGCCGTCATTGTAGGCGACGAACGTGCCGTCGTTGAAGGCGAGATTGTAGGTGACCGGCGGCAGGCCGATATTGTCGACGATGTCGCCCATCTCGTCCGGAGGCACGACCTCGCGGATGGTTTTTTCCACCTGCGTGAACAGCCGGTTGGCCTCCTCGATCCGCAATCCGGGGCGGGCGCGGACATGCAGCGTCATCGAGGGCGCGCTGATCTGCGGGAAGTAGTCGCGGCCGAGATTGAGGAACAGCACGCCGGCCAGAACGACCGTGGAGCCTGCGACCGCGAGCGTGGTCTTGCGGTGCTCGATCGTGGCGGTCAGCAGGGCGAGATACGCGCCGTGGAAGCGGTCGAACGCGTGCTCGAAGCGGTCGCGGAAGCGGCCATACCAGCCTTTCGGCTCGGCGTGCTGGCCCTGCTCGTGCTCGCGCTCGCGCGCCTCCTGCTCACGCGCGCACAGCACGTCGATCAGGATCGGAACCAGCGTTCGCGACAGCAGGTAGGAAGCCAGCATCGCGAAGACCACCGCGAGCGCCTGCGGGGTGAAGATGAACTGCGCGGCACCCGTCAGGAACAGCACCGAGACGAAGGCCGAGCAGATCGCCAGCGTCGAGATCAGCGCGGGCTTGGCGATGCCGGCCGCACCTTCGGCGACCGCCTCGCGGAACGGTTTTCTCTCTTCGAGCAGCCGGTAGGTGTTCTCGATCGCGACTGTCGCGTCGTCAACCAGGATGCCGACCGCAAGCGCCAGGCCGCCCAGCGTCATGATGTTCAGCGTCTCGCCGAGCAGTGCCAGCACCGCCAGCGATGACAGGATGGCGAGCGGGATCGAGACCAGCACCACCAGCGTCGCGCGCCATGAGCCGAGGAACAGCAGGATCATCAGCCCGGTGAGGCCGGCGGCGATCGCACCCTCGCGCACCACGTCCGAGATCGAGTCTGACACGAAGCCGGACTGGTCGAACATCGGCAGGATCTTGAGGTCCTTGGGGGCGGCGGCCCGCAGGCTCGGCAGCATCTGCTTGACGAAGTTCGTGAGCGTGAGCGTCGAGGTCGGACCGTTCTTGAGCACGGTGAGCAGCACGCCCTGCCTGCCGTTCACGTGCACCGCGTTCTGCTGCGGCGGGCCGCCCGCGCGCACCCAGCCGATGTCGCGGATCAGGATCGGCTGGCCGTTCCGCACGGTGACGGGGATGTCGTTGAGCTCGTCGAGCACGGGCGGCACGGAGTTGATGCGCATCACGAACTGCGTGTCGCCGAACTTCGCGAGGCCAGAAGGAAGAACGACGCTCTGGGTGTCGATCGCGTTCAGCACGTTCTGCGGCGTCAGGCTGAACGCGTTCAGCTTGTTCATGTCGAGATCGACCATCGCCTGCTCGGGCACGCCGCCATAGGGCGGCGGGATGGTCGAGCCGTGCAGGGTCTGGAGGATCGGCCGGATACGAAAGCGCGTGTAGTCGTAGATCTGCGCGGCACTCTCCTTCTCGGAGGTGACCGCGAGCTGGATCACCGGCACCGACGAGGCGTTGAACCGGAGCACGACGGGCGGCTGGATGCCGGCGGGCAGCACGCCGATGATCGCGTTGGTGGCGGCTGTCACCTGGGTCAGCGCCAGGCTGATATCGGTGTCCTGGTAGAAGTAGACCTTGGTGAGCGTGACGCCCTGCAGCGTCGTGCTCTCCACGCTGCGCACGCCAATCACGTTGTTCGAGATCGCGAGCTCTTCGTAGGTGGTGATGTAGTTCGCCATGTCCGGCGCATCGAGGCCGGTATAGGTCCACAGCACGTTGACCACCGGGATGTTCACCTCCGGCAGCACGTCCTTGCGCATCACCACGGCGGCGCCACCGCCGGCGAGCAGGATGAACACGGCGAGCACGTAGAACGTGACCCGGTATTTCAGGGCGAAGAGAACGAGGCCCAAGGTGGTCTCCCGCAGGCGCCGCTACAAAGTGGGTGCCGGGCGGGCGACGCGCAACATGGCGCGACAGTTGCGCCGCCAAATGCGACACTAAACTTGCGAAATGCACGTTGCGAAGTGCATCAGCGGCGAGTGGCCCCTGCCCGTGAGCGATCCCTTGCAATCCGTGGCACACCGGCCCCATCATCCCCCGTCAACAACAGCTGAAAGGAGGTGATCTGGTGTCTCATTGCACTGATTGGAACTTCGCCCGGACCTGGATCCTCGTGGCCCGTGCCGGGAGCGTCGGCTGAGGATCAGGGCCACGGGCTGAAGCCCGAAGGCAATGCGGAGGCTCCGGGTGCGAACCCGGAGCCTCTTTCATGTCGGGGCGTGGCGTGACGCCGGCCCATCCTTGACGCCAGCCCATCCTTGACGCCGGCCGGCGCCACCGGCACTCGGGGTCCATGAGCGACCTGTTCCCTCCGAATGACGCCCCCAAGGGTGCGCGACGCGCGGCGGTGCCCGACACCGGCTACTCGGCCGCGCATATCGAGGTGCTCGAGGGGCTCGAGCCGGTGCGCCGACGCCCGGGCATGTATATCGGCGGCACCGATTCCGGCTCCTACCATCACCTGGCCTCCGAGATCATCGACAACGCGATGGACGAGGCGGTCGCCGGCCACGCCAAATCGATCACCGTGCGGCTCGAGGCGGGCGACTGGCTCACCGTGCGCGATGACGGGCGCGGCATCCCGGTCGACCCGCATCCGAAATTCCCCGAGCTCACGGCGCTCGAGGTGATCCTCACCACGCTGCACTCGGGCGGCAAGTTCTCGGGGCGTGCGTATGCGACCTCGGGCGGGCTGCACGGGGTCGGCTCCTCGGTGGTCAACGCGCTGGCCGAGCGACTCGAGGTGGAGGTGGTGCGCGACGGCGTGCGCGTGGCGGTCGCCTTCGAGCGCGGCGTCCGCGCGGGCAACCTCACCCGCGAGGACGTGCCACGGGGACGCCGCCGGGGCACGCAGATCCGCTTCCGGCCCGACCCGCAGATCTTCGGCCCGAACGAGCACTGGGATCCGGCGCGGCTGTTCCGCCTGTGCCGCTCGAAGGCGTTCCTGTTCAAGGGCGTGGAGCTCCGCTGGCATTGCGACCCGGACCTGATCGGGTCGCGCGGCGCGGCCGACATCCCCGCGGAAGCCGTGCTGCATTTCCCGGGCGGCTTGCGCGACAGCCTCGCGGACGAGATAGGAGACGGCCCGCTGATCGCCGAGCTCTGGGCGGGCGAGGCCGATCTCGCAGGCGCGCAGGGCCGCGTCGAATGGGCGCTCTGCTGGCGCGAGAGCGATGAGAGTTTTCTCCACTCCTTCTGCAACACGGTGCCGACACCACTGGGCGGCACGCACGAGGCGGGCCTGCGCGCGGCCTTGCTCAAGGGGCTGCGCTCCTGGGGCGAGCATCGCGGCAACAAGCGCGCGGCCGCGGTGGCGGCCGAGGACGCGACCGCCTCGCTCGCGGCGAAGCTCTCGCTGTTCATCCGCGATCCCCAGTTCCAGGGGCAGACGAAGGAGAAGCTGACCAGTCCGGAGGCGGCGCGGCTCACCGAGCAGGCGATGCGCGACCGGTTCGACCACTGGCTCGCCGGCAATCCGGCGCAGGCCGACGCGCTGCTGGCCGCCGTGATCGAGCGGGCCGAGGAGCGCCGCCGGTTGCGCGACCTCAAGGACGTGCCGCGCAAGACCGCGACCAACCGGCTGCGGCTGCCCGGCAAGCTCACCGATTGCGCGCGGGCCAACCCGGCGGAGACGGAGCTGTTCCTGGTCGAGGGCGACAGTGCGGGCGGCTCGGCCAAGCAGGCGCGCAACCGGGAGACGCAGGCGATCCTGCCGCTGAAAGGCAAGATCCTGAACGTGGCCTCGGCCACGGTGGAGAAACTGCGCGCGAACGCCGAGTTGCGCGACCTGCTCGAGGCGCTCGGCTGCGGCGCGGGCGAGCGCTACGACGCATCAAGGCTGCGTTACGGCCGCATCATCATCATGACGGATGCCGACGTGGACGGCGCGCATATCGCGTCGCTGCTGATGACGTTCTTCTACCGGGAGTTGCCGGAGATCGTGCGCGGCGGTCATCTGTTCCTGGCGCAGCCGCCGCTCTACCGGCTCACCGGCAACAACAAGACCGTCTATGCGATGGACGACGCGGATCTCGAGCGGCGCCGCAAGCGGGATTTCAAGGCGGGGACGAAGATCGAGGTGAGCCGCTTCAAGGGTCTCGGCGAGATGCCGGCTTCCGACCTCAAGCGCACCACGATGGATCCCGCGCATCGCACGCTGCTGCGGGTGGTGGCAGCACCCGAGACGCGGGTGGCCACCGACGCGATGGTGGACCGGCTGATGGGGCGGCGGCCGGAGCTGCGGTTCGCGTTCATCCAGGAACATGCGAGCCTGATCGATACGGGCGAGCTGGATATTTGAAGAAGGCCAGGGGCGTCACGCTGAAGGCGTGCTTCGCACGAGGCCCTGGACCGAGCTCAAGGGCAGTCGCCCTTAGAACCGATTTGTTTAAGTATAGGGGATCCAAGGGGCGACTGCCCCTTGGCGGGTCCAGGGCAGAGCCCTGGCCTTCTTAAGGGAGCATCACCCATGGAAACGCGACGGCTCGGCAATTCCGGCTTCTTCGTGCCCGCACTGTCGTTCGGAACCGGCACTTTCGGCGGATCGGGCGAATTCTTCGAGGCCTGGGGCAGCACCCAGGAGGACGAGGCGACCAGGCTGGTCGACATCTGCCTCGATGCCGGCCTCAACATGTTCGACAGCGCCGACATCTATTCCGCCGGCCGTGCCGAGGAGGTGCTCGGAGCGGCGATCCGCGGCAGGCGCGACCGCGTGCTCATCTCGACCAAGGCGACGTTTCGCGCGGGCGAAGGCCCGAACGATGTCGGCTCGTCGCGCTTCCACCTGATCCGCGCGGTCGAGGCGACGTTGCGCCGATTGGGAACCGACTACATCGACCTGTTCCAGCTGCACGGTTTCGACGCGCTGACGCCGGTCGAGGAAACGCTGGGCGCGCTCGACGACCTCGTGCGCGCCGGCAAGATCCGCTATATCGGCTGCTCGAATTTCTCGGGGTGGCACCTGATGAAGTCGCTCGCCACGTCGGAGAAATACGGCTGGTCGCGTTACGTCGCGCACCAGGCGTACTACTCGCTGATCGGGCGCGACTACGAGCACGAGCTGATGCCGCTCGGTCTCGACCAGGGTGTCGGTGCGGTGGTGTGGAGCCCGCTCGGCTGGGGACGCCTCACCGGCAAGATCCGGCGCGGCCAGCCGCTGCCCGAGAAATCGCGGCTGCACAAGACCAGCGAGATGGGCCCGCAGATGCCGGACGAGTATCTCTACGGCGTGGTCGACGCACTCGATGCGGTCGCGGACGAAACCGGCCGCACCGTGCCGCAGGTGGCGCTGAACTGGCTGCTGCAGCGCCCGACTGTCGCCAACGTGATCGTGGGCGCGCGCAACGAGGAGCAGCTCCGGCAGAATCTCGGGGCCGTGGGCTGGAAGCTCGAGGCGGCGCAGGTCGCACGGCTCGATGCCGCGAGCGCGCTCACCCCGGCCTACCCCTATTGGCACCAGGCCGGCTTCGCGGAGCGCAACAAGCCGCCCGTGTGACTCAGGCGATTGCTTGCCGGACGGCGGATCGGATCGGAATGATGACGAAGCGTGGCGAGCTTTGAAGACCAGGGCTCTGCCCTGGACCCGCTGGGGTCTTGACCCCAGACCCCGGTCGTTCGCACACGGAGTTTGATGATGAATCTCAGGCGACTCGCCATCTTCGTGCTGGCTGCCGCCTGCTTGGAGCTTGCGGGGTGCTCGATCGGCGGCTCGTCGTTCATGGCGCCGCGCGGTTCGATCGCCGCCCTGCAGAAGCGGTGGTTCTTCGAATCCTGCCTGATCATGATGATCGTCGTCGGTCCGGTGCTCGTGCTGACGCCGTTCTTCGCGTGGAAATACCGGCACGGGCGACGCAAATCCGCCTACACTCCCGACTGGGGCGCCCCGTCGCTCGGCTACGAAGCGGCGATCTGGGGGCCTCCAATCGTCATCGTGGGTATATTGACCTGGCTCGTGGTCGGGCCGGAACGCGCGATCGATCCCTCTCGTCCGATATCCGACAAGCCCGCGGAAGAAGTCGACGTCGTCGCCCTCAACTGGAAATGGCTGTTCATCTATCCGCAGGAGGGGATCGCCACCGTCGGCGTCCTCGCCTTCCCGACCGACCGGCAACTCAGCCTGCATCTGACCAGCGACTCCACCATGCAGTCCTTCTTCATCCCCGCACTCGGCAGCCAAATCTATGCCATGGCCGGGATGGTCACGCGGCTGCATCTCGCGGCCGACCGGCCGGTGTCGGTCGCCGGCGAGAACACGCAGTACAATGGCGACGGTTTCGCCAACGACCGCTTCCGGGTGGAGGTGACGACACCTGGTGACTTCCGGACCTTCGTGTCGCGGGTGCGTGCGCAGGGCATACCTCTCGACGATCGGAACTACGGCATCCTCCACCAGAACGGCACGGTGCAGGATGCCCACAAGCGGCTGAACATCGTGGCAGGGTCGGCCGACAGCGTCTCGTTCTCGAGCGTGCCGCCCGAGTTCTTCCGCAAGCTGGTCGCGCACTACAAGGATCCGCAAACCCACGCCATGCAGGCGATGGACCCAGACATGCAGAGTGGGGGCTGACAGTGGACTGGTCGCATGTCGTCGTCGGCAAGCTCACGCTGAGCGCCTTTCCCACTGAAAGCCTGATCGCGTCGGCCGCCGCCTCGATGGTGATCGTGGGCGGCCTCGTGGTGGTGGCTCTGCTGACCTGGTTCCACCTCTGGAAGCCGTTCTGGTTTCGCTGGCTCACCACGGTCGACCACAAGAAGATCGGCATCATGTATGTCGTGATCGCGTTCGTGATGATGGCGCGCGCGATCATCGAGGCCTCGCTGATGCGGCTGCAGCAGGCGATGGCCTACGACAATCCGGGCTTCCTGCCGCCCGACCATTTCGCGCAGCTCTTCACCACGCATGGCACGATCATGGTGTTCTTCATGGGGATGCCCTTCCTGATCGGGCTGATGAACATCGTCATGCCGCTGCAGATCGGCGCGCGTGACGTGGCCTTCCCGCTGATGAACGCGATCAGCCTGGCGATGACCGCGGGCGGCGCCGGCCTGCTGATGATCTCGCTGGTGCTGGGCCGTTTTTCCGTGGGCGGCTGGAGCGGTTATCCTCCGTATACCGAGCTCGCGTTCCAGCCCGATGTCGGACCCGATTACTGGATCTGGGCGCTGACGCTGAGCGGCATCTCCACCACCATGACGGGCATCAACTTCGCCGTCACCATCTACAAGAAGCGCTGCCCGGGCATGCACCTGTTCCGCATGCCGCTGTTCTGCTGGACCACGCTGTGCACGTCGATCCTGATGATCTTCGCCATGCCGCCGCTGACCGTCGCCACCACCCTGATGGCGATGGACCGCTATCTCGGGATGCACTTCTTCACGAACGATCTCGGCGGCGACATGATGAATTACGTGAACCTCTTCTGGCTGTTCGGCCATCCGGAGGTCTACATCCTCATCCTGCCCGCGTTCGGCGTCTATTCCGAGGTGATCGCCACCTTCTCGAGCAAGCGCCTCTACGGCTACGTGACGCTGGTGCTGGCGACCATCTCCATCGCGGTGCTCTCCTTCACCGTGTGGCTGCACCACTTCTTCACCATGGGGCAGAGCTCCAACGTCAATGCCTTTTTCGGCTTCATGACCATGCTGGTGGGCATTCCAACGGGCGTGAAGATCTTCGACTGGCTGCTCACCATGTTCCGCGGCCGCGTGCGGTTCCAGACGCCGATGCTCTACGCGATGGCGTTCCTGGTGCTGTTCGCACTCGGCGGCATGACCGGCATGATGCTCGCCAACCCCGGCATCGACTACCAGGTGCACAATACGCTGTTCCTGGTGGCCCATTTCCACAACGTGCTGATCCCCGGCCTGCTGTTCGGCATGCTCTCCGGCTACACCTACTGGTTTCCCAAGATGTTCGGCTTCCGGCTCAACGAGCGCTGGGGGCGCATCGCCTGCGGGCTCTGGATCTTCGGCTTCTCCTTCGCCTTCTTCCCGCTCTACGTGCTGGGCGCGCTCGGCATGCCGCGACGCGACGTCGAGTATTTCGAGCCGGCCTACCGGCCCTGGACGTTCCTGGCACTGTTCGGCGTCGTGCTGGTGCTCGGAGCGCTGGCGAGCCTGGTGTGGCAGCTCATCGTCAGCATCCGCGAGCGCGCCGAGAACCGCGTGCCGGTGGGCGACCCGTGGAATGCCCGCACGCTCGAATGGGGCATCTCGGCACCGCCGCCGGAGTGGAATTTCTCCGTGATCCCGACGGTCGACGACGTCGACGCCTTCAACGCCGCGAAGGCCGCCGGCACCGCCTACCGGCAGGCCGCGCGCTACCAGCCAATCCTGATGCCGGCCAACAGCGCGGTCGCACCGGTGATCGGTGTCGCCACTTTCCTGATCGGCTTCGCGCTGACCTGGCATATCTGGTGGCTTGCGATCTTCGGATTGCTCGTCACGATGGGCACCGTGATCGTGCGTTCCTTCGTGCGCGAGACGCATCGCTGGATCGGTGTCGACGAGATCCGTGCGCATGAGGAGCACTGGCTCGAGCAGGCGAACTCGTGCGTAGCGGTCGATCGGGAGCGCGAGAACGAGCCCGCGAACGAGGGCCTGGCCACGGTGGGCGTGGCATGAGCGACACCCGCCATCCCGGCCTCAATCTCGGCATCCGCCACCCGGCCGCGCACGAGGAAGCCGAAGCGCTCGTCTTCGGGTTCTGGGTGTTCCTGATGAGCGACCTGGTGCTGTTCGCGTGCCTGTTCGCGACCTACGCCACCATGCTCGACGCCACCGCCGGCGCGCCGGACGGGAAAACGCTCTACGACATCAAGATCGCCGCGATGGAGACCGCTTCGTTGCTGCTGAGCTCCTTCACCTTCGGGCTCGCCTCGATCGCGCTGAAGCACGGTGAGCACGACCCGAAGGTCGCGACCGCGGCCAAGCGGTGGCTGACGCTCTGGCTCGCGGTCACGCTCGTCCTCGGCCTCGTCTTCCTCGGGCTCGAGTTGCGCGATTTCCAGTCGATGGCCGAAAAGGGCGGCATCCCGTCACGCAGCGGCTTCATCTCGGCCACCTGGGTGCTGATCGCGACGCACGGGCTGCACGTGACCATGGGCAGCCTCTGGATCCTGGTGACGATCGTGCAGCTCTTCGTGCTGGGGCTGACCGACCAGATGAAGACCCGCGTGCTCAGGCTCGGCCTGTTCTGGCATTTTCTCGACATCGTCTGGATCGGCATCTTCTCGGTCGTCTACCTGCGGGGTCTCGCCTGATGAACACGGACCGCGAGATGCGCACCGATTTCGCGACCTATGTCACCGGGTTCGGATTGGCGGTGATACTGACGGCGATCGCCTTCGGCTGCGTGGCGTTCGGGCATCTGTCGCAGACGCGGCGCTACGAGGTGATCGCCGCCACCGCCATCGTGCAGGTGCTGGTCCATTTCCGCTGCTTCCTGCACATCGACTTCTCGAAATCGAAGCGGGACGACCTGCAGCTGATCCTGTTCTCGTCGATGATCGTGCTGATCATGGTGAGCGGCACGCTCTGGATCATCATCAATGCGAAGATGCGGATGATGTGATCGGCGGCAGCCTGCTCAATGGTCCGAGGCTGCCCTCTCGGGCCCCGCGATCCGCGCCACCCGGGCCGCCAGCGCCACGTTCATCGCCTCGAAGGCGGGCACCAGTTCCCGCGGGTCGAACAGCCAGAGCAACGCACCGCTGAAATGCTCGCCTTGCGTGAACAACGTGCCGCGCGGCGTCGCGCGGAGCTCGAAATAATGTTCGCCGACGAACACGCCGGGCACGCCCCAGAGACGGCCGCGCCAGCGCAGTTCCCGGTCCGTGTCGGCGACCAGGATTGTGGGCCAGAAGATCCGGCGATCCGCAGCGTAGCCCTCGATGTTCTCGATCACGGCACCTTTCGCGAGCCGCCCCTTCAGTCCGGCGATCATCGGGTTCCAGGCGGGATAGTCGTCCGGATCGGCGAGCACCGACCAGACCGCGTGCGGCGGTGCGGCGATCTCGATCGTGGTCAGGATGTCCGATCGCGGTGCGGCGACCAGCGTGACGATGGAGAACATCGCCATGATCGCGCAGGCGCGCCGCCATCCCACACCGCGCATGCAAGCGGGTCAGAGAATGGCGAGGCCACGCCGGAGCAGCGCGGTCATGTGCTGCGGCGGCAGGTGCTGCTGCGCATAGGCGCTGAGCTCTGCGTCGAACAGGCTCGAAAAACTGGTCGGGTGGATGCCGAGCCACAGCACCACGATCGCGAGTGGTGCGAGGATGGCGAGCTCGCGCGCCGACAGGTCATGCACGATGCCGCGCGCACGGCCCACGACGCTCTCGTAGAACACGCGCCGGAACAGCACGAGCATGTAGACGGCACCCAGCACCATCGCGGTCGCCGACAACAACGCGGTGACGGCGCCGAGATGGATCGCGCCGATCACCACCAGCAGCTCGCCCACGAAACCGCCGGTACCCGGCAGCCCGAGATTGGCCATCACGAACAGCATCGCCAGCGTGGCCAGCACCGGCATCCGGCGCGCGACCCCTGCGTAGTCGGCGATCGTGCTCGAGGTCGTGCGCCGTTCGAGGATCGCCAGCGTGAAGAACAACGCCGCGATGATGACGCCGTGCGCCAGCATCTGGAACACCGCCCCGTTGATGCCCTCGGCGGTCAGCGTGAACAGCCCCACCACGACCACGCCCATATGCGAGAACGACGAGTAGGCGATCATCCGCTTGAAGTCGGTCTGCGCGTAGGCGACGATCGCCGCGTAGGTGATGGCGATCAGCCCGACGCCGATCATCAGCGGCTGCGCGATCGCCGACGCATCCGGAAGCATCTCGATCGGGAACCGCAGAAACCCGTACCCGCCGGCCTTGCCCAGCACGCCCGCGAACAGGATCAGGCCGCCGCCCGGCGCGGTGCTGTACGCGTCCGGCAACCAGGTGTGCAGCGGCCAGATCGGCAGCTTCACGCCGAACGCCGCCAGGAAACCCAGGAACAGCCAGCCCTGGAAATGCGGGCTGAAATTCGTGTGCATCAGCACGGGGATGTCGGTGGTGCCGGCGGCGATCCACATCGCGATCAGCGACAGCAGCATCACCATCGAACCGGCGAAAGTGTAGAGGAAGAACTTCATCGCGGCGCGCGCGGCACCGGCACTCCCCCAGATGCCCACCAGCAGCGCCGACGGGATCAGCACCGCCTCGTAGAACACGTAGAAAAGAAGAAAATCGAGCGAGGTGAAGATGCCGAGCAGCGTCGTCTCGAACAGCAGGATGATGATCGCGTAGTCGCGGTTGCGCCGGCCGCCGATCCCGGGGCCGGCGAGCAGGGCGAGCGGCGTCAGGAACGCGGTCAGCAGGGTGAGTGCCAGGCTGATCCCGTCGACGCCCACGTGATACGAGGCGCCGGTGCCGGGCAGCCAGGCCGCGTGGTCCTCGAACTGGAAGCCCGCGCCGGGGCGGAAGCCGACCCACATCGCGACCGCGATCGCCAGCACGACCAGGCTCGCCACGATCGCGACCACCTGCGCCGCGCGATCGGTCGCCTCGTCCGTGCCGCGGAAGAAGGTGAGCGCCACCGCCACCAGGAGCGGCAGGAACACCATGATCGACACGAGCGGAAGATGCGTCACGCCGTCGGGCTCCCTTGCACGAATGGCCGCAACCTAGCTTCCGTGCCGAGCGAGGGCAAACCTTGCGCCTCCGCGCGGGTGGCGGCATTGGACATGCCGTGTCCAGCCCCGACATCGCAACCCCTGCCATCGCAACCCGCGAGGTCGTAAGCCCACAGACGGGCACGCCTGCGGACTACATCACCATCGGCACGCCCGCGTATCGGCGCGCGGCGCTCGGCATGTGCGCGAGCGGGTTCGCGACCTTCGCGCTGCTCTACTGCGTGCAGCCGCTGATGCCGATTTTCTCCCGCACGTTCGTGGTGAGCCCGGCATCCGCCAGCCTGTCGCTCTCCTGCGCCACGCTGGTGATGACGGTGGCGATCTTCCTCGCCAGCATCGCCTCCGAACGCTACGGCCGCAAGCGCATCATGGCGATCTCGCTGTTCAGCTCCGGCACGCTCAACCTGCTCTGCGCCTTCGCGCCGAACTGGGACACGCTGCTGGCACTGCGCACCGCCGAGGGCATCGCGGCCGCCGGCGTGCCCGCGGTCGCCATGGCCTATCTCAGCGAGGAGATGCACCCGGGCGGCCTCGGCTTCGCAATGGGGATCTACGTCGCCGGCAACGCCTTCGGCGGCATGCTGGGCCGGCTGATCACGGGTGCGGTCGCCGACCTGTTCGGCTGGCGGCTCGCGATGGGCGTGCTGTCGCTGCTGGGTTTCGCCGCCGCGACCGCGTTCGTGGCGCTGCTGCCGCCGTCCCGCCACTGGCGCCCGGCGCACGGGCGGCGCCTGGTGCATCACGGCGTCATCTTCCGCCGGCTGCTGCGTGTGCCGGCGCTGCGCCTGCTGGTGGCCCTGGGCTTCCTGCTCGTGGGTCCGTTCGTGTCGCTCTACAACTACACGGGCTACCGGCTGTCCGAGCCGCCCTACGATCTCGGCCAGACGGTGATCGGCGCGATCTTCCTGGTCTACGTGTTCGGCATCGTGGGCTCGACGGTCTTCGGGCGCGTGAGCGACCGGATCGGCCGGAAGCGGGCGATGGTCATGGCGCTGCTGGTCATCACCGCCGGACTGCTGGCGACGCTCGCCCATCCGCTGTCGGTGATCGTGGCCGGGATCGCGATGGTGACGTTCGGGTTTTTCGGCGCGCATTCAGTGGCGAGTGCGGCGGTCGGCCGGCTGGCCCGGCAGAACAAAGGCCACGCCTCGGCGCTCTACCTGTTCGCGTTCTACACGGGGATGAGCGTGTTCGGGGCGGCAGGCGGGTGGTTCTGGCAGGAGGCGGGGTGGCCGGGGGTGGTGGCGATGGCGGTGGCGCTGTCGTTGGCGGCGCTGGCGATCGCAGGGCGGCTGCGAGCGCTTTAAGAAAGGCCAGGGCTCTGCCTGGACCCGCCAAGGGGCAGTCGCCCCTTGGATCCCCTAACAAATGGGTTCTAAGGGCGACTGCCCTTAGCGGGGTCCAGGGGCAGAGCCCCTGGTCTTACCGAACCATGCGTCGCGCAAACAACGCGTGGTAGAGCCAAAGCACCACCACCGCACCGATCACCGCCACCAGCAGGCTGTAGATATTGAAGCCGGTCACCCCAGCCGCGCCGAACGCGTTGAAGATGAACCCGCCCACGACCGCGCCCACGACCCCGAGAACGATATCGATAATCAGCCCCTCGCCCGCGCTGTTCACGAGCTTGCTCGCGATGAAACCGGCAATCAGGCCGAACACGATCCAGACGATAATGCTCATGGGTATCTCCTTTTGGCTGCGATACAACACGGCTGCCTACGCGCGGTTGCAGCCACCATCCTCAGCTTCGTAGCAGCTTGATCCGCTTGCCCGCGACGCCCAGCGCCACCTGGCCGTTCTTCAGCGCCAGCGCGTCCTCGCCGAACACCTGACGCCGCCAGCCGCTGAGTGCCGGCACGTCCGGATCCTCCTCGGCGGCCAGCCGGTCGATATCCTCCGACGAGGCCAGCAGCCGTGGCGCCACCGCATGCTGCTCGCATTTCGCGGCCAGCAGCACCTTCAGCAGCGCCACCAGCGCCGGCGACGGACGCAGCTTCTCGCGATCGGGGGGCGGCGGCAGCGCGTCCTCGGAGAGTGCCCGCGCCGTCTCGATCGCGGCCAGCACGCCGGCGCCGCTCTTGCCCTCGGCGAACCCGCGCGCCACGCCGCGCACGCGGGCGAGCCCGTCCGCGTCGCGCGGCGCCACGGCGGCGAGCTCCAGCAGGCTCTCGTCCTTGAGCAGCCGGCCGCGCGGGATGTCGATCCGCTGCGCCTCGCGCTCGCGCCAGGCCGCGACCTCGCGCAGGATGCCCAACATGCGCCGGTTGTTGGTGCGCGGCCGCAGCCGCTCCCAGATCCGCTCCGGCTCGGGACGGAAGGTGAGCGGATCGGACAGGATCGCCATCTCCTCGCCCACCCAATCGAGCCGCCCCTCGCGCTCGAGGCGCGTCACCAGACCCACGTACACCTGCCGCAGCCAGGTGACGTCGGCCGCCGCATAGGTGACCTGCGCCGCACTCAGCGGACGCGCCGACCAGTCGCTGAACCGGTGCGCCTTGTCGATCTGCCCGCCGGTGAGCGAGCTCACCAGGCTGTCGTAGCCGACCTGGTCGCCGTAGCCCGCGACCATGGCGGCGACCTGGGTGTCGAACATCGGCGTCGGCAGCCGGCCGAAGATGTGCAGGAAGATCTCCAGGTCCTGCCGCGCCGCGTGGAACACTTTCGTCACCGCAGGGTCGGCCATCAGCTCATCGATGGGGGCGAGATCGATGCCGGGCGCCTCGGCGTCGACCACGAACACCTCGTTCTCGCCCGCGAGCTGCACGACGCAGAGGATCGGCCAGTAGGTCCGCTCGCGCATGAACTCGGTGTCCACCGTGACGAATTTTTCCTCACGCAGCCGCTGGCAGGCGGCGCGGAGGGTCTCGGTGTCGGCGATGAGGACGGGATCGGGGAAGTCGGGGCGGGATGGACGTGACATCCGATGCTTCTACAGGAGGGATGCGGCGGTTGACAGTTGCGTGGCATTCGGGGAACGAGCCCGTCTCCGAAGAGGTCCCGCTGCCATGCACGCCTATCGCACCCATCATTGCGGCCAGCTGCGCGGCGCCGATGCAGGCGGGCGCGTGCGGCTGTCGGGCTGGATCGGCGCCAAGCGCGACCATGGCGGGCTGCTGTTCATCGACCTGCGCGACCATCACGGTGCCACCCAGATCGTGGTGCCGGCAGGCGACCTTCTGACGCTCGCCGACGAGCTGCGCGTCGAGAGCGTGATCACGGTCACGGGCACGGTGGTGGCGCGCGAGCCCGGCACCGTGAACCCGCGTCTGCCGACCGGCGAGATCGAGCTCCGCGCCGAGCAGATCGCGGTGCAGTCGCGCGCCGACGTGCTGCCGCTGCAGGTGGCGGGGAGCGAGCACTATCCGGACGAGCTCCGCCTGCGCTACCGCTTCATCGATCTCCGCCGCGACCGCGTGCACCGGAACATGATGCTGCGCTCGGCGGTCATTTTTTCTCTCCGCCGCCGCATGGTGGAGCAGGGTTTTACCGAATTCCAGACGCCCATCCTGACCGCCTCGAGCCCCGAGGGTGCGCGCGACTTCCTGGTGCCGGCACGGCTGCACCCCGGAAAATTCTACGCGCTGCCGCAGGCGCCGCAGCAGTTCAAGCAGCTGCTGATGGTGGCGGGCTTCGACCGCTACTTCCAGATCGCGCCCTGCTTCCGCGACGAGGCCTCGCGCGCCGACCGCTCGCCCGGCGAGTTCTACCAGCTCGACTTCGAGATGAGTTTCTGCACGCAGGAGGACGTGTTCGCCGTGCTCGAACCCGTCATGGAGGGCGTGTTCACCGAGTTCGGCCAGGGGCGCGCCGTGACCGCGGGGGCGTTTCCGCGCATCCCCTACGACGAGGCGCTGCTGATCTACGGCTCGGACAAGCCCGACCTCCGCAACCCGATCCGCATCTGCGACGTGACCGACGAGTTCGCCGGCGGCGGGTTCGGGCTGTTCGCGAAGATCACCGCCGGCGGCGGCGTGATCCGCGCGATCCCGGCGCCGGGTGCCGGCACGCGGCCGCGATCGTTCTTCGACAAGCTGAACGAATGGGCGCGGGCGGAGGGTGCGGCGGGCCTCGGCTACATCACCTTCGACGCCGAGGGCGCCCGCGGCCCGATCGCGAAAAACCTCGAGCCTGCGCGCGCCGAGGCGATCCGCGCCAAGGCGGGTGTCGGTTCCGGCGACGCGGTGTTCTTCGCGGCCGGCAAGCTCGAAGACGCCCAGAAATTCTCCGGCACGGTGCGGACGAAGCTCGGCGAGGAACTCGACCTGGTCGAACGCGACGCGTTCCGATTCTGCTGGATCGTCGACTTTCCGATGTTCGAGCTCGACGACGCGGGCAAGGTCGACTTCAGCCACAACCCGTTCTCGATGCCGCAGGGCGGGCTCGAGGCGCTCGAGACCCAGGACCCTCTCGGGATCAAGGCGTTCCAGTACGACATCGTCTGCAACGGCATCGAGCTCTCATCGGGCGCGATCCGGAACCACCGTCCCGACATCATGCTGAAAGCCTTCGCGATCGCCGGCTACCCGGCCTCCGAGGTCGAGGCGCGTTTCGGCGGCATGCTCAACGCGTTCCGCTTCGGCGCCCCGCCGCATGGCGGCTCGGCCCCGGGCGTCGACCGTATCGTCATGCTGCTGGCCGACGAGCCGAACATCCGCGAGGTGATCCTCTTCCCGCTCAACCAGGGCGGCGAGGATCCGATGATGGGCGCCCCGGCCCCGATCACCGAGCAGCGGCTGCGCGAGCTCTCGCTCCGGCTGGCCCTCCCGCCCAAGGCGTCGTGAGGGTTCACGCGAAAAACGTCGTGAGGCCCCGCGCCCTCGCCGTGGCCGCGCTGCTTGCGGCGGGGCCTGCCGGCGCCGCGTCCAGCCTGGCGCCGCACCACGCCGTCTACGACCTCGCGCTGAGCGGATCGCCCGACGGCGCCACGGTCGCCGCCACCGGCCGCATGACCTTCGAGCTGCGCGAGGATTGCGACGCCTGGGCCACCGAGCAGACGCTCACGCTGGACGCCACCGACCGAACCGGCCACCAGACCGCCACGCGCGCGGACTACGCGACCTACGAGACCAAGGACGGCCGCACGCTCACCTTCTCGATGACCCAGCGCGACGGCGATCGCGTGGCCGACACCGTGCGCGGCGTCGCCACCCGCGGGACGGCCAGCGTGGTGGCCCGGTTCTCCTCCCCCGCCGGCCTCGTGCGCACGCTCCCCGCCGACACCCTGTTCCCGATCGCGCACAACGAGGCCGTCATCGCGGCCGCCGGCGCCGGGCGGCACGCGATCGCGCCCGACCTGTTCGACGGCACGAGCGCGGACGGCGCGCAGTCGACCTATGCCAGCATCCTGTCCTGGGCGCCGACCGGTGCCTCGGCCCCGGCACCCGCGCTGGCGGCGATGAATTCGGGACGCGTGCACATCGCCTTCTTCGCCCAAGGCTCGCACGCGATGGCGCCCGATTACGAGCTCGGCATGCGGTTCTTCGCCAACGGGGTCAGCGACCGGCTTGACATGGATTTCGGCAATTTCAGCATGCATGGCGATCTCGCCGGGCTGCATCTGCTGCCGGTGGCGCAGAACTGCCTCGGCCCCGCCGGCTTGCGCGGCAGATAGCGAGCCGGTTTCGGCGTCAGCCCTGTCAAGTCGCGCGTCTTTCTGATATGGTCACGACCGATTGATCAGCCCCTCGGCCAAAAGACGCGCCGATGGCCCCCTGTCATACCAGCGTGGGGGATGCCGCCCTTGCCTTAGGCGGCGGAACGGCGATCTCGAACAGAACGCGCGTCGCGTCGCCCTGCCGAGCTTCGGAGGGTGTCACGCCGCGTTGCCAAGGAGCGTGTGACCCAAGTGGCGACCAAGCCTGCGATCAAGACCGCGGACCCTGTCGAGCCCGAAGTGACGGCTCCCCTCGCGCCGAACCAGGCGCTCGTCGACGACCTGACCGATGATGACGACGATGCCGACAAGCCTCGCCCTGCGCCGAAGCCCCGCGCGAAGGAGGACGAATCCTTCGCCGAAGGAGACCACGTCGTCTACCCGACCCATGGCGTGGGCAAGGTCGAGCGCATCGCGACCGAAGAGATCGCCGGGCACAAGCTCGAGCTGATCCACATCACCTTCGAAGAGAACCGGATGACGCTGCGCGTGCCGGTGGCCAAGGCGCGCTCGGCCGGTCTCCGGAAACTGGCCACGCGAAAGCTGTTCGACGAGGCGATGACGATCCTGAAGGGTCGCGCGCGCATCAAGCGCACGATGTGGTCGCGGCGCGCGCAGGAATACGAGGCCAAGATCAACTCGGGCGATCCGCTCGCGATCGCCGAGGTGGTGCGCGACCTGCATCGTAACGCCGGGCAGCCGGATCAGAGTTTTTCGGAGCGGCAGATCTACGAGGCGGCGATGGACCGGTTGGCTGCCGAGCTCGCGGCGCTGGAGCGGATCGACAAGGCGGCGGCGGCGCAGAAGCTGGTGGAGTTCCTCAAGACGATCGCCTGAAGAAGGCCAAGGCGTGCTGCGCACAGGGCTGTGGACAAGGGCGGTCGCCCTTGGAGTCCGCTTGAAACTTCGGGAGAAGAAGGCCAAGGGCTCTGCCCCTGGACCCCGTTAAGGGCGCAGCCCTTAAAACCCCTCACTGAAGGTCGGAGTACAGGTGCTGGAGACGGAATGCGTGAGCCGAAGCCTATAATTCCAGGCTTCGCCAGAGAACAACCCAAACAATCAGGGTTCCAAGCGACGACTGTCCCTTGGCGGGTCCAGGGCAGAGCCCTGGCCTTCTTCGTGGACGCTGCCAACGCTACGTTATACCATTACGGCACCCCAGCCGGATGAGCCTCGATGCTGCGTTCCTCGCTCGCCTTTCTCGCCCTGGCACTCGCGGCATCCAGCGCGTCCGCCGCCACGGCGATCGGCATCGAGAATCAATACGCCGACGTGATCCGCCAGGTGGGCGCACCCTTCGTCATCACCCGCGCCATCGAGAGCGACCCCAACACCGACCCGCACAGCTTCGAGGCGAGCCCGAGCGTGGCCGCCAGCCTCGCCGGCGCGTCGCTCGTGGTGGAGAACGGCCTCGGCTACGACGGCTGGGCCGACCGGATCCTCGCGGCGACGCGCGCGCCAGGCCGGCGCGTGATCGTGGTGCAGCACCTGCTCGGCCTGCCGGACAGCACGCGCAACCCGCATCTCTGGTACGACCCCGCGACCATGCCGCGCGTGGCCGAGGCGGTGGGCACCGCACTCGCCGCGATCGACCCCGCGCATGCCGCCGCCTTCCGCGCCAACGCCGCCCGTTTTGCAGCCTCGCTCGCCCCGTGGCGCACGGCACTCGCCGCCTTCCGCACCGCCCATCCGGGCACCGTGATCGCGAGCACCGAACCGGTCGCCGACGACATGCTCGAGGCCGCCGGCTGCACGATCGCGACCCCCGAGGCGTTGCGGCTGGCGATCATGAACGGCACCGACCCCGCGCCGCAGGATGTCAGCCGACAGAACGCGCTGCTGACGGGCCGCAAGGTGCGGGCGCTGGTCTATAACGAGCAGGTGACCGACGGGCTGACGCAATCCTTCCTCGCGCGCGCGCGAGCCGCCGACGTGCCCGTGGTGGGCGTGTACGAGACGATGCCGGCGGGTTCCGTCTACCAGTCCTGGATGCTCGCCGAGACTGCGGCGCTCTCCCGCGCCGTCGAGAGCGCCGGGCATTGACGTGACGCCGGTCCTGGCACTGGAGGCCGTGGGCATCGAGCTCGGCGGCCGGTCGATCCTGCAGGACGTGTCGTTCGCGCTGGCACCGGGCGAGCTCTGCGGCCTGGTCGGTGCCAACGGCTCGGGCAAGACCACCCTGCTGCGCACGATCGCGGGTTTCCTCCGTCCGTCCTCCGGCACGATCCGGCGCGCGGCGGCGATCGGCTACGTGCCGCAGCGCTCGGTCCTCGATCCCAACCTGCCCGTCCGCGCGCGCGACGTGGTGGCCCTGGGGCTGGACGGGCACCGCTGGGGCTTGCCCCTCCCGTCGCGCGCCCGACGCCGCACGGTCGACGCGATGCTCGACGCGGTGGAGGCCAGCGCCTTCGCGGAGGCACGGGTGGGCGATCTCTCGGGCGGCGAACAGCAGCGGATCCTGATCGCGCATGCGCTGATCCGCCGGCCGCCTCTGCTGCTGCTCGACGAGCCGCTGGCCAATCTCGACATCGGCTCGGTCGCCGTGATCGTTTCTCTTCTCCGCCGGATCGCCGCCGAGCAGGGCGTCGCGGTCCTGCTCTCGACGCACGACGTGAACCCGCTGATGGGAGCAATGGACCGGCTCGTCTATCTGGCACGCGGACGAGCCGCGAGCGGGACGGCCGCCGCGGTGATCCGCACCTCGGTGCTGAGCGCGCTCTACGGCCACCACGTGGACGTGCTGCGCGTGCATGGCCGCGTGGTGGTGGTGGCCGGCGACGGCACGCCGCACGAGCATGGCGCGGACGCCGCGGTCCACGCCGAACCGATCCCGTGAATTGGCTGTTCGCACCGGGGCTTTTCGAGAGCGGACCGGTCGGCACGGCGTTGCTGGTGGGCGGCAGCGCGGCACTGGTGTCGGGTGCGGTGGGCGTGTTCACCGTGATGCGCGGCCAGGCCTTCGCGGGTCACGCGCTCGCCGATGTCAGCAGCGCCGGCGGCGCGGCCGCGTTCCTGCTCGGCGTGAACCCGCTGCTGGGCTTCCTGGTGATGGGCGTGCTGGGGGCCGCCGGCATGGAGGTCTTCCGGGCCGAGAACACGCGCGAGCGCAACCTCGCCACCGGCATCGTGCTCGGCGCCGGGCTCGGGCTCGCGGCCCTGCTGCTCGAGCTCGACGTGACGCATCACAGCACCACGGGTGCGGCCGTCACGCTGATGTTCGGCTCGCTGTTCGCGATCGATCCCGCGATCGCACCCACCGCCGTGCTGGTGGGTGTCGCCGCACTCGCGACGCTCGCGCTGCTGTTCCGCCCATTGCTGTTGAGCTCGATCGATCCCGCGCTCGCGGCCGCTTCCGGTGTCCCGGTCCGGCTCGTGGGACTGCTGCATCTGGTCGCACTCGCACTCGCCGTGTCGCTCTCGGCGCTGACCGTGGGGGCAATCCTGTCGACCGCGTTGCTGATCGGGCCGGCGGCGATCGCGCTCCGCATGGCGCGCCGCCCGCTCGGCGCGGTCGTGCTCGCCGCCCTGGTCGGCCTCGCGATCACCGCAGGCGGGATCGTGCTCGCCTATGACAGCGAATATTGGACCGGACGCAGCTGGCCCGCGAGCTTCTGCATCGTGCTCGTGCTGTTCGCGGCCTATGCCGCGACGCCAGCACGCCGCCGATCCTGATGTTCGCGCCGTATCTGATCAACGCCTGGATCACGGCCACGATCGTGGCGCTGATGGCCGGCACGGTCGGCTTCTTCGTCGTGCTGCGCGGCAACACCTTCGAAGCGCACACGCTGCCGCTCGGCGCGTTTCCCGGTGCGGCGGCAGCGACCCTGCTCGGCATCGACCCTTTGATCGGCCTCGTCGTCTTCGCGCTCGCGGCGGTGGGCGGGATTTCGCTGCTCTCGCGCCGCGACGACCGCCAGGTCGCGACCGCGCTCTCGCTGGTGATGCTGCTCGGCCTCGGCGCGCTGCTGCTGAGCCTGACGCGCGCCTACGCGCCGTCGGTGTTCGCATTGCTGTTCGGCGAACTCCTCGGCGTGGGCGCCGGCACGATCGCGCCGGTGGCCGTGATCGGCGCGCTTTCGATCGGCACGACGCTCGCGCTGTTCCGGCCGTTGCTGCTCGACACGCTGGCACCCGAACTCGCGACTCCGCGCGGCCGTCGCGTGCTGCGCGCGCTGTTCCTGCTGGACATGGCGGTGGTGGCGGCGGCCGCGTTGCCGGTGGTGGGCGCGCTGCTGGTGTTCACGCTGACGGTGGGGCCGGCTTCCGCCGCACGCGCGCTGACGAACCGACCGCTGGTGGCGCTGGCGCTGTCGGCCGGACTGGCACTCCTCACCGTGTGGCTGTCGCTGGCACTGTCGTTCTGGACCGACTGGCCGATTGGGTTTTTCGTGGGTTTGCTCGGCGTGGTTTGCTACGGAGCGGGTCGGGTGGTGAGGCAAAAGGCCAGGGGCTCTGCCCCTGGACCCCGCTAAGGGCAGTCGCCCTTAGAACCCCTTCGTCAAGGGATCCAAGGGGCAAGCCCCTTGGCGGGTCCAGGGCAGAGCCCTGGCCTTCTTCTTAAGCCGCCGGCAGGTTGACGCCGTCGGGGAAGAAACCGCCCGGCGTCGCCGCCGAGCCGAGATACACGATGTCGAGCACCTCCGCCGGCGTGCGCGCGAACGCGATCGAGTTGCTGTCGGCATCGACGATATTCACGGCGCCGTTCACGACCACGCCCTGGTCGCCCACGCCCGACACCGCGGCGCGCACGGCGGAGATGTCGACGGTCTGCTGCGCCGCACCCGCCTCGTAGAGCAGCCCGCGGATCGCGCCCGCATGATACGCCTCAACCGCGAGAATGCCGGCAGCCGCCGCGAGATACCCCTTGTCGGTGATCAGCGGCGCGGCACCGCTATAGGCGGTCACGCCGACATCCTCGAACACGTAGGCGCCGAGCAGGAAGCTCAGCTCGTCGTTGAACGGGTCGAAGCCGGGCACGCCGATCAGCGCGCCGAGCGCCGCGAACGACTTCTTGAAGTCGATCCGCGGCCGCGCCTCGGCATACGCCCCGAGCGACTTGCGCAGGAACGTGACGTGGTTCAGCTCGTCGTTGGCGACCTCTGCGATGAACTGGCCGATCATCGGCGTCGCGAAATTCACCAGGTGGCCGCCGGAGACGCGGCCATGCGTGCCGAGGCCGGTGGTCAGGCCGTGCTTGAGGCCGGCGCCGGTCGAGGCGAGCAGGTAGTACTCCGCCTCGAGATATTCGAGGTTGAGCGCGAAGTTCAGCACGTAGACGTCGACATCGGCGGTCGTGTCGGCGCGCGCGGGCATGCTGATGCCGGTGGCCAGCGCGGCTGCGGCCGCGCCTGCGAAACCGCTCGTTCGAAGCATGTTGCGGCGCGATGTCGCGCTGCCGGTCAGAGTCTGTTGTTCCGACATGAGAAACTCCCCGTGGCGCCGTCCTGGCCCACGAGGAAGTTACGGACGCGTCACGAGACTGGATGCACGCGCGTTATGACGGTGCAGTGACAAACATCTAGCGGCAGGCGGCGCAGGTCCCGTCGAGCTCCACGGTCGCCACGTTCGCGCGGAAGCCCGCCCGCTCGGCCGCACCAGCGAGTGCGGCCGACACCGCCGGGTCCTCGATCTCGGCCACCGTGCCGCAGCGGCGGCAGATCAGGAACTGCACCGCCTGGTGGTCGTGGCCCGCATGGCCGGCACCGGCATGGCAGGACATGAAAGCGTTCAGCCGCTCGATCCGGTGCACCAGACCCTGCGCGAGGAGAAAATCGAGAGCGCGATACACCGTGGGCGGCACGGCGCTGCGGCGGCGCTCCCTGAGGCGGTCGAGGATCACATAGGCGGTGAGCGGGGTCGCGGCCTCGAGGATCAGTCGGAGCACCAGCGCGCGGAGCTCGGTGAGATTGGCCCCCTGGGTCTCGCAGAGCCTGGCGGCGGTCTCGAGCTGGGCTTCGATGTCGTGCTCGCGGTGCATGGGCCACTGTCCGCCCAATCCGGACGCTTTTGAAGGGGGCTCTGCCCCCATCGATCCGCTTCGCGGCTCGATCCCCGCCAGGACAAGCAGTCCTGGACCTGCATACGAAAGGGGTCTGGGGCCAAGGCCCCGGCGGGGTCCAGGGCCCGTGCGCAGCACGCCTTCGGCATGACGCCCCTGGCCTTCTTACTGACCCGTCGCGGGCGCCGTATCCGGCACCGCCCAGCCCTTGTCCGTCTGCACCAGCGTCGCATGATCGGTCGTCGGCTTCACCGCCGCGAGCTGATCGCCGTAACGCGCCTGGACGTCGGCATTCTTCACCCAGTCGGCCAGGTTCGGCGTCACGTCGAAGGTCACGGTCGACACGGTGCGGCCGTCGGTCGTGGCAGGCGGCGTGAAGCTCGCGACGTCGTCCACCTGGTAGTGGCCGGCGCAGAAGCCGCGATCGCTGGCCGCACCGTTCTGGAACAGGGATTTCCCCTGATCCGTCAGATCGTAGGTCTTGGACTGATCGCGCACCGTGCCGATCCCGAGCAGGCCGGGATGCTCGCTGGCCTGCGCCTTCGCGGTCAGCAGGCCGGCCGAGACCAGCGCGTCGTAGCGGCCGGTCTCGCTGTCCTGGCTCACGGTCACGGGGAAGGCGTTCAGCCCGACCGACGGGGTGACGAAGATGCAGTGGTCGTGGAAATGGGTCGCGAGAGCGTCCTTGAAATTGCTCTTGTTCGCTTGCCTGGGATCGCCGCAGCCGGCCAGGGCGACCAGGAGGACGAGGCTGACGCAGGCAGGCGCTGAGGCGTAAATTCGCATGGTGTCCTCGCGGCAAGGCGCGCGCACGAAAACGGCGCGCCGGGATCACCCCGACGCGCCGCAAACCTCAAAGTTCCACAACTCTCAGTTGCCAGGCCTCGTCTGCGCGGCGCTGGTCAGTTGTTGGAGGAACGCGTCCCGCTGAGCTGGAGCAGCAGCGTGAAGAGGTTGATGAAGTTCAGGTAGAGCGACAGCGCGTCGTAGAGCGAGCGCTTCGCCGCCTCGTCGGGGCCGGCTGCGTAGAGGTAGTTCGTGTAGGTGAACTTGATCCGCTGCACGTCGAAGGCGGTCAGGCCCGTGAACACCAGCACGCCGGCCACGCTGAACACGAACTGCAGCGCCGCGCTGTGCAGGAACATGTTCACCACCATGGCGATGACCACGCCGATCAGCCCCATGAACAGGAAGGAGCCGAAGCGCGTGAGATCGGCCTTGGCCGTGTAGCCGTAGAGGGCGGTCGCGGCGAAGGTCGCGGACGTGATGAAGAACACCCGCACGATCGAGGTGCCGGTGTAGACGAAGAAGATCTGGGTGAGGCTGGCGCCCATCGCGGCGCAGAACACCCAGAAGATCGCCTGTGCGGCCGTGCGCGAGAGCCGGTTGATGCCGAAGCTCAGCACCATCACGAAGGCCAACGGCGCGAACATCGTCACCAGGCCGAGCCCGGTGGGGCGCAGCACGTAGCCGTAGGACGTCTCGACCTGACGGTAGAACAGGTCGCGCAGCCCGGTATTGGCGACCAGGTAGGCCACGATGCCGGTGAGCAGCAGGCCCGACGTCATCCAGTTGAACACGCGCAGCATGTGCGCGCGCAGACCCTGGTCGGTGACCGCGGCGCCGAAGGCGGCCCCGGTGGCCGGGGTCCTGTAGTCGGGAACGAAAGCCATGTCTCTGTATCCCCTGAAGCGCGCCTTGTCTCGCACGCGGACGGTCCAAGTCATCTTGGCACGGATTGTAGCGAAACAACGCGATTGCCGCCACGCCTGCCCGTGCGCATCCGATCACAAGGTGCTTGATGCAGGGAATGTCGTTGATCGACTGTGGCGGATCAAGCACTGCGGCCGATGTCTTGCACGGAATTAAGGCAGAAGGCCAAGGGCGTCATGCCGAAGGCGTGCTGCGCACGGGCCCTGGACCCCGCTGGGGTCTTAACCCCAGACCCCATTCATTTGGTCCAGGGGCTAGCCCCTGACGGGGTCTAAGGGACGTCATGCCGAAGGCGTGCTCCGCACGACGCCCCTTCGCTCTTTCTCTGCTAGCCTTCCCGCATGAGACTCTTCGTCGGGCTAGAGCTGCCCTTCGCCCTCCGCGACGCTCTTGCCACGGTCGCCTACGGCCTCAACGGTGCCCGCTGGACCCCGCCCGAGAACTATCACCTGACCCTCCGCTTCCTCGGCGAGACCTCCAACCTCGTGGCCGAGGAGGTCGACCATGCGCTCGCCGCCATCCGCGCCCGCTCCTTCTCCCTGGGACTTGGCGGCACCGGCGTGTTCGAACGCGGCGGCCGGTCGAGCACGCTCTGGGCCGGCGTGGCCCGCGAACCCGGCCTCGAGCACCTGCAGAACAAGGTCGAGACCGCGCTGCAGCGCGCCGGGATCGTGGCCGACCGCCGCCGCTTCCAGCCGCATGTCAGCCTGGCGCGCGTCGACAGCGTGCCGCCCGAGCGGCTCGCGGCCTGGATCGCGGCGAACAACCTGTTCCGCACCCAGCCGGTCGCGGTTGCGCACTTCACGCTGTTCTCCTCGCAACCCGGCCCCGAACGGGCCGTCTATACGCCGGAGGTGGAATATGGGTTGGGGTAGGAATTCACTGCTGGTGGCAGGCGCGCTGCCCCTGATGGGGCTGGCACAGGTCGCGGGCCCGATCGAGATCGGCCCCTCCTGGGGACGTGCCGGCACCGACGGACAATCGGCCGCACTGTTCACCACCGTGATCAACCACGGCGTGCTGGCGGACCGCATCGCCGGCGTCACCTGCCCCGGCTACGGACGCGTGTCCGAAGAGGGCGTCGACCCCGCGACCGAAGGACCGCGCCCGCAGGATCGCGGCGTGCTGGTGCCGCAGGGCGGCCGCGCCGTGCTCGGGCCGGACGGGGCGCGGATCACGCTGTCGGACCTGCCGCGACCCGTTCGCGACGGCTCGCTGGTGCCGTGCACGCTGCATTTCGTCCGCACGGGCGAGCGCGTGGTGGTGTTCACCATCGGTGCGCCGGGGATCCCCGTTAACGAGCCCTAACGCTTGCTTCACAAGACGAGCCCCAGGCTTGCTTACCGAAACGAATCCTGATGCCGACGCGCTCGCCGTAGAGGCGCGCGGCTGCACGGTCTGCGCGCCGCATCTCCCGCTGGGGCCACGACCGATCTTCCGGATCTCGGCCACCGCACGCCTGCTGATCGCGAGCCAGGCGCCGGGCTCGGCCGCGCACGTGACGGGGATCCCGTTCGAGGACGCCTCGGGGCGCCGACTGCGCGACTGGCTCGGCCTCGATCACGCGACTTTTCACGACCCCGCTTGCGTCGCCATCGTGCCGATGGGGTTCTGCTATCCCGGCCGCGTCGCCGGCGGGGGCGACGCGCCGCCGCGACCGGAATGCGCCCCGCTTTGGCGCGCGCGGTTCCTGGCGGCGCTGCCGTCGCTGCGGCTCACGCTCCTGGTCGGCGGATACTCCCAGCGCTGGACGCTCGGGCCAGGCACGGTGACCGAACGGGTCCGCGAGCATGCGCGGTTCGGGGGCGGCATGTTCCCGTTGCCGCATCCGTCCTGGCGCACCGAGGTCTGGGCGCGGCGGCACCCCTGGTTCGAGGCGGAGACGTTACCGGCGCTGAAGGAGGCGGTGGGGCGGGCGCTCGCGTGAAGGAAGGCCAGGGCAGAGCCCTGGACCCGCCAAGGGACAGTCGTCCCTTGGATCCCTTTACTTAAACGAACGGGTTCTAAGGGCGACTGCCCTTAGCGGGGTCCAGGGGCAGAGCCCCTGGCCTTCTTCGCATCCAAAACCGCAAGCACAGCACTGACCCCCGCCTCGTCTCGGCAGCAGAGATAGAGCCCGGCAGTCGGACACGCCACCGGCTCGCGCCCGATCGCCTGTCCGTCCGCGTCGAGCTCCCAGGCGGTAAGCCCGATATCGTGCCACACGTCGAGCAGCTCGGGGCCCGCGCGCCAGACGGCCGCGAGCCGGCCCTCCTGCAGGGCCAGGTCGCGCAGCCGCCAGATCGCCGAGATCCGGTCGCGCTGTGGGCCGGCCGGGTCGCCGATCCCCACCAGCATGGTGGCTCCCACGCGGCGGAACGCGATGCAGCTGCGCCCCGTCTCGCCGAGCACCGCGCCGTCGGCATGCGCGGGGGGCGCCATGCCGCAGGCGAAGAAGCGACGCCGCGAGGCCTCGTCCCAGGCCACAGAGACCACGCGGCCCGGCCGGATCAGCCGCCAGATCGTGCCGAGCAGCAGCAGCACGAGCACGAGCAGGACACCGCGCAGCCGCCCGGGCAGCGTGTTGCTGAGCACGACCTGCCACCAGGAATTCTCCTCGAGATAGGAGAAATCCGGGGCCAGCAGGCCGAGTGCGAGCACACAGAAGCCGAGCAGCACGAACGGGAATGCGGTGCGCGGGTGGAACGGCTCGCTCAGCAGCCGCGCGTGTCGGTAATAGGCGTGGCGATACGGCAGCATCAGCAGGGCGGCCAGCACGGCGGCCCCGGCGAGCCAGAGCGGCTGCTGCTCGGCCAGGCACAGGGGGGCGGCCAGCAGCAGCAGCAGGATCGAGCTGCCCCAGGCGAGCGTCACGCGATGGGCGAGACCCACCGCGAGCACCACCAGCGCCGCCCCCACCAGCGACACCGCGTAGGCGCCCGCATGGGTGAAGAACGGCAAGCCCACGAAGTTCATCGGGTGTGCCACCACCGGCGCGATCGCGCCGGCGGCCAGCAGCGCCGCGCCGCACAGCACCACGAGGCCGGTGGAGACAGCGACGGAAAAGTCCGCCTCGCTGGCGCGCACCACGCCCGAGGGCCGCAGCGGGATCGGGCGCAGCACCGCGAGCACCGACACGCCGCGGAGATAGAGCTCGTGGGTGGCGAACATCGCGCCCGCGAGGAACAGCGGCACGATGTAGTAGTAGAGGCGGAACAGCACCGCCGCTCCCAGGATCGCGGGCGCCGGCAGGTAGGGCCCGAGGCCCAGCAGCAGCGCCGTCTCGAACACGCCGAGGCCGCCCGGCACGTTCGCCAGCAGGCCGGCCGTGTAGGAGACGAGGTAGATCGTCACGAAGCGCGGATAGCTGAGCCCGTGCGCGGCCGGCATCAGCGCGTAGGCGATCGCGGCGGTGGCGCCGACGTCGATCACCGCCAGCGTCACCTGGCGGATCGCCGTGCCGGGGCTGGGCAGGGCGATCTCGTGGCCCACGAGGCAGACCACCGGAAAACGCCTGGCGAGCGTCGCGTAGGCCGCGATCACCACCCACAGCCCGAACCCCAGGGCGCGGATCGCGAGCGGCGGGATCGCGTCTCCGCCCAGCGGCACCGCGGTAGGGGCGAAGAGTGCGACCGCCCCCACCATGGCCGTTCCGCCGAGGATAAAAGTCATCGAGCAGAACGCGATCACGCGCGCGATCTCGGCCGGCTTCAGCCCCCAGGCGGCGTAGAGCCGGTAGCGCACCGCCGCCCCCGAGACCGCCGAGAAGCCGAGATTGTGCGACAGCACGTAGGCGCAGAACGAGGCGAACGCGGTGCGCCGCCAGGACAGGCGATGGCCGGCGTAGCGGGTCGCCAGCCGGTCGTAGAAGGTCAGCACGAAATAGGCGGCGAGCGTCCAGCCGGCGGCGATCGCGAGTGCACGGGGCGGCGTGGCCCCGATCGCGGCCGCCACGTCGCGCAGGTGGAGGTGGCGAAACTCGTGCTGCACCACGAAGGCCGCGCCCACGAACAGCAGGAGCCCGATCGCCGCCGGCGCTCGCTTTGCCGCGCGCTTGAGAATGGGTCGTCGCATCGCCCGCGTGTGCTCAGTGCGCCCGCATCAGGGCGGCGTCGATCAGGGCGGCGGTGGCCTCGAGCCCGTAGAGCTGCGCGAAGATGCCGAAGCGCGGCCCCTCGGTCTGGCCGAGCAGCACCTCGTAGAGGCAGCCGAACCAGGCGCGAAGGTTGTCGAAGCCGTGTGCCTTGCCGATCTCGAACACGGTGTTCTGCACCGCTTCGGCCTCGGCGGCAGGATCGAGCCCGCGCAGCGCTTCGGCGAGGTCGGCCAACGCCGCGCGTTCGTCCGCGGTCGGCGCCCGGTAGGTCTTCGCCGGCCGCACGAAGTCTTGGTAGTAGCGCACCGCGTAGTTGGCGAGGCGCGCGAGCAGCGGCATCGCCTCCGGCGTGGCATCGGGCTGGTAGCGGGTCACGAAACCCCACAGCACGTCGGCACTCTCGGCGTTCGCGACGGAAGCGAGATTGAGCAGCATGCCGAAGCCGAGCGGGCTGCCGGCGTCGTCCGGGGGCCTGCCCCCATGGATGAACCAGGCGGGGTTGGCGCGCGGATCGGCGTCGGACGTGCGCAGCCGGTCGGCGTTGGCGATGTATTCGTCGGTGGCGCGCGGGATCACGTCGAAGAACAGACGCTTCGCCCGCGTCGGCTGGTTGAACATGAACTGCGACAGGCTCTCGGGGGGTGCGTAACGCAGCCAGTCCTCGACCGAGATGCCGTTGCCCTTGGACTTGCTGATCTTCTCCCCGTTATCGTCGAGGAACATCTCGGTCGTGAGGCCCAGCGGCGGCGCCCGACCGAGAATGCGGGTGATCTTGCCCGACAGGCGCACGCTGTCGATCAGGTCCTTGCCCGACATCTCGTAATCGACCCCGAGCGCATACCAGCGCATCGCCCAGTCGGCCTTCCACTGCATCTTGGCCGCACCGCCATAGACCGACGTGCCGAACTGCTCGCCCGTTGTCGGATCGCGCCAGAACACCCGGCCCGCCTCGGCGTCGACCCCCTCGATCGCCACTTGCATCACGATCCCGGTCTCGGGATGCAGCGGCAGCACCGGCGAGTAGGTGGCGCGCCGCTCGGCACCCAGCGTGGGCAAGATGAGGGCCACGATCTCGTCATGCATCTCGAGCACGCGCCGGAGCGCCGCGTCGAACCGGCCCGAGCGGTAGTAGTCGGTGGCCGACGCGAACTCGTAGTCGAAGCCGAACCCGTCGAGAAAGGAGCGGAGCCGCGCGTTGTTGTGCGCGCCAAAACTCTCATGCGTGCCGAACGGGTCGGGAACCGCCGAGAGCGGACGGCCGAGATAACCCGCCAGCATCTCCCCGTTGGGCACGTTGCCCGGCACCTTGCGCAAGCCATCCATGTCGTCGCTGAACGACAGCAGCCGCGACGGCCGCCCGGTCAGCGACGTGTAGGCGAGCCGCACCCATTGCGTGCGGGCGACCTCGCCGAACGTGCCGATATGCGGCAGGCCGGACGGGCCGTAGCCGGTCTCGAACAGGGCGATGGCGTCCGGTTGGCCGGAGAGATGGCGGTCGAGGGCCTGGGCCTGCTCGAAGGGCCAGGCCTTCGGCAGTTCGTGCGGGGCGGACATACGACGAGAAGCTAGAACATTGAGCATCGACCCGATAGGGCGACTAATCCTGTGCTCAGTCGTCGTCACTGCCACCCTTCGGCGCGGCGATGCCTGTGATCAGGGCCACGGTGATGGCGACGACCGTCGAACCACCAATAATGCCGGCGACGACCTGATGCCCATTCATAGACAAGTAGACTGCCGCAGCGATCGCAAGCACGGCAAAGAGGCAGCCAAGAAGGCGACCGGTAAGTGCCTCCGCCAATACGTATCTCTGTGCTCTTTCGGCGGTGATCCGACCGGTAGCAGCGTTCTGCTCCGCCATCCTCACGATACGCTCCGGGAACGACCGATCAATGGCGCCAAACGCGGCGAGTTCCGCTGCGGGTGGAAGAGGACCGGATTGGACAACCAGCCCCATCTTCGTCGTGCCCGGCCGCGGGGCGGAGTTTTCGGGAGCCGTTGTGGACAGAGCCGGACTGGAACTCCGCCCAGCCCGATCACTTTCGTCCGGCATCATCCATAGCCTGCCGGAGAGAGCGAGCGACATCATCCCATGCCTCGCGCTCAAGCTGCTCGCGCGTCACGACCGGGTAGCGTGACGCGGGAGACGCAAACGTGAGGAGACTGGTCAAAGAGCCCCGAAGGGTACGTTCGATCCGCACGTTGCTGGATGGCCGTGGACGAGGCGGCATGCGTGGAGACATGGCAACAACCTGCTGCGCGAACCGTGGACGGTCAAGACGAATGGCCTGCAACGACATAGGACCCGATCGCCCGGAAGCGTCTCACCGTCCTCAATGCACGCAAAGCGCCTCGTCAGCGGCGCCGCAAGCGTTCATTCTTCTTTCATGTCTCCAAATCGCTCAGCCTGTCCTGCCCTTGTGGCCGGCCATGCGCGCGCCACACTGCTGACCGAGGACGGCGAGATCCTTGCCCTCGCGGCGGCGGCCGCTCGCACGCGGCTCCCCGCCATGGCGCCGCCGATCGTGGTGCACTTGCCGGCGACCGCGCGGCGCCTCGGCCTCGCGGGCTTCCCGGCGCTGGACCTGCTGGAGCTGTTCGCCTTCGTCTTTCCCGCGCGCCCGGCCGCACCCACGCCGCGCGGGCTGGCGCTGGCACTCGACCTGCCGCCGCCCCGTGACATGGAGGGCGAGGCGCTGCTGCTGCCCGAGCTCGCGAGCGCGCTGCTCGGCCGGCTGGCGGCGCTGGCGCCCACCAAGTCGGGCGCGGAGGCGGCCGCACTCGCGCGGCTGCTGGCCGAGGCCGGCTGGGCCTGGGCGCCCTCGGTGCTGGCCGCCCTCCGATCGGCCAAACCGACGCTCTCGCCCGGTGACGCGATCGCCGTGTGGCGCCGCCTGCCCGCCTTCGAGGAGCGCAACCCGCGCCCGGCCCCCTCGTCGTTCCCCGTCTCGCCGGACGCGAGCCGCGCCCGCCTCGCCACCATGCTTGGCGCGGACGCCGCACCTCGCGCGGGCCAGGCCGACTACGCGCATGCCGTGGCCGCCGCCTTCGCGCCGCGCGAGACCCGTGGCGATCCGATCCTGATGCTGGCGGAAGCCGGCACCGGCACCGGCAAGACGCTGGGCTACCTCGCACCCGCCAGCCTCTGGGCCGAGCGCAACGGCGGGGCGGTCACGATCTCCACCTACACCCGCCACCTGCAGCGCCAGATCGAGCGCGAGGTCGCCACCCGCCTGCACACCGAGCCCACTGCCCGTCGGCGCCGCGTGGTCGTTCGCAAGGGCCGCGAGAATTATCTTTGTCTCCTCAACTATGAGGAGGCGAATCGCGGTGCGACCACGCGAGGGCGGCCGGCCGCCACGACCGTTCCGATGGCGCTGCTCGCGCGCTGGGCGATGGCGTCCGAGGATGGCGACATCACCGGCGGCGACCTGCCCGGCTGGTTCCGCGAGCTGTTCGGCGCCTCGCTGCTGAGCGGTCTCGCCGACCGCCGCGGCGAGTGCATCCACGGCGCCTGCCCGCATTACACCCGCTGCTTCGTCGAGCACGGCATCCGCCGCGCCCGCGAGGCGGACCTGCTGATCGCCAACCATGCGCTGGTCATGACGGAGGCGGCGAACGCGGGCGAGGAGCAGCGCCTCCCCACCCGCTACGTGTTCGACGAGGGGCACCACCTGGCGGACGCCGCCGACAGCGCGTTCGCGACCGAGCTCTCGGGGCTGGAGTCCGCAGAACTCCGCCGCTGGCTGCTGGGCGCCGAGGGCACGCGGTCGCGCGCGCGGGGCCTCAAGCGCCGGCTCGACGAGCTCGTGGTGGGCGACCTGCCGCTCGAGACGCCGCTCGACGCGGCCCTGCTGGCGGCGGCCCAGGGGCTGGCCGCGCCCGGCTGGACCACGCGGCTCGCGGGCGACTTTCTTTCCGTTCCGGGCGAGGCGCGCAATCCCACCGAGGCGCTGCTCGCCCTGCTGGCCCGCCAGGTCGAGGCGCGCACCGCCGAGAACGCAGGTTCGGAGTGCGACCTGCATCCGCCGGCCCACGGTGTTGCCGAGGCCGCGGCAACGCTCGGGCGGGCGCTCGAGAGAGTCCACGCGCCGCTCGCGACCCTGGTGGAGCGCCTCGCCGCCCGGCTCGACGAGGACGCCGACACGCTGGACGCCACCACCCGCGGCCGCATCGAGGCGATGACCGGCGTGATCCGCCGCCGCGCGCTCAACCGGCTCGCCGCCTGGATCGCGATGTTGCGCGCGGTCGACAGCCCAGCCCCCGAGGCGGGCGAGCGGCGCGAGCACGTGCATTTCCTGCGCCTCGACCTGGCTGAGCGCGGCACGGCCGGCCCCGTGCGCGACATCGCACTGTGCCGGCACTGGCTCGACCCGACGCTCCCCTTCGCGCTCTCGCTCGCCGGCCACGCGCACGGGCTGCTGGTCACCTCGGCCACGCTGCGCGACGAGAGCGACGCGCCCGGCCCGAGCGGCAGCGCGCCCGGGCACGACGCCGATCGCGCGTGGCGGGCGGCCGAAGCGCGCGCCGGCGCCAGCCACCTCCCCTCGCCCGCGATCCGCGCAGCACTCGCGAGCCCCTTCGACTACGCGCGCCAGACCCGCTGCTTCGTGGTGAACGACTTGCCCGTGGGCGACCTCGCGGCGCTGGCCGCCGCCTACCGCACGCTGTTCCTGGCCTCGGAGGGCGGCGGGCTCGGCCTGTTCACCGCGATCTCGCGCCTGCGCGCCGTCCATTCCCGCATCGCCCCCGACCTCGAGGCGGCCGGCATCCCGCTCTTCGCCCAGCATGTCGACGCGATGGACAACGCCACCCTGATCGACGTCTTCCGGACCGAGACGCATTCGTGCCTGCTCGGCACCGACGCGATGCGCGACGGCGTCGACGTGCCGGGTGCCGCACTCCGCCTGGTGGTGTTCGAGCGCGTGCCCTGGATGCGGCCGGACATCCTGCACCGCGAGCGCCGGCTGCACCTCTCCGAGGGCGACCCGGCCTCCTACGACGACCGCATCGTGCGCCTCCGCCTGCGCCAGGCCTTCGGGCGGCTGATCCGCACCGAGACCGATCGCGGCGTGTTCGTGCTGCTCGACCGGCGCATGCCGAGCCGGCTGGCCTCGGCCTTTCCGCGCGGCGTGGCGGTCGAGCGCGTGGGCCTGGCGCGCGCGATCGCGGCGACCCGGGAGTTCCTCGCTGAGGGATGATTTTACATCCCCTTGCGGGCAGGCGCAGTTTGGGTCGCGAGATGAGTGCCAGCAAGAAAGAGATGACGATGGACGGCAGTACAGGCGCCATGGGCGGCGAGGACGAGACGGGGCTCGACCCGCAGGAGGCGCTGATCTGCACCATGGTGCTGGTCGCCGCCGCCGACGGCATGGGGATCTCCGACCGCGAGATCGGCGTGATGTCGGGGCTCGTGCAGACGCTGCCGATCTTCCACGAGGTGACGTCGGACCGGCTGCGGCACGCGACCGACGCGGCCGTGGGGCTGCTGCGCGAGGAGGACGGGCTCAACCATGCGGCAAGGCTGATCCGGGCGGCGCTGGAACCGCGGCTGCGCGAGACGGCCTACGCAGTGGCCTGCGACGTGGTGGCGGCGTCCAGCCGGCACGGGCAGCTGATCCTGCAGATGCTGGAATTCGTGGTGTCGGAGTTGGGGATCGATCCGTTGGTCGCGGCGGCGATCGAGCGGGGGGCGCGGGCGCGACATCAGCGCCTCCGATAAAAGAAGGCCGGGGCTTTGCCCCGGACCCCACCAGGACACTGGGTGTCCTGGACCTGCCATCGGACAAGGGCGGAGCGTCAGCTCCGCCCTTCTCGTTTCAGAAGTGCGCCTTCATCGTGAACGTGATTGCGAACGGCTCGCCCGGCAAACCGTCCTGGAACGAGGCGCCGTTGTAAGCCCCGATCGCCTGACCCGCGAACTGGCTGCCCGCGGGGAAGGTGCCAGCGGCGGTCGGGGTGATCTGCTTATACAGGTACTGGTAGTAGCGCTTGTTGAACAGGTTGAGAATGTTGACGTCGAAATCGAGCTTCTTGAGGTAGTTGGCGGCCCAGCCCACCGGCATTTCGTAGTTTAGGTCGAGGTTGAAGACCACGTAGGGCTCGAGACCGCCATTCGGGTCGTAGGTCGTCGCACCGTTGGTAAACGTGTAGTACCCGTAGGTTCCATACGGCGGTACGCTCGGCAGCGGGCCGATGTTCTGGAAGCCGGTGACATCGTAGCTGGTGGCCTGGCGGCCGGTGTACTGGCCTTCGAAGCGTATATGCATGTCGTCGTGGCGGATGAACAGGTTCTTGTGGTCGTAGTCGATGCCGGCGGTCGACAGCCAGCTCGGAACGCCGGTGACGGGCGTGCCGCGGATGACGTCGCCGAACTGATCTTCCTGGACAGTGACGCTGCCGACATCGGTCGCGGTGTAGCGCGCGCGGGTGTGGGAGAAATTGCCGAACGCCTGCCAGCGCGGCGCGATCTGCCAGATCGCCGCGAACTCCTGGCCCTGGAAGATACGGCCGCCGAGATTGTTGTAGGCGCTCTGACCGACCAGCGGCCCCGACTGATACGAGAAGTAGCCGAAGTCACGATCGATCTTCTGGTAGAAGTCGTCGGCCTGCACGGAGAACACGGACGTGTTGTAGCGGATGCCGCCTTCCGCCATGTGAACGATCGCGGCCGACGGCGGACCGCCGCCGAACGAATTCGGCTGGAAGTCGCTGACAGGCGCGAACAGGGAAGACTCGCCGTAGCTGCCGTAGGCCGACAAACCCTTGGCCACCGGCAGGATACGATCGAAATCGTAGGACACGTTGATGAACGGCAGCAGGTCCTTGTCCCACAGGCTGTTCGTGAAGGCGCCATAGAGGCAGTCGTTACCAGCCTGGCAGTACGGGTTGGCCGCCTGCTGCGCCGTCGGCGTGCCGCCGAAGATCGTCGAGCTGGTGAGGCTCGACTCGCTCGCCTCGTAGGTGACGCCGGGTGTCACGTGCAGCGTGTTGTGGAAGAAATCGATCTTGTCCTGCAGGTAGACCAGGTAGATCGTCCGCTGGATGCCGCCGTCGAGCTGGCCCTCGTACACGCCGCCCTGCTCGTTGTAGGGCGTCTCGGGAACGGGGGTGGTGCCCCACTGGTAGTACGGGGTGAGTGGCGACGTCTCCTTGGCCAGCAGGGCGCCGACCTGGATGGTGTTGCGGATGCCGAAGATGTTCGGCGGCGTGATGGTCGCGTGCGGCTGGATGCCGTAGGAGTCCGTCGTCGAGTCCGATCGCAGAGCGTTGTAGCCGCACGGACTGGTCTCGCCGAGCGCCGCCCAGGCCTGGGCGACGGCGACCGGGCAGGCGGCCGAGCCGGCCGGGAATTGCGCGTTGCCGTCGTAGCGGATGTTGACGGCCGGATCGTAGAACACGCTACCGGGGCCGTAATCGCCCTGCAGGCCGAAACCGGCGGTGTTGGTGACGAACGGCGCGGCGCCGTTGACGGTCACGGCGCCGGGAAAGGCCGCAGACGCGTAGACGGCGTTGGGGTTGATGTAGGTCGTGTTGTCGCTGTCGGTATACTGGTAGAAGATGTTGGCGCCGACGGTCAGGTAGTCGTTGATGTAGCTGTCGTTCTTCAGGATGATCGTCAGGTACTTGTTCGACTGGAATGCGGAATCCTCGTCGAGCGGGTAGTTGCTGTACATCCCGTATTTCTGGAGGTACGGGATCGGGATCGGCTCGTTGGTGTAATAGCCGCTGCCCGTGTTGTACAGCACGGTCGCCTGGAACTTCGACAGGCCACCATCGTACGGCTTGTCGATGGCGAATTCGAAGTTGTTGTACCGTGCTGGGGTGTTGTCGATGAAGCCTTTGGTCTGCAGGTTCGTGTACTGCGCCATGACGCTGGGCGCATCGTAGCCCGACCCGAAGAACCCGTCGATCTTCCCGGAGTTGAGCGTGACGCCCTCCTGCCACGTGCCGAACGAGCCCACCGACCCGAACAGGTCGATACCTGGGTCCTTGGACGGGCGCAGGGTGGTGTAGGCGATCGTGCCGCCGATCGTGCCGAACGTGTTCTCGTTCGGGTAGGCGACGCCGGGATAGATCGACACACCGCTGATCTGGCTGAGGTCGAACTTGCCGCCGATCAGGTTGGAAAGGTAGCCGCCGCTGCCGCCCTGCAGCAGGTCCTGTGTCGGCACGCCGTCGAGGGTCGTGGCGACTTCGAGGCCGCGAATGCCGCGGATCGAGATCACCGGCTCGTTGTTGCCGATGCCCTGCTGGTAGACGTTCACCGACGGCGCCTGGCGCAGCAGCGAGGCGGGCGAACCCTGGATGCCGACCTGCGCGATCTGCTTGGTGCCGAGCTCGGTCACCGCACTCGGCGAGTTCCGTTCGCGCAGCAGGCGACGCTGGATCTTCACCTGGATGTTCTCGGCGGGCGCGCTCGCTGTGCTGCCATTGGCGGCCGATGTCTGCGCCGGCGAACCGCTGGCCGGCGCACCGGTCGTGCCTGCGGCGGGAAAGCTCGCCGTCGGGCTGGTGTTCTGTGCCATGGCCACTTCCGACCCGGCGAGAACGCCGGTCAGGGCGGACGCCACCAGCATGGCCCGCCGAAGTGAAACCTCCTTACGCATAGTTACTTACCCCTCAAAGCCGCTCCTCCTGTCCACGGGCCGCAGCCCGGTCAGGAAGTTTCTGGGATGGTTTAGAGCAACCGATGTTCCAGCGAGGTGGGTGCGTGGGGGGCGGAGAGGTTCCGCGAGGTAATCCGCATCCCTTGGACGATGCCCGGGACATTGTTGCCGTTCTGCCACCGCAGCTTCGACTGCGTTACACTTTGTAAATATCGGCTCGATCGGCGTGAGTCGTAACGGTCCCGAACGCCACATTTCGCGAGCGCATCGACCGTCGACTGTAACAGGAAGCTACCGGAATATCGTCGTTTTAGGCGATCGACACGCCTGACGCCCGGTTCATGGCCACCGCCATCGAATGTAACGGAACATTTCTTTCAGGCGTGGCGTGTCGGGCTGGCTGCCAATTGCGGGGGTCGGCTTCCAGGGAAGAGCAGACGCCCGGCCATGTCCGAGCGGCGTGCCACCGGCCGGCGCCGGCACGCCAAGTTGCTGGAATGCAACAACCTGCCGGTCGGGACGCCACGCCGGAGGCCTCGTCGGGTCGGGCGCGCCCGGCCTGCCGTCCGTTTAAGCAGCAAGTTGTGAATAAATTGTAGTCAGATGGAACTCAAAGCGAAGCAGCCGCAGCGTGGAGCGCAATTGCCCCTTGGATCCCGCGACTTGGGAGCGGAGCTCAACGAATAGGTTCTAAGGGCAAGCCCTTAGCGGGGTCCAGGGGCGGCGCCCCTGGCCTTCTTCGCCGTCGCAATGCGCGCGGCAATCGGCGCTCTGACGCGTGCGGCCGAACCTGTGCGTGCCCGATACCGGACGCAGCGGAATCCGGAGCTCAGGCAACCTTGATGTTGGTAGCGGCTTCCTTGCCGCGCTCGACCGTCACCTCATAGACCACCGCCTGGCCTTCATTGAGGCCGCGGAGGCCGGCGGCCTGCACCGCCGTGATGTGGACGAACACGTCCTTGCCGCCGTCCTGCGGCATGATGAAGCCGTATCCCTTGGTCGTGTTGAACCACTTCACGGTTCCGGTCGCCATAGCCCCACTCCGCGCGGCATCCGACCTCCGGGTTCGGAGCGTCGAGACATTTGCTTACACGGCAAGGGAAGCGAAACGAGCCCGACCTGTCAACGAAACAATACGGCTGGCGTATCGAACGTCCCTGGACATGAAAAAGGCGGCCCGCGAACGGGCCGCCTCTCCATCACCAACCGCCGGCCGAGGCCGGCGGTCGGGCGCGATCAGAAGTCCATGTCGCCCATGCCGCCGCCCGGAGGACCGCCAGCCGGCGCCTTCTTCTCGGGCTTCTCGGCGATCATCGCCTCGGTGGTGACCAGCAGGCCGGCCACCGATGCCGCATCCTGCAGCGCCGTGCGCACGACCTTGGTCGGGTCGATGATGCCGGCCTGCACGAGGTCCTTGTACTCGCCGAGCTGCGCGTCGAAACCCCACGCGTAGTCCGGGTTCTCGAGCACCTTCGACGCGATCACCGCGCCATCATGGCCGGCATTCTCGACGATCTGCCGCAGCGGCGTCTGCAGCGCGCGACGGACGATCTCGATGCCGACCTTCTGGTCCTCGTTGACGTGGGCGAGCTGCGACAATGTCAGCGAGGCGCGGGCGAGAGCCGTGCCGCCGCCGGGGACGATGCCTTCCTCGACAGCCGCGCGGGTCGCATGCAGCGCGTCGTCGACGCGATCCTTGCGCTCCTTCACCTCGACCTCGGTCGAGCCGCCGACACGGATGACGGCCACGCCGCCGGCCAACTTCGCAAGACGCTCCTGCAGCTTCTCGCGATCGTAGTCCGACGTGGTCTCCTCGACCTGCGCGCGGATCTGGTTGCAGCGCCCCTTGATGTCGGCGGCCTCGCCGGCACCTTCGACGATCGTGGTGTTCTCCTTCTCGATCAGCACCTTCTTGGCGCGGCCGAGCATGGCGAGCGTCACGGTCTCGAGCTTGATGCCGAGGTCTTCCGAGATCACCTGGCCGCCGGTCAGGATCGCGATGTCCTCGAGCATAGCCTTGCGACGATCACCGAAGCCAGGCGCCTTCACGGCCGCGATTTTCAGGCCACCGCGGAGCTTGTTGACGACGAGTGTCGCAAGCGCCTCGCCCTCGACATCTTCCGCGATGATCAGCAGCGGACGGCCCGACTGCACGACACTCTCGAGCAGCGGCAGGATCGGCTGCAGGCCCGACAGCTTCTTCTCGTGGATGAGGATGTAGGGGTTGTCGAGATCGGCAACCATCTTCTCGGCGTTGGTGATGAAGTAGGGCGAGACGTAGCCGCGATCGAACTGCATGCCCTCGACGACGTCGAGCTCCGTCTGGATGCCCTTGGCCTCCTCAACGGTGATCACGCCCTCGTTGCCGACCTTCTGCATCGCTTCCGAGATCATCACGCCGATTTCGGATTCGCCGTTGGCCGAGATCGTGCCGACCTGGGCGGTCTCGCCCGGCGTCGTGATCTTCTTGGTGTTGGCCTTCAGCTGCTCGACCACGTGGGCCACCGCGAGGTCGATGCCGCGCTTGAGGTCCATCGGGTTGAGGCCGGCGGCCACCGCCTTCGCACCCTCGCGCACGATGGCCTGCGCCAGCACGGTCGCGGTGGTGGTGCCGTCGCCGGCGATGTCGTTGGTCTTCGAGGCCACTTCGCGCACCATCTGGGCGCCCATGTTCTCGAACTTGTCGGAAAGCTCGATCTCCTTGGCGACCGTCACACCATCTTTCGTGATGCGAGGCGCGCCGAAGCTCTTGTCGATCACGACGTTGCGGCCTTTGGGGCCGAGCGTCACCTTTACCGCATCGGCGAGGATGTCGACGCCGCGCAGCATCCGCTGACGGGCATCGGCGCTGAAGCGCACTTCCTTAGCTGCCATGTTCTTTTGTCTCCTCTTTGGACAACAATATTTCGGCCGATCAGGCCGCGCCGGCTCTTAGGACAGCGCCTCGACGATGCCGAGGATGTCGCTCTCCTTCATGATCAGAAGGTCTTCACCCTCGATCTTGACCTCGGTGCCGGACCACTTGCCGAACAGAACGCGGTCGCCCGCCTTCACGTCCAGCGCCTGGATCTGGCCCTGCTCGTTGCGCGCGCCGGGGCCGGCGGCGACGATCTCGCCCTCGGAGGGCTTCTCTTTCGCGGTGTCGGGGATGATGATGCCGCCGGCAGTCTTTTCCTCGCCGGTCAGGCGCCGGACGACCACGCGGTCGTGCAAGGGACGGAACTTCGCCATGTGGGAACGCTCCTGGGCCCCGTTCCGGGGCCCGTTCGTTACGGCCGCTTTCTTCTCGTTGAAACCCCCCTGGCCGAAGCGGCTCCTGGCGCTGGGAGGGTCTTGGCACTCCCCAAAGGCAAGTGCCAGCGGGGAGATAGCGTTGCACCCCCTCGGAAGTCAAGGGTGGCAGCACTCGAACGAGGCGAGTGCCAACCTTCGGAAAAACCTCAGGTTTTTATTGCTTTGTTAACCGAACCGCCCTGATTCTGACCCGGTCCCAAGGCCTCCAGACCGGGAGAAAAACTTCGATGGACCTTCGCCAGCAGCTCAACGGGTGGCGCCTGACCACCGCCGAGATCCTCTACCACCTGCCCGACCACCCGGGCGTGCTGCAGACCTTCGTCTGGCAGCAGCTCGATCTCGCCCCCCGCTTTCCAGCCCTGCACCGCTTCCTCGACTTCTGGGCGCGCGAGATCGAGGGGCCGCTCCACTCGGTGCGGGTGGGATCGAAACTGGTGATCGGCCCGGCCGAGCTCCGCCTCCCAGGCGCCGTGCTCACGCTTCAGTAGGGCGATCCAGCTTCGCACCGGCCAGAGCGCGCGCCCGATCCTCCGCCTCCTTCGCGTCGCGCACGCGCTCGCCACGCGTCCGCCCGTGCCTGACGCGGTTGGTCGCCGCCTGCACCTCCCGCGCCACCCGCGCCCGCTGCTTGCGCGCCTTGTTCAGATTGACGATCTCCGTCATCGCCGTGCCCTCGCTGTGGTGATCCTCCGCGGCCGCCACGGCCGCAACCGCGACGCCCTGGCGTCATCCGCCGCGAAAATGCAACCCAGGGAGTGTCGCGCGCGAACCAGGAATGCAACGCCACGTTGAACTCTCCACCCGGGAGAGACAACCATGCGCCTTATTCTGATCATCATCGTCGTGCTGCTTTTGCTCGGCGCGCTGCCGACTTGGCCGTATAGCAGCGCTTGGGGGTACTACCCTTCTAGTGGACTGGGGCTGGTGCTTGTGATCCTGGTGATCTTGCTGCTGCTTGGCGTCATTTAGCCTCCGGCTGGGCCAGGGGTTCTACCCCTGGACCCCGCTGGGGCCTGGGCCCCAGACCCCGCTTGTTTAGCGCAGCAGCCTGCCGGCGATCGCGTCCAGCTTCCGCAGCAGCTCCGGGTCGCGCTTGGCGGGCGACGTGATCAGGGCGTGCTCCAGCACATGCTCGCAAGCCTGCGGGCATGTGCCTCGCGGTGCACCCACCCTTGGCAGCACCGCACGCAACAGGTCCCTCGCGCGATCGGCATTGTCGAGCAGCACCCGCACGACCTCGTCGACCGTCACGTCGTCATGCGACTCGTGCCAGCAATCGTAGTCGGTCACCATCGCGACCGACGCGTAATGCAGCTCCGCCTCGCGCGCGAGCTTCGCCTCCGGCATGTTCGTCATGCCGATCACCGCGGCTCCCCACTGGCGATACAGATTGCTCTCCGCCCGCGTCGAGAATTGCGGCCCCTCCATCACGAGATAGGTGCCGCCGCGCGTCACCGGCAGGTCGATCTCGTAGGCCGCCTCCTCGAGCGCGTCGTTCAGCCGCTGGCAGGTGGGCTCGCCCATCGGCACATGCGCCACCAGGCCATCCCCGAAAAAACTCTTCTCGCGCGCGAACGAGCGGTCGATGAACTGGTCGACGATCACGAAATGGCCGGGCGGCAGATCCTCGCGCAGCGAGCCCACCGCCGAGAGCGAGATCAGGTCCGTCACCCCCGACCGTTTCAGCGCGTCGATGTTGGCGCGGTAGTTCAGCTGCGACGGCCCCCGCACATGCCCGCGGCCGTGCCGCGGCAGGAACACGCAGCGAACCTCGCCCAAGCGCCCGAACAGCAGCTGGTCGGACGGCTTGCCCCACGGGGTCTCGACGTCGCGCCACTCGGCGTCCACCAGGCCGGGAATGTCGTAGAGGCCGGAGCCTCCGATCAGCCCGATCACCGGGGTCACGCTATCAGTCTCGGCCATGACGGCTCCTTCGTGTCGCAAGTCCGATCAGCAGGAGGCCGAACAGCAGGATGCCCACCCCGACCTGCCGCCGCTCGGTCAGATGCGGCCGTGCGGCCCAGGCCAGGAAGGTGACGAGGTCGCTCGCCTCGCCGCTGCTCGTCAGCACCGGATGACCGGCTGGCAGGCCGTTGTAGGCGGCCGGCACGGCCGGGGCCAGCAGCAGGCGCCAGACCGCGTCGGCACCCGCCACGCGTTCGTATCGCGACAGGTCGGGCGCCCCGTTGCCGGCCGTGAACGGCGGATGCCCGAGCTGCCGCAGCACGTCCCCTGCCGCACGCCGGTCGAGACCGAGCCCGAGCAGGTCCGCCGGCGCGAGTGCCGCCATCGAATGGCAGGCGGCGCAGCGCTGCTCGTAGACGCCGAACCCGCGCTGCGCCGCTCCGAGATCGAAGCCGCCGAGCGGCGCGGAAAAGCTCCACGCCGGCGGCGCGGCTCGCGCGGGTGAAACGCAGAACGCGGCGAGCGCCGCCGCCAGGAGCCGCTGCATCAGGCGCGATTGCCACCGGCGAGCGGCAGCACCAGCAGCGCGTGCGCATACCAGGCAAACGTCGCCACGCGTGCCACCGTGAGCCAGATGCCCTGGGTCTGCTCCGCGCCTGCCACGCCCAGCAGCAGCACCACCGGGATCATCAGCAGCACCGACGCCCGGAACACCGGTCGCCCGGCCAGCGCCCGCCGCGGATCCCGGTCGAGCCAGGGGAGCGCCAGCAGGATCAGCACGCTGCCCGCCGACAGGATCACGCCCCCCGCACCCGGCACGCTGCGCAGGATCGCGTAGAACGGCAGGAAGTACCAGGGCGGGGCGACCGCCTCGGGTGTGTGGGCGGGATCGGCCGGGAAGTAGTTCTGCGCCTCGGTCAGCAGGCCGGGCGCGAAGCAGGCGAGCATCGCCACCAGCAGCACCCACCAGGCCGCCGCCAGCCCCGTGCGCTGGGCGTGGTGCGGCATGAACGGCACCTGCCCGCCCGGCGGCGGATCGACGCCGGCGGGGTTGTTCGATCCCACCGCGTGCAGCGTCGAGAGATGGAGGACCACGATCGCGGGTGCTGCGATGCCGAGCAGAATGTGCAGCGCGAAGGCGCGGTGCAGCGTGCCGGCGGCGAGCTCGTCGCCGTCGAACGCCACGCGCGCGAGCCCGTCGCCCACCACCGGCAGCGAGCGGATCGCGTGGCTCGCGACCACCAGCCCCCAGTACGACATCTGCCCCCAGGGCAGCACGTAGCCGAGGAACGCGCTCGCCATCACCACCAGCAGCAGCAGCGTGCCGGTGAGCCAGACGAGCTCGCGCGGCCGCTTGTAGGAACCGTAGTAGAGCGAGCGCCAGGTGTGGATCGCGAGCCCCGCGAACAGCCCGGTCGCCCCCGCCATGTGCAGCGCCCGGATCAGCCAGCCCCAGGGCACGTGCCGGTCGATGTTCTCGACGGACAGGAACGCGCGGTCGGGCTCGTTGGAATATTCGAGCGCCAGGAACACCCCGGAGACCACCAGCAGTGCCAGCGTGGCGGTGATGCAGGCGCCGATGTTCCACAGCCAGTTGAGGTTCGCGGGCACGGGATAGACGACGTATTCGCGCCGGATCAGGGCGGAGACGGGAAGCCTGCGCTCGAGCCAACCGGGGGAAGGCGGGAGGGCAGCAGTCGAGGCGTCCTCGATTGGCGCGTGAACCATGACACCAGGATAGGGGAGCCTGTCGGAGGCGAAAAGGCCAGGGGCTCTGCCCCTGGACCCCGCTGGGGTCTTAACCCCAGACCCCTTGAGTTGGCAGGTCCAGGACTGCTTGTCCTGGCGAGGTCTAAGGGGCGGAGCCCCTTCCTTCTTCGCGCACCACCGACCACGCTCACGCCGCGAGCGGTGTCGCGCCGGCGGCGAGCTCGAGCTCGCGCGCGCGGCCGTTGTCGCTCATGAACTGTGCGAGCTCCGGGCGGCGCTCGAGCTGCAGCCGGTGCAGCCGGGTGGCGGCGCGGGCCAGCGCCCCGCCGCGGCCGAGCATCGCGTCGCCGAGCTCGATCATCCGGAGGTTGGGCCAGGCCTTTTCCCGGATCCCGTGCACCGTCAGCAGGATCTCCTCGGCCGGGCGCTCCGGCATCGCCTGCGCCAGGATCAGCGACATCGACGCGGTGGAGCGCGAGATCCCGGCATGGCAATGCACCACCAGGTGCGAGGCCGCCTCGCCCGCCACGTCGCGGCCGAAGGCGAGCAGGCGGGCGACGTCGTCGGCGGAGGGTGCCACCATCCCCGGCGTCTCGTCGATGATGTCGTTGAAGCGCAGCTCCAGCTTCTCGTGCTCGCCCCAAGCGCCGAACGCCTCGGGCACGGGCCAGTCCGGGTCGAGGATCGACAGCACATGGCTCGCCCGGAGCGTGCAGTGCCCCTCGAGCTCGTCGATCCCGCAGATGGTGATGCCCCAGGGGGCGGCGATGTCCGGCACCAGCTTGTCCTCGTTCCCTCGGTCCGAGATTGACCCGGATCATGCCCTGCCGGTCAAATCACCGCGCATGACAGATGAACGCTCCGACGGCCCGCCCGATCCCGCCGGCTTTCTCGCAGGTCGCGACACGGCGCGGGCCTGGTTCGCCGAGCTCCGCGACCAACTATGCGCCGCCTTCGAGGCGCTGGAGCGCCAGGCGGGATCCGACGCCCGCTTCGAGCGCACGGCGTGGCGCCGCCCCACCGAGGATGGGTCGGAGGGCGGCGGCGGCACCATGGCCGTGCTTCGCGGCGGCGCCGTGTTCGAGAAGGCGGGGGTGAACGTTTCCACCGTGTCGGGCCGCTTCGCCCCCGAGTTCGCAGCCAGCGTCCCGGGTGCGGCGACCGATCCGCGCTTCTGGGCCGCGGGCGTGAGCCTGGTCGCGCACCCGCGCAACCCGTGGGCACCGACGGGGCACATGAACACCCGCATGCTGATCACGACCAAGGGCTGGTTCGGCGGCGGCGGCGACCTCACGCCGATGCTGCGCGACACGCCGGAAGCGGCCGCCGACGCGGCGACCTTCCACGCGGGGTTCCGGGCCGCCTGCGACCGGCATGGCGCGGATTACTACGAGCGCTTTCGCGAATGGTGCGACCGCTACTTCTACCTCCCCCATCGCGGCGAGATGCGCGGGGTCGGCGGCATCTTCTTCGACCATCACGCGCCCGGCGCCTGGGAGGAGGACTTCGGCTTCGTGCGCGACGTGGGGCTCGCCTTCCTGGAGACCTACCCCGCGATCGTCGCGCGCCGCTGGGCCATGCCCTACGGCGAGGCCGAACGCGAGCGGCAGCTGCGCCAGCGCGGGCGATATGTGGAGTTCAACCTGCTCTACGACCGCGGCACGCTGTTCGGGCTGCGGACGGGCGGCAATATCGAGGCGATCCTGATGAGCCTGCCGCCGGAGGCGCGGTGGCCGTGAAGAAGAAGGCCAGGGGCTCTGCCCCTGGACCCCGTTAAGGGCGCAGCCCTTAAAACCCCCTACTGGAGTACAGGCGCTGGAGACGGAATGCGTTAGCCGAAGTCTATGATGTCAGGCTTCGCCAGGAAACAACCCAAACAATCAGGGTTCCAAGGGACGACTGTCCCTTGGCGGGTCCCGTGGACGCCGCCGCCGCGTTTTAGCCATGTACGACTTGCCCTATAACAACGTGATGCGTCAGACCCGGAAAGAATGACGGCAGATTTCTCCCAGACGGGCCGCCGCGCTCTCCTGCTGGCGGCATTGGGAGCCCTTGCCGCGCCACGCCGCGCCGGCGCCGACACGCCCACGCCCACCGACCCGATCGGCGGCGCCACCGAAGGCGAACCCCCCGTCGCGATGGCCGGATCGAAGCTCGCCGCCGCCACCATGATCGTGGGCGGCCCCGCCGATGGCGAGGCGGGCAGCCTGGCCTCGGTGCTGGCCCCCCTGCTCGGCCCGGCTCTGCTCGGCGACGCGGCGCTCGGAGTGCAACCGACCGGCGGTCTCGACGGCGTGACGGCCGCCAACGCCTTCGAGACGCGGGCGAGCCCCGACGGATCCACCGCGCTGATGGTGCCGGGAACGGCGTTGCTCGCCTGGCTGGCGGGTGACCCGCGCGTCCATTTCGACGCCGGCCTCTGGGTCCCGGCACTCGCCTCGACGGCACCCGTGGTGCTGGTGGGACGCCGGATGCCGGCGCCCGGACAGCCATTCCGCTTCGCGGGCATCGGGCCCGCCGGCCGCGAGATGCCGGCCCTTCTCGCCCTCGAGCTGCTCCACGCGCCCGTCGAGGCGCGCTTCGACATCCGCGTCGCCGCCGAGGCCGAGGCCGCACTCCGCCAGGGGGCGGCCGACGGGATCGTGCTCGGCGGCCGCGAGGTGCCGGCGCGGCTCGCCTCGCTCGCGGCAATGGGGATTTTTCCGATCTTCGCTCTGGGCGGTCTGCCGGATGCGACCGGCGCGCCGCAGCGCGATCCGGCGCTGCCGCATGTCGAGACGTTCGAGGCCTTCGTGATGCGCACCACGGGGGCACGGCCGGCGGGTCCGCTGCTGCCGGGTTATCGCGCGACGGCGGCGGCGGCGCGCCTCGACACGGCGCTGGTGCTGCCGCAGCTGGCATCCGCGGGGATCGTGGCGCTGTGGCGCGCGGCCTGCGACACGGCGGCCGACGCGCCGTCGCTGCGCTCGCTCAGCGCGCGCACCGCGGTGCAGGCGCTCTCGGCGCCGGACTGCGTGGCGGCGGTGGCGGCGACGGTGGCGGGCGAGACGGCGCAGCTGGACCTGCACCGGTTCCTGGCGGAGCGGTACGGGTGGCAGCCGGCTTAGAGCATGGAGCTCCACACCGACAGGACGCCACACCAGACTTGATCAACGTCTGTCGCCCATCACGGCATGCATCCCCACGACGCCTTTGATCCGCTTGCAGCAGTCGGCTCCTCCGCCGAATATCCAGCCGTGGAACCATCCGGCTTTCGGCGATACCTCGCATCATTCTGTCTGGCATCGGCCGGTCTGGCATCGGCCGGTCTGGCATCGGCGCTTCAAGGCTGCGCGCCGGACATCCACGCATCGTGCTCATCGCCACCGCGCACGACAGCGATCGTTCGCCTCGCCTTCATCGAAGGGCACGCAGTCATTCCGCTCGAAGTCGACAAGAAGGTGATCGAGGCAGTTCTCGACACCGGTGCTTATGCCTCGATCCTGACAGGCTGGGCAGCGACAGCTCTTGATAGGCGTCCGGTCCCACGCGCCGGCGGCTCCGCGATGGAAAGTCTCGCGATCTCAGGTCTCGGCGGCTCGACCTACGCCCAGGTGCTCGTCGTGCGCGACCTGCTTCTCGCCGGCGCGCGCCTCGAGACAGCCGTCTTCCTCGATGTGCCGTCGCTCGACTTCACGGACCCACGACTGGCGGGCCTGGTCGGAGGCGATCTCCTCAGCAGTTGGGACCTCGACCTCGATGTCAGCCGTGGCTTGTTGCAGCTCGACCTGCCGCAATCCGGGCCTCCCGTTCAGCCCTGGAAGGGGTCGACGACCGTCGTCCCGCTCGAAGCGCCGCATGACACTCTGATCCGGATCAGCGCAATGCTCGATGGGCGGGAACTTCATGCGGTCATCGACACGGGGGCATCGACCAGCATCGTCGGACCAGCCACCGCGGCCGGACAGGGAGTGCTCCACACCGACAAGTGGATCGTCGTTCGAGGTGTCGCCGGTCGGCGGCTGCGCGTTCAGCGTCACCGTTACAGCGACCTTTCCATCGGCGGTCTTTCCTTCGGTCCGATCGACGTTGCGGTCGGACCCATCGGCATCGACGATGTGGATATGGTCATCGGCCTCGACGTCCTCAGCATGACACGGTTCTACGTGGCCTATCAGGCGCACACTCTGATGATCGACGAAGGAACACACTGAACCACTCTGCTCAACCAGGCAGGTCCAGGACTGCTTGTCCTGGCGGGGTCCAGGGGCAGAGCCCTTGGCCTTACTTACGTCGGCATCGGCGCAGGCCGCCCGATATGGAACCCCTGCAGCAGATCGCATCCCAGATCGCGCAGCGCCGCCAGCTGGTCCGCCGTCTCGACCCCCTCGCCGCACACCGGCAGGCCCAGCGCATGCACCAGCCCGATCGTGGCCTTTACCAGCGCGTGGCTGCGCGGATCCTCGCCGATGCGGCGCAGGAACGACCGGTCGAGCTTGACGAGGTCGAAACGAAACTCCGCGAGATAGCTCAGCGAGGAGTAACCGGTTCCGAAATCATCCAGCACCACCCGGACACCGAGCGAGCGCAGCGCCTCGATCTCGGCCGCCGCCCGGCCGCGGTCGGCGATCATGGCCTGCTCGGTGACCTCGACCATCAGCCGCTCGGGAAGCGCGTTGCAGGCCCGCGCCGCGCGCTCCACCACGTCGGCCAGCACGCGCTTCGATTGCTCGAACCATTGCGGCGAGATGTTGATGCTGAGCGAGGCATGCGGCGGCGCGGATGCGAGCACGCGGCAGGCGATCGCCACCACCTGCTCGTCGAGCGCGCGCATGAGCCCCGCCTGCTCGGCGAGCGGCAGGAACTCGCCCGGCCCGGCGATCTCCTGCCCGCTCCGGCGCAGGCGCAGCAGCCCCTCCAGCACCACGATCGACTGGTCGACGCTCGACACGATCGGCTGCCACAGGAGGTGGAAATTGTGGTTGACCAGGCCGCCCACGATGTCGCGCGCGAGCAGGTGGCGCGCGCTGCGGAGCCTGCCATGCGCCTCGACCAGGCGCTCGAGCTCGACCGCGAAGAGGCGTAGCCGGTCGAGCTCGCCGGTGGCGATGCTGCCGCGGCGGCGGTCGGCCAGGCACAGCACGCCGACCCGCTCGCCCTCGCTGTGGACCGCGACCCCCCCGAAGGCGCGCAGATGCGGCGGGCCCACCACGCGCGGGTCGAAGCCGCAGCGGCGGTCGGTTCCCATGTCGGCGAGCATGAGCATGCCGTCGGCGGCGCGGATCGCATCTGCCGAGACCGCGAAATTCAGCGGCAGCGCACCGCGCACGTCGCGCGCGCCGTAGCGGACGTTCTCGCTCGCATCGTCGATCACGGCAAAAAACGCCCGGTCGCGGTCGAGCGCGCGCGCGACGTCGGCCACCAGCTTGTCGATCGCAGCGTTGAGAGGTCCGGCCAGCAGCGAAGATCGCCGCACCGCTTCCACGCGACGATGCTCGTCAGGACCGCTGGTCATGTCTCCCCGTCACTCCATCGGCTTAACACATCGAGGGTGCTAACCGTTGCGCAAGCCGCATGGAAGGGGATGGACCATAACGTTCGTTCTAAGCGAGCACCGATCGCACTGCCCGGATCACGCGCTCGACCTGCGCGTCCGCGAGATCGGGATGGATGGGGAGTGCGAGGATCCGCGTGGCCACGTCAACCGAGACCGGCAGCGCCGTACCGTCGTGATGCGGGGCGTAGGCGGGCTGCGCGTGCAGCGGACGCGGGTAGTAGATCGCGGTCGGCACGCCCTGTTCGCCGAGACCCAGACGCAGGCGTTCGCGCGTCGGCTCGTCCGGCAGGAGCACCGCATACACCGCCCAGGCGCTGCGGCTGCGGGGCACGCGCGCCGGCACCGACACGAGATCGCGGAGGCTCGCGTCATAGGCTGTCGCGATCTTGTCGCGGCGTGCGAGCTCGGCCGCGAACACGTCGAGCTTGGCGAGCAGCACGGCCGCCTGCAGCGTGTCGAGCCGCCCGTTCATGCCGGTGCGCAACACTTCGTAACGCGTGGTGCCTTCGCCGTGCGTGCGCAGGCTGCGGTAGAGGCCGGCGCGGGCGGCGTCGTCGGTGAGCAGCGCGCCGCCGTCGCCGTAGGCGCCCAGCGGCTTGGACGGAAAGAAGCTGATGGCGGTGGCCGCGGCCTCGCGCCCGAGTGCCTTTCCCTCCGTGAAGCCGCCAAAACTCTGCGCGCAGTCGCTCAGGAGGAACAGGTCGTGCGCCGCCGCGATCGCGCGGAGCGCCACCCAGGGGGCGGGCTGGCCGAACAGGTCGACGCCGATCACGGCGCGAGGCCGCAGCCTGCCCGCCGCCCGGACCGCCTCGATCCGCCGTGCCAGATGGCCGGGATCGATCTGGAAGGTCGCGGGGTCGATATCGACGAACACGGGTGTGGCCCCCAGCACCAGCGGCACCTCGGCGGTGGCCGTGTAGGTGAAGGCGGGCAGGAACACCGCATCGCCCGGCCCGATCCCCTCGGCCATCATGGCGATCTGCAGCGCATCCGTGCCCGACGAGACCGTGACGCAATGCGCCGCCCCGCAGAACGCGGCCAGCCGCAACTCGAGCTCGCCGACCTCGGGCCCCAGCACGAAGCGGCAATGGGCGAGCACCGCCTCGAGGCGGGCGCGCAGCGCGGGCTCGATCCGGCGCTGCTGGGCGGCGAGGTCGAGAAAGGTGACGGGGAGTGCTGCGCTCATGGATGGGCGATTTCCCTGGACGGAAAATTGGTGGGCGGAAGTGGAGCAGCCGCAGGCTGGGCGGCCGGAAGCGGGGCGGCCGGAAGCGGGGCGGGCATCTCCTCCGCCGGCGGCAGGTATTCCGGCACCAGGCGGCGGACCAGGGCGATCGCGTCCGCGGCCTGTCCCGCGGCGCAGAGTGTGGCGAGCTCGTCGAGGCTGCGGCCGATCAGCGTCGGATCGGCGGTGCGCGGCGTCGCCATCAGCAGGCCCGGATGGCTGGTCTGCACCGGCGGCTCGCCGCCGTGGAACAGCTCCTCGAACAGTTTCTCCCCGGGACGCAGCCCGGTATGGACGATGCGGACGTCCTCGTCGGGGCGGAGGCCCGCGAGCCGGATCATCTGACGCGCCAGGTCCTCGATGCGCACGGGCGCGCCCATGTCGAGCACGAAGATGCCGCCTTGCGCGAGACTGTCGCGCTCGGCCCCGGCTTCGGTCGCCCCCGAGATGCCGGAGGCGTGGATGCCCACGACGCTCGCCTGCAGCACCAGGCCCACCGCCTCGCTCACCGTCATGAAGTAGCGCTCCATGTCGGGGTGGGTGACGGTGAGCGGGCCGCCGCGCTCGAGCTGGCGGCGGAACAGCGGCACCACCGAGCCGGTCGAGCCGAGCACGTTGCCGAAGCGCACCGTGAAGAACGAGGTGCCCCGTCCCCCTTCGCGCTGGGCGCGCACGGCCTCCATGTGCAGCCCCTGGCAGTACATCTCGGCCAGGCGCTTGGACGCCCCCATCAGGCTTGACGGGTTCACCGCCTTGTCGGTGGAGATCATCACCACCGCGGCCACGCCGGCCGCGCGCGCCGCGTCGGCCACGTGGCGGCTACCGATAGCGTTGGTGCGCAGGCCCTCGACGGGGTTGGCCTCGACCATCGGCACGTGCTTGAGCGCGGCCGCGTGGAACACCAGCTCGGGACGGCGCTCGGCGAACACCTCGCGCAGGCGCCCCGCGTCGCGCACGTCGGCGATCACCACCGGGCAGCGGAGCCCCCCGGTGATCTCCGCGAGCTCGAGCTCGATGCTCCAGAGCGCGAACTCGCTCTGGTCGAGCAGCACGAGCTCGCCCGGCCCGAACGCCGCCACCTGACGGCAGAGCTCCGCGCCGATCGAGCCGCCGGCCCCCGTGACCAGCACCCGCCGCCCGGCGATCAGCCGGCGCATGCCCGCGCGGTCGAGCGGGACGGTCTGGCGTTGGAGCAGGTCCTCCAGCGCCACCGGTCCGAGCTCGATCTCGGCCGCGTCCGTGAGCAGCGTCGGGCGCGGCACGCGGCGCACCGGCAGGCCGTGCCGGCTGGCCGCCTCGATCAGGCGGGCGAGTGCGGTGCCGCGAAACTCGGGATCGGTCACCACCAGCGCCTGCGGCAGGTGGCCGCGGGCCGCCAGCCGCTCGAGCACGGCGCCGGCCTGGTCCACGTGCCCCACGATCGGGCGGCCGTGGATGCGCCGTCCCGGCTGGTGGCCGCCGAAGGCGAGCAGCCCGTCGACGCGCGGTGCCAGGCCCGTGCGGTCACGCCCGATCGCACGGAGAAAAAGATCGGCCTCGGCGTCGGCCCCCACCAGCAGCACGCGCTCGCCCTGCCCAAAGCCGCCGCGGGCCACCGCGCGGCGCGCCTGGGTCAGCCGGTAGGCGACGCGGGGTGCCCCCAGCAACACCAGCAGCGTGAGCGCGTGGATCGCCGGGAAGGTGACGGTGGGGATCGGAAATCCCGTGAGCCACAGCCCGGCCGCGAACAGGACCGCGCTCGCCACCGAACCGCAGGCGATGCCCAGCATGTCGGCCATGCTCGAGAAGCGCCAGTATTGCAGCTGCAGCCCGAACGGCAGGCCGCCCAGCAGCAGCGTGATGGCGCCGCCGGCCACGAACCACAGCGGGTGCAGCAGGCCGCCGCCCGGATCGGCGAGGTAGCGCGCGATCGGTGCCGCGACGGCCGCCAGGCCGCCGTCGAGCAGGATGTTCACGATGATGCGCTTCACAGCGCGCGGGCTGGCCATGTGCGCGGTCATAGACCCGGCGCGGCCCGGCTTGAAGGGCCTCCGCTTGAAGGACACGCGCTTGACGAATCCCCGCTTGAGAGACCTGCTTGAAGGACACGCGCTTGAAGGAATGGGGGACATACCGCAGGATCGCTTCATGCAACGATTCCGCCGTCCTCGATCCGCCTCCGCGATCGTTCGCGGCGCGGCCGCACTCGCGGCACTCGCAGCACTGGCGGGCTGCGCCGGCGGGGCGGGCTCCTGTCGCGCGCCCTGCACTTCGGCGGTGGTGCGTCTCGGCGTCGTGGACCGCCATCTCGCGGTGCCGATCGAGGCCGAGGGCCAGCTGGTCGAGGTGATGCTCGACACCGGCGCGTTCCATACGACCATGACGGAGGCCGCCGCCGCGACGCTCGGCGCGAAAGTGGTGCGCGACCTCGGAGATCCGATCACGCTGTACTCCCCGCTCGTCTTGTCGGGGGTCGGCGGGGACACTAACGCCGAGCTGCTCACCGTGCATGACCTCGTGTTCGCGGGCGTCCACGTGCGCGACCAGCAGCTGCTCGCCGTCCCCAAGCTCCACTTCCACGATCCGCACATCGGCGGTCTCGCGGGCGGCGATCTCCTGCAGAACTGGGACCTCGACCTCGATGTCGGCCGCGGCGTGCTCAACCTCGACCTGCCGCAGGCCGGATCCCCGGTGCCGCCCTGGACCGGTGCGACCACCCGGGTCCCCTTCACCCGCAGGCACGACACGCTGATCCGGGTCGAGGTCATGCTGGACGGGCACAGGCTCGAGGCCCTCGTGGACACGGGAGCTCCGACCAGCCTCGTGCAGGCGGACACCGCGGCCGGGCGGGAAGTGGCGGCGGGCGACCTGGTCGGGGACGTCGGGGGCATCGCCGGACGCACCACGCAGGTGCAGGTGCACCACTTCGCCGACCTGTCGATCGGCGGCCTGTCGTTCGGGCCGATCGTGGCCCGGGTGGGCAGCGACGTGGCCCCCGACGTCGACATGGTGATCGGGCTCGACGTGCTGCGGATGGCGCGGGTGTATGTCGCCTACAATGCGGGGGAGCTGCTGATCGACGAGGGAGGGTCCTGAGGGAGGCCAGGGGCCCCGCCCCCTGGACCCCGGCAGGACAGTCAGTCCTTGACCTGCCTGGGACGTATCAGGGGCCATTGCGCGGCACGCCCCTGGCCTTCTTGCTTTCTTGCTCTAGACAGTCCCGATGCTCCTGCTCCCCCTCGCCGTCCTCTCCGCCCTCATGCAGCTCCTGATGATCCGCCGCGGCGTGATGGACATGCCCGGGCTCCGCTCCTCGCACGCCGCCCCCACGCCCAAAGGCGGCGGCATCGGCATCGCGCTGGCCTTCGGGCTTGCGGTGCTCGTCGCCTGGACCACCGGACACGCGCCGCCCCGACCGGCGGTGGCGCTGCTCGTGGCGGGCGCCCTGCTCGCCGCGGTGTCCTGGGCCGACGATGTGGGGCAATACGCCGTGTGGACCAAGTTCGCGGCCCAGCTTGCGGCGTGCGTGCTGCTCATCGCAGGCGGCTCCGTGATCCGCGATCTCGGCCCCTGGCCGCTCGGCCCGCTCGCCTGGCCGGTGACGCTCGGCTGGATGATGTTCACGATCAACGCCGTCAACTTCATCGACGGCCTGAACGGGCTGGCCGCGGGAAGCTGCGCCGTCGTGGCCATCGCCGTGGCGTTCGTCACGACCGATCCCTTATTGCGCGCGGCCCTGCTGGGCCTGGCGGCGGGCATTGCCGGTTTCCTGCCCTTCAACTATCCGAAGGCGCGCATTTTCATGGGCGACGTGGGAAGCCAGCTCTGCGGGCTGCTCGTGGCGGCGGCGGCGGCCGCACATGCGCGGCCGGGCGAATGGATCGCGCTGCTGGCGCCGCTCGGCCTGTTCGCGATCCTGGCCGATGTCGCCTTCACTCTTCTGCGCCGCTGGCGCGCGGGCGACCGGCTTACCGCGGCGCATCGCGGGCATCTCTACCAGCTCGCGCACCGGAGCGGCGTCGCACCCGCGCTGATCACGGCGATCTACTGGGGGTTCGCGCTCTGGGGCTGCGTGCTCGGGATCGTGTCGCTCGATGCGACACTCGCCGGGACCGCCGCCGCGATCGTTCTCGCGGCGGCGCCGTTCGCGGTCTGGGCGTGGACCGTGCTGCGCATGGCCCGGACCGCCCGGATCGGACGATGGTAGGGGTGAAGATTACTTCAGCTTGATCTCGATGCCCGAGGTGGCACCGGCGAGCTGCGCGCCCTTGGTCACGTCGTCGACGCGGATCTGCACGCCGTTGCCGTTCACCAGAGCCGAGCCGCCGATTCCCGTGCCCAGCGTCGCCTCGCCATGCGACTGCGCGTAGGTGCCGTCGAAGTCGTGCAGGTTCTTGAGGTTGTAGACGCGGCCATGACCGGTGACTTCGGAGAAGCCGACGGCGGCGACATTCAGGCCCTGGATCGAGAAGCGGTAGCGGTGATGGCCGTAAGTGAGCGTGCCGTCACCCCAGCTCCAGCCCACGCCCACGTTGGCGGATTTCGCGTGGATCACCACGCGCCCGACGGGGGCGCTGTGGACGCCGGGGTCGGCAGCATAGGCACTCGTCACTGCCGTGAGAGAAATGCCGGCGGCCAAAGCGGCAAGACGCATGTTCATGTCCTTTCGAGACTCGGTTGCCGCGTGTGACGCGGCTTTGTTGCTCATCGTCAGCGTTTCGCGCCCCTTGCGGTTCCGACAAAGCGCACAACGCCATCGAACGAGCTGCAGGGCGACGAAAAAGGGCGGCGCCCGGAGGCACCGCCCTCGAACTCACGCCGCCGATGTGGGTTCAGGCGCGGCGGCGCGCATCGGCGCGGCGCGCGGGCGCTGCGGCCTCGCCCATGATGTGGCGCAGTTCGCGCAGGAACGCGGTGCCCTTGACGGTCCGCTGCACCAGCACCGAGCGGCGATCCATCGGATCGACCTTGCGGCGGGCGAGATCGAGCTCGCCCAACCGGTCGAGCGCGCGGGTGATCGCGGGCTTGGACACGTTCAGCTCGGCGGCGAGGCCGCGCACCGTGTGTGCGCCGTCCTGCAGGTAGCAGGTGAGGAACACGCCCAGCTGGCGCGCCGAGAGATCCGGACCGTCCTTGCGGACGAGCGCCACGATGGTGTCCCGGAGTGTCGTCACCAGGTGGTCGGTGGAGGTGGATGCGGGCATCGGTCTTCCTTTCCATGGGCGCGCCACGCCGAATACCGGCCGCGATCGTCACCGTTCGTTCGTCCTGCGGCGCGACGGAGAAGTGCTCCGGCGCCGCGCCCATCGCGTCGTGCCACGTCGCGTGGTCCGATGCGAGTCGATGAGCGGCTTATAACCGTCGGAGATTGTTCAGTTCGCTCGCAATGACGTTACCAGCCTGTTCCATTCCTCAGCGCTGGATGAACGTCTGTTCAGGTTTCGTTGCAAAGCTCGCTTAAACTGCTGAACCGGCAAGCCATTTCTGCAACACACCGAATCCGCGAAAGACTATATTCCGTTCTCGCACAGATTCGTGAGCATCCGGAAAAGCGCGCGAAACACGGGGATCTCGCCGCCTTCGGGTCGCCCGGCGCGGGCGCGATCGTTCCAGCAATACGCGTCGAGATGCGCCCAGCGCGTGCCGTCGGGAACGAAGCGCGCGAGAAAGAGTGCGGCCACGATCGCGCCGGCGGTCGCCTGCTTGGCCACGTTGGCGAGGTCGGCAGACCCGCTCTCGAGCCAGGGCGCGTAGCCCTGCCAGAGCGGCAGGCGCCACACGGGATCGGACGTGGCGAAGCCTGCGTCGACGATCCGGGCGGCCAGCGCGTCGTCCGCGGTGAACAAAGCGGGCAGGTCGGGCCCGAGCGCCGTGCGCGCCGCCCCCGTGAGGGTCGCCACGTCGACGAGCAGGTCGGGTTTTTCTTCCGCCGCCTCGTGGAGCAGGTCGGCGAGCACGAGCCGTCCTTCGGCGTCGGTGTTGTTGATCTCGACCGTGAGCCCGGCGCGGGTGCGGACCACGTCGCCCGGGCGCATGGCGGCGCCCGAGATGGCGTTCTCGACGCAGCCGATCCGCACCGCCAGCCGCAACGGCAGGTCGCGGCGCATCACGAGCTCGGCCAGCGCCAGCACCACCGCGGCGCCGCCCATGTCCTTGCGCATGAGCAGCATGCCGGCGGCGGTCTTGATGTCGAGCCCGCCGGTATCGAAGCACACGCCCTTGCCCACCAGGCTGACCAGCGGCGCGTCGTGGGCGGCCGCCGAGCCGCGCCAGGTGAAGTGCGCCACCACCGGCACGCGCTCCGAGCCGCGTCCCACCACCGCGATCGTCGGATAGAATTCCTCGAGCGCCGCCCCGGCGATGCGCCGGAAGATCGCACCGTGGCGCTGCGCCAGGCGTTCGGCCGCGGCGGCGAGCTCCCACGGGCCGAGCAGGTTCGCCGGCGCGTGGACCAGATCGCGGCCGGCGAGCAGCGCGCGCGCCATGTCGGCGCCGAGCCCTGCATCGTCCGGCGGGACGAGCGTCGCCGCGTCGCCGCCCTCGAGCACGCGGAACCGGTAGGCGCCGGCGCACCAGCCGAACAGCGCGTCGTCGGCGGTGAAGCCCGTGGCCGCGAGTGCCGGCGCGTCGAGCCGCCAGGCGCCGCTTCCCGCGGGGAGCTTACCCGGGAGCGCCCCGAACACGTGCGGGTCGCACCCGTCGCCGAGCCCGAACAGGGCGTTGGCCACGCCGTCCGGGCCAGGGAGCAGCACGAGCGTGCCCTCCGCCGCCCGGAAACCCGCGTCGCGCGCGAACGCCGCCGCCGCGGGCGGGAGTGCCGCCAGCACCTCCTCGAGTTGCGCGGGACGCAGCGGCACCACCGTGCGGCTCGGTACGGCATCGGCGGTGGCAAGGCGGGGAAGCGCTCGGGGCTCGGTCATGGGCCGAGCCTATCCGCCCGACGCGCGCTTGCAATCCCGCTGGGACGTGCCAAGCATTCCGGCCATGCACGCGAGCTCGCCGGGGAACGACCGCTTCCGCCCGCCCCTCTTCGCGCCCCGAGTCCGCGCCGTGCTGGGCCCCACCAACACGGGCAAGACCCATCTCGCGACCGAGCGGCTGCTGGCGCACTCGTCGGGCATCATCGGCTTTCCGCTCCGCCTGCTGGCGCGCGAGAACTATGACCGGATGGTGGCCGCCCGCGGCGTGCGCTCGGTGGCCCTGATCACCGGCGAGGAGAAGATCGTGCCGCCCGAGGCGCGTTGGTTCTCCTGCACGGTGGAGGCGATGCCGCTCGACCGCGCCTGCGAGTTCGTGGCGATCGACGAGATCCAGCTCTGCGCCGATCCCGATCGCGGCCACGTGTTCACCGACCGGCTGCTGCACGCGCGCGGCCTGGTGGAGACCATGGTGATGGGGGCGGAGACGATCCGGCCGCTGCTGGAGCGGCTGGTGCCCGGTGTCACGGTGGAGACCCGCCCGCGCCTGTCGCAGCTCACTTACGCGAGCCACGCCAAGCTCTCGAAACTGCCGCCGCGCTCGGCGGTGGTCGCGTTCTCGGCGGGCGAGGTCTACGCGATCGCCGAGGCCATCCGACGCCGCCGCGGCGGCTGCGCCGTGGTGATGGGCCGCCTGTCGCCGCGCACGCGCAACGCGCAGGTGGCGCTGTATCAGGAGGGCGAGGTCGACTTCCTCGTCGCCACCGACGCGATCGGCATGGGGCTGAACATGGACGTGAACCATGTGGCTTTCGCCGGGCTGTCGAAGTTCGACGGACGCCGGCCGCGCCGGCTGGAAGCGCCCGAGATCGCCCAGATCGCCGGACGCGCGGGCCGCGGCATGCGCGATGGCACGTTCGGCACCACCGGCGAGTGCCCGCCACTGTCCGAGCAGCTGGTGGACGCCGTGGAGCAGCACCGGTTCGACCCGATCGAGGCGCTCGCCTGGCGCAACTCCGCACTCGATTTCGCCTCGCCCGAGGCGCTGCTCGCGAGCCTGCAGGCCTCGCCGCCCAATTCGGGGCTGGTGCGCGGCCACGAGGCCTCCGACCTCGAGACGCTGCTGACGCTGGCGCGCGACGCCGAGATCCGCGCCCGCGCGGTGGGCCGCCGCGAGACCAGGCTGCTCTGGGATGCCTGCCAGGTCCCGGACTTCAGGAAACTCGCCGACGACACCCACGCGCGGCTGTGCGGCCGGATCTACAACCACGTCTCCGCCGAGGGGCGCCTGCCGGCCGACTGGATCGAGAGCAACCTGGCCGGCCTGGCGCGCGCCGACGGCGACATCGACACGCTGATGCAGCGCCTCTCCGGCGTGCGGGTCTGGGCCTTCATCGCCGCCCGCCGCGAGTGGGTGGGCGACGACGAGGCCTTCACCCGGCGCGCCCGCGAGGTCGAGGACCTGCTGTCGGACGCGCTGCACGAGCGGCTGACCGCCCGCTTCGTCGACCGCCGCTCCGCACTTCTGGTGCGCCGGCTCGAGGAGGGCGAGGCGGGCAACCTCCTGTCGGCGGTCAAGCGTGACGGCGAGGTGGTGGTCGAGGGCCACGCGGTCGGGCGCGTGCACGGCTTCGACTTCACGCCCGAGGCGGGCACCGAGGGCGAGGCGCTGCGGGTGATGCTGCGAGCGGCCCGCCGCGCGCTGCGCGACGAGATGCCGCGGCGGGTCGGCGCGCTGGTGGCCGCCGCGGACGACGCCTTCGCGATCGACCACGCCGCGCAGGCGATCCTGTGGGACGGCGCGGTCGTGGGGCGCCTGCGCGCCGGCCGCTCCGCCATCGAGCCGGCGGTCGAGCCCGCCGCCAGCGAGTTCCTCGACGGCGCCGAGCGCGAGCGCATCCGCGCCCGGCTCGCGCGCTTCCTCGCGGCCACCATCGAACGCGAGTTCGGGCCGCTGTTCGCAGCCGAGGCGGGAGCGGCCGCGTCGTCGGCGCTGCGCGGCACGCTGCACCAGCTGCGCGAGAGCGTGGGGCTGGTGCCCGGCGAGGGCCACGCCGCAACGGCGCCGCCGGTGCGCGAGGCGCTCCGCGCGCTCGGCGTGCGCGCCGGCCGTTTCGCGCTGTTCCTGCCCGCGCTGCTCAAGCCGCGCCCGGCGGCACTTCGCGCGCTGCTGCTCGCGGTGCTGCGCGCAGCCCCCACGCCCGCGCTGCCCGAGGCGGGGCTGGTGTCGCTCCCCCGCCCCGAGGCGGGCGAGCGCGTGGCGATCCTGGTCGCCCTCGGCTGGATCCCGGCCGGGCCCATCATGATCCGCCTCGACATCGCCGAGCGCATCGCCGCCGAGCTCGCCTACGCCACCCGCCGCCGCCCCGCCGCCGTGCCGGCCCAGCTCGCCTCGCGCGTGGGCGTCGGTGGCGAGGCGCTGGCGCCGGTGCTGCGCGCGCTGGGCGTGAAGATCCTCGGCCCCAAGCCGCTGGCGCACGACCGCTTCGGGCCGCCGAGCCCGCCGATGATGGCGCGCCTCGAACGCCCGCGTCCCGCCGCGCCGCCGCCGGCCACTCGGGCCCCCGAGCCGCCGCGTCCGGCGCCCAGGCCCGACAGTCCGTTCGCGGCGCTCGCCGCGCTGCGCGTCGGCCGGGGTTGAGCGGCGACGCCCGGCCGCCCGAGAGGCGCGCAGCCGCGCCGTCGGAGGGGTGCGCGCCCGCGCAACGCCTCGACCTCTGGCTCTGGTGCGCGCGGTTCCGCAAGGCCCGCAGCGACTGCGCGCGCCTGGTGGCGGACGGCGCCGTCCGCCTCAATCGCCGCCCGGTGGAAAAACCCGGCGCCCGGGTCCGTCCCGGCGACGTGCTGACGGTGGCGCTGGGCGGCGGCATCCGCCCCGACGGCACGCTGGGCGGCACGGTGCGAGTGGTTCGCGTGCTCGCACTCGCCGCCCGGCGCGGCTCCGCCCCCGAGGCGCGGACGCTGTATGAGGAGCTCGTGGGAACGGACGCGGTCGCCGAGCCTTGAAACCCTACCCAAAGGGCGGCATACCCGCCGCCCACCCCATCCATCCATCCCCGGTTGCTGCCGGTTCGGGAGAGAGTTGATGACCTACGTGGTCACCGAGAACTGCATCCGCTGCAAATACATGGATTGCGTGGAAGTCTGCCCGGTCGACTGCTTCTATGTCGGCGAAAACATGCTGGTCATCAATCCGGACGAATGCATCGATTGCGGCGTCTGCGAGCCCGAATGCCCGGCCGAGGCGATCCTGCCCGACAGCGACGACCGCGCGACCGCCTGGGCCGAGAAGAACAAGGTGTTCTCCGAGACCTGGCCGAACATCGTGCGGAAGGGGAAGGCGCCGGACGACGCGGACGAGTGGAAGGACAAGCCTGGCAAGGCTGAGCTGTTCTCCGAGGCGCCGGGGACGCCGTAGGCGTGCCGGGGCGCCGCCCTTCCCGGCTGCGCGCCGGCAGGCTGGGTCAGACGCCGGATCGTGCTTCGGAAAGACTTGCTCCGCCCGTCCGGGCCGTGGCTCATGCCGCCCTGGCACAGGCGTGCTGCGCACCGGGCCCTGAATGCCGCTTGGGCTTGACCGCAGACCCGTTTGCGATCGGCAGGTCAACGAGGACCGCGCCTCGGCGGGTCAAGGGCAGATCCCTTGCTCTTTCTCCCTGTCTTCGCTTTCGAGCTGGGCCAACTCCACCGCGCCTTAATGATCGTTGAAGACAGCGGTATCTCCTGCGAGCTGGATCAAGCGGGAGACTGAGCGTGGGCCAGCCTCAACGCGGTCGTGCATCGACGTACGCGGACTCTTCTAAGATCAGCATACAGCAAACGGCGAGATATATCGCCATCAGAACTATAGTGCGGCACTCATGCCGAGAAGTAATTGGGGCGCCCTGCCGATGGGCACTCTCGTCAAGATCACCTACAAAGGAAAGTCTGTCGTCGTCAGAGTGAATGACAAGGGAAAGGGAGCTGTCGACAAGAAGGGGGTTAACCACGATCCTCATCGCGTACTTGACTTGAGTCGAGCCGCGATGGCCTATCTATCAAGTAGAAGCATAGGATCCATTACCGATAATAATGGTGGCGTCGTCGATCTAGACGATATCGAGGTCATGCCTTTCGGCACTCCTGTCGGACCCTGGACCTCTAAGTGAAGCAGATCATGCGGGTTGTCAGTGTTCTCCTGGCTCTGGTTGCGATCGCTGGAGAGCGCGTCTCTCCTTGCAAAGCGGAAGGAGAAATCAGCGTCTCCGATATCGCTCGAACTCGCGCGCTAGATTTGCACCTGATCCCGGCGGACATAGACCATCTTTGGGGAGACCGTTGGATCGTTTGGGATGAGCGCTCAAAGGACATCGCAACAACTCACATCCAGCTCTGCAACTTGGCGGGTGAGTGCCGATGGAGTCACATCTGGCGCGACGCGTATGACCCCACCATTCAGCTCATGGGACGGTGGTCGGGTGACCATGACGGAGGAGCCAATATCTTCCTTTTGACTTACCAGGAGGGTGCGGCCGCTGAGACAGCAGTCGTGATCGGCTACATCCCCAACAAGCCTGCTGTCATCTATGATCAGCGAGATGGTGCTCTGATTTCCGTTGCGCCGGACAGAAACACGATCGAAATCGATTTGTCGTCCGGACCCGAGCAGGATGTAGACTGTTTTGGATGGAACAGCGCGGCGATGCGCCTCGCGCCGGTGAAATGCTGGAGAGGGACGCGATAAGGCCGCAGCCTCCACCACGAATGGCAGGTCCAGGAGGGACACCCTCCTGGCCGGGTTCAAGGGGCAGAGCCCCTTTGCTTTCTTTCCTTTTCAGGGAGGCAGCACACGCCCCCTGACCACGGCACCCGCACCATAACGCAACCGCAACGCATCGATTGCCTGCTGGCGCTTCGCCGCGAGGCTGCGCTCATGGTCGGCGAGATCGTCGCGGTCTGCATCGAGCGCGTCCGCGAGCGACGCGGCGCCGATGCCGATCAACCGGAAGAACGTGCCGTCCACCTCGCGCGCGAGCAGCGCGCGCGCCGCCTCGAACAGCGTATCCGGCAGCACCGTGGGCGTGGCGAGCGCCCGCGACCGCGTCCGGATCGTGAAGCCCCGCGTGCGCAGCTTCAGCACCACGCCACCCGCCGCCACCCCCTTTTCGCGCAGGCGCGCCGCCAGCTTCTCGCAAATCCGCCAGAGCTCGCGTTCGAGCGAGACGACATCTGCGAGATCGCGGTCGAACGTGGTCTCCGCGCTGATCGACTTCGCAACCCCGCCGGTCACGACGCGACGCGCATCCTCGCCGCGCGCCCGGGCGACCAGGGCCGGCCCGTCCTCGCCCAGCCGGTCGCGTGCGGCGCGCCCATCGAGCGCCTGGAGTTGCCCGAGTGTCGTGAAGCCACGTGCCGCCAGCCGTTTTTCCACCGCGGGACCGACACCGGGCAGCAGCCGCACGGGCTTGTCGGCGAGCCAGCCCGCCGCCTCCGCGCCGATCACCGAGAAACCACGCGGCTTGTCGCGGCCGGCGGCGAGCTTGCTGAGCAGCCGGTTGGATGCCAGGCCCACCGACACCGTGATGCCGAGTTTCTCTTCGATCTCGCGCGCCAGGCGGGCGAGCATCACCGCGGGCGGTGCCCCATGCAGCGCCTCGGTGCCGGCGAGGTCGAGCACCGCCTCGTCGATCGACAGGACCTGCACCGCCGGCGTCAGCGCGCGCATCATCGTGCGGATCTGTCGCGACATCTCCACGTAGGCCGGGAAATCGGGGCGGATCACCACCGCGTCGGGGCACAGCACGCGCGCCTTGAACATCGGCATCGCACTGCGCACGCCGGACAGGCGCGCGACGTAGCAGGCCGCGGTCACCACGCCGCGCTCGCCGCCGCCCACGATCACCGGTTTGCCCGCGAGCTCCGGCCGGCAGCGCTTCTCGACACTCGCGTAGAACGCGTCGCAGTCGACATGGCCGATGGTGAGCCTGAGCAGTTCCGGATGCGCCGCGAGACGCAGCGACCGGCAGGCGGGGCAGCGGCCGCTGGCCGGCCCCGCGTCGACGTGAAAACAGTCGCGGCAGAGCCGCGCCGGCATCAATCCGCGATCGGCCACAACCACGCCGCACCGCGCACGCCGGAACTGTCGCCATGGACGTTGCGCAGGATCGGCGTGGTGAGACGCGGGGAGATCACGTTGCGCGCCACGAGGTCGGGCAAGCGCGCGTAGAGATGCACCATGTTCGACAACCCGCCGCCGAGCACGATGGCGTCGGGGTCGAGGAAGTTCACGACCTGCGCGAGTGCGCGTCCGAGCCGGTCGGCGTGCTCGTCGAGTGCCCGGATGGCGACCGGGTCGCCGCTCTGCGCGCGACCGGGGAGCTCGCTCGCGTCGCGGTGGCCCTCGCCATCGGCCAGCATCGCGAGCGAAGGGCCGGCGAGGAAGCGCTCGATGCACCCCTCGTTGCCGCAGAAGCATTTCGGCATCGGGAATTCGTCGAGCCTAGGCCACGGCAGCGGGTTGTGACCCCATTCGCCGGCGATGTGGTGCGGCCCGGTGAGCAGCTTGCCGTCCACCACGATGCCGCCGCCGACCCCGGTGCCCAGGATCACGCCGAACACCGTGCGCTTGCCGGCGCCGGCGCCGTCCGACGCCTCCGACAGCGCGAAGCAGTTGGCGTCGTTCTCGACCTTGACCGGCCGGCCGAGCGCGTCGGCCACGTCGCGTCCGAAGGCGCGGCCGTTCAGCCAGGTGGAGTTGGCGTTCTTGACCAGGCCGGTGTCCGGGCTGATGGCGCCCGGGATGCCGATGCCCACGGTGGCACGGCCGTCGAGCTCGCTTTCCACGCCCGAAACGAGCTCGGCCAGCGTGCGCATCGACGCTTCGTAGCTCCCCGGGTTCGGCACCCGCCTGCGCAGCGCGATGCCGCCGCGCGAATCCAGCGCCACGATTTCGAATTTGGTGCCGCCGAAATCGATGCCGATGCGATAGCGCGACATGGGCGTTTCTCCCTGACCTCGTTTCCCTTACGAGCCCGTGTGCGGCGCCTCAAGCGTCTTGAGGGGGCGCAGAAGAAGGCCAGGGGCTCTGCCCTTGGACCCCGCTAAGGGCGATCGCCCTTTGAACCCATTCCTTAAGTATAGGGGATCCAAGGGGCGACTGCCCCTTGGCGGGTCCAGGGCGTCACGCCGGAGGCGTGCTCTGCACGACGCCCTGGCCTTCTTTGCTCACCCTTGCGGGCGGCCGCGAGTTGGGCCATCGACCCTCGGCATGAGCGAGACCGTGCTCGACGCCAGAGGCCTGGCCTGCCCGCTTCCCGTGCTGCGCGCCAACCGCGCGCTGCGCGGCATGGCCGCGGGCGACCGGCTGCGCCTGCTGACCACCGACCACGCCTCGGTCGCCGACGTGCGCGCCTTCTGCCGCGAGACCGGGCACGAGCTCACCGGCTTCTCCCAGGAGGCGGGCGTCTACTCCTTCGCGATCCGCCGGCGTGCGGACACTTCTTCATGAGGAACGGATCATGGCGGACGATCTGACGGGGCTTTCCTTCGAGGACGCGCTGGGTGAGCTCGAGCGCATCGTGCGGGGGCTCGAAGGCGGGCAGCAGAAGCTCGAGGATGCGATCGTCTGTTACGAGCGGGGTGCCGCACTCCGCCGGCACTGCGAGGCGAAGCTCGCCGAAGCCGAGGCGCGGGTGGCTGCCATCGTGCAGCGCGAGGACGGCACGCTCTCGACGCGCGAGCTCACCCCTTGAGCGAGGCCGCGTCCTGGCTCGCCTCGCCCGAGGCGGCACGGCTCGCCGCCCTGCTCACCGAGACCGCGCGCGAGACCGCGTCCTGCATCGACGAGCTGATCCCCGCCATCGAGGGCCGCGAGGCGCGGCTGGTGGACGCCATGCGCTACGCGACGCTGGGCGGCGGCAAGCGGATGCGGGCCTTTCTGGTGGTGCAGGTGGCGCGGCTGTTCGCAGTCTCGCCGCCCGGCATCCTGCAGCGGGGTGCGCTGCGGGTCGCGGCCTCGGTCGAGATGCTGCACGCCTACTCGCTGGTGCATGACGACCTGCCGGCGATGGACGACGACGATCTCCGCCGCGGCCAGCCGAGCACGCACAGGAAGTTCGACGAGGCGACCGCGATCCTGGCCGGCGACGCGCTGCAGACCCGCGCCTTCGAGGTGCTGGCCGACCCCGACACGCATTCCGACCCGCTCGCGCGGATCGAGCTGGTGGCCGCACTCGCGCTCGCGTCGGGTGCCGCCGGCATGGTGGGCGGCCAGACGATCGACATCGAGGCCGAGCGCGCGCAGGCCGCGGGCGAGACGGTGTCGCTGCCCGAGGTCACGCGCCTGCACGCGCTCAAGACCGGGCGGCTGATCCAGTACAGCGCCGAGGCCGGCGCGATCCTGGGCCGCGCGGCAGCACCGCTGCGGCTCGCGATCGCCGCCTACGGGCGCGATCTCGGGGCCGCGTTCCAGATCGCCGACGACGTGCTGGACGCGACCGCGAGCGAGGCCGAGCTCGGCAAGACCGCCGGAAAGGACGAGGCGAGCGGCAAGGCGACGTTCGTCAGTCTGCTGGGCGTGGAACGCGCGGCCGGCCAGGCGCGCTTGTTGGCCGATCAGGCGGCCGCCCACCTGTCATCGTTCGGCCCCGAGGCCGACCCATTGCGCGCGCTCGCGCGGTTCACCGTCGAGCGCCGGAGCTGAGTTTGATGTCCAAAACCCCACTTCTCGACCGGGTGAGCCAGCCCACGGATCTGCGGAACCTGTCGGTGGACCAGCTCAAGCAGGTGGCTCTCGAGCTCCGCCACGAGCTGGTGGACGCGGTGTCGGTCACCGGCGGCCATCTCGGCGCCTCGCTCGGCGTGGTCGAGCTGACCGTGGCCCTGCACGCCGTGTTCGACACGCCCGACGACCGGTTGATCTGGGACGTCGGCCACCAGGCCTATCCGCACAAGATCCTGACCGGTCGGCGCGACCGCATCCGCACGCTGCGCCAGGGCGGGGGCTTGTCGGGCTTCACGCGCCGTGCCGAAAGCGAGTTCGACCCGTTCGGCGCCGCGCACTCGTCCACCTCGATCTCGGCGGGGCTGGGCATGGCGGTCGCGCACTCGCTCAAGGGCGAGCAGGGCCGCAACGTGATCGCGGTGATCGGCGACGGTGCCATTTCGGCCGGCATGGCCTACGAGGCGATGAACAATGCGGGCGCGATGGCCACGGATCCAGGAAGAGGCGGCGCCGGCCGCCTGCTGGTGATCCTGAACGACAACGAGATGTCGATCTCGCCGCCCACGGGGGCCATGAGCGCCTATCTCACCCGGCTGATGAGCTCGCGAAAATTTCTCTCGCTGCGTGAGCTCGGCTTCAAGCTGGCCAAGCGGCTGCCCGGCCGCGTCGAGCGCACCGCCAAGCGCGCCGAGGAATACGCCCGCGGCATGATCGCCGGCGGCGGCACGCTGTTCGAGGAGCTGGGCTTCTACTACGTGGGCCCGATCGACGGGCACAATCTGGATCATCTGATGCCGGTGCTGCGCAACCTGCGCGAGCAGGATGGCGGCGAGCCGGTGCTGCTGCACGTGATCACGCAGAAGGGCCGCGGCTACGCGCCCGCGGAGGCGGCGGCCGACAAGTTCCACGCCGTCACCGCGAAGTTCAACCTGGTGACCGGCGAGCAGGTGCGCGCGCCGCAGGGCCCGCCCTCCTACACCGGCGTGTTCGCCGACAGCCTGATCGCGGCGGCCGAGGCCGATCCGACGATCGTGGCGATCACCGCGGCGATGCCCACCGGCACCGGGCTCGACAAGTTCGCGCGTCGCTTTCCCGACCGGATCTTCGACGTGGGCATCGCCGAGCAGCACGCGGTGACGTTTGCCGCCGGGCTCGCAGCCGAAGGCATGCGTCCGTTCTGCGCGATCTATTCCACGTTCCTGCAGCGGGCCTACGACCAGGTGGTGCACGACGTGGCGCTGCAGGGCCTGCCGGTGCGGTTCGCGATCGACCGGGCCGGGCTGGTGGGCGCGGACGGGGCCACCCATGCGGGCTCGTTCGACCTGAATTATCTTCTTCCGCTGCCGGGCTTCGTGGTGATGGCGCCGGCCGACGAGGCGGAGCTCGTTCACATGGTGGCAACCTCCGCCGCCTATGATGCGGGTCCGTCGGCGGTGCGCTATCCGCGCGGCAACGGCACGGGCGTCCAGCTTCCTGCGAAGGGGGAGGTGCTGCCGATCGGGCGTGGCCGTGTGCTGCGCGAGGGCACGACGGTGGCGATCCTGTCGCTGGGCACGCGGCTGGCGGACTGCCTGGCGGCGGCCGACGAGCTGGCCACGCGCGGGCTTTCCGTCACGGTGGCCGACGCGCGCTTCGCCAAGCCGCTGGACGAGGCGCTGCTGCGGCGGCTGGCGTCGACGCACGAGGTGCTGCTGACGGTGGAAGAGGGCGCGATCGGCGGGTTCGGCGCCAACGTGATGCACGTCCTGGCGCATGCCGGGCTGCTCGACGGGATCCGCGTGCGCCCGCTGACGCTGCCGGACCGGTTCATCGACCACGAAACCCACCCGAACCAGATCCGCGACGCAGGGCTCGACCCGAAAAGCATCGTGGCCAGCGCCATGGGCGCACTCGCCGGGGGAGCGCGCGCCGAGGGGAAGGTCGCGGCCACCACGAGCGCATGAAGCCGGGCCGCCGGGTCGACCAGGCGCTGGTCGATCGCGGCCTGGTCGAGACCCGGGCGCGCGCGGCGGCGCTGGTGATGGCGGGCCAGGTGTTTTCCGGCGAGCGGCGCATCGGCAAGGCGGGGGAGAAGCTGGCCGACGACGCGCCGCTCGCCTTGCGCGGCCAGGACCACCCCTGGGTGTCGCGCGGCGGGCTGAAGCTGGCGCACGGGCTGGCGCATTTCGGCCTCTCGCCCGCGGGACGGACCTGCCTCGACATCGGGGCCTCGACCGGCGGCTTCACCGACGTGCTGCTCGCGAACGGGGCGGCGCGCGTGCACGCAGTCGACGTGGGTCATGGGCAGCTGGCCTGGAAGCTGCGGTCCGACCCGCGCGTGGTGGTGCACGAGCGGGTGAACGCGCGCCATCTGGACGCGGCCACGATCGGCGGCGACCGCGTGGGCGCGCTCGTGTGCGACGCCAGCTTCATCGGCCTGCGCACGATCCTTCCCGCGCCGCTCGCACTTTGCGCGGAGGGCGCCTGGGCGGTGGTGCTGATCAAGCCCCAGTTCGAGGCGGGGCCGAGCGAAGTCGGCGCGAAGGGGGTAGTGCGCGATCCCGCGACGCACGAGCGGGTGATCGCGGAGGTGACGGCCTGGTGGAGCGGGCTCGTCGGCTGGCAGGTGCTCGGGGTGGAGGCAAGCCCAATCACCGGTCCGGAGGGCAATCGGGAGTTTCTGTTAGCAGCAGCAAAGGGGCTCTGCCCCTTAAACCCCGCCAGGACAAGCAGTCCTGGACCTGCCGACTAAGTAGTGGGGTCTGGGGTCAAGACCCCAGCGGGGTCCAGGGGCAGAGCCCCTGGCCTTCTTCAAGCGTGCGCCGCGCCCTCAGCGACCGCCGGGTAAATCCCCACATGATCGTGCTGCGACACCTCCGCCAGCAACGACCACACCCGGTCCGGCTGCATCGGGCCGTCGGGGTCGTTCAGGAGCTGATCGAGCTCGTCAAGCTTGGCGCTGTAGTCCTGCTCGTTCATGCCTGCCTCCACGTTCACCCACCAGTTTTCCTGCCATCTGTGTCAACTCTGTGTCCGAAACGCTCACATCGTCCCGATCGACGAGGTGATCGACGAAGCCAGCGCCTCCAGCCGGGCCACGCTACGGAGCGGACTGCGGAAGCGGATCTCGGCCGCGTCGTCGTCGGCGTCGATCATCTCGTGGCGCGACGAGCAGGCGACTGCGGCGACGTTGCGCGCGCCGCAGGTGGCGAGGAACTGCCGCACCTCGCCCTCGAGCGAGAGGTCGCGCTGCAGACGCCGCCATTCACCGAGCTCGGTCTCGCCCACGAACAGCGCGATGATGGCGGGATGGGCGCCGGTGAAGCGCTCCGGAGTCAGCGCCTCGAGGCGGCGACGGACGGCCGCCGGAACGTCGTTGGCGCGCGAGGCATGCGCCGCCATCACGAACACGCCGGCGCCGGCGACCGTGACCGCGAGATGGGCGTCGGGTCCGAAGCGCTGGCGGAGGTCGGAGACGATGCCCTGCTCCTCCGCGCGCGGACCGGCGAGAACGAGGTTGTCGAGGCGCATCACGACCGCGTCGTCCTGGTCCTGGCGCCGGCGCTCGGCGAGGAACGCCTTGATGCGGCCGTGCAGCGCGCCCAGCGGACACGGCTCGTCACCGACGGCGCCCAAACCCTGCGCACGAAGTCCCTTGGGAAGCGTCATGTTCAGCAGGTAGCGGCCGGGATGGGCAGAGAGCCAGGTCTGCAGGTCGGGGTTGACCATGTCGGCGAGGCGGAACCAGGCGTCGCGATGAACGTCGCGGCCGTGCTCGGCGGAGACGGTGTCGCAGGCGATCTCGGCGGTGGTGCCGTCGCGCTCAATCAGGAGATCGAACGGGGTGCCGTCGCGAAGACCGCTCTCCTCGACCTCGAAGCCGCGGCTGCGCTGCAGGGCGGCGGTGCGCAGGAGGTGGAACAGCGGGAACAGCGACTGCCCGTCGAGCATGGCATGGGCCAGGCGCTCCTCGAACCGTCGCTGCCCGGCAGCGGGCAGGCGCGCGTGCAGGGCGACCGCGTCGGCGGTGAGGCGACGGAGGCGGAGATCGGCGGCGTTGCGCTTGACGTCGGCGGCGGGCCCGGCCTGCCGCGACGGCAGGCGGCCGCGCTGGATGGCGATCTCGATCGCGTGGCGCCGCAGCACATCGCGGCCCTGATGGCTGGTTCGTCCGGGCAGCGGTTGAGAGGCGACGATCGCGTCGATCCGCGATTGCCACGCCTCGCGGCCCACGAGGGAGACGAAGACGTCGAGGCTGGCGGGGTCGGAGGCGTCGGTCATGCGCTTATTCCAAAGGTCGCCGTGTCGGCTTGCAAGCGCTGCGAGACGATGCGGGCACGTCTCGCGCGGACGTGACCAACGCGGCGATCGCGGTTGTTGTTGCGCGGGTCAGTCCGTATGTGTCCGCAATGCGGCGCCTGTTCCATATCCTGTCGGCGATTTTTCTCCTGGACGCGTCCTCGGGAGGGGCGACCATCGCCGCGGCACGGGCCGCCATCGAGGGGCGGACACATGCGGGGACACCGCCGCACGCCGCCCGGAGGCCGCTGGCCCGGCCGCAGCTGATCGGCAGCTGGGGCGCCTGGCACGCGGCGACGCACCAGGCGGCGGGATCGACGGTCTGCTACGCCTTCACGCGCACCGCCTCGTCGACGCCGCGCCTGGCCGGCCGCGGCGACGTGGTGCTGACGGTGACCGAGCGCCCGGGGGCCCCGCGCGACGCGGTGGCGCTGAGTGCGGGCTTCACCTATCCGCCGGGCAGCGCGGTGGACGTGGTCGCGGGCGATGTGCGGCTGGCCTTCTACACGGCGCAGCGCTCCGCCTTCGCGCGCTCCGGCCATGAGGCGGTGCACGCGTTCGAGGCGGCGGTCGGGCCGCAGCGCGTGGCGGCGGCCCACTCGCCGGCGCCGCACGGACGCAGCGTGACCGATACGTTCAGCCTGGACGGTTTTTCACCCGCCCACGCCGCCATCCAGAAGGCTTGTCCAGTCCATGCCTGACGGCCCGACCATCCAAGCGACCGGCCTCCCCGCCGGCCTCAGCGAGACCGAAGCGAGCCGCATCCTCGCCAAGGCCGCGCTGCACGCGCCGCCGCCGGCGCAGATGGCGGACGGGCGGCGCGAGCTGGTGGGCCTCACGCGCGCCGAGCTGGTGGCCGAGCTCGAGGCGATCGGGGAAAAGGCGTTCCGGGCCAAGCAGATCTGGCACTGGATCTACAACCAGGGTGCGGTCGATTTCGCGGCGATGTCGACGATCGCGCGGCCGCTGCAGCAGAAACTCGCCGAACGGTTCGTGATCGGCCGGCCGGCGGTCTCGCTCGTGCAGACCAGCACCGACGAGACGCGGAAATGGCTGTTCCGGTTTCGCGACGGGGCCGAGGCGGAGACGGTCTACATCCCGGATCCGCAGGAGGATCGCGGGGCCGTCTGCATCTCGAGCCAGATCGGCTGCACGCTGTCCTGCCGGTTCTGCCACACGGGGACGCAGCGGCTGCTGCGCAATCTCGGGCCGGCCGAGATCGTGGGGCAGTTCATGGCGGCGCGCGACGCCTACGGCGAATGGCCGAGCCCGCACGGGGACACGCCGCGGCTGCTGTCGACGATCGTGCTGATGGGCATGGGCGAGCCGCTCTACAACTACGAGAACGTGGCGGCCGCCATGCACATCGTGATGGATGGCGAGGGGATCGGGCTCTCGCGCCGGCGGATCACGCTGTCGACCTCGGGCGTGGTGCCCCTGATGGACCGGTGCGGGGCGGAGCTCGGCGTGAACCTGGCGATCTCGCTGCACGCGGTGACGGACGCGCTGCGCGACGAACTGGTGCCGCTGAACCGCAAATACCCGATCGCCGAGCTGATCGCGGCGTGCCGACGCTATCCGGGCGCATCGAATGCGCGGCGGATCACCTTCGAATACGTGATGCTCGACGGGATCAACGACAGCGACGCGGAGGCGCGGGCCCTGGTGCGGCTGATCGCCGGACTGCCGGCGAAGGTGAACCTGATCCCGTTCAATCCGTGGCCGGGAAGCAGCTACAAGCCGAGCAGCAACAACCGGCTGCACGCGTTCTCGCGGATCGTGATGGAGGCGGGGTTCGCGTCGCCGGTGCGGACGCCGCGCGGGCGCGACATCCTGGCGGCCTGCGGGCAGCTGAAGACGGAGAGCGAGCGGGCGCGGTCGGTCTGAAGGGCGTGAGTAAGGCGTTCTTCTTTTTCTGAAGAAAAAGAAGCAAAAAGACTTTTCATTGTTGGGCGTTCGACGGGGTGGTGTCTTCGCCCGGTGGTGCAGGCCCGGGTATGGCCGGAAGCGGCTGTTCCGCTTTTGGGCGCGACCATCGAGAAGCGGACCCACGGACTGCTGCTTGCAGCTATCCCGCTCGCGACTAAAGTCTCATCGCATAGCGTGGGTGACCAGGAGCCGCTTCGATGAAGCACATCAAAGAACGTCTTCTGGAGGTCCAACGGCGCGACCTGCTCGCGTTTCTTGCTCAATCAGTGGTGGAAATGACCATCCTCGCTAGAAGCAACTATGGAGACAAGAATGCGACCAACGAGCTAAGGCGGGCCAATGAGTCGGTCCACCGAATAGCGGGCCATATACGTGCCCTTCTTGATCCAAGCGAACCTCTCAGTGAAAGTCGAGCCGACGGTATAATCGAAGCGCTTAACCTTCTGCCCGCAACCAGGATCACTCACCTTCTCGAAGGCTCCTACTCGGCTCTCCAGGCCACCCCTCTGCGCCCGGATGCATGAGTTTTACGACTTGCGAGTGCGATGCTGGCCGGGAGCGGCTGGTCGGCTCTCGGGCGTATGCGAGGAAAGCGGATGTTCAGGGATCGGAATCAGTGATCGCCTAACCCAGCTTAAATGGGCCATCTCCATGGCGTCCGTCCGCATTCTGTAGACTGGGATCTGACGGTATGGGGGGTTTCACAGCCTTGTTTAGATTGGAAGTAATCCAGGGAACGAGCTGTTGCCGGAGCCATCCGTCGAGAACATTGAACTCGTCTTCACTTAGCTTGGATTTCAATCCAAGGATTGCATCATAAATCCCGTTAACGTAGCCGCGCCGGAAAGCGCGCTCACGATGCGGGTCAACCTCAAGGTCTTCCGGGCCAGCAATCGTCATCGATGTCTCCCACAACTAAAGCTTTCAGAAAGCTACTTCTCCTCGCGTGGCATGTTTGGCCGGGAGCAGATGAGGTGGATGGCTCCCGCTACCGGCATCTGAGTGCCAAAGTGGGGTTGCTGTCAGGCAAACCCGAGCAAGAGAGCCATCCGCCATGGAGATTACAACGATCGGCCTCGATCTGGCCAAAAGCGTTTTCCAGGTTCACGCCGTCGACGCCGCAGGTAATGTGGTCGTCCGCAAGGCGCTTCGACGAGCGCAGGTGTTGCCGTTCTTCCCCAAGGTGGCGCCTTGCCTGGTCGGCATCGAGGCCTGCGGCACGTCGCATCATTGAGCCCGAGAGCTGATCGGCCTCGGGCATACGGTGAAGCTAATGCCACCGATTTACGTCAAAGCTTATGTGAAACGCGGAAAGACCGATGCCGCCGATGCCGAGGCGATCTGCGAGGCCGTGACGCGGCCGACCATGCGCTTCGTGCCAGTAAAGTCACGCGAGCAGAAGGCGGCGCTTTCAATGCATCGCTCCCGCGATCTGTTGGTCAAGCAGCGCACGCAATCGATTAACATGATGCGCGGGATCCTCGCAGAGTTCGGGATCGACATTCCGGAGGGCCTGGAACGCGCGCTCACTCTCGCGATGCAGGTGACGCAGGGCACGCTGCCGGACGTGCCCTTGGAGGCGGGAAAAATCGTTCTCATGCTCTCTCAGCAGGCGCTGAGCACGCACGCGCAGCTCCGGGAGATTGATCGCGCACTCGCCATCAAGCACCGAACCGACGAGGTGGCGCGGCGCCTTGCCACTATCCCCGGCATTGGCCCGATCGGCGCAACAGCGCTTGCCGCGTCTGTCACCGATCTGAGCTGCTGCCGGTTCCGTGGACACGCACCTTAAGCTGACGCTTTGATCCGCTCGAACTCCATAGGGCTGAGATAGCCGATGGTCGAGTGGCGTCGCCGCGGGTTGTAGAACCGCTCGATATAGTCGAACACGTCGGCTCTGGCCTGGTCCCTGTTGCGGTAGACCTTGCGGGCTGTCCGCTCGGTTTTCAGCGAGGAGAAGAAGCTCTCCATCGCCGCGTTGTCCCAGACGTTACCCGATCGGCTCATGCTGCAGGTGACGCCGTGATCGGCCAGCAGCTTCTGGAACTGCTCACTGCTGTATTGGCTTCCCTGATCCGAATGATGCAGCAGCGCGTCTGGTTTGCCTCGACGCCAGATCGCCATCATCAACGCGTCCGCAACCAGCTGGGCGGCCATCGTGGCGCTCATCGACCAGCCGACCACGCGACGTGAAAACAGGTCGATCACGGCCGCCACGTAAAGCCAGCCCTCGGCCGTCCAGATGTAGGTGAAGTCGGCGATCCACTTCTGGTTCGGCGCCGTGGCCTCGAACTGCCGATCCAGCACGTTGTCCGCTGCCTCGTGCCGAGTGCCCTTGTCCGAGGGAAGCCCCCTGCGGCGTGGCCGGGCCCGCAAGGCCTGTTCGCGCATCAGCCGCTCGACACGATGCAGCCCGCATGCGGCTCCCTCGGCCAGCACGTCATGCCAGACCCGCCGGGCGCCGTAGGTCCGGTCACTGCCAACGAAGCTGGTCTTGACCTTGGCGCCGAGGACTTCATCGCTGCGCGCCCGGGCACCAGGCGAGCGGCAGAGCCAGGCATGGAACCCACTGCGCGAGACACCGAGCGCCTCGCAAAGCCACCGCACCGGCCAGATCCCTCGGTGTTTCGCAATGAAGCCGAACTTCACAACGACTCCCTCGCGAAGTAGGCCGCGGCTTTTTTTAGGATGTCGCGCTCCGCCTTGAGCTTGGCGACCTCACGGCGCAGCCGATCGATCTCCTGCTGCTCCGGCTTGAGCTGGCCCTGGCCCGGAAAGGCCTGTCCAGAATCCGAAGTGAACTCCTTGATCCAACGCCGCAGGATGTTCTCGCCGACATCCAGGTCCCGGCTGGCTTGCACCACCGAAACCCCACGTTCCTTGACCAGCCGGATCGCCTCCAGCTTGAACTCCCGGCTGAACAATCGCCGACCCATCCCCACCCTCCAATCTCATGAAACACCCTAAACCTGGTGTCCACGGAACCGGCAGCAGCTCAATCCGAAACAGTTCAAGTCAGGCCGCCACTTCGCCGCATGGCTCGGCCTGACGCCACAGCAGAATTCGAGTGGTGGCAAAGAGCGCCTCGGTCACATTACCAAGATGGGCGACAGATACCTGCGCAAGCTGCTCGTCGTAGGCGCAACATCGCTGGTGCGGCGAGCGCGGCATAAGCCGGAGACCGCAGACCAACGCCTGGTGGCGCTGCTGGAGCGCAAGCCGGTGCGTGTGGCGACTGTCGCCATGGCGAACAAGATGGCGCGGATCGTCTGGGCGTTGATGATGCGCGGCGAGGTCTACCAGGCCAGCCACGCGCCGATGCTGGCGGGGTGAAGCTTCACAAGGGTCAGCTGAGGGATCAGCTCAACGAGGTTGCGGGGCGAAGAGATGTGATGGCGAAACCGGTCAGGCCGGGAACAAGGACACCCAGGGGACCAGCCAAAGGCGTCATAGCCTGAGAAGCAGATTGGGACCTTGTTCGCGGACCCCATCAGGGCCAGCAGTCCAAGTCGACTGCATCAACAGGCCGGACAGAAGACTGCACCCGACCAACGCCAGAACGTCGATTCATCTTGCAACGCGGGAGCCATCCACAGAGGCTGGTCCGCTTCAGGCGTGCCATAGCTGACGTGCTGCTCACCAAAGACTGAACTCATCTCGCAGGCCCCCAGACATAGGCGTCTTCGCTGTTTTCAAAGGTGTTGATTACAGGCCCAGAGCCAAGCACCTCGTAACAGTTATCTCCGCCGACAAAGGAGAAATGCCGCGGGCGGCGGCGAAACGGATCGGTTGCTACCCATGTTCTCAGTAGAGCCGAATCATCGGCTTCTTTTATGTAAACTCCACCGTCGTACTGGCCAGCGACGTTCCCGTGGTCGCTAATTGAGTAAATCATTTCGTCTATGCCGAAGTACAACTCACAAGCGATTTCAATTCCAAACGCGAGCGCTCCGACACGTGGCGGAATAACAATAAGGTAAAGCACTCCGCGCCACAGACCCTGATCAATCACCGTAGGAGGACGTCCAATGCCATCGATAATCGATGGATATGGCCGCCATCTGAGTGTCGAATCTGGAAACAGGAGGCTTTACTCCGGACTGGGATCGCCGCACGAACACGATATGCTGCCTCAATCGCTCGATGTCCGCTATCAGAAAGCTGACAAACTCGCCCCTTCTTCCGCTTCGAGCGCAAAGCGGTCATCACCCATTGAGCCGCAGCCCTGTCGGCCGCATGGCACCTCCAAGCTCCCGACCTCCACGTCTCACAAGTAAAAGTTCTTTGGTTCTTTCTTTCAAGAAAGAACAACCTTCCCCCCGATCAAGACTCCCCTACCCTCACCCGCTCCACCAGGAGCACCGCTCATGCCAGAACACTTCACCCCACCGACCCCCAAGGCCGCTCCCGTCCCACCCCCAACTTGAATGGTCCAACGAATTTCAAGTTCGCCCACCCCTTCGGCGGCCCGATCCGATCAAACAGGCTTCCACCACGCCCCGCGACATGCTTGTGGTGGCGGCCGACCGGACGTGCGTCTCCCGCACGGCCCGTAAGCGAGACGGAGGCACGATGGCACGCAAGCCGGTGAAGAAGGTGGTCCTGGCCTATTCGGGCGGGCTCGACACGAGCGTGATCCTGCGCTGGCTGCAGACCGAATACGGTTGCGAGGTCGTGACCTTCACCGCCGATCTCGGCCAGGGCGAGGAGCTCGAACCGGCGCGGCGCAAGGCGGAGATGCTCGGCGTGCGCGAGATCTTCGTCGAGGATCTGCGCGAGACGTTCGTGCGCGACTTCGTGTTTCCGATGTTCCGCGCGAACACGCTGTACGAGGGGCAGTATCTGCTCGGCACCTCGATCGCGCGCCCGCTGATCGCGCAACGGCAGATCGAGATCGCCGACGCGGTCGGCGCCGACGCGGTGGCCCATGGGGCGACCGGGAAAGGCAACGACCAGGTCCGCTTCGAGATCGCCTACTACGCGCTGAAACCCGACGTCACGATCATCGCCCCCTGGCGCGAATGGGAGCTCACCAGCCGCAACAGACTGATCGAGTTCGCCGAACAGAACCAGATCCCGATCTCGCGCGACAAGCGTGGCGAGGCGCCGTTCAGCGTGGACGCCAACCTCCTGCACTCGTCCTCGGAAGGCAAAGTGCTCGAGGACCCGGCAGTCGAGGCCGACGAGATCGTCTACCAGCGCACCATCCGCCCCGAGGACGCGCCCGACACGCCCGAATACATCACGATGGATTTCGAGCGCGGCGACCCGACCGCGATCGACGGCGAGACACTCTCGCCTGCCAACCTGCTCGCCAGGCTCAACGAACTCGGCCGCCGCAACGGCATCGGCCGGCTCGACCTGGTGGAGAACCGTTTCGTCGGCATGAAATCGCGCGGCATCTACGAAACGCCGGGCGGCACCATCCTGCTGGCAGCCCATCGCGGCATGGAAAGCATCACGCTCGACCGCGAGGCCGGCCACCTCAAGGACAGTCTGATGCCGCGCTACGCCGAGCTCATCTACAACGGGTTCTGGTTCAGCCCTGAACGACGGATGCTCCAGGCGCTGATCGACGAAAGCCAAAACAGCGTCACCGGGCGGGTGCGGCTGAAGCTTTACAAAGGACAGGCGACCGTCGTGGGGCGTGAGAGTGCCAACAGCCTCTATGACAGCCGCGTCGTCACCTTCGAGGACGATCAGGGAGCCTACGACCAGCGGGATGCCGCCGGGTTTATCCGGCTGAACGCGCTGCGGCTGAGACTCGGGGCGGCGATCGGGCGGCGGGGGGGGACTCTGTAGAAGGCTGGGGCTCTGCCCCTGGCCCCGCAAAGGGGCTTGCCCCTTTGATCCCGCTACTTAAGGAAGGTTGTGATGTTGGAGATGCGGCCGAACTGTGAGTGTTGCGACTGCGACTTGCCGCCGTCCAGCGACGATGCGCGTATCTGCACCTTTGACTGCACGTTCCGCGGCGTCTGCCCCAACTGCGGCGGCAACCTCGTCATCCGCCCGATCCGGCCGGCGCATCTCCTCGCCGAAGCACCCGCTTCGACGACGCGCGTTCTCAAAGCCGAAAGCTGCGCACGCGATGTCGCGTAGAATGCGGCGTGTCGGCCAGCAAACAGGGAGTTGGGAACCGGAACGTCAGCGTGCAGTGTCGCGAGGCGTTTGACCGCGACGACCAGTAAGATTGGCCATGAAGAAAAGTTCGATTTATCGACATGGCAGCGCCCTCTGACAGGAGCCGGGGGAGCGTCAGCCAGCGGACGCGAAGCCGTCGAGACCGGCCTGGCACACGGTCTCGTCTTCCTCGGGTTTGCCGCCCGACACACCGATGCCGCCGACCACCGTGCCTGCGTGCAGGATCGGCAGACCGCCCTGCAGTGGCACCCGGCCCGGGAAGGTCAGGTAGGCGGGCTGGGTCTTCACTTGTTCCTGCAAGGTCGCGGTCGGCGTGCGGCTGATCGCTGCCGTCCGCGCCTTGAGGGTTGCGACTTCGGGCGTGTGGAGGCGACCGTTGTCGAGCCGCTCGAGCAGGAGGAGCACGCCGGCCTCGTCGGTGATGGCGATCGACATTTCCAGTCCACGCCGCTCGGCTTCGGCGCGAGCGCCATCCATGATCGTCTTCGCATCGGCCAGCGCCAGCACATGCTTGGACTTCATAGGGAAAACTCCTTAGTAGTGGGGTCTGGGGTCAAGACCCCAGCGGGTCCAGGGCAGAGCCCTGGCCTTCCTTAGATGTGGATCGCCTGGCTGTAAGCGTCGAGCACAGCCTCATGCATCGTCTCGGACACGGTCGGATGCGGAAACACAGTGTGCATCAGCTCGGCCTCGGTCGTCTCGAGCGTGCGCCCGATCACGTAGCCTTGGATCATCTCGGTGACTTCGGCGCCGATCAGATGCGCACCGAGCAGCGCGCCGGTTTTGGCATCGAACACGGTCTTGACCATGCCTTCGGTCTCGCCCATGGCAATCGCCTTGCCGTTGCCGATGAACGGAAAGCGGCCGACACGGATGTCGTATCCGGCTTCCTTGGCGCGCGCCTCGGTGAGGCCGACGGAGGCGATCTGCGGGCGGCAATAGGTGCAGCCGGGGATGTTGGTCCAGTCGATCGGGTGCGGATGCTTGCCGGCGATTTCCTCGACGCAGACGACGCCTTCGTGGCTGGCCTTGTGCGCGAGCCATGGTGCGCCCGCGAGATCGCCGATCGCGTAGACGCCCGGTTCGCCGGTGCGGCAGAACTCGTCGATCAGTACGTGAGTCTTTTCCACTTTCACGCCGGTGCCTTCGAGACCGATATTCTCGACATTGCCGACGATGCCGACTGCGAGGATGATCTTGTCGTAGATGTCGGCAGTGGTCTTGCCGTCGGATGAGATCGTGACCTTGGCGCCGCCGGCGACGCGCTCGGGTGCCGAGACCTTGGCACCGGTGAGGATGCGCATGCCCTGACGCTCGAACTGCTTGGCCGCGAAGGCGGCGATCTCCTCGTCTTCGACGGGGAGGATGCGCGGGGCGACTTCGGCCACGGTCACGTCCGCGCCCATGTTGCGATAGAAGCTCGCGAACTCGATACCGATCGCGCCCGAGCCGATCACGAGGAGCTTTTTCGGCATCGCGTCCGGTACCATCGCTTCGCGATAGGTCCAGACGAGGTTCTTGTCGGGTTCGAAGCCGGGCAGCGTGCGGGCGCGCGCTCCGGTCGCCAGAATGATGTGCTTGGCCGACAGGGTCGCCACCTGTTTGCCTTCGCGCTCGACGACGACGCGGCCTTTGCCGGCGAGCTTGCCGGTGCCGTCGAACACCGGGATCTTGTTCTTCTTGAGCAGGAAGCCCACGCCCGAGGCGAGCTGCTTGGAGACCGCGCGCGAGCGCTTCACCACCTTGGCGAGATCGAAGCGGATGTTGTCGGCGGCAAAGCCGAACTCGTCGAGATGCGCGAGCAGGTGCGAAATTTCCGAGGAGCGCAGCAGGGCCTTGGTCGGGATGCAGCCCCAGTTCAGGCAGATGCCGCCGAGATGCTCGCGCTCGACGACGGCCGCTGTCAGGCCGAGCTGGGCCGCGCGGATCGCGGCGACGTAGCCGCCCGGGCCGCCGCCGATGACGACGACATCGAAATTTTCCCCCGCACCACTCACAGCATCAGTTCCAGCGGGTCCTGCACGATCCCTTTGAACGCGGCGAGGTAGCGGGCGGCGAGCGCGCCGTCGATCGCGCGGTGGTCGGACGACATCGTGGCCGACATCACGGTCGCGACCGCGAGCTCGTTGCCGTGCACCACGGGCCGTTTCTCGCCGGCACCCAGCGCCAGGATCGCGGCCTGCGGCGGGTTGATGATGCCGGTGAACTCGCGCACGCCGAACATGCCGAGATTGGAGATCGAGAAGGCGCCGCCCTCGAATTCGGCCGGCTTGAGCTTGCCGGCGCGCGCGCGCGCGACCAGGTCCTTCACCTCGTTGCTGATGGCGGCAAGACCCTTGCGGTCGGCGTCGCGCACGATCGGCGTGATCAGCCCGTCGGGGATCGCGACCGCCACGGAGATGTCGATGCGCTCCCAGTGGATGATCGCATCCTCGGTGTAGGTGACGGCGACACCCGGCACGCGGCGATGCGCGAGGGCCGCGGCCTTGATCAGCATGTCGTTGACGGAAAGCTTGAACCCGCCCTCGCCTTCCGGCGCCTTCGTGTTCAGCTTGGAACGGAGTGCCAGCAGCTCGTCGAGCTCGATGTCGACCGTGACGAAGAAATGCGGCCGTTCCGTCAGCGACTGCGACAGGCGGCGGGCGATCGCGCGGCGCATCGAGGAGTTCGGAACCGCCTTGTGCGGTGCGTCCGGCGGCGCGGGCGGCGGGGCCGGCGGCTTCGCCGCGACCGGCGCCGGCGTGAGTGCTGCGGCGGCGGGCTGAGGTGCGGGGAATGACTTGGCGGCACCCTCGACATCGGCGCGGATGATGCGGCCGTTCGGACCGCTCCCCTTGATGGCGTCGAGCGAGATGCTGTTCTGCTCCGCGATGCGACGCGCGAGCGGGGACGCGAAGATGCGGCCGGCGGGCGCCGCCGCGGGTGCGGCTCTCGCCGGTGCCGGCGCAGCTGCCGCGGCGGCCGGCTCGCTCTTCTTCTCGACCGGCGCCGCCGCCTTCGCGGCGGGGGCACCTTCCGCCGGCGCCTCCTCGCCCTCGGCGAGCAGCATGGCGATCGGCGTGTTCACCGCCACACCTTCCGTTCCTTCGCGGACCAGGATGCGGCCGATACGGCCCTCGTCGACCGCCTCGACCTCCATCGTCGCCTTGTCGGTCTCGATCTCCGCGATCACGTCGCCGGGCGCCACGCTGTCGCCCTCCTTCTTGAGCCAGCGGGCAAGCGTGCCTTCGGTCATGGTCGGCGAGAGCGCCGGCATCAGGATGTCGGTGGGCATGTCAGACGATCTTCCTCACCGCGTCGATTACCCATTCGGGCTGCGGCAATGCGAGCTTTTCCAGATTGGCGGCATAGGGCAGCGGCACGTCGGCACCGGCGACGCGCACCGGCGGCGCGTCGAGCCAGTCGAACGCCTCCTCGATCACCCGCATCGCCACTTCCGCGCCGATGCCGGCATAGGCCCAGCCCTCCTCGACGGTCACGAGCCGGCTGGTCTTCTTCACGGATGCCACCACGGTCTCCGTGTCGAGCGGACGCAGCGAACGGAGATTGATCACCTCCGCCTCGATGCCCTCTTCGGCCAGCGTCGCCGCCGCGCGCAACGCGACGCCGACCATGATGCTGTAGGCGACGATCGTCACATGGGTGCCGACCCGCTCGACCTTGGCGCGGCCGATCGGCACCATGTAATCCTCCGACACGGGGGCGGAAAAGCTCTGCCCGTAGAGGATCTCGTTCTCGAGCACGATCACCGGATTCGGATCGCGGATCGCCGCACGCAGCAGCCCCACCGCGTCAGCCGCCGAGAACGGGGCCACCACCTTCAATCCCGGAACATGCGCGTACCAGCTCGCATAATCCTGGCTGTGCTGGGCGGCGACACGGCTCGCGGCCCCGTTCGGGCCGCGAAACACGATCGGGCAACCCATCTGTCCGCCCGACATGTAGAGCGTCTTGGCCGCCGAATTGATGATCTGGTCGATCGCCTGCATCGCGAAGTTGAACGTCATGAATTCGACGATCGGCTTCAGCCCGGCCAGCGCCGCACCCACGGCCACGCCCGTGAAGCCGTGCTCGGTGATCGGCGTGTCGATCACCCGCCTGTCGCCGAACTCTTCCAGCAGGCCCTGGCTGATCTTGTAGGCGCCCTGATACTGCGCGACTTCCTCGCCCATCAGGAACACGTCCGGATCGCGCCGCATCTCGGTCGCCATCGCGTCGCGCAGCGCCTCGCGCACGGTCATGTCGCGCGTCTCGCCCGCGTCCGGCTCGGGCGCCGGCTCGGCGCCCGCGGTGGGTGCGAAGCGCGGCGCCTGCTCGGCAAGCGTGCGGTCGGCAATCGCCTTGGGGCTCGACCCCTCGGCCGCGACCTTCGGCAGGGCCGGCGCTTCCTTCTCGGCAGCCCTCGCGTCGCCGCCGTTCAGCTCGGCGATCGGCGTGTTGACGGCCACGCCATCGGTACCCTCGTCGACCAGGATGCGCGTGAGCTTGCCCTCGTCGACCGCCTCCACCTCCATGGTCGCCTTGTCGGTCTCGATCTCGGCCAGCACGTCGCCCGGCGAGACGTCGTCGCCGACCTTCTTGAGCCAGCGGGCCAGCTTGCCTTCGGTCATGGTCGGCGAAAGCGCCGGCATCAGGATCGAGGTCATGCGCGCACTCCCTCGAGAAGCACATCGGTCCACAACTCGGACGGATCGGGCTCCGGACTGTCTTTGGCGAACTCCACGGCCTCGGCCACGCGCTTGCGGATCTCGCTCTCCTGCGCCTTGAGCTCGTCCTCGCCCACGCCGAGCTCAACCAGGCGACGCTTGGCGCTCTCGATCGCGTCGTGCTCCTTGCGCATCTGGTCCACTTCCTCGCGCGTCCGGTATTTCGCCGGGTCCGACATCGAGTGGCCGCGATAGCGGTAGGTCGAGGCCTCGATCAGGAACGGGCCGTGGCCGCCGCGGCAATGCGCCACCGCCTCGACGCCCACGCGGTGCACGGCGAGCACGTCCATCCCGTCGACCTTGCGGCCCGGAATTCCCCATGGCGCGCCGTTCTGGCTCAGATCCTTGGACGCCGACGCGCGCTCGACCGAGGTTCCCATCCCGTACCGGTTGTTCTCGATCACGAAGATCACCGGCAGCTTCATCAGCGCCGCGATGTTGAAGCTCTCGAACACCTGGCCCTGGTTCGAGGCACCCTCGCCGAAATACGTGACCGAGACGCGGTCATTGCCGCGGTAGCGATTGGCAAAGGCCAGCCCCGTGCCGATCGGCACCTGCGCCGCCACGATGCCGTGGCCGCCGAAGAAGTTCTGCGCGCGCGAGAACATGTGCATCGAGCCGCCCTTGCCGCGCGAATAGCCTGTCGCGCGCCCGGTGAGCTCGGCCATCACGCCCTTCGGGTCCATCCCCGTGGCCAGCATGTGGCCGTGGTCGCGATACGAGGTGACGATCTGGTCGCCCTCGCTCAGCGCCGATTGCAACCCCACCACCACGGCCTCCTGGCCGATATAGAGATGGCAGAACCCGCCGATCAGCCCCATGCCGTAGAGCACGCCCGCCTGCTCCTCGAAGCGGCGGATCAGCAGCATGTCGGCCCAGGCGCGCCGCAGCCCGTCGGTCCCGAGATCGCCGGCACCTTCCGTCTTGATCGTGGTATCGCCGCCGCGTTTGCCGTTCGCAGCCGGTGTCGCCATCGGTGTCGCCCCTGGGGCCGTCTTCACGCCGCTCGCCATCGCTTGCGTCCTATTCCTCTTTGAAATCACCACTACGGCCGCCGGACTTTTCCACCACGCGCAAACCATCGATGCGCATGGCGCGATCCAGCGCCTTGCACATGTCGTAGATCGTCAGCGCCGCAATGGAGGCGGCCGTCAGCGCCTCCATCTCGACCCCCGTGCGCGCGGTGGTCGCCACCATCGCGCTTATCGCGAGCCCTGTCTCCCTCGCCTTTACGTCAGACGCGATCGGTTCGATCTCCACCGTCACCGAAGAGATGGGCAGCGGGTGGCAGAGGGGAATGAGCTCGGCGGTGCGCTTGGCCGCCATGATGCCGGCGATCCGGGCCGCCGCCAGCACGTCGCCCTTCGGCACGGTGCCGGCGAGGATCGCGTCGCGCGTCGCAGGCTTCATCAGGATGTTGCAGGTGGCGACCGCGCGCCGGGACGTCACCTGCTTGCCGCCCACATCGACCATCACGGCGCGCCCGTGTTCGTCGAGATGGGTGAAGTCCGCGGTCACTGCTCCGAACCCAGGGGCGCCGAACCCAGGGGCACCGGGCCCAGGGGCGCCGGGCCCAGCAGCGCGCGCGTGGCCGCGGTGACGTCGGGCTGGCGCAGCAGGCTCTCGCCCACCAGGAAGCAGCCGACGCCGATCTCGCCCAGCGCCACGATGTCGGCATGGGTGCGAATGCCGCTTTCCGAGACCACGATCCGACCAAGCGGCACACGGGGAGCCAGGCGCCGCGAGACCGCGAGATCGGTCTCCAGCGTGCGCAGGTTGCGGTTGTTGATGCCGATCAGCGCGGTGTCGAGGCCGAGTGCGCGGTCGAGTTCGGCCTCGTCATGCACCTCGACCAGCACGTCGAGGTCGAGCGAATGGGCGAGCCGGGCCAGGTCGAGCGCCACCCGGCTCTCGAGTGCCGCCATGATCAGCAGAATGCAATCGGCCCCGATCGCGCGGCTCTCGTAGACCTGCCACTCCTCGAGGATGAAATCCTTGCGCAACGCGGGCAGCCGGCAGGCGCCGCGCGCGGCCTCGAGATCGAGCGACTTGCCGTGGAAATTCTTCTCCTCGGTCAGCACGGACAGGCACACGGCGCCACCGGCCTCGTAGGCCGCCGCCAGGGCGAACGGAGAGAAGTCCGGGCGGATCACGCCCGCCGAGGGCGAAGCCCGCTTGATCTCGGCGATCAGGCCGGGGCGCCGCTCGACGGTCGCGCGTTTCAGGGCCGCCGCGAAGCCGCGCCCGTCGCGGCCGCGCTCGCGGATCCGCGCCTTCAGCGTGGCCAGCGGCAGCTTCGCCTGCCGCTGCGCCACGGTCTCGCGCGTTTCGGCGCAGATCTGCGCGAGCTTGTCGCTTGCTCGGTCGCCCCCGTCCAGACGTTGGGGGCCGCGTTCCACCTGGTCCATCCGCGTCACACCATCTCCGCGCTCGCCGAAACCGCGCTCGCCGGAACCGCCGCGCGCATCGCCCCGAGCAGGCGGGCGGCGGCGCCCGTAGCGATCGCGTCTTCCGCCTCGCGAGCACCCTCCCGCAGATGGGGTGCCCGCCCGGCGATCACCAAGGCTGCCGCCGCGTTCAGCACCACCGTGTCGCGATAGGCGCCGCGACGCCCGTCGAGCATGTCCCCGAGCGCGGCTGCGTTCGCGCGCGGATCGCCACCGGCGATCGCCGAATGCGGCGCCCGCGGCAGCCCGGCCTCCTCGGGAGTGACGGTGAACGCGCGGATCGTGCCGTCGGCCTCGAGCGAGACCGCGTCGGTCTCTCCCGCAAGGGTCATCTCGTCAAGTCCCGCGCCGTGCACGAGCCAGGCGCGTTCGGTGCCGAGATCGCGCAGCGCCTCCGCCATCGGCTGCAGGAAGCGGGCGTCGAACACGCCGGTGAGCTGGCGACGGGCGCCGGCAGGGTTGGAGAGCGGGCCTGCGATGTTGAGGATCGAGCGGATGCCGATGGCGCGCCGTGCGGCGGCCGCATGGCGCATCGCGGCGTGGTGGCGGGGCGCGAACAGGAAGGCGAGGCCGAGCTCGGCGAGCAGCCGTGCCTGTGTCTCAACCGGCGGGTCCGGATCGATCCCAAGGGCCAGCAGCACATCCGCGCCACCGCTGCGCGACGAGACCGCGCGGTTGCCGTGCTTGGCCACGGGCACCCCGCAGGCGGCGACCACGAAGGCTGCCGCCGTCGACACGTTCAGCGTCGCCTGGCCGTCGCCGCCGGTGCCGCAGAGGTCGATCGCACCCGGGGGGGCGGCGATCGTGACCATGCGCGAGCGCAGCGCCGCGACCGCGCCGCGGATCTCGGAGACCGCCTCGCCACGCACGCGCAGGCCCATCAGCAGGGCGCCGATCTCGGCGTCACCGGCCTCGCCCGCGAGCAGCGTCGCGAAGGCGGCCTCCGCCTCCGCGGCATCAAGCACCCCGCCATCGGCGATCCGGCCGAGAACCGGTTTCAGGCTCACGGACGTGGCGTCGCGGACTCGGCGGATCCGTTCACGCAGCCCCCGTTCACGCCGCCCCCGTTCACGCAGCCACGTGCGCGAGCGAGGTGCCGGCGATCGCCAGGAAATGGCCGACGATCGCCGCACCCAGCGGCGAGGCGATGCTTTCGGGATGGAACTGCACGCCGAAGATCGGGTGGATGCGGTGATGCATCCCCATGATCAGCCCATCCGCGGTCCAGGCGGACACGGCGAGTTCCGCGGGCAGCGTGTCGCGCCGGACGATGAGGCTGTGGTAGCGCGTGGCCTCGAACGGGCTCGGCAGGCCGGCGAACAGGCCGCCATTGCTTCCCGCCCCCTCACTCTGGGCATGGTGCATGTGGTCGACCTTGCCGTGCATCGGCACGGGGGCCCGCACCACCTCGCCGCCGAAGCATTGGCCGATCGCCTGGTGGCCGAGGCAGACGCCGAGCAGCGGGATGTCGCGGGCGGCCGCGGCGGCCACGAGGTCGAGGCAGATCCCGGCCTCGTTCGGCGTGCAGGGCCCGGGCGACAGCACGATCGCCTCCGGGCGCAGCGCCAGCGCGGCGGCCACATCGAGCGCATCGTTGCGGCGCACGTCGCACACAGCCCCGAGCCCTCCAAGGAGATGCACCAGATTGAAGGTGAAGCTGTCGTAATTGTCGACCAGCAGGATCATCGTGCCCGGAACATGCGTTGCGGGTGTGGCCGGGTCAACCGCGCCACCTGCGGTGCGGCACCGACGGTGCCCGCGACCGGGCCGGTAACGATCACGGGACTTGCACACGGCGCAAGACGGGAGCACCCCGGCGGAAGATGTCTTCGTTCTGGCAGAACATGTTGTTGTCGGGGCCGACGCTGGGATTCGTCTCGGCCGTCTTCCAGCACATGCTTGAACAGCGGTCGCCGCAAGAAAAAGACGAGTTGACGCACCACGTGATCCGGCAGATGCGGATCTGGCATGGACATCTGATCAACAACTACTACATTACGCCGAGTCAATTCTTGATTCAGGAATGCCTTGCAATTCCGGTTGCGTGCTGGATGATCCTCGTGATCCTGGGACTCGTCGGAATGGGCATCCGGATCGAAGCCGGTCGGCGGCCGCGCGACCGATAAGGGATCACGTAAGCAATGGCGCTGCGAGCGCCGGTTCGTCCGTGGCGGCCCAGCCTTCACAGCAAGCATCTTTACGACTGCATCTCCACGACTAGCATGGCGAACATCGGACACATGGACGACGACCAGCCCAACGACCGCACGCGCGCGGATCTCTTCGGCACTCCAGGCGGCACATTGAAGTTGCGCGAGGGCGGCGACGGCCCCCAGGGGGACGACGCGTCCGACGCCGAGGCGCGCATGCGCGCAGCCCTCGGGCTGTTCGGCTCCAAACCCGGCCAGGCCGCCGAGCGCGCCACCCATCACGAGGCGCATGGCGGCACCGATCGGCGTCCGACCGGCGGCGGCAGCGGACCTGGGGCACGGCGACACCGCTTCGTGCAGGACGGCGAGGTTCCCGTCAGCGTAGTGCGCGGCCGGCTGAGCCAGGCGGCGCGCCCGTCGGTCTCCGAGAGCGATCGCCAGGCCGAGGAACTCGCCCATGAGCGCCAGCTGCGCGCCGAGGCGGAGCGGAAGCTCACCGAACGGGAGACCCAGCTGCGCTCGCTGCAGACGCGAATCGGCCATGCCGAGCTCGAGCGCGACAACGCCGTCGCCGAAGCGCGCGAGTGGCGCGACAAGGCGCAGGCCGCACTGACGGAACACGCTGCCGTGGCCGAGCGGTCGCGCAATGCCGCACCCGCCGAGACGGAATCCAACGAGCCGGGCGACGAGACGGCGCCGGCCGACGATGCCGATCCCGAGATCCAGGGCGGCCCCGCTGCCCAGCGCGGCCGGCGCGGACCGCGGCGACGCCTCGAGGAGCCGCAACTCGACTTCGTCGATCCAGAACCGGTCAAATGGTGGCTCTGACCGGGGCCGAAGTAACAAGCACCCTTGCGCCGCGCGGGACTTCCGGATACGGGCTGATCCGCAATCCTTTCAAGAAGAGCAACCAGTGATCATGAGCAACGACAGCGCGCCCGATCCGCTGCTCGGCCTCACCGCCCAAATCGTGTCCGCGCATTGCGCCCACAACAACGTGCCGGCCAACAGCATTCCCGCTCTGATCCAGCAGGTCTACGCAACGTTGCGCGGCCTGGGCACGGAGCCGGTCGCGGCTGAACAGCGTGAACCTGCCGTGCCGATCAAGCGATCGGTCTTTCCGGACTACATCATCTGTCTGGAAGACGGAAAGAAGCTGAAGATGCTGAAACGGCATCTGCAGACCGCCTACAACATGACGGTCGACCAGTATCGCGAGAAATGGGGCCTGCCGCCGAACTATCCGATGGTGGCGCCGAACTACGCCGAGCACCGCTCGTCGCTCGCCAAGAAGATCGGCCTCGGCCGCAAGCCCGGCTCGACCGTGCCGTCGGCACCGCCCGCCGCGGCCGCCGAGCCGCCGCGCCGGCGCGGCCGCAAGGTCGCCGCCGAAGCCTGATCGCCGAGTCGGAACCGGATCGATCCGGCCGCGTCCCCTTCTCTCGGGCTTGCGGACCCTTGTGAGGGGAACGGGCGTGAGGGAGGCGGGCGTGTTCAAGGCGAGGCGTCGTCCGATAGCGGGGCGTTTTGAGGATCTGGCAACGATCCCGCGTCATCATGACCGCATGAGCCACCTCGTCGACCTGCTGTACCGGATCGCGCTCGCCATCGGCTTCCGTTCCGCACGGCTCGTCTGGGGCGTGACGCGCCCGCGTCACCAGGGTGCGCTGGTGGCGATCCTGGTCGGGCAGACGATGCTGATGCTGCGGCAATCCTACCGGCCGGAGCTGTCGATGCCGGGCGGCGGCGTCGCACCCGGCGAGGATCCGGCGGTGGCCGCGAGTCGCGAGCTCGCCGAGGAACTCGATCTTCACGTGGCGCCCGGCGAGCTGCGCCAGGTCCACGTGGAAACGGGGTTTTGGGACGGGCGGCATGACACGGTCACCTTCTTCGAGCTCGAGCTTGCCGCGCGTCCCGAGCTGCGGCTCGACAATCGCGAGGTCGTGGCGGCGACGCTGATGCCGTTCGACGAGATCGATCCGGCCGAGGTGACGCCGGCGGTCGCCGCCTATGTCGCATGGCGACGCGGCCGGCACGCCGCTCGCGCGGCTGGACTGGGTGCGCCGGATCTTCGGCTCGCCCGGACCCGGTAAGCGCGAACCAGCCCGGGACGCTACGATCTCCGTAAGTCATGGGACGCCGGCGATCGGCGCCTCTGTGGCATGGCGGCCGGAACGCGCTCGCCTCCGGGCGCCGGATCTCCGGCTCGCCCGGACCCGGCAGAAGCGACGGCCCGGGACGCTGCGATCTCAGTAGGTGATGGTGACGGCGTTCATGTCGGCGCCGGAAGCGGCCTCGTCGGCGGTCGGGTTGCGCAGGTCGGAGGCTCGCGCGCCGCCGATCATGCCGGGTGTCACTCCGTTGCAGCTGACGATCGTGTTCGCCGGCGTGACGGCGCCTGTTCCGGTGCTGACCTGACACGAAGCGACGACCACCGCGCTCACTTCGAAACTCGCACTTGCCACCGGCATCACCCGGGCCGCAGCCGGCTGGCTTGCGACCGCAACCAGGGCGCCGAGCGCAGGTAGGACGAGGTGTCTCGAGAGGTGGAAGCGCATCGACCCGGCAACCTTGTGGCTCGCCGACTGATACACGCGAAGCAACCTTCGGTTGCATCAGAGATCGTCTCACCCGCCGACACAAGGCATCACATGGGCGTGAGACAGGCCATGATTGGGACGGCGTCGGACGCCGCCCGGTCCCGACGCGCGCGCCCCCGCGGGGCTCGGGAGCGCCGACGCTGAAGCGCGCGATCGCTGCAGTTCCTGTCGGTCGATGAGGCGGCGGCCTCCCCCGTCATCGCGGATCCGCGACGCAGGTGAAAGGGCCGAGTTCGGGCAGCGTTCCCGCCACCGGCTCGAAGTCGAAGAGAGCGGTGCAGGCGCCGCCGATCATGCGCACGTGAAGCACGTTATGGGGCTTCAGCGTGGTGAGGAACACGTCGCCGTCATGGCCCACCGGCACGGGCCTGTCGTCGCCCAGCGTCGCGCTCGATCCCACCGGCACCGAGCGGCCGTCGGCCAGCACCAGCTTGAGCACGGCGGCGGTGCCGCGATGGAGTGCGAACCGCACCTGCGCGCCCGACGAGGCCGGCAGCCGGAGCATCGTCTCGAGCTTGTCGCCGGTGACGTCGGCCGGCAGATCGCCGGGATCGAGCGAGATGCGGTTGTCCTGCCAGCCCGACAGCGTGGGCAGCAGCAGCAGCCCGTTGGCGTCCGTGCGCCCGACGGGGCGGTTCTCCTGCAGCACGCCGACATTCGGCACGCCGCCCGAGTCGATCACGGCGTAGCTGTCGTTGATCCGGTTGGCGAAGAACACGCCGCGCCCCGTGCCGACCAGCGCGCCGGTCGCCTCGGCGCGGTAGCCGGTGTTGCTGCCGGTGTGGTCCACTTCGGCCGCCACCGTCGCCGGCTGCGTGACGTAGCTGACCTGGCCTTCATCGTTCGCAGACGGATCGCGGCTGAGCTCGCCCCGCCAGCCGAGTTCGCCGGGTGCGTACGCGGCCTGGTCGGCCTCGACCTCGGTGGTGAGCCGGTTCGCGTTCAGGCCGACATCGGCGGACGCCGCGCGCCTGGGGCCGAACGGGATGGAGATGCCGAAGGTCAGCCCGGTGGTGCCGCGCTGCTCGAAGTCGTGATAGGCGTTCACGGCCAGCTCCGCGCGGCCGAACAGCCGCCGCGTGTAGGTCGCCGACCCGATCGTCGCGCGATTGGCACCGATCGTCACCTCGGAGGTGTCGGCGAGATCGGCGAAGGCCGTGCGGCTGTTGACCTCGACGAGGGCGAAGCGGATCGCGCCGAAGCGGCGTGTCGAGATGCCGATGCCGGCCTGCGCCTGGAAGGTGGGGGGCAGGTCCACGGCGGTGGACGGCACGTCGCGGAAATTGCGCGAGGCGAACGTCGCCGACACGCTGAGATCGAGCCAGCGACCGGTGCGCTGCAGCCCGAACGACGCCTGGCCGCCGGGGGCGCCATGCGTGTTCACGCCGCCGGCGCCGCTATCGGGCGCGCTGCCGGCGACCGACACGGACCCCGCGGCGAAGTTGAAGATGTCGACGGCGAGGCCCGCACCACCCATCTGGACCTGTCGCGAGCCCTCGGCATGCGCCTCCGCGGTGAACCAGCGCGACATGCCGTAGCGGACGCTGCCCGAGACCGCGGCCGCGGTGTAGCGGTCGCTGCGGAGGCCGTAATCCGGTCGGAGAAAACCGCCTTCGGTGGAATAGGTGGCGAGCCCCGGCGCCAGCAGCGTCGGCGAGATGTAGAAATCGAGCGACTGGACGCTCTCGTGGCCGGCGGCATCGCGGACCACCAGGCTGACGGAGTTGGCACCGGTCACCACCGGCGCCTGGTTGAGCTCGAACGGTCCCTGGTCGACCGATTGACTGACCTGGCGGACATTGTCGACCAGCACGTCGACCGTGGACGGCACGTCGGCATGGCCCGCGAGCTGCGGCGTGGGATAGGTCACGAGCCCCGGGCGGACGCCGAAATCGGAACTGACCTGCAGGCCGCCGAGCCGGTAGGGGCGCGTCCAGCTGAGGCCGCTGCTGATGATGTCGCCCACTTCCCAGCGGCGCAGCGTGTCGGGCTCCTCGATCGTGTAGTTCGTGTCGAGCCGCGTCAAAGTCCTGATCGGCAGGCCGGTGTTGACGAGCCAGGAGGTCGCACCCACGCCCCAGGGCGTTGAGATCCGCCCGTCGAGCGCGGTTTCGGTCTCGGCGCGGCCGTACACCTCGGTGCCGTCGAACTGGTAGTTCAGCACCGCGCCGAATTCCGGCGTGCTGAGCGGGGCCGCGTGGATCCCGGCATCACGCGTGACCTTGTGCGCGACGCGACGTCGGTCGCCGAGCGTCAGGCGCAGCACCTGGTGGCGCTCGTCGATGACGTAGGTCAGACCGGAGATCTCATCGAGCTCGACACGGCCATCCGCACCCGAATGCAACCCGTCGGTGCGCAGGCCGAGATCGTGCAGATCGCTGATCGTCGCGAAGAGTTTCTTGTCGTGCTCGGCGAACTCCGCCTGGAGATTGGTGGTGCGCCCGTTGATGAAGACCTCGAAGAGACGCGTGTCGTCATTGGCCGCCACGGCCGCAGCGGGCGGCGGCAGGGTTCCGCAGAGGCCTGCGATCAGCGCGAAATACCGTCCATGAAGCGCACGCCGGCACTGGCGGGGCCACGCGGCGAGCCGTCCGGAGGGATGGCTCGCCAGCACCGGCGGCGTTCGTCGTGCTGCGTTCTGCGGGGGAACGGACATCTGCATTCTGCCATGTCGCTCGCGTTCTCGTTCCTGCGTTCGTCAGGGCGCGTCCTGGATCTCGGCGGCTGCGTTGATCACGCCGGTGTCGTCGCGTCCGGTGACGGTCGCGGGCGCGCCCGCGGCCAGGTGGCCGATGTGCAGCGGGATGCTCCGCTCGACGCCCGCGAGCACGTACGGATTGTGCAGGAAGCTGGTCCTGATGCTGCGGCCGCCGGGCAGGCGCACCGCGATCTCGCTGATGCGGTCGTGCCTGCCGCCGCGGTTCTCGCAGCGGAGCTCGGCGCCCGACGGCGTGTCGACGATGCGCCAGACCAGCACGGGCGGGCTGGTGCTGGCGGGGCTTGCGAAGATCGGCATCGACAGGCGCAGCGCGAACTGCACCTTGCCGGGCTCGCCGGCTGCCGGCAGCTCGTCGAGCAGCATTCGATAGGTGGTCTCGGTGCTGCCGGGCGCGCGACGGAGCAGGACGCGGATGGTCTGCTGCTCACGTGGGCCCAGCTGAAAGATCGGCGGACTGACGACCATGTCGCCGGTCGGCGCGAGGATGTCGTCGTCGGCGGTTTGCGACCAGGTGAACGCGCGCAGCTGGACCGCAGTCGTGTCGTCGGCGTGATTGGTGACCGTCAGGGTGGTGAACATCCTGTTCGGCGCGAAATCGACCATCACGGGAGCAACTTCGATGCTTGCTGCCCGTGCCACGCCGAAGGCGGTCAGCACGAGGGCAGCGCAAGCCAGATTTTTGGCCCAGCGCAGGTATGACATGAGAGGACCCCATTACGATAGTTGAGGTGTCAGCCGTTATTCCGGCGATCAGTAGGTCAGCGTGACCGTGATCGTATCGGTGTAGGCGCCGGCGCCAACGTTCTGGCCGGACAGGATCTGGCCATAGACGTTCAGGGACTGGTTCAGGCCCGTGCCCGTGCCGGCGACCGTGTTGGTGCCGACCGTGTTGCCCCACACCGAGGCGAGTGCGGCGGTCGTGTAGAGGTTGTAGGCCAGGGTCTGGGTGCCGAGCGCGTTCGTCATCAGACGGTTGGTGACGGAGGCGCCGGTGCCTACGCCGGCGTTCAGGCCGACATTGTAGGGCGTGCCGTTGGTGCAGAGCACACCCACGGTGGTGTTGGCGGTGCTGGTGGCGGTGGTGGTGTAGTTGCCGAACGGCAGCGGATTGGCGGTCACCGAGCAGTAGGACAGCACGGTGGCCGTCACCAGCATCGATGCGGTCGACGTGGACGCCTGCGCGGCCGCCGTGGACATCATGGCGCCCAGGCCGACAGTGGCCGCGAGCAGTTGCAAACGACGGGTCATATCAACGATCCTTGAGATCAACGTTCCGTGATGTTGCCGCCGAGCAGTTAAGAACTGACTAACGGACGTTACGGAAACGGTGATTTCGAGGGTCGCCGCGTCAGCTAAAGCGGCGCGCCTCCTCGGCGGCGCGGAACAGGGCGCGCGCCTTCTGCCGCGTCTCTTCCCACTCGTTCTCGGCGATGCTGTCGGCGACCACGCCGGCGCCTGCCTGCACATGCATCACGCCGTCCTTCAGGAGGGCCGTGCGCAGGCCGATGCAGGTGTCCATCGTGCCGTCGGCCGCGAAATAGCCGATGCAGCCGCCATAGATGCCGCGGCGGGTAGGCTCGAGCTCCTCGATCACCTCCATCGCGCGGATTTTCGGCGCGCCCGACAGCGTGCCGGCGGGGAAGCCGGCGCAGAGCGCGTCGACCGCGTCCGAGCCGCGGCGGAGGCGGCCCTCGACATTGGAGCTCAGATGCATGACGTGGCTGAACCGCTCGACGACGAAGCTCTCGGTCACGCGCACGCTGCCGAGCGCCGACACCCGGCCCACGTCGTTGCGGCCGAGATCGACCAGCATCAGGTGCTCGGCGCGCTCCTTCGGGTCGGCCAGCAACGAGCGTTCGAGCGCCAGGTCCTCGGCCGCGTCGACGCCGCGGCGGCGCGTGCCGGCGAGCGGCCGGATGGTGACGACGCCGTCGCGCACGCGCACCAGGATTTCGGGACTCGACCCCACGATCGCGAAACGCTGCGCGTCGTCCGCGAGCTCGAGCACGTAGAGGAAGGGCGCCGGGTTGATCCGCCGCAGCGCGCGGTAGAGCGTGATCGCGGGTGCGGCGAACGGGGCGGAGAAACGCTGGCTCGGCACGACCTGGAACACGTCGCCGGCCGCGATGAACTCGCGGCAGCGCTCGACCATGCCGAGGAACTTTTCGCGCGTGCAGTTCGATTGCGGCTCGATGGTCGCGGCGTGGGCGGCGCGCGCCACGGGCTCCGGCGGCAGGCTCTGGCCCAGGCGCGCCACGGCCGCGGCCACGCGCACTTCCGCCTCGGCCACCGTGCCCACTTCGCGAACCGGGGCGGCCAGCGTGAGCTCGTCGCGCACGTTGTCGAAGATCGCGAACAGGCGCGGCCGGATCAGCAGTGCCTCGGGCAGTGCCAGATCGTCCAGGCCGTGGCGCGGCAGCCGCTCCATCAGCCGCACCATGTCGTAGCCGAGATAACCCACCAGCGCGCCGGTCATCGGCGGCAGGCCGGGGGCGAGCTCGAGGCGGTTGGCGGCGATCGTGGCGCGGAGCGAGTCCAGCGCGGGTGTCTGCTCGGACACGAAGCGCCAGACGCCGGCGCCGTCCCGACGTCCCGTCTCGGCCACCCCGTCGCGGCACCGCCAGAGGAGATCGGGATCGAGGCCGATCACCGAGTAGCGCCCGCGGGCCGCACCCCCTTCGACGCTCTCGAGCAGGAAGCAGTTGGTGGTCCCGGGGGGTGCCAGGCGGAGAAAGGCGCCCACCGGCGTCAGCAGGTCGGCCGGGACGATGACCGAGACGACGCGCCCCGCGTCCGGCCCGGAGTTTACTGGCCCGGAGCTCACTGGGCCGGAGCTCACTGGGCCGGAGCTCACTGGCCGACCACGCAATTGAACGCGTCCGTGTTGATCTGCGGCTTCGAGATTTCTGTCAGATGCGCGGCATAGGCGATCTCGAGATCGTTGCCGAGCGCCTGGTTCGCCTCCGCCGTGAGCCGGTCATAGGCCGCCTGCTGCGTCGACGGATCCGGGTGGGTGATCGCGGTGAGCACCGCCACCGCGTAGCCGTCGTCGGAGGCGACCATGGTGGCGTCGCCCGGCTTAAGCGAGAACGCGACGGGCGGGAGGGACGCGGGCACGCCGGGTGCGCCGCCGCCGCGACGGAAGGGTGCCGGGTGCAGCACCGGCAGGCCGGCCGCATCGAGCGTGCGGGTCTGCTTGGCCTGCGTGTAGATCGCGGTGGCCCGCTCGTCGGCCGCGTGGCGCTGCGCGTCGGCGGTCCAGGCGCGCAGCACGTTGGCGCGCGCCTCCTCGACGCTCTTGCGGCGGCTCGGCGTGACGGCCTCGACCTCGACCGCATACCAGCCGGCATTCTGCGGCGCCTGCACGAGCTGGGCCGGTGCGCCCTTCGCCTGCGAGAAAGCGCGCGCCACCAGCGCGTCACGCAGCGCGCCCGAGGCCGGCAGCGGGGCGGGCTCGCCCTCCGGCGTCATGCCTTTCGCATCGAGCGTCCCCTCGGCAGCGGACGCGCCCAGACCCATGGGGATCTTGTCGAGGCCGCCGCCGGCGATCGCGTCCTGCAGCTGGTCGACCCGGTCGGGAAGCAGCGAGCTCGCCCGCTGGGCCGCGATCTCGGAGCGGAGCTGGTCGCGCACGCTGGCGAAATCGCCCGAGGCCGGCTTGGCGTCGATCACGCGGAACGCGCCGAACCCGCCGAGCTCCTCGCGCACGGGCCCCGCGACCGTGCCCGGTGCGGTAGCGAACACCGCCTGTCCGAGCGCCTTCGAGGGGAACTCGCGCTCGGCCGCGTCGGTGAGTGCCACCGCGGTGCCGCCGGCCTTTTCCGCCATCGCCTCGACCTGCGGCCAGCCGCCGCCGCCCTGCCAGAACGCGACGATGGCGCCCGCGCGCCTGGCGTCCGGCAGCGTCACGACCTCGACCGTGCGACGCGCCGGCTTGAACAGGCGTCCCTCCTGCGCGTCGTAGGCGGCGCGGATGTCGGCCTCGGAGACCGTGATCCCCTGCCCCACCGTGTCGGGCGAGAGCACCACGGTGCGGATTTTTCTGCTCTCGGGCACGGTGAACAATGCCGGGTGGTTGGTGAAGAAACGGCGAAGCGTCGCCTCGTCGGGTGCGGGGGGCGCCGGCATCGCGGCCACGGCCACGTCCACCAGGTCGACCGTGCGCGTCTCGGCACCCCAGTCGAACAGCGTGCGCACCAGCACCGGCGGCATCACCACGGGTGCCCGCACGGGCTCGATCAGCCCCGCATTCAGGATCTCGGTGCGGACCATCAGGACAACCTGCGGCTCGGTCAGATGATCGTCCTGCAGCACCTGGGCGAAGCGCGCATGGTCGAACTGCCCGTCCGGTCCCTTGAAGGCGGGGATCGCGAAGATCGACGAGCGGACGATATCGTCCGGCACCGACAGCCCGATCGTCCGCGCATGCGCCACCAGCACCTGCTCGGTGACCAGGCGCCGCAGCACCTCCTGGCCCACCTGGTGGCGGATCGGCGGCGGCAGCGCCGACGGGTCGGCCGAGCCGCTCCCCCCCTGCGCCATGCCCCCGTTTTGCGCCAAGCTCTGCGCCTCCTGCGCCAGCGCGCGCTGGAACTGGGTGTCGAAATCGGGAACCGAGACGGCGCCACCCCCGCGCACCGTGGCCACGTCCTGGGCCCCCGGGCCGCCGCCGGTCAGCGCGCCCTGGATGCCCCAGCCGCCGAACGCCACCGCGAGCACGGCGGCCGAGATGCGGGCGATCCAGGAATGGGCGAAAACGGTGCGTATCTGCGCGAGCATCAGGCGGGTCCGGTGCGAGGAGGCGGCGACGCGATGCGCCGGCGTCCGGGGAATTGCAACCTTCGCACGCCCATGGTCTACCCCGGACCGGTTGACGTCGGAGGTTTCCAATGCCGCAACTCATCGCCGGCAACTGGAAGATGAACGGTCTGACCGCGGATGCGGAGGCGCTCGCCCGGGCGGTCGCCGAGGGCGCGCGGGACGGCGGCGGCACCGCGGAGATCCTGGTCTGTCCGCCCGTCACGCAGTTGGGCGCCGCGGTGCGGCTGCTGGCGGGCTCGGGCGTGTCGGTGGGCGCGCAGGACTGCCACATGGACGACAGCGGCGCCCACACGGGCGACATCTCGGCGGCCCAGCTCGCCGATCTCGGCGCGACGCATGTGATCCTCGGCCATTCCGAGCGGCGCCAGAACCATCAGGAAATCGACGAGACCGTGCGCGAGAAGGTGCTCGCCGCCCGCCGCCACAACCTCGTGCCGATCGTGTGCGTGGGCGAGACGCTCGAACAGCGCCAGCGTGGTGAGGAGACCGAGGTGGTGGGCTGGCAGATCAAGGGCAGCCTGCCCGACGGGTTCGCCGACCACCCGGGCGTGGTCGCCTACGAGCCGGTTTGGGCGATCGGCACGGGCAAGCACGCGACCGCGGAGGACGTGCGGATGATGCACGCCTTCGTACGCGAGGAGCTGGTGCGCCAGTTCGGCGAGGCGGGGCGGGGTGTCCGGATCCTGTACGGCGGCTCGGTCAAGCCCGCCAACGCGGCCGAGATCCTGGGCCAGCCCGAGGTGGGCGGCGCGCTGGTGGGCGGTGCCAGCCTCCAGGCCGCGGATTTCCTCGCCATCTGGCGCGCGGGGCATTAGACCGCCGCCATGATCGAATTCCTTCTCGTGCTGCACCTCCTGGTGACGCTCTCGCTCATCGGCGTCGTCCTGATCCAGCGGAGCGAGGGCGGCGGCCTGGGCATCGGCCAGAGCCAGGGCATGGGCTCGTTCATGTCCGGGCGCGGGACGGCCAACCTGCTGACCCGCGGCACCGCGGTGCTGGCGACGCTGTTCATGGCGTTGTCGCTGGTGCTGGCCATCCTGAACCGCGGCACCGCCGGCGTCGGCCGCGACATCCTCGACCTGCCGCGCACGACCGCGCACGGGACGCTGCCGGCCGCACCGGCGGATGCCGGGCGGCCATCGACCCATCCGCTGGTGCCGCCGGCACCGAGCGGACCGGCGGTGCCCATGCATTGACGGTGGCCGCGTCCGATCCGGGCCGGATCGACGCGGTCGACGTCGCGATCGTGGGCGCGGGTGCTGCGGGCCTCGCCGCCGGCCAGCGGCTGCGCGAGGCGGGTTTGTCCACGCTGATCCTCGAGGCGTCCGACCGCGTGGGCGGCCGGGCCCGCACCACGCGCCCCGCCGTGCTCGGGGGCGCCTGGCTCGACGAGGGCGCGCAGTGGCTGCACGCGCCCGAGCGCAACCCGCTGGTCGACATGGCGCGGGCGCGCGGTGTCCCGCTGGACGATGCGTTCGGCGGCCGCGACCGCGTGCTGTTCACCGAACATGGGCGCGCCACCGCCGCCCACGAGCGCGCCTACGAGGCGGCCGATGCCGCGTGGCGCCGACTGCTCGCGGCGGCTTGCCGGCGCGGCCCCGATCTGAGCCTCGCCGACGCCGCGGGCGCGTTCCGCCACGAGAATCCCTGGGCGGCCTCGGTCGAGCACTGGGAAGCCACGATCATCGCCGCCGCCGACGCCGACCTGCTCGGGGTGGCCGACTGGGCGGCGAACGAGCTGCCCGGCGGCGACCTGATCGGACCGGACGGGCTTGGGACGCTGCTGGCACGGTGCCTGGCCGACGCCGCCGGGCCGGTGCGGTGCGGCGCGGCCGTGCAGGCGATCGATTTGTCCGCGGCCGACCATGTGCGGGTGGAGACGCCGGCCGGGACGCTGCGGGCGCGTAGCGTGATCGTCACCGTCTCGACCGGGGTGCTGCGTGCCGAGCGGATCCGGTTCGCCCCGTCCCTGCCCGCGCCCGTGCGCGATGCGGTCGCTCGCCTGCCGATGGGGCTGCTGTCCAAGGTCGTGCTGCCCATGACGGGCGCGGATACGCTCGATATCGCCGCCGATCGAGGCGGGCTGATCGAGCGCCGCCTCGTCCAAGCGCTCGAGCCGACGATGCATTTCAACGCCGCCGTGCAGGACGGCGCGATCCCCTACCTGATCGGCTTCATGGGCGGCCGCACCGCATGGGACCTGGCACCTGACCCGGCGCGCGCGGAGGAGTTCGCCCGCGAGGCGCTGGCGGCACTCTACGGCCGCGCGCGTACCGGCCGCGCGCTCGGTCCCGGCGCGTTCGCGAGCGACTGGGGCACCGATCCGCACCATCTCGGCGCCTATTCCTACGCGGGCCCGGGCGATCACGGTGCGCGGGCCGCGTTGCAGACACCGGTCGCGGGCGGCCGCCTGCTGTTCGCGGGGGAGGCCACGAACGCGGAGGGTCTCGCCGGCACCGTGGGGGGCGCCATCCGCGAGGGCTGGCGGGCCGCGGACGTCGCGCGACAATCCCTCGCGCGATCCACGTGAGCGGTGTAAGCAGACCGCCCATGACGCGGTTCGTTTTCATCACCGGCGGCGTGGTTTCCTCTCTCGGTAAGGGCATCGCGGCTGCGAGCCTTGCGGCACTGCTGCAAGCGCGCGGCTATTCGGTGCGCCTGCGCAAGCTGGACCCCTATCTCAACGTCGATCCGGGCACGATGAGCCCGTATCAGCACGGCGAGGTGTTCGTGACCGACGACGGTGCCGAGACCGACCTCGATCTCGGGCACTACGAACGTTTCACCGGCGTGCACGCGACGCGCGCCGACAACGCGACCACCGGACGCATCTATTCCGACGTGATCGCCAAGGAGCGCCGCGGCGACTATCTCGGCGCCACCGTGCAGGTGATCCCGCACATCACCGATGCCATCAAGGATGCGGTGCTGGCCGGCGTCGACGGGCTCGACTTCGCGCTGATCGAGATCGGCGGCACGGTGGGCGACATCGAGTCGCTGCCGTTCCTGGAGGCGATCCGCCAGTTGCGCAACGATCTCGGCGCCGAGCGCACGATGTTCGTGCACCTGACGCTGGTGCCCTACATCCGCTCGGCCGGCGAGCTCAAGACCAAGCCCACGCAGCATTCGGTCAAGGAGCTGCAGAATGTCGGCATCCAGCCGCAGATGCTGCTCTGCCGCTCCGACCGGCCGATCCCCGACGCCGAGCGCCGCAAGATCGCGAATTTCTGCAACGTGCGCCCCGAGGCAGTGATCGCCGCGCTGGACGTCGACAGCATCTATTCCGTGCCGATCGCCTATCACGAGGGCGGCATGGACGACGAGGTGCTGCGCCATTTCGGACTGCCGATCGACGTCGAGCCCGACCTCGCGAACTGGCGGCGCGTGGTCGATGCGATGCGCCATCCGGAAGGCCACGTGAAGATCGCGGTGGTGGGCAAATACACGAACCTTCTCGACAGCTACAAGAGCCTTGCGGAAGCGCTCAGCCATGGCGGCATCGCGCACCGCGTGCGGGTCGAGCTCGACTGGGTGGACGCACAGGTGTTCGAGCGCGGCGAGGGTGCGACGGCGGCAGCGCTCGAGCGGCTCGCGGACGTGCACGGGATTCTCGTGCCGGGCGGGTTCGGCGAGCGCGGCTCGGAGGGCAAGATCGAGGCAGTGCGCTTCGCCCGCGAGCACAAGATCCCGTTCCTCGGCATCTGCTTCGGCATGCAGATGGCGGTGATCGAATGCGCGCGAAACCTGGCGGGGATCGCGGACGCGTCGAGCACCGAGTTCGGGCCGACCGACGAGCCGGTGGTGGGCCTGCTGACGGAATGGGCGCGCGGGCCCGAGATCGAGAGACGCCGTGCAGGCGGCAATCTCGGCGGCACGATGCGGCTCGGCGCGTTTCCCGCGCGGCTCAAGCCCGACACGGACGTGAGCGCGCTCTACGGCGACCAGGCGATTGTCGAGGAGCGGCATCGCCACCGCTACGAGGTGAACGTCCACTACAAGGAACGGCTCGAGCAGACGGGACTGGTATTCTCCGGCATGTCGCCCGACGGCGTGCTGCCCGAGATCATCGAGTATCCGGACCATCCGTTCTTCATCGGCGTGCAGTATCACCCGGAGCTGAAAAGCAAGCCGTTCGACCCGCATCCGCTCTTCGCGGGCTTCGTCGAAGCCGCCATCCATCAGAGCAGGTTGGTCTGACATCATGACGAATGTTATCGTCCGCGACATCGAGATCGGCGACAACCGGCCGCTGGTCCTGATCTCCGGACCGTGCCAGATCGAGAGCGCCGGTCATGCCGACGAGTGCGCGCAGGCGCTGGTGGAGATCGCGGGGCGCATCGGCATCCCGCTGATCTTCAAGTCGAGCTACGACAAGGCAAATCGCACGAGCATCGGTGGCGCGCGTGGCGTCGGCATGGCGAAGGGGCTGCAGATCCTCGCCGACATCCGCGAGCACTACGGTGTGCCGACGCTGACGGACGTGCATCTGCCGCAGCATTGCCAGCCGGCCTCCGAAGCCGTGGACGTGCTGCAGATCCCGGCTTTCCTGTGCCGGCAGACCGATCTCCTGCTGGCGGCCGGCGAGACGGGCGCCGCGGTCAACGTCAAGAAGGGCCAGTTCCTCGCACCCTGGGATATGGAGAACGTGGCCGCCAAGATCGCGAGCACCGGCAACGAGCGCATCCTGCTGTGCGAGCGCGGGACGTCATTCGGCTACAACATGCTGGTGTCGGATCTCCGCGCGATCCCGATCATGAGGCGGACGGGCTATCCGGTGGTGTTCGATGCGACGCACAGCGTGCAGCAGCCGGGCGGACAGGGCACCGCGTCGGGCGGCGATCGGGAGTTCGTGCCGGTGCTCGCGTCGGCGGCGATCGCGATCGGGGTGGCGGCGGTGTTCATCGAGTCGCACCCCGATCCGGACCATGCGCCGAGCGACGGCCCGAACATGATCGCGTTGTCGAAGTTGGAGGCGCTGCTCTCGCGGCTTCAGGCTTTGGACGAGCACGTGAAAGGGTAGAAGGCCAGGGGCTCTGCCCCTGGACCCCGCCAGGACCCGGGGGCCCTGGACCCCCAATTATTGGAGGTCCAGGATCGACACGATCCTGGTGGGGGTCTGGGGGCAAAGCCCCCAGCCTTCTTACGGCAAGTGATTACCGCCGGTCACGCCGTACACCTCACCCGTCACGAACGAGCTCTCCTGGCTCGCCAGCAGCACATAGATCGGCGCGCATTCCGCCGGCTGCCCCGGACGCCCCAGCGGCACCTGCTGCCCGAAGCTCGGGATCTTCTCCGCAGGCTGCCCGCCCGACGGCTGCAGCGGCGTCCAGAACGGCCCCGGTGCCACCGCATTCACGCGAATGCCCTTGGCTGCCACCTGCTTCGCCAAACTATGAGTAAAACTCACGATCGCGGCCTTCGTCGCCGCGTAGTCGAGCAGCGTCGGCGAGGGCTGGTACCCCTGGATCGAGGTGGTGTTGATGATGGTGGCGCCTGCCGGCAGATGCGGCAGCGCCTCCTGGCAGATCCAGAACATCGCGTAGACGTTCGTGCGGAACGTGGCGTCGAGCTGCTCGGTCGTGATGTCGCCCAGGTCCTTCTGCGCCGTCTGCCTGCCCGCGACGTTGCAAACGATGTCGAGCCCGCCGAGACCCGCGATCGCGTCGCGCACGAGCTTGCGCGCGGTCGCCTCCTCGCTGATATCGCCCGGCAGATCGACCACGTTGCGACCTTCGCCGCGGATGAGCTCGATCACCTCGGCCGCGTCGCGCGCCTCGCTCGGCAGATAGGAGATCGCGACATCCGCACCTTCGCGCGCGAACGCGATGGCGGCGGCCCGGCCGATGCCGCTATCGGCGCCCGTCACGAGCGCGCGTCGACCCTTGAGGCGACCGAAGCCGACATAGCTCGTCTCGCCGTGATCGGGTTTCGGATCCATCTGGTCCGTGGTGCCGGGCGCGCTGAAACTCTGGTGGTCGAAGTCCGGCTGCGGGTATTGCGTGCGCGGATCGCGCATCTGGAACTGGTTGGTCATGATCGTCCTCGGGTTCGGGTCGCCCGGGTGAACGCCGCATCGCCCGCCGGTTTGCGTGGGAACGATCAACCGGTCGCGATCAGAGGCTGCCGGAGTCGCGCATGCCCCCCGGCACGGCCGGCCCGTCCGCCACGCCGCCGCCGCCGCCAGGCAGAACGCCGGCGAAATCATGCTCCAAACCACGCGCGCCGCTATCGGCACCGGTCTGCAACACGTCGCCGATCGGCGAGAGCGGCCCGCTGTTGGGCGCGGACGCGCATTCCGCCAGGGTCACCATGGCCGCGAGCATGCTCGGCATTGGCACGATCACCCGCCTCATCCGCCTTGCAACCCTCCGGTCTCGCAATTCTCCTGACATCACGCGATGGCGGCCTTGCGACCTCGGGTCCGCTCTGCTGCAACGGTGGCCACACGCAGCACTTCCGAGAAGGAGCCGTCTTTGCCGCTTTTCCCCCTGCGACGGCTGCTGCTGGCGGCAACGTTGATGGCTCAGCCGGCGCTCGCCGCACCCGCCTCCCCCAAGCCGGCGATCGAGCCGGCCCCGGTGCAGGGCGAGGACGTGCGCACCGAAGGCCGCGTCACGGTGGGCGGCACGCCGATCCCCTATCAGGCGATCGCCGGCACGCTGCTGGTGCATCCAAAGGACTGGGACGATTCCGGCGACGCCGTCGCGGGCGCCGAACCGAGCAAGGAGAAGACCGCGCAATCGGGCGATGCCGACAAGAAGGAGAGTGCGGCAGCGCACATCTTCTTCGTGGCCTACATGAAGAAGGGTGCAGCGCCCGAAGCGCGCCCGATCACCTTCATCTACAACGGCGGCCCGGGATCCTCGACGATCTGGCTCCACATGGGCGCGTTCGGACCAAGGCGCGTGGTGACGGGCGACGACCATTACACGCCGGCACCGCCCTACCGACTGGTCGATAATGCCGAGAGCCTGCTCGACGTCTCCGACCTCGTCTTCATCGATGCGCCCGGCACCGGGTTCGGCCGCATCACCGGGCCCGACAAGGAGAAGGCGTTCTGGGGCTTCGACGAGGATTCCGAAGCCTTCGCCAATTTCATCGTGAGCTTCCTGTCGCGCTACGGGCGCTGGAACTCGCCGAAATACCTGTTCGGCGAGAGCTACGGCACCACGCGCTCGGCGATGCTGGCGAACATCCTCGAACAGGAAAAGACCGTCAGCCTCAACGGCGTGATCTTGCTGTCGCAGATCCTCGATTTCGCCAACGCGGCCGACAATCCCAACGATCTCTCCGGCGATCCGCGTCCGTTCGTGCTGGCCCTGCCGACGCTGGCGGCCACCGCCTGGTATCACCACAAGCTGCCCGGCAACCCGGCGGCACTCGCACCCTTGCTGGCCGAGGTCGAGCATTTCGCCGAGACCGACTACCTGCTGGCGCTGCAGCAGGGTGCCACGCTGCCCGCCGACCGGCGTGACGCGATTGCGGAAAAGCTGCACGACTACACGGGATTATCGGTCGACTACATCAAGCGCGCCGATCTCCGCGTCCGCTCCGACGAGTTCGAGCACGAGCTTCTCAACGACACCGACGAGACCACCGGCCGGCTCGACAGCCGCTTTCACGGCCCCTCGATGGACCCGCTCGACAAGGCCGCCGCCTACGACCCGGTCGACCCCGCGGTCGATGCGGCCTTCGTGGCGACGCTGAACGACTACGTGCGCCGGACCCTGCATTACGGCGAGGGCCGCACCTACCAGGTCGAGATCGACACTTTCAAAACCTGGAACTTCAAGCACAAGGAACCGAACGAGGACACGGCGTGGAGCAACACGCCGAACGTGATGCCCGACCTCGCAGCCGCGATGAAATACAACCCGAACCTGCAGGTGCAGCTGAACGGCGGTTTCTTCGATCTCGGCACGCCGTTCTACGAAGGCATCTACGAGATGCACCACCTGCCGATACCGGCCAGGCTGCAGGGCAACATCGAGTTCCACCAATATGCGTCGGGCCACATGGTCTACCTCCATGTCGACGCGCTGAAGCAGCTGCACGACAACGTGGCGGGGTTCATCCGGCGCACCGACAATCTCGGGAGCGCCCCGCACACGCCCTGATGGAAACCGCGCGGGCACCCGCGCGTCGAGGTGATCATGCCCCTCTCCATCGAACGCCTGCTCGGCCATCTCCTGCGCTCCCAGCGCGGCCGCGACCGCTCGCTCGCGATGAACGATCCGCGCGTCGCGGGCGCGCCCCCGAGCCTGCGGATCTCGAGCACCGCTTTCGCCGATGGCGGCCCGATGCCGACGCGCCAGGCGGCCGCCGGGATCGGCGACGAGCTCTCGCCGCCGCTCGCCTGGAGCGGCCTGCCCGAAGGGACGTCGGAGCTGGTGCTCGTGGTGCAGGATCCGGACGTGCCGTTCCCGCGCGCGATCGTGCACTGCATCGCCACCGGCATCGATCCGGGGCTCGGCAGCCTCGCGGAAGGCGCGCTGAAACCCGGCCGGACGCCGCCCGGCGTGCAGCTCGGCCGCGGCTCATTCGGCACGATCGGCTACCAGGGCGCCCGCCCGATCCTCGGGCACGGGGCGCATCGCTACATCTTCCAGCTGTTCGCGCTGGCAGGGCCGCTGGGCGTGGAGCGGCCCAGCCTCGCCGGGCTTCTGCCCGCGATGGAGGGGCGCGTGCTCGCGACCGGACACATTGTCGGAACCTACGAGCGCAACTGAGACGCCGATCACATCCGTGTCCGGTCCCTTTTTCGCACCTTGCGAAATTTCAGTTCGGACAAGGCAGGATGGTCATAAGCGGGATCGGAAACTTCGTCCGGCGGTGATGCTTCCTCACCCTGGTCGCCCGCATGAAGGCGAGCGCAACAGAGGAACCGACACATGCCGCAATTTGACGCCACCATCAAACACATCAAGGACGGCGTGAAGAGCTTCACCGTCGCCGCCGCCGTCAAGAACATCGAGGGCTGGGAAGCGACGCTCGAGAAGGCCGAGGCACCGGGTGCCAAGGGCATCATCCGCGACCTGGAAAGCCTGAAGAAGCATCTGCACGCCAAGGAGATCGACGGCGCGGCGATCCACAAGCTGGTCGCCAAGCTCGGGAAGGAGACGCTGACGATCGCCGGCAAGTCCGACAGCAAGAACGCCGAGAAGATCAAGGCGCTCGGCGAGGCGCTGACGGGCGCCGCCGAGGAGCACGAGGGCGCGCACGAGACCGCGAAAGCCTGAGCGAACAGTCGGGGTGCGGCTGCACCCCGACCCATCGTTGCGCGAAGGCTAGACGGACAGCTTCTCGTTCTCTCCCGACGTGGGCGGCGTGCCGGTGAGCTTCGCCTTCACGTAGCCATAGGCGTGCACCCAGGTCGAGTTGGGCGCGTCCCAATACTCTGCCTGACCGACCGCAACCCGCAGAAGCGCGGTGTCCGCGTCGTCCTTCCCCTTCGGAAACCAGGTGGTGAGGATGTCGGACCAGTGCGCGTCGATCACCGCCTGGTCGCGCACCAGCGTGGCCTCGCCGGACAGCGACACGTAGTTCTGCTGGCCGGGATCGGCGTAGGTGACGCCCACCCGATGCGTGGCCTCGATCTCGCCGACCTTGTGCGCGCTCGCATGCGTGAAGAACCACAAGGTTCCGTCGAAATCCTTCTGGCTCGCCGCCATCGGCCGCGCTCGAAGCGTCCCGCCATCATCCGTGGTCAGCATCGCGATGCGCACGGACTTCATCATGTTCCAGAGTTTCTCGTTCTGAGCCTGATCCATCGTCGTCTCCCTTTCGACTGCTCTTTCAGCCGACGAGCGCCGCGAAGGTTTCCTGACGCCGCTCCGTTCTCGGCTCCTTGATCTCGGCCTGCTAGAATCCCGGTATGAGCGCCTGGTGGGCCGGTTCCGCGACCGACATGCTGACGATCGCGCCGGACGCGATCCGAAACGCGCTCGCCTACGAGGCGGCGCAGCGACCGAGGGAGGTCGAGCCAGCCCAGCTCGGCGCGTGGGATGTCACTCTCACGATCCTCCGTCGGGCATTAACTTCTCTCGCCGATGCGGACGCCTGGCACGTCAACCTCGAGTTCGGCATCGAACGGCTGGGAACACGTGCCGACGCGGTGCTCGTCTGCCCGCGCGGCATCGTCGTGCTCGAGTTCAAGATCGGCGCGCCCCGCGTCGAGGCTGGCGGCCGGCGCCAGGTCGAGGATTATGCCCTCGACATCCAGGATTTCCACGCCGCGTCACGTCGGCATCCGATCATCCCGATCGTCGTCGCGAGCGAGGCTGATGCTCCGATCGCACCCCTGCCGCTGATGCTGGCGGGTGCAACGCCCGTTGTGGACGCCGGTGCTGCAAGCCTTCCTACGCTTCTCGCGCGGATCGAGCGCGCGCTCCCGCCGACCGACCGGCCGATCGTACCCGCGACCTGGGCCGACGCGCATTACGCGCCGGTGCCCGGCATCGTGGACGCCGCCTGCCTGCTGTTCCGCCGCCACGACGTGGCCGAGATCACCAGCGCGCGGGCGGACGCCACCAACCTTACCCGGACGATCCGGGCCATCACCCGCCTGACCGATCATGCGTCCGCAAACGCCGCCAAGATCGTGATCTTCGTGACCGGCATCCCCGGTGCGGGCAAGACGCTGTGCGGGCTCGCCACCGCTTTCGACAACGAGCGTTTTGGCGGAGCCGCGTTCCTCACCGGCAATCCCACTCTCGTTCACGTGCTGCGCGAGGCGCTGGTGCGCGATGCCGTGCGCATGGGCGGGCAACGGCGTGCGGCCGCGCATCGCATGGAGACGATCATCCAGGCGCTGCCGCGATTTCGTGACTCCTATGTCGCGAACGGCCACGTGCCGCCCGAACGCGTGGTGGTGATCGACGAAGCGCAGCGCTCATGGACGCAGGCCCAGGCGGTCGCCAAAACCGCGACACGACCCGTGCACCTCAGCCAATCGGAACCGGCGCACATCCTCGACATCATGGCGCGGCACGACGGCGTCGCGGCCCTGGTCTGCCTGATCGGCAACGGCCAGGAGATCCATGACGGCGAAGGCGGTGTGGCCGAATGGGGGCGGGCTTTGGCCGTACGCCCGGCCTGGCACGTCGCATCCGGCGCCGGCCTGCTCGACCATCCGGATCCGCGATCCCGGCTGCAGCATCTGCCCCGGCACCTGCCCGATCCGGCGCTCCATCTGTCCGTCGATCTCCGCGCTCTGCGCAACGACAGCACCGCACTCTGGGTCGACGCCGTGCTGCGCGGGAAAGCGGCGGAGGCCCGCGCGATCGCCGCAAGCGAGGGCCACCACCCGTTCCGCCTCACCCGCGATTTCGACGCGATGCGCGCGGGTCTGCGTGCCGCCTGCCGCGATCAGCACCGCGCCGGCCTGGTCGCAAGTGCCGGCGCGCGGCGCATCCGCGCCGAAGGGCTCGGTGCCGAGCTTCCGCACATGGAGGCCGAGCCGGTCGCGCGCTGGTTCCTCGACAGCTGGATCCGCGATCGCGACGTGCGCGCCTCCGACGCGCTCGAGGTCGTGGCGACGCAGTTCTCGGTGCAGGGGCTGGAGCTCGACCATGTCGGCCTGGTCTGGGACGCCGATCTGATCCGCGTGCCAGGCCGTGACGCCTGGCAGGCGCGCCGCTTCGTGGGGAAGGCCTGGCAGATCGTGCGCAGCCCGGAGAAGATCAGCTACCGCATCAACACCTATCGCGTGCTGCTGACGCGGGCGCGCTACGGCACGATCCTGTTCGTGCCGCGCGGGGATGCCGCCGATCCGACGCGGCCGCCTGCGACGTATGACGCGATTGCCGACTTCCTCGCGGACTGCGGTGTGGCGCTGATCGAGGCGCCCCACGAACAAGCCGTGGCTGTGGAGCCGCGCCTCCTGTGAAAGAAGAAGCAAAGGAGCTCTGCCCCTTAAACCCCGCCAGGACAAGCAGTCCTGGACCTGCCTACAAAGTGGGGTCTGGGGACAAGTCCCCAGCGGGGTCCAGGGGCAGCGCCCCTGGCCTTCTTCTTCGCCGCAGGAGCCCCGATGCCCACACGCGAACTCACGCTGCGCGGCCTCGTCCTCGGCGGCGCCATCACCGTCGTGTTCACCGCGGCCAACGTCTATCTCGGCCTCCGCGTCGGCCTCACCTTCGCCTCCTCGATCCCCGCCGCCGTGATCTCCATGGCGCTGCTCCGCGCCCTCGGTGGTGCCACGGTGCGCGAGAACAACATCGTCCAGACCGTGGCCTCCGCCGCCGGCACGCTCGCCTCGATCATCTTCGTGATCCCCGGCCTGGTGATGGTCGGCTGGTGGCACGGCTTCCCGTGGTTCGAGACCGCCGGGATCTGTGCGGCCGGCGGCGTGCTAGGCGTGGTGTTCACCATCCCGCTCCGCCGCGCGCTGGTCACCGGCAGCGACCTCGCCTTTCCGGAGGGCGTCGCGGCGGCCTCCGTGCTGACCGTGGGCGGCGAGCAGGCGGGCGACGGCGTGCGCGCGCTGGTCGCCGGCAGTGCCATCTCGGCGGTGTTCGCGTTCTGCTCGGGCAGCCTCGGCCTGCTGGCGGACAGCGCCTCCGTCACCCTCGCCGCCGGCCCGGCGCTGTTCCGGCTCGCCACCGGCTTCTCCTTCGCGCTGGTGGGCGCCGGCTACCTGATGGGCATCGCCGCCGGGATCGCGATCGCGATCGGCGTGGTCGCCGCCTGGGGCGTCGCGGTGCCGATCCTCACCGCGATCACGCCCAGGCCCGCGGGGCTGACCGACACCGCGTGGGCGTTGGGGATCTGGGCGCACAAGGTCCGGCTGATCGGCGCGGGCACGATCGCGATCGCGTCGATCTGGACGCTGGCCACACTCGCACCCGCGATCGCGCGCGGCTTTTCCCTCGCGATCGGCGCCACGCGCGGCGCAGGCGCGGGCACGGGCGACCTCACCGACCGCGACATGAACGCCGGCGCGATCGGCTTCTGGACGCTCGCCGCGATCGCACTGCTGTTCGTGATCTTCGTGGCATTCCTGGGCACGGCCGGCATCGCACTCGCGCTGTTCGCGACCCTGTTCGCCGCCGTGTTCGGCTTCGTGGTCGCGGCCGCCTGCGGCTACATGGCCGGCATCGTCGGCTCGTCGGCGAGCCCGATCTCCGGCATCGGCATCATGGCGGTGGCACTCTGCTCGCTCTGCCTGCTGGCCCTTCCCGCCGGCGCCCAGCCGATCGCGATCCCGCTGGCATTGTTCGTCACCAGCGCCGTGCTGGCGATCGCCACCATCTCGAACGACAACCTGCAGGACCTGAAAACCGGCCAGCTCGTCGGCGCCACGCCCGCGCGCCAGCAGGTGGCGCTGATCGTGGGCGTGTTCGTGGGCTCGGCCGTGATCCCGCCGCTGCTCGATCTTCTCTATCGCGCCTACGGCTTCACGGGTGCCATGCCCCGGCCCGGCATGGACGCCACGAAGGCGCTGTCGGCCCCGCAGGCGACGCTGATGACGTCGCTCGCGCAGGGCATCCTCGGGCACAGGCTCGACTGGACCATGATCTCGATCGGGCTCGCTTTCGGGTCAGCACTGATCGTGACCGACCTCGTGCTCGCCCGGACCACCCGGACGCTGCGGCTGCCGGCGCTCGCCGCCGGGATCGGGCTCTATCTGCCGCCCACCGTGGGCGTCACGGTGCTGAGCGGCGCGCTGCTGTCCTACGCCGCCAGCCGCATCCTTCGCGGCCGCGACGGCGCCACCCGCGAGGCGGCGACCCACCGCGGCGCGCTGCTCGCATCGGGCCTGATCGTGGGCGAGAGCCTGGTCGGCGTGCTGACCGCCGGCATCATCGCGGCCACCGGCCGGCAGGACGCGCTCGTCGTGGTGGGACCCGGCTTCGCGCCCGCGTCCGGCGTGCTCGGCGCCGTGCTGTTCGTGGCAGGCGCGGCCTACGTGGTGCGCGCGGTGGTCCGCACACGGGTCTTTCCCCGCGCCTGAGGAAGTGGTTTGAGAAGGCGCAAGCTTCCCCGAGGGACAACGCCCATGAGCGCCATCGCCGACATCATCGCCCGCGAGATCCTGGACAGCCGCGGCAACCCGACCGTCGAGGTCGACGTGATCCTTGAAAGTGGCGCCGAGGGACGCGCGGCCGTACCGTCGGGCGCGTCCACCGGCGCGCATGAAGCCTCCGAGCTCCGCGACGGCGACAAGGGGCGTTACGGCGGCAAAGGCGTGCTGCAGGCGGTCGCCAACGCCGAGGGCGAGATCGCCGACGCGCTGCGCGGCTTCGAGGCGACCGAGCAGGTGGCGCTGGACGAGCGGCTGATCGATCTCGACGGCACGCCTAATAAATCGCGCCTCGGCGCGAATGCGATCCTGGCCGTGAGCCTGGCCACCGCCAAGGCCGCCGCCGAGGAGCAGGGCACGCCGCTGTATCGCTACGTCGGCGGCGCGTTCGCCCGCACGCTGCCGGTGCCGATGATGAACATCATCAATGGCGGTCAGCACGCGGACAACCCGATCGACATCCAGGAATTCATGATCCAGCCGGTGGGCGCCGCCACCATCGCGGACGCCGTGCGGATGGGTTCGGAGATCTTCGCCCAGCTCAAGCGCGGCCTGAAGGATGCCGGCCACAACACCAATGTCGGCGACGAGGGCGGCTTCGCGCCGGGCCTGAAATCGGCCGACGAGGCCCTGGCCTTCATCAGCCGCGCGGTGGAAGCCGCCGGCTACCGCCCGGGCGACGACGTCACCTTCGCGCTCGACTGCGCATCCACCGAGTTCTTCCGCGACGGCAAGTACGAGCTCGAGGGCGAGGGCCGCTCGCTCGATGCGGAAGGGTTCGTGGCCTACCTCGCCGACCTCGCCGCGCGCTACCCGATCGTCTCGATCGAGGACGGCTGCTCCGAGGACGACTGGGACGGCTGGCGCATCCTCACCGAGCAGCTCGGGGGAAAACTCCAGCTGGTGGGCGACGACCTGTTCGTGACCAACCCCGAGCGCCTGGTGCGCGGCATCGAGGAGGGGGTCGCGAACTCCATCCTCGTGAAGGTCAACCAGATCGGCACGCTGTCCGAGACGCTCGAGGCGGTCGAGATCGCGCATCGCGCCGGCTACACCGCGGTGATGAGCCACCGCTCGGGCGAGACCGAGGATTCGACGATCGCCGACCTCGCGGTGGCCACCAATTGCGGGCAGATCAAGACCGGCTCGCTGTCGCGCTCGGACCGGACCGCGAAATACAACCAGTTGATCCGCATCGAGCGCGAGCTGGATACGGCGGCGCGCTATGCGGGGCGATCGATTTTGCGGGGGTGAGAAGAAGGCCAGGGCTCTGCCCTGGACCCGCCAAGGGACAGTCGTCCCTTGGAACCCTGATCGTTTGGGTTGTTCCCTGGCGAAGCCTGAACCTTCATTAGGGGGTTTTAAGGGCGACTGCCCTTAACGGGGTCCAGGGGCAGAGCCCCTGGCCTTCTTAGTGCCCTTCGCGCCACACTCGTCGCCACCCCTCGCGCCGGCGTCGCAGTTTTGGTGCTCGCCTCAACCCACGACTGGTAAGACGCTCATGACTGCTGCTCGGGGGATAAGCGGGATGGCCATCTGGCGCGCGGTGCGGCGCAAACTTCGGGAAGCGGTCGCGCCCTCCATCTTCCTCGGGTTGACCGCCTATTTCGGCTGGAACGCCACCCAGGGTGCGCTCGGGCTGAAAAGCTACGCCCAGGAGATCGCGCTGCTCGACCGCGCGAACTCCTCGCGCGCGGCGGCCCTGGCCGAGCAGCAATCCTGGCGCCAGCGCGTCGAAGGCCTGCGTGACGCGGCACTCGACGCCGACACGATCGACGAGCGCGCGCGCGCCATGCTGAACCTCGCCGACAGCACCGAGATCGTCGTGCCCTACGGCCCGAACGGAAAGCTGTTCTGAGCCGACCCACTTGAGCCGAACCGTCGTCTTCGATCTGGGCGGTGTCCTGATCGACTGGAACCCGCGCCATCTCTACCGAAAGCTCTTCGCCGGCGACGACGCGGCGATGGAGCATTTCCTCGCCAATGTCTGCAGCCATGAGTGGAACCTGGCACAGGATCGCGGCCGCCCCTGGGAAGAGGCGATCGCCGAGCTTGCGGCGGAACACCCCGACCAGGCCGACCTGATCGCCGCCTACCGCGCGCGTTGGCCCGAAATGCTCGGCGGCTCCATCGACGGCACGGTCGCGATCCTGGAGGAGCTGGCCGCGCGCGGCACGCCGCTCTACGCGCTGACCAACTGGGCGGCCGACACCTGGCTCTATGCCCGCGACGGCTTCCCGTTCCTGGCGCTCTTCCGCGGCATCCTGGTCTCGGGCGAGGAGCGTCTCGCCAAGCCGGAGCCGGCGATCTTCCACCGCCTGGCGCAACGCTTCGGGCTCGTGCTGTCCGAGCTCGTCTTCATCGACGACAACAAGCAAAATGCCGAGGCGGCGTCCGAGCTCGGCATTCATTCGATCCGTTTCGAGAGCCCGCTTCAGCTCCGCGAGGACCTGGGCGCGCTCGGGTGCCTGGAAGAAGCTACTTGATCTTGGCTTCGCGAAACTCGACGTGCTTGCGCGCGACGGGGTCGTATTTCTTCAGCGCCATCTTGCCCGTCTGGGCGCGCGCGTTCTTCTTCGTCACGTAGAAGTAGCCGGTGTCCGCGGAGGACACGAGCTTGATCTGGACGGTGTTTGTCTTGGCCATGATGAGTGATCTCTTGCGTGGGCCGCCCGGGGGGCGCCATGGGGCCCGGACCGGCGAGCGCGGAACATGCTGATGCGAGGCCTTGAGGTCAAGCATTCATGCGGCCCGCGCCGGGGGCGTTCTTGCTGCGCGCGCCGGACGCGCTCGTGCTGAGCATCGAGGAGGCCCGCGCGCGGGTGCTGGCGGCGCTGCGCCCCACCGGCCCCGAGATCGTGGCACTGACGGACGCCGTCGGCCGCATCCTCGCGGCCCCCGTCGCAGCCCGCGTCGATCAGCCGGCGCACGACGCCTCGGCCATGGATGGCTGGGCCGTGCGCGCAGCGGACGCGATCGCGGGCGCCGAGCTCCGCATGGTCGCCGCCGCCCCGGCCGGCCATCCGACATCCGAGCGCGTCGGCCCGGGCGAGACCATCCGCGTGTTCACCGGCAGCGTCATCCCCGCCGGCGCGGACACCGTGCTGATCCAGGAGAACGCCACCCACGTGGGCCGCATCGTGCGCATCGACGAGGCCACCCTCCCGGGCCGACACATCCGTCCGCGTGGCGGCGATTTCTCCCGTGGCGACACGGTGCTGGCACCCGGGCTGCGCCTCGGCGCGCGCGCGGTGGGGCTCGCGGCCAGCGCCGGCCATCCCTGGCTCACCGTGCGGCGACGCCCGCGCATCGCCCTGCTGGCCACCGGCGACGAGATCGTGCTGCCCGGCGAGCCGATCCCGCCGGGCGGGATCGCGAGCTCCAACTCCTACGCGATCGGCGCCCTGATCCGGGCCGCCGGCGGGGAGCCGGTGATCCTGCCCGTGGCCCCCGACCAAACGCACGCGATCGCAGAGGCCGCCGCGGAGGCTCGCCACTGCGACATGCTCGTGACGCTGGGCGGCGCCAGCGTCGGCGACCACGACCTGGTGCGCGCCGCCTTGGGCCCGCTCGGCTTCGACCCCGACGTGCCGCGGATCGCCATGCGTCCCGGCAAGCCGCTGATGCACGGGCATCTGCATTTCGGCGAGCATCGCGTGCCGGTGCTCGGGTTGCCGGGAAACCCCGTCTCCGCGATCGTGTGCGCGGCGCTGTTCCTGCGTCCGGCGATCGACGCGCTGCTCGGCCTGCCGGCGGCCGCCTTCGCGACCAGGCGCGCGGTGTTGGGCGCGCCGCTCCGGGCCAACGACGAGCGCGCGGACCACATCCGCGCGACGCTCTCGCCCGAGATGGTGGTGACGGCCATGACCTCGCAGGATTCGTCGCGTCTGCGCGACCTGACCGATGCGGGCGCGCTGATCCTGCGGGCGCCGCATGCGCCTGCGGCCGAGGCGGGGGACAGCGTCGAGATCCTCGTTCTGGCCGAACTCGGGATTTGAAGGCCTCTGCCTTCCGACCCGCTGGGGTCTTAACCCCGGACCCCATTCGTTGAGTCGACGCCGCTTGCCTTTTCGCTTCGGACAAATGTAGAACATCCAACGAGTTGCCCATTTGTTCCGGCGGAGGCCGCATGCTCACCCGCAAGCAGCACGAGCTGCTCAGCTTCATCGACCGTCATCTGCGCGAGACCGGCTTCTCGCCCAGTTTCGACGAGATGAAGGGCGCCCTCGGCCTGCGTTCCAAATCCGGCATCCACCGGCTGATTTCCGCTCTCGAGGAGCGCGGCTTCCTGCAGCGTCGCCGCCATCGCGCGCGGGCACTCGAGGTGCTGCGCCTGCCCGAGCCGGCGCAGGCGTCCGCGCCGGACGCGGTCGCCGCCACGCCGGTGCCGTTCACGCCGCAGCTCATCCAGGGCGACTTCTCGCGGCAGATCGCGGGCGTGGAGACCGCCAACGACGCGGGCGCCGTGGAGCTTCCGCTCTACGGCCGCATCGCCGCCGGCGTGCCGATCGAGGCGATGCGCGATGCCGCCGCGCGCATCGAGGTGCCGGTCGCGATGCTCGGCCGCGGCGAGCATTACGCGCTCGAGGTCGCGGGCGATTCGATGATCGAGGCCGGCATCCTCGACGGCGACACCGTGATCATCCGCCAGAGCGACCAGGCCGAGAACGGCCAGATCATCGTGGCCCTGATCGACGACAACGAGGTCACGCTCAAGCGTCTGCGCCGGCGTGGCCACTCGATCGCGCTCGAGCCCGCCAATTCCCGTCACGAGATCCGCATCTTCCCCGCCGACCGCGTCCGCGTGCAGGGCCGCCTGGTGGGGCTGCTGCGCCAATACTAAGAAGTAAGGCCAGGGCTCTGTCCTGGACCCGCCAAGGGGCAGTCGCCCCTTGGATCCCCCGACTTAAGAATTGGTTCTAAGGGCCAGCCCTTGAGCTCGGTCCAGGGGCAGAGCCCCTGGCCTTCTTCAATCGGAGCTCCCGATGGACACGGACGCCTCCCTCCTCTCACTCCCCGCCAACCAGCTCGCGATCCGCCGCGCAGCCTCCGCCCTCTGCACCGCGCTGGGCTGGTCGATGCTGCACGAGTTCGCCCTCCCGAACGGGCGCCGCTGCGACCTGCTGGCGCTGAAGCCGGACGGATGCTTCGTCTGCATCGAGGTCAAATCGGGACCGCGCGACTACCTCGCCGACGCGAAATGGACCGACTACCGCGAGTTCTGCGACGAGCTGTTCTTCGCGGTCTGCTCGGACTTCCCGCGCGCGCTGCTCGCCCCGGACGTGGGCGTGATGGTGGCCTGCACGGCCACCGGCGACGAGGCCGCCCTGGTCCGCGAGGCACCGGTCCACAAGCTGGCACCCGCCCGCCGGCGCGCCCTGCTGCACCGCTTCGCGACGGTAAGCGCGAACCGGCTTCAGGCGCTGGAGGATCCGGCGATCACCGCGTCGTTCCGGGCGGCACTTCGCGCCGAGTAGCGTAGGCGCCCACCTGCAGCGCGCGCCGCGCGGAGCGCCCCGTGGCCAGCGCACCGACGAAGCCCGCCATGAACAGCGGGTAGAGCTGCGCCGGACTGTCCGCCCCGTCGCACTCCGCGTGTTCGGTGCCCTCGCGGTCGGCGATCACGCAGCCGCCCTCCGGCAGCACCAGGACCGCCGCCCCTACCTCGGCCGCTTCGCGCAGCGCGCGCGCCTGCCGGTCCCGATCCGCGTGACCCGCCGCATCCGCCAGGTGCACCAGCACGTCGAAGCCGCGATAGCGCAACTCCAGGCCCTGCAGGCTCTCGATGTCGGCGACGATGCGCTTGGCCGACTGGCGCGAGCGCGACAGGATCGAGGTCGCGGCCTCGACGTCGAGCGTGCCGTGGCCGCGGTCCGACAGCACCGTGAGCGCGGTCGCGGCCATCGCATCGCCGGCGATGCGCAGCATGCGGTCGCGCAGTTTCGCGGCCATCGGCCGCATGTCCTCGCGCACGGTGCGGAACCGCACGTGCCCGGTGCGGTCCACGTATCGCGTCTCGGTGACGGTCGACTTCACGCTGTCGACCAGCAGCCAGGGCTCGATATTGGTCTGCGCGCCGATCAGCGCGGTGAGCTCGGCGCCCGCGAGGTCGTCGCCCAGCACGGAGATCAGCGCGGTCGCGATGCCGAACGCCGCGAGCCGGCTCACCAGGGCGGCCGCCCCGCCGGGCTCCGCCTGCTCGAGGCCGAGATGGAAGGCGCCCGGATCGAAGCTGGAGGCGTCGGGCGAGCGGGCCAGCCCGTCGAACTCGCCGCCGACCCGGCGCTCGAGCGTCGCGTCGCCGAGCACCAGCACGCTGCCGCGCGCGATGCGCTCGAAATCGGCCGCCACCTCGGCGGCACCCGGGTCGTCGGCCGTCATTCTGCCGGAACGAGCCGGTCGTGCGCCGCGGGTTGGCGAACGTGCGGAGATTGCATCGACTACGGCTATCAGGGCCGGCGCCGCGGTTGCAAGCCGAACCGCAGCACCGGGCCGCCCTTTTGCCGCCACGCTCTTTGTGCAAGAGCAGGCTCCGGGCTTCGTGCAGGAGCAGGCCCGGGGTGGGAAAAGGAACAGCGTCCATGACGCCACGCAGCACCAGACACTTGCGCGCGGCAGCGTTCGGCCTCCTGGCCGGCGCCTGGCTCGGGGTGGGGCCGGCCGCCGCCCAGAGCGAGGCCCAAGGGGAAGCGGCGTCCGAGGCGCAGCAGCTGGTGGACCGGGCGACGCTCACCGCCGAGCAGGTGATGGACCCGGTGCGCGGCAAGCCCGCCCAGCGCGAGCTCCGCCTCTCGCGCGGCGTGCTGATCTGCCCGAGCGTGTTCAAGATGGGGTTTCTGCTCGCAGGTGCCGGCGGCGGCTGCGTGCTGCTGGCGCGCGACGCGAGCGGGTCCTGGTCGGCGCCCGCCTTCTACTCCGTGGGGTCCGGCTCGGTGGGGTTCCAGGCCGGCATCCAGGACGAGCAGCTGGTGCTGTTCATCATGTCGCAGCGCGGGCTGAACGCGATCCTGAACACGCATTTCCGGCTCGGCGCCACCGCGTCCGCCTCGTTCGCGACCTTCGGCGGCGGCATCGAGGGGGCGACCAGCACGGCGCTCGACGCCGACATCGTGGCACTCGAGCTGAACCGCGGCCTGTTCGCCGGCGTGTCGCTGCAGGGCAGTTTCGTGAACTCGAACGCACAGATGGACCGCACCTATTTCGGCCAGACCGTGGGACCCGAGGACGTCGTGGTGGCGATGCGGGTGAACAATCCGGGCGACGACCCGCTGCGCTCGGTGCTGACGCGGTTGGGCTCGCCGGCCGGCATCGCCGATCCGGGCGGCCCGCCGCCGCCCGGCTACCGTCCCGGCCCCACCTATGCCGGACCGGGCCGGGGTGACCCGTCGCAGGAAAGCGGGCCCCAGGATGGCGCTCCCATGCAGATCGCGCCGAACGGCGCGGTCCAGCAGCAGAACCTGCCGCCGCCCCGCAGGGGTTGAGGAGGCCGATGTCCCGAGGCTTGCGACAACGCGCCCGGCGCGCGCTCGGCGTGTCGCTCGCGGCCGGGCTGCTGGCCCGGAGCGGCCCGATCCGGATGCCGCACCGCACGCTGGGCGAGCGGCTGGCCGCACTGCCGCTCCGCGACCTGCCGCTGGAGCGCCCGGTCACGATCAGGTGGAACGACCACCAGGTCCCGTTCATCGAGGCCCAGAACGAGCGCGACCTCGCGGCTGCGCTGGGCCTCGTGCACATGCATCTGCGCGCGACACAAATAGAGGTGCTGCGGCGGATCTCGACGGGCCGGGTCGCCGAGATGGTGGGGCCGCTCGGGGTCGACATCGACCACGCGATCCGCACGATCGGCCTCGGCGCCGCCGTGCCCGGGATCATCGCGATGCTGCCCGAACGCACCCACCGATGGGTGGAGAGTTTCCTGCGCGGCTTCAACGCGCATCTCGCGGCGGCCGCACCGGCCCCCGAGTGGGCGGCGCTCGGCCTGGTGCGCGAGCCGTGGACGCCCACCGATTTCTTCACCATGGCGCGGCTGCTGTCGGCCGACCTGACCTGGCCCGTGCTGCGTCGGCTGCTCGCACTCCGCGACACGCTGGCCGCGGACGAGTGGCGGCACCTCTGGCCGCAGATCCTGCGCGGCGGCGCGCCCGACGTGCCGCCCACCGACGGGGACGCCACCGACATGCTCGGGGCGGCGATGCGCGCGGGCGCCGGCAGCAACGCTGCCGCACTCGCCGGCACGCGCACCGCCAGCGGGCGCGGCATCGTCAGCGGCGACCCGCATCTGGGCGTGGGCCTGCCCAACGCCTGGCTCGCGGCCTGCCTGCACGCGCCCGGCATTCACGCGGCCGGGCTGATGCTGCCCGGCATCCCGTTCCTGGCGCTGGGCCGCAACCGCGACATCGCCTGGGGCGGCACCAGCCTGCACGCCGCCAGCACGGATCTGGTCGACCTGTCCGGGCTTGCTGAGACGGCCATCGAGACCCGCACCGAGACCGTGCGCGTGCGGGGTGGCAAGCCGCGCCGCGTGGCGATCCGCAGCACGGCGTGGGGACCGATCGTGTCGGACACCGCGCTGTTCCCCTCGAAAACCAAGCTCGCGATGCGCTGGATCGGGCATCGGCCGAGCGACGAGCTCACCGCGATGCTGGGGCTGCTCACCGCGCGCAGCCGCGACGATTTCCGCGCAGCGCTGCGCGGCTTCGCGATCCCCGGCCAGACCATGGTCTATGCGGGACCGGACGGCGTCGGCCGGCAGAACGCCGCCCACCTGCCGCATCGTCCGCCCGGCGATCCGTCAGAGCTCCTGGTCGGCCGCGACGCGTCGGACCGCGCCTGGGCGCAGCTCGCGGACGGCGAGGCGCTGTTCGGCGAGTGGGATCCGCCGACCGGGGCGATCGCGTCGGCCAACGAGCGCCTGGTGGGAGCGGCGCCCGCCCGGCTCCCGATCGGCATGTTCTTCGGTGCGGACGAGCGCGTCGCGCGGATCCGCGCGCTGCTGGCGCCCGAGCGCGGCACGCTCGATGCGGGCTTGCTCGATGCCGGCTTGCTCGACGCGGGCGCGATGCGGGCACTGTTCCTCGACCTGCACCAGCCCGGCGCGCTGGCGATGCGCGACCTGCTGGTGGGCTGCCTTCCCGTCCACGTGCTGGCCAGGCACCGCGGGCTCGTGACCGCGCTGCGGGCGTGGGACGGCGCCTACGCCGCCGCCAGCACCGGCGCGCTGGCCTACGAACTGCTGCTCGGCGAGACCGCGCGCCGGCTGCTCGGACCGACCGCGCTGGGCCGGCTCGAGATGGTCTGGACCACGCGTGCGCTGGTCGCCGATGCGTGCCGGCGGAGTGACAGGCGGGCACTCGGCGTGGCGGTCGCGGGGGCACTTCCACTCGCGGCCAGGCGCTTCCGCAGGCTCGGCACCTGGGGGCACGCGCATGTGCAGCGTCCGCAGCACCCGCTCGGGGCGCTGCCCGGACCGCTCGGCCGGCCGTTCCGCGCGCCCGCCTTTCCGGGCGAGGGCGGCAACGACACGCTGAACAAGACCGGGCATGCGCTGCTGCGGGGGCGCCACCGGATCACCTTCGGGGCCACCGCGCGCTACCTGTTCGACCTGGCGGACGACGACGCGAACGAGGTGGTGCTGTTCGGCGGCCAGGATGGCTGGCTCGGCAGCTCCACGTCAGCCGACCAGATCCCGCTCTGGCGCCGCGGCCGGGGGATGCGGCTGCCGCTCCGCCCGGAGACGGCGGCGGCCACCTTTCCGCACGTGACCGTGCTGCGCCCCGATTGAGGCGCTCGGGAATGCTCGACCCGACGCCGGCCTTTCGCCTGCTGGCCGCCCGGCGCGGCCGCACGCTCGACGCCCTCTCGCCCGCTTCCGCCCAGCTTCGCGTGCTCGAGCGCCTGCTCGCCCGCGCGGCCGACACGCGGTTCGGCCGCGCGCACGGCTTCGCGCGCATCCGCGGCCCCGCGGACTACGCGCGCGCCGTGCCGTGCCGGACCTGGCAGCAATTCTGGGACGAATGGTGGCAGCCCGCCTTTCCCGTGCTGACCGATGTGTCGTGGCCCGGCCGCATCCCGTTCTTCGCCGAGACCTCGGGCACCACCAGCGGCATCACCAAGCACATCCCGGTCAGCCGCTCGATGCTGCGGGCCAACCGGCGCGCGGCGCTCGACCTGGTGTTCTCCCATCTCCGGCACGACCCGCACTCCCGCTTCTTCGCCGGCCCCGGCCTGATCCTGGGCGGCAGCACGGCGCTCACCCGGCTCGCACCCGGTGTGGCCAGCGGTGACCTGTCCGGCATCGTGGCCGCCACCATGCCGGCCTGGACGCGCGGCCGCGCCCTGCCCTCGCCCGCCACCGCGCTGACGGCCGACTGGGAGCGCAAGCTCGCGCGCGTGGTGGACGAGGCGCTCGGCGCCGACCTCCGCTCGATCGCGGGCACGACGTCGTGGCTGGTGGTGCTGTTCGAGCGCCTGCTGGCGGCCGCCAATGCGACAACGGGGGCGGCGACATTGGCAGAGCTGTTCCCGAACCTGGAGCTCGTGATCCATGGCGGCGTGGGTTTTTCTCCGTATCGCCGTCGCGTGACCGCGTTGCTGGGGCACGGTCCGCGTCCGGTGGAGGTCTATCCGGCCAGCGAGGGCTTCATCGGCTACCAGGATGGCCCGGAGGAGGCAGGGCTCCGCGTGCCGCTCGATAACGGGATCTTCTTCGAGTTCGTGCCTGCGGACGAGCTCGACGCACCCGCGCCGCGGCGCTTCTGGGTGGGCGACGTCGAGCCCGGCCGCGACCACGCGCTGGTGCTGAGCACCAATGCGGGCCTGTTCTCCTACGTGATCGGCGACCTCGTGCGGGTGGTGAGCCGCGACCCGTTCCGTCTCGTGGTCGCGGGCCGCACGGCGCACGGGCTCTCGGCGTTCGGCGAGCATCTGAGCGGCGGCGAGCTCGACCGCGCGGTCGAGGCCGCCGCGCACGCGGCCGGGCTCCACGTCACCGACTACACGGTCGGCGTGCTGATGCCGGACGACGCCGATCCCCGCGGCGGCCACCTGTTCGCGGTCGAATGCGCGGGCACGCCGCCCGGCGACGCCCCCGCCCTCTTCGCGCGCGTGCTCGACGCGACGCTCGCCGCCGGCAACGCAGACTACGCCGCCCATCGCGGCGGCGGCATGCGGCCGCCCGACATCCGGCTGCTCCCGCGCGGCCGTTTCGCGCACTGGATGCACGCGCGTGGCAGGCTGGGCGGCCAGAACAAGGTGCCCCGCGTGGTCACCGACCCCGCCCTGCTCGCGCGCCTGCTCGAGCCCTGATGAGGACACACGAACGATGAGCGACACCGCCACACCGCCCGACCGGCTCTCGACCGATCCGCGCAGCCCGTTTCACGACGCGGCCGTGCTGGAGCGCGGCGTGGGCATCAAGTTCCGCGGCGAGGAGAAGACGAACGTCGAGGAATACTGCGTGAGCGAGGGATGGGTGCGGTTGACCGTCGGCAAGACGGCGCGGCGGGATGGGAGCCCGATGACGCTGAAGCTGACCGGGCCGGTGGAGCCTTATTTCAAGGAATAAGAAGGCCAGGGGCTCTGCCCCTGGACCCCGTTAAGGGCGGAGCCCTTAAAACCCCCTACTGAAGTACAGGCGCTGGAGACGGAATGCGTTAGCCGAAGTATATGATTTTAGGCTTCGCCCGTGTTTGAAGCGAACACCCCAAACAATCAGGGTTCCAAGGGACGACTGTCCCTTGGCGGGTCCAGGGCAGAGCCCTGGCCTTCCTCCTCGACCGAGAGTTCTCAAACAGCCTCTGAATGGCAGAGCCCCTTTGCTTATTGCGTGACTGGCTTGAACTCACCCTCGAGCCGCAGCGTCACGTTATCCCCCACGAACGGCACGTCCCTGGAAATCCCGAACGCGGACCGCCGGATGATCGCCGCGGCGTCGAACCCCACCGTGTACTGCTTGTCCACCGGATCGACGCCCGCATTGTTGAACGTGGCGCTGATGACGATCGGCGCGGTCTTGCCGTGCAGCGTGAGCTCGCCGTCGATGCGCGCCGTCTGCGGGCCGGTGGCCGTGACCGCCGTCGCCTTGAAGCTCGCCTGCGGAAAGGCCTTGCTGTCGAACCAGTCCTCGCTCTGCAGCAGGGCGTCGAACTTGCTATTCAGCGTCGAGATGCTGGTGATGTCGGCGATCGCGGTGAGCGTCGCATGGCCGAGATCCTTCGGGTCGATCACCAGGTCGGCGGCGACGATGCCGAACTGCCCGATATAGGTGGAAAAGCCGCGATGGTTCACCGACCAGGTGATCTTTCCGAGGGCGGGAGCGAGCCGGTAGTGCCCCGGCTTCACGGCCAGCGCCTTGTCGGCCAGCGTCACCGCGGGAGGCAGGGCCGGCGCGGAAGCTGCGGGCTTGCCTGCAGCAGCGGGGGCGGCCTGGACGGTGGCGGGCGCGCTGCCGGACGTGGCCGGGTGGGTCGGCGTGGGTGCGGCGGCCGGTGCCGGGGGCGACACGGCGGCGGCGGGCGGCGGCGCGGCCTTCGCGTCCGGCGCCGGTGTGTCGCGGCCCGGCGCGTCATTCGCCGCCGCCGGAACGCTGCCTGTCGCGGCGGCCTGGGGGCTGGTCTGCGCGTGGCCGGGGGCTGCGAGCGGAACGGCGAAGGCGGTGGCCGCCAGAACCGGGACGAGTGCGATGCGCTTCAAGCGGGCGGTCTCCATTCCATTGGCCAAGCTCTTACTGAGCCGCCGCACTCGCCTCGCTGCGGGTGGCGCCCACGCGCTGCGCCAGCGAGGCCGCCATGAAGTCGTCGAGATCGCCGTCAAGCACCGCGTCGGGGCGGCCGTGCTCGACGCCGGTGCGGAGGTCCTTCACCAGCTGGTAGGGCGCCAGCACGTAGGACCGGATCTGGTGGCCCCAGCCGATGTCGGTTTTCGCCGCCTCGTCGGCCGCCGCCAGCACCTCGCGCTTGCGAAGCTCCGCCTCGTAGAGCCGGGCCTTGAGCATGCCCATCGCGGTCGCCCGATTGCGATGCTGCGAGCGGTCGGTCTGGCAGGCGACGATGATGCCCGAGGGCACGTGGGTGATGCGGATCGCGCTCTCGGTCTTGTTGACGTGCTGGCCGCCGGCGCCCGAGGCCCGGAACGTGTCGACCTTGAGGTCGGCGTCGTTGATCTCGATCTCGATGCTGTCGTCGACCACGGGGTAGACCCAGACGCTCGCGAACGAGGTCTGGCGGCGGGCGGCGGCGTCGAAAGGAGAAATGCGCACCAGGCGGTGCACGCCGGCCTCGGTCTTCATCCAGCCGTACGCGTTGGCACCGGTGACCTGCAGGGTCGCCGATTTCAGCCCGGCCTGCTCGCCTTCGGAGGCCTCCATCAGCTGCGTCTTGTAGCCGTGCGCCTCGGCCCAGCGCATGTACATGCGCAGCAGCATCTCGGCCCAGTCCTGCGCCTCGGTGCCGCCCGCACCCGCGTTGACCTCGAGGAAGCAGTCGTTGGTGTCCGCCTCGCCCGAGAGCAGGCTCAGGGTCTCACGGCGTTTCGCTTCGTCGGCGATGCGGTGCAGGTTGGCGATCGCGTCTGCGACCATCGCGGTGTCGCCCTCCTCCTCGGCCATGGCGACGAGATCGACCGTGTCGGCCAGGTCGCGCTCGAGCGCCATCAGCCCTTCGGTCCCGGTCGCCAGCGCGTTGCGCTCGCGCATGACCTTCTGCGCCTCCTCCGGATCGTTCCAGAGGTTGGGGTCCTCGACGCGGTTGTTCAGTTCCGCGAGGCGGGTGGTGGCGACATCCCAGTCAAAGATGCCTCCTCAGCAGTGCCACCGACTGCTTGATCTGCTCGTTGAGAGCGTCTGATTCCGCTGACATCCGGGTTCAATACAATCCACCCACACCGATGTCACCACCCGCGGCGGGCTTGGAGGGCGTGGGTCCGCCCGCGACGTTCGGTGCGGGGCTCAGGCCCGGCTCGGGTGCGGCGCCGGGTGCGGGTGCCAGCGGCACGGCGCCGCCCTCGGATGGCGGCATGTCGGCGTCGAGCTCGGAGCCGGTATCCTGCGGCCCGAGCTCCTGGCTGTTCTCGGCGGTCGCCGTGGCATTGCTCTGGCCAGGGATCTGGTCCGGTTTGAACGCGTCGACCGCGGTGCCCATGTTGGTGTTGTAGCGCACCAGCGTCACGCCCTCGGGGGCGCGGAACGGCTGCACCGGGGTGCCGTCGAGCGCACCCTTCATGAACGTGTTCCAGATCGGGCCCGCGACCGCGCCGCCCGTCTCCTTGTCGCCGAGCGATTGCGGCTGGTCGAAGCCCACCCACACGGCGGTGACCATGCCGGGCGTGAAGCCCACGAACCAAGCATCGTTGAAATCCTGGCTGGTACCTGTCTTGCCGGCCACGGGACGGTCGATGCCTTCGACCGCCGGCGTGCCCGTGCCGCCCGGCTCCACCACCGCGCGCATCATGGTCACGATCTGGAATGTGCTGGCGGCGTCGGCCACCTGCTTGCGGTTGTCGAGGAAGGGCGGCGGCTTGGCGGGATCGTCGCTGGGGGCGAGCGCGAAGCCGTCCGGCTTCCAGATCGTGTGGCCGTCGCGGTCCTGCACGCTGTCGATCAGCGAGGGAATGACCTCGCGGCCGCCCTCGTCGAGCGCCGCATAGGCACCGGCCTCGCGCAGCACGGTGGTGTCGACCGCGCCCAGCGCCGCCGGCAGCACCTTGGGCATGGAATCGACCTCGTGCAGCGCGATCGCGGTGTTGGCGACGGCCGTCATGCCGATATGCGAGGCGAGGCGGATGGTCACGAGGTTGAGGCTCTTGCGCAGCGCGTCGTGCAGGGCGGTGGGGCCGTTGAAGTCCATCTCGTAGTTGTTGGGCCGCCAGCTCCCCATGCTGAACGGACCGTCGAGGAACTGCTGGGAGGGCGAGATGCCCCGCTCCATCGCCGCCAGATAGACGAACGGCTTGAACGACGAGCCGGGCTGGCGCTCGGCCTGCGTCGCGCGGTCGAACTGGCTGAGCTCGGCCGACCAGCCGCCCACCATCGCCAGCACGCGGCCGCTGGTGGGGTCGAGCGACACGATCGCGCCCTCGACGCGGGGGATCTGGCGAAGCTCGACGCGCGACGGGTCGCCGTCCGCGGGCTCGACCATGATCACGTCGCCGGGCCTGGCGATGTCGGCCATGCGCACCGGGCGGCCGCGCGCTTGCGTGCGGGCCCAGGCGCTGTCGCCGTAGGTCATGGTCGAGATGCGGGCGTTCTTCGCCTCCACCGCGTCGGTGTCGGAGAGCCAGCCGATCCGCGCGGTGGCCTCGCCCTCCTCCAGCACGATGCCCAGCGTCCAGGTCGGGAGCAGGCCGGGGGGCTTGGGCAGGCGCGCCAGCGCCGCCTGCCAGTCGGGCGCCGCGGCCGCGACGACTTGTGCCGGGTGGCGGCCGCGCGACCGGACGGGCGGGGCTGGCTCGAAGCCTTCGAGATGGGTCACCGGGCCGTGCCAGTCGCCATGCGCGCGGTCGTAGGCGAGCAGGCCGCGCCGCAGCGAGGAGGCGGCCAGCGATTGCAGCGTCGGGTCGAGGCTGGTCTGGACCGTGAGGCCGGCCGAGTCGACCTGTGCCGCGCCGAACTTCTCCACGAGCTCGCGACGGACCTCCTCGGTGAACCAGTCGGCCCCGGGCACCGGCGGCGGGCGGTGCACCACGGCCGCCGGGATCAGCGGCTCCGCCTTGGCCTCGCGGGCGGCCTCGGCGGTGATCGCGTGGGTTTCGACCATGCGGTCGATCACCCAGTCACGGCGGCCGCGCGCGGCCTCGGCGTAGCGGTAGGGGTTGTAGTTGTTCGGGCCCTTGGGCAGCGCGCCGAGGAAGGCGGCCTGGGCCACGGTGAGCTCGTCGAGCGGCTTGTCGAAATAGGTCTCGGAGGCAGCTGCGATGCCGTAGGCGCCGAGGCCCAGATAGATCTCGTTGAGGTAGATCTCGAGGATGCGCTGCTTGCTCAGCGTCTGCTCGATCCGCATCGCGAGGATCGCCTCTTTGAACTTCCTCTGCATGGTCACGACGTTGCCGAGAACCATGTTCTTGGCGACCTGCTGGGTGATGGTGGAGGCGCCGATCGGCCGGCGGCCGGAGTGCAGGTTCTCCACGTCGGTCACGGCCGCGCGCAGGATGGCGAGCGGGTCGACGCCGTTATGGGTCCAGAAATTCTGGTCCTCGGCGGCGACGAAGGCGTTCTTCACGCGGTCGGGAATGGCGGCGTAGGGCACGAAGATGCGCCGCTCGGTGGCGAGCTCGGCGATCAGGTGGTCCTCGCCGTCATAGACGCGGCTCATCACTGCGGGGTGGTAGTCCTGCAGGCCGGCCACCGTGGGCAGGCCGGTCGAGAAGTGGACGAACGCGCGATAGGCGACCAGCGACGCCACGCCCACGACCAGGATGCCGACGGCGAGGGCCGCGCCCATCAGACGCCGCAGCAGAGCATGCGCGGCGCGCAGTCTTTTCCGCGGCGGTTTGGAGGGCGAACCGGGGGGGCCGCTGGGCGTCAGGCGGTCGCCCGGGCTCGGAGCACGCATCATGGGGCGGTCTGTAGCACCAAAGTGCGAATGGGACATATCAGAAGGCCAGGGGCTCTGCCCCTGGACCCCGTTAAGGGCGCAGCCCTTAAAACCCCCTACTGGAATACAGGCGCCGGAAACGGAGTGCGTTAGCCGAAGTCTATGATTTCAGGCTTCGCCAGAGAGCAACCCAAACAATCAGGGTTCCAAGGGACGACTGTCCCTTGGCGGGTCCAGGGCGTCACGCCGGAGGCGTGCTCCGCACGACGCCCTGGCCTTCTTAACCTTGCAGCCGCGTAAAACTCGCCTGCTGCGCAAAGAACCCATCAACCGCCGCCTGCATCGCCAACGTGATCCTGGCGCGATGCCCCGCCGTCCGCAGCAGCGCCTCGTCCTGCGGGTTGGACATGAACCCCATCTCCACCAGCACGCTGGGAATATCTGGCGCCTGCAGCACCACGAAGCCCGCATGCCGGCTCGGATTGGGCAGCAGCCCGATCGCCGGCGCGAACGCCCCCACCACGCCGCGCGCCATGTGCGCCGAGCCCACGCGCGTCTCCTGGCGCACCAGGCTCGCGAGGATGTCCTGCACGGCGGCCGATGAGCCGCGATAGTTCGGGCCGGCGAAACGGTCCGCACTGTTCTCGCGGCGCGCGAGCGAGGCGGTCTGCGCGTCGGACGCGGTGTCGGCGAGCGTGTAGACGCTGGCACCCCGCACCGCGTGCGACGAGGCCACCGCATCCGCGTGCATCGACACGAACAGCGCCGCCGCGTGCCCCTGCGCAAAGGCGACGCGGTCCTCGAGCGGGATGAAGCGGTCGTCGTCGCGGGTCAGCACGCAGCGGTAGCGGCCGGAGCGCCGCAGCCGCGCCTGGAGCTCGGTCGCGGCCGCGATCGCGATGTGCTTCTCGTAGGTGCCGGCGAAGCCGATGGCACCCGGGTCCTTGCCGCCATGTCCGGGGTCGAGCATCACCAGAGGCCGCGGTGCGGCGGGGCGGCGCCCCACATGCGGTGCGGCAAGCCCGTGATGCCGGACATGCGCCGCGGCGGCGGCCAGGCTCGCGCCAGGCCGGCAGATCACGAGTGCTGCCGCGCACGCCGTCAGGCGGCGTCGCGACATCCTTTCCCGGTCTGCCCGGAGTCCGGCTCCCATCGTCCCACCATCCCCTGGTCGAACGGGCATAGCATGGCGGACGGCCGGTTCAGGCGAAGGCGGGCGTTTCGCGCCGCTCCTGTGGACGCGGCGACACAGCCCTGCTGCGGGCGCGAGAGGGGGCGTGCGAGGCGTCGAGCGCAGGACCCGTGAGCACGAGCGGACGGCAACCCGATGTCTCTCCGACGAGGCTTGTCATTGTGGGATCAACATGAGCGGGTCGGCGTTCCGGGATCGCCAGGAAAGCGACGGCAGGCCCGAAACCGGGCGCCCCGCGGCTTGCTTGCGACCTGGCTGGGTTTCCGTCATGGTATGTCTCGAGCACCGTGCAACCGGAACCGCCGAGGCGGCCGGTCGCGAGCGGATCCGGGCCTGACCGACAGTTTCTGGGCAAGGCCGGCATCCGGCACAGCGGGCTCGGAGCCTGGCATCCACGCAAAGGGGTGCCCTGCTTCCTCATGCACTCCCCGGGGCGCCCCATCACAGGCGCACGGCCAGGATATCGATGCCGGCGACCGCTCAACGAACGCGAAGGACTGAACCGCATCCCGGCGCCATCGGCGTCCGGATCTGCGTGCAGTCGCCGTCGCGTCCGGCCGCGCCGCCCTCGCCCTTCTCAATCCCTCAGATGCCAACACGCGACGCGGCCGGACGCCGCGCAGCCTCCCCATGGAGAGCTGTGCCGCACGCCGCGTTCGAGCGGAGTCCCCTCGTTTATGACCAAACGAATGTTGATCGATGCGAGCCACGCGGAAGAAACCCGCGTGGTGATGCTGGATGGTAATCGCCTAGAAGATTACGACGTCGAGACGGCTGCCAAGAAGCAGCTCAAAGGCAACATCTACCTGGCCCGGATCGTCCGGGTCGAGCCGAGCCTGCAGGCCGCGTTCGTCGAATACGGCGGCAACCGGCACGGCTTTCTCGCCTTCGGCGAGATCCATCCCGACTACTTCCAGATCCCGGTGGCCGACCGGCAGCGCCTGATCGCGCTGCAGGAGGAGGAGGCCGAGGCCGAGCGCGCCGCCGAGGAGGTCGACCGCCAGCGCGAGGCGGAAGCGCTCGCTCGCGGCGAGGAGACCGTCAGCGCCGAGCCCGAACCCGTCACGGACCACGGCGAGCATGGCGACGAGCACGCGCCCTCCTCCCATGGTGAGGAGGGTGACGCCGAGTCGCCCGAGGCCCCCGAGACGATCGGCGGCACCGACGAGGCGGGCAGTGAGGAGAGCGGCGGCAGCGACAGCGGCGAGCGCGCCCGACGCGCGGCCGCGCGCCTGATGCGCCACTACAAGATCCAGGAGGTGATCCGTCGCCGCCAGGTCGTGCTGGTGGAGGTCGTCAAGGAGGAGCGCGGCAACAAGGGTGCGGCGCTGACCACCTACATCTCGCTCGCCGGCCGCTACTGCGTGCTGATGCCGAATTCTCCTCGTGGCGGCGGCGTGTCGCGCAAGATCACCTCGGCGGCCGACCGCAAGCGACTGAAAGAGATCACCAGCGAGCTCGAGATCCCGCGCGGGATGGCGATGATCGTGCGCACCGCCGGCGCGCAAAGGCCGCGGCCCGAGATCAGGCGCGATTGCGAATACCTGCTGCGCACCTGGGATGAGATCCGCGACACCACCGTGCAGTCCATGGCGCCGGCGCTGATCTACGAGGAGGCGAGCCTGATCAAGCGCGCCATCCGCGACGTCTACTCGAGCGACGTGGAAGAAATTCTGGTCGAGGGCGAGGAGGGCTGGCGCGCGGCGCGCGGCTTCATGCGCACGCTGATGCCGAGCCATGCGCGGAAGGTGCAGCTGTGGCGCGAGAACACGCCCTTGTTCGCGCGCAGCAACGTCGAGGGTTTCCTCGATGCGATGCTGAACCCGACGGTGCAGCTCAAATCGGGCGGCTACCTGGTGATCAACCAGACCGAGGCGCTGGTGGCGATCGACGTGAACTCGGGGCGCTCCACCCGCGAGCGCGGCATCGAGGAGACGGCGCTGCGCACCAACCTGGAGGCCGCCGACGAGGTGGCGCGCCAGCTCAGGCTCCGCGATCTTGCCGGCCTGATCGTGATCGATTTCATCGACATGGAGGCCCGCCGCCACAACGCCATGGTCGAGCGCCGCGTGAAGGAGGCGCTGCGCCAGGACCGCGCGCGCATCCAGGTGGGTGCGATCAGCCATTTCGGGCTGCTCGAGATGAGCCGGCAGCGGCTGCGGCCCTCGCTTGCGGAAAACAGTTTCGCGCCGTGCGAGCACTGCAACGGCACGGGCCTGGTGCGCGGCACCGAGAGCTCGGCGCTGCATGTGCTGCGCGCGATCGAGGCGGTGGGCACCGTGGGGGATGCCGCCGAGATCGCGGTGCATCTCGCCTCGGGAATCGCGCTCTACATCCTGAACGGCAAGCGCGAGTGGCTGGCCGAGATCGAGAAGCGCTGCCTGATGCAGATCCGCTTCGAGATCGACGACGAGCTGCAGCCGCCGACGCATCGCATCGTCAAGACGCAGATCCGCTCGCCGGCCGAGGTGGCGCCGGTGGTGGCGGCCCGCGTGGCGGCGCCGCTCCTCGAGGTCGAGGACGACGAGGAGGTCGAGATCGAGGCCGAGGTCGAGGCCGCAGCGCCGGTCGTGGCGCGTGCGCCGGCATCGTCCGAGCGGCCGACGACACCCCAGCCCCTGCCCGGGACGGACGAGGAAGGCGGCGATCGCCGCAAGAAGCGCCGGCGTCGTCGTCGTCGCGGCAAGCGCGAGGAGAATGGGGCGCCCGGTTCCGAGTTCGCGTCCGCCGAGGGTGGCCAAGACGACGACGAGACGGGCGACGAAGAGGCCGGCGACGATGACCGCGGTGACAACGAGACGAGCGAGGCCGAAGGCGGCGAGCGCGCGGCCGCCGCGCAGGTCGGGGTTCCCTCCGAGGAGGTCGTCGATCCGGCGGGCGGCGCAAGCGTGAGCCCGGATGCCGAGCCCGCGCCGCTGGCCGCCGGCGAGACCGGCGAGCGTCCGAAGCGGCGCCGCAGCCGGGCGCGGCGTCCGCGTCGCGACGAGGAGGTGGCGATCACGGAGGCCCCGCCCCCGCTTTACCAGGGGCCGACGCCGGCCGATCCGTTCGTCGGCACGTTCGACATCTTCGAGGCGCTCGAGCGGTCGCAGGAAGAGGCTTACATGGTCAACAGCGGCGCCTCGGCCGCCCTGATCGCCGCGACCCGCGAGAGCGGGCAGGCGGAGACCTCGATCGCCAACGACGCGGCCACACCCGAGATGCCGGCGGTGGACGCACCCGCGCGTCCCGGGTTTGCGACGGAGGAGGGCTTCGTGCACGCCGAACCGCCGGCGGACGCCGTTGCCGCGGCGGAGCCGCTATCAACCCAGGCGGCGGAGCTGCAATCCGCCGAGGCGTCGGAGCCGCTATCAACCCACGCGGCGGAGCTGCACGCCACGCACACGGCGGAGCCGCAAGCCGCGCATCCTGCGGGGGGCCTAGAGGCGCCGATCGAGGAACCTCAGTCGGGATCGGCGGTGCAGCCGATCGTCATAGGCGGCGACGAGCCGGTGCGTGCGCGCAAGGGATGGTGGCGGCGCTAGGGACGTCAACCCCGCCGGGAACCTGTAGCTCCCGACCCTTCATCCGGCGAGGACGCGGGATCGCCTGATGCCGGGCGCGTCCTCGTCGCGGTGGCAGTCGAAGCCGCTCGTCCCTGCTCTCGCCAGGGGAAAAACAATCGCTCTGAAAGCGGATCAAACTGTTGTAAAGAAGCCCAGACGCGTCCCATTCCCGACTGCTCCGCCTTGCTGCTCGTGCCTGCAACGACTGGGTCGGTGGTCCGCATGCTCCAACGTGCCGACATGCAGTTCGAATTCGGACCGTTCCGGCTGATCCCGGCCCGCCGGGCGCTCACCGTCGACGGGCGCGCGGTGGCCATCCACGGGCGTGCCTTCGATCTTCTCGCCGCCCTGGTCGAGAACCGCGATCGCATCGTCGCCCGCGACGAGCTGCTGGCCATGGTGTGGGCCGGCACCACCGTGTCGGACAGCAACATCGCCGTGCAGATGGCGGCCGCCCGCCGCGTGCTGGCAGCGCACGGGGGCGACCCGAAGGCGATCGTCAACGTGCCAGGACGCGGCTACCAGTTCGTGGGCGAGGTGGTGGCGCGGACCGGCGAGCCGGCGCCGGATGCGGCAGCCAACGAGGCGCCGGCAACAGACCTGGCCTCGACATCTCCCGCGATGGTGGAACCGCCGCTTCAGGCGACCCGCGATCGCGCGCGGCGGGCGCAGCGTCGCTGGCCGATCGTCGTCGCGGTGGCAGCGATCCTTGTGCTCGGCCTTGCGGCAGTCGTGCTGCGATGGCGCTCGGCCTCGCTTGGCGAAGATCTTCGGCTGACGGTCGGTTTCCGCCCGTTCGAGGCGGTCGGACCTGCGCCGGCGGCCTCCCTCGCGATCGCTTACACCAACGCGATCAGGACGCGACCGCGTCGCTACGGGGACATCCGCATCTACGAGGCCGAGAGGATCGCGGCCGACAGGCCATTCCACTTCGAGCTATCGGGCACGGTCCAGGTGATCGGCAACGCGGCGCAGCTGTCCTACACGGTGGTCGACCGGAGCGGCGAGCTCGTCGCCCGCGATGAACTTGCCATCCCGTTCACGCCATCGCCGCGCGATCTCGCGACCGAGGCGTCCGCCATCCAGATGAAGATCGCACCCGAGATCTTCCGCGCCGAGGCCCGGGCGCGTGCCCGGCCGCCGCGGGATGCACTCGACTTCCTGATCCAGTCCAAAGCGGATGGTCCGGACGACGCCACGCCCGAACAGCTCGATGCGGCAATCGCGGATGACGAGCAGGCGCTCAGGCGCGCGCCCACGCTGTTTCCAGCTCGCCTCTACATGGTCTTTCTGCTGAACAATCGGCTGCCCCTCCGGGCCGCTCAGGACGGCGATGCCGACGGCGAGCGGGCGCTTACGCTCGTGGACGGGCTGCTCAATGAAGATCCCGAGAACCTCGTCGCGATCCAGGATAAGGCGTGCACCCTGATCGACCTCGGCAGGCCCGACGAGGCCGAGCACGTGGTTCGGCACGGTCTCGCGATCGACCCTGCCGACCCGACGCTGCGGATCACGATGCTCGACGTCTACGAGGAGGCCGGCAAGTTCGCCGACGCGGACGCGCTCGTGGCGCGCGAGCCGCTCCTGTCGGACAGCCCCTTGCTGTCGCAGCTGTCTTTCGCGGAAGGGCTCGACGCCCGCGCGCTGCATGATCTCGATCCGTTCCTGTCGAACGAGCCCGTCGACATTCAGCGACGGCTGATGACGCTGCTGAAGGCGGCATCTCTCGTCCGGCTGGGACGGGTGCCGGAAGCCGCAGCACTGGTGCGCGAGACGATCGCGGGCCTGCCACCCAAGCTGCGCAGGCAGGCCGGCTTGCGCCGCACATATTACGAGCTTCCACCCGATGCCTGGACTGCGTTCCAGGCGGCGCTCACGCAGGCCGGCATGCCGTCCTGATGGCGGGACGCGCCGAGACATCCCCGATGCCGATCATGCGGAAAGGACCCAACATGTCAGACACGAAGCTCTCCGGATCGAACGCGATGTCCAACCCGCCGGATCTCGGCGTTATCATCCTCGCCTGGCTGTTCGGAGCGACGACGGGCCTTGCCCTCGGCGTCGCCGCGTGCAGGTGGTCGAAAATCAAAATCCACACCGGCGGGAACCAGAACTGACCGGCGCCCGCAGGTCTCTACTCCGCGGCCTCGATCCGTCGCGCTGCCCGCTTGCGTCGCACGGCGGAGGACAACTGCGCCGCCCGCACCAGGCCGCCCTTCTGCTGGTCCCACCAGGACCCGCTCACCACCGACGGGTGGGCGGCGCGATCTCCCGTCTCCACCACGTCGCGGCGGAAATCCGCGGTGCCGAACATCATGTCCCACCACGGGAACACCGCCCCGTAATTGCATGAGCGGCGTCCTGCGGCGAGCAGACCGTGATGCGCCCGGTGGAACTGCGGCGAGACCAGGATGCGCTCGCCGAGCCAGCCGTAGCTGAGCGTCGTGTTGGCGTGGCTCGCACTCTCCACCAGCTTGAGCGCCAGCATCAGCAGCGGGAACTGCATCGGCGGCACGCCGATCACCAGGCCCACGCCGATGAACCAGGCGTAGGTGATCACGTCGTCGAGCACATGGTTCCGGTCGTCGGACCAGAACGTCATCTGCGTCTGCGCGTGATGCACCGAGTGGAGCCCGTACCAGACGGCGAACCGGTGCGAGAGGCGGTGGCGCCAGTAATCGGCGAAGTCCAGCAGCGCCGCGTAGACGAAGAAGGTCAGCAGCGGAGCCCCGAGCAGGAACGGGGCGAAGCGCTCGAGCGTCGGCGGCACGTAGCCGTGATCGGTGAGGAACCCGTTGAGGGAGGTCTGCAGCGTGTAGAAGCCGAAGAAGGTCACGAGCGGAAAGACACCGATCCGCGCGATCAGCGTGTAGAGCACGTCGGTCGCGACCAGGCGCCCGCCGATTCCCTGCTGCAGCGGCCGCAGCCGCTCCATCGGCACGCAGACGAGATAATTGATGACCACCTGCAGCATGCCGTAGATCGCGAACAGCGCCCACAGGAAGGACGTGTCCTCCCACTCCATCCAGCCGAACTGGAACAGGACGGGCAGGAGCACATTCTCCTGCACCCAGCCGGCGGCCCATGCGAAGGGATCGATCATCGGGCCCTCTTACCCTAAAGCGCGCGAACGCTGTTAGCATGGAGACGCGCGCCGCCGCCCGGGCGCGCGGATTTCATCGCGCGGAAAGGCCGGGGGCGCGGAAAGGATCGACCAGGCGTGGACCCTCAGCCAAGCAACCCGATTGCCACCGCGTCGGGCGCGCGTCTCCTCCTGGTCGAGGACGAGTTCCTGATCCGCCTGACGCTCGCCGAGACGCTGCAGGACGCGGGCTACGAGGTGGTCGAGGCGGAGGACGCCGACGAGGCGCTGGCCCACCTGGCCACGGGTCCGGTCGACCTGCTGCTCACCGACATCCAGCTGCCGGGCCCGGCCGACGGCAAGGAGCTCGCGAAACGGGTGCGCGCCATCCTCCCCGAGCTCCCGGTGATCTTCATGACCGGGCGGCCGGAGCCGGGAGGTACGCGTCTGGCCGGCGCGCGTGAACTCACGATCGCCAAGCCCTATCTCCCCTCCGAGGTATGCGCGGCGATCGCGCGCCTGCTCGGGGGCTGAGGGCGCGGATGGGCGAGACGCTGGAGCGATCGGCGGCGGCGCCCGAGGCGGGCCGCGACCGGCTGGCCGATCTCCGCGCCTCGTACGACGCGGTCAAGGAAGCCCGCTTCGCGGACATCCCCGCCTTCAGCCAGGTCCATGCCGATCGCGGCGATCTCGAGCACGGGATGCTGCTCGCCTTTTCGCTCGCCTTCGAGGGCCGGGTGGACGAGGCCGCACCCTTGTTCGCGCACGTGGCCGAGGAGCGGCCCTTCGCGATGCACCCGATGGAGGAGCTGGCGAGGCTGATGCGCGACCAGAATCGCGAGATCGACGCCCTGCCGCACGCGGAGGCGGCCGTGCGTCTGCGGCCGCACGACAAGCGCGGGGTGGTGATGCTGGGATCGCTCCTGTGCGTGGCGTTCCGGCCGGCCGAGGCGGAATTGGTGCTCCGCGCCGCCTATGCCGACGAGCCGCGCTCCTCGCCGGTGCTGAACCATCTCGGCATCGCGCTGACCGACCAGGGCAAGTTCCACGAGGCGGCCGACATGTTCCGCCGTGCCGCCGAGGTCGATCCCGGCAACAACACGCCCTGGACCAATCTCGCCTGCACGCTGGCGATCGAGAACCGGTTCGACGAGGCGCTGGAATACTACCGCCGCTCGATCGTGCTGAAGCCGGACCAGCCTGCGATCCGGGTCAACCACGCGATCTGCCTGCTCAAGGCGGGGCGCATGATGCAGGGCTGGGCCGAATACGAGTTCCGCCTCAAGCTGCCCGGCCACACCAAGCTGCCGGGCGACCGGCTGCTGCCCAACCTCGCCCAGGACACGCGGATCAAGCCTGAGGATATCGTGATGGTGACGCACGAGGAGGGCCTCGGCGACACGCTGCAGTTCATGCGCTACCTGGCACCTTTGCGCGAGCGGGGTGCCAGGATCATCGCCTGGGTGCCCCCCACGCTGCAGGGGCTGATCGGTCGCATCCCCGGGGTCGAGGCGATCACGGGCTCGGCCGAGGGGCAGGTGTTCACCACGCACTGCCCGTTCCTGAGCCTGCCGCGGGTGTTCTCGGCGACGAGCGACGCGCTGCCGACCGAGCCCTACATCTTCGCCGACCCGGCGCGGGTCGCGCACATGGCGCTGCACGTGCCCGCCGGTGACCGGCTGCGGGTGGGCCTGGTCTGGGGCGGCGATCCGCGAAAGCACGTGCGGGCGGCCCACGGGATCGACCGCAAGCGCTCGATCGACGTGCGCGCGCTGCGCGGCCTGGCCACACTCGAGCGCACGTGCTTCGTGTCGCTGCAGTTCGGCCCGCATCGCGACGAGCTGCGCGACCTGGCACCGGGGCTGGAGGTTCACGACCCGATGGGAGCGGTGGCCGAGATGGACGACACCGCCGCCCTGATGATGCATCTCGACGTGGTGGTCTCGGTCGACACCTCGATGGTGCATCTTGCGGCCGGCCTGGGGCGGCAGGTGATCCTGCTCGACCGCTACGACAATTGCTGGCGCTGGGCCTCGGGGCGCGACGACAGCCCGTTCTATCCGACGCTGCGGATCATCCGGCAGAAGCGGCCGGGGGACTGGGAGGGCGTGGGCCGGCGCCTGGTGGAGGCGCTGCGGATCATGGCGGATCTGAAGGCGCGCGGACGCGAGCCGTCGGTTCACGCCGCCATCAACGCCATCACGCCGTATCCGACCACGGTTCCGACATAGGCGCCGGCCAGCACGTCGCTGACGAAGTGGTAGTCGGAGACGACGAGGCCGGCGCCCACGGCCACGACCAGCACCACCGCGAGCGGCCAGAGTCGGGGCACCAACCGCGCCAGCACGGCGGCGGGTGCGGCGATGTCGACCGTGTGGCCGGACGGGAACGACATGTAGCCGGCGCCGCCGTGGAGCGGGAACATCCCGAACGTGCGCGTGCCGATCCAGGACGGGTTGCGGTTGATCCAGGTCTCCGGCCAGGGACGGCCGAACGCGAGCTTGAGCTGGTCGACGGCCACGCGTGCGACGAGGATCGCGACTGCGGCGACCAGCACCGTGCGGGCGCGCGGCCCCGGGCGCCAGCCGCAGAGATACGCGATCCCGCCCAGCAGCAGCACCAGGCTCGCGAGCGGCAGCCACGGGTTGGCGAGGTAGGTGAGGTCGACGCCGAGGGCGGGGCGGTGCCACGCATCATGCGCCAGCGTGGAGACGGCGCGGTCGACGAAGAGATAGGTGATCAGCGTTGCGAGAAGTGCCGACCCGGTCGCGAGCTTCCAGCGCATGCGCATGGTCATGGGCGCGTTCTCCTCGGTGGTTCTCCGGTCCATGCTGCCGGGTTCCGACGGGGCTTGCCAGACGGCGCCGTGCCTTCGGGTGCGCGGCCGGGATGATCCCGTCCCGCGGCCGCGCGTTGGTGGCGATTGCGAGAGGTGGGAATGGGCAAGAAACACGCGGCGATCCCGGGCGAGATCGTCACCGCGTCGGGACCGTGGCGGGAGATGCTGCTGGTCTGCCGCAAGTGCGGCGCCAAGGGGAAGCGCGGCGGCTTCGGCCCGGAGGGGCGCGACCGGCTGGCCGACGCGCTCAAGCAGACGTTGCGCGATCTCAAGCGGCGGCGCGAGGTCCGGGTGATCGAGGTCGGTTGCCTTGGCGTGTGCCCGAAGGGGGCGGTGACGGTGGTGCGCGGCGGTGCGCCGGGCGAGATGCTGCTGGTGCCAAGGGGGATGGACCTGGTGGAACTCGTAGGCGGCCACGAAGAGTAAGTCATGGGGGTCCAGGGTGCACAGCATCCTGGCGGGGTTTGGGGCAGAGCCCCAAGACTTAACCCATGAACTCCGCGAACTTCCCGGACCAGTCCGGATGCCAACGCGACAGCGCCGGCCGGCTCTCGATGATGTCCTGCGCCGCCCAGAGCACGCGCTTCTCGTCGCGGTCACGGGTCGTCTCGTTGTCCTCGCACCAGATGTAGAACTCTCCTCGTGCGATCCCGTCGAACAGGCGGTCGGCGACCTGTTCGGGCGTCCAGGCGCCAGGCGGTTTCTCGGTGCGGCTTCCCGCGGTCAGGCCCGTCCAGGTGAAGCCCGGGATCAGGAGATGCGCCTCGACGCGGGCGCCCGCCTTGTTCCGCAGCGTGTGCGCGAGCCCCTCGGTGAGCACCTTCACGCCGGCCTTGGAGACATTGTAGGCGGTGTCGCCCGGCGGGGTCGTGACGCCCTGCTTCGAACCCGTATTGACGACGAGGCCGGGCGCGCCACTCTCCGCCATGGCCGGCACGAAGCTCTGCACGCCGTGCAGCACGCCGAGCAGGTTGACGCCCAAGATGCGTGACCAGCCCTCGGGGTTCGACAAGGCGTCACCGCCGCTGCCTACCGCCGCGTTGTTCATGAGGAACGAGACGGGGCCGAACATCTCGGCGATCTGGGCGGCGAGCGAGGCCACGGATTGCGCGTCCGACACGTCGGTCGGAACGGCGAACGCCGCATCTCCGATCAGGTCGGCCGCGGCCCGGAGCTTGTCCTCGTCGCGGTCGGCGAGACAGACCGTCAGGCCCATGTCGACGAGACGCCTGGCGACAGCCAGGCCGATGCCGCCGCCGGCGCCGGTGATCACCGCGACGTTGCCGGCGGTCAAGGCGGGGTGCGGGTTGGTCATTGTTGTCTCCTGGGGAAGAAGATCGGGGCTCTGCCCCGAACCCCGCCAGGATCGCGCCGATCCTGGACCTGCTTGACTTAGGCTGTGCGTGCGACCTCGGCGCCTACGGCTAGGTCTAGCGTTCTTGCGTATTCCTTTGGGACCACGTGCCAGAAATTGCCGACCAGGAGGTCCCAATCGTGCAGGATCATGGCGGCGTAGCGGCTGCCGGTCTCGGCCGCGTGCGTCTCGACCATCCGCCGAAGCCGCTGTTCCCATTCGCCGCCCACGCGATGCCAGGCAAGCGTTTCGGCGTTGACACGGCGCTCGAACTCGCCGTTCGGGTCATAGACATAGGCCATGCCGCCGGTGAAGCCCGCGCCGAAATTCTCGCCGATCGTGCCGAGGATCACGACGTTGCCGCCGGTCATGTATTCGCAGGCGTTCGAGCCGGCACCTTCCACGACCGCGTCGGCGCCCGAGTTGCGCACCGCGAAGCGCTCGCCCGCCTGGCCCGCGGCGTACAGCGCGCCGGACGTGGCGCCGTACAACACCGTGTTGCCGATGATCGCGTTGTCCTGGCTCTTCAGCGTCGACGACGGCGGCGGCCGCACCACGATGGTCGCACCCGAGAGCCCCTTGCCGACATAGTCGTTCGCATCGCCCAGCACTTCGAGCTTCAGGCCCTGCACGGCAAACGCGCCGAGCGACTGGCCGACCGAGCCGCGGAGGCGGACCGTGACGTGGCCCGGCTTGAACTTGTCGGTGCCGAACCGGCGATAGATGTGGCTCGAGAAGCGCGTGCCCACCGCGCGCATCGTGTTCTGCACGGTGTAGTGCAGCTGCATCTTCTCGCCGTGCTCGAAGAACGGTTTCGCGTCCTCGATCATCTGCGCGTCGAGCGTGTCGGGCACCTCGTTGCGGCCGACCCGCGTGCAGTAGCGCGCATGCGGGCCGGGATCGGCCTGGGCGAGGATCGGATTGAGGTCAAGATCGTCGAGATAATCGGCGCCGCGGCTGACCTGGCGCAGCAGGTCGGTGCGGCCGATCACGTCCTCGAGCTTGCGGACGCCGAGGCTGGCCAGGATGTTGCGCACGTCCTCGGCGATGAACGAGAACAGGTTGATGACTTTCTCGGGCGTGCCTTCGAACTTGGCACGCAAAGCCTCGTCCTGGGTACAGACGCCGACCGGACACGTGTTCGAATGGCACTGCCGCACCATGATGCAGCCCATCGCCACCAGCGACGCGGTGCCGATGCCGAACTCCTCCGCACCGAGCATCGCCGCCATGACGATGTCGCGGCCGGTCTTGAGGCCGCCATCGGTGCGCAGCTTCACTTTGTTGCGCAAGCGGTTGAGCGTGAGCACCTGGTGCGCCTCGGCGAGCCCGAGCTCCCAGGGCAGGCCCACATACTTCACAGAACTCTGCGGCGCCGCACCCGTGCCGCCGACATGGCCGGAGATCAGGATCGTGTCGGCCTTGGCTTTCGCCACACCCGCCGCGATCGTGCCGATGCCGGAGCGCGCCACCAGCTTTACGCACACGGTGGCGACGGGGTTGATCTGCTTGAGATCGTAGATGAGCTGAGCCAGATCCTCGATCGAGTAGATGTCGTGATGCGGCGGCGGGCTGATCAGCGTGACACCTTCGGTCGCATGGCGCAGCTTCGCGATCAGGCCGGTGACCTTGAAGCCGGGCAGCTGGCCACCTTCGCCGGGCTTGGCGCCCTGCGCCATCTTGATCTCGATCTCGCGGCAATTGTTCAGGTATTCGGCCGTCACGCCGAACCGGCCCGAGGCGATCTGCTTGATTGCGGAGGACGCATTGTCGCCGTTGGCACGCGGGCGCGAGCGGGCCGCGTCCTCGCCGCCCTCGCCGCTGTCGGAGCGCGCGCCGATCCGGTTCATCGCGATCGCCAACGTCTCGTGCGCCTCCGGCCCCAGCGCCCCGAGCGAGATGCCGGGCGCGATCAGGCGGCGTCGTATCTCGGTGATGCTCTCGACATCCTCGATCGGAACCGGGCGGGCGCCCTCCTTGAAGTCGAGCAGGTCGCGGATCGCCACCGGCGGCTGGCGCCGCACCGCCTCGGCGTAGCGGCGATAGGTGGAAAAACTGTCGGTCGCGACCGCGGTCTGCAGCGTGTGGATCAGGCCGCCGTCGAAGGCGTGAACTTCACCCTTGCGGCGCAGCTTGTAGAAGCCGCCCACGGGAAGCGTCACCGCATCCTCGTCCCAGGCGCGCTTGTGGAACACGAGCACGTTGCGCGCGATGCCCGAGAGGCCGATGCCGGAAATGCGGCTGACCATGCCGGGGAAGAACTCGGCCACCAGCGCGCGCGACAATCCCACCGCCTCGAAGTTGAAGCCGCCGCGATAGGACGCGATCACCGAGATGCCCATCTTGGACATCACCTTGAGCAGGCCCTTGTCGACCGCCTTGCGGAATTTCGTCAGCGCCGCATGCAAGGTCACCGTGCCGAACAATCCGCGACGATGCCGGTCGGCGATCGATTCCTGCGCGAGATAGGCGTTCACCGTGGTGGCACCGACACCGATCAGCACCGCATGCGCGTGCACGTCGAGGCATTCGGCGGTGCGCACGTTCACCGACACGAAGGTGCGCAACGACTGGCGCACCAAATGCGTGTGCACCGCGGCGGTCGCCAGAATCATCGGGATCAGCGCGCGTGCGCGACCCTGCCGCTCGTCGGTGAGCAGCAGATGCGTGCCGCCCGCACGCACATGGTCCTCGGCCTCGCGGCGGATGCGCTCGATGGCACTTCGCAGGCCCACCTCGCCGTCATCGGCGGCGAAGGTGCAGTCGATCACCCGCGCGTCATCGCCGAGCACCTCGCGGAGTGCCGCAAACTCCGCGTTCAGCAGCACGGGGCTTTCGAGCTGCAGCATGTCGCATTGCCGCTCGTGCTCCTCGAGGATGTTGCCGAGATTGCCGAGGCGCGTCTTGAGCGTCATCACGACTGCTTCGCGCAGACTGTCGATCGGCGGGTTGGTGACCTGGCTGAACGCCTGGCGGAAATAGTGGTGCAGACCGCGATAATGCTCCGACAGCACGGCCATCGGCGTGTCGTCGCCCATCGAGCCCACGGCTTCCGCACCCTCGGCCACCATCGGGTGGAGGATGCTCTCGAGCTCCTCGAGCGTGGTGCCGACCGCGAGCTGGCGGCGGCGCAGCTCTTCGCCGGTGAACTGCTGCGTCTCGGCGGCGTCGACCCGCACAACATGGTCGATCTGGCGCGTCCGCTGCGTCCAGCTCGCGAAATCGTGGCGCCCGGACAGCATGTCCTTGAGCTGCACCACGTCGTAGAAGCGGCGCTCGTCGAGATCGACCGCGATGGTCTGTCCCGGCCCGAGCCGGCCGCGCGCCACCACCTGCGCATCCGGCACCTTCACCATCCCGGTTTCGGAACCGACGATCAGGATGTTGTCGGCGGTGATCGTGTAGCGCAGCGGCCGCAACCCGTTGCGATCGAGACCGGCGATCACCCAGCGGCCGTCGGTGGCGGTGAGTGCGGCGGGCCCGTCCCATGGCTCCATCACCGCGTTGCAGTAGAGATACATCGCCGCATGCGCGGCCGAGACCGAGGCCTCCTGCAGCACGCTGGCCGGCACCATCAACGCTTTCGCGATCGGTGCCGTGCGGCCCGCGCGAACCAGCAGCTCGAACACGTTGTCGAAGCAAGCCGTGTCGGAACCGCCCAGCTGGACCACCGGCTTGAGGTCTTCCATGTACGGGTCGAGCGTCGGCGTTGCCAGCCGCGTCTCGTGGCTCTTCATCCAGTTCACGTTGCCGGAGATCGTGTTGATCTCGCCGTTATGTGCGACCATGCGGAACGGCTGGGCCAGCTTCCAGGTGGGGAACGTGTTGGTCGAGTAGCGCTGATGGTAGATCGCGAAGCGCGAGACGAAGCGCGGATCGGCGATGTCGGGGTAGAAATCCACCAGGTTCTGCGCGAGGAACATCCCCTTGTAGATGATCGAGCGGCAGCTCAGCGAGCAGATGTAGAACTCGAAGATCTGGGCCGCGATCACCGCGTGCTCGATCCGACGCCGGATCACGTAGAGGTCGCGCTCGAACTCGTCGTCGGGTGTGCCGAGCGTGTTGCGGATGATGATCTGCTCGATCTCGGGCCGCGTCGCGTTGGCCTTTTCGCCGATCACGCTGGTGTCGATCGGCACCTGGCGCCAGCCATAGATGCCGTAGCCGAACTGCAGGATCTCGGTCTCGACGATCTGCCGGCAGCGCTCCTGCGCGGTGTAGTCGGTCTTGGGCAGGAACACCTGGCCCACCGCGATCTGCACACCGTCCGCGCTGTCGCCGAAGCGCGCGATCTCGTCAGCGAAGAACTCGCGCGGGATCTCGAGATGGATGCCCGCGCCATCCCCGGTCTTGCCGTCGGCGTCAACCGCGCCGCGATGCCAGATCGCCTTCAACGCCTCGATGCCGGCCTCGACGACGTCGCGGCGGGGCTTGCCATCGAGGGCAGCGATCAGGCCGACACCGCAGGAATCGTGCTCGTCAGCAGGGTCGTAGAGTCCGGCCAGCTTCTCGACGTTGCTGTGCCAGGCGGCGATGAAGTCCGCGGCGCTTTCCCTGCTCATAGCGAAACGCCTCTCTGTCTGAGTTCGGCCGCGTGGGCCCGCACCGCCTGCTCCACCTGGGTACGCACGAGCGAACCGACGGCGGACGCTACCTGTTCGACGACCTGCGGCGCATGGCTGATAAGATGCTCGCCAACGCGCGATCGATAAAACGCGTCGAGCCCGCGCAGGTCCGCAAGATCGTACGTCTCGAGATAGATCGTTGCACAGGCCGTACGGATGCGAGGGAGCGCTTCCAGCACGGTAGGGAGAACGATTTCGTCGTAGAGCCGCCCGAGTTCGGCAGTTGGTTTGTGACTGCTCCTGGCCATGTCGGACACGATGGCACCGCGCATCAGACTGAACGTCTTTTCGAACGTCTCGTTCGAGTTGGTCCGTGCCGCGATGTCGGCTGCCAAATCATGTGCCTCGTCGGCCTGTGCCGGCATCTCAGACAGTGCAACGAGGATTGCGAGGGCTCCGACAGTGGCTCTCATTCCGCCGCCTCCCGCACCACGCTCCCGTCGCGGCTTTGCGCGGCCATCCAGTCATGAATCTGTACCGCGGCATCGCGTCCGTCGCGGATCGCCCACACCACGAGCGAGGCGCCGCGCACGATGTCGCCGGCGGCGAACACGCCGGGCAGGCTCGTCATGAAACTCTTGTGGTCGACTTTCAGCGTGCCCCAGCGGCTGACCGCGAGCTCGGGCTGCTCCCACATCGCCGGCAGCGCTTCCGGATCGAAGCCGAGCGCCTTGATCACGAGGTCGGCCTCGAGCGTGAAATCGCTGCCCTCCTCGCGCTCGACCGCCTGGCGGCCGGACGCGTCGGGCATGCCGAGGCGCATGCGGCTCGCGCGCACGCCGGTGACCGTGTCGTCGCCGAGGAACGCCTCGGGGGCCGCGAGCCAGACGAACTCAACGCCTTCTTCCTCGGCGTTCTTCACCTCGCGCGCGGAGCCCGGCATGTTGAACTTGTCGCGCCGGTACACGCATTTTACCGACGCCGCTCCCTGGCGGATCGCGGTGCGCACGCAATCCATCGCGGTGTCGCCGCCGCCGATCACCACGACGCGCTTGCCCGCCGCGTTCAGCGTGCCGCTGTCGGCGAATTCGGGAACGCTGTCGCCGAGACCGATACGGTTCGAGGCGGTCAGGAAATCGAGTGCGCGGACGATCCCGGGCAGTCCCGCGCCCGGGCCGCCCAGCTCGCGCGCCTTGTAGACGCCGGTCGCGACCAGCACCGCGTCATGCCGCGCGCGCATTTCCGAAAATGCGATCGTCTCGTCGTTCGTTTCCGAACCCACGCCGCGGCCGAGATGGAACACGATGCCGGACTCCGCGAGCAGCGCATGGCGACGCGCCACGATGTCCTTTTCCAGCTTGAAGCCGGGGATGCCGTAGATCAGCAACCCGCCCACGCGATCATGCCGGTCGTAGACATGCACCTGGTGGCCGCGCTTGCGGAGCTGGTCGGCAGCCGCCAACCCGCCGGGGCCGGCGCCGATGATGCCGATCGAGGTCTCGCGCTCCAGCGTCGGCACGCCTGCCTTCACCCAGCCCTCGTTGAAGGCGTTGTCGGTGATGAAGCGCTCGACCGCGCCGATGGTGACGCTCTCGAAACCGCGCTCGATCACGCAGTTGCCTTCGCAGAGGCGGTCCTGCGGGCAGATGCGGCCGCAGATCTCCGGAAAATTGTTGGTGGCGGACGCGACCTGGTAGGCCTCCTCGAGCCGACCCTCGGCGGTGAGCTTCAGCCAGTCGGGGATGTTGTTCGAGAGCGGGCAGTGCACCGAGCAGAACGGCACGCCGCATTGCGAGCAGCGGCTCGACTGGACGCCCGCTTCCGGCGCGCGGAAATCGTCGTAGATCTCGTCGAAATCCGTGCGTCGCAGCTCTGCCGTGCGCTTGCTCGGCTGGTGTTGCGGTACAGAGACGAATTTGAGCATCTGGTCGGCCATCGGCGTCGTTCCTCGGCGCGCGGGGGGCGGTGTCTCTTTAATGGCCGCAACGACCCGTCAAGAAAAGACAGGAGCACTGTCCTTCTTGGCACTTCGGGCAGGCTGGACGTCCTGTCCGTGGAGCAACCGGATAGAAGAAGGGACCGCTTTGGCCCTATCAGACCGGAACGCGTTGCCTTCCGCCACCAGGACGGAAGCGCCGCAGGTAGCCAGGCACGACCAGTTCGATCGAGGCCGGCGTGATCCCGAGCTCCGGCAAGCCCGCAGCACCCGGCGCCACCACGTTGTCGTGACGGAGCATACGCAGTTGGTCGCGGGTGAGCGGCTTGCCCGGCACGCGTTCGGCGAACGCCGCCTGCAGGAACGCCACCGGCGCGGGGATCTCGAACAGCGGTCGGTTGCGGTGCGTCTCCGCCAGGATCCAGCGGAGAATGTCGCGGAACGTCATGACGTCCGGCCCGCCGAGCTCCCAGGCGCCGGCAAGCCTGCGCTCCAGCACGGCGGCGACCGCATCGGCCACGTCCCCCGCATAGACCGGCTGCATCCGCGTATCGCCGAAGAACACCGGCATCACCGGGGCGATCCGCGCCAGCGCGGCGAAGCGGTTGAAGAACTTGTCGTCCGGCCCGAACACCAGCGACGGGCGCAGGATGGCCGCCCCCGGGAACGCGGCCGCGACCAGCCGCTCGCCGTCCGCCTTGCTGCGTCCGTAGGCGCTGTCGCTCGCGGCGTCGGCACCGATCGCGGACACATGCGCCAGCGCCTCGACGCCCGCCGTCCGCGCCTCGCGCGCGATCATTTCCGGACCCTCGGCGTGGACGCGATGAAAATCACCCGCGCGCTTCTCGGCGAGGATGCCGATCAGGTTCACCACCACGGTGGATTCCAGCACCGCGCGCCGGATCGTGCCGGGCTCGGAAAACGTCGCATAGATCGGCACGACCTCGCCGGTGGGGCCGCGGGTGCGCAGGCCCATCACGCGCTCGGTGTCGCGCGTCGCCACCCGCACGACATAGCCCTCGCGGCGCAGGCGCTTGACCACGAAGCGCCCCAGGAAGCCTGCGCCCCCGAACACGGTCGCCACACGACGCTGCGCCATTCGTCTCCCCCTCCGCCCCGGCTTTGCCATGCGATGGCCCGGTCAGACGGTAGCTATGCCCGGTTCGGGAAAAAGAAACGACCTCGCCGCCGCGCCCGCGGCAGGCCGCGTTGACGCGCGCCCGCCGGCCGGCTACATGCCGCCGCTCCCGCGAGCCTGCCCAGGTGGCGGAATTGGTAGACGCGCAGGTTTCAGGTACCTGTGGCCGAAAGGTCGTGGAAGTTCGAGTCTTCTCCTGGGCACCAATGAGCATCACGCAGTTCACGCAGAGCGGGGCGATCCATCTCCATCGGGGCGACCTTCCGGACGGGCTCCAGCTCGGCCCGATGGTGGCCGTCGACACCGAGGCGATGGGCCTCAACCCGCATCGCGACCGGCTCTGCCTGGTGCAGCTTTCTGCGGGTGACGGCACGGCGCATCTGGTGCAGGTCGCGCCACATCGGCTCGGCGGCCGCGGTGCGGATTGCCCCAACCTCCGTGCGCTGCTCGCCGACCCCGCCTGCATCAAGCTGATGCATTTCGCGCGCTTCGACGTGGCCCTGCTGCAGCACACGCTGGACATCACGGTGGCGCCGGTCCGCTGCACCAAGATCGCCGCCAAGCTGGTGCGCACCTTCACCGACCGGCACGGCCTGCGCGAGCTCTGTCGCGAGCTGCTCGGCGTCGAGATCAGCAAGCAGCAGCAGACCTCCGATTGGGGCGCCGCCGAGCTCACCCCCGAGCAGCTCGCCTACGCCGCCTCCGACGTGCTGCATCTCCACGCGCTCTGGTCGCGGCTCGAGGCGCTGCTGGTCCGCGAGGAGCGGCTCGCCACGGCCGAGGCCTGCTTCGCGTTCATCCCCGCCCGCTGCCGCCTCGACCTGCTCGGCTACGACGCGCCCGACATTTTTTCCCACTGATGGCGCGCGTTGAAGACGCCTCGTCGCACGCTCATAGACAGGAGATGGAGCGAGGCGCTGCCGACATGATCGCCGGAGCCGTCCCCGAAGACGGGCGGCGCGTGCTTGATGGCGCCCGCGAGGTGCTGGCGATCGAGGCCGCCGGGTTGCGATCGCTCGAAGCCGCGCTCTCGGGCTCGCTCGGCGCCGCCTTCATCCGCGCGGTCGACGCCTTCGCCGCCTGCGCGGGTCGGGTGGTGGTCTCGGGCATCGGCAAGTCGGGCCATGTCGGGCGAAAGATCGCGGCGACCCTGGCCTCGACCGGCACGCCCGCGATGTTCGTCCACCCGGCCGAGGCCAGCCACGGCGATCTCGGCATGGTGCTCGAGGGCGATGTCCTGCTTCTTCTGTCGAATTCCGGCGAGACGGCCGAGCTCGCCGACCTCGTGGCCCATGCCAGGCGGTTCGGCCTGGTGCTGGCGGCGATCACCGGGCGCGCGCAGTCCACGCTCGCGCACAGTGCCGACGTGGCACTCGTCGTGCCGGTGGCCCCCGAAGCCTGCGCGATCACCGGGGCGCCCACCACGAGCACGATCATGACCATGGCGCTGGGCGACGCGCTCGCGGTCAGTCTGCTGCGCCGCCGCGGCTTCACCGCGAGCGAGTTCGGCGTGTTCCACCCGGGCGGGCGGCTCGGCTCGCGCCTGCGTCGCGTGGGCGAGCTGATGCACACCGGCGACGCCATGCCGCTGGCGGCTCCCGGCCTGCCGATGCGCGAGGCCGTGGTGCTGATGACCCGGAAATCCTTCGGCTGCCTGGGCGTGGTGGATGCGTCGGGAAAACTCGCCGGCATCGTCACCGACGGCGACCTCCGCCGCGCCTTCGAGCGCGACCTGCTGGCGCTGGACGCCGGCCGCGTGATGAACCCGCGCCCGCGCACCGCGCGCGCCGGCATGTTGGCGGCCGAGGCGCTGCGGCTGATGAACATGGGCGGCCGGCCGATCACCAGCCTGTTCGTGGTGGACGACGCCCAGCGTCCGGTAGGGATCCTGCACATCCACGACCTGCTGCGCGCAGGGATCGCGTGAGCCCGCCGCCGCCCGACCGGCTGGAGCCCGACCGATCGGGGCCCGGCCAGCTGGGGCCCGATCAGTCGCGCCCCGACCGTGTCGCCGGCCGGCTGGCCAGCGCGCGGCGCGCGGTGCTCACCACGCCCTCGATCGTGCGCGTGGCCCCCGACGCGGCCGGAATCGCGCGGCGCCGTCGCCTGGTGCGCTGGAGCAAGCGCCTGCTGCCGATCGGCGCCTTGGCTCTGCTCGGCTCGATCGCGCTGTGGCCCGAGCTCGAGCGGTTCCGCCGCGTGGGCCACGAGGCGCTGCGCGAGGCCTCCGCCATCCGGGCGGCCAACGGCATCATGACCCGGGCGCGCTACCGCGGCATCGACAGTCACGGCTACCCGTATACGGTGACCGCGAGCTCCGCCCATCAGACGGCACCCGATCGGGTCGACCTGGTGGAGCCGGTCGCCGACATGATGCAGAGCGGCGGCCGCTGGCTCCTCGTGCGCGCCGATCGCGGGGTCTACGCTCCGCACGAGGAGCTGCTCGATCTCGAGGGACATGTCTGGCTCTACCGCGACGACGGGACCATGATGTGGGCGCCCACCAGCACGCTGGATGTGAGGAAGGATGTCGATGTGTCGCGCGACTGGGTCCATATCGAAGGCCCGTTCGGCGTGCTCGACGCGCAGAGCTACTTCATGGGCGGCCATGACGGGACCGGCCAGTTCGCGGGCCCGGCACGGCTCGTGCTGAACCAGTCGCGCCCGACGCCCGATGCGACCCCGGCGGGTGCGTCGCCGACGGGTGCGGCTCGATGAGGCCGCTCGTTCTCGCGGCCCTGGGCGCGCTCGCTGTGCCCGCCGCCGCGCGCGCCCAGGCGCTCGATCTCAGCCATGGTGGCCCGGTGACCGTGACGGCACTGGGCGGGATCGACTGGGACCAGAAGGTGCAGACCGTGACCGCCTACGACCAGGCGCGCGCGATCCGCGGGGGCGTCACGGTCGATGCCGACCGGCTGATCGCCTTCTACCGCAAGAAGCCGACCCCACCCGGGGCTGCCCCACCCGGGGCTGCCGCACCGGGACCCGCTCAGCTCGGAGCCGCAACACCGGCGACACCGGTCTCGGCATCCGTGCCGGCGCCGGGCGGTTCGACCACGATGCCCGGCACGAGCACGGATTCCGAGGGAGCCAACGAGATCTACCGCCTGCAGGCGATTGGCCACGTGCATGTCTACACCGCGACCGACCAGGCCTGGGGCGACCAGGGGATCTACGACATCGACCAGGCGGTGCTGGTGCTCACCGGCCACGGGCTGAAGCTGATCACGCCGAGCGACACCGTGACCGCGCGCGACAGCCTCGAATACCACCCGCCCACCCATGTGTCGGTGGCGCGCGGCAGCGCGGTGCTGGTCACCAATGACGGGAGGCGGATCGCGGCCGACGTGCTGGTGGGCTACTCGGTGCCCGACCAGCCCGGGACCGCTTCCGCCAAGGCCGCGACGCCCGCGCCTGCCCCGGCCAAGGCGGGGGCCGATCCGCTGACCTCGTCGGGCAAGCTCAAGAAGGCCGAGGCCTATGGCGACGTCGTGGTGCGGACACAAACCGAAACGGTGATCGGCGATCGTGGCGTGTATGTCACCGACACGGGCATTGCCCGCATCATGGGGAACGTCCACATCACCCGAGGTCAGAACCAGTTGAACGGCCGCGCCGCCATCGTGAACATGCACACCGGTCTCGCCACCATGACCGAAGATCCGGGCAACCGGGTCCAGGGCCTGATCGTGCCCAACGACAGCACGGCGAATGCCCCGGCCGCTGCCAGGTCGGGCGCCAGGCCGGCCCCGCCTGCGAGGCGATCGTGAACGAGCAGCGCCGGGTGGCCTCCGAAGGCGTGCGCGATCACGGGGCGCGGGTGTCGGCGAGCTCCAGCGGGCTGGTCGCGACCGGGCTCGGCAAGACCTACAAGAAGCGCCCCGTAGTCCGGAACGTCTCTATCAGTGTCCGCCGCGGCGAGGCGGTGGGGCTGCTGGGTCCCAACGGCGCGGGCAAGACCACGACGTTCTACATGATCGTGGGGCTGATCAAGCCGGACACCGGCGCGATCCTGCTCGACGATGCTGACATCACCGTGCTGCCGATGTATCGCCGCGCCCGCCTCGGCATCGGCTACCTGCCGCAGGAGGCGTCGATCTTCCGCGGCCTCAATGTCGAGCAGAACATCATGGCGGCGCTGGAAGTGGTGGAGCCCCGGCTCGACCGGCGCGAGACCATGCTCGACGAGCTGCTCTCCGAGTTCGGCATCAGCCATCTCCGCCGCGCGCCGTCGCTGGCGCTGTCGGGCGGCGAGCGGCGGCGGCTGGAGATCGCCCGCGCGCTGGCGAGCCAGCCCTCCTACATCCTGCTCGACGAGCCGCTCGCCGGCATCGACCCGATCGCGGTGGGCGAGATCCGCGACCTGATCTCGCACCTCAAGGACCGCGGCATCGGCGTGCTGATCACCGACCACAATGTCCGCGAGGCGCTCGAAATCGTCGACCGCGCCTATGTCATGCATGACGGCCAGGTGCTGATGGAGGGCGATCCCCGCGAGGTGGTGGCCAACGACGACGTGCGCCGCGTCTATCTCGGCGAAATGTTCTCGTTGTAACCTCGCCGCATGGGTAGCCTCCTGTAATGGCCATCGGACCGAGGCTCGAATTCCGTCAGTCGCAGACCCTCGTCATGACGCCGCAGCTGCGTCAGGCGATCAAGCTGCTGCAGTTCTCCAACATGGAAGTGGCCGCCTTCATCGACGAGGAGCTCGAGCGCAACCCGCTGCTCGAGCTCGACGAGCGCCCCGAGACCACCGCCGAGCAACCGGCGATCGACCAGCGCGCGCCCCGCGAGACCAGCGGGACGGAGGCGCCCGACAGCGCCGAGCTCGTCACCGACGGCCGCCTGCCCGACGCCGACGCAGCCCCGCTCGATATCGACTACGTGGCCGAATACGACGGCGGCTCGGCCGAAGGGGCCGAGGGCAGCGGGTTCGGCACGCTCGGCGACGGCCGCGGCCGGGGCAGCTTCGAGGACAGCGACTGGGGTGTCGAGGACATCGCCGAGACCGCGCGATCGCTCCGCGAGCATCTCGGCGAGCAGCTCCGCCTCGGCACGCACGATCCGCGCGAGCGGCTGATCGGGGCGCATCTGATCGCACTGCTCGATCCGTCAGGCCGGCTCGGCGCGGAGCCGGCGGCGATCGCCGCCGCACTCGGCACGACGCTGGTGGCGGTGGAGGCGGTGCGCGCGCGGATGATGCGCTTCGACCCGGTGGGCGTGCTGGCGCGCTCGCTTGCCGAGTGCCTGGCGGTGCAGCTCGCCGAGCGCAACCGGCTCGACCCGGCGATGGCCGCGATGCTCGCCAATCTCGAGCTCGTGGCGAAGCGTGAGCACCGGCGGCTGCAGGCGATCTGCGAGGTCGATGCGGAGGATCTCGCCGAGATGATCGCGGAATTGCGCGCCCTCGACCCCAAGCCGGGGGCCGCGTTCGACACGACGCCGCCGATGCCCGTGGTGCCCGACGTGCTGATGCGGCCGTCGGCGGAAGGCGGCTGGGTGCTCGAACTGAACCCCGAGACGATGCCCCGGCTGCTGGTCAGCGAGGCGTTCCATGCGCGCGCGGTGGTGCGCGCGGATCGCGAGGAGCGCGTGTTCATCGCGGAGAAGCTCGCGAGTGCCAACTGGCTGGTGAAATCGTTGCAACAGCGCGCGCAAACCATCCTGAAAGTGTCGGGCGAGGTCGTGCGCCGCCAGGACGGGTTCATGCTGCACGGCGTGAGCGGTCTGCGCCCGCTGATCCTGCGCGACATCGCCGACGCGGTGGAGATGCACGAGAGCACCGTGAGCCGTGTCACGGCCAACAAATACATCGCGACGCCGCGCGGCACCTTCGAGCTCAAATACTTCTTTACCACCGCCATTCCGGGGATGAGCGGCGAAACCCACAGCGCCGAAGCCGTGCGTTTCCGCATTCGCGGGATGATCGAGAGCGAGAGCCCGGCCTCGATTCTGTCAGATGACCAAATTGTTGCGGCTTTGCGTCGAGAAGGCGTGGACATCGCCCGCCGGACCGTGGCCAAATACCGGGAGGCGCTGCGGATCCCGAGTTCCGTGCAGCGCAAGCGGGAGAAGGCTCTCTCCGCCTGACCCCGCTGCGAGACGCACGCCGATTGCTTGCCGGTTGTACACCGGCTGCAAATCGGCGGTGCTCGCCACTCGAGGTCAGGAGGAACAGCTGATGCAGATCACCGTTTCCGGCAGACATCTCGATCTTTCCGACGCGCTGCGAACGCGCGTGGAAGACCAACTCGACGTTATAGCGCACAAGTATTTCGATCACGCGCTCGAGGCGAACGTCACGTTCGGGCGTGCTCGCTCGTTTTTCACGTGTGACATCAACGTCCATGCGGGGCGCGGGCTGACATTGCGCGGCGAAGGCGAAGCGGCCGACGCGCATGCCGCGTTCGACGATGCCGCCGAGCATATCGCGAAACGGCTTCGGCGTTATCGCAGGCGCGTGAACGGACATTCGCGCGACGAGGCGCAGGGACGCGTCCGGCCCGAGATGGCGCGGGAATACATCTTGCTCGAGAACGACGAGCTGGCCGACACGCTCGAGCCCGTGATCGACGGCCATGTGCCCGAGCGCGCCTACGCGACCGTGATCGCGGAGAACCCCACCGAGATCGCGACCCTCACCGTGGGCGATGCGGTGATGCGGATGGACCTGGCCGACCAGGGCGTCCTGATGTTCCGGAACCAGGCCTCGGGAGAGCTGAACGTGGTGTATCGACGCTCGGACGGGCATGTGGGCTGGATCGACCCGACCGCTGTCCGCAATTGATGTCTCGGTGCGTGTTTGCGGGGAAGAAGGCCAGGGGCGCTGCCCCTGGACCCCGTTGGGGCCTTGGCCCCAAACCCCGTGACATCTCAGACAAATGGCTCTTGGGGATCGACTTTCGCGGGGCGCGGGACACAGCCCGGCTGCCGCACACTCGCTAAGGTGAGGCCGCCGGTAACCGGTCAGTGCACCAGAGCGGGCACCATCTCGTTCTGGTTCACCGCCGCGACGGCGACCTCGAAATCGGCCGCGAGCGCCATCGGTGTTCCGTCGGCGGCGTGGATGGAGAACGCCACCACGCCATTCACCTTGATCGGCCTGACATAGGCGATCCTTGAAACGCCCAGGGCCGCGAGCTGGAGATCGGTCAGGTGGCGGATGTCCCGCGGAAGTTCGCCCGCCGCCTCCGCGTGACCGTTACTGCTGTCGCGAAAAATACTGTTCTCGTCGTTCACGAGTGGCACTCCCCGTCAGTCCCGGCACGCGCGGCGACTTGACGATACAGGGTGGAACATTGACGGATCGTTTCGAGGCTCAGGCCTGGCTCTTCGTCGCCTGGACCATCCGCGGACCGGAGCGGACCGTGGGCGTCTCCTCCGTCCGCGGGCTGCCGATCTCGATGTGCCGCACCCGGACTTCCGGCTGCGGACGCGCGAGATCGATATGCAGCAGGCCGTGGTCGAGCCAGGCGCCGGTGATGTCGATGCCCTCGGCCAACACGAAGGCGCGCTGGAACTGGCGCGCCGCGATGCCGCGATGCAGGAACACCCGCTCGCGACCGTCATCGTTCTGGCGGCCGCGGATCACCAGCTGGTTGTCTTCCTGGGTGATCTGCAGGTCGTCCATGCCGAAGCCCGCGACGGCCAGCGTGATGCGCAATCCGTTCGGTCCGGTCTGTTCGATGTTGTAGGGCGGATACCCGTCGGACGACGCCTTGGAGGCACGCTCGAGCATCTGCTCGAGATGGTCGAACCCCAGGAACATCGGCGACGCGAAGACGCGTGTGGTCACGGCTGGCCTCCTCCTCCGAGCGAGACGATCTGGCGGAACCCGTTCGGCATCCCGTCAGACACCGATATTGGCAGCGGTGTCGGTGGATGCAACGCGCGGGGAATGCGAGCGCGTTGAAAGTTGGGGCGCCGGGAGCTACATCCCGCGCGATCATGTCCCCGCCCTCTCCCGCCGAGACCGCCGAGCCGCACGACGACGTCGCGTCGGCCGAGAAGATGCCGATCCTGCTGGTTCCGGACGCGGCGCTGCGCGCCCGCGCGCGGCGCGTGACCGACGCCGATCGCGCGCGCATGGCCGAGCTGCTGCCGCGCATGTTCCGCACCATGTACGGAGCGCCCGGCATCGGGCTCGCCGCGACACAGCTGGGGATCCCGCTGCGCCTGGCCATAGTGGACCTGCAGCCGGACGAGCAGCGGACGCCGATCGTGCTGGTCAATCCGGAGATCGTGGCCGTGGGTCCCGACTGGGCGACGCGCGAGGAAGGGTGCCTCTCGCTGCCCGGCCTCTACGCCGACGTGTCACGTCCGGCGCGCGTCACCGTGCGCCACGAGGACGCGCACGGCGTGACGCAGACATTCGAGGCGGAGGGACTGCTCGGCGCCTGCGTGCAGCACGAGATCGACCATCTCGACGGGGTGCTGTTCGTCGATCACCTGTCGGCGCTCAAGCGCAACATGCTGCTCCGGCGGGCGGCCAAGGAGCGGCGCCAAGGCAGCGGTGGTGGAAACGGCGGCTGAGGTGAGGCTCGCCTTTCTCGGCTCGCCGCCGTTTGCGGTGACCGCCCTCGACGCACTGCACGAAGCCGGTCACGAGATCGCGTGCGTCTATGCTCAGCCGCCGAAGCCGGCGGGGCGCGGCCGCCATCTCACGCCGTGCGCCGTGCACGCGCGCGCCGCCGAGCTCGGCCTGCCCGTGCGCATGCCGGCCCGTCTGCGGCGTGACGAGGCAGAGTGGGCGTTCTTCCGGGCGCTCCAGCTCGACGCGGCGGTGGTCGCGGCGTACGGGCTGATCCTGCCGCCGGCGATGCTGGAGGCGCCGCGGCGGGGCTGCCTGAACATCCATGCCAGCCTGCTGCCGCGTCATCGCGGGGCCGCCCCGATCCAGGCGGCGATCCTGGCCGGCGACCATGAGAGCGGCATCACCATCATGCAGATGGATGCCGGGCTCGACACCGGGCCGATGCTGCTGACCGAGCGCGTTCCGCTCGCGCCGCGCGAGACGGCCGCCAGCCTGCACGACAAGCTGGCGCCCGTGGGCGCGCGCCTGGTGCTGCGCGCACTCGCCGAGGCGCCGGCCCCGGTGCCGCAGGACGACGCGGCCGCGAGCACCGCGCCCAAACTCGGCCGCGATGACGGCGTGATCGACTGGACGGCGGAGGCGGCAAGGCTCGACCGGCTGGTGCGCGGGCTGGACCCCTGGCCCGGCACGCGCACCACGCTCGCCGGCGAGGTGCTGAAGGTGCTCGCGGCCGAGCCCATGTCCGGCAGCGGTGCGCCGGGCACGATCCTGGACGGCGACCTCACGGTCGCCTGCGGCGCCGGCGCGCTCCGCCTCACACGCGTGCAGGCCCCCGGGCGGCCGCCCACCGACGGCGCTTCGTTCCTGCGCGGGCGGCGGATCGGGCCCGGCGCGGTGCTCGGCGCGGGATGAGCGATGCCACGCGGCGCTGGGCGCTGCGGATCGAGTATGATGGCGGCGCTTTCGTGGGGTGGCAGCGCCAGGCCGCCGGCGTGTCGGTGCAGGCGGTGCTCGAGGCCGCCGCGAGCCGGATCGCGCATGGCGAGCGCGTGCCCGCGATCGCTGCGGGGCGCACGGATGCGGGGGTTCATGCGGCAGGCCAGGTCGCGAGCGTCGATCTCGCGGATGCGCCGAACCGGCCGGCCTGGGAGGGCCACCGCCTGTGCGACGCGCTGAACTTCCACATGAAGCCGCACCCGGTGGTGGTGACCGAGGCGTGGCCCGCGCCGCCGGGCTGGAACCCGCGCTTCTCCGCGATCATGCGCGCATATCGTTACACAATCCTGAACCGTCGCGCGCGGGCCGCGCTGGCATCCGGCCATGCCTGGCACGTGAACCGGCGCCTCGATCTCGCCGCGATGCAGGCGGCGGCGGCGCGCCTGGTGGGGCGGCACGATTTCACGTCGTTCCGCGCGAGCGCCTGCCAGGCGAAGTCGCCGGTGCGCACGCTGGACCGGCTGGAGGTGGCGCGCGCGGGCGAGCTCGTCACGATCGAGGCGGAGGCGAGGAGCTTCCTGCACCACCAGGTGCGCAATATCGTCGGCACGCTGGCGCTGGTCGGCGAAGGACGATGGAGCCCGGACGATGTGGTGGGGGCGCTTGAGGCGCGGGACCGGGCGCGGGCGGGACCGACGGCGCCACCTGAAGGGTTGTGTCTTTTATGGGTGAGTTATCCGGCGGATGCGGATCCGTTCTTGGGGCTCTGCCCCAAACCCCGCCAGGATCGTGTCGATCCTGGACCTCCATGACTTAAGAATGGCGGGTCCAGGGGCGCTTGCTCCTGGCCTTACGCCCCCAATGCCAGCCGAGCCTGCGTATCAAACCCGCCCGCAATCCCGATCAGCACCGCGTAACCCACCACCTCGGCCGCCACCAGCAGCGTCGCCCGAAACCGCGTGAGCTGCAGCCCCGCCCGCGCCAGGAAGAAGTGCAGCCACAGCCAGTATCCGCCCAGCACCGCGCACAGCGCGATCGGCGCGGCCTTCGGCGGCAGGCCGGCGGCCAGCGCCACGCTCGCCAGCAGCAGGCCCACCAGATAGGCGAGCGGCATCAGCCACGCGCACCACAGGCTCGCGGTCGCGTAACGGAGCCACTGCCCCTCGCGCCGCCAGACCCGCGCCAGCAGCTCGGAGATCACCGGCGGCAGCAGCAGCGAGCAGAGCGACAAGGCCGTGAGATCGGCGCCGGCCAGCGGATGGTCGCGCAGCACGAGCAGCGCACCTCCCACCAGCAGGAACGCGATCCAGGGTGCGAGGCCCGACAGCACGCCCTGCGGCGTCGCCTCGAAATGGCGCAGGCCTTCCTCGCGGCCGCGGCCGAGCAGGACCAGGCCCTGCACGACGTTCTGCGCGGCGCCGCTGCGGCCGCCGCGGCCTTCGGGAACACGCCCGCTCATGGAAGAAGCTCTTCCAGCCAGGCTGCATAGATCAGGGTCAGGCGCTCCAGGTCGGCCACGGGCACGTTCTCGTCGACCGCATGCATGGTCGCACCCACGAGGCCGAACTCGGCCACCGGGCAGAACGGGGCGAGAAAGCGCGCGTCCGAGGTGCCGCCGCCGGTGTCGTACGCGGGGCGGCGGCCGGTCACGGCCTCGACCGCGCGCACCAGGGCGTCCGTCGCCTGCGTGGGGGCCGTGACGAAGGGTTCGCCGCTGATGCGCACCGCGATCTCGGCGCCGGGCGCGTGCGCCTCCGTTTCGCGCTCCAGCCATTCCCGCAGCGCGGCACCGGTATGGCGGTCGTTGAAGCGGATGTTGAGCGAGGCGCGCGCGGCGGCCGGGATCACGTTGGTGGCCGCGTTGCCGACATCGACGGTGGTCACCTGCAGCGAGGACGGCGCGAAATGCGCGGTGCCCTCGTCGAGCCGGTGGGCGACCAGGGCGGTGAGGAGTGCCAGCAGCTTGTGCACCGGATTGTCGGCACGCTCCGGGTAGGCGGCGTGGCCCTGGACGCCATGCACGGTGATGGCGGCGTTCAGGCTGCCGCGCCGGCCGATCTTGATCGCCTCGCCGAGCTCGCTCGGGTTCGTGGGTTCGCCCACCAGGCAGAAATCCGGGACCTGGCCGGTCTCGCGCAGCCAGTCGACGACGCGCGCGGTGCCGTCGATGGCTTCGCCCTCTTCGTCGCCGGTGATCAGCAGGCTGATCGAGCCGCCGCCGAGGCCGCGCGATACGCGCATCGCAGCCGCCTGCGCGAAGGCGGCGATCGCGCCCTTCATGTCGCAGGCGCCGCGCCCGTAGAGGCGGCCGTCGCGCAGCGTGGCCGCGAACGGGGCGTGGATCCACGTGCCGTCGCCTGCCGGCACGACGTCGGTGTGGCCGGCGAAGCAGAGATGCGGCCGGCCGGTGCCCGCACGCGCGAACAGGTTCAGGGTCTGCCCGAACGGCAGGTGGGTGACGGTGAAGCCGGCACCGGCGAGTGCCGCGGCCAGCAGCGCCTGCGCGCCGGCATCCGCGGGCGTCACCGAGGCGCAGGAGATCAGGGCGCGTGCGAGCGCCAAGGCGCCGATCGAGGAAGCTGCCGCGTTCAAGCCCGCAACAGCTCGTTGATCGAGGTCTTTGATCGTGTCTGCTCGTCGACGCGCTTGACGATCACCGCGCAGGCGAGCGAGGGGCCGGGCGACCCGTCGGGCAGGGCGCGGCCGGGCAGCGCGCCGGGCACCACCACCGAGAAAGGGGGGACGTGGCCGGAGAAGGTCTCGCCGGTCGCACGGTCGACGATGCGGGTGGAGGCACCCAGAAAAACGCCCATCGAGATCACCGCGCCACGCCCGACGCGGAATCCCTCGGCCACCTCGGAACGTGCGCCGATGAAGCAATCATCCTCGATGATGACAGGGTCGGCCTGCAGCGGTTCGAGCACGCCGCCGATGCCCACGCCGCCGCTGATGTGGCAGTTGCGGCCGATCTGGGCGCAGCTGCCGACCGTGCTCCAGGTATCGATCATGGTGCCGCGGCCCACATGGGCGCCGGCGTTCACGAAGCACGGCATCAGCACCACGTCGGGTGCGACATAGGCGGAGCGGCGCACGATCGCTCCCGGCACGGCGCGAAAACCCGCCTCCGTGAACTGCCTGTCGTCCCAGCCGTCGAACTTGAGCGGGACCTTGTCGAAGAAGGGAGCCGCGCCGTAGCCGGGCATCGTGGCCGACGCCTCGAGGCGGAACGACAGCAGCACGGCCATCTTGAGCCAGCCATGTGTGGTCCAGCCGCCGGCGCCGTCGGGGGCCGCCACGCGGAGGCGCCCGGAGTCGAGTTCCCCGAGCGCGGCGAGGACGGCGTCGCGTGCCTCTCCGGTGGTCGCCTGGGTGAGCGACGCACGCCGCTCCCAGGCCCGTTCGATCGCGTCGCGAAGAGCCCGATCGTCCATGCCGCACCCTCCCCCAGCGAAGGGCGGGACCATGCTCAGCCGCCCGCGGGCTGTCAATCGAGGGGCGGGGCTGAGCGGGAGGCTGCTTCACTCATCGTTTCTTTACCCGGCTCCCGCATCTTCGCTCCCGACATGTTCGGCGGATCGCGGATGCAACAGGACAGCGCCAGCCTCGAAGGCATCTCGATATGGCGGGAGCTCTGCGCACTCGCGGGCGACCTCGTCTTCGCGACCGACGCGCGAGGCGAGATCGAGCTGGTGGTCGCGCATGGCGGCAACCGGCTCGGCCACTCCGCCGACACGCTGATGGGGCGCACGTTGGCGTCGCTGCTGCCGCCGGCCGAGCCACTGCCCGAGCACGACGTGCGCCTGGCACCCGTGCGGCTGCGCGGCCTGGATGGCGGCTGGCAGCACTGCCTGATCTCGCTGCGCGCCCGATCCGGTGGCGGCCAGGTCGGTCTGCTGATCGTGGCAGACGAGGCGGACGAGGGCGCTTCCAACGACGAGCTTTCCGTCAAACGCGTGCTCGACCGGGTGCTCGCCCGCATGCACGACGAGGTGCTGGCACCGCGCGTGATCGGCACGGCGCTGGACGAGCTGCGGAAATGCCTCGGCGCGGATGGCACCGCTGTGGTGGCCCCCGCCAACGCCTACGACCCCGATCACGGCACGCCGCGCCTGGCCCATGTCTCGGGCCAGACCGGCGCCATCGCCACCCTGCCGATCGTGCCCTGCGCCCGCCGCGCGCTCGAGGACGAGCAGCTGTTCACCGCAGGATCGATCGAGGGGCACGGCCTGGTCGCGGTCCCCATTCCGCTCCGCTACGGCAAGCCGAGCGCGCTGGTCGCCTGGCGGCTGGACCAGACGGAATGGAGCCCGCACGACCGCGCGCTGCTGACCGCGTCGGCCAACATCCTGGGCGCACCGCTCGAGACCGACAACGTGCAGCGCGACCTCACGCGCCACGCGCGCACCGACATGCTGACCGGCCTGCTGACGCGGCGGAGCTTCCTGGAGGAGGTCTGCCGGCGTCTGGCACGGCTCGATCGCGAGGGTCTCACCGGCACGATCATGTCGATCGACCTCGACGCGTTCGGCGTCTTCAACGAGCGGCACGGTCCCGAGCGCGGCGACGACGCGCTCCGCTACGTCGCGGCCCTGCTGCGCGACGCGGTCCGGCCGACGGATCTCGCAGCCCGGCTCGGTGCGGACGATTTCGTGGTCTGGCTCGACGGGGCGGACAGCTTCGCGGCCGCCGAGCGCGCCGAGCGCCTGTGCCGCACCGGCATCGAGGTCCGCGCGGACGAGGACACCCACCGCTTCACCGTGTCGGTGGGCCTCGCGTCGCGCTCGCCGGGCTCGGACGAGAACATCGACGAGATCCTTCGCCGTGCGAATGCCGCACGGCTCCATGCGAGGCGCAGCGGCGGCGGCGGCTGGCGCACGTCCAAAGAGGAGATGAGCCCATGACGGTCGAGCAGCTGACGGCGGAGCCCGGGTCGGTCGAGCCCGAAGCGGCCGTGGTCACCCCGCCGGCGGCGGCACCACGCCTCCGCCCCGCCGCGTCGAGCCTGCCGGCGCCCGCACTTCCGTTCGTCCCCGCGCTTCCGTTCGCCATCGAGCCGCCGCGCGGCGGGGTGTTCGACGACCGGGATCGGCGTACCGCCGCGGCGCGCGCCGTCGGCATGCGCGCCCGCGACACGGTGCTGAGCGCGATCTGGCCGCTGCTGGCCGCCTCCGCGGGCCCGGCGCCGAGCCCGGCCGCCGCCACGGTCTGCGATGCGGCGGTGGGGCGCCTCCGCGGCGCGATCGCGATCGCGGTCGCGTCGTTTCGTGGCGGCCTCGGCGAGGTGGCGCGCGATTTCCGCGGCGCCGAACGCGTGGCGGTCGAGGATCTCGCGATGACGCTCAAGGTGGACGAGGCCGCGCTGCTCGACCGCATGGCCGGCCTGCTGTCGCCGCAGGAGCTGATGGGCGCGGCCGTGCCGGGGCGCACCGCCCTGTCCGACGCGGTGGAGCGTGCGGTCGGCGCGCGGGTCGAGGTGCACATGCTCGAGCTGATCCAGACCCAGCGGCGCCTGAGCGAAACGACCAAGGCGCTGGTGCTGTTCTCGCTGTCGACCGGTCGCGGCTGATCGCGGTTCAGTCTTCCTTGTAACCGAACTGCGGCTCGTTGCCCGACGCGCCGTAATACCGGTAGGGCAGAAACTTGCCGCTGGCGGTGAGCTTCACCCGGTCGCCACGCGGATCGGGCAGCCGCTCGAGCGACAGGTCGAAATCGATCGCCGACATGATACCGTCGCCGAACTCCTCCTCGATCAGCGCCTTCAGCGCGGGGCCGTTGATCATCACGAACTCGAACAATCGGTAGATCAGCGGGTCGGTGGGCGGCATGGGCGCCCCTCGCATCGGCACCTCGTTGAGCATCCGGCGCTCGTTCTCGTCGAGCCCGAACAGCGCGGCCGCGCGTTCGCATTGCGGCTTGGTGAGCTTCATCTGTCCGAGCAGCGCGCCCACGATCAGCACCGGCGACATGCCGCCGATCTCGCCCGCGATCCAGGCCCAGCTCCAGTCGCGTTCGCGCTTGCGGTCGAGGATCTTCTCGGTGAGGTCGCTTCGTTTCATGGCAGTGGCGGCTCCTTCGCGGTGGCCGCCGCCGCCGCGAGACGCCCGTTTTCCGCGATCAGGACGGCGACCAATCCAGTCCAGCCTGTCTGATGCGACGCTCCAAGTCCATGCCCGTCGTCGCCATGAAAATACTCGTAGAACAGCAGCAGGTCGCGGAAGTGCGGGTCTTCGCTCAACAGCGCGTTCGCACCATGCACCGGGCGTCGTCCGTCCGGGCCGCGCCGGAAGATCCCGATCAGGCGGTCCGACACGTCGTCGGCGATCGCGGCGAGCGAGAGGGTTCCGCCCTCGCCCGGCCGCTCCACCTGGAAGTTCGCGCCGTAATATTTATCGAACCGGCGCAGGCTCTCGATCAGCATGAAATTGACCGGCATCCAGATCGGGCCGCGCCAGTTCGAGTTGCCGCCGAACAATCCGGTGCGGCTCTCGCCGGGCTCGTAGTCGAGCTCGAAGCGGGCACCGTTCCACTGGAAGCGGAACGGGTCGGCGCCGTAGACCTTGGAGACCGCGCGGACCCCGAACGGCGAGAGGAACTCGGCAGGATCGAGCATGCGCTGGAGCAGCATGGTGAGACGGTGGCCGCGCAGCAGCGACAGCAGCGCCGAGCGCTCCTCGCCCGGCTCGTCCCAACGCGAGACGAGCTCCGCGAGCTTCGGGCGGTGGCGCAGGAACCAGGCCATACGGTCGCGGAACTCGGTGAGCTGGTCGACATGCTCGGAGCGGAGCACGGCCACGGCGAAGATCGGGATCAGGCCAACCATGGTGCGGGCGCGCAGCGGGATCTCGGTTCCGTCCGGCAGGTTGATCACGTCGTAGAAAAACTGATCCTGCTCGTCCCACAACCCGCCATTCTCGTCGGCGGCACCGGCGATGAGAAGAAAGTGCTCGAAGAACTTGGTCGCCATGTCCTCGTAGGTGTGGTCGACCAATGCCAGTTCGGCGGCGATGCGCATCAGGTCGAGCGCGAACATCGCCATCCACGCCGTGCCGTCCGACTGGCTCAGGTCGCCGCCGGTGGGCAATGGCTGCGAGCGGTCGAAGATGCCGATATTGTCGAGCCCGAGGAAGCCGCCCTGGAACAGGTTGCGGCCATGCGCGTCCTTGCGGTTCACCCACCAGGTGAAGTTCATGATCAGCTTGCGGAACATCCGGCGCAGGAAGTTGTGGTCGGCCGCACCGTTGAGGTCACGGTCGCGCTCGAACACCCGCCAGGTGGCCCAGGCGTGCAGCGGCGGGTTGGCGTCCGAGAACGACCATTCATAGGCCGGCAAAGCGGCGTTCGGATGGAGGTAGGATTCGCGCGTGAGCAGCAGCAGCTGGTCCTTCGCGAAATCGGGATCGAACTCGGCGAACACCACCGTGTGCAATGCCAGGTCCCACGACGCGAACCACGGATATTCCCACGCATCGGGCATGCTGATCACATGCGTCGCCCGCAGATGCATCCAGTCGGCGTTGCGGCCCGATTTCCGCACTTCCGGCGGCCTGGGGCCGGCCGGATCGCCGTTCAGCCAGTCATGCACGTCGTAATAGTAGAACTGCTTGGACCACAGCATGCCGGCGAACGCCTGGCGCTGGATCAGGCGGAGCTCCTCGTCGGCGATCGGCGCTTGCACGACCGCGTAGAACGCGTCGGTGTCCGCACGACGCTGCGCCACGATCGCGTCCGCATCGGCAAAGCCGTCCCCGGTCCGGTCGAGTGGCGACAGGCGCACGCGCACCACGCCCGTCGCGCCGGGTGCCAGCGTCAGGCGATGCAGCGCTGCGCATTTGGTGCCGGTGCCGGCGGGATTGACGGCCGCGTGGCGGCCATGAACCACGTAGTCGTCGAATGCGTCCTTGAAGAACCCACGGACGTTCTCGCCCCAGAGGCGCGCGGCGTTGCTGTCGTTCTCGGTGAACAGCAGCTCGGCGCCGCGCTCGAAACGGATCCGGTACGGCTGCACGTGCGGGTGGTTCGCCACGACCTGCGCGGCACCTTCCCGGGTGAGCGAAGGTTTGATCGAGCCCGGGAACCACGACCAGCCGTTGCGTGCCCAGACCTGCGGCAGCACCACGAGGGAGGCCGCTTCGGGACCGCGATTGGTCACTGAGATTCGCATCACGATGTCGTCGGTATCGGCCTTCGCGTATTCGACCACCACGTCGAAGTAGCGCTGCTCGTCGAAGATCCCGGTGTCCACGAGCTCGTATTCGGGCGCGTCGCGGCCGCGCGCGCGGTTGCCGGCCACGAGTTTGTCGTAGGGGAAGGCGGCTTGCGGATACTTGTAGAGCATCCGCATGTAGCTGTGGGTCGGCGTTCCATCGAGGTAGTAGTAGAGCTCCTTGACGTCCTCGCCGTGGTTGCCTTGCGCGTTGGTCAGCCCGAACAGCCGCTCCTTGAGGATGGGATCGACGCCGTTCCAGAGCGCCAGCGACATGCACCATTGCAGCTTGTCGGTGCCGAAGCCGGCGATGCCGTCCTCGCCCCAGCGATAGGCGCGGCTGCGCGCCTGGTCGTGGGACAGCGCGTCCCATGCATCGCCGCCGGCGCTGTAATCCTCGCGCACGGTGCCCCATTGCCGGTCGGACAGGTAAGGACCCCAGTGGCGCCAGGCCGGGTCCGTCCGGGCGGCGAGCAGCCGCTTGCCCTCCGCGGTCGCGAACAAAGGTGTTTCGCGCGTCTTGTCCGACATCGGTCGCTCGCCCAAGGATGACGGCGCAAGCTTACAACGTTGGACGCGGGGCGCGAATGGTGGGCGGAATAACGACGATCTCCACGCGGATCGCCTACGAGAACAGATGGACGCGCGTGCGCGAGGACATCATCCGCCGTGCCGACGGGTCGGACGGGCTGTACGGCGTCGTCGAGCGAAACGATTTCGTGGTCGTATTGCCGTTGCATGACGACGGGGATGTGACAGTCGTCGAACAGTATCGCTACCCGGTGCGGCGCCGGATGGTGGAGCTGCCGATGGGCATGTGGGAGGAGCGCCCGGATGTCTCGCCCGAGGAGGTCGCGGCCGGCGAACTCGCCGAGGAGACGGGCCTGGTGGCGACCCGGCTGCTCCGCGCGGGCGAGGTGTTCCAGGGTGCCGGGTATTCGACGCAGCGCGGCCACGTGTTCCTGGCCACGGGCCTGACGCAGGGGCCGCCTCGCCGAGAAGTCGCCGAGCAGGACATGACCACGCGCCGCGTGCCGCTCGCGGAGTTCGAGGCGATGATCCGCGACGGCATTATCCTGGACGCGGTGACGATGGCGGCGTTCGCGTTACTGCGGGTGCGATCGCTGGTGTAACGTTATCCCGTGGATTGACAGGCTTTGTTAACCGGATGCTCCCAATATACCGATCGTCAGGAGAGCATCGGATGCAACACGTCGACGCGGCCCATCGGCCAACAGATACGGCCGCGACGGAGAAGGATGTCGCGGGGTCCTGTCGGGATTGCGGCGCGGGCAGGACGCTCCCGTTCGCCTTTTCGTCGGCGTTCCAACCGATCGTCGATCTCGCGACGCGCAGCGTGTTCGCGTTCGAGGCGCTCGTGCGCGGACCCGCCGGCGAAAGTGCGGCGAGCGTGTTGGCGCAGGTCAATGACGGCAACCGATATGCGTTCGACCAGTCCGCGCGCCGGCGCGCCATCGAGCTTGCCTGCGAGCGTGGCCTGCACGATTCCGGCGCACGACTTTCCATCAACTTCATGCCGAATGCGATGTACGACCCTGCGCGTTGCGTGCGCTCCTCGCTTGCGGCGGCGAAGCGCGCGGCGCTCGATCCGTCACGGCTGATCTTCGAGATGGTCGAGCACGAGCAAGTCGGCGATCCGTCGAAGTTGCGCGAGATCTTCAACGTCTACCGCGGGCACGGCATGTCCAACGCACTCGACGATTTCGGCGCGGGTCATTCCGGCCTCAATCTTCTGGCCGAGCTTGATCCCGACATCCTGAAGCTCGACATGGCGTTGATCCGCGATATCGACAGCTCGGCGCGCAAACGGTCGATCGTGGCCGGAATGGTGGGGATCTGCCGCGACCTCGACATCAAGCTGATCGCAGAGGGGATCGAGACCAGGGCGGAGGCGGCGACGCTGCGCGGGCTGGGGATCGACCTGATGCAGGGGTATCTGTTCGGGCGACCGGCGTTCGAGCGGCTGGAGCCGCCGTTGCTCTGAGCAAAGGGAAGGCCAGGGCGTCGTGCGGAGCACGCCTCCGGCGTGACGCCCTGGACCCGCCAAGGGGTAATCACCCCTTGGATCCCCATGACTTAAGGAATGGGTTCTAGGGGCGACTGCCCTTAGCGGGGTCCAGGGGCAGAGCCCCTGGCCTTATGCTGGCGGCCACCGCTCCGATCATCAACGCCGTGCCTTCATCGATGAACCCATCAACCCGCCCCGGCCGCCAGTGCCGCTGGAACGCCGCAACGACGATCTCCAGCGTGGCCGTCGCGTCGATCCGATAACCGATCCGACGGAGCGCCTCCGCAGGCGCCTCGTCCAGCGGGCGGAGCGACGCGGGCCAGAAGCCGATCCCCTCGCCCGCGAGCGCTTCCCAAGGGAAGAGCTCGCCCGGGTCCTGCTTGCGGTCGGGTGCGATGTCGCTGTGGGCGACCACCCCCCGGGCCGGGATGGCGTGACGGGCGAGGATGTCGCGGCAGAGGGCGATGACGGCGGCAATCTGCGCCGGCGGGAACGGCCGGTAGCCCCATTCATGCCCGGGGTTCACGATCTCGATGCCGATCGAGGTCTCGTTCAGCCCCTCGACGCCGCGCCAGAACGAGATGCCGGCATGGGCGGCGCGCTCGGCTTCCGGCACGAGACGCAGCACGCCGCCATCCTCGTCGACGACGTAGTGGGAGGAGACGGCGGCCTCGGGGTCGCAGAGCCGGGCGATCGCCTCGGCCGCACTTCGCATGCCCGTGTAGTGCAGCACCAGCGTGTCGATCGTGGCGCCGGGTGCGCGCGCCCGGCGATTGGGACTGAGCTGCTCGCGGATGGGGATCAGAGCCCGCGTTCCCGCTTGATCCGGTCCCAGGCCGCGTTGATGCGGGCAACGTGGTCGGCAGCGCGCTCGATCCGGGAGGGTGCGGCCCCCTGGCTCGCCAGGCTGTCGGGATGGTTCTCGCGCATCAGGCGGCGCCAGGTCAGGCGGATGTCCTCGTCGCTCGCAGTGCGCGCCAGGCCCAGCACCGCGTAGGCGTCGGGTTCGTCGGCCGAGCGGCGAGCGGCGCCGTCGCGCACCCGCTCGTAGGCGCGGGCGCCGAGGCCGAACTGATCGGCGACGCGGCGGAGGAATTTGTCTTCCCGGTCGTTGATCGCACCGTCGGCCCGCGCGATCGCGACCAGAGCGGCGAGCGCCTCCTCGAGCGTGTGCTGCTCGGCGGCGAAGGCGCGGCCCATGGGGCGGGCGTAGTCGTCCGGGCCGTCATTGGCGTCGCGCGCCTGGTCGAACAGGCGGCCCACCTCGCGGGCCTGTTCGGGCGGAATGCGGAAATGGCGCTTGAAGGCGTCGATCTCGGACCGGGTGACCGGTCCGTCGCATTTGGCGACCTTGGCCGAGAGCACGATCATGCCGATCGCGAAGATCTGCTCCTTGCGGCCGAGCATGGAGGCCACGCTCGCCGCCACCTTCGCGACGTTGGGCCCGGAGCTCTTGCCGGTGAGCGGGGCGCCGACACCCGGCAGGGATCCGCGGTCGGCGGCGTGCCCGAGGGCCGCCCCCACCACGGCCCCGATCGGGCCGCCCATCCACAGTCCGGTGAAACCCCCGAAGACCTTGCCCCAATAGCTCATGAGCCCCGATCCCTCATGGGCGCGAGTGTAGCATCCTCGCGGCTCGTGGGTATGGGGCGGCCTTGCGGCCTGGGCGGTATGGGGCGGCCTTGCGGCCTGGGCGGTATGGGGCGGCCTTGCGGCCCGGGCGGTACGGAGCGGCCTGACGGACCGGGCGATATGGCGCGGCGGCGATCAGGCGACGGCGGCGATCGGCAGGCGGGTGACGTTGCCGTGGGTGTTGGGCGCCGTGAGCGCCACGACGGCGGCCGTGCGGACGTGCTTGCGGGGGCGGTCGGAGCAGACGCGGAGCGCGAGCTCGACGAGATCCGAAGCGCTGCGTCGGAGGCCGGCGCGATCCGCATCTTCGGCAAGCACGAGGAGCTGGTGGGACAGCATCAGCGGGCTCATCGGCACGCCATTGCGGAAACGGGAGTCGGTCATCGAGGAATTCTTCCCTGGCTTGCAGGCCCATCATGGCCGCGTCTCGATGCTGGCCCGAATTGATTTAGGACCTCTTAACGGGGCGAGCCAAATCGCAATGCTTCAATCCTGAGCGCGGAGGCGAGCGGGTGAGACGGGTCGCGCGCGCCGTCGACTCGGGTCAGAAGTCCGGCCAGGGTTTCGCCGTTTTCCGCCGCGCGTTTTTCGAGCACGGTCCAGAATTCCGGCTCGAGGGCGACGCTCGTGCGATGGCCCGCGAGCGACAGGCTGCGCTTGCGCAAATGCGCGGTCATGCGATGTCTGCGAGCGGGGCGATGTCAGCGAGCGGGGCGATGTCGGCGACCAGGGCGAGCCGCGCCACCGCCCAGCGTGCGGCGTCCGCCACCACGGGATCGGCGTCCGCCATGCGCGCGCGTGCCGCGTCCTGCAAGGCAGGATCACCGGAGTTGCCGATCGCGTAGAGCACGTTGCGGACGAACCGGTCGCGGCCGATGCGCTTGACGGGGGATGCGGAGAACAACGCGCGGAAGGCCGCGTCATCGAGTGAAGCGAGGCCGGCGAGCGAGGGTGCGGTGAGCGCCGGACGGGGTGCCAGCCTGGCGTTATGTGCGGCAACCGCGAAGCGGTTCCATGGGCACACCGCGAGGCAGTCGTCGCAGCCGTAGATCCGGTTGCCGAGCAGGGGGCGGAGCTCGTCGGGCACCGGGCCCGCGTGCTCGATCGTGAGGTAGGAGATGCAGCGGCGCGCATCGAGCTGAAACGGTTGCGGAAACGCGTCGGTCGGACAGACGGCGAGGCAGCGCGTGCAGGTGCCGCACGACCCCGCACGGTGCGCGCTCGGCGGGAGTGCCAGCGTGGTGAGGATCTCGCCCAGGAACAGCCAGGAGCCGTGGTCGCGCGAGACCAGGTTGGTGTGCTTGCCCTGCCAGCCGAGACCGGCCGCAGCGGCGAGCGGCTTTTCCATCACGGGCGCCGTGTCGACGAACACTTTCACGTCGGACCCCGCCGCGCGCGAGACGATGAAGCCCGCGAGCTGCTTGAGCAGGCCGCGCACGACGTCGTGGTAGTCGCGTCCCTGGGCGTAGACCGAAATGGCGCCGCGGTCGCGCTGCGCCAGGATCGCGAGCGGGTCGCCCGCCGGCGCGTAGCTCAGGCCGAGCGAGATCGCGGTGACCGCTTCGGGCCAGAGCTTCTCGGGGCCACCGCGCTCGGTCGCGCGCGTCGCCATCCAGCCCATCGTGCCGTGACGTCCATGGGCGAGCCAGGCGTCGAGCCGGGCGCGCGCCTCATTGCCGAGGCGTGCGGGAGCGAAGCCGATCGCATCGAAGCCGAGGGCGGCCGCGCGTTCCGTGATCGCGCGCGCGAGGGCGGCACCGGCATCTGCGCGCCGTGGCGCGACGTCAGCCACGGCCGCGATAAGGGGGCACGTCCTGCGGCGGGATCCACACGCCGGCCGGCGCTTCGCCGGTCTGCCAGAACACGTCGATCGGGATGCCGCCGCGCGGATACCAGTAGGCGCCGATCCGGAGCCAATGCGGCGCGAGCGTGTCGACCAGGCGCAGTGCGATGGAAACCGAGCAGTCCTCATGGAAGGCGCCGTGATTGCGGAAGCTCGTGAGATAGAGTTTCAGCGACTTGCTCTCGACGAGAAAGTGGTCGGGCACGTAGTCGATCACGAGATGGGCGAAATCCGGCTGGCCGGTGAGCGGACAGAGCGAGGTGAATTCGGGGGCGGTGAAGCGCACGCAGTAGTGCCGCCCGGGATGCGGGTTGGGCACGCGCTCCAGCACCGCCTCGCCGGGGCTACGCGGCGGCGTCGTGGGACGGCCGAGCTGGGTGAGGCCCGTGGTATCGCTCATGCGGCGTCTCCCGGTTTGCGCCAGTTTTCTTCCAGTGTTGCCGCGTGCGCCTCGAAGCGTCCCTCGACGATCGCCGTACGCAAGCCGCGCATCAGTCGCGCATAATAGGACAGATTGTGCCAGGTGAGCAGCATCGGGCCGAGCATCTCCTCGGTGCGGAACAGGTGATGGAGATAGGCACGCGAATGGCGCGCGCATGCCGGGCAGGCGCAATCATCCTCGAGCGGGCGCGGGTCGGCCGCGTGTCGTGCGTTGCGGAGGTTGAGCGTGCCGCTTGCCACGAAGGCGCGCGCGGTGCGGCCGCCGCGGGTGGGCATGACGCAGTCGAACATGTCGATGCCGCGCCGGACGCTGCCCACGATGTCGGACGGCGTGCCCACACCCATCAGGTAGCGGGGCAGCACCTGCGGAACCGTGGGGAGCGTCGCATCGAGCACGTCGAACATCGACGCCTGCCCTTCGCCGACTGCCAAGCCGCCGATCGCCATGCCTGCGAAATCGAGCGCGGTCAGCGCCGCGACGCTTTCGGCGCGGAGATCGGGGTAGATGCTGCCTTGGACGATGCCGAACTGGCCGTAGCCGGCGCGGGACGAGAAAGCGGCGCGCGACCGCTCGGCCCAGCGCATGGAACGCCGCATGGATTGCGCCGCCACCTCGTGGGTGGCGGGAAACGGCGTGCACTCGTCGAACACCATCGTGATCGTGGCGTCGAGCTGGTGCTGGATCGCGGTCGAGATTTCCGGCGTGAGGCGGTGCGGCGTTCCGTCCACGTGGCTACGGAAGGTGACGCCCAACTCGTCCATCGTGCGCATGCCGGCGAGCGACATCACCTGGAAGCCGCCGCTATCTGTCAGGATCGGGCCTGGCCAGTCCATGAAGCGATGCAGGCCGCCGAGCTCGGCCACGCGATCGGAACCGGGACGGAGCATCAGGTGGTAGGTGTTGCCGAGCACGACCTGCGCACCCGTGGCGCGCACGGCATCGGCCGTCATCGCCTTGACCGTGCCGGCGGTGCCGACCGGCATGAAGACGGGTGTTTCCACCTCGCCATGGGCGGTCGCGAGCAGGCCCGCGCGCGCGCGGCCGTCAATGGCGTCCGGGCGCCAGGACACGCTCACGACGCGCGCTCCAGCAGGCTCGCATCGCCGTAGGAGTAGAACCGGTAGCCGGCCGCGATCGCGTGCGCGTAGGCGCGTTTCATCCGCTCGGCGCCGGCGAACGCACAGACCAGCATGAACAATGTCGAGCGTGGCAGATGGAAGTTCGTGAGCAGCATGTCGGCGACCTGGAAGCGGAAGCCCGGCAGGATGAACAGCCTGGTCTCGCCGCGAAAGGGTGCGACGCGCCCCTCGCCCGCCGCCGCACTCTCGAGCAGGCGCAGCGTCGTGGTGCCGCACGCCACCACGCGGCCGCCACGCGCGCGGGTCTCCGCAATCGCGTCCGTCGTCGCGCGGCTGATCTCGCCGCGTTCGGCGTGGATGTCGTGGTCCTCGACCCGCTCATGGCGCATGGGCAGGAAGGTGCCGGCACCGACATGCAGCGTGACGGTGGCGCGTCGCACGCCGCGTGCGTCGAGGGCGGCGAGGAGGGCGGGCGTGAAATGCAGCCCCGCGGTGGGTGCTGCGACCGCACCATCCACGCGGGCGAAGGCGGTCTGGTAGTCGTCGCGGTCGGCGGCGGTGGGGCCGGTCGGGCGGCGGATATAGGGCGGGAGTGCGAGCCGGCCGACCTCGCGCAAGGCGGCGTCGAACGCGTCGCCCTCGCGGTCGAAGCGCAGGGTTGCCGTGCCGGCGTCCACCGACACCACCTCGGCTTCGAGGCGGCCTGCGAGATCGAGCCTGTCTCCCGACGCCAGACGACGCGCGTTGCGGACGAGCACGTGCCAGGTGCCGTCGGCCCGGGGCTGGTCGAGGGTGATGCCGATCCGCGCCTCGCCACCATCGCGGCGCCGCACGGCTTCGAGCTGCGCCGGGATCACGCTGGTGTCGTTGGCGACGAGGAGATCGCCTGGGCGCAACAGGTCGGGCATTTCCGAGACGATGCGGTCGCAGCGCACTTCGTTCGGCACGAGCAGCCGCGCCGCATCGCGCGGGCGGGCGGGCTCCTGCGCGATCAGCGCTTCCGGCAGGTCGAAATCGAAGTCTCTTGCGAGCATGTGGAGTTCTTAGCAGAAAGAAGGCCAGGGCTCTGCCCTGGACCCGCCAAGGGACAGTCGTCCCTTGGAACCCTGATTGTTTGGGTTGTTCCCTGGCGAAGCCTGAAGTTATAGACTTCGGTTAAGGCATTCCGTCTCCAGCGCCTGTACTCCAACCTTAAGTAGGGGGTTCTAAGGGCGACTGCCCTTAGCGGGGTCCAGGGGCGGAGCCCCTGGCCTTCTACCCCTTCTTCGCCTGCACAGGCAGCGGCCCCTCGGCGCGGATCCCATGCCAGGCGAGCAAGCTGTCGATCAGGAAGGCGAGCAATGCGCCGATCGTGCAGGCGAGCGCCAGGCCGAACAGGCCGATCAGCCAGCCCGCGATCGACGCGTTGCGGACGCTGCCGAAGAACAGCATGCACACCGAACCGCATGTGGCAGCGCCGCCGATCGCGCCGAGGGCGACCGACGCGTCGAGCATGAAGACGCGCTGGCGGAGGCGCCGCTCATGCGTGCGGAGCTCGTCGAGCTCGGCGCTGTCCGGATCGCGCTTGAGCAGGTCGCCGACATTCTCGAGATGATCGGCTACGCGCGCGAGCCGCGTGTTGAACAGGCCGAGCAGCGTGCCGATGCCGGTGAGCAGGAAGACGGGCGTGAGCGCGGTCTGGATGATGTGGGCGGCGTCCGAGACCTGGTCCACGGCGAATGCGTCGGGTAGCGGGTAGGCCATCAGGCTTGTCCGGCCTCCCGGTCGATGCGGGCGGCGAGGATGAAGTCGTTTTCCGACAACCCGTCGATCGCGTGCGTGCTGAGCACGAATTCCGCGTATCCCCAGCCGACGCCGATGTCGGGGTGGTGGTCCTCCGCGCGTGCCACCGCGGCCACGCGCGTCACAAGGGCGAAGGCCGCGTCGAAATCGGCGAAGGGAAAGCGCCGGCGCAGCGACGTGGCGTCGGCGGTCCAGGCGGGGATGTCGCGCGCGCGTTCCGCGATGGAGGCTGCATCGAGCGGGGGCGTGCCCTTCGTGCAGGGCACGCAGTGGCGGTCGGCCAACGCGGCAGCCATGTCAGAGCTTGCCGAGATACGAGGCGAGCTCGATGAGGTTGCCGTCCGGGTCGCGGCAGTAGACCGACACCATCGGGCCCAGAGCGCCGATGCGCTCGACCGGGCCCTCGGTGACCACGACGCCGCATTTCTCGAGATGCGAGATCGTGTCGTCGTGCTGCAGCGTGGTGACGAAGCAGAGATCCTGCGTGCCGGTGGCGTCGAGCTCGGCCGTCTCCCAGCCCACCGAGCCGTGCGGCCGCAGGTTAATCTTCTGGCCGCCGAACCGCAGCGACTTGCGGTTGTTGCGGCCGTATTCCTCGTGCTCCATGCCGAGCACGCGCTGATACCAGGAGGCCGAGATCTCCACGTTGCGGCAGGTGATCACCAGGTGATCGAGACGGTCGACGGTGAAGCGCATGAGCCTACGTCAACCCTTCGTAGAAATCGTGGCCCTTGTCGTCCATCACGATGAACGCGGGGAAGTTTTCGACCTCGATGCGCCAGACGGCCTCCATGCCGAGCTCCGGATATTCCAGCACCTCGACGCTCCGGATGCAGTCCTGTGCCAGGCGGGCGGCCGGGCCGCCCACGCTGCCGAGATAGAAACCGCCATAGCTCTTGCACGCGTCGCGCACGGCGCGCGAGCGGTTGCCCTTGGCCAGCATCACGAAGGAGCCGCCCTGGCGCTGGAACTCCTCCACATAGCTGTCCATGCGCCCCGCGGTGGTGGGGCCGAACGAGCCGGTCGCCATGCCCTCGGGCGTCTTGGCGGGGCCGGCATAATAGACCGGGTGGTCGCGAAGATATTGCGGCATGCCCTCGCCGCGATCGAGGCGCTCCTTGATCTTGGCGTGCGCGATGTCGCGCGCGACCACCACCGTGCCGGTGAGCGACAGCCGTGTTTTGACCGGGTGCTTCGAGAGCTCCGCGCGGATCTCGGTCATCGGCCGGTTGAGGTCGATGGCCACGACCTCGCCGCCGAGCGCGTCGTCGGTGGTTTCAGGCAGATAATGCGAGGGATCGGTTTCGAGCTGTTCGAGGAAGATCCCCTCGGGCGTGATCTTGGCGCGGATCTGCCGGTCGGCCGAGCACGAGACGCCGATGCCCACCGGCAGGCTGGCACCATGGCGGGGGAGCCGCACCACCCGCACGTCGTGGCAGAAATATTTTCCCCCGAACTGCGCGCCGATGCCGAGGTTCTGGGTGAGCTTGTGAACCTTGTCTTCGAGGTCGCGATCGCGAAAGGCGTGGCCGGCGGGACCGCCCGCCTCCGGCAGCGCGTCGAGATAGCGTGTGGACGCCAGCTTCACGGTTTTCAGCGTGAGCTCGGCCGACAGACCGCCGATCACGACCGCAAGGTGATAGGGCGGGCAGGCCGACGTGCCGAGCGTCCTGATCTTGGTGCCCAGCCATTCGAGCAGCTTGGCCTCGCTCGCCAGCAGCGCCCGGGTTTCCTGATACAGGAACGTCTTGTTGGCCGAGCCGCCGCCCTTGGCGATGAACATCAGGTGGAACTCGTCGGCATGGTCGTCGCCGGGGGCGGCTGCAATGTCGAACTGCACGGGCAGGTTGTTGCCGGTGTTCACCTCGTCGAACATCGTCAGCGCCGCCATCTGCGAATAGCGCAGATTGGTCTCGCGGTAGGTGCCGGCGACACCTTCGGAGAGTGCCGCCTCCTCGTCGCCGTCGATCCAGACGCGCTGGCCCTTCTTGCCGAACACGATGGCGGTGCCGGTGTCCTGGCACATCGGCAGCCTGCCGCCGGCGGCGATGTTGGCGTTGCGCAGCAGGTCGACCGCCACGAACCGGTCGTTGGGCGAGGCTTCGGGGTCGTCGAGAATGCGGCGGAGCTGGGCCAGGTGGCCCGGGCGCAACAGATGCGAGACGTCGCGGAACGCCGCGCGCGCGAGCGCCGTCAGCGCGGCGGGAGCCACGCGCAGGATCGTGCGTCCGTCGCAGGTGGTGGTGGTGACGCCCTCGATCGCGAGCTTCCGGTACGGCGTGGCGTCCGGGCCGAGCGGAAAGAGCCGGAACTGTTGCGGGGCGTGATCGGGGGGCGGCAGCACGTCCAAGGCATCAATCCTTGCGTTTGCGGAAGGCGTCGAGGCTCACGACCTGCGGCGTCGTGGCGGGCTTCTCGGCCCCCGGATCGGGATCGGGTGCGGCTGCGGCGCGCTGGTCGGAGGCGATCGTCATCGGCGCCTCGTCGTCGTCGTCGACGGCGCGCAGCACCATGCCCGGACGCTCGGGCATGATCGCGCGGAAGCGAAGTCCCCATTTCACCGACGGGTCGGCGAAGCCGGTGATGCTGTCGAACGGGATCACCAGGGTGGTGGGACTGCCGCCGAACGAGAGCCCCACCGAGACGAAATGCCGGTCCTCGTTGACCGTCAGGTCCCAGAACTTGTGCTGCAGCACGATGGTCATCTCGTCGGGGTATTTGGCGCGCAGCCGTGGCGGGACCACGCTTGCGGGATGGTCGGTCCGGAACGTGATGTAGAAATGATGGTCGCCAGGCAGCCCATTGGTGGAGACGTAGCCGATCGCCCGCACCGCGACGCTGCGGAACGCCTCCTCGGTCCAGACCTCGTAGGGCAGCAGGCTCGCCGGCCCGTCCCCTCCGTTCGATCCCAGATCGCTCATCCCGTCTCCTCGAGCCGTGCCCCAATTTCGCACCGCGCCGCCCGCGCGTCGAGCGCGGGCGTGGCTTGCATGGGGATCAAAGTGGGGGGCTTCTGTTGCCCGGTGCCCCCCGAACCGCGCTTGCCTAAGTCAATTAGGCAGCGAGCGCCATTGCGTCGTTGTCGTTGGCACTTGTGATATAGCCCGATAACGGCGGTACAATGCCGGGCAAAAGGGACGTCTTTACCGCGCGTGTCGAGCCTGTTTCGCCCCCCTGGTCCATCCTGTGAGGGATGGTGGAGGCGCCGGGCACTGCCCCCGGGTCCACAACGCTTATTCCACGGACCGTTTATCACCATAGCCTGGCGGACCAGAGCGGACTGAATATAGAGCGGATCGTGCCCGCATGGTAGGGGGGTGACATGACCCCGCCCGAGCAATCTCCCGATTCCGAGATCGCGTCCCTGCGCGCGACCGCGAACACGACGCGCCGGCCCACCTCGCTTGGGCTCGAGGAGGCGCTGTTCACCACGCATCCGGTGCTCGACCACGGCTTCGTCCGCGTGGTCGACTACATGGGCGACGATGCGGCGATCGTGCAGGCGGCGCGTGTCTCCTACGGGCGGGGCACCAGGCGGGTCTCCGAGGATGCCGGGCTGATCCGCTACCTGATGCGGCATCGCCACAGCACGCCGTTCGAGATGTGCGAGATCAAGTTCCACGTGAAGCTGCCGATCTTCGTGGCGCGGCAGTGGATCCGCCACCGCACCGCCAACGTGAACGAGATCTCTGCCAGATATTCCGTGCTGGACCGGGAGTTCTACCTGCCGGAGCCGGCTCAGCTGGCCGCCCAGTCGAGCGTGAACCGGCAGGGTCGCGGCGAGGTGCTGGACGCCGACCAGGCGGAAGCCGTGCTCGGCCTGCTTCGGGACGAGGCGAACGCCGCCCACGATCTCTACGAGAAGCTGCTCAACACGGACGAGGCGGGCGAGCCGCGCGATCTGGACAAGCCGCGCCTGGCGCGCGAGCTCGCGCGGATGACGCTGACGCTCGGCAGCTACACCCAGTGGTACTGGAAGACCAACCTCCACAACCTGTTTAATTTCCTGGCACTGCGCGCCGACAGCCACGCGCAGTACGAGATCCGCGTCTATGCGGACATCATGCTGGCGCTCACCCGCGCCTGGGTGCCGACGGCCACCGCCGCGTTCGAGGATTACCGGACGGGCGCCGTCACGCTGTCCGCCTCGATGCTCGCGGTGGTGCGTCGCCGGCTCGCGGGCGAGCACGTCACCGCCGAGACCAGCGGGCTGTCGCGGCGCGAATGGACGGAGCTCGCCGACGCGCTGGGCGGCCCCTAGCGCGTGCCGGGCTAAAGAAGACCAGGGGCGTCATGCCGAAGGCGTGCTGCGCACGGGCCCTGGACCCCGCTCGGGCCTTGGCCCCAAACCCCATTCGTTGGGTCCAGGGGCCAGCTCCTGGCGGGGTCAAGGGGCAGAGCCCCTTGCGCGCGTCAGCGCGGACCTCACTCCAGGCCTAAACCGCCGGCAACCTGTCCGGCGATCGCCGCAAACGCGCGCCCCGCCTCGCTGCCGGGTGCTGCCGCCGCCACCGGCCGGCCGCCATCGCCCGCCTCGCGCACGTCGAGCAGCAGCGGCACCGCCCCCAGGAACGGCACGCCGAGCGAGGCCGCCTCCGCGCGTGCGCCGCCGGTGCCGAAGATCGGCGTGCTGTGGCCGCAATTGGGGCAGCAGAACACGCTCATGTTCTCGACGATGCCGAGGATGGGCACGTTCACGTCGCGGAACATGCTGATGCCGCGGCGCGCATCGATCAGGGCGATGTCCTGCGGTGTCGACACGATCACCGCGCCGGCGAGATCCACGCGCTGCGCCATGGTGAGCTGGGCGTCGCCGGTGCCGGGCGGCATGTCGACGATCAGCACGTCGAGCAGCGGCCAGTCGACCTGGCCCATCAGCTGCTCGAGTGCGCCCATCACCATCGGGCCGCGCCACACCATGGCGCGGCGCTCCTCGACCAGGAAGCCCATCGACATGCAGCTCAGCCCCCAGGCGGTGAGCGGCTGCATGCGGTCGCCGTGCAGCTCCGGGCGCCGGTCGCCGAGACCCAGCATGCGCGGCAGGCTCGGCCCGTGGATGTCGGCGTCGAGGATGCCCACCGTGAGCCCGCGCTGCTGCAGCGCCACCGCGAGGTTCACGGCCACGGTGGATTTCCCCACGCCGCCCTTGCCCGAGGCGACCGCAACGACTCGCCCGACTTGCGCCAGCAGCTTGGGGCGCGGCGCGGGGCGCCCAGCTGCGGACGCGGGCGCGGGTGGGGGTGCAGGTGCGGCCGGGCCAGCGCGATGGGCGGTCAGCACCACGGTGACGTTGCGGATCCCGGGCAGGCGGCGGAGAGCGGCTTCCATCTCGCGGCCCAGCGCCTCGGCGCGCGGGCGCTCCTCGCGGGTCGAGCGGAGCATCACCTGCACCAGCCCCTCGCGCTGCTGGACACTCTCGACGCGACCGGTCTGCACGATGTCGCCGCCGCCGGCGGGATCGGGGAAGCTGGCCAGCGCGTTGCTGATCGCCGGATCGAGCGGTTCTGGAAGAGGCAAGATCGCGGGTCCTTCGCTCAAGCATGTCTCGGCGTGTAACGTCCCTTGCACGTGGGGGCGCGTGCCGCAATCTCGCCCGAGGGGCCCGGCATCCTGCGATCGCGGGCGGCCTCGACCGCGATAACGCCGGGGCTCCTGGACATAGGGACCCCGGGACGTGAAGGAAGTGTGGATGGACGTGAGTGCCGACGCACGCGAGGAGCCCAGCACGCGCCCTGCCGTTGAAGCGGCGCGGGTGGCCAGCCCGGCCCGCGCTGCCAAGCCTGCCCGCGATGGACGCGTGGACGCGCTGCGCGGCGTGGCGCTGCTGATGATGTTCGTCGATCACATCCCGCAGAATCTCCTCAACCAGTTCACAATTCGCAACATCGGGTTCGCCGACGCCGCCGAGATCTTCGTGCTGCTCGCGGGCTTCGCCTCGATGCTGGCCTACGGACGGGTGTTCACCGAGAACGGCTGGCGCACCGGCCTTGCACGGCTCGCACGGCGTATCGGCAAGCTCTACGTCTTCCAGTTCGCGCTCGTGGTGACCAGCGTGTTCCTGCTGCGCCACTGGTCCAATCTGCATCCGGTGTCGCCCGATTATCTCGAGCCGGAGCTGGCGCACGGGTGGCGCCATCTCTGGCGCGCGCTGTTCCTGTTCGCGCTGCCGGCGAACCTGAACATCCTGCCGCTCTACATGGTGCTGCTTGCCGCTTTCCCCGCGATCTGGTGGCTGATGCAGCGGGGCCTGGCCGCAGCGCTCATCCCGAGCGGCGCGCTGTGGCTCGCGGTCAATCTCGATCCCGACATCAACTTCTCCAACTGGCTCGATCCGGACGGCTGGTATTTCGACCCGCTCGCCTGGCAGTTCCTATTCGCGCTGGGGGCGGCGGCGGCCGTGGTGACGCGCCGGCATGGCGGGGATTTTCCGCGTTATCCCTGGCTGGCGGGACTGTCGATCGGCTATCTCGCCTTCTCGGCGCTCGAGACGTTTCCGTACGCGACGCACGGCCTGCCCGACCTGGCGCCGATCGCGATGTCGCCGCCCGGCAAGACGCCGCTGGCGCCACTTCGTCTGCTCGACGTAGGCGCGATCTTCTACCTGGTCGCCTCGAGCCAGTTGGCGCGGCGCTTCACCGAGACCGTGCCGGGCCGTGCGCTCGCGATGGTGGGCCGCCATTCGCTCGAGGTGTTTACGCTGGGTACGTTCATGGATCTGCTGGCCAAGCTGGGCTTCGACTGGCTCGGCGACGGGTTCCTCATGCAGGCGGCGGTGAACATCTGCGGGATGGGCGCGCTGTTCGGGCTCGCCGCCGTGCTCGACCGCCGGAAGGCCAATGCCAAGCGGCGCGCGGCCGCATGACCTGTCGGGTTGGTTGGTTTCCTAAGGGGCTCTGCCCCTGACACCCCGCCAGGACAAGCAGTCCTGGACCTGCCAACTCAAGGGGTCTGGGGTTAAGACCCCAGCGGGGTCCAGGGGCAGAGCCCCTGGCCTTCTTCAGGCCGCCCGCGCCAACGCCGCCACCGACCCGATCTGGTCGGCCACGATCTCCGCCGTCGCCGCCGAAAGCGTCCAGCCCAGATGCCCATGCCCGGTATTATAGAACACGCCAGCCCGCTTTCCCGCCCCCACCCGCGGCATCAGGTTGGGCGTCATCGGCCGCAGCCCCGCCCAGGGCACCACGCGCGAGGTGTTCACGCCCGGAAACAGCCGCTCGGTCCAATCGACCAGCGGCTTGATGCGGTCGGCGCGGATATCGCGGTTGTAGCCGTTGAACTCGGCAGTACCCGCCACCCGGAACCGGTCGGGGCCGAGCCGGCTGGTGACGATCTTGGTCTGTTCGTCGAGCAGGCTCACCCAGGGAGCGCCGGCGCGGCTCGCCTCGTCGTCGAGTGCCACCGTGATCGAGTAGCCCTTCACGGGATAGATGTTGATGCGGTCTCCCAGCATCGCGGCGATCCGCCGGCTGTCGACGCCCGCGCAGACCACGACCGCGTCGGCCGCGACATGATCGCCGTCGCCCAGCACCACCGTCACGCCCGACGCGTTGTGCTCGATCCGCTCGACCGGCGCGCCGAGGACGAGCTTGGCGCCGCGCCGCACGCAGGCCTCGGCCAGGCCGCGGGTGAACTTGTGGATGTCGCCGGTGCTGTCGGACGGGGTGAAGAAGCCCGCATGATACTGGCCGTGCAGCGCGGGCTCGATGGTGCGGATCTCGTCGGGTCCCACCGCGCGGCGATCGAGGCCCCCCTCGCGCAGCATCTCGTTGCTGCGCGAGGCCGCCTCGAAACTCTTGGCGTCGCGATAGATGTGCAGGATGCCGCGCCGCTCGAGATCGAAGTCGATCCCTTCCCGCTCGGCAATGCGGAACAGATGCGCGCGCGCCTCGATCGCCATCCGCGTGGTGGCCACCGTGTTCTCGCGGTGATGCGTGATGGCGCGCACGAACTCGGCCATCCAGCTCAGCTTGTGCGCGGACGGGCGCGGGTTCAGCAGCAGCGGCGCGTCGGGGCGCAGCATCCACTTCATGCCCTTCATCACGGTGGCCCAGCTGTTCCACACCTCGGCGTTGCTGGCCGAGAGCTGGCCGCCATTGGCGAACGACGTCTCCATCGCGGGGTAGCGCTGGCGGTCGATCAGCACGGGCGTGTGGCCGCGGTCGAGCAGGGCGTAGGCGGTGGTGACGCCGGTGATGCCGGCTCCGATGACAGCGATGGTGCTCACATCTGGTTCTCCGCGACATGGGACGGAACGGCGACCCGCGCCCGGGACGCACCATTCCCCCAATCTGTCGTTGGTACCTGAGAGCTTCGCCCCTTCGGTGGATGCTGTCGGGCAGCACCTCTCTCCAGATCGTCCTCGCCGGCTGGTCCCTGGCGCCTGAGAGTTTCCTGGGGGGTTGCTCCGTCGGCGGCGGTGCCCTTTGTGAACGGGGCTTCCGCGCTCTCCCACCCGGCATCTGAGCGGACGGTCTCAACGAACACCATCGCGCCCGCCAGGGTCAAGCACGATCCCGACGGATTGACAGGATGTGACCGCGGACCGAGCGTCGTCGGATGCCGCATCCACTCTGCCTCGTCACCGGCGCCTCGGCGGGGCTGGGTGTCTGCTTTGCCGAGAGCTTCGCGCGTCGGGGCTACGACCTCGTGCTCACGGCACGTCGCGCCGACCGGCTGGAGAGCCTGGCCGCGCGTCTGCGGGCGGATCACGGGGTCGCGGCCCACGTGATCGTCCAGGATCTGGCGACGGACGGGGCGGTGGCCGCCATCACCGGCCGGCTGGCGGCCGACGGCCTCGTGCCGGACGCGCTCGTGAACAACGCGGGCTACGGGCTGCCCGGACAGTTCCTCGGCCAGAGCTGGGAGGCGCAGCGCCACGTGCTCCGCGTGCTGCTGGAGCGGCCGGCCGAGCTGGTGCACGCGCTGGCCCCCGCCATGGTGGCCCGCCGCCGCGGGTGGATCCTCAATGTCGCCTCGGTGGCAGGGCTGATGCCGGGCAGCGGCGGCCACACGCTCTATCCTGCCACCAAGGCGGCGCTGATCCGCTTCTCGGAAGGGCTGCACGTGGAACTGGCACCTTCGGGCGTGCACGTGACCGCGCTCTGCCCCGGCTTCACCTACACGGAGTTCCACGACGTGAACGGCACCCGGGCGGAGATGAGCGCCCTCCCGCGCTTCCTCTGGCTCGCGGCCGACGCGGTGGCCGAGGCGGGGGTGGCAGGCGTGGTGCGCAACGATCCCGTGGTCGTGCCGGGGGCGGCCTACAAGGCGATGACCACGCTGATCCACCTCATTCCCCAACGGGCGGTCTTCGCGGCCATGCAACGGCAGGCGCGCCGGCTCAAGCGGGGGTGACGTCTCGCTTGCGCAGCGAGAAGGCCAGGGCTCTGCCCTGGACCCGCCAAGGGACAGTCGTCCCTTGGAACCCTGATCGTTTGGGTTGTTGTTCCTTGGCGAAGCCTAGAATCATAGACTTCGGCTCATCTCGCATTCCGGCTCCCGCGCCTGGACTCCAACCTTCAGTAGGGGGTTTTAAGGGCTCCGCCCTTAACGGGGTCCAGGGGCAGAGCCCCCGCCTTGCGGCCATCGCCGCTCCGGGGGAGAAGAGGGCCGAGATCGGAGAGGCGCATGCCGGCACGCAGCAAGGATTGGCGCAACACCGCGCGGGCGCTCGCGCTGGCCGCACCATGCCTGCTGGCGGGCTCTGGGGCGACGATGCTCGCGGCACCAGCCGCCATCGCACGCGCCACGCCCGCGAGCTTCGCCGACCTGGCCGCAGGGCTGCTGCCCGCGGTGGTCAACATTTCGTCCTCCGAGACGGTCAAACCGGGCAGTGGCGACGACGACGATAGCGGTGGCGGCGACAACGCGCCCGCCGCCCCCTCGCCCTTCCCGCCCGGCTCGCCGTTCGAGAAGTTCTTCCACGACTACATGAACCGCCAGCATGGCGGCGGTGGCGGCGGGAACGACGACTCAGCGCCCGACGGCGACGATGCCGGTCCGCGCCGCATGCAGAGCCTCGGCTCCGGCTTCATCATCGACCCGTCCGGCCTGGTGGTGACCAACAACCACGTGATCGCCGGCGCCGACGAGATCACCGTGACGCTGCAGGACAACACGGTGCTCAAGGCGAAGCTGCTGGGCCATGACGACCGCACTGATCTCGCTCTGCTGCAGGTCAAGACGGACAAGAAACTCGCGGCGGTCGCGTTCGGCGACAGCGACAAGTCGCGCGTGGGGGACTGGGTTCTCGCGATCGGCAACCCGTTCGGGCTTGGCGGAACCGTCACCGCCGGCATCGTCTCGGCGCGCGGGCGCGACATCCAGCAGGGCCCGTACGACGACTTCATCCAGACCGACGCGCCGATCAACCGCGGCAACTCGGGCGGCCCGCTGTTCGACATGGACGGTGCGGTGGTGGGCATCAACACCGCGATCTACTCGCCCTCGGGCGGCTCGATCGGCATCGGCTTCTCGATCCCGTCGAACGAGGCGAAGCTGGTGGTCGACCAGCTGCGGCATTTCGGGCGGGCCCGCCGCGGCTGGATCGGCGTGCGCGTGCAGGCCGTGACGCCCGACATCGCGACCAGCCTCAAGCGCGCGTCCACCGACGGCGCGCTGGTGGCCGGCATCGACGCCAAAGGGCCGGCCGCGAATGCGGGGCTGCACACCGGCGACGTTATTCTGGCGTTTAACAACGTAGAGCTGCACGAAATGCGCACGCTGCCGCGCACGGTGGCTGAGACGGCGATCGGCACCGTGGTCCCGGTGCAGATCGTGCGTGGTGCTACCGAGCAGGTTCTGCATCTCACTGTCGCCGAACTGCCCGACGACGCCAAGCCGCAGGCGGCCGCTCCCAAGCCGGCGCCGGTGAAAGCAAAGCTGCCGGGGGCCGCGATCGCGGGGCTCGGACTGACGCTCGCACCGCTCGACGATGCGCTTCGCTCCAAATACGGCATTCCGGCCGACGCCACGGGGGCGGTGATCACGGGGGTCGCGAAGACCGGACCCGTTGCCGATCGGCTCAGGCCCGGCGACCTGATCGTCGAAGTCGATCAGACCGAGATCAAACACCCCGGAGATGTGGACCGCGCGATCGCGAGTGCGCGCGATGCGAAGCGGCCATCGTTGCTGATGCTGGTGATGGACAAGGATGGGCAGCGCTGGGTGCCGGTGCCGCTGGCGGCGCCGTCCGCGCCTTCGACGAACAGGAAGGGCGGCTGAGCGGTCGAGGAAGGTTGGGGATCTGCCGCAAACCCCGCCAGGCTTGAGCCGCGAACGGATCAAGGCCGATCCTGGACCTGCTTTCGTTTTGCGAGTCCTGCGGCGGCCGCGTCCGTTATCTTGGTAGCAGCTTGGTGCTGGCGAGATCGATCACCTCGTCGCCGCGGCCGCTCATCACGGCACGCACGACCCACAGGCTTCATCCCTTGATCTGTTCGGCGCCGATCGTGGGCGGCATGGAAAGCTCGTTCTTTCGCCGTCACCATGTCCAGCAATGCCGGCCCGTCATGCGCCAGCATCGCGGCCACCGCGCCCGGGAGCTCGCCCGGGTCTTCGACACGCTGGGCATGGATCCCCATCGCGCGCGCCATCGCCGCGAAGTCGGGATTGTCGAGATCCGTCCCGGCATCGACGAAACCGCTCGCCGCAGCACGGACCTCGGCGGCAGCGGCGGCGCTTGCGGCCAGGATGGCGGCAAGGCCGATCGCGCAGTTCCGCCATGGCGCGCGACCGCGACGGGTCGCTGCGGCGTGGCCGTGTCGAGCGACTGGCAGGCGGCGGTTTCATCCTCTCGGCCTCGAAACTCCGTGTCCCGGGTGTCAAGGACAAGGTCGTTCACGGCGGCCGCACTCCCCGGACACCGAGACGAAGACCGGAAAGTCAGGATCCGGTCGACGCGGCAACGCGGCGCGGGCGTTGCGGCCTCGACGCGGCGCCACGCAGCACGCGCGACAGCTCCGCCACCGAATAAGGCTTGTCCAGCAGCTCGAAGCCCGCACTGCCGTTCTGCGCGAGCGCGTGGCCGTAGCCCGACGTCAGCACCACCGGCAGGCCGGGATGGTCGCGGCCGATCCGCTCTGCGAGCTCGATCCCGCTCATCCCCGGCATCACCACGTCCGAGAACACCACGTCGTAGCGGTCCGCGTCGCGCGCCAGCGCGGCCAGCGCTTCGGCGGCGTCCGATGCCAGGACGGCGTCGTAGCCGAGCTCGGCGAGCGATTGCAGCGCGAAGGTGCCGACCTCGCGATTGTCCTCCACGACCAGTACGCAGGTTCCATGACCGTCGGCGAGCGGCGCCGGTTCGTGGGCCTCGATCGTGCGCGCCGGTGCCGCGACACGTGGGAGATAGAGCGTGAACATCGTGCCCCCGGGCCGGCCGGATGCCGCGACCTCGCTCCGCGCGACGATCTCGCCGCCGGACTGCTTGGCGAACCCGTACACCTGGCTCAGGCCGAGCCCCGTGCCCTGCCCCAACGCCTTGGTGGTGAAGAACGGCTCGAAGATCCGCTCGAGGGCGTCGGGCGAAATGCCGTGGCCGGTATCCGTGATCGAGACGGCGACGAAGGCGCCCGCCGCCCCCGGATGGGCGCCGCGCGCCGGCATCGCGTCCACCGCCTCGACCGCGATCGTGAGTTCCCCCTCGCCCGCCATCGCGTCGCGTGCGTTCACGGCCATGTTGACCAAAGCGGTGTCGAACTGGCTCGGATCGGCGTTGACGAAGCAGCACGCCTCGTGGGGGAGCCGTGTCGCGACCTTGATGCGCGCGCCGGTCAGCGTGTCCACCATGTCGACGATCGTGCGCACGCTGGCGCCCGCGTCGAACACTTCGGGCCGCAGCGCCTGGCGCCGGGCGAAGGCGAGCAGCTGGCTGGTGAGGCGGGCCGCGCGATCCACCGTATCCGAGATCGCGTTCACGTAGCGCTCGCGCCGCACCGCCGACAGGTCCGGCCGCTTGAGCAGCTCGACCGAGGAGCGAATCACGGTGAGCAGGTTGTTGAAGTCATGCGCGACCCCGCCGGTCAGCTGCCCCACCGCCTCCATCTTCTGGCTCTGGCGCAGCTGCTCTTCGGCCTGGGCGAGCGCCTCGGCCGTCAGCTTCGCGTCGGTCACGTCGCGGGCGCGGGCGTAGAGCTTGCCGCCGTCCGGCACCGCGGACCACGACAGCCAGCGATCGGAACCGTCCCGGTGGCGGAAGCGGTTCTCGAAACGCACGGGCTCGCCCCCGCGCGCGATGGCGAACGCCGCCTGGCTCGCCGCGAGGTCGTGGGCGTGGATCCGGGCGTCGTACGACGTGCCCTCCAGCTCGGCCACCTCCCAGCCCAGCTTGGCGACGCAGGCCGGGTTCACGCGGTCGAACAGGCCGGTCTCGAGATCGACCACGGAGAGCAGGTCGGGGCTGAGCTCCCAGATGCGCCCGCGCTCGAGCGTGCGCTCGGCGACGCGGCGTTCGAGATCGGCGTTGAGCAGGCGAAGTGCGGCCTCGCTGGCGCGCAGGCCCTGCCCGGCCGCCCGGCGTTCGGTCGCATCGCGCGAGATGCAGACGATCTTGAGCGGGCCGCCGCCCTCGGGCTGGAACGGCGCGAAGCTCGCCTCCCACCAACTCTGCTCGCCGCGGGGTGTGGGGCCCGGGCCCTCGATCCGCGCGGTCTCGCCCGCGGCCGCGCGCCCGAGTGCGGCCGCGATCGCCGGGCGCATCGCCTCGGGCCAGAGGGCTGCGACATCGCGGCCGAGCCAGGAAGCGGCCGACGCGATCTGGTTCAGCTCCAGACCGCGCTCGTTCATGAACTCGAGGCGCCCCTCGACCGAGAGCACGGCCACGCCGTCGGGGGTGGCGGCCAGCAGGCTGCGCACGAACGCCTCGCTCCGGCGCGCATCCTCGGCCGAGGCGAGGCGTCGCTGGGCGTCGATGTGGAAACCGAGCAGGTCGGCGAACATCCCGAACATGCCGCGGATCTCGGGCGTGTCCAGGCGCGCGGGCCGCGGATCGATCGCGCAGAGCGTGCCGAAGAACGTGCCGTTCGGCAGCACGATCGGCATCGAGATGTAGCTCTGGAAGCCGTACATCGCGGGCGCGGGATGGCGGCTATACGTCTCGTCGGCCGCCACATGGTCGATGATGACGCCGGTGCCGCTCTCGCGGATCTCGTCGCAGATCGTGGTCTCGAGCTTGAGCTCGCCGCCCGGTGCCAGGCCGAACCCGATCTCGTCGTGCACCCGGCAGGCGATCCAGCGATCCTCGGTGACACGGGCGACGGCGGCGAACCCCATCCCCGTCACCCGGCAGACGACGTCGAGAATGGTCGGCACCGCCTGGATGCTCTCGATCACGGCGATGTCGGCCGCCAGCGCCGGATCCAGCGTCGTGACCGCCGGCGTCATGACGCGACGAGAAGCGCCGATCGCCCGCGTGGCGACACGCGAGACCTCGGCGGCGACGCACGGCGGACGGTCGGGACGGTCATACGCGTTCTTAGCCCGGCCATGGCCGGGGTGCTAATCACGCCGATGAAGGGAGGGGATGCAGGACGCTGCGACATGCCATAGAGTGGAACGGTTCGGCCTGGGACGGGCGTCGGCGCTCGCACGCCCGAGGATCGAGGCAAGGAGGCTCGCCCGCGTCGCCGGCCTGCCCACGGGAGAAACCGCGCCTTCACCCGTTTCATCGGAACGATGCGTGGCCAGAAAGCCTGCGACAAAGCCTGCGGACACCGGCGCACGCGCCGTCCGCTTCCTGGCCATGTTCGCGCACGCGCAAAGGACGATCCGACCCATGCCGCCTGAGGCGATCCTGCCCGTGTCGCTCCCGAGGGCACCAACCGGCATTGCCGGTTTCGACGATGTCACGCTGGGCGGACTTCCTGCCGGCCGGCCGTCGCTCGTCTGCGGCGGGGCGGGTTGCGGCAAAACCCTGTTCGCCGTGACCTTCCTGGTGAACGGGGCGACACATTATAACGAACCCGGCGTGTTCATGAGTTTCGAGGAGCGGGTCGAGGATCTCGCCGCCAACGTCGCCTCTCTCGGCTACGACCTCGACGCCCTGGTGGCGGACGGCTCGCTCGCGATCGACCATGTGCGCGTCGAGCGCGGCGAGATCGAGGAGAGCGGCGAGTACGACCTCGAAGGCCTGTTCGTGCGCCTCGGCTACGCGGTCGATTCGATCGGCGCCAGACGGGTCGTGCTCGACACGATCGAGACGCTGTTCGCGGGCTTCAGCGATCCCGCCATCCTGCGCGCCGAGCTGCGCCGGCTGTTCGGCTGGCTCAAGGATCGCGGCCTCACCGCGGTGATCACCGGCGAGCGCGGCCACGGCCAACTGACCCAGCAGGGACTCGAGGAATACGTGTCCGACTGCGTGGTGCTGCTCGACCACCGCGTCGAGGACCAGATCACCACGCGCCGGCTGCGGGTGGTGAAATATCGCGGCTCGGCGCACGGCACCAACGAATACCCGTTCCTGATCGACCATGACGGCATCAGCGTGCTGCCGGTCACCTCGTCGGGCCTCAACCGGGAGGCCTCGACCGAGCTCGTCTCGTGCGGTGTCGAGGGGCTCGACCGGATGCTGCGCGGCCACGGGTTCTATCGCGGCTCGGCGATCCTGCTCTCGGGGGTCGCCGGCACCGGCAAGACGAATTTCGCGGCCCAATTCGCGGACGCCGCGTGCCGGCGGGGCGAGCGATGCCTCTCCTTCGTGTTCGAGGAATCCGCCCAGGAGATCTGCCGCAACGCGCGCTCGATCGGGCTCGACCTCCCATCCTGGATGGCCGCCGGCCTGCTCCGCTTCGAGGCCGCCCGCCCGAGCCTGTACGGTCTCGAAATGCATCTCGCGCGCATGCACCGCGATCTCGAGCGGTTCGAGCCGAGCGTCGTGGTGGTCGACCCGATCTCGGCGCTGCGCGGGCCGAACACGGAGGTGCACGCGACGCTGCTGCGCATGATGGACCTGCTGAAAAGCCGCGGCATCACCGCGCTGTTCACCAGCCTGCGGGTCGACGGCTCCATGGCGGAAGGCCCCGATCTCGGCCTCTCCTCGCTGATGGATGCCTGGATCAAGCTCGAGGACATCGAGGCGGATGGCGAGCGCAACCGCGTACTCTACCTGATCAAGGCGCGCGGCCTGAGCCACTCCAACCAGGTTCGCGAGTATCGGATCACCGATCACGGCATCGATCTGATCGAGCCCTATATCGGCCCCGAGGGCGTGCTGACCGGGACCGCGCGTGCGACCCAGGACGCGCGCGAGCAGAAGGCGGCGCGCCGGCGGCGCCAGGACGTCGAGCGACGCCGCCGCGAGCTCGCCCGCAAGCGCGAGCAGCTCGAGCAGCAGGTCGCAGCTTTGCGCGCGGCGCTGGCGGCCGAGGAGGAGGAGGCGGGCCTGCTGTTCGACCAGGAGGACACGCACGAGGCGACGCTGGCCGCCGACCGCGTCGCGGTGGGACGCCTGCGCGGTGCGCCCGAATGACGAACTCGGACGTGGTCGATCCGGACGGCGATCCCGGCCACTACCACCTGCGGCTCTACGTCGCGGGCCAGACCGCGCGCTCGCTCGCGGCGCTGGCCAACCTCAAGCGCGTCTGCGAGGAGCATCTCGCCGGCCGCTACGAGATCGAGGTGATCGACCTGCTGGTGAACCCGAAGCTCGCGGCGGGCGACCAGATCCTGGCGATCCCCACGCTGGTCCGCAGGCTGCCCGCACCCCTCAAGCGGATCATCGGCGACCTCTCGAACACGGAAAAGGTGCTGGTCGGGCTCGACATCCGGCAGCGGGACGCCCGCGTCGGGGACCGGGCGCCCCAGGCCCCTTCGAGTTGAAGGATGAAGATCATGGCCACGATCTTCCGGTCTACGCGCTCCGGCTGTTCGTCGCCGGCAGCACGGTGCGGTCGCGCCAGGCGATCGAGAACCTGCGGCGCATCTGCGACGAGCATCTGGGCGGCCGCGTCGATTTCGCGGTGGTCGACATCTACCAGCAGCCCGAACTGGCCGAGCGCTACCAGGTGATCGCGGCACCGACCCTGGTGAAGCTGCATCCCCTCCCGGTGCGTCGCATCATCGGCGACCTGTCCGCGACCGAGCGGGTGCTCCGCGCGCTCGATCTCTCCCTGCCGTCGTCGCGCGATGACGCATCCTGATCCGCCCGCTGCCAAGGGTGAGACTCTGGCCAGGCCGGACACGGCCACGAGCGAGCGGATCCGCGATCTCGAGGAGCGGTTGCGCGAGAGCGAGGACACGCTCGACGCGATCCGGCGCGGCGAGGTCGACGCGCTGGTGGTGGGCGGCTCGGTCGCCGAACATCGCGTGTACACACTGGAAAGTGCCGACCGCCCCTATCGCGTGCTGATCGAGCAGATCCAGGAAGGGGCCGTCACGCTGGGCGCGGACGGGACGATCCTCTACTGCAACCGCCGCCTCGCCGCGATGCTGGGGCACGCACAGGAGCGCATCACCGGGCAGTCGCTGCGGCCGCTGGTGGCGGAGACGGACCGGCCGGAATTCGACCGTCTGCTGCAGGAGGCGCGCTTGGGTGTCGCGCGCTGCGAGCTCAGCCTGCGCGCGATCGGCGGCTCGCCCGTTCCGGTCACCATGTCGCTGAGCCTGCTCGAGAGCGACGCGGGCCAGACGCTGCTCTGCGGCGTGCTCACGGACCTGACCGACCAGAAGCTGCGCCTCGGCGAGCTCGCCTCCGCCAACACGCGCCTGCGCAACGAGATCGCCGAGCGCGAGCGGATCGAGGACGCGCTCCGCCAGAGCCAGAAGATGGAGGCGGTGGGCCAGCTCACCGGCGGCCTGGCGCACGACTTCAACAACCTGCTGACGGGGATCACCGGCAGTCTCGAACTGCTGCGGATGCGCGTGGTGCAGGGCCGGATCAACGACATCGACCGCTACATCGACGCGGCCGAGGGGGCGGCCAAGCGCGCGGCCTCGCTCACCCACCGGCTGCTCGCCTTTTCCCGCCGCCAGACGCTGGCGCCAAAACCCTCCGACCTGAACCGGCTGGTGGCGGGCATGGAGGATCTGATCCGGCGCACGGTCCCCCAGGGCGTCAGCATCCAGACGATCGCCGCCGGCGGATTATGGACCACGCTGGTCGATCCGAGCCAGCTCGAGAACGCGCTGCTGAACCTCTGCATCAACGCGCGCGACGCGATGCCGGGCGGCGGCAAGCTGGTGATCGAGACCGCCAACATCTGGCTCGACGACCGCCAGGCCCGCGAGCGCGAGCTGCCGCCCGGCCAGTACGTCACCCTGCGCGTCAGCGACAACGGCACGGGCATGGGTCCGGAGGTCATCGCGCGCGCCTTTGATCCCTTCTTCACCACCAAGCCGATCGGCATGGGAACCGGGCTCGGCCTGTCGATGATCTACGGCTTCGCGCGGCAATCGGGCGGCCAGGCGCGCATCACCTCGGAGCGGGGCTTGGGCACGACGGTCTGCCTCACCCTGCCGCGCCATCACGGCGGCGCGGTCGAGGCCGATCCGCCGGACGCCCTCCACCGCGCGCCGCGCGCGGCTCATGGAGAAACGGTGCTCGTGGTCGACGACGAGCCCGCGGTGCGGATGCTGGTGGCCGCGGTGCTCGAGGATCTCGGCTACACCGCGATCGAGGCGGCCGACGGCACGGCCGCGCTGAAGGTGTTGCACTCCGCGGCAAGGATCGACCTGCTGGTGACGGATGTAAGCCTGCCGGGCGACCTGGACGGCCGCCAGGTCGCGGATGCCGCACGGCTCGCGCGGCCGGGCCTGAACGTGCTGTTCATCACCGGCTATGCGGAGAACGCGGTGCTCGGCCACGAACATCTCGAGCCCGGGATGCATGTCATGACCAAGCCGTTCCCCATGGACGTGCTGGCTGCGCGCATCCGCGAACTGATCGGCGTGCGTCCGTGAGAGGCGGCGCGGGACTGCGGCTGGTGTCGGCGATCTGCACCGCCATCGCCGCCCTCCTCGCGTCCCTGGCGGTGCTCGGCTACTGCATCGATCTGCCGCTGCTGATCCATGTCCGCACCGGCCTCGAAGGCATGTCCCCGCTCACGGCCGTGGCAATTCTGGCACTCGCCGGCGCCGCCTCTGCGTCGCCCCGTGCGCGGCCGACAGCGATGCTCGTCGCGATCGCGATCGCGACCGTCACCTCGACGCTGGTCGCGCGTCTCGCGACCGGACAGGAGATCGCAAGTCTCTGGGTGGGAACCACGATCTTTCATCTGCAGCCGCACGCCGTGGGGCGCACCTCGGTTGCGACCGCGCTCGACGTGCTGCTGCTGGCCGCCGCCCTGATCGCGTCGCGCTTGAGATGGCGCGCTGCGGCGGATCGGCTGGCGGGTGCCGGTCTCGTGGTGTCCGGCGTGGCGCTGCTTGGGTATTTCTACGGGATCCGCGACCTCTACGCGCTCTTCATGTTCAACAGCATGGCGCTCAACACCGCGGTCGCGCTGGCATCGCTGTCGATCGCGGTGCTGCTCGCCGATCCCGCCGCGGGCTGGGCCGCCGTGATCGGGTCGCTCGGCACCGGCGGCGGGGGAACGCGGCGCCAGCTCGCCTTCGTTCTCCTGCCCGTCGCGGCGGGAAAGCTGCTGCTCCTGGCGACCGCGCGGGCCGGGCTGGGGCCGGCGGTCGCGATGGCGCTGCTGGTGATCGTGACCATCGTCCCGCTGGCGCTGCTGGTCCTGCGCGACGGCCAGGCGCTCGAGGCACTCGACCGGGAGCGGCGCGAGCGCGCGCGCGAGCAGGACCGGGTCGCCCGCGAGATGACCGAGCGGCTGGCGCATCAGGCGGAGGAGCTGGCGCGCGAAAGCGACGAACGTGCGCGCGTCGAGGCCGCGATGAACCAGACCCAGCGGATGGAGGCGGTGGGCCAGCTCACCGGCGGCATCGCGCACGACTTCAACAACCTGCTGATGGCGATCCGGGGCAATCTGGAACTGCTCGATCACGGCCTGCCCGCGGGCGAGACGGCGCTGCGGCGCTTCGTCGAGAACGCGACGCGCGCGAGCGACAAGGGTGCGAAAGTCACGGCCCAGCTCCTGGCCTTCTCGCGAAGCCAGCGGCTGGACATCCGCGACGTGGAGCTCGATCCGAGCTTGCGGAGTGCCCGCGCGCTGCTCGGCCAATCGCTCGGCCCCGCGATCGAACTCGTGATGCAGCTCGACAGCGCCGGCGCGGTCGTCACGACCGATCCGGACCAGCTCGAACTCGCGATCCTCAACCTCGCCGTGAACGCGCGCGACGCCCTCCCCGATGGCGGACGGATCCGGATCGAGAGCGCGTTCTGCGAGGCCGGTCTCGCCGAGGGCGAGATGCCCACACCCTGCGTTGCGATCCGCGTCATCGACGACGGCGCGGGGATGACGCCCGAGGTGATGGCGAGAGCGGTCGATCCGTTCTTCACGACCAAGGAGCGCGGCCGCGGCACCGGTCTGGGCCTCGCCCAGGTCTACGGCTTCGTCCGCCAGTGCGGCGGCGACCTGCGCATCGCCAGCACGGCAGGCGCAGGCACGACCGTGGAGATCCTGCTGCGCCGGGCGACGGTCGTGGCGGCCGAGCCACGCGGGGACATCGTGGCAATCGCCGCCGGGACGGCGCCGGTGCGCGGTCAGCAGGTTCTCGTGATCGACGACGATGACGGCGTGCGCGCCGTCATCGTCGGCGCGCTGACGCTCGCGGGCTTCGACGTGATCGAGGCGTCGGACGGCGAAAGCGGCCTCACGCTGCTGGAACGGTCGCATCCCGCGGCCGCCGTGATCGACTTCCTGATGCCGGGGATGAACGGCGCGGAGGTGGCGCGCCTCGCCCAGGCCCGCAGGCCGGGACTGCCGATCGTGTTCGTCAGCGGCTACTCGGACACGGTGGCGCTCGACGGCATCGCCGGCGCCATCGTGCTTCGCAAACCGTTCGACACCGTCAGCCTCAATCGTGCGTTGAATGCCGTGATGCACTGACCTCGCCCCTGCGGGCGGCGGCGGCATCACGGAGGGATTGGGCTGATGCAGCCTGATCTGATACCCGGCTTCCGGCAGTTCGACGCGCACGTGAACGGCGTGCGGATCCGGGTGGCAACCGGTGGTTCGGGACCGACATAGCGTTCACCCAGAGCCATGTCTGGTGGTTCTTCTTGATCCAGACTTGCGATTTGCCGGAACGACCGATCGCCGGCGATCCGGACACCTTCCTCGGGCGGCATCCCGCGTCGCAGGTCAGGACGCCGGGAGCGGTGGAGCCGTGGGTGATGGAGGAGTGTCGCCACTGCTACCGCGATCCCGCGATGCCCCATGCTTCCTGCGAGGAGGGCCGGCGTGTGGACGCGCCGCCGATGGCGCTCTGGGGCCCAAGGCGTAGTGGGCAAGAGTGACGACGTGCTGGAGACCTGGCGCGAGCGAGCGCACGACGTGGCCGGGCACGCGATCGATTGCGGGCACCTCATCCAGGAAGCGGCACCGGCGGCACTTCTCGCGGCCTGCGACGACTTCCTGGGGCATTGGCTCCCGGACGCAGCGCCGCCTTGAATACCGGTGCCCTACCTCCGATATCTCCATCTCGGGAAAGCTGTCTCGTGTGACGAATCCGGCCTTTGCGGGCCAGCAACGCGAGAGGAGGTGCAGATGAGTTTTCCCGTCCGTGCCGACTCCATCGTGCAGATCAGGGATGTTCTGCTGCCGATCCTGCGGGGCGCAGGCGGCCTCGAGGACAGCGATCGTAAGGACAGTCCACTCCGGCTCCTGGTGCTCGACAGCCCACCCTGGAAGTTCCTGCACTGGACACCCTTCAACGCCTTGTCTGCCGGCGAGGCGTCATCGCCCGGCTACCGCCATGCCCTTCGGCGCCAGCGGAGCGCCACCGACCTGCCTTACGGGATGGAGATCCTGCACGAGGGCGACAGCGTGCTGACCTTCATCTGGTCCGATGCGGGCGATGTTGAGGCGCTCGATTTCCGGCGTGGCGAGTGGGAGGAAAGTCTGCGCATATACGTGCAGAACACAGCTGGCCTTTAGCCGATCCGTCTCCGGCGAGTTCGCGCGACGACACTGAACGGACAGGAGATATCGTGAATAGAGACTGGCAGAAATCGAATCGCAACGTCACGGAGGCGATGGCCGACGAAGCGATCCGCAGCACTGCGCGGGGCGACGGATCCGAAAAGACCCCGACCTTCGAACAGGGCGATGCGGTCGTCTATGCCGCGCACGGCGTGGGCTCCATCGATGAAGTGGGCGTCCAGGACATCGGCGGCCACCTGCTGCACGTGATCCAGGTGTCGTTCGCCACCGACCGCATGGTGCTTCGCATCCCGCGCGCGAAAGCCGCCGAGTCCGGCTTGCGAAAGATCGGCGGCCCCGAGATGGCCGGCCGTGCGTTCACCGTGGTCGCAGGTGCGCCGCAGGTCGATAGCGGACCGTGGCGGCACCGGGTGGTCGGCATGCAGAACAAAATCGCATCGGGCGGACTGATCGAGCTCGCCGAGGTCGTGCGCGACCTGCGTCAGAAAGTGGTTGGCGGCGGCGGCAACTCCACCGAGCGAGGCTTCTTCGACACGGCACTCGAACGCCTGACCGCCGAGCTGGCGCTGATCGCCGGCGAGGACCGGAGTGCGACCTCGGAGCGGCTGGCCGTGCTCATTGGCTAACCGGCGGCTCGTAAGGGCCCGCGGCATCTAACAGATCGGGCAGCGCCATGGTGACAGTGCTGCCTGCGAGCCAGTCCGCGGTCGCCGCCACCGCGGATGCTTGGCCCGTCGAGGAACAGGATTACGCCAGGCCATTGTCCGACGGCGACGGCGTGTGCAGGTCTCGGCGGCAGCCTCGATCGCCAGGCGCCGCGTTATGAGCCGGAGTTCTCCACCAGCACGGGCTTGTCGTCGTAGCGCTTGGGGAAGAGCGTGCGGAGTGCATCGACTTTGGGCATGTCGTTGACGGCGATGTAGTCGCTGTCGGGATTCCTGACGAGGTAATCCTGGTGATACGTTTCGGCGCGGGTGAAGCCGCGGAACGACTCGACCTTCGTCGCGATCGGCGCTGCGTAGACATGCGCCGCATCGAGGGATGCGATGTAGCCGCGAACGTAGCCCGCCTCGGCGGGCGACTGCGCGAACACGGCGGAGCGATACTGCGTCCCCTCGTCCGGACCCTGGCGATCGTGTTCGGTGGGATCGAGCACGACCGAGAAGTAGATCTGCAGCAGCGCGCCCTCGTCGATCACCGCGGGGTCGTAGGTGATGCTGACCGATTCCGCATGCCCCGTGGTCCCGGTGCTGACCTCCTCGTAGGTCGCAGTCGACGGCAAGCCGCCGCTGTAGCCCGCGACTGCCCTGGTCACACCGCGCACGTGCTCGAACACGCCCTGCACACCCCAGAAGCAGCCGCCCGCGACCACGAGCGTGCGGGTCGGCGATGCAGGCATGGTGCCGATCGGCGCGGGCACCACGTGCGGTGCGTCGTCGGCGCGCGCACCCACTCCCGCGAAGGCGAGGCCGAGCGGCAGGAGAGCGGCAAGCAGCCAGGCGCGGTTCATGAGGAGGTCCCTCCGTCGGGGTGGAAGACGAGCGCCACGCCGTTCATGCAGTAGCGCAGCCCAGTGGGGCGCGGTCCGTCATCGAAGACATGGCCGAGATGACTCTCGCAGCGCAGGCAATGCACTTCCGTGCGATCCATGCCGAAGCTGCCATCGGAGCGGGTGCTCACCGCGTGCGGCAGCGGCTCCCAGAAGCTCGGCCAGCCGGTGCCGCTGTCGAACTTGGTGGAGGCGGCGAACACGGGCTGGGCGCAGCCGGCGCAGGTGTAGCGGCCCGGCCGGGTTTCGTGATCGAGCGGGCTCGAGAACGGCGATTCCGTTCCCTGTTGGCGCAGCACGTCGTATTGCGCAGGCGTCAGCGTGGCCCGCCATTCGGCGTCCGTGCGGGTGACCGTGGCGGTTCCCTGAGCCGCTTCGGTGGCGCCGGCGCGCACGGCACCCAACGGCACGGCGGCAAACAGGCACAAAAGGTTGCGTCGCTGCATGTGAACTCTCCCTGCCACACGATCTTCGATCCGCGTTGGGCAAAAGTTACATGGTGCTGGCCCATTTCTCATCAACGGCGAGGGAAGGCCAGGGCTCTGCCCTGGACCCGCCAAGGGGTAGTCACCCCTTGGATCCCCTATACTTAAACAAGTGGTTCTAAGGGCTCGCCCTTAGCGGGGTCCAGGGGCAGAGCCCCTGGCCTTCTTCACGTCCGATCCGAGTTCGGCACGTCAAGGCGCCGCACCACCCGCGCCCGGCCCATCAGCGGCAGCAACAGGCGGAGTTCCGGCCCGCTCTCCTCACCGGTGAGTGCGAGGCGCAGCGGATGGAACAGCGCGCGGCCGCGCCTGCCGGTTGCTTCCTTGATGGCGGAGGTCCAGCGCTCCCAGATGGTCTCGTCCCACGGCTCCTCGGGGAGCACCGCCCGCGCCTCGCGCAGGAACGCACCCTCGCCTTCGAGCGGCGGGGAGACGATCTCGCCGCCCGTGACGTCCCACCACGCGCGCACCTCGCCGAACAGATCGAGATTGGTGCGGACGGCGTTCCAGAACGCCTCGCCCGCACCCGGTGGCAGGCGATCTGCGACCGCGTCGAACGGGAGCGCTGCCAGCACACGCCGGTTCAGGCCGAGGAGCTGGCGCATGTCGAAACGCGGCTGGGCCCGCGACACATGGCGGAGATTCTGAGTCGCCGCGAGTGCTGCAAACGACAGCGGCTCCGGATCGTCCGACGTGCCGAGCCGTGCCAGATACGAGGTGAGCGCTTCCGCCTCGATCCCGTCGGCCCGCAGCGATTTCAGCGACACGGACCCGGTGCGCTTGGAGAGTTTTTCCCCGTGCTCGTCGAGCAGCAGCGGCATGTGACCAAATTGGAACCGGTCACGCGCGGCACCGAGCGCCATCGCGAGGTCGATCTGCACGCCGGTGTTCACAAGGTGATCCTCGCCGCGGATGATATGCGTGACGCCGCTCGCGAGATCGTCCACCACGGAGGCGAAGGTGTAGAGCACCGTGCCATCCGCGCGGATCAGCACGGGATCGGACACCGGCGGCAGCTTCACCGAGCGCGCGCCCGACGCGAGGTCGTCCCAGCCGACGCTGCCGCCCGAGAGCAGGAACCGCCAGTACGGGGTCTTGCCATTGGCCTCGGCGCGCGCGCGCTGCTCGGCGGTCATCGAGAGCGCGCCACGGTCGTAGACCGGCGGCTTGCCCGCCCGGATGCGCGCCTCGCGCTTGAAGCGCAGCTCGTCCTCGCTTTCGAAGCACGGATACAGCCGCCCCGACGCACGCAGGCGTTCGGCCGCCTCCTCATACAGCGCCGTCCGATCGGATTGGCGAAAACTCTCGCTCCACTCGATGCCGAGCCAGCGCAGATCCGCCTCGATCGTGGGCTCGAGCTCGGCCGCCCGGCTGCGGGCGAAATCGGTGTCGTCGAAGCGGAGCAGGAACTCCCCGCCATGTCTCGCCGCGAACAGCGCGTTGGCGAGCGCCATGCGCGCGTTGCCGACATGCAGGTGCCCGGTGGGGCTTGGCGCGAAACGCAGCTTCAAACGTCGTCGCCCGCGGCGCCGTCGTGATCGTCTTCCCCGGCTTCATCGTCGCGACGCGGGTCGAGCACGCGCCAGTCGCGCTCGATCGCACCCGACGGCCGCTCGGCGAACCCGTCGAGCTCGGTGGCACTGCGCCACCCCTGCTCGCCCGCATCGATCACCTCGGCATCCTCGCCGAATGCGAACCAGGCTTTCAGCACCTCCTCGCGCGACATCCCCGGTGCGCGGCACACCTCGACGCTGTCACGCACATAGGCGCGGGCAAACGCATTCGCATGCATCAGCGTCGGAAAGCCGCCGACCTCCTCGACCACGTTGCCGTCATCCGCGTTGCCGCCGGAAAGATCGAGGATGCGCACGCGCCACCCGCCCTCGGGTGCGAACAGGTCCGGCTCGCTCATGCCTGGTCCCGCCGCAGCAGAAACTCGCGCCCGAGCTTCACGCGCGGAACGCCGTCGTACGCGACGATGTCGGCAGTGGCAAAAGTCTCCGACCAGATCTCGGGGATGAAGCTGCCGGTGCCCACCATGTCGATCGGCGCGTTCGCATCCGCCATCACCCGGCACTTGGCGACACTGAAGCCGGACGAGGCCACGATCGTGACCTTCGGGAAGCCCGCGCCGTCGAGCGCGTCGCGCATGTGCCAGATGGCGGCCGCCGACACGCCGGTCCCGATCAGGTGGCGCAGCTCGTCCTGGCTGCGATAGCGGCGGATCGCCCCCGGCGTGTGCCGCTCGAGCACGCCGTAGGAGGCCGCCGGATCCAACCCCTCGATGAAGCGCGCGCCATGCGTGTCGAGCCGCACCGCCATCCGGCCCGCGCTGGCGAGCTCCGGAAACCGGCGGCAGACTTCCAGCATGTCGCTCACCTCGCGACCGAAATAATCGGGCAGCACCACCAGGCGTTCCTCGGGAAACACCTCGTGAAACATTTCCGACGCGCGCAGCGTCGATCCCGCGTAGCCGATCAGCGCGTGCGGCATGGTACCGAACCCGCGCGCCGCGCCGAAGAAATGCGCGGTCGCGTCGTTCGCGTTGCCGATGAAGCCGCGCGCACCCTCGCGCTGCGCGGCCCGGCTGCCGACCGCCGCGCCGTAGGCCATCAGCTCCTGCATCTCCTCGCCCGCGCAATGCCGCGCCTCCATCGCAAGAAACGACGCCTCGGGCAGCGCAAGACACATCTGGTAGGCGTTGTGGGCGGCGACCGAGGCGGGGCCGATCTTCTGCAGGAGCAGCGTCTCGAGGTCGGTGAGGGCTGCGAACGAGCCGGTGACGAACAGCAGCGGCTCGCCGGCTCCCACCCAGTCACCCTCGCCATGCGTCTCCTCGATCGTGAAGCGCACGCCGCGACGCTTCTCCACCTCGTCGAGAAAACGCCGTGCCGCACCGCATGCCGCGATCACCGGCCGACGCAGAAAGATCGCGTAGGTGACAGTGACATCGCCGAAACGCTCGACGATCGCGCGCGTGCGGTTGAAATACGCGTCCGTGCGCGCGCGGATCGACGCGTCGGTCGTGGAGGCATCGCCGCTCATTCCGCGGCCACCCGATCGGCGAACGACACGCGATGCTTCTTGAGCTCGGCCGCGATCAGGAACGCCATCTCGAGCGACTGCTCCGCGTTCAGGCGCGGATCGCAGAACGTCTCGTAGCGCGCGCCGAGATCGGCCTCCGTCAGGCGGTGCGCGCCGCCGATGCACTCGGTCACGTCCTGCCCGGTCATCTCGATGTGCACGCCGCCGGGCGGCACGCCCTCGGCCGCCAGCACGTCGAAGAACGAGCGCAGCTCGGCGAGGATCGCCTCGAACGAGCGCGTCTTGACGCCCATCGTGGTGGAGATCGTGTTGCCGTGCATCGGGTCGCACAGCCAGACCGGCCGGCGTCCTTCGCGGCGCATCGCACGCACCAGCGCGGGCAGCGCCGCCTCGACCCGGCCCGCACCCATCCGGCTGATCAGCGTCAGCCGGCCCGGGATGTTGTCGGGATCGATGATGTCGAACAGTCGCAGCAGATCCGCCTCGGTCGTCGATGGCCCGATCTTCACGCCGATCGGGTTCCGAATGCCGCGGCAGAACTCCACATGCGCACCGGCGGGATCGCGCGTCCGCTCGCCGATCCACAGGAAATGCGCCGAGCAGCCGTACCAGTCGCCACTCGTGGAATCGATCCGCGTCAGCGCCTGCTCGTAGGGCAGCAGCAGCGATTCGTGGCTGGTATAGAACTCGGTCTCGTTGATCGCGGGCGACCCCGCCCCCGCCATGCCGCACGCTTCCATGAAGCCGAGCGTCTCGTCGATGCGGCCGGCGAGATCCGCATAGCGCTCGCCGAGCGGCGAACGCTTCACGAAGCCGAGATTCCAGCGATGCACCTGGTGCAGGTTCGCATATCCGCCCTGAGCGAACGCCCGCAGCAGGTTGAGCGTGCCGGCCGACTGGAAATACCCGGTCTCCATTCGCGCCGGATCCGGCGCGCGGGCGGCGGCGCTGAACTCGGGCGCGTGCACGATGTCGCCGCGATAGCTCAGCAGCGTCTCGCCGTCGCGCGTCTCGGTCTCCGACGAGCGCGGCTTGGCGAACTGCCCCGCCATGCGCCCGAGCTTGACCACCGGCAGCGTCGCGCCAAACGTCAGCACCACCGCCATCTGCAGCAGCACGCGGAACGTGTCGCGGATCGTGTCGGCGGTGAACTCGGAGAAACTCTCCGCGCACGCGCCGCCCTGCAGCACGAAGGCGCGCCCCTCGGCCGCACGCGCGAGATGCGTCTGCAACCGGCGCGCCTCGCCCGCGAACACCAGCGGCGGATAGGTGCGCAGCCGCGCCTCCATCGCCTCGAGCGCAACCCGATCGGGATAGGCCGGCACCTGGCGGAGCGTGCAGCCGCGCCAGCTGTCCGGCGACCAGGCCGCCCGGCTCGCCGCACCTTCACTCTCCACGCGCGCGCTCATGATCCCTTATCCGTCCGAAGATCGGGGGTGGTGCGCCCATTCCCGCCGGGCGGCAACCCTGTTCTCCCCGCCGCTTCGCCGTTACTCCCGAGCGTCATGGACAAGCCCCGACTCCCGATCGAGCCGCTCCTGCCCGAAATCCTGGCGACCCTGGAGCGGACGCCGAACGCGGTGCTGGTGGCCCCGCCCGGCGCCGGTAAGACCACGCGCGTGCCGCTCGCACTGCTCGACGCCTCCTTCCGGGGAGACGGCCGGATCCTGGTGCTCGAACCCCGCCGGCTCGCTGCCCGCGCGGCCGCCATGCGCATGGCGTCGCTGCTCGGCGAACCGGTGGGCCAGCGGGTCGGCTTCCGCACCCGCGTCGATGGCGCGGGGTCGGCCGCCACCCGGATCGAGGCGATCACCGAGGGCCTGGCTGTCGCCCGCCTGCTCGACGACCCCACGCTCGACGGTGTCGCGTGCGTGTTGTTCGACGAGATCCACGAGCGCAGCGTCGACGCGGACCTCGCACTCGCCCTCTGCCTCGACCTGCAGCGCAGCCGCCCCGAGCTCCGCCTCCTGCTGATGTCGGCGACGCCCGACATCGCGGCGCTGACCCGCCTGCTGGGCCGCGCCCCGGTGCTCGCGAGCGAGGGCCGCGCGCATCCCGTCACCATCCATCACGCCGCCCGCGACCTCGCCCATCCGCGCGACCTGCCAGACGCCGTCGCCCGCGCCGCCGCCGCGGCGCTCGCCGCCGAGCCGGGCGACATCCTGTGCTTCCTGCCCGGCAAGGCCGAGATCGCCCGCGCCGCGCGCGCGCTCGAGGGCAGCCCCGCCACGGTGCTCACCCTGCACGGCGAGATGCCGCCCGAGGCCCAGGCCGCCGTGCTCGCCGTGCCCGCCCCCGGCACGCGACGCATCGTACTGGCCACGTCGATCGCCGAGACCTCGCTCACGGTGCCCGGCGTGCGCATCGTGGTGGATGGCGGCCTGCGCCGCGCACCCCGCTTCGATGCGGCGAGCGGCCTGCCGCGCCTGGCGACCCTCCCCGTCAGCCGGGCCGCCGCCGACCAGCGCGCAGGACGTGCCGGCCGCGAAGCCCCTGGCACCTGCCACCGCCTCTGGACGCGGAGCTCCCATCAAGGCCGCGCCCCGTTCGACCGACCGGAGATCCTCGAGGCCGACCTCGCCCCGCTCCGCCTGGCGATGGCGGTCTGGGAGGCGGACTGGGGCACCGGCGCCGACGCACTCCGCTGGATCGATCGGCCGCCCACCGGCAGCCTCCAGGCCGCGACGGCACTGCTCCGTTCGCTCGGCGCGCTCGACGAGACCGACGCGATCACGCCGCTTGGCCGCGCGATGGCGCGGCTCGGCACCCATCCCCGCCTCGCCGCCCTGCTGCTTGCGGGGGAGAGCCCCGGCGAACGGGCGCTCGCCTGCCTGCTCACAGCCCTGCTGGAAGAACGCGACCCGCTCGGCGGCCCGGGCGCCCCGCCGGTCGGCGCCGACATGGCGCTGCGCATCGACGCCCTCCTCGCCGGCGACGCAGCCTCCTCTGCGAATGGGAGCGCTCATCGCGGTTCGATCGCCCGCATCCGCGAATCCGCGCGAGGGTTCCGCCGCCGCCTGCGCCTCCCCGACCACACGCCGCCCACGGGCGACCCCGCCGCCCTGCTCGCCGCCGGCTTCCCCGACCGCGTGGGCCAGGCGCGCGGCGAGGCCGGCCACTTCCGCCTGTCGGGCGGCGGCAGTGCGGCGCTCGCTCCCACCGATCCGCTGGCACGCGCGAAGCTGCTGGTGGCGGCCGGCCTGCATCTCGGGCGTTCCGCGCGCATCACGCTGGCCAGCCCGCTCGACCACGCCCACCTGCCCGCGGTGCTGCGCGCCCGCGCCACCGTGCAGGTGGAGCGCGGCATCGACCCCGCCAACGGCGCCGTGTTCGCCCGCGAGCGCCTGCGGTTGGGCGCACTCGTGCTCTCGGACCGCCTGCTGCCAGCCGACCCGGACGATGCCGCGCGCGCACTCGCCGCGGCCGCCGCCTCCTCGATCGCGACGGCGCTCGACTGGACCGACGCCGCCCGCGGCCTCCAGGCCCGCGCCGGCCTCGCCCGCCTGCATCTCGACCCCGCTTTGCCCGACCTCGCCGACGCGGCGCTGGCCGCCGAAGCCCACAGCTTCCTCGCACCCGCGATCCGCATGGCCGGGTTCACCAAGCTCGCAGATCTCCGCAAGCTCGATCTCCGCTCGCTGCTCGCCCAACGCCTCGGCGCGGACGCCATGCGGCGCCTCGACCGCGACCTGCCGCCGCACGTGGCACTGCCCCGCGGCCGCGCCGCCGTGGACTACACCGCAGACCCGCCGGTCGCCGCCGCCCGCGCGCAGGCCTTCTACGGGCTCGACGCGACGCCGACGCTGGCCGGCGGCCGCATCCCCCTGGCGCTGGCCCTGCTCTCGCCCGCCGGTCGCCCGGCGGCGCTGACCCGCGACCTTGCCGGCTTCTGGCGCGGCGGCTGGGCCGAGACGCGGCGCGACATGCGCGGCCGCTATCCGCGGCACGACTGGCCCGAGCAACCGTGGCGTGCTCAGATCGATCCGCGGTCATGAGGATCAGCTGCCTGTCCCAGCCTGAGCGTCGCCGACGCCGCCTCGTCCGCCCCCTCCTCATCGCCGCGATCGTCGCCACTCTCGGCCGGACGCCTCCCGCCCACGCACTCGGCGGTAGCGGGGGCGGCGGCACTGAAAGCAGCGACGAAGGCCCGGACCCGCTGGTCAACTCGGGCCCGCTCTCCTTCGCCCCGCTCGCGCGCCGCGTGGTGCCGGCGGTGGTCAACATCGCGGTCACCGAGGATGTCGCCCGCGACGCGGAAACTCCCGAAGTCCCGCAGGCGCTGCGCGGCACCCCGTTCGAGCGCCAGTTCCGCGAGAAGATGCGCGCGCGCCGCGAGCAGGTGCTCGGCGCCGGGTCGGGCTTCATCATCGATCCGAGCGGCGTGATCGTCACCAACAATCACGTGGTCGGAAACGCCGACAAGATCGTGGTCTCGCTCGCCGACGGCACGCAGCTTCCCGCGAAAGTCCTGGGCTCCGACGAACTCACCGACATCGCGGTGATCAAGGTCGAGCCCCGAACGCCGCTCACCGCGGTCACCTGGGGCGACAGCCGGGTGATCAACGTGGGCGACTGGATTCTGGCCGCCGGCAACCCGTTCGGGCTCGGCTCGTCGATCACCGCAGGCATCGTCTCGGCACGCGGACGCGACATCGGCGCGGGACCGTTCGACGACTTCCTGCAGCTCGACGCGCCAATCAATCCGGGCAACTCGGGAGGCCCCAGCTTCAACATGTCAGGGCAGGTGGTGGCGCTGAACACCGCGATCGTGTCGCCTACCGGCGGCTCCGTGGGCATCGGGTTCGGCATTCCGAGCGAGATCGTGGCGCCGATCGTCGAGCAGCTGCGCAGCAAAGGCCATATCGATCGCGGCTGGCTCGGCGTGACCGTCAAGGACGGTTCCGATCCCGATGGTGGCGTGCTGATCGCCTCGCTCGACAAAGGAGGTCCTGCCGCACATGCGGGACTGCATGCCGGCGACCAGGTTACGGCGGTGGACGGCAACCATGTCGACAGCGCGCGCGGCCTGATCCGCGCGATCGCGCGCGCGGCACCGGGCAGCCCGATCAGCCTCGCCGTGCTCCGCCGCGGCAAACCGACCGACGTGCCGGTGGTGGTGGGGCGCCGGCCGGAGGGATCGGGCGGCTAGTGTCGAAGAAGGCCAGGGCTCTGCCCTGGACCCGCCAAGGGACAGTCGTCCCTTGGAACCCTGATCGTTTGGGTTTTTCCCTGCGAAGCCTGAGACTTTGGCTAACGCATTCCGTCTCCAGCGCCTGTACTCCAGTAGGGGGTTTTAAGGGCTGCGCCCTTAACGGGGTCCAGGGGCAGAGCCCCTGGCCTTCTTCCTCATCAACCCAAGAAGATCGGCCGTGTCCCCCCCGTCGGTCCCGAACTGCGACACCGTCACGCCGACCAGGCGAACGCCCGCGCGCAGCGGATATGTGGATCGCACGAGCGCCACGCTGCAGGCGCGCAGTTCGTCACGACCGGCGACCGGCACCGGCGCCGTCCGCCGGCGCGTGCATGATTGAAAATCCTGCCACTTGATCTTCACCGTGACGGTGCGGCCGCGCGCGCCGGTCCGCTCGCACCACGACCAGACATCGTCGGCCATGGCGAGCACGCCCGCCTCGACCAGGCCGGGATCGGTGAGATCCTCCCGGAACGTGGTTTCGGAGCCCGATGATTTCCGCACCCGGGCCGGGTTGACCGCGCGATGGTCGCAGCCGCGCGCGATATCGTGGTACCAGCGTCCCGCCCGGCCGAAATGCTGCGTGAGTGCGGCCAGCGACTGCGCCCGGAGATCGGCGCCGGTGGCGATGCCGAGCGAGGCCATCCTCGCCGCTGTGACGGGACCGACCCCGTGGAAGCGGGCAACCGCGAGATCCTCGACCCAGCCCGGTCCCATATCCGGCGTCACGGCGAACTGGCCGTCGGGCTTGCGATGGTCGGAGGCCAGTTTGGCGAGGAACTTGTTGTAGGAGATGCCGGCGGACGCGGTGAGGCCGGTCGCCTCGTGAATGCGGCGACGGATCTCACCCGCGGTGCGCCAGGCCGACGGCAGACCGCGCAGGTTCTCGGTCACGTCGAGATACGCCTCGTCGAGCGAGAGCGGCTCGATGAGCGTCGTGTAGTCGGCGAAGATCGCGTGGATCTCCCGCGAGACCGCGCGATAGACGTCGAAGCGCGGCGGCACGAAGACGAGCGCCGGACAGCGGCGAAGTGCCACCGTCGACGGCATCGCCGAGCGGACGCCGAAGGTTCGCGCCTCGTAGCTGGCGGCGGCCACCACGCCGCGCCGCTCGCCATGGCCCACCGCCACCGGCCGGCCGCGCAGCTCTGGGCGATCGCGCTGCTCGACCGACGCGTAGAAGGCGTCCATGTCGATGTGGATCACCTTGCGGATCGCGGGACCATCCATCCGACCCATCTAGCAGAACGGGAACGAACAGGGAACTCTCACGACTCCTACCAGATCCGGTTAGGGAACCACCCAAGAAATGCGGCCACCTCAACGACAAGCGGCTCGCGGACGCGCGCGACATGGCTGCCAAGGTCGCGGCCGCTGCCCGCGCACGGCGCGACCTCGTGGTGATCGCCCGCACCGATGCGGCGGCGAGCGAAGGCACCGACGGCGCCGTCGCGCGTGCGACGCTTTATGTCGAGGCGGGTGCGGACGCGATCTTCCCGGAAGCGCTCACCAGCCGCGACATGTTCGTCGAGTTCGCGCGTCGCATGCCAGGCGTGAAGCTGCTGGCTAACATGACCGAGTTCGGCTGCACGCCGTTCTTCACCGCCGCCGAATTCCAGGAGATGGACTACGCGATGGTGATCTGGCCCGTCAGCTCGCTCCGCGCTGCCAACAAGGCACAGGAGGAGCTCTACGCGGCGATCCGGCGCGATGGTTCCACGCAGGCCATGCTCGATCGCATGCAGACCCGCGCCGAGCTCTACGAAGTCATCGGGCTTGCCGAGTACGAGGCGCTTGATGCCGCGATCGCGCAGACAGTGTTGCCGGAGGGCGCTCGCTAGTCGAGGCGTGCTTGAAAGGATCTTCTTTTTCTGAAGAAAAAGAAGCAAAAAGACTTCTATTCGTTTTTGAATGCCGGCTCTCGGTCCGACATCGGAGTCGAAAGTCACAGAAGTTCTTTGGTTCTTTCTTTCAAGAAAGAACAAGCCTTCCTGCGCTCCGAGCAACAGGTTGCCTCGCGCCTCCCGGCGCTGCATGAAGCTCGCATGTCGCCTCACGCGTTCTCGGTTCTCCTCACCTCCGCCGCGGCGTCTCTCGTCGAGTTCATCGAGGCGCTGACGGTCGTTCTCGCCGTGGGCGTGTCGCGCGGTTGGCGATCGTCGATGGCCGGCGCGGGCGCGGCCGTGATCCTGCTCGCCCTGCTCGTGGCCGGGTTCGGTCCTGCCCTGCTCGCAGTGCCCGCGCGTGGCGCCCAGCTCGTCTTCGGCACGCTGCTGGTGCTCTTCGGCATGCGCTGGCTCCGCAAGGCGACGCGCCGCGCGGCGGGGCTGATCCCGCTCCGCGACGAGATGGCCGCCTTCGCGCGTCACCGGGCACGCGTGGGCCACCGTGCAAAGCTCGGCGGTTGGGACGCGGCCGGCATCGCCGCCTCCTTCCAGGCGACCACGATCGAAGGTCTCGAAGTCGTGTTCATCGTCGTTGCGATGGCGGCAGGCGGCGCCGCATATCTCGCACCGGCCGTGATCGGCGCCGCCGCTGCCTTCCTGCTCGTCGCGGCACTCGGCGCGCTGCTGCACCGACCGATCAGCCGTGTGCCGGAGAACACGCTCAAGCGCGCGGTGGGCGTGCTGCTCTGTGCATTCGGGACCTTCTGGATCGGCGAAGGCGCGGACATGCCCTGGCCGGGCGGTGATGTCGCGCCGGCTGTGCTGGTGGTCTGCTACGCTGGTGCCACGCTCGGCGCGGCCGCGTGGATCGGGCGCGGGCGGCCCGCATGAAGCTGCTCCGGCGCATCGTCCGCGAACTGGTCGCGCTCTTCGTCGACGACGCGCTCGTGGCCGCGATCGTGGTCGCCTGGATCGCGATCGCCTGCCTGGTCCTGCCCCGGAGTGCGGCAGCACCGCTGCTGTCCGCAGGGCTGCTCGCGATCTTTGCCGGGAGCTTGCGGACACTTCGCTGAGAAGCCTCTCAGCCCGGCGCAAGCGCCGCGAGCGGTCCGAGTGCGGCCGCAAAACGCCGCCACATCTCGGGATCGGGCGCCGTGATCTTGCGCCGGACCTGCCACTTGCTCGGTGTCCGCACCGCACGCGGATTGCGTTCGGGCGCGAGGCAGGCCGGGTCGAACGGCAGGCCGCAGAATTCCAGCAGCGCCCGGATCTCGGTCCCGGGCGACGCCACGAGGCGCTCGTAGCGAAGCTCGTGCAGGCGCGCCGGCGGCAGGACCGCGCGCCAATGATCGGACAACGCGTCGACCGCGCGGATCAGTTCGACCAGCGCCGCGCCGCCGGTCGGGAAGCCCGCGAGCCGGTTGAACCAGGTGCGATGGATCGACAGCGCCACGTCGATCGGCCGTCGCCGGCAGAGCACGATGCGGGCCTCGGGCAGTGCGAGATGGATCAGCCCGGCATGCAGCACGTTCAGCGGCGCCTTGTCGGTCACGCGCGCACCCGACAGCGCGGCCAGCGTTGCCCGATAGGAACCGGCCAGTTCGCGCAGCTTCGCCTCCGTCGGAAGTGCCGCCGGCACGAGCGGCGCATGCGCGCTCCAGAAGGCGAGCTCGCCCCCCGCATGAACCTGCGCGTGGCTCGACAGGATGTGCTCGACCAGTGTCGTGCCCGAGCGCGGCAGGCCCAGCACCAGGATCGGCGCGTCCGCACGGTCGGCGGTCGTCCCGCGGCGGCTCCCGTCGAACAGCGCGCGCGCGCGCTCCGCATGCGCGATCAGCTGCCGCGCCGCCGCGATCATCGGCGCGTCGTCGCGCAACGCGGAGGCGGCGGCGAAATGGCGCATGGCGCGCGCCGGCTTGCCGAGATGGTCCGCCGCCTGGCCGAGCCCGAGATGAAGCCGCGCCCTGGCCTCCGGGTGCATCCCCGGTTGCGCCGCCAGCCCTTCGAGATCGGCCACGAGAGGCGCATCCGCCGCGGTGATCCGGCGGCAGAGCGCCATGTCGTAGAAGCTTCCGGCAAAGTGATGCGAGCGCATGACGACCTCGCGGAAGCGCTCCCATGCCTCGTCGAACTCACCCGTCTCGGCCAGCGTGGCACCCAGCAGCTCGGTCGCTTCCAGATGACCGGGATGGGCTGCGAGCAGCGCGCGCAGGATCCGCTCGGCGCCCGCATGATCGTCGGCATCGCGGGCGAGCCTTGCGGCGGCCAGACGCGACAGGGCGCTCGCCGGGATCACGGCGGCGGCCGTGCGAAAGGCGTGTTCGGCCTCCGCCGCGCGCCCCAGCGTCGCCAGCAGCGCGCCCGCGCGATACGGCGCGTCCGCCCGCGCGGGATCAAGCGTGGCGGCGCGCCCGAACGCCTCGAGCGCGCCATCCGTCTGGTCGAGTGCGCCCAGCGCCACCCCCAGCCGCAGATGCGCGAGCGCGAAGCCGCCGTCCGCCACGGTCGCCGCCCGGAAAGACACGGCGGCGTCGGCGATCCGCCCGGCTGCGAGCTCCAGATAACCGCGATCATGCAGCAGCGGTGCGGGCGCAGGCGAGAGTGCCGCCGCCTCCCCGAGTGCCGCGATCGCCTCGTCGGTGCGGCCGGCCGCCAGCGCCGCCTCGGCCCGCGCCATTCGCCGCCGTATCGCGTCCTCGGGGGCCCCGTGTGGCAGGCCTGACATCAAAGGTTCATCCCCGATCCGGGCGTTCGTCAGCGCAGCGTCAGCCGGACGAACTACGTCGACGCCGCCGCAAAATGAGCCGGGACACCGGCGGCGGTCGATAAAGGAGTTCGTCGTGAAAGCATACCGTCGTCGCTCGCTCGCGAGCGTGCTGGCCCTGGTTCTCGCCGCCCCCGGCTTCGCCTGCGCAGCCGACACCCAGACCCGCATTGTGGGCCCGCAGGCGAACGGCTCGATCGTCGCCTCCGACAACCAGCTGCTGACGCCCGCCGGCAAGGTCGTGCAGCTCGGCTCGCCCGTGCGCGCCAAGCAGGTCGCGGTGAACCCGAACGGCTCGACCCATACGGGTGCGGTGCTGCTGATGAACGCGGCCGAGCCGATCATCATCTTCGACACCCGCACCGCGGCCGTGCTGCAGCGTTTCGCGCCGCAGCTGCCGACCGGCGTCTCGACCCGCGGCTCGTTCACCGGCCTGAGCTACTCGCCCGACGGCACCAAGCTGCTGTTCAGCCAGGACAACAGCCAGGTCGAGGTCGCCCGCGTCAGCGCGTCCACCGGCCTGCTGAGCCAGGGCATCGTGATCCCGCTGCCGGCCCCCAACAATCCGAACCTCTACACGGCCGGCACCGCCAACCCGGGCGGCCTCGCACTCGTGAACGACACCGAAGGACTGGTGGCGCTGAACGCCAGCAACGCGGTCGGCGTGTTCAACCCGACCACGGGTGCCATCATCGGCCAGATCGCGGTCGGCAACGCGCCGACGCACATCGCGCTCGCCCCCTCCAGCAACGAAGCCTATGTCTCGAACGAAGGCGGCCGCCCGGCAACGTCGTCCGACTACACCGCATTGTCCGACGGCACGCCGATGGTCGCCGACCCGATCACGGGTGCCGCCACCACCGGCACCGTGTCGGTGATCAACACGTCAGGCGCGGTCGTGGCCACCATCCCCGTTGGCCTGCGCCCCGCCGGCCTCACCTACGCGAACGGCAAGGTGTACGTCACCAACGCCTATAGCGACACGATCTCGGTGATCAACACGGCAACCAACAAGGTCACCCGCACGATCCCCGTAGGCGTGCCCTCGCTGCAGCCGACGTTCGGCGCCGGCCCCAACGACATCGTCGTGGTGGGCACCACCGCCTACGTGACGCTCGGCCAGTCGAACGCGATCGCGGTGGTCGACCTCACCCGCTCGGATGCGAACGCAGTGGTCGGCTACATCCCGACGCTGTATTTCCCGACCTCGATCGCCTACGACGCCACCACCAACAAGCTGGTCGTGGCCAACGACAAGGGCACCGGCGCGCAAGGCTCGCTCGGCACGGCGCATGGCGTGACCGCCTACAACACCCACCAGGACACCGGCACCGTCAACCTGATCCCGATCCCCGACGGCACGACGCTGCTCAAGGACACGGTCAAGGTCGTCGACAACAACAACTGGCTGTCGCCGAACGCGCTGACCGGCACCGCCTACGCCAACAAGAACGCGGCCCCGGTCGCGCTCCCCGCGCATATCGGCGAGCCCTCGCTGATCAAGCACGTGTTCTACATCATCAAGGAAAACCGCACCTACGATCAGATGCTCGGCGACGTGACGCAGGGCAACGGCGATCCGTCGATCGCGGTGTTCGCGGCCAACGTGCCGAACCAGCACGCCTTCATCTCCCGCTGGCCCTTGCTCGACAATTTCTACGCGCCGAGCCGCCAGTCGGCGGACGGCCATCCGTGGACGATCGAGGCCGGTTCGTTCTACTCGAACGACATCCAGTCCCCTGATTGGATCCGCTCCTATCCGGGCGGCAACGACAACGACGCGCTCACCTTCACCCAGCACGGCTACATCTGGACCGATGCCGTGGCAAAAGGGATGAACGTCAAGATCTACGGCGAGTGGAGCGACGGCTCGGTGGTCGCGAACAATCCCGCAACCGGCAAGCCCTACACCTGGGCCGATTTCTACAACACGCATCTCTACAACACGACGAACGGCGCGCAGGGCAAGAACGTCGTTCCCCTGAACTCCGACTCCGAGAAGTCGCAGATCCCGCAGGTCAACTCGCTGCTCGATCCGCACTACCCGTCGTTCAACCTCGGCATCCCCGACCAGACCCGCGCCGACTACTACGTCCCGCTCTTCCAGGCGCAGGATGCCGCCGGTCAGGTGCCGCAGCTGACCGTGATCTGGCTGCCCGACGACCACACCAACGGCACCACCACCGGCGACCCGCTGCCGAACAACTACGAGGCCGACAACGACCTGGCGCTGGGCCGCATCGTCTCGGCGATCAGCAACTCCAAGGCCTGGCCGAGCTCGGCGATCTTCGTGACCGAGGATGACAGCCAGGACGGTGTCGACCATGTCGACGGCCATCGCGAGCCGGCCTACGTGATCAGCCCCTACGCCGCACCGCCACAGACCAGCGGCGTCGGCAAAGTCGTGCACACGACCTACACCGTCGTGAACATGGAGCGCACGATCGAAAACATCCTCGGCCTCAAGCCGATGACCCAGTTCGACGCGCTGGCGACGCCGATGTTCGACTGCTTCACCAACACGCCCGATCTGACGCCCTACACCGTGGTCCCGGCCAACACGGCGCTCAACATCGGACCGGGCAGCGTGGTGATCCCCGGCACCGGTCCCGCCAATTACGCGCTGAACACCCACAAGATGGGCAAGCTCGAGAAGTCCTGGGAGCTCGCCTCGGACCGCATCATGCGGCCCAACATGACGCATGCCGACATCGTCGACGAGCGCTTCCTCAACCATATGATCTGGTACTCGGCGACCGGCTGGAGCCGCCCATATCCCGGCGACAAGACCCTGCTGTCGCCGGCCGCCTTCCACAACGTCGTCAAGGCGAAAGACAGCGACGACTGAAAACTTCCGCATTCGGGGGAAAAGGCCAGGGCTCTGCCCTGGACCCGCCAAGGGACAGTCGTCCCTTGGAACCCTGATTGTTGGAATGATGTTGCCCACGCACTGCGCACTTGGAAGCAGGCACTCCGCATCCAGTATGGGGTTTTAAGGGCTCCGCCCTTAACGGGGTCCAGGGGCAGCGCCCCTGGCCTTCTTCGGCATTCCCGCTTAACCACCCGAACCAGGAGCCGGGGAGGCGCAGGACACCGTATGCGCGTGATGCTGGTCGAGGATCACCCCGCGCTCCGCGAGATGATGCACGCGCATCTCCGGCGCAGCGGCTACGCGGTCGACAGCTTCGAGCGCGGCCGCGACGCGCTGGAGGCCGTCGCCCGCACCGCCTACGCCGCAGCCCTGCTCGACCTGACCCTGCCCGACATGGACGGGATGGACGTCCTGCGCGCGCTCCGCGCCGGCCCGCAGGTCGATCTCCGCGTGCTGGTGCTGACCGCGCGCGACGGCATCGCCGACCGGGTGGCGGGCCTCGACGCCGGTGCGGACGACTACCTGCTCAAACCCTTCGACCTCGCCGAGCTCGACGCGCGGCTGCGCAGCGTGCTGCGCCGCTCGGGCACGCCGCGGGCGAGCGTCGAGCGGTTCGGCGATCTCGCCTACGATTTCGACCGGCACGAGGCCGACATCCGCGACGTCCAGCTGACGCTCAGCCGCCGCGAGACATTGCTCCTCGCCGAGCTCGTCCGCGCCGCCGGCCGCACCGTGGTGCGCGACGTGCTGGAGGAGCGGCTCTACGGCTTCAACGAGGCCGTCTCGGCCAACGCGCTCGAGGCGGCGGTCTCGCGGCTGCGTCGCCGGCTGCTGGCGGCGTCCTCCTGCGTCACGGTCGAGCCGGTCCGCGGCATCGGCTACCGCCTGGTGTCGGGCGCGGTTGCAGGTGGCGGGGGGGCATGAAGCGCGGTCTCGCCTCCAGTCTCCGCGTGCGCCTCCTGAGCTCGCTGGCGATCGCGGTCGCCTGCAGCGCCGCCGCGGTCGCCGTGCTGCAGCACATGGCGGAAAGCGGCCACGGTCCGGCGGCCCATGTCAGCCGCCTACTGATCGGCGACGAGTGGCCCGAACCCTGGCAGGACCTGGCCGTGCTGCTGCCGTCCAGCGTCATCGTGCTGCTGCTCGCCTGGACCGTCAGCCTCTGGAGCCTGCGCCCGCTGCTGCGCGCCTCGCAGGAGGCGAGCGCTGTCGGCCCCAAGCGGCCGGAAGCCCGCATCGCGCTGGACGGCCTGCCCGCCGAAATTGCGCCGCTCGTGCACGCGGTCAACGGTGCGCTCGACAGGCTGGCCCACGCCTTCGAGAACGAGCGTCGCTTCACCGCCGACGCCGCGCACGAGCTGCGCACGCCGATCGCCGCACTGCGCCTGCGTCTGCAGCACGCCCGTCTCGAAGGCATCTCCGACTGGGACGCGACCGATCGCGATTGCGCCGCCCTCGGCCGGCTGGTCAATCAGTTGCTCGATCTGGCGCGCAAGGACCGCACGGCCGCAAACCCCGGCCAGGTCGCGGTCGCCAATGTCGCGCGCGTCGGGCGCGAGGCCGCCTCGATGGTGCTGCCGCTCGTGGAGGAGGCCGGCCGACGCTTCGTGGTCGACCTGCCGGACACGCTCGCGGTCGCCGGCAATCCTGACGATCTGCGCGACATGCTTCGCAACCTGCTGGAAAACGCGCTGGTGCACGGCGCCGGCTGCATCACGCTGCGCGCCGGCGCGCAGGCCCGCGACGGTCGCGAGCGCATCGTGCTCTCGGTTGCCGACGAAGGACCGGGCGTGGCACCTTCCCTGCGCGACGCCGTGTTCGAGCGGTTCCGTAAGGGCGGCGGCCAGAGTGCCGGCTGCGGGCTCGGGCTCGCGATCGCGCGCGCCGTGGCCGAGGCGCATGGCGGTTCGATCCGCTTCGTCGACGCGCGGCATTGCATCATCGAGGCCGAGCTGCCGTCGGCCACGCGCGGGCCCACGGAACGGGTTGCCATCGGGATGTAATTCGCCCGGCAGTCTGTTGTCGGCGAGGTGCGTATCTCTCGACCACATCGAGTTCAGCGACTTCATCCAGGGCGTGACCATCGGCGGCCGCGGCGAGTTCCAGGGCTTCGAGGTGAGAGGCACGGCGCACCTCGGCGTCGGCTTCGCGCTCTACGCGAACGGGTCGCTCGACGGCACCTCCAACACCGACGGCAACAATCTCGACCAGACCCCGCGGCGCATGGCGGCCGCAGCCCTGCTCCGGGATCACAGCCAGGTGTTCCGCGCGGGCGACGAGATGTTCGCCAATGCGACGGCGGAAGATGTCGGTTCCCAATACGGGTTCGACACGCCGGTGATCGGCAGTTTCGACCGGACGCCGATCAAGTCGTGGGACGAGGTGGATCCGGACGCGATCGATCGCGTATGGCTGGTCCACCAGCACCTGTCGTTCGCGGAGCTCGACCATCGCAGCCTCACCGGCATCTTCGGCGAGACGCTGGATGCGACCCGCTCTCGGCGATACGGGCGAGACTGAGCATCTGTTTCCCGGTGTCCGACGCGATCCGAACTACCAGCCGGCCGTGCCCGGTCCTCCCTTGAAGGGACCCACGAGGTTGGACGTCACCCACCCGCCGTAGAAGCCGCCCGGTTGCGGCTCGACTCGCTCCTCGCCCACGAAGCAGGCATCCATCGGCCCCGCATAGACCGCGAGATGGTCGCGGATCGGCGCGAATGCTGGCGTCGGCGCGGGATACGACCAGGCAACGTCGGCCGCCACCCGATCGCCGCCGCGGATCGACCAGTATTCCGCCATCCCCTTCCACTCGCAGAGCGAACGCCGGGCGCGGCCCCGCTCGAGCGCGCCCGCCACGAACGCGTCCGGCGGCAGGTAGTAGGTGGGCGGATGCGTGGTCTCCAGCACGCGCCACGCCGCGGCGGTGCGCGCGACCAGCCGACCTCCGAACACGATCCGGATCTCGTCCGCGACACGCTCGAGGCGCGGCGGACGCGGATAGGCGTGGACGTCCTCAGGCGGGCGCGAGCTCATCCGCCGAGGAACCGCTTGGCCAGGCTGCCGAAATCGAAACCGCCGCCGCCCGATGCCGCCTGGTCCGCCGCCTGGGCGTTGTTGTCCGGCGTCGCCTGGTCGACCGCGTGCGGCAGGAACTGCGCCAGCGCCTGCGTCACCGCACCTGCCGGCACGCCGTGGGCCGCCGCGAACTGGTCGAGCTCGGCGGGCGGGAAGATCTTCTCGATTTCGGCGGGCGAGACCGGCCAGTTGGAGCCGTCGCCGATCCAGGATTGCACGTGCTGGCCGAGCCCGGCCTGGTTGGCACGCTGGACCAGCCCTTGCACCCCGCCCGCCTGGCCGAGCGCGTCGGACAGAAGATTGCCCACGCCCTCGTGTGGTGCGCCGCCCTGCTGCCCGAACAGGCCGCCCAGTTCGCTCATGAAGCCGCTCATCGTTGGTCCTCCGTGTCTGGAGGGGAGGCTTGCGCGTGCGGCAGCCGAAGACAAGGGGCTCTGCCCCCTTGACCCAGCCAGGACAAGCAGTCCTGGACCTGCCAACGAAAGGGGTCTGGGGTTAAGGGGTCCAGGGGCAGAGCCCCTGGCCTTCTTATTCGTACACCTGCCCAGGCTCCGCGGCCACGAAGCGCGCACGCGACATCCCCGCCGCATCAAGCGCCACCCCCAGATCCGTCCGCGGCGCATCCCACGCCTCGCTCGACAGCCGGAACGTCCCCCAATGGATCCCGATCGCGCGCCGCGCCCCCACCTCGCGCATGATCCGCACCGCTTCCTCAGGGTTGGTGTGCGACGACGCCATGAACCCGCGCGGCTCGTAGGCGCCGATCGGGATCAGCGCCAGGCCGGGCGCGCCGAGACGCGCACGGATCTCCGGAAAGATCGCGCCGTCGCCCCACCCCGTGTCGCCCGCGAACCAGATCGTGCCTGCCGCGGTCTCGAGGAAATGCCCCGACCACAACATGCGCCGCACATCGCTCGGCCAGCGCGCCGCCCAGTGGTTCGCGGGCGTCAACGTGCTCGCCAACCCCTCACCGAGTGCCAGCCGGTCGTACCAGTCGCCCACCACGATCCGCGCCTCCGGAATCGCCGCACGGATCACGGCGTCGGTGCCGAGCGGCATCGCCATCAACGGCGCGTCGCGGGCGTGCAGGCGCCGCAGCGTCGCGAGATCGAGATGGTCGTAATGGCAATGGCTGATCAGCACGGCGTCGATCGGCGGCAGGTCGGCGAACGCGATCCCCGGTGCCGTCACCCGCTTCGGGCCCGCGAAGCGGAACGGGCTCGCGCGCCGCGACCACACCGGATCGGTCAGCACGTTGCGGCCGGACGCCTGGATCAGCAGCGTCGAGTGGCCGACCGCGGTGATGCGCAGCCCGTCGACGCGCGCGTCGGGCCGCGCCGGCACGACCGAGACGACGGCAGGCCATGCGATCGGCTCGCGCCGCAGCATCCAGCGCAGCATCGTGCGCCGCCGCACCGGTCGCGGACGCGGCAGGCCGGGATTGAAGAAATGCTCGCCGTCGTAATGATCCGAGACCGGGCCTTCGTAGTACCGTCTGGCCATGCGTTCTCCAGCGCGCCGTCAGCGACCAGCCGACGCAAGCGCGAGCGCATTCCACCACCCGCCGCCCATCGCCGCAAGCAGCAGCGCCGTATCGGTGAAGCGGCGTCCCTCCGCGCGCACGAAGCCGAGCTCCGCCTGCTGATAGTTCGGCTGCGCGTCGAGCAGGTTCAGGAGTCCCGTGCCGCCGGCCGCGTAGTTGATCTGCTGCAGACCCACCGCTTCCGACGCGATCGCGAGGCTGCGCCGCTCGTCGCGGGCGGCCTCGCGTAACGCGTCGAGCACGGTCTGGCGGTAGGTGTCAGCCGAGGCATGGAACGCCGCGATCGCCGCCTGCCGTCGCGCCCGTCGCGTGCCGCCGTCGAACACCGGCTGCGCGAGGCTCGCGGCGAGCTCGCTCGCCCGCGCGAGCGCGATCGTGTCGGTCACCGCATCCGATGTCAGCGTCATGTAGGCGGACGCGAGCTGGCCCTGCTGCACCGCGGCGAGTGCGCGCTCCTGCTCGATATGCCGGCGCGTGCCGCCGGACAGGTCGAGATCGGGACCGAGCCGCAACACGTTGTCGTTCGGCAGCAGCAGGAACGTATCGGGGTGGAGGCCGGACTGGGACGCACTCAGCTTTTCCGCGCGTCGCACTCGCGTCGAACTCGACCTGCGGATCGAGCCCGCCCGCACAGACGCGCACGCGCGCGCGCCAGACACGCGCACCGACATCGCGGTTAAACCCGCGACCGAGACGAGGAACAGGCGGCGCACGCCGAACCGGTTCGCGAGGTATCCGGTGGGCGGCATCATGATCGCGGCGGCCGCGACAGACGAGGTCAGCACCCAGGCGATCTGGTGCTGGCTCGCCGAGACGCTGCCCTGCATGTAAGGAAGGGCGACATTGGCGATCATGGTGTCGAGCACCTGCAGCAAGGTCGCCGGGATCGCGAACGCCGTCACCATGCCGCGGTTGAGCGGCGGCGCCTCGTCAGGCATGCGGGTCGTTACCGAAGATGCCGCGCAGGAACGGGGAAGTCCGTGCGCATGGTGCGTGTCGATCGCCACGCCGACGCTCATGCCCGCTCGCAGCGGCGGCAGACGCGGATCGTGCGTGTCGATCGCGCGCCATGTCGAGGACCGGCCCGGCATGCGGCTGCTCAACCGCACCACGCGCCGGATGTCGCTCACCGGCGCCGGCTCCCGCCTGGTGGCCCAGCTCCGCCCGGCGCTCGACCAGATCGAGGGCGTAGTCGCAGTCTGAACGACGAGCGCGCCCATACCGTCGGGCGCATCCGGCTCTACGCCACGCATGCGGCGATGATCGCCGTGGTGGTTCCCGTCTGGAGCCGGTTCCTCGCCGCCCACCCCGGCGTGCATCTCGAGGTGACGGCGGGCGAGCAGCCGATCGACATCGCCGAGTACGGCTTCGATGTCGGGATCGCGCCGCCCGACGGGATCGGCTCGGGCATGACCACGGTGGCCGTCATCCCCCCTCCCCCCGGCTCGACGTGGCGGTGGTGGGCTCGCCCGCCTATTTCGCCGCCGACGGCACGCCCTACGACCCGCGCCACCGCCACGTGCCCGCGGCACTCCGCGCCTTCATCGAGGTGCTGGGCGCTGCGATGACCGTGTCGGCCGGCTGACGCGGTCAGCTCTCGCGCGCGGCCGGCGACGCGTCCGGCCGCTCCGCCCGCGCCGCCGCTTGTGTCGTCCTGTTCAGGCCGCAGACCGACCATCCTCCGCCATTGGCTTGGAGTTCGGAGACCGAGAGCGGGGCCACGTCGATCCGCCAGAAGGACAGGCGATCGGCCTGCAGCGCGTGGATGGTGGCGGCGCGGATCACCGCTGGATGGGTGACCGCGACCACGCGGCCGCCCCCGGTCCTGACGCGGTCCATCCAGCGCGCGACGCGCTCGAGCAGCAGGTCGATCGACTCGCCCCCGTGCGGCGCGCGGATCGTGCTGGTGGTCCAGAGCTGCAGTCCGGCCGGGTCCGACGCCGAGACGGCCTCCAGCGTCCGCCCCGCCCACTGGCCGAGGTCGAGGTCGCGCACGGCCGGCTCCGCCTCGGCCTCGAGGCCGAGTGCGGCCGCGGTCTCGCGCGCGCGCCGCGCGGGGCTGGTCCAGGCGGCATCGACCCGTCCGAGGCTGCCGCAGAGCGCCTCCGCACCGGCGCGCCATGACGGAAGGATCGGCTCGTCGAGCGGGAACGCCGCGGTGGTAGTGGCGTGGGTCGGAGCGTGGGCGACGAGGATCAGCCGCAGGGTCATCGAGGCTCCGGGTGCCGCGCGGTGATCGAACGGGCAGAACGTGCGGGCCTCAAGGTGTTTTTACTAAGACGATCGGGCGCCGTGGCGAAGCAAAGGGGCTCTGCCCCTTAGACCCCGCCAGGATCGAGCCGATCCTGGACCTGCATAACGAAGGGGGTCTGGGGCCAAGGCCCCAGCGGGTCCAGGGCAGAGCCCTGGAGTCTTCGACCCGGAGAGCTCGCCCCGCACCCTTTTGCGCAGTCCAGACACGGTCGCTATCGTGACCGCAGGCCGACACATACGGCAGGAAACGACGCCATGATCGAACTGAACAACGCGACCTTCGCGCAGCTTCCGGCGACCGTCGACCGCTTCCGCTACGACCGCTCGAAGCTCGTGCCCGGCATCGTCCATCTCAGCGTCGGCAATTTCCACCGGGCGCACCAGGCCTGGTATCTCGACCGGCTGTTCGAGGTTCCGGGGGCCGAGAGCTGGGCGCTGTGCGGCGTGGGCCTGCTCGACGATGAGCCCGAGCGCCTCAAGGCCACCGCGTTCCCGATGCAGGACGAGCTCTACACGCTGACCCTCTGCCCGCCCGACGCACCCACCACCCACCAGGTGATCGGCTCGATCGTGGAGTATCTGTTCGCGCCGGCCGACGCCCACCGCGTGCTCGAGCGCATGGCAGACCCCGCGATCCGCATCGTTTCGATGACCATCACCGAGGGCGGCTACAACCAGGACAAGCGCACCGGCGCCTACCGGCTCGACGCGCCGGCGACGGTCGCCGAGCTCGCGACCCCGCTCGCCCCCCGCTCCGCCTTCGGCTTCATCGTCGAGGCGCTGCGCCGCCGCCGCGACCGCGAGTTGGCGCCCTTCACCGTGCTGTCCTGCGACAACCTCCGCAACAACGGCGAGGTCGCGAAATCCGGCGTGCTCGCCCATGCGCGCGCCCTCGATCCGGACCTCGCCGCCTGGATCGAGGCGCATGTCGCGTTCCCGTCCTCGATGGTGGATCGCATCACGCCGGCGACGCTGCGGGCCGACGCCGAGCGCATCAACGCCGCGACCGGCGTCGCCGACAAGCTGCCGATCTTCGCCGAAGACTTCTCCCAGTGGGTGATCGAGGACCGGTTCTGCAACGGCCGGCCGCCGCTCGAGCGTGTCGACGCGCAGATGGTGGACGACGTGCACCCGTACGAGCTCGCCAAGGTGCGCATGCTGAACGGCTCGCACATGCTGATCGGCTATGCGGGCCAGCTCGCGGGCTTCAAGCGCGTCGACGAGGCGATGCGCGAGCCGCTCATCCGCCGGCTGGTCGAGCGGTTCATGACCGCGGACGTCATCCCGCTCCTGGCAGCACCCCTCGGCATGGAGCTCGGCGCCTACCGCGACAAGCTGGTGTCCCGCTTCGCGAACCCGAGCATCGGCGACCAGACGGCACGCCTGTCGGGCGACAGCGCGGCCAAGCTGCCGGTCTACATCCTGCCCACGCTGCACGAGCTGTTCGAACGAGCGGCCAACCACCGGCATCTCGCCTTCGCGCTCGCGGCCTTCTTCCGCTACCTCGGCGGCGTCGACGACACGGGAGAAAGCTACAAGCCGTTCGAGCCCAATCTCGAGCCGGCCGACCTTGCACTGGCACTCGACGCCGATCCGCGCGCGGCGTTCGGCATGTCGGTGCTGCACGGCTTCGGCATCGAGCAGCAGGCAGGCTTCCAGGACGATGTCCTGCGCTTCCGGACCGCCATCGCCGAGCGCGGCACGCTGGCGGTGCTGACGGAGCTACTCGGATCCTGAGCTGCGGGTCAAACGCTCCCGAGCGTGGTCGCGAGCTTGGTGAAGATGGCGGCCATGCCCGATCCCGTGCGCAGCACCGCGAACGAGATCACCACCGCGATCAGTCCGGTGATCAGCGCGTATTCGAGCGCCGTGACAGCACGGCGGTCTCGCGTCAGGTCCAGCCAGCTCTTCGGGAGTCCCACCATCGACGATCGTTCTAACCGCCCTGCATAAAGGAAACACAAACGCCCCTTCTGCGCAGGACTCGGATGCTGATCTCGAACACAAGCCTCATGCTCGGCGCCTGTCTGGCGGCGTCGCTCGCACTCGCGCCCGCCTCGCACGCGGCGCCACCGGCCAAGGACGCCGCCGCCGACGGCAAGAGCGACAACCCCCTGCTGGCCGAGCTCCCCGCCGACCGCGTGACGCACCACCAGTTCACCGGCGCCGGCGCGCCGCTCGGCTACACCGCGACCGCCGGCACGCTGACGCTGCGCGGCCGCGACGGCAAGCCCACCGCGCGCGTGTTCGCCGTCAGCTACGTGGCCGACGGCCAGGCACCGGCCCGCCGCCCGGTCAGCTTCTTCTTCAACGGCGGCCCGGGCGCGGGCTCGGCATTCCTGCATCTCGGTGCGGCAGGTCCCGTGGCCCTCGTCTTCCCGACCGCTCAAGACACCGACGGCGCCGGCGCCCGCCTGGCGCCCAACCCAGACAGCTGGCTGCGCTTCTCCGACCTGGTGTTCATCGACGCGGTCGGCACCGGCTACAGCCTGCCGCTCGATCCCGACAAGGCGGCCAAGCAGTTCTGGGGCGTGGCGCAGGACGGCTCGGCCTTCGCGGACGCGATCCGCGTCTGGCTCGAGCGCAACGGCCGCACCAGCTCGCCCAAATACCTGGTGGGCGAGAGCTACGGCGGCGTGCGCTCGATCGAGACCGCCTGGGCGCTGCAGCAGGAGCAGAACATCATCCTCGACGGGATCGTCATGATCTCGCCGTTCATCGATGCCCAGACCGGCCTGAGCGACGATCCGGTGACCGACGCGATCGAGATCCCCGCCTTTGCCGCCGCCCATCTCGACAGCACCCACGCGCTCACACCGGCCGCCTGGGACGACGCCTACCGCTACGCGATGGGCCCGTATCTCACAGCCGACGCCAACGCGTTGCCCAAGGGTGCGGCCGCCGACAGCTTCTACGCGACACTGGCCGCCGTCACCGGCCTCCCCGAGGACCTCGTCCGCCGCGAGCGCGGCAGCATCGATCCGCAGGCGCATGACGTGCGCAGCCGCGGCGGCCGCCTCTACAGCATGTATGACGCGACGCAGTCGGTCGCCGACCCCTACCCGGAGGGTGACAACAACGAGGACAGTCCCGACCCGGTGCTGGCCGGCTACGGCCGGGCCTACGGCAACGCTTTCACCTCCTATGTCGGCGACACGCTCGGCTGGCGCACCGAGCTCCCCTACCAGCTGCTCAACGACGAGGTGGGCCGCGCCTGGGAGTGGAAGGACGGACAGAGTCCCGTGGCTCCGACCGTGCCCAAGCTGCGCAAGCTGCTGGCGCTGGACCCGACGCTGCGGGTGTTCATCGCGCACGGGTATTTCGACACGGTGTGCCCGGCGGCCGGCACGCGCTACGTGGTCGGGCGCATTCCGGTGGGGGCGGAGCGGATCCGGCTGGCGCTCTATCCGGGTGGGCATATGCTCTACACGCGGCCGGGGAGCCGGGCGGCGCTGGCGCGGGATGTGGGGGCGTTCTACGTGAAGAAGTAAGAAGGCCAGGGGCTCTGCCCCTGGACCCCGTTAAGGGCGCAGCCCTTAAAACCCCCGACTGAAGGTTGGAGTACAGGCGCCGGAGACAATCCAAACAATCAGGGTTCCAAGGGACGACTGTCCCTTGGCGGGTCCAGGGCAGAGCCCTGGCCTTCTTAGCTTCCGCGAGTTCACGTTCCCCTCATCCCCCCGCAATGGGCCTACGATCCCCGCAGGACTACATTAACCGCGGAACAAACGGCGAGACTCATGCGCATTCTCCTGGTCGAGGACGACCCCACGGTTGCAGGCTTCGTCACCAAGGGCCTCCGCGAGGCGGGCCACGTCGTCGAGCGCGCCGATAACGGCAAGGACGGCCTGTTCCTCGCCGTCTCCGAAGCGTTCGACGCGATCGTGCTCGACCGCATGCTGCCCGGCGGCATCGACGGGCTGCGCATCCTCGAGATGCTCCGCTCGCAGAACAACACCACGCCGGTGCTGCTGCTCTCGGCGCTGGCCCAGGTCGAGGAGCGCGTGGCCGGCCTGAAGGCGGGCGGCGACGACTACCTCACCAAGCCTTTCGCCTTCTCCGAGCTCCTGGCGCGCATCGAGGCGCTCAGCCGGCGCGGCCGCTCCGATGCGCCGCAGACCAAGCTCACGGTGGGCGACCTCGAGATGGATCTCCTGTCGCGCAGCGTGAAGCGGGCCGGCGCCAAGATCGACCTCCAGCCGCGTGAATTCCGGCTGCTGGAATACCTGATGCGCCATGGCGGCCAGGTGGTGACCCGCACCATGCTGCTCGAAGGCGTCTGGGAGTATCATTTCGACCCGCAGACCAACGTGATCGACGTGCACGTCTCGCGGTTGCGCCAGAAGATCGACAAGCCGTTTCCGACCTCGATGATCCACACCGTGCGCAACGCGGGCTACATGCTGCGCGCGGACTGAGTCTTTCCCCGTGAGCCAGGCCATCGCCCCCCGGACGCGACGGCGCCCGCACGCCGCGACCCCGACGCCGCTCCGGTGGCGCCTCTCGCCGCGCCTGCGCCCCGCTCGCCTCCTGCGCTCGGCGAGCGTCCGGCTGGCCGCCGTCTACGCCGTGCTGTTCGGCTTCTCCGCGGTCGTGTTCATGCTGTTCCTCTGGTGGGCCACCGCCGGCCTGCTGGAGCGCCAAGTCGAGGGCGCGATCCATTCCGACGCCCAGGCGCTGGCCGGACGCTGGCAGGAGGGCGGCCTGCCCGCGCTCGCCCTGACCATCGGCGAGCGCCTCGACCAGGACGTGGACGATGCCTCGATCTACCTCCTGATCGATGCGACGGGCGCCCGCCTCGCCGGCAATCTCGAGCGCTGGCCGAAACCGGTCGTCTCCACCGGCCTCTGGTACGAGCTGCCGATCTCGCGCGCCGGCACCAAGGGCCTGGCCGAGATGCACGCCTACCCCCTGCCCGGCGGCGACAGCCTGCTGATCGGCCGCGACATCCGCGGCCGCGACATGCTGCGCCGGCTGCTCGGCCAGACGCTCGTCTACGCGCTGCTGATGGTGGGCGCGCTCTCCACCCTCGGCGCGGTCGTGGTGCGCAACCTGTTCCATCGCATGGTCAGCAACGTCGCCGGCACCGCGTCGCGCATCGCCGCCGGCGACCTCGCCCAGCGCGTGCCGCTGGTCGGCACCGGCGACGAGTTCGACCAGGTGGCCGAGACCATCAACGACATGCTCGACCGTATCGCCCGCCTGATGGACGGCGTGCGCCAGGTGTCGAACTCCATCGCCCACGACCTTCGTACCCCGATCACCCGGGCGCGCGCCGAGCTCGAGGATGCGCTGCGCAACACCTCCGATCCCGACGCGCTGCGGAGTGCCATGGAGCGCGGCGTCGACGACCTCGACGGCATCACCAAGGTGTTCGAGGCGCTGCTGCGGATCTCCGAGATCGAGGCCGGCGCCCGCCGCTCGGCCTTCGAGGCGTTCGACGCGAGCCCCCTGCTCACGGGCCTGGGCGAATTCTACGCCGCACTCGCCGAGGATCGCGGCGTCACGCTCGCGGTCGAGACGCCCGCCTCGCTGATGCTGCGCGGCGACCGGGCGCTGCTGCAGCAGGCGGTGGCCAACCTGCTCGACAACGCGCTGAAATTCTCGCCCGAAGGCTCGACCGTGCGGCTCGCGGCCGAGCGCGGGGAGAGCCGCGTCACCATCCGCGTGGTCGACCAGGGGCCGGGCATCCCCGAGGCCGACCGGGCGCGGGCCCCCGAGCGCTTCTTCCGCGGCGAGACGGCGCGCAACACGCCGGGCTCCGGCCTGGGCCTCGCTCTGGTGCAGGCGGTGACGCAGCTGCACTGCGGCGAGCTCACCCTCGCCGACGCCGCCCCGGGCCTTTCCGCCACACTGTCGCTGCCAACGGAGCGGATCGGGCCCTCCTGACGCGCTTGTCACCGCGCCGACGCTTCCGGGTGGTGCGGATTGCGTCAGGATACGCGCGTGCGCATCACGACCATCGTCTCGTTCCTGCTCTGCCTCGGCGCCGTCTGCCTGGTCCTCCGGACGGGCGCCGGCCACGCGCAATCGGCGCCCGCCGCCGTCACGGTGACGTCCGACAGCGCGAGCTACTGCGACAGCCTGGCCCGGCGCCTGCCGGCGGCCGCCTCCGCCGAGGTCGCCCGGGCGTGGCGCGAGGGCAAGACCATGTGCGACCAGGGGCATGTGCGCAGCGGCATCATGCAGTTACGCCGGGCGCTGCAGCTCGCCCGCGACGAGAAGAAGGACACGCCCTGACCGGACGGTGATCGCGCGCTCTTGATGGTGACCATGTCACGGCCGGCCGCCCTCGCGCGTTGATGTGGCAGTTCCTGTCCGCAGCGGAGTATTGCCCGTGACCACCATCTCGCCCCGTCCCGCATTCCTGGCTCTGACCCTGGCGCTCGCGGGCGGGGTGGCGGCTCCCTCCGCCCAGGCCCAGGCCCTGAACTCGAACGTGACCGCGCCCACGCCCGGCGGCGTCAGCTTGGGCAGCACCCAGCAGAGCATCAAGGGGATGAACCAGGCGCCCACCACCGAGATCCTCGGCACGCCGGTGCTGGTCAACTCGCCGGTTCTGACCCCTTACAACGCCGATTCGACCTACTCCACCTATCAGGGCCAGCCCGCCAACGGTGCGAGTGCGATGCTCGCCGCGACGGTCCAGGGCGACCAGCCGTAAGCTGCTCTGTCGATCGAATATCCTCGTGACACTCTGCAAGCTGCAGCCTTGCCCTACGGGCAAGGCTGCAGCTTTTGCGTGTCTGCTCGGGGTGACGGCATGCGCCGGCCCGATCGGGCCGATCATCGGCGACTGGCGCGGCCAGGACATCACACAGTCGCTGGACCAGCGGACCGAGGTCGAGATCATCCTGGACGGGCCGCCCGGCGCACGGAGCGGCACCTACCATTACGCCTCGCTGACCCAGGGGGCGGAGCTCGACATCGGCAATCGACGCCTCGACTGGACCGATCGCTGGCGCGCGCAGCCGCTCGCCGTCGACGGACGGCAGATGCAGATCGTGCATCTCGACAACCTGGCCGGCCCGCATATCGATGACTTCGTCCTGACACCGGACAACATCCTCGTGCCGCTGCCCGATCCGCTGCGTCCCGACCTCTCGGGGGCCGCCTTTCACGTCGCCCTCTATCCCGTGTCGCCGACGAGCTTCGGCTACGGCCGCCCCTGACGTGGATCCGGAGCTTCGACGACCGGGCAGAGGCGTCGCGCGCGCCGTCGCGGCACGCATGGGCAAGCTCCGGTTCGGCGTGGACGACCTCACACGCCGGTTCATCGCCGGCAGGCCTTGATCTCCAGCGACGCAGCGACTCCAGAAATGTGGATCGCGCCGTAGCCGCGCGGTCTTGCGCAGGAACGGTCTGCCGGCAACGATATCGCGCCGGAGCAGGCGTTGCCGCGGCGATCGCATCGTCTGCGCTGATGGATGCCAACGTCTCCTGACGGCGACGCGGACGGCGAACGTGATCCGGTAGCCTGCCGGTCACGTTCGCGATCGGCGCCGACTCGCCTCAGCAGCTGGCGCAGCATCGACGTCTGCGCCGAGAAGTTGCTTTCGCCGACACGCACGTCCCGCCAGACGGCACTCACGGTGGTCTCGTACCGCACAGTCTCGCCGGCATGCCCGCCCACGAATTCGATGATGTCGAACAGGCAGCACCACCCCGCCGCCAGCAACCCCGCGCGCACCTGCCGGGCCTCGCAACCACGGCCATCAATCGCGCCGATTAAGGCCGTTTTGCAGGTTTTCACAATCATTCACTGACGGAAACGAAGTGGCGGGGCCTACCGGAATGGAGGCGCCGGCAAGCCTGACCGCTTCCATCAGACCTCGTCGGCACTGCCCGGATGCATGAGCACCGGGTCACCACCCGCCGACAGGATGTCGATCATGAAAATTGCTCTCCCTCTGCGCACCGCCGCGCTTCAGGCCGCCGCCGCCGTGCTGATACTCGCCGCGATCGGGGCACCGGCCCGGGCCGCCGACACCGATGACGAGGAGACCCGCACCGAAACCGTCACCAGCGCGGGCCTCGACCTCGCCACCCGGGCCGGTGCGGATCAGCTGCAGCATCGCATCCAGCTCGCGGCCGAGCGAGCCTGCCGCTGGGATGACGACAAGGCGGCCGGCACCGCCGCCGACGACGATTTTCGCCTCTGCGTGGAGCGCGCCGTGAAGGGCGTGCAGCCGTGGATGGACACGCGGATCGCAGAGGCGCGCACCACGGAACTCGCCCGCGCCGCCAAGCCCCTGCCGGCGCCGGGAGCGCCCGCCGAGGCACTGGCCGGGCGCTGAGCGGTCGCGCACGCATCCCCTGGGCGAGCGCCCGGAGGATGCGTGCGGCTCAGGCTTTTCCCTCGACCTGGGCCTTTCCCTCGATCAGGGCCTTTCCCTCGATCAGGGCCTTTCCCTCGATCAGGGTCTGCACGATCGAGGGATCGGCGAGCGTGGTGACGTCGCCGAGCTCGTCGGTCTCGCCGGCGGCGATGCGGCGGAGGATGCGGCGCATGATCTTGCCCGAGCGGGTTTTCGGCAGGTCGGGTGCCAACTGGATGCGGTCGGGCGCCGCGTAGGCGCCGATCATGCGACGGACCGCGGCCACGAGCTCGGCGCGCGTGTTCTCGTCCGCCGTGACGCCGGAGCGGAGCACGACATAGGCGTAGATCGCCTGGCCCTTCACGTCGTGCGGGATGCCGATCACGGCGGATTCCACCACGCTCTCGTGGTGGTTCAGGGCCGCCTCGACCTCCGCCGTGCCGATGCGGTGGCCCGACACGTTGATCACGTCGTCGACCCGGCCGGTGATCCAGTAATAGCCGTCGGCGTCGCGGCGCGCGCCGTCGCCGGTGGTGTAGCGGCCGGGATGCGCCTCGAAATAGGTGCGCCGGTAACGGTCATGGTCGCCGTGGATGGTGCGCGCCTGGCCGGGCCAGGAGCGCGCGATCAGCAGCTGGCCCTCGCCCTCGCCCTCGACCTCCGCGCCGTTGGCGTCGACCAGCATCGGCTGCACGCCCGGCAGCGGCAGGGTGGCCGAGCCCGGCTTGAGCGCAATCGCGCCCGGCAGCGGCGCGATCATGATCCCGCCCGTCTCGGTCTGCCACCAGGTATCGATCACCGGGCAACGGTCGCCGCCGACCACGTCGTGATACCAGAGCCAGGCCTCGGGGTTGATCGGCTCGCCGACGCTCGCGAGCAGGCGGAGCGAGGCACGTGACGCGGCCTGCACGGGCGCGTCGCCGTAGCGCATCAGCGCGCGGATCAGCGTGGGTGCGGTGTAGAACAGCGTCACCTTGTGGCGGTCGATCACCCGCCAGAGCCGGCCCGGATCGGGGTAGGTGGGGACGCCCTCGAACACCAGCACGGTGGAGCGGTTCACCAGCGGGCCGTAGACCAGGTAGGAGTGGCCGGTGACCCAGCCGATATCGGCGGTGCACCAGTAGACGTCGTCGTCGCGATGGTCGAACACGAGCTCATGGGTGTAGCTCGCCCAGACGAGATAGCCGCCGGTGGTGTGGACCAGGCCTTTCGGCGCGCCGGTGCTGCCCGAGGTGTAGAGGATGAACAGCGGGTCCTCGGCGTTCATCCGCTCGGGCGGGCAGTCGGGGGACGCGTCTGCCGTCAGTGCGGCGTAGCGGAGGTCGCGGCCGGCGGTCATCGGCACGTCGGCTCCCGTGATCGGCACGACCAGGCAGTGCTCGACGCAGGCGGTGCCGGCCAGCGCCGTGTCGGCCTGGCTCTTGAGCGGGATGCGCTTGCCTCCGCGGCGCTGCTCGTCGCCGGTGATCAGCACCCGCGCGCGGCAGTCCGACAGGCGCCCTGCCACACTCATCGGCGAGAAGCCGGCGAACAGCACGGTGTGCACGGCGCCGATGCGGGCGCAGGCGAGCATGGAGACCACCGCCTCCGGCACCATCGGCAGATAGATGCCCACGGTGTCGCCCTTGCCGATGCCGAGCGACTTCAGAACGTTCGCCAGCCGGCAGACCCTGTTGTGGAGGTCGCTGTAAGAAATACGCTCGGAGACGCCCTCCTCGTCCGCCTCCCAGATCAGGGCGGTGCGGTCGCCGTCGCGCAAGAGATGGCGGTCGAGGCAGTTGACCGAGGCGTTGAGCACGCCGTCGCCGAACCAGCGGATCGCGACCTCGCCGTCGAAGCTCGACTGGTCGGCCATGGTGGGGGTGGTGAACCAGTCGAGGCGCTTGGCCTGTTCGGCCCAGAACGTGTCGGGCGTCTGTAGCGCGTGGTTGGTCATCAGCGCGGCCTTCTTGGCGTTGACGTGCGCCCGGGCAGCGGCCTCCGGCTTGACGTGAAACAGTTCTCGCGTGTGCAGCTCGTTGCCGTTCGGGACCGATTTCAGCTCAACCATCGATGCCTCCCTTTTTTATTGTAAGGGGCGTCGTGCGTAGCACGCCTTCGGCATGACGCCCCTTTTAATCCCGCCACGACAAGCAGCCCTGGACCTGCAGACTTAAGTATTGCGGGTCCAGGGGCTCTAGCTCCTGGCGGGGTCCAGGGGCAGAGCCCCTGGCCTTCTTCTACCGCGCCAGATCCCCGCCCAGCCCCGCAAGCTTCGCCACATGCCGCCACTCGTCAGGCCGCACCGGCACCACCGACAGACGGCTGTAGCGCACCAGCGCGAAGTCGGTCAGTGCCGGGTCGGCCTTCATGTCCTTCAGGGTCACGCGCGTCTTCACCGGCCCGACCGCACGCATGTCGACCGCGACCCAATCGCCATCCTCGGCGCTCGGATCCGGGTACGCCTCGCGCACCACCTCGACCACGCCCACGATTTCCTTGCCGATGTTCGAGTGGTAGAAGAACGCCCGGTCGCCCACCCGCATCGCCTCGAGATTGCGCTTGGCCTGGTGGCTGCGCACGCCGGTCCACGGCTCGACGCCGTTGGTCACTTGCTGGTCCCACGAGAACGAGTCGGGCTCGGACTTCACCAGCCAGTGTTGCGCGACCTTGGGCGCCGTCATTCCACCACCGCGCCGTCGCGGAACACCGCGCGGTAGCGGCGGATCACCACGCTCTCGAACAATCCGGCCTTCGCGTAGGGGTCGGTCTCGGCGAAGCCTTCGGCGGCGGCGCGGTCGGACACGTCCACCAGCAGCAGCGAGCCGCACGGGCGGGCGTCGCCGTCGAGCAGCGGTCCCGCCTCGCGGATGCGGTCCACGTAGGTCTGCAGATAGGCGATGTGCTGCGGGCGGGTCGCCATTCGCAGGTCGAGGCTGCCGGGCTTGTCCGTGCAGAGGATGGTGAACAGCATCGTGGTCCTCCCAGGGCGCCGAGATTACGTCGGGTGCGACGGGTTCGCCAGGGTCACATCGGGCGTCACGGTCGGCGCGAGATCGCGCTCGCGAGCGAGGCCGCGACCACGCAGGCGATCCCCGCCCAGCGCCGCGCCACGAGGTGCTCCCCCAGGAAAACCACGCCGGCCAGCGCCGCGATCGCCGGCTCGAGGCTCATCATGACCCCGAACACCCGCGTGCTCAGCCGGCGCAGCGCCATCATCTCGAGCGTGTAGGGGAGCGCGCTCGACAGGACCGCGACCGCGCAGGCCGGCCCGATCAGCGCGGGGTGCAGCACGAAGCCGCCGAGCGAGAGCGCCGAGAACGGCAGCACCGCGCAGGTGGCGACCACCATGCCGAGGGCTGCCCCCGAGGCCGCGGGCAGCACCTGGCCCACGCGATGGCCGGCGACGATGTAGGTCGCCCAGAACGCGCCCGCGAGCAGGGCCCAGGCGACGCCGCGTGGATCGGGAGTGACCGAGGTCGCCGTTGGCCCGAGCAGCAGGACCAGCCCGACCACCACGAGGGCCACGACGGCGAGATCGGCCGCGCGCCGGGAGCCGGCGAGCGCCACCAGCAGCGGCCCCAGGAACTCGATCGCGACCGCCAGCCCGAGCGGCAGGCGCGCGAGCGACAGGTAGAAGGCGGCGTTCATGCCCGCGAGCGCCACCCCGTAGGGGACGAGCCGCCGCAGCACGGGCGGGGTCAGCCGGGCGAGCGAAGGCCGGGCGACCGCGCACATCACCAGTGCCGCGACGCTGGCCCGCGCGCACACCATGCCGAGCGGGCCGACCGCGGGGAACAGCTCCTTGGCGACCGAGGCGCCGGTCTGGAACGAGACCATCGCGAAGGCGACCGCCGGGAGTGCGAGCGCCCGCCCAGGCGGCGGGACGAGCTCAGCCAAACGTGTCGGGATCGGGCCCGAGGCGCTGGCCGCGGTCGAGCGCCTCGATCGCGTCCATCTCGGCGAGGTCGAGCTCGAAATCGTCGACCGCGAAGTTCTCGCGGATGCGGGCGGGCGTGACCGATTTCGGGATCACGACGTTGTCGATCTGGAGGTGCCAGCGGATCACGACCTGGGCCGGCGAGCGGCCGTGTTTTTCCGCAATGCGGGCGATCACCGGGTCGGCGAGCAGATCCTTGCCCTGGCCGATCGGGCTCCACGCCTCGGTGGTGATGCCGTGCTCGATGTGGAAGCGGCGGAGCGCTGCCTGCTGCAGGTAGGGGTGGAGCTCGACCTGGTTGATCGCCGGGATCACGCCGGTGTCGTCGAGGATGCGCTGCAGGTGGTGCTCCTTGAAGTTGCACACGCCGATGGCGCGGGTGAGGCCTTCGTCGCGCAGGGCGGCGAGCTTGCGCCAGGCCTCGACGTAGCTGTCGGTCTTGGTGGGCCAGTGGATCAGGTAGAGGTCGACATGGTCGAGGCCGAGACGCTCGAGGCTCGCCTCGATGGCGGCGCGCGGGTCGGCGTGGGCGTCGTTCCAGAGCTTGGTGGTGACGAAGATCTCGTCGCGCTTGATGCCGCTGTCGCGGATGCCGGCGCCGGTGCCGGCCTCGTTCTTGTAGATCATGGCGGTGTCGATGCTGCGGTAGCCGGCCTCGATCGCGGTGGCGACGATGCTGGCGGCCTCACCCTCGGGCACCTGCCACACGCCGAAGCCGAGTTGGGGCATGTCGACGCCGGCGGCGATGGTGATGGTCGTGTGTTCGCTCATGGTCTGGGTCCTGGCAGGCAGCGGAGCCTGCGGGGGCGCCGGGGTTGAAGCCCGCCGTCGCCGCCGCAATCTCTCCGCCATGGATGACGAGATCGAAGCCCCAACGCCGGTTGAGCCGGATCGCTCCCCGGATAAGCCGAAACCCGAGATGCCGCGGGAGATCGGGGGGCCCAAGGGGCCTGAGCCGACGCGGTATGGGGATTGGGAGCGCAAGGGGCGCTGCTTCGATTTCTAGGAAGAAGGCCAGGGGCTCTGCCCCTGGACCCCGCTAAGGGTAGTCACCCTTAGAACCCTGATTATAGGGTTCCAAGGGGTGAGCCCGTTGGCGGGTCCAGGGCGTCACGTCGGAGGTGTGCTCCGCACAACGCCCTGGCCTTTCTTAGGACCCCGCGCAGGACCCATCCGGCGCCGGATTCAGGTGCTCGACCGCTTCGAGCGCCGCCTCTGGCGAGCAATAGCCTTCGCGCGCCTCGCTATGCCGGATCGGCCCGAACACGGCGGCGAGCCCGCTCGCATCCTCGCCGTCGGTGAGCAGCCGATAGGTGGTGATCGCGACCGCGTTCGGGTTGCTCTCGGTGGTGGCGACGAACATCAGCGTGGCCGGCATGCCGCCCACCTTGGCGCGCGCGAAGCGGACGGCCTGGCGGCGACCGATCGCGGGGCCGGGCGCCTCGTCGGCGACGGTGCCGGTGTCGTCCTCGACGCTGACCACGTCCCAGCCGCGGGTGGGCGCGAAGCGGGGCAGCATCACGGTGACCATCGGCGGGGTCTGCGCCGAGCCCGACGGCACCTGGCGGCGGGCCACCACGATCACGCCCTCGCGGCCGTCGGGCGCGAAGTGCGGCACCGTGTTGACCCCCTCGGCGACGTCGATGCCGATCACGCTGGAGACGCTGCTGCCCTTTGCCTGGCAGGCGGTGAGCGGGAGGGCGAGCGCGCAGGCGAGGACGGCGAGATGTGGCTTCATGCGGCGGAACGTAGCAGCAGGCGGGCTCGCGTCGAGGGGTGGCGGGTTGGTGGGCGGAGTGGCCCGACTTGAAATTCGTAAGATGTTTCATGTCGGGGGACGCGAAGGCCGGGTTGGCGGTGCGGCGTGGATGGGACGGTGCAGGGCCATGCCGTGAGCATAGTCGTGTCCACGGATGCGGTGGCGAACAGGTGGCGTGATCGAGAATCCGGGCAACGGCGACGTCGTGCGCATCCCTGCTTCCGTGCTCGAGGCCGTCGATGTCCGGCTGGACCAGCCCGGTGACGTACGGGTGGAGGATGGGAGCATCGTGATCGGGCCGGTCGCGCCGCCTTGCGACATTCTCGACGCACTCGTGGCCGAGATCGTGGAGGAGAACAGGCATGACCTGATTGACACGGGCGCGCCGGTCGACCGGTAGGATGTCTCGCGGCAGATGCGCCGCGTTCGTGATGGCATGACGGAGTTGCGAGCGATTGATCTCCGCCGCGCGCTTCTTGGCGTACTCGCGACGTGCCTTCCTGACCAGGCGGTCGAACTCAGGCGTGCGATGCAGATTGAGCCGCTCGATCGGGATGTGCTCGTCGTTCGGGCCGAGGAGGAGTTCCGCTCGACTGCGTGATCCGTGCGACTTGCTCGGGCGAGACGCACTGCACGCCCCGCAGGTGGAACTGGGACGTGCGGCGTCGCCCGAGACCCAGCGCGCGACCGCGTAGGGCACCGGGTCGAAGCGTGCCGAGACGCCGTATTTGGCCTGCAGCCGCGCGGGTCCAAGGGTGCGGCCCAACGCGTTTAGCAAACGGTGCACAACCTTTTTCTCAGGGACCGAAGAAGTCGCGCACGCGTTTGTCCGGCTCCATTTGCAGACAAAGATGGCAGGGCTTCTTCTTTTCCCCCCAATGATGCCACTGGATCAAGAACGACTCGATAAGGTCGTAGAACTCTGAAGTCCTTGATGCAAGAAGGAGGTGAGCGTTATCGATGATGATGACAAGACCAGTGAAGTCACAAGATGCGGTAATTAAATCATCAAGAAATCGGACCCATGCATCGGCTCCATAAGGACGGTTACCCAGCTTTAAACCATCCCCTATCGCATCAGCGATCTCAGTTCCGGTCTCCAACATCTCTTTGCCATCAACGTAGCACCAGGTGAGTTGACTATCTCGAAGGCCTTGCGCCATCCCTGACGTTTCGACGTCAATCTCGGAACTCCTAACAAAACGGACGCAACATGACCAAGGCATCATGAGCGCACTATAATCCCTCATGTGGTTGTTCCTTGCGAAGTAGATCGTTTCATCAAGCCTGCTCTTCCGCTTACCGCTTAACTTCGTACGTCATTGCGATCCACGCGTTCGGCGCTTCTAAAGTCATATCATAGTGAGCCGGTGAGTAGTAGTAAGTATTTGAGCCATCAACATGAGCGATCCTTCCGGAACGGCCAACCGCGTAGATGGCATAGTAGGTGTCACGACCTCCCGGGAGCTGAACTCTCTTACCTTTGGTCTTCAAGTATTCGCGAATCTGGTAGCTACCGCGACTAATTTCCACAATCGCCGCCGCGACATCGACTTCTTCTTGTGAACCCTGAAATCGCGAGACGAAGCTCGGTGTGGCACGATAAGGGTTTTCGGGATCATGCTCGAACGGAATGAAGCCCGGTTTGTCGCCAACCAGCTGAAACAGTTCGTGCGGGGAATCTTGGTTGCGGTTAGCCGGTGCGCCAGTTGCCAGACTGCGGCCTTCAGAATGGCTGAGGGGTCACCCGCCTGTTCGCTCGTGCTTGAGGCGTCTGACTGGATCGTGTTGTTGTCCGCATCTCGAGTTGTGTCGCTCTGGGGGTTTGTGCTGTGGAGCAAAGGATAGTTCAGTCCGCTCACGACGCTCGGGTTGCCGCCACCCGCCGATGAAGGCGTTCGCCGCACGACGCCGAGAGTTCGATAGAGGGACTGAGCCGGTTGCGATAGGGCCTGAGAGGCGGGGACCGCTGCGTCCGGCTGCGGCTCGTCACCGATGGCGGCGCTGACCGTCGACGACGAGGCCTGACGCGGCGGAAGGATGTTCTGGTAGAGCGCCGCGGCAGGCCGTGAGGCGCCGGGCGGGATGTCTCGCGGCAGATACGCCGCGTTCGCGATGGCATGGCGGAGTTGCGCGCGATTGATCTTTGCCGCGCGTTCCTCGGCGTACTCGCGACGTGCCTTCCTTATCAGGCGGTCGAGCACGGGCGAGGCGTGCAGCTCCAGGCCGATTGGGGACCACTGGTCGTTCGGACCGGGGCGAATGCCGCTCGCGGGCCCGCGCGACTGCATGATCCGCGCGGCCTCCTCGGGCGAGACGCACTTCACGCTCTTCAGGTGGAACTCGATCGGAATGCGGACTTTCTCGCTCATCGCGCGCGCCTTGCGGTCTCAATGAGAGAGGTGCGTGTCGGGCAGGGGATTGATCACGACTGCGCCGGTCTCTTCGTTGATCGCGATGGTGAAGAGGTGCGGGCAAGTGATCGCGTCCATGCGGAGCCGCCTGCGAGTGCGTCGCGCGTTCTTGGGCTCGGTTTTGCGGATGACGAGCAGGATGTCGTCGGCCTCCTCGTTCAGCTCGGCGAACATGTGCACACGCGACATGTCGCCCCGGTCCAGCACGGCGTCGAACAAGGAGGGCGGCAGGGGGTCGATGCGCAGCCGGACCGTGAGAGTGCCGCACGACTGTCGCCCGATCATGCGCTTGAGGCGCTCCGCGCCTACTGGCGGGCTAGATTTATCGTCGATGTTTGATTCTCGAGTCTGCCGGCAGCCCTGAAATGTCCGAAGACGATTATTTGTTTGAGGAAGAAGGCGAGGACGACGCACTGCCCCAGCCGTCGCGCTCTCGCTCGATCTCGAGCGGACGAAGCCACTCTTTTGACGGCAACTCACCGCGGAACATTGCGTGAGCCTTTCTGATCTCCGGTAATATATGTTTAAGCCAGTAATCGTCCTGGGTGTCCTTCGTCTCTTCGATGCGTTCATAGACACGCTGCATGCGGGTTCGAAGCTCTGGGTGTGCCTGCCAGTATTCGAAAGGAATATTTAAGAGAGTCAGTGCAATCTCGGCTTCAAAATTCAGGCTTTCGACAAACGGGTCTTTCTCCACCGCTTCAAGCGCGACCGGCACAAGGTAGCTGACGCCAACCTGCTGCATGACACCCATGCGGATGTCTTCGAGGCTTAGCTCTGCCAGCGGCTTGCGGCGGAGCGCATGGCTCTTCAGGACCACGTTCGAGTGGAAGTCAGGCGCAAACCAGTAATAGCCCGATAGCTCCTCAATGCTCTTGCTTCTGTCATGTCGGCTGTTGGTCATAACGGCGACCCACCAAGAGCTTTCGTGAATGCATCAAAGGTAGACTGGGCTCGCCTGAGCTCCGAGGTCAAGAGTTCGCGGATGGAGCTATCGAGCTTCGAGCTTTCAAGGCTCTTCTTGAGGATGTCGATTGCTTTCTGGAGTCCCCGTTGATTGTTCTCCATTTCTTGGATGTGATCGTACGACCTCCCTGTTCTAGGACTGATCCCGACGCTAACGCCCTGCCTCTCTTGAGCAACGCCGGTGAAGTCCCTTTCTAGCGCACCCTTGTCAATGATGTTTTCGATCCTGGTAACGGCAACACGTTGCGACTGCGTCAGCTGATCCACGATGGAGTCGAGCTGCAGCACGTTCATCTCGTCGTATTCAGCTTGTAATCCCTTGTAGATCTGCTTTGCAGCGACGACTGCTGGACCCGCAAGTTCCTCGTCATCCCCAACCGGTATAGTTGGCCGGTCACTCAACGATTCTCCCTGAGATCCGTCCAGTGGAGACGTATCGGCTGCAACTGAGAGGCTTACTTTGTCGCCATTCGCTGGAGGGCTTGAGGCTCCGTCGCTTTTGTCTGTTCCGACGCCCGGCTCGGTGGGGATGCGGCATTCCAGGAACCGCCGCTCGGCGACGAAGGCGTCCGCCGCACGATGCCGAGAGTTCGATAGAGGGACTGAGCCGGTTGCGATAGGGCCTGAGAGGCGGGGACCGCTGCGTCCGGCTGCGGCTCGTCACCGATGGCGGCGCTGACCGTCGACGACGAGGCCTGACGCGGCGGAAGGATGTTCCGGTAGAGCGCCGCGGCAGGCCGTGAGGCGCCGGGCGGGATGTCTCGCGGCAGATACGCCGCGTTCGCGATGGCGTGACGGAGTTGCGCGCGATTGATCTTTGCCGCGCGTTCCTCGGCGTATTCGCGACGTGCCTTCCTTATCAGGTGGTCGAGTACGGGCGAGGGGTGCAGCTCGAGGCCGATCGGTGACCACTGGTCGTTCGGACCGAGGCGAATGCCGCTCGCGGGCCCGCGCGACTGCATGATCCGCGTGGCCTCCTCGGGCGAGACGCACTTCACGCTCTTCAGGTGGAACTCGATCGGAATGCGGACTTTCTCGCTCATCGCGCGCGCCTTGCGGTCTCAGTGAGAGAGGTGCTTGTCGGGCAGGGGATTGATCACGACTGCGCCGGTCTCTTCGTTGATCGCGATGGTGAAGAGGTGCGGGCAAGTGATCGCGTCCATGCGGAGCCGCCTGCGAGTGCGTCGCGCGTTCTCCGGCGCGGTTTCGCGGATGACGAGCAGGATGTCGTCGGCCTCCTCGTTCAGCTCGGCGAACATGTGCACACGCGACATGTCGCCCCGGTCCAGCACGGCGTCGAACAAGGAGGGCGGCAGAGGGTCGATGCGCAGCCGGACCGTGAGAGTGCCGCACGACTGTCGCCCGATCATGCGCTTGAGGCGCTCCGCGCCACCCGGGGGCAAGCGAAGCTCGGAGTTGCGGAGGATGGGCATCGGTGACTCCTCGAGGGCCACCGAGTGGGACATTGTCCTCAGGCTGAAGAAAGCCTCACGAAAGGGGTCTGGGGCCAAGGCCCCAGCGGGGTCCAGGGGCAGCGCCCCTGGCCTTCTTCACTTCCCCAAACGCATCCCAAGCTGCGAGTACAAAAACGCCAGATCGTCGCTCCGCTGCGCCACCTTCACATCCAGCGAGCTGCCGATGCCGTGGCCGCTCTTGTCGGAGATTGCGAGCAGGATCGGACGGCCGGAGCTCGTCGCCGCCTGCAGGGCCGCCACCATCTTGCGCGAGTGCGCGGGGTTCACGCGCCCGTCATGCGTGCCGGTTGCCATGAACACCGCGGGGTAGGCGGTGCCGGGCACGACGTGGTGGTAGGGCGAGTAGGCCAGCATGGCGCGGAACTGCGCCGCGTTCGAGACGGTGCCGAATTCGGTGGTGTTGAACGCGCCGTTCGGATCGAGCTCGACGCGCATCATGTCGTAGATGCCGACGAGTGAGACCACCGCGCGGTAGAGCTCGGGATGCTGCGTGAGGGCGGCGCCCATCAGCAGCCCGCCATTGCTGCCGCCCATGATCGCGAGATGCGCCGGCGTGGTGACGTGCGTGTCGATCAGCATGTGGCTGGCGGCGTCGAAATCGTCGAACACGTTCTGCTTGTGGGTCAGCGCGCCGAGCCGGTGCCAGTCCTCGCCCCATTCGCCGCCGCCGCGGATGTTGGCGATCGCGTAGACGCCGCCGCCGTCGAGCCAGACGCGCACCATCGGGCCCGCGAACTCGGGCGCCATCGTGATGCCGTAGCCGCCGTAGCCGTAGAGCAGCGTGGAGTTGCGCCCGTCGAGCCTGGTGCCGCGCCGGCGGATGATGCTGACGGGGATTTTGGTGCCGTCCTTCGAGGTCGCGAACGTGCGCACGACCTCGGCGTCGGCGAACGAGACGGGGCTCGTGGAGGCGAGCGCGGTGGGCGTGCTCGCGCGGCCGGCCTCGTTCCAGGCGAGGAAGCGGGTCGGCGCCAGGTAGGTTGCGACCGAGTAGGCGAGGCGGCCGGGGACGACCGGATCGACCTCGCTGACGGCGGCGGCGTCCGGCAGCGGGAGTGTGCCCTGCGGCTTGCCGTCGTGGTCGAACACGGCCACGCGGGACGGGCCGCCGACCAGCTCGCGGACGTAGATCGCGCGGTCGGTGACGGTGACCGGGGTGCCGCCCTCCTGGTCGGCGCCCTCGAGGGCCGCGTCGCCCTGGGGCACGATCGTGATGGCGTGGGACAGGTCAGGGTCGCCGGCGGCGAGCTTGAGGAGCTTGCCGCGCGGGGCACCCTGGCGCGAGACGAGGTACAGCGTGCCGTCCGCACCTGCGACCGCGGCCACGACGCCGTCGGTGAAATGCGTCACCTGGCGAGCCACGCCATCGCCGCCGACCGCGAAGTGCTCGAACTCGCCGCCGTCGCCGTTGGCCACCGACACGAGCAGGAGGTTCGGGTCGCCGCGATTGTCGAGCGCGATCTCGGCCACCTTGGGAAAGTCGCGGCCGAGCACGTAGCGATCGGCCGAAGGCGGCTGGCCCAGCACGTGGAAAAAGACCTGCTGGAAGAAGTGCCGGTCGGCCTCGGGGCGCTCGGTGCCGGGATAGCGGGTGACCCAGAAGCCGCGTCCGTCGGGTGCCCAGGCGAGGCTGCCGCCGCCCGTGGGGAACTGCGCGCGCGGCACCAGGTCGCCGGTCTCGTGACCGTCGGCCACGCGGAAGACGTGCACGGTGCCGTCCTCGCTGCCGTTGTGCGAGAGCGAGGCGGCGATCAGCGTGCCATCCGGCGAGGGCACGAACCAGTCGATCGCGGTCTGGCCGGTGGGATCGATGGCGTTGGGATCGATCACGACGCGCTGGCGGGCGGGGTCGAGCTCGGGGCCGAGCACCGCCACCATCGGCTGCTGTCGGGGCGGTGCTGTGACGAGGGCGAAGACGTGGCCGCCCTGGGTGCGAAGCGAGCGCCAGGAGGGTGAGGCGCCGCCGTAAAGGGCCTTGAGGCGCGCGGCGATGGCGGGGCGTGCGGGCAGCGCGTCGAGGGCGGTGCGGGCACGGGCGTTCTCCGCCTGTTCCCAGGCGATCACGCGCGTGTCGTCGCCGTTCTCGAGCCAGCGATACGGGTCGGCGACCGTGACGCCGTGGATGGTGTCGTGGACGTCGTCGGGCGGTGCCGGCGGCGCGCCCCGATCGACGGCCAGGGCTTGCGAGGACACCGAGGCGAGGAGGGCGGCGGAGAGGAAAGCGTGGCGCAGTCGCGTGATCATGACGGCGAGCCTAGCAGCACGAAGCGGCGTTCCGGAACCGGCGCAAAAGCAGGTCCAGGATCGACCGATCCTGGCGGGGTTCGGGGCAGCGCCCCGACCTTCTGCTTGACCAGAGCGCCGCGCTGGCCGCTTGACCACGCGGGGTCAATCTGTCCCGATCGGCCGATGAGCACGACACACGAGAACCCGCTCCTCGCCGCGTGGACCACGCCGTTCGGCCTGCCGCCGTTCGACCTCATCGAGCCCGCGCATGTCGAGCCCGCCTTCACGGTGGCCATGCGCGCGCATCGGGGCGAGATCGCGGCGATCGCGGACGACCCCCGGCCTGCGGATTTCGAGAACACGATCGTGGCGATGCAGCGCGCAGGGCGCCTGCTCGAGCGCGTGGGCAATGTGTTCTCGAACCTGGTGGTGAGCCTCGGCGGCGGCGCGCTCGAGGCGGTCGACCGCGTGATGTCGCCGCTTCTGGCGCAGCACGGCATGGAAGTTCGGCTGAACCCGGCGCTGTTCGCGCGGATCGATGCGGTGCATGCGGCGCGCGCGTCGCTCGGGCTGGCGGAAGATCAGATGCGGCTGCTCGAGCGCACGCATCTGCAGTTCGTGCGCAGCGGTGCGGCACTGGGCAAGGCCGACAAGGTGCGGCTCACCGCGATCTCCGAGCGGCTCGCCGTGCTGCACACGGCGTTCGGGCAGAACGTCGTGCACGACGAGAGGGCGTGGCACCTCGCACTCGGCGCGGACGATCTCGAAGGGCTGCCGCCCTTCCTGATCGAGGCTGCGCGCGAGGCGGCTGCGGCGCGCGATCTTGACGGCCACGCCATCACGCTGTCGCGCTCGCTGGTCGAGCCGTTCCTCACCTATTCCGCGCGTCGCGATCTGCGCCGGGTGGCGCACGAGGCCTGGATCCGCCGCGGCGCGCATGACGGGCCGCACGACAACCGTCCGCTGATCCCCGAGATTCTGGCACTGCGAGCCGAGCGCGCACGGCTGCTCGGGACGCCCGATTTCGCGTCGTTCGCGCTCGCCGACACGATGGCAGGGACGCCGGCGGCCGCCACCGCACTGCTCGAGGAAGTCTGGGCGCCGGCCTGCCGGAAAGCCGAACACGAGACGCGGCGGCTCGCGGAGAACGCGGCCGCGGACGGCTTCAACGGCGAGATCGAAGCGTGCGACTGGCGCTACTACGCCGATCGCGTGCGGCGCGCCGACTACGCGCTCGACGACGCGGCACTGAAGCCGTATTTCCCGCTCGCGCGCGTGCAGCAGGCGGCGTTCGACGTGGCGCATCGGCTGTTCGGGATCACGCTGACGGAAGCGCCCGACGTGCCGGTGTATCATCCGGACGTGCGCGCCTACGAGGTGCGCGACGCGAACGGGCATGTGGGCGTGTTCCTCGCCGACCATTTCGCGCGGCCCGACAAGCGGTCGGGCGCCTGGATGAGTTCCTATCGCGACCAGGAAAACCTCGACGAGGCGGTCTCGCCGGTGATCGTCAACAACAACAACTTCGCGCGGGGCACGCCCACGCTGCTCTCGTTCGACGACGGCCGCACGCTGTTCCACGAATTCGGCCATGCGCTGCATGGCCTGCTCAGCCGGGTGCGCTACCCCGCGCAATCGGGGACCTCGGTGCGGCGCGACTTCGTGGAGTTTCCAAGCCAGGTCTACGAGCACTGGTTCACCCTGCCCGAGACGCTGCGCCGCTACGCGCTGCACCACGAGACGAACGAGCCGATATCCGACGAGACGATCGCGCGGATCCGGGCCGCCGAGGGGTTCAACCAGGGGTTCGGGACCGTGGAGTTCACGTCGTCCGCGCTGATCGACATGGCGCTGCACCGTCATCCCGATCCCGGGTCGCTCGACATCGAGCAGTTCGAGCGGGAGTTCCTGGCGGGCATCGGCATGCCGGCGGCGATCGGGCTGCGGCATCGGCCGGCGCATTTCCAGCACCTGTTCGCGGGCGGCGGATATGCGGCCGGCTACTACGCCTATATGTGGTCGGAGGTGCTGGATGCGGACGGGTTCGAGGCGTTCACCGAAGCTGGTGATCCGTATGAGCCGCGGTTGGCTGGGCTGCTGCGCGACATCTATGCGGCCGGCGATACGCGTGATCCGATGGCGCTCTATTCGGCGTTTCGCGGGCGGGCGCCGAGCACGGCGGCGCTGCTGAAAGGTCGGGATCTGGCCGCGTAGAAGGCCAGGGCTCTGCCCTGGACCCGCCAAGGGACAGTCGTCCCTTGGAACCCTGATTGTTTGGGTTGTTCCCTGGCGTAGCCTGTAATTATAGCCTTCGGCTAACGCATTCCGTCTCCAGCGCTTGTACTCCAACCTTCAGTAAAGGGTTCTAAGGGCGACTGTCCTTAGCGGGGTCCAGGGGCAGAGCCCCTGGCCTTATTAAAGCTTGCGCATCAGAGACCGAGCAATCAGCGCCGGCCCCAGCGTGAGCGGCGACGTCGCCAGCATGCCGACACCGATCGCGCCGAGCAGGACCATGCTGGCGGCCACCACATTCGCCTGCCCGCTGGTGTAGATGTCGCGCCGCGTTTTCGCGTCCTCATCGAACCGGCCATGCGCTCCCTGGCCGCCGCCCGGCGCGGGCTCGAACAGGTTTCCCTCGCTCAGCGCCGCCGGCGCGTCGCCCAGCTGTGACGAGTAACCCTTCCGCGCCAGAACCTGGTCGATCACGCTCGGCGCCAGACGCGCCGCCAGGATCGTGGGCGGCGTCGAGGCACCGACGAACACGTCCCGCCGGCGATGCGTGGCCGCATACACGATGGCGTCGGCCGCGACCTCCGGCTGATAGGGACCGGGCGCCTTCGTTTCCCGTCCCGTCTTGTTGCGTGCCCAGTCGAACTGCGGCGTGTTGATCGCCGGCAGGTGCACCATGGTCAAGTGGACCCGGCTGCCGTCGTGGATCAGCTCGGCCCGGAGCGACTCCGTGAACCCGCGTAGCGCGAACTTGGCCCCGCAATACGCTCCCTGCACGGGAACCGCGCGCCAGGCGAGCACCGAGCTGACCTGGACGATCGTGCCGCGTTCCATCCTCTTGAGTGCCGCCATCGTTCCGTTGGCGGCGCCGAGATACGTCACCTCCGTCACACGGCGGAACTCGTCCATCTCGAGATCGCGGATCGGGCTGTAGACGGTCGCCATCGCATTGTTGACCCAGACCGTGATCGGCCCGAGCGCCGCCGCGATCGCGTCCGCCGCGCGTGCCAGCGCGTCGGCATCGGCGACATCGGCCACTTCCGTGTGGACCCGGGCGCCGTTCGCCTCCAGCGCCGCGCGGGCCGCGTCGAGCCGCTCGGCACCGCGCGCGATCAGCCCGACCGCATACCCTTTGGCCGCGAACGCGTCCGCCGCCGCACGCCCGATGCCGGCACTTCCGCCGGTGATGACCACAACGCCTGACATGTCGCGATCACCGGGTGGTCAGGATGGGGGTCTGCTGATGCTGCACCACGCGCCAGACCTCGTGCTCGAGACGCCGGTAGGTGGTGGTGCAATGCGCTTCGTAGGCCGCGACACCTTCCCGCTCGGCCCGCGCCTTGTAGGCGATCACGATCAGACCCTCCTGCGGCCGCGATACCTGTTGCGCGGTGAACGCGACCTTCGACCAGCGCGGCGTGTCCGACACGGCATCCGCCGCCTGCTGCCCGGTCAACACGTAGGGCGGCCTCGGCACCACCATCAGGCACTCCGCATCGATCGTGCGGTGGTAGTTCTCGGCATCGCCGATCCACAGGCCCTCTTCGGAACCCCAGACCCGTCCGTCATCCATCGTTTCTCTCCGTCGCGAATTCGCACGGCAGTTACATCGGCTGGCACGGGCATTCGTTCGGTGACGAACTCCTCACGTTTTTTCGGAACGCGTGGTGCCGATCGCCCGGATGGCCGCGCCAGCAGATCGCGGCGTCCCGGGACCGTTCGCGCTATAGATGCGGTCGGTCCCGATATCGGCGGGTGGCCGGCAAGACGAGCGGATCGCCGGGCCGGCCGGCCGGCCGCCCGGAGATGAGCGCTCGACATGGAGGAGGCCGCTGCGCGAGCAGCGTTGCAAAAACAGGTGCAACTCCGGCGATCCCAACCGATGATGGGCGATGTCGTCTTCCACGCGTCGTCCGGACGACGGGCCGAACTCGGTCGCGGCTGCGTTGCAGATGGGCGCATTGCGTTCGGCGATCTGGCTGCTCCGGCGACTGGGCCCGGTGCGCGCGTCCAATCTGGGCGGCAGCGTGGCGCGCCGCATCGGCCCGCATCTCGGCGTCTCGAGGGTGGCCGATCGGAACCTGCGCCTGGCCCTCCCGGCGCTCGACGACGCCGCGCGGGCGCGGATCATCCGCGGCGTGTGGGACAATCTCGGACGCACCGTCGCCGAGCTGCCGCACCTGGCCTCGTTCAAGCGCACGCCGTCGGGACCGGGATGGGAAATCGCCGGCGAGCAGCATCTCGACGCGGCGCGCAGGCCTGGCGGCCAGGTCGTGTTCTTCTCGGGCCATTTCGGCAACTGGGAGATGGTGCTGCCGATCGCGGCGGCACTCGGCTTGCGCGTCGCCGGCTTCTACCGCGCCGCCTCGAACGGCCGGATCAACGCGGTGATCCAGGGGATGCGCCAGGCGGCCCTCGGCGCGGATGTCGCGATGTTCGCCAAGGGGGCGGGCGGGGCGCGGCAGGCGCTGTCGCACCTGCGGGCGGGCGGCTCGGTGGGGCTGCTGGTCGACCAGAAGATGAACGACGGCATCGCGGTGCCGTTCTTCGGGCGCGACGCGATGACGGCGCCGGCGCTCGCCCAGCTGGCGCTCCGATTCCATCTGCCGATCATGCCCGTGCATGTGGAACGGCTCGAGCCCGGGCGCTTCAGGATGGTGTGCGAACCGGCGCTGGAGGTGCGTCCCGCCGGCAGCCGCGACGGTGACGTACGCGCGATCTCGGTCGCGATGAACGCGACGCTCGAGCGCTGGATCAGGGCCGAGCCGGACGCCTGGCTGTGGCTGCACCGGCGCTGGCCGAAAACTTCGCTGGGGCGTTTCTGAGAAGGCCAGGGGCTCTGCCCCTGGACCCCGCCAGGAGCAAGCGCCCCTGGACCCGCAATACTTAAGTCATGCAGGTCCAGGATCGCTGATCCTGGCGGGGTTTGGGGCAGAGCCCCACGTCTCAGCTGCGGTTGTAGACGTCCTCGATGCGGATGATGTCGTCCTCGCCCAGATACGGCCCGGATTGCACCTCGATCAGCGTCAGCGGAATGCGGCCCGGATTGCTGAGCCGGTGCGTGCAGCCGAGCGGCAGGTAGATCGACTCGTTCTCGCGCACCATCAGCTCGTCGGCATCGCGCGTGACCATCGCGGTGCCGGCCACCACCACCCAGTGCTCGGCGCGGTGGAAATGCTTCTGCAGCGACAGGCGCTGGCCGGGATGCACCACGATCCGCTTCACCTGGAAGCGATCGCCCTGGATCAGCGACTCGTAGAACCCCCACGGGCGATACGACCGGTTATGCGCGATCGCCTCGGAGCGCCCGGCGGCGCGCAGCCGCTCCACCACGCGCTTGACGTCCTGCGCACGGTTGCGATGCGTGACCAGCACCGCGTCCTCGGTGACGACCGTGATCACGTCGTCAAGCCCGACCACCGCGGTGACGATCCCGTCCGAGCGGACATAGCAGTTGCGCGAATGCTCGAGCAGCACGTCGCCCACCTGGGCGTTGCCTGCGGCGTCCTTGGGCGAGACCTCCCACAGCGCGTCCCAGCTGCCCACGTCCGACCAGTCGAGATCCGCCGGCACCACCGCCGCGTGGTCGGTCTTCTCGGCGATCGCATAGTCGATGCTGATGTCGGGAGCGGCGGCGAACGCGACGGGATCGAGGCGGAGGAAATCGAGATCCTCCCGCCGGCCGGCGACCGCGAGCCGCGCCTGCGCCAGCACCGCGGGCGCGTAGCGCTCGAGCTCGGCGATCAGCACATCGGCCTTGAACACGTACATCCCCGAATTCCAGAGATGCCTGCCGCCCGCCACCAGCAGCGTCGCCTGCTCGATGTCCGGCTTCTCGACGAAGCGCGCGATCCGGTGAACCCCCTGGTGGTGCTCGAACGCCTCGCCCACTTCGATGTAGCCGTAGCCGGTCTCGGGGCGGGTGGGCTTCATGCCGAAGGTCACGATCCGGCCCGCCTCGGCGGCCGCGACCGCATGCCCCAGCGCCTCGCCCAGCGCCTCGAGCTTTCCGATCGCGGCGTCGGCCGCCATCATCCACAGCACCGCACCCGGCTCGGTCTCGGCCACCAGCAGGGCGGCGGCCGCGATCGCCGGCGCGCTGTTGCGCCCGACCGGCTCGAGCAGCAAGCGCGCGCCGGTGACACCAGCCTCGCGCAGCTGTTCGGCGATCAGGAAGCGATGCTCCTCGTTGCAGACCAGAACCGGTGCCGCGAAGCCGTCGCCGCGGGCGCGGAGCACGGTCTCCTGCAGCAGGGAGCGCTCGGTCAGCAGCGGCCAGAGCTGCTTGGGAAAACTCGCGCGGGATACGGGCCAGAGCCGGCTGCCCGACCCGCCCGACAGCACCACGGGAACGATCGGCCGGGCAGGCTGGGTCACACTGAGAAGTGCTGCTTCAACGGCGTCGAGCATGCGGCCCCTTCGGTGTCTTGGTTACGCTGCCGAGCTAACATGGAAGACGAAGCACGCGCGACGGCTAAGACTGTCTCAGAAATATGGCCTAAAGGTTAAGAAGATGGGCGAAGAAGGCCAGGGGCTCTGCCCCTGGACCCCGTTAAGGGCGCAGCCCTTAAAACCCCATACTGGAGTACAGGGGCTGGAGACGGGATGCGTTAGCGGATGTCTTAGGCTTCGCCAGGGAACAACCCAAACGATCAGGGATCCGAGGGACGACTGTCCCTTGGCGGGTCCAGGGCGTCATGCCGAAGGCGTGCTGCGCACGGGCCCTGGCCTTCTTCAGGTATCGAACCCCCCTTGCCGCGGCCCATTGAGCATCGCCAGCAGCTCCCGCCGCGTCTCCGGCTGATCCCGAAACGCCCCCAGCATCCGGCTCGTGATCATCCCCACGCCCGGCTTGTGCACCCCGCGCGTGGTCATGCACTGATGCCCCGCCTCGATCACCACGGCGACCCCGTGCGGCTTGAGCACGTCGTCGATCGCACCCGCGATCTGCGCCGTCAGCTTCTCCTGGATCTGCAGCCGGCTCGCATAGGCATCCACCACGCGGGCCAGCTTGCTGATCCCCACCACTCGGTTGCGGGGCAGATACGCCACGTGCACCCGGCCGATGATCGGCACCATGTGGTGCTCGCAATGGCTCTCGAGGCGGATGTCGCGCAGCAGCACGATCTCGTCGTAGCCCTCGACCTCCTCGAAGGTGCGGGCGAGCAGCGCGTGCGGATCCTCGCCGTAGCCGCGGAAGAACTCCTCGTACGAGCGCGCGACCCGGCGCGGCGTGTCGCGCAGACCCTCGCGGTCGGGATCGTCGCCGGCCCAGCGGATCAGCGTCCGGATCGCGGCCTCCGCCTCGTCACGGCTCGGACGGCGATCGCCCATCTCGCCACGGAAAGCCTCGGCAAGCGAGGTCGGGGGGACTGTGTCCAAAACGACGGAACTCCTGGGACGTCGCCCCTAGATGGGGGCGCCGCGCCACTTGCTCAATGCACGCATCTTCCCCGTGCGAACGCTAATGCACGAGCCCGAGCAGGTAGGGGCTGTCGAGGCTGAAGGCGGGCACGGCCACGTCGAAATTCTCGCCCGAGCGGGTGTCGACCATGCGGTAGGCGCCGCGCATAAATCCGCTGGGCGTCTCGAGCGGGGTGCCGGAGGTGTATTCGAACGCGTCGCCCGGGCCGAGCAGCGGCTGCTCGCCCACCACGCCCTCGCCGTCGACGCGCTGGGTGCGGCCGCGCATGTCGGTGATCTGCCAGGAGCGCCGCAGCAGGCGGACGCTGGCGCCGCCGGTGTTCTCGATGCGCACGCGGTAGGCCCAGACATATTGCCGGTCATCGGGCTCGGACTGGTCCTCGAGGAAGAACGACCGCACGGAGATGCGGATGCCGCGCGTGGTCTCGGTGAAGCCTGCGGCGTCCTCCTCGGCCTCCATCCCGGGGGCATCGGGATCGGTCCCCTCGACACGCATCATTCCGCCGCCCTCTCCTGCGCCCATTGTCCAGCGAGCGACGCGAAGCCGAGTTCCAGGTCGTCGATGATGTCGCGGGCGTCCTCGAGGCCGACCGAGAGACGGATCACGCCGTCGCCGATGCCGAGCCGGGCGCGCGCCTCCGGGCCGATCCTCATATGGGTGGTGGTGGCGGGGTGGGTCGCGAGCGAGCGGCTGTCGCCGAGATTGTTGGAGATCGCCACCAGGCGCAGCGCGTCGAGGAAGCGGAACGCGGCGGCCTTTCCGCCGGCCAGTTCGAAGGTCACCAGCGTGCCGCCGCCGGTCATCTGCGCGCGGGCGAGATCGTATTGCGGGTGGTCTTCGCGGCCGGGATAGAGCACGCGGTTCACGTGGGCGCGGCCGGCCAACGCGTCCGCCACGCGGCGCGCGTTCGCCTCGGCGGCGGCGACCCGGAGCTCCATGGTCTCGAGCCCCTTGAGCAGCACCCAGGCGTTGAAGGGCGAGATCGCGGGCCCGGTGTTGCGGATGAAGGGCTGCAGCGTCTCTTCGATCCAGCGCTGGGGGCCGAGCACGGCGCCGCCGAGCACGCGGCCCTGGCCGTCCATGTGCTTGGTGGCCGAGTAGACGACGATGTCGGCGCCGAGCTCGAGCGGGCGCTGGCGCAGCGGCGTCGCGAACACGTTGTCGACCACGACGAGGGCGCCGGCGTCGTGCGCCAGTGTGGCCACGCGGCGGAGGTCGACGAGCTCCAGCATCGGGTTGGACGGGCTCTCCAGCAGCACCATCGCGGTGGGCTGCGCGAGCGCCGCCCGCCACGCGTCGAGGTCGGCGCCGTCGACGAACTGGTGAGAAATGCCGTAGCGGCCGAGCAGCTCGGCCACGATCCAGAAGCAGGAGCCGAACAGCGCACGCGAGGCCACCACCCGGTCGCCGGCGCGCAGATGGCTCATCAGGGCCGCGTGCACGGCGGCCATGCCGGTGGCGGTGGCGCGGCAGGCCTCCGCACCCTCGATCGCGGCGAGCCGGCGCTCGAGGGCGGCGACAGTTGGGTTGCCGAACCGCGAATACTGGTAGTGCGTCTCGGTGCCCAGGAACGTGCGCTCGGCTTGCGCGGCGCTGTCGTAGACGAAGCCCGACGTCAGAAACATCGCTTCCGACGTCTCGCCGTAGGGCGTGCGCTCGATGCCCGCGTGGACGAGCTGGGTGGCCGGACGGAAGCGGTTGGCGGACATGCGGATCCCCTCGAACGATCGGGCCGATCACGGCAGGGGAACGCGGGCCGCCGTCGCTGGCAGGTCCATCGCCTCTTTCAGCTGCTTGTTTAACCTCGCCGCAAGCCGGCCGAACAAATCACGAGGGGGCGTGAGCCCGCGCCGACGCTAGGCGGCCGGGATGGGCCGCGTCAACCTTGAGCCGATCGGCGCCATCGCCTATGAACGCCGGGCGGCGCGCATTCGCGGGTGTAGTTCAATGGTAGAACGGCAGCTTCCCAAGCTGCATACGAGGGTTCGATTCCCTTCACCCGCTCCAATCCCGCGCCTAATCGACGTTGATCGTCTCCACGCCGCGCCCGTTGAACCAGGCGACGCCCTCGGCAAGCTTCACGCCGTCACCGTCGTCGTTCACGATCATGTCGTGCGGGATCGCTCCCCGCAGCGCTGCCATGACGGGAGGCGTGAAGATGCGGCGCCACGTCCTGATCAGCTCCGCCCGCGTCCTGATGAAGGTGGTGCGATTGTCATCGACCCGGAGCGGATACGAGACGAAACCTGACGCGCGGGTCTCGTCGCCGGCCAGCACCGCGACGACGAAGCGTCGCACCCGCGCCTCGAAACGGCGATCGGGCTCCCTTGTCACCGCGCCGTAGAGTCGCGACGGGAAGCGTCCTTCGTCGCGGTCTTCGACATGGAGGTGCACCGGCCGCGTGTCGCCGCTGCGGGTCCACGTGCCTTCAAGCCGCGGATCGCTGCCAAAATCCAGCTTCGATGCGAGGGCACCCGGCGGGTTGGCCAGGTGCAGGTGGAACGTCCCGCCACCGAGCTCGCGAAGCTCGAGCACCCTCGCGTCCAGTGCGCCGGTGAGCGGGACGTCCGTCCCGTCGGCATAGAAGTCGTGACCGGCCACGAAGCGGTGGTCATCCTGCAGCGTCAGGATAGCCCCGACCGAGGCGGCGCCGACCGTGCCGCGCAGATGGTAGGTCCACAGGTGGTCGTCTGCGGCGCTTGCCACCGCCGGCATCGCCGCCAGCGCCAGTACGAACAGGCCCGACCGCACGACCAACCCGCTACTTCGGCGGCGGCGGCGACACGCCGCCATGGCGCTCCACGACGGCCTCGTGGCGCTCGACGGAATGCTTCAGCCCCGCGAGCGCGGGCGCTTCCACCGTGTCGCGGTAGCCGTGCCCGGCCCAGACCCAGCGGTCGTGGTCGCCCACCACGAGGTCGTGCATGTGGCCGTGGATGGTGCGCGAGACGGTGATCGGCCCGCTCACCGAGTCGAGCACGCGGATCCAGCCGGTGGTCCCATGAGCGGGCAGGTAGACCGAGGTGTCGCAGCCGGCCGAGCCGCACAGGGCCGCCGACTGGAGCTGCACGAACAACGCGGCCGGCGCTCCGTGCCGGGTGGCGAGCGGGGCGGCGCCCACCAGCACCAGCGGCTCCTCGCCATGCGCCTTGGAGTCGGCGATGTCGTGCGCGACCAGCGTGCGCGCGGCGGTGTCCTCCGGCGTGCCGGGGGCGGCCTGCAGGGTGATCGGGCCGGTGCCGGCAGCTCCCAGGAGGCAGAGAACTCCGAAAAGGCCGGGGACGAGGCAGGCGAGACGGGGCGTCGGGAGGATGCGCATGGCGATCGTTGCACCACCACACCGGCCCCGTTGCAAGCAGAGGGGGCGCAGGATCAGTCCACCCGCACGAGAACGTGGTGCTTGCGGCCGGCGGACAGCTTGATCGCGCCGTCCCGCAGCGCGCCCGCGTCGACCACCGCGCCCTCGTCGGTGACGGCGGCGTCGTTCACCCGCGCGCCGCCGCCGCGGATCAGGCGCCGCGCCTCGCCGAGGCTCGCGGCCAGGCCGGCGTCCACGAACAGGCGGAAGGCGGGGATACCCGCCGCGAGCGCGGCTGCGGCCACGCGATGGGTCGGCAGGTCGGCGGCAACCCCGCCCGCCTCGAACGTGGTGCGCGCGGTCGCCTCGGCCGCCGCCGCCGCCGCGCTTCCATGCGCGATCGCGGTGGCACTTGTCGCCAGCACCTTCTTGGCCTCGTTGATCTCGGCACCTCCGAGGGCGGCCAGCCGGTCGCACTCCGCGAGCGGGAGATCGGTGAACATAAGCAGGAAACGCCCGACATCGGCATCCTCGGTGTTGCGCCAGAACTGCCAGTAGCCGTAGGGCGCGAGTTTTTCCGGGCGGATCCAGACGGCGCCCGCCGCACTCTTTCCCATTTTCGTGCCCGACGACGTGGTCACCAGCGGGGTGGTGAGGCCGAACACCTGTGCCGCGTCCGTGCGCCGCACCAGGTCGACACCTGACACGATGTTCCCCCACTGGTCCGAGCCGCCCATCTGCAGCGTCACGCCATAGCGGCGGCGGAGCTCGCGGAAATCGTAGCTCTGCAGGATCATGTAGTTGAACTCGAGAAAGGTGAGCCCCTGCTCGCGCTCCAGGCGCAGTTTCACGGAATCGAAGCTCAGCATGCGGCTGACGCTGAAATGGGTGCCGACCTCGCGCAGGAGGTCGATGTAGCCGAGCGCGTCGAGCCAGTCGGCGTTGTCGGCGAGCAGCGCCTCGCCCGGCCCGTCGCCGAAGCGGAGGAAGGGTTTGATCGAGGCGAGGATGCCGGCCTTGTTCTCGGCGAGGCGCTCCGGTGTGAGCAGTTGGCGGGCCTCCTCGCGGCCCGACGGATCGCCGATCCGGCTGGTGCCGCCGCCCATCAGCGCCACCGGCCGGTGGCCGTGACGCTGCATCAGCCGGAGCAGCATCAGTTGCAGCGCCGAGCCCACGTGCAGGCAGTCGGCGGTCAGGTCGAAGCCGATATAGCCGGCGACCGGGCCGGCCGCGAAAGCAGCGTCGAGCGCCGCCTCGTCGGTGCACTGGAACACGAAGCCGCGGGCCTGGGCCTCGCGCAGGAATTCGGATGTCGCCACCATGGGCGGATAAAGCGCGAACGGGGCTTGGAGGGGAAGAGTGCAGACGGCGATCGGACTGATGAGCGGCACCTCGCTCGACGGGGTCGACGCGGCCGTGGTGGACACCGACGGCGAGCGGGTGTTTGCGTGCGGGCCGTCGCTGACCCTGCCGTATTCGCCCGCGCTCCGCGCCCGCCTGCGCGCGCTGATCGCGTTGGGCGACGCGCTCGACCCCGCCTCGCCCGCGCTTCGGGACGCCGAACGCGAGCTCACCGACCGCCACGCCGACGCCGTCGAGGCGCTTCTGGGAAAGGCGGGCGGCGTGCGCGCCGACCTGGTGGGCCTTCACGGCCAGACCGTGCTGCACCGGCCGGCGCGGCGCTTCACCTGGCAGATCGGCGACGCGCAGCGCCTGGCGGATCGCCTGCGCGTGCCCGTGGTGCACGACTTCCGCGCGAACGATGTCGCGGCCGGCGGCGAGGGCGCGCCGCTGGTGCCGCTGTTCCACGCGGCGATGCTGCCGCCGGCGCTCGCCCGCCCCGTCGGCGTGCTGAACATCGGCGGCGTCGCCAACATCACCTTCGTGCCGGACGACCCGGCCGCCCTCCTCGCCTGCGACACCGGCCCCGGCAATGCGCTGCTCGACGACCTGATGGCCGCGCGCACCGGCCAGGCGTTCGACGCGGACGGTGCCGCCGCGCTGTCGGGCACACCCGACGAGGACATCCTGGAACGCCTGCTTGCGCACCCGTTCTTCGAGCGCCTGCCGCCGAAATCGCTCGACCGGCAGGATTTTTCGGCGGCGCTCGAGGCGGTCTCGGCGCTGTCCCTCCCGGACGCGGCCGCGACGCTGGCGCATTTCACCGCGCGCGCGGTGGCTGCCACCAACCTCCCCCGGTCGATCCGCACGCTGGTGGTCTGCGGCGGCGGCCGTCGCAACCGCGCGATCATGGCAGCCCTCGCCTCGACCAGGGCCGAGATCGTGACGGCGGAGACGCTCGGCTGGGACGGCGACGCGCTCGAGGCGCAGTGCTTCGCCTATCTCGCGGTGCGCTCGGCGCGCGGTCTACCGCTCAGCCTGCCCGGCACCACCGGCGTGCCGCACCCGTGTCCGGGCGGGACGCTGGTCGTGCCGCGGTGAAAAAGGGGAGTGAATGTCACTTGGCGGGCTGGTGTCGCTGGCGGCAGTCTGCGGGGTGCTGGCGAGCAGAAAAGGCCAGGGCGCTGCCCTGGACCCGCTGGGGTCTCGACCCCAGACCCCACTCGTCTGGAGGTGCTTTGCAGGGCGTGCGCTGATGTCGGCTTTAGGCGCGACCGCAACCGACATCCTTGCCGACGATCGCGCGTATGGTCTCCCGATCCCAGGCTTCCTGAAGAACGGCCTGGTTGACGCCGGTCAGGATCTCTCGATTGGCAGGATGCCTTCGAGCATCGAACGCTTGCAGCAGACGTTGCTCGATCCGGAACGCAAGCCGGGCGGTGTCGAGCAGCTGAAATCTGTAAGCATGGTAGCGCAGGCCATCCAGAGCATGGAGCGCCACGGAGTTGAACTGCCGTAGTCGCTGCTTCCAGTCGAATGACCATCCAATCTTATGGCCGACGATCCGCTCGCCAGCTGTCAGAGTGAACCAGTATACGAACGCCGGGGCGTCGCGCACCTGCATGATGCTCCGGCGAACGCCCTCCGTAGGAACAGGCGCCCCACGCCGCCTGGCGGCGTCATCTCCGTATAATTTGCGGTCGCCTTGACGCGACGGGATGAGAGCGACCTCGCGGAATGGGTGCGCAAGGATCCGAGTTTCCTCCTCAGGCTGAAGCGCCACGATCCCGGACGCTGCGACGGATCCGAACGGGTTGCCCGACCGCGGGGCAACCTTGGCGAGGAACAACCCGGGCTCGCAAAGCCAGGCGTGACGATTGAGAAGGGCAAACGGCCATCGGAAGGTGCCGTCGGGCTTGAAAGCGCGATGGTCTTGGGTGGGGAGCGGGAAGTCGCTTGTCGAGACGTGAACGGTGCTCGGCTCCATGAGGCCGAGAACCCTGTTCCGATCCGCCTCTGGCGTCTCGTGGCCGAATGTACCGACGAGAGCTACGCGATCTCCCAGCTTGAGCAGGCTGACCGCGTGATCGCGCCAGCCCGGGGTGCTGAACACCATCGGTCCACACGGATCATCGACACCCCAGACCTTCGATACAAACATCGTCATGCTTGCAGCGTATCGAATCCGGTGGCTGCAGCGCGTCTCTCAAAAACACCATCAATGGCCCGCGATCTTCAGCGGTCCCGATAGTTAAGGGGTCTGGGGCCAAGGCCCCAGCGGGGTCCAGGGGCAGCGCCCCTGGCCTTCTTCTTCAGTCCGCCGCGAGCGCCATCGTCTTGCGAGCCATGGTCGCCGCCACATACCCCTCGGTCGCCTCGGCCACCTGCTCCGCATGGTTCGCGAACACGTGGTCCGCGCCCTTGAACACGCGGTAATCCACCACGACGCCCTTCTGGGTGTGCAGCTTGTCCACCAGCTTGCGGATCGCGGGCTCGGGGGCGAGTTCGTCCTTGTCGCCCGAGATCATCAGCCCGCCGCAGGGACAGGGTGCGAGAAACCCGAAATCGTAGTGGCTGGCGGGCGGGGCCACCGAAATCCAGCCCGAGATCTCGGGCCGGCGCATCAGCAGCTGCATGCCCACGAAGGCGCCGAACGAGTAGCCGGCGATCCACAGGCCGCCCGAGTTCGGGTTGACCATCTGCATCCAGTCGAGCGCGCCGGCGGCGTCCGAGATCTCGCCGATGCCGCCGTCGTAGCGGCCCTGGGAGCGGCCCACGCCGCGGAAATTGAACCGCATGGTCGAGAAACCGAGCTTCTCGAAGGTCCGATACATCGCATAGGTGATGCGGTTGTTCATCGTCCCGCCATGCAGCGGGTGGGGATGGAGCACCAGCGCAAGTGGGGCGCCCTGCTCCTTGGAGTGGCTGTAGCGACCCTCGAGCCGGCCGTCAGGGCCGGCGAACATGACCTCAGGCATCGTTGTCCTGCTGTTCTGTCTTGGTCACCCAGGCACGGGCGACGGATGGTGAAAGGAGGCAGACGCCGGCGCATGGCATTGCCTGACCGCGGTGCCGACGTCCCGAGTGAACGGATGAATTTTTAGATAAGGCGTTCCGAACCCAGATCCAGGCCCGGCGTCGCAGACAGTTGGGGCGTCGCAGGCAGTTGAGGCGTCGCAGACAGTTGGGGCCTCGTAGACGCCGGGGACGATTGGGGCGAAGAGGAAGCCCAAGCCGCTTCGGATTGTCGACGACCCGTCATCCGCTCCTCCCGTTCCGACGACGACCACCGCGCCTATTCGTTGGGCGGTCCGACGATTCGAATGCCGCTTTATAGGCACACCCGCATCGGTTTCCTATCAAATTGACGTTCATGTCCCATCACAGCGACAATCCTGGTTCCGCACGCATTTATCTTGACGCGAACGCGAGCGAGATTCTGCGTCCCGAAGCGCGCGCGGCGCTGCTGGCCGCACTCGGGATGCGCGGCAACCCGGCCTCGGTGCATGCGGATGGCCGGGGCGCGCGCCGGCTGCTCGAGGATGCGCGCGACGCGGTGGCAGCGGCGTTCGCGACGGCCCCCGAGCAGGTGGTGTTCACCTCGGGAGGCACGGAGGCGAACGCGCTTGCCATCCACGGGCTCGCGGCCGGGCGCCGGCTGCTCATGGGCGCCACCGAGCACGATGCGGTGCGCGCCGCCTGCGGCCGGGACGCCACGATCCTGCCGGTGCGGCCCGACGGCACGTGCGATCTCGCGGACCTGGAGCGCGCTCTGGCGGACGGGCCGCCGGCTCTCGTTTGTCTCATGGCGGCCAACAACGAGACCGGCGTGCTCCATCCCATCACCGAGGCCGCCGCGATCTGCCGCCGCCATGGCGCCTGGCTGCATGTCGACGCGGTGCAGGCGGCGGGCCGGCTGCCGGTGGCACCGGACGCGATCGGGGCTGCGAGCGTTGCCGTCTCGGCGCACAAGATGGGCGGCGTGCCGGGTGCGGGCGCGCTGCTGCTGGCCGGGGGGATCGAGCCGGCGCCACTGTTCGCCGGCGGCGGCCAGGAATGGGGGCGCCGCGGCGGCACACCGGCGCTCGCACCCATCGCGGCGTTCGCCGCGGTGGCGGGGATCGCCGCACCCGCGCATCTCGCAGCACTCCGCGACCGGATCGAGGCGGCGGCGGCGGGCGCCGGCGCGGTGGTGCACGGAGCGGCCGCGCCTCGGCTCGCCAACACCACCTGCCTCGGCCTGCCGGGACGCGCCGCCGCGCGCCAGCTGATGGCGCTCGATCTCGCGGGCTTCGCGGTGTCGGCGGGGGCGGCCTGCTCCTCGGGCAAGGTCGCACGCTCGCACGTGCTGGCGGCGATGGGTGCCGGCGCCGGTGCCGGCGAGGCGATCCGCGTGTCGCTCTCCTGGTCGACCACCGCGGAGGATGCGAGCCGCTTCGTGGACGCCTATCTGCGCATGGCCCATCTTTCAGAAGCGGGGGGCGCATGATCTATCTCGACAACCAGGCCACCACCGCGTGCGACCCGCGCGTGTTTGCCGCCATGCGCCCGTTCTTCGAGGCGGAGTACGGCAACCCGCACAGCGCCGGCCACGCGCTCGGGCGGCGCGCGGCCGACGCGGTGGAGCAGGCGCGGGCGGAGGTGGCGGCGCTGCTCGGCGCGGATGCGCGCGAGATCGTTTTCACCAGCGGGGCCACCGAGGCGAACAACCTCGCGATCAAGGGCGTGGCGCGCCATGCCGCCGGCTTGGCCGACCCGCGCCGGCGCATCGTCACGGTCGCGACCGAGCACCCCTGCGTGCTCGAGAGCGCGCGGGCTTTGCGCGCCGAGGGGTTCGACGTGGTCGCGCTGCCGGTGGGACGCGACGGGCTGCTCGAGCTCGCGGCACTCGACGCGGCGCTGGCGGCCGCCCCCACCCTGCTGGTGAGCGTCATGGCCGCCCATAACGAGACCGGCGTGCTGCAGGACATGGGCGCGATCGCCGCCCGGGTGCACGCGGTGGGGGCGCTGCTGCATACCGATGCGGCGCAGGCGGCGGGCAAGATCCCGCTCGACGCCGGACGCCAGGGCCTCGATCTCGTCTCGATCAGTGGCCACAAGATATACGGCCCCAAGGGTGTGGGCGCACTCCGCGTGCGGCGCCGCCCGCGCGTGCGGCTGGAGCCGCTGTTCTCCGGCGGCGGCCAGGAGCGCGGCCTGCGTTCGGGCACGCTGCCGACGCCGCTGGTGGTGGGCCTGGGGGAAGCCTGCCGGATCGCGGCGGCCGAGATGGCGACCGAGGCGGTGCGCGTGGCGTGGCTCCGCGACCGGCTGCTCGGCCGGCTTTGCCACGCGATCCCCGAGCTCGCCGTGAACGGCAGCCTCGCGCGCCGGCTGCCCGGCAACCTCAACCTCCGCTTCCCCGGCGTGCGGGCGACCGCGCTGCTGGCGGCCGTGCCCGAGCTCGCGGCCTCCACCGGCTCGGCCTGCGCGTCCGCCGAGATCGCGCCGTCCCCCACGCTGCTCGCGATGGGCCTGGCGCCGGCGGAAGCGGCCGGATCCTTGCGCCTGTCGGTGGGACGCTCTACCTCGGCGCCCGAGATCGACCGCGCGGCTTTCCTGCTCGTCGCCGCCTGGGAGCAGCTCACGGGCGCGCCGATCGCGACACCATCCATCGGGGCCGAGGCCGCATGCCTTCCATGATGTTCATCAACCGCGACGGCTCGAAGCGGCAGGTCGACGCGCCCGTCGGCCACTCGCTGCTCGAGATCGCGCATGCCAACGGCGTCGACGTCGAGGGTGCCTGCGAGGGGTCGCTGGCGTGCGCCACCTGCCACGTGATCGTCGATCCCGCCTGGTACGGCCGGCTCGCCAAGCCCACGCCCGACGAGGAGGACATGCTCGATCTCGCCGTGGGCCTGACCAGGCAGTCCCGCCTCGGCTGCCAGGTGGTGATGACCGCCGAGCTCGACGGGCTCGTGGTCACGCTGCCGCCCGCCTGAGCTTAGATGCGCGTTCTTGTCGCCATGTCGGGAGGTGTGGACAGCGCCGTGGTGGCGGCGTTGCTGCACGAGGGCGGCCACGAGGTGATCGGGGCGACGCTGCAGCTCTACGACAACGGGGCCACGGCGGCGCGGCGCGGCGCGTGCTGCGCCGGGCGCGACATCCATGACGCCAGGCGCGTCGCCGACCGGCTCGGCATCGCGCACTACGTGGTCGACGGGGAAGAACGGTTCCGCGAGACGGTGATCGCGCCCTTCGCCGCCAGCTATGCCGCGGGCGAAACGCCGGTGCCCTGCGTCCGCTGCAACATGGGCGTGAAGTTCACCGATCTGCTCGGGCTCGCGCGCGAGCTCGGCTGCGAGGCGATGGCGACCGGGCATTACGTGCGGCGCGTCGACGGGCCCGAGGGCGCCGAGCTGCACCGGCCGCGGGCGACCTCGCGCGACCAGAGCTGGTTCCTGTTCGCGACCACCCGCGCGCAGCTCGACTTCCTTCGGTTTCCGCTAGGTGCCATGGACGACAAGGCCGACGTGCGCCGCGAGGCCGGGCGCCTCGGCCTGCCGGTCGCCGGCAAGCACGACAGCCAGGACATCTGCTTCGTGCCCGACGGCGACCATGCCGCCCTGGTGGCCGCCGCCCATCCCGAGGCGGCGGCTGCAGGTGAGATCGTCGACGAGCGGGGCCGCACCGTGGGCCGCCACGCGGGCGTCGCGCGCTACACGGTGGGCCAGACGAAGCGGCTCGGAGCCGCCGCACAGCTGCGCGGCGTGCGCCAGGCGGTGCGGCGGATCGAGCCCGCTTCGGGTGGCGCGGTGTCAGGTCGCATCGTGATCGGCCCGCGCGACGAGGGCGGCACCACGAACGTGCACCTGCGCGAGGTCAACTGGCTGGTGGCCCCGCCGACCGAGGCCCGCGCAACCGCCGTCCAGCTGCGCGCGCGCGAGGAACCGCGGGCGGCGACGATCCGGGCGCTGCCCGGCGGCCGCGCGCTGGTGACGCTGGCGGCGGGCGCGCATCCGGCGCCGGGCCAGGCCTGCGTCGCCTACGAGGGAAGCCGCATCCTCGGCGGCGGGTTCATCGAGCGGGAGGACGCCCCCGCGCGGAGCGGGAGGAACGCGGCATGAGCGACACGGACGTGAACAGGGGGGGCGTGAACACGGGGGCGCGGATCGTCATCGGCACCAGGCGGTATTCCTCCTGGTCGCTTCGCGGCTGGCTGGCGGTGCGGCTGGCCGGCCTCGAGGTGGCCCTCGAGGTCGTGCCGCTCGCCGGCGGCGTGACACCGGGCCTCCGCCGTCGCACGCCCAGCGGCACCGTGCCGGCGCTGTTCCACGAGGGGCGCTGGATCTGGGAGAGCCTGGCGATCGTCGAGTACTGCGCCGAGCTCGCCCCCGCTCTGTGGCCGGACGACGCCGCGGCGCGGGCGCATGCGCGCTCGATCAGCGCGGAGATGCATGCGGGCTTCCGGGCGCTGCGGCTCGCCATGCCGATGAACCTCGGGCGCGACCGGCGGGCACTGGCGGGTGGCATTCCGGCGGATGCGGGGGCCGACATCGCGCGCATCGCCTCGATCTGGCGCGACGCGCGGCTCGCATCGGGCGGACCCTTCCTGTTCGGCGCGGAGTTCGGCGCGGCCGACGCGATGTATGCGCCGGTCGTGGCGCGTCTCCTGTCCTACGACGCCGTGCCCGATGCGGAGGTTGGGTCCTATTCGGCGGCCGTTCGGGCGCATCCGCTGGTGGCAGCCTGGTACGACGCGGCGGCGGCCGAACCGCTCGCGTGGCGCCTGCCAGGCACGGAGGATCTCGGCTGAGCACGGATCGGCGCGCGCCGGCCGTCCCCCAATCCGGCGCGCGCCAGCCCGGCGCGCCCCAAACCGGCGCGCCCCAATCCGGCCCAGGGCAGTCCGGTCCACGGCAGTCCGGCGCACCGAAGCCCGGCGCCGTCCGACCCGTCGCGATCGTGCTGCCGCCGCGCGAAAACTTCTCGCCGGAGGGCGCGGGGGCGATCGGGCTGCTGGTGGCCACACTCGCCGATCCCGCCGACGTCGTGATCGGCCACGCGACCGAGGCGCCTCCCTTCACGCGATGCCGCTTCGTGGCCGCGGACACGCCGTTGCTGCGGGGCTTCTCCGCACTCGGCACCTACGGGCGCGGGGTGGCCGTGACCCTCGCGCGCCTCGGGCCGCGGCGCATCGAGGTGCACAACAAGCCCCTGCTCGCGGCCCGCCTGGCGCGGCGCTTCCGGGGCACGCCGGTCGCACTCTTCCTGCACAACGACCCGCGCACCATGCCGGGCGCGCGGACGCCGGCCGAACGGACACACCTCGGCCGGCGGGTGCAGGTGGTGGCGGTGTCGCAGTTCGTGGCCGGGCTCTGGGGCGACGGGTGCGCGGTGCTGCACAATGCGGTGGCCAGCGCCGACCTGCCCGACCTGCGCGCCTCGGGGCAGCGCCGCCCGGTGTTCCTGTTCGCGGGCCGGCTGGTGGCCGACAAGGGGGCGGACGTGTTCGTCGCCGCCTGCGAGCGCGCGCTGCCGCGCCTGTCGGGATGGAGTGCGGTGATGATCGGCGCCGACCGGTTCGGCACCGAGAGCCCCGAGACGCCGTTCCTGGCCGCGCTGCGGCCGCAGGCCGAGACCGCGGGCGTCGAGCTCCGGGGCTATGCGCCGCGCGGAGCGGTGCTGTCCGCCATGGCGGAGGCGGCGATCACGGTAGTGCCGAGCCGCTGGGAGGAGCCGTTCGGGATGGTGGCGCTCGAGGCGATGGCCTGCGGCTCGGCGCTGATCGCCACGCGCCAGGGTGGGCTCGCCGAGGTCGCGGGCGAGGCCGCGCTGTTCGTGCCGCCGGGCGACGCGGAGGCGCTGGCGGACGCGATGGTGCAGCTCGCGAGCGATCCCGGCGAGCGCGGGCGGCTGTCACAGCTCGGGCGGGCGCGGGCGCGCGGCTTCGAGGCCGTCGCCGCGCGCGCCCGGCTGGCGGCGCTACGAACGGCGACATGAACGCGATCATCGAGCGGGCGGCGACCGCGCTCGTGCTGCTGCTGCCGGTTTTTCTGACGCATGGGCGCGGGCTCGCGGATATCGATCTGTCGGTCCTCGCGGCACTGTTCCTGCTCCGCTCAATGCGCGGCGATGGCTGGGCGTGGGCGCGCACGGCCTGGTTCCGCATCGCACTCGCCTGGTGGGCCTGGCTGGTGATCTGCTCCACGCCGGGGATCGCCGATCGCGGACATGCCGGCTGGAGCTCGTTCGCCCAGGCGGCGGCCACGATCCGGCTGCCGGTGCTGGCCGCCGCCCTCGAATGGTGGGTGCTGGCCGATGCGGGGCGCGTCCGCTGGCTGCGGCGCGTGCTGGCCGCGGTGGTGGCCTATATCGCGCTTCAGTCGCTGCTGCAGTTCGCGACGGGGCGCAACCTGTTCGGCCAGCCTCGCTTCGCCGACGGGTCGCTCACCGGCCCCTACCCGCATCCGCGGGCGGCAGCGCCGCTGTCGCGGCTGCTGTTTCCGGTGCTCGTGCCGTGGGGGGCACTTCTCGCCGCCACGGAACGACGCGCGGCCGCGGCGGCGCTCGGTGCCGGCGCGCTGCTGCTGATGGTGCTGATGGGGCAGCGCATGCCGCTGCTGCTGACCGGGCTCGGGCTGCTGGTGGTGGCCGCCGTGATGCCGCGTCTCCGGCGCGGGCTGGTGGGGGTGGCGCTGCTGCTGCCCGTGCTGGTGGCGGTGGCCGGGGTGGTGCGGCCGCCGGCCTTTCACCATCTCTGGACCGTTTTTTCCGGTCAGATGGAGCACCTGCCGAGCTCGCCCTACGGGCTGATCGCGGCGCGCGCGGTGGCGATGGTGGAGGCGCACCCGGTGCTGGGCCTGGGCTTCGACGGGTATCGCACCGCCTGCGCCGATCCGGCCTATTTCCACGACTGGTGGGGCGGCGACGGGCGTGGCGCCTGGGCCGGCGTCTGCGTGCAGCATCCGCACAACCACTATCTCCAGGCGGCGGTGCAGGCGGGCCTGCCGGGACTGGTGCTATTCTGCGCGCTGATCGCCGCGTGGGTGGTGGCGGTCGGCCGAGGTGCGGAAAGAAGCCCGCTGCAGGCGGGGTTGCTGGCGGCACTGGTGATGCAGGAATGGCCGATCGCGTCCACCAGCGCGTTCTCCACGCTGCCGCTCGGCGGCTGGTTCTTCCTGCTGCTGGGCTTTGGCCTGGCGGAGGCCCGACACCATATCGGCAGCCGAGATTTCACGAGGAGCATCTAGATGCCCGACAACCAGAGCGACGTCGGCACCGCCGTCGAAACCGTGCCCGTCACCGTGCTGACCGGCTATCTCGGCGCCGGCAAGACCACCCTGCTGAACCGCCTGCTGACCGAGCAGCACGGCCGCAAATACGCGGTCGTGATCAACGAGTTCGGCGAGCTGGGCGTCGACAACGACCTCGTCGTGAACACCGACGAGGAGGTGTTCGAGATGAACAACGGCTGCGTCTGCTGCACCGTGCGCGGCGACCTGATCCGGATCATCAACGGGCTGATGAAGCGGCGCACGAAGTTCGACGGGATCATCGTGGAGACCACCGGGCTCGCGAACCCGGCGCCGGTGGCGCAGACCTTCTTCGTCGACGAGGATGTCCGTGCGCGGACGCGGCTCGACGCGATCGTGACGGTGGTGGACGCCAAGAACCTGCCGGCGCGGTTGGCCGACAGCGCCGAGGCGGAGGAGCAGCTCGCCTTCGCCGACGTGATCGTGCTGAACAAGATCGACCTGGTGACCGCCGACGAGCTCGCCGCCGTGGAGGCGCGGATCCGTACCATCAACCCGACTGCGGTGATCCACCACGCCGACCATTCCCGCGTGCCGGTGACCGCGATCCTCGACCAGGGCGCGTTCGATCTCGCCCGCGTGCTCGAGCGCACGCCCGACTTCCTGGAGAACACCGACCACGAGCACAACGACGACATCAACTCGATGTCGTTCGAGGTGCACGACAAGATCAGCGGTCAGCGCTTCAACCAGTGGATCGGGCTGCTGCTGCAGGGGCGGGGTAGCGACATCCTGCGGACAAAAGGCATCCTCGACTTCGCCGGCGAGGACCGGCGCTACGCGTTCCAGGCGGTGCACATGATGGCGGACGGCGACTTCATCGGACCGTGGCGCGAGGGCGAGACGCGCTCGTCGCGCATCGTGTTCATCGGCCGCAACCTCAACCGCCCGCTGCTGCGCCGCGGTTTCGAGAGCTGCGTCGCGTGAGTAACGCGCGGGGCGACACCGTGAGTAACGCGCGGGACGACACCGGGAGTAACGCGCGGGAAGATACCGTAACACGCGGGAAGACACCGTGAACGACGCGCGGGACGACAGCTTGAGCGAGGCCGAGACGCCCGCCTGGAGCGGGATACTCGACAAGCGCGGCACCACGCGCGTGCTCGAGGGCCACGTCGTCGCCTGCGCGGTGGCCGAGGACGGCACCACCGCCTTCGCCACGGGCGAGGGCCGGCTGCATGTCCTGAGCGGCGGCGTGTGGCGGGACGTCGAGGTCCATGACGGTGCGATCCTGGCGCTGGCGGTCGATCCGCGCGACGACGGGAGCTTCATCACCGGAGGCGATGACGGCACGCTCCGCCGCACGTCCCCGGGGGTCGACCCCGCCACGATCGACAGCTTCGGAGGTCGCTGGGTCGACGCCGTCGCCACCCGCCGCGACGGCAGAACGCCCCTCCTGGCGGCGTCTTTCGGCAAGCGGGCGAGAATCTACGGAGCCGGCGACGCAGAGCTTCGGACGATCGACTATCCATCGACGGTGACCGGCCTCGCCTTCGATGCGCGGGGGAAAAAGATCGCGGCCAGCCACTACAACGGCGCCACCATCTCGTTCGTGAACTCCCGCGCCGACACGCCCCGCGTGCTCGAGTGGAAGGGCAGCCATATCGGCGTCGCCTTCCACCCCGCCGGCGAGGCGCTGGTCACCGCCATGCAGGAGAACGCGCTGCATGGCTGGCGTCTGCCCGACGGCCACAACATGCGCATGAGCGGCTATCCGGCGAAAACCCACTCGCTCTCGTTCGCGCGCAACGGGAAGTACCTGGCGAGCTCGGGGGCCGACGCGATCGTGCTCTGGCCGTTCTTCGGCGGCGGCCCGATGGGCAAGGCGCCGCTCGAGCTCGCCCCGTCCGGCGGCCCGATCTGCACGCGCTGCGCCTACCACCCCACCGGCGAGATCGTGGCCGGCGGATACGCCGACGGCAGCGTGGTTCTGGTGGATGTCGCGACCGAGCGCGTCCTGCCCGTCTCGGGCCCCGGAAACGGCCCCGTGAGCTCGCTCGCCTGGGCGCCCGACGGGGCGGCACTCACCTATGGAACCGAGCTGGGGTTCGCGGCGTCGGTGGATCTGTCGAAACGCTGAAAGTATCCCCCATGCAAGCGGGCCATCTCGTCGAACGCCTGGCCGGTTTCGCCATGGTGCACGACCGGCGCGGCAACGTGGTCTGCCATGCGTTCGGCGTGCCGCTGCTGTTCCTCGCCGCGGCCGTGCTGCTCGGCCTGCTGCGCGTGCATGTGGGCCACCTGGTGCTGACGGTGGCGGATGCGGCCTGGGCAGCGCTCGCCGTCGCCTGGATCCGCCTCGACATGCGGCTCGGTGCCGTGACCGCGCTCGCGGCCTTGCTCGTGCTGGTGCTGGGCAACCATCTCGCCTCCGAGGGCTGGTTCGATGGGCTGCTCGCGGCGGTGACCTTCGCGATCCTGGGCTTGGGCTTCGAGCTCGCCGGCCATGCGATCGAGGCGACACGCCCCGCGGTCCTCACCGATCGTCGTGCGGCGATCGTGGCGCCGCTGTTCCTGGTGGCGAGCGCGGCCTTCGCAATGGGCCGGTGCGAGGTGCTCGCCGAGGACATCGATCGGCGTGTGCGGAGCTCGCTCGAGCACCCGGCGCCGTTCGAGCCGCTCGCCGGGCTCTGAAGGCCAGGGCGTCGTGCGCAGCACGCCTCCGGCGTGACGCCCTGGACCCGCCAAGGGGTGGTCACCCCTTGGATCCCCCGGACTTAAGGAACGGGTTCTAAGGGCGACTGCCCTTGAGCTCGGTCCAGGGCGTCATGCCGGAGGCGTGCTGCGCACGACGCCCTGGCCTTCTTCGCCGGCTCTGGATTCCGCCTGCGGACAGACGCATCCCGGTGCTCACCGTCGCGGAGTGCCGTCATGTCGCAGGTCGCCCCTTCCCGCACGCGCGGTCGCGCCGCCAAGGCGGAACACGCCTCGGGCGGAGCCGGGCGCGAGCACGCGCAGAAACCGCTCTCCGTGTTCATCCCAGCCGTCGAGGCGGACGCCGCACTGCGCGACCGGCTCCGCTCGCATCTCCGCCCGCTGGAAAAATCCGGCCTGATCGACACCCACACCGAGGCCGGCCTCGCGGAGGCCGACATCGTGCTGCCGATCGTCAGCATCGATTTCCTGAACTCCGCCGGCAGTTCCGGGGCCGACATGGACGATGCGATCGAGCGCAACCGCCAGCGCATCAACCGCGTGATCCCGATCATCGCCCGCCCCTGCCTGTGGGACGCCACGCATTTCGCCGGGCTGGCAGCGCTTCCGCCCCACGCCCGCGCCATCTCGTCCTCGCCCTCCGAAGAGGAGACGCTGGTCGACGTGGTCCGCGGCGTCCGTGCCATCGCCGAGCAGATGCGCGGCCGGTCGCCGGCAAACTGACGGAAACCCGGCCGCACGCCCTCCGCTCAAGGGATCGATCGCGGGATCGCTCGCCATGAAGCTGGGGATGCACGCCGATCCGTTCCTGATGGCGGCAACGCTGAGTGCGGCTTGCGACTTCCTCACGCCGATCGGACACCAGTACAGCAGGCTGGTGCTGGAGCCGGGCAGGCATCGGTCCAGCGATTATTCGCGGCTGGGACTGCCGATGTCGACCATGGTGGTGGCGATAGGGTGCCTCTGATCGCGTTCGTCCGGCCGCTTCGCTGAACAGGGATAGAGGCTGTTATGAACCCCGAGCCGGCCGGGCTAGAAGAGATCTTCTTTTTCTGAAGAAAAAGAAGCAAAAAGACTTTTATCCGTTTGGACGCAGCCGGCGGCTCCTGTCGGATGCCAATCGGATAGGAGTTCTTTGGTTCTTTCTTTCAAGAAAGAACAAGTCTTCATGCCTGCGAAACCTGTATCGGCGCGTCGACAAGTGCATAACACTCGCTAGTTCGCGGGTCAGCTCTTCTCTTGCAACGTCGGCCAGGGAGCGATTGCGGGAGACACGGTCGATCTGCTCGAGCAGCCGATCCTCGATGGTCATGTTGATCCTGACCGCGCGAACGGACGGCGCCGGTCCATCGATCAGGACGGCAACGGCGTCCCTGTTCTCGGGTTCTGCCATCACAAGCTCGAGGCTGGATGGCGCCGGTAGTGCGTCTCGATCCTCGATCATGCCCGCGATGTGCAGTGACAACGCCTCGGCTGCCATCCGACGTGCCTCATCCAGATCACGCCCGGCGGTGACGCAGCCGGGAAAGCTGACGCCGAAATCGCTTGCGAAGCAATCCGATATAGCTCGCCATCGTCCCGTTCTCCCGTCACCGCAGCTTGAGGCCAGACTGCTTCTCGATGCTTCGCAGCGTTCCGCTCGGGATGTGGCACCGTGACCCGCCCCGGCTTCGCTCGGTGCTTGAACTCCCAGTGATCGCCTGTGGTCGCGACGTGCTCCCAACCATCGGCCTGAATCGCCGCGATGATCCGCCGGCTGTTCAGATACGTACTTCACACACATGAATCCGGGTCTGGGGCCAAGGCCCCAGCGGGGTCCAGGGGCAGCGCCCCGGGCCTTCTTCTTACTCGCTAGCCGCTACCGGAAGCGTGGACCTGGCCCGCGCCCGCGGCACCGGCGGCGGCGGCACCCACGGCCGCGCCCCGCGCCAGGACCGGTCGGTCTCGATCACCACGTGATCGGAGGCCAGCCGCACCGAGGCCGCCCCATCCCGCCACACCGTGAAGCGGTCGACCCGCGGCACGCCCGGGCAGGCGTCGCGGAGCGGGAAGTTCGCCACGATCACGCGCGCGCCGGTGCAGTCGGGGGCCGCGCCTTCGGTGCGCACGAGCAGGATTGCGCCGCGCGGCTTGGTGATGAGGCAGGCATCGCCAGTGCAGGCGCCGTCGGAGAGCTTGATCGGGTCGCGGCGGATCGCCCAGAGGACCTGGTCGGCCTCGATGGTGAAGCGCGAGGCGCCGCTTTTCCTCTCCACCATCAGATCGCCGTTCTGCGGGTAGGCGATCAGGCGGGCGTCGTCCGACACGACGAGGTCGGGGGAGGCCGTCAGCAGCGGCGTCGCGAGCCCGGCCGCGATCAACGGGGCGCCGAGCAGGCGCAGCCGGGTGCGCAGAAGGCAGAGCAGGGCGATGCCGGCGCTGAGCGTCAGGATGCCGGCCGACGGCATCGGCGGCACGGCGAAGGTCGCGGCGGGGAGTGCGGTCACGGTGCGGCCGATCCAGATGATCGCGTCGAGGCCCCAACCCATGGGCACGAGGGCGGCCGCCTGCAGGCCGAACGGCATCAGGAGGAGAGCCACGATCCCCCAGGGCATCACCCAGATCGCGGTCAGCGGCACGGCGGCCATGTTGGCGAGCACGAACCAGCTCTGCACCTGGCCGAACGCGAAGGCGGCGAACGGGGCCGAGGCCAGGCCGGCGATCGCGCTGGTGGTGGCCAGCCCCAGGAGGTGGAGTGCGAAGCGGCGCCCGTGGCCGCCGGTGGCCAGGTGGGCGAACACGGGACGCAGCACCTCGTAGCCGGCGATCAGGCAGGCCACGGCGGAGAAGCTCATCTGGAAGCTGACGCCGATGATCTCGGACGGCCAGAGCACCAGAATCATCAGGGCGGCTATCGCCAGCCCCCGCATCGACACCGCGCGCCGGCCGGTGGCGATCGCCAGTGTCGCCAGGGCGGCCATGCAGAAGGAGCGGATGATCGGCAGATGAGCCCCCGTGAGCATCATGTAGATGCCGCCGGCGACCAGGGCGGCCACGGCGGCGATCTCGCGGCCGGGCACGCGGAGTGCCAATGCCGGCACCAGTGCCACGCCGATCCGCACGATCGCCATCGCGAACCCCATGACGATGCCGACATGCAGGCCCGCCACCGCCAGCAGATGGGCGAGGCCGGAGCCCACGAAGGCGGCGCGGTCGGCGCTTGTGATCCCGCTCGAGATCCCCACCATCAGCGTCGCCGCGATCGTGCCGGTACTTCCGGGCAGGCCCTGCATGAAGCGGTCGCCGGCGCGGTCGCGCACACCGCGCCACCAGGTGGCGAGGCCGGGCCGGGCCGCGGCGGCGACGATCGTGGCGTGCCCCAGCGCCCAGCCGGAGCCCGCGAGCCCGGAGAAGAACGCGTCGCGCTCGCCGTCGCGCGCGCCGGGATAGGCGGGGGGTGCGGGCGGTCGCAGCAGCGCGCGGATCTGCAGCGTGGTGCCGTCGGGCGCGTCGGCCGCCGCGTCGTCGTCGCGGAGGCGGATGCGCAGGTGGCGCACGAGCGGTGGTCCGCCGTCCAGCGAGGGGTGGATCAGCGTCACGCGCGTGCCGCCCTCGGGCAGGCGGTCGACCGCGCCCACGACCCCGGTGACGATCGTGGCCTTGTGCGGCAGCGCCGGCATCGGCGGTGCGCGCTGCGTCTGCAGGCCGGCCGAGACGAGGCCGGCTGCGAACGCGCAGGCGCCGAGGCACAGCGCACGCGCGGCCACGTGGCGGCGCACGACCAGCAGGCCGAGCGCCGCGAGCAGGATGGCGGCCGCCGCGAACGGCCAGAGCGGCGGCTCGCGCTTCAGGTCGTGGTAGCAGAGCACGCCGCTGCCCATGGCCACCGGCAGGAACAGCACGAGCCGCTCACGCTCGCGCGCGAACAGCGGCTCCAGGGCGTGACGCAGTGGTTGCATGCCCGCAACATAGCGGCAGCGCGCGGCGCGTGCGGCGGCCGATTTTGGGACGCGGTCGGGAGGCCGTATGGTCGGGGGACGCTGCCGGGACGGAGCACCCATGCGACCGGATCTTTGCCTGCTGTTCGATCTCGACGGCACGCTGGTCGTGGCCGACCATCTGCACCATGCCGCCTTCCAGGTCGTGCTCGGGGAGTTCGGCCAGTCGCTGAGCTTCGACGAGTTCAAGACCCGGATCATGGGGCTCGCGAACGACGCGATCATGCGCGACTTCTTCCCTGACCTGCCCGTCAGTCGCCATCGCGAGCTGGCCGCCCGCAAGGAGGCGCTGTTCCGGGCGAGTGCGACGTCGCTCGAGCCGGCGCCGGGCACGGCGGCGCTGCTCGACTGGGCGGACCGGCACGAGGTGGGCATGGCAGTGGTGACCAACGCGCCGCGGGCCAACGCCGAGCTGATGCTCGCGGGCGCGGGCCTCGCCGGGCGCATTCCCACGGTGGTGGTCGCCGACGAGCTCGCGCATGGCAAGCCGCATCCGCTGCCCTATCTCACGGCGCTGGCACTGCTGGGCGGCACGGCCGCGCGCGCGGTCGCGTTCGAGGATTCGCGCGCCGGCATCGCGTCGGCCAGGGCGGCCGGGATCCACACCTTCGGGCTGCGGACGGGGCTGAGCGCGGACGCGCTGCGCGACGCGGGCGCCGACGAGGTGATCGACGATTTCACCGCTTCCGCATTATGGACCGAGCTTGAAGGTCGCGTGCGGGACGCGCCTTGATCGGTCAAATCTCGTCGGGCGCGATGATGCTCGACCATCCGGGGAGACCGAGGCGGCGCGGGCGATCGTGGGCGTGATCACGCGCGTGCTGAGCGAGCGGGCGCTCCGGACCCGCGATCTCGGCAAGGCCGGAACGGTCGCCTGCGGCCGCCCAACGGCCGATACGCTGGCGGACGCGCTGGCTCAGGCGCTGGGCTGAGCGATGGATCCGTCCTGGAACGACGCGCGCGCACGTCACGTGCTGGGCCGCCTGTTCGCAGCCGCGATCGCCGCGGCCGATCCACATGCCGTGCTGGCGCGGCATCTGCCGGCGCCGCCGCGCGGCCGCTGCATCGTGGTGGGCGCGGGAAAGGCCGCGGCCAGCATGGCCGCCGCCGTGGAGGCCGCCTGGCCGGACGTGCGGCTCGAGGGGCTGGTCGTCACCCGCTACGGCCATGCCGGCGTGCCGCCGCGTGCGAACGGCGCGCGGTCGGGCGGGCGCATCGAGGTCGTGGAGGCCGCGCATCCCGTGCCCGACGAGGCGGGCGTGCAGGCGTCGCGCCGGATCCTCGAGTGGGTGGGCTCGCTCGGGCCCGACGATCTCGTGCTGGCGCTGATCTCGGGCGGCGGCTCGGCGCTGCTCACCCTGCCCGACCCCGCGCTCACGCTCGCCGACAAGCAGCACGTCACGCGCGCCCTGCTGGCGAGCGGGGCCGCGATCGGCGAGATCAACACCGTCCGGCGTGCGCTGTCGGCGATCAAGGGCGGCCGCCTCGCACTCGCCGCCCAACCGGCCCGCGTGGTCACGCTGCTGATCAGCGACGTTCCCGGCGACGACCCCGCCGCCATCGCGTCCGGCCCCACCGTGCCGCCGACGGTGCGTGGACTGCGCGGGGCCGCAGCGTCGATCCTCGCGCGCTACGCGATCGCGCCGACCGAGGCAGTGGCGCGGCTGCTGGCCGCACCCGAATCGGCCCTCCACGACCCGGCTCATGATCCCTGGGCGCTGCTGCCGCCGGCCGATATCCGCATGATCGCGAGCCCGGCGATGGCGCTGCGGGACGCGGCTGCCGCCGCCCGCGCCGAAGGCCTCACGCCGCTCATCCTGGGCGATGCGATCGAGGGCGAGAGCCGGGAGCTCGGCACGATCCTCGCCGGGATCGCCCATTCCGTCCGCCGGCATGGCCAACCGGTCGCAGCCCCTGCCGTGCTGCTGTCGGGCGGCGAGACGACGGTCACCATGCCCGAGCGGGCGGGCCGGCCCGCGAAGGGCGGCCGCAACACCGAATGCCTGCTCGCGCTGGCGGTAGGATTGCGCGGGCTCCCCGGCATCTGGGCGCTGGCGGGCGACACTGACGGGATCGACGGCAACCAGGATGCGGCCGGCGCGATCGTGACGCCGGACACGCTGGCGCGCGCGCACGGGCTGGGGCTCGACCCGGCGGCGCTGCTGGCGGCGCATCAGAGCTACCGCATGTTCGACGGCCTCGGCGACCTCGTGCGGACGGGGGCGACGATGACCAACGTCAATGATTTCAGGGCCGTGCTGATCGTCTGAGGGTCCGGTTTAACTCTCATGTTTGGCGAAGAAGGCCAGGGGCTCTGCCCCTGGACCCCGTTAAGGGCGTAGCCCTTAAAACCCCCTACTGAAGGTCGGACGACCGGCGTTGGAGACGGAATGCGTTAGCAAACCAAACAATCAGGGTTCCAAGGGACGACTGTCCCTTGGCGGGTCCAGGGCGTCACGCCGGAGGCGTGCTCCGCACGAGGCCCTGGCCTTCCTCCTCAGCCTCCGAGCGGGATCCGGCGCGGCCGCCTACTCCTCTGCCAGAGCCTGCCGGCTCGCCCGCACCCGGTCCACCCGGCGCCCGTCCACCGCCAGCACCTCGAACAGCCACCCCGCGAACACCACCTGGTCGCCGGCCGCCGGCACCCGCCGCAGCAGCGCCAGCACCAGGCCCGCCAGCGTGTGATACGAGCCGGCCGCCGGCAGCTCGGGCAGCCTGAGCCGCTCCTTCACCTCGTCGACCGGCGTCATGCCGTCGAGCGTGATCTCGGCCGGTGTCCCTTCCTCGGCGGTCTTGTCGTGCGAGGACTCGAACACGTCGAACACGATCGACGCCATCACGTCGACCGGTGTCACGATCCCCTCGAACGAACCGTATTCGTCGAGCACGAGGGCCAGGCCGATCCGGTCGCCGCGGATGCGCCCGAGCGCGTCGAGCGCGCTGATCGAATCGGGCAGGGTCGTGGGCTTGTGCAGCAGGCCGCTGATCGAGACGGTGTCGTTGCTCAGCAGCTCGTCGAGCACGTCCTGCACGCGGAGCACGCCCACCGGGTTGTCGGGGCCGCCATCGCACACCACCAGGCGGGAATGGCCGGTGCCGCGGAGCGCGGTCGCGATGTCGGTGCGGCTGGCGTGGCGGTCGATCCAGACGAGTTCGTTGCGCGGGGTCATGATCGCGCGCACCGATTTGTCGGCCAGGCGCAGCAGGCGCTCGATCATGTCGCGCTCCTGGTGCTCGACGACGCCCACGCGCGCGCTCTCGGCGAGCAGCGCGCGGAGCTCCTCCTCGGTGACCGCCTCGCGCTTGAGCTTGCCGGCGCCGATCAGCCGCAGCACCGCGCCCGAGGCGCCGCCGAGCACCCAGACGATCGGGCCTGCCACGCGGCTGAGAGCGCCCAGCATCCTCGACAGCCGGATGGCGATGCGTTCGGGATGGGTGAGTGCCAGCTGCTTGGGAACGAGCTCGCCCAGCACCAGCATCAGGAAGGTGATGGCGATGACCACGAGCGCGAAGGCGAGCTCGTTGGCGATGTGCCTGAGGAGGTGGACCCGCGCGAGGATCGGCCCGAGCCGGCCCGCGAGCTGTGCGCCGCCGAAGCTGCCCTCGAGCACGCTGACGAGGGTGATGCCGACCTGGACGGTGGGCAGGAAGCGCTGCGGGTCGCCCGCCAGCCTCTTCGCGCGGGCCGCTCCTTTGACGCCGCGCTCCTCGAGATCGGCGAGGCGGGCGGGACGCGCGGAGACCAGAGCCATCTCCCCCATGGCGAACACGCCATTGAGGAGGATGAGGACGAAGATGACGAGGCAGGCGGTGGGGACGCTCATGGCTGCCGCAACCTAGCAGCTTCGCAGCCGCAAGCCTGCCTCGTATCTCCGTTGGCGGTAGCCTTGGGGGGCTGCGGTAACTACTCCGCGGCGTCGACCGGCAGGTCGGCTTGCTCGGCGTTGCGGCGGATCGTCACCTTCGGACGTGCGCCGCCGACCTTGGCGACTTTCTGGGCCGCGATCTCGTCGAGCTTGGCCTGCACGTGGGCGTTGAAGGTGAATTCGGCCGGGCGCTGGCGGTCGAGTCTGAGGTCTGGCGCCATCGGGCCGTCGAGCTCGGGTCCGCGAAGTGCGACCTTCATCGTCTTGAGCGGGTGGGCCACGGCGTCCATCACGGCGGTCGATTCGTAGCCCGAGTGCACCATGCAGTTGGCGCATTTCTCGTAGTTGCCGGTGCCGTAGGCGTCCCAGTCGGTCTCTTCCATCAGCGCCTTGAACGACGGCGCGTAGCCTTCGCCCAGCAGGTAGCAGGGGCGCTGCCAGCCGAACACGGTGCGGAGCGGCTTGCCCCAGGGCGTGCAGTTGTAGGTCTCGTTGCCGGTCAGGAAGTTCATGAACAGCGGCGACTGGGTGAATTTCCATTTGCTGCCGCGAGCACGGCCGTAGCGGAAGATGTCGCGGAATAGTTCCCGCGTTTTCTGGCGCGACAGGAAGTGCTGCTGGTCGGGGGCGCGCTCGTAGGCGTAGCCCGGCGACGTCATGATGCCGTCGACGCCCATGGCCATCACGTCGTCGAAGAAGCGCGAGGTGCGCTCGGCGTCGGCGCCGTCGAACAGCGTGCAGTTGATCGACACGCGGAAGCCGCGCGCCTTGGCCTTCTTGATGGCGGCCACCGCACGCTCGTAGGTGCCGTCCTGGCTGACGGCGTTGTCATGCGTCTCCTGGTCGCCGTCGAGATGGACGTCGAACGAGAAGTACGAATTGGGCTTGTAGTCGTCGAGCTTCTTCTCGAGCAGCAGCGCGTTCGTGCAGAGATAGACGAACTTCTTCTTGGCCAGGATCCGGTCCACGATCGTCGGCATGTCGCGGTGGAGCAGCGGCTCGCCGCCGGCGATCGCCACCACCGGCGCGCCGCACTCCTCGACCGCATCCATGCACTCCTCGATCGAGAGGCGCTGGTTGAGAATCGGGTCCGGATAGTCGATTTTTCCGCAGCCATTGCAGGCGAGATTGCAGCGGAGCAGCGGCTCCAGCATGAGCACGAGCGGATAGCGCTTCCGGCCAAGCACGTGCTGCTTGACCACGTACGCGCCCACCTTGACCACCTGCCAAATCGGAACTGCCACGTCGTAACTCCTGAGCCCCCAGGGGCCACGCAGGTGAACTCCCGCAGGGGAAAGCGGAAGAAGAACGGGATGTATTCCCCCAAAAGTGCATCGGGGGAAAGACCCGGGTCGTGTGTGTATATCGAAAGTGCTCGGCCCGGAGTTTACAACCTCCGTGGCGCTGGCGCACAGCCCCCTGTCTCCGCTGTTGCCGGTTTGCCACAGGCGGGGCGCGCCCACTGGCGTGCAGGCCGCCGCGGGCCTATGGTCCTCGTCCCGTGCCGGCCTCCAGTTTCGAGGAGGGAGGCTCGCACACCACTCGCACGAGAGGCTGCGAGCCAGTCCGCCCGACCATCGCAGAGATTGCTGTCGACGCTGGGCTTCGACGCGGGACTGCCGACGCCGGGTTGTCGGCAGCACGCGGGTGCCGGACGGAGTTGAAACGCCGTCCGTGCGGAATTTCAAGGCATGGCGCCGGTCGGAGATCCCGACGGTGTCGGTGTCGAGAGCGTTGTGCCGGCAGAGCGTCGGGATCGAGGGGACAGGCATGGAATCCAACGGAAGGCGCGGCACCCCACTTCTCGACCGGGTGAGCCAGCCCACGGACCTGCGGAACCTGTCGGTGGACCAGCTCAAGCAGGTGGCCCTCGAGCTACGCCACGAGCTGGTGGACGCGGTGTCGGTCACCGGCGGGCATCTCGGCGCCTCGCTCGGCGTGGTCGAGCTGACCGTGGCCTTGCACGCGGTGTTCGACACGCCCGACGACCGGCTGATCTGGGACGTCGGCCACCAGGCCTATCCGCACAAGATCCTGACCGGTCGGCGCGACCGCATCCGCACGCTGCGCCAGGGCGGGGGCTTGTCGGGCTTCACGCGCCGTGCCGAGAGCGAGTTCGACCCGTTCGGCGCCGCGCACTCGTCCACCTCGATCTCGGCGGGGCTGGGCATGGCGGTCGCGCACTCGCTCAAGGGCGAGCAGGGCCGCAACGTGATCGCGGTGATCGGCGACGGTGCCATTTCGGCCGGCATGGCCTACGAGGCGATGAACAATGCGGGCGCCATGGCCACGGATCCAGGAAGAGGCGGCGCCGGCCGCCTGCTGGTGATCCTGAACGACAACGAGATGTCGATCAGCCCGCCCACGGGGGCCATGAGCGCCTATCTCACCCGGCTGATGAGCTCGCGAAAATTTCTCTCGCTGCGTGAGCTCGGCTTCAAGCTGGCCAAGCGGCTGCCCGGCCGCGTCGAGCGCACCGCCAAGCGCGCCGAGGAATACGCCCGCGGCATGATCGCCGGCGGCGGCACGCTGTTCGAGGAGCTGGGCTTCTACTACGTGGGCCCGATCGACGGGCACAATCTGGATCATCTGATGCCGGTGCTGCGCAACCTGCGCGAGCAGGATGGCGGCGAGCCGGTGCTGCTGCACGTGATCACGCAGAAGGGCCGCGGCTACGCGCCCGCGGAGGCGGCGGCCGACAAGTTCCACGCCGTCACCGCGAAGTTCAACCTGGTGACCGGCGAGCAGGTGCGCGCGCCGCAGGGCCCGCCCTCCTACACCGGCGTGTTCGCCGACAGCCTGATCGCGGCGGCCGAGGCCGATCCGACCATCGTCGCGATCACCGCCGCGATGCCGACCGGCACCGGGCTCGACAAGTTCGCGCGTCGCTTTCCCGACCGGATCTTCGACGTGGGCATCGCCGAGCAGCACGCGGTGACGTTTGCCGCCGGGCTCGCGGCCGAAGGCATGCGGCCGTTCTGCGCGATCTATTCCACGTTCCTGCAGCGGGCCTACGACCAGGTGGTGCACGACGTGGCGCTGCAGGGCCTGCCGGTGCGGTTCGCAATCGACCGGGCCGGGCTGGTGGGCGCGGATGGGGCCACCCATGCGGGCTCGTTCGACCTGAACTACCTGCTCCCGCTGCCGGGCTTCGTGGTGATGGCGCCGGCCGACGAGGCGGAGCTCGTTCACATGGTGGCAACCTCCGCCGCCTATGATGCGGGTCCGTCGGCGGTGCGCTATCCGCGCGGCAACGGCACGGGCGTCGAGCTGCCGGCGCGTGGGGAAATCCTGCCGATCGGCCGCGGGCGGGTGCTGCGCGAGGGCACGACGGTGGCGATCCTGTCGCTGGGCACGCGGCTGGCAGACTGCCTGGCGGCGGCCGACGAGCTGGCCACGCGCGGGCTTTCCGTCACGGTGGCCGACGCGCGCTTCGCCAAGCCGCTGGACGAGGCGCTGCTGCGGCGGCTGGCGTCGACGCACGAGGTGCTGCTGACGGTGGAAGAGGGCGCGATCGGCGGGTTCGGCGCCAACGTGATGCACGTCCTGGCGCATGCCGGGCTGCTCGACGGGATCCGCGTGCGCCCGCTGACGCTGCCGGACCGGTTCATCGACCACGAAACCCACCCGAACCAGATCCGCGACGCAGGGCTCGACCCGAAAAGCATCGTGGCCAGCGCCATGGGCGCACTCGCCGGGGGAGCGCGCGCCGAGGGGAAGGTCGCGGCGACGCGCGCCCAACTGGCGCCGGTGCCTGGCCGCACGTAACGAACCTTTTCGACCCGCAAACGTGGAACCAGGGATGAAGGAAAGGGATCTTTGATGAAGCGTGTTGCTGCCGCCCTGCTCATGTCGCTCGCGGCGCCCGGCGTTGCCCTGGCGGACACCGGTGCTGCCGCATCCATCGAAGGGCTGCAGAAGAGCCTGACCACGATGGAGCACTCGGGCGGCAACTTCGCGGCCAAGGAGGCGATCATCGCTCCGGCCATCGACGGTGCCTTCGACCTCGAGACGATCCTGAAGAACTCGGTGGGCCTGCGCTACACCACCATCGACGCCACGGCGCGTGCCAAGCTGCTGGCCACGTTCCGCGACTACACGCTCGCGAACTACGTCTCGAATTTCGGCACCGGCGACAACACATTCACGGTCTCGCCCGACACACGACAGAGTGGATCCGACGTGATCGTCCAGACCAGCATCGCCCCCGCCTCCGGCTCGCCCACGCGCGTCGACTACGTGATGCGCAACACCGGCGCCGGCTACAAGGCCGTCGACGTGCTGCTCGACGGCACGATGAGCCGCGTCGCGGTGAACCGCTCCGATTTCCGCGCCGCCTTTGAGCAGGGGGGTGCGTCCGGGCTCGAGGTTACCCTGCAACGCAAGACCGCCTCGCTGACCGGCGGCTGAGCGGCGGATGGCGGCTTAAGGCAATGGCGCTGATCGCCACCGGAATTTTCTCAGTGATCGCCGCGGGATTGGCGTTCGCCGGCACCGCGCAGGCGGGAATCGCTGACGCGCTGCTGCGCCGCTTCCAGCGCGTGCCCGCGCCTGCGTCCGCCGGCGCGCCGGCTGCCGTGACCGTGCTCAAGCCGCTGTACGGCGACGAACCAATGCTGGAAGACGCACTGGCGAGCTTCTGCGCCCAGGCCTACGCGCCGATGCAGATCGTGTTCGGCGTGCACGCCGCCGGCGACGCCGCGGTCGCCGTGGTGGAGCGGCTGCGCGCGCACTTCCCCGCCGTCGACATGGCGCTGGTGGTCGACCCTGCCTGCCACGGCCCGAACCGCAAGGTCGACAACCTCATCAACATGCTGCCGCACGCCAAGCACGAGATCATCGTGATCTCGGACGCGGACATCCATGCGGCACCCGACATGCTGCGGTCCGTGGTGGGACCCTTGTCCGACCCGGCGATCGGCCTGACCACGACGCTCTATACGGGGCGGCCGGCCTCGCGCTCCATCTCGCGCCTGCTGGGGGCGGCCGGCATCAACCAGTCCTTCCTGCCGGGCGCGCTGCTCGGCCGGGCGCTCGGCCGCGAGGACTGCCTCGGCGCCGTGATGGCGATCCGGCGCAGCACGCTCGCGGCCGTGGGCGGACTGGCCTCGCTCTCGCCGCATCTCGCCGACGACGCCGTGCTCGGCCGCCGCGTCCGCGCGCTGGGCCTGCGCGTCGCCCTCGCGGGCTCGATCCCGGCCACCAGCGTGGTGGAAGAGAGCTTCGGCGAGCTGTATCGGCACGAGCTCCGCTGGGGCCGCACCGTGCGCGGCCAGGCGCCGATCGGCTATCCGATGTCGATGGTCCAGGCGCCGCTCGCCTGGTCGCTGATCGCGGTGGCCCTCGCAGGCTTCGCGGCCTGGTCGCTGGCCCTCCTCGTCGTCGTCTGGGCCGCGCGGACCGCCATCGCGCGCGATCTCGAACGGCGCCTGTGCGGCGCGCCGTTCACACCCTTCTGGCTGCTGCCGCTCCGCGACGTGCTGTCGCTCGCGGTGATCATCGCCAGCCATGCCGGCGGCAAGGTGGCGTGGCGCGGCCAGACACTGCATATCTCGCCGCAGAGGAATCTGGCATCGCCGCCGATCCGGGCCGCCCATCGGCCGCGCATCGGGCTCGACGCCCTGAGGACAAGACCATGATGAAGACCCTGTTTCTGCAGCCGCCGACCTTCGACGGGTTCGATGGGGGCGCCGGCTCGCGCTACCAGGCCAAGCGCGAGATCAAGTCGTTCTGGTTCCCGACCTGGCTCGCCCAGCCGGCCGCCCTGGTGCCCGACAGCGTGCTGATCGACGCGCCACCCGCGCGGCTCGGCATGGCGCCGGTGGTCGAGGTCGCGCGCAAGTCCGACCTGGTGGTGATCCACACGTCCACGCCCTCCTTCGCCAAGGACGCGGAGGTGGCGCAGGTGCTGAAGGACGCTAATCCGCGGCTGAAGATCGGCCTGGTGGGTGCGAAGGTCGCGGTGCAGCCGAACGAGAGCATGGCCGGCGCGCCGGCGGTGGATTTCGTGGCCCGCAACGAGTTCGATTTCACGATCAAGGAAGTGGCCGAGGGTCGTGATTTCTCCGAGATCGACGGCATCACCTTCCGCAATGCGGACGGCACGCTAACGGCCAACCGCGAGCGCGCCGTGCTCGAGGACATGGATCAGCTGCCGTTCGTGTCCGAGGTCTACAAGAAGAACCTCCGCATCGAGGACTACTTCATCGGCTACCTGCAGCACCCGTACGTCTCGATCTACACCGGGCGCGGCTGCAAGAGCCGATGCACGTTCTGCCTCTGGCCGCAGACGGTGGGCGGGCATCGCTACCGCACGCGCAGCCCCGCGCACGTCGCCGCCGAGATCGCCTACATCCAGAAGAGCTTTCCGCAGGTCCGCGAGATCTTCTTCGACGACGACACTTTTACGGATGACCTGCCGCGCGCCGAGGCGATCGCCCGCCTGCTCGGCAAGATGGGCGTGACGTGGTCGTGCAATGCGAAGGCCAACGTGCCGCGCGACACGCTCAAGGTGCTCAAGGATAACGGGCTGCGGCTGCTGCTGGTGGGCTACGAGAGCGGCAACCAGCAGATCCTGCACAACATCAAGAAGGGCATGCTGGTCGACGTCGCGCGCGAGTTCACCAAGAACTGCCACGAACTCGGCATCAAGATTCACGGCACCTTCATCCTCGGCCTGCCCGGCGAGACGACAAGCACGATTCAGGAGACGATCCGGTTCGCCAAAGACATCAACCCGCATACGCTGCAGGTCTCGCTCGCGGCCCCGTACCCCGGCACGTTCCTCCATAAGCAGGCGATCGAGAACAACTGGTTCGACGCCGACAACGCCGAGCTGATCGACGAGCACGGCGTGCAGATGGCGCCGCTGCACTACCCGCATCTGTCGCACACCGAGATCCACGAGAGCGTCGAGACGTTCTACCGGAAGTTCTATTTCCGGGCGCCGAAGATCGCCTCGATCGTGGGCGAGATGGTGACCTCGCCGCAGATGATGAGGCGCCGCCTGCGCGAGGGCGTGGAGTTCTTCCACTTCCTGCGCGAGCGCCGCGCCGCCTGAGCGGGAACGCACAGCCCGTCATCATTTCCGCCGACGATTTCGGGTTGTCGGAAAGCGTCAACGAGGGCATCGAACGCGCGGCACGCGACGGCATCCTCACCACGGCCAGCCTGATGGTGGGGGCTGCCGCGGCTGCCGACGCGGTCACGCGCGCGCGCCGCCTGCCGCAGCTTCGCGTGGGGCTGCACCTCGTGGTGATCGAGGGTGCCGCGACCCTGCCGCACCGCGAGATCGCACCGCTGACCGACGCTGCCACCAACTGGTTCCCCTCCGACCAGCTGGCGCTCGGCCTGCGCTACTTCTTTTCGGCCGCCGCCCGTCGTGCGCTCGACCGGGAGATCCGCGCTCAGTTCGAGAGCTTCGCCGCGACCGGCCTGGCACTCGACCATGCGAACGCGCACAAGCACATGCATCTGCATCCGACAATTGCGGGAAAACTGATCGGGATCGGCCGCGGGTTCGGCCTGCGCGCCGTGCGCGTGCCCGCCGAGCCGCGCCTGCCCGGCCTGCCGAGCAACGCCGCGCTCCGGCACTGGACCCGCCTGCTCCGGGCGCAGGTGCAGCGCGCCGGCATGGCCACCACCGACCATTGCTTCGGTCTCGGCTGGAGCGGGCACATGAGTGCCGCCCGCGTGCGCACCATCCTCGCCAACCTGCCGGCCGGTTCGAGCGAGATCTATTTCCACCCGGCCGCCCGGCGCGACGCGACGCTCGACCGGCTCATGTCCGGCTACGAGCACGAGGCGGAGCTCGCCGCCCTGCTCGATCCGGAGGTGGCAGTCATCCTCGCCGATCGCGGCGCCAGCTGGGGCGACATCGGCGATCGCATCGCGCGCCCGCAAACAAAATTTTAGTCAATCCCCACTAAACAAGGCGGGTGACGCCGATCCAACCCGATCCTCCGGTGCAGCTGTGATCCTCCCGCAAAGGAGTCTTCGGTGATTGCCTTGTTCGCCGAGCTGCTCCGGTTCCATGACCCGCGCACCGCCGCAACCGTGGCGCTGATCGCGGCCTTGGGAGCCGCCGCCGCAACCAAGCTGATGATCGGCGCGCACGCGCAGAAATCGCCCTGGCTCGCCTCCTTCGTGCAGGCGGTGATCCTGACGGCGACCGCGGTGGCCACGTTCTTCACCGCGGTCGCGTCGGTGTTCCCGCAGATGTCGCAGGTGGTGCCCGTCGGCTGGGCGGCCTCCGGCATCGCGGTCTGCTTCGGCTGCACCTGGGCTGCCGGCCTGCTGCAGCTCGGCGCCGGCCGTTCCGCCCGCTCCACGCTGCTGGCGGGTTCGCTCGCGAGCGCCGGCATCTCCTGCCTCCTGGTCATCTTCATGGCCGGCATCGCGCGACCGTTCGCGGTCGCCTACGACCTCGACGCGGTGCTCCTCGTCATGGTGCTCGGGGCGGCATTGCTGGCGCTCGGCATGCGCGAGGGTGCGAACCCGGAACGACGCATGCCCCGCCTCTACGCCGCCGCGATGGTGGCGCTCGCCGTCACGGCCGAGACGATGGGGTCGCTGGCCGCCACCCTCCCGGTCGACGCCTGGCTCCATGCGGTGGGCGGGGCCGATCATCTCGCCTCCAAGCCGTTCGTCGTCATCGTCGCGACCGAGGCCGCGATGGCGCTGGTGCTCGGCTTGACGGGCTCGCTCCTCGACAACCGGCTCGCCGCCCGCCATCGCCTCGAAGGCGACCGTTTCCGTCAGCTCGCCGACAGCACGCTCGAGGGCATCCTGATCCATCGCGACGGCATGATCCTCGACGGCAACCAGAGTGTCGCCAGCCTGCTCGAGGTTGATCTGTCCGACCTGCGCGCGAGCCCCGTCGGGCGCTTCATGCCGCCGCTCTACATGGTGGGGCCGCCGGATGCCGCGAACGATGCGGTCGCGACCGAGACCGAGATCGTGACCGCGCGTGGCGAGCGCCTGCCCGTCGAGGTCGTCTCGCGCCCGATCAGCTATGGCGGCCAGCCGGCCCGCGTCACGGCGCTCCGCGACATTCGCGAGCGGCGCCAGTCCGAGGAGCGCATCCGCTTCCTGGCCCATCACGACCCGCTCACCAGGCTCGCCAACCGCGCCAAGCTGCACGACAACCTCCTGCTGGCCCTCGAGCTCGCGAAGACGACCCAGGCGCCGCTCGCGGTGCTCTGCCTCGATCTCGACGGCTTCAAGGGTGTGAACGACACGCTGGGCCACGCCGCCGGCGACCAGCTGCTCTGCCAGGTCGCCGAGCGGCTGCGCGGCAATCTCCGCGACAGCGACATCGTGGCCCGGCTCGGCGGCGACGAGTTCGCGATCCTCCAGACCAGCGGCCTGCAGCCCGAGAACGCGGTGCAGGTCGCGCGCCGCCTGATCGACTGTCTCGCGCCCGAGTTCACCTTCGACGGGCAGGCCGTGACGATCGGCACCAGCATCGGCATCGCCATCTACCCGTCCGACGGCGTCACCGCGATCGACCTGATGAAGCATGCCGACATCGCGCTCTACCGCGCCAAGGACCAGGGCCGCGGCGGCTTCTGCATGTTCGAGATGGGCATGGACCACGACCTGCTCGAGAAGCGCGCGCTCGAGCAGGATCTCCGCGTGGCGCTGGCCCAGGAAAGCCTGGCGCTGCACTTCCAGCCTTTGTTCGACGCCAGCCGCCGGGTGATTGCCTTCGAGGCGCTGTGTCGCTGGATGCATCCCGAGCGCGGCCTCGTGTCGCCCGCGACCTTCATCCCGCTCGCCGAGGAATGCGGCCTGGTGGGCCAGCTCGGCGAGTGGGTGCTGCGCACTGCCTGCACGGAGGCCGCCGGCTGGGACGACGCGGTGCGGATCGCGGTGAACGTCTCGCCGCGGCAGTTCACGCGCGGCAAGCTGACGGCGCTGGTGTCGCAGGTGCTCGCCGAGACCGGACTGCGACCCGACCGTCTCGAGCTCGAGGTCACGGAAGGCGTGCTGATCGACAATCCAGACCAGGCGCTGGAGATCCTCAACCAGCTCCGCGAGATCGGCGTGCGCCTGGTGCTGGACGATTTCGGAACCGGGTATTCGAGCCTGTCCTATCTGCACCGGTTTCCGTTCCACAAGCTCAAGGTCGACCGGTCGTTCGTGCAGGTTCTGGAATCCGACCTGAACTCGCGCGCGATCGTCAGCGCCATCATCTCGATGAGCCGCGACCTCAAGCTCGACGTGACGGCGGAGGGTGTGGAAACGGTCGACCAGTTCGAGCTGCTTTGCGATCAGGGCTGTCATCAGCTGCAGGGGTTTCTTCTTGGGCGCCCCATTCCGCAAGCTGGGGTCAGCGTGTTTCTCGAAGCGCAGGCGGCGTCGGAAGCGGCTTAAGATTGGGGCTTTGCCCCAAACCCCACCAGGATCGTGTCGATCCTGGACCTCCAAACGTTTGCGGGTCCAGGGGCGCTTGCTCCTGGCGGGGTGTGGGGCAGAGCCCCACTGCTTATTCCTTAACGACCTCGCCAGGCGCGCCTCGCCCCTCCCGCACCCCATGCCGCACATAATGCAGCGCCGCCGGCCACTGCGCCCCCGCCACGTCGGGATTGCGCGCGAGATACGCGTCCCCGTCGAACCACATCGGAAGCACGCCTTCCGCAGGGCGCACGACCGCGACCTGCTCGGCCGGCACGCGGCGGCCGGCCGCCGGCGGCGCACCCAGCAGACGGCTCTCGATCCCCAGCGCCGCGAGCGTCGCACCGAACGCAGGAAAGCCCACCAGAACACGATCGTCGAAACGGTGCAGGTACGCGTGCTCGTCAAGCTCGACCACGGCTGCGAGATGCGCACCCGGCTCACCATCCGCGGGCACGCCACCCTCGAAGCGCACCCGCGCCCGCGCCCTCAGCTCGCGAAGCGGCTTGTTGCGGAAGTGCAGCGTCGCGAACGTCGTGTCGCACACGCCCGCCGCGCGCGACGACGTGACGAAGCGCCACGCCGCGTCGATCTCGCCCGTCGCGTGCGCCGGCAGGAAGCATTTGCGCTGGTCCTCGACCGCGAACCAGCCCGGACGCCCGGGCACGTTGAACAGCGCGGTGGGGATCGCGAGCGCCCGCTGCTCGCCGCGCCGCCGCTCGAGCTCAGCCGCGATCCCGGCCGCGCGGCAGTCGAGCCCCGTGCGCGTCCAGGTGACGAGGAACTCGTCGCAGTCGAGCGGTATCGCAAAATCGTACGCGGCATCCGCTTCCTGCCAGCCGCGCATGAGGTTGTGCAGGTGCGAGCCGCGCTGCTCGAAATCGCGACGGTCGCGATGCGTCCAGCGGACATCCACGCCGGCCCGCTCCGCCTGCGTCAGCGTGTGCACCACCGAGCGCTCGCTCGATCCGTTGTCGAACACCACCAGGTTGTCGAAGCCGAACAGCGCGCCGTGATAGCGGAGCCAGGCTCCGAGCAGCTGCGTCTCGTCGCGCTGCATGGTGATGCATCTCACTCGCGTCATTGGTCCCTCGCGCCGCGCGCGCGGGCGAAAACAGCGCGCCTCGCGCGCAGGCAATACAGGAAAACAGCGCGCCTCGCGCGCAGGCGATACAGCACGCAAGCGGCGGCCCTGTTAAGGGGCATGCTCAGCGTCTGGGCCACACCCAATGGGGCGGGCCGGCCGCGACCGCGACCGTCTCGCCGAGCTCCTTGGCCAGCACGATCGTCTCCGCCCCTGCCTCGATCAGCGCCGTTGCGAGGTCGGGCGCGTGCGACACCACCAGGATCTGCGAGGCCTCGGCCGCGTGCACGATCAGCCGCGCGAGCGGTGCCAGCAGCGCCGGATGCAGGCTCGCCTCGGGCTCGTTGAACACCATCAAGCGAGGCGGCCGCGGGGTCAGCAGCGCCGCCAGCAGCAGCACGTAGCGGAGCGTCCCGTCCGACAGCTCGGCCACTCCGAGCGGCCGCAGCAAGCCCGGCTGCCGCATCTCGAGCGCGAACCGTCCGTCGTCGTGCATGCGCACGCGCAGCGTGGCACCCGCGAACGCGTCGTCCACCGTGGCGGCGAGTGCCGCCGCGTCGCCCAGCTCCTCGATCGTGGCGATCGCGGCGGCGAGGTCCGCGCCGTCGGCCGCCAGTACTGGCGTGCGCGTGCCCACGGCGTCGCGGCGTGCGGGCGCGTCGGCATCGGTGCGGAACTGGTCGTAGAACCGCCAGCCCGCGAGATCCTGCCGCAGCCGGAGCAGCTCGAGCCCCGCGTCGCGGTCGGCAGCCTCGCGCAGCATGGTTTCCTCGGGCCGCAGGTCGCCCGCGGCCTGCGTCCAGGCGCCGTCCCGGTCGCGGATCTGCACGAACGGGCGGTGCCGCTCGGCGAACAGCGTCGCGCGCCGCCACACCGGCCCGGTCCAGAGCGCCTCGGCCTTGATCTCGGGGTCGCGATTGAACCGCGTGGGCGGCGTCGGCAGCCCGAGATCGATCGCGTAGCCGCTCTCGGCCGAGGAGAAGCCCATCCGCAGGCTGACCGGCTCGCTTCGGACGGTCCCGCGCACCGGCACGGTGCCGTCGCGCATGCCGCGCGAGAAGCGCTCGGGCCCCGCCCAGAGCACCGAGGGCAGCCCGCCTTCGAGCGCCAGCGCCCGCACGAGGCCGCCCTGCGGGATGGCGGCGAGCAGGCGGAGCGCGCGGTAGAGGCTCGACTTGCCGCTGCCGTTGCCACCAGTGACCACGGTAAGCCGGCCGAGCGAGAGGCGGAGGTCGCGGAGCGAGCGGTAGCCCGCGACCGCCAGGGTCGACACGGCCGGCCCCGGACTTCCAGCATCGGCACTGTTCACTGGGCGTAGCGCGACAGGAGCGGCGCCACCACGATCGTCGGCCAGTGCCGGCGCGGATCCGAGAAATCCACCGAGATGCGGATCAGGTCGGGCGCCAGTGCCGCATCCCACGTCGCCCGCCAGGTGCCGCTGCTGCGTTGCCAGTAGCCGAAGGTGAGCCCGGCCACGCCGTCCGTCAGCGGCAGCGCCGAGGCGCCGGGCGGGGCCCCGAGCGGCTCCGCATGGTAGCGGGGGGTGAGCGAGAGCCGGAGCTCGCCGTCCTTCAGCACCAGCCGGACGTCGGCCCGGTCGGTCGGCACCGCGCCGATCCGCACCGGCAGCGTGGTCGCAAACGCCAGCGCGTGCGCGCGGCCCACCACGGTCGCGGGCTCGCCGGGCGTCCCCGGCGTGATCGCGGCGATCAGCCGCGTGAGCGCCCGCGACGTGCTGTCGAGATCGGCGTCGCGCGCGATCGTCTCGGTCTGGCCGCGCCAGGCGAGCAGGCCCATCTGCAGGCCGGCCGCCAGCCCCGCCACCACGAAGCCGAACACCACCAGCGCCGCCAGCAGCTCGACCAGCGTGAACCCGCGCGCCCGCGCGCCCCCCTGCGCCGGCGGGATCATGACCCCGCCGCCTGCATCGCCGCCCGCTTCGTGGCCAGCGTGACGACGCGCTTCTGGTCGCCCTCCTCCCAGGAGATCGCGACCGCGACGTCGTAGAGGGCCATCTGCAGGTTCTGCCGCGTGGTGATCCGCGTCTCGGTCGCGACCCGCAGATGCCAGTGGAAGCCGCCGCCGTCGTCGCCCTGGAAGTCGCCGGCGACCGGCGGGGTGGGAAGTCCCGCGAGATGCGAGCGAGCGCGCACCAGCGCCTCGGTGTAGCGGGCGGAGACATGGGCGCTGCGCACGCCGTCGATCGCGGCGCGGGCGAGCAGCGACAGTGCGAGGGCGGCGATCACGAAGGCGACCAGCACCTCGAGCAGGGTGAAGCCGCGCTCGCGCTCACTCCGCATGCGGCAGCTCGGCCACCGTGATCCGGCCGGTGAGCCAGGCGACGCGCACCGCGAGCCGGCCCGCCTCGTTGGCCACCAGCACGCCGCCGCCATCGGCACTCCCGTCGGGGTGGAAGCGGAAGGTCGCGTGGCCGGGCTCGGGCTTGCCGTCGGCGGTCAGCATCGCGAGTGCGACGCCCGGCGGCAGCATCAGACGCCGGCGCCCTCCGATGGCGAGAGCGGCCGGGTCGATGGCGAGACCGACCGCGACGTCGCGGTCGTTGGCGATCGCCTGGCCGCGGGCCTGCGCGAGCGCGCCGCGCACGAGGGCCGCCTCGGAGCGCAGCACGAAGCCGGGCGAGCGCTGTGGTCCGCGTAGCAGCACGAGCACGAGGACCACGCCTAGGATGGCGAGCACGACCAGGACTTCGATGAGGGTGAAGCCCGAAGAAGGCCAGGGCTCTGCCCTGGACCCGCCAAGGGGCAGTCGCCCCTTGGATCCCGTGACTTTAGGAATCGGTTCTAAGGGCCAGCCCTTAGCGGGGTCCAGGGGCAGAGCCCCTGGCCTTCTTCCTTCACTGCGCAAGGTTGTTAAGGCTCAGCATCGCCAGCAGCAGCGAGCTCACGATCCCCGCGATCACTCCGCCCATGACGATCGTGATCGCCGGCGTCAGCAGCGACACCAGGCGCTGCATGTTCACGCGCGTCCGCTCCTCGTGGATCTCGGCGGCCCGCAGCGCCATCTGGCCGAGCTGCGCGGTCTCCTCGCCCAGCCGCAGCAGGTAGATCGTCCGCTGCGGGAATACGCCCGCGAGACCCAGCGGCTCGGCCAGGCCCCGGCCCGCCTTGGCACTCCCCGTCGCGGCATCGATCGCCTGCACGGCCAACCCGTTGGTCACCGCGTCGCGCGCGATCCCCAGCGCCGCGATCAGCGGCACCCCGTTCAGCACCAGCGTGCCCAGCGTGCGGCAGAGCTGCGCCGCCATGATCTCGCGCGCGAGACCGCCCGCGACCGGGATCCGCAGCAGCAGCCGGTCCGCCTGCAGCCGTGTCGCCGGCCGGCGCAGCGCCGCACGCGCCACGAACCCGGCGGCCACGATCGCCAGCAGCAGGAACAGCCCGTACGACCCGAGAAACGCCCCCAGATCGATCATCGCCTGGGTCGGCCCTGGAAGTGCGACGCCGTTCTGCTGGAACAGCGGCACGAACTCCGGCAGCACGCCCGTCAGCAGCAGCACGATCGAGCCGGTCGCCGCCACCAGCAGCACGCTCGGGTAGATCAGCGCCGAGCGCACGGTCGCCCGCAGCGAGCGCTGCGCCTCCATCAGAGTCGCCAGCCGCTCCAGCGTGGGCGCCAGCGTGCCGCCCGCCTCGCCGGCCCGCACCAGGCCCACGTAGAGGCGCGAGAACGACCGCGGATGCTGGCCCAGCGCCACGGCGAGTGCGGCGCCGTCGCGCACGCGGTCGCGCACGTCGGACAGCACGCGCTGCACGCGCGCCCCCGCCGAGATCTCCAGCAGGAAGCGGAGCGACCGGTCCAGGTCCTGCCCCGCGCCGAGCATGGTGGAGAGCTCGCGGGTGATCGTGGTGGTCTGCTCGCGCGACAGCCCGCCGCCCGAGCCGAACTCCATCTGCAGCAGCCGCGAGACGAAGCCGGACCCCTCCGGCTCGACCCGCATCGGGATCTGGTTCTGCCGGCGAAGTGCGGCCAGCACGCCCGGCTCGTCGGCCGCCTCGATCACCCCTCGGAAGAGCTCGCCCGTGGCCGTCAGCGCGGTGACCCGGAAGCGCATCAGGCCTCGGCGCGGATTGAGCGGGCGACCTCTTCCAGCGTGGTCTCGCCGAGCAGCGCCGCGTCCACGCCCGCCTCGAACATCGTGTGCATGCCGCTGGCCACCGCCGCGCGCTCGATGTCGTTGTGCTCGGCGCGCGCGAAGATCAGCCGCTCGATCTCGTCGTCGGGCTGCAGGAACTCCGCGATCGCCTGCCGCCCCGAGTAGCCGGTGTTGCGGCAGGCGGCGCAGCCCACCGGGTGATACAGCGTGGGCGGACCCGCGAGCCCGAGCCGCGCTGCACGCGCCTCCAGCCCGAAGCGCGCGACGAGGTCGGGCGGCGCCTCGAACGGGTCGCGGCACTCGCGGCAGAGGCGCCGCACCAGCCGTTGCGCCAGCACGCCGCGCAGCACGGCGGTGAGCAGGTAATCCTCCAGCCCCATGTCGCGCAGGCGGGTGATGGTGGCCGCGGCCGAGTTGGTGTGCACGGTCGACAGCACGAGATGGCCGGTGAGTGCCGCCTGCACCGCGATCTGCGCCGTCTCGATGTCGCGGATCTCGCCCACCATGATCACGTCGGGGTCCTGCCGCAGGATCGAGCGCAGCAGCGACGCGAAATTCAGCCCGATCTGCGGTTTCACCTGCACCTGGTTGATGCCGCGCAGCTGGAACTCGATCGGGTCCTCGATGGTGACGATCTTCCGCGCCACCGAGTTCAGCCCCAGCAGGCCGGTGTAGAGCGTGGTGGTCTTGCCCGAGCCGGTGGGCCCCGTGACCAGCACGATGCCGTTCGGCAGGTCGAGTGCCCGGTTGAACGAGGCCACGATCGGCGTGCTCATGCCCAGCCGCTTGTAGTCGAACGCCACCGCCGACCGGTCGAGCACGCGCAGCACCACCGTCTCGCCCCACAGCGAGGGGATGGTGGATACGCGGAAATCCACCTCCTGGCCGCGCACCGCGAGTTTTATGCGCCCATCCTGCGGCAATCGGCGCTCGGCGATGTCGAGCTTGGCCATGATCTTGATGCGCGAGGTGATCGCGGCCCCGAGCCTCGGCGGCGGCGTCTCGGCCTCGTGCAGGATGCCGTCGTAGCGGTAGCGGATCCGCAAGCCATCCTCGAACGGCTCGATATGGATGTCGGAGGCCTGGGTCTCCACCGCGCGGCCGATGATGTTGTTCACCAGCCGGATCACCGGCGCCTCGGAGGCGAGGTCCTTCAGCCGCTCGGTGTCCTCCTCGAGCGGCGCGCCGCCCTCGGCATGCTCGGCGGAGGCCGCACCGTCGCCGGACGGATACAGCCGCTCGAGTGCGGCCTCGAGCTCGATCGGCAGGGCCACCGCGGTCTCCACTGCGATCCCGGTCGCGGCCGCCACCGCGCCGCGCGCGAACGCGTCGAGCGGGTCGGCCATGGCGAGCACGATCCGGTCCGGCAGGCGGGCCAGCGGCAGCACCCGCGCGTGGCGGAGGAAGCGGGCGTGGAGGCGCTCGGGCAGCACCGGCGCCTCGGGATAGTCGGCCGTGCCGATCACGCGCGCGCCGAGCAGCTGCCCGTAGCTCTGGGCAATGTCGCGCTCGGAGACCAGGCCGAGCTGCACCAGCACCGCGTCCAGCCGCTGCCCGGACTCGGATGCCATGCGGCGACCGCGCTCGATCGTGCGCGCGTCGCAGCGGCCCTCCTCGACCAGCAGCCCGGCGAGCTGCTCCAGCCGGTCCTGCGGTGCGATCGCGGTCTGCGGTTCGTCGTACGGGGTCATCTGAGTTTCCCGCCCTCATCCAGCCGGGGCGATTTGGCTCGTGCCGCCTTCCGGCCTAGGAGGCAAGCCCGTGGGACCCGTGGCACTCGTCTTCCTAGCACCTTTCGTCGGCAGCTTCCTGGGCGTGCTGGCGCGAAGGCTGCCGCGCGGCGAGAGCATCGTGCGGCCGCGCTCGCACTGCGAGAGCTGCGGCGCCGCGCTCGGACCGCTCGAGCTCATCCCCATCGCGAGCTTCCTGCGCTCGGGAGGCGCCTGCCGCCACTGCCGGGCACCGATCTCGCGCGACCACTTGGGCGTCGAGCTCGCGGCGACCCTGGTGCCGGCGATCGCACTTGCCTCCCTCCCCTGGGCGGGCTGGGGGCCGCTCCTCGCTGCCAGCGTGCTCGGCTGGACCCTGCTGGCGCTCGCCGCGATCGACCTCACGCACTGGACGCTGCCGGACGTGCTCACCCTGCCGCTGCTCGGCGCCGGCCTGCTCGCCACCGCCGTGCTGGACCCGGCCTCGCTCGTCGACCACGCCGCGGCGGCGGCCGTGGGCGGCGGCGGGCTGGCGCTGCTCGCCGTCACCTATCGCCGGCTGCGCGGCCGCGACGGGCTCGGTTACGGTGACGTGAAATTACTGGCAGCCGGCGGCGCCTGGGACGGGCTCGCCTCGCTGCCGACGATCCTGGTGGGCGCGGCCGTCGCCGGCCTGCTGCTGGCGGTGCTCGGCCATGGCTGGCGGCTGCAGCGGACGACCGCCGTGCCGTTCGGACCGCCGCTGTGCCTGGCGATCTGGGCGGGCTTTCTGCTGCATGTCCTGGAATCCGGGGCCGGCGCACCGATCTAGCGGACGTCGAACGCCAGCAGGAACCCGCATGCCGTCTCTTCTCGACCCCATCACGTTCGGCGCGATCGAGGCGCCGAACCGCATCGTCATGGCGCCACTGACCCGCGGACGCGCCACGCGCGACCACGTGCCGACCGCGCTGATGGCCGAGTACTACGCCCAGCGCGCGAGCGCCGGCCTGATCATCACCGAGGCCACCGGGATCAGCCGCGAGGGCCTGGGCTGGCCGTTCGCGCCGGGGATCTGGAACGACGCCCAGGTCGAGGGCTGGAAGCCGATCGTCGACGCCGTGCATCGCGCGGGCGGCCGCATCGCGCTGCAACTCTGGCACATGGGGCGGCTGGTGCATCCCGACTTCCTGGAAGGTGCTGCTCCCGTGTCGTCCTCGGCCACGACGGGGCCGGCCGAGGCGCACACCTACGAGGGCAAGAAGCCCTACGCCCAGGCCCGCGCGCTCCGGCTCGACGAGATCGGCCGCGTGCTCGACGACTACGCCCACGCCACAAGCAACGCGGTCGCGGCAGGCTTCGACGGCGTCGAGATCCACGCCGCCAATGGCTACCTGATCGACCAGTTCCTGCGTGACGGGACCAACACCCGCGAGGACGAGTACGGCGGCACGGTGGGCAACCGCATCCGGCTCCTTTGCCAGGTGGCCGAGCGCGTGGCCTCGGTCGCGGGCGCCGCGCGAACGGGCGTGCGCATGTCGCCGAACGAGCCGATCCAGGGCGTCGACGACAGCGATCCGCACACGCTGTTCGCCGCCGCCGCGGCCGCGCTGTCGGATCTCGACCTGGCCTTTCTCGAGCTCCGCGAGCCCGGGCCCAAGGGCACGTTCGGCCGCGCCACGCGGCCGCCGGTGGCCCCCGTGATGAAGCAGAATTTCGGCGGTCCGCTCATCCTCAACTGCGACTATGACGGGGCGAACGGACAGCAGGCGCTCGACGAGGGCGATGCCGACGCGATCGCGTTCGGCCGACCCTTCATCGCGAACCCGGACCTGGTCGAGCGGCTCCGCGTGACCGCGCCTCTCAACAAGGACGTGCAGGCGACCTGGTACACCCAGGGACCCGAGGGCTACACGGACTACCCGGCGCTCGGCAGCCACGTCTGAGCGGCAGCTCCATCTTCCGGGAAGTGGCACCGCCGACTTCCGGGAGGTGGCGGCCCGTGCTTTCCTCGACCATCCGATCCCAGGAGAAACGACCCATGGACGTCCAGACGATCGACAACCAGTACGCGCAGCTGCAGCAGCAGTCGCAGCAGACGGTGCAGGCGCTGCAGACGCTCGGCAACAAGCTGCAGGCGGCGTCGCAGGGCGGTGACCAGCAGGCGCGGGAATGGCTGCTCGACCTGCGCGAGCTGGCGCTGAGCTTCCGCGCCGAGCAGGACCAGACCGCGAGCCTCCTGCAGGCGCTGCACGGCTACGTCGCCAGCCAGGCGCAGCAGGTGCAGCAGGCGCCACAGGGCAACTGGGGCGGCGGCAACACGGGCGGGTTCGTGCCGCCGCAGCAGCAGGGCGGTTATCCGCAGCAGGCGCCGCAGCAGGGCGGCGGGATGTTCGGGAATTTTCTGAACTCGGGGTTCGGACGTGCGCTCGAACAGGGCGCGGGGATGGGCGTCGGGTTCGGGATCGCCGATGACGTGATCAAGGATATCTTCTGAGGGTGAAGGAAGGCCAGGGCTCTGCCCTGGACCCGCCAAGGGACAGTCGTCCCTTGGAACCCTAATTGTTTGGGTTGCTCTCTGGCGAAGCCTGAATCATAGACTTTGGCTGACGCACTCCGTCTCTGGCGCCTGTACTCCAGTAGGGGGTTTTAAGGGCTCCGCCCTTAACAGGGTCCAGGGGCAGAGCCCCTGGCCTTCTTCTTCAGGCCGCCGGCATCAGGATCAGCCCACGCAGCCGCTGCACCGTCACCGGATCGGGATGCGCCGTCCCGGGCGCCGTCACGGCAGCCGCACCCGCGGCCACTCCCCAGGCGAACGCGTCCGCCGCCGTCCGGCCCTCCGACAGCGCCATCACCATGCCGGCCAAAAAACTGTCGCCAGCGCCCACCGTGCCGTTCTCGATCACCTTCAGGGCCGGCAGGCGCAGCAGCCCCGCCTCGCTCGCCAGCACCGCGCCGTGCTCGCCCAGCGTCAGCGCCACCAACTCCGCCTGGCCGCGGCGCACGATGTCCTGGGCGGCCTCCTCCTGCGCGGCCGTGTCGGGCAGGCGGCGTCCGGCCACGCTCTCGAGCTCGGTGAGGCTCGACTTCACCAGGGTTACGGCGCCGCAGCCAAGCCCGGACCGGAGTGCCACGCCCGACGTGTCGAGCACGAAACGCATGCCGGCCTCGCGCGCCAGCACCCCCAGCCTGGCGTAGAAATCCTCCGGCACGCCCGGCGGCAGGCTGCCGCTCGCGATCAGCCAGCCGGCGCGGGTCGCGGCCACCGCGTCGAGCATCGCCGTCCATTCCGCCTCGTGGACGAGCGGGCCGGGTGCCACGAAGCGATATTCATGGCCGGTGGAGACGTCGGTCACGGTGTGGCTGATGCGGGTCAGTCCGGCGATCGGCACACGGCGATGCGGGAGTTTCGCCTCGTCGAGCAGTTCCTCCAGGAACCGGCCGCTGAAGCCGCCGGCGAGCGTCAGCGCGAGCGTCCGGCCGCCCAGGGCGGCCACGACGCGCGCCACGTTGATGCCGCCGCCGCCCGCATCCTGCCGCTGGTCGAAGGTGCGCAGCTTGTGCGTGGGCCGCACGCTCTGCGCCTGAGCGGCGAGATCGATCGTCGGGTTCATCGTCACAGTGACGATCGTGGCAGCATCGTCCGGTGTGTCTGCGAGTGCCATGCATCGATCTCGCCACGATGCGGGATCTTCGACAAGGGCTTGGCGGCGGGCGCGATGAATTGAACCGCAGGAACCGGAGTGCGGGCGGCGACGGCGGCAGCGATGCTAGGCGCCTGTCGTCCCAGCCTGGTGGTTCCGATGTCGTTTCGTGTTCGCGGGCTCGACCCCGCGCCGTTCGTTCCGTTGTATGGTCTTGCCGATGCCGAGCTGGCCGCGCGCGGTGTGCGGCGCGTCGTGGCCACGAGCCCGCATGCGTTTCCCGATCGCATCGAGCTTCGCGATGCGTTGCCTGGCGAGACGCTGCTGTTGCTCAACCACGTCCACCAGCCGGCCGACACGCCCTATCGCGCGAGCCACGCGATCTTCGTGCGCGAGGGTGCGAGCGTCCGGTTCGATGCGATCGGCCATGTCCCGGAGGTGCTCCGGCGTCGCCTTCTGTCGCTGCGGGCGTTCGATTTGGCGCATGAGATGGTCGATGCCGATTGCGTCGAGGGTGAGCGCGCAGCGTTCACGATCGAGGGTATGTTCGCGGCGCCGATGGTCGCTTACGTGCAGGCGCATTTTGCCAGACGCGGCTGCTACGCGGCCTTGATCGAGCCCAGCTGAACTTCTGCCCGAATTTGCCTCGGTTGGCCACTCTCGCCGGCCCGACCCGGCGAGCGTTCCTGCCGCTACCAGACGGATCGAGACCGTAGATCTGCGTTCAGGACGCGTGTGTCGCAGCCCAGATCGAGTATAGCCGCTCCATCTGCACGTCGAATTCGGCCCAGAGAGCCTGTGCCTCCTCGGTCGGGACAAGCCGCATCGCGCGACGGAACGAGCCGTCGTCCAGGATCACCGCCGCCTCGTCGCGCCACGGAGGTTCGACCGCCGACGTCAGCCGGTCTATCATCAATCGCATGCGTGCCCGGGCGGAAACCGCCTGCGTCTGATCGACCTGCCGATTCATGTCAAACAAGCTGGTCTGGGCGGCGGTATTCATGCTGATCCATTAGCACCAGCGTTCGAGTCGCAACAGCTTGTGTGATCTGTCCTCGCTGCCATGATGGGCGGGTGACCTGGCGACACGACAAGCTTCCCGAACTGGTGCGCGCCATGGCCGGGCGCCCGCGCCACGAGGCGCTGCGCGGCCACGTCACCGAGCTCCTCCGGGAGGGCTTCGGCGCCCCATACGACGAGATCGCCCACGAACTCTACCTGCTCGACAATCGCGGTCGTATCGACACGATGTGGGGTGCCACCGTCATCGAGTTGAAATCCGACCTGCGGCGCGAGATCAGCGATGTTCTGGCCAGGATGCCGGCCTACCTGGAGGACGCCACCAGCAGGTCGCACAGCGCCCTCCCCGTGACCGGTATCGCGACCGACGGCGCCACCTTCATCGGCTACCAGATCGTGGGCGGCGAACTCACCGAGCTCAGGCGTTACGAAACGGACCCCAACCGGCCGGCCGAACTGCTGGCGTGGCTTGAGCCGCTTCTGTCGGACCGGAGCGATCTGGCCCCGGACGCGCGTTCCATCGTCCAAGCCTTCGGACGTGGAAGCCTGACGTTCAGTCGTGCCCGGCTCACGCTCGACAGGCTGTGGGCGGGATTGCGCGACGATCCCGAGGTGAGCCTCAAACGCGACCTGTGGGACGGGTTGCTGCGCGAAGCCTATGGCGAGGAAGTCGGCCAGGACACGCTCTTCCTGCAGCACACCTACCTGACGATCGTCGTCAAAACAATTGCCGTCCGGGTTCTCGATCTTCCCGCGTCCGACCCGGAACGGCTGCTATCCGGGGCCGAGCTTGCCGATAATGGCATCCTGGGTGCCGTCGAGGCGGATTTCTTCGATTGGCCGCTCAAACAGCCGGATGGGGCCGATCTGGTCCACCGGATCGCCGCCGAAACCGCGAGGTTCCGACTTGCCGACGTCGAGACCGACGTCCTGAAAGTTCTCTACGAAAGCTTGGTCGATCCCGACGAACGTCACGATCTCGGCGAATACTATACGCCGGACTGGCTCGCCGGTCGCGTGGTCGCAGCGGCCGTGGATGCCCCTCTTGCTCAGCGTGTGCTCGATCCGGCCTGCGGCTCCGGTACGTTCCTGTTCCACGCCCTGAGAAGGCTCATCGCCGCCGGACGCGAGGCGGGATGGACCGAGCGACGCATCGTCGAAACCTGTGCCGAGCAGGTGCGTGGCCTCGACGTGCATCCGGTGGCTGTGACACTCGCCCGCGTGACATGGGTGCTCGCCCTGGGCCGACTGCTGCGCGCGGGACCACCGAAACTGACCATACCCGTCTTTCTCGGCGACGCGATGCAGTGGAATCTGCGTCAATTCGTCGGACGCACCGACGTCGCCATCGACGTTCCCGGCGAGACCCGGCCACTGCGCATTCCTCTGGGGTTCGCGGAGCAACAGAGCGCTTTCGAAAGTGGCCTCGACGAACTCAACCGAGGGCTTGCCGAGGATGCGACACAGTCCGCCGTCGCGCGGGCGCTCCGCCGCATCGAAGGGACGTCGGAGGAAGACGCCGATGCATTGGCCGAGACCTTCGCCCAGCTACAATCCCTTTATCGTGCGGGGCGCAACGGCATTTGGACGTTCATTTTCCGCAATCTAGCGCGCCCGGTCTGGCTGTCGCGCGCGGAACAGCGCGCGGACGTCATCGTCGGCAATCCGCCCTGGATCGTGTATCGCCATCTCAGCCCCGGCATGAAGGAACGCCTGCGCGAAGGGCTTCTCGCGTATGGACTTTGGGTCGGCGGTCCGCTTGCGACACAGCAGGATCTCTGGGCGCTGTTCTGGGCGCGCGCGGCGGAGCGGTATCTCCGTCCGGAAGGCCGCATCGCGTTCGTCGTCCCGTTCGCGGCACTCAACGCTCCGGTCTTCGCGGCGCTCCGTGCCGGACATATGGGCCCGGCGCGGGTCCGCCTCACAGGGGCGTGGTCGCTGGAGCGCGTTTGGCCGATTTTCGGGGCGCAGTCGGGAAGCAGCACGACGAGCACCTGCGTGCTGTTCGGACGCGGCGGCCTTGATGGTCCGCACCCGACCGAATTGGATCGCTGGGAAGGTCGGCTGACGCGACGCGACGCCGATGAAAACGAAGCCCGCCGCGCACTGGTTCACCAGCGCATGCCTTGGCCGCGCCCGCGGACGCTCATCGGTGTGTCGCCTTATCGTGAGCGTTTCCGCAACGGAGCCACAATCTATCCACGCCGCTTCTTCATTGTGGACCCTGCTCCTGCTGGACGTCTTGGTCGGTCTGCTCATGCTCCGATTATGCAGGGCCGAGCAGGACCGATCGACAAACATCCTTGGGCGGCAGTAGAACCTCCCCGAGGTCCGATAGAGGCGGAATTTTTACGGCCCTTGGTTCTTGGAGAAAGCATAGCGCCGTATCGGATGCTCGATACGGTCACGTCTGTCATTCCGCTCATGGGTGATACGATGCTCGACGCCAAGAGAGCTCGCGATGATGGCTTTCGCCATCTCGCGACATGGCTCAATGACATTGAGGCAAAGTGGTCAACACATGCTAACAAGAAAAAGGATGGAACTCCTCGCCTGACCCTCAAGGCCCAAATCAATCATATGCGGAAGCTCTCGAACCAGTCGCGAGCCGTCGCTGCATTACGCGTTGTCTATACGAAAGCCGGCACACGCCTGAGTGCCGCAAAGCTATTTGTGGATGACGCCATAGTCGATCACAAAGCATATTGGGCAGAAGCGGACTCAGAAGAGGAAGCTGATTATCTCACCGCAATCCTGAACAGCGCGACCATTCTCGCGAAGATCACCGACCTGCAACCCCACGGACAGCGAGATAAACGGGATTTCGACAACTTGGTCTGGACGCTACCCATCCCGACTTACGACAGCGCTGAGGCGCTGCATCGAGATCTCGCTGCCGCCGGTGGCCACGCATCCCGTCTCGCGTCACAGGTTGCGCTTCATGACACGCCGTATTTCACAACTAAACGCCGCGCCATCCGCGCCGCTCTTGTAGAAGACGGCGTCGCCGCCGAGATCGAGAACCTGGTCGACGCGCTGCTCCCGCCCTGAGCCTCGAAGATCGCGCACAGCGTAACGAGCGGCAGGGGTCTGGGGAGGGCCTTCCCTACCCAGTCCTTCTTCCTTCTACTCGACCTTCTCGACCCGCAGCGTGTTCGTCGTGCCCGCGGTCCCGAACGGCACGCCCGCCGCGATCACGATCCGGTCTCCCGCCTCCGCCAGCCCCACGCGTCGCGCGATCTGCACCGCGCGCTTGGCGACATCGCCCATGGTGGTGGCCGGGTTGGATTGCTCGAGCGACACCGGATGGACGCCCCAGACCAGCGTCATGCGACGGGCCGCCTCGGCGTTCCCGGCGATGCCGATGATCGGCGAGGCCGGCCGCTCGCGCGCGATGCGCAGCGCCGACTTGCCCGACAGCGTGTAGGCGACGATCGCGGCGGCGTCGATGTTCTCTGCGACCTGCGTCACCGCGGCCGCGATCGCGTCGGCCGTGTCGCCGTGCTCCGCCGGCGGCCGCGACGCGTCGATCAGCGCGCGCCAGGCGGGATCCTTCTCCACGCGGCAGATGATGCGGTCCATGATCGAGACCGCCTCGATCGGATGCGCACCCACCGCCGTCTCGGCCGACAGCATCACCGCGTCGCCGCCGTCATACACCGCGGTCGCGACGTCGGACGCCTCGGCGCGGGTAGGCGTCGGGCTCGTGACCATCGATTCGAGCATCTGTGTGGCCACCACCACCGGCTTGCCCTGGAACCGTGCCGCGCGGACGATGCGCTTCTGCTCGAGCGGCACGTCCTCGGCGGGGAGCTCCACGCCGAGATCGCCGCGCGCCACCATGATCGCGTCGGACTGCCGCACGATCTCGTCGAGGCAGGTCAGCGCCTGCGGCTTCTCGATCTTGGCCAGGATCCAGGCGCGTCCCTGCACGATCTCGCGCACCTCGATGACGTCCTCGGGGCGCTGCACGAACGACAGCGCCACGATGTCGACGCCGTGATGCAGCGCGAAGGAGAGATCGGTGCGGTCCTTGGCGGTCAGCGCCGGGATCGGCAGCACCAGGTCGGGCACGTTCACGCCCTTGCGGTTCGACAGCGTGCCGCCGACCACCACCTCGGTGTCGAGGAAATCGGGGCCTGTCTCGACGATCCGCAGCCGGAGCTTGCCGTCATCGAGCAGGAGTGCGGCACCGACCTGGCCCGCCTGGATGATCTCGATATGCGGCAGACGCACGCGGCGCTGGTCGCCGGGCGCCTCGTCGAGATCGAGCCGGAACAGCTCGCCCGCGCGCAACGTTACCTTCCCGTCGGTGAACACGCCGACGCGCAGCTTCGGACCCTGCAGATCGCCGAGGATGCCGATCGCACGTCCCACGCGCTGCTCGAGCGCGCGGATTGCCGCGATCGAGGCCGCGTGGTCGGCATGTGCGCCATGGGAGAAGTTGATGCGGAAGACGTCGACGCCGGCCGCGAAGAGACGCTCGAGCATCTCCCCGTTCGACGAGCCGGGACCGACGGTCGCCACGATCCGGGTGCGCCGCGCGCGTCCGAGATAGTTCAGGGCCATGTTCTGGTGCTTTCCCGGCGCTCGCAATCAGATGCCGGACGCGGCGTCGGTGCCCAGATTAGACGCAACCCACGCCTTGAGCTGGCTCTTGGGCATCGCACCCACCTGGGTGGCGGCAGGCTTGCCGTCCTTGAAGATCATCAGGGTCGGGATGCCGCGCACGGCGTAGTTGCTGGGCGTGCCCGGGTTCTCGTCGATGTTGACCTTGGCCACGGTGAGGCGGCCCTTGAACTCGGCGCCGAGCTCCTCGATCGCGGGCGCGATCATCTTGCAGGGGCCGCACCACTCCGCCCAGAAATCGACGAGCACGGGCTCCTTCGACTGCAGCACCAGGGTTGCGAAGTTGTCGTCCGAGACGGCGACCGTGTTCTCGCTCATGGCTCACAAGACTCCTGTGGAAGCGGGAAATTGGGTGAGGGGCGGGTGCGGATCAAGCGGCCGGGTCTTGCGCCGCTGGGTTGTGAGCCAGGGGGGCATGGCTGTCGAGCAGCCTGTCAGGCAGCGCCATCACGGTGCCGGTCGCGGTCCAGACCAGGGTGCAATCGACCGGAGTGCCGGGCCGGATCGCCTGCAGCACGGCGCGGTAGGCGGCCATCTGGCGGAGATAGGCGACCGGGGTGGCGGCCGGGTCGTCGGGCGGCAGGCGTGCGCTCTTGAAGTCGACGAGTGCCACGCGCTCGGGCCCGATCGCCACGCGGTCGACCACGCCGCTCACCGCGATGCCGCCCACCAGGCCGGCGAGGCGCTGCTCGGCGCGGCCCGCGGGGCCGAACACGCGGGCCAGGCGCGGATCGGCGATCACGCGCAGCGCTTCCGCGGCGACCGCGGCCGCACCCTCGTCGAGGCGGGCTGCGGCGAAGCGGTGGGCGGCGGCGTCGCGCGCCTCGGGCGGGAGTGCTGCGAGATGCTGGAGCAGCGCGTGCAGCACGGTGCCGCGGGCGCGGGCAGCGGCGCGTCCCAGGCGGGCGCGCGGCGAGGTGGCGGGCGGCGCCGGGCCCCATTCGACACCGTGCGGCCGCGAGGGGGCGAGTGCCCGGCGCGGCGTGGGCTCGGGCGGCGGCGCGCGGCCGAGCCAGCCCGGAAGGGCTGTCGCGCGCAGGGGTTCGATCGGCACGGTCGCCGCCGGCGTGCCCAGCGCCGCGCCATGCACCAGGTGGCGGCCGGACCAGCCCTCGAGGAATGCGGCGGCGGCAGCCTCCTCGGTGCCGGGCAGGGCGGCGAGACCCGCGGCGCAGAGCTCGTACCAGCACCGCTCGGGCAGGTCGCGGCCCCGCTTCGGCTGGGCGCCGACGATCAGCAGCCGCGTCTTGGCGCGGGTGAGTGCGACGTAGAGCAGGCGGTTGTATTCGGCGAGCATCTCGCGCTCGGCGGCCTCGGCCAGCCCGGACACGGCGGCGCAGTCGCCCAGGCCCGCCGGCACCCAGATCGGCAGCGGCCCGGGCGTGCACTCGGCCCAGAGCAGGTCGCCCCCACCTGCGCTGAAGGATGGACGCGGCAGCGAGGTGGTGTCGGCCAGCACCACGAAGGGCGCCTCGAGCCCCTTGGCGCCATGCACCGTCATCAGGCGGATCTCGTCGGCGGTCTCGCCCGCCTCGCGCTTCACCTCGGAGCCCGACAGGCGCACCCATTGCACGAAACCCTGCAGGCTGGGGACATGGGCCTGCGCGTGGGCCAGCGCGGCGGCCAGCAGCTCGTCGATCGCCTCGCCGGCCTCGGGGCCGAGACGGGCGAGGAAGCGGGCGCGGCCGCCGCCGGTGCCCAGGATGTCGACCAGCAGAGCGTGCGGCGTCGCGAAGTCGGCGCGGCGGAAGCGGTCGTCGAAGAAGCGGTGCGCTATGTCCCATTCCGGGCGCTCGCCGCGGCGCTCGGCGAGGCGTGCGCGGAGGCTGGCCGGGCGCCCGAGGGCCAGCGCCATCAGGCTCTCGTCGTCGAGGCCGCCGAGCGGCGAGGTCAGGAACGTCGCGAAGGCGAGGTCGTCGTCGGGCAGCAGCAGCGCGTCGCAGAAGGCGAGGATGTCGCTGATCGCCAGCTGGTCGGTCAGCACCATGCGGTCGAGGCCGGCCACCGGCACCTCGCGGGCTTTCAGCTCGCGCATCAGCAGGCGGGCGAAGGCGCCGCGGCGGCGCACCAGGATCAGCACGTCGCGCGGCGCCACCTCGCCCGCGGCCACCAGCCCTGCGAGGTGGCCGGCGAGTGCGGCGGCGAGGCGCTCGTCGCCGGTGCGGCCGCCGGTGCTGGCGATCGTGTCCCAGGGCGAGCTGGCACTCGCGGGTTGGGCCTCGTCGGGGCAGGCCAGCGGCCACAGCTCGACGCGGCCGCGGAGCTCGGGATGGGCGCTGCGGTGGTGCAGCGTGGCACCCTCCGCCACCACGCCGTCGCGCGCCTCGCCTGCGGCGAACACCGCATCCACACATCGGAGAATGGCGGCCGCGGAACGGAAGGACACGTTCAGCTCGGGCTCGCGGAACGTGCCGCCGGCCTGCGTCACGCGCTCGCGGAACACCTCGCGCCAGTGATGGAAGCCGGCCGGGTCGGCCCCCTGGAACGCGTAGATCGACTGCTTGGCGTCGCCCACCGCGAACACGGTGCGCGGGTTGGGATTGGCGGCGCTGCCGGCGAAGAACTCTTCGGTGAGCTTGCCCGCGATCTTCCACTGTGACGCCGACGTGTCCTGCACCTCGTCGAGCAGCAGGTGGTCGAGGCCGCCATCGAGCTTGAACAGCACCCAGGCGGTGCCGGGATCGGCGAGCAGGCGTTCGGTGGCGCCGATCAGGTCGTCGAAATCGAGCATTGCCTCGCGCTGCTTGCCCTCGGCGTAGGCGGCGAGTGCGGGGCCCGAGAGGGTGAGCAGGGCGGCGGTGGCCTCGACCACGAGCACCGCGCGACGGCGGCCCTCGATCGCGACCAGGCGCTCGGCCTCCCGGCGGAACGTCTCGCCGATGTCGGGCCGCTCCTTCGCGAGCTTGGTGTTGGAGGCCGGCACCTGCCGCGGCTTGCCGTCACCGGTCAGGAACCACTTCGCCCAGGCATCGGCGTCGTGGCGGTTCAGCAGCGCCAAGCCGGCCCGCGCAGTGTCGCCCATCTTGGGGGTGCCGCGCTCGGCCATGGCCGCAAACGCCGAACGGAGTGCGGCGCGGTCCATTCCATCGGCGGCCTCGCGCCCGAGTGCCTCGACATCGTCGGCGGCGAGCTGCAGCGCCTCGCGCAGCGTGTCGCGCAGCGCGTCGGGGGCGAGCGCGTGCGCGTGCGACAGCCGGTCGGCCAGCCCCTGCAGGCGCCGGGTGAGCGCGCCGTGCGCCCGCGCCTGGAGCCTCGCGGCCAGCAGCGCCACCGCCCCGGCATGCTCGGCGCGGCCGAGCGGGCCTTCGCGCGCGGTCTCGAGTGCCGCCGCCCCGTCGGTCTCCTCCAGCATACGGAAATGCGGGCTGATCTGCGCTTCCAGCGGGAAGCGACGCAGCAGCGACTCGCAGAAGGCGTGGATGGTGCCGATGCGGATCCCGCCGCCGCCCATGCCGGCGCCGCTGTCGAGCACCTGGGCGAACAGCGCGCGCGCGGCATCGCGCAGCGCGGGCGACGGCTCGAGCTCGAGCTTCTCGAGTGCGATGTCGAGCTCGGCGTCACCGTGGCTCACCCAGGCGCCGAGCGTGCGGCGCAGCCGGATCGCCATCTCGGCCGCCCCCGCCTTGGTGAAGGTCAGGCACAGGATCCGCTCGGGCGGGGTGGCCAGCCGTTGGCGCGCCGGCAGCATCAGCCGGAGCAGCCGGTCGATCAGCAGCTTGGTCTTGCCCGAGCCCGCCGAGGCCGAGACGAAGGCGGAGACAGTGGGGTCCGACGCCAGGCTCTGCTGGCGAGCCGCGCGTTGCGTCTCGCTCATCCCTCGTTCCCCCCGCTTCCCTCGGAATCATCGAGCAGCCGCCACTCGGCGACGCGCGCCAGGTTCGCATAGGGCGCGAAGCGGGGCGGCCGGGTGCCGATCGGCTGCGCGGGGTAGGGCGTGCTCGGGTCGTCGAATTTCTCCACGCGCTGCTCGAGGCCGGACCAGGCGGCGGCCACCACGTCGGCCACCTTGTCGCGCGCGACGCTCAGCGCCTCGCCGCCGGTCAGCGTGCCCGAGAGCTTCCAGTGCGCGAGCTCGCCGGGCTCGGCACAACGAAAAACCTCGCCGAACGCGCCCTGCGCCGCCATCGCCGCCTCGAGCGGCAGCTGCGGCGCCCAGCCGGCCTCGATGTCGCGCTTGGGCGGCGGCGTGCCGGTTTTGTAGTCGAGCACGGTGAGCGTGCCGTCGGGGGCGAGCTCGATCCGGTCGGCGCGGCCGGTGAGCGTGAACGGCCCCGCCGGACCGTCGATGGCGACGCGGCCGCGCACTTCGGTCGCGAGCGCGCGCGGCAAACCGTCGGCGCGTCGCCGTGCCTCGACGTCGGCCACCCAGGACGCGATCCGCTCGAGGCGCGGCCGCCACCAGCAGGCGACCGCCTCGCGCACATCGGCCCGGCCGAGCGCGCCGCGCAGGCAGGCGGCGATGCCGTCGGCGTCCAGCGCGTCGTGCTCGTAGGCCGCCTGCAGCCCGTCATGCACCACGGTGCCGAACAGCGCGTGGTCGGCCTCCTCCTCGATCGCGGCAAGCTCGGGAAGGCCGAGGATGTAGCGGGCGTAGATCGCGTAGGGGTCGGTGAGCCAGGTCTCGATCGCGGTCACCGAGAGCCGGCGCGGACGCGCGGCCACCGGCGGACGCGGCATCGGCGGCCGCGCGGGACGCGGCGCGCCCGCGGGCTGGTCAAGCAGCAGCGCCCAGTCGCGCGCGGGATGTGCCGCGAGCGGTGCCGCGTGCCCGTGCAGGCAGGCCTCGAGCCGCGCGATCCAGCGGGACGGCACGGCCGGCGCGCGGTCGCGGCGCCTGGGCCAGCTCAGGATCACCTCGGGGGCGGCGCAGGCCAGCGTCACCAGGTCGTGCGCCGCCTCGCCCACCGCGGCGTCGGCGGGTGGGAAGCCCACCTCGGCGCGCATGTGGCGGCCCATCCACGGGCCGGGATCGGTCTGCGCCGGCCAGGTGCCCTCGGTCAGGCCGCCGAGCACGAGCAGGTCGGCGCTCTGGCCCCGCGCCTCGATCAGCCCCCAGATCGCCACGCGCGGATGGATCTCGAGCGCATCGCCGCCGCGCAGCGCCCGCCTGCCATGCACCGCGACCCCTGCCAGCACGGCGTCGAGCAGCGACGGCAGCACGGCGGGATCACCCGGCGGCAGCAGCGCCAGCGCCTCGGTGACCGCCGCCATGCGGCTCGCCAACGCCTCGCCTTCCTCGCCGTCCCACAGCGGCGCATCCTTGGCCGGCGCGTCCTTGGCCGGCGCGTCCTTGGGCGGCGCGTCCTTGGGCGGCGCTCCGGCGGCGCGTTCGGCGGTCTCGAGCAGCGCCTCGAACAGCGCCTGCGGACGGGCCGGGCGGCCGGCGTCGAGCAGCGCCGTCAACGGGGCGAAGGCGTGCGCGAGGCGGTCCAGGAACGGCGCGCATGTCGCGTCGCCGCGTGCCCGCAATCCGCCGATGCCGGGCTTCGGACGCGGGCCGCGCAACGCCGCCCGCTCGAGCGTGCGCGCCTCCCGCCGCGCACGGGACGGCTCGAGGCCCCAGGTCGCGAGCGGGTGCTTGAGCGCCCCCAGCATCACTGCGGGCGCGAAACCACTGGCCGCCGCACGCGCGAGCAGGCGCAGCAGCACGGCGGGCGGGGTGTCGGCGAGGGGCTCGCCCGCACTGTCGTCGGCCACGATGCCGAACCGCGCGATCTCGGCCGCGACGCGGGCCGCCAGCGCCCGGTCGGGGGTCACGAGCGCTGCCCGCCGGCCCGGCGTCTCCACGGCGTGGCGCAGCGCCATGGCGATCGCCACCGCCTCGCTTTGCTGGTCGGAGGCCTCGATCGTGGACAGGCCGAGCGTCGGCGGCGGCGGCTCGGCGCGCCAGGCCCGGGCGAGTGCCGCGGCCGGCAGCAGCGCGCGGCGGAACAGGTTTTCCCGCGACACGGGCGCGTCGGTCGCGATCGGCGTGACGTCGGCGCGGGTGGCGTCGAGGCGCTCCAGCAGGCGCCGCATGCCCCATTGCGGATGGCTGGGCTCGATCGCGTCCCAGCTCTCGGCGTCGAGTGCCAGGTCGAGCCCCGGCAGGATCACTTCCCCCCGTGGCAGCCGCGCGATCGTGCGCGCCAGGCCGGCCAGCGCCTCGGTGGGGGCCACCTGCCCCGCCAGCCACACCGGATGGGCAGGCAGCGACGCCTCCCAGGCCCGCGCCTGCGTGGCCAGCAGCATCGCGTGGCGGCGCGCGGGATCGAGCTGGCCGAGGGCGGCGAGCCGGGCCGGCCACTCACGGGTGACCACCGTCAGAAAACCGAGCGTCACCTGCCAGTGGGTGGCGAGCGAGGCGGGGGCCAGCCGGGGGAGTGCCTCGGCGAGCTCCACCCCTTCCCGCCCCGCTTCGTCGAGCAGGTTGGCGAGCTCCACCGCCAGCGCCCAGGCGCGGTCGGCCGTGGTGGGGGCGCCGTCGCTTCCCTCGCGGTTCAGGATCAGGCCGGCCAATGCCGCCAGCCGCAGCACCGGATCGATCGCCGGCGGAAGATCGAAACCCGCATCCAGCGCGAGCCCCGTCTCGTCGGGCGCGGCGATCGCCTCGATGCGCGGCAGCAGCAGGGCCGCCCCATTGGAGATCCGAAGAAAGCTCTCGGCCAGCGTGCGGGCGAAGCGGCGCGTCGGCACCAGGATCAGACCGTCGCCGGTGCGCAGCGGATCGCGCCCCGCGCCCTCGAACCAGCGTTGCGCGAGGCTTTCCGCGAAGGGTGCGGCGGCGCCGATCGTGAACAGCCCGAACGCCACGGTCAGGGCAGCTGGTCGAGTGCCACTTCGGCCTCGGCGAGGTCGCGCGGCGTGGACAGGTGGAACCAGAGCCCGTCATGCACCAGGGCCGCGACCCGCCCGGCCTCGATCGCCCGGTCCCAGAGCACGTTCAGGCTGAACGGCGGCGTCTCGGTGGCGCGAGCGAAGCGGGCGGTGACGATCTGCACGCCGGCGAACACGTAGGGTGCGATCTCCTGCGGCGTCGGTCGGCGCGGGCGGCCCATGCTGTCGAGCATGAAGTCGCCGCGGTTGATCTCGGCCTGCACCTGCGTCGCGTGCACCAGCAGCAGCAGCGCGTCGAGGTCGGTCCCTCCATCTGTGCTCGGGTCGGGGCCGGAAAAGGCGTGCGCCAGGCGTTGCAGCGTCGGCACCGGACCGTCGAACCAGGCGCTGTCGCCGTTCACCACGAAGAACGGTCCGTCCGCGCCGAGCAGGCCCCGCGCGACGGCGTCCGCCAGCGTGCCGCCGGTGTCGAGCAGCCGGTCCTCGGAGAGGAGCACGGTCTCGGGGCCGCCGGTGCGGGCAGCGAGGTGGGCGGCGACGCGCTCGGATTGCCAGTGCGCGTTCACCACCACGCGCTCGACGCCCGCCTCGCGGAGGCGGTCCAGCGCGCGGTCGATCAGCGAGCGGCCGCCGAGCGGCAGCAGGGGCTTGGCGGTGTCGGCCGTGAGCGGGCGCATCCGGGTGCCGAGGCCGGCCGCGAACAGCACGGCGGTGCGGGGCATGTTCATTCTTCGCGCTCGGCTACGAGGCTCATTCTGCGCGCTCCGCGACGACGCTCATTCTGCGCGCTCCGCGACGCGGGCGTGGAGCCCCGCGAGCCGGTCGGCGTCCCAGCCGCCGAGCGTCGCCACCCGCGCCTCGTCCGCGGGATCGGGTTGGGCCAGCAACACCGTGAGCGCGTCCGCGGGCCGGCGATCGCCCAGCCGGTCCGGCCATTCCACCAGCACGATGCCGCGCTCGCCGAATTCGTCCCAGCCGAGCTCGGCGAGCTCGTGGGCGCCCGCCCCATCCTGCGAAGACAGGCGCCAGAGATCGAGATGCGTGATCGTGCCCATCGGCGACTCGTAATCCTGCAGCAGGGTGTAGCTCGGCGAGGGGACGGCAAGTGCGGGCTCGCCGCAAGCCGCGCGAAGCAGCGCGCGCGCGAGCTCGGTCTTGCCGGCGCCGAGCGGGCCCTCGAGCAGCACCGCGTCGCCCGCGCGCAGCGCCCGCGCGATCGCCGCACCCAGGCGGCGCGTGCTGGCGAGATCGGGAAGCGGCACCACGAGGCTCATCCCGGGCATCTTGCCTCCGGTCCGAGGCCGGGGCCACCGCAGCCTTCGCCGATTGCACGGCGCGAGGCACTTCCTGTACCCAGAGCCGATCGGGCGGGAGCGTCGATGCGGAGTGCGGAAGAGCTGAGCGCTGACGAGAAGAGCGCGGAAGGCGGCCAGGACGCGGATGCGTCGGCGATCCTCACGATCGACCTCGACGCCGTCGCGGCCAACTGGCGCCTGCTCGCGGCCCGCGTCGCACCGGCCGAGGCGGCCGCCGTGCTCAAGGCCGACGCCTACGGCACGGGCGCCGACCGGGTCGCACCCGTGCTCGCCCGCGCCGGCTGCCGGACCTTCTTCGTGGCCCTGCTGGCCGAGGCGCGCGCGCTGCGCCCGATTTTGCCGGATGATGCGCGCGTCCTGGTGCTGAACGGGCTGGTCGCCGGCACGGAGGCGGAGTGCGCGGGCCAGAACCTCGTCCCGGTGATCAACAGCCTCGCACAGCTCGAACGCTGGGCCGGCGAGGCGGCGCGTCGCGGCGTCGCACTTCCGCTGGCACTGCAGGTCGACACGGGGATGTCGCGTTTCGGACTTTCCTCCGCCGAGCTGGAAACTCTCGCAGGCAGGCCGGAGCTCGTGGCGGGCCTGCATCCGTTCCTGCTGATGAGCCATCTTGCCTGTGCCGACGTGCCCGGGCACGAGGCGAACGCGCGGCAGCTTCGGCGTTTCGCGGAGGTACGCGCGATGCTGGCGCCGCTGCTCCCCGGCATCCGCACAAGTCTTGCAGCCTCCTCTGGGATCTTTCTCGAGGCGGGTTTTTACGGCGACCTGGTGCGTCCAGGTGCGGCACTGTACGGCGTGGCGCCGACACGGGGAAAAGCCAACCCGATGCGTCCCGTGGTGCGGCTCGAGGCGCGCTGCGTGCAGGTGCGGCGGATCGAGGCAGGCGAGACCGTGGGCTACGGCGCCACCTACACCGCCGAACGACCCACCGCCGTGGCGACACTCGCGGTCGGCTACGCGGACGGGTTCCTGCGCGCCGGCAGCAACCGCGGTGCGGCCGCGGCGCGGGGGAAAATCCTGCCGATTCTCGGCCTGGTGTCGATGGATTGCATCACAGTCGATGCCGGGCCGCCCGACGCCGACACGATCCGCGAGGGCGATCTCGCCGAGCTGGTCGGCCCCACACGCACCCTCGGCCACGTGGCGCGCGACGCCGACACCATCCCCTACGAGATCCTGACCGCGCTCGGGCGCCGCTACGTGCGACGCTATGTCGGCGGCGCGTCATGAGGGTCGTGGTGCTGGGCGCAGGCGTGGTCGGCACGGCGAGCGCCTGGTATCTGGCGGAAGCGGGCCACGAGGTGGTGGTGGTCGAGCAGCACGCCGGCGCCGGCCTCGAGACCAGTTTCGCCAACGCGGGCCAGGTCTCGCCCGGCTATGCGTGGCCGTGGGCGAGCCCCGCGCTTCCCGGCCGCGTGCTGCGCTGGATGACGGCGGCGCACTCGCCGTTTCGTCTCTGGCCGACGGCCGATCCTGCGATGTACGCGTGGCTCTACCGCATGCTTCGCGAATGCAATGCCGAGAGCTACGCGCGCAACAAGGAAAGAATGGTGCGGCTCGCCGATTACAGCCGCGACCAGCTCGCCGACCTGCGCACCACCACCGGTATTTCCTACGATGACGCGCAACGCGGCCTGATCCAGCTGTTCCGTACGGATGCGCAGATGGAGGCGGCCGCCCACGACATGGCGCTGCTGCGCGAGAGCGGCGTCCCCTCGGAACTCCTCGACGAAGCCGGCTGCCGCGTGCACGAGCCGGGCCTGGCGCCGGGCGTCGTCAAAGGCGGCCTGCGCCTGCCCGGCGACGAGAGCGGCGACGCGCATCTCTTCACCCAGCGCCTCGCAGCATTGGCGGCGGCCCGCGGCGTCACATTCCGTTACGGCGCCGCGATCGAGGCGATCCTGACCGAGGGCTCCCGCATCACCGGCGTGCGCACGGCGCGCGGCATGACCTCGGGCGACGCCTATCTCGTCGCACTCGGCAGCGCCGGCGCCCGCCTGCTCCGCCGCATCGGCGTTCGCATCCCGGTCTATCCGGTCAAGGGATATTCGATCACCGCCACCGTCGCCGACGACGCGCACGCACCGCGCTCCACCGTCGCCGACGAGACCCACAAGGTCGCAATCACGCGTCTCGGCAACCGCATCCGCGCCGGCGGCACCGCCGAGATCTCCGGCTACAACAAACGCCTCCCGCCGGGCCGGCGCGACACGCTCACCCACGCCGTGGGCTCGCTGTTCCCGGGGGCCGCCGATCTGACACAGGTCGAGTTCTGGACCGGGCTTCGTCCCAGCACGCCGGACGGCACGCCGATCGTGGGGGCGGCCGACACATATCGCAATCTCTGGCTCAATATCGGGCACGGCACGCTGGGGTGGACGATGGCTTGCGGCTCGGGGCGGTTGATCGCCGATCTGGTTTCGGACCGGCGGCCTAATATCCGGCACGAGGATCTTGCACTTTCGCGGTATTAAGAAGGCCAGGGGCTCTGCCCCTGGACCCCGCTGGGGTCTTAACCCCAGACCCCACTTTGTAGGCAGGTCCAGGACTGCTTGTCCTGGCGGGGTTTAAGGGGCAGAGCCCCTTAGGAAGGCCTCGACAAACTCCGCCATCGAGTTGAACCGAAAATCGACCTTCGGCATCGCACCCGGCGCGATGGTGGCGCCGAACCCGTTCTGCGCATGTCGCCGGTGGATCCAGCACGTGGCCAGCCCGCGCCTGCCTGCGGGCGCATGGTCGTGGAACAGGCTTTCCGCCACGTGCAAGATATCGCCGGGTGCGATGCCACGTTCGCCGAGACGCTCGATCATGTAGGCGAAGTTGCGATCGTCCGGCTTGTAGGAGCCGATATCCTCGGCCGTGTAGATCGCGTCGAACGCCGCGCCGAGACGCGCGCGACTGCCCTCGAAACTCCGGTTATCGACGTTCGACAGGATCACCAGCCTGCAGGTCTGGCCGAGACGGGCGAGCGCGGGCGCGCTGTCGGCAAACGCCGGCCAGTCGCCGACCGAGGCGCCATACGCCTCCGCTTCCGCGACGCTGACGTCCAGTCCCCATTCCTCGGCCAGGCGCTTGTAGACGGTCGCAAGAAGCGCGCTGTAAGGCCGCGCCGGCGTCCAGCGCTGCTGCGAGGATTCGTGCCTGGCATGCGCAGCAAGGATCCGATCACGATCGAGCCTGGGTGACAGGCGCGACGTGAGCGGCGCCAGGGCCGCGATGATGCCGGTTTCCCAGTCGATCAGCGTGCCGTAGCAGTCGAACGTCAGCACCTTGAAGTCGGAGAGCCGCTTCATCGTGCCAGGGCCCCGGCGCGCGGCAACGTCGCCAGGATCGCGAGCGCGGGCAGGCAGGCCGTCATGGTCAGTGCGAAGTACGCCGGCCAGCCGACGGCGGCCGCGATCACGCCCGACAGGCCCGCGAGCGTCCGCCATGCGAGCGATGCAAGCGACGACATCAGCGCATATTGCGTGGCCGTGTATTCCCGCGCGCAGAGCCCCGACAGGTAGGCGAGGAACGACGCACTCGCCAACCCTTCCGCGAACGCCTCGAACGCGACCTTGCCCACCAGCATGGCGCGATCCGCACCGGCCGCGATCAGCACGAGATAAAGGCCGAGCGAGCCCATCTGCACCAGCCCCGCGAGCAGCGTGGCACGCGCAGCCCCCAGCCGCACCACCAGGAGCCCGCCTGCACCCACGCCGAGCGCGCCGCCGATCAGCATGGGCAGGCTGCTCGCGACCACGATCGCGGCGCGGTCGAAACCGAGCGAGCGGTAGAAGGGCGCGGCCATCGTGTCGGCGAACGCCGTGCCGAGCTGGAACAGCAGCACGAACAGCAGGATTTTCGCCGCGCGCGGCCGGCGCAGGAACTCGGCGAGGGGTGCTGCGAAGGTGGCGGCGAACCCCGCGCGCGTGGTCGTGTCGCCGGAACCCGCGCGCTCCGGCGCCAGCAGGGTCGCGGCAAAGCCCACACCCATCAGCGCCGCCATCACCGCGTAGGCGCCATGCCAGCCGATGCGGCCGGCGAGGAAGATCGCCCCGCCCTGCGACACCCAGATCGCGACCCGGTAGCCCCACACGTAGAGCGCCAGCGCCTCGCCCTGGCGTTGCTGGGAAAAGTTCTCGATGCGCCAGGCATCGATCAGGATGTCCTGGCTCGCGGAGAAGAACGCGACCAGCACCGCGGCACCCGCCAGCGCCTCGAGGGCGTGCGGCGGATCGCTGGTGCCGAGCAGCAGGAGGGCCATCGCCAGCAGCGGCTGCAGCACGAGCAGCCAGGAGCGCCGCCGTCCCGCGCGTGCGAGCGGGCCGAGCCGCACGCGGTCGACCAGCGGCGCCCAGAGGAATTTCAGCGTGTAGGGAAGCCCGATCAGGGCGGTCGCCCCGATCGCACGCAGCGACACATGCGTCTCGGACAGCCATTGCTGCAGCGTGAAATTGGTCAGGAACAGCGGCAGTCCGGACGAGAAGCCGAACAACAGCATGACGCCGGCCAGGCGCCAGGCCGCAAGCCGCGACGCCGGGGGCTCAGGCACCGCCCGTGCCCCCTTCAGCATCGCGTGCGGGCTGCCGGAAGATCAGCCCGCGGTCGTGTCCGTCGTCTTCTTCATCGTCTTTTTGGCCGTGTGATGCGTGATCCGGTGCTTGGCCGTGCTCGTCTTGCCCATGCTGGTCTTGCTCATGCCGGTCGAGGGCGCGGCCATCGACGAGCTCGGCGCCATCGCGGGTGCCCCGGTCGAGGGCGCCATCGTGGAGGGCGCGCCCATCGCGGGCCCGGAGGTGGGGGGCGTGGTCGTGGTGGTCTGGGCGAGAGCGGGTGCGGCGCCGGCGAGGAGGGAGCCTGCGAGAACAACCGCCGAGAGGCGGGAGGTGATGGTCATGGAGAGCTCCAGATGACGGGTGTGATATTGGCCCCGCACGATCTCGCAGGGACGCCCCCCGAACGATTCGTGGGAACATCGTTTTCTACAACATGGCGGCATGGCGAAAATCAGGCGCGCGAAAGAAAGAAGGACAGGGGCTCTGCCCCTGGACCGAGCTCAAGGGCAGTCGCCCTTAGAACTCATTTGTTTAAGTCATGGGATCCAAGGGGCGACTGCCCCTTGGCGGGTCCAGGGCAGAGCCCTGGCCTTCTTTAAGCGAACGCCGCCTCCGCCTTGCGGTCGTTCTTCTTCCGCTCGTTCGGATCCAGGAACCGCTTGCGCAGCCGGATCGCGCTCGGCGTCACCTCGACCAGCTCGTCGTCCTCGATATACGCGATCGCCTGCTCCAGGCTCATCCGCCGCGGCGGCACCAGCAGCAACGCCTCGTCCTTGCCGGCGGCGCGGATGTTGGTGAGCTTCTTTTCCTTGATCGGGTTCACTTCGAGGTCGTTCGCCCGGGAATGCTCGCCGAGGATCAGCCCGACATAGACCTTGTCGCCCGGATCGACGAACAACGTGCCGCGCTCCTGCAGCGAGAACAGCGAATACTGCACCGCCGCCCCATCCTCGCTCGAGATCAGCGAGCCGTTGCGGCGCCCCTCGATCGGGCCGGCCCAGGCTTCGTAGCCGGAGAACAGCCGGTTCATGATGCCGGTGCCACGCGTGTCGGTCAGGAACTCGCCGTGATAGCCGATCAGGCCGCGGCTCGGGATGTGGAAGGTCAGGCGAACCTTGCCGCCGCCCGAGGGCCGCATGTCCTGCATCTGGCCCTTGCGCATGCTCATCTTCTCGACGACGACGCCGGAATAGGGCTCGTCCACGTCGACCAGCACCTCCTCGAAGGGTTCTTCCCGCTCGCCGGTCTCCTCGTTCTTCTTCGTCAGAACACGCGGGCGGCCGATGGTGAGCTCGAAACCCTCGCGGCGCATGGTCTCGATCAGCACGCCGAGCTGGAGCTCGCCGCGGCCGGCGACCTCGAACGCGTCGCTCTCCTGGCTGTCGGTGATCTTGATCGCGACGTTGCCCTCGGTCTCGCGATAGAGGCGGTCGCGGATCTGGCGCGAGGTCACCTTCTTGCCCTCGCGGCCACCCAAGGGCCCGTCATTGATGCGGAAGGTCATCGCCAGCGTCGGCGGGTCGACCGGGGTCGCGTGCAGGGGGCCGGTGAGCTCGAGCGCCCCGATCGTGTCGGGGATGGTGGCCTCGGTGAGGCCGGCCACCGCCACGATGTCGCCGGCTTCCGCCTCCTCGACCGTCACCCGGTCGAGGCCGCGGAAGCTCATCAGCTTGGTCAGCCGTCCCGCCTCGACCACCGAGCCGTCCGAGCGCAGCACGCGCACCGGCATGTTGAGCTTGGCTTTCCCTTGCTCGATCCGGCCGGTCAGCACGCGTCCGAGAAAATTGTCGTAGTCGAGGATGGAGGCGACCATCGCGAACGGCGCATCCGGCAGCACGGTGGGCGCCGGCACGTGGCGCAGCACCAGGTCGAACATCGGCGTGAGGTCCTTGCGGGCGCCCTCGAGCTCCTCGTCGGCCCAGCCCTGGCGGCCGGACGCGTAGAGCATCGGGAAGTCGAGCTGCTCGTCGGTCGCACCCAGGGCGGCGAAGAGATCGAACACCTCGGTGTGGACCTCGTCGGCGCGCGCGTCGGCGCGGTCGACCTTGTTCACCACCACGATCGGGCGGATGCCCTGGGCCAGCGCCTTGCCGACCACGAACTTGGTCTGTGGCAGCACGCCCTCGGCGGCGTCGACCAGCACGATGGCGCCATCGACCATGTTCAGGATGCGCTCGACCTCGCCGCCGAAATCGGCGTGGCCCGGCGTGTCGATGATGTTGAGGCGCGTGTCCTTCCACAGGACCGACGTGCACTTGGCGAGGATGGTGATGCCGCGCTCGCGCTCGAGATCGTTGCGGTCCATCGCGCGCTCGGCCACCTGCTGGTGCTCGCGGAACGAGCCGGACTGCCTGAGAAGCTGGTCGACCAGGGTGGTCTTGCCATGATCGACATGCGCGATGATGGCGATGTTACGGATGTTCATCGAGTGTCCGGGGCTCTGTTTTCGGGAGGGGTTCGACCCCGCTGCGCCGCTAGATAGCGATTGTGGCGTCCGGATGCGAGCCTTTGGTGCGAATGGGCCGCTCAGGCAGGAAGAAGGCCAGGGCTCTGCCCTGGACCCGCCAAGGGACAGTCGTCCCTTGGAACCCTGATTGTTTGGGTTGCTTCCTGGCGAAGCCTGAAATCATAGACTTCGGCTAACGCACTCCGTCTCCAGTGCCTGTACTCCAACCTTCAGTAGGGGGTTCTAAGGGCGACTGCCCTTGAGCTCGGTCCAGGGGCAGAGCCCCTGGCCTTCTTGCTAGCTGCGCTCAGGCGAGCCCGGCCTCCATCGCCAGCGCCAGCAGCTCCGGCCCCGGCCGCGCGCCCACGTGGCTGATGATCTCCGCCGCAGCCAGGCTTCCAAGCCGTCCGGCCTCGGCAAGCCCGAGGCCACGCGCCAGGGCCGAGAGCACGCCGGCCGCGTAGGCGTCGCCCGCGCCGGTCGTATCCACCAATTCGGTCCGGTGCGCCGCGATCTCGTTGATTTCGCTCCCGCTCGCCAGCACGCTGCCGGCCGCACCCCGCGTCACCACCGCGATCGCGGTGTCGCGGCGCAGCGCCGCCAGCGCGTCGCCGAACGGCGCCTCGTACAGCGCCTCGAGCTCGTGCTCGTTGGCGAAGACGATGTCGGCATGGTCGTGCACGAACTCGCGGAACCCCGCGCGATGGCGCTCGACGCAGAACGGATCCGACAGCGAGATCGCGACCCGCGCGCCCGCCGCATGCGCGATCGCGGCGGCCTCGCGGAACGCCTCCTGCGCCGCCGGCGGATCGAACAGGTAGCCTTCGAGGTAGAGAAAACGCGCGCGCTCGATCGTGGCGCGGTCGAGGTCGTGCGGCCCGAACGAGGTCGCCGCCCCCAGATAGGTGTTCATCGTGCGCTGCCCGTCGGGCGTCACCGCGATCACGCACCGCCCCGTGCCGGGCCCGGCGCGGAGCGGTGCCACCGGGCAGGCGATGCCGCTGGTCGCGAGGTCGGCCGCGAAGGCCGCGCCGAACGCGTCGCTGTCCACCTTGCCGAGATAGGCCACGCGCGCACCGAGCCGCGCCGCCACGACACAGGAATTCGCGACCGACCCGCCGCCGATCATCTCGATCGCACCTTGGGTTTCCGCCTCGAGGCTGTCGGAGAGCGCCGCCGCGCGCCCGGCGTCGATCAACGCCATCGTTCCCGCCTGCATGTTCCAGCGTTGGAGGAAATCGGGCCCGACCTGCGCCAGCACGTCGACGATCGCGTTGCCGATGCCCACGAGATCGAGCCTGTCCTGTTCCGCGGAAAGCGGCATGCGAGCTGATCCCCTGTGACGCGCGGCGCTACAACATCTCCGCGCGCGATGCAAAACACGCCATCGGCCGATCGGGAATTCGTCGAGCATTTCGGCAAGGAAACCGAATGGTCATGCGCGCTTGTTCGCGTCATCGTGAGCGTGTAAGGCGGTTGCCTCGCCCGAATCACATCGATCCGGGGGGTGCCACGTAAAAAACGCAGGGGGGTCCCTTGTTCAAACGACGCAGGCCCGACGAGGCGCCCGATCCCGCTTCAGGCGGCTCGAGCCCGATTTTCGAGGCGCCGAAATCTGCCGCCACGCCCGCATCCGCCGCTCCGGCCTCGTCCCCGTCCCAGTCCTTGTCACAGTCACAGGCGGCGACACCGGCCCCGGCCACCAGCCAACCCGCCCGCGCCGACGGCCTCGGCGTGCCACCTTCCAGCCCGACCCCGACCCAGGAGGCCACACCCATGAGCCGACCGCCCGTTCCCGCCGTCCCCACCCCCGGCATCGCGCCGGGCACCAGCAGCCTGACGCCGCCGCCGCGCCCCGGCTTGGTGCCGGGCTCCATGGCGAGCGCCGCCGCGTCGGCCGCCGCCCGCCCGCAGACGTCCGAGCGCCGCACCCTCGTGGTCGGGCGGGGGATCTCCGTGCAGGGCTCCGTGCAGGATGCCGAGCGCCTCGTGGTCGAGGGCACGGTGGAAGCCACCAACATCCGCGCGCAGGAGCTCTCGGTCGCCCCGGGCGGCGTGTTCCGCGGCGAGATCGAGGTCGAGGAGGCCGAGCTCGCCGGCACGATCGACGGCACGCTGGTGGCGCATGGCACGCTGGTCGTGCGCGCGTCCGGCAAGTTGCTGGGGGCCGCGCGCTGCCGCCGCCTGCAGGTCGAGGATGGCGGCCAGATCAGCGGCCGCATCGAGATGCTGACCGAGAACACGCCGCACGACGTGAGCCGCCCCTCGCTCGAGCTCGCCAAGTCGGCCGACCGGCCGGCTCCGGTGCCGCCGGCGCCCGCGGAAGTCGTCGCGAACTGACCACGACCGCCTGAACCGGAAGCGATGGCACGCCATCGCTTCCGTGTCCCGGCCGTGACGTTCGCCCGGCCTCGAAGATCGGGCCGGGTCACTCCGCCTTAACCAGTTTCGCCGACGATGTGCCTCGGATGTCCGGCCCGCTCCTCGCGGCGGCCGGCGCCGGGACAACAATCGCGCGTGCCGGACCCGCGTCCGGCACGCCATCGGGCAGGCTGTGCATCGTGTCGAGCGCCTCCGAAACCGCTCTGTGCAAGACGATGGCCGGCCGCCGCGGCCAGGCCGGATTCCGGCTCGTCTTCGGTGCGATCTGCGCGCTCGGGGTGACGGCCGTGCTCGGCTCGCCCACGACGCTGACCTGGTTTGCGGGCTATGCCGCATTGCAGGGCGTCGAGCGTCTCGGCTTCCCTCCGGCGACGGAGGCATCGGCCGGCCGGCGCGCCGCCGCACTGCTGCTCCTGAGCGCCAACACCATCGCGTTCTGCATGCTGGCGAGGTTCGTGCTGCTCACCTCGTTCCGCTGGAACGGGCTGTGCGCCGCCTTCATTCTCGCGGCTGCCCTGCTGAACGCCGTGCGCGACACGATCGGCAGCCGCGACGCGCTGGTCGCGGCCACCACGCCCGCGCTGCTGAACGTCCTGCTGCTGCCGCTGGAGCTGCTGCTGTGCCGTCATCATCCCGACCCGGCGATGCTGGCCGGCTTGGCACTCGGGGACATGCTGATCGCCTATAGCGGCGCCTGCCTGGCGCGCGAATGGATGGGGTTACGCCGGCGCGAGCAGGAGGCGGCCGAGCGGCGGCGCGAGAGGCACGCGGAGAGCGCGCGCCATCTGCTGCACCTGACCGAGCACGACCCGCTCACGGCACTGCCCAATCGCGACATGCTGTGTGCGCGCCTGGCGCGCCTGGCGGACGAGCAAGTTGCCGGCGCCCTGATGCTGCTGGATCTCGACGGCTTTAAATACGTCAACGACACGTTGGGTCACACGGTGGGCGACGCGGTGCTGAAGGCGGTGGCCGCGCGCCTGACGGAGGCCTGCCGCCCCGGAGACTTCGTGGCCCGCGTCGGCGCCGACGAGTTCGCGATCGTGCTGCCGGGCGTGAACGAGAGCGTGCTCGCGATCACGCTGGGCGAACGGCTGATCGCCGCGATCGCGACGCCGATCACGGCGGAAGGTCATCCGATCAATGTGGGCGCCTGCATCGGCATCGCCCTTCATCCCATCCACGGCGAGAGTTCGGACGCACTTTTAGCCAGCGCCGATCTGGCGCTGTCGCGCGAGAAGGCGGAGGGCCGGCACGGCGCGCGCGTGTTCGAGCGCGACATGCGGGTCGAGGCGTTCGCGCGCAGGTCGCGCGACAAGGAGATCGCCCGCGCGCTCGACCGCCGCGAGTTCGAGCTGTTCTACCAACCGCAGGTGAGCCTGGGCACGCGTGCCGTGATCGGCGCCGAGGCGCTGCTCCGGTGGCGGCATCCGGTGGGCGGCCTGCTGACGCCGGACCGGTTCCTGCCCGCGGTCGAGCTCGGCGCGCTGGCGGGCACAGTCGGGCAGTGGGTGCTGGAGACCGCCGCCCGCGACTGTGCCGACTGGCGCGGGCGTGGCCACCCGGATTTCACGGTCGCGGTGAACCTGTTCAGCGCGCAGTTCCGGGCCGGCACGCTGGTCAGCAACGTCGATCGCGCGCTCTCGATCGCGGGCCTGGCAGCCCACGGGCTCGAGATCGAGATCACCGAGAACATCATGCTCCGTCCGGACGACGACATCCTGCAGCCGCTCCGCGTCCTCCGCGCCTCGGGCGTGGGCGTGGCGCTGGACGATTACGGCACCGGCTACGCCTCGCTCGACCAGCTCAAGAAGATGCCGATCACGCGGCTGAAGATCGACCGCTCCTTCACGCGCGCGGCGTGCGAGATGGCGACGGACGCGGCGATCATCCGGGCGGTGGCGCTGCTGGCGGACGCGTTCGGGCTGCGTCTGACGGCCGAGGGCGTGGAGACGGAGGCGCAGGCCGAGCTGGTGCGGGCGGCGGGGTGCGGGGATGGGCAGGGTTATCTGTTCGGGCAGCCGGTGCCGGCGGCGCAGTTCGAGCGTATGCACCTGGCGTCGCGGTGTGCGCTGGTGGAGTGAGGCGTGACGCCCCCGGACCCCGACTCCTTAAAGTCGGCAGGTCCAGGACTGCTTGTCCTGGCGGGGTCTAAGGGGCAGAGCCCCTTTGCTTAAGCTGCAGACTCGCGCCGGTCCTTGACCCGCACATACGCCAGCTGCGCATGCGTGTCGCAATACGGCTTGTTCGGCAGCGTATCCGCGTCGCAGAAGCGGAAGCTTCGCGTGCCCGGCTCGCCGATCGGCCAGCAGCACGGCGACACCCGCCCGAACGCCACGCTCGGCACCGGCCGGAGCGGCGCGCGCGAGAGGGGTGCCGTAGCAGCCTCGGTGCCGGGCGCCGGCGCCGTCTTGCCGGCGCGTGCCGGGCGCGGCCGCGCATCGGCGCGCCGCTCGTGCCGGATCGGCGAAGGTCGCGCGCATAGCTTCAGCCGATGCGCCTTGCCCACCACCGCGTTCTTGGTCACCCCCATGCGGCGCCCGATTTCGGCCGTCGAGTGGCCCTCCATCCAGAGCGCGCGCAGCTGAGCGATCGCGTCTTCGCCCCACTCCATCTTGTGTGCTCCAATAAAGATTAACCACTAGATGAAGTGTAGAACGAAATCTGGGATCTTCTCAACGGCCGGACCACAAAATCTTGTGGACAAGATTCGCAATAACATCTGATGCGCAGCCAATCATGTTGTTCCGGTGAAATCCGGCGCCGCGTGGTGTAGGGAGCGGCGTCATGACCATCCGCACCCGCTTCGCGCCGAGCCCCACGGGCATGCTCCACATCGGAGGGGCGCGCACCGCCCTCTTCAACTGGCTGTTCGCGCGTCATCATGCGGGAGAATTCCTCCTCCGCATCGAGGACACCGACCGCGCGCGCAGCACGCAGGCGGCGGTGGACGTCATCCTGGACGGGCTCGCCTGGCTCGAGCTGACGCCCGACCAGCCGCCCGTGTTCCAGTCGACGCGCATCGCCCGCCATGTCGAGGTGGCCGAGCAGCTGCTCGCCTCGGGCCGCGCCTATCGCTGCTACGCGACCGCGGACGAGCTCGCCGCCCTGCGCGCCGAGGCCGAGGCCGAGCGTCGCCCCTTCCGCTACGACGGGCGCTGGCGCGACCGGTCGGACAGCCCCGCGGACCGGCCCTACGCCGTGCGCCTGCGCGCGCCGCAGACGGGCGAGACCGCTATCCACGACCTGGTCCAGGGCACGGTGCGCGTGCAGAATGCCGAGCTCGACGACATGATCATCCTCCGCTCGGACGGCACGCCGACCTATCTCCACGCCGTGGTGGTGGACGACCACGACATGGGCATCACCCATGTGATCCGCGGCGACGACCACATGACCAACACGTTCCGCCAGGCGCAGATCTACGACGCGATGGGTTGGGACTGGCCGCGCTTCGGCCATGTGCCGCTGATCCACGGGCCCGATGGAGCGAAACTCTCCAAGCGGCACGGCGCGCAGAGCGTGACGGAATTCCGCGACATGGGCCTGCTGCCGGAAGCGCTCTGCAACTACCTGGTGCGGCTCGGCTGGGGCCACGGCGACGCCGAGATTCTGTCACGTGACGAGCAGGTGGCGCTGTTCGATGTGGACGGGATCGGCCGCGCGCCGAGCCGGCTCGACTCCGCCAAGCTCGCGCATCTGAACGGCGTCTGGCTCCGCCGCGCCGACGACGCGCGCCTGGCCACCGAGGTTACCGCGCGCCTCGCCGGCCGCGAGGGCGTGACACTCGACGCCGCTGCCCGAGCGCGGATCGCGGCCCTGATCCCGGTGCTGAAGGAGCGGGCGCACGACCTTAACGAACTCGCGGATGCCACCGCTTTCGTCGCGCGCGAGGTTCCGCTCGCCTTCGACGCGAAGGCCGCCGCCCTGCTCGGCCCCGAGAACCGGGCGATGCTGGCCACGCTCGCGACCGTGCTCGCCGACACCGATCACTCGGCGGCCGCCGTCCATGCAGCGCTCGTGGCCTACGCCGCCGCCGCCGGCGTGAAACTCGGCCAGATCGCCCAGCCGCTGCGGGCGGCGCTCACCGGCAGCACCACGAGCCCGCCGATCGACCAGGTGGCGGCCGCGCTCGGCGCCGACGAAGTGGCGCGCCGGATTGCCGCTGTGGCTGGGTAAGAAGAAGGCCAGGGCTCTGCCCTGGACCCGCCAAGGGGCTTACCCCTTGGCTCCCATGACTTAAGTTTGGGGGATCCAAGGGGTGACTGCCCCTTGGCGGGTCCAGGGCAGAGCCCTGGCCTTCTCCGCGCGCCCTGATGTCAGGCGGCGGCCTTCTGGTTGACCTCCGCCTCGGCGAGCGCCGTCAGCTTCCCGTCGGTCGCCTTTTCCTCGTTCAGCGTCTGCACGAGAATGTCGGCCACGTCCTGCCGCCCAAGCCGCTTGGCGAGCGAGACGATCGTGCCGTAGCGCGTGATCTCGTAGTGCTCCACCGCCTGGGCGGAGGCGAGCAGGCCCGCATCCAGCACGTCCGGATCGGCGATGTCGCTCGCGACCTCGCGGGCCTCCTTCAGGATGCCGTCGATCGCCTCGCAGGTGACGCTCTTACGGTCCTGGCCGAGCATCTGAAACACCGCCTCGATGCGCGCGATCTGCGTGCGGGTCTCGGTCAGGTGCGTCTCGAACGCCTGCTTCAGCTGTCCCGACGACGCCTTTTCGACCATGGTCGGCAGGTTCTTCTCGATCTGGTGCTCGGCGTAGTAGATGTCCTGCAGCAGGTGCAGGAACAGGTCGTCGAGCGTCTTGATCGGCTTGGAAAACAGACCCATCGGATCCTCCTGTTCGGGTGTCCCGCGCCCCCAACGGAGGTTTTCCTCAGCAGTTCGAGCGGCGCCACGCACGATTCTGCGCGCATCCTCTTTGCCCCCTCGTTTGCCCGGACCGCCCTTTGCCCCCTTCCGGCTTCCGCCTAGACTGGCGGTTCCGGAGGTGCGGATTTGGCCGTCTACGATCACCATCAGTTCGACCGGCACCTGCTGGGCGTCGAAGGGCTGCCCCCCCGCACGATCGTCGAGCTGCTCGACGAGGCCGAAAGCCACGTGCTGCTCAACCGCTCGCGCCAGACGCAGCGCGACGCGCTCCGCGGCCGCACGCTGATCAACCTGTTCTTCGAGGACAGCACCCGCACGCGCACCAGCTTCGAGATCGCCGGCAAGCGGCTGGGCGCCGACGTGATCAACATGTCGGTGTCGAACTCGTCGGTGAACAAGGGCGAGACGCTGCTGGACACAGCCGCGACGCTGAACGCCATGCATTGCGACCTGCTGGTGGTGCGCCACGGCCAGTCCGGCGCGCCCGCTCTGCTCGCCCGCCGCGTCGACGCCGCCGTGATCAACGCCGGCGACGGCACCCATGAGCACCCGACCCAGGCGCTGCTCGACGCGCTCACCATCCGCCGCCACAAGCGCACGCTGTCGGGGCTGACCGTCGCGATCTGCGGCGACGTGGCCCACAGCCGCGTCGCGCGCTCGAACATCTTTCTTCTCGCCAATATGGGCAACGACGTTCGCGTCGTGGGGCCGCCGACGCTGATCCCGGCCGCGGTGGAGGAGCTCGGCGTGACCGTGTTCCACGACATGCGCGCGGGTCTGGCCGACGCCGACGTGGTGATGATGCTGCGCCTGCAGAACGAGCGGATGTCGCGCGGCCTGGTGCCGAGTGCGCGCGAGTTCTTCCGCTTCTTCGGGCTCGACAAGGAGAAGCTGGCCGCGGCCCGCCCCGACGCGCTGGTCATGCATCCCGGCCCGATGAACCGCGGCGTCGAGATCGAGAGCCAGGTCGCCGACGACCCTGCCCACAGCGTGATCCAGGAGCAGGTCGAGATGGGGGTGGCGGTGCGTATGGCGGTGCTCGCCCGGCTGTCGCGCGCGCAACGGGGGCGCAACCGGGACCGCACGGCATGAGCGGCACGCTCCTGATCCGCGGCGCGCGCCTGCTCGATCCCGCCTCCGGGCTCGACGGCGTGGGCGCGCTGCTGGTGCGCGACGGGCTGATCGCCGCGATCGCGACCGGTGCCGGTCCGGACGCACCCGAGGGCTCGGACGTGATCGACGCGGCCGAGGCCGTGCTCTGCCCGGGCCTGGTCGACATGCGCGCCTCGCTCGGCGAGCCCGGCTTCGAATATCGCGAGACGATCGCCTCGGCCGCCGAGGCGGCGAGCGCCGGCGGCATCACCACGGTGGCCTGCCTGCCCGACAGCCGCCCCGTGGTCGACGACCCGGCGCTGGTCCGCTACCTCCGCACCCGCGGCGAAGAGACCGGCCGGATTTCCATTCTTCCCTACGCGGCGGCGACGCGGGGATGCGCCGGGCGCGAGCTGGCCGAATACGGGCTGTTGTGCGAGGCCGGCGCGGTCGGCTTCACCGATGGCGGGCACGCGGTGGCCGATGCGCGGGTGATGCGCCTGGCGCTGTCCTATGCGCGCTCGTTCGGCGCGATGATCGTGCAGCACCCAGAGGATCCGAGCCTGGCCGATGGCGGGGCCGCGACCGAGAGCGAGCTCGCGACCAGGCTCGGCCTGCCGGGCATCCCGGCGGCGGCTGAGGCGATCATCGTCGCGCGCGACCTGCGCCTCGCGGCCCTGACGCGCGGGCACGTGCATTTTGCGCATGTCTCGACCGAGGAGGCGCTGGGACTGATCCGCCGCGCCAAATTCGACGGGATCGCGGTCACCTGCGACACCGCGCCTCCGTATTTCGACCTCAACGAGACGGCGATCCGCGGCTTCCGGACATGGTCGAAGCTGTCGCCGCCGCTGCGCTCGGAGGCCGACCGCCTGGCAGTGGTGGCCGCACTCGCCGACGGCGCGATCGACGCGATCGCGTCCGACCACCTGCCGCGCGACGCCGACGACAAGCGCCTCCCCTTCGCGCAGGCCGCGGCCGGGGGCACCGGGCTTGCGACGCTGCTGGCGCTGACGCTGGCGCAGGTTCATGCGGGCACGATCACGCTGACGCGCGCGATCGAGCTGCTGACGAGCGGTCCCGCACGCCTGCTGCGGGCCGAGGCCGGCACCCTCCGCGTAGGCGCGCCTGCCGACCTGGTATTGTTCGACCTCGAGCGGAGCTGGCGGGTCGAGGCGGGCCGGCTGCCGGGCCGCGCGCAGAATACGCCGTTCGATGGGCGGGCGCTGGATGGGCGGGTGCGGGCGACGTTCAAGGGTGGGCGGCGGGTGAGCGGCTAAGGAAGACCAGGGGCTCTGCCCCTGGACCCCGCTAAGGGCAGTCGCCCTTAGAACCCTTTCTTAAAGTAGAGGGAATCCAAGGGGCGACTGCCCCTTGGCGGGTCCAGGGCAGAGCCCGGGCCTTCTTCGCCTCCGATCGAAGTCTCAGCCTGACGCGACGCGCGGCCACCGCCAGGCCTGCCAGACGATCGTCACGGTCAGGATCGCCTCGATCACGCCGAGCATCTGAGTGAACATCCACGCGCCCGGCATCGTAGCGACGATGATTGCGGTGAAGGCCGCGCCTGCGGCCACGTTCGCCCAGCGCGCCACGGCGGCCGGGAGTGCGAGGGACAGGAACACCATCAGGCTCGGCACCGCCATGAGGGAAGCCGCCGCGAGCAGGCCGCCCTGCGTGCTGATGAAACCGGACGTGCCAGAAACGATCGCCTCAAGCGTGTCCCGGCGGAAGAAGCCGAAGATGTCGCCGTAGATGTAGCAGAGCATCACCGCCACCCAGAGGGCGGACAGCCTGAACCTCACATGAACGGGGAGGTCGCTGAGCATCGCCGCCGGAGCCTGTCCTCATCGGTGGCCAAAAGGGAGACTTGATCGCGCGCGCCGGGCGCGGTCCGATCGGCCATGCACATGCTTCTCACCGCCATCGTCGCCTATCTCGCGGGTTCGATCCCGTTCGGCCTGCTGCTGACGCGGGCGGCGGGCCTGGGCGACATCCGGGCGATCGGGTCGGGCAATATCGGCGCGACCAACGTGCTCCGGACGGGGCGGCGGGGCCTCGCCGCCGCGACCCTCCTGCTCGACGGGCTGAAGGGTTTCGCCGCCGCCGTCCTGCTCACCCCGCACCCGGTGGCCGCGGTGTTCGTGGTGGTCGGGCATTGCGCGCCGGTCTGGCTCGGCTTCCGCGGCGGCAAGGGCGTGGCGACCGGGCTCGGCACACTCTGGGGGCTCGACTGGCGGCTGGGCGCGATCGCCTGCGCCGCCTGGCTGCTGGTGGCCGGCACGTCGCGCCGCTCGTCGGCCGGGGCGCTCGCCGCCTTCGTGGCGGCGACGGTGGCGGCGTTCGGCGTCGAGGAGCGGGGCGCGGCGCTCGCGGTCCTGCTCGTCACGCTGCTGGTGGTCGTGCGCCACCATGCGAACCTCCGCCGGCTGCTCGACGGCACCGAGCCGCGCATCGGCCATCGTGCGTAAGCGCGTATTGGCCATCGTGCATAGAAGGGCGCGCGCATGAGGCGGCCACGGACACCGTCGGCCGCCGAGCGGCTGGCGCTGCTGCGGCTCGCCCGCACGCCCGGCGTGGGGCCGGTCGCGTGGCGCAAGCTGCTCGAGCGCCATGGCGGGGGCGAGGCGGCGCTCGCCGCACTCCCGCCAGGCACGCGGGTGCCGGAGGCGGACGCGATCGCGCGCGAGATCGACGCGGTGGAACAACGCGGCGGCCGCTTTCTGCTGCTCGACGAGCCGGACTACCCGGAGGCGCTCGCGGCGCTGGACGACGCGCCGCCGGCGCTCGCCGTGCTGGGCGACGTGGGCGTACTCGCCCGGCCCGCCATCGCGATCGTGGGCGCGCGCAACGCGTCGGCCAACGGGCGGCGGTTCGCCGAGGCGCTGGCGGGAGAACTGATGCTGGCGGGCGTGGTCGTGGTGTCGGGCCTGGCGCGCGGGATCGACACCGCCGCCCATCGCGGGGCGATGCGGCAGGGGCTCACGATCGCCGCCATCCCGGGCGGGCTCGACCGGCCGTATCCGCCGGAGAACGCGGAGCTGCAGGCGGAGATCGCCGCACTGGGCGGTGCGGTGGTGTCCGAGGTTCCGCTCGGCACCGTGCCCACCAACCGGCATTTTCCGCGGCGCAACCGGATCATCGCGGGGCTGGCGCTCGGCTGCGTGGTGGTGGAAGCCGCCCCGCGCTCGGGCAGCCTGATCACCGCGCGCCTCACACTCGATGCGGGGCGAGAGCTGTTCGCGGTGCCCGGATCGCCGCTCGAGCCGCGCTGCCGCGGGTCGAACGACCTGCTGCGCCAGGGTGTCGCGCATCTCTGCGAGAGCCTGTCCGACATCGCCGCGCACGTGGCCCTGGCGATGCGTGCGATGCCGCCGCGCAGCCGGCTGGCGCCCTCGCGCATCCCGACCGCAACTCCCGAAGACCCGGGCGACGCGATCCTGGCGCTGCTAGGCCCGGAGCCCTCGCCCATTGACGATCTGGTGCGCCGCTGCCAGTTCTCCGCGTCCGCCGTCGCGGCGGTGCTCGCGGAACTGGAAATGGCTGGCCGCGTGCAAACCCTCCCGGGCGCGCGGGTCTGCCTTCGTACCGGGTGACGGTTCCACCCAGTGAGTGGGAACAGCATGTCGGACGTCGTCGTCGTCGAGAGCCCGGCCAAAGCCAAGACCATCAACAAGTATCTCGGCGGCGGTTTCACCGTGCTGGCGAGTTTCGGGCACGTGCGCGATCTGCGCGAGAAGGACGGCTCGGTGCTGCCGGACCAGGATTTCTCCATGGTGTGGGAGGCCGACGAGCGCGGCCAGCGGCAGATTTCCGCGATCGCCAAGGCGCTCAAGGGTGCGCACACGCTCTATCTGGCGACCGACCCGGATCGCGAGGGCGAGGCGATCTCGTGGCATGTGCGCGCCATGCTCGAGGAGGCCCGCGCACTCAAGGGCATCACGGTCCGGCGCATCACCTTCAACGAGATCACCAAGAACGCCGTCACCTACGCGATGGCGCATCCGCGTGAGCTCGACCAGCCGCTGATCGAGGCCTACCTCGCGCGCCGGGCGCTCGACTATCTGGTGGGCTTCACGCTCTCGCCGGTGCTGTGGCGCAAGCTGCCGGGCAGCAAGTCGGCCGGGCGCGTGCAGTCGGTGGCGCTGCGCATGGTGTGCGAGCGCGAATCCGAGATCGAGGTTTTTCGCCCGCGCGAGTACTGGACGGTGGAGGCGACGCTGGCCACGCCGGCCGGCGCGCCGTTCACCGCCAGGTTGACGCATCTCGACGGCAAGAAGCTGGACCAGTTCGACCTTGCGAACGAGGCGGCGGCCCGCGAGGCGGAAGCGGCGGTCAAGGCCGGCTCCTACACGGTGGCGTCCGTCGAGCGCCGCCGCGTCCGGCGCAACCCGCCGGCGCCGTTCACCACCTCGACGCTGCAGCAGGAGGCATCCCGGAAACTGAACATGGGCGCACAGGCGACCATGCGGTGCGCGCAGCAGCTCTACGAGGGCATCGAGCTCGACGGCGAGACGGTGGGCCTGATCACCTATATGCGGACCGACGGCGTGCAGATGGCGCGCGAAGCGATCGACGCGATCCGCTCCCATGTGCGGGGTACCTGGGGCATGGACTACCTGCCCGGCCAGCCGCGCGAATACACGTCCAAGGCCAAGAACGCCCAGGAGGCGCACGAGGCGGTGCGTCCCACCGAGATCTCGCGTACGCCGGACCAGATCGGGCGGATGGTCTCGCCCGAGCAGCACCGGCTCTACGAGCTGATCTGGAAGCGGGCGGTGGCCAGCCAGATGCAGTCGGCCGAGCTCGACCAGGTGGCGGTCGAGGCGGCGGCGTCGGACAAGCGGACCAAGCTGCGCGCGACCGGGTCGATCCTGGCGTTCGACGGGTTCCTGAAACTCTATCGCGAGGGGTCGGACGAGTCCGACGGTGCGGGCGACGCCGACGAGTCCCGCATGCTGCCGCCGATGGATGAGCGCGACCCGCTCACCCGCGACAAGGTGCTGGCCGAGCAGCATTTCACCCAGCCGCCACCGCGCTACTCCGAGGCCTCGCTGGTCAAGAAGATGGAGGAGCTCGGGATCGGGCGGCCCTCGACCTACGCGTCGATCCTGTCGGTGCTGCGCGACCGCAACTACGTGCGGCTCGAGGCGCGGCGGTTCATCCCCGAGGATCGCGGGCGGCTGGTCACCGCGTTCCTGACCTCGTTCTTCACCCGCTACGTGGACGCGAACTTCACCGCCGGGCTCGAGGAGCAGCTCGACGAGATTTCCGACGGTGCCACCGACTGGCGCGACGTGATGGCGGCGTTCTGGCGGGACTTTTCCGCCAGCGTGGCCGAAACGCGCGACCTGAAGATCTCCGACGTGATCGACGCGCTCGACGCCGATCTGGGGCCGCATTTCTTCCCGGCGCGTGCCGACGGGGCCGACCCGCGGGCCTGCACCGCCTGCGGCAACGGGCGGCTGGGGCTCCGGCTCGGACGGCAGGGCGCGTTCATCGGCTGCTCGAACTATCCGGAGTGCCGCTACACGCGGAGCCTGGCCGCCTCGCTCTCGGCCGAGGGCGAGGGCGATGCGCTGCGCGAGGGCATGCGCGAGCTGGGGCCGCATCCGGTGTCGGGCGAGGAGATCACGGTGCGGCGCGGACCGTACGGGATCTATGTGCAGCAGGGCACGCCTGATCCCGAGGACAAGAAGGCCAAGCCGCGGCGGGCGAGCCTGCCGAAAGGGCTCGAGGGCGACGCGATCACGCTGGACCAGGCGGTGGGCCTGCTCTCGCTGCCGCGGATCGTGGGGGCGCATCCCCAGACGGGTGAGGCGATCGAGGCGGGACTGGGCCGGTTCGGGCCGTATGTGAAGATGGGCGCGATCTACGGCTCGCTCGACGGCGATGACGACGTGCTGACGGTGGGGCTGAACCGCGCGGTCGACGCGATTGAGAAGAAGCTCGCCTCCGTGCGCAGCCTCGGGCCGCATCCGAAGGATGGCGAAGGCGTGCTGGTGCGCAAGGGCCGGTTCGGGCCGTATGCGCAGCACGGCGGCAAGATCGCCAACCTGCCGCGGGGCATGGACATGGACGAGTTCACTCTGGCGGAGGCCGTGGCCCTGCTCGCCGAGAAGGGCAAGGCGATAAAACCGCGCGGCAAGCCGGGGGCCAAGCGCGCGGCGCCTGCCAAGACGCCCAGGCCGGTTGCTGCAAAGAACGGGGCCGACAAGGCGCCGGGCACGAAGAAGGCGCCTGCCCGCAAGAAGGCGCCGGCAAAGAAGAAGACTGCAGCACGCCGCACGAGTACCAGCGAGGCGGCCTGAGCTTGGGCAAACGCCCCGGACACAAGGCCGGCAAGCGCCCTGATCGGACGGAGCCCGGTGCCGCGGCGCCGATGCCGAGCCGCGAGCAGATCCGGCAGTTCATCGCCGACAGTCCGGGACGGGTGGGCAAGCGCGAGATTGCGCGCGCCTTCAAGCTCGGGCCGGAGCATCGCAATGCGCTGCGGGGGGTGCTCAAATCGCTCGCCGGCGCGGGCGACGCGGCACCCGCGGGCCACAAGCGGTTCCGGGCACCCGGGCGGCTGCCGGAGGCGATGGTGGTGCGGGTGACCGGCACCGATCCCGACGGCGACGCGATCGCGCGGCCGGTGTCGTGGGAGGGCGATGGGCCGACGCCGGTGGTCTACATGGCGCGCGAGCCGGGCGGACGGGCAGCACTCGCCCCGGGGGCCACCGTGCTCGCGCGCCTCAAGCCGCTGGGCCCGGGGAAATACGAGGGGCGCACGCTCAGGCGGCTCGACGAGAGCGTGCTGCGGGTGCTGGGCGCGTTCCGCCGCGACGGCGAGGGCGGAAGGCTGGTGCCCACCGACCGGCGGCAAAAGGCGGAATGGGCGATCCCGCCGGGCGAGACGCTGGGGGCCGAGACCGACGACATCGTGCTCGCCGAGCCGCTGCCGCAACGGGATTTCCGCCTCGGGCTCAGGCCGGCGCGGGTGGTGGAGAAGCTCGGGCGGCTGGGTGAAGCGAGCTCGGTCAGCCTGATCGCGATCGCGGCGGCGGGCATCCCGGACGCCTTTCCCGACGCGGTGCTGGCGGAGGCCACGCGCGCCCGCGCGCCGACACTCGGAAAACGCACCGACCTGCGCGAGACGCCGCTGGTGACGATCGACGGCGAGGACGCGCGCGATTTCGACGACGCGGTCTATGCCGAGCCCGACGGCTATGGCGGGTTCCGGCTGCTGGTCGCGATCGCCGACGTGTCCGCTTACGTCCGCCCGGCATCGGCGCTCGACCGCGAGGCGCTGAAGCGCGGAAATTCCTGCTACTTCCCCGATCGCGTCGTGCCGATGCTGCCCGAGGCGCTGTCGAACGGCTGGTGCTCGCTCAAGCCCGACGAGGACCGGGCCTGCCTGTTCGCCGAGATGACGGTCGATGCGACCGGTGCCAAGACCGCGCACCGTTTCGGGCGCGGACTGATGCGGAGTGCCGCGCGCCTCACCTATGAGGGCGTGCAGGCGGAGCGCGACGCCGGCGGCGACGGCAGCGGGCTGGGATTGCAAGCGGGACTCGTCACCACGTTGTACGACGCGTTCGCGGCCCTGCTCGACGCTCGCCGCCGGCGCGGCACGCTCGATCTCGACCTGCCGGAGCGGAAGGTCACGATCGGCGCGGACGGAAAAGTCGCCGCGATCACGCCGCGCCCGCGCCTCGACAGCCACCGGCTGATCGAGGAGTTCATGGTGCTGGCGAACGTGGCCGCGGCCGAGGAGACCGAGCGTCTCAAGCGTCCGTGCATTTTTCGGGTGCACGCGCCGCCCTCGCCGGAGAAGCTCGAGAACCTGCGCGATTTTCTGTCGACGCTCGGCATCGAGCTCAAGCCCGCCGGCGAGCTGCGCCCCGCGGACCTCGATCAGGTGCTCCAGAAAGTTGCCGGCACGGACACGGCGTTGCAGGTCAACGAGGTCGTGCTCCGCAGCCAGAGCCAGGCCGCCTATGACGTGGAGAATATCGGCCATTTCGGGCTCAACCTCCGCGCCTACGCGCATTTCACGAGCCCCATTCGCCGCTACGCCGATCTGGTGGTGCACCGCACGCTGATCGCCGCACTCAAGCTCGGCGTGGGCGGGCTCGAGGACGGCGCCGATACGACCCTGCCGGACGTGGCCGAAGCCGTCACGGCCACGGAACGGCGCGCGACGCTGGCCGAACGGGATGCGAACGACCGCTACCTTGCGGCATTTATGTCAGACCGGACGGGGGCCGAGTTCGCCGCCCGGATTTCCGGCGTGACGCGTTTCGGTTTGTTCGTCACATTGGCGCAGAACGGCGCGAGCGGACTGCTACCGGTCTCCAGCCTTCCGGACGATTTCTGGATGCACGACGAGACCTCGCATGCGCTGATCGGACGCCGCACCCGGGCGCAGTACCGGCTGACCGACGCGATCGAGGTCCGCCTGGTCGAGGCGAACGCGCTGACCGGCAGCCTGGTGTTCGCGCCGGCGCAGGGTGTCGCCCGTCCCGCACGCACGCGTCCCGCACGCACGGGCCGTCAGCCGCACAGGTGAGCCCCCGCCCGTCATCCGCGATCGCGGCGCTCGCGCGGGGGACCCTGCTCATCCTCTGCCTGCTGGCAGCGCCCGACCGTCCGGCGGAGGCGGATGCGGGGCCGCCGCCGCCCGCGCCCGCCGCCGCGTTCGATGCGACGCTCGCAGGCTCGGTGTTCGGCGCGGCCCTCGCGTTCATGTCGCCGCGCATCCTCGAGCCGGTGGGCGTGCCGGAGCTCACGGGATGGGGGCTGGGCGGCATCACCGCACTCGACCCGTCGCTCACCGCGACCGTGGACGGGCCCACGCTCAAGCTCGTCTCGCCTGCGGGCACGCTGTTCCAGACCGCGTCGCCCGCTTCCGACGACGCGTTCGCCTGGGGGCGGGCGGCGGCCTCGCTGTGCCTGGCGGCGTGGACCAGCTCGGCCGATCTCCGGGGTGCGGGCGCGGGCGGCGTGGTGCAGAGTTTCTTCGACGAGCTTTTCAATCATCTCGATCCCTATTCCCGCTATATCGGTCCGCAACCGGCCGCCGCCGACCACGAGAAGCTGGTGGGCAGCGCGGGCGTGGGCATCGCACTTGCGGCCGGCCGGCACGGGCTGGTGATCGCGAGCATGTCGCCCGACGGGCCGCTCTCGCAGATCCCCGGCCTGATGCCGGGCGACGCAGTGCTGGCGGTGGGCGGCCACGACATCGGGCACTTGTCGGTGGACGACGCGACCGCGTTGCTGGGGGGCGAACCGGGCACCGACGTCACGATCCGGGTGCGCACCAGGCGCGAACTGCTCGACATCCGCGTGACCCGCGAGATCCTGCCGCCGCCTTCGGTGTTCAGCTCACGCCTGGGCCGGCTGCTGGTGCTGAAGGTCACGGGTTTCAGCCACGACACCGCCGAGGAGATGAGCACGCTGCTCGACCAGGGGTTGCGTGAGGGCGGGCTGCGGGACCATCCGACGGGCGTGATCCTCGACCTGCGCGGCAATCGCGGCGGGTTGCTGCAGCAGGCGGTCACGGCGGCGGCACTGGTGCTCGACAACGGTGTCGCGGTGACGACCGAGGGGCGGTTTCCGGCGGCGAACCATATCTGGAGCGTGCAGGGCGGCGACATCACGCACGGGTTGCCGCTGGTGGTGCTGGTGGACGGGCGCACGGCGTCGGCGGCCGAGATCCTGGCGGCGGCACTCGCCGATCACGGGCGCGCGGTGGTGGCGGGCTCGTCGACGCTGGGCAAGGGGCTGGTGCAGACCAAGCTCGCGCTGGCCGACGGGGGCGAGCTGTTCGTGACATGGTCGCGGGTGCTGGCGCCGCTGGGCTGGCCGATCCAGGGGCTGGGCGTGCTGCCGCAGCTTTGCACCAGCCAGGGGGCGGTCGAGGTGGCGAGCCAGCTCCACGAGCTGGCGACCGGGAGCTCGCCGCTGGCACCGGCACTCGCCGCCGAGCGCCGGGCGCGCGCGCCGATGCCGGTGGACCGCGTGCTGGAGATCCGCGAGGCGTGTCCGGCGGCGATCGGCACGGACGGCGACGTGGATGCGGCGCGCTCGCTGCTGGCCGATCCCGTGGCGTATCAGGCGGCACTCGATTCGGTGCCTAAGCTCGATGAGTGAGCCGCGCCTGAAGGCCGGGATCTGGGTGCGCGCGGCGCTGCGCCAGGCGCAGGTGCGCGGGAGTTTCGGCGCGGTTGTGAAGCATGGGGACGACGATGCGGGGGGCGTGCTGGTGCTGCTGCGCGACCGGGCGGGGGGGATCACCATTCTCGACCAGACGCGCGATCGCGATGGGAATGCCGCGTGGATCGCGATCAGGCGCGACGTGGATGCAATGGAGATGGACGCGGTCGTGACGCGGGCGAGGGCGCGGGATCCGGATCTCTGGGTGGTGGAGTTCGATGCGGAAGGTGGGGTGCCGCCGTTCGAGGCGGTCGTGATCAAGTAAAGGGGCTCTGCCCCTTAGACCCCGCCAGGACAAGCAGTCCTGGACCTGCCGACTTAAGAAGTGGGGTCTGGGGCCAAGGCCCTAGCGGGGTCCAGGGGTGGAACCTCTGGCCTTCTTCCTTGTGGCTCCACTGCCACGACCCGGGATAATCACCTCGCCGCGGCTCGCCCTCGGCGCCCCGCCGCATTAGATCGGTGGCCGCAGGCGGAGCGAGGGACGTATGACGACGAAGAGGATCCTGTGGGCGACGAGTGGCGCCTCCCTCCTCGTGCTGGCCGCGACCCTGCCGGCCGCGGCGCAGCCCGTCACCGGCCCCTATGTCGCAGTGGCCGGCGGCGGCAACGTGGTGCAGGACGAGGAGGTGCGGCTCTCGCCGGAGTTCCCCGGCGGCAAGGAGCGCTGGGGGGTGGGCCAGGTGGGGCTCGGCTCGGTCGGCTACGGCTTCGGCAACGGCGTGCGCGTCGAGCTCGAGGGCAACTGGCGCGAGAACGGGCTGCAGCATTTCCTCGAGACGCCCTACCCCACCATCTCCGGCGGCACCCAGCAGAACTACGGCGCCATGGCGAACGTGCTGTTCGACATGGATATCGGGCAGAACTGGATCTACCCGTATGTCGGGCTCGGCGTGGGCTACGCCTGGCAGCGCTGGAACGTGCACACGGTGGCCGCCGATGGCAGCCTGTTCGAGCACGCCGGCGGCACCACGAGCGGCGAGTTCGCCTACCAGGCGATGTTCGGCGTCGGCGTTCCCGTCCCCTGGGTGGTGGGCCTGACGGCGACGGCCGAATACCGGTTCTTCAGCGCGCTGGGGCCGAACGGCTTCTCGGGCACCTCGATCGGTACCGAGGGCGCGTTCGGACGCGGCCCCTACGAGAACCGGGCCGGCAACATCGACATCAACACGGACTACAACCACTCCTTCCTGCTGGGGCTGCGTTACGAGTTCAATCCGGCACCGCCTCCACCCCCGCCGGCCGCAGCCCCGGTGGCGAGCAGCCCGGCGCCGGCGCCGGCCACGACCTATCTCGTGTTCTTCGACTGGGACCGGGCCGTGCTGACGCCGCGCGCGCGCGAGATCGTGGCGCAGGCGGCGGCGAACTCGACGCATGTGGCCACCACCACGATCGAGGTCGACGGCTATGCCGACACCAGCCACGCGCTGCCCGGCGATCGCGGCCGCGACTACAACCTGAAGCTCTCGCTGCGACGCGCCGATGCGGTGCGCACGGAGCTCGTGCATGACGGCGTGCCGGCCAACGTCATCGCCGTGCACGGCTACGGCGACACGCATCTCCTGGTCGCCACCGGGCCGAACGCGCGCGAGCCGCAGAACCGGCGCGTCGAGATCATCCTGCGGTAATCGGGCGTCCCGTCCGCCGGGATGGGCGCTTCGCCGCACGCTGTCGATCGTCATGATCCAGGCCTTTTCCAGCTGCGTGGAAGGACTGCTAGTCGTTCTGCCCGCGGAACGAGACGCGCACCCTGCTGCGATGCGGCCAGCGCGGGTTTCCCGTGGCCCGACTCTCATGCCATCGTCTCGCTCCGACACTGGCGAACAGGATGTCCGGCCGATGCGTGTGCTGGTCCCGCTCCTCGTGACCACGCTGGCGATTGCGGGGTGCGCGGCGGACGATGGGGCCGCGGGCATCGCGTCCGGATCCCGCTGGATCACCATCCGGCGATGTGGGCGAGACCACGGATCACCGCTTCGATCAGGCCGCCGTCGCGATGGCCACTGAAGCTCCGTGGATCCCCGCCTCGACGCCGGATGGCGCACCGATCGACGATCCGCATGCGCTCTACGCGGTCACCTTCGACATCGGCTCGTCTCCGGGAAGCTAACCCGTTCGCGATCCGCGCGGCCGATCAGCGGTGGTGCACGACCCGGTGCGAGCTGATGCGCGTGACATGCGCCCTGTGGCCACCGCTGGCGCTCGGCGCCGAGCAGGTCATGAAATCGGCGGGCTGCACGATGTCCTTGCCGTGGGCGTATTCGACGAGGTCGTTGGCGCTGCTGAGCGAGCCCACCTCGTCGAACATCGAGCCGCGCTGCTGGCAGAACGCGACGCCGGCGCTCAGGCCGCGGTCGGCCTGCACGTTGGCGAGCTGGGTGATGTAGTCGTCATGCGCCTTCTGCGCGGTGCGGCCGAAGGCGCGGCTGAAATACTTGTTCAGCGCGGCCTCCTCGGCAAGCAGGTCCGGATTGAACTTCGCGATGAACGCGTTGTACTTGTCCTGCTCGCCGCAGGACAGCGCGGTGACCATCAGCTCGCTCTTGAGGCCCGCCACGTCGAACGCGTCGGACTCGGACGCCGCCGGGCCGCATTGCGCGCCGCCGCGCGCGACCGCCGTGCCGGCTCCGGTATGGCCGCGCACGATATGGTGGTGGGTCGCAGCCCCGGCCGCGCCGGCCGCCACCAGGCCCATCGCCGCGACGCCGGCACCGAGAAGACGCATCCGCATGGCTTAAAACTCCGACCTGACGTCCGGCCCGCAGCCGTTTGGTTCCGACACGGGGAGCAGAGATAAGAAAGTGCTTGAACTAACCCCTGTATGCGCTGGGTTTTCAAGCATTTTCCCCGGCCGCAGGCGGCGACGGACGCGCGCTGTGGCAGCCTTGCATCGCGACCGGCCCCCTCCACCCGCGACAGGCCGGCCTCGATTACGCCGCGGTGCCCGGGCGTGCAATCCCGCAAGCCCCGTCAACGGTTTTCGAGACGGCGCAACTGCGGCGCGCCACCGGCGGCAGTGCGGGAACCTTTCGGCAACAAAGATGGCGTATTCTCAAGCGGATAGGCCGTTCGCGTGCCATCACCGGACGCGGGCCGCGCTCTCGACTTCGCTCCGGGCGTCGCCTATAGCCCTTCGTCCGCGACGCGGGTGCGTCCGATCAAAGGTGGCGCGGAAGCGTTCCACCACACCCAGTCCACGGGAGTTCCGCTCAGTGCGCCTTCGACTTGCATCCCGGTTGCTTGGCTCCGGCGCACTGGCCTCCCTCCTCGCGGCCTGCGCGCATCCGCCAGTCGAGGCTCCGACCCCGCCGCCGCCGAACCCGTATGGCTACCTCAAGCCGGCCGCCTTCTGCGAAGCACCGACACCGAAGCTGCCGCCCGTGGGACATTCCACGGCCGCGATGCGCCTGTCCGACGATGGCGGCTTCTGCGCGTTCCATTTCAGCCAGGCGGGCAACCTGCCCTTCGCCGCGGGCCTGGTGATCCATGTGCCGCAGCACGGGCAGCCGCTGATCTACAACTACAATGGCGCGACCGTGGTCAGCTATACGCCGACGGCGGGGTATATCGGGCCGGACAGCATGACGCTGGAGCTGGTGCCGGCGGCGGGGCAGGCCCGGGTGGTGCTCACGCTGGCGATCAGTGTGGGGGCGGCGCGGTCCTGACGAGGAAGAAGGCCAGGGGCGCTGCCCCTGGACCCCGTTAAGGGCGGAGCCCTTAAAACCCCCTACTGGAGTACAGGCGCCGGAGACGGAATGCGTTAGCCGAAGTCTCTAATTTCAGGCTTCGCCAAGGAACAACCCAAACAATCAGGGTTCCAAGGGACGACTGTCCCTTGGCGGGTCCAGGGCAGAGCCCTGGCCTTCCTCCTCGACCGAGAGTTCTCAGACAGCCTCTTAGATGAAATGGTCCGCCGCGATCGCTGCGAAGAGCGCCGCCAGGTAGAGCAGCGAGTAGCGGAAGGCGCTGCGCGCGGGAGCGTCGTCCGTGAGGCTGCGGCCTGCGGCGTCCTGCCGGTCGCGAAGCACGCGCCAGGCCATCGCAAGAAAGCCCAGGCTGAGCAGCCCGGACGTCACTCCGTAGAGCGGCCCCGCAAGCCCGAGCAGAGTGGGCGCCAGCGACACCGGCAGCAACACGATCGTATAGACGAAAATATGGATCCGCGTGGTGCGCGGGCCACGGACCACCGGCAGCATCGGGATGCCGGCGCGCGCGTAGTCGCCGCAGGCGTAGAGCGACAGCGCCCAGAAATGCGGCGGGGTCCAGAAGAACACGATCAGGAACAGCAGCAGCGGCAGGGCGGCCACGTGGCCGGTCACCGCGGCCCAGCCGATGATCGGCGGAAAGGCGCCAGCGGCACCGCCGATGACGATGTTCTGCGGCGTCCGGCGCTTCAGCCACATCGTGTAGACGACCACATAGAAGGCGATCGAGAGGGCGAGCCAGCCGGCCGCCACGATGTTGGTGGCGAGGCCGAGCGCCACCACCGACAGCACCGACAGGACCAGGCCGAACACCAGCGCCTCGCCCGGCGCGATGCGGCCCATCGGGATCGGTCGCGCGGCGGTGCGGCGCATCAGCGCGTCGATGTCGCGGTCGTACCACATGTTGAGTGCGCCGGCGGCACCGGCCCCCAGCGCGATGCAGCCGATCGCCACCAGGGCGCGGAGCGGGGCGAGGTGCCCCGGGGCGAGCACCAGGCCGATCGCGCCGGTGAGCACGACCAGGCTCACGACCCGCGGCTTGAGCAGGGCGAACCAGTCCCGCACATCGGTCCGCACGGCGGGAATTGTCTGCGACATCTTCATCCAGGGTGGTCGGTGGCGGGCGACCGCCCGCGGCCACCGCCCTGTAGATGGGTCCCGCAGGGCGCGCTTGGCAAGGTTCAGGTGTTGGTGAGCGAGACGAGCGTGAACAGGCCGAACGGGGCCACCGGCATGCGCCGCGCGCGCGAGAAATCCTCGGGCGGGAGGAGGGCTTCGAAGGCGAAATCGGGGTGCCAGCCGAGCTGGCGCGACAGCGGTGCCAGCGCGCGCTCGGCGGCGTAGCGGAGGCCCCCTTCGGCCAGGAAGTGGTTCACGAACAGAAGTGTGCCGCCGGGGCGCACCACGCGCTTCATCTCGGCGAGCAGTGCCCGCGGATGCGGCACCACGGAGGCCACGAACATGGCGACCGCCACGTCGAAGCTCGCGGTCGGAAGCCCGGTCGCCTCGGCGTCCGCGATCGCGAGCTCCTCGACGTGAGCGAGGTTCAGGGTGGCGACCCGCTTGCGGGCGAGCGCCATCATGTCCTCGGAGAGGTCGATGCCGGTGATGCGCTTGGCGCGGTCGTAATGCGGCAGGGCCAGGCCGGTGCCGACGCCCATCTCGAGGACGCGTTCGCCGGGCAGCGCGTTCACCGCGGCCACGGCCTGGCGGCGGCCGGCGGCCGAGACCGAGCCGAACACGCGGTCGTAGACGCCCGCCCAGCGGCGATAGGCGGCGCGCACCGCATCCGCATCGAGCGCCGAATGCGGCTGTGGCATGCTAGGGAGGGAATGTTCGCTCACGGGAGAGGGTCGCTAGGACACATGCTGATCAATTCTCTGCTGGGGCTCGCGGTGGCCGTCGTTTGGGGACTGATGTGGTTCCTGCCGTTCAAGGACAAAATCTTCCAATGGTTCGACGAGCGCTGGGGGCGCTAGCCCGGGTTTCGCGCGATTTTGCCTTCGATCGCGTCCCAGATCATCCCCGCGGTGTTGACGCCGTCGAAGCGGTCGATCTCCTGTAGGCCGGTGGGGCTGGTGACGTTGATCTCGGTGAGCCAGTCGCCGATCACGTCGATGCCGACGAACAGGAGCCCGGCATCGCGCAGGCGCCCGCCGATCGCGGCCACGATCTCGCGGTCGCGCGGGGTGAGGGTCGCGGCCTCCGCACGGCCGCCGACATGCATGTTGGAGCGGGCCTCGCCCTGGGCGGGCACGCGGTTGATGGCGCCGACCGCGTGGCCGTCGACCAGCACGATGCGCTTGTCGCCGCGGCGGACGGCGGGCTCGTAGCGCTGGATCATCAGCGGCTCGCGTGAGCGGGACCAGTGCATCTCGAGGAGTGCGGCCAGGTTCTCGTCGTCCTCGCGGATGCGGAACACCCCTGCCCCGCCATTGCCGAACAGCGGCTTGACCACGATGTCGCGGTGCGCGGCGCGGAAGTCGCGGATGGCGTCGAGGCTCCAGGTCACGAGTGTCGGCGGCATCAGGTCGGGGAAGTGGGTGACGAGGATCTTTTCCGGGCTCTCGCGGACCGAGCGCGGGTCGTTCACCACCAGCGTGTGCGGGTGGACGTGCTCGAGCATGTGGGTGGCCGTGATGTAGGCCATGTCGAAGGGGGGGTCCTGGCGCATCAGGATCACGTCCGCGCCCGCGCCCAGGTCGAGGGTCTCGGGGGCGCCGAATTCGTGGTGGCTTCCGTGGTCACGGCGAACGCTGACCGGACGGGCGCCGTGGGCGACGAGGCGTTCGGTGCGGGTGTGCGCGTGCGCGTCCTGCTTGCCCTCGGTGAGCGCCAGCGCTCGGACGTCGTAGTGCCACAGCGCGTGGCCGCGCGCCTGCGCCTCCAGCATCAGGGCGAAAGAGCTGTCCTTGTCGATGTCGACGCTCTCGAGCGGGTCCATCTGGACCGCGACACGGAGCTTGCGTGCTGCTGAGCTCATGCCAGGCGGGTCCGGATCTCGCTGATGCGGGCGCGGGCGCGCTTGGCGGCCTCGCCATCGGGGACGAGGATGAGGAAGTGCTCCAGGCACTCGATCGCGGCGCGAAAGCGCTGGAGGCGCTGGTTGAGGCCGGCGGCGTCGCGCCAGAGGGAGGCCTGTTCGGGGGCGATGGCGATCATGGTCTCGAGCGCGGTCAGCGCCTGCTCGAGCTCGCCTGAGGCCAGCATGCGCTCGGTGTTGTTGCGCTGAAGCCGCAGCAGCACGTCGCGGTTGCTCATCGGGCGGAGCATGCCGGGGCGGATCTCGGCGGTCTCGCCGAGCTGGGAGCGGAGGAGGCCAAGCAAGTCGGAGATCGCGACCGCGTTGCCGCCGGCGAAGGCGTCGACCAGGACGTGCTGGTCGCGCCTGCCGCCGCGGCGGGGCGGGGTGGCGGCGATGCCGTTCATCTGCAGCAGGAAATGGCCGGGGAAGTCGATGCCGTGCCCGTCCCAGCCGGCCGAGCGGATGCAGTGGAGCCAGATGATGCCCAGCGCCACGGGCAGGCCGCGACGGCGGTCGATCACCGCGATGAGGTTAGCGTTGGCGAGGTCGTCGTAGGTGTCGTCGTCGCCGGCGTAGCCGTGGCGGGCGTGGATCAGGGCGGCCAGGCCGCCGAGGCGGGTTTCGAGCGAGCGGCCGTCGAGCGCGCGGCCGATGGCGGCGGCTTCGCGGGCGAGCTCGCTGAGATGGGTAGCGGCGGGCTCGATGTTGCACTCGGGGGTGAGTGCCCGGCCGAGCTGGAGGGCGGCGTCGGCGAGATCGATCTCGCCGTCCGGCAGCTGTCCGATCGCTTCCAGCGCCTGGGCGGGCTCGATCATCGTATCACGGCTCCCCTGCGTTTCGGGGGCAGCATACAGGGTCGTGGCCGGGTCGCAATTTCGGGGGGTTGGCCAGGGCTCTGCCCTGGACCCGCCAAGGGGCTTGCCCCTTGGATCCCGTGACTTAAGGAATGGGTTCTAAGGGCGACTGCCCTTAGCGGGGTCCAGGGGCAGAGCCCCTGGCCTTCTTTGTCTCTGGGTTACTCGGATACGTAATGGAAACGACCTCCACGGCGTCGTTACCCGCCGGCGTCCGCAGCACGACCTCGTCGCCGACCTCGCGCCCGAGCAGCGCACGCGCCACGGGCGACGCCAGGCTTACTTCGCCGCGCGCGGTCTCCGCTTCGTCGACGCCGATGATGGTGACGGTGCGCTCCCCATCGTGCGCGTCGGCGAAGGTGACGGTGGCGCCGAAGAAGACGCGGCCGCGATTCGCCTGGGTCGCGGGATCGACCACGATCGCGTGGCGGAGGCGGCGGTCGAGGAAGCGGAGCCGGCGATCGATCTCGCGCAGGCGGCGTTTGCCGTATTGGTAGTCGCCGTTCTCGGAGCGGTCGCCGTTGCCGGCGGCCCAGGAGACGATCTCGACGATGCGGGGGCGCTCGCCGAGGCGGAGCTCGTTGTATTCGGCGCGGAAACGGGCGTGGCCGGCGGGCGTGATGTAGCGGCGCAGCTCGGGCGGCGGGGCGGCGTCGTCGGGTTCGTCGTCGTCGCTGTCGTTTTCGGCGGGCATGGGGGATGAACGCGATGGCGGTTGGGTTTGTCGAGAAGCGGCTGCTGCAGGCGGCGGTGGCGGCGGGCGGGATCGTGCCGTTCGCGGCGGGTGGCTCGGGGGTGGTGCTGGGGGCGGGGATGACAGGCGCTCACGTGCCGGCGGACCTCGACTCGCATGTCCGCTACCTGTCGGGGCTGCTGCTGGCCATCGGGCTCGGGTTCTGGAGCACGATCCCGCGGATCGAGACGCGGGGCGCGCGGTTCCGGCTGCTGACGCTGATCGTGGTGGTGGGCGGCCTGGCACGGCTGGGCGGGGTGTTGGCGCGCGGGTGGCCTGGCGTGCCGATGCTGTTCGGGTTGGCGATGGAGCTCGGGGTCACCCCCGGGCTTTGCCTGTGGCAGGCGCGGGTCGCACGAACATCGCGGTCGCGGCAGCAATAACGGAACTCTGGTAGCTGAGATTAAGGGTGGCGGTGTGGGAGTGGTAGTCGCCCACGGCGCGCATGAGGTTGCCGTGCTCCTGGTTGAGGTAGGAGCGCAGAATAGCGCCGGCCGCCGCGATGCCGTAGCAGGCCTCGCCGGTGAGGCGGCGGCGCACGGTGTCGGTGCTCGTATCGGTGTAGCCGGCGAGTGGGCGGAGCCACACCGTGTTGACCTGCATGACGCCGAAATCGTCGGAGCCGTCGCCGTTGTGGTGCACCAGGCCGACCGCCCCGCCCTCGACGCGGTGGATCGAGGGGAGCACGCGCGGCGGCAGCGCGTAGAGATGGGCCACCAGCAGCATGCAGGATGCGAAGGGAACCGGCACTCTGCGCTCGCTCTGTGACATGGCCGTTCTGCACGCATGGCCGTCGCCGCGGCGCGCGTGGCATCATGCCACGCGGGACATGACGCCGCCATGAACTTTGCGGGGGGTTCCGGGTCGGGCGGCTTGCCGCGACGGCGGCACTTCTCTATGCGCGGGACATGGAACAGAACCGTCGCGAGAGCGGCTTCACGCTGCTCGAGATCCTGGTCGTCATCGCGATCCTCGGACTGCTGATCGGGCTGGTGGCGCCGGCGGCCCTCCGGCAGCTCGGTGGGGCGCGGGTGAACGTCGCGCGCCAGTCGATCGAGCGGCTGAGCACGGTGCTCGACATGTACAAGCTCGATGTCGGCAGCTACCCGACCAGTGAGGAAGGGCTTCACGCGCTGGTCGAGAAGCCGGGTGACACCGACAACTGGAACGGGCCCTACATCAAGGGGGGCGATCCGATGGATCCTTGGCGGCATGGCTACGTGTATCGCCAGCCGTCTGAGCGGGCCGACCACGATTATGATCTGTGCTCGCGCGGGGCGAACGACACGACCGGCGACAGTCCGGCCGAGGGAATGATCTGCAACCCCTGAGCGGCTTACGCAAGAAGGCCAGGGCTCTGCCCTGGACCCGCCAAGGGACAGTCGTCCCTTGGATCCCTGATTGTTTGGGTTGTTCCCTGGCGAAGCCTGAATCAAAGACTTCGGCTAACGCACTCCGTCTACAGCGCCTGTACTCCGACCTTTAGTAAGGGGTTTTAAGGGCTGCGCCCTTAACGGGGTCCAGGGGCAGAGCCCCTGACCTTCTTTGCGTCCGATCGGACTTAGCGCTTGATCGGGTCGGATTTGGTCATGTCGTTGCGGTCGCCGGACTGCACGCCTTTGTCAGTCTCGACCGTGTTCTGATCCTTCTGCTTCGTGGGCCTGGTGCCGCCCGGATCCGCGCCGCCGGCCGGATCGCCGCCGGTGCCACTACGCTTCTCGTCGCTGGTCATGTTCGCTCCCGCTCCTGCTGGTGCGGGTGAACGCGGCACGCGGCACGAAGATGCGGTTTGTGCGGCGCAACATCTGGCATGGGTGGAGCGGTCCGCCCATCGTCTCGCCAGCTGAGGGATCGCACGCCATGCGCAAAGATGGCGCGAGCCGCACGCTCGGGATGGCAGCCCTCATGCTCGGCGGGTTCACCATCGGCGCTTCGGAGTTCGCCTCGATGGGGCTGCTGCCGGAGTTCGCACGCGGGTTCGGCATCGCGGCGCCGGAGGCCAGCCGGGCGATCAGCGCCTATGCGCTGGGCGTCGTGGTGGGGCGCCGTTCCTCGGGGTGATCGCGGCCAAGGTCGCGCGGCGCTCGAAAAAGGCCAGGGCTCTGCCCTGGACCCGCTGGGGTCTTGACCCCAGACCCCAATTCTTAAGAAGGCAGGTCCAGGACTGCTTGTCCTGGCGGGGTTTAAGGGGCAGACCCCTTTGCTGATTCGGAGGCGACTGGAGCCTGGTGGCTCTCCCGGTCTTCAAAACCGTGGGCTCGCCCAAAGTGAGCGGTGGGTTCGATTCCCATCCGCCTCCGCCATCACAGGTTCTCCGGCTGGCTGAAGCGGAACGAGATCGCCGGATTGTTCGCCGAGACGTTGCCGGCGCCCATGATCGAGATGCGCAGCAGGGCGCTGCCGACCAGGATCGCCGCCGAGGCGACGCGCGACAGGGGGCGCCCGATCGGTGCCGGCAGCAAAGCCGACGCGGCGTGCAGCGCCAGCGGGAGTGCTGTGCCGACGACGTTGACGCCCCAGTGCTCCACCCTCCCCCAGTTGCTGTCGAGCGCCTCGGCGATACCGCGGCGCTTGTAATCCCGGTGCGCGAGGGCGGCGGCCGCGGCCTCGATGCCGAGTGCGAGGACGGCGATGCGGTCCAGCGCGCGACGGCTCGCGGGGCGGCGCTCGGTGATCGAGAGGGCGGCTGCACCGGCGGCGATCGCCGACGAACCGAACCGGCCGGCGAGCGTGCGGGGCGAGGCGGCCCAGAGCGGGGTGCTGGTGGCCGCCAGAAGGGCGGCCGTGTAGGTCGAGAGGCCGAAGCCGAACAGGGCGGCCGGCAGGGTGCAGAGGGTGGCCAGGCGTCCGAACAGCGTGCGGCGGGCGGGCACGAGGTCGGCGGCGAGTTGCGCGCCGGAGGCACCGCCGGCGAAGGCGGTGAAGGCGAGCAGGACCCAGGTGCCGATCGACATCGGCGAGGTGCGCTTGGCGATGCGCATCATGTTGTAGAAGCGCTGCGGGGTGTGCAGATCCCAGACCAGCAGCACCGAGCCGATCGTGGGCGCCAGCATGGTGAGATAGCGGCCGCGGCGGGCGATGCCGGAGGTTTCGGACCTGGCGCCGGCCTGCGAAGCCGCGGCCAGGATCGCGCTGCCGCCCGAGACGCCGGCGAGGAAGATGTAGCCGCCGACCGCCCAGTTGTTGAACGGGGCGGCCTTGAGCTGGGGGCGGTCGTAATAGGTGGGGCCGGCCCAGCCGCCAGCGCGGCGCCGGGGGAGGCCGGTGCTGCTGCGACGCGGCCGGCGCGGTTTGTCGGTCTGGCCGACACCGGGGCGGAGATCGGCGCCGAAATCGTCGTTCATGGCGTCATTCCCGGACCAGGGCGAAGGTGGCGACGGCCGCGACCGCGAGGGCGGCGACGGTGGCGAGGCCGGTCTGGAAGGCGGGCCAGACGCGGTTCGAGGCGCGGGTGGGGGCCACGGGCAGGTTGTAGACCTCGGGGCGGTCGGTCAGCAGGAAGAAGGCGTTGAGGTGGCCGAGGTCGCCGGTGGCACCGGGGCTGTCCGGGGCGCCGTAGAGGTAGGCGGTGTCGACGCCAATCTCGTGGAGCTTTTCCACGCGCTTGCGGGCGCGGATCTGGAGCTCGGCGACCTCGCCGAACACGATGCTGTCGGTCGGGCAGGATTTGGCGCAGGCCGGCTCGAGGCTCGCCTTCAGGCGGTCGTAGCAGAGCGTGCACTTGTGCGCCTTGCCGTCGATCAGGCTCACATCGACCACGCCGAACGGGCAGGCCGGCACGCAGTAGCCGCAGCCGTTGCAGATGTCCTGCTGCACCACGACCGTGTCGAACTCGGTCTTGAACAGCGCGCCCGTGGGGCAGGCTTCCATGCAGGGAGGATTGTGGCAGTGCTTGCAGACGTCGCTCATCATCAGCCAGCTGCTCTGGAACGGTTTTTGGACGTTCTCGCGCACGCCGCCGCCGCCTCCACAGCCACCGTGGGCGCCGCTGTGAGAGGGCTGCTCGATGAAGTTCACGTGGCGCCAGGTGTTGGCCGACAGCGCGCCGGTGTTGTCGTAGGACTGGCCGGTGAGACCGATATTGTCGGCGGGGAGGTTGTTCCACTCCTTGCACGCGACCTCGCAGGCCTTGCAGCCGATGCAGACGGTGGTGTCGGTGAAGAAGCCGTAGCTCTTGCCGGCCTCGACCACGACGCCGGCGGTGAGCTCGCTCTCGTTCGGGATCACCCAGTCGAATTGGGACTCGTGGTTCTCGCGGGCGCGGGGATGGATGTCGGACATGTCTACCCTCAGGCCGCTTGCGGCATGTCGAAGACGTCGATGCGTTTGGCGATCAGGCCGACGAGGTTCGCGGCCTCCTTGTACGACACCCGTACTTTCCTTTGGGCGTGAGCGAGAGCGGGCAACTGGTCAGTTTCCGCGAACGACGCATGGCCGAGGATGAACAGATGTGCGGCGCCCTGCTCGTCACGCAACTGGAAGCGCCCCTCCTGCACGAGCAGGACCGTGCCCACCATGGTTTTCATGAACAACTCTCCGCACGCGCCGCTGTGACAAGCATCGAGGGGCTGGCGGGGTTGCGCAAGGCAGGGGGGACCGCCATCCTGGCCATATGACGAAACCTCCGCGCGGATCTCCGAAGACGACCAGGCTGGGCAAGAGCATCGTCGCGCGGGCCGAGGACTTCCTGCGCGACTGGACGCTGCCGCGCCAGTTCGCGGGGCAGAGCCCGTATGCGGAGGGTGCGAAGAGCACGAGTTCGGCCAATCTGCGGCCGCGGCTCGAGCAGGCCGATACGGTGGGCACCAGCGTGTGCCCGTTCTGCGCGGTCGGTTGCGCGCAGCTCGTATATTCGAAGGGCGGCAATCCGATCCATATCGAGGGCGATCCTCGCTCGCCGATCAACAAGGGAACGCTCTGCCCGAAAGGTGCCAGCACACTGGGGATGCTGCTGTCGCCATCGCGCATCAACACGGTGAAGTATCGCGCGCCTTACTCCGACGCGTGGGAGGACAGGCCGCTCGATTGGGCGATGGAGCGGATCGCGCAGCTGACCAAGAAAGCGCGCGACGAGACGTTCGTCGAGACGCTGCCAGACGGGCGGCGCGTGAACCACACGGTGGGCATCGGATCGCTCGGCGGGGCGACGCTGGACAACGAGGAAAACTACCTCATCAAGAAGTTGTTCGGCGGAGGGCTGGGAATCGTCAGCGTCGAGAACCAAGCCCGCATTTGACACTCCTCTTCGGTGCCCAGTTTGGGTACCTCCTTCGGACGCGGCGCCGCCACCATGGCGCTGTGGGATCTGGCCAACTCCGATGCCGTGCTCATCATGGGCTCGAACATGGCGGAGAATCATCCGATCGGGTTCCGCTTCGTCGTGCAGGCGAAGGAGCGTGGGGCCACCATCATCCATGCCGATCCGCGGTTCACGCGGACGTCCGCACTGGCCGACATCCATGCGCCGCTGCGTTCGGGATCGGACATCGCGTTCCTGGGTGGGATGATCCACCAGATCCTCGAGCGCGACCTGTGGTTCCGCGACTACGTCATGGCGTACACGAACATCTCGCACATCATCGAGGATGCCTACGCCGATCCGGAGACGCTTGACGGGTTGTTCTCGGGCTTCGACGTGGACGCGAAGAGCTACGAGCACGATAGCTGGCAGTACAAGGGCAAGATCGTGCCCTCGGCCGTGTCCGAGCACCGCGTGCAGACGGAAGAGGGCACCGGCGACGACTTCCAGACGATGGCGGACAGCCCGGCGCCGCGCGATCCGACGCTGCAGCATCCGAACTGCGTCTATCAGATCATGAAGCGGCATTATGCCCGCTACACGCCCGAGATGGTCGAGCAGATCACGGGTTGTTCGAAGGAGACGTTTCTCGCTGTCACCGAGGCGATGACGCGGAACTCGGGGCGCGAGCGCACGGGTGCCATCTGCTACGCGGTCGGCTGGACGCATTCCACGGTGGGCGTGCAGATCATCCGCGCCGCCTCGATCGTGCAGACGCTGCTCGGCAACATGGGGAGGCCCGGCGGCGGCATCATGGCGCTGCGGGGACACGCGAGCATCCAGGGCAGCACCGACATCCCGACGCTGTACAACATGCTGCCGACCTACCTGCCGCAGCCCAACGTGTTCCACCATCACGGCACGCTGGCCGCGTATCTCCAGACCGAGACGCCGGCGACGGGCTGGTGGAACAACATGCCGAAATACGTCGTGAGCCTGCTGAAGGCCTGGTATGGCGCGGATGCGACGGCGGAGAACGAGTACGGCTACCAGTTCCTGCCGAAGCTGACCGGTGACGTGTCGTCGCAACCGATGACGCTGTCGATGCCGTCGCGGGTGATGAAGGGGTGGTTCATCCTCGGGCAGAACCCGCTGGTGGGCTCGGTCAACACCGACCTGACCGAGGTCGGGCTCGGCCAGCTCGAATGGCTGGTCGTGCGCGACATGACGTTCATGGAAACCGCCGATTTCTGGCGCAAGGGGCGCCTGGTCGAGCGCGGCGAACGCAAGCCTTCGGAGATCGGGACCGAGGTGTTCCTGTTGCCGACGGCACTGCCTGGCGAGAAGGACGGCACGGTCACCAACACCCAACGCCTGGTGCAGTGGCACGACGCGACGCTCGAGGCGCCGGGCGACAGCCGCTCGGACCTGCATTTCATCTTCCATCTCGGCCGCCGGCTGAAGGAGCTCTACGCCGACAGCACGCTGACGCGCGATCGGGCGATCCAGGCGCTGACCTGGGAGTATCCGGTGCGCGGCGTGCGGCAGGAGCCGGACGCGGAAGCGATCCTGCGCGAGATCAACGGCTACACGGTGGCCGATCGCAAGCAGGTTTCGAACTTCACGGATCTGAAGGATGACGGCAGCACGGCCTGTGGCGGCTGGGTCTATTGCGGCGTCTATCCCGCGGAAGGGGATAACCGGGCGCGTTCGCGGCGCGCGGACTCGCCCTCGAACGCGAGCTCGAACCATCTCGACTGGGCGTGGGCCTGGCCGTCCAACCGGCGCACGCTCTACAACCGCGCGTCTGCGGATCCGGAGGGAAATCCCTGGTCCGAACAGAAGAAAATGGTGTGGTGGGACGAAGGCGAGGAGAAATGGACCGGGTTCGACGTGCCCGATTTCGTGGCGACCAAGAAGCCGTCGTATCGGCCCGATTTCTCGCAGCATCCGCAAGGCATGGACGCGCTCGGGGGTGACGATCCGTTCATCATGCAGGCGGATGGCAAGGCGATGCTGTTCGTGCCGTCCGGCCTGTTGGACGGGCCGTTGCCGACGCATTACGAGCCGCCCGAAAGCCCGACGCGCAACGCGCTCTACCCGGACCAGCAGCGAAATCCCACGGCCAAGATCTGGGCGCGGCCCGGCAACGAGCTGCACGAGGTCGATGATCCTGACTATCCCTATGTGTTTACGACCTATCGGCTGACGGAGCTGCATTGCGGCGGCATCTGGACGCGTGCGTCGCCGCACACGGCGGAGTTGCAGCCGGAGGGGTTCGTCGAGGTGCCGCCGGAGCTCGCGACCTCGCTCGGCATCGACAATACGGGGTGGACGGTGATCTCGACGCGACGCGGCGAGATCGAGGTGCGGGCACTGGTGACCGAGCGGATGCGGCCGTTCGTGATCAATGGCCGCACGGTCTATCAGATCGGTATGCCTTGGCTGTTCGGGCATAGCGGCATTGCGCGCGGCGATGTCGCGAACGTTCTGCTGGCACTCGTGGGCGATGCGAACACGTCGATCCACTCGACGAAGGCGATCACCTGCAATCTGCGTGCGGGACGCCTGGCCCATGCGGGTGGACGATCGCATGGGCAGTGAAGGCGGGGCCATTGAGGTCGTGGCCGCGAATGAGGGCGTGCGCGCGGTCGAGTTGATCGAAGCCGTAGTTGCCCGGCGTCCCGAGAAGGACGACGCGGCGCTCGCGGCCGCGGTGGAGGCGATCTGCGCCTACCGGCAGGGCCTGATCGGGCGGCGCGACGCGGCCGCGTGGACTGACAGCGACGAGCGCGGCCTGGCCACGCTCAACGGCGTGCTGTCGCTCGTGCTCGCCGTCCAGTTTCCCCTCGGGAACGTGCGCTGGCACGAACTCGAAGGGGCGCGCGCCGCACTTGCGGAACTGGTGCGGCGCGCGGACGCGGGCTGAGAGCGTTCAGCCGGATTTCCCGGTCACCTTCGCGTCCTCGTCGAGATCCTGTACGACCTCCTTGACGCCCTCGGGATCGATCTCGACGGCCTTGTCGGCCAGCTTGTCGCCGCCCTCCTGGTCGCCCTTCGCGTAGTGCTCGAGCGCCTGCTCGGCCAGTTCGCGACCCTTGTCATGCGTGTTGTCGTCAGCCGTCATGTGATCCTCCTGAAAGTCCCGGCACGCCGGCCGTCTCCAGCGGCGTGCCGATAGGCTCAACCATCAGCGGGGCCGCGGGATTGACCGCGCGATCGCGCGTGATCATCACCAATCGCTGATGCGGCATGATGGCGGTCGTGGCGCCGGCGGCCACGAGCCGCGCCGTGGCTTTACGGCCCGGGTCACGCGGGACGCCGCCGGCGGCCGTGATCCGCAGGCGGCGGGGCAGAAGCCGGAACAGGGGCGCGCTCGGCTCGAGCTCCGGCGCTGCCTTTTCGGCATCGGGCCGGTGTTCATTTACTTCTTCCTGGCAGCGGTCGCAGTCGCGTAGCGTATGGATCGGGGCTGATGGGAGACGGCATGGCGGGCGTACGGATCACGCGACGGCATCTGCTTGCGGTGGCATCGGCCACGTCCTTCGCCTCCGGGACGCGGGCGAGCGCGGCAGGCGAGCGCGGCGCGCCCTTGCGGCTGCTGACCAACTGGTTCGCGCAGGCCGAGCATGGCGGCTTCTACCAGGCGCGCGCGACCGGGCTTTACGAACGCGCCGGCGTGGCCGTGGACATCGAGACGGGCGGCCCACAGGTCAACACGATGCAACTCCTGCTCGCGGGACGCTGCGAGCTGGTGCTGGGACAACCCGATCAGGTGCTGAAGGGCATCGCCAACGGACTGCCGCTGGTGGCGATCGCGACCACGTTCCAGAACGGCATTGGCGGGTTGTTGGCGCATCCGGATATCCACACCATCGCCGACCTCAAGGGCCGCCCGATCCTGATCAGCACCGAGACGCGCACGACGTCCTGGCCGTGGCTCATGCGCACCTACGGATTCACCGAAGACCAGGCGGGCGTCTACACGTTCAACATCCAGCCCTTCGTGCTCAACCCGCGTCTGGCGATCCAGGCTTTCGCGACCTCGGAGCCCTATGCGTGCATCGAGCGCGGGGTTCCCTACCGCTTCCTGTCGCTCGCCGATGCGGGCTATCCCGGCTACGGAAACATGCTGGTGACGACACGATCGTTGCTGGCACAGCGTCACGCGGAGCTGGCGGCGTTTCTCTCCGCCAGCATGCAGGGCTGGAGGTCGGTGCTGCAGGGGGATCCGGCGCCTGCCACGGCCGCGATCATGGCGGCGAACCCGGCGATGAGTGCGGCCCAGATCGCCTGGTCATACGCGGCGCTGAAGCGGATGCAGGCGCTGGGCAAGCCGGGCGCGTTCATGGGCCGGCTCGCGGTTGAGCGCTGGGGGCAGATCCGCGGGCTCGACGTGGCGAGCGGGCTGCTCGACGCATCGCTCGATTGGCACCAGGCTTTCACGACCGAGTTCGACAGCGCGATGACGGTGACCGCATGAACGTTCTGCCCCGACGTCGCTGGCATGAGATGAGCTGGCCGGAGTTCCGGCGTCTGCCCGCGGAGACGGTCGCGGTGCTCCCGGTGGGCGCGATCGAGCAGCACGGTCCACATCTGCCGGTGTTCGTCGACAGCTGCATCAATGGCGAGCTGCTTTCGCGCGCGCTCGACGCGGCGCCGGCCGATCTGCCGGTGAGCGCGTTGCCGATCCAGAGTGTCGGCAAGAGCGAGGAGCACATCGCCTATCCCGGCACGCTGCTGCTGGGTGCGGAGACGCTCACGCGCGTGCTGACGGAGCTCGGCGAGAGTGTCGCGCGCGCCGGCGTGCGGCGGCTGATCCTGCTGAACTCGCATGGCGGGCAGCCGCAGATCCTCGACATCGTCGCCCGCGCGCTTCGCCGCACGCAGGCGATGCTGGTGGTCAATGCGAGCTGGGGCGGCATGGGGTTGCCCGACGGGTTGTTCGACGCCGAGGAGCGCCGCTTCGGCATCCATGGCGGCGATATCGAGACCTCGCTGATGCTGCATCTGCGACCCGATCTCGTGGACATGTCGCGCGCGCGCGATTTCCGGTCGAGCGCGATCGCCATCTCGAATGAATGCACGCTGCTGGAGGCGGAGGGGCGGATCGGCTTCGGCTGGCTGACGCAGGATCTGCATCCGGCCGGTGCCTGCGGCAATGCGGCGGCGGCGACCGAGGCGAAGGGACGCGCGGTTGCGGACTACCAGGTCGCGCGGTTCCTGACGCTCGTGGCCGAGGTGAGCCGCTATGATCTCGCTCGCATCCGCGCCAATGATGCGATCGACGGAGGATGAGCGCCGCCATGGATCTCGACGGATTTGCCGCAGGCCTCGGTGACATCGCGGCGACCACCGATCCCGCCATGCTGCGGCGGAAAAGCCGCGATTTCTTCTGGTACAGCCCCGTGCTGAAGCGGCAGCTGGAGAACTGCACGGGCGACATCGTGGTGCAGCCGCGGAACGAGGCCGAGCTTCGGCAGGTGGCGATGCTGGCGCGCCGGCATCGGGTTCCGCTCACCGCGCGCGCCGGCGGCACCGGCAATTACGGACAGGCGGTGCCGTTGCGGGGTGGCGCGATCGTCGACATGGCGGGGTTCGACCGGCTGCTATCCGTCGGGCATGGCGTGGCGCGCGTCGAAGCGGGCATGAACATGCTCGCACTCGACCGTGCCTTGCGCGCGCAGGGCTGGGAGATCCGGATGTATCCGTCGACGAAACGGACGGCGACGATCGGCGGCTTCATCTCCGGCGGTTCGGGCGGCATCGGCTCGATCACCTGGGGCGGGCTGCGCGATCGCGGCAATGTGCTGGCGGCGCGCGTGGTGACGATGGGCGACCCGCCCGCGGCCGTGGAGCTCCTGGGTGCGCAGACCGACGCGATCAACCACACCTACGGCACCACGGCGCTCGCGACCGAGATCTCCATTCCGGTGCAACCGGCGGTCGCGTGGGTGGAACTCGCCTGGAGTTTCGCGGCGTTCGCGCAAGCCGCTCGCTTCGGGCTCGCACTCGCCTCGCAGGCGGGCATCCAGAAAAAACTCGTGACTGCGACCGATGCCGGACTCACCCCTTATTTCGCGCCGTTGCGTGACGTGGCGGCGGGTCGGTCGCTGGTGATCGCGATCGTCGCACCGTCGGGGCTTGCGGCTGCGCACGCGCTCGCGGCGGAACATGACGCCGCACTCTGCCACGAAGGCGATCTCGCCGCCGCCGAGAACGATCCGGGCCGCGTGCCGCTCTATGAGCTTACCTGGAATCACACGACCTTGCAGGTGCTCAAACGCGACAAGACCGCGACCTATCTGCAGTGCCTGTTCCCGGCCGTCGACTTGCTGGCGCATGTCGAGCGCGTGTGCCGGCAGTTCGGCGACGAGCTGATGATGCATCTGGAGTTCATGCCGACCAATCTCGGCGTCGGCAGTCTGACGATGGGTGCGTCCGCACTTCCCGTGATCCGCTTCACGACCGAGGAACGTCTCTCCGAGATCATCCGGCTGCACGAGGAGGACGGCATTCTCATTGCAAACCCGCATGTCTTTACCATCGAGGATGGCGGCATCCATCGCGTGGCGTCGCCCGATCTCGCGGCTGCGAAGTCGCGGTTCGACCCGATGGGGCTGCTCAACCCCGGCAAGATGCGCAGCGCCGCCGAGCCCGTATGAGCCGGTTGCGCGTCGCGCCGCCGCGCACCGAGCGGATGACGACGCGCGACGGCACCGTGCTGGTGGCCGATATCTGGACGCCGGCGGAAAGCGGTCCCTTCCCCGTATTGCTGATGCGCCAGGCCTACGGACGCAAGATCGGCACGTCCCTCTGCTACGCGCCGCCGGCCTGGTATGCGGCGCAGGGCTTCATCGTCGTGCTGCAGGACGTGCGCGGGCGCGGAGATTCCGGCGGCGATTTCGACCTGTTCCGGAACGAGGCGGCGGACGGGGCGGACAGTGTCGCCTGGGCGGCGCAACTGCCGGACAGCAACGGCCGCGTCGGGATGTTCGGCTTTTCGTTCCAGGGCACCAATCAGCTTCTGGCACTCAGCGAATTTTGCCCCGCACTGCGTGCGGTGGCGCCGGCGATGATCGGCTGGGATCTCCGCCGCGATTGGGCCTATGAGAACGGCGCGTTCGCGCTGCGTACCAATCTGGGTTGGGCGACGCAGCTGGCAGCCGAGAGCGCGCGCCGTGCAGGCGACCATGCGGCACAGGCGAAACTGTTCGCCACGAGCCGCGCCCACGCATTCAGCGATCCCTGCCCCGCGCAGCCGCCGATGCTGAAGCTGCTCGAAAGCTACAGCCACTATCGCGACTGGATGGAGCATCCGGAGGCCGGCCCGTACTGGGATGCGATCTCGCCCGCAGCGCACCTGTCCGCGATCGTCGAGAACGCGCCTGCCGTGTTCCTGATCGGCGGCTGGTACGACAGCCATCTTCCCGGCACTCTCGCCGCCTGGCACGCGCTGCGCGGCCGCGTGCCGACGCGCCTGGTGGTGGGACCCTGGGCGCATTTCCCCTGGGACCGGCGGCTCGGCGCGCTCGATTTCGGCGCCGACAGCATCACCACGATCGACCAGCAGCAGGTCGCGTGGTTCCGGCACTGGCTGCAGGATAAACCGCCGCCGCTCGCGGACACGACGCTGTTGTTCGACATGGGTGCGTGCGTCTGGCGCGCGACCGACGGGCTGGACGGGACCGCCACGCGATGGTGGCTCGGGGGCGGCGGGCGCGCCGCGATCGACATGCGCTGCGGCACGTTGGCCGAGACGCCGCCGGACGAGCCGTCCGATGAGGAGCTGGTGCACGATCCCTGGCGGCCGCCGGCGCCCGTGGGCGGCAGCTTCGGCGTGCCGCCCGGCCCGGTCGACCGGCACGCGAGCGACGCGCGCGCCGACGTGCTCACCTTCACGACCACACCGTTCGCACGGGCGCGGACACTGTGCGGGGCGATCTCGCTGCAGCTCGCAGTCGAGACCGAGGCGGAGGCGTTCGATCTGCACGGTGTCCTGTCGCGCGTCTCGACAACATATGCAGCGTACCCTTTGGCCGAGGGATACGGGAGTTTTGCCGCGGGGGATGGTCCTGTCACCCTGCCGATGCGTGCGACCTGCACCACGATCGCGGCAGGCGAACGACTGCGCCTGTCGGTCGCCGCCGCCTGCTTTCCGGCGTTCCCGATCAATCCCGGCACGGGCACGCAACCATGGAACGCCGACCTCGCCGAGCTCGCCGTGATCACGCTGCGGGTGCGCACCGGTGCTGACGGCGGATCCGTTCTTCAACTCCCATTTTCGTCCATCTAGGAATCATCGCCATGATCGCCGTGACCAAACGCTCGGCCGCCGACGTCGAGGCATTCCGGATCGCGCCTGGCGACAGCAACTATTTTGCGCTGTTGCTGGATCGCCAGTCGGCAGGCACGGCGGCGGTCTGCGTCGTCGAGATCTTCACGGTCGGAGGCAAGACGCCGCCCAACACCCATGAAGCCGCCGACGAGTTCTTCTTCGTCCTGAGCGGCACCGGGGTGGCACGTTGCGATGGAACCGACGTGATGCTGAAGAAGGGCGACGCGCTGCTGGTGCGGCCCGGCTCCGAGCACGTGGTCGAGAACACCGGTACCAACAAGCTCTACACACTCACCGTGATGACGCCGAACGAAGGGTTTGCCGAGCTGATCCGTGCAGGCGAGCGCGTGGCGCTCGACGACGAAGACCTCGCCGTGCTCTGCCACTGATGAACCCGCTCGGCAGCAGTGCACGCAATCGCTGGCATGTCTCGCCGGCGCTGGCGGATACGGTGCGCGCGCGCGCGGAACCTCGGCCCGTGACGATCGCCGCGGAGCCCACGCCGGTGCGCATCGATCTCGCCGCCGCCGCGATGATCGTGATCGATATGCAGAACGATTTTTGCCATGAGCGCGGCTGGCTCGCCGGCATCGGGGTCGATGTGGCGCCCGCGCGCGCGCCGATCGAGAAGTTGCGCCGGCTGCTTCCCGCCCTGCGCGCGCGCGGCGTGCCGATCGTCTGGGTGAACTGGGGCAACCGGCCGGACCGGCTGAACCTCAGCCCCTCGTTGCTGCACGTCTACGATCCGCACGGCACGGGTGCCGGGCTGGGCGCCGCACTCGCGCCGGACGGCTCGCGCGTGTTGGAATTCGGCGGCTGGAGTGCGGCGATCGTGGACGAGCTCGAACCCGGGCCGGACGATATCCACGTGGCCAAATACCGGATGTCGGGGTTCTGGGACACGCCGCTCGACAGTATCCTGCGGAACCTGCGCGTCGACACGCTGCTGTTCGGCGGGGTCAATGTCGACCAGTGCGTGATGTCGACGCTACAGGACGCGAATTTCCTGGGCTACGATTGCGTGCTCGTCGATGATTGCGCCGCGACGACCTCGCCCGCCTTCTGTCACGAGGCGGTGCGCTACAATGTGCGGCAATGCTTCGGCTTCACCACGCTCGCCCACGCCGTGCTGGCCGCCACGTGACATCGCCGCTCCCGGCCGCGCGATGCGCCAAGATCGGGATGGTGTTGTCGCTCGCGGCGTTCGGACTGATCGTGGGGTGCGACAACCTCGTCGACTACCGCTCGAACTTCCTGTTCGTGCGGCATGTGCTCAGCATGGACGATACGTTCCCGGGCAACGCATTGCTGTGGCGGTCCATCCGTGCTCCCTGGTGCTGGCATGCGGCTTATCTCCTGATCATCGCGGCGGAACTGCTCACCGGGCTGTTGTTCGCGGCGGCTTGTGTTGCGATGGCGAGGCGCCTGCACGCGCCGGCCGACGCGTTTGCGCGGAGCAAGCGCCTTGTGCACTGGGGCACGCTGTGCGGCTTTCTCGTCTGGTTCGGCGGATTCACCGTCATCGGTGGCGAGTGGTTCCTGATGTGGCAGTCGCCGCACTGGAACGGTCAGGAATCCGCGTTCCGCTTCTTCATCACGATGCTGGCGGTTTGTATCTATGTGCAGATGCCGGATTGAAGGCGATGCGGGAGGGATCGAGTGCGCGGCGGCTGCGTGTCGATGGGCTGGCCGGCGCGGAGCACGATGCGGTCGGCCTGCGGACGCGCCAGCAGCTCGTTGAAGCTTCCGGCATCGAACACGACGAGGTCGGCCGCTTCCCCTGGTTCGAGCGCGGCACGCCGCCCCATCCAGGATGCGGGCTGCGCGGTGACCGTCTCGATCCAGTCGGCAAACGGATGGTCGAGATGGGCGATCCGAACCCCCTGGGTGAACACTTCCAGCATGTCGAGATCGCCGTACGCGTAGAAGGGATCGCGGGTGTTGTCGCTCGCCAGCATGACGGGGATGCCGGCCGCGCGCAGCTCGTGCAGCAGCGTGACGCCGCGCCAGCGCGGCGTGCGGCCGGTCGTTCGGTCCTGCAGATAGAGGTTGCACAATGGCAGGCTGACGATGCCGATGCCCGCGTCCCGGACCCGCGCGATCACCTCGCGCTGGCGCGCGTCGTGCTGAATGGCGAGGCTGCAGCAATGTCCGCACAGGATTTTCCCGCGGAAGCGGTGGCGCAGCACGGCGCGGGCCACCTCGATGAGCGCCGTGCCGCGTTCGTCGCCGTTCTCGTCGACATGCAGGTCGATATCGAGCCCGTATCGCACGGCGAGCGCCAGGAGGCGGTCGAGCCGCTCGGCGTTCCCCGCGTCGTGAAACAATACGCCGCCGAGCAGGCCGCCTTCGGTTGCCGCCACTTCGCGCGCGATCGCGTCGCCAGTATCACCCGCATAGGCGTCGAGCATGCACAGCGACACGGCCTGCAACGCGATGCGGTCGCACCATTGCGCCTGCATCTCGCGGAACAAAGCCCAGGTCACCGCAAGCTGCGGGCCCGACGTGTCGAGATGGGTGCGGATCGCGGCGGTGCCATGCGCATACGCGCAACGCAGCGCGAACTCCATGCGCGCCTCGATGTCCTCCCGCGTCCAGTGCGCTTCGCGATCGGCGGCGACGGCGGCGAGAGCGGACGCGAACGTGCCGTCGGGATTGGGCTGCCGCTGCCAGATGAAGCCCTTGTCGAGATGGGTGTGGATGTCGTGAAAGGCGGGCAGCACCAGGCTGAAGGCGAGATCGGTTTCGGGCCGGTCGGTGACGGTCAGATCGGGACCGATCGCGCGGATCATGCCGCCGTCCACCAGAAGGTCCACCTGGCGCAATCCCCCGTTGTGAGGCACGAGCGCGCGGCGGAGCACGTGCGACGGAGCGGCATCGATCGTCAGGAAGGGCGTGATCATGCGCGCAGCATGACGAAACCGGACCGCTCACCGCAAGGCGCACGCGCATGAGCGCGGTGGTGGCACTCGACGCGGCCGAGATGGTCTTCCCGAACGGCGCGCGCGGCCTGGCACCGGTGGAGCTCGCGGTCGAGGCAGGCGAGTTCGTGAGCCTGATCGGCCCGTCCGGCTGCGGCAAGAGCACGCTGCTGAAGCTCGCGGCCGGCCTGCTGACGCCGAACACGGGGCGGATCCGCTGGTGGGGCGGCGATTTTGCCGGTGTCGGTGCGGCGGGACGGCGGCTCGCCTTCGTGTTCCAGGACCCGACGCTGATGCCGTGGGCGAGTGTCGCCGCCAATGTGCGGCTGCCGCTCGATCTCGCGCGCCGCCCGCGGCCGGAGGCGGCGGCAAGGGTGGCCGACGCACTGCTTCAGGTGGGGCTCGCCGGGCGCGCGCGCGACCGGCCGGCGCAATTGTCAGGTGGCATGCGGATGCGGGTCTCGATCGCGCGCGCGCTGGCGACCGATCCCGATCTGCTGCTGATGGACGAACCTTTCGGGGCACTCGACGAATTCACGCGCAACCGGCTCGACGAGGAGCTGCTCGCACTCGCCACCGGGCGCGGACTGACCACGCTGTTCGTGACGCACGCGATCCAGGAGGCGGCGTTCCTGTCGTCGCGCGTGCTGGTGATGGCGGCCGATCCCGGGCGGATCGTGGCCGAGCATCGGGTCGCGGCACGCCTGGGCGCGCGCGACCACGCCTATCGCCTGTCGACGGAGTTCGGCGCGGACTGCCTGGCGCTGTCGCGGCTGCTCGACGACGCGTCGCGGAGGCGTGGATGATGCGCGTGCTGCTGCCGGCGGTTGTGGGGATCGTGCTGCTGCTGGTGTGGCAGGGCGGCTGCACGTTCACCCATCTGCCCGCCTACATCTTTCCCTCGCCGGCGGCGATCGGGACGAGCCTGTGGAGCAACCGGGCGCCGCTGCTGCTGGCGCTGCTCAGCACGCTGTCCGTCACCCTGATCGCGCTGTTGCTGGCGACCGTGCTCGGCACGCTGATCGCCTTTCTTTTCGTGCAGAGCCGGGCACTCGAGATCAGTCTTTTCCCCTACGTGGTGATGCTGCAGGTGACGCCGATCGTGGCGGTGGCACCGCTGATCATCATCCTGGTGCACGACACGTTCTGGTCGCTGGTGCTGTGTGCCACGGTGATCGCGCTGTTTCCGGTGATCTCCAACACCGGCGCGGGGTTGCGCAGCGTCGATCCCGGGCTGCTCGCGTTCTTCCGCATGAACAAGGCGAGCCGGTTGCAGATCCTGTGGCGCCTGCGCGTGCCCAGCGCGCTGCCGTTCTTCCTGGCGGGTTTGCGGATCTCGTCCGGCCTGTCGCTGGTGGGCGCGGTGGTGGCCGAGTTCGTGGCAGGGACGGGCGGCAAGAGCGCCGGTCTTGCCTTCGAGATCCTGCAATCCTCGTTTCAGCTCGACATCCCGCGCATGTTCGCGGGACTCGTGCTGATCACGCTGGCGGGGATCGCGCTGACGATCGCGATGGCGGGGCTGAGCCGGCTGCTGCTGCGCTGGCAGGAAGATGGCTGATCAGCGCACGATGATCGCGGGCGCGCCCGGTTGCACGCGTCCCACGATCGCGGCGTCTGCCAAGCCGGCCTCGCGCAGCTCGCCGAGCAGCGCCTCGGCCGCGTCCGGCGCCACCGCCACGAGAAGGCCGCCGCTCGTCTGCGGGTCGCACAGGAGGTTGCGCTGCCAGTCCGGACATTCGTCGGGCAGGCGAATGTCGGCGCCGTAGCTCGCCCAGTTGCGTGCGGCAGCGCCGGTCGAGAAACCCTCGCGCGCGAGACGTTCGACCTCGGGCAGGAAGCGCAGGCGATCCCGCTCGATCACGGCTGCGAGACCGCTCGCGCGGCACATTTCCAGTGTGTGGCCGAGCAGCGCGAAGCCGGTGACGTCGGTTGCTGCGTGAACGGCATCGTTCGCGGCGAGAAGCGGGCCGATCGCGTTCAGCTTCGTGGTGGATGCGATCATGGCGGCGTAGAGCGGCGGCGTGAGTGCGCCCCGCTTCAGGGCCGCGCTGTAGATGCCGATGCCGAGCGCCTTGGTGAGGATCAGCGCGTCGCCGGGCCGCGCGCCGCCGTTGCGGAGAATGCGACGCGGATCGACCAGGCCGAGGGCCACCAGGCCGTAGATCGGTTCGGGACTGTCGATCGAGTGGCCGCCCGCGACCGGGATGCCGGCCTCGGCACAGATCGAGGCGCCGCCTGCAAGGATCTCGCCCGCGACCTCGGTGGTCAGCACCCCGAGCGGCATGCCGAGCAGGGCCAGCGCCATAATCGGCGTGCCCCCCATCGCATAGACGTCGGACAGCGCGTTGGCCGCGGCGATGCGGCCGAAATCGCGCGGGTCGTCGACGATGGGGGTGAAGAAATCGGTGGTCGCGACCAGCGCCTGGGTGTCGTTGAGGCGCCAGACGGCGGCGTCGTCGCCGGTCTCGAGCCCGACCAGGAGGTTCGGCGGGATCGGGACCGACGGCACGCGCGCGATCAGCTCCTGCAGCACGGTGGGGGCGAGCTTGCAGCCGCAGCCGCCGCCATGGGCGAGCGATGTGAGGCGGGACGGGGCGGGCGGATTGGTCATCGATACCTCCGGCGCGATAGGAAGGCCTCGTGAACGTGTCCGGCAAGCCCGGGGGTCGAATTGGACGACGCGAAGTTGAACGAAGGCCTGGCCGCGATGCGACGCCTGCCACAGCTGGGCCGGCTGCTGGACGGCGCGGGAGGTGCGGCAATCGCCGCAATCGGCGGACGCGCGCGGGCAGCCGAGGCGCTGCGAACGGTGCTCGGCGAGGCGCGCGCCGCGCTGCGCGCGGGCAGCGTTGCGGCGCCTTCGGCGGAGATGCTGCTGGACGCGGCGCGGATCCGGATCGCGCAGCAGGATGGAGCGCGCCTGCGCCGCGTGATCAACGCGACCGGGATCGTGCTGCACACCAATCTCGGGCGCGCACCGCTCGCGGCGGCGGCGATCGAAGCGGTGCGTGAGGTCGGGGCCGGCTATTGCGACCTGGAGCTCGACCTTGCGACGGGGCGGCGCGGCGGACGTTTCGCGGCCCTCGAAGGGAGGTTGGCGCGGCTGGCAGGCACCGAAACCGCACTTGCCGTGAACAATTGTGCGGCGGCGATGCTGCTGGCGCTCTCGGCACTGGCGGGCGGCGGCGAGGTGGTGGTCTCGCGCGGCGAGCTCGTGGAGATCGGCGGCGGGTTCCGCATTCCCGACGTGATCGTGCAGGGCGGGGCAAAGCTGGTGGAGGTCGGCACCACCAACCGCACCCGGATCGACGACTACCGGCGTGCCATCGGGCCCGCGACGCGCGTGCTGCTGAAGGTGCATCGCAGCAACTACCGGATGACGGGGTTCACCGCCGAGGTTTCGGCGGCGGCGCTCGCGGATCTTGCGCGCGAGCACGGGCTTCTCGTGATGCACGATCTCGGCAGCGGCGCGCTGGTCCCGTTCGGCGACGAGCCGACCGTGCGGATGGCGGCGGAAGCGGCCGACCTGGTGGCGTTTTCCGGCGACAAGCTGCTGGGCGGTCCGCAATCGGGACTGCTGGTGGGCACGCTCGCCGCAATGGTACCGCTCCGGACGCATCCGCTGCTGCGTGCCGTGCGGCTCGACAAGCTGGTGGCGGCAGCGCTCGAGGCGACGCTGGCACTCCACGCCGACCCGGCGCGGGCCCGGGCGGAGGTGCCGGCGGTGCGAATGCTGCACGAGAGCGTGGAGGTGCGGCGCGCGCGCGCATGGCGGCTGGCGAAGCTGCTGGGCGTGGACGAGATCGTGGCGACCAGCGGCCGGGCCGGCGGCGGCACGCTGCCCGGCGTCGAGATCCCGAGTGCGGCCGTGGCCCTCGATGGTGGCGACGCGCGTGCAGGGCGGCTGCGTGCCGGCGAGCCCGCCGTGCTGGGGCGGCTACATGACGGGCGGCTGCTGCTCGACATGCTCGCGGTGGCCGAGGCGGAGCTCGACGCGCTGGCCCACGCGGTGCGCGCCGCGCGGCCATGAAGCACGCGATCGCCGCCGTGATCGGGCATGTCGATCACGGCAAGACCACGCTCGTGCGTGCGCTCACCGGCACCGACACCGACCGGCTGCCGGAGGAGAAGCGGCGCGGGATCTCGATCGCACTCGGCTTCGCGCATCTGGCGGATGATGATGGCGACATCGATCTCGTCGATGTGCCGGGCCACGAGCGCTTCGTCCGCACGATGGTCGCGGGCGCGTCGGGGCTCGACTTCGTGCTGCTGGTGGTGGCGGCGAACGAGGGTGTGCGGCCGCAGACGCGCGAGCATGTGGCGATCGCATCGCTGCTCGGAGTCGAGCACGCGGTGCTGGCGCTGACCAAGACCGATCTCGTCGACGCGTTGCGGGCGAGCGAGGCCGGGCGCGAGGCGGTGGACGCGGCGGAAGCCGCGGGGCTGCGGGTGGCGGCGGTCGTGCACACGGCGGCGGCGCACACGGCGGAGGTGGGGGGCGCCGGCATCGGCGAGTTGGCCGACGCGCTCTCGATGATCCGCCGCGCACTGCCGGAACGGGTGGATGACGGGCTGCCGTTCCTGCCGGTCGATCGGGCGTTCTCGGTGGCAGGCCACGGCACGGTCGTAACGGGCACGCTGCGTGGCGGGACGCTGGCGGTCGGCGACGCGCTGGCGGTGCTGCCTGGCGGCATGACGGCGCGCATCCGCAACATCGAGACCCGTGGCGTGCGGGTGACGCGGGCGGCACCGGGCGGGCGCACGGCGGTCAACCTCCGTGGCGTGGCAAGGGAAGACGTCAAGACGGGGTCGGCGCTCGCACCTCGGGGGGCACTCGCGGCGTCGGCCTGGCTGGGCGTGGCGTTGCGGGCCTCGGGCGGGGATCTCGCGACCGGAACCCGGCTGCTGCTGCTGATCGGCACGGATGAGCGGGAGGTGCGGCTCAGGCTGCTCGATCGCGACGTGCTGGCTGGCGGCGATTGGGGACCGGCGCAGCTGCGGCTCACGGAGCCGATCGCCGTCCCGGCGCGGCTGCGGTTCGTGCTGCGGGTCGCGTCTCCGCCAGCGACGGTGGGAGGTGGGATCGTGACCGAGCCGGAAGGTCAACGCGCGCGGCGGCACGATCCGGGCGTGCTGGCGCGGTTCGCACTTCGCAGCGTGCATGATCGCGCCGGGATCCTTGCCGACGCGGTGCGGCGCGCGGGCCGTGGCGGGATCATGGTTGCAGCGCTGGCGCGGCTCGCGGGATGCGGCGAGGCGCAGGCGGTTGCCGCACTCGGAAGCGATGCAGGCATCGTGCTGCGGGGTGGCATCGTGGTGTCCGCCGAGGCGCTGGCGGCGGTCGAGACCGGGGTGCGGTTGGCGCTGGGGCGGGCGGCGAACGGCTTGGCGCGCGAAAAGCTGGCGCGGCTGCTGCCGACCGCCGGGCCGGTTGTGCTGGACGAGGCGCTGGGGCGGCTGGCGGCGCGTGGCGAACTCCGCCGCGACGGCGCGGTGTTCGCGGTGCCCGACGCGGATCGTGATCGGGCCAGGGCTGCGCGGGATGCGGGTGATCTTGCGGCGGTTGCGGAAACGCTGCGGCAAAATGGCCTCACACCGCCGGATCTGCCGACCGATCCGCGCAGTCGACGGCTGGTCGACGCGCTGTCGCGGCAGGGCGTTGCGGTTCGCACCATTGATCGCGTGCAGAAGCGTGACATCGTGTTCCATGTCGATGCGGTCGAGGACGCCAAGCGACGCCTGGCACCACTGCTCGACGTCGGAGGCGGACTGACAGTGGGCGAGTTGGGCGCGGCGCTCGGCATCTCGCGCAAGTTCAGTGTGCCGCTGCTGGAACATTTCGATGCGATCGGCTTCACCGCGCGCGACGGAGACAGGCGTCGCCGCGCGACTTAGTTGTGGGATCAAAGGGGCAAGCCCCTTTTGCGGGTCCAGGGCGTCATGCCGGAGGCATGCTGCGCATGACGCCCTGGCCTTATGCCAGAAAGATCGCCGCGATATCCGCGCTCATGAGGTTCGACAGGGTCCCCGCCAGCACCGCACGCATGGCAAGCGAGGCGATCTCGGAACGGCGCTGCTCGGCGACGCTGCCGAACGCCGCCAGCAGGATCGCGGCGGACGAGAAGTTCGCAAACCCGCAGAGTGCAAAGGTCGCGATCGAGGCCACACGCTTGTCGGGCAGCGCGCCGGATTTCACCAGATGCGCGAGATCGACGTAGCCCACGAACTCGTTGAACACGAGCTTCTCGCCGATCAGCCGACCGACCACGGCGTCGCTGCCGGCGGGGACGCCGATCGCCCAGGCGACGGGTGCGAAGAACAGGCCGAACAGGTGCTCGAGCGAGAGGCCTGGCCACGACAGCGCGCGACCGAACGCGCCCAGCGACGCGTCGACAAGCGTGATCATGCCGATGAACGCGATCAGCATCGCGCCCACCATCACGGCGACATGGACGCCACGCGAGACGCCGACGGAGACCGCTTCGAGAATGCTGGCGAGCCGCGCGTCCTCGCCGTCCGCGCGCAGCGGTTCGGGATCACCAAGATCGCGCCCGGGCACGAGAATGTTGGCGAACAGCAGCCCGCCCGGGATCGCCATCAGGGAGGCGGCCAGCAGGGAGGGAAGATCGATGCCGAGCGAGGCGTAGCCCGCGAGGACGGAGCCGGCGATCGAGGCCGCACCGCTCGACATGGTGGCGAAGAGCTCGGCGCGGGTGAGGCGCCTAACCGCCGGGCGGATGCCGATCGGCAGCTCGCTCTGGCCGAGCAGCGTGGTGAGCACGGCCGCGAACGCGGTGATCGGCGAGACGCCGAGCAGGAAGGTGACGGCGCGGCCAATCCCGGTCGCGATGACGGGGATGATGCGGAGGTAGAACAGGACCTCGATGATGGCGGCGATGTAGATGATCTGCGGCAGGACGCGGATTGCGAAGACGAAGCCGTCATCGGGATTTTTGCCGAGATTGCCGAACACGAAGGCGATGCCCGGCGCGCTCTGGGCGAGCACGGCGTCGACGCCGTTCGCGAGCGCCGCGATGGCGGCGCGGCCGGCGGGGACGAAGAGGGCCAGGGCGCCGATCGTCACCTGGAGTGCCAGCGCGCTCGCGATGATGCGGGGGCGGATCGCGCGGCGATCGGTGGAGAACAGGATGCCGACCGCCAGCAGCAGCACCATGCCGGATAGCGCCTGTGCCGCGTGCATCGCGGTCAGTGCCCGGGAGGGGGGACGGAGGTTGGATCGCGGCGCGGGCGGTCGGCCGCGCGCGGCGTGTCGTCCGGCTGCAGGCTGCGTCCGTCGCCGGTTGGCGTGACGCCGACCCCCACTTGCATTCCTCTGCGACCAGCCGACGGCTCGGAGGCTAGGCTCGCGAACACACTGCGATCAAGTGGCCTAGCGAAGAGCCGGAGAGGGGCTGGGCAGCCGAACTTGAAATTCGTTGGACCATTCAAGTCCGGCCGGGCGCGTGGTGCGGCTTGCGTCGGGAGGTGGGTCTTGGAGCGGGTGGCGACCATGCGGTGATGCTACAGCAGTCCGCAGGCGCGGGGCGCGGGCTCAGCCGCCTTCGGCCGGGTTGGTAGCGACGAGGTTTGCCGGGCCGAAACGGTGCGGCAGGAGCTCGCCGAGCGTGGTGCCGAGGCGGAGGCCTTCTGGGCCGCAGATGTGGACCAGTGTGGCAGGGTCCGCGAACTCGGCGAGACGCTGGCGGCAGCCGCCGCACGGCGAGCAGAGCAGGTTGTCGCCCGGCTGGCCGCCCATCACGAGGATCTCGGTGATCGTGGTCTCGCCGGCGGCGACCAGGGCGCTGACGGCACCGGCCTCCGCGCAGGAGGAGAGCGGGTAGGCGGCGTTTTCCACGTTGGGGCTGGCGTGCAGGGCGCCCGACGGGCTGCGGAGCACGGCGGCGACGGGGAAGTGCGAGTAGGGGGCGTGGGCGCGGGTGAGCATGAGGCGCGCGAGGTCGAGCATGTCGTTCATTGGAAGTCTCCCGGCCTCCGATAGATCGGGTCATGACAGAGTTCGCATCCGGACGCATCCTTGAGGGCGCCTGGGTGATGGTGGTTCAGCCGGGGCCGGCATAACCGAACACGAAGGTCTTGAGCGGGAACAGAGGCGGGTTTGCTTCGGCGGGGAGCTTCAAGGCGGCGACCTGTCCGGCGTCGAGGCGCTGCGGCCCGACGAAGAGATGGCCGGGGTTCGTCGGGTCGTCCGGGTCGGCGAACGTCGTCCAGCGATAGAGCAGTCCGGTAATCGTCGGAGGCGGCATCGGAGCGATGATCCTCGGTGGCAAACTACGGTTGACGATCAGCACCGCGAAGGCGCCATGCCGCCCCATCCGGCCGACACAGGCGTCGTCGTACCGGTCGCCGCCGAAGGAGAGCTCGCTCGACATCGAATCTCCGCCCGAAGACAGCAGGTCCTGGTCGGAGATGACCTGATCGACGGGCTCGAAGATCGAGATCGCGGAGACATGCAGCATCGTTCGTCCCGGCAGGTCGAGGCGGCTGAAACCGACTTCGCTGAGCGACGGGTAGCTCCGGCGCCACACCAGCTCACAGCCGTGGTCGAAGATGTTGATGGACGGGTCCTCGAACCTCGTCAGGTGGGCAGGCTGCGGATCGAGCCGCGTGTCTGCGACGACTTCGAACTTTGTATCGCTCTCTGCTGGGAACGTTCCGACAGAGGTCAGGATCCTGCCTTTCGCGGCGTGCATGCAGCGGGAATGGGGTGCGGGAAAGTCGAGTGCATCCCTGATATCCGCTGCAGGCGCGCGGTGGGACGTCGCCATTGCGATCGCCGCCAAAAACACCAGCCTCATCGAGATCCGCTCCCACGATCGGGGTCTGGGGCCAAGGCCCCAGCGGGGTCCAGGGGCAGAGCCCCTGGCCTTCTTCTTACGCCGACAACACCTCCGCGATGTCCTCGAGCGACTTGCCCTCCGCATCCACGCCCATCGTCCACTCGGCGATCGCGCCCGCCCCCATCAGCACCGCCGCGATCAGATACCCGATGCTCACCGACCAGGCATTCCCGGTCCCGATCAGCCGCCCGAGGACGTACGGCGCCACCAGCCCACCCGCCGCGGTCCCGAACGAGTAGAACACCGCGATCGCCAGGGCGCGGGTTTCGAGTGGGAAGATCTCGCTCGCGGTCAGGTAGGCGCCGCACGCGGCCGACGAGGCCACGAAGAAGATCGCCATCCACAGCAGCGTCTGCGTCAGCGCATTCAGGTCGCCGAGACCGAACAGGATGGCGGTGATGGTGAGCAGCACCGCGGACGCGGCGAACGTGCCGCCGATCATCCGCCGCCGTCCCCACGTGTCGAACAGCGGACCCAGCAGGAACGGCCCGAGCAGATTGCCGGCCGCCAGCGGCAGGATGTGCAGCCCCACATGGCTCGCCGGCACCTGATAGAAATTCGTCAGCACCATCCCGTAGGTGAAGAAGATCGCGTTGAACAGGAACGCCTGGCTCAGCATCAGGATGAACACCAGCGCGCTGCGCTTGCGGTGCGTCACGAACATCGCATGCAGCACCACGCCGATCCCGAACACGCGTCTGGGATGGATCGTCATGGTCTTGTTGCAGTGGGCCAGGTGGTAGCCGAGATGCTCGACCCGCCGCTCGATCGCGGCGGTCGCGCGTCTGGCGTCGCGCTCGTAGCCATGCGTGACGAGCCAGCGCGGGCTCTCGGGCACGAAACGCCGCAGCCAGATCACCGGCAGGCCGAGCAGCCCGCCGATCGCGAAGCCGATGCGCCAGCCGATCCCCTCCGGCAGGATGCCGCCGCCGGTCACCAGCAGCGAGGCGCCGGCGCCGATCGCCGCCCCCGCCCAGTAGCTCGCATTCACCGCCAGGTTGATGCGGCCGCGCAGCCGCGCCGGCACCATCTCATCCACCGCGGAGTTGATCGCGGCGTATTCACCACCGATCCCCAATCCCGTGACGATCCGCGACAGCGCGAAGGTGAGCGGACCCCACGAACAGGCCGAGCCCAGCACGCCGATCACGTAGATCCCGAGCGTGATCGAGAAGATCGCGCGGCGGCCGATGCGGTCGGTGAGCCAGCCGAAGAACAGCGCACCGATCACGGCGCCGCCCACGTAAGCCGAGGCGGACGCGCCGAGCTCGGCCGCCGTCATATTCAGCGCCTTGTGCGATTGCAGCGCCGGGCCGATCGACCCCACGATCGTGACCTCGAGCCCGTCCAGGATCCAGGTGATGCCCAGGGCGACCAGCACCTCGATATGAAAACGGCTGAACGGCAGCCGGTCGAGCCGGGCCGGAATGTCGGTCGTGATCGCGGGACCCGGCGCATTCCGGTCCACGTGCGTGTTGGCACTCAAGCGCTTGCCTCCCCATCCTGGTCCGTGTCCCTGGTCCCGCGATCTGTCAGTCGCTTGCCTGGGTCCAAGTGAGGACTCGATAGGGGGCGGGTGCAACCCCCGGCTCGAGCTGGACGATGCCGCGCCGGGTGAAAATCGCGCCCGCGGCGTGGATCGTGACCGCGAGCGAGACCACGTCGTCGCCATCGAGATCGGCCGGTGTGCCCGCCCCGGTTTCGACCTCGCCGGCGCCGGCGGCGGCGCGCCGGACCACGGGGTCGGCGAGGGCCAGCACCGGGTCGCCCAGGCCGAACACCGTGACGTGCGGTCGGAGCCGGTCCAGCAGCGCCGGCGTCATGCCCTGCACGAGGGCGAGCTCGTCCACCGACTGGAACGGCTCGCCCGGCGGCCCGTAGGCGAGGCCGGCACGGCGATACGCCGCCCAGGCCGGCCCCGACTGCGCCGGTCCCATCGACGTGTGCCAGGCGACGATGCTTTGCGCGAGCGAGGACGCCGCCTCGGAACTCTCGCCGAAACCCTCCAGCAGCGAGGCGACCAGCACGGCGGACGCGTTGTTGATATCGATCTTGCCCGCCTCGTTGGTGACGGTGACAGAGGCGCGCCCTTCCGCCACCGGCAGCTCATGGTGCCCGCCGGCGAGCGACCAGCCGCCCTTGGCCATCAGCCGCGCGCAGGCCTCGGCGAAGGCCCCGTCGGCGTCGGCTTCGGCGACCGCGGAGGTCCGCAGATTGGCCCCGAGCCGCGCCTCGCCGCTGCCGGCGGCCGTGAGGCGCAGCACCAGCAGCGAGATCAGCACCAGCGCCCAGAGGACCACGAGCAGGGCGAAGCCGCGTTGGTGACGGGGGGTTGGAGGTCCGTAAGGAAGAAGGCCAGCGGCTCTGCCCCTGGACCCCGCTAAGGGCTGGCCCTTAGAACCGATACGATGCGGCAATGTCCTCATGATTTAGGGGCCTCGGACCATTCGCGCGAGTGCGTGCATCAGAATCATAGGGATCCAAGGGGCAAGCCCTTTGGCGGGTCCAGGGCGTCATGCCGGAGGCGTGCTGCGCACGACGCCCTGGCCTTCTTCACGGCGACAGGCCGAGCCCGTGCAGCACATGCGCCTGCGGGTCGGACAGCCCCTCCTGCTTCATCCCCTGCAGCGCGTTCGGGACGCCGGCGGCGAACGGCATCTGCGCCTCCATGTCGGCGGTGACCGCGCGCGCATCATGCGCATCGCGCTCGACATGCGGGGTGATCATGATCAGCAGCTCGGTGCGGGAGCGCGTGTTGGCCTGCTGGCCGAAGATCGAGCCGAGGACGGGGATGTTGCGAAGGTAGGGAATACCCTGGTTCTGCCGGCTGTCGGTGTCCTGGATCAGGCCGCCGACGCCGACGGTCTGGCCGTCCTGGACCACGACGCGGGTCTGGACGTTGCGGTCCTGGAAGGTGGGGGAGGACGAGGTGGAGCCGGTGGTGGTGGTGATGCCGAGCGAGGAGCTGACCTCCTCGGCGATGTCCAGCGTGACCTGGCCGTCATTGTTCACGCGCGGGGTGATCTGCAGCATCACGCCGGTCTGTACGTAGGAGACCGAGTTCACGATCGAGGCGTTGGTGGTGACGGTCGATTGCTGCTGCTCGCTGAGAACGGGCACGTCCTGGCCCACCTGCAGGCGGGCGGGCTGGTTGTCGAGCACCACGAGCTCGGGCGAGCTCAGCACGCGGACCTTGCTGACGGAGGACAGCAGGTCGATCGCCGCCTGCTGCGCATTGCCGCCGGCGAGCAGGAAGCCCTCGAAGCCGCCACCGGTCAGCGCGCTGCCGACCGCGGTGAAGGCGGGGGAGAGCTGGCCGCCCGTGCCGGTCGCGCCCGTGGAGCCCGTGGTGGCGCTCGATCCGAGCGCGCTCGTGGTGGTCGCACCTGCCTGCTTGAAGTAGAACTGCGTGCCGTATTCGAGGGCGTTGTTGAGGTCGACCTCGGCCACGGTGGCGTCGATCCGCACCTGCATGGGCACGATGTCGATCTTGTGCAGCGTGTTCTCGACCGTCTCGAGCTCCTGCGGGGTGCCGTAGATCAGCACGGCGTTCTGCTGATCGGCCGGGATGATCTTCATCTCGTCCTTGCTCGCACCCCCCTCGCCCGTGCCGCCGCCCTCGAGGCCGCCGAGCAGCGGGTTGGCGCCCGCGGCACCGCCCTGCCCCTGCGCGCCGCCGCCGCCCTGGCCACCGGTCTGGCCGGCGATGCCGCCGACGCCGCCCGAGACCCCCGTGCTGGTGCCGAGTCCCCCGCTGGTGCCGGTGCTGCCGCCGCCGCCAAGGCCCCCGCCGCTGCCCGAGTTCGAGCCGGTGGAGCCCAACTGCTGCAGCTGGTTCTGCTGGGTGGGCTGAGCGGTCACGTGGTCGGGGGTGAAGGCCTGCTGCAGCACGTAGGCCACGTCGTTCGAGCGGCCGTTCTGCAGGTAGTAGACGTGCCAGGCGCGCACGGTCTGGCGGCGCTGGTCGAGCACCAGGCCGTAGATGCGGCGGACGTCGCGCATCATGCGGTCGTCGGGAGTGACCACGAGCACGGCATCGATGCGGCCCATCGGCACCACGCGCACGAGGTTCGCGAGCCCCTTGCCCTGGTCGGCGGCGAGCACCTTTTCCAGCGCGGTCCCGAAATCCTTGGCGTCGCCGGAATCCACCGGCAGCAGCGCGAAGGACTGGCCGGCGAGCGCGTCGACGTCGAAGGCGTGGATCATGTCGACGATCGCGCCGCGCTGGGTGGGATCGGCGCTCACCACCAGGGCGTTGGAGGCGGGATCGGCGGTGATGCGGGCGCCGGTGCCGGCATAGGGCTGCAGGACCTTGGCAAGCTGCTCGGCGCTCGCCGCATGCAGCGGCACGATGGTGCCGCCGAACGAGGACGCCGCACCCCCGGGTCCCGGCTGCAGCGCCTGCACGCGGTAGAGCCCGCCCGACTGCACCAGCGTGGCGCTCACCTGGCTGAGCAGCACCTCGAGGGTCGGCACCAGCTGGTCGCGGCCGATCGGCTGCGAGGTGTGCAGCGTCACGGTGCCGTGCACCGCGGGGTCGATCGTGTAGTTCGCGTGCAGCATCGTGCCCAGGATCTGGGCGGCGGCCTCGCGGATGTCGGTGTCGGCGAAATCGAGCGAGATGTCGCCGGTGGAGCCGGAGGAATAGCCCGCCTGCGGGGCCTGCACGCCGGCCGCCGTGCCGTAGCTCACGCGCGCGCGGGACACGCTGTGCAGCGAGCCCAGCGCGGCGTTGGTCTGCGGTGCCGCGTAGGGCGTGCCGGGGCGGACGGGGGGGAGCGGCGCGGGCGCGTCGGGTTTCTCGACCGGTGCGCAGGAGGCGACCGAGGCGAGCAGCAGGAGGGTCGCCGGAAATCTGGTCTTCATGGCGGCGTTCCTCCGTCCCCGTGATCCGTGTCGTCGCCGCCCTGATCTGCGGCTCCCGTCTCCGCAGTCCCGGCGCGAAAACCGATCACCGTCATCGTGGCGTCGAGCGGCGGGGCCGTGTTGTGGTTCTGCGCCATGACGATCGGCGAGGTGTGCAGCTGCAAATCGTCCACAAGCATGCGGGGCGAGCTTCCGTCGAGGGATTGGAGGAGCTGCACGAGCACCGGCAGCGTCGCGTTGAACGAGATCCGCAGCGCGATGCGGCGATAGGCGCCGATCTGACGGGCGGGGAGCGCCTCGGTGGACGAGAGTGCGGTGCCCGCACCCGTCGCCATGTCCTGCACGCGGCCCTGCAGGTCGGCGGCCGCGATCGCGTCGGTGCGGCCGGCCAGCAGGGCCGAGCGTGCGGGTCCGGCATGGCCCAGGGCTGCGGCCTGGCGGCGCAGTGCGGGGAGCGAGGCGGCGCGTGCCTCCATGCCGGCGGCCAGCCTGCGCTGCCCGGCCACCTCGTCGGCGCGGGTGTCGTACCAGCCGATCAGCGGGGCGCCCACCACCTCCCAGACCAGCAGGAGGGCGATCAGCGTGACCGCGACGGCCAGCACCTGGCCGGCGCGCCCGGTGGGCAGGCGACCTGCGAGCGTCATCTGCAAGTCCCCCGGCTCCGCCTCATGGCGCTTCCCCGGCTCCGCCTCATGGCGCCAGCTCGGCGCGAATGGAAAAAAGATCGGTGCGCGTGGTCTCGAGCCTGGTGACCGGGGCGGCGAAGGTCGGGTTGCGCCAGGCGGGGCTGGCCGACAGCACGCCGATCAGCTTGGCGGCCGCGGCGGACTGGCCGTTGATCGTCACCTTGCGGCCGGCCATCGAGAGATCGGTGAGGAAGGTATCGTCGGGCATCGCGGCGGTGAGGCTGCTGAGCGTGGTCAGCGCGTCGCCGGTGTCGTGCGTGGCGGCGGCCAGCACGTCGGAGCCCGCGGTCACGGCGGCGATGCGGGTGCGGATCGCGTCGGCCTGGCGCACGGCCGGGCGGAGGGTGGCGATCCGGTGCGAGGCGGCGGACAGCGCCCATTCCTGGCGCAGGAACGGCACGGCAATCGCGAGCACGGCGAGGACGCCCACGGCCGCCCAGGCGCCGATCGCGAGCGCGTGCTCGCGCTTGAGCGTGCGGCCGCCATCGGGGCCGAGCGGGATGCGCCGGCTTGCGCCGTCCGCGTCGGTGCCCTCGAGCGCATCGGCGCGCAGGCCGAGGCCCGCGAGGGTGGCCAGCGCAGACTCGACGGCGGCACGCGGCACCAACGACAGCCGGAGCAGCAGGCGGCCGGCGGCGCGGTCGCGCCGGGTCACCGCGTAGCCCCAGCGGAGCTCGGCGGCGCCGAACGGGGTCAGCCGGTCCATCTCGAAGGCGAGCACGCTCGCGGGGTCGCGCTCGGCGGCGAGCGGGAGGGCCACGTCGCGGCTCATCACCTGGCCCGGCGGAACGCGGAGCAGCACATGCGCCGGCCGGGCCCGGCCGCCGAGCAGGGAGGCGGGGGCAACGCCCGGCTCGAGCACGCCGAGGACGTCTTCGCGCCCGTGTTCGGCGAGCGAACCCTGGCCACGCATCACGATGGTGAAGCTGGTGGGCGCCTCGGGCCGGTCCGGCACGGCGACCAGGACGGGGGCGCGATCGGCGCCGGCACCACGCCAGCGTTCCGGGAGGAGATCCCGCCATTGGGCGAGGTACCAGGCCGCAAATTCCTCGAGCATCCTGATCGCCACGCCAATACGGGCTCGCGGGAAGGGTGGCGGGCCGCGGACTTGCTATCGGCGCCCCGGCACCGTGTCCAGGGTTTCCTCCATGGAATTCACATCAATGAGATGGGAACGGTCAGCCTTCGCCGAGCGTGAACGCGACGCGTCCCGTCAGCGACTCACCGGGCTGGAGGATGCGCGAACCGGCATCCGGCTCGGACATGCGGTTGATCGCGTCCGTCATGTTGGTGGCGGGCTCGACGGCGACGTAGGGCTTGCCGGGCGGGGTGAACACGACGAGGTGGCCGAACGGGGGTGTCGCGCAGAGGCCAAGGCGGCGCCCGGTTGCCGGCCATTCGAGCGAGGCGCAGCCGAACCAGGCGTTGAAGCAGTTGTCGATCGCGGTGGCATCCACGTCGCGCGGGGGGTCGAACGACCACTCGCCCGTCGCAGGGAGGCGCGCGTCGGGCAGCGCGTCTTCGCCGACGTGCCACACGCTCCCCGCCACGAAGCCGAGCCGGATGCCGGCCTCGCGCGGCATGTAGGGGTGGAAGCCGCAGCCGACCGGCTGGGCGCGCGTGTCGGTGTTCTCGACCGTGAGGGTGACCGCGAGCCCGTCCTCGTCGAGCACGTAGGTGATCGCGGTGCGGTAGCGGAAGGGCCATTCGGCGGCGGCGCCCGGCCGGGATGGATCGTGCGAAAACTGCAGCTGCGCGCTGGTCGCTTCGTGGCGCACGATTTCCCAGGGATGCATCCACGCGTTTCCGTGGATCGTGTGCGGATGGTCGCCGAAGTTGCGGGCGAGCTGGTAGTCGCGGCCCTCGAAGGAGAAGCGGCCCCAGGCCACGCGGTTGGAGAACGGCACCAGCGGGTAGGCCGCGAGTGCGGCGCCGTGCTGCGCGCCGAGCATGGGATCGATCACCGGGTAGAAGACGGGGGCGCCGGCGACCTCCCAGCGAGCGACGGCGCCGCCGAGCTCGGGTGCCAGGACGAGATGCGCGTTGCCGCGGCGGAGCTCGATCATGGGCGGGTTCCTAGAATGGGCGTGAGGAGAAGGTTCTTCTTTTTCTGAAGAAAAAGAAGCAAAAAGACTTTTGATTTGAATAGAAGTTCTTTGGTTCTTTCTTTCAAGAAAGAACAAGCTTTCTTCACTTGCGGCCGCGCCGGGGGGCACCGCGCCGCTTGGCGGGATCGTAGCCGCCACCACCAGGACCCATCGGCTCGGGCGTCCGGCTTTTGGGTGCGGCACGGGTGGGTGCAGGCGGCGGCTCGAGGCCGAGATCGACCGCTTCCAGCCGCTTGATCTCGTCGCGGTAGCGTGCGGCGGTCTCGAACTCGAGGTTGGCGGCGGCGTCGCGCATGCGCTTCTCGAGATCGGAGATCGAGCTTTTCAGGTCGCGGCCGACAAACTCGGCGGCGCCGCCGCCGCGCACCGGTTTGACGGTGACGTAGTCCTGCTCGAACACGGAATCGATCGCGTCGGCGATATGGCTCTTCACCGATTGCGGCGTGATGCCGTGCGCCTCGTTCCAGGCATGCTGCTTCTCGCGGCGGCGCGCGGTCTCCTCGATCGCGAAGATGAGGCTGTCGGTCATGGTGTCGGCGTAGAGCAGCACGCGGCCCTCGACGTTGCGCGCGGCGCGCCCGATCGTCTGGATCAGCGAGGTGCGGGAACGAAGAAAACCTTCCTTGTCGGCGTCGAGGATGGCCACGAGCGAGCATTCGGGGATGTCGAGCCCCTCGCGCAGCAGGTTGATGCCGACCAGCGCGTCGAACACGCCGAGCCGCAGATCGCGGATGATCTCGATGCGTTCGAGCGTGTCGACGTCGGAATGCAGGTAGCGCACGCGGATGCCATGCTCGGTGAGATACTCGGTGAGGTCCTCGGCCATGCGCTTGGTCAGCACGGTGATCAGCGCACGGCTGCCCGCGGCACTGGTGGCGCGGACCTCGTGCAGCAGGTCGTCCACCTGGCGCTCGACGGGGCGGATTTCCGTGACGGGATCGATCAGTCCGGTGGGGCGGATCACCTGCTCGGCGTAGACGCCCTGCGTGCGCTCGAGCTCCCACGGCCCGGGTGTGGCGCTGACGAACACCGTCTGCGGCCGGAAATTTTCCCATTCGCCGAATTTGAGCGGGCGGTTGTCGATGCAGGAGGGCAGTCGGAAACCGAACTCCGACAGGATCGATTTCCGCGCAAAGTCGCCGCGCTCCATGCCGCCGATCTGCGGCACCGTCACGTGGCTCTCGTCGACGATCAGCAGCGCGTCGGACGGCAGATACTCGAACAGGGTCGGCGGCGGCTCGCCGGGCAGCCGGCCGGAAAGGTAGCGAGAATAGTTCTCGATCCCCTTGCAGACGCCGGTCGTCTCCATCATTTCGATATCGAACTGGCAGCGTTGCCCCAGCCGCTCGGCCTCCAGCAGCTTGCCTCCCGCCGTGAGCTCCGCAAGACGCCCCCGCAGCTCCTGCTTGATCTCGACGATCGCCTGGGTCAGCGTCGGCCGCGGCGTCACGTAATGCGAGTTCGCGTAGACGGAGATCTCGTCGAGATCGGAAATCTTCTCGCCGGTGAGCGGATCGAACTCGGAGATATTCTCGATCTCGTCACCGAACAGTGTCACGCGCCAGGCGCGGTCCTCGTGCTGGCTCGGGAAGATGTCGACCGTCTCGCCGCGCACCCGGAACATGCCGCGCGAAAAGGCCGCATCGTTGCGCTTGTATTGCTGCTCGACCAGGGCGCGGACCAGCGTGTCGCGCGCGATCGTGCCGCCGCGCTCCAGCCGGATCACCATCTTGGAATAGGTCTCGACCGAGCCGATACCGTAGATGCAGGAGACCGACGCCACGATGATCACGTCGTTGCGCTCGAGCAGCGCCTGCGTCGCCGCATGTCGCATGCGGTCGATCTGCTCGTTGATCTGCGCGTCCTTCTCGATATAGGTGTCGGAGCGCGGGACGTAGGCTTCTGGCTGGTAGTAGTCGTAGTAGCTGACGAAATACTCGACCGCGTTGTCGGGAAAGAACCCGCGCATCTCGTTGAACAGCTGGGCCGCCAGCGTCTTGTTCGGCGCCAGGATCAGCGCCGGCTTCTGGGTCGCCTCGATCACCTTGGCGATCGTGAACGTCTTGCCCGAGCCGGTGACGCCGAGCAGCACCTGGTCGCGCTCGCCGCCATCGATGCCGGTGACGAGCTCGCGGATCGCGCCTGGCTGGTCGCCGGCCGGCTCGTAGTCGGATTTGAGCACGAACGGGCGTGTGCGCGGCTTCGGCGGCTGCCGCACCGGCTCGAATGGTGTGATCGGCCGCTCTTCGCGGGCCGGCTTGCCGCGCACGCGGCCGGCGGGTTGGCCCGCGGGAAGGAGGGTCTGTGACATGGTCGAAAGCTAGGAAGGTCGAGGAAGCGAGGCAAGCATCGTTCACGCTTCGTTCGATCAACGATGCGTTCAATGGGGCGATCGGGGGACGTGGGCGGCGGCGTGGGCGGGCAACCACGCGGTCAGCGGTGCGGGGGTTGGCCGCCGCCGGCGGCGGGCCGGGCGCCTCCCCCGGCATGGGCGCCGCCGCCCGGCGGAACACCGCCGCCCGGACGGAAGCCGCCCCCGCTCCCGCCGATGGGCGGCACACCGGCGCCAAGACGCGCGCCTCCGCCCGCGGGTGCACGAGGGCCAAAGCTTGCGCGCGGTGCCGCAAAGCGCTCGCCGCTCGGACGCTGGATCACGGGACGAGCGCCGATCGGGATGCCGGGCGCCCCGCCCCCACGTGCCGCACCTTCATGCACGACCGGCATGCCGCGCGCCGGAGCGCCGCCGTGGACGGCACCGTCATGGCCGCCGTTTACGGCACGGTCATGAATGACGGGCAGGCCGCGCGCGTCGCCCACATGCTCGACACCGCCATGCAGCGCCCCGGCATGCAGCGCCCCGGCATGTAGCGCCCCGGCATGTCCCGGGGCGCTTCCAGGGCGGGCCGCCGCGATGTGGCTGCCGATCGCGTGCGCGGCGAGCCCGGCGCCCGCCGCGCCGGCGGCCAAGCCGGAAATCATTCCCGCATGGCCGACACCTTCGCCGCCACGCATCCCCTCCGGCACGGCACCCGGCCGCCCGCCGACCACCGCGTCATGCGCGCGCAGCGCGGGCAGGCCACCCGCGCCCGGACCGGCATGAACGCCAGCCACGCCACCGCCGGCAAAAGCGATCCGCCCACCCGCACGGGCATGGAAGTTCGCCGCATCGAGCGCGGGACCGCTTGCCGCGTGGCCTGCGACGCGGCCGGCCGCCGGCACCCCCACCACATGCCGCCCGACGACCGGCGACGCGCCGAGTGCCGCGCGGCTGAAGCCGCCGCCGCCGGTCCGCGCGTTCACCCCGCGCTGCATGTCGGCGGTCGCCATCAACGTGGCGCCTCGCGCATTCGCGAACTGGCCGAAGCTCCGGCCGGCATAGGCACGGCGCGGATCGAGGCCCCGCACGTCGCGCACGTTCAGCGCGTTCAGCCGATCGAAATAGGTGCCTCCACCGCCATAGGGCGGAACATAGGCTTCGCCCGGCCCGAGCGGCAGCCAGCCCACGCCGGGTCCGTGCCCGCCGCCGAACAGCGCGCCCGCGAACGCGCCCACCGCGAGGCCCGCCCCGAAATCGCCCCAGGCGACCAGCGCCGGCGCGTAGACCGGCTCGGGATACCCGTCATATTCGGGACCGTCATAGCCCGCGGCGGTGGACGGGTCGCCCGGAACCCAGCCCCACCGGTCGTCGAGATACACCCAGCGCCCGTAATGGAACGGCGCGAACCCCCAGGGCGCATCGTCGATCCAGGTCCAGCCCCACGGGGCCACATAAGCCCAGTGCCCCTCGCGATACGGCACCCAGCCGGCGGCGACGGGCGGATACCAGACCTGCCCATATTGCGGCACCGCGCGCCAGGTGCCGGTGGCGGCGAGCGCGCGGCCGCCGGTCATGCCCTGGACCAGCGGCGGCAGGGTGTTGCCCTGCAGGCGGGCGGTCGCGGCGAGGGAGGCATCGAGAAAATCGTCGGGCGGGCCGGCCGGGCCGACGCTGCCCGCCAGCTGGTCCGTGCCGGTGACGGTCGCGGCCTGGCCCGCTTGCACCGCCAGCGCCAGCGCGCCCGCCGTGATGCGCGCCGTGCCGGCGATCGCGGTGACGATGGTGGGCGTCGTCGTGTCGCCCGCCGTGATCTCGAACTCGCCGGGCCCGTCGAACGTCACGGTGCCGCGCGGCGTCGCGACCGCCGTCACCGCACCCGCCGGAAGCTGTCCCAGATCCACGAAGATCCGGCCCTGCGGCTCGCTGGTCTGGAAATGCGTGTCGTCCAGGGTCGCCACGTCGAGCTCGCTCGCGCTGTCCAGCGCCACGATGCTGTGGGCGACGTCGAGCTCCACATGGCCGCCGGTCTGGGCGAACACCGCATCGCCCGTGGTGACCGGCGTGTTGACCACCGCATCCTGCCATCCGTCGGTGCCGGCCGCGTGGAACGAGACGCTGCCGCCGGTCGCGGCCACGCGGCCCACACGCGCCGGCGGCGTGACGGCGCCGTCGGCGGCGTTGGCGGCGGGGGCGAGATCGCCGCACAGGAGCGACACCGACAGGCTGGTCGCCGCCAGGAACGCCCCACGCCGACGCATCCGGTCGCACGTCATGGTCTCTCATCCTCTTCAGCCCGGCATGAGCAAGACGCCTCGCCCGTGTCACGATAAGGGCGGAAGGCTTGCCGATCTGTAACGGCGAGGAGGCGGAAACAAGGCGCGGCTACGCAGCGGCCGCGACTTTCCGCGCCATCGCCGCAAGCCGCGCCACCGTGTTCATGTTGCGCGCGGTTCCGCGCCGTTCGACCGGCAGGCGCAGCCGGCTGGCACCCGCGCCCGCCGGGTAGAACACGAACAGCGCGCGGGGGCCCGCACGCACCTCCTCGTCCGCATGGCCGGTGGCGCCCGCCAGCGGATCGGCGGGGAGGGCGCCATCGACGAACAGCGCCATCACCCGGGCAGGGTCGGCGTCGGGAAACGGATTGCGTGCGAGCACGTCGTCGATCTCCGCCGCGCGCCGAACGATCACGCCGGTCTCGCGACCCGTCTGCGCCTGCAGCCGCGCGCGCAAGCGGTCGCCGAGTGCCGCCTCGCCGAGGGTGCTGCGGAACACCGCGTTGCCGCTGGCACCCACCGTGCGCACGTCGCCCAACCCCTCGGCCACGCAGAGCGAGGTCAGCTCGGCGGTGGTGAGCTTGCCCGTGCCGCCGACATTGACCGCGCGCAGCAGCGCCACGAACACATCCATCCGCTTTCCTCCGCCCACTTCTCTTCAAGGGCCAGGTCCGGCACGATCATCGCGCGATCCACCGAAACGATGAAGAGCATGTCGTGAACGAAAGACTGCATCGCACCGCGCTGAACCTCCACTGGACCGGCAACCTTGGTGCGGGCACCGCGACCTACCGGGCGTATGACCGCGCGCACCGGATCACGGCGCCGGGCAAGGACCCGATCGAGGGCTCGGCCGACCCGGCTTTCCGCGGCGACCCCGCGCGCTGGAACCCCGAGGAGCTCCTGCTCGCCGCCGTCGCCGCCTGCCACCAGCTCTGGTATCTGCATCTCTGCGCGGAAGCCGGAATCGTGGTCACGTCCTACGAGGACGCGGCGGACGCGGTCCTGCGCGAGGAAGCCGATGGCGGCGGCCGCATCATCGCCGCCACGCTGCGGCCGCTTGTGGGCATCGCCCACGGCCGCGATGCCGCTCGCGCCGCATCGCTGCACGAGGATGCGGGAGAAAAATGCTTCATCGCCCGGTCGGTCAATTTCCTGATCGGGCACGAGCCGACGATCCACGTGGAGGCGCCCGCCGCATGAAGATCTCGGTGATCGGAATGGGTGCGGTCGGCACCGAGATCGTGGGCTCGCTGATGGTGATGCCGGAGGTCGACGAGATCGTCTGTCTCAACCGCACCCGCGCCAAGGCGGAGGGCGAGGTGCTCGACCTGCTGCACACCACCGCCTTCACCTATGCGCGCAACCCGCGGCTCCGCGCAGGCGACGAGCCCGACATGGCGGGCAGCGACATCGTGGTGATGACGGCCGGCGCGCAGATCGGCGCGGGCCAGACGCGCGACCACCTGCTCGACGCCAATCACCGCATCGTTCGCGAGCTGATGCCGAAGCTCGAGCGACACGCGCCGGACGCGATCGTGCTGGTGGTGACCAACCCGGTCGAGCCCGTCACACAGCTCATGCTGCGGCATTCGCACTTTCCGAAGAACCGCATCATCAGCCTCGGCACGCTGGTCGACACCGCACGCCTGATGCGCATCGTCAGCGAGCATGTCGGCATCGATCCGAAGAATATCTTTGGTTACGTCCTCGGCGACCACAGCGAGACCGCGTTCATCCCGTGGAGCATCTGCAATGTCTGCGGGATGGACATTGATACGTATTGCCGGCTGAACGGCGTGGCCGTGCTCGATCGCGCGGCGATCCGGGCGGCGGTGACGGAGGCGGGGATGGCGATCCTCAGCCGCAAGGGCAACACCAATCACGGGATCAGCGCCAGCGTGTGCCGGGTGGTTCGGGCGATCATCGCGGACGAGAAGTCGGTGCTGCCGGTGGGGACGCTACTTCAAGGCGAGTATGGGATCGAGGATACCGTCTGTGCCTGCCCTGCGTGATCGGGCGCGGGGCGTGGAGCGGGTGCTGCGCTACGCGTTCACGGATGAGGAGATGGCGGGGCTGCGTGTGTCGGGGCGGCATGTGCGGGAGTTGCTGGCCCCACGCGGGACTGTGCAAGGGTGCACATAGCTATCACTGTGGCTCCACGCGGCGTTGAGCAGTGCCGATGAATATTTGTTCAACGGAACGCCAATCTTCGCAGCGGCTCCTTATACTTCTTGATTAGCGACAATGGGTCCTCCAATCCGTTGAAAAATGATTGGGAGTCGTAACCATAACGAGCGTCCAGCCTTGTGGCCTCTCGCACAATTTCGATATCGCGCGTGCTCACCTGTCTGGACCAACCATGAAAACCAATATGCGCTATCCGCTTAGGCGATCCGAGCGGAGTCTCACCGTCATCTGCAAGATACCGAACTAGATTTATCCTGTTCCCCTTGGGATGCTCAAGACGGAATCCGCGACTACTCAATATCGTAGATAACTCATTATAAGTTATGATCTTCGACTTAAGATCTATATTTCGTGTATTTCTTTTCAGAAAATGCGATATGACCATGATCTCCTTGTCAGGCGAAGGAGCGTCGATCTGATCAAACCTTGGATACTCACAGAGTTTGTTATCTGCTATCGCCACTGTAAAATCTTCATATGCTTCGTGGGACACTATGGGTGTGCGTCCTATTTTCTGCAGGTGTAAAATAGACGCTAGGAACGCCGTGCGTTTATTTGCATCATAGAACGGATGGTTTTTGATCAGGCCGAACATAAGTGTCGCACAAATATCGATTCGATCGTTCCACCTAGGACGGCCTCCGTACTGTAAAAATTGTCTATTAAGTGCAGAATGAAGGAGGTTTATATCCTTAGGCCCAACTCCTCCGATACCCTCGCCTAAGGACCCGAAAAAATCAGCGAGGAGGAAACGAGCTTGCAGGACTTCGTGGATACCAACTGTGACTTTACTGATGTACGGATCAGCCATGCCAATCAGCGACAACCACCGATCATACTCGGCTCGAACCGGCGAAGACTTCGAGACTGTTTCGCTCATGATAATCCGACGAATAGCGTTCTCATTTGATGGACCTGTTACGGAAAAAGGATCAGTTTGTCGAGTCATGGGCCCCGAGATGAACTGCGCTACGCACCTTATCGCTGGTTAGGAAAACATATTAGATATTTAGTGATGAAGATACGACCGGCGTCCGGCGGACGATTGAATTCTCTGTTCCAACTACGTTCTCTTCGTTTCTTGGTGAAATTTTGACACCCTCGACGCCACGCGAGGCAAACTGGAGGTGACGTTGAAGACGATATACATGGCTCGCGTCCTGGATCCGTTGCTCGGGTTACCTAAAACGATTTCACAGACCAAGTTCAGCCATACAACACGTCGGAAGTTCGACAAACCGTTCGAACGACTCCCCTCCAACAGGCTGTAGACGAAAGCCCCGCGTTCAAGTCCGCGCGGCTTCGAGGATCGCGCGCGCCATGGAGTCCACCCCGTTGCTCCGGTTGGCCGTCAGCGAGCGGATCAACCCGAGCTCCTTGAGGAACACGGGATCGGTAGCCAGGATCTCGGACTTCGGGCGTCCCGAATACACACGCAGCACCAGGCTCACCAGCCCCGAGACGATCGTCGCATCCGACGCGCCCGAGAAGCGCATGACGTCGTCCTGCGTTTCGTGGTTCAGCCACACCCGCGCCAGACAACCGGACAGCCGATGCTTCTCGTCCTGCCACTCCGCCGGCATCTTCGGCAGCTTGCGGCCCTCGTCGATGATGTAGTCGTAGTAGCTCTCCTCGTCGTCGAAGAGCCCGAGCTCGTCGCGGATCTCGGCGATCGCCGCGGCCGCACTCGGCTCGCGCGGCGCCACGAACGGGTCGCTCACAGGATGAACCTCGAAAGATCGCCTTTCTGGGCCAGCGGCTCGACCCGCTCGCGCACGTCGGACGCATCGATCGTGACCGCCTCGCCGGGCCGGTCGGACGCGGTGAAGCTCACCTCCTCCAGCAGCTTCTCGAGCACGGTCGCGAGCCGGCGCGCACCGATGTTCTCGACACGGTCGTTGATGTCGGCGGCGAGATCGGCGAGTGCCCCCACCGCGGCATCGGTGAAGGAGAGCGTCACGCGCTCGGTGCCCAGCAGCTCGACATACTGCTTGAGCAGCGAGTGCTCCGGCTCGGTCAGGATGCGACGCAGATCCTCGCGGCTCAGCGGCTGCAGCTCGACCCGGATCGGCAGGCGGCCCTGCAGCTCGGGCAGCAGGTCGGCGGGTTTTGCGAGATGGAAGGCGCCGGACGCGATGAAAAGAATATGGTCGGTTTTCACCGGGCCGTGCTTGGTGGTGACCGTGGTGCCCTCGATGAGAGGGAGAAGATCGCGCTGCACGCCCTCGCGGCTCACGTCCCCGCCGCGAAAACCGCCTTCGCTGGTGCGCGCGCAGACCTTGTCGATCTCGTCGATGAAGACGATGCCGTTCTCCTGCGCATGCTCCACCGCGTCGCGGGTCAGCGCGTCGTTGTCGAGCAGCCGGTCGGCTTCGTCGCGCGCGAGTGCCGCGCGCGCGTCGGCCACCTTCATGCGCGCCTGCTTTTCCTTCTTACCGAACATGCCCTTCATCATGTCGGAGAGGTTGATCACCTGACCGGGCGGCATGCCGGGGATGTCCATCGGCGCGTTCGGCGGACCACCGGCCTCGGCCACCGTGACCTCGACCTCCTTGTCCTCGAGCGAGCCCGCCCGCAGCATCTGGCGGAACTTTCCTTTCGTGTCGGCCGAGGCGGTGGCACCCACCAGCGCGTCGACCAGCTTGTCCTCGGCGGCGAGGTCGGCGCGCGCCTGCACGTCGCGGCGCCGCGTCTCACGCAGCATGTTGATAGAGATCTCGACCAGGTCGCGCACGATGCTGTCGACGTCGCGGCCGACATAGCCCACTTCCGTGAACTTGGTCGCCTCCACCTTGAGGAACGGCGCCTGCGCCAGTTTCGCCAGCCGGCGCGCGATCTCGGTCTTGCCGCAGCCGGTGGGCCCGATCATCAGGATGTTTTTCGGAACCACCTCCTCGCGCAGCCCCTCGGCCAGCTGCGACCGGCGCCAGCGATTGCGCAGCGCGATCGCGACGGCGCGCTTGGCGTCGGCCTGGCCGATGATGAAGCGGTCGAGTTCGGAGACGATCTCGCGCGGCGAATACGTAGGGATGTCCATCATGTTCCTGGAGCTCAGCCGCCGAGGGTGTCGTCGCTGCCGGCAGGCCCGAGCGTTTCGACAATGAGAGAGTGATTGGTGTACACGCAGATATCCGCCGCGATCCCCATCGCCCGCCGCGCGATCTCGGCGGCATCGAGCCCCGGCACCCCCATCAGCGCGCGGGCAGCTGCCAGCGCGTAGTTGCCGCCCGAGCCGATCGCGATCACGCCGTCCTCCGGCTCGAGCACGTCACCGTTGCCGGTCAGCGTGAAGGCCCGCTCGCCGTCCGCCACCGCCATCATCGCCTCGAGCCGGCGCAGGTAGCGGTCGGTCCGCCAGTCCTTGGCGAGCTCCACGCAGGCACGCTCGAGCTGGCCGGGATAGCGTTCCAGTTTGGCCTCGAGCCGCTCCAGCAGCGTGAACGCGTCGGCCGTGGCCCCTGCGAACCCCGACAGGATCGCGCCGCCGGGGCCGATCCGCCGGACCTTGCGCGCGTTCCCCTTCACCACGGTCTGACCCATCGTCACCTGGCCGTCGCCCGCCATGGCGACCTGGCCGCCGGCGCGGACGCAAAGGATCGTGGTGCCGTGCCAACCCACGGGGTCGTGTGTGCTGCTCATGGGGGCAGCAGATGGGAGAGCTTCGGCCCCCCGGCAAGGCGACGTCACAACTGAGGCATGCAAGCGCCCGCGCCTCGTGACGCGAGGCGCTCGATCCTGTAGGACCCGCTCTATGGAAGAGGTGGGCCATGAGCGACGGGCGCCGCGCTGAGATCGAGCGCCGGACGGGGGAGACCACCGTCCGGGTCACCGTCGCACTCGACGGCACCGGCCAGTCGACCATCGCGACGGGCGTGGGCTTCCTCGACCACATGCTGACCGCGCTGTGCCGCCATTCGATGATCGACATGGAGATCGCGGCCGAGGGCGACCTCCATGTCGACTTCCACCACACCACCGAGGATGTCGGCATCGCGCTCGGCCAGGCGATCGCGCAGGCGCTGGGCGACAAGCGCGGCATCCGCCGCTACGGCCACGCCGTGGTGCCGATGGACGAGGCGCTGGTCGAGGCCGCGATCGACCTCTCGGGCCGCGGCTTTCACGTGTGGGACGTGGCGTTTCGCCGCGACAAGGTCGGCGACATGGACACCGAACTTTTCGAGGAGTTCTTTCGCGCGCTGGCCGCCAACGCCGCGATGTCGCTGCACGTCACCCGACGCGCCGGACACAACGCGCACCACGTGGCCGAGGCTTGCTTCAAGGCGGTCGCGCGTGCGTTGCGCGACGCCGTCGAGCCCGACCCGCGCGCCGGCGACGCCATCCCATCCACGAAGGGGTCGCTCTGATGGTGTTCGCCGCCTACGAGCGGGCGGGCACCTGGCGCCTCGTTCCGGAACGCGGCTTCTCGCTCGCAGCCCTCGTGTTCGGCCCGTTTTGGCTGCTGGCGCGCGGCGCCGTCGCCGCGTCCTTCGCGGTCGGCGCGCTCGAGATCGCGGTGGCTGGCCTCGCCTCGCGCCATCTCCTCGGCGATTGGGGCGGCGTGCTGCAGTTCGCGGTGATCGCCGGCGTGGGCCTGTTCGCGCACGATCTCCGCCGCATCGAGCTCGCCGCCGGCGGTTACCGCCGCTGCTTCCCCGTGATCGCCGCCAACCGAACGGCTGCGCGTCTCCGCCTCGCCGAACGCGGGCTCTGAGATGCGGGTCGCCGTGATCGACTATGCCGGGGGCAATCTTGCCTCCGCCGCCCGCGCGCTCGCCCACGCGGCCGCCCGCGCCGGGATCGCCGCCGAGATCCTGGTGACCGACACGCCCGATATCGTGCGCGAGGCCGACCGCATCGTGCTGCCCGGCCAGGGCGCCTTTGCCGATTGCAGGCGGGGTCTCGATGCCGTGCCGGGGCTGCTCGACGCCGTGCGCGCGCGGGTGGACGCGGGCGCGCCGTTCCTCGGCATCTGCGTCGGCATGCAGCTGATGGCCGAGCGCGGCCTCGAGCACGAAACCACCCGGGGCTTCGGCTGGATCGCCGGCGAGATCGTGCGGATGGAGACGCCGCTCCGCCTGCCGCAGATGGGCTGGAACGCGCTGCAGTTCCGCGCGGGCGGGCACCCCCTGCTCGACGGCATCGCACCCGGCGACCAGGTGTATTTCGTGCACAGCTACGCGCTGGCCGGAGCCCACGACGCCGAGACGATCGCCACCACCGACTATGACGGCCCGCGCGTGGCCATGGTGGCGCGCGGCAATCGCGCCGGCACGCAGTTCCACGTGGAAAAGAGCCAGGAGGTCGGCATCCGCCTGCTCGCCAATTTTCTGGCGTGGACGCCGGACCCCGACGAGCGCCGAGCATGAGCCGCATCACGGTGGAGCGGCTCATCGCGCCCTCGGACGACGACGTCAACGCGTTGTGCGAGGCGACCATCGCCGCGATCCTCGACGGCGGCGGCTTCGGCTGGGTGAAGTCGCCGGGACGCGCGGCCCTCGAGCGCTATTTCCAGGGCCTGCTGATGGTGCCTGAGCGCATCCTGTTCGCGGGCCGGCTCGAGGGGGTGATCGTGGGTGCCGCCCAGCTCGTGCGCCCCGCGCGTCACATGGAAAGCCAGTCGATGGCGGCGAGCCTCGCGCATCTGCACGTGGCACCCTATGCGCGCGGCCAGGGGCTCGGGCGCGCGCTCACCGTCGAGGTGGAACACTGCGCCCGCGCCTACGGCTACCAGGTGCTGAACCTCGACGTGCGCGAGACCCAGGCGGTGGCCGTCCGCCTGTTCGGCAGCCTCGGCTTTGAGCGCTGGGGCCACCATCCCTGCTACGCGCGCGCAGACGGCCGGCTCGTCGGCGGGTTTTTCTATTTCAAGCGCCTGCAGACCGGCACACGAGAGATTGGCGCGCGGGACGGCACCGAACGATGACGCGCGCGCTGACCCTCTATCCCGCGATCGACCTGAAGGGCGGCCAATGCGTGCGCCTCCGCCAGGGCGACATGGCGCAGGCCACCGTGTACGGCGACGACCCGGGCGCGCAGGCCGCGAGCTTCCTCGCGGCCGGCTGCCGCGCGCTGCACGTGGTCGATCTGGACGGCGCCTTCGCCGGACGCGCGGTGAACGCGGCGGCGGTGGACGCGATCATCGCCGCCGCCGCGGACCGCGTTCCCGTGCAGCTCGGCGGCGGCATCCGCGACATGGCGGCGGTGGAAAAATGGCTCGGCCGCGGCATCGCGCGCGTGCTGCTCGGCAGTGCCGCCGTGAAGAACCCGGCGCTGGTGCGCGAGGCCTGCCTCCACTTTCCCGGCCGCGTCGCGATCGGCATCGACGCGCGTCACGGCCTGGTCGCGACCGAAGGCTGGGTCGAGCACTCCACGCTCGACGCCGCAGAGCTGGCAGAGCGTGTGGAGGGCGAAGGTGCGAGCGCGATCGTGCTCACCGAGATCACCCGCGACGGCATGGCCGAGGGCCTCGACCTCGAGCTCACCCGTCGCGTCGCCGAATGCGTCGGCATTCCCGTGATCGCATCGGGCGGTGTCGGCAGCCTCGCCCATCTCGAGGCGCTGGTGGCACTCGCCGAGGACTGCCCCGCGATCGAGGGCGTGATCGTCGGGCGGGCACTCTACGACGAACGGATCTCGCTCCGCGACGCGCTCGATCTCCTTTCGGAACCGGTGCTCTAGAAGCGCGATGCTGAGCCTGCGCATCATCCCCTGTCTCGACGTCCGCGACGGGCGCGTGGTCAAGGGCGTCAACTTCGTCTCGCTGCGCGATGCCGGCGACCCGGTCGAGCAGGCCGCGATCTACGACGCGGCGGGGGCCGACGAGCTCACCTTCCTCGACATCACCGCGAGCCACGAAAACCGCGACACCATGCTCGACATGGTGTCGCGCACGGCGGCAAGCGTGTTCCTGCCGCTGACCGTCGGCGGCGGCGTGCGCACCACCGACGACATGCGCCGCCTGCTGCTGGCAGGGGCGGACAAATGCGCGATGAACTCGGCGGCCGTCACGCGCCCCGAGCTCGTGAACGAGGCCGCGCGAAAATTCGGCAGCCAGTGCGTCGTGGTGGGCATCGATGCGCGCCGCGTGCCCGGTGGCGGCTTCGAGGTGTTCACCCATGGCGGCCGCACCGGCACCGGCCGCGACGCCGTCGCCTGGGCGCGCGAGGTGGTTGAACGCGGCGCCGGCGAGATCCTGCTCACCAGCATGGACCGCGACGGCACGGGGACCGGTTTCGACCTCGAGCTCACGCGCGCGGTCGCCGACGCGGTCTCGGTTCCCATTGTCGCGTCGGGCGGGGTGGGCGCGCTCGAACATTTCGCCGAAGGGGCGCGTGCCGGTGCCTCGGGCCTGCTCGCCGCCAGCGTGTTCCATTTCGGTCTTCTGTCCGTTGCCGGCGTGAAGGACGCGCTGGAGGCGGCCGGCCTGCCCGTGCGCCGCGCACCGCCGCCCGGCAGCCGGCTTCCGCTCTTGCCATGAGCGGGACCAAGAAAAAAGGGCGCGCCGCCTTCGTGCCCGAGGCCGACGTGCTCGACCGGTTGCACGCACTCGTCACCGCGCGGCGCGATGCCGACCCGCGCCGCAGCCACTCCGCGCGCCTGCTCGCGCGCGGCACGCGCAAGGTGGCGCAGAAACTCGGCGAAGAGGCTTTCGAGGCGCTGATCGAATCGGTCGCCGGCAACAAGCGCGCCCTGATCGGCGAGAGTGCCGACCTGCTGTACCATCTCGTGGTGCTCTGGGTCGATCTCGGCATCGAGCCCGCGCAGGTCTGGGCGGAACTGCGACGGCGCGACGGCCTGAGCGGCCACGCGGAGAAAGCGTCGCGCAACACGGCATCGATCGAAGGGAGCGGCTAGGATGGCGGTGGACGGCACGGGACCGTATGACGACAACAACATCTTCGCGCGTATCCTGCGCGGGGAGATCCCGGCCAGGCGCATGTATGAGGACGCGCACGCGCTGGCCTTTTACGACATCGCACCGAAGGCGCCCGTGCATGTGCTGGTGATCCCCAAAGGCGCCTATGTCAGCCATGCGGATTTCGCGGCCCGCGCTTCGGACGCGGAGATCGCGGGCTTCGTGCGCGCCGTGGGCCGCGTCGCCGCCGAATTGGGACTGGACGTGCCCGGCCACCGGCTGCTCGCCAATACCGGCCGCGACGCCGGCCAGGACGTCCCGCACTACCATGTGCACATCTTCGGCGGACGTCCGCTCGGACCCATGATCGTCGAGTGATCACGGCGGCCCTGACCCGGCTGGCGGGCGCTTTGTTCGGCGGCGATGCGACCGCACTCGCACCCGAGCCGCTGATCGAGGCCACCATCCGCGCGACCGGCCTCGACCCGGCCCCGCTCCGCGCGCCACACCTCGCGGCGGCGCTGGAAGCGCTGACCGCAAGCCTGCGGAGCGAAGCCGCACTCTCGCCGTTCGGCCTGCTCGCCACGCGCTGGGACCTGCAGCGCCTGCTGCGCACGGTGCTCATCCTGCACGACCAGGAGCAGCGCGATCCCACCATCGCCGACCGCACGCTCGCATCGCCGATCTTCGTCTCTGGGCTGCCGCGCAGCGGCACCACGTTCCTGCACGCGCTGCTCGCCTGCGACGACGCCAACCGCGCCCCGCGCGTCTGGCAGACGATCCACCCGTATCCCGGCCACCACGCCGCCGAACGCGGCGCCGGCGCACGGAGCGTGCAGCGTCAGTTGCGCTTCTTCGAGCGCCTGGCACCGGGGATCGGGAGCCTCCACCCGATGGACGCCGCCGCACCGCAGGAATGCACCGAGATCGCCAGCCACGTGTTCCGGAGCCTGCGCTTCGACACGACGCACAACGTGCCTGCGTATCGCAGCTGGCTCGATGAGGCCGGACATGACGAGGCCTATGGCTTCCAGGCGCGCTTCCTGCGCCACCTCCAGGGGCCGGGTCAGGCACCGCAACGCTGGGTGCTGAAATCGCCCGACCACGTGTTCACCGCCGACAGCCTCGCCCGGATTTTTCCCGACGCGCGGCTCGTGCTGGTGCATCGCGACCCCGCGCACGTGCTGCCCTCGGTCGCCCGCCTGACGGAACTCCTGCGCGCGCCGTTCACCGACGCGATCGACCGTGTCGCGATCGGCCGCAAGGTCGCCGATGACTGGCAGGACGGCATGCGCCGCATGGTGGCGCTGGCCGACGACGCCCACGTCCCGCTCCGCCATCGGCCGTTGCATGTGCATTACGGCACGCTCGTCGCCGAACCGATGCGCACGGTCGAGCGCATCTACGACGCGCTCGGTCTCGAACTCGGTGGCGCGACGCGCGCGCGGATCGACGCCCATGTCGCGCGCGCGCCGCGCGGTGGTTATGGTGACAATCGCTATAATCCTGAGGATTACGGGCTGGATCCGGCGTTGGAGCGGGAGCGGGCTGCGGTCTATGTGGAGCGGTTCGGGGTCGGGTGAGAAGAACTGGGGTGTCGTGCAGGCACGCCTTCGGCGTGACGCCCCAGCCCCCACCAGGATCGTGTCGATCCTGGACCTCCATTTGTTGGAGGACGCGGCCTTGTCCGACACGAGGGTCGCCCGGCCGGCACGACGCTCGCGGAGCATGTCGGAGGCTGACGGCTGGACGCCGGCGATCTGCTGCCGAATGGCCGGCGGCGAGTAACTTGAAATTCGTAGGATGATTCAAGTTGGGGTTCCGGAAGGCACTTGCGTCTCGATTGGCGAGGAGACCGGAGAGGCAGGTCGGCAACATGCGGCGCACCCGGAACAATGGCGGATGATCCTAGCGACGTCTTCAGTGATCAAGGCGGGCGGCGGGAGCGGAAGGTCCGCTTCGGAGTGGTCGGCAGCCGAAGCGGACATCCAGCGCGGACGACTCGCGCCTGGGTTCGCGCGCTCAGAGGCGCATGCCGCCCGAGGCTTCGATCCGCTGGCCGTTGATCCAGCGGTTGTCCGCCGCAACCAGGGCCGCGACGATCGGACCGATGTCGGATACGCGGCCCGGACGGCCAAGCGCCGTGTTCTGCGAGACCATGCGGTTGACCTCCGGATTGTCGCGCACCATTCCGCCGCTGAAATCGGTCTCGATCGCGCCGGGCGCCAGCGTGTTCGCGGTGATGCCGCGCGATCCGAGCTCGGCCGCCAGGTAGCGGGTGAAGACCTCGATGCCGCCCTTCATCATGGCGTAGGCGGAGGAACCGGGGAACGAGAAGCGCGCAAGCCCGCTGGAGATGTTCAGGACGCGGCCGCCATCCGCGAGCAGCGGCAGCAGGCGCTGCGTCAGGAAGAACGGGCCTTTGAGATGCACGTTCATGACCGCGTCGAACTCCGCCTCCGTCGTCTCGGCAACCGAGTTGTGCAGGCTGGTGCCGGCGTTGTTGACCAGCACATCGAAGGTCCTGCGGCCCCAGATGCGTTCGAGCGTCATACCGAGGCGTTCGGCGAACGCGGGAAACGTCGCGGTGTCCCCTGCGTCGAGTTGCAGGGCCGCACCGCGGCTGCCGGCGGCCTCGACGGCGCGGATGACGGTTTCCGCCTCGTCCTCGCGTGCACGCCAGGTGATGATCACGCCGGCGCCGGCGCGCGCGAGGTGTTCGGCCATGCTGCGGCCGAGGCCACGGCTTCCGCCGGTGATCAGGGCGATGGTCTCTGCTGTCTGGCTCATACGATGGGTTCCCTTGCTCGCACGAGGGGAGGTGGACGTTCGGGCAGCTATGGACAATCACGTCATCCTTGCCATCACCATTCAATCCGCGCGAACAATCTCGAGTGGATCGACTGTCGGCGATGCGTCTCTTCGTGCGGGTGGTGGAGCGGCGCAGTTTCCGTGCCGCCGCCTCCGATCTCGGCCTGCCGCGGTCGAGTGCCACGGCTGGCATCAAGGCGCTGGAAGCAGCGCTCGGCACCGCGCTGCTGCGCCGGTCGACGCGTCATGTCGCGCCGACCGACGAGGGCCACGACTACTACCGTCACTGCGTCGCCATGCTGGGGGAGCTGGAGGCGGTCGAGATGGCGCTTCGCGGGCGCGTCGCCACGGGCGTGTTGCGGGTCGATACCAGCGCGCAGTTCGCCCGCACCTGGCTGCTGCCCGCCCTTCCCGGCTTTCTCGCACGTCACCCCGGGCTGCAGTTCCATCTCAGCGAGGGCGACCGGCTGGTGAACCTCGTGGGTGAAGGCGTCGATTGCGTGATCAGGGGTGGTGAGGTGGGCGAGGGCGACCTCATGGTGCGAAGGCTCGGCGTGCTGCCGGAGATCACCTGCGCAAGCCGCGACTATCTCGCGCGGCATGGAGAGCCGCGCTCGCCCGATGATCTGGACGGGCACGAGATGGTCGGGTTCGTGTCCTCGCGAACCGGCGCGGTGCTGCCGCTCGAATTCAGGATCGGCGGCGGAACGCGGGAATACGCGCTTCCGGTGCGGGTGAGCGCCACGAGCGCGGATAGCTGCGCTACCCTGGCGCAGCTGGGTTTCGGGCTGGTGCAGCTGCCGCTGATCCGCTTTGCCGAGGGCCTGCGGACGGGAGCGATGGTCGAGGTGCTGCGCGCCTACCGGCCGCCGCCTCTGCCGGTCTCGCTGCTCTATCCGCGCAGCCGGATCGTGCCGGCGCGGCTCCGCGTGTTCATCGACTGGCTCGAGGAGGTTCTCGTTCCGGAGATGGTCTTGTAGTGGCCGGGAGCCGATCGTCTACTTTCGGCTGCGACATCGGAGAAGCGGACCCAGCCTAGCGGCTCGTCGACGGCTGCTCTTACTTCTTCCCGGCCATGGTCTCGCTTGTCATTGTTGGCAACGACCGCCAATAAGTGCGCGTTCATATCTCTTGGATGAGTAAAGTTCGTGGGACCCGTCATACGCACTGAGCGGCTGCTGATGAATATGCATCAGATAACCGATCTCGACGACTCTGCAGCCATGTGGGGCGATCGTGATGTCACTCGCTACATCAGCGGGGGCAAGACAGATAATCGGAGCGAAAGCTGGGCTAGATTACTGCGTCTCGCAGGATCCTGGCTCCTTCTAGGTTTTGGCTACTGGGCCGTCCGCGAAATATCCTCGGGACGCTTCGTTGGGCAAGCCGGGTTCGGAGATCCGCGCCGCGAGATCGTGCCGTCACTCGATGGCATACCGGAAGCTGGCTGGGTGCTTGCGCCTTGGGCCCATGGAAAGGGGTATGCCACCGAGGCGGTCCTGGCGCTCGTCGCATGGGCGGATATCAACCTCCCCAACATGGAAACGGTCTGCCTCATACAGCCTGACAATACTCCCTCGCTACGAGTTGCAGAGAAAGCGGGCTATGTGCGCTGGGGGCTTGGCTCGATCAATGATGGCCAAACGACCATACTGCAGCGTCTGAGACAAAGGCGGGCGTAGATCTAGTGCGATGGCTGAATATCGCCGTTAGCTGACCGTCGGCTGCTAATCATTCGCTTGAGTTTTCGCGAGAACTCACGACGACCATTCCCAACCGGCGGTAAAGTCGCTCAGCCCCAGATGAGTTATCATTTTCGACTTTCAAATCGACGAAAGGTGCTCCTCGATGCCGGAATGTGTGAAAAGCGTGAAGGAGGAGAGCGTGGCCGAGACCCTTCCGTCGCCAGTTTCCGGCAACTGCTAGGTCTTTGACGAAGTTTCCACTCCAACAATGTGCGACGCCGACCACGCTCGCGTCTGAGTCAACAGCTATAAAGAAGATTTCCGGATCATATTCGGGATCTGTTCGAACTGCGTCCCACCATGTCACATATGTGCCGACCACTCCTCCTCCAACCTTGTAGGCATCGACGAGTAGGTTATGGACCGCTTCCGCATGCCTGGAAGGTTCAAAAGGTTCCAAGTGAATCTCGGCCGGCCACATCGCAGTCGGGACCGGCTCCGCAAGGCTTCGTCTCAGGTGGGTGTAGGGCGGTCCGTTCATTGCGTCATAGCCGAGTAGGCAGCGCAGCGAATCAAGTTACGGCTCTGCCGACGTCCGCTTCGGAGCATGGCCCGAACGGTCTCTAACGTCCGCTCGAGGAGCAAAGCGGACAACATCCAGCCGCGAAAACCCACCAAACAAGCGGGATCAAAGGGCCAAGGCCCTTTGCGGGTCCAGGCCCGGTGCGAAGCACGCCTTCGGGGTGACGCCCTGGCCTTCTTCACTCCGCCGCCAGGCCCAGCGCCTGGTGCTCGAACAGCCGCCGATACAGCCCATCCTCCCGCCCCAACAACGCATGATGCGGCCCATCCTCGATGATCCGGCCGGAGCGGAACACGAGGATCCGGTCGAGCGCGCGCACCGTCGACAGCCGGTGCGCGATCACCAGCACGGTGCGTCCCGCCATCAGTCGCGCCGTCGCCTGCTGGATCAGCGCCTCGGACTCGGAGTCCAGGCTCGACGTCGCCTCGTCGAGCACGAGGATGCGCGCGCGCGACAGGAACGCGCGTGCGATCGCCACGCGCTGGCGCTCGCCGCCCGACAGTTTTACGCCGCGCTCGCCCACCAGGGTTGCGAAACCGCTAGGCAGTCGCTCGATGAAGTCGAGGGCGTTCGCACGGCGGGCCGCCTCCGCGATCTCGTCGGTCGTGGCGCCCGGCCGGGCATAGGCAATGTTCTCGGCCAACGATCGATGGAACAGGATCGGTTCCTGCGGCACGATCGCGATCTCGCGACGGAGCGAATCCTGCGTGACCGTCGCGATGTCGGTGCCGTCGACGAGGATGCGGCCGCCATCGACATCGTAGAGCCGCTGCAGCAGCTTGACGAAGCTGGTCTTGCCCGAGCCCGATGGCCCCACCAGGCCCACGCGCTCGCCGGCGCGGATGGTGACGTCGAGTGCCTCGAACAGCGGCGTCGTGTGCGCGCCATATTGGAACCGGATGCGTTCGAACCGGATCGCGCCCGTGCGCACGGTGAGCTTGCTCGCGCCGTCCCGGTTCTCGATGCCGAGTGGCTCGCTCTGGAGTGCGACGAGCTCCTCCGCCTCGTTCACCGAACGCTGGATGTTGCTGATGTGCTGGCCCATGTCGCGCAGGTAGCCCTGCACGAGAAAGATCGTGGTGAGCACATAGGCCAGGTCGCCCGGACCCGCGACGCCCTGCCACCAGAGCCGCAGCGCGTCGCCGATCACCGCGGTCCGCAGGATCACGATCGCCACACCTTGCGTGTTGGCGCTGGTCGTGCCGCGCACCCAGGTGCGGCGCGTGCGATGCGCCCAGCGCCGCAACACGCCGGCGAGAATACCATCCTCGCGCGTCTCGGCGCCGAACGCCTTGACCACCGGATTGCAGCCAATCGCATCCGACAGCGTGCCCGAGACGCGGCTGTCCCATCGGTTGGACAGGCGGGCTGCCGGCGACACGTAGCGCAGCGTCAGTGTGGCCGAGAGCGCGATATAGGCGACCGAGAGCGCACCGAGCAGCAGCCCCATTCCGGGAAACCGCAGTGCCAGCAGCAAGGTCGCGAACACGAGCACCAGTACCGCGGGCAGCAGCAGCACCAGCAGCGTGTCGTTGAGCAGGTCGACCGCCCACATGCCGCGCGTCACGCGACGCACCACGGATCCCGCGAAACTGTTCGCGTGCCAGTCGGTGGAGAAACGCTGCACGCGGAAGAACGCGTCCTGCGCGATGCGCGTCATGTTGCGCACGGTGAGCTCGACGATGCCGAGAAAGGCCGCGCGCCGTGCCACGATCGATACGAGACCGAGCGCCGTCATGCCGCCGAGCAGGACCAGCGTCGCGTGCAGCGCCCCGCGCGCGCGCGCGGGGCGGCTGACGTCGTCGACCAGCAGGCCCGACAGGATCGGCAGTGCGACGTCGGTCGCGGTCGCGACCGCGATCGCCGCCACGATGATCGCGACGAAGCGGCGCTCGCGGCGCCAGTGCCGGAACAGGAAGCCGAGCACGCTCGTGAAAGCGCTCGTGCCTGTCCCCTTGGGGGGAGAACTCACGGGATAGAATCCGAACGAGGGAGAAACGGGAGCCGCGGCACGCCGCGGCGGGGACAGCTCTGCTGGGTGTCCGCGCTAGCCGCGCACGCCGCGTCTGGCGACGGCGAGACGATGTTGCGAGAACGACGCCAGCACGAGCACGGCGATCATGATGATCGCCACGGACATCTGCTCTGTCATGCGACGCCCTCCCGGACCGGAACCAGCGGCAGCCCCGTTGCTGCGCTGCGCAACGATAACGCGGCGAGGCGCATCGTGCGATCACGTTCTCGCGCGCGGCCGCGCGCGCCGCGATTGCCGCCAGCGACCCGCTCGGGCACATCCATCCCATGGCTGCCGCCCCGACGCCCCGGAAAACTCCCGCCATGCCGGCGCGCGACGTGCGTCCGTTCATGGTTGCCCTCGCCGACGCCAACCCCGAAGCCGCGAGCGAGCTCGAATGGAGCTCGCCCTACACGCTGCTGGTCTCCGTCGTGCTCTCGGCGCAGGCGACCGACGCATCGGTGAACATCGCGACGCGTCCGCTGTTCGCGGAAGCCCCTGATCCTGCCGCGATGGTCGCGCTCGGCGTCGACGCGGTCGGCCGTCACATTCGCCGGATCGGCCTCTGGCAGACCAAGGCGCGCAACGTCGTCGCCCTCTCGCAGCTGCTGCTCGAGCGCCATGGCGGCGAGGTGCCGGGCGATCGCGCGGCGCTCGAGGCGCTCCCGGGCGTCGGCCGCAAGACCGCCAACGTCGTGCTGAACGTGGCCTTCGGCGAGAGTGCCATGGCGGTCGACACGCATATCTTCCGCGTCGGCAACCGCACCGGCCTGGCGCCGGGCAAAACCCCGCGCGCGGTCGAGGACAGGCTCGTCGCCCGCGTTCCGCCCGACATGCTGCGTCCGGCGCATCACTGGCTGATCCTGCACGGCCGTTACGTGTGCCGCGCGCGCCGACCCGAGTGCTGGCGCTGCCCGGTCGCCACCTGGTGCCGCTACCGGCCGAAGACCGAGGGGCCGCCCGCCGTCACAGCCTGATCAGTCCCAGGCGGCAGCCGCATCGTCGTCGGCCTCGCGCGCTTCCACCCACCGCTCCCCGCCATCCCGGAGATGCTCGCGCTTCCAGAACGGGGCCCGCGTCTTGAGCCAGTCGATCAGGAACGCGGTCGCCTCCAGCGCCGGCTTGCGATGCGCCGAGGCGGCTACGACCAGCACGATCGGGTCACCGGGTGCCAGCCGTCCCACACGATGGATCACCGTGCAGGCGGCGAGCCCGAACCGGGCGCAGGCCGAGCCCACGATCTCGGCCAGGCGGCGCTCGGTCATGCCGGGATAGTGCTCGAGCTCGAGGGCTGCCACCTCGCCGCCGCGCACCACGCCGAGGAACGAGCCGACGCCGCCCGCCTGCTCGCCCGCCGCCGCCAGCAGACGCGCGATTTCGGCGCCCGTGTCGAACGGGGCCGCCGTGACCAGGATCCGGATCGCCGGTTCAGCCACCGGTCACGGGCGGGAAGAACGCCACCTCGTCGCCGGGTGCCACCGGCGCCGAGCCGCGCCCGAACGCCTGGTTCACCGCCGCCCGCACGATGCGCGGCTCGGCGAACGCGTCGGCCTCGCGGCCGCCGCGCGCGCGGAGCCAGGCGATCAGCGCGCCCACGGTCGCGACCTCCGCCGGCAGCTCGACGCTCTCCTCCGAGCGGCCGGCGCGCTCGCGGAGCTGCGCGAAATAGAGGATGCGGACGGGAGCGGCCATGCGTCCGATATGGGGGCGCTCAGTTCGTCGCGGGAGTGCTCGGCGCGGCCTTGGGCGTCGGGATCACCTTCACGCTGCCGTCGGGCGCGATCACCGTGCTGGTGCCGTTGCCGTTCGGGATGACGATCGTGCTGGCCGCGTTGGCGTTGGACTGCATGTGGAACCGCCCACCGCCGCCGCCACCGGGCTGCGGGCTCGACCCGCCGGTGCCGCCGCCCCCACCCTGGGACGCGCCCGGCAGCACGACCTGGCCGTTCTGCGTCTCGTGCTCGACCTCGCCGAGCGTCGGGAAGGGCTGGGGCGGCCCTGGCCAGACATTGCCGGGCTCGGGCACGACCGGGGTCTCGGCCACCGGCCGGGACTGGACGCGCATGATGTTCTCGCTGACACCCGCGGGCTGGTTCGGGTTGGCGCCGGGCAGTGTGAACGTGTCCTCGGTGAAGTGACCGAGGCCCGAGCAACCGGAAAGCCCAAGCGCCATCAGCGCGAGCGGGAAGGACGCGGGCCGACGCATGGCAAGTATCTCCTCCGGGGCGGTCGCCCGCCCCTGTTCGGCGGGAATGTGCCCTCTCCTTCGTTCATGCTCAAGAAGGCGCGAGTGGCGGAGGGGTGTGGTGTGTCGCGCGTGCCGCGCGCCGATAGCGTCAAGCGAAATCAGCTCGGCGCCGCCGGTCGGGGCGATCCCGGCGCCCCCACATGGCGCAGGCCGATGGTGAGGTAGTCCCAGCCGGTCACCAGCGTCAGCACGGCAGCTCCCCACAGGGCGATGCTGCCCAGCGCCGCGATGTGGAGGACCTCGAGATGGATCGCGTGCGCGCCGCTGTCGCCGGCGAGCAACATGCCGAGCGAGGTCATCTGCACGCCGGTCTTCCATTTCGCGAGCCGGCTCACGGGCAGGCCCACGCGCAGGCCGCCGAGATATTCGCGCAGGCCGCTCACCAGGATCTCGCGCAGCAGGATGACGATGGCGGGGAGGATGCCGGCGTAAGGGAGGCGTCCGGCGCCGGCGAGGACCATCAGGGAGGCGCCGACCAGGAGTTTGTCGGCGATCGGGTCGAGCATGCGGCCGAGATCGGAGAACTGACGGCGCGAGCGGGCGATCTGGCCGTCGAAGTAGTCGGTGATGGCGGCGGCCACGAAGAGGAGCATGGCCGCGAGGTCGGCGTCGGGGCGGCGGAGCAGGACGAGGAGGACCAGCACCGGGATGGCGGCGATGCGCGACAGGGTGAGGACGTTGGGGAGGTCGGTGAGCATGCCTTGCGACCTTAGCAGGGAGCACCGACGGGGTCAGCAAAGGAAGACTGGGGGCTTTGCCCCCAGACCCCCACCAGGATCGTGTCGATCCTGGACCTCCGATTGTTGGGGTCCAGGGGACTAGTTCCCTGGCGGGGTTGGGGCAGAGCCCCAATCTTATTCTTCAGGTCGCCACCCCGGGTGGAAGTGCCCATACACCCGCCGCGCCGTCTCCCGCGAAATCCCCGGCGCCGATTCGAGATCGGGCAGTCCCGCCCCCTTCACCCCGCGGGCCGAGCCGAAATGGTTCAAAAGCGCGCGCTTGCGCGCGGCGCCGATGCCGTCGATCTCGTCGAGCTCGCTTCGCACCAGGGCCTTGGAGCGACCGGCGCGGTGCGTGGTGATGGCGAACCGGTGTGCCTCGTCGCGCAGGCGCTGGAGGTAGTAGAGCACCGGGTCGCGCGGCGGCAGCTGGAACGGGGCGCGGCCGGCCATGTGGAACCACTCGCGGCCGGCGTCGCGGTCGGGGCCCTTGGCGATGGCGACGAGGGCGACGTCGGTCACGCCGAGATCGTCGAGCACCGAGCGGACCGCGGAATACTGGCCGGCGCCGCCGTCGATCAGCACCAGGTCGGGCCATTCCTCGGCGCGGGCGTCGGCGGGATCCTCCTCGGCGCGGGCGCGGACCGCTTTGCCGAAGCGGCGCTCCAGCACCTCGCGCATCATCGCGAAATCGTCGCCGGGGGTGATAGCACCGCGGATCGCGTATTTGCGGTAGGCGGATTTGCGGAAGCCCTCGGGGCCGCCGACGATCATCACGCCGTAGGCGCTGGTGCCCATGATGTGGCTGTTGTCGTAGGTCTCTATTCGCTCGGGCACGGAAGGTAGCTGGAAGGTCTCGGCGACCCCTTCGAGCAACTTGCGTTGGCCGGCGCTCTCGGCGAGCCGCCGCTCGAGCGCCTCGCGGGCGTTGATGGTGGCGTGCTCCACCACCGCGCGTTTCTCGCCGCGCTCAGGGATCAGGATCTCGACGCGGCGGCCCGCCTTGATGGCGAGCGCCTCGGCCACGAGGTCCTGCTCCGGCAGGGTGTGGCTGGAGAGGACCTGCTTTGGCGGAGTCTTGTCGTCGTAGAACTGGGCGATGAAGGCGGCCAGCACCTCGCCTGCCTCCTCGCCGCGGGTGTGGGTGGGGAAGAAGGCGCGGTTGCCGTTGTTGCGGCCGCCACGGAAGAAGAAGACCTGGATGCAGGTCTGGCCGGCGGCCTGGTGGGCGGCGATCACGTCGGCGTCCTCGAGGCTGGCCGGGTTGATCACGCCGCTGCCCTGGACGTGGGTGAGGCCGCGGATGCGGTCGCGCAGGCTGGCGGCGCGCTCGAATTCGAGGTTCTCGGAGGCCTGCTCCATCTCGGCGGCGAGCTCGCGCTGCACGGTGTTGGCGCGGCCCGACAGGAAGCCCTTCGCCTGGGCGACCAGCTTCGCATACTCCGCCGCGTCGATGCGGCCGACGCAGGGGGCCGAGCAGCGCTTGATCTGGTGCAGCAGGCAGGGGCGGGAGCGGTTGGCGAACACCGTGTCGGCGCAGGAGCGCAACAGGAACACGCGCTGCATGGCGGTGACAGTCTGGTTGACCGCCCAGACGGAGGCGAACGGGCCCCAGTAGGCGCCGCGGCGAGCCTGCGTGCCGCGATGCTTGCTGATCTGCGGGAAGGGATGGTCCTCGAACAGGGTCAGCCACGGGTAGGATTTGTCGTCGCGCAGGACGATGTTGAAGCGCGGCTTCAGGCGCTTGATGAGGTTGGCCTCGAGCAGCAGCGCCTCGGCCTCGGTGTGGGTGGTGACGATCTCCATCGAGACCGTCTCGTTCACCATCCGCCGCAGGCGCTCCTCGAGCCGCCCCACCTGCGTGTAGTTGGCCACCCGCTTTCGCAGCGAGCGGGCCTTGCCGACATAGAGCGCCTCGCCGCGCCGATCGAGCATCCGATAGACGCCCGGCCGGTCCGGCATGGTCGCGAGCGCCCGCTCGATCGCGGCGACGCCGGTCGCCCCGTCCTGGGTGGCCGCGTCCTGGGTGGCCCCGTCCTGGGTGGCCCCGTCCTGGGTGGTGGGGGTCTCGCTCACGGCTGCGCGCCCTCCGGGACAACCCTGTGGACAAGTCTGTGGGGCGAGTTGCCGGATTGTGGAGCGTCCGGGACATGCGCGCCGCAGCCGCGAACTTCGCCGACCCGCAGCCGTGGCGCGCAACCGATTGATCTGATTGGAAAAGCGGGGAAGATCGATGTCATCACTTTAACACAATGGGCCACGCCGTTGTAATCGCAGGGAGTCAATTGGCGCGGGTGGACAAAACGCCTAGCGGCACGCGCGGCGGCGTTCGATCTCGACGCCGACGGCCTCCATGTCGGGAAAGATGTCGAGCTTTTCGACCCTCACCCGCACCAGCGCGATGCGATCGTCGAAGAAGGCGGCCTCCGAGATCCGCTCGGCCAGCGTCTCGACCAGCTTCACGTGGCCGGCGGCCAGCGTCGCGCGCACGCTCTCGGCAAGGCGGCCGTAATCCACCACCAGGGGGAGTTCGTCGCGCGCCGGGCCGCCGTCCGTCTCGTCGACCTCGAGCTCGACATTGATCCGCACGCGCTGGGTGCGGCCATGCTCGTGCGGCAGCACGCCGATGCTGCCCTGCAGCACCATGTTGCGAAGAAAGACCCGCCGCATCACTCCTCCGGCCCGGCACCGCCGGCGCCTGCTGATTGCCATTGCAGGTGCTGGCCGCCATCGAGCGCCAGCATCTGGCCGGTGACCGAAGGGAGGGCGAGCAGCGCGCGAACCGCGGCCGCCACCTCCTCGGGCGAGGTGCCATGGCGGAGCGGCACGTTGGCGCATTGCCGGGCGAACTGCTCTGCCGATTGTCGCGGCGACGGCAGCGCGGGGCCGGGACCGATCGCGTTGACGCGGATGCGGGGGGCGAGGGCCAGCGCCATCGACCGGGTCAGCGCCCACAGGCCGGCCTTGGACACGGTGTAGGAGACGAAATGCGGCGTGAGCGACCAGACGCGCTGGTCGAGCAGGTTGATCACCACGCCCAACGCGTCTGGCGGGAGGGCACGAGAAAAGTCCTGGATCAGGCGGAAGGGGGCGCGGAGATTGGGCTCGAGATGCGCGTCCCAGCTGTCGCGGGTGGCGGTGTCCCACTCGTCGCGCTCGAACACGCTGGCGTTGTTCACCAGCACGCCGACCGGCCCGAGTGCGGCCGCGGCGCGGGCGATCAGGGTGGCGACCTCGTCCTCTAAGGCCAGGTCGGCGCGGAGCACGGTGCTGGCGACCCCGAAGGCGCGGCACGCGGCGGCGGTGCGCTCGGCCTCGGTCTCGCTCGAGCGGCAATGGATCGCCACCGAAAACCCGTCGCGCGCCAGGCCGAGCGCGATCGCGCGGCCGAGCCGGACGGCGCCGCCGGTGACCAGGGCGGCGCGCGGCACGCCCGTTGTGTGAAGAGCGGGGCTCATGCCGGCATCCGGCTGGACAGCGCGGCGCGGAGCGTGCCGTCGTCGAGCACGTCGAGCGCGCCGCCCATCGGCACGCCGTGGCCGAGCCGGCTGATGCGCAGGTCGCGGCCGGCTTCGCGCTCACGCAACCGCGCGGCCAGCCAGTGCGCGGTGGTGGCGCCGTCCACGGTGGCCGACATCGCCATGATCACCTCGGTCACCGCGCCGCCTGCCACGCGCGCCAGCAGCGGCTCGAGGTTGAGCTCGTCCGGTCCGCGCCCGTCGAGTGCGGAGAGCGTGCCGCCGAGCACGTGGTAGAGGCCGCGATGGATGCCGGCGCGCTCCATCGCCCAGAGATCGCCCACGCCTTCGACCACGCAGACCATGTGCCCGTCCCGCCCCGGGTCGGCGCAGATGGTGCAGGGATCGGCGCTGTCGAGGTTGCCGCAGAGCGTGCAGCGACGCACCGCGCGGGCGGCCTCGGTGATGGCGGCGGCAAGCGGCAGCATGCGGGCCTCGGGGGCCAGGAGCATCCTCAGGGCCGCGCGTCGCGCGCTGCGCGGGCCGAAGCCGGGCAGACGCGACAGCAGCGAGATCAGGCGTTCGATCTCGGGGCCGCCCATGGGTCAGTGGCTTTCGTGCGGGGGGGAGAAGGCCAGGGCTCTGCCCTGGACCCGCCAAGGGACAGTCGTCCCTTGGAACCCTGATCGTTTGGTGCGGGGCGACGCCCGGGTCCCTTCTCCAGATTGGGGTTTTAAGGGTTCCGCCCTAGGGAGCGATTCCTTAAGTCCGGGGGATCCAAGGGGCGACTGCCCCTTGGCGGGTCCAGGGCAGAGCCCTGGCCTTCCTTGCTGACGAACGGGGGTTTCCCTCAAAACGGCAGCTTGAAGCCAGGCGGCAGATTGAGGCCGCCGGTCGCCTTCTGCATTTCGGCTTCCGTGGTCGCCTCGAGATGGCGCCGCGCATCGGCGTGCGCCGCAACGATCAGGTCGCCCAGCATCTCCATCTCGGCGGGGTCGGCGAGCTTCGGGTCGATCGCGATGTGCTTGAGATCGCCCTTGCCCGACAGGGTGAGCTTGACCAGCCCGGCGCCGGCCTCGCCCGGCACTTCGAGCTGCTCGAGCCGCTCCTGCATCTCGCGCATCTTGTTCTGCATGTCGGAGGCCTGCTTCATCAGGCCGGCCAGGTTCTTCATGGGTCGAGCTCCATATCCTCGGGATCGGGGGGCATCACGTCGAACGCGCGCTCGGCGTCGATGGGTGCGAAGCCGGGCCCGGTATCGGGCGCCGTCGCCGCCTCGCCCCCCAGGGACAGCGGCTCCGGCAGCGGCGGCAGCCCGTAGGCGTCGAGCGTGCGGTCGTGGAGCGTGGCGATCGCGGCACCCGGAAACAGCCGCAGGATCTCCCGCACGATCGGGTGCTGCGCCGCCTCGGCGCGGCCGGCATCGCGCACCACCTGTTCCTGCTCGGCCAGCGTCGGCTCGCCGGGCGCACGCGAGAGCGCCACCGTCCAGCGCGCGCCGGTGGCATCGCTCAGCACGGCAGCCAGCCGGCTGGCGAGATCGCGCGGCGCGCCCTCCTGAACGCGGATCTCCAGCACCGGGGGTGCCACGCGGACCGGGTGCACGCAGTGGCGGAGATTGCCGTGCAGGCTGGGTTCGCGCCGTGCCGCCACGAGGGCCACGACCGCGCGCCAGGTGGCGGGCAGCGGCGCCGCCTCGGAGGTCGGCGGGGGCGCCGCGGGAGAGGGCGCGGCCTCGGCCACCGCGAGGTTGCCGCGCGACACGCCGCCCTGCGCCTGGGGCGGCGATTGTGCGGGCGAGGATGGTGCGGGCGAGGGTTGTGTCGACCCTGGCGGCAAGCGGCCGGGCACCTGTCCCTGGGCTGCGCCATCCGACAGGCGCCGCACCAGCTCGCCGGGCGGCGGCAGGTCGGCGCTGTAGCAGAGGCGGATCAGTACCATCTCGGCGGCCTCCTGCCGCGCCGGCGCCTGCTCGACCTCGCCGATCCCCTTGAGAAGCATCTGCCAGGCGCGGCTCAGCACCGGGATCGACAGGCGCTCGGCCATGGCACCGCCGCGCACGCGCTCGAGCTCGGGGAGCTCCGGGGCGCCCGCGAGCGCCGGCACCGTCTTCAGGCGGGTGAGCGTGTGGACGAGCTCGAGCAGGTCGGTGAGCACGAGCCCGGGATCGGCGCCGCGGTCGAACATGTCGCCGGACAGTCGCAGGGCCTCGGCGGCGCGCCCGCCGAGCGCCGCATCGAGCAGGTCGAACACCAGCGTGCGGTCGGCCAGGCCCAGCATGTCGGCGATCGCGGCGGCCTCGATCACCGGCGCCTCGGCTTGTGCGATCGCCTGGTCGAGAAGAGAAAGTCCGTCGCGTACCGAGCCGTCGGCGGCGCGGGCGAGCAGGGTCAGCGCGTCGGGGACGACTTCGACGCCCTCGTTGGCGGCGATGCGCCCGAACAGCCCCGCGAGCGCTTCCTGCGGCACGCGGCGCAGGTCGAAACGCTGGCAGCGCGAGAGCACCGTGACCGGCACCTTGCGCAGCTCGGTGGTGGCGAAGATGAAGGTGACGTGGGCCGGCGGCTCCTCGAGCGTTTTCAGCAACGCGTTGAACGCGTTGCGCGAGAGCATGTGCACCTCGTCGATGATGAACACCTTTCCCCGTGCCAGCATCGGCCGGAAGCGGGTGGCCTCGATGATCTCGCGCACGTCGTCGATGCCGGTGCGAGAGGCGGCGTCCATCTCCATCACGTCGGGATGGCGGTCGGCGAGGATGGCCACGCAGTTCGCGCACACGCCGCACGGGTCGCCGGTCGGGCTGCCGGTGCCGTCGGCGCCGATGCAGGAGAGTGCCCTCGCGATGATCCGCGCGGTGGTGGTCTTGCCCACGCCGCGCACGCCGGTGAGCATGAAGGCGTGCGCCACGCGGCCGGTCGCAAAGGCGCGGCGCAGGATGCGCACGGTGGCCTCCTGGCCGATCATGTCGTCGAACGAGACGGGCCGGTATTTGCGGGCGAGCACCCGGTAGATCGCGGGTGGTGCGGCCGACGCCGCTGCGGGTGCGGTGGCGGGCGGCACATCGCCGAACAGGCCGCCGCCCTCGGGGGGCGGCACGTCGCCGAACAGGCCGCCGCCCTCGACGGGCGGCACATCGCCGAACAGGCCGCCGCCTTCGAGGGGCGGCTCGGGCAGGAGATCGTCGCCGGGCGCGTCGCTTGTCATTCGATGGGCTGTGACCCGGGCGCTGGAAGAGAAGGTGGGAGGCCGAAACGTCGACCCGTGCGGAGACCCGTTGCGGCTGCTTCCTTCCGGACCTGACCGGGTTGGCGAGCTGCCCGTCCGCCGCCGACCTCCCGGGGTCTGCATATCATGACCGGTGGGGGCGGCGGCAACCCCGGCCGGTGGCGGCATGTTGGCGCGCGTGCGCTAGGGCGGGGCCGGCGCGGATGCGCTAAGGTCGTGCGATGGCAGCGAAGCGACACGACGGAAACGTCTTTACCGGCAACCCGATCGACCGGCTCGGCGACCGGCGCCACGACGCGGCGTTCATCGCCGGCCTGCTCGCCCGCGACGATGCGGTGCTGCTGGCGATGCGGGCCGGCCGCCACCTGGTGCTCCGCGGCGAGATGGGCACCGCGATCGCCCGGCTCCAACCGGCCGAGGTGCCGGCGCTCGCGGCCGCGATCGAGACCCGCCCCACGGTGCTGCTCGGACTGCTCGACGGCCGGCCGGCGATCGCGATCGATCTCGGCGACGACGAGGCCGCCCTGCCCCCGCTTCCCGGCGCCGAGTTCGTCGACCTGCGCCACGCCGCCCTTGAGATGGCGGCGGCCGACGCGGCCCTGCTGGCCCAGGCGCGCGGCTTCCTGCACTGGCGGCGCACGCATCGCTTCTGCGGCCGCTGCGGCGGCGCCTGCGCGCCGATCGAGGGCGGCTACGTGGTCAAGTGCACGGATTGCGGCACCACGCATTTCCCGCGCACCGATCCCGCCGTGATCATGCTGGTCACGCGTGGTGGTTCAGGAGGCGGTGGTTCAGGGGACGAGCGGGCGCTGCTCGCCCGCAACGCCCGCTTCGGCGAGCGCCGCGTGTTCTCCACGCTCGCCGGCTTCGTCGAACCCGGCGAGAGCCTGGAGGAGACGGTGGCGCGCGAGGTGTGGGAAGAATGCGGCGTCCGCGCCCACAATGTCCGCTACCATTCGAGCCAGCCCTGGCCGTTCCCCGCCTCCCTGATGCTCGGCTTCACCGCCGAGACCGACGACGCGGCGCCGGTGATCGACGGGATCGAGATCGTCGAGGCCGCGTTCTTCACCCGCGGCGAGATCCGCAACCACGCGGCGCACGGGTTCGACCTGCCGCCCGATACGAGCGTCTCCCGGCGTCTGATCGACGACTGGTGCGCGCAAGGAGAGCCATGATGCTGACACGGACCGCGATCTACGAGGGCACCATCGAAGCAGGCGCGGAGGAGCAGTTCTTTCGCGAGGTGGGCGACGAGCTCGAACCGATCTGGCGGCAGTTCCCGCATGTTCGCGCCGTGCGCGTGCAGCGCATGATCGACCGCGACAGCCATTCCACCGCCGACGAGCACGACACGGTGCCGATGATCGCGATGATCATGGAGATGGATTTTCCGGACCGCGCCGCGATGCGCGAGAGCCTCGAAAGCCCGATCCGCGAGAAATCGCACGCGGCGACGATGCAGGTGATGCGGCTGTTCCGCGGGCGCTTCTACCACCTGGTCACGGAGGCGACCGTGTTCGGCCCGCTCAGCGAGGACACGCCCGAGGCAGCCCCCACGGCCGGCTGATGATCCGCGCATACCTCGCCGGCCCCGACGTGTTCCTTCCCGATGCGGACGCGCATGCGGCGCGCAAGCGGGCGATCTGTAGCGCGCACGGCATCGAGGGCCTGGCGCCGCTGAACGAGAATCTGACCGACTGGCGCAGGATCTTTGCCAAGGACGTGGCGATGATGGAGGCCGCCGACATCGTGCTCGCCAACCTCACGCCGTTCCGCGGCCCGTCGGCGGATGCGGGCACGCTGGTGGAGCTCGGCTGGTTCCTCGGTCGCGGCAAGCCGATCTTCGCCTACTCGAATGCGCATCTGCCGTTTGCCGAGCGCTCGCGATTGCATGTGGCGGCGGTGCCCGACCCGTTTCCCGGCATCGCGGTGGAGGGGTTCGGGTTGCCGGACAACCTGATGATCCCGGGTGCGGTCGAGGCGAGCGGCCATGCCGTCGTGCTGCCGCCCGCGGGTGCGACGCCGGCGTTCGACGATCTCGAAACGTTTACGCGATGCGTTGTGCTGGCAGCCCAACTCCTCGACGCGAGTGGCCGTTCACGGGCTGGATGACCCACCAGCAGAGGCGGTGATCGAAACGTTGCGCCGAAGGTGCCCTAGGCTCGTCCTGAACGAATAAGATTTCTGGTTCGGTGTTCCCCACTCGCGGATGAACTCCTGAACGGACCCACGATAGGCCGCTAGAAGCCGTGGAGGCATGGATTGATCGCCGTCATCCCAGGCGATGCAGACCGCTTCGGCGGCATGCTTGGAGTGCTTGCCGAAGTTGAACTGGAGGGTCTCTCCGTAGCGACTTACCTGGCGCGCTTTGACCTCGATGCTTCGCTCATCGCCGTCGACGACGTCGAAACCTCTGTTGTTCCGATTGACCCTCCGGCCGCCGACCATAGTGGCGACGAGGTGTTCCGAAAGCTCACCAAGCGCGCGAGACACTGTCTCTCTCCCGAAGATGGGCGATCGCATCAGGAGTGCGAGAGCCGCTTGCGCCTCCTCATGCTGGGTCAACACTTCAGTCAGTTGACGTGTCACATCTTCCATGTCGCGACTATCCGACCCTGCCGGGTCCAGGGTGTCACGCCGGAGACGTCTTTGAAGAGTCTTCTTTTTCTGGAGAAAAAGAAGCAAAAAAACTTTATCCGTTTAGATGCCTCCGGCAGTTTATGCCGTAGGCGAAACAAATAGAAGTTCTTTGGTTCTTTCTTTCAAGAAAGAACAAGTCTTCTTCTAGCCCGCAGCCTGCGCGTGATTGGCCCGTTTGATCACAGCCGCCGCCTCGTCATAGACGAACGGGAGGCACGCAAATCGCTTCCCCCCGGTCACCGGCGTGACCGCGTGCATCAGCGAGCACGAGAACACCACCGCCCCGCCCGCCGGCGGCCGGTAGCGCCGCGCACCGAACTCGGGAAAGATCAGCTCGCCGCCCTCGAACGCGTCGTTGAGGTTGATCGACACGGCGAAGCGGCGATGTGCGGCGGCGGTCACCGTGTTGTCGCGATGCGCGCCGAAGCGGCCGCCATCGCCCGAATCGTAGCAGGCGAGGATCAGGCGATCGAGCTGGGTCGCCTCGAACTGGAAGCATTTGCGGATCTCGGGCACCACGCGCCGCACGATCCGCGCCTGCACCTGGCCGATCAGCGCGCGGTCGGTCAGGATGCAGTCGTGCCGGCGCTTGAAGCTGCCATCGGTCACGACGTGGGAGGCGCCGGTGGCCGCGTCCTGCGTCAGCACGCCGGACGGGTTTTTCGCACTCGCATGGTAGTGCGCGACCAGACGGGCGCAGAACTCGGGCTCGAACACGTCGGGCAGCACGAGGGCCGGTGCGATCGCGTCCTGCTCGGATCGTGCGCGGCCGAGCGTCGCCAGGGCTGCGAGCACGCGCGCGGTCGCGTCGTCCGCGTCCGGCAGCACGCCGCGCGCGCGCAGCAGGCGGTCGAGCACGACCCAGAGCCCGTCGGCGTGTTCGGGGTCGCGGCCGAACAGCCGTGCCACCGTGCCGTCGCCGTCGAGGAAGAAGCGGATGCCGGGCAGGTCGGCGGCCAGCCGCTCCTCGTCGGCAGGATCGGCGCTGACGCCGAAGAAGCACGCCTCCTGGTCGTCGAACGCCGCCCGGGCGCGCCGGATCGCCGCGAGTGCGGCCGCCGTGCGCGGATCGGCCGAGCTGCGGAAGAAATAGAGAACGACGTGGCGGCCGGCCGCCATGTCGAACGTGTAGGCGCCGTGCGGCGTGGTGCAGCGGTGGCGGAACCAGGGCGCCGGGTCGCCGGTCAGGAGTGGCGTCACGGTCGATCTCCCTCAATCCGCCGAGTATGCGCTTGCGGCCAGCTCCGGCAACGCCGCCTCCATCCAGCCGATCAGCAGACGCGCCGCCGCCGAGAGCTGGCGCGAGCGATGCACCGACAGCGCCAGCGTGAACGGGTGGCGCCGTTGGTTGGTGATGGGGGTGAAGACGAGTTCTCCCCGGCGGATCTCGTGGGCCGCGTCGAGCGCGCTCAGCACGCCCACACCCACGCCGGCGCGCACCAGCGACTTGATCATCTGGATGTTGTCGGCGCTGCAGGCCGGCTCCGCGGTCACGCCCGTGGCGGCCTCGAGCTCTTTCAGCTGCGCGCTGACCTGCAGCGGTGCCAGCGGCGCCACCAGCCGGTGGCCGACGCAGGCGGAAAACCGCGCCTCCGGCGTCGCCGCGATCGGGTGGCCCGGCGGCGAGACGAAGCCCAGCGGGATCTCGACGGCCACCCGGATCTCCACGTCGCGCGAGGCGAGCGGGTTCAGCTGCAGGCCGAAATCCGCGGTGCCGTCGGCGATCGCGGCGTTGACCTCCGCGTTGCCCATCACGAGGAGGCTCGCGGTGATCAGCCTGTGCTCGAGCGAGAGCCTGGCGATCATCTCGGGCACGAATCCTTGCGCCAGCGCCTCGACCACCGCGAGCGTGACATGGCCGCGCCTGAGGCCGCGGAGATCGTCCAGCTGGGCCAGCAGCAGGTCGAGATCGCCCGACCAGCCGCGCGCGCGGTGGTAGACGAGCTCGCCCGCGGCGGTCAGCCGCATGCCCCCGGGCAGGCGCTCGAACAGCGGCGTGCCGAGGGTCTTCTCGCCGAGCAGGATCTGCCGGTCGATCGCGGAGGCCGCGACATGCAGCTCCTCGGACGCCCGGCGGATCGAGCCGCAACGGGCGACGGCGAGGAAGTAGCGGAGGAAGCGGGAGAAGGCGGGCATGGGAACGCCCTCATTTTGCGAACGATCAAAGCGTTTAACTGCTCTGGATGCGAGCGCAAGGGGCTGTGATGGTCGGACCCGATCGTCCGCTGCTGGAGTCGCATGTCCGTTCGCGTTTTCGCCACCCTCCTCCTGCTCGGCTGGGCGGTCGTCACCCACCGTGCGTCGGCCGCGCCGATCCCGGTGCGGATGGTGGTGGTCGCGACGTTCGAGACGGGTCGCGACACCGGCGACGCACCGGGAGAGTTCCAGTTCTGGGTCGAGCGCGAGCATATGGACGAGGTGATCCCCGAGCGCGGCGCGCTGCACCCGATCCGCCGCAACAGGCGCGGCCTCTACGGTCTCGTGCCCGGCGATGCGGGCCACATGGTGGACGCGGCCGGCGAGGCGTTGTGCGCGTTCGTGCTCGACCCGCGCTTCGATTTCCGCAAGACCTACTGGCTGTTCACCGGCATTTCCGGCACCGACCCCAAGGTCGCGACGATCGGCACCGCCGCCTGGGCCTCGTTCGTCGTCGATGGCGACGAGCTGCGCGAGCTCGACGACCGCGAGGCGCCGAAGGACTGGCCCTACGGGTTGTTCGCGATCGGCGCGGAACGGCCGGACATGCGCCCGAGCGATCCGAAGCATTTCGGCTCCGCGAACGACGTGGCGCCCCTCGACATGGGTTTTCCGCTGAATGCGAGCCTCACGCGCTGGGCCTACGGGTTGACCCGCAACGTGCCGCTGCCCGACACGGCCGCACTCGCCGCGATCCGCGCGAAATGGGTGGGATTCCCTGCGGCACAGGCGCCACCCGCGGTGATCATGGGCGACACGCTCGGCGCGCGCCGCTACTGGCATGGTGCGATGCGTACCAGATGGGCCGAGCAATGGGTCTCGCTCTGGACGCATGGCCGGGGCCGGTTCGCGATGACCAACATGGAAAGCCAGAGCTTCGAAAGTGCGGTCTACATCCTCGGCAAGCAGGGACTGCTCGATCCGGACCGCGTGATGGTGCTGCGAACGGCGAGCAATTTCTCCGAGCCCCTGCCGGGAGAGTCGCCTGTCGGAAGTGTCGGCGACGAGGCGCCTGGGCAGCTTGCGGCGTTCGAGTCCAACTATCGGGCTGGTGCGCCGGTGGTGCATGAGATCCTGGCGCACTGGGACAGGTATGCGGAGCATGTGCCTTGAAGAAGGCCAGGGCGTCGTGCGCAGCACGCCTCCGGCGTGACGCCCTGGACCCGCCAAGGGACAGTCGTCCCTTGGAACCCTGATTGTTTGGATTGTTCCCTGGCGAAGCCAGAAATCATAGACTTCGGCTAACGCATTCCGTCTCCGGCGCCTGTACTCCAACCTTAAGTAGGGGGTTCTAAGGGCGACTGCCCTTAGCGGGGTCCAGGGGCAGAGCCCCTGGCCTTCTGAACCGCGGCATAACGACAGCCAAAACCGCCGCAACCGCGAGCGCCGCGCCGGCTCCGATGATCCCATCGCGATAGGAACCGGTCCGATCATAACCGACATCCACCAGCATCGGCGTCACCCCGATCACCACCGCGTTGATCCCCGATGCGACGCCATTGATCGCCCCGAACGAACGCAGCCCGAAATACCGGCTGATGAGGTAGGCGACCGACGCGTATTCCGTGCCTAATCCGAGACCTGCCAGCACCGCGCCCGCCACAAGCAGGGTCGCACCATGCGCACCCGCGAGGAGTGCGACGCCGGAAATGGCCAGAAGAAAAACGGGCGCCATGATGCGCGGCGTGCCGGTGCGGTCGAGCAGCGCGCCGAACACCAGCTGCCAGGCGGAACCCGTGAGCGCCATCACGGCCATGAGCCCGGCGCCCGCATTCGCACTCAGGCCACGATCGGTCGCCATCGGGATCAAGTGCGTGAAAACGGCGTTGAGTGCGCCGGCGCCGAATGCGGCGAGTGCCAGCACGGACGCGAACCGCCAGGTGGGCCACGCCGCGGCGAACGAGAGGCCGGGCCCGCCCGCCGTGTCGCGCGCGCCGGCCATGGGCGGCTCGCGCAGGATCGCGATCGACGCCTGCCCGACCAGCAGCACGAGCACGCCCAATGCCACGTAGGCACCGCGCCAGCCGAGACGCGCCACGGCCGCCGCGGCCACGAACGGCATCGCGGACGCGCCGACGCCGTTGCCGACGCCGCCCACCAGGCCGAGCACGAAGCCGCGTTCGCGATCGTACCAGCCGGCGACGAGCTTGGAGAACACAACGCCGCTCGGGATCGCGGCCGTGATGCCGATCAGGGCGAAGAGCACCATGTCCGCCGCGAGATCGGGCCCGAGCTGGCTGGCGGCGGCGATCGCCAGCGCGAACAGGGCGTTGCCGATCGCCGCCACGCGTCGCGCGCCGTATCGGTCCGCCGCGCGGCCGACCGCGGGATAGGACAGCGCGCACGCGACCGCGGTCACCGACAGGAGCGAGGTCACTGCCGCCCGCGTCCAGTGCAGGTCGCGCGACATCGGCACGAGAAACACGCCGAACGTTGCGTTCACGACCGGCGCGCTGCTCACGAGTGTCGCCAGCGTGCAGCCCAAAGCCGAGCGACGGGCGGCGGTCAGGTGGGCGGTCATGGCGCGGCTCATCCGCGGATGGTAGCCTGCGGGCGGGATCGAGCAAACGACGGGAGATCATGCGGTTGGCCAGCGCATTCGGTGACATCGCCAGCGTCCGGCTCGACGCACCCGACGCGCCGCAGATCTTCGTCGACAGTCTGCGCCGCACCGGCTTCGGCGTTCTTCGCGATGCGAGGTTCCCCGCAGGATTGCTGGCACGGATCGAAGCGGAATGGCTCGCCTTCTTCCGCAGCGATGCGCCGTCGCGCTATATGTTCGACCCCGCGCGGCATGACGGCTTCTTTCCCGCCACCGTGTCGGAACGCGCGGTCGGTGCGCGGGCGCGCGACCTCAAGGAATTCTTCCATCTCACTCCCTCGGGCCGCCAGCCCGCCGAAGTGTCGGACGCGGCGTTGCACTACCGGGCGCTCGCGGTGGCACTCGGCGCGACGTTGCTCGGCTGGATCCAGGATCATGCGCCGCCCGAGATCGTCGCCCGCTTCCCTATGCCCTTGCCCGACATGATCGCCGACAGCCCGCTCACCCTGCTGCGCATCCTGCATTATCCGCCGCTCTCCGGCGCCGAGGAGGACGACGCGGTGCGCGCCGCTGCCCACCAGGACATCAACCTGCTCACGATCCTGCCCGCCAGCGCGCAGCGCGGCCTGGAGGTGATGGGAAGCGATGGCGGCTGGATCGCGGTTCCCGCCTATGCGGGCTGCATCGTCGTCAATGTCGGCGACATGCTGCAGGAGGCGTCGGGCGGCTTTTTCCGGTCGACCACCCACCGGGTCTGCAATCCCGCCGGCGAAGATCGGAACCTCGCGCGCATCTCCATGCCCGTCTTTCTGCAACCGCGGGCGGAGGTCGCGTTGTCCGAGCGCACCACCGCGGGCGCATTCCTCGCCGAGCGGCTCGCGGCGATCCGGGGTACGGCATGACCGGCGATCTCAGGCGGGTCATCTTCGACACCGATCCCGGCATCGACGATGCGATGGCGCTGCTGTTCCTGCATGCGGCACCCGAGGTGGAGCTCGTCGGCGTCACCACATGCTTCGGCAACGGGACGCTGGCGGCGACCACCCGCAACGCGCGCCACATCGTCGAACGTTTCGCTATTCCCACCGTGGTGATCGCCGGCGCTGCCGAGCCGCTCGAAGGCTCGGCCGACCTGCCGCCCGCTCACGTGCATGGCGGCAACGCGCTCGGCGACGTGCCCGTCCCGCTCGGCGCCGGCGGTGCGCACGACGCGATCCCCGCCTGGCGCTTCATGATCGACAAGATCCGGCAGAATCCAGGCGAAATCTCGATCGTCGCCGTGGGCCGCATGACCAACCTGGCGCTCGCACTGCGCGCCGATCCGGAGATCGCGGCGCTGGTCCGCGACGTCGTGATCATGGGCGGCGCCTTCGGCCACCATGGCCATCACGGCAACGTGACACCGCTCGCCGAGGCCAACATCCACGGCGATGCGCAGGCCGCCGACGAGGTGTTCGCGGCCGCCTGGCCGATCACCGTGGTGGGGCTCGACGTCACGATGCAGGCCCGGATGAGCGAACCATTTCTCGCGAGCCTTCGCCGCGACGCGCGCGACGCCGGACAGTTCATCTGGGACATCACGCGGATCTATGCGGGCTTCCACCAGGCCTCGACCGGCAGCGCCGACATCTACGTGCACGATTCCTCGGCGGTTGCCTGCCTGTTGCGACCTTCCCTGTTCAGGACGTGCGAAGGCGCGATCCGCGTGGTGTCGGGCGGGCTCGCACATGGGCAGACCGCGCTCAAGCCCGACGGTCGCGGCTTCCCGCCATCGCCCTGGGACGGCCGCCCGAGCCACGCGATCTGCACGGATGTCGACAGCGAGGCACTCCGCGCCCTCTACGGGGACACGCTCCGCCGCCTCGCCTGACGGCGATTGTTGTTTCCATGCCGCAGCTGCGGAACTCTTGCGGCGAGACAGGGCGCTGGCACCTCCTCTGGCACCTTCGTTGCTAATACGGACGATACTCGGCCAAGCGCCACCGCAACGGGATCGCCCATGACCTATCGTTTTTCGGCCGCGCTGTTCTGCAGCGTCGCCCTCTCGCCGATGCTGTTCGCCGCCACCGACGAGGCGCGTGCCCAGACTTCTCCCACGACGACCGCTCCCGCGACGACGGCGCCTGCGACGGACACCGTCCATCGCCGTTCCGCCCGCGCTGCGGCCGCACCGGCGGCGAGCGTCGAGGACGTGACCGTCAAGGCGCGCAACCCCGTCCATTCGGCGGATGGCGTGACCGGGCTGCAGCCGGGCGGCGGCCTGATGAAGATCCAGGTAGCGCCGAAATCGGTCAGCACGGTCTCGAAGGACTACATCCAGAAGCAGTCGCCGGCGACGAGCCCGTTCATGCTGGTGCAGCTGCTGCCGGGTGCTGTGGTCGAGGAGCAGGATCCGTGGGGCCTGTCGGGCGGCGCGCTGACGCTGCGTGGCCTCGACAACACCGAGATGGCCTTCATCTGGGAAGGCACGCCGATCGCCGACGTGGGCGTCTACACCACCTACCCGTCCGAGTTCGCCGACGGCGAGAACCTCGAGGATCTGAGCCTGCAGCAGGGTTCTTCCAATATCGACACGCCCACGATCAACGGATCGGGCGGGTTGTTCACCTTCCACGACCGCGACCCCACCGACACGCGCGGCGGCCTGGTCGATTACGGTTACGGCTCCTACCGCTACAATCGCGAGTTCGTCCGGATCGACACGGGCCTGATCGGCAACACGGGCATCAAGATGTTCGCGTCGATCTCGCACCAGACCGACAAGTCCTGGCGCGGCTCGGGCTACGACCACAAGCTCCACCTCGACTGGAAGGCCGTGAAGGCCTGGGGCGACGGCAACAGCATCGCCATCGCCGGCGCCTATCAGGACTCCATGCAGAACAGCTACACGACGCCAAATCTCGGCGAGTGGAAGGAGTTCGGGCGGTCGTACAACTTCGACAGCACCTACACCTACAACGACAGCAACTACTGGAAGCTGAACCGCAACCCGTATCGCAACGTCGAGCTGTCCGGGCCGATGCATTTCGTGCTGACCGACAAGCTGACGGTGGATTTCACGCCTTATATGTGGCACGGGTTCGGGAACGGAACGATCAGCTTCGACGAGTATTCGGGAGCGACCTTCCTCGGCACCCAGGCCGTCACGCTGAACGTTCCGAACGCGGTGGACGGTGCGGCACCCCAGCTCTACGCCTTCGTCGACGACCAGTATCGCGGCGGCTTCAACACGGAGGCGAAGTATCGCGCCGGCCACAACACGTTCTTCGCAGGCTGGTGGTTCGACTATTCGAACGATCGCGACTATAACTCCTACAGCCCGGTCAACGCGGATGGCAGTCCATACAACGTGTGGGGCAACAAGAACGTCCTGCGCACCACCGACGGCACGCCCTATTACGACCGCAACGACGACACCAAGACCGCGATCCATGCGCTCTATCTGGGCGACGAGATCAAGCTGCTGAATGACAAGTTGACGATCGACGCAGGCTTCAAGGAAGCCATCGTCAACCGCAACGGCACCAACTACCTGCCCGGACCCCAATACAAGGAAGTCCTGAACGACGCGCAGCCGCTGCCGGCTGCCTCCGGCCGCTACCAGATCGACGTGCGCAGCCAGGTCTTCGCCAGCGTGTCGACGAACTTCCGCTCGCCAGTGAACACCACACTCTACAACGCCTACAGCTACGAAGACGGGTCGATCACCCACCAGGGCGCCAACAACACCAAGGACGAGTTCTCGATCGCCGAGGAACTCGGATACCGGTATTCCGGCGACGTCATCCTCGCCTCGGCCAGCTACTTCCACTACAATTTCACCAATCGCCAGCTCGTCTCCGCCGTCGCCGGCACGAACGGTGCGGTGACCAGCAGCATGAGCGGCGGCGGCCAGACGTCGGACGGCTTCAACCTCGAGGCCGGCACCCGCCCCTGGAACCATTTCCGGCCCTATATCGCGCTGCAGTATCTGCACGCGACCATCGACAACAATCTGTATGAAGGCGGCGACCTACTCCCCACCAAGGGCAAGACCTCCGTGGAAAGTCCAGCTTTCGTCGGCCAGGCCGCGATCGACTGGGACAACGGCATGTTCTTCTGGAACCTGAACGTCCGCTACATCACCAAGCAATACTCCACCTTCATGAATGACGAGGCACTGCCTGCCTTCTATGAAATGGGTGCGGATCTCGGCATGCGCTTCCATGATTTCGGACCAGCCAAGTCGCCGACGATCCAGCTCAACCTGGTTAATCTTACCGACAACCACTTCCTCAGCGGCATCTCCTCGCTCCAGCCCAACGCGAAGAACACGACCGGCGTCTACGGCACCACGATCGCAGGCGCCTCGCCCGCCTATTACATCGGCGAAGGCTTCGCGGCGTTTGTGACGTTCAAGCTCGGGTTTTGAAGCGCCGCGCGCTTCTCGCCGCCGGGGCCTTCCTGGTGGCGAGCGCGGGCGCGCGCCCCGCCGCCGCGGACGCGCGCCCACCACGAAAAATCATCTTCGACGACGATGGCGGCTTCGGCCTCTCGGCGGCCATGCTGCTCCGCGCCCCGGACGTGCAGCTGATGGGGCTCACGGTGGTCACCGGCGACCTCTGGCGCGACGAGGCCGTGGCGCACGCCTTGCGCGGCCTCGAGATCGCCGGCCGCACCGACGTGCCCGTGGTGCCAGGTGCCGTGTATCCGCTGCTCAACACCGAAGCCCGCACGGATCGCTGGGAGGCGCTGTACGGCAGACTGGTGTGGAAGGGTGCATGGATGCGGACATGGGTGGAACCCACCAAGCAGAGCCCGCCCCGCTACCATGCGCCGGACGTCGTGCCCAAGCTGCCGGAAGGCGACCCCACCACCAGGGCGCGCGCGGAGGTCGCCGCCGAGTTCATCATCCGCACCGTGCGGGCCCATCCCGGCGAGGTCACGATCATCGCCGCAGGGCCGTTTACCAACATCGCGCTCGCCGTGAGCCTCGCGCCCGAGATCGCCTCGCTCGCCGCCGGCCTCGTGTATATGGGCGGCAGCCTCGACCCGGTGCCGACAAGGGACGACCTCTCGGCGGCACAGTTCGCGCGCGAGTTCGTCAATTCGCCACGCCGCGAGTTCAACATCCGCTTCGATCCCGAGGCGGCCAGCATCGTGATGCATGCGGGCTGGAAGAACATCGTGATGGTCCCCGTGGACCCCTCGACCGCAACCGAGATCACGCCCGAGCTGCTGCACCGCTTGAGCCAGGCGCACACGCCGCTCGCGCAATGGATCGCCAGGCGCGAGCCGGGCTTTCCGATGTGGGACGAGATCGCGACTGCGGTGTGGCTCGATCCGAGCCTGATCACGAGTTCGGCCAGGCTCTACGTCGACGTGAACACGCAGTTCGACGCGGGCTACGGCGACACGCTGTCCTGGTCGCCGGGCTACCAGCCGGGATTGGGCGAGCAGCTCGAGACGGTGGTGCGCCGGATCGACGTGCCGCGTTTCGAGGGGCTGCTCACGCGCCTGCTTGGCCGGGGTTAAGAAGGTTGGGGCTCTGCCCCAAACCCCGCCAGGATCGAGCCGATCCTGGACCTGCTTGACTTGAGTGATGGGGTTTACGGGGTCTAGGGCCCGTGCGCAGCACGGCTTCGGCGTGACGCCCCTGGCCTTCTTCAGGCCGCGCGCACCTCGCCCACAAACCGGGTCACCTCGCGCGACAGCTGCTCGGCCTGCAGCGACAGCTGGCCGGCCGCGCTCAGCACCTGGCTCGCGGCAGCCCCCGTATCGTTCGCCGCCCGGCTCACGCCCGCGATGTTGGTGCTCACCGTCTCGGTGCTCGCCGCCGTCTCCTGAACGTTGCGCGCGATCTCGGCGGTAGCCGCCCCCTGCTCCTCGACAGCCGCGGCGATGGCAGCCGCGATCGCACCCACCTCCTCGATCACCGTCACGATGTTGCTGATCGAGCCCACCGCCTCAGTCGTCGCGGCCTGCACTTCGCCGATCTGCGCCTCGATCTCCTCGGTCGCGCGCGCGGTCTGCTGCGCCAGGCTCTTCACCTCGGACGCCACCACTGCGAAGCCGCGGCCCGCTTCGCCCGCACGCGCCGCCTCGATCGTCGCGTTCAGCGCGAGCAGGTTGGTCTGGCTGGCGATCGAGTTGATCAAACCCACCACGTCGCTGATCTTGCGGGCACCCTCGGCGAGCGCGCGCACCACGCCGTCGGTGCGGCGGGCATCCGCCACCGCGTTCTCGCTCACGCGCGCCGCCTGCACCACCTGGCGGTTGATCTCGCCGATCGAGGCCGTGAGCTGCTCGGCGGCGGCGGCCACCGTCTGCACACCGGAGCGGGACGCCTCGGCCGCCAGCGCCACCGCGGAGGCCTGCTCGTCGGTCGAGGCCGCGGTCGCCGACATCGAGCGCGCGGTCGTCTCCATCTCACCGGAGGCGTGGGTGAGCGAGCCCACCGCGGTCGCGGCCTTGTCCTCGAAGCTGCGGACGATCTGCTCGAGGCGCCCAGCGCGTTCGGTCTTCGCCTGCCGGTCCGCCTTCTCGGCCGCAGCCATACGATCGGCCGCGATCATGTTGTCCTTGAAGACTTCCACGGCCGACGCCATCCGGCCGATCTCGTCGCGGCGTTCGGTCATGGGGATCGTCACGGTCAGGTCATGGTCGGCGATACGACGCATTGCCGACGTCATGCCTGCGAGCGGACGGCCTATGTGGCGGCCCATGAACACGGCCACAACAGCACTCGCACCGACTGCCGCAGCAAGCCCCATCACCAGAAACCACCAGGTGGAGCGGTAGACCACTTGGCTCAGGAGTCCGGCGGCGGAGCCTGTACTCGCATTGTACTCGATGTCCCACTCGTTGAATGCGAGCAAGTCAGCGAAATCCTTGCTCGAAGCCACGAAGACGTTGCGTTGTGCCTGGACGGCCTGTCCCGCATCGACCGCGCGCAGGGTCTCAGTCACGTCCGCTCTGTAAGCCGGCCAAAGGCGATCGAACTTCATGTTGTACCCGTCGCGCTCTTCGCCCCGGTCGATGAACGGCTCATACGCGCGCCGGTCAGCGTCAACCTGCACCTCGAATTCGGCGAGCTGCTCCTTCGTCTCCCGGCGTGACTGCGCATCCGGAGCCAGGACGTAACGCAATTCGTATCGGTGTACTTGCTGCAAAGCGTTGCCGAGCTTGCTCACTTTGACGACCGACGGGAAGTAGTTGTCCCGCATGGTGGAAGTGGCGCCCTCCATGACCGACATCCGCATGATGGCGAGCACGCCCAGTCCAACCGTGACGAGCGTCAGGAAGGCGAAACCCGCACTCATTTTGGCGCCAAGGGAAAGTGAGCGTCCCGTCCGCAGAGCAACGGAGCTATCGTTACGCAACGGATTCATGAATGTTGCCTTCCAGTAAATACAACCGCACTCGGCACTGCACGCGTTAAGTAATCGTTCGAGAATTTGGGCTCTGCTCGTCGTCCGCTTCGCGATCGACCCACCAGGATCAGGCTATTCGCCTGCCCTGGCGGGGCGTGGGGCACAGCCCCACCCTCTTCAGGCCGCGCGCACCTCGCCCACGAAGCGGGTGACCTCGTGCGAGAGCTGCTCGGCCTGCAGCGACAGATGACCGGCCGCACTGAGCACCTGGCTCGCGGCAGCCCCCGTGTCGTTCGCCGCCCGGCTCACGCCCGCGATGTTGGTGGTCACCGTCTCGGTGCTCGCCGCCGTCTCCTGCACGTTGCGGGCGATCTCGGCGGTGGCCGCCCCCTGCTCCTCGACAGCCGCGGCGATGGCAGCCGCGATCGCGCCCACCTCCTCGATCACCGTCACGATGTTGCTGATCGAGCCCACCGCCTCTGTCGTCGCGGCCTGCACTTCGCCGATCTGCGCCTCGATCTCCTCGGTCGCGCGCGCGGTCTGCTGCGCCAGGCTCTTCACCTCGGACGCCACCACTGCGAAGCCGCGGCCCGCCTCGCCCGCACGCGCCGCCTCGATCGTCGCGTTCAGCGCGAGCAGGTTGGTCTGGCTGGCAATCGAGTTGATCAAACCCACCACGTCGCTGATCTTGCGGGCACCCTCGGCGAGCGCGCGCACCACGCCGTCGGTGCGGCGGGCATCCGCCACCGCGTTCTCGCTCACGCGCGCCGCCTGCACCACCTGGCGGTTGATCTCGCCGATCGAGGCCGTGAGCTGCTCGGCGGCGGCGGCCACCGTCTGCACACCGGAGCGGGACGCCTCGGCCGCCAGCGCCACCGCGGAGGCCTGCTCGTCGGTCGAGGCCGCGGTCGCCGACATCGAGCGCGCGGTCGTCTCCATCTCACCGGAGGCGTGGGTGAGCGAGCCCACCGCGATCGCGGCCTTGTCCTCGAAGCTGCGGACGATCTGCTCGAGGCGCCCAGCGCGTTCGGTCTTCGCCTGCCGGTCCGCCTTCTCCGCCTCCGCAAGCCGGTCGGCCTCGACCATGCTGTCCTTGAAGACCTGCACGGCTTCCGTCATCCGGCCGATCTCGTCGCCGCGGCGGCCGAACGGGAGATCGACCGTCATGTCGCGGGCCGCGAGGCGACGCATCGCCGACGTAATGGCGGCAACGGGACGGCCGATATGGCGCACCAGGGCGAAGGCCACGGCGGCGCTCAGCCCGATCGCCGCCGCGAGCCCGATCGCCAGGATCCACAAGGTGGACTGGTAGGTGGCCCTGCTGTGAAGCCCGGCCGCTCCTGCCATTCGGTTGTTGTAGACGAGGTCCCGTTCCAGGAAGTCGTGAAGGGCCTCGAAGTCCTTGCCCGACACGTCGACCAGGTTCGTACGTGCGTCGTCGAGCAATCCCGCGTCCACCGCATGAAAGGTGGTCGCGACGTCGACCTTGTAGGCGGCGAAGAGACGATCGAACTTCGCGATGTCGCCGCCACCCTCCTTGTCGGGGTAGATCAGCCTGTCGTACTCGCGGCGAACGGCGTCGACCACCGTCTCGGTGGTCCCGACAGTGTCCGCCACCGCACGCCGCTCTGTAGCGTTGCGGGCAAGAATGTAGGCGTATTCGTGGCGGCGCACGTCCTCGACCAGGGAGTTGAGCCTGCCGAACTGGTTCAGCGACGGAAGATAGTTGTCCCGCACCTGGGCCGCGGCATCCTCCATGTCGGACATCCTCGTCAGCGAGAGGACGCCGAGCAGGAGAGTGACGAGCGTGAGAAACGCAAAGCCGCCACTCATCTTCGCGCCGAGCGACAAGGATTGCAGCCGGCGACGATGCGATGGGATGTGCCTGTCCGGGGAGAGCATGAGGGTCTGCCTGCGTGGATGTTCGCAGCCAGTCTGCGGCGTCAACGTTAAGGAAGCGTTCAGAAGCGGCGCAGCGCCCGTGTCACGGGGCGCTCGATGCGCCGGTGCAGGACGAGCGCCGCGAGCTGTGCCGCAACGAGCTCGGCCAGTGCGAACGCAAGCGACGCAGCATCGCCCGGGCGCGCGATATGGCGCCACACCAGGGTCGCCGGCCGCATCACGAACGGATGGACGAGGTAGAGCGCGTAGGAGGCGTCACCCCAGCGCTCGAGCATCCGCTCGAAGGCGCCGTGGGGGCGCTGGCGGCCGAGCGTCGCGGCGGCCACGAGGCCTGCCGCCGGCACGCCCCAGGCGAGCGGCCGCGGCAGGCTCACGGGTGCGAACGCGAAGCCTGCGATGGCGGCGCAGACCAGGGCGGCGCGCACGGGTCGCGCCAGACCGACCCGGTCCACCAGCAGCGCGATCCCCATGCCCGCGCAAAATTCCAGCACGATCGGGCTCGCCCAGGTGCCGAGTGCTGCGCCGCGCAGCACGCCCGCGTGGCCGGCAGCGACGAGGGCCGCCAGCACCAGCGTCGCACCCGCGACCGCGACCCCGCGCGGCAGGCGAACGAAGGGCGTCAGCACGACGTAGAACAGCATCTCGAAATCGAGCGTCCAGCCGAGCCCGAACACCGGCTCGACCAGCCCGTCCGGACGCCGCGCCGGGATGAAGAGGTAGCTCTTCGCCACGTAGGCGGCCCCGCCGATCGTGCCGTTGATGGCGCCGGGCAGGAGCAGGAGTGCGGCGAGGAACAGCGTCGTCGTCAGCCAGTAGAGCGGAACGACGCGCACGAGGCGCCGGCGCAGGAACCGGGGCGGCCCCGTCCGCGTGCCGAACAGCGGCCCGGTCGCGTGCGCGATGACGAAGCCGGAGATCACGAAGAAGATGTCGACCCCGGCTTGCCAGGGCATCGCGTGCCAGCAGGCGCCGAGGATCCGGAGCCTGGCATTCGCGCGCGGGGGCGTCGCCGCGAGCAGGTCGTGCGCCACGTGGTCGAACGCGACCGCCATCGCGGCGACCGCACGTAGTGCCTGAAGGTAGGGGAAGTGCCGCGGCCGGGCCCCGGTGGCAGCAGCGCTCGAGTTCGTCTCGTCAGCGGACCCGCTCGACCCGTTTGCGTGATCGTGCCCGCTCAACCTGTTTCCGTGATCGTGCCCGCTCGACCCGTCTCCGTGATCGTGCCCGCTCGACCCGTCTCCGTGATCGTGCCCGCTCGACCCGTTTCCGTGATCGTGCCCGCTCGACCCGTCTCCGTGATCGTGCCCGCTCAACCCGTCTCCGTGATCGTGCCCGCTCGACCCGTCTCCGTGATCGTGCCCGCTCAACCCGTCTCCGTGATCGTGCCCGCTCAACGGTCGCGGAACGGATCGCGGGGGTAGGTGCCGAGGATGCGGAACTCGCTCGAGAAGAAGCGCAGCTCGTCGAGCGCGTGCCCGAGAGCTGCGTCCGACGGATCGCCTTCCACGTCGCACAGGAAGCGCGTGGCGGTGAAGGCCCCGCCGAGCATGTAGCTCTCCAGCCGTGTGAGGTTCACGCCGTTGGTCGCGAACCCGCCCAGCGCCTTATACAGCGCGGCCGGCACGTTGCGCACGCGGAACACGAAGGTGGTCATCACCGGCGTCCCCGGCGGGGGCACGGCCGGCGCGCGGGCGGCCAGGTAGAAGCGCGTGGTATTGTGCGCCTCGTCCTCGACATTGGCGCGGAGCACGGCGAGCCCGTGCATTTCGGCGGCAAGCCTGCTCGCGACCGCGGCGCGCGACGGATCGCCCCAGCGCGCCACGAGCTCGGCGCTGCCGGCGGTGTCCGCCTCGATCACCGCGGTCGCCCCCAGCTCGCGGATCAGCCCGCGCACCTGGCCCAGCGCCACCGCATGGGAATGGATCGTGCGGATTTCTTCCAGTGTCGCCGCCGGCACGCCCAGCAGAAAATGCTCGATCCGCTGGAAATGCTCGCCCACGATCGCGAGCCCGCTATCGGGCAGCAGCGCGTGGATGTCGGGCACGCGACCCACCAGGCTGTTCTCGCAGGCGAGCATGCCGAGCTCGGCGGCACCCGAGCGCACCGCCTCGATTGCCGCCTCGAAGCTTTCGCAGGGGATCGTCTCGGCACCCGGCAACCGCACGCGGCAGGCGAGGTCGGAATAGGCGCCCGGGCGGCCCTGGAACGCGACCCTGGTCATGGCACCCGCCCCGCCGTGGCCGGCGGGAACATCAAGCGGATGCGCGCGAGATCCTCCGGCGTGTCGACGCCGAAGGGTGCGGCCGCAATCCGGGCCGCCCCGATCCGCAACCCCCCCTCGATCGCGCGCAGCTGCTCGAGTTTTTCGCGGGTCTCGAGCGGGCTCGGGGGCAGCGACACGAACCGGTCGAGTGCGGCGCGGCGATAGGCGTAGATCCCGACATGGTGCCAGAGCGGCCCGTCGCCCCACGGCACGGGTGCCCGCGAAAAATACGGGACATGCGCGGTCTCGGCACCCTCGGTGAAGGCGCAGGCGGCCTTCACCACCGAGGGGCGCCGCCCCTCACCCTCGCTCTCGACCGGGGCCACCAGGGTCGCGATGTCGCAGGCGGGATCGGCCAGCGGCCGCAGCACGCGGGCGATGTCGGCGGCGGCGATCGTCGGCAGGTCGCCCTGCAGGTTCACCACCACGTCGTGCGCCCCGTCCGGATCGACGAGCCGCAAGGCCGCGTGCACCCGGTCCGAGCCCGAGGGCAGGCCGGCATCCGTCAGCACCGCGCGGCCGCCGGCCGCCTCCACCACGGCCGCGATCTCCGGCTCCGCGCAGGCGACCACCACCGGCCCGATCCCCGCCTCGCGCGCACGGTCGAGCACGTGGAGCACCATCGGCCGGCCGCCGATCAACGCGAGCGGCTTGCCCGGCAGGCGGCGCGCCGCCATGCGGGCCGGGATCATGGTGATCGGGTTGCGCGGTGTTCCGGCGACGATCGCATGGCTGTGCATGCGGTGTCTGGTAGAGCAAGATCGGTTCGCACCCAACACGCACCCAACACGCGCCCAACACGCACCCGGGAGGGAAACGGTCCTTGAACAGGCTTTTCGGCAGCATCGCACTCTCCCTCTCGGCGCTCATCCTCGCGGGCCTCGCCGGACGCCTCCTGGTCCATGACCGGAGGCCCGCGCACCCGTTCATCCAGGCGGCCGTGGCAGCGCAAGCGGGCGACGTGGCAAACGGCCGCTCGATCGTCGCCGCCAACTGCGCGTTCTGCCACGGGCTGACTGCGGGTGCCGTGATGGTGGGTCCGAGCCTCTGGGGGGTCGCCGGCCGCAAGATCGCCTCGGTGCCCGGCTTCGACTATTCGGGTGCGATGAAGGCGCACGGTGCCGACAGCTGGACCGACGCGGAGCTCGATCCCTGGCTGAAGAGCCCGAGCGCGTTCGCCGCCGGCACCAAGATGTACTATCCGGGCCTGGCCGACGCGAAGAGCCGCACCGACGTCATCGCCTTCCTCCACACGCTGGGACCGGCGCATTGAGCGCGCCGGACGACCGCCGCGAAACCGCCCTGCTGGCCGCCAACGCCGCCGGCGAGGCGATCCGCCCCTTCTTCCGGGCGCTGGACCCCGGCCTCGAGATCAAGAGCGACCGCAGCCCCGTCACCCGCGCCGACCGTGCCGCCGAGGCGGCGATGCGCGCGATCATCGCCGCCCACTACCCCGGCGACGCGATCCTCGGCGAGGAGGGCGGCGAGAGCGGCCCGCCCGACGCACGCTGGCGCTGGGTGCTCGACCCGATCGACGGCACCCGCGCCTTCATCACCGGGCGCCCGCTGTTCGCAACACTGATCGCCGTGCTGCACGACGACGTGCCGGTGCTCGGCCTGATCGACCAGCCCGTCACCCGCGAACGCTGGTTCGGCGCCGGCGGCGACCGCCCGACCACGGTGTTCCTCGACCCGTTCGCCGGCGGCACCGCGCGCGACCCTGCCCCCTTCCTGTCGACCCGCGAGCGCGGCCGCACGCTCGCCGAGGCCGAGCTGTCGGCCACCACACCGGCGATGTTCACAGGCCCCACGCACGCGCGCTTCGAGCGGCTGGCAGCCGCCGCCGGCCGCGTGTCCTGGGGCGGCGATGCCTACGCGTACGGGCTGCTCGCGATGGGCCAGATCGACGTGATCGCCGAAGCGTCCATGAAGATCTGGGACTGGGCCGCCCTGGTCCCGGTGGTGGAGGGTGCGGGCGGCGTGATCACCGACTGGTCGGGCGCATCGCTCGCGGCCGGCGGCGACGGCACCGTGCTCGCCGCCGGCACCGCCGAGCTCCACGCCGAGGCGCTCGCCGCACTTCGCGTCTGACCGCCCTACGGGCGAGGCGTCTGACCGCCCTCCGGGCGAGGCGCCTGACCGCCCTCGGGCGAGGCGCCTGACCTCCTCCGGGCGGGGCCGGTTGACACCCGGTTGCTTCCCACCCACACCCCGCGCGTATGCACGACCTCCTCTCCCTGCCCAAGGACCGCATCAAGATCCTGCTGCTGGAGGGCATCCACGACAGTGCGGTCGCCCTGTTCCGCGACGCGGGCTACGAGAGCGTCACCCAGCATCGCGGCGCGCTGGAGGGCGACGCGCTGCGCCACGCCATCGCCGGCGTGCATCTGCTGGGCATCCGCAGCCGCACCCAGCTCACCCGCGAGGTGCTTCGCGCCGCCGACAAGCTGATCGCGGTCGGCTGCTTCTGCATCGGCACCAACCAGGTCGATCTCGCGACCGCGCGCGAGATGGCGCTGCCGGTGTTCAACGCGCCGTTCAGCAACACGCGCTCGGTGGCCGAACTCGTGATGGGCGAGATCGTGATGCTGCTCCGCGGCATCTTCACGAAATCCGTGGGCGTGCACGAGGGCCGCTGGGACAAGAGTGCGGCGAATTCCTGGGAGGTCCGCGGCAAGACGCTGGGCCTGGTGGGCTACGGCAGCATCGGCAGCCAGACGTCTGTTCTCGCCGAGGCGTTCGGCATGCGCGTGCTGTACTACGACGTCATCGACAAGCTGCCGCACGGCAACGCGGAAGCGGTAGGGTCGCTGCACGAACTGCTCGAGCGCAGCGACGTGGTCAGCCTGCATGTTCCGGAAACGCCGGAGACGGCCGGCATGTTCGGCCGCGCCGAGCTCCGCGCGATGAAGCCCGGCGCGTTCCTGCTGAACAACGCCCGCGGCACGGTGGTCGACCTCGAGGCACTCGCAGAGGCGTTGCGCGTGGGCCACCTCAAGGGGGCGGCGGTTGACGTGTTCCCGACCGAGCCGCGCTCGAACAACGAGCGTTTCGTCTCGCCGCTGCAGAACCTGCCGAACGTGATCCTGACACCGCATATCGGCGGGTCGACGGCGGAAGCGCAGGCGCGGATCGGCGTGGAAGTGGCGCGCAAGCTGATCGAGTATTCGGATGCGGGGTCGACGCTGGGTGCCGTGAACTTCCCCGCGGTGCAGCTGCCGCTGCGCCCGCGCGGGACGCGGTTCATGCACGTGCATCGGAACATTCCAGGGATTCTTCGGCGTGTGAACGACATCTTCGACGAGGCGGGTGCCAACATCGCGGGACAGCACCTGCAGACCGAAGGGGATATCGGCTACGTGGTGGTCGAGGCGGACCTGGCGCCGGAGGCGTCGCAAGGAGTGCTGGAGCGGATACGGGCGCTGGATGGGACGATCCGGGCGCGGTTGCTCTACCAGCGGAGTTGAGTCTTCTTTTTCTGAAGAAAAAGAAGCAAAAAGACTTTTATTCATTTGAGACTCTCGCCGGCGTGCGTCGGAGCTCCAAAGGATAAAAGTTCTTTGGTTCTTTCTTTCAAGAAAGAACAACCCACCGGAACACCGCCGCCAGAAACCGCAACTCCCCTGGACCCACCAGACACGGGTCCGGAAATGGGAAAATCACCGCAGCACGATCTCGACGCGCCGGTTCTGCGGCTCGCGTGCGCCGGGCCCGGTGGGCACCAGAAGGTGCGTGTCGCCGTAGCCGTGCACCGCGATCGCGCCCGCGGGCACGCCGTCGCGCACGAGCTCGGCGCGCACGGCGTCCGCGCGGCGGAGCGAGAGCTGCAGATTGTAGTCGCGGCCGCGCGCGCCGGGCAGCGCGTGCGATGTGTCAGCATAGCCGTCCACTTCGATCGTGGTGACGTGCACGCGTGTCGAGCTCGCGGCGGCCTCGCTCACGATCTCGCGGGCGCGCGGGGTCAGCACCGCCCGGTCCCAATCAAAGAACACGAGATACGTGCGGGCCGGCAGCGGCACGGGCGGTTCCACCGGGATCGGCGGCGCAGGCCGCGGCCGGGGTGCCGCGTTGAAAGCGTAGCGCAGGCCGAAGGTGATCGAGTGGTGGAAGATGTTGGTGAAATGCTGGTTTCCGGTCGTTCGAACGGTCTCGAAATAGGGCGCACGGAAAGGCGTGGGATCGTAGTAGGCGTAGCTTCCGAATGGAGGAATGGCGGGGAACGTCGGGAGCACCAATCGCTCGGACAACGACTGGAGGTGATCGGCAGGGAGCGGATCGACCAGTCCGACCAGCCTGTATTCGGTGGTCAACGAGAGCCCCGGCACCGACGCGATCGGCCACGAGAACCCGGCGATCGCCTGGTAGGCGAGAGCTCCGACGACCTGGTGACTGGATCCCCGCGGAGCAAACACGTAGCCGGCTGCGCTGGAGTTATAGTTGTTGTTCGAAAGCTCCTGGCCACCGACGCCGAGGCCCACATATGGCGTGACAGGCAGGCGAAGAGGGATGTCGTACAGCGCATTCACGAAGCCGCCGTAGAGCTGCTGGAAGCCACCGACACGGCGAGGCTCGTCGACCGGGTTGCTGATCTTGCGGTTGTGATCGTTGAAGTAATCGCCTTCGATCTCGATGCGGAAGCCGTTACCGAACCCCCAGCCGACGCTGCCCTCGCCGGTCACGCCGGGATTGACGAAGTGCAGCACGCGCGACGGCGAGCCGATGCCGGGGTTCGGCGGAAGCGTCTCGTTCTGCAGGAAATCGACGCCGCCGCCGAGTGCCACGTAGGGGCCGCTCACCGGCGCCGCCGCGGCACCGGTTGCGAAGATGGCCGCGATCGTCGAGGCCAGCCAGAATCTGGAACGCACGCGCATTGAAAATCCCACATCCCCGCCACCGGGGGTTGTGCAGGCCTATGCCGCAAGATCAGGGCGATCCGCCAACGCTTTCTGCAGCGAAACGAGAACGGCGGCGTGGCGTGGCGCCGAGGTCACGCGCCGGCGGCGCTGTCTCGATACGTGGACGCAAACATCCGGCCGATCTGGTGCACATGGACTTCTCGGCAGTCCACGGAACCCCGCATGTCCATCGCCCGCGTGCACAGCTTCGCCTTCGTCGGCATCGAGGCAGTGCCGGTCGAGGTGCAGGTCCAGATCGCCAACGGGCTGCCGAACTTCCTGATCGTGGGCCTGCCGGACAAGGCGATCGGCGAGTCGCGCGAGCGGGTGCGCGCCGCACTGCACTCCATGGGCCTGGCACTGCCGCCCAAGCGCATCCTGATCAACCTGGCGCCGGCCGACCTGCAGAAGGAAGGCAGCCATCTCGACCTGCCGATCGCGATCGGGCTGATGGCCGCGATGGAGGTGCTGCCGCGCGACGTGATGGAGCGGTTCGCCTCATTGGGAGAGCTCTCGCTCGACGGCAAGCTGATGCCGGTCGCCGGCGTGCTCTCCGCGGCCCTGGGTGCGGCGTCCTCCGAGCTCGGCCTGATCTGCCCGGCGCGCCAGGGTGGCGAGGCGGCCTGGGCCGGCACAATCGCCATCGTCGCCGCTCCCGATCTTCTCTCCCTCGTCAGCCACTTCAAGGGCGACCAGGTGCTCACGCCGCCCGAGCCCTGCGGCCGCGCCACCGTCGTGGTGAGCGGCGACCTCGCCGACGTGCGCGGCATGGAGACCGCGCGCCGCGCGCTCGAGATCGCGGCGGCCGGCTCGCACAATCTCATGCTCGTGGGGCCGCCAGGCGCCGGCAAGTCGATGCTCGCCTCGCGCCTGGCCGGCGTGCTGCCCGAGCTCACGCCGCGCGAAACGCTCGAGGTCAGCCGCATCCACTCGGTGGCCGGCATGCTCACCGAGGGTCATCTCATCACCCGGCCCCCCTTCCGCGAGCCGCACCATTCCGCAAGCGCCGCGGCCCTGACCGGCGGCGGCCTGAAGGCGCGTCCCGGCGAGGTCAGCCTCGCGCATCACGGCGTGCTGTTCCTCGACGAGCTTCCCGAGTTCCCCCGCGCGGCGCTGGAATCGCTCCGCCAGCCGATGGAAGCCGGCCGCACCACGGTCGCGCGCGCGAACGCGCACATCACCTACCCCGCCCGCTTCCAGCTCGTGGCCGCCATGAACCCCTGCCGCTGCGGACATCTGGGCGACGCCGCCCGCGAATGCCGCCGCGCGCCCGTCTGCGGCGACGACTATCTGGGCAAGCTCAGCGGCCCGGTGCTCGACCGCATCGACATGGTCGTGGGCGTCGAGCCGATCTCGCCGATCGAGCTCGGCCGGTTGCCGCCGGGCGAGAGCTCGACGCGGGTGGCAGCAAGGGTCGCGGCCGCCCGCGCCCGCCAGGACGCCCGGCCCGAGGGCGCGCGCAACGCGCAGGCCGCGCCTGAGAACATGGCGCTGGCCGACGAGGCGCTGCGGCTCGCCGAGCAGGCCGCCGAACGGCTCCGGCTCTCCGCGCGCGGCTACACGCGGCTGCTGCGCGTCGCGCGCACGATCGCGGATCTGGCGAGCTCGGACGCGGTCCTGCGCCCGCATGTGGCCGAGGCGCTGTCGTTCCGGCATCGCGCGGCTGCACGGGTCGAGACGTGAAGAAGGCCAGGGGCTCTGCCCTGGACCCGCCAAGGGGCTGGCCCTTGGATCCCATGACTTATTCAAGGGGTCCTAAGAGCCCGTTTGAGAACTTCGACCGGGCGAAGAAGGTCAGGGGCTCTGCCCCTGGACCCCGTTAAGGGCGCAGCCCTTAAAACCCCCTACTGAAGGTTGGAGTACAGGCGCTGGAGACGGGATGCGCTAGCCGAACCTGTGATTCAGGCTTCGCCAGGGAACAATCCAAACAATCAGGGTTCCAAGGGACGACTGTCCCTTGGCGGGTCCAGGGCAGAGCCCTGGCCTTCTTCGCGCGCGAAAGCGTGAACGAACGACATGAACGGAACGCGAACAAGCGCGTTCGTGCCGACATGGACAATCCAAAAGCACAGTCGGCGAACGAGCAGGCACTGCCGTCGAACGCCCAGAAAGACCCGGACAGCTGGACCACCGGCGACGAGACCATGACCGGAGCACAGGCGTCGTATCTGCAGACGCTCTGCGAGGAGGCGGGCGAGCCGTTCGATCCCTCGCTCAGCAAGGCGGCGGCGTCGAAGAAGATCGATGCGTTGCGCAACTCAACCGGCCGGGGCGTGGACCACTAAGAAGACTGGGGGCTTTGCCCCCACACCCCCACCAGGATCGTGTCGATCCTGGACCTCCGATTATTGGGGGTCCAGGGCCGCTGGTTCCTGGACAAGCACCGCGAAAGCTTGATGCAGGTCCGCGACCAGGTCTTCGACCGCCTCCAGCCCTACATGCAGGCGGATGATCGGTCCTTCACCCGGCGGTGCATGGCCTCGGACAATATCCTCCGACACCGTGGTGACCAGGCTCTCGAACCCGCCCCACGACCAGCCCTTGCCGAACAGTCGCAGCGCATCGACGAACCGCTCGGCGTCGGCGCGACTGAAACGCTGCGCGAACTCTACGCCGAACAGGCTTGCAACCCCCGTGTAATCGCGCGCCCAGAGCTCATGTCCCGGCGCACCCGGCAGTGCCGGATGCAGCACGCGCGCGACTTCCGGCCGCGCCGTTAGCCAGCGCGCCACCGCAAGCCCCGAGGCGCCCTGATGCGCGAGCCGCACCTCGAGCGTGCGCAAACCCCGCAGCGCCAGCCAGCAATCATCGGGAGACGCATACTGCCCGAGATGCAGCGTCGCATCGCGCAACGTCCGCCACAGCGCCTCGTCGCGCACCACGAACGCGCCCAGCAGGATATCCGCATGGCCGCCGGCATATTTCGTCAGCGCCTGCACGGAAATGTCGACGCCGGCCGCGAACGGCGCGAAGGTTCCGAACCCCCAGGTGTTGTCGAACATCACCAGCGCGCCGTGCGCGTGCGTCACGCGCGCGAGCGCCGCCACGTCCTGCATCTCGAACGTGTTGCTGCCGGGGCTTTCCGTCACCAGCAATCGCGTGCGCGGCGTGAAAAGTGCCGCCACCTCCTCGGGCGCGAGGCGCGGATCGTGCCAGGTGGTCGCGACCCCGAACCTTGCCAGCATCCCGTCGAGGAAGCGCCGGGTCGGCCCGTACACGCTGTCGCAAGCCACCACGTGGTCGCCCGCGGCCAGCAGAGCGAGCAGCGGCGTGGTGATGGCGGCCAGCCCCGTCGACACGATCTGCGCGTGCGTGCCGCCCTCGATCTCCGCCACCAGGTCGGCGAGATGAAAATGCGTGTCGGTGCCGTAGGTGCCGTAGCTCAGCGCGTTGCCGAAGCGTCCCGCGCCCGAGCGGCGCAGCGCCTCCATGGTCGGGAACAGCACGGTCGAGCCGCGCTTGACCGCGGGGTTGACCAGCCCGTCGCCGTCGCGCGCCGCGCCCACGATCCGCGTGGCGCGGCGGTCCTCCCCGGAGGCGGTCAAGGGTGCACGCTCGCCCATTCGGTCCAGGAGCCGTCATAGAGCGCCGCGTCCTCAAACCCCGCCACCGCCAGGCCGAGTGCGAGATGCGCCGCCGTCACCCCCGTCCCGCAGGAGACCGTCACCGGCAGGCTCCCGTCGACGCCGACGGCGGCGAACTCCGCCCGGAGCGCGCCCGCCGGCTTCATGCGTCCGTCCGGCCCGTAGAGCCGCCCGAACGGCAGGTTCTCGCTGCCGGGAACATGGCCGGAGCGGATGCCGGGCCGGGGCTCGGGTCCGGTGCCGTCGAAGCGCGCGGCCGACCTCGCGTCGAGCAGCAGACCGGCACCCGATGCGGCCACGCGCTCGACATCGCCGAGGCCGGCCAGCAGCCGCGTCCGCAGCCTTGGCGTGAAACGCTGCGGCGCGGGTGCGGCCGCAGGCCCGGCCTCGAGCGGATACCCCGCCTCCCGCCAGGCTGGCAGGCCGCCGTCGAGCACGCGCACGCGCTCGTGGCCGTGCAGCCGGAACAGCCACCAGGCCCGCGGCGCCGAGAAGGGCGCGCGGCCGTCATAGACCACGATGTCCGACCGATCGCCGATGCCGAGCGCCCCCGCGAGCTGCGCGAAGCGGCCGGGCGTCGGCACCATGTGCGGGAGGTCGGTATCGGGATCGGCGAAGAGTTCGCCGTCGAAGAAGCGCGCGCCGGGAAGATGGGCGGCCTCGAACGCGGACTGCGGGTCGAACGCCTCGCCGGGGAGGGCTGCGCTGGCATCGAGCAGCACCAGGTCGGGCGCGCCGAGCTGCGCGTGGAGTGTCGCGGCATCGATGAGGGACATGGGCCCTTATTACGATCCTCGGCGTCAAGAAGGCCAGGGGCTCTGCCCCTGGACCCCGCTAAGGGCGGTCGCCCTTAGATCCCTTTAATTAAAGGGATCCAAGGGGCAAGCCCCCTGGCGGGTCCAGGGCAGAGCCCTGGCCTTCTTCAGCTATACCGCTCGAGCGTCGCCTGCAGCATGTTGGCCGCCGCCTCGCCCTTCATCGCCCCGCGCCACAGCGCCTCGGCCACGCGCTGGTGCGAGGTGACCGCCTCGGCAGCCCCCGTCACCACGGCCACACCGGTGCGCCGCAGCAGCGCGCCGTCGGCCGCGAACGGGTTGATCGCCAGCATCGACCGGTCGCGCTGGCGCATCACCGAGAACGAGCCGTTCACCGCCGAGCCGCGCAGGATGCCGATCTGAAAATCCATCGGCGGCGCCCGCAGCAGCGACACCATCCCCTCGATCTCGTCCACCACCACCTGGCGCGCGCGCGCCTTGAGCGCCGGGTCGCTCTCGAGGTCGAGATCCACCCCCAGCCCGGTCGCCAGCAGCCGCTCGACCTCCTCGATGGTGATCAGCACGATCATGCTGGGCTGGCGGGCGGCGAACCCCTTCCGGCGGCCTTCCAGCGCCTGGATCGTCGCGTCGCAGGCCACCGTCGCGGCCTCCGTCTCGCCCGGCTCGGCGGCACTGCGGCGGATCAGGGCGATCAGCGTCTGGTAGTAGGCGTCGGACGTGCGCAAAAAGGCCGGCGCGCCCCCCACCTGGAGGATGGTGTCGGCATTCTCCTCCATCTGGCGGATCCGCTCGTAGAACGCCGCCTGGCGCTGGTAGTATTCGACCCCGATTCCCAGCAGCGAGAGGGGCGATACCTTCAGGAGCTCGGCCAGGCGCTGGACCGTGTCGAGCTTGATCACCTCGCCCTTCTCGTAGCGGTAGAGCGCCGCCCGCGAGATGCCGAGACGTTGTGCGATCTCGTCGGCCTTGAGACCGGATTCGATCCGGAAGGCCTTGAGCTGGTGTCCGATGTCGGTCAGTCGCATCTTTGTCCGCTTCGCATCCCAAGCCTCGCTGCGCGGGGTCTCACCCGGCGTGACGAGATTTTAAGTGACGCCCCAGGTCGCCGGTCTCCAAGCCAAGATCGGCGGCAGACCGGAACCGCAATGATAGAAACTTCAACAGGATTTTGGAATGTCCGCAAATGGATCGTTTCGGATTTCTTTCTCGTTTAAGACACGTCATCTAACCGCCGTCTTCAGCGACGCTGCTGTCACGGTCTCGTGAAGATGCCCGCGGGATACGATGAGGGCGCCGCCGGCTTGCGGATCGTCAGCTGGAATCTGCTGCACGGCGCGGGCGCCACCGCGGCCGATGTCGAGGCGCTCGTCTGCGAGCGCAAACCCGATCTTCTCCTGATGCAGGAAGCGACTGCGGCGATCGACACGCTGCCGGCGCGGATCGGCGGCCATTACGCTCGCGTGCCGCTGCCCGGGCGGCGGCACGGGCTGGCGTGCTGGGCGCCGCTGCCGTTCGCACGCCCGCCCTCGTCGCTGCCGCTGCCGTCGGGCAGCTTCATCCATCGCGTCTGCCAGATCGTGCACGGACGCGACGTCGCGGGCGAGGACTGGTCGTTCGCGAACGTGCATCTGTCGCATGGTCAGGTGCTCAACCGCCGCCAGCTGCTGGTGATCGCCGGACACCTGCCGGCGCATGCCGGCGTGCTGGGCGACTTCAACCTGGTGGGGCCCGTGCTGCTGCCCGGCTTCCGCGACGTGGGCCCGCGCGATCCCACGCACCGGATGGTGGACGTGGTGCCGCTGCGCATCGACCGCTGCCTGGTGCGCGGCTTCAGCTGCGTCGAGGCCGAACGCCTGCCGCGCTCGCGCTCGGACCATCATCCGATCATGGTCAGGCTGCGCCGGATCAGCGGAGATCGAGGTGCGCGGCCCAGGCTTCGCGAGCGTGCCGAGACCTGGGCGCTCAACGCGCTCACCCGAACCCCGGACGTCAGAGATACGGAAGCAGCAGGCGGGTCGCGGCATCGCGCAGACGAACGGGCAGGTGGCGGGCGGCCAGCATCTCGCGGGTGAGCCGCTCGCCGCGCCGGCTCTCGACGATGCGCTCGACCTCGGCCGCGAGCGTCTCGTCATAGACCTCCATGTTCAGCTCGAAGTTCAGGCGCAGGCTGCGCATGTCGAGATTGGCGCTGCCGATCAGCGACCACAATCCGTCGACCACCATCAGCTTGGTGTGCTCGAACGGCGGCGCGTTGAGAAAGATCTTCGCACCGTCATCGAGAAGCGGGCCCACATGCGCGCGCGTGGCCCAGTCCACCAGGCGATGATTGCTGTTGCGGGGGATCACGATCTCGACCGACACGCCGCGCATCGCCGCCATGCCGAGTGCGGTGGTGAGGCGTTCCTCGGGCAGAAAATACGGCGTGAGGATGCGGATCCTCGAGCGCGCGCAAGCCACCGCCTGCAGCATCAGGTATTCTATCTTTTCCATGTCGCTGTCGGGACCGGACGTCGCCACACGCGCATGCGCATCGCCGCTCGCCGGCGCATCCGGCGCCCACACGGCCAGGTCGAGCTGCTCGCCGGTGGTAAAATCCCAGTCGCGGGCGAAGGCTTCGGCGAGTTGCGACACCACCGGCCCGCGCACCGCGAAATGGATATCGCGCACCGGATCGCGCGGCGGCGGGTGCCCGCGGAGCACGTTCTCGGCGCCGATGTTCATTCCGCCGGTAAAACCCCGGATCCCGTCGATCACCAGGATCTTCTTGTGCGTGCGCAGGTTGAGGAACGGCATCTGCCACGGCAGCACCGAGTGCATGAAGCGCGCGCACGCGATCCCCTCGCGCCGCAGCCGGTGATAGGCCGCCGACCGGAAATACCCGCTGCCGATCCCGTCGACCAGCACGCGCACGTCGACGCCGCGCCCATGCGCGCGCGACAGGGCGGCGATGAAACCCTGCCCCGCCCCGTCGCCGCGGAAGATGTAGCTCGACAGCGCCACCGTGCGCGCGGCGCCATCGATCGCCGCGATCATTGCAGGATAGGCGCCGTCGCCGTTCTCGAAATGCTCGAACGCGTTGCAGGCCAGCATGCGCCGCCCCGTGATGCGCGTGCCCGCGCGCTCGAGCGGTGCGAGGTGCCCGTTCCAGCCGCGCGACTCCGCCTGCCGCCCGCGGGGGCGGTTGGTCTTGCGCGCGACCAGCCGCTGTGCGCGCCGCCGCACCCGGTTGATGCCGAGCAGGAGGTAGAGCAGCCCGCCCGTCACGGGTGCGAGCCAGGCCAGCCCGATCCATGCGGTGGTGGCGCCGATGTCGCGCTTGTTCAGCAGCACGTGGATCGTGACCGCGATCGCGATGAGGAATCCGAGCGGCGCCAACAGGTCGGCGCGGAAGAAACCGCCGAATTTGACCAGGCGCGCCAGGATGTCGTCCACGCCTCATCTGGCGGAGCGCGCTGACCTCGCGCAAGGGTAAGGCACCACCTGTGGCCGCGAGGAGGTGACACCTGTGTCAGAGGAGCAACGCCGACGGCGCAAGGAGGCGGGCGATGCCTTCGGTCGCGCGGCCGAGGCGCGCGCGGCGTCAGCCCTGGTGGCGGACGGGTGGCGGGTTCTGGGCGAGCGCGTGCGCACGGGCGCGGGCGAGATCGACCTCGTGGTCGAGCGTGGCGGGCTGGTGGCGTTCGTGGAGGTCAAGGCGCGCCCGACTTTCGCGGGCGCTGCCGGCTCGCTGGGCGCCCGTCAGCGCGCGCGGCTGGTGGCGGCGGCGGCGTTGTGGCTGGCGCGGAACCCGGAGATCCCCACGGATGCGGGCATCCGGTTCGACGTGGTGCTGGTCGACGGCGAGGGCCGCGTCCGCCGGATTGCCGACGCGTTCCGGCCGGACGATCTCGGCTAGTAGCGGCGGCGGTGCGAGGCATGGGCGGCGTGGCGCGACGCCGGGTGCCAGGCGACTGCCACGTAGCGCGCGCGGCCGTGCACGGTGCGGACGCTCATCGCCCGCCGGTAAGAGGCGCGGTAGACGGGACGCGGCGGCGGCGGTGTCGCGGTCAGCGCCTCGAGCGTCAGCTTGCTGGACTCGGCCTCGGTGACGACGTGCTGCGCCTGGGCGGCGTGCGTGCCGAGCATCATCAGCGCGGCTGCGATGGCGATACGCGAAAAGCCTGGTTGCATGGAGCCCTCGGTTTTCCTGCCGATGGGCTTACGGCGAAAAGGCGTTCACAAACAAGCGTCTCGTGAAAAAGAAGGCCAGGGCTCTGCCCTGGACCCGCTGGGGCCTTGGCCCCAGACCCCTTTCGTCAGGCAGGTCCAGGATCGGCTCGATCCTGGCGGGGTCCAGGGGCAGAGCCCCTGGCCTTCTTCAGGCGTCCTGCGACACCAGGCCCTTCTCGGTCAGCAGCGTCTGCAGCTCGCCCGACTGGAACATCTCGGTCACGATGTCGCAGCCGCCCACGAACTCGCCGGCGACGTAGAGCTGCGGAATCGTCGGCCAGTTCGAGAACTGCTTGATCCCGTCGCGCAGGCCCGGATCCTCGAGCACGTTGGCGGTGCTGAACGGCACGTTGATGTGGGTCAGGATCTGCACCACGCGCGCCGAGAAGCCGCATTGCGGGAACATCGCCGTCCCCTTCATGAACAGTATCACGGGGTTGGCGTCGATCTTGGACTGGATCTGCTCGAAGGCCGGGCTGGACATCAGTTACTCTCCTGATAAGTGCGCCCGTTACCGGGCGACGGTGGGGGCCGCCGTCTGCAGGGCCAGCGCATGGAGCTCGTTTCCCATGCGACCGCGCAGCGCGGCGTAGACGGTCTGGTGCTGCTGGACGCGCGAGCGTCCGCGGAAACTCTCGCTGACCACGGTGCAGGCGTAGTGGTCGCCGTCGCCGGCCAGATCCTCGATGGTGACGACCGCGTCGGGAATGCTCTCCCGGATCATCTGCTCGATATCGCCTGCCGTCATTGCCACGCCGAAAACTCCATCAGTCGCCCATCAACGCGGGAAAGAAGGATGCGTGAGCCGCCCGCAGCGCGTCGAGGGATATCGTGACGCCGCCCGGCAGTTGCAAACGTCTTTCCGTGACGCAGCGTCCGAGCACGATCGCGGGCACGCCGGCCTCGGTCGCGGCGGCCAGCACGCGGGCGGGATCGGCGACCGCGAGCACGTAGCGCGCCCCCTCCTCGCCGAACCAGAACGCGTGCGGCGAGACGCCAGCGGGCGGGAGGGCGTCGAGCTCGGCGCCGTGATCGCCCGCCAGCGCCATCTCGGCGATGGCGACCAGCAGGCCCCCGTCCGACACGTCGTGGGAGGCGTCCACCAGCTCGGCATGGATCAGCGAGCGGACGAGCTCGCCGGTGCGGCGCTCGCCCGGCAGGTCGACGATCGGGGGTGCGCCCTCCTCGCGGCCGGCGATCTCGCGCAGCCAGAGCGACTGGCCGAGATGGCCGAGCGGGGCGCCCAGCAGAACCAGCGTGGCCGCTTCCGGCAGCGCCAGGCCGCGGGCACGTCGCGCATCGTCGATCACGCCCAGGCCGCCGATCGCCGGCGTGGGCAGGATCGCGCGCGCGACCCCGTCCGCCCCACGGGTCTCGTTGTAGAGCGACACGTTGCCGCTCACGACCGGGAAGTCGAGCGCGCGGCACGCCTCGCCCATGCCGCCGATCGCGCGGGCGAACTGGGCCATCACCACCGGGTTCTCCGGGTTGCCGAAGTTGAGGTTGTCGGTGACGGCGAGCGGAGTCGCCCCCGTGGCCGCGATGTTGCGCCAGGCTTCGATGACGGCCAACGCACCGCCGGCGTGCGGATCGGCGGCACACCAGCGCGGCGTGCAGTCGGTGGTGAGTGCGAGCGCCCGGCCGCTGGCGCTGATCCGCACGATCGCCGCGTCGGCCGCACCCGGGCCGTGCCGCGTGTGGCCGCCGATCGTCGCGTCGTACTGGTCGGTGATCCAGGCGCGCGACGCGAGGTCGGGGCAGCCCATCAGCGTCATCAGCGCCGCGGCGATGCCGACCGGGTCGGGCACGTCGTCCTCGAGCGGCACGGGTGGCGTGAGCTCGGCCGTCGGCCGGTGGTAGAGCGGCGCCTTGTCGGCGAGCGGCGCCAACGGAATGTCGGCTTCCACCGCGCCGCGATGCCGGATGACGATGCGCCCGGTGTCGGTCAGATGCCCGATCACCGCGAAATCCAGGTCCCACTTGGAGAAAATCGCCTCGGCGAGCCCCGTTGCGTCGGGGCGGAGCACCATCAGCATGCGCTCCTGGCTCTCCGACAGCATCATCTCGTAGGCGGTCATGCCGGGCTCGCGCTGGGGCACCTCGTCCAGCGTGAGCTCGATGCCGACATCGCCCTTGCCCGCCATCTCCACCGCCGACGAGGTGAGGCCGGCCGCCCCCATGTCCTGGATCGCGACGATCGCGTCGGTCTCCATCAGCTCGAGACAGGCCTCGATGAGCAGTTTCTCCGTGAACGGATCGCCCACCTGCACGGTCGGACGTTTTTCTTGCGTGTCGGCGTCGAACGCGGCCGACGCCATGGTGGCCCCGTGGATCCCGTCGCGACCGGTGCGCGCGCCGACATAGACCACCGGATTGCCCACGCCGGCAGCCGCGCTGAGGAAGATGCGGTCGCGGCGGGCGATGCCGACGGTCATGGCGTTGACCAGCGGGTTGCCGTCGTAAGCGGAATGAAAATTGACCTCGCCGCCGACCGTCGGCACGCCCACGCAGTTGCCGTAGCCGCCGATGCCGCGCACCACGCCGTCGACGATCCGCCGCGTCTGCGGGTTGGCGGGGCTACCGAACCGCAGCGCGTTCAGGTTGGCGACCGGGCGGGCACCCATGGTGAACACGTCGCGCATGATGCCGCCGACGCCGGTCGCGGCCCCCTGATACGGCTCGATGAAGCTCGGGTGGTTATGGCTCTCCATCTTGAAGACGGCGGCGAGCCCCTCACCCACGTCGACCACGCCCGCGTTCTCGCCCGGCCCGTGGATCACCCAGGGCGCCGTGGTGGGCAGCGTGCGCAGCCAGGCGCGCGAGGATTTATACGAGCAGTGCTCCGACCACATGACGGAAAAGATGCCGAGCTCGGTCAGGCTCGGCGTGCGGCCCATGATGGCCAGCACCTCGCCCCATTCGGAGGCGGAGAGCCCGAACTCGCGGGCGAGTTTTTCATCTATGCCCATCTTCGAAGGATGGGTCATGCGAAGGCGCTCGCGATGCCGGCGAACAGCCGCAGCCCGTGGGTGGAGCCGATCGCGGGATCGACGCTGTCCTCCGGGTGTGGCATCAGCCCGACCACGCGGCGGTTGGGCGAGGCGATGCCGGCGATCGCCCCCGCACTGCCGTTCCGGTTGGTGACGTAGCGGAACACCACGCGGCCCTCGCCTTCGAGTGCGGCCAGCGTGGCGGGATCGGCCGTGTAGTTGCCGTCGCCATGGGCCATCGGCACGCGGATCACCTCGCCCGCCTCGTAAAGCCGGGTGTAGGGCGTGTCGGTGCGCTCGATGCGCAGGTCGCAATCCTGCGCCAGGAACCGCAGCCCCGCATTGCGCAGCAGTGCCCCCGGCAGCAGCCCGGCCTCGCACAGGATCTGGAACCCGTTGCAGACGCCCAGCACATGGCCGCCGTCGCTGGCGAAGGTGCGCACCGCATCCATGATCGGCGAGCGCGCGGCGATGGCGCCCGAGCGGAGATAGTCGCCGAACGAGAAGCCGCCCGGGATCACCAGCAGGTCCAGCGCCGGCAGCGCGGTGTCCTTGTGCCAGAGCATCGCGGGCGAACGCCCCGTCGCGAGCTCCAGGGCCAGCCGCATGTCCCCCTCGCGGTTGGTGCCGGGGAAGACGACGATGCCCGCTCTCATCGCATCAAGGGGTGCTGACGCAGGGGTAGGCGGCGTGCAGAGCGTCGACCACCGGCACGGCGGCGGGCTTGCCCCGCGATTCGGCATGTCCGCGGAGGTAGTCGGCCACGGTCGAGCGCAGCGTCGCGGTGCTGACGTCGGACGGGATGCAGGTGGCACCCGCATCCGAGCCGTTCGAGGCGGCCGCTTCGAAGTGCTTGGCACCCGCGAGCGCATCGGCGACGCCGGCGATGTAGGCGTCGCACATCTGCACGCCCTGCGGGCTGCCGCAGATGCCGGCGAGCTTGCCGGCGGTGATGCGCGACACGCGCTGCGCGTCGGCGGCGGTGCCGGTCGCGGCTACGGCGAGTGCGAGTGCGAGTGCGGCAGGGAGGAGGGTGCGGTTCATCGGAGCTCCACGGCGAAATTCTCGATCACGGTGTTGGCGAGCAGCCGGCGCGCCATCTCGGTCGCACGCATGCGCAGTGCTTCCGGCTCGCCCTCGCCCAATTCGAGCTCGATCACCTTGCCCGCGCGGACATCCCCCACCTCGCTGAAGCCGAGATGCTGCAGCGCCTGGCCGATCGCGTGGCCTTGGGGGTCGAGCACGCCATCCTTCAGCATGACGGTGACCACCGCGACCGTCATGGCGCGCAACGCAGGTTGGGCGTCAGTACTTGCTCCGCACGCGGGGGTGTCACGTCGTGCTCCGCACGCAGGGACATCATGTCGTGCTCCGCACGCGGGGACATCATGTCGTGCTCCGCACGCGGGGACATCATGTCGTGCTCCGCACGCGGGGACATCATGTCGTGCTCCGCACGCGGGGACATCACGTCGTGCTCCGCACGCGGGGACATCACGTCGTGCTCCGCACGCGGGGGCGTCATTGCGCCGCCTCCGGCCCCTTCAGGTCGACGTTGCCGGCTTCGGGCAGGATCCCCAGCCGCTTGGCCACCTCCTGGTAGCCCTCCTCGACCCGGCCGAGGTCGCGACGGAAGCGGTCCTTGTCCATCTTCTCGTTGGTCTTGCTGTCCCAGAGGCGGCAGTTGTCCGGGCTGATCTCGTCGGCCAGCACGATGCGCATCTCGTCGTTCTCCCACAGCCGGCCGAACTCGAGCTTGAAGTCGACCAGCGTGATGCCGACGCCGAGGAAGAGGCCCGTCAGAAAGTCGTTCACCCGCAGCGTGATCGAGACGATGTCGTCCATGTCGGCGGTGGACGCCCAGCCGAACGCGGTGATGTGCTCCTCGGCCACCATCGGGTCGCCCAGCGCGTCGTTCTTGTAGCAATACTCGATGATCGAGCGCGGCAGCCGGGTCCCCTCCGGGATGCCGAGGCGCTTGCTCAGCGAGCCCGCCGCCACGTTGCGCACGATCACCTCGAGCGGGACGATCTCGACCTCGCGGATCAGCTGCTCGCGCATGTTCAGCCGGCGGACGAAATGCGTCGGCACCCCGATCTCGGCCAGGCGCAGCATCAGATACTCGCTGATGCGATTGTTGAGCACGCCCTTGCCGGTGATGATGCCGGTCTTGGCACCGTTGCCGGCGGTCGCGTCGTCCTTGAAGTATTGGACGAGGGTGCCCGGCTCGGGACCCTCGAACAGGATCTTGGCCTTGCCCTCGTAGAGCTGTCGACGACGCGCCATGGCGGGAGTGGATCCCCGGAATATTGTGAGGGGGCTATAGCAGCCGAGGGGCGGAAGCGGAAACAGGCCAGGGGCTCTGCCCCTGGACCCCGCTAAGGGTAGTCACCCTTAGAACCGATTTTTCAAGTCGCGGGATCCAAGGGGCGACTGCCCCTTGGCGGGTCCAGGGCAGAGCCCTGGCCTTCTTAAAGCGGCACTTCCTCGAAGCTCGCCCGGTCGGGCGGCCCGGCGGCGAACAGCCAGTGCGCGCGCCGGTCGCGATCGCGCGGCACGCCCAGCAGCGAGGACGAGCCCGTGCCGAAACCGGTGCGCGGCGGGATGTTCATCTCGCTGCCCGCCGGCAGCGACCGGTCGGCCAGCAGCGCCGGCCAGTCGCCCCAGTCGGGCGGCTCGGGCACCGCCGCCTTGTCGAAGCGCGGCAGATGGCGGGAGATTCGCGGCGTGTGCGGGTCGTCCGGTTCGCCGGCGGCCAGCATGTGCAGCCCGGGCGAGAAGGCCTGGACCTCGGGATGGCCGTAGCCGAGGCCGCGGACGAACCAGGCCCCCTCGCGATCCGCCACCACCATGTTGAAGGAGCGCCAGTTCGCAGCCTCGATCGCGGCGATGGCCTGCGCGCCGGCCGCCGCCGTGGTCTCGCGGAGTGCCACCAGCGGCAGCTCGCCCCGGCTGCGCTTCTTGGGCGCCGGGCCCAGCGAGCCCACCCGGTTCAGCACCACGGCCACGACGCCGGCCGCGTTGATCGCCTGCCAGGTGCCGCCGCCGGGCACGTCCTTGCCGCCGACCACGCCGGGCAGGTCGGGCCAGTGCGCCGCAGGAGGCTCCCACGGGCGGTCCAGCCTCTCGTCGCGATTGGCGCCGATCAGGAAAGGCCACGCCTCACCCGGCCGGAGAAGAAAGACAACGGTGCACACAAGGCGCCTTCTAGACCGAAGGGGACGGACGCGAAAGATCGGTTGGCGCCCGATCGTATCACCCGACGTTGCACTGCATCACGACTAGGTGGATCTGGGGGCGAAGGAGGCCCGGCTGATGAGTTTCGCGAACGGCACGGAGCATTCGGCAGAGCTCGCGGAGGACGTGGCCGTGACGCAGGCCATCCGCGAGGTGCTGGCCGGGCGCCGTCGCGGGCCGCGGGCGGCGTTCCTGCTGGCGGGCCCCGCGGTGGTGGCCTCCATCGCCTACATGGATCCCGGCAATTTCGCGACCAACATCCAGGCGGGCGCGGGCTACGGGGTGGCGCTGGTCTGGGTGGTGCTGGTCGCGAACGTGGTCGCGATGCTGTTCCAGCTGCTGTCGGCGCGGGTGGGGCTGGTCACCGGCGAGAGCCTGCCCGCGCTTTGCCGGATTCATTTCCCGCGCCGCGCGGTGCTGGCGATGTGGGGGGTGTCCGAGATCGCGGCGATGGCGACCGATCTCGCGGAGTTCCTGGGCGGCGCGATCGGGCTGTCGCTGCTGCTGCGGCTGCCGCTGCTCGACGGCATGGTGGTGACGGCGTTCGTCACCTACGCGCTGCTGGTGGCCGCCGGGCGCGGCTTCCGACGGGTGGAACTCGGGATCGGCGCCTTCGTGGCGGCGATCGGGGTCTGCTACCTGCTCGAGCTCGTGATCGCGCCGCCGGACTGGGCGGCGGCGGTGGCCAGCACCGTCCGGCCCCGGCTGCCGGATGCGGGGGCGGTGACGCTGGCGGTCGGCATCGTGGGGGCGACCGTGATGCCGCACGCGATCTATCTCCAGTCGGGCCTCGCCAGCGCCCGGCCGCGTCCGCGCAACGAGGGGGAGCGCCGGCTGCTGCTGCGCTATTCCAACCGCGAGACGGTGGTGGCGCTGACGCTCGCGGGTGCGATCAACGTGGCGATGCTGCTGATGGCGAGCCGGTTCCATACAGGGCACAGCGGCATCGCCGATATCGAGGGCGCCTACCGGACGCTGAGCCCGCTGCTGGGCACCGCCGCGGCGGGCATCTTCCTGCTGTCGCTGATGCTGTCGGGGATCTCGAGCTCGGTGGTGGGCACCATGGCGGGGCAGCTGATCATGCAGGGCTTCGCGGGGTTCCGGATCCCGGTGGCGGTGCGGCGGCTGGTCACCATGGTGCCGGCCTTCGTGGTGGTGGCGCTGGGGGCGGACGCCACGCGTAGCCTGGTGCTGAGCCAGGTCGTGCTGAGCCTGGCGCTGCCGGTGCCGATGGTGGCGCTTCTGGTGATCGCGCGGCGGCGCGACATCATGGGGGCGCATGCGATGGGGCGCGGGTTCACGGCGGTGGCGGTGGGGGCCACGGTGCTGGTGCTGGCGCTGAATGCGGCGCTGATTGTGCAGATGGCTTAAGAAGGCCAGGGCTCTGCCCTGGACCCGCCAAGGGACAGTCGTCCCTTGGATCCCTGGTTGTTTGGGGTGTTCCCTGGCGAAGTAGGGGGTTTTAAGGGCCCCGCCCTTAACGGGGTCCAGGGGCAGAGCCCCTGGCCTTCTTCCTCAGATCGTCGAGATCTCGCCGAAGACGCGCCGGAACTGCGCATCGACGAAGGCGAGATGGCGTCGCGCATCCAGCGCCGCGTCGATGGCGGCGGCATCGAGCGAGGCGGTGACGGCGGGATCGGCCAGGAGATTGTCGCGGAAGCTGCGTCCGTCGGGGTGGCCGAGCCGGGTCCAGGTGAGCATCGCGTTGCGCTGGACGATCTCGTAGGATTGTTCCCGTGTCAGGCCGGCGCGGGCGAGTGCGAGCAGCACCTCGCCCGAATGTACCACGCCGCCGAGCTGTTCGACATTGGCCGCCATCCGCTCGGGATAGACCAGCAGCCGGTCGATCATGTCGGCCAGGCGGTTGAGCGCGAAATCGAGCGCGATCGTGGCGTCAGGGCCGATCACGCGCTCGACCGAGGAGTGCGAGATGTCGCGCTCGTGCCACAGTGCGACGTTCTCGAGTGCCGGCACCGCGTAGCCGCGCACCAGGCGGGCGAGGCCGGTGAGGTTCTCCGACAGCACCGGGTTGCGCTTGTGCGGCATCGCCGAGCTGCCCTTCTGGCCCGCGTGGAAGAACTCCTCCACCTCGCGGACCTCGCTGCGCTGGAGGTGGCGCACCTCGGTCGACAGCCGCTCGATCGCGGTCGCGACCACGGCCAGCGTGCAGAAATAGGCGGCGTGGCGGTCGCGCGGGATCACCTGGGTGGAGACCGGCTCGGGGGCGAGGCCGAGCGCCGCCGCCACCTCCTCCTCGATCGCGGGATCCAGATGGGCGAAGGTGCCGACCGCGCCGGAGATGGCGGCGGTGGCGATCTCGGCGCGGGCGGCCACGAGCCGTGCGCGACCACGGGCGAACTCGGCGTAGTGGCCGGCGAGTTTCAGGCCGAACGAGGTGGGCTCGGCGTGGATGCCGTGGCTGCGGCCGATCGTGACGGTGTGCCTGTGCTCGAGCGCGCGCTTCTTCAGCGCCGCGAGCACGCGGTCCATGCCCGCGAGCAGGAGGTCGGTGGCTTCCGTGAGCTGGAGGCTCAGCGCCGTGTCGAGCACGTCGCTCGAGGTCATGCCGAGATGGACGAAGCGGCTGTCGGGGCCCACGCGGCGGGCGAGCCAGGTGAGGAAGGCGATCACGTCGTGGCGGGTCTCGCGTTCGATCTCGTCGATCTCGTCGATATCGGCGGGGCCGATCGCGGCCAGCGCGGCGTCGCCCCGCTCGCGGATGGTGCGGGCGGCCTCGGCGGGGATGTCGCCGCGCCGGGCCATGGCCTCGGCCACCAGCGCCTCGATCGCGAACCATTTGCGGTAGCGGTTCTCGGGCGACCAGATGGCGGTCATGGCGGGGCGTGAGTAGCGCGGGACCAAGGGCGTGCCTCCAGGGCCGGTGTTCGGCGTGTGCTTAGACGGATGGAGGTCGAGGACCAACATGTGCCGTGCGCGCCCTGCGGCATGACCCGCTCTGCACGCCTTCGCATGACCTGCTGTGCACGCCTTCGGCATGACCTGCTGTGCACGCCTTCGGCATGACCTGCTGTGCACGCCTTCGGCATGACGCCCTGATAGGGTTCGGGGCAAAGCCCCGATAGAAAGGCTGCATGGACACTCACAGCCTGCTGCATCACGCAGCCACCCTCGCCCAGGTTCTCGTGATCGATCTCACGCTCGCCGGCGACAACGCGGTCGTCGTCGGCATGGCGGTGATGGGGCTCGCGGCCGCGCAGCGTCGTCGCGCGATCCTGTTCGGCACGATCGGCGCGACCGTGGTCCGCCTGCTGTTCGCGCTCGTCGCGGTGCGGCTGATCACGATCATCGGGCTGACGCTCGCGGGCGGCCTGCTCCTGCTGTGGGTGGCGTGGCGGATGTACCGGGAGCTGCGGGCGCATCGCGCGGGCACCGGCAACGGCGCGGCACCGGCGAGTTTCCGCGGCGCCATGCTCCGGATCATGCTCGCCGACCTGTCGATGAGCCTCGACAACGTGCTCGCGGTTGCCGGCGCCGCCCGGCAGGACATCGCGGCACTCGTCGCAGGGCTCGTGTTCTCGGTGGTGCTGATGGGGGCGGCGGCGTCGACGGTCGCGAACCTGATCGAGCGCTACCGCTGGATCGCGTGGGTGGGGCTGCTGATCGTGCTCTGGGTGGCGCTGCGGATGGTCTGGGACGGAAGTGCGGAGGTGCTACACCGGACGGCGGTGGGGGCGGCGCTCTCCGGATGGTGACCGACCAGTCGCGACGCTCCGCCCGGCGCGTCCCGTTCAGCCGGCGCTTGCCGATCTGTCAGGACATCCCCGCATGAGCTCTCGCGTCGTGGCGCGCCTACTCGCCGTGTTCGGCATCGGCCTCGGTCTGGTCGAGGTTCTGGCAGTGCGCGATGTCGCGCGTGCGAGCGGCCTCGAGGGCCAAGAACGTGAACTGCGCGCGTTCGGGTGGCGGGAGATCGTCTCTGGCGTGATCATCCTGGCGGCACGGCGGCCGGAGAACTGGCTGTGGATGCGGGTCGCAGGCGATGCGCTGGATGGGCTGCTGCCGGGGTCCGCATAGGGCGTCGGCGCGCGGCGCGAGCGGGCGTGGCGGTCGACGATGGCGGTGGCGCCGGTGGTGCTGCTCGACATGGTGTTTGCGCGGCGGCGGAGCTGAAGAAGGTTGAGGCGTCGTGCGCAGCACGCCTTCGGCGTGACGCCCCAAACTCCGCCAGGACGAGCAGTCCCGGACCTGCATATTTATAATTGGGGGGTCCAGGGTGCACAGCATCCTGGCGGGGTTTGGGGCAGAGCCCCAACCTTCTTCAGTTGCCGACCGCCGCTCCGGCCGGCGCGCGATCATCCTCCGCGCCAAACACATGCTCGCCCAAAGGCGGCGTGGCACCTAGCGCAGGTGCACCCACCAGGATCCCGGCGGCCGACCCCCAATGAGCGCGATCCTTGATCGTATACCCCATCGCCTCGAGCGCGCGCCTGGTGTCGGGCGAGAGCGCCATCGCCTCGGCCTCGATCACGTCGGGCAGCCATTGCTCGTGGATCCGCGGCGCGTCGATGGCGCTCGCGATGTCCATGTGGAAGTCGATCACGTTGAGGATCGCCTCGAGCGTGATGGTGGGAATGCGCGAGCCGCCGGGGCTGCCGATCACCATCACGAGCTTGCCATCGCGCGAGACGATCGTGGGCGACATCGACGAGAGCGGCGTCTTGCCGGGCTGGATCGCGTTCTGCTCGCCCTGCACCAGGCCGAACATGTTGGGCACGCCGGGCTTGGCGGCGAAATCGTCCATCTCGTCGTTCATGATCACGCCGGTGGCACCCCCCATCACCTTGGCGCCGAAGTAGGCGTTCAGCGTGGTGGTCAGCGAGACCGCGTTGCCGTCGCGGTCGACGACGGCGAGATGGGTGGTGTTGTGGCCCTCATGGCCGAGCGGGATCGCCGGCAGCGTGGACGAGGGCGTCGCGCGGTCGGGCAGGATGGCGCTGCGGATCGCGTCGGCATGGGCCGGGCTGAGCAGGTCGTCGACGGGTGCGTGCACGAAATCGGGGTCGCCGAGCAGCGTGTTGCGGTCGTGATAGGCGTGGCGCATGGCCTCGGCCATGTCGTGCACGCTGGCCGCCGAGTGGAAGCCGAGCGGGGCCATGTCGATCCCGCCCAGCACGTTCAGGATCTCGCAAAGCACCACGCCGCCGGAGCTCGGCGGGGGGGCGCTCTCGACCAGGTAGCCGCGATAGGTGCAGCTGACGGGTTTCAGCAGGCGGGTGCGGTAGCTGTCGAAATCGGCGTCGGTGAGGATGCCGCCGCCCTTGCTGCTGGCGCGCACGATCTCGCGGCCGATCGGGCCGTGGTAGAACGCGTCGGGGCCGCTTTTCGCGATCGCCTCGAGCGTGCGGGCGAGTTCGGGCTGGCGCACGCGGTCCCCGGCCAGGAGCGGCGAGCCGTCGGGGCGCGACAGCAGCGGGCGCAGGTCGGGCCACTTGCCGAGGAAGCGGCGCGCCTCGTCGAAGATCATCAGGTCGCCGTCGTCGACCACGAAGCCGTCGCGCGCGAGGCGGATCGCGGGCTCCATGTCCTGGGCGCGGCTCAGATGGCCCCAGATGCGGCGCGCGGTCTCGAGACCGGCGACCGAACCGGGCACGCCCACTGCGAGCCAGCCATCGGTGGACTTGCCGGGGACCACGTTTCCGTGCGGGTCGAGATACATGTCGTGGGTGGCGCGGTGCGGCGCCTTTTCGCGGAAGTCGAGGAAGGCGGTGTGTCCGTCGGCCGCGCGGAACGTGAGGAAACCGCCGCCGCCGAGATTGCCGGCCTCGGGGAAGGTGACGGCGAGCGCGTAGGCGGTGGCGACGGCCGCGTCGACCGCGTTGCCGCCCTGGCGGAGCACGGCGACGCCGGCGTCCGAGGCCAGGTGCTGGGCCGAGACGACCATGCCGTTGGGTGCGCCCACGGCCATGGGATATGCGGCTTCGGCGGCGCGGCTGGCGACGAACAGAGACGCGGCGAGTGCGACCGGGAAAGCGATCCTCATCCGGTCACGCGGCGAGCTGGGGATGGTGCAGGCCCGCTTGCGACACGGTGAATATCTCGCAGCCCTCCTCGGTGACGCCGATCATATGCTCGAACTGCGCCGACAGGCTGCGGTCGCGGGTCACTGCGGTCCAGCCATCCTCGAGGATTTTCACCTCGTGGCGGCCGGCATTCACCATCGGCTCGACGGTGAGGAACATGCCCGCCTTGAGCACGGGTCCCTCCCCCGGACGGCCGAAATGCAGCACGTTGGGAGGCGCGTGGAAGATGCGGCCGATGCCGTGGCCGCAGAAATCGCGCACCACCGAGAAGCGTTTGCTCTCGACGAAGGTCTGGATCGCGTGGCCCACGTCGCCGAGGGTCGCGCCGGGACGCACGGCCTCCACGCCACGCATCAGCGCCTCGTAGGTGACGTCGATCAGCATCGCGGCCCGGCGCGGGATCGGGCCCACCGTGTACATGCGGCTCGAATCGCCGTACCAGCCGTCGACGATCGAGGTGACGTCGATGTTGAGGATGTCGCCGTCCTGCAGCCGCCGCTCGCCCGGTATGCCGTGGCAGACCACGTGGTTGATCGAGATGCAGGAGGATTTCGGGTAGCCGCGATAGTTCAGGCAGGCCGGAACCGCGTCGTGCGCGAGGGTGAAATCGTGGATCAGGGCGTCGAGCTCGTCGGTGGTGACGCCGGCGCGGACGTGCGGCGTGATCATGTCGAGGGTGTCGGCGGCCAGGCGGCCGGCGCGGCGCATTCCCTCGAAATCCGAAGGCGCGTGGATGATGATCCTGCGCCCGTCCACCTCGCCGTCCATGCTTTTCTCGACTGCCTGCGGGCCCAAGGATGTGTTCGCGGAGGCCCGAGGGCAAGGGCGCTGAGGCGGTTTGGAAGAAGGCCAGGGGCTCTGCCCCTGGACCGAGCTCAAGGGCAGTCGCCCTTAGAACCCATTTGTTTAAGTCATGGGATCCAAGGGGCAAGCCCCTTGGCGGGTCCAGGGCAGAGCCCTGGCCTTCTTACGTGCGCTCGACCGCGCCCGAGCTCTCGTCGGCCAAGCGGGTATTGGCGGCATGCTGCCGCCCGGCACGCGCGATCAGGTGGTGCGCCCCGTGATGGTGGCCGAAGGAGCGGAGCGCATGGATCGCGCGGATCCGGGCGCCGCCGCGGGAGACCGTGTCGGTCATGGCGGCCTCCATGCGGATCATGTGGCGGTGGCCGAAGCGGGCGGCGACCTCGTGCACGAAACCGCGTCCGCCCCAGCGGGACAGATGGTGGCGGCCATGCGCGATCGGGCCGATCATGAGGGTGTCGGCGGCCATGACCACGCCGGGATTGCGTCGGGGTCCGAAGCCCCGCGGAGCCGGCAGCGGCGTCGCGGGGACGGGCACGCCCTCCTGGCTGAAGCCGTCGTTCAGCAGCGCCGTCATGACGTTGGAGCGCTGCCCGCTGGTCCGGGCGCCCAGCACCACGCCGATCAGGCGGACATTGCCGCGCACGGCAGAGGTCACGAGGTTCAGGCCGGCGGCATCGGTGAAGCCGGTCTTCAGCCCGTCCGCGCCGGGATAGGTGCGCAGCATCGGGTCGTGGTTCGGGATCATCCGGCCGTGGAACCAGAAATACGGCACGCTGAAATAGTGATACTGGTCGGGGAAGTCGGAAATCAGGTGGCGCGCGAGCAGGGCCAGGTCGCCGGCGGTGGTCATCTGGTCGGGATCGGGCAGGCCGGACGCGTTGCGGAAGGTGGTGTGGGTCATCCCGAGCGCCCGGGCGCGCAGCGTCATCATCTGGCCGAACCGGTCCTCGTCGCCGCCGAGCAGCTCGCCCAGTGCGGAGGCCGCGTCGTTGGCGGATTTGGTGACCAGGGCCAGCACCGCTTCCTGCACCGTGAGGTAGGAGCCGGGCAGCAGGCCGAGCTTGGAGGGCTGCATCGAGGCGGCGTGATCCGAGACCGGCACCTCGCTGTCGAGTGTCACGCGGCGGTCGCGCAGCGCCTCGAACGCCATGTAGAGGGTCATGAGCTTGGTGAGACTGGCCGGGAAGCGCTCGAGATCGGGGCTGTCCTGGTGGAGGACGTTGCCGGTGTTGGCATCGAGCACGATGGTGCTGAGGTCGCCGCGATACTGAGCGCGGGCCGCTGGTGTGAGGGCCAACAGGCCGGCCGCGGCGAGAAGCAGAGCGTGGATCGTCGAGCCAAGCCGCTGGCCTGACGCGTGTTTGGCGCGCGCCGCTGCCAGAGTTCTCATGGGCGACCTTGTCATCCGCTCCCCCGACCAGGATGGCCGGACGGTAACAGAAGGTTCCCACCCGATCCAGCAATTGTGACCGGAGGGGCGATCAAAAATGAAGCCCGGCGAACGGGTTGGCGGGGCTTCTTCCAGTGCGATGCCACCTCGATCCGGGATCGCACCGATGCGGGCCGGCCCGTCGGGTCCGCGCGAACGATCGGCCCCTTTTATCTGGCGACCGCCTTCCGATATGCTGGCCCGATGAGCGTCGACGACAAGCGCGGGAATGGGAACGACGGCACGACCACTGGCGTGGTCGTCAAGTCGCGCCCCAAGACGCGCAAGCCCGCGATGTACAAGGTGCTGATGCTGAACGACGACTACACGCCGATGGAGTTCGTCGTGCACGTGCTCGAGCGCTTCTTCCAGAAATCGCGGGAGGAAGCGACGCGGGTGATGCTGCATGTCCACCGGCGTGGCGTGGGCGTATGCGGGGTGTTCACCTACGAGGTGGCCGAGACCAAGGTCACGCAGGTGATGGACCTCGCCCGGCAGAACCAGCACCCGCTACAGTGCACGATTGAGAAGGACTAGGGCGAGAAGGACCTGGGCGAGAAGGACTGGGGCGACGGCCTCGTCGGCATCTTCCTTGAAGAATGCCCCTCGCAGACGGTTTTGTGCGCACCATCTCAATCCCTTGACCCCGATTTCACTGGAAATCCGATCGGACTGGCCGGAGACTTCGGCACGGACGCGCGTCTCATGCCCATGGTGGGGTGGGGCGCCGGGCACTCGAGGCGGCCAGGGAATCGGCGCCTCGCGGAGCGATCGGGACCAGGTGGAGGAACTTCGTTATGCTGTCACGTAACCTAGAGCAGACACTCCACCGTGCGCTCTCGCTCGCGAGCGACCGCCGCCACGAATACGCGACGCTCGAGCACCTGTTGCTCGCCCTCGCCGACGACAGCGACGCCGCCACCGTGCTGCGCGCCTGCGGCGTCGACCTGGAAAAGCTCCGTGCCGACCTGACTGAATTTTTGGACAAGGACCTGTCGGGACTCGCCTCCGAGCGACCCGGCGAGCCCAAGCCGACCGCGGCGTTCCAGCGTGTGGTGCAGCGCGCGGCGATCCATGTGCAGAGCTCCGGCCGCGACGAGGTCACGGGTGCGAACGTGCTGGTCGCGATGTTCAGCGAGCGCGAGACGCATGCCGTCTACTTCCTGCAGCTGCAGGACATGACGCGGCTCGACGCGGTGAACTTCATCAGCCACGGCATCGCCAAGGCGCCGGGCCGCACCGCGCAGCGTCCCGTGCAGGGGAGCAACAATCCGCCGAACGGCGATGGCGCCGGCGGCGGCAATGGTGGCGACGGCGAGCGCGAGGAGCGCGGCCGGGCTTCGAAGGGCCAGGACGGGCTCTCGGCCTACTGCGTGAACCTCAACAAGAAGGCGACCGCGGGGAAGATCGACCCGCTGATCGGGCGCGACCACGAGATCGAGCGCACGATCCAGATCCTGTGCCGCCGCACGAAGAACAATCCGCTCTACGTGGGCGACCCGGGCGTCGGTAAGACGGCGATCGCGGAAGGACTGGCCAAGCGCATCGTCGAGGGCGACGTGCCGGAGGTTCTGTCCAAGTGCACGATCTACGCGCTCGACATGGGGGCGCTGCTGGCCGGCACGCGCTATCGCGGCGATTTCGAGGAGCGGCTGAAGGCGGTCGTGACTGAGCTCGAGAACACGCCCGGCGGTATTTTGTTCATCGACGAGATCCACACGGTGATCGGCGCTGGCGCCACGTCTGGTGGTGCCATGGACGCGTCGAACCTGCTGAAGCCGGCGCTGGCCCAGGGCTCGCTGCGCTGCATCGGCTCGACGACGTATAAGGAGTTTCGCAACTACTTCGAGAAGGACCGCGCGCTGGTGCGGCGCTTCCAGAAGATCGACGTGAACGAGCCGACGATCGAGGACGCGGTGAAGATCCTTCGCGGCCTCAAGACCAACTACGAGAAGCACCACAAGGTCCGCTACACCGAGGAGGCGATCCGCGCCGCCGTCGAGCTGTCGGCGAAATACATCAACGACCGCAAGCTGCCCGACAAGGCGATCGACGTGATTGACGAGGTGGGCGCCTCGCGGATGCTCCAGCCCGAGGGCAAGCGCCGCAAGACGGTGACGCTCAAGGACGTCGAGGACATCGTCGCCAAGATCGCGCGCATTCCTCCCAAGTCCGTGAGCTCGGACGACAAGGAGACGCTGCGCAACCTCGAGCGCGACCTGAAGTCGATGGTGTTCGGTCAGGACCGCGCGATCGAGGCGCTGTCGGCCGCGATCAAGCTCAGCCGCGCGGGCCTGCGAGACCAGGAGAAGCCGATCGGCAACTACCTGTTTTCGGGCCCGACCGGCGTCGGCAAGACCGAGGTGGCGAAGCAGCTCGCCTCCACGCTCGGCATCGAGCTGATCCGCTTCGACATGAGCGAATACATGGAGCGGCACTCGATCAGCCGGCTGATCGGCGCGCCGCCCGGCTATGTCGGGTTCGACCAGGGCGGCCTGCTCACCGACAGCATCGACCAGCACCCGCACGCCGTGCTCCTGCTCGACGAGATCGAAAAGGCGCACCAGGACCTCTACAACATCCTGCTGCAGGTGATGGATCACGGGAAGCTCACCGACCACAACGGCAAGACGGTCGATTTCCGCAACGTCATCCTGATCATGACGACCAATGCGGGCGCCGCCGACATGACCCGCGAGGCGATTGGCTTCGGCCGCGACCTGCGCGAGGGCGAGGACGAGGAGGCGATCAAGCGGCTGTTCACCCCCGAGTTCCGCAACCGGCTCGACGCGGTGATCCCGTTTGCCGGCCTCACGCAGGAAATCGTCGGTCGTGTCGTCGAGAAGTTCGTGCTGCAGCTCGAGGCGCAGTTGGCCGATCGCAACGTCACGATCGAGCTCTCGTCCGCGGCCAAGGAGTGGCTGGCGGAGCGGGGCTACGACCGGATGTATGGTGCGCGGCCGCTGGCGCGGGTCATCCAGGAGCATATCAAGAAGCCGCTCGCCGAAGAGCTGCTGTTTGGGCGGCTTGTTGGTGGGGGCTCGGTGAAGGTGGGGCTCAAAGAGGGCGCGCTCGACTTTGAGTATATGTCGGCGAATACGCCGGCGAAGACCGATGATGAAGGCTCGACCGAGGATGCGCGGGAGACTGCGGAGTAAGAAGAAGGCCAGGGGCTCTGCCCCTGGACCCCGCCAGGAGCAAGCGCCCCTGGACCCGCAATCTTAAAGTATGCAGGTCCAGGACTGCTTGTCCTGGCGGGGTTTAAGGGGCAGAGCCCCTTAGCTCTTCCTTCGCCTGCTCGATGGCTTCGCGCTGCTTGGCGTCGACCTCCGGATACTTGGGATCGATCCGCTCCAGTGCCGCTACGACCGCCTCCGCCACCACCAGCCTTGCATGCCATTTGTGGTCTGCCGGCACCACGAACCAGGGCGCCTCCGGACGGGCCGTGGCGGCGATCGCCCGCTCGTAGGCCGACTGGTAGTCGCCCCAGAACTGCCGCTCCGCAAGGTCGCTCGCACTCCACTTCCACTGCTTGGACGGATCGTCGAGGCGTGCGCCCAGGCGTTCGCATTGCTCACCAGGCGAGATATTCAGGAAGAACTTCAGCACCGTCGTCCCCTGATGCGCGAGGTAGCGCTCGAAGGTGACGATGTCGTCGTAGCGGTGCTGCCAGAACTCTTCCGAGCCCGGGTCGCCGGCCAGGTGCTGGTGCGCCAGCAGCTCGGGATGGACGCGGGTGACGAGCACGTCCTCGTAGTGGCTGCGGTTGAAGATGACGATCCGGCCGCGAGCAGGGGCCGCCTGGTGGATCCGCCACAGGAAGCCGTGCGCCTGTTCGACCGGGCCCGGCTGCTTGAACGAGACGACCGACACGCCCTGCGGGTTGAGGCCCGTCATCACGTGCGCGATCGTGCCATCCTTGCCCGACGTGTCCATGCCCTGCAGCACCACCAGCAGCGACGGACCGTTGGCGGCGTAGAGGCGGGCCTGCAGATCGACCAGGCGTTCACGGATCGAGGCGGTGCGCTCCTCGGCCGCGCGACGGTCGATGCCGCTCCGGTCGCCGGTATCGTGATCGGCGAGGCGGAACTCGGCGCCTTCCTCGACACGGATCCGACCGAGCGCCGCCGCGCGCTTTCCCTTCACGCGACTCACTTGCCGTGGCGCTTGACCGCAGGCGCCGCGGGGGCCTGGCAGGTGGGCATCATCTCGATCCGGTTGATGTTCACCCGCGACGGACGCGAGACGATCCAGGCGACCGTGTCGGCGATGTCCTCGGGGAGCAGCGGCTCGGTGCCCTCGTAGACCGCGCGGGCCTTGTCGGCGTCGCCGAACCGGACCTGGCTGAACTCGCTGCCGCCCACCAGCCCGGGTTCGATGTCGGTCGCGTGCACGTTGGTGCCGACCAGGTCGGCGCGCAGGTTGAGCGTGAACTGGCGCACGAAGGCCTTGCTGGCGCCGTACACGTTGCCGCCCGGATAGGCGTAGGAGCCGGCGGTGCTGCCGAGATTGACGATATAGCCGCGGTCGCGCGCCACCATGCCGGGCAGGATCGCGTGGGTCAGGTGGATCAGCCCGGTCACGTTGGTCGCGACCATCTGGTCCCAGTCGGCGAGATCGACTTCGTGGGCAGGCTTGAGGCCGCGCGCGAGGCCGGCATTGTTCACCAGCACGTCGATCTCTTGCCAGGCGTCCGGGAGCGCGCCCGGCAGGGCGGCCACCGCGCCGGCGTCGGTCACGTCGAGCGGCCAGGCGAGCACGCGCTCGCCGAGCTCGCCGGCCAGCGCCTCAAGCCGGTCGCGCCGCCGGCCGGTCGCGATCACGCGGGCGCCGTCCCGGTGGAGGCGACGGGTGATCGCCTCGCCGAAGCCCGCGGTCGCACCCGTGACGAGGGCGAGCATGCTCACTGGACTTTCCCCCTCACTGGACTCCGCCCCTCACTGGACTTCGCCCCTCACTGGACTTCGATCGTCACGGGTATGTTGTCGCGGGTCGCCTTGGAATACGGGCAGACCTCGTGCGCCTTGTGGGCGAGCTCTTCCGCCTGTGCACGGTCAATCCCGGTGATGCTCGGCTTGAGCACGACCGACAGCTTGTAGTCATTGTTGTCGGTGCTGAGCGTGACCTCGGCGGTCACCTTCACCTGCTCGGGCTTGATCTTGTCGCGACCCGCGAGCGCGATCAGCGCCTGGCCGTAGCAGGCGGAGTAACCCGCCGCGAACAGGGCTTCCGGGTTGGTGGCGTTCGGCTTGCCGGGCGTGCCGTCGGGCTTGGGCATGGCGAGATCGAGGCTGACCACGTGGTCCTCGGTTTCCACATGGCCGTTGCGGCCGGCGATCGTGGTGGCCGTTGCTGTGAAACCCATCGTGTTCTGCTCCCTGGTCGTTGGAGAGGCGAACGCGTCAGCCGGCTGCGGGTTGTCCGCCGTCCGCGTCCGTGGAGCTCAGGCCGAGTCGGGCTTCGAGCGCATGCTGGCCGGCGATCAGCCTTCCGTCGGGGCCGAACAGGCGCAGATCGATCCACTCGGCTGCCGGCAGCAGCTCGCGAACGCGGCGGAAGGCGGCCTCCTCGGTGCCGAAATGCTCGTGCCGGTCAGGCAGCAGACCGCGCGAGCCCGACGGGGACGCGCCGGCATGCTGGGGGATCTGGGGGACGCGACTGACGACGTAGGCGAGCGTGAAAGCCATGTTGCAACGATAGAGCATCGATCGGCCGGACGGAACTCGCGCGGCGTCGGGCCGGACACGTCGCCGCGCCGCCGCCGCCGAAGCGTTTGCGCAGCGGGCCTTCGCGCAGGGTTTGGGCGCTTGCGCAGGCAAGGCCGCTCGCCACATGGTGAGGCATGTCCGAGACAGAGTGGCCGACCGGCGACGGCACAAGCGGCGATCGCGCGAAAAGCGGGGAGGATTGGAACCTCGCCGGGCATCTGCTGATCGCGACGCCCGTGCTGGTGTCCGCGCCCTTCGCGCAGAGCGTGGTGCTGGTTTGCGCGCATTCGCTCGACGAGGGAGCGATGGGCCTGGTGATCAACAAGCCGGTCGAGGCGCCCGCCTATGACGAGCTGATGGCCCAGCTCGGGGTCGAGCCCACGCCTCCCCGCCGTCGCGTCGAGCTCTGCGCCGGCGGACCGATGGATCCGTCGCGCGGCTTCGTGCTGCACAGTGCGGAGTGGAGCGGCGAGGGCAGCCTGGTGATCGACGACGCGCTGTCGCTCACCGCGAGCCTCGACGTGCTGCGCGCGCTGGCCGAGGGCGACGGTCCGCTGCGGGCGCTGCTGGCGCTGGGCCATGCGAGCTGGGCGCCGGGTCAGCTCGAGCGCGAGATGGAGGACAACGCCTGGGTCTCGGCACCGTCGACCGAGGCGATCGTGTTCGACCGCGCCCACGAGACGAAGTGGCGGCGCGCGCTGCACACGCTGCGGATCGACCCGCTCCTGTTGTCGGCGGTCGCCGGACACGCCTGAGCCGCAGGCGTTGCTGGCGTCTATCGGCAGCAGAGAAGGCCAGGGTCTCTGCCCCTGGACCGAGCTCAAGGGCAGTCGCCCATAGAACCCCATTTTAGGCCCCGCCGCGCTCGACCGGCAAACAACAAACAAGCAGGGTTCCAAGGGACGACCGTCCCTTGGCCGGTCCAGGGCGTCACGCCGGAGGCGTGCTCCGCACGACGCCCTGGCCTTCTTCCCTGGGCGCAGAAGGTGCCGAGGATCGGGTGCAGCCGCGGCGGCCGATCGCCGCCCGGGTCACGCCTGAGCGAGGCGCATCCTCTCTCCAGAACTGTGGCCGCTACAGGGTGTTCGTCACGCATCCGCGGAACGGAACCGATCGTTCCACGCGGCAATGGGAGACACGATCATGCGCAACGTCATTCTAGCCTCGGCGACCGCCCTCGCCCTTCTCGGCGCAAGCGCCGGCGCGGCGTTCGCCCAGGGGGCGGTCGGCGGCGGCGGCGGCGCGATGGGAGGCGGCGGCGCGGCGGGAGGAACCGGCGCGGGCGTCGGCACCGCGGGCGCCACGGGTGCGAACGCGATGGGTGCCGCACCGGGTGCGCCGGGCGCGGGCGGGGCGACCGGCTCGGCGGCCGGCGGCGTCGCGAGCCCGTCGGCCGGTGTGCCGACCAGCACGCAGACTCCCAGCACCGCAGGCATCACCAACACGCCTGGCGTTACAGGGTCGAGCAGCGCCACCGGGACGACCACCGCGCCCGGCGGCGGCTGATTACCAGACGAGGCCGGGCAGGCTCGCACGCGGCGTGAGCCCGGCCTGGCGGGCGAGGCGGGCCGCCTCGTCCGGGCGTTCGGCGAGATCCGCGTGGATCCCGCCGAGCACCCAGGCTGCGTCGATCCCCGCGGCCCGCGCACCGCGGAGATCGGTCGCGAGCGAGTCGCCCAGGGCGAGGACCCGCTCGCGGGCCATGCCGAGCATCGACAGCGCCGGTCCGTAGACGACCGGGTCGGGCTTGCCGATCCGCCGCACCGGGCCGCCATATTCCTCCTCGTAGACCCTTGCGACATAGCCGGCGCAGATCAGCCGCGTGGTGCCGCGCACCACCTCGATGTCCGGGTTCGCGCAGATCATCGGCAGATGGCGCCGGGATGCCGCCTCGAGGGTCAGGCGCCAGCCCGCCTCGCCCTCGGGGCTGTCGTCGTCGGGACCGGTGTTGAGGATGAAGTCGGCGGTCGCGAGCGGGGCGCGCTCCACGTCGACGTCGTCGAGGATGTCGTTGTCCTTGCCCGGACCGAAATGGAACACGCGGCGGCCGAGTGCGGCCACGAACTTGTCGGTCCGCTCGATCAGCAGCGTGCGGGTGACCTCGCCCGAGGTGACCACGCCGGCATGGCACGCGTCGGGGATGCCCATCCGGCGGAGCTGGCCGTGCACGAGGCCCGCGCGGCGCGGCGCGTTCGACAGGAACACCACCCGCTTGTCGGCCGCCGCCAGGTGCTCGAGGCAGCGGCGGACGCCGGGCAGCAGGGCGACGCCGTTGTGCACCACGCCCCAGAGATCGACCACGAAGCCGTCGTAACCGGACGCGAGCGCCCGCAAGCCTTCGAGATGTTCCACGGTCAGGTCCCATCTTTGATGGCGGCCAGGAGTTGGCGCTCGAGCCGCGCCAGCAGCGCCGGCCCCTCATAGGCCCAGGCGGTGTAGAGCTGGACGAGATCGGCGCCCGCGTCGAGCCGGGCGGCGATGTCGGCGCCATCCGCGATGCCGCCGCACGACACGATCGCGAGCGCCGTCCGGCCGCCGGGCAGCGACTCGCGGGCATGGGCCAGGATGTCCAGCACGGCGCGCGCCCGGGCGGCGAGCGGCGCGCCCGACAGGCCGCCCTGCTCGGCCGCGAGCGGACTACGCAGCGTGGGCGGTCGCGCGAGCGTGGTGTTGGTGGCGATCACGCCGGATGCGCCCTCGGCGGCCACCAGCCGCACGAGCGAGGTCAGTGCCGCGTCCGTGAGGTCGGGGGCGAGCTTGACCAGCAGTGGGGTCCGCGCCGGCACGCGTGCGCGCACCGCCTGCAGGATCGCGCCGAGCCGTTCCTCGTCCTGCAGCGCGCGCAGGCCGGGCGTGTTGGGCGAGGAGACGTTGATCGTGACGTAGTCCGCGAGCGAGGCCGCCTGTTCGACCAGGGCGGGATAGTCCCTCAGCGGATCGGCGCCCTCCTTGTTGATGCCGACATTGATCCCGAGCGGGACCTGCACCCGGCCGCTCGCGCGGGCGCGGGCCACGCGCTTCAGGCACGCGTCGATGCCGTCGTTGTTGAAGCCCATGCGGTTGATCACCGCGTCGTCGGCCGCGAGGCGGAACAGGCGCGGGCGCGGATTGCCCGGCTGCGGGCGCGGGGTCACGGTGCCGAGCTCGGCGAAGCCGAAGCCGAGCCGGCCCCAGGCGCCGGGGGCTGCCGCGTCCTTGTCGAAGCCGGCGGCGAGCCCGATCGGGGTCGGGAACCGCAGCCCCATGACGGTGCGGGCGAGGCGCGGGTCGTGCGCCGGCATCGGGCCCATGGCGGCGGCGGCCAGGCGAAGCGCGATGCGATGGGCGGTCTCGGGATCGATCCGGCGGAGCGCGGTGGCGCCGATGCGTCCTGCCAAGGTGCCGATGCGTTTCATAAAAGCCTGCATGCGCCGTCCTTGCCCGAACCGTGCCCGGCGGGAAAGCCGTCCAACGTCCTTGTCACCACGCGGGTCGACCGCCATTCTGTGCGGGATGTGGGACGAGCCCTATCTCGAGACCTGCTGTCGCTCCGCGCTGCATCGCCTGACGCTCTGCGGGCGCGCCGGCCGGCCGCCAGGCATGAAGGACGGCCCCTGCCTGCAGCGCCTCTGCGAGATGGGGCTGGCCGAGCCGCGTCACGACGGGCGCTACGGCATCACGGCACCCGGCTTGCATCGCCATGCGGCCGAAATCCGCAAGGTGGCGTGAGCGTGGCGATCCGGCACGAGGACCTCTGGCGCGCGCTCGACACGCTGGCGGCCGAGAACGGCATGACCCCCTCGGGCCTCGCGCGCGCAGCCGGCCTCGACGCCACCACGTTCAACCGCTCCAAGCGCCGCTCGCCGGACGGCCGCCTGCGCTGGCCCAGTACGGAAAGCCTCAGCCGGGCGCTGGCCGCGACCGGGGCCACGCTCGAGGGCTTCACCAATCTCGTGCGCGGCGCGCGCACGCTGGGCCATGCCAGGCGCGAGCGCACGCTGCGGACGACCAGGCTCGAGGCCGCCAACGCGCCGGCCCTGTTCGACGAGGCGGGAACGCCCGCCGGCAGCCTGTGGGAGCGCGAGGAGGCGCCGGCGATCGCCACCACCGGCGACTACGCGCTGCGCGTCGAGACCGACCTGCACGAGCCGGTGCTGAGCCGCGGCGACCTGGCGATGGTCTCGCCCGACGCGGCGATCGAGGCGGGCGATCGGGTGCTCTGCTGCCACGAGGGCAGCGTGTTCGCGACGCGCCTGCTCGACCAGGATGGCGCGCGCGTCACGTTCGGGGCGGCCGAGCACGGCAACCGCCGCACCCTGCCGCGCGCCGCGCTGGCATGGATGCACCGGATTACATGGATCGGAAGATAGTGGATCAGGCAGTCGCGCTCGGGCTGTTCGACACGCTGGCCTATGGGCGGCTCGACCCTCAGGCGGCCGCACTCCTCGAGCAGCGACAGGTCGCAGACCCCACCTGCGAGAACCGTCGCGTCCCGGGGCCCGACGACGACACGATCCTTCTCCGCATCTGGCGCGGCGGCGACGGGCCGGTGGTGGTCTGGGCGCATGGCGGCGGCTTCGTCTCCGGCAATGTCGGCGGCCACGACGCGCCGCTCAGTGCGTTGGCGGCGCGGGCGGAATGCACCGTGATCGCGGTCGAATACCGGCTCGCACCTCTGTTCCCCTACCCGGCTGCGATCGAGGACATGGTGGCGGCCCTCGGCTGGGCCGCGACGCTGGGGAAACCCCTGATCGTCGGCGGCGACAGCGCGGGCGGAAACCTCGCGACCGTGGCCGCAGGGCGCAGCCGCGGCACGGCGCACGCGCCCTGCCTGCAGCTGCTGGTCTATCCCGACGCGGATGCGCGGCGCGGCTTCAACACCGGGTCCTGGCGGGAGCATGAGGGGGTGATCCTCGACCGTCCCGGCAAGGACCGCACGCTCGACCTCTATGTGCCGGAGGGGATCGATCGGACGGATCCGGAAATCTCGCCCTCGCTGGCGCCGGCCGGATCGCTCGCGGGGATGCCGGCGGCCCTGGTGGTGACGGCGGAGTTCGATCCGCAGCGCGACGAAGGCGAGACCTACGCGCGGCGCCTGCGCGAGGACGGCGTGCCGGTGGCCCTCGAGCGGGTGCCTGGGATGATCCATGGGTTCATGCAGATGCCGCAGTTGGCGGCTTGTGCGGCACTGACGGAGCGGCTGGCGCGGGCGGTTCGGGCGGCTTAAGGCCAGGGCTCTGCCCTGGACCCGCCAAGGGACAGTCGTCCCTTGGATCCCTGATTGTTTGGCTTGTTCCCTGGCGAAGCCTGAAATTATAGACTTCGGCTAACGCATTCCGTCTCCACGCCCGTAGTCCAATCCTTTAGTAGGGGGTTCTAAGGGCGACTGCCCTTAGCGGGGTCCAGGGGCAGAGCCCCTGGCCTTCTTCACGCCAGCCGCTCCCGCGTCCCGTCCGGCCCAAAGCTCGCCAGCACCGCGATCACCACCGCGACCGTGCCCACCACGATCGCGAGCGGCGGCGCCAGGCTGCCGGCGAACCAGGTGGTCGCCATCGCCAGCTGCAGGTTGCCGTTGGGCGAGGCGATCAGGTTGCCGAGCTGGTAGGTCAGCCCCGGGAAAGTGGCCCGGATTTCCGCGGGCGAGAGCTCGTTCAGATAGGCCGGCACCATCCCCCAGGCACCCTGCACCATGAACTGCATGAGGGTCGCCCCGATCGCGATACGGAGCGGCGTGGTGGAGAAGGCAAACAGCGGCAGCAGCGGCAGTGCGAGCACCGCCGCGATCGCGATCGCACGCCTCCGGCCGATCCGCTGCGAGATGGTCGCGAAGAACAGGCCGCCGGCGATGGCACCCAGATTGTAGAGCACCACGATCGTGGTGACGGTCGCGTGCGGGAAGTGGAGCTGCCTGGTGAGGAACAGCTTCGGATACAGGTCCTGCGAGCCGTGGCTGAAGAAGTTGAAGCCGGCCATCAGCGCGATCGCGAAGATCGCGAGCTTCGCGTGGCGGCGCAGCACGGAGAAGAAGGGGGCGGCGCCCGTGGAGCGGCCGCCGTCGTGGCGCGCCAGCCATTCCGGGCTTTCGGGCACGAACATCCAGATCACCGGGATCAGCAGCACCGGCAGCACGCCGAGCGCGAACATGCCACGCCAGCCGAGCATCGGTTCGGCCAGGAACACGAGCGAGGCCAGCAGGTAGCCGGACGGGTAGCCGGTCTGCAGCACGCCCGAGACGAAGCCGCGCCAGCGGGGCGGGATGCTCTCCATGGTCAGCGCCGCGCCCACACCCCATTCGCCGCCGAGTGCGACCCCGAACAGGGCGCGCAGGAGCAGAAAGACCGTGAGCGAGGGGGCGACGGCGGAGGCGAGCTCGACCACGGAGTAGAAGCCGATCGCCGCCATCAGCGCGGGCTTGCGGCCGTAGCGGTCGGCGGCGCGGCCGAACAGGTAGGCGCCGACGGGGCGGAAGGCAAGCGTCAGGAAGAAGGCGGCGGCGGCGGCGGCGACGCTGGCGTGGAAGGTTTTCGCCACGTCGTCGACCACGAAGGCCACGATGAAGTAGTCGAACGCGTCGAGCGTCCAGCCGCCATAGCAGCAGAGGACGGTGGCCGTTCCGCGCGACTGCTTGTCCCCGCTGGCCCACGCCGTCATCTTCCTGTCTCCGCCCGGTTTCCGGATTGTGTGCACCCGGGGCGCGGGGACGCGCAACTTGAGGGAGAACCCGGATGGCCATGCTGGTCGACGGCGTCTGGCACGACGAGCGGACCTTCCCCACGGGGCGCGACGGCGCGTTCGAGCGGCCGGCGACCACGTTCCGCGACTGGATCACGACCGAGGCGGCCGCGCGGTTCACGCCGGAGCCGGGGCGCTACCATCTGTATGTCTCGCTCGCCTGCCCGTGGGCGCACCGCGCGCTGGTGGTCCGCAAGCTGAAGCGGCTGGAAGACGCGATCACGGTCTCGGTCGTGAACCCGCACATGGCGGAGGACGGGTGGACGTTCGAGGCGGATCGCGGGGTGATCGCCGATCCGGAGGGGGCGCGGTTCCTGCGCGAGATCTACCTGCGCGCGGACCCGCACTGCTCGGGACGCGTCACCGTGCCGGTGCTGTGGGACCGGGTGCACCGGACGATCGTCTCGAACGAGAGCGCCGACATCATCCGTATGCTGAACCGTGCCTTTCCAGGCGGGCCCGAGCTCGAGCCGCCGGCGCTGGCAAGCGAGATCGACGCGCTGAACGAGCGCATCTACCCGTCCGTGAACAACGGCGTGTATCGCGCGGGCTTCGCGGCGTCGCAGGCGGCGTACGAGGCGGCCTATCACGCGCTGTTCGCGACACTCGACATGCTCGAGGAGCGGCTGGGCGACGGGCGGGGCTTTCTGCTGGGGGCGGCACCCACGCTCGCCGACATCCGGCTCTGGACCACGCTGGTCCGGTTCGACGCGGTCTACCACGGCCATTTCAAGTGCAACCGGCAGCGCCTGGTCGAGTACCCCCACCTCTGGGCCTACACGCGGCGGATGTTCGGGCATGAGGGCATCGGCGAGACGGTCGATCTCGACCATATCAAGCGCCACTATTACGGCAGCCACGTGCACCTCAATCCAGGCGGGATCGTGCCCGCGGGTCCGGCGCTGGACTTCTCGCTGCCTGCATGACCGAGGGCTGGATCAGCCACGCGCTCTCGCCCGCGCTCCGCGTCGACGTCGTGCCGCCGCCGCCGGCAGCCCCTCCGGAGATCGAGGCCGCGGTGGAGCGCCTCTGGACGGAGGCGCGCGCGGCGCGTCCGGCTTTGTTCAACGGGCGGGTCTTTTCAGCGCGCGAGATCGCACCCGAGCGGATCACCGGCTTCTGGACCGACTACAAGCACGCACTTGCGCAGATCCGGGATCCATCGCTGTTCGCCGCGCTCGCCATCCGTGCGCTCGCGGTCAACGGCGTGGTTGAGGGACCGGACGGCATCGTGTTCGGCAGGCGCGACCCGTCTGCGGTCTACCAGCCGGGGCTGTGGCAATGCCCGCCAGCGGGCAGCGTCGAGGCCCGCGCGGGCGACGACACGGTCGACCTCCGGGCCCAGCTCACAGTCGAGCTCGCCGAGGAGCTCGGAATGCCGGGCGACGCGGTCTCGGGCTTCCGGCCGCTCGCGGCAGTGGAGCACCCCGGCAGCCACGTGGTCGATGTCGGGATCGCGCTCGCGACCGCCTGGGACCAAGCGCGCATCGTCCGCGCGCACCTGGCGAGCGGCGACACCGAATACGAGCGCCTCGCCTTCGTGCCGCGGTCGCGCCTGGCCGCCCAGCTCGACGCGTGGGGCGACGGCGTGGTGCCGCCGGCCCGCGTGTTCATCGCGGCCCTGCTCGATCCCGGCTGACCTCCACTCGGCCCGGACAACCTTCCGTCCCAAAATTGGTGCAGCGCACAATTGGCTCTTGCAATTGGCTTGGCGTCAGCGCATCTTCTCGATTGTGCTGTGCACCATTTTCAGGAGGAAGCAGCCATGATGTTCTTCCAGGCCAATCTTGCGGCAAACGACGCGGCGCTCACCCGGGACGCGCTCGACCCGTACGTGACGTTCCGCACCCTGTTCCGCGAAGTGCGCGAGACCCTGCGGCAGAGACGTGCGCAGCGCGCCGCATCCGCGGTGGCCACGGGCCTGCCCGCCGAAGACGGTGCCCACTCCAACGACATCAAGGTCTTGGCCGCCCGCTGCGTCTGATCGGCGCGTACCGGCTCATGCCATTATCCGAAAGGACAAAACCATGTTCTTCTATCCTGAGCTTCCGTCCGTTGCCCCCGCCGAGTACATGCCGGACCATCAGGTGATCCGCGAACTGGTGGTGATGCTGCGTCGGGCCGTGTCGCGCAAGCCCCGGTTCGAGGGCGATGCGGACAGCACCTCCGTCGCACTCGGCGCCGCCGCCTTCTTCTGACCGGGAGACCCGGGCGCACCACCTCCTGCTGCCATGAACGGGGACCTCACGGTCCCCTTTCTTATGGCTCAGTGGTCTGCAAGGCGCCGGAGTTCGGCAGCGGGCCGGCCGCGTTGCCGTCCAGGTCCACCGTTTCCGCGACGCTCGTCTGCGCCCAGCGCGTCGCCGGCGACGTGTAGTGGACGTGGAAATCCGTGAAGCCGGCAGCTCCGGACGGGTTCACCAGCTGGGGGTCGGCGAAGCGGTTCGGCGGTCCCGCGCCGTAACCCACGTAGAACGCGTCCGAGTTGCCGTGCACGCTGTCGTACTGCGCGGTGGGCACGTAATAGCCGTTCGCACTCGCCCCGGTGATCGCCCACAGCACGTTGTTGCTGGCCACCACCGGCAGTCCCGAACAGCCCCAGAAGGTCAGCGCGAAATGGCCGCCGCTGGTGCTCTTGCCGTCGGTCACCGCGATGTTGTTGCGCACCGAGCAGTCGCCCGATTGCAGGCACTCGATCTCGCCCGAGGCGTAGCTCGCCAGAAAGGGATCGATGTTGTTGAGCGACACGGTGTTGTTGATGATCGCGCAGTGGTCGGAGATGAAGCAGTAGATCCCGCGGCCGCCATTGCCCCAGACGACGTTGCCCATGATCAGCGTCGCACTCGCATATGCGCCGGCGGTCGAGCCGTTCTGCGTGTTGCGGCTGTCGTCGATGATGATGCCGTTGCCGTCGGTGTCGGAGCGGGTGGTGACGCCGTTCACCGTTTCGGGGCAGCCGCCGGCGCCACCGTAGAGATAGTTCGTGTTGCCCCAGACGCGGTTGTATTCGACGATGTTGTGATAGCCGGGGATCCTGTCGACGTTGCGGAACTGATACAGCTCGATGCCGCTGTCGCAGAAGGTCGCGGTGTCCTGCGCGTTGTCCCAGACGTCGTTGTGATCGACGATGAGGTAGTCGGCGCCGCGGGACGCGATGCCGTTGTCGCCGCAATTATGCGCGGCGTTGTGGTCGATGCGGATGTGGTTGGCGCCGTCGAAGATGTAGAGGCAGCTTTCGTCGGTCATGGAATAGGCGGCGGTGCCCTGCGTGGTGATGTCGAGGCCGGTCACGCGGAGATAGCTGCGGCCGGCGGGGATCTCGACGCCGAGCGCGTTGACGCCGACGATCTGCGGCCGGTTGCCGTTCACGGCGTCGCCCTGGATGGTGATGACGCCCACCGCGCTGCCGGAGATCGCGAGATAGGCGGGCACGGTGCCGGCGGCGGCGGTGTAGAGGCCGGTGGGCTCGATGTGCAGCGTGTCGCCGGCGGCGGGGAGGTGGAGGCCGCGGGCGATGGTCTGCACGGGGGCGACCTGCGTGCCGGGGTTGGTGTCGGAGCCGTTGGCCACGTCCACGTACCAGTCGGCGGCCGACGCGACGTGCGCGGCGAGCGCCAGAGCAAGGACCGCCATGGCGGTGAGCGCGCGTGTGATCATGCGAGCATCTTAGCGGTGTCTTTAAGGCAAGGGGCGCTGCTCAATCGATCAGCCTCGCGGCATCGATCCCGTCAGGACAAGTAGTGGAAGGTGAGGGTCGGTAAGTCGGCGCAAATGCTGTAATGATCAGTCGATAAAACTCGACCGACAGAGGTCTAGGTAATCGGAAAGGTTTCGCGACAACCGCTTCTCAACTGGAGACTGAGTCCGCGTATAGGGCTCGACACTGGCTTCGAACTCGTCGAGCAACTTCTTCCAAGGCGTATCGAATACACTTTCGACAAAACTTCGGTGGCCAGCAATGGCCCAGTAATAATCGTTATCGGAGACAATTATGAATCTCTCATCCGTCTCTACGATCGCGTAAGAAGGCGTATGGAACTCGAGATGGGCCCTCTCAACTCCTGCGGTATCCAATCTAATTTGGAAAGGTTCATAAACGTTTTCATCGATATCAATGCAAACAGCAGTCGAGAAGCCGGCTTTCTCACATGCCACGGCAACGGCGCGAGATGCGTCACCTTGCAACCTCTGTTCGAAAAGGAGAGCGCTCCATTCTCGTTGATGAAAGATCTCGACTTTCAAAAATGCGGAAAGGCCTGGGTCTACATCAAACAACTCCGTCAACCTGGCGATATTGTGCGATCGCCCACTGTGTTCCGTCATCTTCGCACCTTTCGAAGGCTCGGCGTTAGTCGGAGCCGTATCTGATTGTGTACGATGGGCCACGATTTGACTGTATTTCGACTGTTGGTTGGCTCTTTGATCTGACCTTAACTTGTGTTCCGTCCTCAAGCACGCCCAAACGGACGCCGTTAGGGAAACTTCTTACGTTCCTGGGTTGCATAGTTTCGAAGTCGGCGTTGGCGGCAGCCATGCCTCCGGGCTTCAGTCGTTGGAGGCTACCTCTATGCACAATGCGTTTGCTCGGATGTGGCCTGCTGCTGTTGATAACCTTCTGAGCGGCCGACGGCAGAGAATTCTGGCTTAATACGGGCTGCTCGGCAAGATCGCTCGATTTTCGCACGGTCGGCAATGTACCCGGACTTGCCTCTGCGGCACCGGATTCGTCTGCTTCGGCCGTGTCAACAGCCGCTTCCTCCGTGGCCTTGATCTCCGCCAGCGCAACGGCGTCTGTCGCAGGGTCTTCAGGTCCTCCGCCGGCGATGATAGTCCCGGCCACCAGTGCTGCGCGCGAATGGATGGTCGGCAATGAAACCGGCGGCTGACGCAATGACGTCAGAAGCGGCGCTCTCTGCATTGGATAAGTGGCCGGATTTTTCCATATGCTGCGCTGACGATGATGCAGTTGAGGCGGCGGCGTTCGGATCGCCACTCATCTCATCCGGTTCGATGTCCACGACGTTGACAATGGCGGAGGCAGCATCTCCGGAAGGCACCGCCAGGTTGCCGCCGCCACCCACCGATGAAGGCGCTCGCCGCACAATGCCGAGGGTTCGGTATAAGGACTGAGCCGGTTGCGATAGGGCCTGAGAGGCCGGGACCGCTGCGTCCGGCTGCGGCTCGTCACCGGTGGCGGGCGCTGACCGTCGACGACGAGGCTTGGCGCGGCGGAAGGATGTTCTGGTAGAGCGCCGCGGCAGGCCGTGAGGCGCCGGGCGGGATGTCTCGCGGCAGATACGCCGCGTTCGCGATGGCGTGAAGGAGTTGCGCGCGGTTGATCTTTGCCGCGCGTTCCTCGGCATACTCGCGACGTGCCTTCCTCATCAGGCGGTCGATCACGGGCGAGGCGTGCAGCTCCATGCCGATCGGAGACCACTGGTCGTTCGGGCCGAGGCGAATGCCGCTCGCGGGTCCGCGCGACTGCATGATCTGCGCGGCCTCCTCGGGCGAGACGCACTTCTCGTCTACCTTACGGAGATGCGGGAGTGGCATTATCGAGTGTGTTCATAATCTCGAGCAGAGCCTGCGCTGCACCGACCACTCGCGGCCAGCCGGACGCGTTGACGTAGTCCGCGTCAGACTCTGATGTTCCGATGTCGGCAGAGACAGCTTCGAGGGCGTTGACGACTTTCCGCACAGCATCGGCTTCCGACTGGTCACGGAGAAACCATCCGATACACTCCTCCGGAGCTTGCGATAAGTCCGTGTCATCGTAATAAAAATGCATACCGTCGTCCAAGCAGTCACGAGATGGCGGCCTCTCGCCATTAATCCAGACACGCCGCTAGTAATCTCGATCCGCAAGGCTTTCGGTAAATGCTCTCAGGTCTGACCGCATCTGTGGATATTTTATGTCGATCATGGCTTATCCCATTCTCTCCATTGTAGATACTCATCAAGCGGTATATGGGCTTTTTCTGGACTGCTCCTAATACTCTCCGATGATGAGAGCGGCTTGCCATCACGGCTGATCACTTTCCCCCCGACCTCACGATCAAGTGATCTTTCTGCTGCGACGGAAATTCATGTGCAGGGTTTCCTCGGTCGATCCGCAGGAGGGTGTTGAGCGCGATGGCACGCCCGGTGCGGGTCTGGCGGAGGCGTATGCCGCGCACGAGCTTGCCGGAGCAGATGCGGGCGAAGGCGATGCGGTCGCGGTGGTTGGGGTCCATGTTCGCCTGGATCTTGAAGTAGGGCGGAGAGCTCGGGGGCGGTCGCAGCGATCATTCGGAGCTGAGAACGTTGCTTGGCGCGTTGTTATTCATCGCTCTCTCTCGCTATGAGATCGATCGGCGCTCCCTTCTTGGAGTGTGGGTCAACAGTCTGGACGTGCAAGAACTGACCGTCCTTCGCTTTCCAGATAAAGACGCATGTAGGAGTATCCACGAAGCAACTCTCGAACTCCCGGTACTTACATAGGTCTCTGTCGAACTCGCATCGTCCCGGCTCGTTGCGGAAGTCGAGTGGCTTGTTCCCGTGAGCCAGCAGATAGTGTCTTGCCTTCGCGTAGGGGAGCCCTTGCAACTCAGTGTACACCAAAGGAACGTCATCTGGATCAGCAAGTGCTGGCGCCGCGACGTAAAACGTCGCGGCACAGATCAAGGCAGCGTTGATGCTTGCTCGTAGCATGGGCTCTCCGCGTCAACGTCCGCCGTTATCCTGATACATTTTCACGAATTTTGAGTAGTGCATAGAGGGCTGCCTTTGCCCCTTTCGCTTTCCACGCAGATATATCTTTGTGGACTGATCATCATCAGTTGATTTCGGAACTGCAGCCCAAGTCTTGGACGCGATCTTCATGGCGCCTGCGAGATCCCCCGCCTCCAGGGCCGCTACGCCACCATGTAAGGCGAACAGGTCTGCCGCCATCAGATCTTGCGTGTGTTCGGACCAGTCAGTGAGACCCAGTCTTTCTACTTCTTGGGAGTAGGTTCCTGATCGCTCAATCTGGTACGCGCCTGCGGCGTAGTTGGTATCCGGGAACGTCGCCAGAGAGCCGGTCACGTCCCCGCTGTTCATGCTGTAATAGTTCGCCTCGGAGTCCCACACGCCGCCGTGCTCAGCCGCGGAAACCGTTTGTAGAAAGGCCACGACGTTTGGATTCTGCAGATAGGTCTCAGCCTGGGCTCGGTTCGCAGCCTGTTGCACAGCCTTTCGCGCCGCCAGTTGTGCAGCCGTGTAAATTGCGCGATGACGTCTCTTCTCTCGATGCTCTCTCGGATGCTTCGTCTTCGAATGCTCTGGTTGATCTGCTATCTCTTCCGTTGGTGTCCCGGCGTCCGATAACGTGGTGTCGTTCGACGCATACTGGACAGCGTCGCTCTTGGAGGTGCCTCCGAGTGAGGGATAGTTCAGGCCGGTCAGGAGGCTCAAATCGGCGCCATCCGCGACTGGCTTTGAACCACCGACGCTTGTCTGATCCAGCCTCTGGCCTGACGGCCGTGTGCCATCCGTCTCGCTCCCGTCGTTCGACGCATCGAGACCCGCCGCCGAGCTTCGCGCGGCATCCTCTTCGAACGTCAGGTCAGACGCTAATGCGTTCGGTACGGCTGATGCGTCCACCGGATCCGTCACCTCGTCCCAGCCGACCCACGGATCCGCCGCAGCGTCTGCGTCGGACGCAGGCTCGGACGTCGCCGGCGGCTGCTTGCGTTGCAGCACGTTCCTGTAGAGCGACGCCGTCAGCCGGGAGGCACCCGGCGGGATGGGCATCGGTTCCCACTGCGCCTCTTCCGCCTCGCGGGCGCGCCGGCGGGCGGCCTTCGCTTCCGCCGCCTTGTTCTCGTAGTATTCGCGACGTGCTCTCTCGCGCAGGCGGTCGATGGCCGGATCGGGATAGAGTCTCATCTCGATCGGCAAAGGTACGCTGTTCGGCCCGAACGATATCTGGCCCTTCGGCTCGGCGGGTGCGGCCTCGCCTGCCGGGCGCCATGTCACGCTCCTAACGATGAATTTGAACGGAATGCGGACTTTCTCGCCCATGCGGCGCTCCTGGGCGTCTCAGTGGGAGAGGTGCGTGTCGGGCAGGGAGCGGATCACGACGCCGCCGCTCTCCTCGTCGATCGCGATGGTGAGGAGGTGCGGGTAGGTGAGCTCGCCCATGCGGAGCCGCCGACGGGTGCGTGACGCAGTCTCCGGCTCGGGTTCGCGGATGACGAGCAGGATGTCGTCCGCTTGCTCGTCCAGCTCGGCGAACATGTGCACACGCGACATGTCGCCCCGGTCCAGCACAGCGTCGAACAAGGATGGCGGCAGAGGGTCGATGCGCAGCCGGACCGTCAGCGTGCCGCGCGCCTGTTGCCCGATCATGCGCACGAATCGCTCCGCGCCGCCCGGCGGGAGGTGAAGACAGTCGAGGTTGCGGAAGATGAGCATTGGTGGATCCTCGGAGGCCACCAAGTGGGACATTGTCTTCAAGCTGAGGAAAGGAGGCGATGTCCGGTTAGACCTGCCTCACGAAAGGGGTCTGGGGCCAAGGCCCCAGCGGGGTCCAGGGGCAGCGCCCCTGGCCTTCTTCTTACGCCCTATGCCCGATCTGCTTGATCGCTCGGAACGCCAGCTCCGGCTGCGCTTCCTCCGTCCGCCGCATCATGAAGGCCGAGCTGGCGAGGAACACCGGGTCGCCGTCGAGGTCGTGGGCGGTGGCGGTGCGGTTGGCGCCCACGAACAGGGCCAGGCGTGCGGCGTCGCCCGAGACCCAGCGCGCGACCGCGTAGGGCACCGGGTCGAAGCCGGCGGAGACGCCGTATTCCGCACGCAGGCGGGCGATCAGCACGTCGAGCTGCAGCGTGCCCACCACGCCCACGATCGGCGGCGAGCCGTCCTGCGGGCGGAACAGCTGGACCACGCCTTCCTCGGCGAGTTCCTGCAGGGCGCTGCGGAGTTTCTTGGCCTTCATGGCGTCTTCGAGGCGGACGCGGCGGAGGATTTCGGGGGCGAAGTGGGGGACGCCGGTGAAGCGGAGGTCTTCGTCTTCGGTGAGGGTGTCGCCGATGCGCAGCACGCCGTGATTGGGGATGCCGACCACGTCGCCCGCGTAGGCCTCTTCGGCGAGTTGCCTGTCGCGGGCGAAGAAGAACTGGGGGGCGTTGAGCGCCATGGTACGCCCGGTGCGGGTCTGGCGCAGCCGCATGCCGCGCACCAGCTTGCCCGAGCAGATGCGCGCGAAGGCGATGCGGTCGCGGTGGTTGGGGTCCATGTTCGCCTGGATCTTGAAGATCAGGGCGGAGAGCTTTTGCTCCGTGGCGGCGACGATGCGGCTTTCGGCGGCCTGGTTGCGGGGGGGTGGGCCGAAATCGGCGAGCGCGTCGAGCAGGTCGGCGACGCCGATCTCGCGAATGGCACTGCCGAAATAGACGGGCGAGAGGTGGCCGGCGTCGAAGCTTTCGCGGTCGAACTCTGGCAACGCGGCGCGGACGAGGTCGACCTCGTCGGCCAGCGCCTGCATGCGGGGGTCGGATTGGGAGAGGGGCTCGGTGGTGCGGATCTCGCGCTCGGCGATGCGGTAGGTGCCGGCGAATTGTGCGGCGCGGCCGATCGGCCAGGTGGCCGGCGCCAGGTCGAGGGCGAGCCCCGACGAAATCTCGTCGATGAGCTCGAAGCAGTCGCGCGCCTCGCGGTCCATCTTGTTGATGAAGGTGATGATCGGGATGTCGCGCAGGCGGCAGATCTCGAACAGCTTTCGCGTGCGCTCCTCGATGCCTTTGGCGGCGTCGATCACCATGACGGCGGAATCCACCGCGGTGAGCGTCCGATACGTGTCCTCGGAGAAGTCTTCGTGGCCGGGCGTGTCGAGAAGATTGAAAACGCAGCCGTTGTGCTCGAAGGTCATCACCGAGGTCACGACCGAGATGCCGCGATCGCGCTCGATGCCCATCCAGTCCGAGCGCGTGCGGCGGCGCTCGCCTTTCGCACGCACCTGGCCGGCGAGCTGGATCGCACCGCCCGTGCGCAGCAGGCGCTCGGTGAGCGTGGTCTTGCCCGCGTCTGGATGGGAGATGATCGCGAAGGTGCGGCGGCGCCCGATCTCGCGTGCGAGTTCCGACGCCGCCGCATCCATAGACATGCTCAGCGGGAGTAGAACTCGACCACCAGGTTCGGCTCCATCGTGACCGGGTAGGGCACGTCGCCGAACTTGGGTGCCCGCACGAATCGGCCCTTCATCGAGCGGTGGTCGACCTCGAGATATTCGGGAACGTCGCGCTCGCCCGACTGCGCCGCATCGAGCAGCACGGCGAGCTGCTTCGATTTCTCGCGCACCTCGATCACGTCATTGTCCTGCACCAGGAAGGACGGGATGTTGACGCGCTTGCCGTTCACCAGGATGTGGCCGTGGTTGACGAACTGGCGCGCCGCGAACGGCGTCATCGCGAGCTTCATGCGGTAGACGGTCGCATCCAGCCGGCGCTCGAGGATCTCGATCATGTTCTCGGAGGTGTCGCCGCGGCGGCGGACGGCCTCGTCGTAATACTTGCGGAACTGCTTCTCGCCGATATTGCCGTAATAGCCCTTGAGCTTCTGCTTGGCCATCAGCTGGACGTTGAAGTCCGACGGCTTGCTCTTGCGGCGCTGGCCGTGCTGGCCGGGGCCGTAATCGCGCTTGTTGACCGGGCTCTTGGCACGGCCCCACAGGTTCACGCCGAGACGGCGGTTGATCTTGAACTTGCTCTCGAGGCGCTTGCTCATGCCCCGTTACTCCTGTTCTCTGCCCGATCGACGCTCACCCCCTCGTTGGCGGGGGGCTCTGGCGCGTGATGGCCGCTTGTTGCACCGGTAGGCTCCTCACGCGTGAGGGGCGGGATGCGTCGCGAGACCCACCTGTTGGGGAGGGGCCTCCTTCGATCCGCGTTCCCGGCAATCCGCGGGCTTATGCCGAACCGGCCGCTCCTTTGTCAAACCGGCTTTTGTCAAACCGGCTGCTTGTCAAACCGGGCGCAATCCGCGAACACCCCCATCCTGCGAGGCATCGTTGTGCGGGAGGGACAGGTGCATGAGGCGTCCGAACCTATGAAACGGGGGCGCGACATCGTGCCGGTCCTGGTGCTGGGCGGCCTGCTGCTCCTGTTCGCCGTGATCTATCTCGCCTTCCCGGCCTTCAACGGGATGATGCGCCACAACGACTGCGTCGCCAGCGGGCGGATGAACTGCTGAGCGCCGCGCCGGACGGTCTGGCCGGCGCGCCGCGGGCGCTGGCCTCCATCGTCGTCTCGCTCGGCATCATCGCCGCCGTGCTTGACCAGTCGATCGCCAACGTGGCCCTGCCCACCATCGCGCGCGCCCTGCACACCACGCCCGCGCGCTCGGTATGGGTGGTCAACGCCTACCAGCTCGCGGTGGTGTCGACGATCCTGCCGGCGGCGGCACTCGGCGAGATCGTGGGCTACAGCCGCGTCTACCGCTGGGGTGTCGCGGTGTTCACGCTCGCCTCGCTGCTGTGCGCGCTGTCCACCAGCCTGCCCGAGCTCGCCGCCGCCCGCGTGCTGCAGGGCCTGGGGGCGGCCGGCCTGATGGGGGTGAACGGGGCGCTGATCCGCTTCATCTATCCCCGCGCCATGCTCGGGCGCGGGATCGGCCGCAACGCGCTGATGGTCTCGGTCTCGGCGACGCTCGGCCCGGGCTTCGCGTCGCTGGTGCTGTCGCTCGGCTCGTGGCCGTGGCTGTTCGCGGTGAACGTGCCGCTGGGACTGGCGATCCTGGCGCTGGCCGGACGCTGCCTGCCCGCCTCGCCGCAGGCCTCCCACCGGCTCGACCTCGCGAGCGCCGGCCTGAACGCGCTGGCCTTCGCGACCTTCTTCATCGGCGCCGACGCGGCCATTCACGGGCGCGGCGGCTGGCTGCTCGGCGCGCCCGCCCTCGCGGTGGCCGTCGCCGCGGGCACGGCGCTCTACCGGCGCGAGCGCTTTTCAACGCGGCCGCTGATCCCGATCGACCTGCTGCGCCGGCCGATCCTGGGCCTGTCCGCCGCCGCCTCGGTCTGCGCCTTCGCGGCCACCTCGATGGCGCTGCTGACCATGCCGTTCTTCCTGCAGACCGCACTCCATCGCGGCACCGGGACCACGGGGCTGCTGATGATGGCCTGGCCGGCCGCACTCGCAGGCGTGGCGCTGGTGAGCGGCCGCCTGTCCGACCGCTTCTCGGCCGCGACCCTCGGCGGGATCGGGATGGCCTGCTTCGCCGGCGGCCTGGTGCTGCTCGCGACGATGGGCCTCGGCGCCACCGATGCCGGCATCGCGCTGCGGATGGCGCTGACGGGGATGGGGATGGGCCTGTTCCAGACGCCCAACAACCGGACCATGCTCAGCCACGCGCCCCGCGAGCGGGCGGGGGCGGCGAGCGGCATGCTGGCGACGGCGCGGCTGACCGGCCTGACCACCGGCGCGATGCTGGCCGCCTTCATGCTCCACGTCGTGTCCGGCCATGCGAACCAGGCGAGCTGCGCACTCGCGGCGTTGCTTGCGGTGCTGGCCGGCGCCTTGAGCCTGTCGCGGCCGCGCGGCGAGATGGTGGCGGCACCGCAGCCGACCTCGCGTTGATCGAAACCTCGTCCGTGGTCCGGCGTTTTGACCGCACAACAGAAGGGAGCGTTGCCGTCATGGACAAGAACCGCGTCGATGGCCTCGGCCACGAGATCAAGGGCACCGTCAAGGAAGTCGCGGGCAAAGTGACCGGGCATGCCGATACCGAGGCCGAGGGCAAGGCCGAGAAGGTTGGGGGCAAGGCTCAGGGTGCTTACGGCAATGCCAAGGATACCTTGAAAGAGACGTTCAAGAAGTAGAAGGCCAGGGGCGCTGCCCCTGGACCCCGCTGGGGCCTTGGCCCCAGACCCCCTTTTAGGCTTCGCCGGTTTTGGCGGAGCCTTTTTCTTTGATGCTGGGCGTCGCGCCTTTGGAACCGCGACGACGCCGAGGACTTGTGAGCCCGCTCTACATTACAGGTGAGATATGGACCCGCAATTCTGGCTATGGTTGACCACCGCAATCATGCTGATTGGAGGGCTCGCGATCCTCGGGCTCGGCAAGCGCCGGACACCGGCCGAAGAGCTGCAGACCACCATGCACGGCATCGTGCCGATCATTGCCGCCTGCTCCTACTTCGCGATGGCGACCGGCCAGGGTGCCACCGTGCTGCCGACCGTCGACGCACATACCGGCCTGGTGGTCGGCCGCGTGTTCTACTTCGCGCGCTACATCGACTGGGCGTTCACCACGCCGCTGCTGCTGATCAGCCTGGTGCTCACCGCGATGCATGCCGGACAGAAGCGTGCCGGCGTCATCGTCGGCGTGGTGCTGGCCGACCTCCTGATGATCATCACCGCGTTCTTCTTCGGCGCCTCCGAGATCGCCGCCTGGAAATGGATCTGGTTCCTGACCTCGTGCGTCGCCTTCCTCGGCGTCTACTACGTGATCTGGGTGTCGGCGATGCAAGCCAATCAGGCCGAGCGTAGCGACGTCCGCGAGACCTACCGCCGCGACGCGCTGCTGCTCTCGGTGGTGTGGCTGATCTACCCGCTGGTCCTGCTGGTCGCACCCGACGGATTCGGCGTCATCGGCGACACGCTGAGCGTGCTGGCGATCGCCATCCTCGACGTGCTGGCCAAGGTCGTGTTCGGCCTGATGTCGGTCCGCGCCGATGCCGTGATCACCGAGCGCGATCTCGGCGAGGTCGGAACCGTCGGCACCGCCTACGACACCCGGACCCGGGTGACGGCCTGACAACATGCCGGGAGCCACGCTCCTGGCGGCCCGGGTGCAACCGCACCCGGGTCTGGCCCGTATCGCAGCAGGGGTGGGCCCGCTAACGGCGCTCGCCGTGGCACTCGCCGTCACCGCGCTGCTGCCGCCCACGCCCCGCACGCTCGTGGCGCTGGGTGCGATCATCCTGCTCGGCATCCCGCACGGGGCACTCGACGGCGAGCTCGCGCGCTCCCGGCTGAGGCCTCGCTTCGGCGACGCCTGGTTCGCCGTGTTCGCGCCGCCCTACCTGGCCCTGTCGGCGCTGGTGCTGGTCGCCTGGACGCTGGCGCCGCTCCTCGTGCTGGCCCTGTTTCTGGCCGCCTCGGTCTGGCATTTCGGCGCCGAGGACACCGACAGCCGCGACCCGCTCGTGGTGATCGGCGCCGGCGGCCTGCCGGTCGCGCTTGCGGTGCTGGCGCATCCCGCGGCCACGGCCGCGATCTTCGGCACTGTGGCGCATGTGACGATGGCGGCGCCACCCAGCTGGCTCACGGGGGCCGCCTGGGCCTGGCTGGCGCCGGCCGCGGTGTGGGTCGTCCGCCTGGCACGTGCCGGCGACCGGACGGCCGGTGCCCGCGCCGCCGCGCTGGCGGCGGCGGCACTCCTGCTGCCGCCGCTGACATCGTTCGCGATCTATTTCGTGTGTGTGCATGCCCCCGCGCATGTGCGGTCGCTGATCGCAGCGGGCGCCGGTGTCTCGCGCATCACCGGTAGCGCGCGTGCCGCGCGCCTGTCGGTGCCGGTCACCGCGCTGACCCTGCTGCTCGGGGCGGCGCTGTGGCCGCTGACGCCGGGGACGGGTGCCGCGCATCTGCTCTGCCTGACGATCCGGGGGCTGTCGGCGCTGACCCTGCCGCACATGCTGTTCGAGCAATGGCTTCGTTCGACGGCGTCACGGAGGCTGGGTCTGCCAGTTGGAAGCCGAACTCGTGGACGCCCGCGCAACTCCGTCAGGTCCGCGGCACTGTAAGTCGGACCTGCACCGGCTGCGTCCGGCCCAAGGGCGGCCGCGCGAGATCCTTCACCGAATGATCTTCACCGCGACGCGTCGAGATGATGCCGTCCGCTTCGGTCCCGAGGTACCGGGCGGAGGTTCGGGTTGGCCCGGCGTGGAACGATGACGCCGATCGACGTGCCGGGCACGATCCACGGTTCCCTGATGATCGACGACCGGCCGCTCGGCGCCGCCGTCACCTTGATCGGCGTGGAGTGAGGAGGTCGCCCTGAACCCGCCCTGGCAACACGTGCTCGCCGCATCCTGCCCGAAGCTGCGGTGGCGCGACCAGCCGGCGTCGCGCAGAAGCCTGCTGCATCCCCGCGTCTGCGGCCCATGAACATCCCCGGCGCACGCTCGAGACTGCCGTTCATTTGCGTCTTCGTGCTGTGCCTCGCAGCCGATGTCACGCTCGCAAGGCACCTGCTGCCCAACTCGGATTCGGTCCAGTCCTACACGGAGATGCTGGCCGTCCGGTCGGGCAACGTCCTGCTGCACCACTGGGTGCTGGCGACCGACGACTACATCCTGACCGATCTCGTGCCGATGCTCGCCGGCAGCCTCGTGCTCGGACGCGACACGAGGCTCATCTACATCGTGCCGGCGGTCGTGTTCGCGGCGATGCTCGCGATCGCGGTCCAGCTCGTCCGGACGGGCACGCGGACGCATCGGGGACGCCTCGCCGGCGGCTATGCGGTGCTGCTGCTGTTCGGCATCCCCTACAGCCTGCTCTACAACTTCTTCTTCTGGAGCGATTTCCACGTCGCCACCATCACCCTCTGCCTCGCGGCCATCCTGGTGGTCGCACCGGCCTTGTCGGCCGGGCCGTTCCGTCGCCGGCGTCTGCTGCCGTTCACGTGCCTGGTGTTCGCCGCCGCGTTCAGCGATCCGCTCGCGGACCTCCTGCTCGTGGCTCCGCTCGTCGTTCTCGTCGTGCTTCGCGCCTGGTCGAGCGGCGCATTCCGGTCGGCGGAGTGGCTGGCGGCCTTCTGTGCGGCGGCCGGTGCCGCGGGCGGCATCGCGGCCCTGCATCTTCTCGTCCGGACCGGCGCGTCCTTCAGCATCCGTCCCAGCGCGTCGCTGGACTTCGTGCCGAACGCCGGCGCGGCACTCCGGGGTCTCACCGCGATCCTGGGCGCCGAACAGGTTCTGTTCACCGCCCGCGCCCGCCTCGTGGCTACGCTGCCGCTCCACGAGCTGATCGCGGCATTCCGATTGCTGACGGCGCTCGGCGTGGCCGCGTCGTGCGGCGCGGTGCTGTGGCGCGCGCCACGGTCGCCGCAGTCGGGCGTGGCCCAGCTGCTCGTGGCAGGCGCGCTGTGCGTGACCACGCTGGCGACGTTCGGCAACACGTTCGCGGCCGCCGTAGTGCCGGGCGACGACTTCCCCGGTGCGGCGGTCCGCTTCGGCGTGCCGATCTTCGTGTTTCTCTGCGTCGCGGCCGCGCTGGAATTCGGCGACGTCGCGGGCCGGCTGCGCCCGCGCTGGCCGATCGTTGCCGGTGCGTGCCTGGCCCTCGCGCAGGGGCTGGGCGCGGGCGTGGCGACCTTCCGTGCGGCGGCAGCGCCGGCCGGCATCCACGCCGGCCCCGATGCGGAGCTCGCCGCCTGGCTGCAGCACGGCCACTACTCCTACGGGGTGGGCGACTACTGGGACACGCAGCTCGTCGAAGCCCTGACCGGCGGCGCCGTGCGAGCCGATCCGGTGGTGAACGTGGGAGGTCCTCTGCAGCTCTGGCCGTGGCTGACCGACACCAGCCGGTTCGGACCGCGCAACAAGCCGCAATTCGCGATCATCCGGCCGTTTGGATTGTTCCGCGTGGACCTGGCGTCGATCACGCGGACCTATGGGACGCCGGTCAGCATCACGTTGGTCGCCAACCAGTTCTACGTCGCTCGCCTCGAATAGCCGGCCGGGCTTGAAGAGATCTTCTTTTTCTGAAGAAAAAGAAGCAAAAAGACTTTATCCGTTTGAATGCTGCCGGCTCATGTGCATTCCAGACGAATAGAAGTTCTTTGGTTCTTTCTTTCAAGAAAGAACAAGTCTTCATGCCTGCGAACCTGTATCGGCACGTCGTCAAGCATAACACGCTCTAGCGTTCCATGCCGAAGCTTTGCGCCGTCTTCGAAACGGGATGATCAACAACTATTTCGATTGCGCGTTTAACAAAGCGTTTTTCCGCGCCGGGTAGACTGTGCGGCGCTGACATCGCAGGCCAGTGACTGGAGAATGGATTGCGGCGAGGACTGGTATCCCTGGTGAGGGACGCTGACTGGCTGACGAACGCGCGCGTTCGCGCCTATGCCAGGATCCTGTTTCTCGTGCTGGTGGTTCTCCTCGCCGTCGGACTTGCATCGGGCCGCGCCCATCTGGTCACCGATTTCCGCAGCTTCTGGGCCGCATCCAGGCTGGCGCTCGGACACGATCCGATCGGTGCGTATCAGCCGTCGGTGCATTTCGCAGCGGAACGCACGATCCCCGGGTTCGAGGGCGTCGGTTGGGCCGCCTTCTTCTATCCGCCGATCTTCCTGCTCATCTGCCTGCCGCTGGCGCTGCTGCCGTTCTGGTGGTCCGCGCTCGCATGGGTGGCGGCGACCGGCGCTCTGCTCGCCGTCAGCGTCCGACGTTACATCCCTCGCTCTCAATCCGCGTGGCTCGCAGCGTTGTCCTTTCCTGCCGCGTGGATGAGTGCCGCGAGCGGCCAGTCCGCGGTCCTGGCTGCGGCATTGCTCGCCCTGGCTGCGCAATGGCTCGACCGCCGACCGGCGCTGGCCGGCATGTGCTTCGGATGCTTGGCGTTCAAGCCGCAGCTTGGCCTGGTGGTGCCGGTCGCCCTGATCGCCGCCGGACGCTGGCGCATCGTCGCCGCAGCGTCCGCAACCGTCGGCGTCCTGGCGGCGGCATCGATGATCCTGTTCGGCCGTTCCGCATGGATCGCCTGCGTCGACAACCTGGCGCTCGCCAGAATGGCCATCGACATGGGCGATGAATCGCCGGGCAAAATACCTTCGGTCGAGGGAGCAGCCCTGCTCCTGGGTGCCACACCATTCGCAGCAGCACTCCTGCAAGCAATGACGGCTTTCGCCGTGTGTGTCTTCCTGTGGACGCTGGCTCGGCGGCGCCCCGGCGCGGAAACGGAGGGTGCCGCCATCTGCGTCGCGGCCGCTCTGTGCAGCCCCTGGGTCCATTTCTACGACCTCGCCGTGCTGGCCTTTCCGATCGCCTGGCTTGCTTCCGAAGCGCTGCGTACCCGATGGCTCCCGTGGGAGAAGTCGATCATCCTCTCGAGCTATGCGCTGCCGGCGGCGACCGTGCTGGCGATGTGGGTTCGGCTGCCGGTCGCGCCATTGGTGATGACGACACTGTTCGCTGCCGTCTGGCGACGCGGCAGTTACAAATCGCTCGATGATCCGGCGACCGGGCAGGGCGCGCTCGACCCGGGATTGTCGGAAACGCAGATCTCGTTCGTCTCACCCTCGAGATGAGGAGTGGTTGACGCGTGTCGTACTCGGGTCGTCGTCGACGGCGCGTTTAGGGTCTGCTTCATCCTTGCATGACATCATGTGAGCAGGTTGCTGGGGATCAGTGTGGCTTTCTGGAAAGCGAGCGGCGGCAGGCGCGCCGGTTCTGGAGAGATCGGCAACGACTGGTTCGTCCTGGCGGTGTTCGGTGCAGCTTTGGGGCTCTATGGCTGGGTCGTGTTCGTCAGCGAGTTCTGGAGCGACGGTCTCGTCGGGCCTCGCTACAATGCGCTCGGAACGGACTACATGGTCTACTACACCGCCGGCCGTGCCTGGATGAGCGGATCGGGCAGTCTGCTGTCCGACTCGGTCGCCCTGACTGAAACAATAAACCATCATTTTTCTGCCTGGCTCCGCGGCCCGTTGCCGCTTCATCCCTGGCTCTATCCGCCGCCTTTCCTGCTGCTCGTGCTGCCATTCGCCACCCTGCCGTTCATGGCATCCTACCTCGCGTTTCAAGTTGCCAGCTTCGCAGCGCTGCTGGCCGGAGCGTGGTGCTGGAGACCAGCCGGAATGCGCCGTGCCACGGTCGCCGTGCTCGCAGCCGTCGCACCCGCGGCGTCGGTGAACGCGATCTGCGGGCAGAATGCGTTCCTGACGCTGGCGCTGCTGCTCGGCGGTTTCGGTGTCCGCGAGCGCCGCCCGTTCACAGGCGGGCTGATCCTTGGCCTGCTCTGCTACAAGCCCCAGTTCGCGTTGATGGTGCCCATCGCTCTGGTGGCACTGCGTGACTGGCGGTGCCTCGCCGGCGCCGCTGCCGGCGCGGCCGCGGCAGCCATTCTCAGTCTCGCCCTCCTGGGAACCGCGCCGTGGTCCGCCTGGCTCGGTGTGTTGGCCGGCGGTCAGAACCCGACCTACGCGGCTTGGTTGGACGCCGGTCGGCTGTGGGGTTTGAGCGTCTGGGCCACTGCGCGGGCACTCGGCTTGCCGGAGGGCCTCGCACGCGCATTCCAGGATGCCGCGTCTGTGCTTGCGGGCTGCGCGGTCTACCGGAGTTTTCGCACCTCGCGCGGGTCGCGCCGGTCCGTGGCCTTGCTGCTCTGTGCCGTGCTCATCGCCGCGCCGCACGTGTCTCCCTATGATTTTCTTCTGCTCGACGGTTCGGTGCTGCTGCTTCTATCGGAGGCTGCTCCCCCCGTTCGGCGGTCGTTACTGATTATTTGCTGGGCAGCACCGATGCTGGGAGTGCCGCAGTGGAGCGTGCTGGGTTTCATAACGCCGGCCGCCACGCTGAGCCTCTTGGCCGCGCTTGCTTTCCAGTCGAGCCGCAATCTTCGCGAGTCGCGCGACGGCCCTGGAGGCTGTTATGCGCCCCGAGTCGAGCGGGCTTAAGAGATCTTCTTTTTCTGAAGAAAAAGAAGCAAAAAGACTTTATCCGTTTGGACGCAGCCGGCGGCCCCTATCGGATAGAAGTTCTTTGGTTCTTTCTTTCAAGAAAGAACAAGTCTTCATGCCAGCGAAGCCTGTTAGGCACGCTGCGCACGACGCCCTCGCCTCACGTCTCGTCCCGCCCCCGCTGCTTCCGCCCGAGTGCCAATTCCGTAACGATCCCGTGCAGCGTCCGGAGTTCCTGCTCCGTGACTTCGCCACGCTCGAAGAAGTGGCGGATGTTGCGCACCATGCCGGGGCGTTTGGGCAGGTTGCGGAGGAAGCCGCATTCGTCGAGTTCGGCGGTGAGGTGCTGGAGAAAGTTCTCCAGCTCGCCTTTGGTGGCCACGTGCGTTTCGTGGGTCTGCAGCGTGCGCGGTGGTGACGCTTCCGTCGACATCCACCATTCGTAGGCGGCGATCATCACGGCCTGAGCCAGGTTCAGCGACATGAACTCGGGATTGAGCTTGTAGCGGATCAGGCTGTCCGCCTGCGCCATGTCGTCGTTGTCGAGGCCGGCGCGTTCAGGACCGAACAGCAGGCCCACGCGGAGGTGGCGCGCGGCGGCTTCGCGCCATTCGGCGGCGGCGCCGCGCGCCGTCAGCACGGGTTTGACGATGTGGCGCGGGCGGGGACAGGTCGCAAAGACGCGGTGGAGGTCGGCCACCGCGCTGGCGACGTCGGGGAAGAGGGTCGCCTCGTCGAGGATGCTGTCGGCCCCCGAGGCGGTGCGCCAGGCGCGCGGCTGCGGCCAGCCGTCGCGGGGGGCGACCAGGCGGAGCGAGGTGAGGCCGCCATTGCCCATCGCGCGCGCGGCCGAGCCGATATTGTCGGCGAGCTGCGGGCGCACCAGGATCACCACCGGGGCGGCAGCGTCGGGCGTGAGGACGGCGCCGCCCTCTCGTCCCGTCATCGGGCGCGGCCAGTCATGCGCGGGCGAGCTCAGTGATGGCGCGCGAGCCAGGCGCTCATCTCGCGGATCTCTGTTTGTTGGGCGGCGACGATGCGGGCGGCGAGGCGCTTGAGCTCGGGGTCGCGGCCGTACTGGAGCTCGACGCGGGCCATGTCGATCGCACCCTGGTGGTGCGGCAGCATGCCGCGCACGAAGGCCTCGTCCTCGGTCGCACCACCGCTCGCATCCATCATCGCCTGGTGCATGCGCCCCATGGCGTCGGCGTTCGCGGCACCCCAGGGCGTGGTGGGCGCGGGCATCGCCATGTCGGACGCGGCCGACGGCGGGGTCTGCGCGAAAGCGGGGGCGAAGGCAGGGGCGACCGCGAGGGTCGCGCACGCGAGTGCCGCGAGGAGGGCGGGGATGGCCGGGCGCATCTTGTGGTGTCTCCGTCAGAGGGCGTGGGTGATCAGGCGCGGCGCCAGGTGGTGCCGGCGGGGCCGTCCTCGAGCAGGATCCCGTCGCGGGCGAGCTCGTCGCGGATCCGGTCGGCGGCCGCGAAGTCGCGCTTGCGGCGGGCCTCGAGGCGGGCGGAAATACGCTGCGCGATCATGTCCTGCGCGCCGCCGCCGGCATCGCCCTGGAACCAGACGGCCGGGTCGGCTGCGAGCAGGCCGAGCAGCTCACCGCCGCCGCGGAGATCGCGTCCGGCCTCGACATCTCCCGCGATCGCGCGGTCGGCGAGGCGGTGCAGGGCTGCGAACGCTTCGGGCGTGTTGAGATCGTCGCACAGCGGGTCGAGCACGGTGGCGGGCGGCACGTCCGAAGGGGGCGGCCGCCCCACGACCGCCAGCGCGCGATAAAAGCGGTCGAGCTCGCGGCGGCTCTCGGCCAGGCCGTCAGTTGTGAAATTCAGAACCGAGCGGTAATGCGCGCGCAGCAGCGTGTGACGCAGCACCTCGCCCGGATGTTTCGCCAGCACGTCGCGAACGGTCGTGAAATTGCCGAGCGATTTCGACATCTTCTGGCCGTCGACCTGCAGCATCGCGTTGTGCATCCAGAGATGCGCGAAGCCGTGGCCCGGAAACGCGGCGAGGCTCTGCGCGCGCTCGTTCTCGTGATGCGGGAAGATCAGGTCCTCGCCGCCGAGATGGATGTCGAAATCGAGCCCGAGATGGGCGCGGCACATCGCCGAGCATTCGATGTGCCAGCCGGGGCGGCCGCGGCCCCAGGGGCTGTCCCAGCCGGGCTGCGTTGCGTCGGACGGCTTCCACAGCACGAAGTCGCTCGGGTGGCGCTTGTAGGGGGCGACCTCGACGCGGGCGCCGGCGAGGAGATCCTCGACGCTGCGGCCTGAAAGTTTTCCATACGTGGCGAAGGCAGGGACGTCGAACAGGACGTGGTCCTCGGCCTCGTAGGCGGCGTCGCGGGCGAGAAGTTCGGCGATCATCGCGACGATCTCGCCGATATGCCCGGTCACGCGCGGCTCGATGTCGGGGGGCATGTTGCCAACCGCTGCGAGATCGTCGTGGAGCTCGGCGATCGTGCGTTCGGTGAGCTCGCCGATCGTGACGCCCAGCTCCGAAGCGCGCGCGAAAATCTTGTCCTCGACGTCGGTGATGTTGCGAACGTAGGTCACGCGCGGATAGAGCGCCCGCAGCACGCGCACCAGCACGTCGGGCACGGTGAAAGCGCGCATGTTGCCGATATGGGCGACGTCATAGACCGTGGGCCCGCACATGTAGAGTTTCACATGTGCGGGGTCGATCGGCTCGAAGTCGACGACGCGGCGGCGCGCCGTGTCATGCAGGCGCACGCGAAACGTGTCGTGCAGGCGCACGCGAGACGTGTCGTGCGGGCGCACGCGAGACGTATCATGCAGGCGAAGCGTCACACCCATTCGCCGGCGCGCATCACGGGCTCCGCGGTCCCGTCGGCGTGGAGGCCGTCGACGCTGATCTCCGCCGAGCCGATCATCCAGTCGATATGGATCAGGCTCTGGTTGGCACCGCGACGGACGAGCTCGTCGACCGCCATGTCGGCGCCCCCCTCGATGCAGGTGCTGTAGGCCTGGCCGAGTGCGATGTGGCTCGAGGCGTTCTCGTCGAACAGCGTGTTGCGGAACAGCAGGCCGCTGGCCGAGATCGGCGAGGAATTCGGAACCAGCGCCACCTCGCCCAGGCGGGCCGCGCCCTCGTCGGTCTCGATCACCCGCTTCAACACATGCTCTCCCGTCCGCGCGCGGCAGTCGACGATGCGGCCGCCCTCGAAGCGCACCGCGATGTCCTCGATCAGCGTGCCGCCGTAGGCGAGCGGCTTGGTGGCGCGCACGATGCCCTCGGTCTTGGGCGCGTGCGGCGTGGTGAACACCTCTTCGGTCGGGATGTTGGCGTTGCAGGTGATACCGTTGCCCGCGGTTTTGGAACCGCCCAGCCACACATGCCCCTCGGAGAGCCCCACGGTCAGGTCGGTGCCCGGTCCGGTGAAGCGGAGTGCGTCGAACCGGCTCGCGGTCAGCCGCTCGGTGCGCAGGCGCAGATGCGCGTTGTGTGCCTCCCAGGCGGCGACGGGGTCCGGGCTGTCGATGCGGCAGGCGGCGAAGATCGCGTCCCACAACCGGGCCACCGCGTCCTCGGGGGCGAGGTCCGGAAACACCGCGCGCGCCCAGCCGGGGGTCGCCGACGGCACGACGGTCCAGTTGGTGCGGAAGTTGGTGATCTCCTCCATCGCGGGCTTGCCGGCACGCGACATCGCGCGCGCGGCGCGCGCCACGCGGTCGGGGTCGACGCCGGCCAGCAGCGCCGGATCCTCACCGGCGATCGCCAGGCGCGCCGCGCCGTCGCGGTAGGCGCGCGCAATGCCCTCGTGCAGCCAGGCCGGCGCGTAGTCGAACGCGCTGTCGGGCGCGTCGCGGAAGCGGGCCAGCCGCCCCTCGTCGTCGGACAGCAGGGGGGTCACCAGCTTGGCACCCGCGAGGTAGGCGTGCTGGGTGATGCGGCGCACCAGCGGCAGCGCGTCGAGCGGTGCGGTGATGATCAGCTCCTGGCCGGGCGCCAGGTTGGCGCCCACGCGCACGGCGACCGCGGCCAGGCGGTCGATGCGCGTCGCGAGGTCTCCGGTCGATGTGTGGGGGGCAGTGGGGCGGGTCAGCTCGTTCACGGCGGGTTCTCCCCGAGGGATCTGGGCCGACCGTCATAAATCCCCGGGCGCCGATAGGAAAGCGCGGGTGCCTCCTGGACCGCCGCCGCACCTGCAAAGTTTCGGAACAGAGGGCCGCCTTCTTCGTTGCCCCACCCTGCGCGATGATCCGCGCCGGCTTGAGATCTGGCCGAACAGTTTGGAGTGCCTGCCCATGCTCACGGGACGATTTGCGGGGTTCGTGCTGGCGGGGGCGGCGTCGATCGCACTCGCCGGCTGTGTCGACACGCCGCCCACCGCCGCGCCGATGGTGCTGGCGATCCCTGCCAAGGGGAAGACCTACGCACAGTTCCAGACCGAAGACGGCTACTGCCGCCAGCAGGGCCTGCAGGCCAATGGCGGGCTGACGCCTGGCCAGGCCGCGGCCAATAGCGGGATCGGCAGTGCCGCACTCGGCACCGTGGTGGGTGCGGCGGGCGGCGCGCTGCTGGGAGCCGCGTTCGGCAACGCGGGCGCGGGCGCTGCGATCGGCGCCGGCACCGGGCTCGGCGCGGGCGCGGTCTCGGGGGTGGATGCCAGCCGGGCGTCGGCGGGCTCGTACCAGCGCAATTACGACCGGGTCTATGCGCAGTGCATGATTGCGTATGGTAACGCGATCCAGGGGCCGCCACCGGTCGTTGGCTACCCGGCGCCGGTCTACGCATCTCCGCCGCCTCCCCCGCCGGGTTACCCGAACTACTGACGCGGTCGTTACACTCCGTCTTCGCTCGTCCACATGGCGGACACCTGGCGGGGTGATATTCTCCGTGCCGCTTCCGGGCACCTTGCCTGGACAGCGCCACGGGGACAGGACAATGACGTTTAATCCGCTTTTCAGGACGGCACTTCTGGCGGGGCTGGTCGGCACGGCAGGCGCGGCCGTGGCCCAGGGCTGGGGCGGTCATCACGGCTTCGGCGGCCGTGACGGCGGCGAGTTCGGCATGCTGCGCGCGCTGTCGCTGACCGACGCGCAGAAGACGCAGGTTCACGCGGCGATGGAGTCCGGCCGCACGGCGTCCGCCCCGTATCGCGAGCAGCTCCATGCGATCGAGGCGCAGCTCCACGCGAAGCTCACCTCGAGCGGCGCGGTGGCGATGGCCGACATGGCGCCGCTGCTGCAGCAGAAGGAGCAGGTGATGGCGGAGCTCGACCAGACGCGCATGGCGACGGTGCTGCAGGTCCGTTCGGTGCTGACGCCGGCGCAGATCGCCCAGGCGGCATCGATGCAGGCGCAGCTTGCGTCGTTGCATGCGCAGGAGCGTGCCGTGACGGCGCCGACGGGCACGTCGGAGCAGTGAAGGCCAGGGCTCTGCCCTGGACCCGCCAAGGGACAGTCGTCCCTTGGATCCCTGATTGTTGGGGTTGTCCCTGGCGAAGCCTGACATCATAGACTTCGGCTAACGCACTCCGTCTCCGGCGCCTGTACTGCAACCTTAAGTATGGGGTTCTAAGGGCGACTGCCCTTAGCGGGGTCCAGGGGCAGAGCCCCTGGCCTTCTCGAGGATCGCCACAAAGAACCCGTCAGTGCCGTTGCGCGCCGGCGTCAGCGAAAGCGTCTCGTCGCCAGGGAGGTTCAGGGTTCTCGCCGGCACGATCGCGTAATCCGGATGCCGCGCAAGAAAGGCCGCGACCTGGTTCTCGTTCTCCTCGGCCAGCACCGAGCAGGTCGCGAACACCAGCCGGCCGCCGGGCTTCACGAGCCGCGCCGCCGTCTCGAGAATGTCGGCCTGGCGCACCACGAGTTCGTCGAGATCGCGCTCGGCCAGGTTCGCCCGCGCATCGGGGTTGCGCCGCCACGTGCCGGTGCCGGTGCAGGGCGCATCCACCAGCACCCGGTCGAAGGTGCCGGCGCGGCGCTTGGCCCATTTGTCGCCGGCGACCAGCAGGTGGCGCTCGACATTGTGCACGCCCGCGCGGCGCAGGCGGCGGACCGCGCCTTCGAGCCGGGACGCCGAGACGTCGCAGGCGGTGATCGAGCCGCGGTTGGCCATGGTCATCGCCATCGCCAGCGTCTTGCCGCCCGCCCCCGCGCACAGATCGCAGACGCGCATACCCGGCTCGGCGCCGACCGCGAGTGCCACCAGCTGGCTGCCCTCGTCCTGGATCTCGATGAAGCCGCGCTGGAAGGCGCGGCCGGTGGTGATCGAGGTGCGGGGCGCGCAGCGCAGGCCCCAGGGGGAGAGCGGAGTGGGGACGGCCTCGATGTTCTCGGCGCGCAATGCGGCGATCGCCCCCTCGCGCGGCCCAAGCAGGATGTTCACGCGGAGATCGAGCGGCGCCGGCCCGGACATCGCCGCGAGCTCCGCCTCGAGACGCGCACCGAACCGCGCCTGGAGCCGTGGCAGCAGCCAGTCGGGAAGCTCGAGCCGCACGGCGTCGGGCATGGCCGGGTGCTCGAGCGTGTGGGTGTCGAGTGCTGCCAGCACGCGCGCCTCGTCGGGGTCGAGCGTGCCCTCGGCGTAGCGGCCGCCCGAGAACAGCGTTCGCAGCACCTCGAGCCGCATGCCGCCGAGCAGGAGGTGGGCCGCGACCGTGAGGCGCCCGTTATGCGGCGGGGAGGCCTCGCCGCGCTCCAGCCACCAGGCAAGCCGGCGCCGCGTGCGCAGGATATCCCAGACGAGGGAAGAAATCTCGCGACGGTCGCCGCCGCCGATGAAGCGTCGGGCACGGAAGAACTCGCTGGCGACCGCGTCGGCGGGGCGGCGTGGGCTGGCCGCGATGGCGTCGAGCAGCTGGGTGGCGCCCGCGATGCGGGCCGACGGCGTCATTCCTGGCGGTAGTTCGGCGCTTCGCGGGTGATCGCCACGTCGTGCACGTGGCTCTCGCGCAGACCGGCTCCGGTGATGCGCCGGAAGCGCGCGCGGGTCTGAAGATCGGGGAGCGTGGCGCTGCCGGTGTAGCCCATGCCCGCGCGCAGGCCCCCCACCATCTGGTGCAGCACGGCGGAGGCCGGCCCCTTGTAGGCCACCCGCCCCTCGATCCCCTCGGGGACGAGCTTCAGCGTGTCGCGGATGTCCTGCTGGAAGTAGCGATCGGCCGAGCCGCGCGCCATCGCCCCCAGGCTGCCCATGCCGCGATAGGATTTGTAGGAGCGGCCCTGATACAGGAACACCTCGCCCGGCGCCTCGTCGGTGCCGGCCAGCATCGAGCCCATCATCACCACGTCGGCGCCGGCGCCGATCGCCTTGACGATGTCGCCCGAATTGCGCACCCCGCCATCGGCGATCGCCGGCACGCCCGCCGCGTGGCAGGCCGCCGCCGTCTCCAGCACCGCGGTGAACTGCGGCACGCCGACCCCGGCCACCATCCGCGTCGTGCAGATCGAGCCCGGCCCGATGCCGATCTTGACCGCGTCGGCCCCCGCCTCGATCAGCGCCATCGCGCCCTCGGGGGTCGCGACATTGCCGCCGATCACCTCGATCGAGTTGGACATCGTCTTGAGTTTTTCCACCGAGCGCAGCACGCCGTCGGAATGGCCGTGCGCGGTGTCGACCACGAGGACGTCCACGCCCGCCTCGATCAAAAGCTCCGCCCGCACCCACCCCTCTTCGCCGACGCCGGTTGCCGCCGCACAGCGCAGGCGCCCGAACGCGTCCTTGTTGGCGAGCGGGTAGGCCTCGGCCTTGTCCATGTCCTTGACCGTGATCAGCCCCGTGCAGCGATACGCATCGTCGACCACCAGCAGCTTCTCGATCCGGTGCTGGTGCAGCAGGCGGCGCGCCTCGGACGCGCTCGCGCCATGGCGGACGGTCACCAGCCCCGAACTCGTCATCAGCCGCGAGACGAGCTCGCCGGGATCGGTCGCGAACCGCACGTCGCGATGGGTGAGCATGCCCACCAGCCGTCCCGTGCCGCGCTCCACCACCGGCAGTCCCGAAATCCGCGCCGCCGCCATGATGGCGCGCACGTCGGCCAGCGTCTGATCCGGATGGACCGTCACCGGGTCGACCACCAGCCCCGCTTCGTATTTCTTGACCCGCCGCACCTGGGCGGCCTGCTCCTCGGGCGTAAGGTTCTTGTGGATCACGCCGATGCCGCCATGCTGCGCCATCGCGATGGCCATGCCGTCCTCGGTCACGGTGTCCATCGCCGAGGACATCAACGGGATGTTCAGCTCGATCCGACGGGTGAGCCTGGTGCGGACATCGGTGCCGCCCGGCAGCACGCTGGAGGCCGCCGGCACGACGAGCACGTCGTCGAAGGCGAACGCCTCGCTGATGCGGTCGGAAAATGAGGAGTGCGTGCCTGCCATGCCTGGAGCCCTGACTTGGCGGCCCGTCTTAGGGGGCGGCGGGGGTGGTGGCAAGGAAGAAGGCCAGGGGTGTCATGCCGCAGGCGTGCTGCGCACGGGGCCCTGGACCCCGCTGGGGCCTTGGCCCCAGACCCCTCTACTCAGAAGCGCCATCGCGACGCAGGCGGCGAGGCTCAGGGCGCCGTCCACCGCATACATGCCGGCCAAGCCGCCCGCCCAATACACATGCCCGTCCAGCCACTGCATGTAGGTGACCGGCAACTGCGGCACCGCCGTGATCAGGCCGAACTGCGTCGCCGCCAGTGGTGCACCATGGTCCAGCGACTGCAACGCCGCCACCGTCGCCATGGTCAGCGTCAACGCCTGCGCCAGGTTCTCCGCCACCATCGCAACCGCGAACACCGACGGCGTCCGCGGCAGAACCGCGAACAAAAGCGTCGCCGCCGCACCCGCTACGCCAACTCCGAGATACCACCGCCACGTGGCCGAGCGGCGCACCAGCACCGGCACCAGAAGCGCCCCGCCTACCCCGGTGATCGTCACGGCCACGCTGTTGATCAGCCCCACGAACCGCTCGGATGCATGATAGTCGCCGCCCAGCCCGCTCAGTGTGTTGGTGAGCGCGAAACACCCGGTCGGCAGCACGAACAACACCAGCAGCCGCACGATCTCGCGCCGCCGCAGCAGCGCGACGATGCGGCCGAGGAACACGCCGAAACCCTCGCGCGACAGCGATGCGTCGGGCGGTGGCGGCGCGGGCAACGCCGCATAGATGAGACACGGCGCCAGCACCGGCAGCGCCAGCAGAACGGCCGCCGCGAGCGGAGGCAGCGCATGGACGATCGGAACCGCTTCCACCGCCATCAGCGAAAACCCGACCGTGAACGACACGCTCATCCACGTGCCGAGCGACGCATCACGGTCCTTCTCCAGAACGCTGCCGAACCAGCCGCCGATCGCGATCAGGTTGACCGAGGACGCCGCACTGACGACGAACACGGCAACGCCGAGCAGCACCGGATGCGCGAGCGCCAGGACGGCCGCGAGGCTGGCGAACGCGGTGACGACCGTCGCCGCCGCGGCGTAGGCGCGCCGGCTGAAACGGAGATCGAGCAGGGGTCCCGCGAGGAAGATCGCGAAGCCTGGCAGCAAGCCGATTGTGGTGATGTCGGAAATGACCGGTTCGGGCACATGCCGCGCCGCCAGCAGTTGCGGCACGGCCGACAGCATCAAGCCGTTGCCCAGGCCGAGCGGCAGGTTGGCGAAGCCAAGGATGGCGGCGGGCAGCTTCACGCGCGAAACCTAGCCTCTATCGGATGAAGGATTTGGGGCTCTATCCCAGACCTCACCAGGATCGTGTCGATCCTGGACCTCCAATCATGGGGGTCCAGGGCCCCGGGTCCTGGCGGGTGCAGGGCAGAGCCCTGCGTCTTCAAGCCTGCGGCGTGATCCCCCAGATATCCCGCGCGTAATCCCGGATCGACCGGTCCGACGAGAACCACCCCATCGCCGCCGTGTTGCGGATCGCCCGCGCCCACCACGCGCTCGGATCCTTCCAGACGAGATCCACCTCGTCCTGCGCCGCGGAGTAGAGATCGAAATCCGCGGTCACCAGGAAGCGATCGTTCGAGACGAGCTCGTCGATCAGCTCGCGATAGCGGCCTGGCTCCTCCGGCGAGAACACGCCCGAGCGCACCGCGTCGAGCACGTCCTCGAGCACCGGCGACGCCGCAATCGCGGCGCGCGCCACCGCGTCGAGACCATGCCGCACCCGCCGCTCCACCTGATCGACGGTCAGGCCGAAGATGAAAATGTTCTCGGGACCGACATGGTCGCGGATCTCGACATTCGCACCGTCCAGCGTGCCGATCGTCAGCGCACCGTTCAGTGCGAACTTCATGTTGCCGGTGCCGGACGCTTCCATGCCCGCGGTCGAGATCTGCTCGGACAGGTCGGCCGCCGGCATGATTTTTTCCGCGAGCGTCACATTGTAGTTCGGTAGGAAGGCGACCTTCAGCAATCCGCGCACCGACGGGTCGTTGTTGATCACGCGGGCCACGTCGTGTGCGAGCTGGATGATCTGCTTGGCGCGCAGGTAGCTCGGCGCCGCCTTGCCGGCAAAGATCTTCACCCGTGCCACATGGTTCTCGGTGGGATGCGCGCGGATGCGGCCGTACAGCGCGATCGTTTGCAGCACGTTCAGCAACTGGCGCTTGTATTCGTGGATGCGCTTGACCTGGATGTCGAACATCGCGTCGAGGTCGGGCGTGAAGCCGAGCTCGCGCGTGATGACGTTGGCCAGCACCTGCTTGCGGGCGCGCCGCGCCGCCTTGAACTTCTCCTGGAAGCTCGCATCGGTCGCGAACGCCGCCAGCCGGTGCAGCTCGCCGGGCTCGGCCACCGGGTCGACGCCGATCGTCTCGCGGATCAGGTCGGCGAGCGGCGCGTTCGCCGTGCCCAGCCAGCGACGGAAGGTGATTCCGTTGGTGACGTTGGCGAGCCGGCCAGGATGCACCTGGTCCAGGTTCTGAAAAATCGTGCGCGCCATCAGGTCGCTGTGCAGCGCCGAGACGCCGTTGATGCGCCGCGACCCCACGAACGCCAGATGCCCCATGCGCACGCGGCGCCCGTGGCTCTCGTCGATCAGCGACACCGAGGCGAGGAACGCGTCGGTCGCACCGGCCACCGATTTCGCGCGGTCGAGATGCGCGTTGTTGATGAGATAGATGATCTGCATGTGGCGCGGCAGCAGCCGCTCCATCAGCGGCACCGACCACATCTCCAACGCTTCCGGCAGCAGCGTGTGGTTGGTGTAGTGGAACGTGCCCGAGGTGACCTTCCAGGCCGCGTCCCACGCCATGCCGTGCTCGTCGACCAGCAGCCGCATCAACTCGGCGACGCCGATCGCCGGATGGGTGTCGTTCAGCTGGATCGCGTTCTCTTCGGCGAAGTTCGTGAGGTCCGGGCTCTGCCGCAGATGCCGCCGGATCATGTCCTGCAGCGAGGCCGACACGAAGAAGAACTCCTGGCGCAGGCGCAGCTCGAGCCCGGCAGCACTGTCGTCGCTCGGGTAGAGCACGCGGCTGATCGCCTCGGTGCGCACGCGCTCCTCCAGCGCCCCCACATGGTCGCCCTTGTTGAAGGCCTCCAGCTTGAGCGGGTTGCTGGCGCGCGCCGACCACAGCCGCAGCGTGTTCACGGTGTGGCCGCCGGCGCCCACGATCGGCGTGTCGTAGGCGAGTGCCGAGACGAACTCGGCCGGCTTCCAGCTGGAGCGCGTGCGGCCGTCCACCTGCTCGAGCGTCACGGCACCCCCAAAACCCACCTGGAAGGTGAGCTCGGGCCTGCGGAACTCCCACGGGTTGCCCCAGGCGAGCCAGTCCTCCGGGATCTCGCGCTGCCAGAACCCGGCGCCGATGGTCTGGCGGAACAACCCGTGCTCGTAGCGGATGCCGTAGCCGGTGGCCGGCACGCCCACGCTTGCCATGCTCTCGATGTAGCAGGCCGCCAGGCGCCCCAGGCCGCCATTGCCGAGTGCTGCGTCCGGCTCCTGCGCGCGCACCGTCTCGAGATCGGTGCCGAGCGCCTCGAGCGCCTCGCGCACCTCGGCGGTGATACCGACATTGATCATGCCGTCCGACAGCAGCCGGCCGATCAGGAACTCGAGCGACATGTAGCTGACGCGCTTGGCGCCCGTCGCATGCCGGCCGCGGCGCCCGGTCTCGAGCCAGCGGTCGATGATCGGGTCGCGCACGGCGGTGGCCGTCGCCACGAACCAGTCGCGCGGGCTGGCGGTCGCCTCCGACTTGCTGACCTCGTAGGTGAGCTTGGACAGGATTCTAGCGCGCATCTCGGCGGCACCCGGCGAGAGTTCGGCTTTCGGCGTGAGGTCGGTCTTGGGCGCAAGGTGGGGGCGGCCCTGGTCGGTGATCTGGTCCATGATCGCGTCGTCCCTCTTTGATCGTCAGGGTTGGGGTCGCCAAGGAATGGGGTCGCCAGCTATCGGTCAGCGGGGATTCTACGTTGCAGTGCGGAATCCGGTTGCGACGACGTAGAGCTCGCTGCTCTCCTTTCGGCTCGCCGGCGGCTTGGCGTGACGCACGCTCCGGAACTGGCGCTTCATGGGTTCGAGCATGTTTTTCTCGGACCCGCCCTGGAACACTTTTGCGACGAACGCGCCGTCCGGGGCGAGCGTGCGCACGGCCAGGTCGAGTGCGAGCTCGGCGAGGGCGATGATGCGGATGTGGTCGGTCGCGTTATGCCCGGTGGTGTTGGGCGCCATGTCGGACAGCACCAGGTGGGCCTGGCCGCCCAGCATGTCGATCAGGCGGAGGTCCATCCCCTCGGCCGCGAGGTCGCCCTGGACCAGCTCGGCCCCCGTGATCGGCTCGATCGCCAGCAGGTCGATGCCCACCACGTGCTTCGCCCCCCGCTTGAGCGCCACCTGGCTCCACCCGCCCGGTGCGGCGCCGAGGTCGAGCACGCGCATGCCGGGGCGGATCAGCTTGAAGCGCTCGTCGAGCTCCACGAGCTTGAACGCCGCGCGCGACCGCCAGCCGGCGCGCCTGGCCGCCGCCACGTAGGGATCGTTGAGCTGGCGGGTGAGCCAGCGCTGCTGCGACACCGACCGGCCGCGCGTGGTGCGCAGGCGCTGCGCGTCGCGGCGCATGCCGCCGTCGCCGGTGCCGCTCATGCGGGTGCGCTCGTCAACGCGCCGCGCGCGCCGGCCGATGGGGTGCCCGCGCCTCGCGCATCAGCCGGAGCAGCAGCCCCTCGCGCAGGCCGCGATCGGCGACCACGATCTCGGGCGCGCCCCACAACCGGCGGATCGCCTCGAAGATCGCGCAGCCGGGCAGCACCAGCGAGGCCCGCTCCGCGCCGATGCACGGATGGGCGGCGAGTGCCTGCGCGTCGAGGCTGCGCAGGCGACGCACGGCGGCCGCCGCCGCGACCGCCGACAGCACCGTGCCGTCGACCAGCGGGCGGTGGTAGCGCTTGAGGCCGAGCGCCTCGCCGGCGAGCGTGGTGACCGTGCCGCTGGTGCCGAGCAGGCGCACGCCCCCGCGACGGATCTCGTGGGCGATCCGGTGGGTGGCCTCGAAGGCGAGCAGCCGGTCGCCCACGGTCGCCACCATCTCCTCGAAATCGTCGGCGTCGTACGGGTCGGCGCCAAGTGCATCGGGCAGGGTCACGACGCCGAAGGGCAGGCTCGCGGTGCCGATCAGCTCCGGCGCGGTGGCTCCCTCATGGCCGGCCAGGCGCACCCAGGAGAGCTCGGTGGAGCCGCCGCCGATGTCGAACAGGAGCGCCCGCCGTCCCCCGTCCTGACCCGGGCCGCCGCCGAGCAGTGCCGAGCAGCTGTCGAGCACGAGGGTCGCCTCCTCGCGCGGCGAGATCACGCGGATCGGGATGCCGGTGCGCGCGCGGACCGCGGCCAGGAAATCGACCCCGTTGGTGGCGCGGCGGCAGGCCTCGGTCGCGACCGCCGCGAAGCCGTGGACGCGGTGGCGGTCGAGCCGGCGCGCGCAGAGGTCGAGCGCCGTCATGGCCCGCTCCATCGCGGCTTCGCCCAGCCGTCCGGTGTCGGGCAGGCCTTCGCCGAGGCGCACCACGCGGCTGACGCTGTCGACCACGCGGAAGCCGTCGCGGTTGGCGACCGCGAGCATCAGCCGACAGTTGCTGGTTCCGAGATCGAGTGCCGCGAAGACCGGCCCGCCGCCATGGGACGCGCCGCCGTGGGAGGGGGAGGCCCCTGTGGAGGAGGTCGGGCCCGGGGGAAGCTGCCGCTCGTTCTCGGCCAGGGCGTGATCGCCCACGGGCTGTGCCTTTCGTTGGTCGCGCGATACTCGCGTGCGCGTCGGCCGATTGCAACCGCGGACGCCGGGTGGTAAGCGCCGCGCTCCGCTTGGGGGATAGTTTAGCGGTAGAACTACCGGCTCTGACCCGGTCAGCCCTGGTTCGAATCCAGGTCCCCCAGCCAAAGTGCAAGTCTCGGGACTTCACGCACGGCGACTGCGGCATTGCGGCGGCCGCCATTCGCTCGTTGTAACGGTTCCAGACTGCTGCTACTCGCAGGACGGCACCAACGGGATGCGGCTCGGACCCGTGTCGTCGATGCGACATCCCGAACAACGAGGATCAGTCATGAGCACGATCGACGTCGGCGCCGGCCAGATTTTTTCTGGAACGTTGAACGCGGGCGACACGCTCGTCGTCGAGGCGGGCGGACAGACCTCGGGGGCCACGATCTACGGCACCGAGACCCTGCAGCCGGGCGGCCTGTCGTCGGGCGACACGATCGAAGCGGGCGGCGCCCTGTCGGGCGACGGCACCTCCCCGAGCCAGGAGATCGTGAACGACGTCACGATCGCGGGCGGCAGCGTGAGCGGGCTGTATGCCACCCTGACCGGCAGCGTGAACTTCGCCGGGCCCGGTGGCACGCTCATCCTCCCGGATTCGCTCGCCACCCCGATCACCGGGTTCGGCACCGGTGACGGCATCGAGTTCCCGGGCGCCGAAATCTTGGGTGCGGCGTCGCTCACCGTCGTGGGCGATGCCGTCACGCTCCACACCACGTTCTCCGACTACAGCGTCGATATTGTCGGGGCGAGCGGCGACAACCTGTCTGTCATCGATCTGAAGAATGGCACCGGCCTGTTCGACGACGTGTTGACGATCGTCTGCTTCCTCGCCGGCACCGCGATCGCGACGCCGGACGGCAGCCGCCCGATCGAGACGCTGCGGGCGGGCGACCTCGTGCTGACCGCGGACGGCGCGGCGATGCCGGTGCGCTGGCTCGGCCGGCAGACGGTCGCCACCCGCTTCGCCGACCAGCTCCGCGTGGCGCCGATCCGCATCCGGGCCGGCGCGCTGGGCGACGACCTCCCCGTGCGCGACCTGCTCGTCTCGCCCGACCACGCGCTGATGGTGGACGGCGTGTTCGTCCAGGCCGGAGCACTGGTGAACACCGTGTCGATCACCCGCGAAGACCGCGACATGCCAGAGCGCTTCACCTACTTCCACGTGGAGCTCGCCGAGCACGCGCTGATCCTGGCCGAAGGCGTCGCCGCCGAGACGTTCATCGACAATGTCGACCGCCTCGCCTTCGACAACTGGGACGAGCACGCCGCCACCGCGCCCATGCGCGAGATGCCGTATCCGCGGGCGAAGGCGCACCGTCAGGTTCCGCAGGTGCTGCGCGCGCGTCTGATGGCGCGCGGCGCGGCACTCTGCGGAAGCGACGTCGCGTCGGTCGCCTGATCCTCGTAGAAGGCCAGGGGCTCTGCCCCTGGACCCCGCCAAGGGCTGGCCCTTGGAACCGATTCTTTAAGTATGGGGGATCCAAGGGGCTAGCTCCTTGGCGGGTCCAGGGCAGAGCCCTGGCCTTCTCCTACCGAGGCGCAAACACCAGCGCCACGGGCGTCAACAGCAGCAGCTTGAAGTCCAGCCACACCGACCACGCGCCGATATAGGCCAGGTCCAGCGCCAGCCGGGCGCGCAGATCGTCCGGCGTCGCCAGGCCGCCGCGCAGGCCGGCCACCTGGGCGAGCCCCGTCATCCCCGGCTTGACCCGGTGGCGCCACGGATATTCGGGCGCGATCTCCGCGCAGGGCCGCCCCGCCACCAGCATCGCCACCGTGTGGGGCGGCGGCCCCACCAGCGACATCTCGCCGCGCAGCACGTTGATCAGCTGCGGCAGCTCGTCGAGGCAGGTCGCGCGCAGCACCCGCCCCACCGGCGTGACCCGGCTGTCGTCGCGCACCGCCAGGTGCCGCTTCCCGGGCGGCCAGTGCATGGTGCGGAATTTCAGCAGCGGAAAGGCGGCGCCGTTGCGTCCCTCGCGCCATTGCCGGAACAGGATCGGGCCGCTTGTGTCGAGCCGGACCGCCACCGCCGCCGCGAGCATCAGCGGCAGGCACAGCGCGAGCAGCACGGCGGCCAGCAGGCGGTCGAGCACCTCCTTGACGACGCGCCCCCAGGGCGGGATCGGCCGTTGCGCCAGCGGGCGCACCGGCAGGATGCCGAACAGCGTCGCCGCGGGCCGCAATCCGTCGAGCGGCGAGACATACAGCGAGACGTCGAGGTCGAGCGCGCCCAGCACCGCGCGCAGCCGCGCTTCCGAGGGGCCGTCGGGGCCGATCGCCACCACCTGCGTCACCCGCCCGGCGCGGACCGCGTCGCAGAGCAGGCTGAGCGAATGGGCTCCCGTGTCGAACCGGGCGATGCGCCGCCCGGGTGCCCGCAGATGCATGACGATCCGCGCGCAATCGGCAGCGTTTCCGACCAGCGCGGTCATCCGCCGCGCCGGAAACAGGAGAGACAACGACATCGGCAAGTTCGATCCTCGGGCTATCGGCGGCGAGGATGCCAGCGTCCGTTGCCGGCGCGGAACAACCACTTTTGAGCCGCAGGACAGGTCTTGGAGCGGCCGCTAGCCCCGGCCGAACATCCGCTCGAGCTCGGAGCGCGCGAGCTTGAGATAGGTCGGGCGGCCGTGGCTGCAGGTGGCCGCCCGCGGCGTCGCCTCCATCGCGCGCAGCAGCGCCGACATCTCCGCCGCCCCCAGCCGGCGCCCGGCGCGGATCGAACCGTGGCAGGCCATGCGGGCGAGTGCGGCGTCGAGCCGGTCTGGCAGCGCGGTGTCCTCGCCCTCGGCGAGCAGCCCCTCGGCCACGTCGCGCAGCAGGGGTGCGACCGAGGCGCTTCCCAGCAGCGCCGGCACCGCGCGCACCAACACCGCACCCGCGCCGAACGGCTCGAGCTCGAGGCCGAGCGTCGCGAGCGAGCCCGCCGCCGCGCCCAGCGCGCGCGCCTCGGCCGGCGGCAGCTCGACCACCTCGGGCAGCAGCAGCGCCTGCGCGCGCACCGCGCCGGACGCGTGCTCGGCCCGCAGCCGCTCATGCGTCAGGCGCTCATGGGCGGCGTGCTGGTCCACCAGCACGAGGTCGCCGTCGCCGGCCACCGCGATCACGTAGGTGTCGAGTACCTGCGCCACGGGGGCTCCGAGGGGGAAGCGCTGCGCCTCGCAGGTCTCGGCGTCGCCTGCGGGCACCAGCCGCGCGGCCGGCGGTGCGCCGAACGGCAGGCTCGCCTCGGCGAAGCCGTTCGCGGGCGCTGCCATGACCGCCGAAAGGTGCATCGGCGGCCGCGCGCCGGGGCGAGACACCATCCGGTTCGACCCCGCACCGGCGCCCATCCCGAGTGCCCGCCGCAGCCCGCCGATCAGCAGCGCACGCACTGCCTCGGGGTCGCGGAAGCGGAGCTCGGTCTTGGCGGGATGGACGTTCACGTCGACCTCGTCCGCCGGGATGCGCAGGCTCAGCGCGCAGGCGGCGTGGCGGCCGCGCTCGATCACGTCGCGGAAGGCGACGCGCACCGCGGTGCGCAGCAGCGGGTCGGTCACCGGCCGGTCGTTGACCACCAGGAACTGTGCCGCCGGGGTGGCACGGCTGGCGGCCGGCCCGAGCGTGTAGCCGGCGAGCAGCAGCGCGTCGCGCCCGTGCTCCACCGGCAGCAGGCCCTGCGCGCTCGCGGGGCCGAGCAGGGCGCACGCACGGTCCTCCAGGCTGCCGGCCGGCAGGTCGAGCACCACCCGCTCGTCCGCCAGGAGGCGGAACGCGACGCGGGGAAAGGCGAAGGCGAGGCGACGCAGTGCCGCCTCGACATGGTCGGCCTCGATGCGCGCCGATTTCAGGAACTTGCGCCGCGCGGGGGTCGCGAAGAACAGGTCCTCCACCAGCACCAGCGTGCCGGGCGGCCCGCCCGTAGGCGCGGGTGCCGTGACCACGCCGCCGGCCACCGTGATGCGCCAGGCGGTGTCCGCACCCCGCGCGCGCGAGACGATCGCCAGCCTGGCGGCCGCGCCGATCGAGGGCAGCGCCTCGCCGCGGAAGCCGAGCGTCGCGATGCGGGTGAGATCCCGGTGCGTGAGCTTGGAGGTGCAGTGGCGCTCGACTGCGAGCCGGAGGTCGCGGGACGCGATGCCGCACCCGTCATCCTCCACCGCGATGCGCGCGATGCCGCCCTCGTGCAGCGCCACCGCGACGCGGGTCGCGCCGGCGTCGAGCGCGTTCTCGACCAGCTCCTTCACCGCGGCGGCGGGCCGCTCGATCACCTCGCCGGCGGCGATCTGGTTGACCAGCACGTCCGGCAGGCGCGCGACGCGGGCGGGGTCCCGCTCCTGCCGCGCGCCACTCATCGCCTAGTTCGACGCCACGGCCTTGGTGGAGCCGGCGGTGGGGGCCTGGCCGTTGGCGGCGGCGTCGCGCAGGCGCTTGTTCTCGGCGTCGGCGTCGACCAGCAGGCTGGGTGAGCCGTGCTTCCAGAAGGCGAGATGGCCCACGACGCCGCCGCCGCCATGGATCTCGTCGCGCGCGGGCTGGGCGGCGGCCGCGCCCACATTGGCGAGCAGCGCCTGCTGGCCCGCGCTGGTGCGGCCTTCGGCGCCGCGCAGCGCCACGTCGGGGGCGATCGTCTCGAGCGCCTGCTGGCGCGCCGACTGCTCCTGCGGCCGCGGCGCGCCGGGGCTCGGCGGCGGCAGGCTCTCGTCGGGGGGCATCGCCAGCGGCGCGCGAGTGGTGACGGTGAACTCGTCGGGCGTGGTGCGGGCCACGCCGAGGCTCTTCTCCACGTCGTTGCCCGAGCAGCCGGAGAGGAGGAGGGCCGCAGCCAGGGTGGCGGGAACGAGCAGGCGACGCAATCCGGTCACGACGATCTCCAGGCGAGGGGCCGACCCTATGTCAGGCGGCCGGGGGCGTCAGGCGGCACGGGGCCTCAGGCGGCGCGGGCCGCCCGGGGCGCCACGAAACCGTCGATCAGCAGGGCGGCGACCCCGCAGACGATGCAGGCATCGGCGACGTTGAACACATACCACGAATAGCCGAGCGCGTGGACGCGGATGAAGTCGACCACCGCGCCGTAGCGCAGCCGGTCGAGGATGTTGCCCACCGCACCGCCCACCACCAGCCCCAGGGCGGCGGCCACCAGGCGGCGCTCGGTCCGGCGCATCCAGGCCACCAGCAGCACGGTGATCACCAGGGCGGCAAGCCCCAGCGTGAGGTGGCCGGTGCCCGAGCCCGCCTGCAGCAGACCGAAGGTCACGCCGTGATTCCACACCATGGTGAAGTCGAGCCCGGGTGCGACCGGCACGTCGATGCGCGCCGGCAGGTCGAGGCCGAGCAGGATCCAGCCCTTGCTCGCCTGGTCGGCGAGCAGCGCCACCAGGGCCACGCCCAGCCCGAACGGGACCAGCCCGCGCGCCGGGCTGCCGAGCCCGCGTATCGTGCCCGCGCCACGGCGGCGACGTCGGCCGGACCGCAGGCTCACGAGGCAACCGCATCGACGCAGCGGCGGCAGAGCGCCGGATGGGCGGCCTCCGAGCCCACCTCCGGCAGCACCCGCCAGCAGCGCGCGCATTTGGCACCCGCCGCCAGCCGCACGCGCGGCCCGGGATGCGGGCCGTGCCCCGGATCGCTCCCCGGTGCCGCGTTGCCGAACAGCGAGACGATGTCGACTTCCACCTCGACGGCGGCGTCCGACACGATCGCGAGCTCGGCCCAGTCCACGTCGCCGAACTCGCCGGCCTCGTCCGACGACAGCGGCAGCGTGATCGCAGCCGCGAGCGACGAGCCGAACCGGCCGGCTTTCCGCTCGGTCTCGAGCGAGGCGGTCAGCAGCCGGCGCACCGCGCGGATGCGGCTCCAGCGTTCGGCGAGCCCGTCATCGCGCCATTCCGCGGGAATCGCCGGGAACAGCGTCGCGTGGACGCTGCCGCCCGCATCGCCGAAGCGCGCCGCCCAGGCATCCTCCGCGGTGAAGGGCAGGATCGGGGCCAGCCAGGCGGTCAGCGCGCGGTGCAGATGGTCGAGCACGGTGCGGCAGGCGCGGCGGCGGAGGCTGGAGGCGGCGTCGCAGTAGAGCGCGTCCTTGCGCACGTCGAAATAGAACGCCGAGAGCTCGGAGGCGCAGAAATGATGGATCTGCGGTGCCAGGCCCACCCAGTCATGGTCGGCCAGCGCGCGCTCGACCGCGGCGCCGAGCTCGGCCAGGCCGTGCAGCACCAGGCGCTCGAGCTCGGGCAGCGCGTCGTAGGCTACGCGCTCGCGCTCGTCGAACCCGCTGAGCGAGCCGAGCAGCCACCGCCACGTGTTGCGCAGGCGCCGGTAGAGCTCGGCCTGCTGTTTCAGGATCTCGGGGCCGATCCGCATGTCCTCGTGCAGGTCGCCGTTCATCACCCAGAGGCGCAGGATGTCGGCGCCGTACTTGTCGCAGATCTCCTGCGGCCCGACGCCGTTGCCGAGCGACTTGCTCATCTTGCGGCCATGCTCGTCGAGCACGAACCCGTCGCTGACGATCGCGCGGAACGGCGGCACGCCGCGGGTGCCCACCGCCTCGAGCAGGCTCGACTGGAACCAGCCGCGATGCTGGTCGGAGCCCTCGAGGTAGAGATCGGCCGGCCAGGAGATCCCGCGCGCCTCCAGCACGAAGGCGTGGGTGGAGCCACTCTCGAACCAGACATCGACGATGTCGAACACCTGCTCGTAGGCGGCGGGATCGCGGCCCGCGCCCAGGAAGCGCTCGGGCGGCGAGGAGTACCAGCAATCGGCGCCTTCTTCCCGGAAGGCGTCGACGATGCGCGCCATCACGGCTTCGTCGCGCAGCACCTGGCCGGTGGCGCGCTCCACGAACACCGCGATCGGCACGCCCCAGCTGCGCTGGCGCGAGATGCACCAGTCGGGCCGGTTGCGGACCATCGATTCCAGCCGGTGGCGCGCCTGCGGCGGCACGAAGCCGACCCCCTCCAGGCCCTCCAGCGTGCGGCGTCGGAGACTTCCCCCGCCGGCTCCCTCCCCGTCCAGCCGGATGAACCATTGCGGCGTCGCGCGGTAGATCAGCGGCGCCCGCGAGCGCCAGGAATGCGGGTAGGAATGGGTGATGGTGCCGCGTGCCAGCAGGCCGCCGAACTCGTCCAGCGCCGCGCATACCGGGTCGGCCGCCTTGAACACGTGCAGCCCGGCCCAGCGCGGCACCCAGTCATTGTAGCGGCCGTCGGGTCCCACCGTTTCGGGGACCTCGATGCCGTTGGCGACGCCGAGCGCGAAATCCTCCTCGCCATGGCCGGGGGCGACATGGACGAAGCCGGTGCCCTGGTCGACGGTGACGAAATCGCCGGCGAGCAGCTTCACGTCGTGGTCGTAGCCGCCGCCGCGGAGCGGATGGGCGGCGACATGGCCCGCGAGCTCGAACCCCGAGACGGTGCGTTCGGTGGTCCAGCGGACGATGCCGGTCTCCGTAGCGACCTTGGCGGCCAGGTCCCTGGCCACCAGCAGCCGCTCGCCCATGCGGGCGCGGCTGTCGAGTGCCACCGCGTCGACGCGGATCAGCACGTAGTCGAACGCCGCGCCGTAGGCGATCGCGCGGTTGCCCGGCATGGTCCAGGGCGTGGTGGTCCAGATCACCACCGCGGCACCCGTGGCGGCCAGCGGACCGGACACGAGCGGGAAACGCACCCAGATCGTGGTGCTCTTGTGCTCGTGATATTCGATCTCGGCCTCGGCGAGCGCGGTCTTCTCGACCGGGCTCCACATGACCGGGCGCAAGCCCCGATAGAGCAGCCCGTTCAGCAGGAACCGGCCGATCTCGCCGGCGATCGCCGCCTCCGAAGAGAAGTCCATCGTGGCGTAGCGACGCGCCCAGTCGCCCTCGATGCCGAGGCGCCGGAACTCGGCCGCCTGCACGTCCAGCCAACCCGCCGCGTAGGCCCGGCACTCGGCGCGGAACTGCAACACCGGCACCTGGTCCTTGTCGCGGCCGGCGCCGCGATACTCCTCCTCTACCTTCCACTCGATCGGCAGGCCGTGGCAGTCCCAGCCCGGAACGTAGCGCACGCCGCGCCCCGCCATGCGCTGGGCGCGGTTGATGACGTCCTTGTGGATCTTGTTCAGCGCGTGGCCGATGTGAAGATGGCCGTTGGCGTAGGGCGGCCCGTCATGCAGCACGAAGGGCGGGCGTCCGGCGGCGGCGGCTTCGAGGGCTGCCGACAGCCCGGCCTCCTCCCATGCTGCCAGCAGCGCGGGTTCGCGCGCGGGCAGGTCGCCGCGCATCGGGAACGCGGTCTGGGGCAGGAACACGGTATGCTTGTAGTCGGGGTGCTTGTTGTCGGGCACGCCGGACGGTTGATCGGCCATGGGCTCTTATGCGCTCGTTCGGGCCTGCATATGCGAAGTGTGGCCCGGCGGGGTCAAGGAAGCCGCCTCAATCGCCGAGCTCGCGGAAGCCGCGATGCAGCTCGAACTCCTTGCTGGTGATGCAGGATTCCAGCCGCGAGGCGCGTTCGGCGACCCGGGCCAGCAGCACGGCGAGTTCGGCCACCCTTGGATCGGACACGCGTCCGGACGCCGCACGCCGCACCGTGGGCAGGCCAGCGCGGTGGCGGCGCACCACCCGCACGATCGCGACCACCACGCCCACCAGGAGCGCCAGCAGCACCAGGTGGAAGACGACGCCGAAAATGCTGCCGAACGTCGCGGCCACCGCGCCCGGGATGTGGCCGGCATGGCCGGCGCCGTCGGTGATGACCACGTCGTGGCCGCCGCCCTGGTCCCAGTTGATGTTGACGTGGTCGCCCGACTTCGCGCCAGCGCCCGCCCTTCCGCCCCACGTGATGTCGCCCGAGCCGGCGTGGAACTGGGTGACCTGGCCCGCGACGCGCGCCACGTGGATGTCGCCCGAGCCGAAGGTCGAGAGGTCGGCGGTGTCGGCATCCGCGCCGAGCGTCACGTCGCCCGAGCCGCGGGTCTGCACGTTGAGCGCGCCGACATGGCCGGATTTCACGGCCACGTCGCCCGAGCCCATCGTGTCGGTCAGGAACTTTTCCGCGCGCAGGTCGCCGATCGTGAGGTCGCCCGAGCCGCGCCCGTGGAACGCGGCGTCGCCCGCCACGCGCTCGATCTTGACGTCGCTCGAGGCGTAGGCGCTGACGTCCATGCCGCCGGTCAGTGCCCGCGCCTGGAGGTCGCCCGAGCCGCGCAGCTCGGCGCCGAACGGGCCCGCGAGCTCGCCCAGGTGCCACTCGGTGGCGCCGATCGCGTCGATCGCGACGCGGAACGCCGGATCGCGCGGCACGGTCAGCGAGAGGGCGGCGTCGCTCGTGCAGGCGAGCTCCACGGTGGCGTTGCCGTGGCCGCCGGCGGGCGGGTCGATGCGGCCGACATCGCCCGAGACCACCATGGCGCCGTGCAGGCCGGGGTCGGAGTCGATCGTGACCGTGCCGTCATTGTCGCCGCAATGAGCCACCACCGTGACTTCGGTCGCGTTGGTCAGCGCGAAAGCGGGGGCGGCGAGCGGCAGCAGGGCGGCGGCGAGCAGGCACAAAAGCCTGTTCTTTCTTGAAAGAAAGAACCAAAGAACTTCTATCCGCTTGGAGTCCCGACGTGGGACGCCGCAGAGCCTGAACGGATAAAAGTCTTTTTGCTTCTTTTTCTCCAGAAAAAGAAGACCTTCCTGCGCGCGCGCGATCACGACGCGAGCTTCCGCCGCCAGCCGGGCATGTCCTCGTCGAGCACGCGTTCCAGCGCATCGATCCGTTCCTCGAGCCGGCGCGCTTCCGCCAGCGCCCGGTCGAGTGCCGCGTGATCGGGCGCCGACAGCGCGCCGCCGCTGCCGCGCTGCAGGGAGAACCAGCCGCGCAGTGCCACCAGCAGCAGCACGAAGCCGAAGATGACGATGAGATCCCAATCCATCCGGGGCGGCTCCGTGCGCGGCGCATCCCGCAGGCGGGATGCTCACTTCATTGCGTCCATTAAGCACATCGTCCGGCCCCGCCTCCAGGACGGGGGGAGACGTGCTCAGGCCTCGTCGTCGACGCGGGTCGCCGGCAGGTTGGCGCCCGAATTGGCTCCACCTGACAGGCGCCGCTTGAGGCGGGCGAGCTCGTCGTCCACCGCGCTCTCGGTCTCCAGGCCCGCGAGCTCGGCCTCCAGGCTGGCCCCGGCCTGAGCGAGATGCGCGCCGCGGCCGAGATCGTAGACGTCGACCCGGCCTTCCGCGACATCGAGGGCGCGCTCGACCTGCTCGAAGCGCGAGAACGCGTCCGAGATGCGCTCGTCATGCAGCTTCTGGCGCACGCGCAGCCGGTTGCTGGCGACCTTGTGGCGGGCGGCGAGTGCCCGCTGCCGGCTGCGGGCATCGGCGAGCTTGTCCTGCAGCTTGCCGATATCCCCGTTCAGCTGGTCGAGCCCGGTGATCACGGCGGTGATCTGCTCCTCGAGCGCCTCGCGGCCACGCGCCACCGCGACGCGTGCCTGCAGCGCGCCGCGGGCCAGGTCCTCGCGGTCGCGCGACAAGGCAAGCTCGGCCTTGCGCTGCCACTCGGCCTCCTCGCGCCGGAGCGTGCCGGCCTTGCGCTCGAGCTCGCGGCGGTCGGCGATGGTGCGCACCGCCTGGGAGCGGACCTCCACAAGCGTGTCCTCCATCTCCTGGATCACCAGGCGGATGATCTTCTCCGGGTCCTCGGCCGAGGCGAGGATGGAGTTCAGGTTCGAGTTCACGATGTCGGCGAGGCGGGAGAAGATGCTCATGTCGCGATCCTCCTGGCTTGGGTTGAAGCGGGTGTCTCGTCCGACCCGTCGGGAGGGATGAACTGCATCGGGCGTGCCACAGGCGGGCGCGCTCGGAAGCGTTGCGCAAAGCGGCGCCGGATGGGACAATCCCGCCACTGCAACATGGTGAGCGGCACCCCGCGATGGCCAAGACCGCCAACTCGAACCAGGGCCCGCAGACTCCGATCGGCGAGGCCCCCGCCTTCCACGCCATGCTCGCGCATGTGAGCCAGGCGGCCACCGTCGACCGGCCGGTGCTGGTGATCGGCGAGCGCGGCACCGGCAAGGAGCTGGTGGCCTCGCGGCTCGCCTATCTGTCGCCGCGCTGGGACCGGCCGTTCCTGAAGCTGAACTGCGCGGCGCTGTCCGACCAGCTGCTCGACAGCGAGCTGTTCGGCCACGAGGCCGGCGCCTACACGGGGGCGCAGCGGCGCCGGCAGTCGCGCTTCGAGATGGCGGACGGCGGCACGATCTTCCTCGACGAGATCGCCACGGCCTCGCTCGCGGTACAGGAGAAGCTGCTGCGGGTCGCCGAATACGGGACGTTCGAGCGGGTCGGCGGCAACGAGACGATCACGGTGGATGTCCGCCTGATCGGCGCCACCAACGCCGACCTGCCGGCGCTGGCGCGCACGGGCAGGTTCCGCCCGGACCTGCTCGACCGGCTGAGCTTCGACGTGATCAACGTGCCGCCGCTGCGCGCCCGGCCGGAGGACATCCTGCGCCTGGCCGAGCATTTCGCCCGGCGCATGACCGCGGAGCTCAAGCGCAACTATTTCGCAGGGTTCGGCCCGCAGGCGGAGGCGCAGCTGCTCGCCCATGAGTGGCCCGGCAACGTGCGCGAGCTCCGCAACGCGGTGGAGCGCAGCGTGGCGCGGATGGAGCGGCCGGAGCGTCGGCTTGAGGCGGTGGTGATCGACCCGTTCGGCACCCCGGGCTGGACCAGGCTCGCCGGCACTGCGACCGTCGAGGAGGCGCCCGCGCGCCAGGTGGCGGCCGCGGCCCCAGTCGGATCGCCGGTCGCATCCCAGGCCGTGCCCGGCGAGACGGATGGAGGTTTCGCCGAGCGCACCCGCGTCTTCGAGGCCAGGCTGCTGACCGAGGCGCTCGAGGCCACGCGGTTCAACCAGAAGCAGGCCGCGACCCGGCTCGGCCTCACCTACTACCAGTTCCGCCATCATCTGCGCGTCCACAACATGCTCACCGGGCGGCGTCAGGCGCAGGCCGAAGCGGAGGCGTGAGCGGGCGCCAGGGCGTGCGCGCCGGAGCCGCCGAGAAACGTCACAGCATCCCAGCTGGCGTTCGCGAGCAGCAGCGGCACGAGGCCGAAGAGGAGGAGCGATCGCGCGCGGCGTGACTCACGGGGCGCGAGATGCTGCGGCGGCCGCGGCCACGGGATCTCGCCTTCCGTGCCGGGCTGACGGCGCGCGGTGATGCTGCTGGCGGCGGGATGGGCGAGGATGACAGCCATGCGGTTCACTCCCGAAGGCCGGGTTCGGGGACCGGCAACGGGAGTAGAGCGAGCGGTGTGCCAGAGTGTCAGAACATTGTTTTCGTTCGATACTTTTTTCGTTTGCGCCTTCTGACGGCGAACAGAAGGTCGATCTTACCAACCTTGGGCGCAGCACACCAAGTTGTGGCGTGAACGGAGACAGATCAGGGTCGATTGGCCGGTCGCGTCTCGATCCGCACGCCCATTCCGGTGATCATCGGCCGCCCTTCGGCGATCGCCGCGCGCACGCGGTCGGTCGCGAGCGATGCGGCGTGGCTGGCCTGGTCGCGCCAGACCTCCGTCACCCACACCGCGTCCTCGCGGGACGCATCGGCGGCGACCACGTAGCTGAGGCAGCCCTCCAGCCCGGGCACGGCGGCGGCCAGGAGCGCCTCGAACGCTGCGCGCTGGCCGGGATGGACGCGGAATTCCGTGATCAGGCCGAACATCATCGATCCTCCGGGACGAGCCCTGCGGCCGCCAGTGTCTCGAACACCCGGTCGGCGCGAAAGGGGGGTTTTCGGAATGCGATGCCGGTGGCCTGGCGGAGTGCGGCCGCGACCGCGGGTGCCACCGGATTGAACGGGCTCTCGCTCATGGATTTGGCGCCCAGCGGTCCGCGCACATCGTAGGTATCGGCGAACAGCACCTCGGTGCGCGGCACGTCGGCAAAGCGGGGCACGTGGTAGTTGCGGAACGCGGCGTTGCCGACGCGGCCGTCGTGGTCGACCAGCACCTCCTCGAACAGGGCGGCGCCGAACGCCTGCGCCGCCCCGCCCTCGACCTGGCCGCGGCACTGCATCGGGTTGATCACCGTGCCCGCATCCGCCGCCTGCACGGAACGCAGGATCACGATCTGGCCGGTGGCGAGGTTCACCGCGAGCCGGACCCCGTGCACGTTGAACGAGGCCGAGCGGTGCAGGCCCGCGGTGCGGCCTGTGACCGCGAGGCCGGGCGCGGACGCGGCGATGGCGTCGAGCGGGATGCGCCGCGCGCCGGCCATGACCCCGCCCGCAACCGCGCGACAATCGTCCAACGGAACATCCGCGATCGTGGCGGCGATCTCGCGCAAACGCTCGCGCATCGCGTGGCAGGCGTCCGCGGTCGCGGTGCCCGCCACCACCGTGCCGGTGCTGCCGAAGGCACCGGTGTCGTGCGCCACGAGTGCTGTGTCGGACTGCAGAATGCGGATCGCGGCGGGTGCGGCCTCGAGGATGGCGGAGGCGATCTGCACATGCACCGTGGTGCTGCCGTTGCCGAACTCCGCGGTGCCGACCGCGAGTTCGTAGGTGCCGTCGTGCAGGAGACGCAGCCGCGACTCGCCCGGATGGCCGCCGGGCGGGATGGTCTCGCACATGCCGAGTGCGATGCCTTCGCCCACACGCCAATCGGGACCGGGCGGTAGCAGGGCGTCCGCGTCGGTGCGGGCGAGTGCGCGCTCCACCAGGTCGAGGCACTGGTCGAGCCCGTAGGAGCCGAGCACCGTGCCATGCTCCTCCTCCCAGGCGACGATCGGATCCGCGGGCCCGATCACGTTGCGGCGGCGGAATGCGACGGGATCGATGCCGGCGCGTGCGGCAAGTTCGTCGATCGCGCCCTCGACGGCGAAGCTGGTCTGGCTGAGCCCGTAGCCGCGGAAGGCGCCGGCCGGCGGGGTGTGCGTGTACACCACCTCGGCGTCCACCCGCTTGTTGGCGCAACGGTACACGCCGATCGAGGTCGAGCAGGCGTGATAGAGCACGCCGCTGCCATGATTGCCGTAGGCGCCGGTGTCGGACAGCACGTCGATCGCCAGCGCCTGCAGCATGCCGCTTGCGTCGCAGCCGGCGCGCACGCGCGTGCGCATGGGATGACGATGCGGCGTGGTCGCGATCGCCTCCGCGCGCGTGAGCTCGAGTGCGCAGGGGCGTCCGGTGCGCAGCGTCGCCAGCACCACGACATCCTCGACCAGCATCTCCTGCTTGGAGCCGAAACCGCCGCCGACCCGGCCGGCAATCACGCGGATGCGCTCGCGCGGGATCGCGAACAGCCGTGCCAGCGCATCGCGCGTCAGGAACGGCACCTGCGTGCTGGTGCGCACCACGATCGTGCCGTCCGCGTCGATCGAGGCCAGCGCACCATGCGTCTCGAGCGCCGCGTGATGCAGGCGCTGGGTGTCGTATTCGGCCTCGACCACGTGCGCGCAGCTCGCGAGTGCTGCCTCGACATCGCCGACACCCGCATGGAGGGCGGCCAGGATGTTGCGCGCCGGCTGTTCGATGCGCGACTCCGCGTCCTTGTCATGCACCACGGGCGCGCCGGGCGCACGCGCGGCCTCGGGGTCGGTCACCGCCGGCAGAACCTCCCACGCGATCACCAGCGCTCGCGCGCCCGCCTCCGCTGCCGCCGACGTCTCGGCCACCACGGCGGCCACCCGCTGCCCGACATGCCGCGCGCGATCGTCGAAGATCGTGGTGTCGTCGGGGTCGTTCCGCCAATCCTCGTGGCGCGCGGTGGAGAACAGCCGATGCTCGCCGATGTCGTCATGCGCGAGCACGCAAACCACGCCAGGGACCGCGAGCGCCGGCGCGCGGTCGATGCCGAGGATGCGTGCATGGGCGTGCGGCGAGCGCACCAGCCTGATGTGCAGCGTGCCGGGCGGTGCCTCGACATCGAAGGTGAAGGCGGCGGCACCCGTCACGACCTCGCGCATGGCGGGCGCCGACAGATTGCCGCCATGGCCGCTCGCGTGCGCGTTCGCGTGGACGATCCCGTCGATCGCATCGGCGATCGCGCGATAGCCGGTGCAGCGGCAGATGTTGCCCTTCAGCGCGCGGGCCGGTGCGGCGCGCTGCGCCTGGTCGAGGCTGGCCGCGGTCATGATCATGCCCGGCGTGCAATAGCCGCATTGGAACGCGCCGGCCTGCGCGAACGCCGCCTGCATCGGGTGCAAGGTGCCATCCGCGGCGGCCAGCCCCGCGATCGTGGTGACCGCGCGCCCGGCCGCGCGGAACGCCGGCACCAGGCAGGAATGGAACGGCTCGCCGTCGATCAGCACCGTGCAGGCGCCGCAATCGCCCGCGTCGCAGCCGCGCTTGACGCCGAACGCGCCGAGCTCGCGCAACGCCGTGCGCAGGCACTGGCCGGGGTTCGGCGCGAAAACGCGCACGAAGCCGTCGAGCACGATCACGACAGGGCGTCCACCGCCTCGCGCGCCAGGCGATGCGTCATGTGACGCCGCCAGGCCGGGCTGCCATGCACGTCGTCGTGCACGACAGATGCCGGGATCGCCGCGTCGATCGCGCTGTGCAACATCGCGTGATTGGGCCGCGCTGCAAACGCAATCCGCACGGGGCGACGCACCGCGGCGGTGATCGTCACCGCCCAGGCCTCCGCATCGCGCGTGGCGATCACGAGCGCGCCCGAACGGCCGTAACTTGTGAGCGAGGTTTGACAGAATGCCGCACGCCGCCGGAGTGCGCGCGCCGGCCACGACACCGCACGCAGCAGCTCGCCCGGTGCGAGCGCGTTGCGACCGTCACCGGTGACGAAGTCGAGCGCCGGCAGCGTGCGCACGCCGCGGTCGGGGCACCAGATCTCGCACACGCCATCGAGTGCGGCGGCCAGCCCTGCCACCGGTGCGGCCGGAAGCGCCAGGCACAGATTGCCGCCCACCGTCGCCGCCTTGTGGATCTTGAACGAACCCCAGAGGCTGTCTGCAGTCTCGGCAAACAGGCTCAGCGCCGGCCAGGCGGCCGTCACCTCAACGGCGCCGAGCTGCTCGAGCGTGCAGGTGGCGGCGATCCGCAGCCCCGCAGCACTCTTCTCGACCGGTACCCAGCCGAGGCTCGCGAGATCGACCAGGCGGCGCAGATGCGGCTGCGGTTCGGAGAACAGCGAGGTCCCGCCTGCGAGAAACGCGTCGCCCGGCGCCGGCGCGGGAAGTTCGCTGCGCGCGCGGGGTCGGACGACGTGCTCGATCGTGTTCAGATCCAAGGCGCGCTCATGAACCGCGATAGGTGCTGTAGCCGTAGGGGCTGAGCAACAGGGGCACGTGGTGGTGCGTGCCGGCATCGGCGACACCGAACGCGATCGTCACCTGGTCGAGGAAGGGCGGATCGGTGAGCGTCACGCCGACGCCGCGATGATAATCCGCGACATGGAACACCAGCGCGTAGTGCCCGGGCTTGAGGTCCGCCTCCAGAAGAACGCCGCGCCCGTCACGGTCGAGCACGATCTCGACCGGAGCGGCGACGCCGGGCCTGGTGAGCGTCACGCGCAGGCCGGCCGCACCCGCGCCGCGCAACTGGTCCAGAACATGCGTGGTCAGGCGGCCGGCCATTGTCCCTCGAATTCTTCTTCGTTGTAGCCGATGAAGGAGGCGAGCAGCGTGTCCTGCTGGTCGAGGAACAGCTGGCCCGTGATCGCGCCCACCAGGCGCGGCAGCGCGGGCTTGAGGCCCGACAGGGCGGAGGCCGACAGCCCCAGGCTCGCGAGCGCGGAATAGTTGAACACGAACAGTCCGTGCAGCTGCGAGCGCCCGGCCTCGGTCCGCGCCGTGAGCTCGAAGCCGCCGCCGAGATACGGGTGTTCGTCGAGTGCCGCGTTGCGTCCGCCGTCGTCGGGCTGGTAGCGGTCGCGCCAGAGTGCGATCTCGTGGCGGACCAGGGCGAGCTCCGGGCGCAGCGCCGGGTCGTTGCGGAGGCCGGTGCTGAGAACGAGGAAATCGAATTCGTAGCTGCCCTTCGGCGTCTCAATGCACACGCCGTCGCCCTTCGGCGCGAGCGCGCTCCAGCCCTCACCCAGATGCAGGCTGAAATTCGGATACGACGCGGCACGCGTAAAGGTGTCGTTGGTGGGTGGTTGAGCGTGACGCAGGAAATGGTCGATCACCCGGTATTTCCGGGCGTCGTCCAGCAGCGGAAAATTGCGCAGGAGGCCGGAACGCTCGAGATAGCGGATCGGGTTGACGCGAGGAAAACTCGAACGGCGGACGAACACGTCGACGGAGACCGCTCCTTCGCGCAACGCGTGCTGCGCATTGTCGAAAGCCGAGGCGCCGGCACCCAGGATCGCGATGCGGCGGCCCCGGATCTGCTCGGGCGCGATCGTTTCCGATGTATGGGCGTAGAGATGCGCGGGCAGGCTGTCGCGCACGAATTCCGGCGTCCACCAGGCGCCGCCGCCCTGGATGCCGGTGGCCAGCACCACCTTGCGCGCGGTGATGCGCTCGCCGCCGGCCAGATGCACGGCGAAGAGATGCTCGTCGAGCGGCTCGACCAGCTCGACATGTTCGCCGTTGCGGACGGGAAGGTCCAGAACGCGGCGATACCACAGCAGGTAGCGCATCCAGTCCTCGCGCGGGATGCGGCCGAGCTCGTGCCAGCTCGCGGTCCCGTATTGCGCCTCCCACCAGGCGCGGAAGGTGAGTGCCGGAATCCCGAAATCGATCGGGGTGAGCTCCTTGGGCGTGCGCAGCGTGATCATCCGCGCATAGGTGACCCACGGCCCTTCCGAACCCTCGACGTTCTCGTCGAGCACGACGATGTTGCGCACACCCTCGCGAATGAGACCGAAGGCGGCGGCGAGCCCGCATTGCCCGGCACCCACGATCGCGACATCGAGGATCGGCCGGCCGGCGGCATCCAGCGTCCGCTCGCTCCAGTCGCGCGGAAAGGCGAGCATCTCGAGCGCGTGGGCGAGACGCCGCTCATGCGCCGGCAGCCCCTCGGGCAGCGTGACCGCGGCGAGCCGCAGCGCGCCGATCAGGGCCACCTGCCGGAGCGCTTCGGCATGCTCGGCCTCGGGATCGTTCGCGAGGCGCCGGCGCAGCGCGGCCTCGATGCCGGCGAGGTCGTGCAGGCGCACGCAGATGATGAACGGAAAGCCAAAGCGCTCGCGATACGCCGCGTTCAGGGACCGGAAGGTCTCGAACTGCACGTCCGTGAGCTGGTCGAGCCCGGCGCTCGCCTGCTCGGAGGCCGAACTCGCGGTCAACGTGGCGTCGCGAACTTTCAGCCGATCCCCGAGCTCCGGATGGGCACGGATCAGGGCGAGCTGCTCGTCGCCGCTCGCCGCCGCGTTCACCGCGTCGAAGGCCCGCGCGAGTGCGGCCGCATCGGCGAAGGGCCGCGCGTCCCAAGCCCGCTCGACCACCCAGGGCGAATGCTCGAACAGATGGAGGTAGGCGCGGCAAAAAACGTCGCGGCTGTCGGCCGCCACCGGGACGCCGTCGAGGGGAGGGAGTGCCCGCGTCACGACGCGGGCGCCATCTGCGAGACATGGGCGGCGACGATCCGCCAGCCTTCGCTGGTGCGCACCCAGGCATGCGTCTGCCGGCCAATCGCGGTGCCCTCCGCGCGCACGTATTCGGTGCAGGCGGTTCCGAAATCGGTGCCGAACGTGGTGATGGTGGTGCGCGTGAGCGTCCGCTTCGGCGCCCCGCCCGTACGCGCGCGCCGATACGCCGCGATTTCGTCCGCGCCGTAGAGGTTCTCGCCCGCGCCGTAGCGCACGACGTGGGGCGAGTTCCAGAACAGCGCGTCGAGCGCCGCCGTGTCGTTCTCCATCAGCGCGCGCTCGTAGGTCTCGAACGCCGCCGTGACGTCCGCAAGCGTCGCCGGATCGTCGATCACCATGCGCTAGCGCTCCTCGGGTGGATGGGTGGCGAGCCAGTGCCGGGCGATGTCGAGGCGGGTGGCCACCCAGACGCGGTCATGGCGCCCGACATGCGCGAGAAAACGCCGCAGTGCTGCCAATCGCGCCGGCCGGCCGACGAGCCGGCAATGCAGGCCGATCGACAGCATCTTCGGCGCCGTCTCGCCTTCCGCGTAGAGCGTGTCGAACGCATCCCGCAGATAGTCGAAGAATTGGGTGCCCGAGTTGAACCCCTGCAGGGCGGCGAAACGCATGTCGTTGGTGTCGAGCGTGTAGGGCACGATCAGCTGCGCGCGGCCATGAGAGCGGTCGTAATAGGGGAGATCGTCGGCATACGAGTCAGCATCGTACACGAACCCGCCTTCTTCGGCCACGAGCCGCGCGGTGTTGGGGCTGGTGCGACCCTGATACCAGCCGAACGGACGCGCGCCGGTCAGCCGCGTCTGGATGGCAATCGCGTCCGCAATATGGGCGCGCTCGATCTCCTCGGGCAAGTGCTGGTAGTCGATCCAGCGCAGTCCGTGCGAGGCGATCTCCCATCCGGCGACCAGCATCGCCTCAACCGCGTCAAGGTTGCGCTCCATCGCCATCGCAACGCCGAACACCGTGACGGGAAGCCGGAACTCGGTGAACAGCCGGTGCAGCCGCCAGAACCCCGCACGCGATCCGTATTCGTAGAGGCTTTCCATCGCCATGTGGCGGGCGTGGGCGATCGGCTGCGCGCCCACCATCTCGGACAGGAACGCCTCGGATTCCCCGTCACCATGCAGGATGCTGCGCTCGCCGCCTTCCTCGTAGTTGATGACGAATTGCACCGCGAGGCGCGCCTCACCCGGCCAGCGCGGATGCGGCGGCCTCGCCCCGTAGCCGACCAGGTCGCGCGGATACGCCGTCATGCGATCCCGGCCTCGACCAGCACGGCGCGTGCGGCCTCCACGCCGGAGGCGGCGGCAAAGCCTTCGCTGCGCAAGACCGCCTCGAGGGCGGCGAGCGTGGTGAGCACCGCCGGCCGGCTCGCGTTGACGCCCATGGTACCGATCCGCCAGATGCGGCCATGCAGCTTGCCGAATGACGAGCCGATCTCGATCGAGAAATCCTCGCGCATTCGGGCGCGGACGCGTTCGCCGTCCACACCGGGCGGGATCAGCATGCCCGTCACGTTGCTCATCCGGTGCGCGCCGTCGCCGTACAGCGTGAGCCCCATCGCCTCCAGCCCGCACGACAGCGCCCGCCCGGCGGCGACATGGCGTGCGAACCGCGCGTCCAGGCCCTCCTCCAGCGCGATGCGGGCGCATTCGCGCGCGCCGTACAGCATGGTGGTCGCCTCGGTGTGGTGGTTCAGCCGCCGCTCGGACCAGTAATCCATCAGCATGGCGAGATCGAAGTAATTGGAACCGATGCGGATGCCGGTGCCGTGCGCCCCACCCAGCCCGCGCTCGACATGGCGGCGGCCGGCGATATGCGCCGCCGCACGGTCGGAAATCGTGATCGGCGACGAACCCGACGGGCCGCCGAGGCATTTCTGCAGACCCGCGGTCACGATGTCCGCCCCCCATTCGTCGGTCGCGACATCCATGCCGGCCAGCGTCGCGGTCGCGTCCACGTAGAACAACGCGCCATGCGCGCGGCAGGCGGCGCCGATCCCGTCGAGCGGCTGAACCATGGTCGTCGACGTGTCGCCGTGCACGGTCGCGAACACCTGCGGCCGGTGCGTGGCGATCGCGTCCTCGATCGCCGCGAGCGGAAGAACCGTGCCCCACTCGGCGGCGATCGTGTGCACGCGGGCTCCCGCGCGCTCGCCGATCTCTTCGAGCAGCCCGCCGAAACGCCCGAAGCTCGCCACCAGCAGCGTGTCGCCCGGCGCCAGTAGCGAGACCAGTGCGGCCTCGATCGCGGCGCGCGCGGAACCGTCGATCAGAAAGGTCCAGCGATTCTGCGTCCGAAACACCTGGCGGTAGAGCGCCATGGTCTCGTTCATGTAGTTGGTGAATTCCGGATCGAACTGCCCGAGCAGATCGGCACCCATCGCGCGCAGCACGCGCGGATGGGCGTTGGCCGGGCCCGGCCCCATCAGGAGCCGACGCGGCGGATCGATGTCGCGCGCAATCATACGAGGCGGCTCCCGAGATGTTCGACGAAGGCCGCGAGCGTGCGCACCGCCGCATCGGCGTCCTCGCACGTCGCGTGTTCCGCAGGATGGTGGCTGATCCCGCCGCGGCAGCGGATGAACAGCATGGCGGTGGGCGCGATCGCCGCCATCGTCATCGCGTCATGCCCGGCGCCGCTCAGGAGACGGTGCGGCGCGATCCCCGCCGCGGCCACGGCCGTGTCGAGGATCGCCAGCAATCCGGGATCGGACGGGCTCGCGGCCAGCGTCTGCGCGGTCTCGATCGCGGCCGTCACACTGCGTCGCTCGGCGATGGATCCGATCTCGCGACGCGCCGCCAGCACCGCCGCGTCGCGATCGCCGTCGCTCGCGGCACGAATATCGATGCCGATCTCCACCTTTCCCGGGATGATGTTGAACGCGCCGGTCGCAGGCACGATCCGGCCGACGGTGCCCACCACATCGGGACCGCTCGCACCACAAATTCGCTCCACCGCCAGGATCGCCTCGGCGGCGGCGGCGAGCGCATCGCGGCGGAGATGCATCGGTGTGGTGCCGGCATGTCCGGCCACTCCGGTGAAGCGCGCCACGAGCCGGACCTGCCCGGCGATGCCGGTGACGATCCCCACGGGAAGTCCGAGCGCCTCGAGCACCGGCCCCTGCTCGATATGCGGCTCGATGTAAGCCAGCACATCGCCCGCGGACCGCGCGAGCGACGGCACCGCATCGGCGTCGTGGCCGGCCGCGCGGAGCGCCTCGCGCACGGTGACGCCGTCGCGGTCGGCGAGGTCGAGCAAGGCGGCCTCCAACGGCCGCGTGATCGCGCGCGAGCACAGCATCGAGACCGGAAAGCGCGAGCCCTCCTCGTCGCCGAACGCGATCACCTCGAGCGAGAACGGGAGCACGCGCGCCGCCAGTGCCGCCGCGCATTCGATCGCGACCATCACGCCGAGCGCCCCGTCGTAGCGGCCGCCATTCTCGACGCTGTCGATATGCGAGCCGATCACCAGCGTTTTGGAACCGCGCGGTCCTTGCCTGCGACCGAGGAGGTTGCCGATCGCGTCGACCCGCGTGTCAAGACCGGCCTCGCGCATCCAGCCCGCGATCGTCTCGCGCGCGGCGAGATGCGCCGACGAGAGAAACGGCCGGAACAACCCATCCTCGTGCAGGCTGAACGGAGGCCCGCCCAGCGCGTCACAGCGGGCGATCGCGCGCGCACCCGCGTTCACAGCGCGGCCACCCCGCCATCGCTGCGCGGATCGGCCGCACCCTCGATCACGCCGCTCGCATGCCGCACCAGCGCGCCGGCATGGCCCATCGTGGCGGAGAACGCGTCCACGAGCTCGACCGCGTGGCCGGCGTCGCGAAGTCGGGCGACCAGCGCGGGATCGAACCGGGATTCGAGTTTCAGCGTCGTGCTGTCCTCGCCCCAGGTGCGGCCGAGCAGCCAGCGCGGCGCGCTCACCGCCTGCTGCAGCTCACCTCCGAACATCGCGTAACGCGAAAACACCGCCGCCTGGGTCTGCGGCTGCCCCTCGCCGCCCATCGTGCCGTAGACCATGGTGCGGCCATCGGCAAAACGCGCCATCGCGGGGTTGAGCGTGTGGAACGGCCGCGCACCGGGACGGAGAAGGTTCCAGTCTCCTTCGAGCCGGAAACTCGAACCGCGATTCTGCCAGATGATCCCGGTCTCGGGCAGCACCACCCCGGATCCGAACTCCCAATACGTGCTCTGGATCATGCTGACCGCCTGGCCGCGCGCGTCGACCGCACCCAGCCACACCGTGTCGCCAGGTCCTGCCACCGGCGGCCAGGGCAGCGCGCGCACCGGGTCGATCGCGTGTGCGAGCGCGTCGAGCGCCGCCGCATCGTCGAGCCCCGCTTGCGGATCGACGCTCATATGGTCGGGATCGTGCACGTGCCGGTCGCGGAACAGGAAAGCGCGCTTGGTCGCCTCCACCAGCCCGTGCACATGGGCAAATCCGTCCGCCTCGCGCACGCCAAGACGGCTGAACAGCGCCAGGATCATCAGCGAGGCGACACCCTGCGTCGGCGGCCGCGTGTTGAACAACGCAACACCCGGCAGTGACACGGTGAGCGGCGTCTCGACCACCGCCTGATGCGCCGCGAGATCGGCACCCGACACCGGCGCGCCCGCCGCCTCGAGGTCGCGCGCGATCCGGGCTGCCAACGCGCCGCGATAGAACCCGTCGAGCCCGTCGGCTGCGAGCGCCTCGAGCGTGCGCGCGAGTGCGGGCTGGCGGAACACCGCCTTCGACACCGCCTGCGGAAACACGGCGGCGAAACCCGGCACGTCGCGAAGTTCGTCCGCCTTCGCCGCGATCATCGCGACGGTCGACCGCGCGGGCGCGATCCCGTCGCGCGCATGTCGGATCGGATCGCGCAGCAGCCGCGCCAGCGGAAGCGGCGCGCGGCCCGACCGCGCATCGACCGCACGCGCCGCCGCCCAGCCCGACACCGTGCCGGCGACCGTGTTCGCGGCCAGCGGCCCGCGCGCCGGGATCGCGGCCAGGCCATGCCGCCGGTAGAGCTCCGGCGTCGCGGCACGCCCCGCCCGCCCGCAGGCGGAAATCGCGACCGGATCGCAGCCGGGCTCGGCGATCAGCCAGAACCCGTCGCCGCCGATCGAATTCATCTGCGGGTAGACCACCGCGAGCGTCGCCGCCGTCGCGACCGCGGCCTCGACCGCCGAGCCGCCGTCGCGCAACACGTCGAGCCCCGCCTGGCTCGCCGCATGGTGCGGCGCCGTCACCATGCCGCCGATGCCGCGCGCCGTGTTCAGCACGGACCATTGTTCCCGGGCACGGGCCACGCGCCGCACACGCCGAGCCGCTCCAGACCGGCCGCGACCCGGAGGATCCCCGCCTCGTCCCAGGGCGCGCCCACGATCTGCACGCCGAGTGGCAACGGTCCCGCATCCAGCACGGGTGCGGCGACCACCGGCAGGCCCACGAAACTCAGCGGCTGGGTGTAGAGACCGAGATTGGCGCGCACCGGTATGTCCGCCCCGTCGATCACCTCCGTCGCCTGCCCGATCGGCGAGGCGGGGAAGGGCGTCGTCGGCGCGAGCAGCACGTCGAATTCGGCGAAGGCGGCGGCCACCTCGTCGGCGAAACGCCGCCGCACGCGACGAACCGCGGTCAACGTCGCGGCCGGCAGCAGCAGCCCCGCGAACAGCCGGTCGCGCACCGCCGGATCGAAGTCGAACGGGCGTGCGGCGAGCCGCGCGCGATGCCATTCGCCGCCCTGCGCCGCGGTGAGGCAGAACGCGGCCGAACGCGCGGCTTCCGCCCCCGGCAGCACGACGTCGCGCGCGCCGGGAAACGCCGCCGCGACGCGCTCCACCGCCGCGAGCGCCGCCCGGCTGCACCCTTCCGCGAACCACCCGCGCAGCACGCCGACGCGCAGCCGCCCCCGCTCGTCCCCGAGACGCTCTTCGTCAAGGCCGGGCGAGGCCGGCTCCACCGCGCGCCCCTGGCAGGCCGGATCGCGCTCGTCCGGCCCCTGCAGCACGTCGTACGCCGCCGCGAGGTCGGCCACCGTGCGCGCGAACGGACCCACATGGTCGAGATCGGCCACGAACGGGAACGTTCCCGCGCGCGACAGCCGTCCGAAGGTGGGCTTCAGCCCCCACACGCCGCACAGCGCCGCCGGCACGCGGATCGAGCCGTTGGTGTCCGACCCCAGCGTGATCGGCACGAACCCGGCTGCCACCGCCGCCGCCGAGCCGCCCGACGACCCCCCGGCGATCCGGACGGGCGCATGCGGATTGCGCGTCGGGCCGTCATGATAATTCTCGGTCACGAACCCGTAGGCGAACTCGTCCATGTTGAGCGCGCCCACCAGCACCGCGCCGGCCGCGCGCAGGCGGGCCACCGCGGTCGCATCGCGCACCGTCGGCGCCGCATCGCGCAGGATGCGCGAGCCCGCGACCGTGGTCACGCCCGCGATGTCGTAGAGGTTCTTGACCGCGAACGGCACGCCGGCGAGCGGCCCCGGATCGCGGCCGCCGGCCACGGCCGCGTCGATCGCGTCCGCGTCCGCCAGCGCCTGGTGGGCCAGCACCGTCGTGAACGCGTGGACGCGATCGTCGTGCGCGCCGATCCGCTCGAGCGCCGACCGAGCCCGCGCCTGCGCCGTCACGCGTCCGCTTCGGACCAACGCTGCCATGTCGATCGCCGTCGCGATCATGGATGTCGGAGCTCCGCGGGACGCAGCAGCTCCGCCGGATCGGGCGGCGCTTCGGCCGCTGCAAGCTGCACGATCGCCATGTGCCGCGTGAGGATCGCGAGATTGGCGGCCACGCCCGCCCGGCATTCCGGCGGAATGTCGATCCCGAGCCAGGCCGCGATCGCGTCCGCGCCCGCCACGCCGGGTGCCGAAGCTGCGACCGGCGATGCGCCATCTTCCGTCCGGATCGGCACCGTGCCCCGTCCCCTTCGCGTCGTCCTGCGCAACTATGCCGGTGAAACTGCGCCGGTTCGAGCGCCGTCTCGCCCGCCGCGGCACGCCCAGGAGAAACAAGAGCGGGCGCACTCTCGAAAGCATCAATTTGCGGGGGGCCTGTTCTCGGAACGAGAACGGTGACGACGACCCGATGGCGCCATTGCCGCCCGAAGCCCGGTCCGTACAGGCGTTTCGGCTCGGAGACCATGCATGACCGACTTCCGCCGCATCGACGTCGACCGCAGCTTCGCCGCGGATGATGCCACCGCCCGCGCCCTCCTCCTGTCCGCCGCGCGCACCGCCGTGAAGACCATCCTCGTGCTCAACCCGAACCGCGCCGACCACGCCGGATGCGGCGATCCTGGATTCCGCGCGAAATTAACCTCTAAGAAGAAAGGCCAGGGCTCTGCCCTGGACCCGCCAAGGGGCAGTCGCCCCTTGGATCCCATGACTTAAACAAATGGGTTCTAAGGGCGACTGCCCTTAGCGGGGTCCAGGGGTGGAACCCCTGGCCTTCTTACTTCAGCACATCCCGCGCCTGCGCCGCATCCAGCACAATCTGCGCCTTCAACGCTTCCAGCCCCTCAAACCGCCGCTCGTCTCGCAGAAACTCGACCAGCGAGACCGCAATCTCCTGATCGTAGAGGTCGCCCTCGAAATCAAAGATATGCACCTCAAGCCGGCTGAGCGGCCCCGCATTCACCGTCGGCCGCCGCCCCACATTGGCGACCGCATCGCGCTTCGCGCCCGAAGCCAGCCGCACCCGCGCCGCATACACCCCACGCGCCGGCTCGAGATGGCGGCCCAGTGCCACGTTCGCGGTGCGGAACCCGATCGTGCGCCCGCGGGCATCGCCGTGCTGCACCAGGCCCCGCACCGACCAGGTGCGGCCGAGCTCGCGCGCCGCACGATCGGGATACCCGTCGAGCAGCAGGCGCCGGATGCGGGTGGACGAGAGCGGCCCCGCCGCGTCCGCAAAGGGGGGCACCACCGTGAGCCCGATTCCCAGCGCTTCGGCGTGCTGACCAAGAAACTCGACATCGCCTGTCTTGCGATGCCCGAACGCGAAATCGGGGCCGCAGGCGAGATGGCGCGCACCGAGGGCACCGTGCAGCACGTCGTGGACGAACTGCTCGGGCGACAGGTTGGCGAACTCGCGGTCGAACGCGAGCTCGTGGATGCGCACCACGCCGAGCGCCTCGAGCGCTGCCGCCCGCTCGGCCGACAGCGTCAGGCGGAACGGCGGGTCGTCGGGGCGGAAGAACTCGCGCGGGTGCGGCTCGAAGGTGACCACGCCGAGCGGCAGGTCGGGCCGCGCGCCGTGCGCCGCGTGAACCAGATGCGCGTGGCCGAGATGCACGCCATCGAAATTGCCGAGCGCCAGAGTGCCGCCGCGAACAGCGTCCGGCACGTCGCGCCAGCCATGCACGACGCGCAGGCTCATGCGAGGGCGAACCGTCGGCCGACAGCGTCGAAATCGGCCGCAACCGCGTGGCCGGACACGGGCTCGGTGCCGTCGGCAGGCCGCACGAGCTGACACGTGGAAAAACCCGCCTTCCGCGCCGCGTCGAGCTCCGCGCCGATATCGGACAGGAACAGGATCGCGTCGGGTTCGAGCGCGAGCGCCGCCGCGATCAGGCGGTAGCTCTCCGCCTCGCGCTTGGGCCCGGTGGTGGTGTCGAAGAACGCCGCGAACAGCGGCGCAAGATCGCCCGCCTTCGTATGGCCGAACAATAGTCGCTGCGCCTCGATCGACCCCGAGGAGTAGACGGCAAGGCGGATCCCCGCCGCCTGCCAGCGTCGCAGCGCGGGTGCCACATCGGGGAAGATCTCGCTCCGCACCGTGCCTGACCGGTAGCCGTCGCGCCAGGCAATGCCCTGCAGCGTCTTGAGCGGCTCGATCTTGCGGTCCTCGTCCTGCCAGATCGCGAGTGCGGCGAGCGGTGCCAGATCGGGTGCGAGGGCCCGGATGCGCCCGACCGCGGCCGCGATCTCGGGCTCCGCGCCGCGCTCGGCGAGGAGCGTCGGCAGGCGGTCGCGCGCATAGGGGAAAAGCACGTCGTGGACGAAGCTGATCGGGGTGGTGGTGCCCTCGATATCGGTCACCACCGCCCGGATGATCGAGGCCGCCCGTTCAGGCAACGGGGAACCGCGCGCTGATCGCATCGCCCGTGTAGTGCGGCACCCAGCCGGAGGTGTCGGTGAACACCCGCAGCGCCGTGAAATCCGGCTCCGTGCCGGCATCGAACCAGTGCCGGATGTTGGCCGGCACCGCGATCAGGTCGCCGGCGGTGCAGTGGGCGTCGTAGACGCGGCCGTCCACATGCATGACGAACGAGCCGCCGCCATGGACGAAGAAGCGGATCTCGTCTTCGGTATGGGTGTGCTCGGACAGGAATTTCATACGCAGCGGTCCATAGTTCTCGGCACCGGGCCGCAGTCGCAGCACGTCGGCGGAGCCCGCGCCGTTGGCCCCCATCAGCCTGTCGAGATACGGACGGTAGGCGTCGAGGATCGTCTCGGCCGGCGCCGCATCGTCGATCGCAACCGGGCTGTTCCAGCGCTCGAACGTCACGCCGATCGGGGCGAGCTCGGCCGCGATCCGCGCGGCATCCTCGGTCCGGAGCACCGGGGCGTCGGGTTTCGCGTCCTCGTAGACGGTCAGTCTGCTCATCGTGCGAGCCTCCTTTCTTCCAGCGCGCAGGCCAGCAGGAACTCGGCGGCTTCCAACCGGCTGAGCGCATCATCCATGTCGGTGCCCCACGCATAAAGGCCGTGGCCTCGCAGCGCGTAGCCCATGCGGCAGGCGCCCAGGCGCGGGGCGATCACGGCCGCGAGCCGCTCCATGTCCTGGTCGTTGGCGAACACGGGCAGCACCAGCGTCGTCTCGTGGGTGTCGGTGCCGAACGCCTTCAGCAGCTCGTATCCGGTGAGCTCGATGTCGCCCGGCAGAACGCGGGTCAGCACGGTGAGCGCCACCGAATGGCCATGCACCATCGCGTTCGCGGCCGGAAATGCTTCATAGATCTGGCAGTGCAGCCTCGTCTCAGCCGACGGGCGATCGCCCGCCACGACGGCACGCGCCGCGCCATCCACCTCGATCACCGCCTCGGCCCCGATCAGCCCCTTGCGGCCGCCGCTCCGGGTAATCGCGATCCGGTCCGGCGACAGCCGCTCGCTGATGTTGCCGGCCAAGCTCGGCACCAGTCCGAGCCGATCCAGCCGCCGTCCCGCCTCGACGATGCGGGCGGCGGCATCGGCACGCAGGTTCGCCGTCGTGCCGTTGGCACGCGAGTTCACCATCGTGCCGTCAGGAGCTGTGCGGAACGCCTTCGCGCACGTCCGCTGCCGTCTTCTGCGTCACGCCAGGCGGCGCGATCGAGCCGGCGGGAGCGCGCGTCTCGTGGGCCTCCATCGACTCGTCGTCGCCCATGTTCTTCTTGAACGACTTGATGCCACGCGCGACGTCGCCCATCACGCCCGAGATCTTGTTGCTGCCACCGAACAGCAGCAGCACGACCGCGAGCACGACGAGCCAGTGCCAGATGCTCAGGCCACCCATGCCAATCTCCTATCCCCCGCCTGCCCCGATCGGGCCCGCGCTTGCGCACAGGTGCGGGACATGACGCACGGGAGATGGCCCGGGCAGCCCTGCCCTGCAAGCGCTAATCGTCAGTCCGTCACTCGGACCGCAGGCGATGCAGGCGCGCTTCCGCCTCCTCCAGGTCGAGGCCGAGCGCCGCCTGCGCGGTGGCCGACGAGAAACCCGCCCGCGCGAACGAGGCGAGTGCCTTGCGCCGTCGCGCAGCATGCGCGGCCGCGTCCTCGTCCGGATCGGGTGCTGCGGCATAGGGGCCGAGCCGCCGCCGGCGGGCATGCGCGACCGCGGCATCGAGCTCGCGGTCGCCTTCGCGTGCCGCCATCTCACGCGCGAGCGGCGGCGCCACGCCGGCGGCGGCCAGATGCGCCTGGCTCGCGCGCGCCGACTTCCCCTCCCGCGCATGCCGCCGCGCCCGCGACGCCGCGAACCGGCGGTCGTCCACACCACCCGCAGTCGCGAGCGAAGCCACCACTCGCCGCGCCTCCGCCTCCGCTGCTTCCACCGCAAGCTCGATCTCGGCGGGCTCCGCCCCGCCCTCGGCGGCGGCCGCGCGGGCCCAGCGCGCGATCCTCCGTGCGAGCACGCGCAGCAGCCCGGCCTCGGTCGCCTCGTAGCGGGCGAGATGCGCCAACGCTGCTTCGCGGAGCGCGGGAAAGTCGGGAGGACGGCTCATGACGGCACACCACGGAGGAGAAGAAGGCCAGGGGCTCTGCCCCTGGACCCCGCTAAGGGCAGTCGCCCTTAGAACCGATCCTTAAAGTAGAGGGGATCCAAGGGGCGACTGCCCCTTGGCGGGGTCCAGGGGTGGAACCCCTGGCCTTTCTTACAAACCACCCCCTCAACGCATCTCGCTTTTGCGACGATGATCCGGCATCCACACCAGGAAGGTCGATGTCGTGACAACGCCGCGTCGTGGCGCAGCCACGCGTTCCATCAACCGATGGGCGACCACGCATCGCGAAGGAAGCACCACCATGGTCAAGCGACAGAAGATGGACGAATTCGTGGGCCTCCTCGAGTTCGACGGCCGCACCGCCGAGGATCCCGAGGTCGTCGCCTGGCTCGCCGACCACAAGGCGCGCAACGGCAGCAAGATCCGCGTGAGCATGGGCGGCAAGGGCGTGCGCGTCGCCTTCAGCAAGGAAGCCGACATGGCGCACTGGAAGCAGCGCGCCGACCAGCTCTCCAAGGCTCGCAAAGCTCAAGCCTCCTAGCGGCAGCGGAGATAACGGCCTAGCGGCAGCGGAGACAACGACGTGACACGAGAAGACATCACCGCCTGGGCGCTGGGCCAGGGCTGGCGGATCATCGGCGGCCACCCCAGCCTCGCCAAGCCCAGCCTTGCGAAAGCGGGCGCCTCCGCTGCCCCCATCGTCCGACTGGTGTTCAAGGCGACCGTGGTGAACCTCGAAGTCCGCAAGCCCGCCGGCAAATGGGAAAAAGTCGGCGGCGACGCCTACGCCCGCATCACCCCGGGCGAGGAGGACGCACCCCCCGCCGGCCTCGGCTTCGAGAACGTGCCCAGCATCTCGATGCTGATGCAGGCCAACCGCGACGCCCAGGTCTTCAGCAAGATGGGCGGCCCCGGCAAGACGGGGGTCCTCAGCACCAAGAACGTCTTCGGCAAGATGGGCGGCTGACACCACTATTTTGTCACGAGCACGCCGCGCCGACATGTGCTAGGTCGCGCCTATGCAGCCATACAACGACAACACACCCAATTCGCGCCTCTCTGCCCAAGCCGCCGCCAAGCAGGCGCTCCTCGCCAAGTTCCGGGCCCAGCCCAAGCCCGACGATCCGGAAGTCCTCCAGCGCCAGGCCGAGCTGAAAGCCGTCGCCGAGGCCCGCGAGGCTCGCGCCGCCGACCGCCGCGCCGCCCGCCAGGCCGAGCTCGACCGCATCGCCGCAGAGCAGCGCGAACTCGCCGCCAAGAAGGCCGCCGAGGAAGCCGCCGAGGCCGAGTACCGCGCCCGCAAGGCCGACGACGCCGCCCAGGCCCAGGCCGAGAGCAAGGCCCGCGCCCTGGCACTGGCCGCCGAGCAGAAGGCGCTGCGCGACGCCCGCTACGCCCGCCGCAAGGCGCGCTGAACCCCTGACCCTCGCCCGCCTGCCCCGCCGACCGGCGGGGCAGGCACCGCTTTTCGCGAGCCGGTGATCCGTCCCGCCCGCCCGCAACTCGCGCCCGGCCGGCACGATGGTCCTCCGCTTCGATCCGGCGATCGTCGCTTGAACATCGAACGCGCCGAGGTGGACCGCCAGCGCCGCGTGATGGCCGAGTTTGGCGAACTCGCACTCCGGTCCGACGATCTCTGCGACATCCTCCGCGAGGCCTGCCGCCTGGTGGGCGAGGCGCTCGGCACCGAGCACGCCAAGGTCATGGCGCTCCAGGACGACGGCGTGACGCTGCGCGTGGTGGCCGGCATGGGCTGGCTTGTTAGGCATCGTGGGCCGGGCCGAGAAGAGCTCGTCCGAAGGCCACGCTCTGCAGACCGGCAGCCGGTGATCTCCCCCGGCATCGCGACCGAGCAGCGCTTCACCTACTCGAGTTCATCATCGACGCGGGCGTCAAGGCGCTCGTCAACGTCATCATCTTCGGCGCCGACGACCAGCGTCCATAGGGCATCCTGCAGTTCGACAGCCGCGCCCCGCGCGACTTCGCCACCTCCGACATCGAGTTCTTCCGCGCCTACGCCAACCTCCCGGGTGCGGCCATCGTGCGCCTGCGCGAGGCCGGCGAGATCCGCGCCCTGTCACGCGCGACCGAGGCCGCCGAGGCCCGCCTGCGCGAGCGTGTACCGGCGTTGCCGGTGATCCTGGTGACGGGTTCGCCGCGGGCGAGACGATGCCGGGGCTGGACGTGCTGCTCAAACCGTCCAAGCAAACGGCGTCTTCTCCGAAGCGGACACCGATCGGCGGCCTCCGACAACCCAGTCTAGGTCGAGAGCGGACACTTGCTCCTGGCGTGATCTTAGCCAAGCGCCCAAGCCGCTGGACGGCGCCAGCGAGCCGCCCGCCATATGGTCTGTCCTCAACGGCGGGTTACCGGGCGCGCCGGTCGGATGATCTTGTTCTCGTGCACGTGCGCCTTCTCCCATCCGACATCGGTGCCGACGGCCGGATTGACATCACACCGCAGCCGCATCTTTATATCGCTATAGTATAACATATCAAGGCGCCGGTTGATGAGGACGAGATGGATGTGGCCCGCCCTGGCGGCGACGGGGCTGGTCGTCGTGCGGTCGGCTGATGGGCTTGCACAAACATCGGCGTCCACCCCCACCCAAGATCCGAGCGCCCTTCCGGCTCGAACCGCGATCACGGCCAATGCCGCGACACAGCCGGAGACCATCACCGTGCGGGCGAGGCTCGACCGGTTGCGTAGCGCGATCGAGCCTGATCTCGGCGCCACCGTGTATCGTCTCAGCCGCAGCACGATCGAGACCATCCCGCAGGGCGATGACGCGCCGCTCAACCAAGTGCTGCTGCAAGCGCCCGGCGTCGCACAGGACAGCTTCGGCCAGATCCATGTTCGAGGCGATCACAACGAGATCCAGTTCCGTCTCGACGGCGTACAGTTGCCGGAGGGTTTGACCGTGTTCGGCCAGGCGCTCGAAACGCGCTTCGCCCAGTCGCTGTCGCTGATCACCGGCGCGCTGCCCGCGGAATACGGCTTCGACACGGCGGCGGTGATCGACATCCAGACCAAATCGGGTGCGACCGATCCTGGTGGCGAGATCTCCGTCTATGGTGGCGCACGCGATTACTTCCAGCCGAGCTTCGCCGCTGGCACCAGCGCGGGCGCGTTCTCTCTCTTCGCGACGGGAGACATCCTGCATAACCGGGTCGGTATCGAGAACCCCACGGCGTCATTCAGCCCCGTCCACGATCTCAGCAACCAGGCGCACGGGCTGGTGCATCTCGACGCCATCGTTGACCCGACGGCGCGCGTCTCGTTCATCGGTGGCTTCTCCAACGAGTTCTACGAGATCCCCAACAACCCGTCGCAGACACCAGGCCTTGGCCTCGACGTCGACGGCATCACCAACTACAGCAGCGCCGCTCTCACCGAACACCAGCGCGAGGTCACCGACTTCGGCATTCTGAGCTATCAGAAATCGTGGGACACGGTGAACCTGCAGACCGAGGTCTTCAACCGCTACTCGTCGCTCTACTACGCGCCCGACGCGATCGGCGATCTCCTGTTCAACGGTGTCGCACAGACCGCCGCGCGTTCAGTGGATTCGACGGGTGAACAGACTGACGTGAGCTGGACGGTGGACAGGTCCCACACGATCCGTGCAGGTTTCCAAGTGATCGGCGAACGGAATGTGTCGAGCACGGTCTCGTCCGTACTGCCCGCGCTCGGCAGCGGCGATCTCAGCGATGGCGGCGTCGCCGACACGGGCGCGCCCACGGCTGGCGCCGCCGCGCCCATATCCGACCAGCCGTTGAACGTCACCCAGGGGACCGGCAAGACCGGCGGCCTATACGGGATCTACCTGCAGGACGAATGGCACATCCTCCCGCACGTGGTGGTCAACGACGGCGCACGCTTCGACGTCGTCGACGAGTACACGCATGAGAACCAGCTCAGCCCGCGCGTCAACGTCGTCTGGACGCCGACGCGCACGACCACGGTGCACGCGGGATACTCGCGCTACTTCGTGCCACCACCGTTCGAGCTTGTCGGCGCCTCCAGCGTCTCGGTGTTCAACAACACCTCGGCTGCGGCCGAGGTGACGCAGGACACGACCGTGAAGGCCGAGCGCGATAACTACTATGACGGCGGCGTCACGCAGGTGCTGTACCCCGGCTGGCAGGCGGGGATCGACGCCTACTACAAGGATGCCCAGAACCTGATCGACGAGGGCCAGTTCGGCGCGCCAATCATCTTGTCCGCCTTCAACTACAAGCACGGCGAGGACCACGGGATCGAGTTCAATTCAACCTACGACCAGGGTCCATACTCGCTCTACGGCAACGTCGCCTATTCGCGCGCGATCGGCCGCGACATCGACAGCGCGCAATTCAATTTCAGCGCGTCGGAGCTCGCCTACATTTCGCAGCACTGGATCTACCTGGACCACAATCAGGCCTGGACCGGCTCGGGTGGTGCAGCCTACACGGCGTTCGCGACGACACGCTTCCCGTTCCGCGTCTCCACCGATCTGGTGGTGGGAAGCGGCCTGCGGGAAGATAGCGCGACCGTTCCGAACGGCCAGGCGCTTCCCGGCTACTACACCATCAACCTGTCCGGCGTGGAGACGATCCACTGGGGTGGCCGCCAGCGCACGGAGTTCCGGCTTGATGTGCTCAACCTGCTCGATCGGCGCTACGAGATCCGCAGCGGGACCGGCGTCGGTGTGGGGGCGCCGCAGTTCGGCTTGCGGCGAACCATCCTGACGGGCGTGACGGAACGGTTCTGATAGGAAAAGCTCACCTGTCTGGCGGCAGGGTCTCCGAGCGTGGCATTGAGGCACGCCCTCCGAGGAGGCGCGCCATCCGAGATCTTCACGTAGGCCGCGAACGTCGAAACGAAGCTTCAGCAAATCGATGAGGTCTGTCTGCTTTTAGGGTTCTCGCCCGAAAGCCGACGGTCCGCCTCCTGGCCACAATCGCCCGCGTCCATCACTGAAGACGTCGTGAGCATCGAGCGCGTCCGACGGGCACTCCGCATGCCGCACCCGGGACGTTCCGGCTCGCTCACCACGCCAGACGCGGCGCTCTCGGACGTCAGACGTGAGTCGTCACGCAATTTCAAGTGGACGCCTCCTGTGCCATTTGGCGGCGCATCCATGGTGTCCGCTCCGGCCAGGCGTCACACGTGGGGCGACCGGGACTCGCCGCGTCCAGTTGGAGTCTCCGTGTCAAGATCACGACGGCTTCGGGATGCAGCTGCCAACTGCTCCACAGTCGTAACCGTTCGCTCGCGACGCAGCGAACGACACTGCCATCACCGCAGCAGCAGCGCCGTGCCCCACAAACCGAGCGCGAAGAACGTGTGCGCCACCAGGTTCATCATCCGCACCTTGTTGCGGTTCGGCAGCTTGGACGCCGCCCAACCGATGCCGAGGCCCGGCTGCAGCAGGAACCACCCGCCGGCCACCGTGACGATCCCCCAGATCCACGCCGGCAGAAAGCTCGGATGCGCGAACCAGGCGCCGCCCATCACCAACGCGAACACGACACCGTAGACGATGCCCACCGCGTAATGCCCGGCCCAGCCGAGTGCGAGCTCCGCCGGAAAGGCGCTCGCGGTTCCGATGTCCTCGTGAAAGATCGTGCCCCGCGCGAGATGCCCGAACCAGCGTCCGACCGGCGCCCAGTTCGGCCGTCCCTCGCCCGGGACGAGCGCCAGCAGCAGCGCCCAGACATCCATGGCGATCGTGGCGCCGATGCCGATCAGGACGCCGCGGAACAGGAGATCGTGCATGAGGTCAACCGGAGATTCGTGTCGCGTTCCGGGACAGAGTGCGGCCGCCGCACACTCCACGATCCGCACCGCGCGCTCCGGACGCTGCCGCATCGCCCGGGATCCGGATCCGCGTGGCTGCCCCGACCAGCCGCCGCTGGCCGCTCAGGCCGGTCCGGTTCGGGGAAACGGCACCATCTGTTCGGACACCTCGTCCCACAGCATGAAGTTCGGCGCCCGCAGCGCGGTCGCCAGCGACAGCGTCGTGACGCCGCCGGTCACCGTGGAACAGGCGGAGTGGCAGGCCTGCAGCCGGTAGTTCGGGATGCCCGGGCGCAGATGGTGGACGTGATGGACGCCGATGCTGGCGGTGAACCAGCGCAGGATGGGAGGCAGGTCGAGATGCGATGCCCCATGCAGCGCCGATCCGGTCGCGCTCCAGCTTTCATCCGTGGCCCACTGCGACTCCTCGAACCTGTGCTGCACCGAGAACAGCCAGATGCCGATGATCGCCGACAGGATCATGGCCGGAAGATGCACGAGCACGACGGTGCGGATCCCGAAGATCGCGATCAGCGCGCCGTACAGCACCACCAGGGCCGCATCGAGGGTGTAGACGCTGCGCCGCTCCGTCTTGAACGAGGCAGGGGTATCGAAAGGCACCCGATACAGCAGGGTGAAAATGATCGGCGGCAGCAGCACGTGAATCAACGCGGCATGATGGCTGACCCGGTAAAGCCATTGCCGCCCACGCCCGAGCGACCGGTATTCCTTGAGCGTCAGGCAGTCGGAGTAGAAATCCGCCGGAATTCCGCGCCCGTCGAGATTGTTCCAGCTCTCGTGGTGTCGCGCATGCAGCCGGCGCCAGTAGGCGAAGGGCGTGAGCGTCGCCAGGCTGCACGCCAAGCCCACGATGCGGTTGACGCGCGCCGACCGGAACAGCGAATGGTGGCCGCAATCATGCTGGAGCATGAAGATACGGACGATCAGCCCGGAGGCCGACAGGCTGAGGCCCAGGGTGAGCCAAGTCGACAACCTCGCGCTGGCGTAGGTCGCGACGAGAAGCAGGAGGTACAGCGCGAACGTCGATCCCACCTGCCAGGCGGCGATGCGGTCGATCGGTGCCTGGAACGCCGACAGCGTCGCCAGCTGCTCGCGCGACGGAAGTGTGGTCGCTTCGGAAGAGGACATGCGCTGCTCCTGACACGTCCCGACATCAAGTCCCGGCCCGAAACGAGCCGTCTTTTAGCATCGGGGGACATCGGATGCACGGCCCGCGACGGCGCGTCATCCGCGACAGCAAGAATGTCCGTGTGGAGGATCGGGGAAAACTGATCCATGTTAATTTGCGAGTTCCTGCGGCACGGTTGTCGTCCGCGCCCGTCGAGCCGACACTCCGGCTCGGATGATCGGGGCGCATGCATCACCGATGATGGGCCAGGGTCATCCGGCGCGCTCGCCTGTCGCCTCGTTCGTTGCATGCTCCCGGATGGTCGAACGCCGACTGTTCACACACGGCCGATCGCCTGTCCTGACGGGCCGCTCCGTCCATCTTCATCCCGCCCGCCGCCCCCCACCTCGCCGGTGTGCGGCGTCGATCGGCACGCCCTCCAGGCGTCCGGCCTTCCGTGCTACCTTCCGGCCATGGAGACCACACCTCCCACCCCGCGCGCCGTCCTCGTCGGCATCCAGACGCCCGACATCGACGACGCCGCCCATGAGGGCAGCCTCGAGGAGCTCGGCCGCCTCGTCAAAACGCTCGGCTACCAGGTCGTGGGCCAGGTGTCGCAGAAGCGCGAAGGCACCGGAAGCGCCCTGATCCTCGGCAGCGGCAAGCTCGCGGAGCTCGCAGCCCTGACCGGCGGCACCGGGGTGGTCGCCTCGATGGCGCCGACGCCGAAATCCAAGGCTCGCCGGCGCTTCGAGGGCGCGCCCGACCCGGAACCCGACTCCGGGTCCGAGGAGACCGCCACAAGCCGCCCGGACGTGGTCATCGTCGACCACGAGCTCTCGCCCAGTCAGATCCGCAACCTCGAGCGCGCCACGGGGGCGGAGGTGCTCGACCGCACCGGCGTCATCGTCGAGATCTTCCATCGTCACGCCAACACCCGCGAGGCGAAGCTGCAGGTGGAGATGGCGCGGCTGAAATACGTGGCCCCTCGCCTGCGCGAATCAGCGTCCGGCGGCGAGCGCCAGCAGGGTCGCGGCGCCGGCGAGAGCGCGCTCGCACTCGACCGCAGAAAGGTCCGCGATCGTCTCGCCGAACTCCGCGACCAGCTCGACGCCGTGCAGCGCGACGGCGACAATCGCCGCACGGCGCGGCGCGACCAGCTTCGCGTGGCCCTGGTCGGCTATACCAACGCCGGCAAATCCTCGCTCATGCGCGCACTCACCGGCAGCCAGGTCCTGGTGGAGGACAAGCTGTTCGCGACGCTGGACACCACCGTCCGCACCCTGCAGCCGGAAACCCGCCCCCGCGTGCTGGTGTCGGACACGGTGGGCTTCATCAAGCAGCTGCCGCACGACCTGGTGGCCTCGTTCCGCTCCACGCTCGCCGAGGCGCTCGAGGCCTCGCTGCTGCTGTTCGTGGTGGACGCGTCCGACCCGACCCACGAGGCGCAGCTCGAAGTCAGCCGCAGCGTGCTCCGCGAGATCGGCGCCGACGCGGTTCCGTCCCGTCTCGTGCTGAACAAGCTCGACCGCGTCGACGCGGCCGCCCGCGCCGCGCTCGCGGAAAAACATCCCGACGCGGTCCTGCTCTCCGCCCACATCCCCGAGGATGTCGGCAGACTTCGCGACACCATCATCGCGTTCTTCGAGGAGGCGATGGTGGAAGACGTGCTGACGCTGCCCTATGCGAAGCAGAACCTGATCGGCGAGGTGTACGAGAGCGCCCGCGTCCTGTCCGAAGACTACGGTGAGACCGGTCGCGTGCTGACCGTGCGCGGCCTGCCCGGCGCGATCGCCCGCCTGCAACGCAGCCTTGCCGCGCGTTAAGACGACATCCAGGCAACCGAGGAAAAGATCGCGACCATGGCGAGCGGATGGGCTCCCGACGGGGCCGTACAGGACCAGATCGACGACACGGTCAGCGACGAGGTGATGCGCGCGCGGGCACGCCTGCCAACGGGCGACGGCGAGACGCATTGCGTGGAATGCGGCGAGGAGATCCCGGCTGCGCGCCGCCGCGCCCTGCCCGGCGCCCGCACCTGCGTCGCGTGCCAGTCGGCCCGGGATGGCCGGCCCGCAAATATCGGCTTCAATCGCCGCGGCAGCAAGGACAGCCAGCTGAAATAGGGCGCTCCTGCCGGCGCTGCCTCATTCGGAACCGCCCGATGCGAGCAGATCGAACTCGACCGCATCATGTGCGCGAAAAATCGGACCTGATCACCGTGGTCGAGCGCCAGCCGATGGAGACGCCGCAGGTTCGCCAGGCGGGATGTCCGGTCCACTTCCATCAGCGCCTGATAGGCCTTGTTCGTGAGCCACTCATCGTATGCTTCCACATCGATCATGGGAACAGTTCCGGTGAACTGGAGCCGCGACATCAGTTTGGACAGGAACGCCGTTACAGACTTGTTCTCGTTGACGAACGTATAGCGAGCGGCCGTTTGAACGAGGAAGAAATGGTCGTGCGATGCCACGCAGCCAATCGAGCGGGACGGATCAAGCGCTGGCCCCAGCGGCGGATCTGTCCGCGACATCCACGTCCCTCAGTTGAGGATCACATCCGGGATCCAGTTGCCGACGCACACTCGTAGGAGCATGTGGCCTCACGAGCAGGGGCTCAGCTCTCGTCGAACAGGTGACCGCGCAGTGTGGTCGACGCGTAATGCGTTCGGAGCATGCCGCGTCGTTGGAGCTCGGGGACGACCAGATCCACAAAGTCGTCGACTCCGCCCGGAATCGTCGCAGGCATCAGGTTGAAGCCGTCCGCGGCTCGCGCCTCGACGCGTTCCTCCATCAGATCCGCTATATCCTTCGGGCTGCCGCACGCGAAGAGATGACCGCGGGCGCCGGCGGCGAAGCGGGTCAGCTCGCGGAGTGTCCTCTCGCCCGGCGCTCCATCGTCCTTGCCGGCGTCGCCCCGGGTCGCTTCCTGGAGCAGGGTCAGCTGCGTGGTTCCGAAGTTCGTCGTCAGACCCTCGGGGAGTGGCGCGTCCGGGTCGAAGCGTGAGAGATCGATATCGGGACCGAGCAGGCTTTGCAGGAAGGCGAGGCCGAGCTCGAGATCGACGCGCGCCTGCAATCGGGCATACTTGTCTTCCGCTTCACTGCGGGTCGGCGCTGTCACGGCGAGCAGTCCCGGCATGATCTGGAGCGCGTGCGGTGCGCGGCCGTAGGTGGACAGGCGGGCTTTGATGTCGGCGTAGAATTCGCGACCGGACAGCAGGCTGCCCTGGACGGCGTAGACCATGTTGGCGGTACGGGCCGCGAGCTCGCGTCCGGGTGCGGAGCCGCCGGCCTGGACCATCACCGGCATGCCCTGCGGCGAAGGGGCCACGTTCAACGGGCCGCGCACGCGGCAATGCGCGCCTTCGTGATCGAGGTAGCGCATGTGCGAGGCGTCGAGATATCGGCCCTGCGCGCGATCGACGGGGAAGGCGTCGCTGTCCCAGCTATTCCACAATCCTTGCACCACGTCGGCGAACTCCGCGGCCCGGGCGTAACGCTCGGCATGTGGCGGCATCGCGGCATGGCCGAAATTCCGGGCCTCGCTCTCGCTCACTCCAGTGACCAGGTTGCAGCCGATGCGGCCGCCGGAGAGGTGGTCAAGCGAAAGCACGCGGCGCGCTACGTGATACGGGTGGTCGAAGGTCGTGTTCTGAGTGATGACGATGCCGATGCGGCTGGTCGAGACGGCGAGCGCCGCCGCGGTGGTGACCGGTTCGAGAAAGGTCGCGCGGTCGGTGCGCTCGAGTAGCGTGCGTGAGCTGTCCGGGGTCGCGGCGGAGTCGGCGAGGAAGATCACGTCGAACATGCCGCGCTCTGCCGTCCGCGCGAGTTGCAGAACGTCGGCGAACGGTTTGGCGGGAGCGGGCGACGTCGCGGGATCCAGCCATGACGCGGCGTGATGGCCGGTGTTGAGGACGAATAGGCCCAGTTTGATGCGGCGGGTCATCCCTGCTTCGCCTGCGCCGGGGGCGACGCGAGCGTGATCGCGTAGTCGGCGACCGCGGGCGCCTTTGCCAGGATGTGGTGGTCGACGAGATACTGGCCGAAAACTTCATATTTGTGGCGGTCGAAGGACGCGGGATCGGCTGCGAAATAGGGCAGCGTGTAGTTCCACGCGCGCCGGTTCAGCGCGTTGTCGAGATCGGGGTAGGCCTTGACGAACAGCTTCCAGGCCTCGTCGGGATGCGCCCGCAGGTAGGCGGTGCCTTCCCTGACCGCATCGAGAAAGCGCGGGAAGCGCGGATCCTGCGCACGGTCGCGCGCGATTACGTAGATGAAGCCGTCCACCTGCGGAACGCCGTAATCCTCGTAGTTGAAGATCACCGGCGTTTGTCCCTTGTCCTCGATCTCGAAGGCTTCGAAATTGCGCACGATCGTGACGGCGTCCACACGTCCCGTAAGCAGCGAGGTGGTCAGCGCGGTGCCGACGTTGACGAGTGCCACGTCGGTCAGAGCCAAGCCGGCCGTGTGCAAAATAGTGTCGATCCAGGCGAGTGTCGCGTCGCCGCCCACCTCGTTGTAGCCGACGCGCCTGCCTTTGAGGTCGGCGATCCTGCTGACGCCGCGGCTCTTGATCGCTGCGAGCGAGACCAGCATGCGATCCTGCAGCGCGCCGATCCGCAGCAGCGGCAGGCCGTTCGCGACCTGGCGGTAGAGCACCGCCTGGTAGCTGACGGCGATGTCGCCGTGACCGGCTGCCACCAGCCGCGGCGGCATCGTGGGGTCGGCGGGCTGCACCAGGTTCACGGCGAGGCCGCGGCGTTCGAAGGCACCGATCTGACCCGCGACGACGATGGGCGCATGGTTCGGATTGATGAACCAGTCGAGCAGGAGGGACAGCTGATCGGCCGCGCGAGCGCGGCGCGGAAACGCCGCGAGCACGGGCAGCGTCGCGAGGAGGTCGCGTCGTCGCATCATCAATGGACTCCTGGAAGTTCTACGTCGATGCGGGCGGCGACCAGATGCAGGCGGCGATCGAGGTTCGGGACCGAGACGGCCACGCCGCGGGCGACGATCGCATGGAAGGCGGAATAGAGCGGTGCGGCCCGCAGGATGGCGGGATCGTCGAAGGCGGTCTCGCTCGCTGGCATCACGTAGCGCGGCGCCTCGCCGTCCCGAGGAATCAGGAGCGCACGGTAGGCCGCGAGCGATGTGGCGTAGCGGATGAAGTTGCGTGCATCGCTCAGCGTCTGCCCATGGACCTCGCGGTCGATCGCGAACATGTCCACCCAGACGTTCGGCTTCACCTGCCCGTCCGCAAACGGGAAGGGTGCGACGCGCAGCTCGGCGGGCGTCACGCAATGATCCTCCCTGCGACAGCCTTCCGCGGCTTCGTCGAGCGCGTCGTGGGTCAGCTCGGAATAGCCGACGAAGGCAGCGCCGACGCCGCGGGCGAATTGCCGGGCGTAGAAGCCCTCGTATTGCGCATAGCGGCCGTCGCGGCCGAGACCTGCGGGCTCGAGCGAGAGAATCCGGCGGAGCCGCGTGAGGATGACCGGGTCCGGTGTCGCCGTCAGGCGCGCCAGAGCCGCCTCGGGATCGCCGCCGGATGCTGCCACCAGCGTCGACAAGTAAAGTTCGCCGAGCTGACCCGGGTCATGCATGTCGAGCAGCAATCCGTGCGCGGCGCTTAGTGCTGTCGCGAGTGTCGCGAGCGATGTCGCTTGGGCGATTGCCGGATGATCGGAACGGTAGACGATGAAATCGGTGCAAATCCATTGCGGCGCGGCCCAGAGAATCCCGTCGCTTGTGGCCGCCTGCCGGGCGACCGGGGTGAGAGGATCGAAGCCGCTCGCACCGATCGGCTGCAGGAGGTGGCGGTTGAGGAAATCCTGCATGAAGACGGAGTCGACCTCGTGAACATCGGCGTCTTCGTAGAGGACGCCGCCATCCTTCGGGTCGGGGCTGTAATAGTTCGCGTTCAACGTGATATCGAGAACGACGTCCGGATGCAGGCGCTCGAACCCCTGCTTGAGCGTGAAAGCCGCTGCCTGGACGTCCGGAATGTATGGGTAGAGCGAGACATGCAGGACGCGCCGCGGCGCGGCCTGTGCCGCGCCAGCGACGAGACACGCGGTGAGCAAAGCGAGGATCGTGCGGACGCTCATGCCGGCATCGTCGCTGCACGATCTTCCTGGACCTGACCAGCCTCTATCACGTGCAGCCGCATGGCATAGTAGGCGGCTTCCGGATCGCGACGCTCGATCGCCTGGACGAACGCGTGATGCTCCATGTGGGACTTTTTCATGCGAAAGCGTTCGGTGATGAATTCGACTCGGGTGTAGGGGAGCGTGCGCATACGCATCTGCGTGATGCCGCTGAACAGGATGTCGTTGTTCGCACCTTCATGGACCATCCGGTGAAGCTCCGAATTTGCACGGTCGAAGCGCGCCGCCTTTCCGTCCTCGACCAGTGTCCACATCTGCTCCTGCAGGTCGACCAGGCGGCGTCGGCCGTCATCGCTCATTCGGAACGCCGCGTAACGCGCCGCCGCACCTTCGAGATCGGCCACCACCTCGAGGAGATTGGTGAAATGCCGCGCGCTTCGTTCGGCGACGATCATGCCCTGACGCTGGCGGAACTCGACGATGCCGAGCGCCGAAAGTTGGCGCAGCGCCTCGCGGACCGGGGTGCGCGACACGTTGTAGCGGCGTGCGAGCTCCTCCTCCTCCAGCCGCATGCCCGACGGGAGATGGTGGTTGGAGATGTCGCTTGCGATCCGCTGCTGGACGATGCTCGCGAGCGTCGGCGACGATCGTCCCGAACGCGGCTTGACGACCTCGTCCAGTCCGAGCGCCCGAGCCGGGCGGTCCGTGTCCCGTGCGCCCCGCCTCATTGTCATAGGCGTGCGACGACCGCTTTGAGCTCGGTGTAGTGCTCGATCGCGGGAAAACCGGCCGCACGCCCCCAGCCGGACTGCTTATAGCCGCCCATGGGGAACGCGGGATCGAAAAAGTTGTGCGTATTGATGCAGACATTGCCGGATTTGATGCGGCCGGCGAGCTGGTGGGCGGCTCTGAGATCGCGGGTCCAGATGCTGGCATGCAGTCCGTAGAGGCTGTCATTCGCCCGCATGACGGCTGTGGTCAGATCGTCGGCCTTGAATGGCACGGCGCAGAGCACGGGACCAAACACCTCCTCGCGGTAGATGGCCATCTCGGGTGTCGTGTCGACGACGACGGTGGGCTCGACGAAGTAGCCGGCGACGCCATGACGCCTGCCACCGGTGAGGTGGCGGGCGCCGCTGCCACGCGACACATCGAGATAGGACATCACGCGATTGAGCTGGATGTCGGACACCAGCGGGCCGAGCTGCGTCTGGGGATCGAGGCCGTGGCCGATGCGCAGCGACTTCGCGATGTTCGTGACGCCCTCGACCACGCGGTCGAAGACGCGTTCGTCGACCAGAAGACGCGAACCTGCCGTGCAGACCTGGCCGCTGCTGAAGAAGATCGCGCTGGCAACGCCCGGGATGGCGATATCGAGATCGGCGTCGGCGAGCACGATCGCGGGAGACTTGCCGCCGAGCTCGAGGAAGACCCGCTTGAGATTGCCGGTGGCGGCCTGGACGATCAGCTTGCCGACCTCGGTCGAGCCCGTGAACGAGATAGCATCGACGCCGGGATGGGCCGCGAGCGCGGCTCCGGTCTCCTCGCCGAGGCCGGTCACGACGTTGACGACGCCGGGCGGGAAGCCCGCTGCCGTGACGAGTTCGCCCAGGCGCAAGGCGGTGAGCGAGGTCTGCTCGGCGGGCTTGACGATCACGGTGCAGCCCGCGGCGAGCGCCGGCGCGATACGCCACACCGCGAGTTCGAGCGGGTAGTTCCAGGGCACCACGACGGCCACGACGCCGGCCGGCTCGCGCACGGAATAGGCGTGCAGTTCGCCGGGCGCGCCGAGCTGGATGGCCTCTCCGTTAATCTTGTTGGCCCAGCCGGCCATGTATTCGAGCATGGCGATGGAGCCGGGGATGTCGACCAGGCGCCATTCCGAGATCGGTCGCCCGGTGTCGAGCGATTCGAGCTGTGCCAGCTCTTCCCCTACGTCGCCGAGTGCGGTCGCGAGCCTGTTCATCAGCCGGCCGCGCTCGCTGCCCGTCATCCGCGACCAGGGGCCGTGTTCCAGCGCCTCGCGTGCCGCCGCCACCGCGAGGTCGATGTCGGCGGCACGCGATCGCGGGATGTGGCCCACGATGTTGCCGGTTCCCGGATCCACGATGTCCAGTGACTCGCCTTCGCAAGGCGAGCTCCATCGGCCGCCGATCAGGTTGCGGTGTGGCCTCGTGGCGAAGGCCGCTGCATCGGCGCCGAGGAAGCCGGCGATCACGTCACCATCCATCAATGGAGCTCCTTGAGCGCAAACGGCGCCGGATCGAGAAAACGGCGGAGGACGTTGTGCGAGATCGTGCGGACGTTGTTGCGGTAATTGGCATGCGAGAGGCTGCCGGCCCAGGCGATGGAACCGGTCGCGAACACAGCACCGCCTTCGGCGGTCTCGTGGAAGAGGAGATCCGCATGGATCGGGTTCGCACGTTCGGTGCCGAGACAATTGATCGCCAGCAAATCGAGCGACGTTAGATAGTTCGACGTGTGGTTCTCGGACCGTGCCAGCACGAGCGCGTGCGGCGGCGTTCCGTGGGCGACGTCGGCCCGGTCGAGCTCGATGCCTGCCGCACCACCGCCGATCAGCCCGAAATCGCCGATGATCTCGTCGTCGACCCCATCGAAGATGAAAGCAGCGCGCGACTCGCGACTGCCTGGCATGCGGCGGAAATAGCTGCAGACGTCGAAGCCCTGACCGACGAAACCGACGCCAACGGAGGTGTTCGGCGGCCGGCCAATGCGACGCCACAGGCCACCGTATTCGGCAGTGAAGGCGTGGTGGTTTTCGCCCGGCATGGTCCCGCCGTCACCTCGGCGGACCTCGATCGTGCCGTCGCCCGAGGGATGATAGGCGATCCGCCAATAGAGACCGTTGCCGCCCATGTACATGATGCGGCCGCCCGTCGCGCGGAAGCCGTCGAGGCCGTCGCGCATGCGCGTCGACCAATATTCTGGGTGAGTGCCGGTCATAATGCAGCGATACTCGTCGAGGGTGGCCGCACCTTCACGATCGAGATCCTCGTCGGTGATGCAGTCGAACGCTACACCTTCGTGCTCGAGCCACGCGAGCAGATGCGTGTCCGCGTTCAGCTGCCACAGGCCCGACCCCGTACCGCCGCCGAGCCAGGATTGCATCTTGGGGCGCATGTTCAGGATCGGCCGAAGGCGCGAGCTGGTGAACACCACGGAGCCGTCCGCATGCGTGTCGTAGAGCGAGTTTCCGAGCTCGCGATGCGCCGCGACGTGGATCTCGTTGCGGCTGAGCACCGGGACGTGATCGTGGACGCGCTCAGCGAAATCGAGGTCGGTCGCCATGTGCTCGTTCGCGTAGGCCAGATAGCTCGCCGTCGGCACGAGGAAGAGGAGATCCGCGGACCGTGCGCCGGCGGCCCTACGGACGACGAACGGAACATGGTCCTCGTCCGTGGCACTGCGCAGCCTGGCGGCGTAGACGCCGCTTCGCAGATCGGGCGGCACGGTCCAGCAGAAATCCGTGGTCCAGCCTGCATCGACCAGATCGTCGTCGTGCAGATGGATCGCGCCATATTGGGACGGATCCTGCTGCCAGGATCGGGCCGAGCCGGTCCAGGTTGCGCCGGTCATGCCACGCGACGGGAGCTGCCATGTCGTGCCATGCCGCTCGTTGCCGGAGACATCGTGGACGCGTTCGGTCGAGATGCCGATCGAGAAGTCCCAGCGTCCGACGAGCCTTTCGCTGGCACTCTCCTTAGACACGAGGCATGGCGCCTCGACTTTGCCGTTCAGGAAAGCGCCGAAGGATCCATCCGTCTGCACGCATGCGCCGATCACGAAGGATGCGGCGACGCGGCTCAGGCCTGCGACACCGACGAGCGCCTCGATCCGACCGCCGTCGCGAATGCCGAGATCCGGCACGAGCGGGGCCTGCTCGAGCCGGGCGATACCTTGTCCGGGATCGAACGCGGCGTGCAGCCGATACCACCGGCGCGCGCGCATCCGTACTTGCAGGCGGAGCGTGGCGTCACCGCCGCGGCCGTCCGTGATCCGCAGGGCGATCACGCCCTCCTGCTCGATCAGCAGCTGGAATCCCGCCGAACGCTGCGGATTCCAGAAGCTCGCCACGATCTGGTCGGGCTTCGCGGGCGTGGTCGGCCAGACCAGGATGTCGAAGGCGAACCCGTCGAGCTGCAGATCGGGATGCGGCGGCACGATGATGCAGGAGCCGGCCTTCAACGCCTGCGCGCGGCCCTTGAGCGACCAGGCGGCGCCGGCAATCACGTCCTCGCGATAGCCCGGGCCCGCGGGATTAGTGTCGCCGTTGACGATGCGCACGATCTGGGCGTCATATGGCGTGACCGACAGGTTGCTGACCTTAAACGCGATGGTCTCACCTGCACGGACGCTCAGGACATCGCTGTATCCCAGAAGAGTTTTCATTCAGGATAGAACCTCGTCGAGCGTCACGCCGGTCTCGGCACTCCAGCGCAGCTTGAAAATGGCACGCTCGGCGTCCTCGATGCAGCGGAACACGCGGTTGTCGGTCACGATCGGCGCGCGGCCACGCTCGTCCGATAGGGTGCCGATCACCCAGGCCCGGTGCGGCTCGACACAGATCACGCAGAGCTTGTTACCGATCGGTCCCGATCGCAGCACGCTCAAGATCGCATCGAGTGCCGCGCTGTGATGCCCAATGGGATGGGCCAGGAACTCGCGCACCGGACCGAGATCGGTCGGGTCGATGCGAATGGGTCGGGAATGAGAAGTTTGCACGTGCGCCTCAGAATGCCTGTTTCGCGGTGAACAGGACGGCGAGCCCCGCGGCGAGATAGTAGGTGGGTGCGCTGCCGCCGATCGTGGTGCCGTACACGCCGGTCGTCGTCCGCGCGTTGATCGTGGGCGCGGCGACGCCCGACAGGTAGTCGCTGCCGATGTTGATGAGGTTGAGCTGCAGCACAGTCCGGCTTGGCAGGCCGATCTTCGGCAGACGGTAGCCGAACGACAGGTCCGGCGTGACGTAGGCTGGGATGCTCTCGTCGTCCGTGAAGGTGGTGTATTGCTTGCCGACATACTTGACGTCGAACTGGCCGAAGAAGTCGCCGTCGTCGTAGTTAAGGCCGATGGCCGCCTGAAAATTCGGACTCCTAATCGCAGTCTTGCCGGCGGTGCGTGCGTAGTCGACGCCATCCTGGATGTTATTGTCGATGGTGGCGTGCAGATACTCCATCGAGGCGTAGGGGCTGATGTGGTGCCAGGGGCGAGTACCCATTTCCAGGTCCACACCTCGCGTCGTCTGCCCGCCTGCGTTGATGGAGAGTTGCTCCTGGCCGGTGTCGCCGCCGATCGTGGAAATCTGGCGGTTGGTGAAGTTGTAGTTGAACAGGCTGACGGATCCCATGACCGTAGGGCCCTGGTAGCGATAGCCGAGCGTCTCCGAGATGGAGAACTCCGGCTTCAGATCGGTGTTGGCGTAGTAGTCGAGAGTCCCCTGGTAGTATTGATTGAAGAAGGTCTGTTCCGAGGCGGTCCGGAAGTCCGTGCTGACGCTCGCGAAGATCATGTTGCTGTGGTCAATATTGTAGCGGACGCCGAGCCGCGGCAGGGGTTCATCGGTGTAGATGTCGGCATCGTATTGCGGCCCGGGCACCTCGTTCACGCCATGACGCTGCACCATGGCGTATTTGAGACCGGCCTCGATCGTCAGCCTGTCGTTCATCAGCTTCAATACGTCGGCGATGAAGAGCTCGTTGGTCTGAGTGATGACGTCGTCGGCGTTCGAGAGCAAGGGCTGCCCTGCATACGGGCCGGACAGGATGCGGAGCTTCTCGGCCGCGTTGTCGCCCCAGATGTCGGCGGGCGCTCCGCTGGGACTCAGGCCGCTATAGGACTGGACGTCCGACTCGTTCGAATAGTCATACCAGTCGCCGACGATGAAGCTGTTATGGCCACGGGTCCAGGTGAGCTTCGTGACAAGGCCGCTGCGATACTGCAGATCCTCGAAATTGGCCATGACCGAACCGCCGGTCGCGGCATTGTTGGGGATCGAAGTCTGGAACGGTCCGGCGCCTCCCTGGGAGACGGCGGTCTGGTCATACAGCACGTCCTCGTAGGGACCGTTGCCGTAGCCGTATTGGAAATACGGCGTGACATTCAGGACAAGGTTGTCGGCGAGCGTGAATGCCGAGGGGATCGACGTATAGACGATGCGAAACGTCCCGACATAGTCCTTCCAGTAATTGTAGCTGCCGGACGTAAACGTGCTCGCGAGGTTGTTCTCCGGCGCGTTCGCGCCATACGTCCGATAGCTGTCCAGGGTCGGCCTGACGTAGGACGGCGTTATCCCGTCATGCCACTCGCCGCTCCATGCGACCCGGTTGCCTTCGCCCCACTCCTTGACGAACTTGAAGTCGATGTGCTGGCGCTTCACGCGGCCATCCCCGCGCCACTGATCGGAGCCGGTATGGGAATAGGAGACGAAGGCACGAATGCCGGAGTGTCCGATCAGGCCGCTGTCGAGACGGATGAACTCCCGATTGGTGTTGTACGATCCGTACGAGGCGTCGATGCTGCCGCCCGGGTGCAGCGACGGGTCGAGCATGGTGACTTTCATCAGGCCGCCGGCTTCCGAAATCACTGGGCTGTCGAGATCGGCGGAGCCTTGCGCGAGCGAGACCTCGTCGATGTTCTCGGAGTCGATGAACTGGCTCGGATACGCGGTGTAGTAGCCGATGTCGTTGAGCGGCATGCCCTCGAGGGTATAGCCCAGCTCGTCCTGTCCCAGGCCATGGATGTTGATGCTCGACTGCGTTGACAATCCGAACGGGTCTGCGGTCTGCGTGATCACGCCAGGTGTCAACGCCACATACTGGTAGGCGTTCTGGATCGGCGCCTGCGTCGCAATAAAGGCCTGGGAGACCGTGCTGACCTCCTTGTCATCCGTCTGACGCTTCATCAGCCCCGCGCCGGCCGTTCGGTGACGGGTGCCCTGCACGACCACATCCTCGGCCGTCGTCCGCAGATGCTTTTCGGTGGCGGATTTGGCGCCTGCGGGCTGGGCGCTCGCGGGAACCGCCTGCTGTGCTGCGGCGGTTTGCGGAAGAGCGAGCGCCGAGCTCAGCGCGGTGGTGGCCAGCAGCAGGACGGATGCAGATCGGGCAACGGCCATCGAAGTTCCTTCGGTCGATTGCAGGGGGCGGGAGAGTTTCGGTTCAGACGACCGGCTTCGACGGCGTCGATATTCGGCGTTCAGGGCGCGCAAGCCCGAGATGGTCGCGCAGCGTCCGTCCGGCGTATTCGCGCCGGAACAGGCCCCGCTTTTGCAGTTCGGGCACAACGAGGTTGCAGAAATCTTCAAGGCCGCCCGGCAGCGTCGCCGGCATGATGTTGAATCCGTCGGCCGCTTCGCCCTCGAAGCGCTCCTGCATCTGGTCGGCGATATGTTCGGGTGTTCCGCAGACGGCCCAATGGCCATATCCTCCGGCGGCGACGTCGCGTGCAAGCTCGCGCAGCGACAGGTTCCGGGTCCGCGCGATCCGGACCATCGTCTCGAGATGCGTGGTTCCGGCGTTCGTGGTGAGACCCGACGGCACCGGCCCGTCAGGATCATGGGCGGAGAGATCGACACCGCCGAGCGTCAAAGCGAGCAGTGACATCGCAACGCCCTCGTCGACGAGCGCATGCAATTCACCGTATTTGTCGGCCGCCTCCTGCGCCGATCGCCCGACGATCGTATAGATCCCCGGCATGATCTTGAGTGTGTCGGGTAAGCGGCCGTATTTCGGCATCCGGCTCTTGAGGTCGAGGTAAAACTCGCGACCGGATTCGAAATCCGACTGCACCGAGTAGACCATGTCGGCGGTTTCGGCGGCGAGTTCCTTGCCTGCCTCCGAGCCACCGGCCTGGACCAGAACGGGGCGTCCCTGCGGCGAACGCGCGACGCACATCGGACCATCGCAGGTGAAGTGTTCGCCGGCATGGCCGAGCGCCTGAACCTTCTCCGGATCAAAGAAACGTCCCGACGACTTGTCCATGATGAAGGCGTCGTCGGCCCAGCTGTCCCACAGCCCCATGACGACCTCGGCGAACTCGCGTGCACGCGCGTAGCGCGCGCCATGCGCGAGCGTGCTGGCGCCGAAGTTCAGTGCCTCGCGCGTGTTCACGCCGGTCACCATGTTCCAGGCAACCCGGCCGCCACTGAGATGGTCGACGGACAGGTAGCGGCGGGCCACGTAGTAGGGTTGGTCGAAGCTGGTCGATGATGTCGAGACAAGTCCGATTCGGTCGGTAACGACGGCGAGCGCGGAGAGCAGCGTCATGGGATCGAAGAACGTCGCGCGATCCATGCGGCTCATCGCGCTCATGTCGACGTTCGAGACTGCGGCGCCGTCGTAGAGGAAGATCGCATCGAGCTTTGCTCGCTCGCTGATGCGCGCGAGGTTCGCCCAATATTCGAAGTTTACTCCATTCTCGAGCGGAACGTCAGGATGGCGCCAGCTCGCCAGATGATGCCCCGTGGCCATGATAAATCCGCACAGATGCATATGTCGCGTCATGATCGATCGTCACCTTGCTCGCTACCGGCAGGGGGAAACTTACGATGTATACACGACAGACTTCCAAGCATTTTTCGTGCCGCACGACTCAGAGAGGTTGAAGATAAAGGAAGATAGTGAGGCAGTTTATATTCGCGACGCCAACACCTGGTGGTTCAAATGGAGCAGGCCGACAAATGGCGGTTCCGAGATGTATACAGATCACTAGCGGATGGACGCTTCGACGTCTTACGTCGTCAGAACGATGCGTCCGAGCGGAATGCCACGCTCGAGGTCCGACATTCCCTCCGCGAACGCCTCCAGCGGCAACGTCCGGTCAATGAAGGGTGTGATCAGTCCTCGGGCAACGAGATCGACGCATTCATGCAGATCCTGAAGCGTCGATCCGACGGATCCGAGGATCTGCGCCTCACGAACGATCAAATCGACCGGATGAATGCTCAGTTCCTGCGCGGTGTATCCCACCAGAACGAGCCGCCCACGCCGGCCCAACATAGCAATCGAGCGCCGCATCGTGTCCGTCGATCCGACGAGCTCGAACACGACGTTGCTGCCGCCGCCCGTGAGTTCGAGCACCCTTGCCACAACATCATGCTCACCCCACGCATCAATCACTTCCGTCGCGCCGAGACGCGTCGCGAGCGCCGTTCGCGCGCTGCCGAGATCGATCGCGACGACCCGCGCTCCGCAGGCCAACGCGTATTGCAGGAGCGCCTGCCCGACGCCGCCGGTTCCGTGGACGACGACCCAGTCACTCGCGGCAATCTTTGCCATCCGGCCGGCATGCACGGCGGTCGAACCGGCGCATCCCATCGGCGCGATCGTCGTGAGTGGGATGGAGGCCGGAACCGGCACGCAGTTGCGTGCCCGAACGACGATGAAGTCGGCGTATCCGCCATCCGTGGTGAAGCCCGGCTGCCCGCGTGTGGCGGCACAAAGCTGCTCGTCACCGTCACGGCAGTAAACGCAGTTGCCGCAGCCCTCATAGTAGTAGATCACGACCCGCTCGCCGATCCGCCCCGCATCGACATCCTCGCCGACATCATCGATCCGGCCGGCAATCTCGTGACCGACGGTAAAGTCCCGTCGGCCGAGATCGAGCAGGCCATCGCGGAGATGCAGTTCCGTCCGGCAGATGCCACAGGCCTCGATGCGGACCCGGACATTGCCCCGGCCCGGCATGGGAATGGCGACCGCGCGCAGCTCGAAGGGCCGGCCCGGTTCAAGGTAGCGGACGGCGCGCATGGACGTGCTCAACCGACGCGGCTCTGTGCGGCAAGTGCCGTACGGCCGGCATTCCAGAACGCCGTTTCCAGCCGCACCGCTTCGCGGAACTGGGTCAGCAGCGATGCGAAGCGGCGCTCGCCGCCGAGCTGTCCGGACAGGTCCTCGAGCTTGCTCAAGCCCTCGCGCACGAGTCCGAGATAGTCGGCACCGCCATAGGTCTCGATCCAGTCGCGATAGGGATTGCCCGCAAGCTGCGTTGCAGGATCCGCGAGCAGACGCATGCCGATCTCACCGTAGCCCGCGAGGCAGGCGGACAGCGTGACGGTGAGGTCCAGCACGTCGCCGCACATGCCGCGATCGAGAATGTAGCGGCTGTAGGCCAGCGTCTCGAGCGTCTCGGGCGTGCGTTCAAGTTCCTCGGGACCGATTCCGGCCTCGCTCAGCTGCCGTCGATGCAGCGACATCTCCCCGTTGAGCAGTCCATGCACGATCGCGGCAGCACTCGCCATCTGCGCGACACGGCCGCTCTTGTAGACGAGGAGGGCGTAGGCGCGCGTGTAATGGATCAGGTAGAGATAGTCCTGAACCATCCAGGCCAGGAACTCGTCCCTCGAGAGGGTGCCACGGCCGATGCCGGCGACGAAATCGTGCTCGACATACCCCTTCCACTCGTCGGCCGCATCGCGGCGGAGATTGCCGTAGAGCGTGTTGGCGGCGAACGGCATGTCGCGATCGAATTCGAAGGTCATGGCAGTCACTGCCAGCAATGCGCGAGGAACGGCAGCAGCGCCGCATCGAAGGCTTCCGGCTGCTCGACATAGGGGCAGTGATTGCTGGCCGGAATGGCGATCAACCGCGGACCGCCGAGCGCCTCCTGACAGGCGTGGCCGACTGCGAGCGGCACCGCCCTGTCGTCTGCACCCCAGATCAGCAGGATCCGGTCGGGCGGGAACAACGTGCGCAACTCTCGGGCCACGTAGTCGCCACTGATGCCGTCGGTCAGGTAGTCGCCCATACGTGCATAGGCGCCGAGTGCGCCGGGCGCGCTGTTCATGCGCCACTCTTCCTCGATGAAGGCCTCGGTCACGAGCGACGGATCGTGCATGACGAAGTTGAGCTTGCCGGCGAACTGCTCGCGCGCCTGCGCCCGTACATTGCGGCTGATCGTCTCGGCCACGTCCTGATCAATCGGGACCACGCCGAGTGCCCCCACCAGGCCGAGGCCTTTCGTCCGCGTCGGGGCCCGGCACGCAACCGTGGCCGCGATATGCGCGCCAAGCGAGGTCCCGACGAGGACCGCATCGTCGATCCCCAGCGCGTCGATCACGGCGACGGCGTGCTCTGCGAGCTCGGGGACCGTCGATGGACCATTCGGTTCCTTGCTGGCGAACCCGTGCCCGGGCAGGTCGTAGGTGATGGCCCGGTAGCCCTCGCCTGCGAGGCGCTCGACGGTCGAACGCCACCGATCGCCGCGGGCACCGAGGCCGTGCACCAGAAGCACCACCGGGCCAGTGCCGGCTTCGATGATCCTGGTCGTGCCGATGCCGGCGGAAAGCGGATAGTTGATGGTCTGCATGTGCTCGCTCGTCAGGGTTGGCGGCGGATCGCGGCGACGGCTTCGATTTCGACGAGCGTTCCCGCCCCGATCAGTCTGGAGACCTGGACGAGAGTGCTGGCGGGGCGGTGCGTATCGAACACCCGCTTGCGGATCTCGTTGATGGCAGCCCGATCCGTAAGGTCGAGGACGAAGATGGTCAGCTTGGCGACATCGCTCGCGGTACTGCCCACGGCCGCGAGGATGCGCAGCATCGCGGCGAAGATGTGCTCGGCCTGGGCGGCGGCGCTGCCCTCGCCGACCAGCCGGCCGTGCACGTCGAGTGCGAGCAGCCCGGAGACGAAGATCTGGTCGCCGAGGATTGTCGCGTCGGCATAGTGTGAGGCCGGTGGCGGCAGGCCCGAAACCTCCACCATCGAGACCGACCCGTCCGTAGCCGCGATCATCAGATCGGCGTCGCCAGCAGCGTCGGGATCGCCCCGGTGTCGACGACGACGACCATCTTGGAAATCGCCAGCGCTCCGTCGATCTCGGCAAATTCCAGATGATACCGGCCGACGCTGAACAGACGCGAGTCGCCGTCAAGCGTGGACTGGAAGAGCGAGTATGGAGCGCTCGCGGTCAGTGTGTCGCCAGCCTCGACCCGGACGAGGCCGATCACGTGACAGTCGCAGTGCAGGTTGTAGATGTTGGCCTGGCGCAGCGACATGATCCGGTCGCGCAGCATGTTCTTGTTGTCGCAGAGCATCAGCGACAAAGGCAGGTTCTGCGCGCGGTTTTCGCGGCTGACGATCTCGTAGCGACACTCCTCAACGAATAGGTCGACCCACTCCTCGAGCCGATCCTCGTCGATCAGGCGCCCGTAGGTTTCGAACAAGTTGTAGACTCGCATCAGAGGCGCGTTGCCGTCTGACTGGATGATGGCGTTCATTCCGCGGCCTCCAGGACGGGCGTGCCCGGCGTGATCCCCATGAGCTTGCAATAGCGCATCCAGAAACCCCGCATCGGCACGTCGGTGATCAGGTTCTCCTGGTCGGCGATCGCACCGCGGCCACCGAACTCGACCACCGAATGTTCCTGGGCGTCGCGGACGATGGCGCGGTGGACGAGCTCGACCGCTTCGCCGTCCTCCATCGACACGAGGCCGGCGGGCCCGGCGAGGTTCGCCTTGCGCAGGCGGTGATTCGCCATGAATGCGTCGTCATCCTCGTAGCCGAAGTAGGTCGAGACGATGTCGAACTCGTCGACCGACCGTGTGCGGATCTGGCGCACGGCGAGCGTGTTGCCGATCTGCTGGAAGCAGGCGCCCGGAAACACCGATGCGATCGCCAGCGTCTGGTCGTCCGGGAACTCCTGATGGTAGCGCAGCAGCGACGGGTCGCGCAGCTTGATGTCCATGTCGCCACGACCAGTATCGCCATAGCCGACATCCTTCTTGTCGACGCCTTCCTCGACGCGGCCGCCTTGAGCGGCCCAGGAGAGATTGTGCTTGCCGTCCGCGTCCATCTTGGCACCACCTTTGCCGCTCAGGCGGGCGATGCCGAAGGTGATCTGGAACATGTGCAGAAGGCCCCCGTGATTGGGGTCGCGCAGATTGTCGGTGTAGAGCTTCCAGTTGCCGAAGATGCGCTGGCGCTGATAGCCGAGCACGCGTGCGGGCCTGGTGAATAGTCGCGTGATCTGGTGGACGAAGAGCGGCCCGAGAAAATCTTCAAGGGTCGCTGCGTCCTTGGAGAACGTTCCGAAGATCACGCCGTTCAGCGAGTGCACCTCGAGGCGCTGCAGGCTGTGGCAGGATTTGTCGAAGTCGGAGGGTAGGCCGCCGTGCCCGTTCAAACCCTTCTGGAACGGCACGCCGACCAGCTTGCCTGTCAGATCGAAACTCCACTGGTGGTAGCAGCAGGTGTGGACCTTGGTATTGCCGTGCAGGTTGCGCTGGACGATCGAGCCGCGATGCGCGCAACGATTGACCATCGCGTGCAGGCTGCCGTCGCGCGCTCGGTTCACGATGACGGGCGTGTCGCCCACGGCCACGAGCCGGAAGTCGCCCGGGTTGGGGATTTCCGCTTCGAGGGCGAGATAGTTCCAGGTCGGACCGCGAAAGATATGCTGCTGCTCGAGCGCGTAGATCTCGGCGTCGCGATACATCCCATAGGGGATGCGGCTGCAATCGGCCGCAGGGAAGTCGTACACGGCTCCGCTGGAGCCCTGAATCGTGGAGCTCATCAGAATTCCTCCGGCAGTTCGAGGACCAATGCCGCAGCGGGCATCGCAGTGTTCTCGGGGGGGCGGGCAAGGGTCATGGCGCGGGTGTAGGTGCGGTTCCACATGCCCTGCGAATTCTCGGACGGATGGCGCGGGATGTCCGGTGGCAGATCGGGCAGCTCGACCTTGCGTCCGTTCATCCAGATCTCGAGGATCCGCGACCGATCCTCGAGCTGCGAGATGTCGTCGAGCGGGTTGCCGTCGAACACGAGGAAGTCGGCGATCTTGCCGACCGCCAGGCTGTCGTAGTCGCGGCCCGAACGCAGCATGCGACGGTTGCGATGCGTCGCCATCTGCAGCACCTCGGAGGCACCGATGTCGAGATAGCGCATCATGACCGACAGCTCGCGGGCGCAGAATTCACCGTAAGGCGTGACGGCAAAACCGGTCTCCGAGCCCGACAGGAACGGCACGCCGGCCTCGTAGGCGCGCCGGAGCGAGACGGACGCGTCGGCGAGCTCGCGGCGCTGGATGTTGGGCCACCAGTCGTAGGACGGGTCGTCCGGCTGGGCGTATTCGATGTTGTTGACCAGCAGCATCAACGAGGGACAGATCGAGCAGCCCTCGCCGAGTGCTGCCCGGATCGCCTCGTCGCTGATCCGGGAGGCGTGGAACAGGATGTCGACGCCCGCGCGCGCCGCGTAGAGCGCGCCCTCGGCGCCGCGCACATGCACCGCGACCTTGCGCCCGAGCCGGTGCGCCTCGCGCACCATGGCGCTCGTCTCGTCCTGATCGAATGCCGCGTACAGGCCGCCGGAATTGCCGCCCTGGATGCCGTCCATGGCGATCTTGATGTAATCGACGGTGTTCTTGGTCTGCTCGCGGATCGCCTCGATGGCCTCAGGTAGCGACTTGACGAGCCGCCCCGTGCTGCAGGGCGGGCAGCCCACCCAGGTCGGGTAATAGTCGTAGAGGCCCTGGCGCGAGGTGATCGAGGGGCCCGCCGTGGTAACGCGCGGACCCGGGAACATGCCGACGAACAACGCATCGCGCAGCGCCGGCGTCACCAGCCCCGAACATGCGGGATCGAGCAGCGCCGTGTAGCCCGCCTGCAGCATCCGCTGCGCGCCGGCCAGCGCCCGGATCGCCCGGTATTCGACCGACGGGTAGAGGTCGACCTCCTCTTCGGTCTTGGCGTTGCCGTAGGAGAGATGCGTGTGCAGATCCGACAAGCCCGGCAGCACGAAATGCGCCGAATGGTCGATCACGACGTCCTCATGGCCGAGGTCGGGGAGCGCTGCGCGGGGCAGCACGTCCGTGATCCGGCCATCCTGGACGACGAGCGCCTGGTGTGTGCGGGCTGTCGCTTCGGTGCCCGTGAACAGCGAGCCGCAGAGCAGGACCGTTTTCATCGCTTCCCTATCGTTTGAGACAGACGGTGGACTGTCTGAGAGACTGCCGTCGGATGTTCCGACATCAGGTTGTGGCCGCATCCACCAAATAGCATGAGATCCGCGTGCGGCAGACGCGCGAGGAGGCCGATCGTCGCGGCCGCTGGACAGACGCGATCGAGGCGTCCGTGCATGAGCACCACGCGTGTGTCGATCTGCGCGAGTTCGGCGTCGGTCGGCAGCACGGCGTCGAGACAGGAGGCGGGATCGTCCAGCATGGCGGCGAAGTAGTCGGCATAGCCGGGCTCGGCGAATTTGCCGAAGCGCGTCGCGACGATGGCGGGATCGGGCTCGAGGGCCGCGCCCGTCATCGGCCGCATCGCCTCGGCCAGGCCCGCGAGCGCTTGCGGCGGCGACCAGAACGCGCGCAGCTCCGGCGTGGCCAGGGGCGAGGCTGGCGCCCCGATCGCGACGAGGCCCGGCAGATCGGCGCGGCGGCCCGCCATCTTCAAGGCGAGCGCGCCACCCACGGAATTGCCCACCAGCAGCGGCGCGCGCCCGTGGCGATCAATGATGCGCCGGATGGCGACGTCGATCTGCTCGAGCCAGAAGCCGACATCGAAGAATGGGGCACGCGGCAGGCGGCCCGACAGACCGAAACCGGCGAGGTCGATCAGGTGCGGCGCAAAAGGCGGGGACAGGCATTCGACCAGCGGCGCGAAATTCGTCCATCCCGTGGTGCCCGGCCCGATCCCGTGCACCAGGAGCAGCGGCATGTCGCCGGCGCGCGCGCGATGCGCGGTCCGCACGCCGTGCAGCTCGCCGCCGAGGTCATCCCATTCGGAAAGCACGTTCACGGTGTCGCCTCGGTCGCGACCGCAATGTCGTCGACGGCGGGAACGTGGTCGATCAATCCTTGTGCGTGCATGAACTCGCCGAAGCGGCGGTAGCGGGCGCGATCGAGCAGACCCGGCGACTTGTCGAGACGGTCGAGTGTCGCGAGCCATTCGGTGTGCACGAGCGGATCGCTCTGCGCCGGATAATCCGCGGCGAAATCGCGCCATCCTTCTTCCGGATGGTCGAGCAGCCACGCGGTCGCCTCCGCCACGGCCGCGCAGAAGCGGCCGAGGCGCGGGTCGTGGACCGCCGCCGCACGGGTGACGTAGATCAGCTCGTCATAGGGCGGCACGCCGTGCTCCTCCGGGAAGAACGAGACCGCCGCCGCACCATGTGCCGCGACTTCGTGGATCTCCTTGTTCCGGTAGGCGCTGATGGTCGCGTCGACCCGGTGGGTGAGCAGGGCGCTGACGATCTGGAAGTTGACCTGCACCAGCCGCACGTCGTCCGGCTTGAGGCCGGCGGAGGCGAGCATCGCACGCGCGAGCGCTTCCTCCACGCCGGCAACGGCGTAGCCGAGTGTGTGTCCCTTGAGATCGGCGAGCGTCTTGATCGGCCCGGGTGCCAGCGCGATCACGGAGTCGAGCGGCGTATCCACGAGCGTTGCGAAACGCTTCAGCGCCACGCCGTGGGCTGCGAGAAGGTAGAGCTCGGGCTGATAGGTGATCGCGACGTCGGCGCGGCCGGCGGCCGCCATCATCGGCGGGGTCGCGGCATCCGTGGGTGCCACGAGGTCGACCGCGAGACCGTGTCGCGCGAAGAACCCCTCGTGCCTGGCCACGAAGACGGGGGCCTCGTCCGGGTTGGGCAGCCAGTCGAGCATGACCGTCAGGTGGTCGGCGGCCTGCGCGCCCGCGCCGGGCAGGCACGGGAGCAGCAGGAGCGTGACGAGCCCTGCCAGGATGCCGCGCGGCATCATGCGATGGCGCTCGTGTCCGGCGCCCAATAGAGAAGGCGGCGCAGCACGCGGTCGACCAGCACCCAGAGCAGGATCGCCATCACGGCGAGCACGAACAGGGCCGCGAACATCACGTTGGTTTCGATCCGCGCATTCGCGTTCAGCATCACGTAGCCGAGGCCTGCCGAGGCGCCGACCCATTCGCCGACCACGGCGCCGATCGGCGCGATGGCGGTGGCGACGCGCAGGCCCGAGCCGAACGCGGGCAGTGCGGCCGGCAGGCGCACGTGACGCAGCATCGATGCAGGGGAGGCGCCCATCGTGCGGGCGAGATCGAGCCAGCCGAGCTCCGTGCGCCGCAGCCCGTCGGAGAAGGCAGCGGTGACCGGGAAGAAGATCACCAGAATCGCCATCACGATCTTCGACGCCATCCCGAAGCCGAACCAGAGCACCAGCAGCGGCGCCAGCGCGAAGACCGGGATCGCCTGGCTGACCAGCAGGAGCGGCATCAGCCAGCGCTGCAGCAGCGGCGAGAACACCATCATCAATGCGCAGAGCGAGCCGAGCACGGTGCCGAACAGCAGGCCGAGCACGGTCTCGGCCAGCGTCGTGCCGGTGCTCCAGAACAGCAGATGGCGCTGCTGCCACAGGGCCACGCCGACGGATTGCGGGTCGGGCAGCAGATAGGACGGCACACCCGTGGCCTTGGTCGCCGCGAACCATACGACGAGCAGCACCACCAGCGTCACGACGGGACGGATGACGGCGGCGAGGCGAGGGTTCATTGCGGCTCAAGCTCCGTCAGGACGCGCATCAAATGCCCCTGCGTGTGCAGCAGCTCCTCGTCGTCGGGCGCGCGCGGCGTCGGCCCGTGGATGAAGATCGGGGCGCCGAGTTTCGCGGGATGTCCCGACAGCACCACGAGGTGATGCCCAAGGCGGCAGGCCTCGAGCGGATCATGGGTGATCAGCAGCGCGGTGCGTCCGCGCAGGAGCTCGGCCGCGAGGTCCTGTACGCGCGCGCGCGTGAACGTGTCGAGTGCCGAGAACGGTTCGTCCATCAGCACGATCGGCCGATCCTCGTAGAGGGTGCGCGCGATCGCGGCGCGCTGGCGCATGCCGCCTGACAGCTGCGACGGGACCGCACCGGCCCGGTCCGCAAGACCCACGCGACCGAGCAGATCGAGTGCGCGCTCGCGGTCGCGCTTCTCGCGGCGCAGGCGCGAGCCGAGCATGACGTTCTCGATCACGCTGAGCCATGGGTAGAGCAGGTCCTGCTGGCCCATGTAGGCGATGCGGCCCTTCAGCGGGACGCCGTCGGTCGCGGTGACGCTGCCGCTGCTCGGCGTCGACAATCCCGCGACGATCTTGAGGAGGCTCGACTTGCCGACGCCACTGGTCCCGAGCAGCACGACGAACTGTCCGCCGTCGACGTCGAGATCGAGGTTCTCGAAGATGGCCCTCATATCGTAGCGCAGCGTGAGACCGCGGATCCGCAGTCCGGGAGGTGCCCCACCGCCACCTCTCATGGGCGGCGCGGCCAGCCCCGCCCGTGCATGGACGCTGCGCGATGCGACACCGATTTTCCGAGTGAGCGGAGGAGCATCCATCAAAGCGAGCAGTCTCCTGGATCGGACGGGTGCAACCGCAACGGTGTATACAATCCTAGAGCAGCCAACGAATGCAAGAACTTCTATGAGAATATGTGCAGACCGGTTTCGCCCTTGAACTTTGTCGCTGAAAAGCGCGGCAGCTGCCTTGTTTGTAAGCGAGGAACTGGACGAAGACGTGCAGCGCGGGCGTCCCTTGCCAGCACATATATCGGTTTGGTGCTGTGAGGGATGGTCGTGCGGCACGTTGATGTATACAGATCGACAGGTCAGATGGAGAGGGGAAGCCATGATCCGCCGCCGCCAACTGCTTGCAGCGACGAGCGTGGCACTCCCAATCATTGCCGCGCGGCCGAGCCTTGCGGCAGCGCCCCGAAACATGACGGTCATTCTCGACTGGCTCATCAATCCAAATCATGCCGGCTTGTTCGCGGCACGCCAGCGGGGCGCATTCACGCGTGCCGGCCTGGCGGTCGATCTCGTCTCGCCCTCCGACCCGGACTCTCCGCCACGCCTGGTGGCCGCGGGCCAGGCGGACCTGGCGATCAGTTACGGATCGCAGATCAACATGTTGACGGAAGCGGGACTGCCAGTGGTGCGCGTCGCGACCGTTGTGGCGTCGCCGCTGAACACCATCATGGCGCTCGGAGCGGTTAAATCGCTCGAAGACCTCAAGGGGAAGACGGTCGGGTATTCAATCGCGGGCGTTGAGGAGGAGCTGCTGTATGCGATGATTGCGTCGGCAGGCCTGCGCCCCGACGATGTGTCGACGGTGAAAGTCAATTATGGCATGGTCGCGGCGATGCTGTCGGGCCGGCTTGATGCGGCGATCGGCGCCTATCGCAACGCCGAAGTCATCCAGGTGCGCGACATGCAACGCACGCCAGCGGTGTTCCTGCCAGAGCAGCACGGCGTGCCGCTTTACGACGAGCTCGTGCTCATCGCGCGCCGCGACCGGCTCGCCGACTCTGCGATCGCGTCCTTCGTGCGTGCGGTCGCGGACGGGGTGGCGACCGTGCGACGCGACAGCGAGGGCGTTTGGCATGAGTTCGCGGCCGCACATTCCGAAATGGACAACGCCTATAATCGGCAGTCCTGGGACGCGACGATCCCGCTGCTGGCGACTGATCCTGGGCGGCTCGATCGCTCGCGCTACGCCGCATTCGCCGCATTCTGCGTCAGCCGCGGGATTACCAGGACCGCGCAGAAGCTAGATGACTACGCCGTGCAGATCGCGACATGACCAACGCCGCAACGCTGGATCCGCCAGGGTCGCTGGCAACCGCCGACTGGCTCGAGCGGCACCTGCACCATCCCGATCTCGTCGTGCTCGATGCGACGGCGCCCCATGGCGCGTCCGGCCCGGACCGCGAGCTCGGCATCGCGCACCGGCAGGCTACGCACATCCCCGGGTCGCGTCACGCCGATTTAGTCGCGGATCTCTCCGATTCCGACGCCTCCTTCAGCTTCGCCTTCCCGGAGGCGGCGCGCCTTGTCCCCGCGCTCCAGGCGCTGGACATCGGCGCAGGAACGACGATCGTCATCTATGACAACTTCCTCGACATGTGGGCGACGCGGCTCTGGTGGATGCTGCGCGCGATCTCGGTCGACGCCGTCGCCATCCTTGATGGCGGCTGGAAGGCTTGGGCCGCGGGCGGCCATCCGACGGAAGCCGGCCCGCAAACCGCTCTGCCCCGAAGGCGGGCCCTGCACGCGGTCCCGCGCCCAGCCTTCGTCGATATCGGACGCGTGCTCGCGCACGTGGCGACGCCGCGCGCCGGCGAGGCGCTGATCTCGGTACCTGACGCCACCCCGCCAATCAGTCGCATCGCTACAAGGAGCTCGACTACTGGACCCAGACCGCGCGCACCCTCGAAGAAGGCATGTTGGACGCCCTGTTCATCGCCGATGCGCTGGGCGTGCTCGACGTGCGTGGCGGACGCATTGATGAGACGCTGAAGCAGGGCGTGCAGACACCGTCGACCGATCCGTTGCTGGTGGTATCGGCGATGGCGGCGGTCACCCGGGATCTCGGCTTCGCGGTCAGCCGCGCCCAGTGCGCGCGCAGGTCTCGGAACGCCACCCAGGGCGTCCAGTCGGCCGACCAGAACTCGTAGCGAAGACGCGCCGAGCGCCGCACCCTGCCGTCCGCTTTCTCCGTGCGATCGCGCACATGCCGCAGCGAGCGAACGACACCCCAGTGTGCCTGCAGCCAGTCAGTGCTCGCAGGCTCATCAGGCCCGAGCTGCAGGATGTGGCCAGGGACCGGCAGCAGTGCGTGCAGCCGGCCTGCTCGTCCAGCGCGCCATGCAAATACGCCTCGGTGATGAAGCCGGCCGCAGCCCGTGCGGCGATAGCCGCTCGGTCACGTCCACGGTGAGTTTTGCTTCCTCCGCACAACGCCGCAGGATTTTCCACACCCCGTTGCCGGTGAGCCGTCCTTCGATCGTGCCGCTATTGGTGAGGCGCCGGAACACGGGACCGTATCCGATGCGGGCAACGCGCAGCCAGGTCTCGAGCGCGCGCACCGGACAGGTGGCGTGAAGCGCAGATCCTCGCGGTCGATCGCCACCAGCTCGGAGCGGCGTAGCGCGCCGGCGAGCCCGATCAGCAGCAGCGCTCGATCGCGCATGCCGGCGAGGCTGTCGTCGAGCCGCAGCAATAGCGGCTGCAACTCGGCTGAGGTGAGTGCGGCACGTCTATCCGTTCGAGATCCGCAAGAACCACCGGCAGCGTCCAAACGGATAAAAGTCTTTTTGCTTCTTTTTCTTCAGAAAAAGAAGACTCTTCCAATGACGCCCGGCTCGGGCCAGCACGCAGGCAAGTGCCGGCATCGACGTTAATCGCGGGTACCTTGTCGTCCTGCAGGTTCCGTCACGGTGTAGGAGAGGTTGAGCTCCGCATGCGCGAGATGAACGCGGGCTTCTTCAAGCTGCGCCTCCAACGCTTGGCGAGATAAAGGATTTTGCAGTCGAGCGACGTCAAGGTCGATCTTGGCGGAGGCAAGCTCGGCCAGGGCCAGTTCGAGGTTAGCGCGCGCCTTCTCCCGGGCGTCGATGTCGTGCCGGTGGTCAAGGCGCAGCATCGGGTCGCCGGCCTGAGCAAAGCTGTTCGCGTCTACATGCCGGGCGACGATATAGGCGGCCGACTGAGGCGCGATGCTGATCGCGGCGCCTCTGAGATAGGCTTCGCCGGCGCTTCCCTGTTTCCATGTCAGGAACCAGCAGACCAGCCCACCCATGACGAGTGGGAGCGCGAGAGTGATCGGCCAGCGGGTCCTCTTGCCATCACCTTTGTCCTTCTCCGTAGCGTCGCCTTTCTGATTGTTCCGATAAATCTCGGGATCGTTGCGGCCACTCTTGTCGCGACCGGTGTCATCGTGATGGTACACCCTGTTCAGCTCGTTTCGGAAATCGTGCCCCGAAGCGCACCCAGCATCCTCCGCCGGGTCGAACCACGGTGAGGCCGCAGGCCGGTCTGAACCGGCATACTGCGTCGGACAGTCGGAGTTGTCTGCCAGACGTTTCGTCCGTCTTGCAGAGGCCGGGTCGAGCGACTTGCCTGGACGTCGAGGTTGCCACTCACAACGACAGCTCGGTCCAGCATTTTCACTGATCCTTTCACCTCAGGAGTAGCAATCAAGACTCGACCGGACCCCGGCGGTGTCTCACCGACCGGCTGTCTGACGGTTGTCGCTCGCGTTGTCTTGCCAGCCGCCGCCGAGCGCCTCGTAAAGCGTGATCTGGCTCTGCAGTTGGGCGGAGTGGATCGACACCAGGTTTAGCTGAGCCGAGAATAGCGCGCGCTGCGCCACCAACGTGCTCAGATAGGTGTCGATGCCGGCATGAAAGCGCATCAGCGAGAGGTCGTAATCGCGCTGATCGGCGGCGACCAGACGCCGGTTTGCCTCGAGCTCGTCGCGGTAGGTCCCCTGCGAGGCGAGCGCGTCCGAGACCTCGCGGAACGCGGTCTGGATCGCCTTGTCGTAGTTCGCGACTTCGATCTTCTTTTGGGTGCGCGCATAGTCCAGCGCCGCCGCGTTGATGCCGGCGTCGAAGATCGGCACGGTCAATGACGGTGCGAAGCTCCAGCTGCCTTGTCCGGCCCGGAACAGATTGCTGAGCTCGTTGCTGGTGGTGCCCCCGGATGCGGTCAGGGTGATGGTCGGGAAGAAGTTGGCGCGCGCCGCGCCGACACTGGCGTTCGCTGCAAGCAGATTGTGCTCGGCTGAACGGATATCCGGTCGGCGGAGGATCAGTTCGGACGGCAGACCGGCCGACACCTCCGGAAACGGCTGGCGGCCTTCGAGCGTGTCCTGCTCGTCGAGCGCGGCTTGCAGGGCGGGCGGCGGGGAGGCGCCGAGCAGCAGGCGCAACGCATTCTCGTCCTGCGCGACCTGTCGGCGATACTGCGCAAGGCTCGATTCCGCCGTGCGGACCGAGCTTTCCGCTTCGACCACGGATTGCGCGGTTCCGTTGCCCTTCTGCAATGTCAGGAGCTCGAGATCGTAGGTGTGGCGCTGACTGGACAGAGTCTGCTCGGTGACCTTCAATGACTGGCGATCGGCGAGCAGGGTCAGGTAGCTGTCGGCGACCTGCGAGATCAGCGAGATCATCGAGCTGCGCTGCGTTTCCTCGTCGGCCAGCGCGGTCTCGAAGGCCTGGCTGGTCAGCGCGCGCACCCGGCCGAACAGGTCCACCTCGTAGGAGGTGACGCCGAGGCCGAGGCTCCACTCCTTCACCGTGGTACCGGCGGTGCTGAGCCCCGTGCCGGTCGTCGTGGCGGCACCGGTGGTAGTGGCGGCTCCAGACGCTGCGGCTGTGTCGGCGGTGTTACCATAGGAGTAGACGTCGGTGGGCGTGCGATTCATGGTGAAACCGGCCGTGCCATCGAGCGTCGGGAAAAGATCCCCGCGCTGCTCGCGATAGGTGGCGCGTGCGGCAATGACGTTGAGGGTCGAGACCCGCAGATCGCGATTGTTCTCCAGCGCGATGGCGACGAGCTGGCGCAACACGGGATCGGAACGGAAGAACGCGCGCCAGCCAATGCCGGCGTCCGGCGCATTCGCATTGAGAACGGCGCGCTCCCTTGCGTCCGGATAGGCGTCACCTTCGGGAAACTGACCCGATACGGGCAGTGCCGGGCGATGATAGTCGGGCACCAGCGAGCAGCCGGCGAGCAGGGCCGCGCCCATCAGCAAGCCGGCCCGGAGCGCGGGGAACGTCCGCTGCGGATTGGCGCCAGAGCGGCCGTTCATGCCCCGGCCTCCGTCGGGTTTTGGCGAGGTGCCGCGGTGCCGCCTTTCACCTTGAACAGCCGCAGCACGACGACGAAGAACACCGGCACGAACAGGATCGCGAGAACGGTGGCGGTCACCATGCCGCCCACGACGGCGGTGCCGAGCACGCGTCGGCCGCCCGCTCCGGCGCCGGTGGCAACCATGAGCGGCAGAACGCCGAGCACGAAAGCCAGCGAGGTCATCATGATCGGCCGCAATCGCTCGGAGGCGGCCGATCGCACGGCAGCCACCAGGCTCTGGCCCTGTGCGTAGTGGTCCTTGGCAAATTGGACGATGAGGATGGCGTTCTTGGTGGCCAGACCAATGGTGGTGAGCAGGCCCACCTGGAAGTAGATGTCGTCGGACATGCCGCGCAGCAATGCCGCGAAGACCGCGCCCAGCACGCCGAGTGGCACAACCAGGATCACCGAGAGCGGAATGGCCCAGCTCTCGTAGAGAGCCGCGAGCGCCAGCACGACGACGATCATCGCCACCGCATACACCTTGGCCGGCTGGCCGGCGGAGGCCTGCTGCTCGTAGGACATGCCGGTCCAGCTGTAGCCGACACCCTTGGGCAGGCGCTGCACCAGCTTGACCATCTCGGCCATCGCATCGCCGGTGCTGTAGCCCGCGGCCGGGGCACCCTGCAGCTCGATCGAGCTGTTGCCATTGTAGCGCTCGAGCTTCTGAGCCCCCATGGTCCAGCTGCCGGCGGAAAACGCGGAGAACGGCACCATGGTCCCGCCGCTGTTGCGCACGTAGAACTGGTCGAGCGAATCGGGCGTCATCCGCGCCTCGGCCTTGGCCTGGATATAGACGTCCTTGGTGCGGCCCTCGCGGGTGAACTGATTGACGTAGACCGAGCCGAGCAGACCCTGGATCGTGGTGTTGACGTCCGCGACCGAGGTTCCGAGCGCATTGGCCTTCTGCCTGTCGATGTCGAGCTTGAGCTGCGGCGCGTCGTCGAGGCCGTTCGGATAGACCGAGGCAAACACCGGGTCCTGCGCCGCCATGCCGAGCAGCATGTTGCGAGCCTGCATCAGCCTGTCATGGCCCACGTTGCCGCGATCCTGCAGCTCGAGATCGAAGCCGGTGACGTTGCCGAGCTCCTGCACGGCGGGCGGGATGAGGGCGAAGACCCGGCCGCCATTGTAATGGGCAAAATGCATGTTGATCGCGCCGGCGACGGACTGTGCGGTGGCGCCGCCGCTGCGTTTGTCCCAGTCCTTGAGCTTGACGGCGACGAAGGCGGCACTCTGCGCAGTGCCGGCGAAAGAGAAGCCGACGGCGCGGAACGCACCTTCAACGGCGCTCCGCTGGTCGGTCATCGCGAAGCGCACGATCTCGTCTGCAACCTTGCCGGTGTCCTCAGCCGTCGTGCCGGGCGGCATGACGACCTGGGCAAACACGACGCCCTGGTCTTCATCCGGCAGGAAGCCGCCGGGCAGGCGCAGATAGAGCATGACCAGGACCGCGACCATGCCGAGGAAGGCCAGCATGGCAAACCAGCTTGCGCGCAGGATCAGGGCGACCACGCGATCGTAGAAGCCGCGAACGCGATCGAACTGGCGATTGAACCACACGCCCGGACGGAAACGGCGCTTGCTGTGCGCGTGCTGGTCATGCGGCTTGAGCAGCGTTGCGCACAAAGCCGGTGTAAAGATCAGTGCGGTCGCGACCGAGAGCGCCATCGCGACCACGACGGTGATCGCGAACTGGCGATAGATCACGCCGGTGGAGCCGCTGAAGAAGGCCATCGGCAGAAACACGGCGCACAGCACGACGGCGATGCCGACGAGGGCGCCGCTGATCTGGTCCATCGACTGGCGCGTCGCTTCCCGCGCGTCCAGTTTCTCCTGCTCCATCACGCGCTCGACGTTCTCGACCACGACGATCGCATCATCGACCAGCAGGCCGATCGCCAGCACCATGGCCAGCATGGTGAGCGTGTTGATGGTGTAGCCCGCGGCATAGAGCACCGCGAACGTGCCAAGCAGGACCACGGGCACTGCGATGGTCGGGATCAGCGTGGCCCGGAAGTTCTGCAGGAACACCAGCATCACGAGGAACACCAGCACGATGGCCTCGAACAGGGTCTTCACCACCTCCTCGATCGACAGCACGATGACCGGCGTGGTCTCGAGCGGGAAATAGGCCTTTAAGCCGGGCGGGAAGAACGCCTCGAGTTCGGTGAGGCGTGCTTGCACGGCGGCGTCGGTCGCGAGCTGGTTGGCGCCCGGCGAAAGCTTGAGCGCCAGCGCACCGGCCGGCGCGCCGTTATACTCGGCACTGAGGTTGTAGGTCTGTGCGCCCAGCTCGACCTTCGCGATATCCTTCAGATACACCGTCGACCCGTCGGTGCTGACCTTCATCACGATGTTCTCGAATTCCGCCGGCGTCGTCAGGCGGGCCGGTCCGAGCACGGTGGCGTCGAGCTTCTGCCCGGCGGAAGCGGGCAACGCACCGATCTCGCCGGACGACACCTGGACGTTCTGCGCCGCCAGGGCGGTTTCGACATCGCCTGCCGTGATCGCGTAGCTGTACATCTTCGCCGGGTCGAGCCAGATGCGCATCGCGTATTCGGAACCGAACAGCGTGTAGTCACCGACGCCGGTCACCCGGCTCAGCTCCGGCTGGATCCGGGATGCCACGTAGTCGGAGATGTCCTGCCCGGTCATGCTGTGATCGGTCGACACGAAGGCGATGATCATCAGGAAGTTCTTGGTGGCCTTGGCGACCGTGATGCCCGCCTGGGTCACCTCGCTTGGCAACTCCGCTTCCGCCAGCGACAGCTTGTTCTGCACCTGGACCTGGGCGATGTCGGAGCTGGTGCCCTGCGCGAAGGTGAGGTCGATCTCCATTTGTCCGTTGGAGGATGCTGTCGACGACATGTATTCGAGATGGTCGAGACCGGACATGTCCTGCTCGATCGGTGCCACGACCGTGTTCTGCACGGTGTCCGCGGACGCGCCGGGATAGGTCACGGTGATGCTGATCTGCGGTGGCGCGATGGTCGGATACTGCGCGACCGGCATCACCATGATCGAGATGGCGCCGGCCATCATCAGGATGAGCGCGAGCACCCAGGCAAAGACAGGTCGGTCGATGAAGAAACGAGACATGGAACTTCCTGTCAGAGCATCACGCGAAGGCGGTGTCCGTTCGGTCGGCCGGGGGATTGGAACGTGATCGAAGTGCTCGGGCCGTGCGGGCCCGTCGTCTCAGTCCGGTGCGGAGAACTGACCGCTGTCCGGTGTCTGGGGCGGCTTCTGTTCACTCGCGGTGACGATGACGCCAGGGCGGATCATCTGCAGGCCGGAGACCACAATCCGGTCGCCGTCATCGATGCCCTTGTCGACGATCCAGTTGTCGCCGCTGGTGCGGCTGGTCTGGATGATCACGGTCCTGACCTTGTTGTCGGGTCCGACCTCCATGACGGTCGCATCGCCGTGGCTGTTCCGGCTGACGGAGGTCTGCGGCACCAGAAACGCGCGGGGATCGGTGCCTTCCTGCAGGACGCCGCGCACGAACATGCCGGGCAGAAGCAGCTTCTGCGGGTTCGGCACCAGGCCGCGCACGACGAACGTGCCGGTCGTTTCAGTGACGGTCACTTCGCTGAACTGCAGCTCCCCCGAATGGTCGTACGGCGTTCCGTCCTCCAGAATCAGCTTGATGGGCACGCCGCCGCTGGCATCCTTGCGCAGGCGGCCGGAGGCGAGCGCCCGTTGCAGCTGAAGCCGCAGCGCCGATGACTGGGTAAAGTCGACATAGATCGGATCGAGCTGGGTGACGGTGGCGAGCGACGTGGTCTGGTCGGCGGTCACCAGAGCGCCGGGCGTCACCGAAGAGCGGCCGATGCGGCCCGTCAGCGGAGCCAGCATTTTTGTATAGGACAGGTTGATCGTCGCACTTTCGATCGATGCCTTGGCCGCGGCGATGTCGGCGGCCGCCTCGCTCTCGGCGGCGATCGCGTCCGCGTAGTCCTGCTCGCTGACGGCTTGGGCCTGGGCCAGTGGCTTGTAGCGGCGGGCCTTGGCGGCGGCGTCTGCCTCGGACGCATTTGCCTTGGCCAGCGCCGCGATGTCACTGTCGTAGGTGGCACGGTAAGGCGCCGGGTCGACCTGGTAGAGCTGTTGTCCTTCGACGACGTCGGCACCTTCCGTGAACAGACGCTTCAGCACAACACCGCTGACCTGCGGCCGGATTTCGGCGGTGAGAAATGCCTCCATCCGCCCCGGCAGCTCGGTCTCGAGTGCCACGGATTGGGGATGCATGGTGAGCACGCCCACGGCCGCCGGCGGGGGCGGACCAGCCGGCTTCTTCGATCTGGCGTCGCAGCTGGCGAGCAAGAGCAGGCTGAGGAGCGGAGCCAGGCCGGCTCTCCGCGGCGAAATTCCTACGAGCCTGACGTCAGACCGGCTGCATGATGAAGCTCTCATAAGTGACGGAATACAATTTTCGTCACTTATGGGGAAGCTCTTTCTTCGTGACTCCCCGCAAAAAAAGGTCGAGCAGCGCGTCGATCCGGCGGCCGTACTCGTCCCGGGTGATCCGCGGGATCGTGACCAGGTCATAGGCGAATGACAGTCCATCGATCAGCGCCACGGCGGTTCTGTCGGGATCGAGTGCCCGCAAGCGCCCGGCCTCGACGCCTTCTTCCAGAAAGCGACAGAATATCGTCCGGAGATGCATCAGGAACCGGTTGACCGCGGCCGGTCGTTCATTGCGCAGGAGCGGGCCCGCTTCAAACATCGTCTCGGCCACGCGGTTCTTGACGAGATCCCAGTTGAACATCGCGATCGTTCGCGCCGCCTCGGCGATTTTGGGCCAACCAGGTGGCTCGGCGCTGACATTTTCGTCGATGCGCAGGACGAGTTCGCCGAGCACCTGCTCGGCGACCGCTTCGATCAGCGCGGTCTTGGACGGGAAGAAGCGATAGACGCTCGCGGGAGACAGTCCCATGAGACCGGCGATGTCGGCAACGGTCGTTTTCCCGGGGCCGAACTGCCCCACCGCAGTGCGCGCATGCCTGAGAATATCGTCTCTCGTCACACCGCCTGTTCTTGCCATAGTGACGATATTCGACATTCGTCAGCTTTAGTCAAGGTGCGAGGAGGAGGAGGTGAATCTGGCTCCCCGGAGGCTCCTCGCCCTCTCAGAGTCCGTTTGGAAAGCCTGATCAGGCGGAGGAAGGCCAGGGGCGCTGTCCCTGACCCCGTTAAGGGCGGAGCCCTTAAAACCCCACATTTGAGGCCGGGATCTAAGCTCCGAACGCGGAGTGCATTGGCGAAATCCAAGCTTCGCTCATGTTCCGGACAATCCGGGGTCCATGTGTGGACGGCCCCTTCTGGTCAAGTGCTTGTGTGACGTCTGACGCGGTGCGGTAGCGGTCATGTGTCAGGCCTGTTTGATGCGGCTCATGCCCGTGGGCCCAGATGGGTTCGCGAACGAGCAGCCAAACAAGGGCGCCCAACCCGGACAGCGACCTTGATTTCTATCAACGGGTTTCCTCCGGCCCACTCGGCAGCCACCGGGATGCTGTCCTCGCGACATACACCACGGTCATTTCGGGCGGAAACCTGCGCGCACAGAGCTTCGGCGTCTTCATAGAAAAGGTGGGGAAGACGACATTATTGCCGACCCGACCGATCCCGACCGGCCAGGTCGACCGCGTCACAGTCGCGCGCGGGAAGGTGCTGGCGCACTGGATGTCCTACAAGCCGAGCGACCCTCAATGTTGCCCATCACTGTCGCACACCGCGATCTACGCGATCGAAGGCGACGCCGTCGTCGCTACTCGTTAGATGCTCCTGGGTGATGATCTTCCTCCGATTGCCGAAGAGCGTACACGCAGCTTGGCAATCCAGAAATATGAGGCGCGACGCTCGGGCGACTCAGTACGCGCACTATACGCCGGAGTTCATGGTCCGGGCGATGTGGACCGCGCTGGAGCGCATGGGCTTCAGCGGCGGCAACGTCCTGGAGCCTGGACGCGGGCCTGGTGAATGCTCCGAGGCAAAGAGGGTCGCGTCGCCTTGACCGGCGTTGATGCCGACCCGATCACCGCGCGCATCGCGGCCAAGCGTTTCCGGAGGCATGGATCCGGGCCGAGGACTTCACCAAGGCTGTTCTGTCGTCGTAGATGGCGTTGTGGACCCCAAGGCTTGGACGCTGTGCCTGGTGGACCGCATGCGTGCGGCCCTGCATCGGCGCGATCTCTTCGCGACGCCAAGCCTGCGCTATGCCGACCCGCGTCTGGGTTTGCTGGACGGCCCGGCCTGGGAAGTGCTCGTCCTGCCGTCTGCCGGTCGCTTGGCGTCTCGGCGTCCGGTCCCGACGAGATTACGCGCATGGCCGCACGCCTCGACTCTGCCGATCGCGATACGGCGGCCCGGTGCCGGAAAACGCAAGCGTGCGGATCGACACAGCGACCGACGGCACGGCGGCGCTGTCTCTCTCCGCCCTCGACAAATTGGAGGAACCGCCGAGCCTGGTCGCACTTCGGGCGGCTGTCGCCGCACGAATGCCCCGAGTGGACCTGCCCGAGTTGCTGTTGGAGACGCACGCGCGCACCGGCTTTGCGGCAAAATTCACCCATGCCAGCGAACGCGGCCCCCGCGCCGGGGATCTACCCACCAGCATCTGCGCCGTGCTGCTGGCGGAAGCCTGCAATACCGGCCTCGAGCCGTTGATCCGGCTGGACACCCCGGCCCTGCGCCGCTCCCGGCTGAGCTGGGTTAGATTAGTCGGAATCCTCAAACCTACTTTACTAAAGGCGATCGATCTGGACGGCATCGCGGGGTGGCAAGCCGTTGCGGACGCGCAGGATGTTCTCGGCGATGCGGAACGCGCCGTGGATGGGCAGGACGCTCGTGGCAACGTGCGGTGTTATCGTGATCCGTGGATGATCCCACAATTTGCTCTCGACCTGCAGTGGCTCCTCGACAGTCACGTCGAGCATCGCCGCGTCGAGACAGCCTGAATCGAGCGCGTCAAGCAAATCGGCCTCAACCAGGATCTGGCCACGCCCGGCATTGATCAGCCTGGCGCCGCGGGGAAGCTGGCGAAGTCGCCGGGCGTCCAGGAGATCCTGCGTTTCGTCTGTCGCAGGGAGCAGGCAGACGAGGATCGACGCAGAGGCCAGAAAGGGTTCCAGCTGCGCCCATCCATGAAAGCAGGACACACCAGCCAGCGATCGGGGTGTCCTCGACCATCCAGCAACACGGTATCCGAGCTTCACGAGCGCGACAGCTGCGGCACTCCCCATCGTTCCGAGACCCAGGACGCCGACACTCGTGTCGCAAGCCCCTCGCCGCGGACGAGCCTGCCAGACGCGGCTGACCTGCTGGGTGGCAAAGATGTCGAAATCCCGGTGGTATCGGAGCACGGCGGCCAGCACGTACTCGACCATGCCGGCGATCTGGTCTTCCGTTACCATGCGCGCCACGGCGACGCTCCGCGGCACGATCTGCCCTACGGCAAGCTGGTCGGTTCCGGCGCCGAGGCTGTGAAGCAGCTTCAGCCGGGATAGCCGCGAAATCAGTCCGGGCGGCGGCTGCCAGCTTGCAAGCACCTCGATGTCGGCCGGATCACCGATGTCCGGCCAGAGCCGGAACTCGAGATCGGGCACCAACTCCGCAAGAGCCGCGCGCCAGGGGTCCGGTGACAAAACCGCATTGTGGAACAGGAGAGCCGTCACGACCGCACCCGGACCGCATCAGCGACAGCGGAGATCAGCACCGGTAATCGGGCTTGCTGTCTGCGATGAGCCGAAGTGCCGAGTTCCAGGCGAGCGTCTCCCATTCGGCCACTGCATCTGGATTGGCTTGACGGCCGGTATGCGCCTGCACGTCCACGGGAGGCACCACGAGTACGCTGCCGCCGGCCAACGCGGCGATTTGGATCTCGCAGGCACGCTCCAGCATGTAGATCCGATTGAAGGCTTCTGCAGCAGACCGGCCCACCGCGAGCAGGCCATGGTTTCGCATGACCATCGCCTTGTGACTTCCGAGGTCGGCAATGAGCCGATGCCGCTCCTCTTGGTCGAGCGCGAAGCCTTCGTAGTCGTGGTAGCCCAGTCGATCGTAGAACATCAGGGCCTGCTGGCTGATCGGCAGCAATCCTAGACGCTGGCAGGACACGGCGGCGCCGGCGCGGGTGTGTGTATGGATGACGAACCGTGCGTCTGACCGGCCGGTATGGATGGCAGAATGGATGATAAATCCGGCAGTATTGACCTCCGCCCGCAAATTCGACGAGCCGTCAACCGGCGCGCCATTCTCATCGACCTCGACGAGATCCGAGGCACTGATCTCGTGGAACAGCATACCGTAGCGATTGATAAGGAACCGCTCATGTCGCCCCGGAAGGCGCGCACTGACATGCGTGTAGATGAGGTCCGACCAACCGAAATGCGCAATCAGCCTGAATATCGCCGCGAGTTCCGCCCGGACTTCGCGTTCCTCGAGACCCGAGTCTCCTGGTCGTGCCGTTGTCGTTGCCACTGCCTTGCTCCCCGCGTCAAATGCCCGCCTGCCTAGTCTTCAGCGCAATATAATCACCATAGCTGACCGGCTCATAGCGTGCCGGACGTGTGAAGGAGCAGAAGCGGTCTAGGCATCGTATCGTGGTCTCACGTCCGGGATTGGAAAAGAACGGGATCGACTGACGGCGCGAACCGCGTTCTCCACCGCGCGGCGGGTTTGCCACACGATGTGGCGTCGACACCCAGTCATCATTCGTCCAGCGCATGAAGGCGTCCCCGATATTGATTACGAAGGCACCCTCCCGCGCCGGCACGCTGATCCAGGTGCCGTCGCGACGCTGCACCTCGAGACCTCCGGACGAGGCTTCCGAGCGCAGGATAGTCAGGAAGCCGTAATCGGTGTGAGCGCCGGCACGGAACTGGCCCGGTTGGAGCGCTCCCACCGGTTCCGGATAGTTGATGACACGCAGCGCCGACAGATGAGCTGTGAAATCGGCTTCGAAGAAATCAGGCGTGAGCCCGATCGCGCAGCAGAACACGTGTCGAAGTCGACGCGCCAGATCCTCCATCGCGGTGAAATAGGCCTCAAAGGCGGATCGCAGAGCAGGGCGGTCGGCGGGCCACGACGCGCCGCCGAGGCGGGGACCATAGTTCAGGCTTTCCTTGAGGTCGGCCGGAGCCGCCACACCCGCCGTGGCGCTGAGGGTCTCGCTTTCCATCGGCACAAAGCCGAGACCGCCCTCGACCGGGCCCGCAGACGGCAGGGCTCTCTTGCGGCTTTCGTCGAGGTCAAAGAACGCCCGGGCTTCCTCGTAGAGGCCTCGCTGAACGGAGTCACCTACGCCGTGGCCGACGACGAGAAAGAAGCCGAGTTCCCGGCAGGCCTGCTCCACCAGCACGACGACCGCGCGCGAATCCTCCGCGTCCGACCCGTCGAATGGCGAAAGGTCGACCACCGGGACCGCTTCGAGCATGGTGAGCTTGCCTTGGTCTAAAAGGATGAGGCGACGCTGATGATCGCAGCGAAACCCGCGCCGGCAAGATAGGTCGGCGACCCGGAGGCCGCAATGTTCGTGCCGTAGACGCCGCGCGTCGCGACCGCGTTGTTCTGCACCGAGTAGACGCCCGCCAGATACCGGTTGTCGTTGATGTTGACCAGATTGAGCTGGATGGTCGGGGTCTTGGCATGCCACATGTCGTGGAAGCGGTAGCCGATCGTCGCGTTCGCCGTGCCGAAGCCAGGGATCTTCTGGTCGTTCATGAAGGTGGAATACTGCGAGGAGGTGTAGTGCAGGTCGACATTCGCGAAGAAACGCCCCGTATCGTAGTCGATGCCGAGGGCGCCCAGGTAATGCGGCGAACGCACGGCCGTCTTGCCAGCGGTAGGCAGAAGGTCGCGGTCCGGCGCCATGATGTCGTTGTCGATGGTCGCGTGCAGGTATTCACCGGAAATGTAGGGACGGAAATGATGCCAGGGCCGTAGTCCGATCTGCCCGTCGACCCCACGCGTCGTCTGGCCACCCGCGTCGATGTACTCGGTAACGAGCGCGCTGTTCTGTTCCACGCTCGTAGAAATCTGTCGGTTCGTGAAGTTGTAGTTGAAGAAGGCGGCCGAGGCGTTCAGCAGCTTGCCCTGATAGCGATAGCCGATTTCCTCGACGATCGAGTATTCCGGCTTCAGCGCAGTTCCACCGGTCTGGGTGATCTTGCCGGTCGTGTCGCTGATGACGTCGAACAGCTGCGACGATTGCGGTGTTAGATAGTTCGTACCGACATTGACGTAGACCATGTTGTTGCTGTCGAGGCTGTAGCGTGCGCCGATCTCCGGCTGCGGGATCGAGTAGTTGACGTCGCGATGGTAGTCGGTGCCTGGTATCGTGTTCCAGCCGTCCTGCCGGTAGAGGATCTCCTTGAAGCCGCCGTCAATCTCGAGCCGGTTATCCATGAAGCTCGCGCGATCGCCGATGAAAGGGCCGCTGATCTGGGCCTGCGTGATCGTATGCGAGCTTTCGTAGCGCGAGTCGTTCGGCAAGGTGATCAGGCCCTGGCTGCCCCAGATGCTGGTCGGCATGCCCGTCTGGCTGATCGGATCGAGCGCGCCGGTGGTCGTGGCGTTGTCGTACTCATACCAATAACCGGCCGTGATGGTGTGCGGTCCCGTATGATAGTTGAGATCCGTCGTGAAGCCCGTGCGGAACTGGTCGTAGAGCGTCGGCGAGTAGAGTACAGCCGAGTTTGGCGTGCTGCCGGTGTCGCCAGACAGCGGCAGCGGCAGGAAAGAGACGCGCTCAGAGCCCGAATATGTGCCCGTCTGGGTGAGCACCGTTCCGCCGGGAGACGTGCCGCCGCCGTGAAAGAAATACGGCATGGCATCTAGTTCCAGATGCGGCGTGAGCACGATGCGGTTGGGCGCGCTGACGGCCACGTTGTCGAACGCGCTCTGATGTAGTCCCCAGTAGTTGGTACTGCCGCGCATGAAGCTGTCGGTATAGGTGAAGGAGCGGCCGTACTGGTTCCACTGCGCAAGCGTGGGCCAACGGTCGAGCATGAAGATCTGGTGATTGTAGGCGACCGAGAACGCCGACTGGCTGCCGTTCGAGAAATCCTTCACGAACTTGGAATCGATGTGGTGCCGATAATCATATCCCGGGCCGTGCCAGGCGTCGGCAAAAGTGTGGGAGAACGAGAAGAACCCCCTGACGCCGGTCTGCCCAATCTCGCCGCTGTCAAGCCGGAGGAACTCATTGTCGTAATGATACGAACCGCCCGCGAGATTGATGTAGCCGCCCGGCTTCTGCGTCGGATCGCGAAACCGCAACTCGACCAGACCTGCCGCGGCACCGAAGGTCGGCTGGTCGAAGTCGACGGCGCCCGGTGTCATCGAGATGGTCGACAAGTTCTCGCTGTCGACGATCTCGTTCGGATATACCGCACCATTGTTGAACGGCATGCCCTCAAACAGCCATCCGATCTCGCTGATGTCGAGGCCACGGATCGTCATGTGTCCGATCGACAGGCCGAACGGGTCGCCCATGCTGACGTTCGCGCCGGGCTCCATAGCGAGGAGTTGCTCGGGGTTAGTAGTTGGCCCCTGCTTGGCGATGTAGTCGCGGGTCAGCGTCTGGCGCATCTTGACGCCGAGATCGTTGACCATCAGGCCGCCGCCCGGGGAACGGCCGGTGACGCCGTCGCGGGTGGCACCTTTGCCCGTCACGTTGATGGTCTCCGAACGCGTATGGAGACCGGCCGCCTCGGTCTGCGTATCTGCCGCCGATGCGGAGGCACTGGTCGGCGCACCGGCGGTGGAGGCGTTGTTTACCTGAGCAAACGCTGCGCAGGACAACGTCGTCGAGGCGAGGAGAGTGCTCCAGAACGTTGCGCGCCACATCGGCTTCCCTTTTGATTAGATACTATCTTGAAAACGACGACGCTTCTGCCGCATCGCCTGCCGGGAGCCTCGCCGGGCTCGCGCCATAAGGTCAGACGGGACGCTCGCCCCTCACGGTGACGCGGTGCATCAGGCGACGGTAACGCTCCCGATCATACTCGGTCGCGCGGTGGACCATCGTATGGTTGTCCCAAACCACCAAGTCGCCAGGCTCCCAGTGATGTGCGTAGACGAACGACCGTTCGGTCGTGCGCTGCATCAGCGATGCGATCAGTTTGCGCCCTTCCGCCTCGTCGATCCCGATCGGGAGCGACGTGTCTGGCCCGAGATAAAGCGCCTTGCGGCCAGTCTGCGGATGGGTGCGAACCATGGGATGCACGACGTCGGGCATGCGTTGCAGTTCGTCGGCAGTGAGCGGCCGCGCGTTCTTCCGCGTTCCGTGAAGCATCTCGTAGCTGTGGCGCACCCGCATCGCATCGAGCCGTGCTTTCTCGGTCGCGTCCAGCCGGTCGTATCCGACGGCGGCACTCGCGAACTCGGTGTCGGCTCCTTCCGATGGTGTCTCGATCACGTAGAGGAGCGTGAAGGCAGTGGGATGTTTCAGAAAGCTCAGATCGGTGTGCCAGGCGAACCCGTCATTCGGATTACCCAGCGGCTTGCCGTTCTCAACGATGTTCGAGATCACGTACACGTCGGGATTTGCGGGAAGCTGAAAGTCCTCGCGCACCCCGTATTCGACGGGTCCGAGCCTGCGCCCCAGAGCGACGAGATCGTCCGGCGCCATCGTCTGTCGGCGCACGACAATGACGCCCGTGACGAACAAAGCGTCCATGATCCGGCCCAGCTCCGCGTCGGAGACGTCACGGAGATCCACGTCCGTGACGACGCTGCCAACATAGGGCGTGATCTTCTCGATATTCATTGCTTTATGGCCCGTCCAGCTACCGAACCAACGTCGGTCTGCGTAACGAGCTTCGCCGGCCAGCGCCGTCTTGGTCAACAAAAATCTAGTACCTCGAACATTGTTTATTCAGAAACGCCGGACTCTCAGTCCGAACACGCGCTCCGTTACAAAAATCACAATGAAGCTAAGGAGGATGGTGAAGCTCGAAACCGCGGCAGCCTCAGGAGTGAAATTGAGTCGCAGGTAGTCGAACAGCTGCAGCGGCAGGGTCGCCGTACCGATGTCCTTCAGCAGGAACGACGTGGAGAATGCATCGAATGACACGATGAACCCGAAGAGGCATCCGGAAATCACCCCAGGTTTGATCATCGGCATGACAACCCGGCGGAACGCGGTGGCGGGCGACGCGCCGAGGCTCCGCGCGGCCAGCTCCCACGACCAGTCGAAGCCACGGAGCGACGCTGCCACGTTGATGTAGACGAACGGCAGCGTCAGGAGCACGTGACCCGAGATCAGTGCCACCGAATGGTGCAGGCCGAGACCGATTCCATAGAAGAAGAACAACAGGCCGATCGCCGTGAGGACCTCGGGCAGGAGCAGCGGTGCCGTCATGAGGATCCGCACGCCGTCGGCCAATGCGGGGCGCGCGCGCGCCGCGTAGATTGCGGCCATCGTGCCGATCACGCCCGATAGACCGGTCGCGACCAGGGCCACCTTGATGGACGTGGCGAACGCCGTCAGGAACACCCTGTTGTGCAGGAAGGTCCAGTACCAGCGGAGCGAAAGCCCATGCGGGGGAAAGGTCAGGAACGAGCCCGCATTGAAGGAGGCAACCACCACGACGAAGATCGGTGCCACCATGAAGACGTACACCAGGCCGGATATCACCGCGACGACACGCGGCATCTTCTAGCGGTTCCATCGCATGGGAGTCATCCTGATAAACGCGATCACGACGAGGCCGCCGCAAAGGGTGAGTGCGAGCGCCTGCGCGGCACCGAGCGGCCACTGGAAGGAGTCGATCAGCGAGCTCACCACCGTCATCGGCATCGTCGTCACGCGCATCCCGCCGATCAGCATTGGCGTCACGTAGGCGCTCATCGACAGGATAAAGACCATGACGCAGCCGGACTGGATGCCCGGCATCGCCAGAGGAAGGATGACCCGGCTGAAGACCGCGCGCGGCGCTGCACCTAGGCTGCGTCCGGCCTGCTCGAGCGCAGGATCGACATTCTGCAACGCATTCAGGATCGGCAGGATCATGAATGGTAGGAAGACATGGGTCAGCGCCACGATGATGCCGAAGCGGTCGTACATCAGTGGGAGCGCGGAGCTGGTGAGCCCGAGACCGCGAGCCGCACGGTTCAGCACGCCGTTGTTGCCGAGCAGGATCGTCCAGCCATAGGACCTGACGACGATCCCGACCAGCAGCGGCGACAGCACGACCGCCTGCCGGAAGGCTTGGCTGCGCCCGGGTCTGCGCGCGAGGTTCCAGGCGACCGGGAAGCCGAGCAGCAGGCTCGCCAGCGTGGCCACGATGCCGATGAAGAGGGTGTTGCCGATCTGATACAGGTCGTAGGCGTTGCCGAACACGTCGGCGTAGTTGGCGAGCGTGATGCCCGCCCCAATCGTGCCGTCGGGGCGTCCCGGTCGCAGGCTCATCAGCAGGATGTAGCCGTAGGGCACGAAAAGGAAGACCAGCAAGGTCAGCACGGCCGGCAGGATCAGCAGCGCGCGCGGCATCAGAGGCGCGATCCGATCGGCCATAACGGCGCGGGCGGCATCCAGATCGCGACCACATCGCCCGCGAAATGGCGGGCGGGACCGACCTCCTGCACCTGGATGCTCTCGCCATCCGGAAGACCCAGCCGGTAGGTCGTGAAGGAACCGCTGAACTGGACCGCCTCGATCGTGCCGGTGGCCGAGGTCGCATCATCCGCCGGCGCCAGGCGCAGCGCTTCCGGACGCAACATGACGAAGACGGAGTCGCCCGGAACCGCCGTCGCTTCGTGATCGAGCGGCCGCGTGCCGAGAACCGTGTGCACGACGCGATCGTTGCCGTCGAGCGCCACGTGGGCGGAGAGGACATTCGGCTGGCCGATGAAGTTGGCGACTTCGAGGCTGGCCGGCCGGTCGTAGATCTCGGCCGGCGTGTCGAATTGCAGGATCTTGCCGCCGAACATCACGGCGATGCGGTCCGACATGGTCATGGCCTCGGCCTGGTCATGCGTCACGTAGATCGTGGTGATGCCGACCCGGCGCTGAAGTTCGGTGATGAAGACGCGCATCTCGTCGCGCAGCTTGGCGTCTAGATTGGCCAGCGGCTCGTCGAGCAGCAGGATGCGCGGCTCGATCACCAGCGCGCGGGCCAGCGCCACGCGCTGTTGCTGGCCGCCGCTCAGCGCGCGCGGGTAGCGGTCGGCCAGTCCCTCGAGCCGCACCGTCGCGAGCGCATCGGCGACGCGCGTGCGGATCTCGGAGCGCGGCATCTTCCGCACCTCGAGGCCGAATGCGAGATTGCCGGCGACCGTCAGATGCGGGAAGAGCGCGTAGGACTGGAACACCATGCCGATGTCGCGACGTTCCGGCGGCAGTGGCGCCACATCGGTGCCGTCGAACAGGATGCGGCCGCCGTCACAGCGTTCGAAGCCGGCGATCATGCGCAGAGTGGTCGATTTGCCGCAGCCCGACGGCCCCAGCAGCGAGATGAACTCGCCATCGCGTATCGAGACCGAGATGTCTTGGATCGCGAGATTGGTGCCGAACCGCTTGGAAAGCTGGTCGAGGATGACTGCTGTCACGAGCGAGGCTCCATCGGGCGTCGCTGGCCGGAGCGCTGCATGCGCGGATCTCCACTCATCCGAAGGTTTGCGACCAGCGCGACTGCAACGCCTCGGAATTGCGGTTGGCCCAGCCCCAGTCGGTCGGCAGGATCCGGTCGATCTCCGCGCCGGTGATCGGCACTGCATCACGCAGATCCGGCGGGATCGAGACGCGGCGATTGACTGGTGAGACGTAGAAGCGCCTTGCGAGCATGAGCTGGATGTCGGGATCGAGGATGAAGTCGAGGTAGCGATAGGCGCTCGAACGTGACGGTGCCCCTGCGCAGATCGTGAAGCTCTGGTCCCACATCAGCAGGCCTTCGTCGGGGATGATGCAGCGGACCGGCAGCCCCTGCTGGCGGAGGCGCGCGATTTCGCCGAAATCATACGGCGCCACGATGATCTCTCCGGTGCCCATCATGGTGGACATGTTGAAATCGGTCTGCAGAACGGGGCCGAGCCGGCCCAGTGCCGCGAACGCTCCGTCCATGTCGGTGGGACCGTGACCGAACAGCCGGCCGGCGAGCATCACCATCGCCTTGCCGACGCTGTTCTGGAGATTGTAGAGCCCGATCCGGCCGCGGAATTCCGGGTTGGTCCAGAGATCGCGCCACGCGCGGGGCGGCGTCTTCACCAAATCGGTCCGATAGCCGATGCCGATCGGCGAGATCATGCCGATCACCGCGTAGCCGTCTTCGGTCCGCGCCATCGGGTAGAGGTCGCCAGCATGCGGCAGCAGCGACGTGTCGAGTTTCTCGAAATACCCGCGCCCGCGTAGAGGCTCGACGAAAATCTCGTTCATCATCAAGATGGAGTAGTCCGAGCGGCCCGGACCGGCTGCGCGGAGCGTGGCACTGAAGGTGCGTCCGAACCCGACATCGAGGCGAGTGCGCAACCCGGTCTTCTGCTCGAACAGCGGCATCAGGTCGTCGCGCCAGAAGCTCTCCCAGGAGCCGCCATAGGTCGTGACGATCAGCGCATCCGCCGCTGCCGCCCGAGCCGGGGCGACGCGGCTCGCCAGACCTGCGCCCGCCGCAGCGAGGAGAGAACGGCGGTGGACGCCAGACATGCGGCGGCGGTCGTTCAAGCGGCGCTTTTGCGGTAATTGTAGTTCCGGTTCAGCCGCTCCATCAGGTAGTCGCCCCAGCACACCGGCGGGAAGCGCGGCGCCTCACCAGGCGCGAGCAGGCTAGCCGGACACTCGATCACGCTGTTCATCGAGGGGTCGAAGAAGAAGGGCTGCGAGGTCCGCCGGCGCGCCGAACGGTTGATTACCCGATGCGGCGTCGACGCGAAGCGCCCGTTCGACCAGCGTTGCAGGATGTCGCCCACGTTCATCACGAACGTGTCCGAAATGGGCGGCGCTGCAATCCAGGTGCCGTCCTTCGCACGCACCTCGAGACCGCCGGTGTCGTCCTGCGCGAGCAGAGTGATGAAGCCGTAATCGGTGTGCGGCGCGGAGCCGATCGCCGCGTCGCCGGAAGCGCCCGTGTCCGGCTCCTGCTGCGGATAGTTCAGCAGGCGCAGGAACGTCGTCGGGCGATCGAAATGCGGCAGGAACCAGGATGGGAACAAACCGAGCGCCTCCGCGAGCGCCACCGCCAGATCGCGCGCCAGCGCACCCATTTCCGACATGTAGCGGATAGCGACGTCACGCAGCTCCGGCACCTCCTCCGGCCACTGGTTCGGACCCTGCAGGGCATCGCCGCGAAGAACCGCAGGATCATCTTCCGCCATTTCGTGCATGACCATCAGCGAGGTGCTGAGATTAGGCTTCGACACGGCCGCCACCGTCGAGGTCTCGATGATCGAAGAGCGATACGGGATGTAGCCGCGGTGGAAGTCGTTGATGCGCAGCTTCAGCTTGGTGTCGTCCGACAGCGCGTGGAAGCGGTCGGCCGTCTGCCGCAGATCCTCGACGAGCGCCGGCGCGATGCCATGACCGGACAGATAGACGAAGCCGACATCTTCGAGCGTGCGGCCCAGTTCCCGGACCACCGCCTTGCGTTCGGTCGCATCAGCGGCTGGATCGATACTGCGGCGTAGTGCCGCGACGTCCACGACGGGGATGCTCTGGCCGGCGCGTCCGTCCGAAGGCGATTCCGTTTGCATCGTGAGCCTCAACAGATGATGATCCTGCGATCAAAAGGTTGATACAAGATCCATGCCACCCAGCCCTGTCTCCTCTCATGTTCCTGCCGCACGCGAGCCCATCATCATCGACACGGATCCGGGTCACGATGACGCCTTCGCCATTCTGCTGGCGCTCGCCTCGGAGCGGCTCGAAGTCTTGGGATTGTCAGCGGTGGCGGGCAACACGCCGGTCGGCCTGGCCGCGGACAACGCGCGACGCATCGTCGAGCTGGCCGGACGGCCGGACATCCCGGTGTGGGTGGGATCCGATCTGCCGTTGATGCGCGCGCCACGCCATGCGCACGACATTCATGGCCGTACGGGGCTCGACGGGCACGATTGGCCGCTGCCTCTGCATCCGCCGCAGCCAGGGCATGCCGTCGACCGGATCATCGACCTGCTGCGCGCGGCGGAACCGCGGACGATCACGCTGGTGGCCTTGGGACCGCTCACCAACGTCGCCTCCCTGCTCCGCCGCGCGCCCGACACCGCAGCACTGCTGCGGCGCATCGTGATGATGGGTGGAGGATTCTTCGAGGGTGGCAATGTCACGCCCGCCGCCGAATTCAACATCGTGGTCGATCCCGAAGCCGCGGCCGTGGTGTTCGGCTCCGGCGTCGAGCTCGTGGTCATGCCGCTCGATTGCACGCACGGTGCGCTGATGCCGCTGGATTGGGCTAATCGGCTGGACGCGCTCGATACCGCGACCGGCCATGCCTGCGCGGGGCTGATCCGTTTCTTTGAGCAGTATGGCAATCGAAAATACGGCACGACGACGCGGCCGCTGCACGATGCCCTTGCGGTAGCCTGGATCCTCTGGCCCGAAATCTTCAATGGGCGCACATGCCATGTCGCGATCGAGACCGCGTCAACGCTCACGCTTGGAATGACCGTCGTGGACTGGTGGAACGCCGGACGCAATCCGCCAAACTGCCTGTGGCTGCGGCATTGCGATGCCGATGAAGTCTACGGCCGCATGCTGGACCATCTGCGCAGGCTGCCGTGAGCGTCGAATTGCGGCAGCCACGCCGGCTGCGAGGAGCAGTACTACATTCCGGTCCGCGCGACGTCCGATCCTCTTAGCGCTGCCGCGATCTGTGCCGCGAGCGCTGCGTTGTTGTGCACAAGTGCGATGTTGGTACGCAGGCTGTCGCCATTAGTGATCTCGAACAGCCTCTGGAGCAGGAACGGCGTGACGCGCTTGCCGGTGACGTTCTGCTGCGCCGCGTCCGCCAGCGCCTCGGCGATGTGACCAGCCATGCGCGCGCGCTGTATCTCGTCGGCGGCCGGCACCGGATTTGCCACCACGAAGCCACCTGACAGACCGAGGCCGCGATGCGTGCGGATCAGGCCTGCGACCGCATCCGGCGTGTCGAGGCGGAGCGGAACCGGCAAGCCGCTCGACCGGCTCCAGAAGGCCGGGAACTCGTCGGTCCCATACCCGATTACCGGGACACCGGCCGTCTCGAGATATTCGAGCGTCCGCGGCAAGTCGAGCAGCGCCTTGGCGCCCGCGCACACCACCGCTATATCCGTGCGTGCGAATTCCTCGAGGTCGGCGGAGATGTCCAGGGTCTGCTCGACACCCTGATGCACGCCGCCGATCCCGCCGGTCGCGAACACGTCGATCCCGGCGAGACGGGCGCAGATCATGGTGGCGGCGACCGTGGTCGACCCATGCCTGCGGGCTGCAACCGCGAAGGCCAGATCTGCGCGGCTGAGTTTCATGACATCGCTGACTTGGCCGAGCCATTCCAGTTCGGCGTCGGCGAGACCGACGCGGATGCGGCCGTCGATGACCGCAATCGTGGCGGGCACAGCGCCGTGACGCCGCACGGTGTCCTCCACGGCGCGCGCGGTCGCCACGTTCTCCGGCCACGGCATCCCGTGCGTGATGATGGTGGACTCGAGTGCCACCACCGGCTTGCCAACTGCGAGCGCGTCCCGGATGTGAGGTGCGTAATCCAGCGGCAGCTCTCCAAATGGCTCGACTTGAAGATCCGTTTCAGCAGCCGTCATCACGATGCCTTCCTTCCGTTGCGCGGCACGGGCGACAGCCTATGCATGCTGCTTTCGATCAGCTGAGGTGACATCGAGATACTGACGCTTTCTTCGCTTTCAATGGTCAGGGCTGCGGCCAGCATGCCGACCCGGCAGGCCTCGGGAAGGCGATCGCCTGCGATCAGGCGCGCCAATGTCCCCGCGATCAGCGCATCACCGGCGCCGGTGACATCCACCACCTTGCAGGACACCCCCGGCACGCTGGAGACGCTCCGCCCCGTCGCGACCGTCAGCCCGGCCGCGCCCGATGTCAGGACGACGGCCGCGGCGCCCCGCGCCTGCAACGCGGCCGTCAGGGCGCGCGGCGACAGATCCGTCGGCGCTTCGAGCATTGCTACCGCCTCGGTAACGTTGAGAAAGAGCACGTCGACGCCGCGCAGGTCGCCCGGCAGGCGTAAGGCCTTGCGGGCCGACACGGTGTCGATCGCGAGGCGGAACCGCGCGGACGCCCGGCGGCCGAGCAGCCACCGCAAGACCGCCTCCGGAAGATTGCAGTCGGCGAACACCCAAGTCGCGGCCGCCATCGTCGGCCAAGCGCGCTGGACGTCGTCGACCGTCATGGTGTCGAGGATTTCCATGTCCGCGATACCAAAGGCGAGGCCGTTGTCGGGACCGAGCACGGCTGCATATTCGGCGGTCGCGTGGCCGCTCATCGCGATCACCCGCGTCGCATCGACGCCGCTTGCCTGAAGGTGGCGAACGAGCGAGCGGCCGTTCTCGTCGTCACCCACTACGGAGACGAGGCTGCTGGGCGCGCCGAGGCGCGACAAGGTTTCGGCGACGTTGCGTGCGACGCCGCCGAACGAGCGGCGGCTGGTCACCGGGTTCGACGTGCCAGGTTGCAGCGGCCGCTTGCTGAGATACTTTCGGTCGACGGTCGCGCCCCCCAGGCAGACGATCCGGTCCGCTTCCGCCAGCACGTAGGCGCGTCCGAGCAGGTAGCCCTTGCGGGTAAGCTGGGCGATGTAGGTCGCGATGGTGGGCCGCGCCAGGCCCAGCGCATCGGCGATCTCCTGCTGGCCTGCGAACGGATCGGCGGCGATCCGGTCGAGCACCGCCTGTTCCTGTTCGCTGAGAATGTCCTTTTCGGTCACGAGGTCTCCGGCATGTAAGATGCGCCAAGGTCCCATATTCGTGTTACGGCGACAAACAGATGTTTGAAGCGTTCGTCGCCTCGCCGAGCAGCTGCGCGGCACGCGCCGGGAAACAGGCGGCACTGAACGGCTGCCGCCGCAGGTATCGCCCCCCACCAGGCTCGGCGCGGAGTTCGCCCTCGTGCCAGGCGATCCGTCCTCCTATGATGGTGGTGCGGGCGAGGCCGGTCACCTCCATGCCCTCGTGGACGTTCATGCGGTCTTCGACGCCGGGCGTTCCGTTGGGTATCAGTGCGGAACCGTCGCGGCCACGGGCCTTCTGGGATGCGCAGGAGCAGCAATGGTCGCTTGCTGTGGTCTGTAACTGTCCCGAGGCGAGACCGGCCCAGAGCACATCTAGGCGGGACGGCGGGCGGAATGGCGGGCTCATCACATGCGCCGCGGCCGTCGTGAAGTCGGCGTCATACACGCTATCGTCGCAGACGAGGTGCTGCGCCGGCACTTCGCCGAAAATGCGCTGCCCGGTCGCGCGCGCCTGCGCGATGGCGCGGGCGGCGTCCGCCGTGGAAACATGCACGATGTACAGCGGCGCGCCGAGCAGTCCGGCTATGACCATCGCGCGCCCAGCCGCCTCGCCTTCCACCGCAGGCGGTCGCGACAGCAGATGTCCGCGCAGACCGGTCACGCCTTGGTCTAGCAGGACGCGCTGCAGATGTGCCACCGCCTCGCCGTTCTCGGCATGCACTGCGCACAGCGCCGCCAGCGACGAGGCGTGGCCGATGCTGTGCAGCAACACGCCGTCATCGACCATCAAGACGCCCTTACAGGCCATGAAATGCTCGAAGCTGTTCACGCCGTGCTCCGCCACGAGCGTCGTCATCTCGGCCGCGACTTTGGCCGACCAGTGGGTCACCGCGACGTGAAAGCCGAAGTCGCATACGGCCTTGGCGGCACGAGCCCGCCATGTTTCCCAAGCCTCCAGCAACGAGCCACCCGGTTCAGGAATGACGAAGTCGAGGATCGTGGTCGTTCCGCCCGCAACCGCGGCCTCGGTCCCGGTGCGGGAATCATCGCTGGAGACCTCGCCCACGAAGGGCATTTCCATATGCGTGTGCGGGTCGATGCCACCTGGCATCACCAGCCGGCCGTCGGCATCGAGCACCCGGGTGCCGGCGGGCGTGTCCAGCTTGGCGCCGATGGCAGCGATGGTGCCGCCCGCCAACAGGAGGTCACCCCGGAGGCTCGGGTCCGGGCCCTGGATCGTGCCGCCGCGGATCAGGATCGGCGCGGGATTGTTCGACATGCCGATACTCCGTGCCAACGCGGACTGGGAGTGCCTCTCTCAGGCTTCCCCGATTAAATGTCAACAAACCTGCTTTGCCGCAAACTTTGGTTGATGGTAAGGACACGATCCGCCTGCCGAGCGCCGATTGCAGGCAGGTGGCGATGGAAGGATCTACGGGATGGCGCAGAGCCCCGATGGCAATCTCGCGATAGATCCCGATCGGCTCTGGCGCAGCATCCTCGAACAGCGGAAATAGGCGCCACACCCAAAGGCGACCTGTGTCGCCTGGCCTTGACCGAAAGCGACCGTCTAGTTCGTCAATGGTTCCGGGACCGCTCCAAGGCGCGGGACTGCACCGTCACGGTCGACGACATGGGCAACATGTTCGCACGCCGCGCCGGACGCGACCCACGCCGCGCGCCGATTGCGATCGGCAGTCACCTCGACACTCAGCCGACTGGTGGCCGCTTCGACGGCGTGATCGGTGTCCTGGCAGGATTGGAAGTGCTGCGGACGTTGCACGAGACCGACACGGCCACCGACGCGCCGATCGAAGTAATCAACTGGACAAACGAGGAGGGCTCGCGGTTCGCGCCTGCGATGCTTTCGTCTGGCGTCTTCGGTGGCGCCTTCTCGCGAGACCGGGCGTATGCACGCACAGATCGCCGCGGCGAGCGCTTTGACGCAGCCCTTGATGGGATCGGCTATCGCGGCGACGAGCCTTGCGGAATGCCTCCGCTGTCGGCACATCTCGAATTGCATATCGAGCATGGGCCCGTGCTCGAGGATGAGGGCAAGGTTATCGGCATCGTCACCGGCGTCGGGGCGCGCGCTGGTTCGAAGTCAGCGTACGGGGTTCGGAAGGTCACGCCGGAGCCACACCGGTGCGGTTGCGCAGTGACGCGCTTCTCGCTGCGGCACGGATGATCCAGTCGATCGCCGCCATCGCGGCGGCCGCAGGACCGGAGGCCGTCGGCACGGTGGGTCTGTTGGAATGCCAGCCGAACAGCCGGAACGTCGTTCCTGTCATGGTCTTCCTGACCGTCGACCTCCGCCATCCCAGGGATGATGTCGTCGACGCCATGATGGCGGCGATGCACGAAGCGCTGCTCCGGGATGCCGACGGTTTGTCCCTCGAGGTCGAGCAGGTGTGGAACAACCCGGCGGTGGAGTTCCACCCAGTCTGCGTGCAAGCGGTGAGATCGGTTGCGGAACGGCGCGGATTTGCGGCTCGCGAGCCACAACGAGGCAGAGTCCATAACAAAGGACGACGTTACAGCAGGTGCGACCGTTCTGCTGGATGCGGTCCTGGTTCTGGACCGCGAGCTAGCGAGCGGGCAAGCCCAAACCGCGCTCACAACCGGCCGGAAGGAGCTCGCTTTCTCAGCCAAACGGCCAGAGTCCGCTCTGGCACGTTCTCGCGGCGGAGCGGCGTCCTGATCATTTCTTGCAGGCAATCGCCTAACGTTCATCACGACCGGGTTCATAGATGTGTTGAGCGCAGCGTGCACGATCGATCCGTGACCTAGCGCTCGCCCGAATGCTCATACGGATTGGAGACTCTTCATGCAGTTAGGCGTGTTCATCCCGATCGGCAACAATGGATGGTTGATTTCGAGAAACGCGCCTCAGTCCATGCCGAGTTTCGACCTAAACAAGGAGATCGTCCTCCGCGCCGAGCGCGCTGGGCTCGACTTCGCCCTCTCGATGATCAAGTTGCGCGGTTTCGGAGGCAAGACGGAGTTCTGGGAGCACAATCTCTAGTCGTTCACGCTGATGGCGGGCCTTGCTGCCGTCACCCATCGGATCAAGCTGTTCGCCACAGCGGCAACGTTGACTCTTCCTCCGGCGATCGTCGCGCGCATGGCCGCGACGATCGACTCGATTTCACACGGGCGGTTTGGTGTCAATCTGGTGACCGGCTGGCAGCGCCCCAAATACTCCCAGATGGGCTTGTGGCTCAGAGACGAGCATTTTGTGCGGCGCTACGACTACCTGGCCGAATACGCTCAGATCCTGCGTGAGCTTTGGGAAACCGGCCGCTCGGATTTCAAGGGCGCCTTCTTCCAGATGGAAGATTGTCGGGTGAGTCCCCGTCCGACGGCCGATATGAAGGTCATCTGCGCCGGGTCCAGCGGACCCGGTTTGGCCTTCTCCGCCCAATATGCCGATCACAATTTTGCTTCGGCAAGGGTGTGAACACACCGACAGCCTTCGCACCCAACGCGCAGCGTCTTCGCGAGGAGATCGCAAAGACCGGTCGCCAAGTCGGCACCTACGCCCCGTTCATGATGCTCGATGACATAGTCGCGCAGCGCATCCGCGTCCCATTTGCCGCGACCCAGTATGGCCTGCCGGCGCCATGGGCCGGAGTGTCTCCGGCCGCCTCCGCGCGCATCCACCCTGTCTTGCGTCTCTCGTTGCCCAACAGAACGTCCAGGAACAGGCCAGCCGACTCTGCAACCCAATCCTGAGTGAAAAGCGGCCGCATCCGTGTCTTCACATCCCGCAGGCTGGACACCCATAGCTCCAGCGTTGTCTCAATCGATGCTTCAGCCACACATGATCTCCCGAACCATGGTTGCCCATTGATTCAGAGACTCGGAAGATCCGCAAATGTAATGCTAAGAAAGTCAGGGCTCTGCCCTGGACCCGCCAAGGGGTAGTCGCCCCTTGGATCCCCTATACCTTACAAAAGGGTTCTAAGGGCGACTGCCCTTAGCGGGTCCAGGGCAGAGCCCTGGCCTTCGGATCGAAACCTCCTCGATGCGCGTGCACGACCTCAACTGCCACGAGATCCTTCGACCACATGCAGACCGCGGTCGGCACGGCGCGGGGCGGAGATGCGCACTGTCATAGTAGAGCCGCATCGACGAGCCGTTCGTCTCGATCGCCCAGTAGATCATCACGTTGTCGAGCGGCATCTCGGCGGGGAACGTCTCGAGCAGATCACGCCCGTGATCGCTCCACGCATGAAACTTCTCGACGATCCAGCTCGCGAGCCCGAAGGGACGATCGTTCAGCGCGAAGGCAAGCGTCTGCGGCTTCGTGTAGTGGAGGTGCTCGCACGCCCCTTCCGCCGCCTCCCATCTTGCCGAACGCGCGCGGGAGGCGGCCTCGGCTGCGGTGAGCGGCGGCGATGCGTCGTTGAACGGCGGGTCGGCCACCGCGGAAACGTGGATCCCCCCGACGGCGTCAGGATGTTTGAGGGCCAGCCACCGCGCCGTGCCGGCGCCGATATCGGTGCCGGACGCGACGTAGCTGCCATAGCCGAGATGCTCCGTCATGAGCCTGTGCGACAGGTCCTCAGGCCAGATCTGGTCGGGACGTGTGGGCCTGTCGGAAAACCCGTAGCCGGAGAGTGCAGGCATCACGACGTCGAACGCGTCGCCGCCGAACGCGGCAGGATCGGCCAGCATCGGTGCGAGCCTGCGACACGCGACGAAGCTCGACGGCCAGCCGTTCATCAGCAGCAGCGGGGTCGGCCACGGGCCGCGTCCCCGCAGCACGACGTAGTGCACGCCGAAACCGTCGAACATCGCGCGAAATTGCGGCCAGGCGTTGAGGCGCTGCTCGGCGGCCCGGACATCGTAGCGGTCGCGCCAGTGCCCCGCGAGCGACCGGAGAAGGATCTGTCGGTGCCGTCGCTCCAGTCGGTCGTCACGCATCGCTCCACCGCACGGCGCGAAGGCGCTGGCGCAAATCGTCTGCGAGAGCCGGGGAAAAGGCGACCCGGAAGGGCTGGTCGGACATGATGCGGTTCTCTCCCCGGCTGCGTCGTGCGCCGATCGCGAGCGCGTCCGCCGTCGCGGACACGATCTGGCGGCGGGTCTGGCGCGCAAGCTGTGTTACCATGTAAAAAATCAGACAGGTAACGGCCGACATCGCAAGGATCGTGGATGCCTGAGCACAGGGCCGGGACGCCGGCGGATTACCGGGAGCTGGAATCGTTCCTGTGGCACGATTTCGACGGCGGCTCGGAGCCCTGGGCCGCCTGGCTGCGGCATCGCGGCGCCTGGCACGCTGATGCCGCGGACTCGCTCGCGGCCGCGATGCACCTGCACGCGGCGCTGCGCACGCTGGAGGCGACCAACGGCGGCGCCGAGGCCGGATCGCCGGCGGCGGAGACGGTGGCGCGCGAGGCGCTGAACGGGCTCGTGGCCGCATTCGACCTCCGCCCGCAGGTCGATCCCGCCGGCGGCGTCCGTCTGGTGGCCGGCGACGACGGCGCGCCCGTGGCGATGCTGCTGCGCCAGGCCCTCGAGGCGATGCGCGCCGGACACTGGCGCCGCTTCAAGCTTTGCCGCGATCCGGGCTGCAGCACCTCGTTCTACGACGCCTCGAAGCCGGCCGCGAAACTGTGGTGCGAGATGACCACCTGCGGCAGCCGCAACAAGATGCGCCGCTACCGCGCGCGGGGCTGATCGCACGGCTGCTCACCCTTGACGCTCGGCAGGATGATGCCTCCTAGGCCCCATGGCCCGACATCATGCGTCCTTCGCGTTCATCCTCGCGACCATCGCGCTCGACGCGCTGAGCTTCGCGATCATCATTCCCGTGGTGCCGGCCATGGTCATGCAGATCGGCCATCTTCACGGCGCCGCCGCCTCGCTCTGGCTGGGCGTGATCTTCTCCGCCTTCGCGTTCTCGCAGTTCGTGTGCGCGCCGATCGCCGGTGGCCTGAGCGACCGTTTCGGCCGGCGTCCGGTGCTGCTGATCAGCCAGGCGGTGCTGGCGGTGAACGCGCTGTGCTGGGTGTGGGTGCCGGGGCTCTGGTGGCTGCTGGGGCTGCGCCTGGTGGCAGGTGCGCTCGCCGGCAACATCAGTGCGGCCAACGCCTATGTCGGCGACGTCACCGCGCCCGAGAAGCGCGCGCGCTCGTACGGCCTGGTGGGTGCCATGTACGGGCTCGGCTTCGTCGTCGGGCCCGCGCTGGGCGGCTGGCTCGGCGGGATCTGGCTGCGGCTGCCCTTCCTGGTGGCGGCCGGCCTGATCGCGCTGAACGTGCTCTACGGCTGGCTGGTGCTGCCCGAGAGCCTGCCGCCCGAGCGGCGGCGGGCGTTCACCTGGGCGCGGGCGAACGCGGCGGGCTCGCTGAAGCTGTTCGCCGCCAACGGCTGGACGCTGCGGCTCGGCATCGCATGGTGCTGCACCTGGGTCGCACTCGGCTCGCAGCAGAGCAGCTTCATCCTGTCGAACCAGATGCGGTTCGGCTGGACGATCGGCGAGAACGGGCTGGTACTGGCGGCCGGCGGCATGGCGCAGGCGGTGGTGCAGGGCGTGCTGATCGGCCGCATCACGCAGCTTGCCGGGCCGCGGCGCACGGCGGCCCTCGGCTTCGCCTTCGCGGTCGCGGGCTACGCCGCTTACGCGCTGGCGAGCCGCCCCTGGATAATGCTGGCGGGGCTGTTCCTGCTGGCGTTCGGGGCGCTCGCCGGGCCGTCGATCCAGGGGATGCTGTCGATCGCCGCCGGCCCGAAGCGGCAGGGCGAGAACCAGGGCGCGCTGTCCTCGCTGCAGGGGCTGAGCATGGTGGTGGGCCCGACGGCCTCCGGCGTGGCGTTCGCCTGGGCGACCCGGCCCGGCAACGCGCTGCACCTGCCCGGGCTGCCGTTCGCGCTGTCCGCGGTGCTCTGCGCCGTGGCGTTCGCGGCGGTGGTGTCGCTGCCGGACCCGGACACGCTGCAGCAGCCTCATGCGCTGCGGGAGCGGAACGCCGCGGCGGAGTGACGTCCGAGAGACGCCGTCCCCTCTCGGCGCCGTCGCCGACGACTGCCTCTTTTTTGATCACCTCCTGCAGGTGATCCCGACAGCCTGCGGTTCGCACACGTCTGCAGGGTGGCCCGGAGCTGGGGAGCACGAACGCCGATCTCGTCAGCCACGACCCTCGCCCCGCTGGCGCGAGACGTGCCGTCTGCCAGTTGGCACGAGATGTGCAGACACTCAGTCGAAGTGACAACGACGTCGAAGTGGCAACGACGTGCCCGGGCGCGAGACAGACACCGTGCGCCGATCCCGCGACATCATGGCCTGTCGACACGAGGGAGCCCGCGTCTTGCACGTCCCGCCACCAGAACAGCGCTCCGATCCCGTCGCGCGCGACACCGACAACGCGCCGTTCCTCGCAGGCCCGTTCCTCCTGCACGCCGCGGCCGTGCTCGTCGAGGCCCGGAAACGCACGCGCGCGTCCCGCTGATCCCGCTCGGCAATCCCCAACGGCAGAAGGCTCGCATGCTCACCACCAAGGCCACCCGCATTGACCTGTTCAGCCTGGCCACACCGCAAATGCGGGCGTTCCACCTCGCGTGGCTCGCCTTCTTCGTCTGCTTCTTCGCCTGGTTCGCGACCGCGCCGCTGATGCCGATCGTCAAGGGCGACCTGCATCTCACCGCCAACCAGGTCTACTCGATCGGCATCGCCGGCGTGCTCGCGACCGTGCTCGCCCGCTTCGTCGTGGGCCCGCTGTGTGATCGATACGGACCGCGCGTCACCTACACGGCACTCCTGACGTTCGGCGCACTCCCGGTGATCGGCGTGGCATTCGCCTGGGACTACACGTCGTTCCTCGTGTTCCGCCTGCTGATCGGCATCATCGGCGCGAGCTTCGTGATCACCCAGTTCCATACCTCGGTGATGTTCGCGCCCAACGTGGTCGGCACCGCCAACGCCACCGTGGGCGGCTGGGGCAACGCGGGTGGCGGCGCCACGCAGAGCGTGATGCCGCTGGTGTTCGCGCTGGTGGCAAGCTGGGGTCTCAGCAAGGGAATGGCCTGGCGTTACGCGCAGGTGGTGCCGGCTGCGATGATGCTGATCACGGCGGTGCTTTACTGGAAGTTCACGCAGGATACGCCCGAGGGGAACTTCTCCGAGCTCCGCCGGACGGGGACCACGACGCAGTTCGGCAAGAAGGGCGGCCTGGCCGTCATGCGCGAGGCCGGCCGCAACTACCGCGTCTGGCTGCTCGGCGCGGCTTACGGCGCCTCGTTCGGGGTCGAGCTGTTCGTCCACTCGATCGCCGCGACCTACTACTTCAACCGCTACCATCTCTCGCTGCAGGATGCCGGCCTGGCGGTGGGCGCCTTCGGGCTGCTGGCGCTGTTCGCGCGCGCGCTCGGCGGCCTGCTGTCCGACCGCGTCGCGCGCACGGGCGGGCTCGACGGCCGCACCTGGCTGCTGTTCGGGCTGATGATCGGCGAAGGCGTGTTCCTGATCGCGTTCAGCCGATCCGGCACGGTCGCCACGGCGGTGTCGATGATGCTGGTGTTCGGCCTGTTCACGCACATGGCGTGCGGCTCGCTCTACGCGCTGGTGCCGTTCATCGATCGCAAGGTGCTGGGCGGCGTCTGCGGCATCATCGGCGCGGGCGGCAATATCGGCGCCGTGGCGGCAGGGCTGCTGCTGCGGTTCACCGGCCGGCCGGCGTTCTGCTTCGAGGTGCTGGGCATCGCGGCGATCGTGTGCGCGTGCGGTGCGGCTGCGATCCGCTTCTCCGTCAAGCACAAGCAGGACGAGCAGACGCTCTATGACGCGGCGGTGGCACAGCGCGCGTCCACCGCGATGGCGGCGATCACGACGTGAAGCAGAAGCAGGCAAGGGGCTCTGCCCCTCGACCCCGCTGGGGCCTTGGCCCCAGACCCCCTTCGTATGCAGGTCCAGGACTGCTTGTCCTGGCGGGGGTCAAGGGGGCAGAGCCCCTTGCCTTCTTCGCTCGCACCCGGCGGGGACGCGAGATAAGAAGGTAGGCCACACCTCCAGCGAAGCCTCCGAACGCCCATGATCCCGCCCCTGATGCCCACCTACAACCGTGCCGACCTCGCTTTCGAGCGGGGCGAGGGCGCCTGGCTTGTGGCGGCGGACGGACGACGATACCTCGATTTCGGCGCGGGCGTCGCCACCTCGTCGCTCGGCCACGGCCACCCGCATCTGGTCGCCGCGATCGCTGAACAGGCGGCGCGCGTGATCCATGTCTCGAACCTCTACCGCGTGCCGGAAGCCGAGCACCTGGCGGCGCGGTTCGTGGCGTGCTCGTTCGCCGACAGCGTATTCTTCTGCAACTCGGGCGCGGAAGCCAACGAGGGCATGGTGAAGCTTCTCCGCCGCGCCATGGCCAAGTCCGGCCGCCCCGAGCGCACCCGCGTGATCTGCTTCGACGGCGCCTTCCACGGCCGCACGCTGGCGATGCTGGCCGCCACCAACAACCCGAAATACCTCGACGGCTACGGCGAGCCCGCGCGAGGCTTCGACCACGTGCCGTTCGAGAACATGAACGCGCTGCGCGACGCGATCGGCCCCGAGACCGCCGCGATCATGGTCGAACCGATCCAGGGCGAGGGCGGCGTCCGCCGCCCCGCCCCCCGCTTCCTCCGCGAACTCCGCGCCGTCGCCGACGAATACGGCATCTTCCTCGCCTTCGACGAGGTCCAGTCCGGCATGGGCCGCACCGGCAAGCTGTTCGCCCATGAATGGGCCGGCATCGAGCCCGACGTGGCCACCCTTGCCAAGGGCATCGCCGGCGGCTTCCCGCTCGGCGCCGTCCTCGCCCGCGCCGAGCTCGCCCAGCACTTCACCCCCGGCTCCCATGGCAGCACCTTCGGTGGCAACCCGCTCGCGGCGGCCGCCGGTAACGCCGTGCTCGACGTGCTGCTCGCCCCCGGCTTTCTCGAGACCGTGCAAGCCCGAGGCGCCTTCCTGCACGACGCCCTCGAGGCACTCGCCGCCCGCAATCCGGGCGTCTTCGGCGCCGTGCGCGGCCTGGGCCTGCTTCGGGGCATCGAGTGCCGCATCCCCAACACCGACGTGCAGAACGAGGCGGTGCGGCAGGGCGTGCTCACCGTCGCCGCCGGCGAGAACGTGCTGCGGCTCGTGCCGCCGCTGGTCGTGACCGAAGCGGACTGCGTCGAGGCCGTCCACCGCCTCGACGCCACTGCCGCAGCCCTCACCCCACTGGCGGCGGCGTCATGAACCGCGCCGCAGGCGCGTTCCACCCATCCCGCCACTTTCTCGAGCTCGCCGACCACGCGCCCGCCGTGCTGCGCTCGCTGATCGACGACGCCCGCCACTTCAAGCAGGCGCGCGGCGCCGGCGCCCACTCCGCCGGCGCGCCGCTGCGCGGCCGCACGCTGGGCCTGATCCTGGAGCGCCCGAGCACGCGCACGCGGGTCGCCTTCGAGGTCGCCATGCGGGCGCTGGGCGGCGATGTGGTGGTGCTCTCGCCGCGCGACATGCAGCTCGGCCGCGGCGAGACGATCGCCGACACCGCCCGCGTGCTGGGCCGCTTCCTCGACGCGATCGTTCTCCGCACCGACAGCGCCCCCAAGCTCGCCGAGCTCGCCCGCCATGCCGGCGTCCCGGTGATCAACGGACTGACCCCGGAAAGCCACCCCTGCCAGATCCTCGCCGATGTTCTGACCTTCGAGGAGCATCGCGGCCCGATCCGCGGCCAGGCGGTCGCCTGGGTGGGCGACGGCAACAACGTCGCCGCCACCTGGGTCGAGGCGGCCGCCCTGTTCGGCTTTTCCCTCAGGATCGCGACCCCGGTGCGGCTCCCCGTGAATGCGGCACGCGTGGCGTGGGCGCGCGCGCAGGGCGCCGACATCGTTGAGACCCAGGACCCCCACGCCGCCGTAGACGGTGCGGCCTGCGTGGTGACCGACACCTGGTGCTCGATGGAGGACGACCCGTCCGACCACAAGCGCCGCACCGCGCTGGAACCCTACCAGGTCGACGTCGTCCTCATGGCGCGCGCCGCCCCGGACGCGATCTTCATGCACTGCCTGCCCGCCCATCGCGGCGACGAGGTCGCGGCCGACGTGATCGACGGCCCCCACTCGGTCGTGTTCGACGAGGCGGAGAACCGGCTCTATGCCCACCAGGCCATCCTCGCCTGGCTGCTCTCGCCGGAAGGAGCCACGCCATGAGCGATCCCGACATCCGCAGCCCGTCCGTCACCGAGGACGGTCCCTCCGCCCCCAGCTGGGTGGAGAGCGAACTCGACGAGATGCTCACCCCCCTGCCCGCGCGCCCGACGATCGCGAAGCTGCGGATCGGCTATCTCGACTGCCTCGCCGGCATCGGCGGCCCCTCCGACAGCGAAGCGGCCCACGACCGCTGCCGCGCCCAGTTCCTCCGCGGGCTGCGCGAGGAGGGGATCAGCGACAGCGTGGTGGACAGGCTCGACCATCGGCTGGCGGCGCTCGAGGCGGAGCTGACGTCGCGGACTTAGAAGAGGAAGGCCAGGGCGTCGTGCGGAGCACGCCTCCGGCGTGACGCTGATCCTGGATCCGCCAAGGGACAGTCGTCCCTTGGATCCCTGATCGTTGGTCGGGAAAGCGGCGAAGCCTGGAATCCAACTTCGCCACACGCTCGGGGGCTCGGAGCGTGAACTTCAGTCCGGGGTTTTAAGGGCTCCGCCCTTAACGGGGTCCAGGGGCAGCGCCCCTGGCCTTCTTCGCCGGGCTTTCACCAAAGCTCCTAGCACCTTATCTCGGCTCCCATGTCCGCCACCCCCGACTTCCTCGACCTGACCCGCCCCGACGTCCCCGACATCGTCGTCCCCCGCGGCGTCACCCCCTTCCACCTGCCCGGCCGCCCCGTGCGCGGCCGGCTGGTGCGGCTCGGCGTGCTCGCCGACGCCCTGCTGCGCCGCCACGAGAACCCGCCCGAAGTGACCAGGCTGGTCGGCGAGGCGCTGGCGCTCGCCGCCTGTCTCGCGACCGCGCTGAAGTTCCGCGGCTCCTTCAGCCTGCAGGCGAAGGGCGACGGCCCCGTCTCGATCCTGCTCGCTGACTGCACCGACCAGGGCCAGCTTCGCGGCTACGCCCGTTGCGACACGGAGAAGCTCGCGACGCTGCTGGCGGTCGAGCCCAACCTCAGCGCCGCCGCCCTGCTCGGCGCCGGCTACCTCGCCTTCACCGTGGACCAGGGCCCGGACATGGACCGCCACCAGGGCATCGTCGCCATCGAGGGCGACACTCTGGCCGACATGGCGCTGCACTATTTCGACACCAGCGAGCAGATCGCCTGCCGCGTGCATCTCGCGGCCACTGAGACGGCGGAGGGCTGGCGCGCCTCGGCGCTGATCCTCGAGCGGGTGGCCAGCGAGGGCGGCATCGACCGGGGCTTCGACCCCGACCCCGACGGCTCGTGGGAGACGGCCACGACGCTGGCCGCCACGATCACCGCGGCCGAGCTGCTCGACGACGACCTCACCCCCGAGCAGCTGCTCTACCGGCTGTTCCACACCGAGGGCGTCGCCGCCGATCTTCCGCGGGCGCTCGCGTTCGGATGCCGCTGCTCGCGGGCCCGCCTGGCCTCGATCCTGGAGGGATTTCCCACCGACGATCTCGACCACATGACCGTCGCCGGCGACATCATCATGACCTGCGAGTTCTGCAACCACGATTTCCGCTTCGCGCGCGACGGCATCCGGGGAACGGTGGATGACGGCGCAAGTTGACCGCCTCCGAGGGGCACGGCACACCCGACCCCGCGGCGGAGATGTCGCCAGGAGGTCGCATGCGCATGGCTTTCGCGGGTTGGGGACTTAGATTTGCCGCTCCCTTGCTGGCAACCACGGTGCTGGCCGGGTGCGACGACTCTCCACCGCCGCCACCGCAAGACTTCCCCGCCCTTCACTACGACTATCTGGCGCCGATTAGGCTGAACGTCGCCGATGTCGAGGTCGACGACCAGTCGACTTCCCCCGACGGCGACCTCGCGGGTCGCAGCCCGTTCAAGCCGGCGCAAGCCATGCAGCAGATGGCGCATGACCGCCTGATCGCCGCGGGTGCGGCCGGCAGCGCGACCTTCGTGGTGACGGAGGCCTCGATCACCCGCACCGATAACGGCATCACCGAGCATCTCGCGGCCCGGCTCGAGATCTCCAACGCGTCGGGCGGCCATGCCGGGTTCGCCGAGGCGCATGTGACGCGCACCGAGACGCCGGGCAATGGCGAGCCCGCGGGGCCGGCCTCGCTCTACGAGCTGACGCGCCAGGCGATGGAGGACATGAACGTCGAGTTCGAATACCAGGTGCGCCACACGCTGCATGACTGGCTGATCACCAACGGTGCGGTGGAGGCGCCGGTCGAGCAGGCGCCGCTGGTGTCGGGTGCGCCGGCTCCGGGTGCGCCGGCTCTGGGTGCGCCGGCTCTGGATGCGCCGGCTCTGGATGCGCCGGCTCTGGGTGCGCCGGCTCTGGGCGCCCCGGTCCCGGGCGCGCCGCTCCCGCTCGCACCTGGCGGTGCGCCGGGTCCTGCGACGCCGCCGGGCGCACCCGGGTTCACACCAGGCGAGCCCACGACGCTGACACCGCCGCCGCCGGCCCTCTCGACCGGCAGCCCGGGCTTGATGTCGCCGCCGCCCGGCTATCTCGCCGCACCTCCGGGCGCGGCACCGCTGAGCAGTGCGCCCTCGGCCTATGCGCCGGCCTATCCCCCGCCGGCGCCCTATGGCCCGGCGCCTTACGGAAACGTGCCTCCGTCGAGCCAGGCCTACCCGGCGGCCGCGCCGCAGAACCCGACCGGCTATTGAGGGCTGCGGCCGGTCACCACGCGTCCACCGACCCGCGCGGGCGGCGGCCCATCGCGAACAGGTGCAGGCCCTGGTCGGCGAGCGCCGGCTCCTTCCAGAAGCTGCGCTCGAGGGCGAGGTACTCCTCCTCGTTGTGGCGCATGCGCGCGGCGACCCCGATGCGGCCCCACAGGCTCGCGCCGATCACCAGCCCACGGACCTCGACATCCACCAGGCCGGCGGCTCGGAACGCATCCCGCAGCGCGGCCGCGGTGAAGAGATGTGTCTCGGCGCCGCAGGCGCCGTTCGCGACCCGGCTGCGGCGCGTGACCAGCATCCGGTCCGCCTCGGTCTCGCGGCCATCGCGGATCATCTCGGCATGGGCGGCCAGCAGGCTGTCGACCTGCACGCACACCGCGCCGCCCGGCCGCACCCAGTCGGCGAACCGCGCGATCGAGGCGGCGGGGTCGTCGGCGTACTGCACCACGTCGAACGCGGTGACCAGGTCGGCCGAACCGGCCGGCATGTCGATCGTGTCGGCGTCGCCTCTGACCAGCGTGAAGGCCGGGTGAAGATCCGCCTCGTCGAGGCTGTCCAGCAGGTCGCGGTCGCTTGCGGTTCCGATCACGCGGTGGTCCTCGGCGAGCCAGCGTCCCGCGAGCCCGCTCGCGCGGCAGCCGACATCGATGATCGTCGAGCGCGGCCAGAGCATGGAGCCGGCGAGCTCGGCGGCGAGCCGCTCGGTGGCGCGCCGCGGCGACGGCTTGTAATGGCTTGTTCCCGAGCCGGTGGGCCAGTGAGCGAAGAGCGCGCGTGCAGGCGCCGTCTCGGCGGCGAACGACGCGGCGCCGATCGGAGGGGCGCCGATCGGGGAGGCGCCGATCGGGGCGGGAGATGCGCGCGACGAGTCGATGACGATGGCCGGCATGGATCTGCTCCCAGAACGTGGCGATGGCGCGTTGCGGCGGTGATGCGTCAGGTTTGCGGGGCGCGATGCGGCACCGAGGCGTCTTGCACTCGCAGGATTGCGACCGAAATCGTTTCCCGCTCCCGGGGTCGAGTTCTAGCAACAACTTCAGGTTGCATACAAGATTTGGATTCTCACGACCGCGCTAGAATAGTTAACGCGGGCGGACCGCCGTTCCGCGGCCGGCAGCTTCGTCTCAGCCGGTGACGAACTTGGAGCTCATCCGACGCCTCTATCCGACGACGCGCTCGGGCGTGCGCATCGTGACCATCTCCTCGGCCGCGGTCGGATGGATGCCGACGGTGCGGTCGACATCGCCCTTGGTCAGCCCGGCCGACACCGCGACGGCGAACCCCTGGATGATCTCGGGCGCGTCGTCGCCGAGCATGTGGGCGCCGAGCAGGCGGTCGGTGGCGTCGTCGACCACCAGCTTCATCAGCGAGCGGTTGGCGGTGCGGCCGCTCAGCGTGTGGCGCAGCGGGGTGAAGCCGGAGAGATAGATGCGGGTGCGGCCGCGCGCGGCGGCCTCGTCCTCGTTGAGCCCCACGCTCGCGAGCGGTGGCGAGAAGAACACGGCGTGAGCCACGTGTGCCAAGTCCCAGGCGCGCGGTGCGGCCGGGCCGAACAGGCGGTCGGCCAGGCGGTGGCCCTCGGCGATCGCCACCGGTGTGAGGTTGAGGCGGTTCGAGACGTCGCCGATGGCAAAGATGCCGGGGATGCTGGTCTCGCACTCCGGGTCCACCACCACGCCGCCGCGATGGTCGAGCGCCACGCCGGCATGCTCGAGCCCGAGGCCCTCCGTGTGCGGCCGGCGGCCGACCGCGAAGAAGACGAGGTCGGTCTCGCAACGCGTGCCGCAGGAGAGCTCCACAGTCGCAGAACCGTCGGCGTGGCGCTCGACGCGATGGACGGTGCGGAGCGGGTGCACCGCGATGCCGCGCGCGCCGATCGCATCGGCCAGGCCCACGCGGAGATCCTCGTCGAAGCCGCGTAGCGGCAGCGACTGACGGTAGACCAGATCCACATGGCTGCCGAACGCGCGAAAAATGCCGGCGAACTCGACGCCGATATAGCCGCCGCCGACGATGGTGATGCGCTCGGGGCGCCGGGCGAGATGGAACGCGTGGTCCGAGACGATACCCTCGTCGAAGCCTTCGATATGCGGGCCGATTTCGGGCTTGCCGCCCGCCGCGATCACGATCCGCTCGGCGGTGATGCGGGCGCCGCCTACGTCGAGCGCGTGGGCGTCGAGGAAGGTCGCGCGGGCGTCGAACATGGTGACGCCGGCGCGTTCCAGCATGCGAACATAGACGCCGTTCAGCCGCTCGATCTCGCGGTCCTTGGCGGCGATCAGGGCGCCCCAGTCATGCGGCCCGGTCTCGGTCGCCCAGCCGAAGGCGCGGCTGTCGGCGGCGGCGGCGCCGTATTCGCCGGCCTGGACGAGGAGCTTCTTGGGCACGCAGCCCACATTGACGCAGGTGCCGCCCCAGAAGCGCTCTTCCGCCACCGCGACGCGCGCGCCGTGCGAGGCCGCGATGCGGGCGCAACGGACGCCGCCCGAGCCGCCGCCGATGACGAAGAGGTCGAAGTCATATGTCATGCGCGGATCGCTTTGTTGGGGTAGTCAGAAGGCCAGGGCTCTGCCCTGGACCCGCCAAGGGGCAGTCGCCCCTTGGATCCCCTATACTTTAAGAATCGGTTCTAAGGGCGACTGCCCTTAGCGGGGTCCAGGGGCAGAGCCCCTGACCTTCTTAGCGATCCACGAACGCCTTTTCGATCACGTAGTCGCCGGGCTTGGCATTGTGCCCCTCGTGGAACCCGCGCTCGACCAGCATGGCCTCGGTATCGGCCAGCATGCGCTGCGAGCCGCAGATCATGGCGCGGTCGACGCTCGGGTCGGCCGCCGGGAGATCGAGATCGGCGAAGATCTTGCCCGACCTGAACAGCTCGGTGATGCGACCGGTGGTGTGGAACGGCTCGCGGGTCACGGACGGGTAGTAGACGAGCTTGGCCGCCGCATCCTCGCCGAGATACTCGTGGTTCGGGAGCTCGGAGCGGATGTAGTCGGCATAGGCGAGCTCGTCCGCCTGGCGGCAGGTGTGGGTGAGGATGACGCGCTCGTAGCGCTCGTAGATCGCCGGGTCGTGGATCAGCGCCATGAAGGGTGCCAACCCGGTGCCGGTCGAGAACAGGAACAGGTTCCGGCCGGGCAGGAGGTTGTCGAGGATCAGCGTGCCCACGGGCTTGCGGCCCACCAGCACCTTGTCGCCGGGCCGGATCAGGCCGAGCCGCGAGGTGAGCGGGCCGTCGGGCACCTGGATCGACAGGAACTCGAGATGCTCCTCGTAATTCGCACTCGCCATCGAGTAGGCGCGCAGCAGCGGCTTGCCGTCGATCTCCAGGCCGATCATGGCGAACTGGCCGTTCTCGAAGCGGAGCGACGCGTCGCGCGTGGTGCGAAACGAGAACAGACGGTCCGTCCAGCGATGGACCGAGAGCACGGTCTCGGCGTTCAGGTGGCTGTAGGTCCCCGTCAGTGGGGGCAGGAAGGACATGGCTGACCGAGCTCCGTCAGGAACGGGCGGCAGGGGCAAGTGCCAGCCCCGGCCGCCGCGAAGCGTGTCATCTATTCGCGTGGTGACGCGGTTTCCAGCCCTTTTGCAGCGCAACAGGCTCGCGGTCCTGGTCGCGGCCTGCGTTCTGGAGGCGGCGGTCGGCTATCCGGACGCGATCTGGCGACGATTGGGCCACCCCGTGTCGTGGATGGGACGGCTGATCGACGGGCTCGAGCGGCGGTTCAACGATCCGGCGCGTTCGGCACGCGAGCGGCGCGCGCGGGGCGTGGCGGCGCTCGCGGTGCTGCTCGGCGTGACGGGTGGCATGGCCCGGCTGCGGCTCGGATGGCTGCTGGGGCCGCTGCTCGGATCGACGCTGCTCGCGACCCGCTCGCTTCACAGCCACGTGGCGGCGGTGGGCGAGGCCGCCGACCTTGCCGGCGCACGCGAGGCGCTCGGACACATCGTCGGCCGCGACACGGCGACGCTCGATTTGGCCGCCGTGCGTCGCGCGGCGATCGAGTCGCTGGCCGAGAACTTTTCCGACGGCGTCGTGGCGCCCGCCCTGTTCTTCGCGCTGGGCGGCCTGCCCGGGGCCGCTCTCTTCAAGGCGGTGAACACCGCCGACAGCATGATCGGGCACCGGACGGCCCGCCTCGAGGCTTATGGCTGGGCGGCGGCACGGCTGGACGACGTGCTCAATCTGCCGGCGTCGCGCCTCGCGGCCCTGCTCCTGGCGGCGGCCTCGGGGCGGCCGGCGGCGGCGTGGCGCGCCGCGTGGCGGGATGCGCCCGCGCACCGCTCGCCGAACGCCGGCTGGCCGGAGGCGGCGATGGCCGCGGCGCTCGGGATCCGCATCGGCGGCCCGCGGAGCTACGGCGGCGAGACGGTGGCACTGGCCTGGATGGGGCGTGGCCGGGCGGAGGTGACCGCGGCCGATCTGCAGCGGGCGCTGCGGCTCTACCGCCGCGCGTCGGTCCTCGGCCTGCTGCTTCTCACGCTCGCGTCTGTTGCGCATTGCCGGCGCTCCGCTGCCAGGCGCCCATCCAGTTGACGCGGGTGTTGCGCTGCCACCAGGCGCGCTCGACGAACGGCGCATAGCCCATGCCGGTGAGCGCCACCTGGCGGAGCGCTTGGCCGGAGAGGAGGGCGTCCACCTCGCTTGGGTTGCGGAAATCGGACCAGCGATGCGTGCCCCGCGGCAGGAGGCCCAGAACGTATTCCGCGGCGATCTTGGCCAGTGCGAGGCTCTCGAGCGTGCGCGAGATCGAGGAGACGAACAGCAGGCCGCCGGGACGCACGCGGGCAGCGAGCGAGGCTGCGAACCCCGCGAGATCGGCCACGTGCTCGACCACTTCGAGGCAGCACACGACGTCGAATTCTTCTCCGATCGGCACGGCTTCGGTCAGCGTGCCCGGCCGGTAGTCGATCGTGAGGCCGCCCTCCGCCGCATGCGCGCGGGCCACCGCGATGTTCTCGGCGCTGACATCGATCCCGGTGACGCGCGCGCCGACCGAAGCCAGCGCCTCGGAGAGCAGCCCCACCGCGCAGCCGACATCGAGCACCGCGAGGCTCGACAGCGGTGCCAGGCGCTCGCGCGTGCGCGCCTCGATCCAGGACGTGCGCAGCGGGTTGATCGTGTGCAGCGCGTGCATGGGCCCCTTGGGGTCCCAGAAGCGCGCGGCGATCCGGTCGTAATAGGCGAGCTCGCCGGGCGCTTCGCGGTCCGTGGCGGCGCTCATGCGCGTGCCCTGGCGATGGAGAGGAGGCGGTCCACCGCGAGGTGGGTCTCGAGATGGTGGGCGAGAATGTCGAGCACGCGGTCGGTCTCCCTGTCGGCGGAGGGTCTTGTCGCGGCCGCACTGCCCAGCAGCCGCCGGCGCTGGACAGGCTCGCCCAGGAAGCCGTGCAGGTAGGTGGCCGCGACGCGCCCGTCGGCGGAGGTGGCGCCGTCCGGCACGCCCGCAAGCTCGGCGAAGGGCCGGCACGTGTCGCGGCCGGTGGTGACGCCAAGATGCATCTCGTAGCCACGAATGAAAACGCCGTCGGGGAGCGTGGTGCCGCGCCGTTCCGCCAGGTTCTTTGTTCGTGTCAGCACGGTCTCGACATCGAGCAGGCCCAGGCCCTGCGTCTCGCCGGGGGCACCCTCGACGCCCTCCGGATCGGACACGCGCGCGCCGAGCATCTGCAGGCCGCCGCAGATCCCGAGAATGCGGCCGCCGCGGCGGCGATGCGCGTGCAGATCGATGTCCCAGCCCGACGCGCGCAGGGCGTCGAGGTCAGCGCGCACGGACTTGCTGCCCGGCAGGATGACGAGGTCGCAATCGCCGGGCAGCGGCGTCGCGAGGTCGAGGGTGAGGAGCTCGACGCCCGGCTCGGCCGCGAGCGGGTCGAGATCGTCGAAATTCGCGATATGCGGCAGCAGGGGAACGGCGACGCGGAACCGCGCATCCTTCGCACCTGCCGGGCGGCTCGGCGCGAGGTCGAGACTGTCCTCGCGCGGCAGCAGCCCCGCCTCCGCGAGGAACGGCACGAGGCCGAGCGCCGGCCAGCCGGTCGCGGCCTCGATCGTGCGCATGCCGTCCGCGAACAGCGAGGCATCCCCGCGCATCCGGTTGACGATGAAGCCCGCGATCGCGGCGCGATCCGCCTGCGGGAGCACCGTGTGCGTGCCGACGAGGGAGGCGATCACGCCGCCGCGGTCGATGTCGCCCACGACCACGACCGGCACGCCGGCTGCGCGCGCAAAACCCATGTTGGCGATGTCGCCGGTGCGGAGATTGGTCTCGCTCGCACTTCCGGCACCCTCCACCACGACGATGTCGTGCGCGGAGGCAAGTCGCGAAAAACTCTCCAGCACGCGGGGGAGGAGCTCGGGCTTGAGCGCCTGGTAGTCGCGCGCCGCGGCACTGCGCCAGACGCGGCCCTGGACCACGATCTGCGCGCCATCCGATTGCGGCTTGAGCAGCACGGGGTTCATGTCCGTGTGGGGTGCGAGCCCGCAGGCGCGCGCCTGGAGCCACTGCGCGCGGCCGATCTCGCCGCCCTCGGCGGTCACGGCCGCGTTGTTCGACATGTTCTGCGGCTTGAAGGGGGCGACGCGCAGGCCACGACGGTAGAGCGCCCGGCAGAGCCCGGCCACCAGCAGCGATTTTCCCACCGAAGAGCCGGTGCCCTGCAGCATCACGGCCGCTGCAACCGACGCGGGCACGCTCAGAACTCGATCCCCGGTTGCGCGCGCACGCCGGCGGCGAAATGGTGTTTTCTGGGCTCGAACTCGGTCACCAGGTCCGCCGCCTCGATCAGCGCCGGCGGCGCGTTGCGGCCCGTGACGACCACGTGGAGGTCCGGGCGGCGCGCGCCCAGGCCGGCCAGCACCTCGTCCACGGCCAGGTAGTCGTAGCGCAGCGCGATGTTGAGCTCGTCGAGCACCAGCAGGCCGAGGGCCGGATCGTCGCGGAGCACGAGGGCGCAATCCCAGGCGCGTCGGCAGGCGGCGACGTCGCGTGCGCGGTCCTGCGTTTCCCAGGTGAAGCCCTCGCCCATCGTGTGCCAGAGGACGCGGTCGCCGAACACCGACAACGCACGCCGCTCGGCCGTGTCCCAGCCGCCCTTGATGAACTGCACGATGCCGACGCGCCGGTCGGTGCCGAGCATCCGCAGCGCCAGCCCCATCGCGGCGGTGGTCTTGCCTTTGCCGCGGCCGGTGTGGACCAGCAGCAGGCCGCGCTCGATTGTCTTGCCGGCGACCTCGCGGTCCTGGACCAGCTTGCGCTTCTCCATCCGGATCCGGTGGCGCGCGGCCTCGTCGTCGTCGTCGTCGTCGTCGGGGGGGGTCATGGGATCGGTCATCAGGGGGCGGTCCTATCAGCCTTTCAGCACGATCGGCAGGCCGGCGGCCACGAACAGCACGCGGTCGCTCACTGCGGCGATGCGCTGGTTCAGCCGCCCGGCCTCGTCGCGGAAGCGGCGCGAGAGCGCGTCGCCCGGCACGATGCCCAGGCCCACCTCGTTGGCAACCAGCACGGTAGGCGCCTCGCGTCCGGCGAGTGCGCGCTCGAGGCGGACGACATGCGCCTCGATGTCGTGGCCGCCGAGCAGCAGGTTGGTCAGCCAGAGCGTGAGGCAGTCGACCAGTGCGGGTGCTGCTTCGCGCTCCAGCACCGCCGCCAGCTCCACCGGCGCCTCGCGCGTTTGCCAGCGCCCGCCGCGATCGGCGCGGTGCTGCGCGATGCGCACCCGCATCTCCTCGTCGAGCGCCTCGGCGGTCGCGACGTAGATCGGTGCCGCCGCCGCCACGAGCAGCGCCTCGGCGATGCGGCTCTTGCCGGAGCGGGCGCCGCCGAGCACGAGCGTGGTTGATTTGACAACAGGAGACATCGGGCCAACCCTTGGCCGCTGGATGGTCCCGCGGCCCGGGCGTTTGTGTCAGGGCGTGGGTTAAAAGGGAACGCGGTGAAGGACCGCGGCTGCCCCCGCAACTGTAAGCGAGAGATCGCCCTGTCAGTGGCCACTGGAGCGATCCGGGAAGGCGGCAGGGTGGCCCGGAAGGGCGCTTCGCGAGCCAGGAGACCTGCCGTCCAACCTGTTGCCGAGCGTCCGGGCGGGGTGCACCGGGGGCGTTTCCAGCGTGCCGTCATGGTGTGCTGGACGGCGCGCGCCCCGAGGATTGAGCGTTGCGCCCCGTGCTCCCCAGCCACGTGCTCCCCGGCCCTGTGCTTCATGTCTGTGTCACCTGTCGTGCCGGACGCACGCTCGCCGAGGGCGAGACGCCGCCTGGCGCGCAGCTGCACGCCGCGTTGTTGCGGGCACAGAATGTTTCACGTGAAACTATACATGAATATACATTACCGGAACTGCGCGAGGTGACCTGCCTCGCCGCCTGCTCGAGCGGCTGCACGGCCACGATCGCCGCTCCCGGGAAATGGCGCGTCCTGCTCGGCAATCTCGACGAGACGCACGCGACCGACCTGCTCGATTACGCCGGCCTCTACGCCGCAAGCCCGACCGGCATGGTGTTGCCGTCCAAGCGCGCGCCGAGCCTCCGGAACGTCGTTCTCGGAAGGATCCCCGCATGAGCACGCGCATCCAAGCTGCATCAACCGCGCGAATCCCCGGTGCATCAACCGCGCGGATTCCCGCGACCATCGTCAGCGGCTTCCTGGGCGCCGGCAAGACCAGCCTGGTGCGCCACGTGCTCGAACACGCGAATGGCGCGCGCATCGCGGTGATCGTCAACGAGTTCGGCGCCCTCGGCATCGACGGGGCCACGCTCCGCGACTGCGGTATCCCCGGCTGCGAGGACGACGACATCGTCGAGCTCGCGAATGGCTGCCTCTGCTGCACGGTGGCCGACGAGTTTCTCCCCGCCATGCAGGCGCTGCTCGACCGACCCCGCCCGCCCGAGCACATCCTGATCGAGACCTCGGGGCTGGCACTCCCCAAGCCGCTGATCAAGGCGTTCGACTGGCCGGACGTGCGCGCCCGGGTGACGGTGGACGGCGTGATCACGCTGGTCGACGCGCCGGCCTACGCAGAGGGCCGCTTCGCCGACGATCCGGCGGCGGTCGCCGCCGCCCGCGCCGCCGACCCCACGCTCGACCACGACAACCCGCTGGCGGAGGTGTTCGAGGACCAGCTTGCAGCCGCCGACATCGTCGTGCTGAACAAGGGCGATCTCGTGCCCGATGCCGAGGCGCTCGGCGCCCGGCTCGCGGCAGCGCTTCGCCCCGGCGTGCAGGTCGTGCATGCAAGCCACGGGCGCGTGCCGCTCGCAGCACTGCTGGGCCTGGGTGCGGCTGCCGAGGACGACCTGGCGTCTCGCCCCTCGCACCACGACGCGTTGGACGGCGCGCACGAGCACGACGATTTTTCCTCGTTCGTGGCCGAGCTCCCCGAGGCCGCCGATCCGGACGCGCTGATCGAGCGCATCGGCGACACCGTGCGCGCCCATGACATCCTGCGGGTGAAAGGTTTCTGCGCCGTCGCGGGCAAGAACCGGATGCTGGCGATCGAGGGCGTGGGTCCGCGCATCCGCCGCGAATACGGCCGTCCCGTCCGCCCCGGCGAGCCGCGCGCCGGACGGCTCGTGGTCATCGGGCGTGCCGGTCTCGACGTCGATGCCATCACCCGCGCGCTCGCCAGCTGACATGCACCTCCTCGTCCGCGAACGCGTCTCGATCGACGAGGAGGAAGGCGCGGTCGATCTCGACCTCGCACCCGCCGACCTCGTCTTTCTCTCGTTCTCGGACGGCGATCTCGCCTCCGTGAAGTCGGCGGGGCGCCGCACCGGCATCGGCATCGCCGCCGCAAGCCTCGCGCGCCTGGCGCATCCGATGTCGGTCGACCTGTTCGCCGAGCGGACAGTGCCTGGCGCGGGCGCCGTAGTGGTGCGCCTGCTCGGCGGCCTCGACCCCTGGCGCTACGGCGCCGAGGAGCTCTTTCAATCGTGCCGCAAGGCCCGCGTGCCACTGGCCATCTTGCGCGGCGACGGTGCGGAGGATCCGCGCCTGGCCGCACTCTCGACGGTTGACGCGGCCACGCGCCGGCGCCTCGAGGCGATGCTCCGCGAGGGAGGTGCCGAGAACGCAGCCCGCGCCGTCCGGCTGGGCGCCGCACTCGGCGGCCGCTGTCCCGCAAGCGACGACGAGGCGCTGATCCTGCCGGCGGTCGGCACCCATGATTTCGGCGTTCGTTGCGTGGCACCGAGCGCCCGGGCCGTGCTGGTGTTCTACCGCTCGCATCTCCACGCCGCCGACACCGCCCCGCTCGCGTCCCTCGCGCGCGAGCTCGCGACGCGCGGGATCGCCGCCCGCGGCGTGTTCGTCGACAGCCTGAAATCCGTCTGCAGCGCTTCGCACGTGGCAGCCCTGCTCCACGCCGCGTCCCCCGACATCATCCTCAACGCGACCGGCTTTGCCGCGCGCGGCGCGGACGGCACCTCGCCCCTCGACGCCGCCTGCTGCCCGGTGCTGCAGCTCACGCTGACCGGCAGCGATGAGGCTGCCTGGCGTGCCTCCCCCCGCGGCCTGGCACCCGCCGACCTCGCCATGATGGTGGTTCTGCCTGAGCTCGACGGGCGGCTGGCGACACCGCTGCTCGGCTGCAAGACCGAGACCGCGGACGGGCGCCGCTTCGCCGCAGTCACGGACAGTGTCGCCGCGGTGGCCGATCGTGCTTCGGGCTGGATCCGACTGCGCCAGACAGATGAGGCGCACCGGCGCATCGCGATCGTGCTGTCGGACTATCCGGGCGCCGCCGGCACGTCGCACGCGCGCGGCTACGCGGTCGGGCTCGACACGTTCGCGAGCCTGGCCGTGATCCTCGATCTTCTCGTGCGCGCCGGCTATGCGACCGAACGGCGGGATTCCGGCGCCCTCGCTGTAGCGCTCCGCGACGCGGCGCCGGGCGGAACGCTCCGTCTCGGCAACATCCTGGTCGCCCTCCAGCCGGCACGCGACGCCGCCGCCGCCGACCGCCGCGCGAACTACCACGACGCCGCCACCCCGCCCTCGCCCGCCTACCTCGCATTCTACCGCGATCTTGCGCGGGAAAAATTCGGCGCGCACGCGATCCTGCATCTCGGCACGCATGGCACGCTCGAATGGCTGCCGGGCAAGGCCGCCGGACTCACGGCGGAGTGCCTGCCCACCAGGCTCACTTCCGGCCTCCCGGTGATCTACCCGTTCATCGTCAGCAACCCCGGCGAGGCGGCGGTCGCCAAGCGTCGTCTCGGCGCCGTCACGATCGGCCATCTCACGCCACCGCTGGTGCAGGCGAGACTGTCGGGCGAGGCGCGCGAGGTCGAACGCCTGCTCGACGAACATGCGGAGGCGGACGGGCTCGACCGCAGACGTGCGACCCTGCTCCGGCGCACGATCCTGGAGCGCGCCCGCGACGCCGGACTGCTGGCGGAAGCCGGCGCCGAAGGCGCCCCCGACCTCGACGCGCTGACCCGGCTCGACAACCATCTCTGCGACATCAAGGAGCTCCGGATCGGCGACGGGCTGCACGTGTTCGCGACCGCGCCGCACGCCAGGCAGGCTCTCCTCGAAACCCTCGGACCAGGCTGCGAGGCCGCACTCGACGCCTGCGCGCCGGCCGAAGCGGCCGCCCTGCTCGCCGCCCTCGACGGACGCTTCGTGCCGCCCGGTCCCGCCGGCAGCCCGAGCCGCGGCCGCCTCGACGTGTTGCCGACGGGCCGCAATCTCGCCGGCATCGACCCGCGCCAAGCCCCCACGCCGAGCGCTTTCACGCTGGCCCGCAGGAATGCGGACCTGCTGCTGCGTCGCCACGCGCAGGAACATGGCGAGCCGCTCGCGACCCTGGTGCTCGACCTCTGGGGAAGCGCCACGCTGCGCACCGGCGGCGAGGATTTTGCTCTTGCCTTCGTGCTGCTCGGCGTCGAGCCGGTGCACGACGAGGCCGGACGGCTGGCCGGTATCTCGGTTCTCTCCCCCGCCGAGCTCGGCCGCCCGCGCGTCGACGTGACGCTTCGCATCTCCGGCGTGTTCCGCGACAATTTTGCGGGTCAGATCGCGCTGTTCGACCGCGCCGTCCAGCTGGTCACGGCACGCGCCGATGAGGGCGACGACAACCCGCTCGCCGCCGTCCCGGGGCCGCGCGTGTTCGGCCCCGCGCCCGGCGGCTACGGGGTCGCGGCCGAAGCCTGGGTCGCGAGCTCCGCCTGGAGCTACGGCGCGGGCGATGCAGCCACGCCCGACGCGGACGCGCTCGCCGCGCGCGTCCGTACGGCGCAGGCCTTCCTCCACCACCAGGACCACGCCGAGACCGACATCCTCGACGGCCCCGAGCACGCGGCCCACGAGGGCGGGTTCGCGCAAGCCGCACGCGCGGCGGGCCAGGCTCCCGCGATCTACCACGCCGATATCACCGGCGGCGCGCCCCGCATCCGTCTCGCCCGCGAGGAGATCGCGCGCGTGGTGCGTGGCCGCCTCGCCAACCCGCAATGGCTCGCGGGTCAGCGGCGGCACGGGATGCGGGGCGCCTCCGAGATGGCGCGCGGCGTCGAGGCGCTCGCCTCCTTCGCGCGCCTCCTGCCGGACCGGTTCGACGCCCAGTTCGACCTCGTGCACACGGCCCTTCTCGGCCACGAGGAGAACGCCCGCTTCCTCGCAATTGCGAACCCGGCGGCACGCGAGGCCATCCTCCTCACGCTCGCGGCGATGCGCGCGGAAGGGCGCTGGCACCCGCGGCGAAACGACCTGGAGTTCCCGCCGTGAGCGCCCTGCGCGGCTGGTGCCCGACCGCCACCCTGCCGATGCCGTCCGGCGACGGGTTGCTGGCGCGCGTCCGCCCGCCGGCCGCCACGCTCCGCGCGACGCAGGCCCGCGCGCTCGGCGCCGCGGTGGCGCGCTGGGGCAACGGGATCATCGAGCTGACCGGCCGCGGCAATCTCCAAGGCCGCGGTTTCTCGGCGGCGACTTTTCCTCGTTTTCTCGATGCGATCTGCGCGGCCGGGCTCGCCGACCTCGACCCTCTCGCAGAGGGTCGTCTCCGGGTGATCGCAGCCCCGCTGCTGGCCGACGCGGCATTGCTCGCGAGACTGGAAGCCGCACTCCGCCTCGAGACGACGCTCGACCGGCTCGGCTCGAAATTCGCGATCCGCGTCGATGGCGGTGCGATCCCGATCCGCTCGGTCGCCGCCGACCTCGCGATCGATCCGGACGGCATCGAACTCGGCGCCTGGCGCGCCGTCGCCGCCGACCCGGTCGGGGCCGCCACGGCATGCATCCGCGGGATCGCCGCGGAGGGTCTGGCGCGGGCGCGCGACCTCGAGCATCCCGCCTCCTTCCTCGTCACGCTCGGCCTCGCGGTGGCACCCGCGGCCCCTGCCGGGCCGCCGCCCGCCACGATCGGCGCCCATGCCTGGGGGATCGGCTTGGCACCTCGCTTCGGCCAGCTCGACGGACGCGACCTCGCCGACCTTGCCGCGATCGCCGAGGCGCATGGCGACGGCACGCTGCGGATCACGCCGTTCCGCTCGATCCTCCTGCCGGGCGCGGGCGAGCGCGCGCTCCTCGCGGCCGCCCACCGCTTCGCCGTACGACCGGACGATCCGCGCCTGCGCATCCGCGCCTGCATCGGCGCGCCGGGATGTCTCTCGGGGCAGGCGCCGGCGCGCGCGGTGGCCGAGGATTTCCTGCCCCTCGTGCCGGTGCACGGCATCCTGCATCTCTCGGGTTGCGCAAAGGGCTGCGCGCACCCCAAACCCGCCGCCCGGACGTTCATCGGCCGGAACGGGAGGCTCGAGGAACACGTGCTGGAAGCAGGGGCGGCGTGACGCGCGACCACCTCCGCGAGGGCGACGCGATCTACGCGCGCTCCTTCGCGATCATCCGCGCCGAGACCGCGCTCGACCGCTTCGACCCGGTCGAGGAGCGTTGCGCCGTGCGCATCGTGCACAGCTGCGGCATGACCGATGTCGCGGCCGACCTCGTGTTCACGCACGGGTTCGCAGCCGTCGCCCGCGCCGCACTGCACGCGGGCGCCCCGATCCTGTGCGACAGCCGCATGGTCGCCGAGGGCATCACGCGGGCGCGTCTGCCGGCGGGCAACCGCATCCTCTGCACGCTCGGCGACGAGCGCGTGCCGGCACTCGCGACCGCCCTCGGACGCACCCGCTCGGCCGCCGCCCTGGAGCTCTGGCGCGAGCATCTCGCGGGCAGCCTGGTCGCCATCGGCAACGCGCCCACCGCCCTTTTTCGTCTTCTCGAGATGCTCGACGCGGGCGCGCCGCGTCCGACCGCCGTGATCGGCATGCCGGTGGGCTTCGTGGGGGCGGCGGAGAGCAAGGAGGCGCTGCTCGCGGAGACCGCGCTGCCGGCCGCTGTGGTGCGCGGCCGGCGCGGCGGCAGTGCCATGACGGTCGCCTGCGTGAACGCACTCGCGAGCGACGCCGAATGATGCGCGCCGTCAGGCACGACCAATGATGCGCGCCTTCAGGCACGACCAATGATGCGCGCCTTCAGGCACGACCAATGATGCGCGCCTTCAGGCACGACCAATGATGCGCGCCTTCAGGCACGACGAGTGAGCACGCTCACCATCGTGGGGCTCGGCCCGGGCGACCCGGAGCTCGTCACCGTGAAGGCCGCGCGCCTGCTCGGCCAGGCACGCACAATCGTGTTCTTCGCCAAGCGGGGTGCTCCCGGCCACGCGCGAACCATTGCCGCCCCGTATCTCGCGGAAGGCGTGGAGGAGATCCGCCTCGACTACCCGTTCACCACCGAGATCCCGGTGGGCGATCCCACCTATCGTCGCGGCATCGATGATTTCCACGACGGCGCGGCCGCCGGCCTGTCGGCGCGGCTCGCCGCCGGCGCCGAACTCCTGCTGCTCTGCGAAGGCGACCCGTTCTTCTACGGTTCGGCCATGCATCTCGCCGACCGGGTCGCGGAGCGCGGCCATCCCGTGCGCGTGGTGCCGGGCGTGACCGCGATGAGTGCAGCCTGGAGCGAGGCCGCGGTCCCGATCGCGCATGGCGACGACGTCACCACCGTGCTGCCGGCGACACTGCCGCCCGACCTGCTGGCCGCGCGCCTCCGGCACACGGATGCGGCGGTGATCATGAAGCTGGGGCGCAACCTGCCGCAGGTGCGCGCGGCACTCGCGGAGGCAGGCCTGCTCGACCGCGCGCTCTACGTTGAACGCGCCACGCAGACGGCGCAGGTGATCGAGCGTCTCGCCGACCGCGACCCGGACCGTCCCGCACCCTATTTCTCGCTGGTTCTCCTGCCCGGGCGCAGGCGCGGGCCCCGGTGACGGGCGCGCTCGCGATCGTGGGCCTCGGTCCGGGCGGTCCGCTCGACCGGACCCCGCGTGCCGAAGCAGCGCTCACGGACGCCGAGCACCTGCTCGGCTATGGTCCCTATCTCGCGCGGCTCACGCTCCGGCCCGACCAGGTGGCGACCGCGTCGGACAACCGCGCGGAGCTCGAACGGGCGCGCGACGCATTCGCCCTCGCGGCAATGGGCAGGCGCGTGGCCTTGGTCTCGGGCGGCGATCCCGGCGTGTTCGCGATGGCGTCGGCCGCCCTCGAGGCGCTGGAGCACGGACCGCCTGCCTGGCGCGCGATCCCGATCGAGATCGTGCCGGGAGTGTCGGCCATGCTGGCGGCCGCGAGCCGGCTCGGCGCTCCGCTCGGACATGATTTCTGCGCGATCTCGCTCTCGGACAATCTGAAGCCCTGGCCGGTGGTCTTGCGGCGGCTGGCGCTCGCCGCCGAGGCCGGCTTCGCGATCGCGCTCTACAACCCGATCTCGCGGGCACGCCCGTGGCAGCTCGGCGCGGCGTTCGCACACCTGCGTGACACGCTGGCGCCCGCAACACCGGTCGCCTTCGTCACGGCCGCGCTGCGGGACGGCGAGGAGCGCATCACGATCACCACTCTCGCTGCTGCCGACCCCGACCTCGCTGACATGCGCACGCTCGTGCTGGTCGGCACCGAGCAGTTCCGGCTGATCGAGCGCGGCGATTTCCCCGCGCTGCTCTACGCGCCACGTTCCTTCACGCCCCCACACTTCACACCCCGCTCCTTCACGCCCGGAGGCGCGACATGAGCGAGGCTGCGGCCTGATGCGCGTCGGTCACCACGTGCATGCAAGCGGGCTCGGGCGGGCGGCGGACCATCACGATGCGCAGGCCGAGCGCGCGCGCCGCGTCGAGCTTGGGCGCCACCGCGTCGCCGCCGGAGTTCTTGGTCACCAGCGTGTCGATGCCGAGGCCTGCGAGCAGCGCCGTCTCGGCCGCGAGCGTGAACGGGCCGCGCGCCACGATCGTGGCGGCGCCCTCTGGCAGCATAGCCGGGTCGGGTGCCTCGACGCTGCGCACCCAGTAGCGGTGCGGCGGCCCGAAATGCGCGAGATCGAGCCGACCGATCGTCAGCAGTGCACGGCACGGCTCCGCCCCGAGCAGCGACGCGGCCTCGGCCATGGTCGCCGCCGCCACGGTGCCCCGCTCGTCCCAGGCGGGACGCCGGATGCGCAGGAGCGGCACGCCGGTCGCGGCGCAGGCCGCCGCCGCGTTCGCGGTGATCCGTTGCGCGAACGGATGCGTCGCGTCCACCACGAAGGCGATGCGCTCGTCCCGGAGAAAGCGCGCGAGGCCCGCGGCACCGCCGAACCCGCCGACGCGCCGCGGGATCGGCGACGGCGCCGGCGCGCGGGTCGCACCGGCGAGCGACAGCAACGGGTCGACGCCCGCCTCGCCCGCCAGCTTGCGTGCCAGCGCGCTCGCCTCGCTCGTGCCGCCCAGGATCAACACGCGCGGTTTCAAGACGGGCGGTTTGAAGGCGGGCGGTTTGAAGGCGGGCGGTATCGACCGAGGATCCGAGCATGATGCCATGGCTCGCGATCCTGGGTATCGGGGAGGCCGGTGTCGAGACGCTGTCGGCCGAGGCTGCACGTCGCCTGTCGGGCGCGGTGCTGGTGGTGGGCGGCGCGCGGCATCTGCGCCTGGCTGCACCCCTGATCCGTGGCGAGACGCTCCCCTGGCGCCGGCCGATCGACGCGACGCTCGCCGACATCTCTTCCCGTACCGGCCGGCCGGTCGCGGTGCTCGCCTCAGGCGATCCGTTCCATTACGGGGTCGGTCCGATGCTGGCCGCCGCGTTCGACCCCGCCGAATGGGTGAGCCTGCCGGCACTCTCTGCGGTGGCACTCGCCGCCAACCTGCTCGGCTGGGCGCTGGCCGAGACGGCGGTCGTGTCGCTCTGCGGACGCCCGCTCGCCACGCTGATCCCCCGCTTGCAGCCCGGCGCACGCCTCCTGGTGCTGTCGGCGGGTGCCGACACACCGCGGCAGGTCGCCCGCATGCTGCGGATCCGCGGCGCAGGCGCCTCGCGTCTCACCGTGCTCGAACGCCTCGGCGGCCCGCACGCGCGCCGCACCGCGCACGAGGCGCGCCATTTCGACGAGGATGTCGACGCGCTCAACATCCTGGGGCTCGAGGTCGATCCCGACATCGCCGCACTCCCGTTGGCACCCGGCCTCGATGACGGGTTCTACGAGCATGACGGCCAGCTCACCCGCCACGAGCTGCGCGCCAGCGCGATCGCGGCGCTTGCACCTCACCCGGGCGAAACGCTGTGGGACGTGGGCGCCGGCGCGGGCTCGGTCGGCATCGAATGGATGCGGCTCGACCCTGGCATGCGCGCGGTCGCCTTCGAGCGCCACGACGAGCGGCGAGAGCGGATCGCGCGCAATGCCGAAAACCTCGGCGTGCCGGGGATCGTCACGATCGGCGGCGAGGCGCCCGACAGTTTTGCGGAGGTGAGCGGCGAACCGGACGCGGTGTTCCTCGGCGGCGGCGGTCGCGCGGCCACGATCGAGGCGGCACTCTTGCGGCTGCGGCCCGGCGGCCGGCTGGTGGCGCATTCGGTGACGATCGAGACCGACACCGCCTTGTTTGCGGGCGAACAGCGTCATGGCGGGACGCTCACCCGCTTCGCGATCGAACGGCTCGACACGATCGGCCGCTTCCGCGCGTTCCGGCCTGGCGGGACGGTGACGCAGTGGAGTGTCACGAAGCCATGATCGTGGCGGGGATCGGGTTTTCCACCGCGGCCGAAGCGGCCGAGATCGCGGCCCTCGTGACGCGCTGTCTCGACGGGCGTACGGCCGCCGCCCTCGCCGTGCCAGCCTCACGCGCGGCACTGAAGCAGGCGGCGGAGGCGGCGTCGCTGCTCGGCCTCGCGATGGTCACGGTCGACACCGACGCGATCGCGTCGGCACAGGCGCGCTGCCTGACGCCTCCGGGCCGCGCGGGGCTGGCGATCGCCGAGGGCGCAGCGCTGGCGGCTGCCGGCCGGGACGCGAAGCTGCTCGGCCCGCGCGCGGCCGGCGACCGCGTCACCTGCGCGCTCGCGTCGTGCCCGCGCGCCACCGGCGCGCCCGCGTCATGCCCGCGCGCCACCGGCGCGCTAACATCATGACGGTGTTCTTCATCGGCGCGGGGCCGGGTGCGGCCGACCTGCTGACGCTGCGCGGCCGCGACCTGCTGGCGCGCTGCCCGGTCTGCCTCCATGCGGGCTCGGTGGTGGCCCCCGCGATCCTCGGCCATTGCGCGCCGGGCACCATGCTCGTCGACACGGCCCCGCTGGCACTCGACGCGATCGTGGCACTCTGCGCCGAGGCTAACGCGCGCGGGCAGGACGTGGCGCGGCTGCACGGCGGCGATCCCGCGATCTACAGCGCGGTGGGCGAGCAGGTGGCGCGGCTGCGCGCGCTGGGCATCCCCTGCGAGACCGTGCCGGGCGTATCGGCGATGGCGGCGGCAGCCTCCGCGCTCGGGTGCGAGCTCACCCGGCCGGGCGTCGCTCAGAGCGTGGTGGTGACGCGGCTCTCGGGCCGCGCCTCGCCCGTGCCCACCGCGGAAAACCTGGAGGATTTCGCCCGCACCGGGGCCACGCTCGCGATCCACCTGTCGGTGCATCGGCTCGGCGAGATCGTCGAGCGGCTCGGGCCCGTGCTCGGCACCGACTGCCCGATCGCGGTGGTGGAGCGCGCGAGCTGGGAGGCCGAGCGCGTCTGGCAGGGCACGCTCGGCTCCATTCTCGCGACCGTGGGCGGGGACGCGCCGCCGCGGCTGGCGATCGTGCTGGTCGGACGCGCGCTCGGGCCTGAGGGCGGGCAGGAGAGCGCGCTCTACGCCGCGGATTACGTGCGAAGATTCAGGTCGTGATCCCCGGCCCGCCCCTGCAGCACGCCGTCGCGATCGAACACGAGAACGTCGAGCGCGATGCCGGCGTCGGCGACCAGCGGACGCGCGACGGCGAGTGCGGCCGCCGCCACACGGTCGCCGAGCGGGATCCCCGCCGCGGCCGCGCGGGAAAAAGCCTCGAGCCCGGTCACTGCCCCCGCGAGCAGCGCGGGCGCGCCGGACAGGGCGGCCAACGCGTCCATGTCGAGGCTGCCGCGCTTGGAATGGAGGTCGAGACGCCCCTGCGCGAGCTTGCTCATCTTGGCCAGGCCGCCCGCGATGGTGACGCGCCGCACCGGGTGGCGGCGGAGGTATTTCAGCGTGCCGCCGACGAAGTCGCCCATCTCGATCAGCGCCTGCTCGGGCAGTCCGTAGAGCCGCGCCACCGCGAGCTCGCTGGTCGACCCCGTGCTGGCGGCGATGTGCCCGAGCCCTGCGGCGCGGGCCACGTCGATGCCGCGCTGGATGGTGGCGATCCAGGCCGCGCAGGAATACGGGATCACCACGCCGGTGGTGCCCAGGATCGACAGCCCGCCCACGATGCCGAGCCGTCCGTTCAGCGTGCGGGTCGCCAGCGCCGCGCCGCCGGGGATCGAGATCGTGACCTCGGCGTCCGGCAATCCGGCCGCGAGAAGTGCGGCGGCGATCATGGCGCGCGGCACGGGATTGATCGCGGGCTCTCCCGGGGGCAGCGGCAGGCCGGGGCGCGTGACCGTGCCGATCCCCTCGCCCGCGCGGAACACGTGGCCGTGACCCGGCTCGAGGCGCCGGACGGCGGCGCGCACCAGCGCGCCATGGGTGACGTCGGGGTCGTCGCCCGCATCCTTGACCACGCCGGCCTGCGCCGTCTCGCCGTCGTGATGGTGCTCGGCCAGCGCGAATGCGGCATGGCCGCCGCGTGGGAGTGCGATCGTCACCGGATCGGGGAACGCGCCGCCGCCCACGATCGCGGCAGCCGACGCCGCCGCCGCGGCCGTGGCACACGCCCCCGTCGTCCAGCCGCGCCGCAGATGAGGGTCGCCGTCCACGCGGCGGAGTATAGCGGGCGTCGCCCGTGACCGACACGCTCGGAGCGGTGCGTCTCCTGATGGGCGACGCGATGCCGGTGTTTCCGCCGGGAGAAGTCTGGCTCGCGGGCGCCGGGCCGGGCGACCGCGGCCACCTGACGCTGCATGCGTTGGCAGGCCTCGGCCAGGCCGACCACCTGGTCTACGACGCGCTGGTGGATCCCGGCATTCTCGCTCTCGCGCGGGCCGACGCGGTGCGCGAGTTCGCCGGCAAGCGCGGGGGGCGGCCGTCGCCGATGCAGACCGACATCTCGGCCCGCCTGGTGGAGCTGGCGCGGACCGGCGTGCGGGTGCTGCGGCTGAAGGGCGGCGACCCGTTCGTGTTCGGCCGCGGTGGCGAGGAGGCGCTGACACTCGCCGAGGCCGGCATCCCGTTCCGGGTGATCCCCGGCCTGACCGCGGGGCTCGCGGGGCTCGCCTCGGCCGCGATCCCGGCCACCATGCGCGGCATCAACCGGGCGGTCGTGCTGGCGACCGGCCAGACCGCCGACGGCGATGCTGGTGCCTCTGGCGCGATCGACTGGGCGGCGCTCGCGCGCCTCGGCCAGCCGATCGTGCTCTACATGGCCGTCCGCACGATCGGCCCGATCGCCGACGCGTTGCTGCGCGGCGGCATGGCGCCGGACACGCCGGCCGCCGCGATCGCCCGGGCGACCCTGCCCACGCAGCGCGTGGTGGTCACGACACTCGCCGAGCTGCCGCGCACGATCGAGGCGGAGGGGTTCTCCTCACCCGCGATGATGGTGATCGGCGGGATCGTGCACATGCGCGCGAGCCTGCTGCAGCTGCTGCAGGACGCGCACGGATGAGCGCCCTGATGGTGGCCGCACCCCGCTCGGGCGCGGGCAAGACCACGGTGGCACTCGGTCTGATGGCGGCGCTGCGCGCGCGCGGCGAGGACGTGCGCGCGGCCAAATGCGGGCCCGACTACATCGACGGCGCGTTCGCGCAAGCGGCCACCGGCACGGCGTCGGTCAATCTCGACAGCTGGGCGATGCCGCCCTCCGCCCTTCGCTCGCTCGCCGCCCTCCGTTCGCGCACAGCCGGGCGCTCGCTCGCCGCCGGGCCGGGCGTGCTGGTGGTCGAGGCGGCGATGGGGCTGTTCGACGGCACCGCCGTCCCCGGCCCGGGCGGCGGGAACGGGAGTGCGGCAAGCCTCGCCCGTGCGCTGGCACTCCCCGTGCTGCTGGTGCTCGACGTCACGGGCCAGGCGCAGACGGCAGCCGCGGTCGCGTTCGGCTGCGCGCGGCTCGACCCGGCGGTCGCGGTCGTGGGCGTCGTGCTCAACAACGTGGCCAGCGCCCGCCACGCCGCCCGCGCACGGGACGCGATCGTGGCGGCGGGCCTGCCCGTGCTGGGGGCCATTCCGCCCGATCCGGCGATCCGCCTTCCCGAACGCCATCTCGGCCTCGTGGGCGCCGGCGAGCACGCGAACCTGGCCGCGCATTTCGACAAACTCGCGGCCCTAATCGAGGCGCACTGCGACGTGCCGGCGATCCTGGCCGCCGGCCGGCGGCTTGCGGAGGCGGGCGCGCCGCCGGTGCTGCTGCCGCCGCCCGGCCAGCGCATCGCGATCGCGCGCGACGCCGCCTTCGCCTTTCTCTACCCGCATGTGCTGGCGGGCTGGCACGCGGCCGGCGCCGCACTTTCGTTCTTTTCGCCACTCGCCGACGAGCCGCCGGAGGGGTCGGCCGACGCGGTCTGGCTGCCGGGCGGCTATCCGGAGCTGCACGCGGCGCAGATCGCCGCCAACGCGCGGTTCCTCGCCGCCCTGCGCGATGCGGCGGGGCGCGGTGCCGCGATCCATGGCGAGTGCGGCGGCTACATGGTGCTGGGGCGCGCGCTCACCGACGCCGACGGCACGACGCACGCCATGGCCGGGCTGCTGGACCACGCCACCGATTTCTCGCGGCGGCGGCTGCATCTGGGCTATCGGCGGGCGCGCCTCGCGGCGGCCTCGGCGCTCGGGCCGGCAGGAGCCACGATCGCCGGCCATGAGCACCACCACACGGTGGTCGCCGATCGCGGCACCGATGCCCCGCTCGCCGAGCTGGAGGACGCGGACGGGAACGCGCTCGGACCCGACGGCGGCGTTCGCGGGCGCGTGTCGGGCGGCTTCTTCCACGCCATCGCCAGGGCGTAGAAGACGCGCATGAACATATTTTTCTCCATCGCCGCCCTGGACGCCGCCTGCCGCGACCTGCCGGCGGCCAACGACACTGCCGCCGACGCGGCCCGTGCACGCCAGGCGAGCCTGACCAAGCCGCCCGGCAGCCTCGGCCGGCTGGAGGAGCTCGCCGAGTGGCTGGCGGCGTGGCAGGGACGCCCGATCCCGCGCCTGGACGCGGTGGACGTGCTGATCTTCGCGGGCAATCACGGGGTCACGCGGCGCGGTGTCTCGCCCTACCCGCCCGAGGTCACCGCGCAGATGGTGCACAACTTCGCCTCGGGGGGTGCTGCGATCTGGCAGCTCGCCCAGCTCGGCCAGGCGCGGCTGCGGGTGATCCCGCTGACCCTCGACCGGCCCACCGGCGATATCGCGTCGGAACCCGCCCTCGACGAGGCGGCGTTCCTGGCCGCGGTGCAGACCGGCTACGACGCGGTCGAGCCCGGCACCGAGCTTCTCGTGCTGGGCGAGATGGGGATCGGCAACACCACGGTCGCGGCCGCACTGAGCGCCGCCCTGTTCGGCGGCGCGGGGGCTGATTGGGCGGGTGCCGGCACCGGCAGCGACGCGGCCGGCGTCGCGCGCAAGGTGGCCGCGATCGACGCGGCGCTGGCGCGCACCGGCCCGGACCTTTCGCCGCTCGAGGCAGCCTGCGCACTCGGCGGACGTGAGCTCGCGGCCCTGCTGGGGGCCACGCTGGCCGCACGCCACCACCGCGTGCCGGTGCTGCTCGACGGGTTCGTGTGCACCGCCGCCGTGGCCCCGCTCGCCCGGATCCGCGCGGACGCGCTCGCGCATTGCCGGTTCGCGCATCTGTCGGCCGAGCGCGGCCACCGGCGCTTGCTCGAGGCACTCGGCGGCACGCCGCTGCTCGAGCTCGGCATGCGGCTCGGCGAGGGTTCGGGGGCGGCCGTGGCCCTGCTGCTCGCCCGCGCCGCGGTCGCCTGCCACACCGGCATGGCGACCTTTGCGCAGGCGGGCGTGGCCGACCGCCCCGCATGACGAGGCGCGCCGAGCGGCTGAGCGCCCAACTTCTCGGAGCGTTCGGGCTGCTCACGCGCCTGCCGCTCCCCGCGCATGTGCCGGCGGCGCCCGAACGCTGCCTCTGGGCCTACCCGGTCGCGGGCCTCGTGGTGGGATTGATCGGCGCCGCACTGCTGCATGGCCCCTTCCCCGCGTCCGTCGCCGCCACGCTGGCCGTGATCGCGACCGCGATCGCGACGGGCGGGCTGCACGAGGACGGGCTCGCCGACACGGCCGACGCGCTCGGCGGCGGCCGCGATCCCGCGCGCCGCCTCGCGATCCTGCGCGACAGCCGGATCGGGGCGCATGGCGCGCTCGCACTCGTGCTGGCCACGGCGTTGCGCATCGCCGCACTCGCGTCGATGTCGCGCCCGCACGCGACGCAGGCCTTCATCGCCGCCTCCGCCCTGTCGCGCGGGCTGATCCTGCCGGTGCTGCTCATGACCGGACCCGCGCGGCCGGACGGGCTCGCAGCACCACTCGCCCGCGCACGCACCGGGCAGGTGCTGACCGGGTTAGGCCTGGCGCTGGCGCTGTTCCTCCTGTTCGCCCCACCTGGCGGCCGCGCGTTCGCAATCGTGGGCGGCCTGGTCGCGTCGCTCGTGGTGGGCCGGATCGCGGCGACGCGCTTCGGCGGCTACACCGGCGACCTGCTCGGGGCTGCTTCCCTGATCGGCGAGTGCGTGGTGCTCGCCTGCCTGGCAGGCTGAGCGGCGCGCGCCAAGGAAGTCTTCACCCTTTTGCCCCAGTGTCGCGCCCAAGCGGTCCGGACGAACTGCGATGTGCGCTTTCTGAGTTATCGGCTTGCATAGGCGTCTCAGGCACCTGCCTGAGACGCCACTTTCCGGGCCGCGACCTGCGCATCTCGCATCCAAGCCGGCGCCGCCCCGGAACTCTGGACCCGACTTCATGCAGGCTGCGAACCCCCACAAGTCGAACAACCTCGATCTGATGCGGCTCTGTTTCGCGGCCCTGGTGCTGCTGTCGCACGCCTTCGAAATGGTCGACGGCAATCGCCACCGCGAGCCGCTGACCGCGATCTTCGGCACGGTGTCGTCGGCCGAGCTCGGCGTGGATTGCTTCTTCATCCTCAGCGGCTTCCTGATCTCGGCGAGCTGGCAGAAGGATCCTCGCTGGCGGAGCTTCCTGCAGAAGCGCGTGCTGCGGATCGTGCCGGGCTTCGTCGTGGCCTATCTCGTTTCCGTCCTGGTGGTCGGCGCGATCGGTTCGGATAGCGTCGCCGGATATTTCCACCAGCTCGACGTCAGGCGGTTCTTCAAGGAGCTCATCAAGCTCTGCGCGCCCGTCACGCCGCCGGTGTTCGCGGGTCATCCATACCCCTTCGTGAACGGGGCGATGTGGACGATCCACTACGAATTCAGCTGCTACCTGCTGGTGCTGGCGCTGGGCCTCGCCGGCATGCTCGCCAGGACGCGCGTCGTGCTGGCACTCTGGGGCGCGTTGCTCGCACTTCTCGTGGCCTACGCGCACCATCCGTTCGCGCCTGGCGAGCTGGCCGAGTTCGACACGGGGTCCGTGCTGCGGTTCCTGGCGATGTTCCTGGCCGGCGCCGCCATGTTCAGGACCGGCTTCCATCGGCGCCGTTCGCCCCTGCTCGTGGCGCTCGCGGTGGCGGCACTGGCGGCCGGCATGACGCAGCACCTGACGGCGGAGCTGGCCATCGCGACCGCCGGCGCCTATCTGCTGTTCGTCATCGGCTTCACGCCGCTCCGCCACGCGGAGGCGCGCAAGCTTCCCGACGTGTCCTACGGGCTCTATCTCTACGGCTGGCCGGTGCAGAAGCTCGTGGTCGCAGCGATGGTGGCGCCCGCGCCACTCGTGGTGTTTCTCCTGTCGCTGGCGGGCGCACTCGCGGCTGGTGCCGCGAGCTGGTTTCTCGTCGAGAAGCCGGCCATGTCGTTCCGGCGCACGCGGCGCGCGCCTGCCGCAAGCGTGCTTCCCCTGGCGCAGCCAATGGAAGGCTAAGAAAGGCCAGGGCTCTGCCCTGGACCCGCCAAGGGGCTTGCCCCTTGGATCCCATGACTTAAACGAATGGGTTCTAAGGGCGACTGCCCTTAGCGGGGTCCAGGGGCAGAGCCCCTGTCCTTCTTACGATCAAAGCCTTGGCCCGATCCGCCGCACCTCGCCATACGACAGCCTGCGCGCGAGCAGCCGGACCGGACGCCGTTCCAGCAGCGCCTGCAGCACCACGAGCGGGCCGCCATGCGAGACCACGACATGGTGTCCGGGACGCCGCACGAGCGCGCGCGCGAACAGGCGGCACCGGGCGATCAGGGCGGCCGCACTTTCGGAACCCGGGCCGCTGCGGCCGAGCGGCGCACGCGCCCAGGCGCTGATCCGGCCGCGATCGAGCCTGTCCCAGGCCTGCCCCTCCCAAACGCCGAAATCGAGTTCCTGGAGACGGCGATCGATGCGGGGGCGCAGCCGATGGCGGCGGGCGAGCGCCTCGGCGAGCGCGCGGCAACGCGCGGCCGGGCTCGACCAGATCGTGGCGCGCGGCAGACCCGGGAGCGGCCGGGGCAGGTCGGCCGCGATGTCGAGGCGGCCGTAGCAGAGGCCGACCACCTCCCGGGGCGGACCGTGGCGAATGAGGAAGATCAACTCTACCCGTCAACGGCGCGAGGCGGGGACCCAGGCGACGTCAGTGCGCCCGTCGTCGTTGAGATGGCGCGCGGCCACGAACAGGAAATCGGACAGGCGGTTGACGTAACGGCAGGCGAGCGGGTCGACGCCCTCGCCCGCATGCAGCGTCCACAGCCGGCGTTCGGCGCGGCGCGCGATCGTGCGCGCGCCGTGCGCTTCGGCGGCCGCCAGCGTGCCACCCGGCAGCACGAAGCTGGTCAGCGGGGCGAGCTTCTCGTTCAGCGCCTCGGTACCCGCCTCGAGCCGCGCCAGCGCGTCCGGCGCCAGGTGCGAGGCGGCGCCAGGACGGCAGATGCCGGCGCCGAGATCGAACAGGTCGTTCTGGATCTGCTCGATGAACGACGCGAGCGGGGCCGCACCCACCAGCGCGCGCAGCACGCCGAGCGACGCGTTCGCCTCGTCGACCGCGCCCATCGCCTCGATGCGCGCATCATCCTTGGCGACCCGGCTGCCATCGGCTAGCGCGGTCGTGCCGGCGTCGCCGCCGCGGGTGACGACGCGGTCGATGCGGACAGGCCCTGCCTCGTCGCTCATGGTGTCACGGTCTGGATGCACTCGAAGCCCTCGAATTGCGGGTGGCCGAGATAGAGCGGCTTGGCGCCCCCCGCGCGACTGTGGGCGGCGCGGAACGCCTCGGAGTTGGTCCAGTCCTCGAAGGCGGCACGATCGCGCCAGATCGTGTGCGAGGCGTAGAGCGTGTGGTCGTCCGCCTGCGGGCCGCGCAGGAGGTGGAACTCGACGAAGCCCGGCACGGCGGCGAGATGGGTGTCGCGGCCGAGCCAGACCTGCTCGAAATCACCCTCCGAGCCGGTGGCCACACGGAAGCGGTTCATGGCGATGAACATCGGTCGTTCCCCTCTGTCTCAGGACAGCTTGTGCGAGACGCGCGCGCTCTCGCGCAGCACGTCGATGTATTTGCGCATCAGCTCGTGGCGATCCGCCTTGCCGGTGGCCCAGAAATGGATCAGCCCGGTCAGCGCGCCGGGCGTTTCCGAAGAGTGCGGGGCGCCGAAGCGGATGAAGCGGCTGACGGCGGCGGTGTCGACATGGGCGTGCACGAACGAGACGTAGTTCGCGACCTCCTGGTCCACCCATTCGAGCGATGTGCGTCCCTCCGCCTTGAGAATGTTCTCGATGATGCGCCGGATCAGTCGCAGCGTCGTCTCGTGCGCGCGCAGGTTGGGGATGCCGAGCGTGCCGGCGTTGAAGCCGCGCGCGAACCGCGCCTCGCGGCCGTCGCGCTGCAGCAGCGTGCCGCCCACCGGCGGCCAGGAGCGGAGCGGCCCCACATCCTCGAGCGGTGCGGTGAGACTGTCGGCGAGCGCCATCTCGATCAGCATCGGCCGAAGATTGTTGTTGATGACGATGTCGGGATCGAGAAAGCAGAGCGGCTGGAACCCCCAGGCGGGCTTGTGCTCGAGGATGCAGTATTTCGAGGCGACGTAGCCCGCGAAATCGGTGGGTGCCAGCGCCTGCACGGTGGTGCGTTCGGCGGGAAGTGTCGGCACCGCCTCGCGCAGCCGCTCGGCGGTGAGGTCGGTCAGCACGTGGACGTCGCCGGTGTAGCGGCCGAATTCGTGCAGCGAGGCCAGGCTCAGGAACAGCTGGTTGTGCACCGAGGGCGCGCCATAGACGGCGTAGTAGATCAACGGCTTGAACAGCACGATCTCCTCGAGCCGCCAGCCCTCGACGAGAACGTTGACGCGGAACGGGAAGTCGGTGGCGATCAGCGGCAGGTTGCGCGCGAGCGGGACGGTGAGTTCGCCGAGCTTGAGGCAGTGGTCGGGTGCCAGTGCGACCTGCCAGGGGTGGACCAGCCGGCGCGTCGAGCGGACGATCCAGTCGTTGGAGAACAGGGTGACGAGCTGGCCCATCTCGGCGTCGGAGACTGGCAGGAGGCGCTCCCAGCTGTCGGGCGCGGCGGTGGTCCAGGTGACGTTGCCGCCGGTGGCTCCCGCCGACAGGAAGGCGCCGGCGTGCTCGAGGGTGAGCAGTCCGCGTTCGGCGTCGACGTGGAGTGTGACGGCGCCGAGCGTCTCGCTGTGCGCGTGGACGGGGGCGGGCGCTTCGCCGAGGACGAACTGGGAGAAGCCCTGGCGGAGGGCGGCGATGTCGGCCTCGACGCTGAGCAGCGCATCGACGTTGGGGACGCTGCGGAGCTCCTGATGCGCGAGCGTCTCGCCGCGGGTGAGCAGCGTGCCGTGGGCGGTCAGGAAGAAGATGCGGCTCATCGGGGAACCTTAGCGAAAAAAGGCAAGGGGCTCTGCCCCCTTGACCCCCGCCAGGACAAGCAGTCCTGGACCTGCATACGAAGGGGGTCTGGGGTCAAGACCCCAGCGGGGTCCAGGGGCAGCGCCCCTGGCCTTCCTTCACGCGAGCTCCCGCCCCTCCCGCTTCCCATACGCGATGTAATGCGCAAACGGGTCCTGCCCCGTTGCCGCCACGTCCGGATTTCGATGCAGGTAGCGGCCGTCGTCGAAGCTCGGCACGCGCACCAGGCCGTGGCAGCGCTCGGGCGAGACCTGCGGAAACTCGCCCAGGAACTCCGCCATCTCGGCGTCGGTGCGCCAGGGCAGCCGGTAGATCGGGTCGGCCCCCGCCTCCATCAGCAGGCGGGCGTTGCGCTCGAGGCTCTCGAAGTCGGAGTTCGAAGGCACGTCACGCAGCGCCAGCCCGCTCTCGATCACGTAGAAATAGGACGAGGCGCCACGCGTGACACCGCCGAAGCCCGCGCGCAGGCAGCGGAAGGTGACGTCGGAGTGCTCGTGTCCGTAGCGGCCGAAGCGCGGGTCGAAATAGCCGACATGCTGCAGCGTCGCCCGCGTGAAGCCGAGGCACTGGCCGCCGACCACATGGGTGATGCCGGGATCGGCCGCGCGGCAGGCGCCGGTCAGCACGTGGCCGCGGAGATGGGCGGGCACGTAGTTGATGTGACCGAAGGCCTCCGAGGCCGCGATCCATTCCTGTTCCCAGCCATAGGTCTGAGGGAGGACGTCGTCGTCCATCAGGATCATGATGTCGGCGCTGGAAAAATTCATCAGGTGGTAGAGGCCGCGGTTCTTGTTCCAGGCGATGCCCTTGTTGCGGCCGAACACGGCGGGAATGCGGGTCTCGGCGAGCATCTCGGCAGTGCCGTCGGTGGAGCCGTCATCGCCGATCACCAGCGCGTAGTCGACCGAGGTGAAGCGCTCGAGGCGGCCGACCAGGTCGAGCAGGGACTGGCGCCGGTTGTAGGTGGTCAGCGCGATCCCGAGCCTGGCCCGAACCCGTCCGTCACGGCCTCGCTGCATCATGTCGTTCACTCCGGGACGGCTGCCAGCATGGCGGGGCGGAATGGGTGCTGCAACACGGCGTCTTTCTTGAGAGCCCCGCCGAGGGCTCGGCGTCGCGAGCGAAAACGCCGGCTAGCGTCGCGAGCGAAAACGCCGGCTAGCGTCGCGAGCGAAAACGCTCGACCGCAGCCACCAGCGCGCGGCGGATGCCGGGCTCCAGTGCGGAGTGTCCGGCATCGGGGATGAGCGTCAGGCGCGCGTGCGGCCAGCTGGCCGCGAGCTCGAAGGCGCTCTGCGGCGGGCAGATCATGTCGTAGCGGCCCTGCACGATCTCGGCAGAGAGGCCCGCGATCCGGTCCATGCGGCCGAGCAGGCCCTCGGGCGGCAGGAACAGGTTGTTGGCAAAGTAGAACGCCTCGATGCGGGCGAGGCCGAGGGCGGAGCGGTCGCGGGCGAAGGAGGCGACGGTGTCGGGGCTTGGCAGCAGGGTCGAGCAGGTGCCCTCGTAGAGCGACCAGGCGCGCGCCGCCGGCAGGTGCATTGCGGGGTCGGGGTCGATGAGGCGCCGGAGATAGCCCGCGAGCAGGTCGTGCTGCTCGGCCTCCGGTAGGAAGCCCGCGAAGGCGGCATGCGCGTCGGGGAAGACGCGGGCCAGGCCATGGAGGAACCAGTCGAGCTCGGCCGCGCGCCCGAGAAAGACGCCGCGGAGCACCAGGCCGGCCACGCGGTCGGGATGGGCCTGCGCGTAGGCGAGCGCCAGCGTGGAGCCCCAGGAGCCGCCGAACAGCAGGAATTTGTCCACGCCGAGATGCTCGCGGATGAGCTCGATGTCGGCGACCAAGTCGGCAGTGGTGTTGTGCGTGAGGCCGCCGAGCGGGCGGGAGCGGCCGGCGCCGCGCTGGTCGAAGATCACCACGCGCCAGAAATTCGGGTCGAAGAAGCGGCGGTGGACGGCGCCCGCACCCGCACCCGGGCCGCCATGGAGGAACAGCACCGGGCGACCGAGCGGCTCGCCCACCTGCTCCCAGTACATGACGTGGCCACCTGTCAGCGGCAGGTAGCCGGTCTCGTAGGGCCCGATTTCGGGGAAGAGGTCGCCTCTGGGCATCGCAGGGGGCAAGCCTATACGCAAAGCGCTGGGGGTTGCGAGAGGCTGGGATGCGGTGGACGGAACGGATGGCGCTGGGTGGCGCGGGCGTGTTCGGGGCGACCGGCGTCGCACTCGCGGCCTATGCGGCGCATGCGGGCGGGCTCGATGCGGCGCATGCCGCGATCCTGCAGCGCGGGATCGAGATGCAGATGTGGCATGCGCTGGCGCTGCTGGGGGCGTCGCGGCTGGCGGGCCGTGCGGCGACCGTCGCGGTGTGGGGGTTTCTCGCGGGCACGGTCCTGTTCTGTGCGGGCGTCGACACATTCGCGTTCGGCGTGGATGCGATCGTGCGGGTGGCGCCGTTCGGGGGCAGCCTGCTCATCCTGTCGTGGATTTTGTTGGCCGCTTGCGTGTTGGGGCGCGGGCGGCGAAAGGCGTGAGATGTCAGGCGGCAAGACGACGAAGGTAACGGCACAGTAGAAGTCTGGTGCGCTGGCGGAGAGGGTCGCGCAAAAATGGCAAGCGCCGATGTTTGAGTTTGTTAACGATCCCGGGCATTTACTTGGTGCCGGACAAGCGCGGACATCTTCGCAATGCACAGCATGCATCAGCCCAAAACAGGCGACAGCGGCCGGATTCTTCTGCTGCTCGGCTGCGTCATGTTTCTCTCGGCGGGCGCCGTGATGGCGTTATCGCTGGATCTGGCGCCGCTTCTGGGCGCGTCGATCATGACGCACGGATCGTAAGTCAAAAGGCCAGGGCTCTGCCCTGGACCCGCCAAGGGGTAGTCACCCCTTGGATCCCCCGGACTATAATCGGAGTTCTGCAAAGGGCTCTTTGAGTCGCGGGATCAAAGGGGCAAGCCCCTTTGCGGGTCCAGGGCAGAGCCCTGGAATCTTACTTCGGCTGGAACCCAGGCTCGCCGAACTGCCAGAGCAGGAAAGCGAACTCGTCGGCGCGCTCGTCGTCGGTCTGCTGGCGCGTCGACCCGATTCCATGGCCTGCGTCGAACTCGACGCGGAACAACACCGGCCGTTTGCTGGCGGTCGAGGCCTGCAGTTTCGCGGTCATCTTGGCCGGGATCCAGACCGTGACGCGCGGGTCGTCGGCGCCGCCGGTGAGCAGCACCGCCGGGTAGGCGACGCCGCTTCGCACATGGTTGTAGGCGTCCATCGCGAGCATCGACGGGAACTGGCGCGCGTCCTTGACCGTGCCGAACTCGGGAATGTTGGCGGGACCGCCGGCGGTCAATTCCTCGCGGATCGTGTTGGTGGCACCGACCCGGATCAGGGCGGCGCGGAACAGGTCGGGGCGCTGCGTGATGGCGCCGCCGATCAGGATGCCGCCGGCGCTGGTGCCTTCGCCGGCGAGATGCGCGCGGTCGGTGTCGTGCCGGGCGATCAGGGCTTCGGCGCAGGCGATGAAGTCGGTGATGGTGTTCTGCTTGGTGGCGATCTTGCCGGCATCGTGCCAGGCCTGCCCGCCCTCGCCGCCGCCGCGCACATGGGCCACCGCGTAGATGCCGCCATGGTCGAGCCAGGGCAGGAAGGCGGCGTTGAAGGCGGGGTCGTAGGATATGCCGTAGCTGCCATAGCCCACGAGATAGGTCGGGCGCTTGCCGTCATGCGGCGCATCGCGGCGCTCGACGATCGAGAGCGGGATGCGGGTGCCGTCGCGGGCGGTGGCAAGGGTTTCGGTGGCGACGTAGGGAGACAGGTCGCGCGGGAAAGCGGGCAGGAGATGCGTGTCGGACATGCGGTCCGCCGCCGGGTCGTAGCGGAACCAGACGCGGGGATGGACCCAGGATTCCAGGCCCACGAAGGCGCCGGGTGCGGTGGGGTCGGTGGTAAGGCCGCCGGTGGTGGTCTCGGGCGGCTCGATCGTGCCGGCGAAGGGGAGTGCCACCTGGCGGGGCGCCGCGCGGTCGTTGGGCAGGCGGTGGAGATGGAAGGTGGCGCCGTCGCGCGTGGCCCAGTAGAGCCCGTCGGAGGCGGCCGCGATCACGGTGATCACGCCGGCACCTTCCGGCACGAGCGTGCGCGCACCCGCGAAGACGGGTGCCGCCAGCGTGGTCTCGACGATCCTGAAATGCGGCGCGTGGCTGTGCGTCAGGAGGTCGATCCGGTCGCCGTGCACGGCCGCACCCACGACGTCGTCGGCCTGGGTGGCGAGGAGCTTCCAGTCGGGACGATGCGCGAGCAGGACGTCGAGATGTGCGGCGTAGAGCTCGAATTCGGGCGAGACGCCGTCGGAGATCTGGGCGAGCACGACATCCGATCCCGCGGTCAGGCTGACCGACGGGAAGATCGCTGCGGCCTTGAAGGCGAACGGGAGATGGTCGGAGTCGAGGATGGCCGTGTCGTGCGCCGGATCGTCGCCGAGGCGGTGCTGGTAGATCCGCAGATGCGCGTATTGCTCGGCGGCCGACGCAGTCGCGGCGCCGACCGGCAGGCGCGCGAAGAAGAAGGACTTGCCGTCGGGCGCCCAGGACACGCCCGCGAATTTCGCGCGATCGATGATGTCGGGCCGGTCCGCGCCGGTGGCGGTTTCGATCACGTGGAGCGTGGAGTTCTCCGAGCCGCCGACCGAGACGCCGTAGACCACGAGACTGCCGTCGTCGGAGGGTGCGAACTGGTCGATCTCGGCATGCGCGTGGCCGGACGCGAAGCGCTGCGGATCGACCAGGAGCCGCTCGCGGCCCCCGTCGCGGCCCCCGTCGCGGCCCTGGTGGCCGTCGCGCACGTAGAGGCGGGCGATCTGGCCGCCTGCCTCGCGCTTGAGGAAGAACACCTCGCCGCCCGCGGGCGTGACGTCGTCGACGCGCGGGAGTGCGCCGGACACGGTGCCGATGTCGCGCGCGAGGGCGTCGCGGCCGGGGATGCGGGCGAGCACCGCGCGGGCGTGGTCGTTCTCGGCGTGGAGGTAGGTGTTGAACTCCGGCTGGGGCTCGCTCTCCATCCAGCGATAGGGATCGGTGATCCCGGTGCCGAAATAGTCGTCGGTGACCGGGGCCACGCGGGCGGCCGGCGGATGGTCCTGCGCGGAGGCGGCTTGTGGCGCGGCCAGAAGGAACGCGGCGAACAGGGGGGCGAACAAGGGGGAAGCGATCGTGCGCGCCGGACGCCGCATGCGGGAAATCTCACTGCAGGGTTCGCCGATCGTGTGGTCCGCGCCCAGTCGCGTCAACACAGCGTGGCGTCAACATAGCGCGGCCGCCCGGGCGACCGCGTCGTCCCATGCGCCGGGGCGGGACTGGCGGCACAGCGTGTGGGTGGGATAGAGCGGGCACCGCTCGCCCCGATCGCCCCAGCGCCAGTCGGGCCGGGCGGGGAGCAGCACGATCGCGGGCACCCCGATCGCGCCTGCGAGATGGGCCACCATGCTGTCGATCGTCACGACGCGCTCGAGCGAGGCCACGAGGCGCGCGGTCTCGCCGATGTCGTCGCTGCAGCCGGCGGGATTGCGGAAGGCGGGGCCCCCTTCCCCGAGCTGCAGGCTCCACAGCCGGCCGGCCCCGGTTGCCAGGATCGGGCCGAGCTCGGCGAACGGGACGGCGCGCGCCGCGTTCCAGTCGCCGCCGCGCCAGCTCAGTCCGATGTGACCGGCGCGGCGCGGCACCGGACCCGTCGCCAGGCCCGGAGCTGTCGCCAGATAGGGTGCGGCGAGCGCCTCGGGCGGGATCCGCAGCGCATGGGCGAGCTCCATGCTCTCGATGTCGCAGGCCGAGGGGGGCAGCGGGGCGTCGACGTCGAACGGGTGGACCGCGATGCCGGAGATCGAGCGGAGGAGTGGCGCCAGGGCGGCCGGCGCCTCCACGGTAACGGTGCGCGCGCGGGCGGCGAGCGGATGGAAATAGCGGGCGAAATGGAGCGTGTCGCCGAGGCCGTGATAGCAGCGGACCAGGACGTCGCGGCCGTCGAAGGGGCGGCCGTCCCAGACCCAGCGCTGATGATAGGGCAGGCGCGCGTCGTCGCATGTGGCGGGGTCGCGGGCGGCAAGCACGGCGTCGTTGATGGCCCAGGCCGCTTGCCAGTCACCCCGCCTTGCGGCGGCTTCCCAGTCCAAGGCGCGCGGTCACTCCGCCTGGTCGACGCTGGCGCCCGGCTCGCGGCTCCAGGCGATCGCGCGGGCGAAGGCGCGCTCGAGCTCGCGGGCCTGCACGCCGGCCGGCGCCTCGAAGCGGTACTCGTAGTCCCACTTGGCGTTCACGCAGCAGAACGACTCGGCGAGCATGCGCACGGGCTGGCGCTGGCCGCCGATCTCGTCGGTCGCGGTGAGCTCGGCGGCGCGGCCGGCCTGGACGGTGCCGAAGCGGACGAGAAACACGTCCGAGCGGCCGATCACCGCGGCGTCCGGGTGGGCGCGGGTGATCTCGGCGATCAGCGCGGTGAGCGCCGTGTCCGAACGGGGCCTGGTCGCATCGTCGCTGCCGCCGCCGCTGAAGGGGATGAGGGAGCTGCCGCTCGAGACCTTGTGGACGTGGATGTTGGCGACCACCGATCCGGGCGGCCCGCTGCGCGTGTAGGTGGCGCCCGCCTCGGTGGCCTTGTTGCCGACGCGCACCTCGTTGCGGGTGAAACCTGCGATTTCGGTGGGAAGGTTGAGGCCGTCGCCGTTGCCGAGCGTCACGGTCTCGGTGGTGTCCTCGGTGCCGGTGAGCGCGTTGGCGGCCTTGTGAGTGTCGCCGCTGCCGCCGCCGAACCAGCCGCAGCCCGCGAGCGACGCCAGAACACAAGCGAGCGCCACGCGCCGAACCGACCTCGTCATCCCGAAACCACCCCAACCAGCGGGCGCGGAAAGTGGCGCGTGTCGGGGGGGATTGCAAATGGCGGGTCGATGCGCAGAAACAGGCGTGGACGCGAGGATGATTGCACCGACGATGGGAAGCCAGGGATGAGCGCCACGAGCCAAGCCGAGTTCCGCCAGGCCATGTCGAGGGTGGGGGCTGCCGTGCACGTGATCACCACGGCGGATGCGGGTGGGCGGCACGGGCTGACCGCGTCGGCGGTGAGCTCGGTGACCGACACGCCGCCGACGTTGCTGTTCTGCATGAACCGGCAAACGAGCTCGCACGGGTCTTTCGTGGTGGGGGGGCCGGTATGCGTGAACACGCTGGCGGCGGACCAGCGGGAGATCTCGGCGGTGTTCGCGTCGCGCGACCGGGTGGCGGAGCGGTTCGAGCAGGGGAACTGGACGGTAATGGAGAGCGGGGCGCCGGTGCTCGAGGGGGCGGCGGCGAGCTTCGACGGGCGGATCACGGAGATCGTGGATGTGGGGACGCACAGCGTGATGTTCGTCGAGGTGCTGGCGGCGGCGAGCCAGGATGCGCCGGTGCTGATGTATATGGGGCGGGCTTATCACCAGCTGCCGCATCTGAACGAGCTGGTGGAGTGAAGAAGGCCAGGGGCTCTGCCCCTGGACCCCGCCAGGACAAGCAGTCCTGGACCTGCTTGATAAGTGGGGTCTGGGGTTAAGACCCCAGCGGGGTCCAGGGGCAGAGCCCCTGGCCTTCTTACCGCTGCGCAGTCTCCCAATTTGCTGCCTGGTAGAACGGCGCATTCGACGGCGGCAGCGGATCGCGGCCGAGTATGTGGTCGGACGCCTTTTCGCCGATCATGACGGTGGGCGCGTTGAGGTTGCCGGTGGTGACGCTGGGCATGACCGAGCTGTCGGCGATGCGGAGGCCTTCCACGCCGATCACGCGGAGTTCGGGGTCGACCACGCTCATCGGGTCGGCGGGGTCGCCCATGCGGCAGGTGCAGGAGGGATGCAGCGCGCTCTCGACGTGCCGGCGCACGAAATCGTCGATTGCGTCGTCGGTCGTGACGTCCGCGCCGGGCTGGATCTCGCGGCCGCGATAGGGATCGAAGGCGGGTTGCGCGAAGATCTCGCGGGTGAGGCGGACGCAGGCGCGCATCTCGGTCCAGTCGTCGGGATGGCTCATGTAGTTGTAGCGGATCACGGGCTTGTCGGCAGGGTCGGGCGAACGGAGCGTGATGGAGCCTCGGCTTTTCGAGCGCATGGGGCCGACATGGGCCTGGTAGCCGTGCTCGGTGGCGAGGCTTTTTCCATCGTAGGTCACGGCGAGCGGTAGGAAATGATACTGGATGTCGGGGTGGCTGATGCCGGCGCGGCTGCGGATGAAGCCGCAGCTTTCGAAATGGTTGGTGGCGCCGAGGCCGTCCTTGTGGAGGATCCAGCGGAGGCCGATGCGGGCTTTGGAGATGGGATCGGTGACGGCGAACAGCGTGATGGGTTGGCGGCAGGCGACCTGGACATAGAGCTCGAGATGGTCCTGGAGGTTCAGGCCGACGCCGGGCAGGTGGTGCAGCGTGGCGATGCCGTGACGGCGGAGTTCGGCCTCGGGGCCGATGCCTGAGAGCATCAGGAGTTGCGGGGAGTTGATCGGGCCGCCGGCGAGGATGATGTCGCGGCGGGCGTGGATGCGACCGGTGCGGCCGTCGCGGCGGTATTCGATGCCGGTGGCGCGGCGGCCCTCGAACAGGATGCGGGTGGCGAGGGTTTCGGTCAGGACGCGGAGGTTCGGGCGCTGCATGGCGGGGCGGAGATAGGCGTTGGCGGTGCTCCAGCGGCGGCCGCGTCGGACGGTCATCGCCATGCGGTCGAAGCCTTCCTGCCGGTGGCCGTTGTAGTCGGCGGTGACGGGGTAGCCGGCCTGGCGGCCGGCTTCGATCCATGCGCGGTGGAGCGGGTTGTCGAGGGTGCCGTATCTGGTGTGCAGCGGGCCGTTTGAGCCGCGGTATTCGTCGCCGCCTTCCGCGGCGGTTTCGGCGCGGCGGAAATACGGAAGCACGTGGCGCCAGCCCCAGCCTTTGGCGCCTTGCGCTTCCCAGGACTCGAAATCGAGCGCGTTGCCGCGGACGTAGACCAGGCCGTTGATGGAGGACGAGCCGCCGAGCACTTTTCCGCGCGGTGTGTGCATTCTTCGGCCGCCGAGATGAGGTTCGGGCTCGCTTTCGTAGAACCAGTTGTAGCGGCGGCGGTGCATCGGCATCGACAAGGCGGCCGGCATCTGGATCAGGATCGAGCGGTCGCTGCCGCCGAATTCGAGGAGGGCTACGCTGTGCTGGCCACAGGCGGTGAGGCGGTCGGCCATGACGCAGCCGGCGGAGCCTGCGCCCACGATGACGAAATCGGCTTCGGTGTCGTGGGTGGGGTGCCGCATGGGGCTCAGTTCGGCGGCGCGCGCGGCGGCGTCAAGCGCGCGGGCGGCGATTGTCGGGAAGCTGCTGCAAGCGGTTCGGGTCGGTGATGGGCACGAATTGGCTGGCGTTGCCTGATGCCGTTGGGCGAGCATCGCACCTGGTCCCGGGGAGGTGTCGCGTCTTTTGAACAGCAACTGGATCGCGGCCCACAAGATCCCGGCCGGCGCGTGGGTGTCGGACTTCGTCGATGTCATCAAGACGCATTTCGGGGGCGCGTTCGATGCGTGCTCCGGCGTGTTCGACGACGTGACGGATGCGGTCACCGGCGCGCTGCTGTTCCTGCCGGCGCCGATCATGACGCTGGTGCTGGCCGTGCTGGTCTGGTGGCTGCGGCGCTCGGTCGGGCTCGCGGTGTTTGTCGCAATGGCACTGCTGTTCATCGTCAACCAGGGATACTGGGCGGACACGATGACGACGCTGACGCTGATCCTGTTCTCGACGACCATCGCGATGGCGGTGGGCGTGCCGGTGGGAATTGCGAGCGCGCACCGGCCGTGGTTGCAGCATGCGCTGCGGCCGCTGCTGGACCTGATGCAGACGTTGCCGACCTTCGTGTATCTCATTCCGACGCTGGTGCTGTTCGGGCTCGGCACGGCGCCTGGCGTGCTGTCGACGATCGTGTTCTCGATCTCGGCACCGATCCGGATGACGCAGTTGGGGATCGCGAGCGTGCCCGCACCGCTGGTGGAGGCGGCGGAGAGTTTCGGGGCGACGCCCTGGCAGAAGCTGTGGACCGTGGAGCTGCCGGGGGCGCGAACCGCGATCCAGGCCGGGCTCACGCAATGCATCATGCTAAGCCTGTCGATGGTGGTGATCGCCGCACTGGTGGGCGCGGGCGGGCTGGGGGTGCCGGTGGTGCGGGCGCTGAACATGGTGCAGGTGAATATCGGGTTCGAGGCGGGGTTTGCGATCGTGCTCGTGGCGATCGCGCTGGATCGGATCTGCCGGCCGCGGGCGGGACCAACGGGCGCGCGCGGCGGTGGGGCGTGAACCCGGCGCTCGAGTTTCGCGATGTCGACATCCTGTTCGGCGGCGATCGGCGGCGGCGGGTGCGGGCACTCGCGATGCTCGATGCAGGGGGCACGCGCGAGGAGATCGCGGATCGGCTGGGCGTGGGGCTCGGGGTTGCTGGGGCGTCGCTGGCGATCGAGCGGGGCGAGATCAGCGTGCTGATGGGGCTGTCGGGCTCGGGCAAGTCGACGCTGTTGCGCGCGGCGAACGGGCTGAATGCGGTGGCGCGCGGGCAGGTGCTGATCGGGAACGGGGCGGCCTGCGTCGATCTGGCCGCCGTGTCGGCCGAGGAGCTGCGCGAGATCCGGCGGGTGCGGCTGGCGATGGTGTTTCAGCAGTTTGCGCTGCTGCCTTGGCGGACGGTGCGCGAGAATGTGGCGTATGGGCTCGAGCTGCGGGGTTTGCACCGCCGCCACGTGGCCGAGATCGTGGACGAGAAGCTGAAGCTCGTGGGGCTCGAGCGGTTCGCGGATGCCTACGCGCATACGCTGTCGGGGGGCATGCAGCAGCGTGTGGGGTTGGCGCGCGCGTTCGCGACGGAGGCCGACATCCTGCTGATGGACGAGCCGTTCTCGGCACTCGACCCGCTGATACGGGCGCGGTTGCAGGACGAGCTGCTCGAGCTGCAGGCGGCGACGAAGCGGACGATCGTGTTCGTGAGCCACGATCTCGACGAGGCGTTCAAGCTTGGGAACCGGATCACCATTCTGCGGGGCGGACGGATCGTGCAGACGGGGACGCGCGAGGAGATCCTGCTGCGGCCTGCGGATTCCTATGTCGAGGAATTTCTCGAGCATATGAACCCGCTGGCGGCACTTCGGGCCGAGATCGTGATGCGCCCGCTCGAGGCGCCGGTGGCGATCCCGGTGGGAGCCCTGGTGGCATCGCCCGGGGCGACACTGAAAGACATCATCCGGATGCGCCAGGCGAGCGGCCAGGCGGTGCTGATCGGCGAGGGCGACCGGATCGTCGGCAGCTTCTGCACGGCGGAAATGCTGGCGGCACTCTCCGGCGGACGGGCGGCTTCGGCTGCTCATTGACGGGTTTTCGCGTCGACTTGAAATTCGTTGGATCATTCAAGTCTGGTCTGGCGCCTGGATGGGTGCGGGGCGAGGGCGCGGTGAAGTTGCATGATCCTGATCCTTGGGGCTCAGGGAGATCTTAGCGGTGTCTTCTCGGAGATGACGGCCGGGAAGCGGGCGCGGGCCTCGAGTTCGTCGAGGGGAATGTGGCTGCGGATGTAGGATTGCGACGCGTCGCGCGCGGGGGTGTGGTCCCAATGGTGCGGGGTGCCGCGACGGAGCGCGGAATTGACCAGCATGCGGCGGCGCTGGCTGGCGCGGATGGCGGCGTCGAGGCCTGGGAGGTCCCAGCGCGCGGCGGCCTCCGCGCGGAACACGTCGAAGATGTTCGGCGCGCCGGCGTTGGGTGCCCCGCCTTGCGATGCGAGGTTGTGGCGTTCGACGGGGTCGGTCGCGAGGTCGAAGAGCTGGTCGGGATCGGCGGGGCAATGGATGAACTTGTGGCGCCCGCGGCGGATCATCACGATTGGGGCGATGGCGCCTTCGGCGGTGTATTCGCCAAACGCCTCGTCGTGGGCTGGTTCGTTGCGGCAATGCGGGAGCAGGCTGTGGCCGTCGAGCGGGATGCCGGGGTCGGGGACGCCGCCGAGCTCGGCGAAGGTCGGCAGGATGTCGACGAGCGAGACGCATTCCGCCACGCGGCGTGGGGCGAAGCGGCGCGGGTTGCTGATCATCAGCGGAATGCGGCAGGCGGGATCGAAGAAGTTCATCTTGAACCAGAGGCCGCGGTCGCCGAGCATCTCGCCGTGGTCGGAGAGCAGGACGATGACGGTGTCGTCGGTGAGGCCGCAGAGGTCGAGGGTCGAGAGAAGTTGGCCGGCGCAGTCGTCGACGAAGGCGCAGGCGCCGTAATAGGCGCGGCGGGCGGCGCGGATCTGGGTGGCGTCGGGCTCGAGGAGATCGAGACCGATCGCGTGGCGGAGGCGGCGGCTGTGCGGGTCGTCTTGCGCCGCGGGGTTCGGCATGTCGATCTCGGCGTCGGAATGGCGGCTCCACCAGGGATCGGGAATGGTGAACGGATCGTGCGGGTGGCTGAGCGAGACGACCATGCAGAACGGGCGTTGTTCGGGGGCGCGCGCGATGTCGAACAGTTTCTGGCGGGCGGCGTGCACGACTTCCTCGTCGAAGTCGATCTGGTTGGTGCGGATGCAAAGGCCGGCTTCGGTGACCGAATTCATCGCGTGGTACCAGTCGGGGCGGTCGTGGGCGCGGGTCCAGTCGGGGGTCCAGGCGTAATCGGCGGGGTAGATGTCGGTGGTCAGGCGCTCCTCGAAGCCGTGCAGCTGGTCGGGGCCGCAGAAATGCATTTTCCCGGCGAGGATGGTCTGATAGCCGGCGGCGCGCAGGACGTGCGCGAAGGTGGGGGTCTGGGAGGGGAATTCGCAGGCGTTGTCGTAGGCGCCTATGGCGCTTGGGAGGCGGCCGGACATGAGCGACGCGCGCGAGGGGGCGCAGAGGGGGATGTTGCAGTAGGCGTTGTCGAAGACGACGGCGCGAGCGGCGAGGGCGTCGAGGTGGGGCGTGCGGGAGACGCGGTTACCGTAGGCGCGTAGGGCGCCGGCGGTGAGTTGGTCGGCCATCAGGACGAGGATGTTGGGCTGCATGGGGATCCTGGTGGCGGCGAGGGGATCTTATCGCGCCCTTGAGCGCGCTTGAAGAGTGCGTGTCGGCGCGTCACGTCAAGCGAGACTTGCCGCTCCGGACGTAAAGTCATACTTTACGTTGGTGAGATCGGCAGTATCGCTCACAAGAGGCTTCGGCGCTTCTTCGAGAAGGGAACCGCCGGGGGTCTGGTGGGCGACGTTGAGCGCATTCGGCGGATGCTGGCTTTCATCGATGCGGCTGGATCGCTCGATGAGTTATCGGTTTCTCCGAACTATGGGCTGCATGCGCTGGCCGGTGACCGGGTGGTCGGCTTCAGGTGGTCAGGCGCAGAAAGCGGACATTGCCAGAGCGACAGCTCGTCACGAATACAGATAGTCTCTGAGGCTTATGATGACCAGCCCCGGCGAGGTCAACGAGAAGCGGTAGACTCAAGACGATGCGTGCGGAGCAAAAAGGCTCAACACGAAGTTCCAGCCTTCGTTATATTCATTTCTTCGGATAGCTGCCGCCTCGCCTAGTGACTCCCAACCGGAATGAACAAGTTGGATTCGCGTCCGCCCTGGAGCCGTTACGCTGAAGGTGAGCTCGATGAGTTGGGCCTCGTCCTCGTTGCGCCCGACATGCCAGGTGAACGCAATCCTGACATGAGGATCGATGGCGGTGATTGTTCCCCAGACATGGGCCTCGCCGGTGCTCCATCGCTCTACCAGTTGCCCACCGGGTTCCATGTGCTCGAAAGCAACCGAAACGCCGTCCGCTTTTCCGGCCAACGAGTGGGTCGCGATCGGCCACCACTTGCCGATATCGGCACTGAACCTCGTGAAAGCCTGCTCGGGCGTTCCCGCATATTCAATGACCTTGATTACAGGTGGGACTTTGAATGGTATTTCCTTCGATGAGTTCGTCATCACGTTTCCTCATTGGAAAAAGCATTCAGAGCATCGTTCCAAAGCGCCTCGACATAGGACCGCAACTCGCCGAACGCGGTGGGGTCAAGACTGTAGTAGCGGCGCGCGCCGTCTCGCTTTTCTTCCACCAAATGAGCCGCTTTCAGCACCTGCAGATGCTGCGACACGGCCGATTGCGTGACCGGCGTGCGAGCTACCAAATCGCCGACCGTCAGGGGGCCATTGCGCAGCAACTCGACGAGGGACCTTCGTGTCGGGTCAGCAAGTGCGGAGAGCATACCGAGCGCATTAGTCATCGCTTATATAAGTGAAGACTCTTAATTAGGTCAAGTGCGAGATTGCTTTCGCGCCTCAGAGCGACCTTCAAATGTCCGCTTCCGGACCTCGCGACATTGCCCTGGGGTGCCCGCTTCGAGGCGCAAAGCAGCCGCCATTCAGCCGACCGCGACCCTGGATCGGGGGTTGCAAACACTCTCTCGACGGTCAGCCTGACATTTGGCAGGTCCAGGAGGGCCTTCCCTCCTGGCGGGGTCCAGGGGCAGAGCCCCTGGCCTTCTTCACACGCCAGCGGCCTCCCCGAACAATCGCAACCCGGCGCGATCGTTGCTGCGTGGCAATGGCAGGTTCTCCGCGCGGACCTCGCTCGGGCGGCATCCGAAATGCGCCTTGAAGTGGCGCGAGAAATGCGCGCAGTCGGCGAAACCCGTTTCGGTGGCGATTTCGGTGATGGACAGGTCGCCATTAGACAGCAGCCAGTGCGCCTGGCGGAGGCGGAGGTTGCGGTAGCATTGCGCGGGGGCGACGTTGAGCTCGGCCTGGAACAGGCGTTCGAGCTGGCGGGGCGAGATCGCGAGATGGTCGGCGATGGCGGAGATCGGGACCGGGTCGGCGAGGTTCTGCTCCATCATCAGGAGGGCGCGGCGGACGTTGCTGTCGCGGATCGTGCCGTCGCCGTGCGGGATCGGCAGGTGCGGCTGCAGGCGGGTGCCGCCGCCGCGCACGGCGCCGTCGAGCAGCAGCACGTGGCTGGCCTTCTGGGCGGCGGCGCGGCCGAGCCGCTGCTCGATGAGGTGGGTGGCGAGGTCGGCAGCACCGCCGCCGCCGGCGCAGGTGATGCGGTCGCCGGCATCGAGGAAGACGCGGTCGGTGACGAAGTCGAGGTCGGGGAAGTTGTTCTGGAAATCGGCGGAATGGTACCAGCTGACGCAGCTCGGGGTTTTGTCCATCAGGCCGGCGCGGGCGAGCACGAACACGCCGGTGCAGATGCCGATCAGCTTCACGCCGGCGCGGGCGGCGGCGCGGAGGTAGTCGAGGGTCGTGTCGCCCACCTGCGGGCGGCCCTGCAGCAGGCCGCCGCAGACCACGACGTAGTCGAAGGAACGGGGGTCGACGAGCTCGCTCATGCGGCTGACCGCCACGCCGCAGCTGGCGCGGGTGGGCTCGGAGCGCTCGCTCATCACCGACCAGTGGCAGCGGATGGGGCGCGAGCGATCGCCGTCATCGGCGGCGAGACGCAGGTGGTCGGTGAAGAGGGCGAAGGCGGAGAGCGTGAAATTGTCGGCGAGGATGATGCCGACGGAGAGCCTGGCCTCGGGCGATTGCGACGGGCGGATGCGCGACAGTGGGGAGAGGTTGCCCATGGGTGGCTCCGGAGAGGCGCCGGATTGCGTCATGCGGGGCGCGCGCCCGGATGATCGCCGCCCTGCGGTCCGGGAGTCTAGCGAAGGGCGTGCCAGTGGGTTGGGTGGAGGAGTGCGGGCGGCAAGAAGGCCAGGGCTCTGCCCTGGACCCGCCAAGGGACAGTCGTCCCTTGGAACCCTGATTGTTTGGGGTGTTCCCTCCAAACACGGGCGAAGCCTGACATCATAGCCTTCGGCTGACGCATTCCATCTCCAGCGCCCGCACTCCAGCCTTAAGTACGGGGTTTTAAGGGCTGCGCCCTTAACGGGGTCCAGGGGCAGAGCCCCTGGCCTTCTTGCTTAAGCGCGTGCCAGGAGGCCCAGCCCGCGGAGATGCGCGAGGATCAGGCGTGCCGCCTCCTCGGGCGTGGCGTCGGTGACGATGCGGCCGGCGGTGGGCGCCGTGCCGACGACGGGCGGGCGGTGGCGGAAGGGGCGGAGCTCGCCCTCGATCTCGATGTTCGCGGCAGAGGGCTCGACGTCGAGCCGCTCGATCGTGCCGCGGCGGGCGGCGGCGTGCACGTATGGGAGCGGCGGCGGCGCGGCGGGATGTACGGTGAGCACTGCGGCGCCCGCGACGGTGACTTCGCGGCGGGCACCGAGCGGGCGCCACTGGGTCGCGACCAGGCGTCCGTCGGGCAGCGGGCGGGCGGCGATGATGTCGGCGACGATCGGCAGGCCGAGCGCGTGGGCCAGGCGGTAGGGGAGCACGCCGCCATCCTCGCCGCCCTGCCCGCGGCGGCCGGCGAGGATGAGGAGTTGCCCGGTTGTGGGGCGGAGGCTCGCCAGCGCCGCTCGGAGTGCGTGCGGGATGTCGCCGGCGGGGACGGCGAGGATGCGGGCGAGGCCGTGGCCGAGGCACTCATGGAGGGCGGGGTCGGGCGGGCCGGCGTGCAGGCCGGTGGCGTCGGGTGCCAGCTGGGCTGCGAGGCGGATCGCCTGGAGCTCGACGGGCACGGGAGCCGGGCGGCCGGAGTGCGGGTGCAGGCCGGCCGAGAGCAGGACGACGACCTGCGGTGGCGTCATGGTGCCGCCTCTGCCTCGAGCAGGCGCTGGAGGGCGAGCATCACGGGGTGGGCGTCGGCCACGATCGCGAGCTCGGCGCGGGCGACCATCGCGGCGTGGAGGTCGGTGTTGACGGCGATCACGTGCGGGACGGCGCCGATGCCCTGCAGGTGCTGGGGGGCGCCGGCGATGCCGAAGGCGAGGTAGCAGGCGCTGGTGAGCACGGTGCCGGACGCGCCGACCTGGGAGGCGCGCGGCATGGCGCCGGCGTCGCAGAGCGCGCGGCTGGCGCCGGGTGTGGCGCCGAGGCTGGCCGCGAGTGTGAGGAAGCGCTCGATCTCGCGGATGCCGGCGCCGGCGGCGATCACGAAGGCAGCTTCGGCGAGGGGGGCGCCGGCGGGATCGCCGGGCATGTCGCGGATGTCCGGAGGGGGTGCGGGCGACGCGGTGTCGGGCGGTGGCAGGAGCTCGAGCTTGCGGCGGGGGCCCGTGTGGAGGGCGACGATGTCGGCTTCGAGCGCCAGGAGCCGGGCGGCCGGCGCGTGGCGCTCGGCGCGGCGGGCGCGGCATGGGCGCACCGTCTCGCGCGGGGTGAGGGCCACGAGGTGGGTGGCGAGCGGTTCGTGGCGAAGGGCGGCGACGCGGCGGGCGAGGTCGCCGCCGTCCGGGGTTTCGGGGAACAGCACGGCGATGGGTGCCAGCGTGTCGATCAGCGCGGCGATGGCGGGCGCGTGGGTTTCTGCGAGCGGGACGAGGCGGTCGGCGCCGGCATCCGCGAGGGCCTCGAGCGAGGCGAGATCGGTGTGTGCGCCGCCTGCGAGCACGACGGCGGCACCGTGCGGGTCGGCCAGGCGGCGGGCGGCGGCGAGGAGCTGGAGGTCGTGGCGGGTGGGACGGCCGGTGGGCGCGTCGGGCACGACGAGCACGGTGAGGTGGGGGTTGGGCGCTTCGGCGAGGTGGCGCGTCGTGGAGGGGGCGCTCGGGGTTGCGGCGGGAGTGGTGCCACGGCCGGTTCGGTCGAGGCGGGTGCGATCGAAGCGGGGGCGCGCGGTGCCGGGGACGAGCACGGCGCGGCGCTCCGCGCGCGGGTCGCGGCGCGGGCGGACGGGCGGCGCCGCGTGCGGCTCGATCGTGAAGCGGGGGCGCGACGCGGGGACATGCCGGGCGGCGCGCTCGGCGCGGGGATCGCGGCGGATCGGCGTCACTTTATGGCGTTCAGGCCGAGGGGGGCGGCGTTCATGCCGAGGAGGGCCGCGTCGAGCACGAGCTCGGCCATGTCGCGGACGGTGGCCGCACCCGTGGCGCCCTCAAGCATCGCGGTGCAGCCGGGGCAGCCGACGGCCACGACCGCCGCACCGGCCTCGCGCGCCTGGGCCATGCGGAGGTCGGGGATGCGGACGCGGCCCGGAACGTCGCTGACCGGCGCGCCGCCGCCGCCGCCGCAGCACATGGCGTCGCGGCCGTGGCGGGCCATCTCGACGGTGCGGGTGCAGCTGGCGGCGAGGAGGCGGCGCGGGGCCGCAGTCTCGCCGTTGTAGCGCGCGAGGTAGCAGGGGTCGTGATAGGCGGTGGGGGGGCCGTCGATGGCGGCCAGGGTGAGCGCGCCCTGCTCGACGAGCTCGTCGAGCAGGGCGGTGTGGTGCTGCACGGTCCAGCTGCCGCCGAGCGCCGGGTATTCGCGGCGGAGGACGTGCAGGGCGTGCGGGTCGGCGGTGACGATGCGGCGGAAGCGGCGCTGGGACAGGGCGGCGATGTTCTCGGCAGCCACGCGCTGGAAGGTGGCCTCGTCGCCCAGGCGGCGGGCGAGGTCGCCGCTGTCGCCCTCATCAGGCCCGAGCACGGCGAAGCGCGCGCCGGCCATATGCAGCAGGCGCACCAGGGCGCGCAGCGTGCGGCCGTGGCGCGGGTCGTAGGCGCCCTCGCCCAGCCAGAGGAGGATGTCGGTCTCGCAGCCGGGGGCCAGCACCGGGATCGCGAGGCCGGCGGCGAAGTCGAGGCGGGCGGCGAGCGGGCGGCCGCCGGGTTCGGCGGCGTCGCGGAGCGCGCGGAGCGGGGCGGCGGTGGCGGCAGGCGCGGCCCCGAGCACGAGGGCCTGGTGGCGGCGGAGGTCAATCACCGCGTCGACGTGCTCGATCATCATCGGGCAGGCTTCGACGCAGGCGCGGCAGGTGGTGCAGGACCAGAGCGTGTCGGGGTGGATGGCGGCGTGCGCGCCCACGAGGGGGGCGCCGTCGCGGGGGGCGGTGGCGAGCGCCTGGATCAGGGATTTCGGGTTGAGAGGCTGGCCGGCGGCGGTGGCGGGACAGGCCTGCTCGCAGCGGCCGCATTGCACGCAGGCATCGAAGCCGGCGAGACGGTTCCAGGCGAAGGCGTCGGCCGTGCCGGCGCCGAGGAGGTCGTCGGGCAGGTCGAGGTCGAGGGGGGCGAGTGCGGTATCGGGGCTCTGTTCGAATCGGGGGTCGAAGCGAGGGTCGAAGCGGGCACCGAAGCGGGCGGGGCGCGGGTGGGCGACCAGGTGGGCGATGCCGGCGACCGCGTGGCGCATGGGGCCGCGACGGAGGCCTGCGAGGAGGAAGGCGCCGCCGGCGAGCAGGCCGCACGTGCCGAGCACCGCGCACGCGGCGGGTGCGAAGCCGGACGTGGCGAGCCCGCCCAGGAGGCCGCCTGCATCGGTGAGGGCGAGCCAGATCGGCAGGCGGCGGTAGGCGCCGCCGGTGAGGTGTGGCGGGGTGTGCGGCAGGCGGCGGGCGGCGGCGAGTGCCGCGCCGAAAATGCCGGCGGCGAACAGCAGGGCGGCCGCCGCGCCGAAGATGGCGGGGCGGAGCGGCGAGAGGGCGAGCAGGACGGATCCGGCGAGCAGGCCGCCGGCGGCCAGCGCGTGCATGCGGGCGGCGGCCGGGCGGCGGTTCACCACGTGGTGCACGTCGACGAGGTAGCGGCGCGGGAGGGCGAGAAATCCGGCGGCGAGATCGACCGGGGCGGCGCGTCCGTGGTGCCAGCGTCTGGTGACGTCGAACGCGAGCAGCGCGGCCGCGGCGGCCAGCACCCAGATGGCAGCGCATGGCAGCAGAGGGGGCGGCAGGGGGGACGCCAATCAGAGATCCTTGCAGAGGCGGAGTGCGTCGAAGATCGCGCTATGGATGTTGCGGCCGGCCACCGCGTCGCCGATGCGGTAGAGGGCGAAACCCCCGTCGGGCGCGGGTTGGGGGCGGCCGGCGACCAGGGCGTCGAGATCGGTCACGCCGCGGTTGGCCGAGCCTGGTTTCAGGGCTTGGTAGAGGGCGTCGGCGGGCAGCGTGCCGCGCTCGAGCAGGATGTGGTCGACGGCGCGCTCTTCCTCGGTGCCGGTCATGGTGTTGCGGAACACGGCGATGCGGCGGTTTCCTTCGCGGTAGATTTCTGTGAGCTCGAGGTTGGCGGTCATGATCACGCCGAGGCGGGTGAGCTCGCGGAGGTGGACGGGCTGGTTGGTGGTGCCGACCTCCTGGGCGACCCAGCGGTCGAGCGTGGCGAGCTCCACCAGGCAGCGGCGTGTGGCGAGGAGTTCGGCGACCGAGGCGGCGTGGTGCTGGCCCATCTCGTCGTAGAGCAGCACGGAGCCGGCGGGCTGGAGCGTGCCGTCGAGCACGTTCCAGGTGCTGTCCGCGAGCTCGATGCCGCCGATGTCGCCGCCCATGTTGGGGAGGCCGCCGGTGGCGAGGATCACGATGTCGGGGTGCTCGGCGAGGATTTGTTCCGGCGTGGCCTCGGTGTCGAGGCGGAGGTCGACGCCGTGTTTGCGGATTTGGGCGTCGAGCCATCGGGTGATGCCGCTGAGCGCCTCGCGCCAGGTGGCGCGGACGGCGAGACGGAGCTGCCCGCCGGTAGCGGGTGCGCGTTCGAAGAGGACGACGTGGTGGCCGCGTTGGGCCGAGACGCGGGCGGCCTCGAGGCCGGCGGGGCCGGCGCCGATCACGACGATTTTTCGTCGTGTTGCCGCGCGAGAGATGTCGTGCGGCATGGTGGCTTCGCGGCCGGTGGCGGCGTTCTGGATGCAGATGGCGTCGCCGCCGACATAGATGCGGTCGATGCAGGTGCCCGCACCCACGCATTGGCGGATGTCGTCCTCGCGGCCCTCGATGAGTTTGCGCACGAGATGGGGGTCGGCGATGTGGGCGCGGGTGAGTGCCGCCATGTCGATATGGCCTTCGGCGACGGCGCGGGCGGCGGTGGCGAGATCGCTGAGGCGCTGGGCGTGGAAGACGGGGATGTCGATTTCCCGTCGTATGGCGCTGGCAAGTGAGAGAAAAGGGGCGACGGGGAAGGCCATGTTGGGGACGATCACGGCGTGGGCCATCTCGTCGCGGGCCTGGCCGCCGAGCACGTTGACGAAATCGATCAGGCCGCGCCTCCGGTATTCGGCGACGACGGCGATCGCGTCTTCCGCGGTGATGCCGTGGGCGAGTAGCTCGTCGCCGCTCATGCGCAGGCCGACCACGTAGTCGTCGCCGACTGCTGCGCGGACGGCTTCGAACACCTCGATGCCGAAGCGCATGCGGTTGGCGAGGCTGCCGCCGTAGCGGTCGGTGCGGGTGTTGACCGAGGGGCTCCAGAACTGGTCGATCAGGTGGCCGTGCGCGCCGGAGAGCTCCAGTCCGTCGAGGCCGCCTTCGCGACAGCGTCGGGCGGCCGCCGCGAAATCGCGGATGACGCGGTCGATGTCCTCCTGCTCCATCTCCTTCGGCATCGAGCGGCTGGTGGGCTCGCGCTTGGCGGAGGCGGACAGGGTGGGCAGCCAGTGGTCGGTGTCCGAGCGGGTGCGGCGGCCCATATGGGTGAGCTGGATCATCAGCCGCGCGCCTTCGGCGTGGATACGATCAGCGAATTGCTGGAACCAGGGGATGATCGTGTCGTCCACGACCGCGATCTGGTTCCAGGGGGTGGCGGGGCTGTCGAGCGAGACCGAGGACGAGCCGCCGAACATCGTCAGGCCGATGCCGCCGCGGGCTTTCTCGAGATGGTAGAGCTGGTAGCGTTCCTTGGGCTTGCCGTCGCTTCCGTAGCCGGGGGCGTGGCTGGTGCTCATGACCCGGTTGCGGAAGGTCACGTTCTTGATCTGGAACGGTCTTAACAATGCCTCCGCGTGGGCGATCATCGATTGTGCTGGTCCTGGGTAAGGCCACGACATGCTGCGCCCGCGCCGGCATCACCGATGCGTCGTGGCCGACGCGCGGCTTGTGGGCATGCGACGGCCGTGGGCGGAAAGGCGGGCATCAGCCGCCTGCGGTGGCGATCGTCTGCGCGGGGGGCGAACCGTCGCGCATGGTGACGCCGGCGAGCCAGGCGGCGACCTCGCTGGCGTGAGCGGCGAGGAACTCGCGGGCGACGTCGGCGGCCGGGCGGTGGGCGTTGGCGATCTGGTCCATCATGCGGCTCTCCTCGGCCGGCACGAAGCGGATCTGGCGGAGCAGGCGCTCGACGTTGGGGCAGATGCCGGCGTAGCCGGGGCGGATGACGGTGTTGATCGTGGCGCTGCCGTAGTTCGGGCCGAACACCGCGTCGCCGCCCGCGAGATAGCGGAGGTGGAAGCGGAGGTTCATCGGGTGCGGTTCCCAGGCGAGGAACACGATGGGGCGGTGGAGGGCCTCCTCGCGGCCGAGCTGGGCGAGCATGCCGGCCTCGCTGCTTTCGACGAGATGAAAATCGCCGAGACCGAAGCGGTCGGCGGCGATCATGGCGTTCACGAGCTCGTTGCCGTCATTGCCTGGCTCGATGCCGTAGATGCGGCGGTGGAGCTCGGCGTTGTGGGCGATGTCGGCGAAACTGCGGAGCCCGGCGGCGAAGCTGTAGTCGGGGACGGCCAGCGTGTAGCGCGCGCCGGTGAGATTGGTGGCGATGCGTTCCACGCCGTCCGGGCGCGCGGGGCCGGCGAGATAGGGGCCGATCGCGGCGGCGCCCGAGGGCTCCCAGTCGCCCAGAAAGGCGTCGACCTCGCCCTTCTGCATCGAGAGATAGGTGACGGTGAGCGACAGCAGGCGGATCAGCGGGGTGTAGCCGAGGCGCTGCAGGAGTTCGGCGGCGGTGGCGGTCGTCGAGGTGACGTCGCTCCAGCCGATATCGGACAGGCGCACCGTGCTGCAGGCGGCGGGATCGGCCGCGCGCGCGCGCGGGAGCGGGCCGAGCAGCAGGCCGGCGGCGGCGATGGCGAAGGCGCGGTTCCGGAAATCGGCGAGAGGATGGCGCATGGCAGCCGGAAGCCTCCGATGCGCGCGCGGGGATTGCAAGCGCTTGCCGCGACGCGTCAAGGCGTCTGGCGGGTTTGCGGGCAGCCTCCATGCGCAAACGCCCAGGTGTTGGGCAGGTCAGGCGCGCCTTGGTCATTCCGCCGTGGAATCCGCAACGACGCGTGTTGTGGCAAGGGACGCGATCTGTCCAAATCGGCCTGAGTGCCATGGGACGGGATCGCCGGTTGACGCCTCTGCAACGCCATGTGGTCCGCGAATATCGATCCGGGCGGATCGGCCGGCGGGCGTTCCTGCATCATGCGGCGCGGATCGGCATGCTGGCCGCCCTCCCCGCGCGTGCCGCACCGCTGGGCCGGGCGGGGGCGACGATCCGGGTTGCCTCGGACGTGCCGGCGGGGGCGATCGAGCCGCTGACGGTGTCCGAAATCGGCGGCCTGGTGATGCTGTGCCAGACCGGCGAGTTCCTGATCATGGACAGCCCGGACCTGGTGCTGCGACCGGCGCTCGCGACTTCGTGGTCGCCGAATGGTGATTGTTCGGTCTGGACGTTTTCGCTGCGCCCGGGGGTGCGGTTCCATGACGGCAAGAATTTCGGCGCCGCCGACGTGGTGGCGACGATGGACCGGTTGTGCGATCCGAAGCAGGGATCGAACGCGCTGTCGGTGCTGCGCGGCGTGCTGTCGCCGGGGGGCACGAAGCGGGTCGACGACCTGACCGTGCGGTTCGAGCTCGATGCGCCCAACGGCAATTTTCCGTTCTACGTCTCGTCTGACAACTACAACGCCGTCATGCTGCCCGCCTCGTATGCCGGCGATTTCGAGGCGAATTTCAACGGCACCGGTCCGTTTCGGCTCGAGCGCTACCTGCCGAAGCAGGGCGGGAGCTTCGTGCGCAACGAGGCGTATTGGGGACCGCGCGCGCTGCCGGCGCGCACGGAATTCTCGTTCTTCAGCGACCAGCAGCCGCAGATCCTGGCGCTGGAAGACGACCAGGTCGACGTGGTGGTGCAGATCGCGGTGCAGGGTGCGCAGGGGCTGCTGCGCGACCGTGACGTGCGCATCATCGATCTTCCGGCCGCGACGCACCGGGCGCTGCACCTGCGCTGCGACGAGGGGCCGCTCGCGGACCGGCGGGTGCGGCAGGCGATCGCGCTGACGCTCGACCGGCCGGGCCTGATCCACGGGCTGTTCGAGGGACGTGCGAAGCTGGGCAATGATTCGCCGTTCGCGCCGATCTATCCGTCCACCGATCCCGCGGTGCCGCAGCGGGTGCGCGATCTGCCACGGGCACGCGCGCTGATGCGGGAGGCAGGTGTGGCGGACGGGATGTCGGTCACGCTGACGACCGAGCGCGTGCAGGAAATGCCGGACCTGGCGGTGCTCGTGCAGAACGCGTGCGCGGAGATCGGCATCCGGCTGGACCTGCGTATCGAGGATGGCGGGAGCTATTACGGCGCGGCGCAGTTCGGGCGGTCGGACTGGCTCGACAGCCCGATGGGTCTGACCGATTACGGGCATCGGGGGATCCCGAACATCAATCTGTCGGCGCCGCTGGTGAGCGGTGGATCGTGGAATGCGGCGCATTTCCGCGATCCGGCGTACGACCGGCTGGTGGCGGCGTATGTGGCGGCGACGGATCTGGGGGCGCAGCGGCATATCGCGGGGCAGATCCAGACGCTGCTGCTCGAGGAGACGCCGATCATCATCCCGTATTTCTACGACTATCTCGCGGCGACCGGCGCGCGCGTGACCGGGGTGGAGCCGACGGGCATGAGCCAGGTTTTTCTGCAGAATGCGGCGATCGGGTGATGGCCCACCGCCGCGGTGTTCTCGCCGGTTTTCGTGCCTTTGCGCGTCGGGCTGGGCTGGGTCTGCTCACGCTGGTGCTGCTGAGCCTCACCGTGTTCGCGGCCGGACGGTTGCTGCCGGGCGATGTCGCGCGCTCGATCCTGGGGCCGCTCGCCGATGCGCGGGCGGTGGCGGCACTGAACCACCAGCTCGGCACCGATCAGCCGCCGAGCACGATGTATCTGCACTGGGTTGGAGGATTGCTGCACGGCGACATGGGGCAGTCCTACGCGTATCGCAGCCCGGTGGCACCCTTCATCGGGCACGCGCTGGTGAAATCGGCTGGCCTGGCCGCGATGGTCGGGATCATGGTGGTGCCGCTGTCGATCGGGTTCGGCGTGCTGGCGGCACTCACTCGCGGGCGCTGGCCGGACCGGGTGGTGTCGACCGGCGGGCTGGCGCTGACGGTGGTGCCGGAGTTCGTCTCGGGGATCCTGCTGATCCTGCTGCTCGGCGTGTGGCTGCGATGGCTGCCGATTTCGGCCAACACGCGAGCCGGCACGGGCGTGTTCCAGCAGATCCGCCATCTGATCCTGCCGTCGCTGCCGCTGGTGCTGCTGCTGTTCGGCTATATCGCGCGGATCGCGCGTGCGGGGACCGTCGAGGCGCTGGCCGCGGATTATACGCGCACCGCCGTGCTCAAGGGATTGCGCTGGCGCACGGTGATCGTGCGCCATGTGCTGCGCAACGCGCTGCTGCCGTGCATCACCGTGGTGGCGACGCAGACGAGCTACCTGCTGGGCGGTCTGGTCGTGGTGGAGACGCTGTTCCGCTACCAGGGCATCGGCAGCCTTATTCTGACGGCGGCGCGCGGCAAGGATTATCCGCTGCTGGAAGCGGGGATCCTGACGGTGGGGGCGGCCTTCATTCTGTCGTCGATGGTGGCGGACGGGTTGATCGCGCTGCTCGATCCGCGCATCGGGGCGCGCGGGCGGTGAGCGCTGTGGTGGCCCGCGCACGCGTGGCGCCTGGTGTCGCAAGCGTGGTGCGGCGGATGCGGGCGTCGCGGACCTTCGTCGCCGGCGGCGCGATCGTGCTGTTCTGGGTGCTCTGCGCGGCGTTCGGGCCGACGCTGTCACCCTACAGCCCCTATGCGGACGACCTGATGAACCCGCTGGCGCCGCCCTCGGCCGCGCACTGGTTCGGAACCGACCAGATCGGGCGCGACGTGTTGTCGCGGGTGATCGCGGGAGCGCGGCCGGTGCTGACGATCGCGCCGATCGCCACGCTGGGGGCCACCGTGCTGGGCACGTTTCTCGGGTTGCTCATGGGCTATGCGGGAGGCTGGCTCGATACGGTGATCGGGCGGCTGATCGAGGTGGTGCTCGCACTCCCGCTGATCGTGGTGGCGCTGCTGGTGCTGGTCGCACTCGGGCCGTCCTCGCTGAACGTGACGCTGGTGATCGCGCTGGTGTTCACGCCGATCATCGCGCGCACGGTGCGCAGTGCCGTGATCGGCGAATGCACGCTCGACTACGTGCCGGCGGCCCGGCTGCGCAACGAGTCGGCACTCTACATCATGTTCGTGGAAATCCTGCCGAACATCCTGCCGCCGATCGTCGTCGAGGTGACGGTGCGGCTGGGCTACGCGATCTTTACCGTGGCCTCGCTGAGCTTTCTGGGCTTCGGCATCCAGCCGCCCTCGCCCGATTGGGGACTGACGATCGCGGAGAATTACGGGCTGATCGTCGGCGGGTATGGGTGGACGGTCGGGTTCGCGGCGGTGGCGACCGCGTCGCTGGTGGTGGGCGTCAACCTGCTCGCGGAAGGACTGCAGGAGACGCTGCGGTGACCGACGCGCTGCGGTTGACCTCGCTCGAGGTCGCTTACGGAAACGCGCAGATCCTGCGCGGGCTGTCGCTGAACGTGCGGCGCGGCGAGTGCGTGGGGCTGGTGGGCGAGTCGGGCTGCGGAAAATCGACCGCGGCCTTTGCGGCATTGCGCGCGCTGCCGCCGGTGGCGCGCGTTCGCGCAGGCGAGCTGCTCGTGGTCGGCCAGGACATCATGGCGCTGTCGGGACCGGCGCTGCGGCAGTTGCGGGCGCGGCGCGTGTCGATGGTGTTCCAGGATCCGAGCCGGGCGCTCAACCCGACGATCACCGTGGGGGCACAGCTCGCCGAGGCGTATGCGGTGCTCGGGCTGGCGGACGCGGAAGGGCGCGCCGAGGAGATGCTGGGGCATGTGCAGATCCCCCGCCCCGCGCGGGCGATGCGGGCTTATCCGCACCAGCTGTCGGGGGGAACGCAGCAGCGCGTGGTGATCGCCATGGCGCTGGCGAAGAACCCGGCGCTGCTGGTGCTCGACGAGCCGACCACCGGGCTGGATGCGACGGTGGAGGCGGAGATTCTTGATCTTGTCGATGCGCTCAGGCGCGAACACGATACGGCGGTGCTGATGATCAGCCATAACCTGCCGATGGTCGGGCGGTGCTGCGACCGGGTGGCCGTGCTGTATGCGGGGAGCCTGGTCGAGGAGGGATCGGCAGCCGACGTGCTGGAGGCGCCGCGCCATCCGTATACGACACGCCTGCTCGAATGCCTGCCGGGGCGGCAGCGCAAGCGGGATGGCAGGCTGCAGACCATCAAGGGGCAGCTGCCGCCGCCAGGCGCTGCGACCGAGCCGTGCGTGTTCGCGCCGCGCTGCGACCGTGCGGAGGCGATCTGCCGCGCGGAGGTGCCGGCGGAGCATCGGGTGGGCGGTCATATGGCGCGGTGCCATTTTGCGCCGCCGTTTCCGGCGCGGATCGACATGTTGGACGGCAGCGACGCGGCGGTCGGGGTCTCGCCGCGTTCGGGGAAAGTGCCGGTGCTGTCGGTGCGCCATCTCACGAAGACCTATGCGGGCGCGGGGGGTGCGGTGCGGGCGGTGGCCGATATCAGCCTGCAGATCGGGGTGGGCGAGACGCTCGGGCTGGTGGGCGAATCGGGAAGTGGCAAGACCACGCTGGCGAAACTGCTGCTCGGGCTGGTGACGCCGGATGCGGGAAGCGAGATCGCGCTCGACGGGGCGGCGATGCGGCGGACGCGGACGCGGCATCAGCGCGAGGCGGTGCAGATCGTGTTCCAGAATCCAGATTCGGCGCTGAACCGGGCGCATCGCGTGGCGAAGATCCTGGCGCGGCCGCTCAAGAAGGTGGCGCTGCTCAGCGGTGCGAAGCTGCAGCAGGCGCTCGAGGAGCTCGCGCGCAGCGTGCGGCTCGCGGATGCGCATCTGGCGATGCGGCCGCGCGCGTTGTCGGGCGGGCTGAAGCAGCGTGTGGCGATCGCGCGCGCGTTTGCGGGCCGGCCGCGGCTGGTGATCTGCGATGAGCCGACCTCGGCACTCGATGCGTCGGTGCAGGCCGCGATCCTGAACCTGCTGGTGGATCTGCAGGATCGGGACGCGGTCGCGTATCTGTTCATCAGCCATGATCTCGCGGTGGTGCGTTATCTCGCCGATCGGATCGCGGTGATGTATCTCGGGCATCTGCTGGAGGTCGGGCCGGCGGAGGAGGTGCTGGCAGGGCCGCATCATCCGTATACGGCCGCACTCGTGTCGGCGACGACGGAGGAAGGGCGGATCCGGATGCGGGGCGACATTCCCCGACCGGGCGAGCGGATTAGCGGGTGCATCTTTCAGACGAATTGTCCGCGCAAGATCGGGACGATCTGCGAGACCGAGGCGCCACCGTTCGATGCGGCGGCGATGCATCCGATCCGTTGCCACCTGGCACGGGGTGCGCTGCCGGCGCTGGGCGCGAGTAGGTGAGGAAGGCCAGGGGCTCTGCCCCTGGACCCCGCTAAGGGCGAGCCCTTAGAACCCCCTACTAAAGGTTACATTACAGGCGCTGGAGACGGAATGCGTTAGCCGAAGTCTATAAGTTCAGGCTGCGCCCAAGTTTGGAGAGAACAACCCAAACAATCAGGGATCCAAGGGACGACTGTCCCTTGGCGGGTCCAGGGCAGAGCCCTGGCCTTCTTCGTCCAGCGCATGCGCGATCGTGGCCGCATGCGAACGCGATACCGCCAGTTCCCATTCTTCGGAACCGAGACGCCACAGCCGGATATCGACGTGGAAACCGCGCGTCAGAGCGAGCGCGCCTGCGGGGAAGACCGACGGGTGGAGGTCGACGGGCACGATGCGCGCGAGGCGGTCGGAGGCCTGCGGGCCGGTGATCGTCAGGGTGTGCCAGAGGTCGCTCTGGTCGGTGACGGCGGCGATGCCCTCGAGCAAAGGTGCCAGCGTTGCCGGCAAGGTGGCGTCGCTGGGAGCCTGCGCGAGGAAACGATCGGGGGCGAGGCAGGAGAGGCGCGCGCCGTTGGTCTCGATCCAGCCGGGCGTCTGGGGCGGTTCGGCACCGAAATGGGCGCGCAGGGCGTCGCGCACGCGGGCCGCATCGCGGAAGGCGGTGATGGCGGCGACCGAGCGCGGTGGGGTGGCGCGGATCGTGTCAGCCACGTTGAGCCTGCCCGTCGGGATCGTGGAAGACCGAGGCCACGACTTCGAGGTCGGTTGCGAGGTTCTGCAGCGGGTTGACCGCTCGCACGATCTCGCCGATGCGGCGCGGACCGCCGGCGAGCAGGCCGAGACCGATCCAGTGGCCGAGCGTGGGGGACCAGGCGGCCGAGGTGACGTGGCCCTGGTCGTTGGCGGAGGTGGCCGCGCGGCCTCGCGGGATGAGATGCGCGCCGGCCCCGAAGCTGGCGGCGGCGTCCACGGGACGAAGGCCGACGAGGCGGGGGCGGTCGGGGTCGGTCAGCGCGGGCCGGTTGAGGAGGGCGCGGCCGACGAAATCCTTGTCGGGGCGGACCATGCGGCCGAGGCCGAGATCGGCGGCGGTGGTCTGGCCGTTCAGCTCGGCGCCGACGACGTGGCCTTTTTCGAGGCGCATGACGTCGAGGGCGTCGAGGCCGTAGGGGATGGCGCCGGCGGCGGCGAGCTGGCGCGCGAGCGCGTCGCCGTGGGAGGCGGGAATGGCGATCTCGAAGCCGAGCGCGCCGGAGAAGGAAACGCGAAAGAGGCGCGCCGCGATCGAAGCGTCGCTGGGAAGCGTGATGGTTGTCTCACACCAGCCCATTGCGGGCAGGGCGGCGTTGTCGATGGGTGACGCGGGCCGGAGCGATTGCAGGATGGTGCGGGATTGGGGACCGGCGATCGCGAATAGGGCCCATTGGTCGGTGACGGGCTCGACCGCGACGGCGAGCTCGGGGCGCAGGATCTGGCGGCAGTAGTCGAGGTGGCGGAGGACGCGTGTGGCGTTGGCTGTTGTTGTGCTCAGGAGAAAATGGGTGGGCGTGCGGCGCGCGATGGTGCCGTCGTCGAACAGGAAACCGTCCTCGCGCAACATGATGCCGTAGCGCACGCGGTGGGGCTTGAGGGAGGCGACGGCGTTCGCGTAGACGAAGTCGAGGAAGGCCGCGGCGTCGGGACCCTGGACGTCGATTTTTCCGAGCGTGCTGACGTCGCAGAAGCCGGCGGCGCGGCGGACTGCGTGGACTTCGCGGGTGGTGGTCTGGGCCGGGGTTTCGCCTTCGCGCGGGAAACGGAGCGCGCGGTGCCATTCGCCGAATTGCTGGAAGATTGCGCCGTGGGCTTCGGCCCAGTCATGCGCGGGCGTGCGCCGGGAGGGGCGCCAGTGTTTGCCACGGTGAGCGCCGGCCAGCGCACCGATGGCGACCGGGGTGTAGGGGGGGCGGAACACGGTGGTGCCGGTCTCGGCGATGGTGCGCCCGGTGGCGCCGGCGATCAGGGCGGCGCCCGTGACGTTGGAGGTCTTGCCGCTGTCGGTCGCCATGCCGAGCGTGGTGTAGCGCTTGAGATGCTCGGCGGCGGTGAAACCCTCGCGTGCGGCGAGGGACACGTCGCTCGCGGTGACGTCGTTCTGGAAGTCGACGAAGGCTTTCTTGCCGTGCACCGCTCGGGCGGGCGTCGTGGCGGCGTCGGGCGGGGATTCGGGACCGGTCGGGCAGCCGACCGCGTCCGCGAGAAGAAAACGGCCGGCGGCGGCACCGGTGGCGCGCATGCCGGGCGGCATCGGGCCGGGGGTGAAGGCGGCGTGCGCTTCGTTCCAGACGGGCCTGGCGCCGTGATGCGAGGCGAGATGGATGGTGGGGCTCCAGCCGCCGCCCATCGCCAGGAGGTCGCATTCGAGGCGGATGCCGTTGCTGAGGATGACGCGGCGCAGCGTGAGGCCGCCGGAGGCGCGGGCGATGGTGGTGCCGGAGAAGATCCGGATGCCGAGGTTCGCTGCGAGCTTGCGGATGGTGTCGGCGGGTGCGGGGCGCGGGTCGAGGAGGGCTGCGACGGTGATGCCGGCGGCGGCGAGATCGGCGATCGTCGTGGCGGCATCGTCGTTGTTGGCGAATACCACGGCGCGCGTGCCGGGACGCACGGCGAATCGGTTGATGTAGGTGCGGACGGCGCCCGCGAGCATCACGCCGGGGAGGTCGTTGCCGGGAAAGACGAGCGGGCGTTCGATGCTGCCGGTGGCGAGCACGGATGCTGGCGCGACCAGGCGCCAGAGGCGTTGGCGGGGGCCGGAGGCGGCGTCGGGCAAGTGGTCGGAGACGCGTTCGACCGCGGCGTAGGTGCCGCCGTCATAGACGCCCGTGACCGTGGTACGGGTGAGCAGGCGCACGTTCGGATGGGCGGCGAGGCGGCTGCGCGCGTCGGCGAGCCAGGCCGCGGCGGGGGCGCCGTCGATCTCGCGGCGGTCGGCGAGGAGGCGGCCGCCGGGTGTGGAATCTTGCTCGGCGAGGATGACGCGGGCGCCGCGAACGGCGGCGTCGAGCGCCGTTGCGATCCCGGCGGGACCGGCGCCGATCACGAGCAGGTCGGCGAAGGCGGTCTGTTTTTCGTAGGTATCGGGATCGGGCAGTCCCGATGCGCGGCCGAGGCCGGCGGCACGGCGGATCAGCGGCTCGTAGACGCGTTCCCAGAATGCGGCGGGCCACATGAAGGTCTTGTAGTAGAAACCAGCGGAGAAGATCGGCGCGAGTGCGCCCGTAACCGCGAGCAGGTCGATCTCGAGGCTCGGGAAGCGGTTCTGGCTGGTGGCCACGAGGCCGGGGAAGAGTTCTATGACGGTGGCACGGGTGTTGGGCTCGCGCCTCGCACCGGTTCCGATCTCGACGAGCGCGTTCGGTTCTTCGGGGCCGGCGGAGAGGATGCCGCGGGGACGATGGTATTTGAAGGAGCGTCCGACCAGGCGGACGCCGTTCGCGAGCAGGGCGGAGGCGAGGGTGTCGCCCGCGTAGCCGCCGAGCGTGCGGCCGTCGAAGGTGAAGGCGATCGGGCGCGTGCGATCGATGCGGCCGCCGGCGGCGAGACGGTGTTTCTGCATCAAGCGAATTGGGCGGAGAGGATCGCGTGGGTGCGCGTGTCGCGTTGCACGGCGAGGATTCGGCGGCAGGCGGAGCTGTGCAGCCAGAGTTCGCGATGCGGACCCATGGGATTGTCGCGGAAGTAGACGTAGTCGACCCAGGCTTCTTCAGGAGCGTTGCCGCCGGGGCGGGTGCGGGTCGCGTCGCCGAGATAGGAGAATTCCTCGATGCCGCGCTCGCCGCAGAAGGGGCAGATCAGGCGCATGTCAGTGCCGCACGCAATCGGCGCCGCCGCCGGATTCGTCGAGCAGGTGGCCGGTCGCGAAGCGGTCGAGGCGATAGGCGGTGGCGACTTTGTGGGGGGTGCCGGTCGCCATCAGGTGGGCGAGGCAGAGGCCGGCGGCGGGGGTGGCCTTGAAGCCGCCGATGCACCAGCCGGCGTTGAGGTACAGGCCGTCGATGGGTGTTGCGTCGATAATCGGGCTGCCGTCCATCGACATGTCCATGACACCGCCCCAGCTGCGGAGCATGCGGAGGCGGCCGATCGCGGGCATCAGCGCCATGGCTTCCTCGCAGGTCTCTTCGACCATGGGGAGGTTGCCGCGGCGGGCATAGGAATTGTAGCCGTCGATGCTGGCGCCGAACACGAGGCCGCCTTTGTCGGACTGGCTGATGTAGAAATGGCCGGCGCCGAAGGTGATCACGCTGTCGATCATCGGTTTCAGGCCTTCGGTGACGAAGGCGGTGAGAACGTGGCTCTCGATCGGCAGGCGGAAACCGGCCATGCCGGCCAGGCGTGAGGAGTGGCCGGCGACCGAGATGCCGATGCGCGAGGACGCGATGGTGCCGCGCGTGGTCTCGACGCCGGTGACCGCGCCGCGTTCGGTGCGGAAGCCGGTGACTTCGCAGTTCTCGATGATGTCGACGCCGAGCTTGTCGGCGGCGCGGGCGAAACCCCAGGCGACGGCGTCGTGGCGGACGGTGCCGCCGCGGGGTTGCAGGAGGCCGCCTTCGATCGGGAACTGTGCGGTATCGAAGTCGAGGAACGGGTGGCGGGCGCGGACCTCGTCGCGGGTGAGGAGCTCGGCGTCGACGCCGTGCAGGCGGAGGGCGTTGCCGCGTCGGACGGCGGCGTCGCGCTCGCCGTCGGAGTGGAACAGGTTGAGCACGCCGCGCTGGCTGACCATCGCGTTGTAATTGATGTCCTGTTCTAGGCTTTCCCAAAGTTTCAAGGAGGTTTCATAAAAAGGAATATTGCCGGGGAGGAGGTAGTTGGAGCGGACGATGGTGGTGTTGCGGCCGACATTGCCGGAGCCGACCAGGTCGCGCTCGAGGACGGCGATGTTGGTGAGGCCGTGGTTCCTGGCGAGGTAGTAGGCGCAGGCGACGCCGTGGCCGCCGCCGCCGATGACGATGGCGTCGTAGTGCGGCTTGGGGGTGGCTTTGCGCCATTGCGGCGCCCAGCCGGTCTGGCCCGTGAGCGCCTGCGTGAACAGCGAGAGTGCGGAGAAACGGCGGACGTAGCCCATGGTTGTCAGGCGGCCTGTGCGTTGGCGGGCAGCCAGCCCTGCTGCGCGCGCCAGTCGGGATCGAGGTTTGCGAAACGTGCGAGGCTCAGTCTTCCGAGATCGGCGAAGGAGCAGGTGCCGGTCAGCACCAGGTCGTGGATCGCGTGGCCGGTGGCGGGTGACAGGCCGAAGCCGACGCTCGACATGGTGGCGACGGTGACGTTGGCGAAGCGGTCGATCACCGGGCGGCCGTCGGGCGTGTTCTCGATGATGCCGGCCCAGGAGCGGATCACGCGGGCGTGGGCGGCGAGCGGGAACAGGGTCGCGAGGCGGCCCGCGAGGTTGCGCAGCAGCGGGGTCGAGGGGCGTGCCCTAGTGGAGAACGCGCCGTCGGCGAGCCATTCATGCGGGCCGCCGCCGTAGGCGAGGTTGCCGCGGAGCGTCTGGCGACCGTAGAGGCCGTTGCCGTCGACGCCGCCGATCGGCATCAGCGGGAGCGGTTCGGTGACGATCATTTCGGCGCGGGCCGAGGCGATCGGCAGGTGGACACCGAGTTTTGCCAGCAACGTGTCGGTGCGCGGGCCTGCGGCGATCACGACGGCGTCGCAGCCATGCGCGCCGGTGGGTGTGAGGATGTCGCGGACTTCGCCGTTGCTCGTGGTGAAACCTTCGACCTCGGTGTGCTGGACGATGCGGCCGCCGAGGTCCTGCAGCGCCCAGGCATAGGCCTGCACGGTGCGCTGCGGGTTGGCATGGCCGCCGAAGTGGAAATACTGGGCGCTCAGCGCATTGTCGCTGACGAGCGGCGCGTAGTTGCGGAGTGTGGCGCGGTCGAGTTCCTCCGAGCTGTAGTCCGTGCTCATGGCGGCGGTGAGTTCGGCCACACGGCGGTAGCGCTGCTCGTCGAATGAGGAAAAATTCACGACGATGCGCTCGCGGCGATACTCGGTGGGGTAGCCGAGAAGTTCGTCCATCATCGGCCAGAGACGCTGCTCTTCGTGGAAGAGCGGGCTCTGGTAGTGGGTGCAGCCGCCGCCGTTGCGGCCCGAGGCTTCCCAGCCCACGATGCCGCGGTCGAACACGGTGACGCTGTGGCCGGCGCGTGCGAGCCACCAGGCGGCGCTGAGGCCGGTGACGCCGGCGCCGATGACGGCAATGTCGGAACCGCTCATGTGTGGACCAGGCCGGTGGTCGAGTTGAGCAGGCGGTCTTCCTCTGCGGTGCCGATCGCGGCGTAGGGGATCCATTGTTTGCGGATGCCGAACCAGACGTCCCAGCCCTGCTGCATGGAGGCGGTTTCCGCGGTGTCGGCCAGCGCCGAGAGCGGCAGCGGGCGCACCGGTGCGCGGTAGCTCGCGAGCGGGATCGCGGAGACCGGCTGGTCGGAGGCGAGTGCCAGCAGCATCGCGATCTGTTCGCGGCAGCGGCGCCCCTGGCAGGCACCCATGCCGGCGCGGGTCAGGCGCTTGAGCTGATCGGGATTGATCGGTCCGTCCTGCAGCATCGCGTGACAGTTATGGGTGGTGCTGCGTTCGAGGTTCGCGCCGAGATAGCGGGGCGGACGCACGCCGAGGATATCCGCGCGGGTGACGTCCTCGCAGAGGCAGACGGGGGCCGACATGCCGGACGTGGATGTCAGCGCGCGCATCCAGGCGAGGCGATAGGGTGTGACGTCGTCCGTGGCGGCGGACGGGTGCGGCGGTTCGGATGGGGCGGACGCGGCCCCGCCGAGGAACGCTGCGGCCGCCTGCGCTGCCGCAATCCCCTGCGCGGTGCACGCATGTTCGGTAGCGAGGCCCGCGCAATCGCCGGCGCAGAAGATGCCGGGACGTGAGGTGGCGCCGGCGGCACCGGTCGCCGGCACGTGGCCGCCGCTGCTACCGTGAAAGACGATGCTGCAGCCTGATACACTTGCGAGCTCGATCATGGGCACTTCGCCGATCGCGAGGCAGATCGTGTCGCACGGGATGCGCTCGGCGAGGTTCGCGTCGCCCTCGGGGGCGACGATCGCGGCGCGAACGCCGGTCGCATCCGTCTCGGCGCGCAGGATGGTCGTGCCCGTCATGATGCGCACGCCGCGCGTGGCCAGCGCGTCCGTGGCGGCGAGCGGCTGCGGCAGGATGTCGACGAGGGCTGCGACGTCGAGGCCGCGGTCGAGCGCAGCGGTCGCGATCTCGACGGCGCGTGGGCCGGAGCCGAGGATCACCAGGCGCTGGCCGTCGAAGGCGTCGTAGCAGTTCAGCAGGCTGTGCAGGGCGCGCACGCCCATGACGCCCGGCTGGTCGGCGCCCTCGAAGCCGAGCACGAAGTCGCGGGCGCCGGTGGCCAGGATCAGCGCGTCGAACGAGCAGAGCCAGGAGCGCGTGTGATCGGTGAGGCCGGCGACCGATGCGGGAAGAGAAGCGAGCGCGTCGCCGTTGGTGAAGGCGCCCCAGCAGGCGATGCCGAGCCGGAGGTCGACGCCGGCGTCGAAGGCTGCCTCCACGGCCTCGCGGGTGTCGGGATCGGCGGAGATCAGCCGCTCGACCATGCGACCGTGATCCTGCACGGCGGCGTTCATGCGCTGGCCGTAGAACAGGGGCACGTCCATGCCCATCAGGGCGGCGGGGACGGGATTCTCGTCGATCAGCACGACGGAGAGGCCGAGGCGGGCGGCTTCGGTCGCGGCTGCGAGGCCGGTGCGGCCGGCGCCGATCACCAGGAGCTGGGCGTGCTCCTCGGGGGCCGCAAACTTGCCGTCGATCGCGTGAATATCGTGGCTCATGCTGCCTCCATCGCCTGGCGGAGATCGCTGATCAGATCATCAATGTGTTCGACGCCGACGGAGATACGGAGTACGTTCTCGTCGATGCCGACCTCGCGCTTCCGGGCCTCGGGCACGTTGAAGTGGGTGGTGCTGGCGGGATGGCAGATCAGCGTTTCCGTGCCGCCGAGGCTGACGGCCATGCGGATCACGCGCAAGCGGTCCAGCATGGCGAAGGCGGAGGCCTCGCCGCCGCGGATGCGGAACGTGAAGGTCGAGCCGGCGCCGAGGCATTGGCGTTTGAACACGGCGGCGTCGACGCTGTCGGGGGCCCGGAAGCCGATGTAGTTCACGAATTCGATTTTCGGATGGTCGCGGAGGAAGGCGGCGACCGTCTCGGCATTTCTGGCGGCGCGCTCGGTCCGCAGATGCATGGTCTCGAGGGAGCGCAGCACCATCCAGCACGTGTGCGCGTCGAGCGGGCTGCCGAGGAAGGTGCGCAACTGCTTGAGCGTGTGGATCAGCACGGCCGCGCCGCTGACGCCGCCGGCGAGAAGATCGCTGTGGCCGCCGGCGTATTTCGTGAGCGAGGTGACGCAGAGATCGGCGCCGTGCGCGAGCGGGTTCTGCACGAACGGACCGAGGAAGGTGTTGTCGACGACGACCAACGGGGGGGTGCCTTGGCGCGCGCCGATCTCGGCGGCGACGTTCGCGATCATGCCGATATCGGCGATGCCGCTGGTCGGGTTGGCGGGGGTCTCGACCATGATCAGGGGGATGCGCGCGCGGGTCTCGCCGGCGGCGTCGCGCACGGCCCCGCGGTCAAGGCCGTCGCGGATCGGGATCGGCGTGATGCCGAAGCCTGCAAGATGATTGTAGAGCAGCCCGTCGGTGCCGCCGTAGATCGGGCTTGTGTGCAGGATGGCGTCGCCGGGGCGCAGGAACGCCTGCATCACGGCGTTGATCGCCGCCATGCCGCAATTGAACACCGCAGCATCCTCGGCGCCGTCGAGCGCTGCGAGGCGCTGCTGCAGCATCGTCATGTTCGGATGATCGAGGCGGGAATAGATGTATTCGGGGGTGCGCGCGTCGCGCGACGTGCCGTTGAAGAAGGGGGGCGCGCCGTTGAAGAAGCGGGCGTGGACGTCTTTCGCGTGTTGGGCGCTCGGGTAGGCGAAGGTCGAGGTGGCGTAGAGCGGCGGCTTGATCGAGCCGTGATGCGCGGCGGGATCGTAGCCGGCGGTGACGGTCAGGGTGTTGCGGTGGAGAGGTTCGGCCATCTCAGCGCAGGGTCTCGAGGGCGGCGGTCGCCTCGGCGCAGTACCAGTCGACGAAGTTGATCACGAGCGACTCGGCGTCTTCGCAGTAGGGGCCGGGAACGTAGCCGATCGAGTTGACGCCCCCCTGGTTGTTCTCGACCAGCTCGATGTCCTGGTTGTTGGTGGTCAGCCACAGCGCGGCGAGGCTCTCGACATGGTAGTCGACGCCTTCGACGGCTTCGGGGTGGACGAACCACTTCGCGGTGACGAGCGTCTCCTTCGGGCTGACCGGCTCGCAGGTGAAGGCGAAGACGTGATCGGACACCGCGTGGCAGAACGCGTTCGGCTCGGTGGCCCAGCGAACGGAGCCGATGTCGCCGCCCTCGCGGTCGACCATCGGGCGGCGGACGGCGGGCTTGCCGTCCATCGTCATGGAGGTGACGCCTTCGTTGAGCGGGAAGCGGATCGCCTGCCACCATGGGCCGACGCTGGGACCGATCGGGAGACCGGCTTCGAGCATGCGGGAGTTGAAGCGCTCGGTGCGTCCCTTTTCATCAGCCGCGAAATGTTTGGTGACCTCGGCCGGGAAGGTGACGGCGAGGTCGGGATGGCGCGCGGAGCAATGGTAGCACTCGCGGGCGTTCTCCATCACGAGCTTCCAGTTGCCGCGCTCGAGGAAGGTCGCTTCATGGGCGAGCTTGGCGTGACGCAGATCATGCGGCGCCAGGAGCGTCTCGAGCCCGTCGGCGAAGGCGTCGATCGGCGGCGCGTCGCGGGCCAGGCAGACATACAGGCAGCCTGCGACCGCGCGCACATGGATCGGCAGCAGGTTGTGCGCGGACGGGTCGAAATCCGCCTGCATCCGGCGCGCGCGGAGCAGCTTGCCGGTGAGATCGTAGCTCCACTGGTGATAGGGGCAGACCAGAGCCGGCCGGCTGCTGCGGCCGGGCGGGCAGAGCATCGCGCCGCGGTGGCGGCAGGAATTGTGGAAGCCGCGGATTTGGCCGGCACGGTCGCGGAGCACGATGATGGGAGAGCCGCCGACGTTCAGCGCCAGCGCCGTGCCCGGGCGGGGGATCTCGCATTCGAAGCCCGCGAGCACCCAGTGGCGATGGAAGATCGCGCGCTGGTCGAAGTCGAACGCCGCCTCGCTGTTGTAGAGCGCCTGGGGCAGCGAGTGGCCCGGGCGGCGGGAATGAAGCAGCTCGCGAAGTTGGCTGTGATCTTGCGTCGTCTGGTGCATGGGTTGACCTTGCGACCGGGCCTCGCGCCTGTCACCGTCGCTGATGACACAGGACCGCGCGGACCGGACAATGCCTTATCGGCATCCCCCTATCTGTTTGAGTTCCGCAAGTGACGTGTCCGCAAGGGTGGGGCCGCATCTGTGGTGACGTTCGATCGCCGTTGGCTGCCGCTGAACGCGCTGCGTGCGTTCGATGCGGTGGGGCGGCATCTGAGCTTCACGGCGGCGGCGCAGGCGTTGAACGTGTCGCAGAGCGCGGTCAGCCGGCATGTGATCGGGCTGGAGGAGCTGCTCGGGCGGCAGCTGCTGGAGCGGCGACCGCAATCGCTGGCGCTGACGCGGGCGGGTGCGACGCTGCTGCCGATCGTGCGCGGCTCGTTCGACCGGATCGAGCAGGCGCTGAACGACGTGGTGGCCGGCGGGGGCGGATTGCGGACGCTGCGGCTGCAGCTGCCGCCGAGCTTTGCGCAGAAGCTGGCTTTGCCGATCCTGCGTGGGTTCCGCGCGGAGTTTCCGGACATCTTCATCGAGCTGTCGAGCGCGGGGTTCACGGGGGCACCGCGGGTCGAGACGGATGTGGCGGTGATCTACGATCGGCGGACGGCGGGCATGTCGGTGTCCGACCTGCTGTGGATGTCGCGGGTGACGCCGGCCTGCAGCCCGGCGATCGCGGCGGCGCATGCGGGGAAGAGTCTCGAGGCGTTCGTGGGGGCGAACGAGCTGCTGCACATCAAGCTTGAGGGCGAGCCTGCGGGGCTGATCTGGGACGGGTTCTGCCGGCATTTCGAGCTGGGGGTGCCGACGACGCGGGGGCTGGCGTTCGATACGGCGGCGTTGGCGGCGCAGTATGTGGCGAGCGGTGATGGGGTGGCGTTGCTGGATGTCGATCTGTTCGCGAACGATATTGCGGCGGGGACGATCGTGACGCCGTTTGCCGAGACGTTCGAGGATGGGTTCGGGTATTTTCTCAATCTGGCGGCGGAGGATTTGGCGGATCCGGTGATTTCGGTGTTTCGGGCGTGGATGATCAGGAACTTTGCCAGGTTGTAAGAAGGCCAGGGCTCTGCCCTGGACCCGCCAAGGGGCTTGCCCCTTGGATCCCGCTTGCTAGAGGCGAAGCCGACTGATCGGGATCAAAGGGCCAAGGCCCTTTGCGGGTCCAGGGCAGAGCCCTGGTCTTCTTCTACCTGCACCGCCCGAGCAACCCCCGCAAATGCCCCACGATCTCGCTCGGCTGCACGCTCGCCCCCCGCACGATCTGATCGAAATGCCGCGTCAGCGCCCGGATATGCTCGGTCGAGGTGAACACGAAATACGCCTGCCCGACATAGATCGCCGCGCGGAGCGGACCGAACACGGTCAGCGGCGCCGAAAACAGTGCCAGACGGTCATAGAGCGAGAGCCGGAGCCGCGGATAGAACTCGTCGCATAGCGTGGCCAGATGTTCGAGCTGCGCGCGGCGCACCGCCACCGGAAGCGTGCGCCAGATATCCTCGCCGCGTGCGAAGGCCTCGAAAGTCTGTAGCGCCGTGCAGCACTCAATCTCGGTCTCGGGCTGGCGCAGGTAGTCGAGGCGGGTCTGGGTGATCTCGATGCGGCGCTGCGGGTCGGGGGCGACCGAGTGCGCGTATTCGTGCTCGATCACCGCGTCGGTTTTCAGCAGGTCCGGGAAGGTCGTGGGGATGTGGCGGATGCGGTAGCCGGCCGCCTCCTGATGCCAGCGCAGCAGACGCCCGTCGATCGGGCTTGGCGCGTCGGGCTCGATCTGCAGGCTCTCGGCGGCCAGGCCGGCATCGGGCTGGTCGTCCTGGCTCAGGCCGAGCAGCCAATCGATCGAGGTGTTGCCGATCCGCGCGATCGCCGCGATGGACTCGACGCGCGGGAGGCGGTCGACCTCGTCGGCAAGAAGCTGGCTGAGCGTGCTGCGGTCGATGCCGGCGGCACGGGCGAAGGCGGTCTGGCTGAGCTCGGAACGGGCCAGCACGAGGCCGAGCCGCTGGCGGAACCGCGGGAGGACGTCGCGCCGATCGAAGGTTCCGGCACCGGGCATCATGCGGCAACGTGGCTCATGTCGCTATTTCGCAGCTAAAGATGCGTAAACACAACAGCAGTCTTGCTTGCTGCGCAAACGCTGCGCTTTCCACGCTGATGCGGCCTGCACACGGAAGAACATCTCGATCATCCTCGGGCTCTCGAAAACGCGTGATCGGAGGGCAGGCATGCAGTCGGTGGGTCGGAAGCTGCAACGTCTCGCGCGACGCATCGAGGCGCCGACCTGGGGCCTGATCGTGCTGATCTATGGCGGCTGGCTGGCGCTGACCTGGTGGTGGCGCGACCTGCCGCTCGCGGCGGTCCTGCTGCTCGGCACGTGGATCTGCGCCTGGCACATGTCGCTGCAGCACGAGCTCATCCATCAGCACCCGACGCGGTCGGTGCGGCTCAACATGCTGCTGGGCCTGCCGCCGCTGAGCGTCTGGCTCCCCTTCCCGATCTATCGCGCGCAGCATCTGCAGCATCACCGCAGTCCCGCGATCACCGATCCGCTCGAGGATCCGGAGAGCACCTACATGTCGGCCGACGCGTGGGCGCGGGCCGGCGTGGTTCGGCGCTGGCTGCACGTCGCCTGCAACACCGCGATCGGCCGGATGGTGCTCGGACCACCACGCGCGGCGCTCATGTTCTGGTTCGGGCAGGCACGCCTGATCGGCCGGCCGGGCGCGCCGTGGGGTTCGTGGATCGCGCATGCGGCCGGCGTGGTCCTGCTGTTCGCGTGGGTCGCGGGCGTCTGCCACATCCCGCCCGCCGCCTATCTCCTCTGGGCCGTGTATCCCGGCACCGCGATGATCATGCTGCGCTCGCTTGCGGAGCATCGGGCGGCAGCGCGTCCGGAAGACCGGACGGCGATCGTCGAGCACGCGCCGGTGCTCGGGCTGCTCTACCTGCACAACAACCTGCATGCGCTGCACCACGCGCATCCGCAGATCCCTTGGTATGCGCTGCCCGCGCATTGGCGCCGCACGCGCGGAGGCCTGTTCGAGGGAAGCCAGGCGCCAAGGTACCGGAACTACGCGGACGTGGTGTCGCGCTATGCGTTGCGGCCGCATCACCCCGGACCGCTTCCGGTGTTTTCTCCGCCGCCCGTGGCAGCGCCGCACGGCGGCTAAGGCCTTGATGGGCGGGCGTGTTCCGTCCACAAAATGACGAGTCCGCAATAAACCGATAGCAGCATGACTTTTTGCGATGCCGCTTCGGGCAACTCCCGTGCAAGCGTCGTCTGCGTAACGGTTTGGTGAACGAACGGGCGTGTCCCACGTGTCATCCGACCCGACGCTGGGCTTGATGTGGGGAGTGACGGTCGTTGAGGCAGCAGCATCGCAGAGTTTTTCCGACCAATCAACAGATCGGAACCGACATCGCTTCCGGTTTGCGTCACACCCGCGCGCTCCGGCGCAGCCTCATGTCCGGCATCGCCGTCGGTGTGCTCGTCTGCACGAGCGCCCGCGCGCAGCAGGACCAGACCAACGCCTCGGCCACTCCGTTGACCCCGTCGGTGCCGGTGAGCGGCAGCGGGACGCCGGCGACGACGCCTGCCACGAAGACTGTGCATCACCCCCGCCGCACGGCGGCCCGCGCGAAAGCAGCGGCGGCGCCTGCGAAAGCGGCGGTGGGGGCACCCGTGCGCGACACCGGCGAGGTGGTGATGGTGTCGGCGCAGCGCCGCAACCAGAACCTGCAGGACGTGCCGGTGTCGATCCAGGTGCTGACCGGCGAAACACTGAAGCGGCTGAACATCGAGAACTTCGACGACATGCTGAAATACCTGCCGAACGTCACGGCGGGCGGGTTCGGGCCGGGCCAGGAAAACATCTACATGCGCGGCCTGAGCATCGGCGGCGACGAGGGCGGCCAGGGCGGCGGTGCGGTGGGCTCCTTCCCGAACGTCGCGGTGTATCTCGACGACCAGTCGGCGCAGCTGCCGAACAAGAATCTCGACGTGTATCCGGTCGACCTGCAGCGGGTGGAGGTGCTCGAAGGGCCGCAGGGCACGCTGTTCGGCTCGGGCGCGGAAGCGGGCGTGCTGCGCTACATCACCAACAAGCCGGATCTCGAGCACTATACCGTGACGCTCGACGGGGGTGCGGGCGGCACGGCCAAGGGGGGTGCGAACTACAACGGCGACGTCATCATCAACGCGCCGCTGATTAAGGACAAGTTCGCGGTTCGCCTGGTGGCCTACAACGACACGCGCGGCGGCTATATCGACAACTCCTTCGGCACGTTCGCGCGCCAGAGCACGGATCTGGGCATCCACTACGCCGGCTACACCAACAACATCCCCGGCCCTGCCAACGCCCGCAACTCGACCAACAATGCGAGCCTGGTTGGCTCGAACATCAACTCCGCGACTTACCAGGGCATCCGCGGCGAGGCGCTCTACCAGTTCGACGACGACTGGAACGTGCTGTTCGCCGAATCCGCACAGCGCCTCCGCAGCGACGGCGTGTTCTACGAGGAGCCGCAGACATCGGGCAGCTCGCCGCAGCAGCTGAGCGAGCTGTCGGTGCAGGAGTTCGAGCCCTCGTTCGACGACGAGTCGTTCGTCAACACCGCGCTGACGATCAACGGCCGCATCGGCTGGCTGAAGCTCACCTATGACGGCGCCTACCTGGTCACCAAGTCGCACCAGCAGCAGGATTACACGAACTACTCGCGCGGCCTGTATGCCGATTACTACCAGTGCCAGCCGGCGAACCCGGTCAAGGGAATCCCGACATCGCAGTGCTACTCGCCGGGCAGCACCTGGGAGGACACCGAGAAGGACAGCCATCTGAGCCAGGAGATCCGGCTCAGCACGCCGACCAACCTGCGCGTTCGCGCGATCGGCGGGTTCTTCTACGAGAACTTCCAGGTCGAGGACGAGACGAACTTCAACTATCTCACCGCACCCGGCTTCACCCCGCTCGGGCCGGCGCCAGGTGCCACCGTGAACGATCCCAACGAACGGGCCGCCGATACCGGCTTCTTCAACGACATTCAGCGAGGCTACTCGCAGTACGCGATCTTCGGGTCGGGCGACGTCGACATCATCCCGCACGTGCTGACGGCGACCTTCGGGACCAGGTGGTTCGACTTCCACAATTACGAGAAAGGCACCTATGTCAGCGGTTTCGGATGCAGCGTCAGCTACACCGGATCTCCGCCCTGCACGGCCGGTGCGGTCAATCTCGACGCCAAGAACCTGAACTCCGCGGAATACGGCTTCCGCAACCGGGCGAACCTGACCTGGAAGATCACGTCCGACATCATGGTGTACTACACCTATTCGGAAGGCTACCGGCCGGGCGGCTTCAATCGCCGGGCGCCGACCGCGGAGCACGGCACCTTCGTGGGCGATATCGGCTACACCTCCGACAGCCTCACGAACAACGAGATCGGCTACAAGACCCAGTTCTTCCGCCACCGGTTGACGATCGACGGCGCGTTCTACGACGAGGACTGGTCCAACGTGCAGGACCGCCTGTTCGACCCGGCCGGCGGGTTCGGCAATCTGGCCTTCACGGTCAACGGCCCGGATTACCGGGTGCTCGGAACCGAGATGCAGGTCACCGCGCATGCCACCGAGAACCTGACCTTCTACGGCGGCTTCTCGCTGAACGACTCCAAGCAGCTGAGCTCGCCGCCGGTGACCGCCGCGAACGGTGCCGTCCTGCCCAACTCCATCGGTATCTTCGGCGATATCGGCGACACGCTGGCGCTCTCACCGATCTTCAAGGGGAATGTGCGCGCGCGCTACGAGTTCTTCTATCGCGGCACCGAACCGTTCTTCCAGATCGGTGGCCAGTATACCGGCCACTCGCACTCGGCCGTGTCGAACTTCAACAACTTCTACATGGCGCCCTACGCGCAGATGGATGTTTCGGCCGGGTTCAGCCGCGGACCGCTGCGGGTCGAGGCGTTCTGCTCGAACTGCACCGACACGCGCGGCGAGCAATTCATCAGCGCCGCCCAGTTCGTGGAGTCGATCATCGTCACCCGTCCGCTTACCGCCGGGTTGAAGGTTTCCTACACGTTCAAGTAACATCGCCGCTCAGGCCGGAGCGGACCATGGACGTCGTGACCGCGGACCCTGCCCCCACTCCGGTGGAGGCGGAGGTCCGCCGCATCCGAGAGCTGATCGGCGCGGGCAAGCACGAGGCGGCGTGCCGGGGCTGCGACGAACTGCTCGGACGCGTGCCCGAAAACCGGGACGTGCTCTACATGAAGGCGGTCAGCGAGCGCTATCTCGGTCGGACCGAGGCGGCCCTCGCGACGCTTGCGGTGCTCGAGGCGGCGCATCCGACCTATAGCCGGCTGTTTCAGGAACGTGGCCACTGCTTCATCGCCAGGCGCGATCCGGCCGCAGCGCTCGACGCGTTCCTCAAGGCCGTCAACCTGAACGCGGCGCTGCCCGCGAGCTGGCATGCGCTCGGGATCCTCTTCAAGTCGGCGAGGCGTGCGGAGGAGGCGGAGATGGCGGCCGGCCACGTGGCCAAGCTCGCCTCGCTGCCGCCCGAGATCGTGACCGCGTCGAGCCTGTTCGCCGATGGCGAGGAGATCGAGGCCGAGCGGATCGTGCGCGCTTTTCTCCAGCGCGAGCCGACCCATGTCGAGGGGATGCGCCTGCTCGCGCGTATCGGCATGAAGCTCGGTGTGCTCGACGATGCGGAGTTCCTGCTGGAGAGCGTGCTCACCTTCTCGCCAGGCTACCAGCCTGCGCGCTACGACTTCGTCCGTGTGCTGCTGCAGCGGCATCGCCATCAGCGGGCCCTCGACGAAAGCCGTCTGCTGCTGGCGGCCGAGCCGGAGAACCGTGACTACCGCGCCGTGTATGCCACATCCTGCCTGGCACTTGGCTATTACGACGAGGCGCTCGTTACGTATCGGGCACTGGCGGCCGAGAACCCGCATGCGGCCGATCTGCATCTGTCGATCGGCCATGCGTTGAAGACGCTCGGGCGGCAGAGCGAGGCGATCGAGGCGTATCGGCGCGCAGCCGACGTGCAGCCGAGTTTCGGCGACGCCTATTGGAGCCTCGCAAACCTCAAGACCTACCGCTTCGACGAGGCGGATATCGAGCTCATGCAGGCGCAGGAGGCACGGCCGGAGGTGGGCGTCCACGACCGCGCGCATCTCTGCTTCGCGCTCGGCAAGGCGCTCGAGGATCGCGGCGCGTTCGCGGAGTCGTTCGGCTTCTACGAGCGGGGCAACGGGATCAAGAGGGAGGAGCTCGGCTACCGGCCGGAGACGATCGAGCGTAACGCCGCGCGGCAGATCGCCTTTTTCACGCCGGAGTTCGTGGCATCTCGCGCTTGTGTCGGCTGCGACTGTCCGGACCCGATCTTCATCGTGGGTCTGCCGCGCGCGGGCTCCACGCTGCTCGAGCAGATCCTCGCGTCGCATCCCGAGGTCGAGGGCACGATGGAGCTTGCCGATATCTCCCGACTGGTCGTGCGCCTGCAGGGACGCGACCATGATGAGAACGAGCCTCGTTACCCGGGTGTGCTCGGCGAACTGTCGGCGGCAACACTCGAAGAGTTTGGCGCGCGATACATCAAGGATACGGAGATCTACCGTTCGGGACGCCGCTTCTTCATCGACAAGAACCCGAACAATTTCCGGCATCTCGGCCTGATCCATCTCATCCTGCCGCGTGCCAAGATCATCGATGCACGGCGCGAGCCGATGGCCTGCTGTTTCAGCAATTTCAAGCAGCTCTTCGCAGCCGGACAGGATTTTACCTACGGGCTCGAGGAGATCGGGCGCTACTACCGCACCTATCTCGAGCTCATGGCGCACTGGGACCGGGTGCTTCCCGGGCGCATCCTTCGCGTCCAGCATGAGGATGTGGTGGACGATCTGGAGGCCAGCGTTCGGCGGCTGCTCGATTTCTGCGGGCTCGCCTTCGACCGGCGCTGCATGGATTTTCACAAGACTGAACGCAGCGTGCGGACGGCGAGCTCGGAGCAGGTGCGGCGGCCGATCTTCCGGGACGGGCTCGACCAGTGGCGGAATTTCGAACCCTGGCTCGGCAGACTGCGCGAGGTGCTCGACGCCTGATCAGGCGTCGAGCACGATGTCGCCCATCGGTTTCGAACAGCAGGGCAGGATCATCCCGGCATCGATCTCGCGCTGACGGATGCCGCCGCCATGGGTCATGACGACCTCGCCGGAGATCTTGCGTGTCTTGCAGGTTCCGCACACGCCTTTGGTGCAGGCCGACGCCATCCGTGCGCCCTGGGCACGCGCGGCATCGAGCAGAAACGTGTCGGGACCGCAGGAGAGGCGACGGTTGCTGCGCGCGAGCGTGATGGTGAAGCCGGTCTCGCTCGCGAGCTCCGCGGAGGCGGCCGCGATATCGGGATCGTCGCGCTGCAGCTGGCCGAAATCAAAGCTCTCGCGAAAGACGCGTGCCGGATCGGCACCGCACGCGTCGAGCATCCCGGTTACCGCGCTCATGTATCCGGCGGGGCCGCACAGAAAAATGTCGCGCTCGCGGAGGTCGGGGGCGATCACACGCAGCATCGCCTGATCGAGCCGTCCGCGATAGCCGGGCCAGCGGGCTTGCGGGCGGTCGCGGCTGCAGACGAACGCGGCGCGGAAGCCGGGCCGGTGACGCTCCATCAGCGCGATCTCGTCGCGGCAGATGATGTCCTCCGGCGTGTGCGCGCTGTGCACGAACAGGATGTTGGTGTCGCCGCCGGAATCGTCTTGCGCGCGGGCCATCGACAGCATCGGCGTGATGCCGCTGCCGGCCGACAGCAGCAGCAGCTTGGCCGCCGGCCGGAGAGCGTTGGTGAAATCGCCGATCGGCCCGGTGGCCTGGACGCGCGTGCTCGGGCGCAGATGGTCGTGCAGCCAGTTGGAGACCGGGCCGCCTTCAACCCGCTTGACGGTGATCGAAACCTGGTAGGGGCGCGTCGGCGGCGACGAGATCGTGTAGCAGCGGCTGATCGTGCCGGCCGGATGCTGGGCGAAGGTGAAGGTCAGAAACTGGCCTGGATGAAAGGCGAAGAGTTCGCGGCCGGGACTCTCGAAGACGAAACTGCGGACGTCATGCGTCTCGTCGCGCACGTGGCGGCAGATCAGCGTGTCGTCGAGCTCCGGTTCCCAATAGCGCGGCGCACCCGTGGGCGGGAATGCGATCGCACCATTCATGCAGCGAGCCCGGCCGCCAGGCGATCAAGGTACCAGCGGCAGAACTTGTCGACCAGGCCTTCGGTGAACGGCGAGTAGGGGCCGGGGGTGTAGGCGGGGCTGTTGATGCCTTCCTGCGCCATCTCGACCAGGGCGGCGTCCTGCGCGTTGGTCGCGTTCCAGACACCGGTCAGGTTGGCGAGATCGTAGTCGACACCCTCGACCGCGTCCTGGTGGACCAGCCAGCGTGTGCGCACGAGCGTGGTCGTCGCATCGATCGGCAGCGCGCTGAAGGTGACGATGTGGTCGCTCATGAAGTGGTGCCAGGAATTGGGCTGCGTCCAGAACGACAGGCCGCCGAGCCGGCGATCGTCGAGCGTGCCGAGCAGCCGGCGGCAGGCGCTGCGCGTGTCGATGGTCTGGCTCTCGCCGTGCTGGTCGATCGGCAGGCGCTCGGTGCGGAAACCGCTGATCCGGTCGTCGAGATGCTCGATCTCGCGCGACGGGATCCCCCTCTCCTCCCACGCCGTGTGCGATGTCTGGACGAGGGCGGCGTAGCGGTCGGCGTCGCGACGCGCATCGGCGTCGAGCCGTTCGGGCGCGAAGCCGAACCCGTAGGCGAAGAGCGGCACGGTGAGCTCGGGGTGGTTGCCGGCGCAGTGGTAGCACTCACGATTGTTCTCCATCGTGAGCTTCCAGTTGCCGCGTTCGATCAGGTCGACCTCGTGTGCGATGCGCGACCGCGCAATGTCGTGCGGGGCGAGATAGGGCGTCATCGCGGCCGCGAGGTCGTCGATGTCGGAAGGCGGGTCGTCGGCGAGGCAGATGAAGAGCAGGCCCGCGACAGAACGGAGTGCGACCTTCCTCAGGCCGTGGCAGGACGGATCGAAATCGTCGTCCATGTGGTTGGCGAACAGCAGCCGGCCGTCGAGCCCGTAGGTCCAGGTGTGATACGGGCAGACCAGGTTGCCGACCATGGCGCGGCGCTGGCGGACGATGCGCGCGCCGCGATGGCGACAGACATTGTGAAAGGCGTGGATCTGCATGTCGTCGTCGCGGACGATGATCACCGACCAGGGGCCGAGCTCGACGGTGACGGCGTCGCCGGGCTCGGGCACGTCGGGCTCGACGCCGACATGGATCCAGTGCCGGCCGAAGATCAGTGCGAGATCGGCGCGGAACACCTCGTCGCTCTGATAAAAGGCCCGATCGAGCGCGTGGCCGGGCTTGCGATCCGCGATCAGGCGCCGGAGCGTGTCCGCGTTCCAGGTCATGCCGTGATGTCCTCCCCGACACTGCGCGCGACCTCGGCCAGGTACGCGGATAGATAGGGGGCGAGGGAGCGCGCGACCTCGATATGGAACACATTGTCGGCCCGGCGCCAGAGCACGATCTCGCTCTTGGCGAGCAGGCTGCGCGTGCACATGCCGACCGGAAAGGCCGCGCGAGACAGGTCGAGCGGGCAGCCGGCGTTCAGGACCGGCAGGAGGTTCGCGCCCGACGCCTCGAAACCGAGTTGCCGGTCGCCGATGTCGACGAGGCTGTGCGCGATCCCGGACAGCGCCTCGGCCAGGTCCGCGTCGGGGTCGGCGCCCAGCAGCAGCCACTCGTCCGGACCGAGCCAGAGCGCGTCCGTGCTGCCGTTCGAGGCCGCCCGCAGCGCGTCGGGCGCCGTGATGCCGAGCGCCGCCGCAACGGCCTGGCGCGCCGCATCGCGACCGCGGAAAAGGAACCGCGTGCGATCGGGCGCCGGCAGGAACCGGAAGGCACGTGTCGCGGTCTCAAGCATTCAGCCGCTCCGAGGCGGGATCGTAGAAGACCGGGGTCACGACGCGCACCGGGATGTCGCCCTGCGACGACGCGATGAACAGTTGCTCGCCCAGACGATCGCGGCCGCCCGCCAGCATAGCAAGCGCGAAGCCGCGTCCGAGCACCGCACTGCGGTAGGATGAGGTGACATGGCCGAGAGAGATGCGACGCCCCGGGACGGCCACGATCTGCATGCCCTCCTCCAGCAGGATGTCGGCGTTCTCCGGGAGCAGGCCCACCAGCTGCTTGCGAACGGGCGCGCGCATGCAGTCGCGCGCGAGCGAGCGCTTGCCCACGAAATCGCGCTTCACCTTGCTCACCATGCCGCCGAGGCCGACATCGTCCGGCGTCGCCGTGCCGTCCGTCTCCTGGCCCACGATGATGTAGCCCTTCTCGGCGCGCAGCACATGCATCGTCTCGGTGCCGTAGGCCGCGACATCGTGCGGCAGGCCGGCCTGGAAAATCTTTTCCCAGATGGCCAGGCCGTGCCGCGCGGGCACGTTGACCTCGAAGCCGAGCTCGCCGGTGAAGCTGACGCGGAACAGGCGCATCGGAACGCCGCTGATCCGGCCTTCGACGAGACCCATATGCGGCAGTGCCTCGGCCCCGATATCAACGCCCTCGACGAGAGGTGCAAGCACGTCGCGCGCGCGCGGACCCTGTATGGCGATCACCGCCCATTGCTCGGTGACCGAGGTGAGCCACACGTCGAGTTCCGGCCACTCAGTCTGGAGGTAGTCCTCCATCAGGGCGAGTACGCGGGCCGCACCGCCGGTGGTGGTGGTGACGTGGAAGCGATCGGGGCTCACGCGGCCGATGATGCCATCGTCGAGCACGAAGCCGTCCTCGCGGCAGAGCACGGCGTAGCGGCAGCGTCGGGGCGCGAGCTTGGACAACGCGTTCACGTAGATGCGGTCGAGGAAGATCGCCGCGTCGGGCCCGACCACCTCGATCTTGCCGAGCGTGGAGGCGTCGAACATCCCGACGGAACTGCGCACTGCGGCGCATTCACGAAGCACCGCCGCGTCCATGGTCTCGAGGCCGGCCGCCGTCAGGCGCGGGAAATAGCGCGCGCGCTTCCACTGCCCGACATCCTCGAACACCGCGCCGGCGCGCTCGGCCCAGGGATGGATCGGTGTGCGGCGCTCCGGGTCGAGCAGCGTGCCGCGCGCGGCTCCTGCGAAGGTGCCGAACGTCACGGGGGTGTAGGGCATGCGGAACGTGGTGAGGCCGACGCTCGTGACCGGCACGTCGAGCGCGTCCGCGACGATCGCGAGCGCCTGCATGTTCGAGGTCTTGCCCTGGTCGGTTGCCATTCCCGTCGTGGTGTAGCGCTTCACATGCTCGATCGACCGGAAGCCCTCGCGGGTTGCGAGCAGGATGTCCTTGGCGGTGACGTCGTTCTGGTGGTCGACGAAGGCGCGCGCACGCCTGGTTGCGCGGTGCGGGGTGCGGCCGGCGAACGATGTCGCATCGACGAGGTCGGCGTCCTCGACGCGCCAGGTCTCGACGCCGGCAGGAAAACCGCTGCTCCCGGCGGCATCACGCCCGGCGGCCGCACCGTCGGCGAGTGCGGCGGCGAGGCCATGCTGGCCGCGGCAGGCGCCGGCGGAACGCTCGCGCTGCACCGAGAGCGCGGGCACGTAGGCGCCCTGCTCCGCATCGAAGCGCAGTTTTCCTCCGGATTGCGAGAAGAGGTGAACGGTTGGCGTCATGCCGCCCGACATGAGCAGCAGGTCGCACGCGATCGTGCGTCCGCGACCCACATGGCCGTCGCGGTCGATCGGGCAGATCTCGGCCCCGTGCACGGCAAGGCTGCCATGCGCGCGTTGCACGGTTTGATTGAAGAGAATCGGGATTCCCGCGGCGCGCACCAGATCGACGAGCGGCGTGCGATGCTCGCGGCGCGGATCGACGATCGCCCGGATGGCAACACAAGCGCGGCCGAGATCGAGCGCCGCGCGATACGCCGCGTCGTTCGCCGCGAACAGCACGGCGCGCCTGCCCCCTGCCACGCCGTAGCGGTTGAGATAGGTGCGCGCTGCACCGGCGAGCATCACGCCCGGGCGGTCGTTGCCGGCGAACACGAGCGGCCGCTCGAGCGCGCCGGTCGCGAGCACAACCTCCGATGCACGCACCTGCCACAGGCGCTCGCGCGGCGTGTCGGAGGGTGGTAACGCAAGGTGGTCAGTCAGTCGCTCGGCCAGGCCGAGGAAGTTGTGCGAGCCGTAGGAGAAGGCGGTGGTCCGGGCAAGCCGCGTGACGTTGGGCATCGCGTCGAGTTCGGACAGCACGCGCGCGACCCAGGCCGCGCCGGCAATCCCGTCGATCGTTGCGTCCCGGTCGGAGAGCAGCGTGCCTCCCATCTTCGACTGCTCGTCGCACAGGATGACGCGCGCGCCGCTGCGGCCGGCGACGAGGGCGGCCGCGAGGCCCGCGGGTCCTGCGCCTACGACCAGCACCTCGCAATGCGCGAACCTGTTCAGGTAGCGATCGGGATCGGCCTCGGTCGGCGCCCGCCCGAGACCTGCGGCGCGGCGGATCAGGGGTTCGTAGCCGCGATGCCAGGCGCCTCGCGGCCACATGAAGGTTTTGTAGTAGAAGCCGGCCGGCAGCAGCGGTGCGGCAAGATCGTTGACGGCGCCGATATCGAAGGCAAGCGACGGGAAGCGGTTCTGGCTCGTCGCCGCAAGCCCGTCGTAGAGCTCGACCTCCGTCGCGCGCAGGTTGGGCGTCCGCCGCGCCGCGTCGCGTGCGACCGTGACCAGCGCGTTGGGCTCGTCGACGCCGGCCGAGACGATCCCGCGCGGGCGATGATACTTGAACGACCGTCCGACGAGACGAACGCCGTTCGCCAGCAGCGCGGATGCGAGGGTGTCGCCCGGATGGCCCGTATACGCACGCCCATCGAAGGTGAAGCGAAGCGTGCGACCGCGATCGACGCGGGCGGCGCCGGGCGCGCGGAACGGGCCGCTCATGCCGCCCGCTCCGTTTCGGCGACGGCCGTATCCGGGCGGACTTCGCCGACACGGTAGGCGGCGAGGATCCGATCATCCCTGGTATCGCGCAGAATATTGAAGAACCGCGCGCAGCCATGCGCGTGGCGCCAGCGCTCGGCATGCACGCCTTTCGGGTTGCGGCGCACGAACAGGAAATCCGTCCAGGCGGCGTCGTCGGTGGACGCGACCTCGGGTGCGCGCACGAGATGCGCCTCTCCGGCATAGCTGAATTCGAGTTCGGGACGGTGGCCACACCAGGGGCACGGGATCAGCAGCATCTCACCGTCCTCAATGCGCGACCGCGGCGGCGGCCGCTTCGTCGATCATCCTGTTCTCGCGAAAACGGTCGAGCGCGAAGGGTGCGTTGATCGGGTGCGGCTCGTCATGCGCGATCGTCCAGGCCAGCAGGTGGCCGGCACCCGGCGTCGCCTTGAAACCGCCCGTGCCCCAGCCGCAATTCACGTACAGACCGGGCACCGGCGTCTTGCTGGTGATCGGCGAGCGATCGGGCGTCGTATCCACGATGCCGCCCCAGTTGCGGAGCATGCGCAGGCGGCGGAACATCGGGAACAGCTCACAAATCGCTTCCAGCGTGTGGGACGGCACGTGCAGGCCGCCGCGCTGGGTGTAGGAGACGTAGGCGTCGGTGCCGGCGCCGATCACCATTTCGCCTTTGTCGGACTGGCTGATATAGGCGTGGATCGTGTTCGACATGACGATGCACGGCATCGCCGGCTTCACCGGTTCGGATACCAGCGCCTGCAGCGGGAAACTCTCGAGCGGCAGGCGAACGCCGGCCATGCCGAGCACGACGCTGGAATGTCCGGCTGCCGAGACGCCGACCTTGCGGGTGCGGATCGCGCCGCGCGTGGTCTCGACCTGCGTGATGCGCCCGTCGGGACCGCGGCTGATGCCGATCACCTCGCAATTCTCGATGATGTCGACGCCGAGATCGCTCGCGGCGCGCGCGTAGCCCCAGGCGACCGCGTCGTGGCGCGCCGTGCCGGCGCGCCGCTGCAGGGCCGCCCCAAGAACGGGGTAGCGCATATTGGAAGAAATGTTAAGCGGCGGGCAGAACGCGCGCGCCTCCTCGGCCGACAGCCATTCGTTGTCGACGCCGGCGAGCGCGTTCGCATGCACGTGGCGCTTGAACACCTGCACGTCGTGGACGGTGTGCGCGAGCATCAGCACGCCGCGCGGGCTGAACATGACGTTGTAGTTCAGCGTCTGCGAGAGGTTTTCCCAGAGTTTCAGGGCGTGATCGTAATAGGCGGCACTTTCCGGAAACAGGTAGTTCGACCGGATGATCGTGGTGTTGCGCCCGGTATTGCCGCCGCCGATCCAGCCGCGCTCGAGCACGGCCACGTTGCGGATGCCGTGCTCGCTCGCGAGGTAGTAGGCGGCTGCGAGACCATGGCCGCCGCCGCCCACGATTACCGCGTCGTAGGCGGGCTTGGGCGTGGCATGCCGCCACTGCGGCGTCCAGCCGGTGTGGCCGGCAACCGCCTCGCGGAGCAGCGTGAAGGCCGAGAAACGTCGCAAGGTCTTGGGTCTCGCCCCGGGCGGGATGTCGCAATGGCATCATCGGTCCTGCGCCGCCGGCTCCGCCTGTATGGTTGGGACTTGTCGGTTGAACGTCGGCGACACTGCATCCGTGCGAGCATGTCGCAAACGTGCAAGCCGGCGAAGGAAGCAGGCCAGGGCTCTGCCCTGGACCCGCCAAGGGGCTTGCCCCTTGGATCCCTTGACTTGAAAGATGAGTCCGGGGGTACTGCGCCAAGGACAAGCAGTCCCGGACAGGCCAATACGAATGGGGCCTGGGGCCAAGGCCCCAGCGGGGTCCAGGGGCAGAGCCCCTGGCCTTCTTCAAACAGACTCCAAGGAGGTCGAGTGGAATCCAACACGATCATCCCGATCCCGCTCGACCAGCGGCACGGCCGCGTGCGCGACCTCTTCACGGTCTGGTTCGGCTGCAACCTCATGATCCTGACGGTCGCGACCGGCGCGCTCGGCACCACGGCGTACGGCCTGCCGCTGTTCTGGGCGATCGCGTCGAATGCCGTCGGCATGGCGATCGGCGCGATCTTCATGGCGCTGCACGCGGCGCAGGGGCCGCATCTCGGCGTGCCGCAGATGGTGCAGACGCGCGCGCAGTTCGGCGCCTGGGGTGCCGCACCGATCATCGCGGTGATCGTCGTGATGTATGTGGGCTTCGTCGCGTCGAACTCCGTGCTGGGCGGCCAGAGTTTGACGTTCCTGGTGCCGGGCGTGGGTTCGGGCGCTGCGATCGCCGCGATGATCGCCGCCACGCTCATCCCGGCGGCGATCGGCTACACGGCGATCCATGCGGCGGCGCGTGCCGCGAGCTGGGCGGGCGGCATCTGTCTCGTCTTCTGTCTCCTCGCCGCATCGACGCGTCTTCCCGCCTCGGCACTCGCGATCGGCCACGTCACGGCGACGGGTCTTGCCGGCTGCCTCTCGACCGGTGCCGTCTGGCAGATCGCCTATGCGCCCTACGTTTCGGATGCCTCGCGCTACCTGCCGCCGACCCGGGCCGGCACGCGTTCCGCATTCTGGGCGAGCTACTCGGGGACCGTGCTGGGATCGCTGCTGCCGATGGCGCTCGGCGCGGAACTCGGCCTCATCGGCACGCATGGCGACATCGTGCGTGCGCTCGCCGCCGTCGCGGGCCGCGCGGCGGTGCCGGTGATGATCGTGCTGACCTTCTCGCTGGCGCTCGCGAGTGCGATGAACATCTATTGCGGCACGCTGTCGGCGCTGACCGTGGTACAGACATTTCTCCCGCGCTTGCGGCCGGCGCTCGCCTGGCGGCTTGCGGTCAGTGCACTCCTGACCTTCGCATCGGGCTTTCTCGCCCTCGGCATGCACGCGCATTTCCTCGGTGCCTACATGGCGTTTCTCGATCTTCTGATGGCCGTGCTGGCGCCCTGGACCGCGGTCAACCTGGTCGACTACTACCTCGTCCGTCGCGGTGCCTACGATGTCGCGTCGTTCTTCGCGGCGGATGGCGGCATCTACGGCAGGCTCAACCTGCCTGCCCTGCTGGCCTACGTGCTGGGCATCGCGGTCCAGATCCCGTTCCTGTCCACCAGCCTCTACATGGGCCCTGCCGCGCGCGCGTTCGGCCGTGTCGACCTCTCATGGGTGGTCGGCCTCGTCGTCACGGCGTTCTTCTATCTCGCGGTCGTGCGGTCGGCGAAAACATCCCGGACAGGCGATCGCTCTTCCTCCGTTGAGCCATCCGCACCGCGGTCACGGGCGCATCCCTGAGCCGGGTCCGGCGATGGGGCTCGGGACAGCCGCGTCAGCCTCGATCCGGCGCGTCGTTTCGACCGATGCGGGCGCGGTGATCACTGCGCGCGTTGCAGTCGAACGTCGCCGTCGTCACGGTCGGATCAGCGCCAGCACCACCTCGATCACGATCAGCACGACGATCGCGAGCTCCATCACCGCCGCGCGTCCGCCGGACGCCTCGTCGTATAACGCCGCGTAGGTGTCGCGGATGATCGACAGCTTGCGATCGACGGCGGCGCTGACGATGCGGACACGGAACAGTTCCAAAGCCGCCGTGTAGATCCGCGCGAGGTAGACATCCTCCGTCACCTGCAACGCGTTGTCGACGCGTTCGGTAAGTTCCGTGACCTCGGCGACCAGCGTGTAGAATCGCCGGGCCAGGCGGGAGAAGCGCCGCGAGCCGAACAGCGCATTGCCGCGCCGCGTGGTCTCGACCAGGTCATACATGCGCGGCAACTCGTCGTCGAGCAGCTCGTCGTAGAACCGCATCTCGAGAAGCTGCGCGTTGGCGACTTCAAGCACGTCGAGCACGTCGGTCTCGGAGCGGGGCTCGTGGATGAACGCGCGGTCCCAGGTGAGCACGGCCAGGTCGTCGTCGTAATAGGAGAACCGCTTGCGCAGCAGGTCCTGGCGCGCGGCGTCCGACAGCGCGCGCCGCTCGCCCGACAGCAGCGGCACGAGGTCCACCGCGTTCCATAGCGCGACGCTGCTCATCTCCTGGTCGAACGCGGTCACCACCGCCACGAGATAGTCCTCCTCGAGCAGCGACGGTTCGGGCCGGATCAGCGCGGGGCCGAGCTCGGCCTTGATGGCGTCGGTCAGCAGGCTCCAGAAGGTCGTTTCCGCCCCGGGGCCGAGCAGGGCGTTCACCGCCTCGACGCGGTCGACAAACTCCTCCCAGTCGAGGTCGCCCGCCGGCACGTGGACGGCGAGCGCCAGCACGCCGAAATCGTAGAGACGGGCGGTGACGGAGGCGGTGACGGCGGTGTCGGGGAGCGCCAGCCGCGCGGGCGTGAGCGTGAGCGACAAGGGGGGCACGTCGTAGGCGACGGCCTTGGGCGGTGTGGCGCGGAGACGCTGACGCGCGCTCCTGGCCCCGGCGCGCGCCTGCCACAGGGCCTCGGCCCGGCCGAGATCGATCGCATAGGCCAGGTCGAACAACCGGTAGGCGATGACCTCGCCCGTGATCACTCGCATCGCCGCGTCAGCCCTCCCGTCGAGCGCGCCCGTTCGGGATCAGATAGCATTGTCCTGACGAGCGACTGCGGGCGGGTCTTACACCTGCGGCGACCGATGCCCTAGCTCGGCGCCTCCGGGCGATGGGGGCTCGTCGACCGCCGGGTCGACCAGTGCATGCACGAAGCGGCCGCCGGCCGTTCCCCCGACGGGCCGGAACGGGCCTCCCGGCGCGCGCCGAGCGTGCACAAACCGGCGCCGGGCATCCCGCTCGTCACGCCACGATCCCGGGCATCGATGTCGCGCCGCCGCGCGGGATTTGCGCAGAAACGCGGTCGGGTCGATGTTCGCGGGCCGGATGTTGTGCTCTCCCGCCGAGATGCCGCGTGCGACGAATGACGGGAGGCCATGTCCGTGATCGGCATCGACTGGGGCACCAGCAGCTTCCGCGCGACGCGGTTCGCCGGCGGCGCGGCCGTCGACCGCGTGGCCGCGCGGGCCGGCATCATGCGGGTGGAGAATGGCGACTTCGCCGCCGTTCTGCGCCGCCATGTCGGTCGCTGGCTCGCGGCCGGCGAGCGCCGCGTGCTGCTCGCCGGCATGATCGGCAGCCGGCAGGGCTGGGTCGAGGCGCCTTACCTCCCCTGCCCCGCAAGTGTGACGGCACTCGCAGCCTCCGTGGTTCCGGTGCCGTTCGACGGCGCGGAGATCTTCCTGGTGCCCGGCGTGTCGGCCGACGATGGCGGCGTCCCGGAGGTGATGCGCGGCGAGGAGACGCAGATCCTCGGGGCACTTCCGGCGTTCGGCGGCGACGCCACGATCTGCATGCCCGGCACGCACTCCAAATGGGTCACCGTGCGCGACGGACACATCACCGGCTTCCGCACCTACATGACCGGCGAGGCGTATGCGGCGCTCGGCACGCACACCATCCTCGCGCGCCTGATCGCGGAGACGCACGAGCACGATGCGGCGGCGTTCGCGACCGGGGTCGCGCGGGCGCGCGCGCCGGGCGGGTTGCTGCACCATCTGTTCGGCGTGCGCACCCTGCCGCTGACCGGGCGCATGACGGGCGTTGAAGCCGCCTCGTATCTGTCGGGGCTGCTGCTCGGCCACGAGGTGCATGCGGCGCTTGCCGCGCGGGACGACGCGAGCTCGCTTGTGTTCCTGATCGGGGAGGACGCGCTGTGTGCGCGCTACGAGACCGCGATCGGCCTCTGCGGCGGCGAGGCGCGCATCGTGCCCGGCGATCCGGCCGCGTCGGGCCTGGCCACGATCGGCGCCGCCATCAAGTGGCGCGAGAGGGACGGCACATGACGACGATGAAGGACTGGCTCGCCCGCTCGCCGCTGATCGCGATCCTGCGCGGCATCCGCCCGGACGAGGCGGAAGCGGTCTGTGCGGCGCTCGAGGAGAACGGCGTGCTGATCGCCGAGATCCCGCTCAATTCGCCCGACCCGCTCGACAGCATCGCGCGGCTCGCTCGACGCTTCGGCGATCGCATGCTGATCGGCGCCGGCACGGTCATGACGCCGGCGCAGGTGCGCGAGATCGCGGATTGCGGCGGCCGCATCATCGTGACCCCGCACGCGGCGACGGATGTGGTGCGGGCCGCGAAATCCGCAGGAATTTTGGCAGCGCCCGGCTTCGTCACGCCGACCGAAGCATTCGGGCTGCTCGCCGCCGGTGCCGACGCGATCAAGCTGTTTCCCGCCGAGCAGGCCGGCCCGGGATATCTGCAGGCCCTTCGCGCGGTGCTGCCGAAGGAGGTGATGGTGCTGCCGGTAGGCGGCGTGGATGCGACCAATATCCAGGTTTGGCAACGCGCGGGTGCGGCCGGATACGGCATCGGCAGCAGCATCTACAAGCCCGGCGACACCGCAGCCGACGTCGCGCGCAAGGCCAGCGCATTGACGAAAGCCTTGCGAAATCTCTGAGAGTCCGTTTGAAAACCTCGATTGGGCGAAGAAGGCCAGGAGCCCGTGCGGAGCACGCCTCGGGCGTGACGCCCCTGGAACCCGTTAAGGGCGAAGCCCTTAAAACCCCCTACTGAAGGTTGGAGTACAGGCGCTGGAGACGGAATGCGTTAGCCGAAGTCTACAATGTCAGGCTTCGCCCGTGTTTGAAGGAAACAACCCAAACAATCAGGGTTCCAAGGGACGACCGTCCCTTGGCGGGTCCAGGGCAGAGCCCTGGCCTTCCTCCTCAACCGGAAGTTCTCAAACAGCCTCTGAGCGGAGACCCTGCGCATGAGGCTCCGTGTCCGCGCCGCTCTCGGTGTGCTGACGGCCGCGGCAATCTCGACCTGTGCGGCCATCGCGGCACCCGACGACGGCGACGCGGTTCGGGCGACCCTCGCCAACGGGCTTCGCGTCGTGATCGTGCCCGACCATCTCGCGCCCGTGGTCACGACCGAGATCAGCTACCTCGCCGGCTCCAACGAGGCGCCGGCGGGCTTTCCCGGCACGGCGCACGCGCTCGAACACATGATGTTCCGCGGTGCCCGGGGCCTGGATCAGGCGCAGCTCGCGATCCTGGGCGCGCGCATGGGTGGCAACTACAACGCCCAGACCACCGAGACGGCCACGCAGTATTTCTACACGGCGGCGGCGGCCGACCTTCCCGTGATGCTGCGGATCGAGGCGCTGCGCATGAACGGCGCGCTGCTGCGGCAGGAAGATTGGAACCGGGAACGCGGCGCGATCGAGCAGGAAGTTTCTCGCGATCTTTCGAGCCCGGCCTATGTCTATCTCGCGCAGCTGCAGGCGGCCTTGTTCGCAGGCACACCCTGCGAGCACGATGCGCTAGGCACGCGGCCGTCCTTCGACCGGACCGACGTGAAGCTGCTCCGCGCGTTCTACGAGCGCTGGTACGCGCCGAACGACGCGGTGCTGGTGATCGCGGGCGACGTCGATCCTGCGACCGCACTCGGCGAGGTCCATGCCGCGTTCGACGCCGTTCCGCGCAAGGCGCTGCCGGTGCGCGCGACGGTGCAGCCCAGGCCGCAGCCTGCCAGGACGCTGTCGCTGCCAACGACGTATCCGGTCGCCTTCGCGACGCTGGCCTGGCGGATGCCGAGCCTCACCTCGCATGATTTCGCGGCCGCCGACATCATGTCGGACGTGCTCGGAAGCAGGCGTTACGCGCTCTACGGGCTCGTGCCCGAGGGCCGGGCGCTGGCCACGCAGTTTCTCTACCGGGCCAAGCGGGATATCGGCACCGGCGTGGCGCTCGCGGCCTACCCGCGGGGCGGCGATCCGGCGCCCGTGCTCGCGGATCTGCGGCGCGTGATCGCCACTGCGGCGAAGGGCCTGCCGGCCGAACTCATCGATGCGGCCAAGAAGAAAGAGATCGCGCAGCTCGCTTTCGCGCCGAACTCGATCCAGGGACTGGCGACGACCTGGTCGCAGGCGCTCGTCTTCCAGGACCTCGCCTCGCCGTCGGCGATCGCCGCGGCGTATGCACGCGTCACCAAGGCCGACGTGGACCGGGTCGCCCGCGAGATCCTCGATCCCGCCCATGAGGTGACGGCACTCCTGACCCCCGATGAGAGCGGCCGCGCGGTGGCGTCCGGCGGGTTCGGCGGAGCCGAGACCTTCGCCAACCCGCCCGACCATCCCGTCAAGCTTCCGGACTGGGCGCGGCAGGAGGTGGGCGCGCTCGACCTGCCCCCGCCGGCGGCGGTGCCGGTCGAGACGACGCTCGCCAACGGGCTGCGCCTGATCGTCCATCCCACCGATGTGAGCGACACCGTGACCGTGATCGGCGAGGTGCGCGCAGAGCCGGCCCTCGAGGAGCCGCCCGGCCGCGAGGGGGTCGCCGATCTCGCCGAGCAGCTCTACGATTATGGCACCGCCAGCCTCGACCGGTTCGCGTTCCGGCGCGCGGCCGACGACATCGCCGCCGACATCGATCTCGGACAGAGCTTTTCGCTGGAGGTGCCCGCCGCGTCGTTCGACCGCGGCATTGGCCTGCTGGCGGATGGCGAACTGCACCCGGCCTTTCCCGACGCCGCGTTCGCGACCGCGCAGCGGCAGCTCGCGGCCGAGACCGCCGGCAGTCTGCGATCACCGGACTGGCTGTTCGGGCAGGCCAAGCTCGAGGCCATTCTTCCGCCCGGGGACAAGCAGCTCCGCCATGCCACGCCAGCCAGCGTTCTCGCCCTGACGCCTACGGATCTGCGGCACTATGTCGAGACCGCCTGGCGGCCGGATCTCACCACGATCGTGGTCGTGGGCCACGTGGCACCCGAACATGCACGCGAGATCATCGCGCACGCGTTCGGCGGCTGGCAGTCGCACGGCGCGCGCCCGGATGTGGACCTGCCTTCGGTGCCGCCCAGCGGACGCAGCACGCGCGACGTGGCCGACCCCGCCACGCTGCAGACCGAAGTTCACCTGGCCGAGAGCCTGCCGGTCACGGCGCACAGCCCGGACCGCGCCCTGGTCGATCTCGGCAACGAGATTCTCGGGGCGGGTTTTTCCTCGCGCCTGTATCGCGATCTGCGGGTGAAGAACGGGCTGGTCTATAACGTGGCCAGCCACATCGACTGGGAGCGGACGCGCACCGCGTGGACCATCACGTACGGGCTGGACGCGGCGAATGCCGAGCGTGCGCGCGCCCTGGCGATCGCCGACATCGTCGATCTGCAAACGCATCTCGTTGGCGCCGACGAGCTCGACCTCGCCCGCGCGAACGCGCTGCGCAGGCTTCCGCTCGGCCGCGCGAGCGAGGACGCGATCGCGACGCAGGACCTCCTGCTCGCCGAGCTCGGCCTGCCGCTCGACGATCCCGACCGGCGCGCGCGCACGATCCTGGCGGCCGACGCGGCACAGCTTCGCGCGGCACTCGCCCGCTCGCTCCGTGCCGGCGATCTCGCCGAGATCACGAAGGGGCCGCCTGCAGCGCCGCTTCGGGTCCGGCGATGACGAGCGCTGCCGACGCCGCACGCCCGCGCCGGATTGCCGACTGTCCCGGCGCGGACGACCGGAACGGAGCCGACCGTCGCCGCCGCCCTTTATCGGTTGCTCACCCCATCACGACACAGGCTCACGGCGGCGCACGCGCGACGCTCCGGGAGCGCATGGCAGCGGCGACGGCGAGAGCCGCAACGTTGAGGGAAGCGGTCAACGCGATCACCGTAAAGACAGGCAGTGCAAGCCAGGACATCGCGGCCGTGAACGCGCTGCCGATCACGATGAACAGGGCATTGACGATGTTGCTGGCGGCGATCACGCGCGCATGGTGATCCCGCGGCGAGCGTGACTGCATCAGCGCGAACAGCGGAACCGAGAAGCAGCCGCCGCATGCGGCGATGCCGAGCAGGGCGGCCAGCATCAGCAGCCCGTCGGCACTCGTCAGCACGCCGACGATGCCCGCGCCGTCGGCACGCGCGAGTGCCACGGTGATCGAGAAGCACGCGCAGAAGAAGGCGATGCCGGCGAGCGACCATCCCACCAGGGACGTCCGCGGCCGGCCGCGCAAAAGACGGCCGCAGCCGAGCGAGCCCGCGCCGATCCCCACCGAGAATGCGCCGAGCAGGAGGGATTGCACCGGGCTGTCCGCACGGAGCGCGTCGCGGACGACGAGCGGCAGCTCGTTGGTCAGGATCGCACCCACCATCCAGAACCAGGACACGCCCAGGATGCAGCGCCAGATCGTGCGGTCGGCGCGGGCGTGGCGGAGGATGTCGGCGGTGTCGCGCCCGAGGTTCCAGCCGATCACCACCGCGGGCGACGCGGCCTCGGTGGGCGGGATGGCGAAGGCCGATACGACGCCGACGCAGGCGAGAAGAAGACCGAGTGCGGCCACGATCGCCGCACCGTCCGGTGCCGCCACGAGTGCCCCGCCCAGGATGGTGCCCAGCAGGATCGAGATGAACGTGGTCGCCTCGACATACCCGTTGCCGCGCACCAGCTCGGTGTCCGACAGAAGCTCGGGAAGCAGGCCGTATTTGACCGGGCTGAAGATGGCGGCCTGGATGCCGAGACCGCCGATCACGGCCACCAGCAATGGAACGTTGGCCGACATGAAGCCGAACGCGGCGCAGCCCATCAGCGCCAGTTCCGCAAGCTTGGCCGCCTGCGCGACCCTCGACTTGCGGAACTTGTCGGCCAGCAGACCGGCGGTCGCGGACAAGGCGGCATAGGGGAGGATGAACAGGATCGATGCCAGCGCGATGAGCACCGCGCCGGAGTAGTGCATCCGGAAGATCGCCACCGACAGCGCCGCGGTCTTGACGAGATTGTCGTTCAAGGCGCCGCAAGCCTGCGACACGCACAGGCCCGCGAACCTTGCGCGGAAATGCCCCGGCGGATGGGTCGGCATGATGTCTCCTTCCGGACACTTCCCGTTCAGCGCTGCACGACGCCGGTCGCGGCGCGCGCCGCCTCCTTAAGCGTATCCGCCCTCCGGTCGTCCACCGGGCCGGCGATCGGCGCCCGCGCTCGGGACCGGGCACACCCACCCGATCGCCTGGCGAGCGCCGCCCTGCATCCGCAATCTCGCCCGGGGTGGACAGCCAGCGTCGATACGCCAATATCCGAAGCGGCATGATTTGCGGTCGCACATGTCCGGCGCGGCTGATGCCGGCCGGCGCAGCAAGGACATCCGCACGTCCGCGCGCGGCGCATGGCGTGCTGCGTGCCCTGACCCGCCATGCGGCCCTGCGCTGTGTCGCGCTGGTGCTGTTCGCCTTCGCTCTCGGCACCGAGGTCGATCTGCGCGAGATCGCGTCGAGGTTGCACGAAGCCGCGGGCGAACAGGCCGCGTTGGCCGCCGCCATCCGCCATTGCGATGCGAAGCAGCCGGCGTCGCCTCGGCCGCAGAACGGCCCCGCCTCGCCGTTGGGCGAGGCTGCTCTGCTGGTCGCTTCGCTGAGCCTGTCGGCACCGCTGATCGTCGAGCCGCCGCTGCTCGCACCATCGGCGACGTGTGAGGCGGCCACCCCGATCGGCCACGGTTTCGCGCGGGCACCTCCGCCGCCGGCGCCCCACGCCCACCGCTCGCGCGCCCCTCCCTCCTTCGCCTGACGACGGCCGACCAGTTCCCATTCGTCATCGCCCGAGGTTGCATCCATGCCTGACCTGATATGCATGCCGGCCGTTCGCCGGTCGCGGCCGCACGTCTCCCGCCCTCGCACCGCTGCACCACGCCTGGAGGGTGCTCGCTCATGACCGCAGATGGAGCCATCGTCGTGGATCTCGAGGCTTTGTCATCGATCGATGCCGCCACCATCGAAGCCGCCGACCATGCGGCGCGCCACTGGGTTGCCCCCGAACCGTCGCCCTGGCCACGCGGCAGCGATGCGCAGAAGCGCGCCGCGCGCGAGATGTTCGATGCGACGTTCAATCCGTACAAGCCGTCGGTGATCGCGTGGCCGGTGCTCGACGATGCCGCACGCGAGCGCATCGTCTCGCTGCCGATCTGGGACATCGCGGTGCAGACCGAAGGGCGTGCGCGGCTGCGCATGCTGTCCTACGCGCGCGCGGCCGCCGACCCCGACTGGAAACACGCGATCGAGCGCAACGGGTGGGAGGAAGGGCGGCACAAGGAGGTGCTGCACAACATGGTCGCCTTCTACGGCATCCCGCTCGAAGAGGAGCCGCCGTATCTGGAGCCGTCGGATCCGGAATGGGCCTACATGGTGACCGGGTTTTCCGAGTGTATCGACAGCTTCTTCGCGTTCGGCCTGTTCGAGGTCGCGAACCGCTCCGGCCTGTTTCCCCCCGCGCTGATCGACACGTTCGAGCCGGTCATGCAGGAGGAATGCCGCCACATCCTGCTGTTCGCGAACTGGCTCGCCTGGCATCGGCGCCATCTCGGCCCGCTCGCGCGTTTCCGCTTCGAGCTGAAGGTGGCGGCGGTCTGGATTTTTCTGGGCTGGGAGCGCGTCAATCTCAGCCGCGGCCTCGCCGGCGGTGACGAGAAGGCGCCCGACAACAACTTCACCGTGACGGGCAGCAAGTCGGTCAGCGATGTCGAGCTCAGCGTGCCCGAGCTGATGGCGCTGTGCCTCGAGCAGAACGATTTGCGCTTCCGCGGCTACGACCGGCGCCTGGCGCGGCCGACCACGATGCCCGCGCTCACGCGCACGGCTCTCACGGCGATCCGGGCCTGGCAGGATGGTCGCGCCTCGCTCGAACGCTCGCTCAAACGGGCGCGCGCATCGGGGCGGCGCAAGCGGATGCGACGTCGCGCGGCGGCCGCGTGACCGCCGACACGCGCGCGGCGCCTTCGCACGTGCCTGACGCCGGTCATCTTTCGGCCGGCGTCACCTCGATGTCGTCGAGACCCGCGTAGCGGTAGACGATCACCGAGCCGACCCAGGTCGCGATGAACAGACCGATGATGGCGAAGCCGAGCGCATTGAAATTGTCGTTGAGCAAGCCCACCGCGTTCCAGAATCCGCCGGTCAGGCCGAGCTGGCCGCCGAGCAGTCCCAGCGCCTCGATACCGCCGATCAGCACCGCCACCACCACCGAGACGAAGGTGATGGTGAGGTTGTAGTACAGCTTGCGGATCGGCTTGATGAACGCCCAGTCATAGGCGCCCAGCATCAGGATGCCGTCGGTGGTGTCGATCAGCGACATGCCCGCCGCGAACAGCGCCGGAAACACCATGATCGACCACACCGACACGCCTTTCGCGGCCTCGGTGGCGGAGATCCCGAGCAGCGCCACCTCGGTCGCGGTATCAAAGCCGAGGCCGAACAGGAAGCCGAGCGGGAACATGTGCCAGGAGCGGCCGACCAGGCGGAACAGCGGCCGGAATAGACGCGCCAGCACGCCGCGGCTGTTCAGCAGGATGTCGAAATCCTCGTCGATGTAGCGGCCGCCCCGGCGCACGTCGCGAAAGGTCCGCCACACCGCGCGCAGGATCACGAGATTGGCGATCGCGATGGCGAACAGGAACAGCGCCGAGACCAGCGTGCTGACGATGCCGCCCGCCGCGCGGAACCGGTCGAGCGAGCCCGCCAGCACGGTCGCCGTCCCCGCCACCGCGGCCACCGCCAGGAGCACCACGGTGGAGTGCCCGAGCGCGAAGAAGAAGCCGACGCCGACCGGGCGCTGGCCCTCCTGCATCAGCTTGCGCGTCACGTTGTCGATGGCCGCGATGTGGTCGGCATCCACCGCGTGCCGGAGGCCGAAGCCGTAGGCCAGCAGCGCCGTTCCCAGCAGCACGGGTTGGTCGCGGAACACCAGCAGCGCCCAGGCCCAGACGAGGAGATTGGCGAGCAGGAGCAGGGCGTAGATGGCGAGGATCGGGCGCCGGAGCGCGCCGGGCTGGTCGAGGGTTCGCCGCAGCAGCGTCAACATGATGGGCAGGCCTCCGACGTCATGTCATCGCAGGCCCGGGTCGCCTCGCGACCCTTCCGCCGGGAGAACCCCGCCCGACGTGACCGCTCCGACGTCGCACCGCGGCGGGATGCCGCGACCGTGATGGCAGGTCTCCTGGCTCGCGGTTCATCGCCGGACGCCGCCTTCCCGGGACGTATCCGTCCCAGTGGCACGATGGCGTCCGGCTCGCCGCCTACAGTTGCGGGGTCAGTTGCGGCTCTGCACCGCATTCCCTCTTCGCCCCGTCGCCGGGGAACCATCGCGGGCAGGGTAGAGGCAAAGCGGCCGTGGCCACAACGGGCCGCTCTTGATCGAACCGCGTTTCGCCACAACCATTATCGTGCGGCATCGCCACAACCATTATCGTGCGGCATCGCAGCCGAGAGGGATGTGAGGGTGGAACCGCAGAAGCACGGCACCGCAGGCAGCAGAACCGGCATGCTCCTGACGCTGTTCCCGGTGCTGTTCTCGCTCGGGCTGGTGGTGGCGACCGTGCCGCATCTGTGGCGGCAATCGGCGCTCGAGGCGAGCGGCCCGGTGGGCGGCCCGTTCCAGCTGACCGCCACCGACGGGCGCGCGGTGACGGAACGGAGCTGGCCCGGCCGCTTCCTGCTGGTCTATTTCGGCTACACGCACTGCCCGGCCGCCTGCCCCACCGCGCTCGCCAACATGGAGGGCGCGCTCGATCTGCTCGGGCACCGCGGCGACGCGGTGCAGGCCCTGTTCATCACCATCGACCCGCATCGCGACACGACCGCCTGGCTCGGCCGCTACACCCCCATGTTCGGCCCGCGCCTGCTCGGGCTCACCGGCACCGAGACGGAGGTCGACGATGCGGCGCGGCACTACGCGGTCGCCTATCGCGTGGTCCGCACCGGCGCCGCTCCCGACGATTACGAAATGGAGCACAGCTCGGTGATCACCCTGATGCGCCCCGACGGCAAGTTCGGCGCCTCGTTCCGCGCGGATGAGGATCCGGCGCATCTCGCCCGCGACATCGCGGCCTCGCTCCGCTGGTGAAAGGGTTTTCGGTGCATCGTCGCGTGTTCACCGCCGCCTTACTTGCCGCGTCGCTGCTGGCGCCGGTCGTTCGCCCACTCGCCGCCGACACCGATGTCACCGTAAGCCAGGCCTGGTCGCGCGCCACCGCCGGCGCCGAGATGCCGGGGGCGATCTTCGTGACCATCCATGGCGGAGTCGCGGCCGATGAGCTCCTCGGCGTCGCGACGCCGGTCGCGAAGCAGGCGATGCTGCACCGGATGGACATGAGCGGCGGCATGATGCGGATGCGGATGGTGGCGTCCATGCCTGTGCTGGCGGGAGCAACGCTCGCACTCGGCCCGGACGGCGACCACGTCATGCTGACGGGGCTGTCACATGGCCTGCATCAGGGCGAGACCTTCCCGGCGAGTTTCCGGTTCCGCAACCGCGGGAACGTGACGGTGACGGTCCGTGTTGCGGGTCCCGGCGCCAGCGCCGCGCCCTGAGCGCCCGGGCGAAGACTTGTTCTTTCTTGAAAGAAAGAACCAAAGAACTTCTATCCATTTGGCTCCGACATGAGCCGCCGCCGAAATCCAAATGGATAAAAGTCTTTTTGCTTCTTTTTCTTCAGAGAAAGAAGAATCTTCTACACTGCCAGGCGCTGCTCGACGCGGCGCTGCTCCTCGCGCAGGGCTGCCGGCAGTCGCGCACCGAACTGTTCGAGATAGTTCCGGCTGAGTGCGGCTTCCTCGCGCCATACATCTCCGTCCACGTCGAGCAGAAGATCGAGTCGTGCGTCGTCGATGGCGAGTCCGGTGAGGTCGAGTGCGTCGCGCGTGGGCGTGAGGCCGATCGGCGTCTCCTCCGCGGCCGCCGTGCCCTCGAGCCGTTCGACAATCCATTTGAGCACGCGGACGTTGTCGCCGAAGCCCGGCCAGATGAATTTCCCGCGCTCATCCTTGCGGAACCAGTTGACCATGTAGATGCGCGGCAGGCGGCTCGGATCGGAATGTGCGGCCGCACCGAGCCGCAGCCAATGCTGGAAATAATCCGCGATGTTGTAGCCGCAGAACGGCAGCATCGCGAACGGGTCGCGCCGGAGCTCGCCGACCGCGTTCTCGGCGGCGGCCGTTCCTTCGGAGGCGATGTTGGCGGCCATGTAGACGCCGTGCTGCCAGTCGAAGGCCTCGGTCACGAGCGGCACTGCCGAGGCGCGGCGGCCGCCGAACAGGAAGGCCGAGATCGGCACGCCCGCGGGCTGATCCCATTCCGGTGCGATCGTCGGGCACTGGTCGGCCGGCACGGTGAAGCGTGCGTTCGGATGCATCGCGGGACCCGTGGCAGAGTCCCAGGGGTTGCCCTGCCAGTCAGTCAGGCCTGCAGGGGGCGCGTCGGTGAGGCCCTCCCACCAGACGTCGCCGTCCGCCGTGAGCGCGGTGTTGGTGAAGATGCTGTTGCCGGCGGTCAGCGTGTCGATCGCGTTGCGATTGGTGCGCGGTCCCGTGCCGGGTGCGACGCCGAAGAACCCGGCCTCGGGGTTGATGGCGTAGAGCCGCCCATCGGCGCCGAAGCGCATCCAGCAGATGTCGTCGCCGATCGTCTCCGCGCGCCAGCCCGGCAGCGTCGAGTCCAGCATGGCCATGTTGGTCTTGCCGCAGGCGCTCGGGAAGGCGGCGGCGATATAGTGGACCTGGTTCGCGGGCGAGGTGAGCTTGAGGATCAGCATGTGCTCGGCGAGCCAGCCCTCGTCGCGCGCCATCACGGACGCGATCCGCAAAGCGAGGCACTTCTTGCCAAGCAGCGCGTTACCGCCATAGCCCGACCCGTAGGACCAGATCTCGCGGGTTTCGGGATAATGGACGATCCATTTCTCCTCGTTGCAGGGCCAGGCCACGTCGGCGGCGCCATGGGCGAGCGGCATGCCCACGGAATGCACGCACTGCACGAAGAAGCCGTCGCCGCCGAGCATGTCGAGCGCCGGCTGGCCCATCCGCGCCATGATCCGCGTGGACAGCACGACGTAGGGGCTGTCGGTGACCTGCACGCCGATCACGCTCTTGTCCGAACCGATCGGTCCCATGCAGAACGGCACGACATACATCGTGCGCCCCGCCATGCAGCCGCTGAACAGCGTGGCCAGCGTCGCGCGCGTCTCTACCGGATCGCGCCAGTTGTTGGTGGGCCCGGCATCGTCCGCATGGGCGGAGCAGATGAAGGTCCGGCTTTCCACCCGCGCCACGTCGCGCGGATCCGAGCGGGCATAGAACGAGTTCGGCCGCTTCGCCGGGTTCAGCCGGATCAGGGTGCCGGCACTCACGAGCTGGTCGGTCAGCTCGTCCCACTCCGTCTGCGAGCCGTCGCACCAGCGCACCTGGTCGGGCCCGGCCAGAGCGGCGATCCGCCCCACCCATTCGATCAGCGCCCGATGGCGGGTCGGCGGCACGTCTGCCTGCGGAAGATCGACCGCGAGCGTTGTTTTCTCGAGCATGGTCAGCCCTTGGACATTTCCCTGATCCTTTGCTCGCGCATCGTCATGCGATAAACAAATTCGAATTCGCGGAGGGGTATAAGAAACTGCTACAATCGCCCGCGACGTCGGCGCTCGACCTGAACCTCAAGCACCTGCGCGCCCTCACGCTGGTGGGCGAGCTCGGCAGCATCAGTGCGGCCGCCGACGCGATCGGGCTGTCGCAGCCGGCGCTGACGCAGGGCATCGCGCGCCTCGAGCGGCAGTTCGGCACGCATCTGTTCGACCGCCTCGCCCAGGGACTGCGGCCGACCGAGAACGGCACCAAGGTGCTGCCCCGAACGGCGCGCGCCGTCGACCGGCTGGCCCGCGCGATCCGCGCCGCCTCGCGCCCGGGGCGGTTGACCGCCGCGCGCTCCGGCAGCCGCCCCGAGCTCCACCTGACGGCGGCCCAGGTCCGCGCGGTGCTCGCACTCGCCGAGGCGGGCAGCCTGTCGGCGGCGGCCCAGGCCATCGGTCTGTCCGAACCCGCCGTCCACCGGGCGATCCGCGAGCTGGAACGGAGCTGCAACGTGGTGCTGACCGAGCATCGCGGGCGGAGCGTCTGCCTGAGCGACACCGGACGCCGGCTGGCGCGCGGCTTCGCGCTGAGCGTCAGCGAGCTGAACGTGGCGCTGCAGGAGGTGGCGCAGCTTCCGGCGCGGCTCGCGGTGGGTGCGATGGCGCTGTCGCGCTCGCTGCTGGTGCCCGTCACCCTGGCCGAGCTGTCGCAGGTGGCACCCTGGGCGCAGGTCGACGTGGTGGACGGCTCCTACGGCGAGCTGGTGGAGGCGCTGCGCAGCGGCACGATCGACGTGGTGATCGGCGCGCTGCGCGAGCAGGCCGCCGCCGACCTGCACCAGGAGGTGCTGCTGCACGACCGCATCACCATCATCGGACGCAGCGATCATCCGCTGGCCGGACGGGCGTCGACGCTGGAGGAGCTGGCCGCCTACCCGTGGATCGTCGGACGCCGCACCTCGGCGCTGCTCGAACGATGGCAGCAGATGTTCGACCAGGCCGGGATCGCGCGGCCGCGGGCACCGATCCAGTGCGGCTCGGTCACCACGATCCGCGGCCTGCTGGTGCGGAGCGACTTTCTGACGTTGCTGTCGCGCGACCAGGTCACGGCCGAGCTCGAGGCGGGACTGCTCACGCCGATACGCTCGGCCATCCCGGACACGCTGCGGACCATCGGCGCGATCACGCGGCGCGACTGGTTCCCGACCGCGCTGCAGCAGGAGTTTTTGACGCTGCTCGGGCGCGCGGCGGCACGCATGCCGCAGGCGAACGAGTGACGGCGGTCAGGCGCCGCGCTGGTTCAGGAACACCGCGTAGAGCGAAGTCGAGCCGGTGATGAACAGGCGCGACTTGTGGCGGCCGCCAAAGGCCACGTTGGAGACGATCTCCGGCACCTTGACCACGCCCAGCAGCTCGCCCGCGGGCGAGAGGCAGTGGACGCCGTCGGCCGCGCTCGACCACAGGTTCCCGTCGACGTCGCAGCGGAAGCCGTCGGCACAGCCGGTGCGGATCTTGTGGAACACGCGCTCGTTGGCCAAGCGCCTGCCATCGACCACGTCGAACACGCGGATATGCTGCTCCGGCGCCGGCTCGTCGACGCGGCCGGTCTCGGCGATGTACAGCCGCAACTCGTCGGGCGAAAACGCCAGGCCGTTCGGGCAGGCGAAACCGTCGGCCACCAGGTCGAGACGACCGTCCGCCGGATCGAAACGATAGACGTTGCAGGGCAATTCCTCGTCGGCGCGGCCCGCACCTTCGTAGTCCATGGCGATCCCGTAATGCGGGTCGGTGAACCAGATGCCGCCATCGGACGCCACGACCACGTCGTTCGGCGAGTTCAGCCTGCGGCCGCGATAGCGATCCGCCAGCACGGTGACGCGGCCGTCGTACTCCGTCCGCAGGAGCGCCCGCGCGCCGTGCGAGCACGTCATCAGGCGCCCCTCGCGGTCGCGCGTGTTCCCGTTCGCGTAATCGGACGGCTGGCGGAAGACGCTCACTCCGCCATCCGGGACCCAGCGCAGGATGCGGTTATTGGGGATGTCGCTGAACAGCAGCAGGTCAAGGTCGGCGAACCAGACCGGGCCCTCGACCCACCGATAACCGGTCGCCAGGCGTTCGACCGGAGCGTGCAGGGTCATGACATAGCGGCGAAAGCGCGGGTCGATGATCTCGTAGTCGTCCTCGGCCGCCATGTGGCGCTCCTCCCCGCTCCGCCCCGCCGGCATGTCTCGGATCGTCAGAATGCGCACCGACCATTGAAGTTCATGCACGAGCCGGTCAGCCGGCGCGAGGAACAACATATCGGCCAATTCGTTCAACCCCGAACGATCGGCGGCTTCGCGACCTTCTTCGCGGGCGCCTTCCCAGGACATGTTGAGGAGCGACACCATGGGACCCGCGCCCTGCCTGCCTGCCGATCGGGCGCGCGCCACATTCGTCGGCCGCGTCTGGGACCCCGAGGCGCAGGGGCCGTCGGTCGTGCATCTGCGCGGCGAGGCGCTGGTCGACATCTCGCGGACGTTTCCCACCGTCGCCGACCTGCTCGACGCCGCCGATCCGGCGCGCGCGGCGGCGGACGCGCCTGGCGGCAAGCCGTTCCCGGTCGCGGCCGTGCTGTTGGCGAGCGAGCGGCGCGACGCGGCGGCCGCGCACCTGCTGGCACCCTGCGACCTGCAGGCGATCAAGGCCTGCGGCGTGACCTTCGCGCGCTCGATGATCGAGCGGGTGATCGAGGAGCGCGCCGGCGGCGATTTCGCGGCGGCGGCCGGCGTGCGCGCGCGGATCGCCGACGCGGTGGGCGGAATGCTGTCGGACCTGCGTCCCGGATCCGCCGCGGCCGCCGAGGTCAAGCGCGCGCTCCAGGCCGACGGTCTGTGGTCGCAGTATCTGGAAGTCGGCATCGGCCCCGACGCGGAGGTGTTCACCAAGGCGCCGGTACTGTCGGCGGTGGGATGGGGGGCCGAGATCGGTCTGCTGCGCCAGTCGGCCTGGAACAATCCGGAGCCGGAGGTCGTGCTGGCGGTGGACCGGCGCGGCACGATCCTTGGGGCGACGCTCGGCAACGACGTGAACCTGCGCGACATCGAGGGGCGCTCGGCGCTGCTGCTCGGCAAGGCGAAGGACAACAACGCGTCCTGCGCGATCGGGCCGCTGCTGCGCCTGTTCGATGACGGGTTCGGGCTCGACGATGTCCGCCGCCTCGAGCTCACGCTGACGGTGAGCGGACGCGATGACGGCTACGTGCTGCGGGGTGCCAGCTCGATGTGCGAGATCTCGCGCGATCCGGCCGACCTGGTCGCGCAGGCGATGGGGGCGAACCATCAGTATCCGGACGGGATGATGCTGTTCCTCGGCACGCTGTTCGCGCCCACGGAAGACCGCGACACGCCGGGCCAGGGTTTTACACACAAGCCGGGCGACCTGGTGGTGATCGCGAACGATGCGCTGGGCGCGCTCGCGAACGTCGTCACGCATGCGGACGCTGCACCGCCGTGGTCGTTCGGCCTCCGCGCGCTGATGCGCAATCTCGCCTCGCGCGGCCTGCTGCACGATGCATGAGACGGGCGTGTTGAGGGCGGTCGTGTTCGATCTCGACGGAACGCTCGTGGACAGTGCGCCCGATATCGCCTGGAGCATCAACCGGATGCTGGCCGGGCATGGATTGTCCGCGATCCCCGTCCGTGACGTCGAGAAGCTCACGGGCGAGGGCGCCTCGGTGCTGGTGGAGCGGGTGCTGGCGCAGGCCGGCGTGGTGGCGGACGCCGCACGCGTTGCACGCGACACCGAGACCTATCTTGCGCAATACCGCGCGCGTCCGTGCGAGGACTCGATCCTGTTTGCGGACGCGAAAACGGCGATCCCCGCGCTGAAGCGCGCGGGTCTCGCACTCGGGGTGTGCACGAACAAGCCCGAGCACCTCGCCGTCCTGGTGCTGCGGGAACTCGGCCTGCTGCGCGACATCGACGTGGTCGTCGGCGCCGACACGACCACCGCCCGCAAGCCCGATAAGCTGCCGCTGCTGCACACGCTGCGAGCGCTCGGCGTCGAACCCGGCCAGACCGTCTATGTCGGCGACACGCAGGTCGATCGCGACTGCGCGGCGGCGGCCGGCGTGGCGTGTCGCCTGGTCGAGTGGCGGGTCGATCGCGTTTTCGACCTGGCGGGTGCGTCGGAGATCGACAGCTTCGCCGCCCTGCTGGCCTGAGCACGGTTATCCGTCAGCGACCAGCCTTCACGTCCCGGTGGCGACGCCCCGCGCGCAGGTGCGACACAGGCCTGCGCGCAGGCGCGACATAGGCATCGACAGCTGGTCCGTCGCCATGAAGGCGAGCAGCATCTGGCCGGATCCCGTGCCGAGCAGATCCACCGCGCCCACACGCAAGCCGAACTCCCAATGACCCGGGCAGTTCGAATGGGCGATCACCACTCGACGTGCGCGATGCCGTCGCGGTCACCGGGTTCGCGGCCGCGCAGTCTCCATTCGACGCGATCTTCAACTGTGCGGGTGTGCTCCATAACGGCACGATCCTGAACTGCACCGAGGTGGACTGAGATTTCGCCTTCGACCTGAACGTGCGCGCGATGATGCAAGTGACCAAGGCGCTGCTGCCCGGACTGCTCGCGCAGGCCGAGCGCACGGGGAGTGCTGCGATCCTCAACATGGCCTCGGTCGCGTCGTCGCTCAAAGGATTTACCAACCGCGTCGCCTATGGCGCGTCGACGGCCGCGGTGATCGGCCTGGCCAAGAGTATCGCGGCCGAGTTCGTGACGCGCGGCCTGCGCTGCAACGCACTCTGCCCGGGCACGGTCGACACGCCCGCTGCGCGGCCGGATCGGCGCTGCCGCCGATCCCGCGCGGGCCGAGCGCGACTTCATTTCCCGGCAGCCGATGGGGCGTCTGGCGACGGTCGACGACATCGCGCCGATGGTCGTGTTCCTGCTGTCCGACGAGTGACGCTTCGTCACCTGACAGGCGGTCCTGGTCGACGGCGGAATCACGATCTAGCGCGAGGCGGGCCGATGAACTCTGACGGCCAGGGCGACGTCAGGCGCATCGATCGGGCTCGGAGCGCGCAGTCATGAGCGCGCGTCCGCATGGTCGACATCGACAAGTCCTTCCGCGGCGTGCAGGCATTCCGGCGCGCGCAGTTCGAGCTCAAAGCGGGCGAGGTCCACGCGCTAATGGGCGAGAACGGCGCCGGCAAATCCACGCTGATGAAGATCCTGGCAGCGATTTCACAGCCGACCGCCGGCGAGATCGGCCTCGACTTGCGGCAGGTCGTGCTGCCCTCGCCGCGCGGCACAGAATCATGGGATCGCCATCATCCATTGGGACACGTCGTTGACCACGCAGTAACGATGTCATGGCGGTTCTCCTGATGGCCGCCAGGTATCAAAAACTCGTCTGTCCACGTGCCGGCGGCGTGCACCCGTGCGACTACGTGCAGCACCTGTCGATGATCGACGACGCCGCGTTGTCGGGCAGCCGCGAGGGCCGCGTCATCGCGTTCGTCGATCACCTGCACCAGCACTTCGCAATTCCCGGCGTGATCCGCGACGCCGCCTACATGCCTCCATCGAGATGAAGCCGGGGACGCCGGACGCCTACCGCTTCCGCGCCTGACCGCGGGGCTCTGGCTCCGGCGCGCCCCGTCGGCTAATCAGGCACGAGGATGGCGCCGAACGCGGAGACTTGAGTGATGAGGATTGACCTGAGGCCGAGCTCCAACCCGGTCGGTGCGGCCGAGCGCGCGCGGCTGCTCGCCAACCCGACGTTCGGAACCGTGTTCACCGACAACATGGTCGTCGTCAAATACAGCACCGAACTCGGCTGGCACGACGCGGCACTCACGGCTCGCGCGCCGATCCCGATGGATCCGGCCGCCGCCGTGTTCCACTACGCCCAAGAGATCTTCGAAGGCATGAAGGCGTATCGCTACGGGAATACCGACGCCGCCCTGTTCAGGCCGGCGGCCAACGCGGCGCGCTTCGCGGCCTCCGCCAGACGCCTGGCCATGCCCGCTCTGCCGGAAGACGTCTTCGTCGCCTGCGTCGACGCGCTGGTGCGCGAGGACCAGGCCTGGATCCCCGACATTCCCGGCGGCAGCCTCTATCTCCGCCCGTTCATGATCGCGAGCGAGGCGTTCCTCGGCGTGCGGCCCGCCTCCGAATACCTGTTCATGGTGATCGCCTGCCCGGTCGGCCCCTATTTCCGCGGCAAGACGGAAGCGGTGAGCGTGTGGGCGACGCGCGACTACACGCGCGCGGCGCGCGGCGGCACGGGTGCTGCGAAATGCGGCGGCAACTACGCAGCCAGCCTGCTCGCGCAATCCGAAGCCTACGAGCATGAGTGTCAGCAGGTCGTGTTCCTCGACGCGGCCGAGGGCCGCTGGATCGAGGAGCTCGGCGGCATGAACGTCTTCTTTGTGATGGCGGATGGCAGCCTGGCGACTCCGCCGCTCGGCACGATCCTGCCCGGGATCACCCGGGACTCGATCATGATCCTGGCGCGCGAAATGGGGATCACCGTGCGCGAGGCGCCCTACGCGATCGAGCAGTGGGAGGCGGACGCGACCAGTGGCGCGCTGCAGGAAGCCTTCGCCTGCGGCACGGCCGCCGTGGTCACGCCGATCGGCCAGATCAAGTCGAAGGACGGCGCGTTCCAGATGCACGATCCGGAGCGCGCCGGCCCGGTGACCGCAAAGCTGCGCGCGGCACTGCTGGACATCCAGGCCGGGCGCGCACCCGACCGGCAAGGCTGGGTCCACCGCATCGCGACGTAGGAACGCCGGCTCGCGCATCCCGTTGACGGCGCGACCACACGGGAGGCCCACATGCCCGCATCCGACGCTCGCCCATCCGGACGCTTCACGATCGCCGACGACCTCGCCGTCACCCGTCTCGGTTTCGGTGCGATGCGCATCACCGGCGAGGGCATCTGGGGCGAGCCGCGTGACCGCGGGGAGGCGCTTGCCGTGCTCCGGCGCCTGCCCGAGCTCGGCGTCGACTTCATCGACACCGCCGACAGCTACGGCCCGTTCGTCAGCGAGGACCTGATCGCCGAGGCGCTCCACCCGTATGGCGACCTGGTGATCGCGACCAAGGGCGGCCTCACCCGTCACGGTCCGAACAAGTGGCTGCCGGTCGGCCGCCCGGAATATCTCCGGCAGTGCGTGCTGATGAGCCTCCGCAGGCTCCGCGTGGAGCGCATCGACCTCTGGCAACTCCACCGCATCGACCCGAAAGTCCCCGCGGACGAGCAGTTCGACGCGATCGCCGCGATGCAGCGGGAAGGCCTGATCCGGCATGCGGGATTGAGCCAGGTCAGCGTGGACGAGATCACGCAGGCGCAGCGTTTCTTCCCCGTAGTCACCGTGCAGAACCGCTACAATCTTGCCGACCGCGCCGACGAGGCGGTGCTCGAGCACTGCGACCGCGCGCGCATCGGCTTCATCCCCTGGTATCCGCTCGCGACGGGCTCGCTCGCCAAGCCGGGCGGACCCGTGGACGAGATCGCCCGGGCACGCGGGGCGACCGCCGGCCAGGTCGCACTCGCCTGGATCCTCAGGCGCAGCGCCGTCATGCTGCCGATCCCCGGCACGGGCAGCGTCGCGCATCTCGAGGAGAACGCCGCCGCCGCCGGACTGGAGCTCTCCGACGAGGAGTTCGACACGCTCGACCGTGCCGCGCCGGCGAGTGACGCGTCGTAGCGGCGTCCGACCGCCGGCCGGGAGCTCGATCGTGCGCGCGCCCGATCGTGTCTGCAGCGTTCCGCCCTGAGCGCGATTGAGATCAGGAGTTCGAAGCGCTGGACGGCCATCCTCGCCACCACGCCGCGCGGTCGCGAACACCGGGCTCACGGTCACGGCACGCGGCCTCGGCACGGCACCGCTCGGCGGACTCTAAGCCGCGATGCCCCGCGCGCGGGCGCTCGACGTGTTGAACTGCGCGTGGCAGCGCGGCATCCGCTACTTCGACTGGCTGGTGTGCACCACGGTCGCGAGCCATGCGCAGGTCGTGGACCTCGCGCGCGGGCTGCTCGGCGAGCTCTTCGGCGCCGACGATCTCGCGCGCATCTTCGAGACGAACGCCTGCCGCTTCTACGGCATCGCCTGACGCAGTGCGGCCGCGACGTAGGGCGCGATCCCGGCTGCCATCACCCGCACGCCGGCCGGGTTGGGATGCATCCCGTCCGCCTGCTTGAGCTCCGCGCGGTCCTGCACGCCCGCGAGAAAATCGGGATCGAGCGCCACGCCGTCCGTCTGCGCGAGACGTGAAAAAATCCCGTCGAATGCTGCCGCATAGTCGCCGCCCGTATGCGGCGGCACGTGCCCGCCGAGCAGCAGCACCCGGACGTGACGCACCTTGAGCGAGCGAATGATGCCGTCGAGGTTCCGCGCCGTCTCGTCCGCCGGCACCGATTGCAGGTAGTCGTTGGCGCCGAGCTCGATCACGCAGAGTGCGGTGTCGGGCGCCACGCTGAAATCCACCCGCGCGAGACCGCCGCTCGTGGTGTCACCCGAAACGCCTGCACCGCGGACCGTCACCGCGACACCAACCTTGCCGAGTGCGGCCTGCAGCCGGGCCGGCAGCGCGTCCGCTCCCGCCAGCCCATAGCCGGCAGCGATCGAGTCCCCCAGCACCGTCACCACCGGCGCCGCCGCGGCCGCCGCCGGCGCGAGCCCGCCCACTAGCATCGCCGCCGCCATTGTTTGCCGCCACCTCATCCCCATCAATCTCTTGCCCTGCAACCGCGAGGCCGAACGCCCGGATGGAACGATCGATGCCACACCCTGCCCCGGTGCTCGCCATCACCGACCTGCATCTGACACTCCCGTCCGCCGACGGCCCGGTCGCGATCCTCCGCGGCGCCTCGCTCACCGTGGCGCCGGGCGAGCGCGTGGCCGTGGTCGGTCCCTCCGGATCGGGCAAGTCCTCGCTGCTGGCGGTGGCGAGCGGCCTCGAGCGCCCGAGCCGCGGCACGGTGCGGCTGCTCGGCATCGATCTCGCAACCGCCACCGAGGACGGCCGCGCGGCGCTCCGGCGCGGCCGCGTGGCGCTGGTGTTCCAGAGTTTTCATCTGCTTCCCAACATGACCGCGCGCGAGAACGTGGCAGCGCCCCTCGAGATCGCCGGCCGCCCTGGGGCCGAGCGCACGGCGCTCGACTGGCTCGACCGCGTGGGCCTCCAAACGCGCGCCACCCACTACCCGCACCAGCTGTCGGGCGGCGAGCAGCAGCGCGTGGCGATCGCGCGCGCCCTCGCGATCGGGCCCGCGCTGCTGTTCGCCGACGAGCCGACCGGCAACCTCGACACCGCGACCGCCGCCCGCGTGGCGACGCTGATGCTCGACCTCGTGGCGGGCAGCGGCGCCGCCCTCGTGCTCGTCACCCACGACGCGGCACTCGCGGCCAGGCTCGATCGCCGGGTGACCATGGAAGCCGGCCTGACCCGCGAGGAGCGGGCGGCCGCGTGACCCCCCTCGCCTGGCGTTTCGCCGTACGCGAGCTCCGCGCCGGCGTGCGCGGCTTCCGCATCCTGCTCGCCTGCCTGGCGCTCGGCGTCGCCGCACTCGCGGCCGCCGGCTCCACCGGCAGCGCCTTCCGCCACGGGCTGGCGCTGCAGTCTCGCGCCGTGCTGGGCGGCGACATCGCGGCCTCGGTCGACGGGCGCCGCTTCACCGCGGCCGAACGCGCGGCGTTCGCGTCGGTCGGCCGCATCACCGAAGCGCTCCACGTCCGCGCGATGGCAGAGGGCAGCACGGGTGTGCGCCGGCTGGCCGAGCTCCGCGGGGTGGACGGCGCCTACCCGCTCGCGGGCCAGGTGCGGCTCGCCGGCAGTCCCGATCTGGCCACCGCACTCCGCACCGGCACGGCCCTGCCGGGCGCGGTCGTGGACCCGCATCTGCTCGACAGGCTCGGACTCCGCGTCGGCGACACGATCCGGGTCGGCGACAGACGCTTCGCCGTGCGCGCGGCGCTGATCTCCGAGCCCGACACGCTCGGCCGCGGCTTCGCACTTGGCGGCACCATCCTGGTCGCGCGCCCGGTGCTCGAAGCGTCCGGCCTGATCGAACCCGGCGACCTGTTCGGCGACGCGGTCCGCATCGCGCTGCGCCCGGGCGAGAGCCTGGCCGCGGCCCTCGACCGCCTGCGCCCCGCAGCGTCCGCCGGCGTACAGCTCCGCGACCGCCGCGACGCCGCCGGCGGGCTCAGGCAGGTGATCGCACAGGTCGAGTTCTTTCTCGGCTTCATCGGGCTGGCCTCGCTGCTCGCCGGCGGCGTCGGCGTCTCGACCGCGGTCACCGCCTATCTCGACACCCGCCGCCCCTCGATCGCCATCCTCAAGGCGCTCGGCGCGCCCGGGGCCCAGGTGCGCAACATCTACCTCCTGCAGATCGCCGCCCTCGCCGGCCTCGGCATCGCGATCGGGCTCGCGGTCGGCACCGCGAGCCCGTTCCTGCTGGGGGCACTCGCCGGCCGGTCGTTGCCGATCCCTGTCCTGTTCCGCGTCTATCCCGCGCCGCTGGTGGAGGCGGGCGCGTTCGGCGTGCTGGCCGCCGCCGCCTTCGCGCTCGGCCCGCTGGCGCAGGCGCGCGCCACCCCGCCGGCCGCGTTGTTCCGCCGCGATGCCGCCGCCCGCACCGGGATCGGCCCGGAACGCGTAGCGCAGGCGCTGGCGGCGATCGGCCTCGCCGCACTGGCGATCGCCACCGCCCCCACCCCTACGGTCGCGAGCGCGATGATCGCCGCGATCGCGCTCACCTTCGCCCTGCTTCGCGCCGTGGGCGCTCTCGCCGTCCGGCTCGCTTGCGCCGCCCGCCCGCTCGCACGCGGTGCCGCGCGTCTCGGCCTCGCCAATCTCGGCGGCCCGGGCTCGGCGGCCCGGATTGCGACACCTGCGATCGGCCTCGGCGTGGCCCTGCTCGCCGCTCTGGTGATCGTCCAGGGCAGCATCCTGGCCGCCGTCCGCGACGCCGCTCCGCGCGCCGCCCCCACGTTGATCCTGACCGGCATCGCCGAGGCCGACGGACCGGCACTCGACTCCATCATGGCGGGTGCGACCGGCCGCGCGCTCTCGCCCGACATCTATCGCCGCTCACCCTTCGCCACCGGTCGCATCAGCGCGATAAGCGGCGCACCGATCGACATGACGCGCATCCAGGCCCGCGAGCGCTGGGCCTTCGACCACGATATCGGCATCACCACGCTCGGCCCCCCGCCACCCGACGCCGACGTCACCGCGGGCGCGTGGTGGCCCGCCGACTACGCGGGGCCGCCGGCGGTGATCATCGCCGACCGCATCGCCCGTGCGGCCGGTCTCCGGGTCGGCGATCACGTCACGGTCTCGATCCTCGGCCGCGACCTCGACACGCGGATCGCAGCCCTCCGCCATGTCGAGTTCGGCCGTTTCGGCGCCAGCGTGCCGCTGATCCTCGACCCGGCGGCGCTGCGCGGCGCGCATCTCCGCGAGGTGGCGATCGCGCGGACCACGGCGGCCGCGGACACCGTCATCCTCCGCGACCTCGGCGAGCGGCTCCCCGACGTGACCGTGATCAGCGTGCGCGAGCAGCTCGCGGCGATCGCCGGCATCTTCGGGCAGCTCGCCTGGGCCACCACGGGGGCTGCCGGCGTCACGGCGCTCTCCGGCCTGCTGGTGCTGATCGGCGCGATCGCGGCCACCAGCCGCACCCGGGTGCGCGAGGCCGCGATCCTGAAAATCCTCGGCGCCAGCCGGGCGCAGATCCTGGCCGCCTACCTGGTCGAATACGGGGCCGTGGGCCTGCTCGCTGCGTGCTGCGGTCTGGCGGTCGGCGCCCTCTGCGCCTGGCCGGTGGTGGCGTTCGTGCTGCACACCCCCTGGCCGCACGAAGTCCGCGCCTTGTCGCTGCTGCTGATCCTGTGCGTCGCGATCTGCGCCGCGGCCGGGCTGCTCGGGGCCGCGACCGCGCTGCGACGCGCGCCAGCCGCGGTGCTGCGGGACGGGTAGAACGGGCGAGGCAAGACCATCTATGCGCAGCGCATTCCCCAGGAGCACCGCTTCATGCCGACCAAGACCATCAAGATCCCGGGTTCCGATCATCCGATCACGATCGCCGCAAATGCGAACCGCATCGTCGTGACGGCCGGCGGCAGGATCATCGCCGACACGACGAACGCGCTCACGCTGCGCGAGGCAAACTATCCGCCCGTGCACTACATCCCGCGGAAGGATGTGAAGATGGACGAGCTCTCCTGGTCGGAGACGACATCGTATTGTCCCTACAAGGGCGAGGCCGGCTATTTCCATCTCGCTGCCGGAGGTGACCGCGCCCGGGATGCGGTGTGGACGTACGAGGCGCCGCACGATGCCGTGGTGGCGATCCGGGATCATGTCGCGTTCTATCCCGACCGGGTCGATGCGATCGAAGAACGCGCGGGCTGAGAAGGCCAGGGGCTCTGCCCCTGGACCGAGCTCAAGGGCAGTCGCCCTTAGAACCCATTCATGGGATCCAAGGGGCGACTGCCCCTTGGCGGGTCCAGGGCAGAGCCCTGGCCTTCTTCGGTCGAGACTCAAAACCCCAACGGCATCTGCTCCGGCCCCGCGACACCCCGGCCGCGCCGCGCCCGCTCCTCTCGCGCCGTGAACATCATGTCCTGGTTCTGCCCCCACTGCCCGCTCAGCACCTGTTCGAGCTGAGCATCGTCGAGCTCCTCCCAGCTTCGGCCACGCAGTGCGCCGTGCGGCACCCGCACCAGCAGCGCCGGCTGTTCCGACCAGGCCAGCAACTGCGCCACGTCGGCGTGCGCCAGCATGTCGCGCAGATGGTGCGCCGTCACGTAGGCGTCGGGCCCCGCGCGATGCGCCGGCAGGCCGGCCGCACGATCGAGACCGGCCGGGCGACGCCAGTAGCGCAGACCCTGGTTGGAATGCGTGGGCGCCTCCGGCCAGATCCGCAAGGCGCATTTGTAGGTGCAGATCCAGCGTGCGCCCCCGGTCAGGCGAGGCAGGCACCATCGCTTCTCGAACGCCGCGCGATGGGCCGCCAGCGCCACGATGCCCGGGCCCTGCAGCACATCGGGAGCCGCGTCGTCCCAGCGAGGCGCTCCGGCCACGTCCTCGTCCACGATGTGGTGCACGGCGGACGTCACCGCCGAGATCGCGCAGGCGGGATTGACGAGCCGCGATCCCGGCGCGCCGGACAGCGCCCAGCTGCCGATGGCGTCGGATTCGAGATCCTGCCAGCCCACCTCCACCACGCCGCCGTTGCTGAAGCTGTCGCCTGTGGTCTCCAGGTCGATGACGCGGAGACGCGTCGCAGGATGTCCGGGCCGATCGGTCATGCGTCGTATATGGGCCGGATGTTCGTCGTCGCAGCGGCGGAGCATCAAGCGGGATCGGCGCCCACTGCTGCCGGGAAGTGCCACAATCGGCGGCCGCCGATGCGACACGGAACCTGCGGCCGACGTTCGGTCCTGACAACCGTGCTGAGGAGACGACGATGGTGGACGTGACGCAGATCAAGGAGCACGCGCCGGTGATTTCAGCCGATGGGGTCCATTTCGGAACGGTCGACCATGTGGAGGGCCATCGCCTGAAGCTGACCAAGACGGACAGTCCCGACGGCAAGCACCACTACGTCTCGATCGGCCTGATCGCCGGCATCGAGGACGGTACCGTGCGCCTCTCGGCCAACGCGGACGCGACGGAGATCCTCGAAGAGGACGCCTGAGCCCGACCGGCTCCACGGCCGGCGCCCTGGTTCGGGCGCCGGCCGTGCATGCTGGTGCGGACGGCGCCTGCGAGCAAAGTCGTTCATGCCGGTCGAGACCCCGGACGAGCTGGCGCGCCACAGGATCGCAGGTCGGGGACGGCGATCGAGCTACAGCTGCCCGACGTTACGCCAGGCTGCGCTCGTACAAACGAAAGACCTTGTTCGGCCGCGGCGAGAGGCGCTCGATCAGACGGCGCATCGGCTTGTTGTCCTCGAGGATCCAGCCCAGCTCCACGGTCCGGAACGGCATCGTGCGTCCACGCCGCATGAGCTCGGCGATGATCAGCGACGGCATGATGGCGCCCAGCGTCGTTCCCTGCAGCGACTTTGCGATCCCCAACAGGATCACGCGCCCCGAGGTGAAGCGGAAGCGCAGCATCCGGGTGATCAGCTTGGCCCAGCCGAGCGGACTGGGATCGCCCCCGAGATCGCCCACGATGTCGTACACGTTGGGCAGGATCAGCGCGAAGCCCACCGGCTCGCCGGCACGTTCCACCATCACCAGGTGTTCCGGCCGAATGACCGGCTTGAGCTCCTTGACCAGCCCAGCCACGTCGGCATCGGTGATCGGCACAAAACCCCAGTTGTCCCGCCAGGCGTCGTTGTAGAGCCGCCCCATGATCGCGGCATCCGCGGCGAGCTCCTTCGGCCGAAGCTCGCGGACCGTGAGACCGGCGCCCTCCGCCGACAGGCGGGAGCGCGGCACCGGATGCGCCGCCTCCGCTGCAGGACCGATCGCCAGCTCGTAGGCGAGCAGGTCGCGGACCTTGCGCAACCCCGCACCCTCGACGAGCCCGCCCAGATAGGCCGGATGCCAGGGCGAGAGGAGCATCGCGCGTTCCCGCTGGCCCTCGACCAGCAGGCCCGATTCGCCGTTCGGCGAGGGCGTGTAGGGCCCGCGTATCGCGGTCATGCCTTCCGCGCGGACCCAGGCTTCGGCGGCCGCGACCAGCGCCGAGACAACCTCCTGGTCGTCGGCCGCGTCGAGTGCCCCGAACAATCCGATCCGTTCGTTCCATTGGGCGATCGCCACGGGGTCGATCTGCGCCGAGATCCGTCCCACGGGCACGCGCCCGCGCAGCGCCAGGAAATACTGTGCCCGCCCATGGGCGTAGAACGACGCCGCCTTGGGGTGCAGAAGCCCATGTCGCTCGAGGTCGAGCGGCGCCACGAAACCCGGCATGCCGCGATACAGACGGCGCGGCAGGCGGAGGAATTGATGCATCTGGCGCCGCGTTTTGACCGGCAGGACGGTGACGGGAAGGATGACGGTCATGCGCAACGAACCTCCTGGCGGCCAGTCAGCCGTCATGCGCGCGCGGGCAGGACCCGACAAGCGCCCGCCGGACGGCGGCGAGCCCGCCTGCGTCCTGGTGACGGGGGCATCGAGCGGGATCGGGGCGGCCCTGGCGCTCTTCTATGCGCGGCCGGGCCGGCACCTCGTCCTGTGGGGGCGCAGCGCGGCGCGGCTGGACCTGGTGGCTTCCCGGTGCCGCGCGGCGGGCAGCGCGGTCAGTGTGCGGCAGATCGATCTCGCCCACGGGCCGACCGCGCTCGCGGCCGCGGCCGAGGATGACCTGCGTCACCCGATCGACCTGGCGATCCTGGCCGCCGGGCTGGGCGACATACGTCAACGCGGCAATACGACGGAAAATCCCGAGACGGTGCTCGAGCTTGCGCAGGTTAATTTCGCGACACCCGCGGCGCTGGCGACCCTGTTGGCGCGCCGGATGGGCGCGCGGGGCGGCGGCCGGATCGCTCTTCTCGGCTCGGCTGCCGCCTTTCACGACCTGCCCCAGGCCGCCGCCTATGCGGGCTCGAAAGCCGGATTAGCGCGCTTTGCCACCGCCCTCAGGCTGGGCGTCCAGGATCTGGGTGTCGGCATCGTATTGATTTCGCCGGGATTTATCGACACCCCGATGAGCCGCAGGGTCCGGGCGTTCAAGCCGTTCCTGATGAGCGCCGAACGGGCGGCCGGCCTGATCGGCGGCGCCATCGCCCGCAACCGCGCGCACCTGATCCTGCCCTGGCAGTTCGGTGTGCTGCGGATCATGGCGTCCCTTGTGCCGCCCCCGGTGTTGCGCCGTATCATGCGGCGGGTGCGAGCCGATCAGGCGCCGCGTCCCTTCTAAACCGCCCGTCGACTCCATTGTTCGACGAGACGGCAAGTTCATTGTAATGAGGAAGACATAGTTTGCCCCAGGGCAGGAGCAGGCCTCGCACATGCGCCTAGTCGATTTCGCCGACCGCCGCTTCCGCCTCGCTGGTCGGCACGTTCTGGGTCGTGTGCGGCACTTCATGGGCTCCTACGACGCGCTCCGCGCGCAGGCGGACGGATCGCTGATCAATTTCGGCGCCTATGACTATCTCGGCCTCGGCGCGGACCCGCGTGTCCGGCAGGCCTCCGCCGCGGCGGCGCTCACGCAGGGGGTCGGCGTGTCGGCCTCCCGCATGATCGGCGGCGAGCGCGACTTCCACGAGCGGCTGGAGCACGACCTGGCCGCCTTCGTCGGCGCCGAGGCCAGCCTCTGCCTGGTCAGCGGCTACCTGACCAACCTCTCGCTGGTGTCGCACCTGCTGCAGACCCGCGACCTGCTGGTGATCGACGAGCTCTCCCATAACAGCATCGTGGCGGGGGCCGCAGGCTCGCGCGCGACCACGCTGACCTTCCGGCACAACGACCTCGACCACCTCGAAGAGATCCTGACGCAACGGCGGGCGGCGCACGGGCAGTGCCTGGTCGTGGTCGAGGGCCTCTACAGCATGGACGGCGACATCCCCGACCTACCGCGGCTGCTGGCGCTCAAGCGCGAGCACGATTGCTGGCTGATGGTCGACGAGGCGCACTCGATCGGCGTGCTGGGCCGCACCGGACGCGGCCTGTCGGAGCACTGGGGCACCGACCCGCGCGAGATCGACCTGATCGTGGGGACTCTCTCGAAGGCGTTCGCCAGCTGTGGCGGGTTCGTCGCCGGCGAGGCGCGGGTGCTGGAATGGCTGCACTTCTCGCTTCCCGGCTTCGTGTTCAGCGTGGGCATGGCGCCGCCGATCGCGGCGGCGGCCAGCACCGCACTGCAGATCCTGCGCGATGAGCCGTGGCGGGTGACGCGGCTGCGGGCGCTGTCGCAGCATTTCGTGGCCGAAGCCCTGCGGCTCGGGCTGGATTACCGCCCGTCGGGGGGATACGGCGTCGTGCCGCTGTTCTTCCGCGACAACGCCGAGACCGTGATGGCGGCCGAGGCGATGCTGGCCAACGGCTTCTACTGTCCGCCGATCGTCCAGGTCGGCGTGCCGCGCGACCAGCCGCGCCTGCGGTTCTTCCTGTCGGCCAGCCACCGGGAGCAGGACATCACCGCCGCTCTGGAGGCGGTGGCGGCGGTGTGCGTTGCTGCCCCGGTGAGCCGTCCGCTGCTGGCGCGGAGTGCTGCTTACTGAGGGGAGAAAAAGGCCAGGGCTCTGCCCTGGACCCACCAAGGGGCTGGCCCCTTGGATCCCGTTCGTTGTTCAGTAACGCAGGGCGATCGTAATTTTCGTGGCGGCCGGGCCCACGTCGAAGCGCACCGCCGCGAAGGATGGCGGGGCCAAAAAAATCGTGGCGTTGCGGGAGAATCCGTAGCCTTCCACCGGCAGGCCGATGAGCGACCGGTCGAAGTGGTGGTTGTCGTTCTCGTCGTGATAGACCGCGACCGCGTAGACGCCCGGGCGGGACACGGCGAAGCAGGTGCTGGCGGCCGTCCCGGTGAGCATCACCCTGTCGAGTGCGATCGATCCGCGATGGGCCAGGAACGCGGACGCGTGGTCGCCGTAGAGCGTGAACGTGATGTTGCCGGCGACCCGCCGCGCACCCGTCACGGTCACCAGGATGCGCGGCGTCTGCGGTGCGGCCGCTTCGCTGCACGGCGTCGCGGTCTCCGGCGTCGGCGGCGCTCCCGCGGCGGCGGTCACGAGCGAGCCGGCCAGCAGCGCCACGACGCGTCTCATCGGCGGCAACGCGCCATCGGCGGGTCTGGGAAACACATCGCCAACCTCACCAAGCCCACGGACCCACCCCACCTATCCAAATTCATGCACCGGGCAAATAGGGTGTTATCACAGCTGCGCAAACGCGCCGGATCGCCGCCATGAGGGGCCAGCCCGCGCCTGCAGGCGCGGTCGGACTTTCTTGACAGGCTGGCGCTCGGAGCCCAGTGCAGCCGTCGACCGGAGAACGTGATGTACAGACGGTGGCGGCATGAGGGGCACAGCTTCGATCTCGGACGCATGGATCTGCGCGCCCTGGTCCGCGCCTACAGCACGCATCCGGCTGTCCACCTGTACCTGGCCGGCGCGATCGTAGCCGGCGTGATCGCCGCGCGCGCGAGCTCGTCATTCTGGCCGCCGGCGCGGGCCGCGCTGGCCACCGCGCTGGCCTATCCGCTCGCCTGGTACGCGATCCATCGCTTCGTGCTGCACAGCAGGCTGCTCTACCGGTGGAGGCTGACCGCCGCACTCTGGAAGCGCATCCATTTCGACCATCACCAGGATCCTTACCGGATGGACGTGCTGTTCGGCTCGCCCGCGACCACGTTGCCGACCATCCTGGCGATCGTGATCCCGCTCGGCTGGCTGATCGGGCCGGGGCCCGCGGGTGCGGCAGGTGCGGTCTGCGCCGGTCTGCTGATCACCTGCGCCTATGAGTTCTGCCATTGCATCCAGCATCTGAACTTCAAGCCGCGCCACCGGCTGCTGCGGCGGATGAAGGAGCTGCACCTGGCGCATCATTTCCATGACGAGGTCGGCAATTACGGGATCACCTCCTTCGTGGTGGACCGCCTGTTCGGCACCTACTACCCGTCCGCGAAATCGCGCCGGCGCTCGCCGCACGTCTTCAACCTGGGCTACGACGTTCCGAAGTCGCGCCGCTACCCCTGGGTCGCGGAACTGTCCGGCGGCCCGCCGCGCGACCGGCCGCAGCGTCCGGCCGAAAGAGTTCCGTAGACGGGTTGGGGTAAGGCCCCGGCGGAGTCCAGAGGCATCATACCGTAGGCGCGCTGCGCACTGGCCCCTGACGTTATTCTTAGAGTCCGTTTGAGAACTTCAATCGAGCGAAGAAGGCCAGGGGCTCTGCCCCTGGACCCCGTTAAGGGCGCAGCCCTTAAAACCCCCTACCTAAGGCTGGAGCCGGATTGCGTTGGCCGAAGTCAGTAATTTCAGGCTTCGCCGACGAACAACCCAAACGATCAGGGTTCCAAGGGACGACTGTCCCTTGGCGGGTCCAGGGCAGAGCCCTGGCCTTCTTCTTAGCGCGCAGTCGCACGCCCCGACTTAGCCAGCTGGCTCGCACGACCAGTCTGACGGTCGAACATCCAGCCCGGATATTCGGGGGGAAGCGCGCTGACGGCGTCGAGGCGATCGAGCTCGGCGTCCGTGAGGTCGATCTCGGTCGCGGCCAGGTTGTCGTCGAGCTGGTCGAGCCGCTTGGCGCCGATGATCACGCTGCTGACCACGCGGCGGTGCAGGAGCCACGACAAGGCGATGCGGGCGACCGAGACGCCGCGCGCAGCCCCGATCTCCGCCATCGCGTCGATGCAGTCGTAGCCGCGCTCGCGGTCGACCGGCGGGAAGTCGAAGGTGGCCCGCCGGTCGCCCTCGGCGGCGGCGCGGTCGCGCGTCACCTTGCCGCTCAGGAAGCCGCCGGCGAGCGGGCTCCACACCATCAGGCCCACGCCCTCGGTGCGCAGCATCGGCACGATCTCGCGCTCGAGATCGCGGCCGGCGATCGTGTAGTAGGCCTGCAGCGATGCGAAGCGCGCGAGGCCGCGGCGCTCGGCGATGCCCAGCGCGCGGGCGATCTGCCACGCTGCCCAGTTCGACACGCCGACGTAGCGGACGTGGCCGTGGCGGACCAGGACGTCGAGCGCTTCGAGGGTCTCCTCCAGTGGGGTGGCGGGGTCGAACCCGTGCAGCTGGTAGAGGTCGACATGGTCCATCTGCAGGCGCTTGAGGCTGCTCTTGCAGGCCTCGATCAGGTGGAAGCGCGACGAGCCGGCATCGTTCGGGCCTTTACCGGTGGCGCCGTAAGCCTTGGTGGCGACCACGACCTGGTCGCGGGCGATGCCGAGATTGCGCAGTGCCTGGCCGGTGATGCGCTCGGACTCCCCCTCGGAATAGACGTCGGCGGTATCGAGGAAGTTGATGCCGCCGTCGATCGCGCGGGCGACGAGGCGGTCGGCGTCGGACTGGTCGAGCTTGCCGATATGCTGCCACACCTCGCCGGTGCCGCCGAAGGTCATGGTCCCGAGGCAGAGCTCGGACACGTAGAGGCCGGTATGGCCGAGGCGGTTCATGCGCATGGAGGTCTGGTCCTATCAGCCGTGCAGGCTGCAGAACGTGTCAGGCGGCGTATTCGATCCCCGCGGGCGGATGACAGCGGCGCCGTCATCCGGCACCGTCTTCGCAGCCGGCGGAGACGCGTGCTGCGACGGGGCCGAAGGAACATGTCCATGCACATCAGTCGGCGCGGCATCGGGGCTCGTCTGGCCGGCCTGATGATTTTTGCGGGCGCCGGCGTCGCGTGCGCGGCTGCCGCGCCGCGGGACGTTCCCGCCAAGGTGCTGCCGGTGCCCACCGCCGACATGAGTGCGGGATTGCAGGCGCTCATCGCGCGCCCGCTGAACCCGGACTGGAACAAGCTCTGGTCGACGGGGACTGCGTGGCGCGCGGCCGTGAACAGGCAGGCGGCCATCGTGCTGCCGACCATCCCGCCGATGCTCGCGCGCCTGCAGGTGACCAGCACGGCGGCGGTGATCGACGGGGTGCGCGTGCACCTGCTGACGCCCGCCACGATCCCGCCGGCCCATCGCGACAAGCTGCTGATCCACGTGCATTGCGGCTGCTACGAGCTGTTCCCGGATGCGGCGGGGACGCCGGAGGGATCATGATGGCGGGGTTCGGGCATGACCGGGCCGTCTCGGTCGACTACCGGATGCCGCCCGGGGCGTATTTCCCGGCGGCTCTCGACGATGCGATCGCCATTTATCGTGACGCGCCGAAGACGCATGACGCGCGCGACCTCGCCTTTTTCGGGACCTCGGCCGGCGGTGCGCTGACGCTCGAGATGGTGCTGCGCGCGCGCCAGCTCGGCCTGAAGATGCCGGGTGCGATCGCGCCCGGCGCACCGATGTCGGATGTCACGAAGACGGGCGATAGCTTCTATACGAACGAAAAGGTCGACAACGTTCTCGTCTCGCGCGACGGGTTCTGCGATGCGGCCACCGTGGTGTACGCGCACGGGCACGACCTCGCCGATCCGCTGCTCTCGCCGGTCAACGATGACATGCACGGCTTCCCGCCGGCGATCCTGACGACCGGCACGCGCGACCTGCTGCTGAGCAACACCGTGCGCGTGCACCGGAAACTGAAGCGCGCCGGCGTCAAGGCGGAGCTCGAGGTGTACGAAGGCATGAGCCACGCGCAGTACGAGATGGACGACCAACTGCCCGAGACCCGTGAGGCGTTCACCGACATCGCGACGTTCTTCGGCCAGCATCTCGGTCATTGACCATGCAGGAGAACAGCTTTCCCAGCCAGAACGCCCGCTACCGCTATCTGCAGCGGATCGTTGCCGAATTCAGCGACGGCGTGCTGCTGATCGAGACCGACAAAACCATCATCTGGGCCAACGACACCGCACTCGACATGCACGGCGTTCGCACCGTGGACGAGCTCGGCAGGACGGTGTTCGAGTATTGCCGACGCTTCGACCTGCGCTACCGCAATGGAGACCGGATCGAGCAGGGCAAGACGCCGATCGAGCGGGTGCTGTCGGGCGAGACGTTCGACGAGGTGGTGGTGGACGTGGCCCCTATGGGCGAGGACGAGGCGCGCTGGACCCATCGCGTGCGCAGCCTGGTGCTGCACGACGATGACGGCAAGCGCGACCTGCTGGTGCTGATCCTCGACGACGAGACCGAGCGCTACAATGCGGAGGAGCGTTTCGAGCGCGCGTTCAACGCGAACCCCGCGCCCGCGCTGATCCTGCGCCTGCGCGACCTGCGCCACATCCGCGCCAATCGGGGTTTTCTCGACATGACCGGCTGCCGCGAGGATCAGGTGGTTGGGAAGTCCATCTACGAGGTCGACGTGTTCGAGGGTGCCGCCCGGCGCGACCTCGCGATCGAGCGGCTGCAGCAGGGCCGCACCATTCCGCAGATGGAGGCCGTGATTCAGCTGCCGCAGGGCGGCGAACGCTGCGTCATCGTGGCGGGGCAGCCGATCCAGGTGGGCGATGCGCGCTGCATGCTGTTCACCTTTGCCGACCTCGAGGGGCGGCGCCAGGCCGAGGCCGAATTGCGCCGGAGCGAGGAGCGCTTCGCGATGGCGTTCCGGATGTTGCCGCTGCCGACAGCCATTCTGGTGTGGCGCGGCTGGCGGCTGCTGCTGGTGAACGACGCTTTTACGCGCGACACCGGCCATGCGGCAGACGAGCTGGTCGGGCGCGAGGCCGATGCGGTTCCGATCTGGCGCGACGCCGATACGCTGGAGCGCCTGCTGCGCAAGGATGGCCGCGTGGCCGCGCTGCCGATGGAGATGCAGACGCGCGATGGCGGCACGCTCGACTGCCTCGTTTCGGCCGAGCTGATCGAGACGCATGGCCAGAGCTGCGTGCTGCTGGTGGCGCAGAACATCGCCGATCGCCAGCGCTCGAAGCTGGAAGTGGCGGACGCGATCGCGTCGGTCATGCAGGACACGAACTGGTTCACGGAAGCCGTGCTCGATAAGATGGCGCGTCGCGCGTCGGGGCCGGCCGAAGCGCAGACCAGCACGCTGGCCGCCCTGCCGCCGCGGGCGCGCGAGGTGCTGGAACTCGTCTGCCAGGGGCTCGACGACGACGCGATCGCGGGGCAGCTCGCGGTCGCGCGCAACACCGTGCGCAACCACGTGGCCGGGCTCTACCGCCGCACCGCGGTCGACAGCCGGGCCAAGCTCATCATCTGGGCGCGCGAACGCGGCGTTACCGGTGCGGGCGCGAGGCAGAATCCCCGCCGCTGAACCTCCGAGGCTGATCCGCACTAGACTGACTAGTGCACCGGGATCACTCCGCACCTCCGGTCCGAAACGAACACCGCGAACCTCCTGACGCATTCGTGCTTGTCTCGCCGTCACGCCGCACGAATTGGCGACCGGGGGAGACGCATCATGGAACGGGATCGCACGACGGTTGCGGCAGCGCGCCGATATGCGTGAGGCGAGTGCCGGCGAGATGCTCGTCCTGCACCGCGAGGATGCCGTCATCGACAAGCGCGTGGTCCCCGGCGACACCGTGCGTGTCGAGACGATAACGCGGATGCACGAGCAGCGCGTCGAGATCGCACTCATGCATGAGTGGATCGACATCGTGCACGTGCCGGTGGGCCACTTCGTCGATGAGGTGCCAGACATCCGCCAGGAGGGCGATCTCATCATCATGCCCGTGGTGGAGGAGGTGCTGGTGCTGGAGCGCCGGCTGCGGCTCGTGGAAGAAGTGCACATTCGCCGCGTGGACCAGATCGAGCGGCGTGTCGAGACGGTCGTGCTGCGCTCGCAGGACGCGAAGGTCACGCGCCGACCGAGAACGGATGGCGATGCAGATGAACAACCCCGATCGGAAGGATCCGAGTGACATGACCGCCGAAACCATCGTCGCCATCTACGACGACGTCCTGTCCATCGAAGCGGCGTGCGCAGAACTGACGGAGGCCGGCGTGCCCGACGACGCGATCTCCTGGACCGGCGCCCCGATCGGGGCGCATTCCGCGAACGCCCGCCCACGGGGTTTCTGGAGCAGCCTGTTCGGTGGCGAGCCGGATCACGACACCACGGTGTATGATTGCTGCGTCGAAAGCGGCGCGCATGTGCTGACGGTCCGGGCGCCCGCCGAACATGTGGCCGAGGTCGCGGCGATCCTGGAGCGGCATCAGCCGATCGACATCGACGAGCGTGCCGCCGGCCACGATCTCTCCGGCGCCGCATCCGCCGGCGGCGACACGATCTATGGCAGCGGCGAGGCGGTCGTCCCGCTCTCTGAGGAGCAGCTTTCGGTCGGCAAGCGCCTGGTCGATCGCGGCACGACGCGCGTTCGCCGCTTCGTCGTCGAGACGGCGGTGGCGGAGGATGTGACGCTGCACGCGGAGCGCGTCGTGGTGGAGCGCCGCCCCGCCTCGGGCAGCGTCGGCGCGAACCCGGCCTTCACCGACAAGGTGGTCGAGATGCGCGAGACCGACGAGGAGGCGGTGATCGGCAAGACCGCTCGCATCGCCGAGGAAGTCGTGTTGCATAGAGTGGCGAACGATCGTGTCGAGACGATCCGCGACACGCTCCGCCACGAGGATGTCGAGATCACGCGTGACGGTCCCACGCCGGCGACGTCGCCGCGCCGCTCGACCTGAAACTCTCGAACGAAACAGAGGAGATACCATGCGCCACATGATCATAGGGGTCGCCGCCGCGATGCTCGTTGTCGGTTCCGCTTCCGCCCAGTCGCAGACGAACCCGTCGGCCACGACGGCTGCGTCCGGCAACGACAACCAGACCGTCGCTACCACGGACGCGAATGCGCCGACGCCCGCACGTGGGCACAACTCGTTCTCACGCGGCGAGGCGCGACGCCGGATCGCGGCCCACGGGTTCACGCATGTGCAGGCGCTTCGCAAGGATACTGACGGCGTCTGGCGCGGGACCGCCCAGAAGGACGGTGCCTCAACGGCTGTCTGGCTCGACTACAAGGGCAATGTCGGCGACAGCGCCGGCTAGTCCCGCCGCAGTTCACGGAACGACACCGAAAACCGGCGGCACCGAGAGGCCCGCCCTAGACATCTGAGGACATGACGATGACGATGAGAACCACCACACATCTCTACGACAGCTATGCGGAGGCGGTGCGTGCCGTCGCGGCACTCGAGGCGGCCGGCGTTTCGCACGACGACATCAGCATCGTCGGCAACGACCGTGCCGCCGCCAGCTCCGATGCAGCCCGTACGGACGGGGTAGCCGAGCCCGCAAGCGGTGCCGGCACCGGCGCCAGCCTCGGCACCGTGCTCGGCGGTGGCGCGGGCTTGCTGGCGGGCATCGGCGCGCTGGCCATTCCCGGGATCGGACCGGTGGTGGCTGCCGGCTGGCTCGTCGCGACGTTGACCGGGGCGGGTGCCGGTGCAGCAGCCGGCGGCCTGCTCGGATCGCTGACCGGCGCCGGCGTCCATGAGGACGACGCGCATGTCTATGCCGAGGGCGTCCGACGCGGCGGCACGCTGGTCACGGTGCGCGCGGATGACAGCATGACGTCGCGCATCGCGCCGATCCTTGCCGGGACCGGCTCGGTCGATCTCGCGACCAGGCGCGCGAGCTATCAGTCGGAGAATTGGAACCGCTTCGACGAGACGGCGCCGGATGACGATCACGCGGAGCGGCAACGCCTCGGCCACCCCTGAACGCGTCCCGAAGCCGTCCGGCTCCGGCCTCCTTCCTCCAACTTACGACGCGACGAGCGATCCCGCCCGCGCGCAACTCCTCGGGAGCATCACCATGTCCATTCTCGCCTGGATCATTCTCGGCCTCATCGCAGGCTTCATCGGCAGCAAGATCGTGAACCGGACCGGCGAGGGCATCGCGCTCGACATCGTCCTCGGCGTCGTGGGAGCGGTGGTCGGCGGCTACGTGTTCACCCTGTTCGGTGCGGCCCCTGTCACCGGCCTCAACATCTACAGCCTCGTGGTGGCTGTCGTCGGCGCCATCATCGTGCTGTTCATCTACCACGCGGTGGTCGGCCGTCGCGTGATCCACTAACCGTATCCTGCGAGAAAGCACCGGGCGCGCGCGGCCGGTGCGCTTCTTGCGGCTGCCCGATCAGGTCGGATGACATTATCAAACGTGGTCGCAAGACGCGCGTGCCGGTTGCAGCAGCAACCCTGACGATCAGCCCTCCCCGATCCCACTCGCGCCCGACGGATCAACCGCTTCGTCCTGCAGCGAGGTCGGAGTGTCGGCTCCACGGCGCCGGATAGGAATAATTGCACCATGTGGGATGGCCGGATCAAGGCTCGGCGCTTCCTGGTTGCCCGCGAAGATACGGACTGGGCCGCCCGTCATGTCGATAGAGCGTGAGATCAGGCCGAACATTTTCCCACACGATCAGTATCACGGCCCGACGCGGCAGCACTTGCTCACGTTGTTTCTACGCGGAAGGAGCGATGCGGCGAGTTGCAAGCCGGTCGACTGCCGTCTGGCGACGATCTATTGTGCGGGTGCTGAATCGGCGGAGAAGCGCCATGCCCATCATCATCAACGGATCCCCGCAATCGCTGCCGGACGACCCGCGCGTGTCGCTGCTCGACCTGCTGCGGGAGCATCTGCATCTGACCGGCACCAAGAAGGGCTGCAACCAGGGCGCGTGCGGTGCCTGCACCGTGCTGGTCGATGGGAACCGCATCCTCTCCTGCCTGGCGCTGGCCGTGCAGTACGAGGGCCGCGCGGTCACGACGATCGAGGGCCTGAGCGAAGGCGGCCGGCTCCACGTGCTGCAGCTTGCCTTCATCGAGCATGACGGTTTCCAGTGCGGCTACTGCACGCCTGGCCAAATCTGCTCGGCTTTGGGCATGGCGGCCGAGCTCGAGCGCGGAGTGCCGAGCCACGTGACCGCGGATCTGGCGGCCGAGGCCATCGACGGCAGCCGCGAGGAGCTGGCGGAGCGCATGAGCGGCAATCTGTGTCGCTGCGGCGCGCATAACGGCATCATCGACGCGATCGCGGCCGCACTCATCGAAAAGTCCGACCGCCCCTACGCGGCGCAGATCCCCGAGGTGGCGGCATGACACCCTTCGTCTTTGCGCGGGCGACCGATACGTCCGACGCCGTTCGGCGCGGCGGCGACGCAGCGGCCAAATACCTCGGCGGTGGCACCAACCTCGTCGATCTGATGCGCGAGACGATCGAGCGCCCGACGACGATGATCGACGTCACCGGCCTGTCCGACACGATCGAGGAGAACGCCCACGGCGCGCTGCTGATCGGGGCTGCCGCACGCAACACGGCCGTCGCTGAACATCGGGTCGTCCGCGCGCGCGCTCCCGTGCTCGCGCGCGCGATCGTGGCCGGCGCCTCCGCGCAGATCCGCAACATGGCGACGGTCGGCGGCAACATCCTGCAGCGGACCCGCTGCACCTATTTCTACGACAATGAGGGATCCCGCTGCAACAAACGCTCGCCGGGCCAGGGCTGCGACGCTATCGAGGGCTTCAATCGGGACCATGCGATCCTGGGCGCCTCGACCGCCTGCGTGGCGACGCACCCGTCGGACATGTGCGTGGCACTCGCCGCACTCGACGCCGTGGTGCATCTTCGGGGCGCCGGCGGCGAGCGCACGGTGCCGCTCGCCGCGTTTCATCGCCTGCCCGAAGGACATCCGGAGGTCGAGACGGTGCTGCTGCCGGGCGAGCTGATCACCGCGGTCGAGCTGCCGCCGATGCCGATGGCGGCGCGCTCCACCTACCGGAAGGTGCGCGACCGGGCGAGCTACGCCTTCGCGCTGGTGTCGGTCGCGGCCGCGCTCGAGATCGAGGACGGCCGCGTCAAGGATGTGCGCGTGGCACTGGGCGGCGTGGCCCACAAGCCGTGGCGCGCGCTCAAGGCCGAGGACGCGCTCCGCGGCGGTCCGGCCACCACCGAAGCATTCCGCGCGGCCGCCGCGCTCGCGCTCGCCGCCGCCGTGCCACTGCATGACAACGCATTCAAGATCGAGCTCGCCCGGCGCTCCATCGTTGCCACACTCGGCGAGCTCGCGGGAGACGCCGCATGAGCATCCTCGAACAGGCCAGCAAGGTCGCGCATAACGCCGCCCAGGCCCTGACCAAGAAGGCGATCGAGCTCGCACCCGATAGCTGGCTTCCGGGCGGCAAGCCGGATCCGCTGATCCGCCACCAGCACGGCCATGTCGGCAAGCCCGTCTCGCGGATCGACGGGCCGCTCAAGGTCCGCGGTGCGGCGCATTTCGCGGCCGAGTTCGCACCCGACGGGTTGGCCTACGCCGCTGTGGCGTTCAGCACGATTGCGAAAGGCCGGATCGCCGCACTCGACACGGCGGCGGCCGAACAGGCGCCCGGCGTGGTGCTCGTGATGACCTACCGGAACGCGCCGCGGCTGAAGTCGATGCCGCTGTCCATGACCACCGCGAAAGCGATCGGCGGCGACGACCTGCCGATCATGCAGGACGACCAGATCCACTGGAACGGTCAGCCCGTGGCGGTGGTGATCGCCGACACGCAGGAGCAGGCGGACCATGCCAAGTCGCTGATCCGGGTGAGCTACGAAGTGGTGACCGCCACCACCTCGCTGGAAGCGGCCCGGGCGCAGGGCACCGAGCCCGGCATGTTCCAGGGCGAGCTGCTCAAGCTCGAAATGGGCGACGCCGAGGCGGCGCTCGCGCGGTCGCCGCACAGGGTGGACGTGACCTACCGGACACCGCGCCACACCCACAACGCGATCGAGCCGCATGCGGCGACCGTGTCATGGAACGGCGACCGGCTGCGCGTGCACGACGCGTCGCAGGCGGTCTCGCACACCGCCTGGTCGCTGTCGGACGTGTTCGGCATCGACGAGCACGACGTGCACGTGACCTCGCCCTATGTCGGCGGCGGTTTCGGTTCCAAAACGCTCTGGCAGCACCAGGTGCTGGGGGCGGCGGCGTCCAAGCTCGTCGGCCGGCCCGTGCGGATCGCGCTGTCGCGGGAAGGCGTGTACCGCACCGTCGGCGGACGCAGCGAGACCGAGCAGCGCCTGGCGATCGGTGCCGAGGCGGACGGGCGTTTCACGTCGATCATCCACACCGGCACCACGGTGATGACGCGCCACAACTCGTTCCCCGAAGCGTTCATCGTGGCGACGAAAAACGCTTATGCGGCCGACACCTTCAAGCTCGACGTGGAAGTGGCCTACCTCGACATGCTCGCCAACACGTTCATGCGCGCGCCCGGCGAAGCGGTCGGCACGTTCGCGCTCGAATGCGCGGTCGACGAGCTGGCGCACGAGCTCGGGATGGATCCCATCGCATTGCGCATGAGGAACGAGCCCGAGCGCGATCCCATCACGGGCACGGCGTTCTCGTCACGCAACATCGTCGCGGCCTATCGGGCAGGTGCCGAGCGGTTCGGCTGGAGCAAGCGCCTGGCGCCCGGTGCGCGTCGCGAGGGCGACTGGCTCGTGGGCCAGGGATGTGCCACGGCCACCTATCCCTATTACCGGATGCCGGGTGGTGCCGCACGGCTCACGTTGACGCGCGGCGGGCATGTCCGGGTCGACGTCGCCGCTCACGAGATGGGCATGGGCACGTCGACGGCACATACGCAGGTGGCGGCCGAACGATTGGGACTGGAGCTCGACCAGGTCACGGTGGAATACGGGGACTCCACGCTGCCCGGCCTCGTGCTCGCCGGCGGCTCGCAGCAGACCGCCTCGATCGGGGCGGCGGTGATCGCGGCTCAGCACAAGCTGTTCGCGGAACTCCTGAAGCTCGCCGGCAACGATTCTCCCCTGGCCGGCCTGAAGCCGGACGAGGTGGGCGGCATCGACGGGGGCTTGAGCAAGCTCGACGATCCGGCGCGCTGCGAGAGCTACGTGTCGATCCTCAAGCGCGCCGGCCAGGACGAGGTCGTCGTGGAAGCCGAGGCACCGATGCCGTTCGAGCTGCAGCACTGGTCGATGCATTCCTACGGCGCGATGTTCTGCGAAGTGCGGGTCAACGCAATCACCGGCGAGGTGCGGGTGAGCCGGTTCCTCGGTTCGTTCGATTGCGGGCGCATCCTCAACGCGAAGACGGCGGCCAGCCAGTTCCGCGGCGGCATCATCATGGGGCTCGGGCTCGCTCTGATGGAGGAAACGCAGTTCGACGAGCGCAACGGCCGGATCATGAACCCGAGCCTCGCCGAGTATCACGTGCCGGTGCATCTCGACGTGCCGCCGATCGAGGTGATGTGGACCGACATCGCCGATCCGCACACGCCGATGGGCGCGCGGGGGATCGGCGAGATCGGCATCACCGGCACCGGGGCTGCGGTGGCGAACGCGGTGTTTAACGCGACTGGCAAGCGGGTGCGGGATCTGCCGATCACGCTGGACAAGCTGATGTGAAGAAGGCCAGGGCTCTGCCCTGGACCCGCCAAAGGACAGTCGTCCCTTGGAACCCTGATCGTTTGGGTTGTTCCCTGGCGAAGCTTGAAATTACAGACTTCGGCTAGGCAATCCGTCTCCAGCGCCTGTATCCAACCTTCAGTAGGGGGTTTTAAGGGCTGCGCCCTTAACGGGGTCCAGGGGCAGAGCCCCTGGCCTTACCGACGCGCCGGCCGTGCAAGATCGCGAAAAGCGATCAACAGATTCATGTGCGACGAGAGCAGCCGCGCAGGCAGCGTCGGCAGGTGGATCCGGATCGCGTCGAGCCGCTTGCTGTCGGGCAATGACGCGAAAGCGGGTCGATCGGCCGCCCCATCGCGGCTCGTATCGTGGCTTTTCGCGACCGCGGCGAGGATGTCCGCCGGCACGGAGGTGAGCAGCCGCCGTTCCCTCGGGTCCAGCAACCGGTCGCGCAGCGGGCCCGAGAGCGTCCGTTCCTCGGTTGGGCCCGGCGCTTCGTAGGGCTTCAGCCGGTCGAGCGGAAATTCGACCTCGACGCCGTTCTTCTGCAGGACGTAACCGGTCGTGCCGTCGATATCGACCAGCTTTCCGTCATGCGACCCATTGAGGTCCGACACATGGTCGCCGACCGAAACACGCGCCATCGCTGCATCCAAGGACGGTTCATCCGCCGCCTCATTGAGCGCAGATCCGACCATGCCGCAAGACGTCGCGCCGCCGCCGCCGGTCAGCAGCCGGGGCGGTCGGGCCCGGGCGGCGCCAGCGGAGATCGCCTTCCCACCCAGCGCCAGTCGCGTCGCTTGCCGCGCAGGTCGCGGGCGCGGTCGCTGATCGCCCAGTAGATCCGCTGCGCGTGGTCCTTGAGCAGAGGGAGGGCTGCAATGTCGCCACCGGTCCAGGGCAGGAACGGGTTGCTTCGGCTGTAGGCCCAGATCGAGACGCGCGACGCTGTCTGCGTGGTGACGCTGCGACGATGGATGCCGCTCGTGTCGGCGACGATCAAGGTGTTGGCAGCGACCGGCAGCCTCACGGGTTCGCCGTAGCCGATCCGCGCGATCTCGGCGTCGGAGATCCGGAACGAGCCCTCGGCGGTGAGATTGTCGGCCGAGCGGCGTGCGCCGATCGACACCCGGCGCTCCCAGGCGAGCCGCCGCCGCGTCGCCTTGTGCGAGCCGGGGACGTAGGTGAACGGCGCGGCGTCGTCGGCGACGTCGTCGAGGAACAGCCACGCCTTCACGGTCGGATGGAACGTGTCGACATGGTAGAAGGACTGGATGTCGGGTTCGGCCTCGGGCGCGTGCTGGCTGAACACGGTCTGGACGTAGAGGGACGGCCGGCGCCGGAACGAGCCCACATAGTTGATCAGGCCGAGATAGCGCCCGCCCCCCAGCACCTCGCGGACGGTCGGCGCCCGCTTGAGCGTCGGGCCGTCGAGCGCGATCAGCCGGGTCAGCGTGTCGCCGATCACCGCCTCGCGCGCCGGCACCTCGAGACGCATGATTTCGGAGCGGAACGCGGCGAAGCGGTCGGGTGCCAGGAAGTCGCGCTTGACGATGAAGCCGTTCCGCTCGAATGCGGCGCGGTCCTCGCCGCTCACGAGATGCTGCAGACGCCGCCGCCGCCGCTCGCCCAGTGCCGCGGCGACACGGCGCCGCATGATGTGCAGCCCGTGCCGGTTCAGCACCGGGCTGCCCAGGACCGGGTTGGCGCGAAAGGATTTCGCGCCGGTGAAGATGGATGCGGCGGCGAACGGGATCGCGAGCAGGGAACGGACCTGTCGGGGTGTCGCGCGGATCCCGGCCACGAGGGCGAAGCGACCGCGAGCGATCGCCGGCAGGCCGACGCGATAGTGCGGGTCCCGCATTTTCAACCTTTGCAACGTTGAAGCGGCGCGCGCGGGTGGACGGGTCCGCGGGGTCCCGACGTCCGAGCACCGCGTGGTGGTTCGGCCAACCTCTTGCGCGGCCGCGCAGGCGTCAAGCGCTGCACGTTCTGGATCGGTCGGTCAGGCAACGAAAGTGGGCCTCGCCGTCGCGATGCGCCTGGGGTCGCGATCGTACCGGTCGTCATTCGGGGCGGCCGACCGGGCGGGTCAGGACACCCGCAGCGATGTTGGAACGCAGCGTGCGGGAGCATCGGCCCATCACGGCGACGTCAGGAGAGCAGAGCCGCTCGCCGACGGCCGGCTTTTCGCGCGGAAGCCGGACACGAGGACCAGCGTGACCGTGACGACGTTCGCTGCGGCGGCTGATGGACTTCACCAAGGCTGGGCCGAGGCCGAAGCGCGGCGTGGTCTCGTCGCCCGCGCGGACAGGGCACGGCGCGCGGCGAAGAGGGGGATGATCAGCATCAGAGAAATTTGGCGCCTCCGCGACGCAGGTCGGCGCGAGCTTGCGTCGAGCCGGGTGTTTGGGGAAGTTCGTCAACGACGCGTCCGACGCGCTTCGTCATCACGTCAGCTTTCAAGGGTGTTCCGTTGCGACATGGATCTCGTCGGGGTGCCGGGTGACGTTGGAGATCGATCGCCGACCACGGAAACCTGCCTTGCTCCAGGCAACGCATGGGCACGCCAGGGGTGCCGGGCCGCTGCTGCAGGCTCCCCCGTTCGGTGGACGGCGCCGCCCGATCATCGTGGCGGCGCACGCGGTGACACGCACCGGCGCGCTGCCACCCGCGGGCCTGGCGGCGGCGATCCTGGCGGCGAAGATCGGCGGCCCCTTCTGGCGGAGGCCAGCGGAGCGGATCCCTGCCGCGGCCCTTGACGTCCTGATCGATGCGAGCGGCGATCCGGCTGCGGCCGCCCTGCTCTGGCGGGCGGCCGTGGAGACGATGGCGGCCGCTCGCGTCGGCGTGCTGATCCCGCGGACCCGATCGGCAGCCGAGCTCGCGGCGCGCGCGCGGGCGGCCGGCTCGCCCGTGATCTCCTGGCCGGTCGACCCGCACGCGATCCTGGCCCGCGCCGCCGAGGTGCACGCTCCCGCCGTAACCGCGACCGGCACGCTCGCTTTGCTGGCCGGGCGCCGCTTCCTGGTGGGCCTGCCGGGCGCGCAGCTCGAGGCGGACGCGGCCGCGGCGCTCCGGGCGATCGCGTCGCTTCCCTATCGCGATCCGTTCACCGGGGCTGCGGCGGAGGTGGGCGAGACCGTGTCCCTCCTGGCGGAGTGGCGGCGCGTGATCGACGCCAACCGGCGCGTGGGGGCGTGCGCCGGCATGTCGCTCTGGAAGCGGCGTCGGATCGCGCAGCTGCTCACCTGGGGCGAGGGCGCGCCTCCGTTCCGGCGCCGGGCCGAGGCGGCCGTGCGTGCCGCGTCCGAGCATTGCGAGGCCGGGATTCGGCCCGGCGTCGCGGTCTGGTCGACCCGCGAGCCGGCGGGGCTCGAGGCGACCGCCGAGGCGCAGGCGACCACGCTGGTGCGGGTCGAGGACGGGTTCATCCGGTCCCTGGGGCTGGGCAGCGATCTCCTGCCGCCGGCGTCGATCGTGGTCGACGAGATCGGGCTCTATCTCGATCCGCGGCGCCCGAGCGCGCTCGAGCTTCTGCTGGCGGAGAGCCGGTTCGACGATGCGCTGCTGGCACGCGCCCGGCGCCTGCGGGCGGCGCTGGTCGGCGGCGGGATCTCCAAATACGGCGCGAGCGGCGCAGAGCCGGCGCTTGCTTCCGCCGGACTGCCGACGGACGGGCTGCCGACGGATGGGCGCCGGCGCGTGCTCGTCACGGGCCAGGTGGCCGACGATCTTAGCATGCGCCTCGGCGGCGGCGGCGCGGTGCGCGACAACCTGGCACTGCTCCGGGCGGCGCGCGCGGCCGCACCCGATGCCTGCATCATCTACCGGCCGCATCCGGACGTCGAGGCCGGCCACCGACCGGGGGCGTTGCGCGCGGAGGACACGGCGAGACACGCGGACCTGGTGCTGCGCGGCGGCTCGATCGCGCGATTGATCGAGCGGGTCGACGAGGTCCACACGATCACCTCGCTCGCCGGTTTCGAGGCCCTGCTGCGCGGCCGACGCGTGGTGACCTACGGGCAGCCCTTCTATGCGGGCTGGGGCCTGACCGTCGACGCGGCCCCGGTCGCGCGCCGGCAGCGCCGCCTGTCGCTCGACGAGCTCGTGGCCGGGGTGCTGATCCTGTTCCCCCGCTACGTCGACCCGCGCACGGGTTGGCCCTGCTCGCCGGAGCTGCTGCTGACGCGGCTTGGCGAGGTAGCACTCTGGCAGCCCACGCCATTGATGCGCGCCAGGCGGCTGCAGGGCCGTTTGCGCCTGGCCGCGGCAGCCGCCTGGCGCGCCCGCGAGCGGGACAGGTCGCCTGCCTAATGGTCCGGTCTCGGGCGGGCGATGCCGAACCCGTCAGGCGACCGGTGCGAGGCTCGTAAGATGGCGGCGATCGATTGGACGGGCTCGTGCGCCGGGCGTCACCGGCGGGCGCGCGTTCTCAACCGGGTTCCGAATAGACGGTCCCAGGCGATGAACGTGACGGAGTAGTTGCCGTCGCTGCTCGTGTAGTGGTGGAGGAGGTGATGGCGTTTGATCGGCGTCAGGAACCGCCCGGGCATCTTGGATTGGTGGCACGCGAAATGTAACAGATCGTAGGCCACGTAGCCGACCACGAAGCCGAGGAAGAGAGGCATCCTGGTCCCCTCCGGCAGGAGGCGGAAGAAGAGGAGCCAGAAGCCTGCAGCGACCGTGACGCCGAGACCCGGGGGTATGAGGTTGCGCAGCGGATCGGTCGGTTCCTGATGATGGTTTCCGTGCAGCAGGAAGATCAGTCGCGTGGCGTATGTCGAACTCGGCCGAAGATGAAACAGAAGGCTGTGCATGACATACTCGAACAGGGTCCACAGCAGCCAGCCGCCGAGGATCAGGCCGGCCGTTGTCGCGGTGGGTCGGCCATCGGCTGCGACCTGGCAGGACAAGCCGCCGACAACGACGGTCCAGACGGCAACAAAAAGCCATAGCGGGGTCAGCGTGAGACGTTCGAGGACGGCATTCTCGAACAACCGGATGCGCTCTGCTCTTGACGGCCGATATGTCATAACATGTCCTTCTCGGCCGCGGAGCGCGGGCAGCAGCCGGATTCAGATACGCTTCGCAAGGTCCTCCAGTTCACGTCCTGCATCGGACCGGTCATGTAGAATGCCGCCGACAGATCAAGACGACCATGCGCTGCAAGGTCAAGGCGAAATCGGGAGCCCGAAACTCACCCGGAGGGGGCGGCGCGTGGTCGTTCGAGGAGGTCCGCCCGGAGGTTCAGCACGCGACCTGTCCAGAGCTCGACAGGCCTGCGGTTTCGGTCGGAGTGGACGTCGGCGCAACCGTGTCGTGGCGGGCGAGGAGGGAAATTGGGATCGTGCTTGTCTCGCCCGTCATACGGAGGTCCTTGGCTGCGGCAGTCGCGGCAGCGTGGACGCGGCGTTGTTGGTTCGCTCAGCGAAGTCGTGGCGGCTTCGCTCGCTTTGCGGCCAAGATCGAGATCCGTGGGCTGAGCGCGGTAGCTTGGGGTGGGTCATCTCGCGTCTGCCTCGGTGGGAGGCGGCTTGCCAGGGTCCGGCTTCGACAAGCCCGCGAGCACTCCTGTTCCGGCTCGGCGTTTCTGCCGCCGACAGCATGGTCCCGCACCGCCTCAAGCCTGAAGGGTGAAATGCCCGCCTGGATTGGGACCGCACGTGAACAACCCTGGGATGGGCTCGACGATCAGGCCAGCAAGCGGTCGAGGACGCCGCGATAACGGGCGACAATCGCCTGCCGATCACGGTGTCGCCCCCTGCTCACCAGGCGCTCGCCGCGTCGCCAGACATTGTCCACCGCACTCCGGCCCGCTCCGAAAATCCAGCGATCCAGGCAGAACTCTTCCGCCCCGCCCGCCATCGCCGGGTGCTCGAGATCGAGTTCGACGAAGTCGGCCGGAGCACCGACTGCGAGGCCGGACGGAGCTCCCAGCGCGGCAGCACCACAGGTCAACACTCCGCGGAAGAGCGCCTCTCCCGTGCTCGGATACCGGGGGGACGACAGCACGTTGCGCGCCTGGCGCAACAGGCGCTGACCATATTCGAGCATGCGAAGCTCTTCGGCCGCGTCGATCAAGACGTTCGAGTCGCTGCCGACGCCGAACCGTCCGCCTGCTTCGATAAAATCTGGCGCCTCAAAGAAACCGTCGCCAAGGTTCGCTTCGGTGATGGGGCACAGGCCGGCCACGGCGCCGCTCCGTGCCATGCCTGTCACCTCGTGGCGCGTCATGTGCGTGGCGTGGATCAGGCACCAGCGTTGATCGACCGGCGCATGATCGAGAAGCCATTCCACCGGCCGTGCACCGGACCATGCCAGGCAATCCTCAACCTCTCGCACCTGCTCGGCGACGTGGATATGGATCGGACCCTGCGGCCAGAGATCGACGAGGGAATTGAGCTGATCGGGTGTCACGGCGCGAAGACTGTGGGGCGCGATACCAAGCACGCCATCCGTGAGCGTCCCGACCGCGGCCCGACTTCCTTCCAGGATGCGCGCGTAGAGATCGATGCTGCTGACGAAACGTCGCTGCCCGTCGGTCGGCGCGGCGCCTCCGAAGCCTGAATGCGCATAGAAGACCGGGAGCAGGGTCAGCGCGATGCCGGTGCTTGCTGCGGCACTCGCCAAAGACACCCCAATTTCCGCGGGATCGGCAAAGGCGTGCCCGCCAGTATCGTGATGGAGATAATTGAACTCACCGACGCGCGTGAAGCCGGTCTCGAGCATCTCCATATAGGCAAGCGCCGCGATCGCCTCGATCTGACCCGGATCGAGCCGCTCGACGAACCGGTACATGACCTCGCGCCATGTCCAGAAACTGTCCGCCGTCGGCCCTCGCCGCTCCGTCATGCCGGCCATGCCGCGCTGGAAGGCGTGGCTGTGGACATTCGGCAGGCCAGGCACAACGAGGCGATGGCACTCATCGCCGGTTTCGGGTGCCGTTCCCGGCTCCAGGCTCTCGATCACACCCGCTCGAATGGCGACCCGGACGTTCCGTGCCCACCCCTCCGGGATGAGCGCTGTTTGGAAATGATGATGCTGGATCAGGCTTATCACGACGCAGCCTCCGACCTCCGAGCGGGTGGATGTCTATACATAGCGCGCTGGTGGTGCAATGATGTCATTGTGTGCGATGATGATGCCATGCGATGCGACCGCCTCTGGAAGGACGCTCGCCTGGCGACGATGGCCGGGTCGGGCCAGGGCGTTGTGGAGGACGGCCTGATCGCGGCAACGCACGGGCGCATCCTCTACGCCGGACGTGCCGCAGCCGCGCCGGCGTTCGAGGCCGAGACGATCATCGCATGCGACGGCCGCTGGATCACACCAGGCCTGATCGACTGCCACACGCACCTCGTTCACGGCGGCAACCGGGCGCCCGAATTCGAGCAGCGGCTGCAGGGTGTATCGTATGAGGAGATCGCCCGCGCGGGAGGTGGTATCGTCTCGACCATGCACGCCACGCGAGCCGCGAGCGAGAACGACCTGGTGGAGCAGGCGCTTCCTCGTCTCGACGCCCTGATCGCAGAGGGCGTCACCACGATCGAGATCAAGTCCGGCTATGGTCTCGATATTGTCTCCGAAATGAAGATGCTGCGCGCGGCGCGGCGCCTGCCAGAGGAGCGGTCGATCCGCGTCGTGACGACGTTTCTCGGCGCACACGCGGTCCCTCCAGAATACAGCGGCGATGCGGATGGTTATGTGGACCTGATCTGCACGGACATGCTGCCGGCGATCGCGGCGGAGCGCCTGGCCGACGCGGTCGATGCGTTCTGCGAGAACATCGCATTTTCGCCGGCGCAGGTCGATCGGGTCTTCACCGTCGCGCGCCGGCATGGACTGCCGGTCAAGCTGCATGCCGAGCAGTTGTCCAATCTTCACGGCGCCGCATTGGCTGCAAAGCACCAGGCGCTGTCGGCCGATCATCTCGAGCATCTCGATGGGGCGGGTGTCGGCGCGATGGCCGCCGCCGGAACCGTCGCCACGCTGCTCCCTGGTGCCGCCTACTTCTTGCGAGAGACGAAGACGCCGCCGGTCGGGCTGCTGCGCACCGCCGATGTCCCGATCGCGCTGGCGACCGACTGCAATCCCGGTACGTCTCCGCTGACGTCGCTGCTGCTGACGATGAACATGGCAGCGACGATGTTCCGTCTGACCGTCGACGAATGCCTGGCCGGCGTGACGCGGAATGCGGCGCGGGCACTCGGCCTGGCCGGCGAGGTGGGAACACTCGAACCCGGCAAAAGCTGCGATCTTGCGATCTGGAACATCGAGCGTCCTGCCGAACTCGTCTATCGCCTGGGGTTCAATCCGCTCCATGCCCGTGTCTGGAGAGGGCAGTGAACGAGATCGTCCTGACACCCGGCGCGGTGAGCCTGGCCGATTGGCGGCGCATCTATCGCGGCGCAACGTGCGAGCTCGACCCCTCCTGCGCAGCTGTGATCGCCGAGAGCGCGGCGGCGGTCACGCGCATACTCGCGAAGGGCGAGCCCGTCTACGGGATCAACACCGGCTTCGGGAAACTCGCGAGCGTCCGCATCAATCTCGAGGATCTTGCAACCCTGCAGCGGAACATCGTCCTGAGCCACGCGGCCGGAACAGGTGCGGCGTCGCCCGCGCCAGTGGTGCGGCTGATGATGGCGTTAAAGCTCGCGAACCTCGCGCAGGGCGCATCGGGCGTGCGACCCGCCACCATCGCATTGCTGGAAGCGATGCTGGCACGCGGGCTGATCCCGGTGATCCCGTCGAAAGGCTCGGTCGGCGCGAGCGGAGATCTTGCACCTTTGGCGCACATGGCTGCGACGATGATCGGGGTTGGCGAGATCATGCGCGGCGAGCGATGCATGGGAGCCGCCGAGGCGTTGCATGACGTCGGTCTTGCGCCACTCGAGCTCGGACCGAAGGAGGGCCTCGCACTTCTCAACGGCACCCAGTTCTCGACCGCGAATGCGCTGGCCGGGCTGTTCGAGGCGGAGCTCCTGCTGCAATCGGCACTCGTGACCGGCGCACTCGCCACCGAAGCAGCCAAGGGGTCCGACACGCCCTTCGACCCGCGGATCCACGCGCTGCGTCGCCATGCCGGGCAGATCGAGGTCGCGGCGGCGCTTCGCACCCTGATGGCAAACTCGGCAATACGGGCCAGCCATCTCGTGGATGACAGCCGCGTGCAGGATCCCTATTGCCTGCGCTGCCAGCCTCAGGTCATGGGAGCCGCACTCGACGTCCTGCGCCAGGCCGCGGCCACGCTCGGGACGGAAGCGAACGGCGTGTCCGACAATCCGCTGATCTTTCCTGACAGCGACCAGGCCTTGTCGGGCGGCAATTTTCACGCCGAGCCGGTCGCCTTCGCCGCCGACATGATCGCGCTCGCGATCTGCGAAATCGGTTCGATCGCCGAGCGGCGGATCGCGATGCTGGTCGACCCGGCCGTGTCCGGCCTGCCCGCCTTTCTGACGCCGAAACCCGGGCTGAATTCGGGCTTCATGATCCCGCAGGTCACGGCGGCCGCACTGGTGTCGGAGAACAAGCAGCGCGCAACGCCCGCGAGCGTGGATTCGATCCCGACATCGGCCAACCAGGAAGACCACGTCTCGATGGCGGCGCATGGCGCGCGGCGGCTGCTGGAGATGGCGGAGAACGCCGGCGCCATCATCGGCATCGAGCTGCTCGCAGCTGTTCAGGGCTGCGACTTCCACACGCCGCTGCGTTCGAGCAACGTCCTGGAGGCGGCGCGCGCGCGACTGCGCCGTGTCGTGCCGCCTCTGGTCGACGACCGGCTGTTCCATCCGGACATGGAGGAAGCCCACCTGCTCGTCCGTTCCGGGGCCTTGATTGAGGCGGCCGGTCTCGATTTACCGGGTGTGGCGTGAGCGACTTCCTGGACATCCGTCGCAGCACCGAGCCGCTGGTGATCGGATCGCCGCACACCGGAACCGATCTGCCGCCCGAGCTTACCGACACATTCGTGTCGCCCTGCTCGCGCGCCGCGACGCGGATTGGTGGATCGACACGCTTTACGGTTTCGCCGGCGCGCTCGGAGCGACGATCGTGCGCACGCGGATCTCGCGCAGCGTGATCGACTGCAACCGCGACCCGTCGGGCGTATCGCTGTACCCCGGGCAGGCGACGACCGGCCTCTGCCCGTCGGACACGTTTGATGGAGAGCCGCTCTGCCGTGACGGCGAGCCCGATAAGGCGGAAATCGACCGCCGGCGGGCGGCCTATTTCGAGCCGTATCACGCCGCCCTGTCGACCGAAATTGCGACGTTGCGCGCGCATCATGCACGCGTCGTGCTCTATGATGCGCACTCGATCCGCAGCCGCATCCCACGCCTGTTCGCCGGCGAGTTGCCGCTCTTCAATATCGGCACCAACGACGGCACGACCTGCCATCCCGCGCTGACCGTCGCCATCGCGTCGATCTGTGCGGCGAGCGGGCACAGCCACGTCGTGGACGGTCGCTTCCGCGGCGGCTGGACCACGCGCCATTATGGCCGCCCTGCCGAAGGCACGCACGCCATCCAGATGGAGCTCGCAATGCGCGGCTACATGGACGAACCCGCGTGTCCGGGCGCGGGCAACTGGCCGACGCCGCTCCACGCCGAGCCGGCGGTGCGTCCCGTTCTCGAGCAGGTGCTCGCCGCCTGCATCCTCTTCGCGAAGGCACCAGCATGAGCCGCATCGACAACAGCCGCGTGATCCATCCTCCGACCGGTCCGGAGCTCACGGCGAAGAGCTGGCTCACCGAGGCCCCGTTGCGGATGCTGATGAACAATCTCCATCCCGACGTGGCCGAGCGGCCCGAGGAGCTGGTCGTCTATGGCGGGATCGGCCGTGCCGCGCGCAACTGGGAATGTTTCGACCGGATCATCGAGACGCTGAAGCGGCTGGAGAACGACGAGACGCTGCTGGTGCAGTCCGGCAAGCCGGTCGGCGTGTTCCGCACGCACGCCGATGCGCCGCGCGTGCTGATCGCCAACTCCAACCTGGTTCCGAAATGGGCAAACTGGGAACATTTCAACGAGCTCGATCGCAAGGGCCTCGCCATGTACGGCCAGATGACGGCCGGCTCCTGGATCTATATCGGCACGCAGGGCATCGTTCAGGGCACTTACGAGACGTTCGTGGAGATGGGCCGCCAGCACTACGACGGCGACTTATCGGGAAGGTGGCTGCTCACGGCAGGCCTCGGCGGCATGGGCGGCGCGCAGCCGCTCGCGGCAGTGATGGCGGGTGCGTCCTGCCTGGCCATCGAGTGCCAGGCGAGCCGCATCGAGATGCGCCTGCGTACCGGCTATCTCGACAGATCGGCGGCCACGCTCGACGAGGCGCTTGCCATGATCGAGCAGGCGAAGTCCGACGGGCAGCCAGTGTCGGTCGGGTTGCTCGGCAATGTTGCCGAGATTCTGCCGGAGATCGTCAGGCGCGGGATCCGGCCCGACCTGCTGACCGACCAGACTTCGGCACATGATCCCACCAACGGCTACCTGCCCGCCGGCTGGACGGTCGCGGAGTGGACGCGTCGTCGCGAGCGCAAGCCCGAACTCGTCGCTGCCGCCGCGAAGAAGTCGATGGCGGTGCACGTGCAGGCGATGCTCGACATGAAGGAAGCCGGCGTTCCCACCGTCGACTACGGCAACAACATCCGCCAGGTCGCCTTCGATGAGGGCGTGGCGAACGCGTTTGGGTTTCCCGGCTTCGTGCCGGCCTATATCCGTCCCCTCTTCTGCCGCGGCGTCGGGCCCTTCCGCTGGGTGGCGCTCTCCGGAGATCCGGAGGATATCTACAAGACTGACGCCCGCGTGAAGGAGCTGCTGCCCGACAACGCACCGCTTCATCGTTGGCTTGATATGGCCAAGGAGCGGATTCGCTTCCAGGGACTTCCCGCGCGCATCTGCTGGGTGGGCCTGGGCGACCGCCATCGCCTGGGAATGGCCTTCAACGAGATGGTGGCGAGCGGCGAGCTGAAGGCGCCGGTCGTCATCGGGCGCGATCATCTGGACTCCGGGTCGGTCGCCTCGCCTAATCGCGAGACGGAAGCGATGAAGGATGGGAGCGACGCGGTCTCTGACTGGCCGCTGCTCAATGCGCTGCTGAACACCGCCTCGGGTGCGACCTGGGTGTCGCTGCATCACGGCGGCGGTGTCGGCATGGGCTACTCGCAACATGCGGGCATGGTGATCGTGGCTGATGGCACACCCGAGGCGGCGCGTCGGCTCAAGCGTGTCCTGTGGAACGATCCGGCGACCGGCGTGATGCGGCATGCGGATGCCGGCTACGACCTGGCACTCGATTGCGCGCGCGAGAAGGCGCTCGACTTGCCTGGCATCACCGGATGACAGGTTTCCAGGTGCTGCGAGCGGCCACGCGTCAATCGCAATCGTGGAAGAACGGCGTCGGCGTGACCAGCGACATCATCGTGCAGCCGGACGGGGCGAGCCTGAGCGAGTTCGACTGGCGGATGAGCATCGCGGAGATCGCTGAGCCGGCCGCGTTCTCGATGTTCGACGGCATCGATCGCATTTTGACCGTGCTTGATGGAGGTTTGGACGTCAGGCTTGGATCTGCTGCGTCGATGCGGCTGGATCCGCAGAGCGATCCGCTGTCCTTCGCAGGCGACGCACCCGTGTATGCAGCGCCTCAGGATCCGGTCGTGCGCGTGTTGAATGTCATGACCCTTCGCGGCAAATTTCAGGCAGCTGTGGAGCGAGTCCGCCTATGCGGCGCGATGCGCTGGCGGCGACCGCAGCGAGATTGCTGCTGTCTGCTTGCTCTTCAGCGCACATCGATCGAGCTGTTCGAAACGGCAATCGACCTCGAGCGGTTTGATGCCCTCTTGCTTGTAGAAGGCACCTCGTTCTCTGTTTCAAGTGACAGCTCTCGCCGTCTGCTTGTGACAACGTTCAGTCGATCGTACCCGACGGTTGATTCGCCAGAAATGGCGGGCGACCGCCTCTAAAACCGCCAAACGGACGGGCCGCCCTTTGGTTATCATTCAGACGTTGAAACAGTGATGGCATCTCGAATCGATCGAGCACGCTGGCTCGATTCAATCGAGAGGGTGGAGAGATCAAGCACTTGACTGAGATCAATTCAATCAACTGCGCCTGAGGTCTGCCGAAGGGAAATTGGCCTTCAGGCATAGGAACTCCCGAGGAAAATCATGTTCACTGCTTGGACCGGCTGATCGTCTCGCCACGTCCGGCGATCGATCGACAAGCATGCGGTCGCAGCAGGAACGGCGAGTAGTGCTGCGTCGTCCTCCGGGCACGCGATCGCCTTGATGGTCGTCTCTGCCGCGGTCCAGGGGATGTTCTTGAGCAGCCACGATCCTGGTGATTAGGAGGCGACGTCCGCTCCTTCGATCCCCGGCGTGTCGGGCAAGGCGTTCGTATCGAATAGCGCCACGTGGCTGATCCGTTCAGGGGCGAGCTGGATGAGTTCCAAAGTTACCCTTCCACCCATCGAGACGCCTGAGAGAGCAAACCGCTTTGGCGCTTGGTCGAGGATGCGACAGGCCATCTTGGCGAGGGAGTCGTCGCAAAGCGTGTCGCCCACGAGGCATTCAACCTGACCTGCCAGGGTAGTGACCGTCCGCCGCCACATGACGCCATCACTTCCGGGCCCAGGGACACGACCCCATACGAGGCTACGTCATAGAACGAGCAGGCAGGATAGCACGGTTCGTGGCACGGCCGGGAACACTGTCACAAACACCCTCTATGGCTGGTTTGGTGGATTGCAGTCGTCAACCCGCATTTCGCGAAACAGCTTGACGCCGCAGGCTACTGACCGTAGCCATACAGCTATGGCCATTAGCTACATCGATATCGCCGGGGGCAGACTTGCGGTGGAGGTTGAGGGGGAAGGCTCCCTCATCATCTGCTCACCAGGTTTGGGCGACACTCGGGACGCGTTCGCGCCACTCGCTGCGCACCTTGTCGCCCGAGGCTATCGCGTAGCCCGTGTCGATCTCCGCGGGCACGGCGACAGCACGGCGCGCTTCGATCGCTACGGTGACGAAGCGGTTGCAGAGGACTTCCTGATGCTGATCGAGGCGCTTGGCGGTGGCCCAGCCGTCCTCGCGGGCGCATCGTTGTCGGCTGCGGCGGCCGTCATTGCAGCGGGCCAACGCCCCGCCCAAGTGGCCGGCCTGATCCTTCTAGCGCCCTTCCTCCGCAACGGCGTCGGTGACGTCATGCGCTCGATCTTGCAGGTCGCCTTCGCCCGCCCGTGGGGACCTTTTCTGTGGCGCATCTACGCTGCCAGGCTTTGGCCCGGCCTTGGTGACAAGGCCCGCGAACGCGCGGCGAGCACGACCGCGTTGCTGCAACGCCCGAGGCGTTGGCCCGCGTTCCGCGCCACACTCGCGGGCGCTGACCATCGTGTCGCCGAGCCGTGGATCGGTCGCGTGCAGGCGCCGGTTCTTGTCGTCATGGGCGAAGCCGATCCGGATTGGAAAGTGCCGATGGACGAAGCCGCCTGGGTGGCATCCAACTTCAAGGATGCCGAGACGATTGCGGTGCAAGGCGCGGGGCACGCCCCAATGTTCGAGAGTCCGCAGACCGTAAACCCAGCAATCTACACATTCCTGCAGAAGTTGAGCAGGAGCGGAGCTTTTAAGATCGGAAATGCCTAGAGAAGGTCTCAGTCCCGAAGTCGTCACGGAGGCCGCGGCGGCCATCGTGGATGCTCACGGTCTCGCCGCATTGACGCTCGCACGGCTGGCGGCTCGTCTCAGCGTAGCGCCGCCCAGCCTTTATAAGCATATCGGCGGCCAAGACGATCTGATCCACCGCGTCTCCACGCTGTCGCTCCGGCGCCTGAACGACGAGCTGACGACGGCCGCCATGGCACGCTCCGGCCGTGAAGCCCTCTCGTCGATAGCGCACGCTTATCGTCGCTTCGCGATCGAACACGCCGGCCTTTACACATTGACCCAAGGGGCACTCAGGCCCGACTCGGGTGCTCAACAAGCTGAGGCACAGCGTGTGCTCAAGGTGTTCGACGCTGTAATTAGCAGCTACGGAGTGCCCGATGGCCTATCAGTGCATGCCACCCGCGTCATCAGGGCCAGCCTACATGGTTTCGTAGACATCGAGGCGCGCGGGGGCTTTGGTCTGCCTCAGTCCGTCGATGACAGCTTTGATCTTATCGTAGAGGCAGCCCATGCCTGGTTGAGGAGTCTCTGCAGCCGCGATCATGCGGAGCTCTGATTACCTTTAGCAAAGGTCCGGTCCGTTTAGAGTAGAAAGCCATCATATTGAGTGAGTGGCGTTGTCCCATTTGAACTACCATGGGTGCGTTTGCTCAAAGGCGGCTGCAACGTAACGCTTCCAGAGGCGAAGCAAGGCCCCAAGACAACTTGGCTTTAGGCCCGCTGCGCCGACCTGCGGCGAATGTCAGCTTGCCTTGGTTTTGGCGTCAAAAGTTTGGCGTGCCTGCTCGACCCGGTCGAGGTTTTCCACGGCCCATACCCACACGCCGCAGAAGGCCGCGCCCAGGGTCAGGCCGAGCGTCGTAAGCTTGTACTCGACCTTGGGCGGCACGACGGCATGCACCGTCCGCACCAGGAGGCCGTCGCGTTCCATATGGCGCAGGGTCTGGGTGAGCATCTTCTGGCTGATGCCGGGCACGAACTCGCTCAGGCGCGTGAAACGCAGCTCGCCATGCTCGCCCAGGACTTCCAGGACCAGCATCGTCCACTTGTCGGCCACGCGCCCGATCAACTCGTGTACGAGCGCCTCGATTCGGGGATCGATGTCGTCGGGCGGCGTGGCGGTCGCATAGAGCCTCGCCATCGCGATCTGCTCTGCAGTGAAGTGCGGCAATGCGGGCATGGTTATACTCTCCATCCGGTAAGTATGGAACTTAGAGGTGTCTTCTTCCGGCAAGAGAGTGTCAGAGGCTAGATGCGGCAGCAAGCACCGTCACCACCAGAGAAGCCCTGTATGAAGCTGGAACATAGAACCGTCCTGATCACCGGAGGCACGAGGGGCATCGGCCTTGAGCTGGCCCGGCATCTGCTCGGCCGCGGCAACACGGTGATCGGGACCGGCCGCGATCAGGACAGGCTCGGCGCAGCCACGCAGGCGCTTCCCGGTGTTCGCACTTTCACGAGCGACGTCAGCGATCCCAATCCCATCGCGGCGCTGCACGAGGCCGTGCTGTCGGACTTCCCCGGCCCTCGACACCCTGGTCAACAACGCCGGCATCATGCGCAGCCTCAAACTCAATGAGGAGTACGAACTTGAGGACCTCACGCGCGAGATCGAGGTCAATCTCATCGGTCCCATGCGGATGGTTCAACAATTCTGCCGCACCTGCGAACCCGACTCGGCGCACTGATCGTCAACATCTCGTCGGCACTGGCCTTCATCCCGTTTCCTGCGGCTCCTGTTTACTGCGCCGCCAAGGCGGGCATCCACTCGTTCACGCGGTCGCTTCGCGTCCAACTTCAAGGTACGGGCGTGACCGTGGTCGAGTTGGCTCCGCCCGGCCTCGAGACGCCGCTGTTCCGGGGCGAATTTGCCGAGGAAATGCGGGGGCAGAAGCGATGAGCGTCCAGGTGCTCGCAAAACGAGCCATAGCCGGCATCGAGGCAGGCAAGCTCGAAATCCAGCCTGGCCTTGCCAACGTGCTGAGAGCGATGAGTTGGGTCGCGCCGGGTTTCATGCTCAAGCAGATGGCGAAAATGGCAGAGCCAAAGTGAGGCTCGGGCATTTAGTGGCTTGGCCCGCGATTGTATGAGCGCCATCTGAAGCGGACTTCGACACGCTACTAAAGCCGACTTTGAAAACTGACAGCCCGATCGGGTGTATCAGTCTGTCAGACGTCCGTTTGACAGAATTTTATACCTACTTTGATGCCGCCAGGGCCGCCGTGAGCGCGGCCCTGGGGCTGGCTTTGAAATGTCAGGCAGCAGTTTTGAAGCCCGTCACTGCCTCCACAGCACGGGCCAGCATGGCCGTATCAGACACACCCTGGTGATCCAGACGTGGTGTGTAAGGTGCCTCCAGCCTGGCAGCTTCGTCGTCCGTCAGGGTGATCGAGAGCGCCGCGATTGCGTCGTCGATGTGCTTGGTCTTGAGTGCGCCCACGATTGGCGCGGCAACGACGGAGTTGCGACGCAGCCAAGCAAAGGCGATCTGCGCTCGGCAAATCCCGCGTTCCTCCGCAACGCTACCCACCGCGTCGACAATTTTTTGATCGCTTTCCGCAGTTGCCTCGTAAAGTTTTGCATACGGTTCTTCGTCCTTAGAGCGAGCGGAGCTCTCGCTCCATGGCCGAGCCAGGCGGCCGCGCGCCAGCGGACTATAAACGATCGTCTGAACACCTTCGTCGGCGCACAACGGGAGCATTTCGCGTTCTTCCTCGCGCCCGAGCAGATTGTAGGTGTTCTGCATCGACACGAAGCGCGCCCAGCCGTTGGCTTTCTGCAGATGCAGCGCCTTGCTGAACTCCCAGGCCATCATCGAAGATGCGCCGAGATAGCGTACCTTGCCGATCTTAACGAGATCATGAAGCGCTTCCAGCGTCTCTTCCCATGGCGTCCTCTGATCGCGACGATGGATCTGGTAGAGGTCGATATAGTCGGTGCCAAGCCGCCTCAGACTATGGTCGATCTCGGTCATGATCGCCTTGCGCGACAAGCCGAGAGCGTTGGGGCCATTACGCGTGGATGCGCTTAGTTTGGTGGCGATGACCACACTGTCGCGATTGGTGAAAGCCTTCAACGCCTTGCCCAGTATCTCTTCGCTCGATCCGTTCGAATACATGTTGGCGGTATGGAAGAAGTTGATTTGCGATTCGATCGCGTGCCGGATCAGCGAGCGGCTAGCCTCTTCGTCGAGCGACCAGGCAGGGTAGGCACGGGAAGGGTCTCCAAAGCCCATGCAGCCGATGCAGACAGGGGAGACGTCAAGGCCAGTGTGACCGAGCTTTATGTATTGCATGTAGCCTTCTTGCCCAGATAGTAATCGGACAGATATCCGTTTACATCGATTGTAACCGGACATATGTCCGGTTAGTCAAGGGGCTTATGGCAGACGAAGACGAGAAGCTACGTGCGGATGCTCGAGCAAACCGGGATCGCATTTTGGAGGTGGCGCGCGTCACGCTTGTCGCTGATCCAGACGCATCTCTACACTCCATCGCCAAGACGGCCGGGGTCGGCCAGGGCACGCTCTATCGGCACTTTGCTACCCGCGAAGCTTTGGTGCTCAGCGTTTATCGAAAGGAGATCGACGCGTTGGTTGAGCTTGCACCGGCGCTCCTTACTGAGCACCGGCCGCTACAGGCTTTCCGGATGTGGTGCGATCGGTTCGCCCAAGCTGGCAGGAGAAAGCACGGGATAGCGGCCCTCGTCCGTGCGGTTATGTCGGATCGAGACTTCCAACAAACCTATTGGCCGATGGTTGGTGCGGTCCGCCAATTGCTGGAAGCCTGCGAACGTTCAAGCGAGATCGCTCCAGGCACCGACGCCGAAGACTTTCTCCAGCTTTTGGGATGCATGGGTCAAATCCCCCCAACACCAGAAGGGGAGGCACGAACTAAAAGGCTACGCGCGCTCGTTTTCCGCGGTGTGGGCGCCAAAGACACGCCCGACCCGAAACCCCTGCCGTGAGGCCACGCTGCGAGCGTCCTTCAACGCCTGACTGGTTCGACCTGGAATGCAGCAACGGCCCGTCCCGCCCCCGTTTAGTCAGCCATCTCCGAATTCCGACCGAGGGCCAGGAGCGCGGTCCGGCCTTGGTCTCGAGGCGCAGCATCAGGCCGTCGCTGCCCACGTCGCGCGGGCCGGCGGCGAGCTGGTGGCGGAGTTTCAGGAGGTGGAGAGCAGCAAGCGCGCCGATCGGCCGCGGCTCGCCGCAGCCTTAGCGTCCTCCGCACCCGCCGCGCCGTGCTGGTCATTGCCAAGCTGAAGCGGCTGGCGCGCAACGCGCGCTCTCTGCTGTCCGTGGTGGAGGGCCGCGGCGAAGCAGGTGTCGTCCTTTGCGGCCTACCCACGGTGCCGGCTGGGGCAGTCGGCAAGGTCCTGGTCACGCAGATGGCGCCAATTGCCGAGCTGGAGCCGGACACCAGTCAGCGCACGCGGGCGGCCTTGGCGATCGCCAAGGCGCGCGGCGTGCGTCTCGGCAGTCCCTCCCCTACCCCCGCGACGGCAGCGATGGCGGCAGCAGCGCGACAGGCACGTCGAACGACCAGGAAGAGGAACCTTCGCCGTCACGCGCTCTGGGCGAGACAAATCCGAGCGGCTGGGCGGATACGTTCAGATCAACTCTTGCACCGTGGCGTCAACGTCGACCGCAAGGAGGTATGGCTGCTGCATGTCAAGGCCGCGGCGTAACGCCTCCGCCAGGTGGGCTTCGTCGGTTACCTTTTCCGCCAGGCAGCCGTATCCGGCAGCCAGTGAGACAAAGTCCAAGCCCGGCACGTCAAGGCCCGGGACACCGGGCGTCTTGAGTTGGTTCGCAAAGGCCTTGAGGATGTTGTAGGCGCCATTGCATGGGATTACAAAGAGGATCGGCAGCTTGTGCTGCACTGCGGTCCAGATCGCTTGAATGACGTAATTGGCGGCTCCGTCGCCAATGATGGCAACGACTTTGCGGTTGGTGTCTTCGTCGCGCTCCGCGAGCGCCACGCCGACCGCTGCCGGCAGGCCGTAGCCAAGCACCCCGCTTGACATCGAGAAGAACGAGCGCGAGCTGCTGGTCGGAATGCGCAGGCGGAGCGCCTTCAACGTTGAAAAGGACTCCTGCACGATGATGGAGTTCTTGGGCCGCGTTTCCTCAATCGCCTGATACAGGCGTTCGGCCGTGATCTTGGTCCTTTGCTCGGTCACAGGGAGCTGCGGGCGAGACGGCGGAGTGCGTGTCGATTGCGGGACCTCGTCAGCAAGTACGGCGCAGCTGCGGCCGGGGTCAGCCAGCATGCTGTCACCTATCGGCGCGCGGGCAGCTTCGGACGGATCATCAGTAACTTGGAACAGTGACGCTCCTGCCGAAATGTATTCACCGGCGACGTAAGGGTAGTACCTGAAGACAGGCGCACCGATGACGACAATGACGTCGTGACCCGCCAGCGCCTCGCAGAGTGGCCCTATCGCGGCGGGCAACGCGCCCTGGTAGTACTGGCTTGTCTCTGGAAAGCCAGGCCGCCCCTCCTCAGGAGCTGCCCAAACCTTGCAGCGCAGCTTGTCAGCGAGCCGCACCGCATGGTCCCAGCCGCCGGCTTGATCAACCGCGCCTCCGATGACCAAGACCGGGGAATGCGCTTGTGACAGCGCCGTGATGACGGGCGCCAGGGTTTCCCTATCGGCGCCGAGGCGGGTGCTTACGTTCCGGATCACCGGTAGGCGAAGGCACGGCCTATCGAAATCATCCATCGGAATAGAGAGGAAGACCGGGCCAGCGGGCGGCTGGACTGCCATAGCCCAAGCCCGCAGCAAGGCCGCAGGCACATCCTCCGGACGTGCCGGCTCATAGGCCCACTTCACGAAGGGCTGCGCGATCGCGAGCGGCTGGACGTTGGTGAGATAAGGCTCGAGAAGCAGCATCTCCCGCGTCTGCTGTCCCGCGGTGATGATGAGAGGAGCACGATTATACCAGGCGCTCCCGATGTTTCCCAGAGCATTTCCCATGCCTGCGGCGGTGTGCAGGTTGACCAAGGCGGCGCGTCCCGTCCGCTGGGCGTAGCCATCGGCCATGGCCACGGCCGGCGCTTCCTGCAGGGCCAGGATGTAGCGAAAATCGGCTGGAAAGTCCCTGAGCAGGGTCTCTTCCGTCGAGCCCGGATTTCCGAAGATCGTCGTGAGCCCGAGGCTTCGCGCTACGTCGTAGAAGGCCTCTCTTACCGTTGCCATCTCAGAAACACCGCTCGCGCTTTGCCCGGCCAATCTCAACCGCCATGCGAAGCTCCCGGTGGCGGTGATCCTACGGGCGACACACTCACCAGCTTGCGGTTGACGAACTCTCCAAAACCCAGCTCCGACAGTTCGCGTCCATATCCGGAGTTCTTGACTCCGCCAAAAGGCAACTCTGGCGCGGTCCAGGTCGGGTTGTTGACAAACACCATGCCACTGTCGATCCGGTCAGCCAAGCTGCGGCCGTGCTCCAGGTCGGCGGTGAAGATCGAGCCGCCAAGGCCGAAGGACGTCGAATTGGCGAGTTCGATGGCTTCGTCCTCGGTCTTTACCACGTAGAACGATATCACCGGCCCGAAAAGCTCCTGCTGGCGCACCGGGTTTGTCTCCGCGATGTCGGACAGGATGGTGGCCTCGACATAGTAGCCGGGGCGGTCTACGCGGCGGCCGCCAATGACCGCCTTGGCGCCGGCTTGTATTGCGTCATCGATCTGCTTCAGCAATCCCGTCATCGCCTTCTCTGACGAGACCGGCCCGAGGGTTGCCTCCTCGTCAGTCGGGTTGCCGGCATGCAGTGCCGACATTCGGCTTGTGAGACCGGCAAGGAATGCCTCACCGCGCTCTCTCCCGACAACGATCACCCGTTTGGCCGCAACACAACTCTGGCCCGTGTTGTTCATGCGGCCCCACATGGCGTTCGCTAGAGTCGGTTCCAGCGGCGCGTCTTCGAGCACGATTAAGGCGTCGCTGCCGCCGAGTTCCATGACGGATTTCTTGAGGGCACGCCCGGCACGCTCTGCGACCGCGACACCCGCGCGCTCACTACCGGTGACGGTCACTCCTCGCACGCGAGGGTCGTCTATCACACGGCCAACTTGGTCGTAGTCAGCGAAGATGTTGGTGTAGGCTCCGTCGGGGGCACCTGCCTCCTTGAACACGCGGGCAAAGGCAAGAGCCGACTGCGGCACGTTCTCCGCGTGCTTGATCATCACCACGTTCCCGACCATCAGTTGCGGGCCGGCCACCCGGGCAAGTTGATAGTATGGAAAATTCCAGGGCTCGACGCCGAAGATGATACCGATCGGCTTGGTTTCCACGACCGAGCCGGTTGCCTCAAGCAACGGCTGCGGTTGCAGGTAATGTTCGGCATGCTTGGCGTAGTAGTCGAGGATATCGGCCGCAAGGGTAACTTCCGCTCGCGCCTCCGCGATGAGTTTTCCCATCTCGAGCGTCACCAACTGAGCCAGGTGCTCCTTGTCAGCACGCATTCCCGTTGCCGCTGCCCGCGTGATCCTGGCTCGATCCTCGACCGAGCGGTGACGCCAATCAGTCTGATAGCAGGCATGTGCAGTCGCGAGAGCGGCCTCAAGCTCCATGTCAGACGTGTCTGGAAAAGTCTGCGTAACAGTCCCGGTTGCCGGATTCGTTGTTTGATACGTCAATGCCGCACTCCCTTGTCGTGTTGCGCCGAACTCTGCCTTCAGGCCGCTATCGGTACGCCGCGAGCATCTCAAAACGCTCGCGCTGCACATCAGCTCGATCTCGTCGTTGTCGAACGCTGATTGCTATCCGCCTCTCTCGCTAGGATCGGAAACTACTCAGGAGAAAATGCCTGCGTCATACCGCGAACGCGAGTCGTCCCGGTCCTGCGATGGCGATGTACAAGCATCCTCCAATGATGGAGAAATTTGAGAAGAAGACGTTCCGGTCAGGTGAGCGCTTTGGTTCTTGCTCGGACCAGAACCGCACGACCACAACGGTCACAAGACACAGGAACAAGCCCAGCAGCAAGGATATCGGACGCGCGTAGATGCCCGAGACCAGCGAAATCACCCCGAGGACCTCGAACGCTCCGATCCCACTCTCGATCAGCCTTGGGAAAGGCAGATGCAGGCGGCGGAGCATGGCAAGCTCCTCGGGCGGCGCCCGGAACTTGTCGTAGGCACTCGCGGCAAAAACCAGCGAGAGAAGGCAACGGGCGACGAGCAAGCCATATCCATCGAGATGAGCAAGGCTGTCCAGAGTCGGCATCTCGCCTCAGCGCTCGTGGGCGGGCGCGGAGGCAGGGGCCTGCGCGGTCGACACGTAGGCAGCAAGCTTCCAGCCCTCTCCCGCCCGTGACAGTACTACCAAAGAAAGGTTATCAAGTTCACGCATGGCGCCGCCGGTTTCTACGCTGATGCGCTGCCAGCCATAGACAAGTAGACTTTCCGCAAGCCGTACAATGCGGTCAATGCCATAAGAGACCTTGCGGTAGACTTCATCGCCCGCTCCGAGCCCGCGCAGGTAGTCGGCGCCGTCCTGGCGCTTGCCACTGGAGTGCGTGTAGATCAGACCGTCGTCGAAGACCGTGGAAAGGTAGGTGACGTCGGCTCGAAGCATTGCGTCGTAGCGACGATCCTCGAAAGTCGAGATTTCGGAAAGCAGGGCTTCATCGCTGAGGATCATCGCATTGCTCCTTGGGAATGACTGTCCGTCACCATCGTTTCTTCAGCTTAGTCGATCTGAATGCCTGGTCAGTGTAGCAATCCGCGCAGGTATTCCTTCCAGGACGCCGGATCGGACAGCGTCTGATGTCCTGTCGAGGTGTCAGTCGCCGGCAGCAGCACGCTTCGGCCGTCACGCACCTGGGCGATCATGCGGTCCATTACCCCCAGCTCTGCCGGGTTGACCGCATCGTCGGCAAAGTTCACGGCGAGCAGCGGCGCGCGAATGCGGCTGAGATGCGGTGCGGGATCGTAGTCCCGCGACGCCTCGAACTCCCAGATCACGTCGAACAGGCTCTCGCGCGCGATCGCCTCATCTGCCACGGATCGGATGTAGGAATCCGCCTGCTCCGGGCTGTCCAGGCTCTCCGCCAATCGCGCGGGGCTGCCGGCCATCATCTGGAACAGGACCCAAGCCAGGCCCAAGCCGCGTGGCGAGGTTCCAGCCTCGCCGGGTTCATCAAGTCGGGCAACCTGCAGCAGCAGCCGGCGCCAGAGCAGGTTGCGCCCGGTGACACGCTCTGGAAGGCTCGCAACCGGCATCAGCGCATCCATCATGTCCGGATACCGCTCGCCCCACATCCAGGTCTGCATCCCGCCCATGCTGGTGCCCATCACCAAACGGAGCCGGCTCAGCCCAAGCTCCTCCGTCACCAGACGGTACTGCGCCTCCACGACGTCGTTGTAGCCGTAGCGAGGGAAGTCCTGCTTCAGGCCGTCGCTCGGCTTGGCTGATTTCCCATGCCCGATCGCATCCGGCAGGATGATGAAGTGCGCGCGGGCGTCGAGTGGTTCGCCTGCGTCAAACATTGCGTCGGCAAAGGTTGGCTGGAGGAACTGCAGTCCGCTGCCGACCGTACCATGCAGGAGCAGGATCGCATTGCCCTTGTCCGGCGCCAATTCGCCGAGTGTCCGGTAGGCAAGCCGCAGGTCTGTTCGTCTGCCATCTGCGAACAGGAAGTCTTTCGCCGTGTAGGCGGCTTCGCGCGATGCCTGCTGCCAGGTCATGGCACGCCTTGATGAGACTGGTTCAGGAGCGGCGATGGTCGCAGCATCGGGCATCACCCTCGCCGTGGATTGAGAGTTCAGGTTAAGGACCTGGTCCATCATGAGTCACGCACCTTCTCGCTTTGTGGAGCCGCCACCGGCCGGCACTGGCAGCGAACGGCGAAAACTTGCATCCTGACCCTGGGTCACCTGCCGCGCCCAGCCGCCAGCCTGGATCCGGCGGGGTGCGTTGTTGAACGAAGCCCAGAACTGCGGCAGGTCACCCACGTCGGTGGCGGGCGGCGACAGGGCCGCTGGGAACTGCTCGGCAATCGCCGGGTTCTGCGGGCCGGGATCGACGGCTGCGCGCGGATTGCCCTGCGTGGTGCCGATCCCCTGCTGCGGCTCGTCGGGGCTCCCGGGCGTCCCTGCTGCTGCGGCGGCGGCAAACCCGGCGACCCCGACGGCGGCACCTGTTCCCAGTATGTGGCGGCGGGACATACTCATGGCGTCGAACCTCTGCTTCGGTGTCGGTTGGGGACGGCCCGGCACCGGGCCGTTTCTTCGGGGTCGATGTCAAACCGAAGGGCCTGCAACGCGGTGCCATGACTTCTCATGAAGGCTTGCCGGCCCAGCTCGGTCATTACACCCGTACTCCGCGATCGATGCAGGCCTGCATCGCTGCGGCAGTTGCTGGAGGCTGCAATGACGCGGTGGCGCCGCTCATGAAGCACTGCGGCCTTTTGGACGGAATGAGCACCGCGGCGTAGGCGCATAGCTGAGGAAAGCGGACGATCATCAGCCCGGGCGGTTCAGTCGACCGAACAGCGCGCGGGCGCCGGTGTTGATCTCTGACAGCTTAGCAGGCGGCAGATCCTCGGCCTCGTCGAGACGGCGTGTGAAGGTCTTGCACACCGCGGTCGAGGCATAGGGATAGTCGGTGCCGTAGAGGATGTGGCCGGGCCGTGCAAAGGCCAGCAGGCTCGGCAGCCCGCTGGGCGCCACGAGCGCGGTGTCGAAATAGAACCGGCCCATCTCATCCAGCAGCGCCTCCACCGACCGGTCAGGCGTAAGCGAGGCGGTCAGCTCGGCGAAGCGGCTCGCGGCATAAGGCAGAAAGCCGCCGCCATGCGAGAGGATGACCGTAACGCGCGTAAAACGCGTCATATGACCGGCTACGACCAGGTGCAGCGCGGCCCGTGTCGTATCCGCGGGATAGTCCTCGATGGGTCCCGGTATACCCGGCAGCACGGTGGCTTCCGGCGTGGTCGGGTGAACGAAGACGACGGCGCGTCGGCGGTCAAGCTCTTCCCAAATTGGAAGAAACCGGTCGTCGCCGAGATAGACGCCCTCGTAGTTGCTGTGCAGGCAAACCCCATCGACCCCCAGATCGTCGTAACAGCGGCGTATCTCTGCAAGGCCGGCATCGACATCAGGCAAGGCGAGGGTCGCGAGGTAGCCTAGCCGGTCCGGGTGACGAGCAACCAGCTCGGCGCCGTAGTCGTTCACCTGGCGCGCGAGGGCAATTCGATCGGCACCCTCCCAGCCCTCGATCCCAGGCGCGGTGAGCGACAACATGCTGACCGCGATCCTCTCGTCGTCCATGAAGGCGACAAGCTGTTCGGGAGACCAGTCGGGCGCCCCCCAGCCGGACGGGTCACCACCGTGAAGGGGCAGGTCCTTGGCCCAGAAAGGCGGCACGAGGTGTGTATGAACATCAATGCGGTCCGCGCTCATGACGAGGTGCTCCGTGTTGTTGTAGGCACAATGCAACTCCGCATGCTGCCTGCACCGGTCGCTTGCAGCGTTCCCCTCCTGGCGAACGCTGACGCCGGGTTCGCGGGCTGTCTGCTACCGGCGGTGATACCCGCTGGTAGCCAGGAAAAGAGCACTCCTCGACGTCGGGAATGATGAAATGCGCGCGGGCATCGAGCGGTTCGCCGGCGTCGAATAATGCGTTGGCAAAGGTTGGCTGAAGGAACTGCAGTCCGCTGCCGACCATACCATGCAGGAGCAGGATCGAATTGCCCTTGTCCGGCGCCAGTTTGCCGAGTGTCCGGTAGGCAAGCCGCAGGTCTGTTCGCCTGCCATCTGCGAACAGGAAGTCTTTCGCCGTGTAGGCGGTTTCGTGCGATGCCTGCTGCCAGGTCATGGCACGCCTCGATGAGACTGGTTCAGGAGCGGCGAAGGTCGCAGGGTCGGGCATCTCAGAAAAACGAGAGGGTTTCGACGCCGATGCCGGCACGGACGGTGCGCAGCACCTCGGCCCGTTCCAGGTCGCAGACGGCGAGGGTACCCTCGTTCTGGTTGGCAATCAGCACGGTCCGGCCATCGCCGTGAAACGCCATGTTCATCGGCCCCTGACCCAGATGCAGCAGATGCTGCGTCTTGAGTCCCGCATCGAAGATGGTCGCGAGCGGCGCGTCGATGCTGGTGACGATCATGTACCGGCCGTCAGGACTGTAGCGCGCGACCTGCGCGGCCTTCTCGTGCCCTGCCAACTCGATGGTGGACACTACCCGGTCGGTCTCGGTGTCGACCACCATGATTTGCGGCTTCTGCGCGTCCACGAGGATGATCGTCTTGCCATCAGGCGACAGGCCGATCCCGGCCAGGCCGCCGGGCGCCGGGATCGTCCCGATCCGCTTGCGTGTCACCAAGTCGATGACGGAAGCGAACGGATCCTCCTCGTTCTCGGTGTAGAGTTTGCTGCCATCCGGCAGGACCTCGATCCGGTGCGCCTTGTTGGAGCCGACCTCGATGACGTGCTCGATGCTGCCCCTGCCGGCATCCATCTCCAGGACCACACCGCTGTTCTCGCACACGCAGTAGAGCTGTCCCTCGGAACCCCATCGCAGCCCGTGCGGCGCCACGTGCGGATAGGTACTGAAATCGCCCATGTGCCGGCGCGCCTTGAGATCGAACAGCGCGATCAGATGTCCCGGATGCGGGTTCTTGCCGTGGATGCCGTCGCCGTAGATCGGGACGTAGGCAATGCCTCGGTCCGGCGCGATCAGCAACTCGTGGACGCGGGGAGCGAATCCGTCGAGCGTGAGCACGGTCTCATAGCTGTCCGGATCGAGGAACAGCACCTGGTTGCCCACCTTGTCGATGGCGATGAGGCCAGTTCTGCCAGTGAGGAAGTTGGGGTCGTCCCTTCGCGCCACGATCACGACGAAGACGCACCGAGGAACGCGATCAGTTCCCCGGCCACCGCCGCGGGCTGTTCCTCGGGAAGGAAGTGGCCGCAATTGGCGATCACCGCGCCATGCACGTCTTCGGCAAAGGCCTTGAGCGGAGAGGCCATGTCCGCAATGGACCCCTGGTCGGACCCGAGGGCCAGCACCGGCATTTGCAGCTTTGCCTTGGCGCTCAGCTCACGGTTTTGCTGCGCCGACAGGGTAGCCGCGCGGTAGTAGGCCAGGCCGGCACGCAGGCCGCCATCCTTGACGAAGGTGCGAAGGTATTCAGCGATGTCAGCGTCCGAGAACGTCTCCGGGTTGGCGGTCTTGCGGCGCAGGAACCAATCCAGATACGCGGGCTCCCGGCCGGCAATCAGCATCTCCGGCAGGTCCGGCAGGCTGTGGAACGCGAAGTGCCAGGTCCGCCAGGCCCGATCCGGGGCGGTCGGCAGGGCTTCCGGCAAGGTGATGCCTGGAATGCCCGCATCCATCAGCACGAGGCGCCGGACCTCGTCGCCGAACAGGGCGGCGTAGGGGTAGGCGACCCAGGCCCCGACGTCATGGGCGACCAGGGCGTATTGACCGATGCCGAGCTGCTGCAGCAGCTCGTGCACCCGGGTTGCCAAGGTCTGTGTGTCATATCCGCCCAGCGGGCGATCGGAGTCTCCCTGGCCCGGCAAGTCCGGTGCGACGATCTTGTACGCAGTGGCAAGCAACGGCATGAGCTTGCGCCACGCAAACCAGCTCTCCGGGAATCCGGCCAGGAGCACCACGACGTCACCATCCGGCTTGCCCCCGGTGACATAATGCAGCCTGACGCCGCCGACCGTCTCGAAGCGGTGGTCGAAACCCTCCAATCCGTCTACCGGCCGAGATGACGGGAAGGTCTCGATCACCCTCGCCGTGGATTGAGAGTTCAGGTTAAGGACCTGTTCCATCATGAGTTACACACCTTCTCGCTTTGTGGAGCCGCCACCGGCCGGCACTGGCATCGAACGGCGGCAAACTCGCACCCTGACATGCTCGCTTTCGTCCTCACGCGATGGTCTCCACCACGCCTCCGTCCACCCGCAAGGCAGGCAGGTAGGCGCGTGACAAACGGACGCCGGACAGCACGTTGACCGCAAAGAACCGCTCCCACTCCGCCTCGGGAGTCGTGAATAACTCTTGCGGGCCATCCACGCCCACATTGTTGACCAGGATATCCGTCCTGGGCTGGGCGGACACGAACATCTCGCAACCCTGCGCGGTCTCGACGTCGCTCGCGACGCCGCGGACGTCTGAACCCGGCGCCTCCTCCTTCAGCCGCGCAACGGATGCAGCAACCTTCGCATTGTCACGGCCAGTCAGCAACACGGCGCCACCTGCCCGCGCAAGCCCGAGCCCGATGCCACCGGTGGAACCGGTGACGATAGCTGTCTTGCCTGACAAATCGACGTGCACGGCGACTCTTTTCCTTTGATCAACAAGGCATGGTCAGGACTGGGTCGGAATTAATTCCGCGCACCCAGCCAGTCCGCCACACGCTCGGCCACCATCATGGTCGGCAGGTTTGTGTTGGCACTCGGAAGCACGGGTATGACCGACGCGTCCGCGATGTAGAGCCCGCTCAGCCCGTGCAGCTTGCAGTGCGCGTCAACGACCGCTTGGTCGTTGTCTGCACGTCCAATCGCACATGTGCCTGCGGGATGGCCCATCGGTGAAACACAATCCAGCACGTCCTGGTCGGAAGGTGTCCGCCCGGGTGCCAGGCGCTTGCTGCGGCCCACCCCGAGATTGAGAACCAGATGCCGCAGTGCGGCCGGCATGTTGACGAAGATTTCTGCGCCGGCCGAGAAGAGGGTGCCCGCCATTCCAGGATTGCCGAACTGGTTCATGGCCTGAACGGGCGGCAACAGGAAGATATCCTTCACCGTTGGCGTCACCTCAGGCGACGACAACAATCGATGGGCGAGCCGGACACCTTCGATCAGCCTCGATCGGTCCCGCTCGTCGTCGAGCATGTTAAAGTCGACTTGCGGATCCTCCTGCAAATCGGCCCCGGCCAAGGTCACCGCACCCCGCGAGAAGGGCGAGTACAACCCGGCGCCGACGATGCCGAGGCTCGTGCCAACCGCGCGCGGACTGATACGACCGGTCAGGAAAAGAAACAGGTCGCCGCCGAGGCCGTCAGCCTGGTGTGATGAAGCGCGCAAACCGGCAATTGAGAAGTAGCGTAGCTCTGGCGCCATCCGCATGTGCCTGGGTAGGACCAGACCGGTGAGTACATATGGATGGTTCTGCAGGTTTGCGCCCACGCCGGATCGGTGATGCCGCGGCTCGATCCCGACCCGCTTCAATGCGTCGGCCGGGCCAATGCCGGATCGCAAAAGAAGCGCAGGGGAACGGATCGCCCCCGCGCTCAGGACGACCGCATCAGCATGGAGGTCTGAAGACTGATCACCGTGCCTTACCCTCACTCCCTTGACCTTGGAGCCATCGAGCAGAAGGGTGTCCGCTTGCGTGTTCGCCATGATGGTGAGGTTCGGACGTCGCCTTGTCGCCGCGTCCAGGTATGAGTTTGCCGACGTCGCCCGCACGTGCCCGGTCACGCTGATTGGCATGGGATAGAAGCCGTCGCCGGTGCTCTCGTTGACGTCCCGGTTGAAACTAAAGCCGGCAGCGCGCGAGGCATCCCGCGCCGCGCGCACGTAGGGTGGCCACTGCGCCTCGGCCACGTGCCGGATTGGGTCGCCGGCAGACGACGCGGCCGGCCCCTCACGGTCCTGGTCATGCTCGATGCTGCGGAACCATGGCAGCACGTCGTCCCACGACCAGCCGTCGGCGCCTGCAGCGACCCAACGTTCGTAGTCGGACTCCTGTCCGCGCAGCGCGACCAAGCCGTTGACACTAGACCCGCCGCCCATGACCTTGCCCTGCGGATAAGGCCGCGGCGCCTGCCCAGCCTTCACCGTCGCCTTCAGGCCTTGCCAGAGATGGGCGGGTCGGGCGGTCGAGCTGGGGAATATGTCGTCGATCTCGGCAGGCGTGTGGCTCGGTAGCGTGTCCTCTCCTGCCTCGATCAGCAGGACCTGCTTGGCAGCGCGCTCCGACAGCCTGGACGCCATGATGCAGCCGGCCGTGCCGCCGCCGATGACGATAAAGTCATACCGTTGGGCCATGAAGTCCTGCACACATAACCCTTGCTGTGGCGATGCGCCGACACGTCACGACGCAACGTCGTGACTCCCGGCACTTAGTTGGGAACTGAAGTTACCTGTAAGGGCAGTGTTTTTACCTTTGGCGATAGCTTCGGAAACTACTCAGTGCCGCGACGGCCTGCCTGCTCGTCGTGCCGAAACCTCGGCCAACGCCGCCCAATCATGATCCGCAGCTCCGTGCGCAATGGCATCAAGCAGGTTGTCCTTCAGGACGCTCGCGAACTGCATCAGCGTCGCGGCGCGCTCCGCCGCCTCCGGCACGAGCCGAACGTCCTTCAGCGCCAGCGTCATCTTGAAGCCGGCCGGCTCATATTGCTGATTGGCGATCATGCGGCCGTATCCGGCATGAATCGGTCCCAGGAACAGCGTGAAGGTGATCATCTCCAGGAACGATCTGCCGGACACGTCGTAGCCTTCGACCAGCGAAGCCGCCTCGCCCATAGCCTCGATGGCGCTGGCGATCATGAAGTTCGCGCCGAGCTCGGCCGCGTTCGCTTGTTCGGGCCGGTCGCCAAAGTGCCAAGTCTTGTGACCAATCACGTCCAGCAGCATCTGCACCCGCGCGATCTGATCAGGCGCGACCAGCAGCAAGTATCTCCAGCTTGCCTGCCGCTGCAGCATCACGGCGGCCGAGGACGGGGCGCCGCGACGTAGCCCACCCCTCGGTGAGCGTGGCGCGCTGCCATGTCCCGCGCCAGGTAAGGGACACGGTGGCCATGTTCACATGCACCGCCCCGGCTGGGAGCGCATCCAGCACGCCGCCGTCAAGAATGACGCTCCGCAGGGCCGCATCGTCCGCCAGCATCGAGAAGACGATGCCGGTAGCGACCGCTTCGGAGGCAGTAATGACGACCCTGGCGCCTTTGCCGGCCATGCCTTGGCGACTCCGGAGGAGCGATTCTATACTGTTACGCCATGCCCGGCGCGCAGGAGATTGGTTGCGATCGCCTTACCCATGCCGCCTAAGACGATAAATCCGATTTCCATAATTGCTCCTTTCTAAAAACCTCGGTTCTCAGCCCTTGACAGCACGAGCGGCGCTGGATCGGGGGACCGGGGCAGCCGCTTCCCCTTGCCGTCTCCAAGGAGCCGCCGCTTCGGGCTGCAGGGCAAACCCGGCAGCAGCAAGCAGCACGGCAATGAGCGGCAGCGGCCAAGGCCTGTCGACCCCGAGGTGCCGCACGAACGCCGCGGCACAGGACCCGCTAAGAAGACTTCCCCACATTGCCGCTTGAACCAGCCACGACAGATCGGCGCGCCTACCGGTGACCCAGTTTCCCATGCCTTGGCCGAACCTGACCAGTGCTCCGGTTACGAACGTCAAGCTCACATTGGCTGCACCGACCTTGGTTATCGCCGCATTCAGCGAGCCCATCGCCAGTATGAAGGTGCACACCGTCCAGCTTGGCATGAGCAGAGTCACGCAAAGCAGGATCGATACGACCGATAGAACCGCCGATGTCAACTCCGGGCTGCCCCTAGGCGTTGGTGACCTGTCACCGGCGCTCTGCGATGTTCCTTTGGGAAAACGATCAAGGGCTGTAACCGGTCCGCCGATGACGGCGAAGGACGTGGTGGCACGTTCGCCGGAGGAAATCCCTTGCCCACCATTCCCGCTTTCCGCAGGGCGCGCTTGCGCGCGTCCGCGTCTGTCGTCGCCTTGGCATTCCCGCTCGCGACCCCGTTTGCGTCAACGGCCTTTGCGGCTTCCGAACCACCGGCCTCAATTCTCTATGTCGACACCAACGCGACATCGTCCGGCGGCAACGCCGTGCTCGCCTATAAAATTGCCGACGACGGCAAGTTGCATGAACTGGCTGGGTCACCGTTCCTCACCCAGGGGACCGGCTTCTTCGATCCGAGCTATGGGCTCGGGCCTTTCGATAACGACCAGAACCTCATCGTCAGCCCGGACGGCACAGCGCTCTACGCCGTCAATGCCGGTTCGAACACGATCGCCGGCTTTCGCATCGCGAAAGATGGAAGCCTGTCCGCCCTGCCCCGCTCACCCTATCCAGCGCAGGGTCACACGCCGATCTCGCTCGGCATTCACGGCGACACGCTGATCGCGATCGACAGCGCGGAAAACCCATCGGAGCCGATTGGCACGCCGCCGCGTCTATCGGTGTCCGAGATCCTGCCGGACGGATCGCTGCTGCCGGCGCCGCATGCCGCCTCGCTGCTGCCGTTCGGCTACCAGCCCGGCCAGGCATTGGCCACCGACACGTCCGACGTCGTCTTCACCCAAGGCTTCCCAGGCGGCGGCACGATCCGTTCGTACCTGCAGCTGCCGATCCTTCCCGATCTCCTGCCCGTCGCGAACGCCGTGCCGCCGGTGATCGACGGCACCGCGGCACTACCGCTCGGGCTCTGGGCACATCCGACGGCGCCGTATCTCTATGTCGGCTTCGCCAACATCAACCGCATCGGCGTCTACCGCTATAGCCCGCTCGGCGCGCTCGACTATGTCGGATCGGCCGCTGATGCGGGCGCGACACCGTGCTGGCTGCGCACGTCATCCGATGGGCGCTTTCTGTATGCGTCGAATACGGGAGACCAGTCGATCTCCGTGTTCGACGTCACTAATCCCGCCAAGCCCACCGAAATCGAGCATCTCCACGCCGACGGTGTGGGCGGCTACGAGCAGTTCTCGCTCGATCCGACCGGCACCCTCCTCTACGTCCTCGAGCAGGAGAACAGTACCGCCGTCCGGGGCCAGAGCAACAAGATCCACGTGTTCTCGGTGGATCGCTCGACCGGTCTCATTGCCGCGATCGCCACTGATACGATCAGCCTGCCGGTTCCCGCCGGTAACCGCCCGATCGGCCTCGTTATCCACTGACGTTACGACGCTGACGGATGTCCGCATCCGTCAGCTCGACGGCCGCTTCGCCGCGCGGACAACACCGAGCCAGCACGGACTTAGCTGGCGGAACGGGGACCGTGTCTCCCGCCGCTCGAAACCGCCTGTTAACCACGACAAAGGATGATCTCTAGCGTGAGGGTCTCATTTCAATAAATCCCATATCAGGCTCGGCGATGGACACGGTTGCGGCTGCAGGCGAAGGCCGATCGCTGACGCCGACCGTCCCAGCGCGCGGCGGTGACACCGAAGCCGTCATCGACGCGAAGCAGGCACGGAGTGACGCACAGGCACGTGTCGATGCGGACCGGCGTGCTCATAGCCCCGGCTGCGTCGCCGTCGATGAAAAAGGTCTGCAGAAGGCGGATGCACAACTGAGCGCGGCACAGGTCCAAGCGCAGCAGACGCAGCCTTCGAGTGGCGGTGGCACCCAGTTGTCGATCCAGGTGTAGCGGCAGGAACCTAGGACGCTGAGGGGTAATTTGACGGGAAAAGAGCCCGCTGCGTCTCCTCGTCATTGACCTTCTTGAAGTCATGGTTGCTGCCAACCTTCCGCGCACGCATCGCCGCCGGCCGTGCGTCAATCTGCGACACCAGTCGCTTGAGGTTCGGATATTCGCCAAGCGGATCAGCTTCTCCTTTCCGCACCCGCGCAGCACGATCAAGCCAGCCCCAGGCAGACATGTCGGCGATGGAGTAGTCATCGCCGACAATGAACTCACGGCCGTCAAGATGGTCCTCCAAGACCTGATAATGTCGCTCGGCCTCCCGCCGGTAGCGGTTGACGGCGTAATCAAGGCCCGGCGGCGCAGCAAACTGGAAATGCACGGCTTGGCCGGAGAAAGGACCAAGGCCTGACGCGAGAAAAAGCAGCCAGGAAAGCAGTTCAGGCCGGTCCTCGGGTCGAGTGAGGAACTTTGCGGTCTTCTCGGCAAGATAGATCAGGATTGCGGTAGAGTCGAAAACGCGGACTTCCTTGCCGCCCGGCCCTTCGGTGTCAACAATGGCCGGCACCTTGCTATTCGGATTTATCATTCGAAAGGAAGGTTTGTGTTGCTCTCCCTTGCTCGTGTCGACCGGAATCAACTCGTAGGGAACAGCAGTTTCCTCGAGCAGAAGCGCTACTTTCGCCGGGTTCGGCGTCGGATGGAAGTAGAAGTGTATCAAGCGCGGTCTCCAGCAATAGGCTGACTCGGAAGAGTGCCCCTACGACATGCTCCCTTCGGGGCAGGCATGGCGACGAAGACAACTGCTATTTTCAGGCGCCGGCGGTCTGAGCTCACGAACAGGAGCGCGCCGGGGACGATGTCGAAGTAGAGGCCGGCTCGCTTGTCGCGCAAGAACGGGCCGGTCTCGCCCCGTGACGCTTCGCTGAACCACCTGATCGCTCGAGAGTCGGTGCCTCCACAGCTTGTACCGATATCCGGTGTCGAACACGAATGGACCTCACCCGACGATGGCATCGGCGCACCCCTTGTTGAGCTACCCAACCGCAGCGTTCGAGTGTTACGCTTCCTGCGACTCTTTGTCCGAAGATTGCTGCTTCCTTCGTTGTAACCACATGGGGTCGGGGGACGAACAGGGTCTTATCGGATCGCGTTTCGGTCGCTCGCCCTTGAGTCGCCGCGACAGTCTACACAAGGAAGCTGCTCGTGGTCGACAATCCGCCGACTGACGTCTTCCACTTCCTGATCGGCCAGACTGGCGACTATGACCGGTTTGGCCCGGACAAGTTTGTCTCCGTCGGGTTCTACCTCATTCTGCTGGTCATCGGCTTGGGCGTGGCTCGAGCAAACTGGATCGGCGACGCTGGGCAGCGTCAACTAAAGCACGTATGGGTCCTACTTATGCGAGTGGCCGCTGGGGAGATGTGGTTCCAAGGAACGATCTGGAAGCTCCCTCTTCCTGTAGCGCCTGGTTTTCGATATTGGCTCGGCCAAGAGGGGAAGTTCAGCGCAATACCGATCCATGCAAACCTGGCTCGCGACGTCTTGGTCCCACACATCGGCTTACTACAGCCCTTCGTCTACGCGCTGGAGATCCTGTTCACGATATTATTAACACTCGGCGTCACCGTACGTCTGACCGGGATCGTTGCAGTGCCCTTTACGATCCAGCTCTGGGTCGGGCTTTACAACGACCCGACGAAACGGCCTTGGACGTATATGGCGATCATCTTCGCTCATGGCATGTTCGCCACCAGCGAGGCGGGTCGCTCTCTTGGTATCGATGGCTTGATCCGAACCCGCAATGCTAGCCTTGGCGGCGGCCGCAACCTGGGTGCAACTGTTTATCGGCTGGCGTCGTGAGCGACTTAGAAGTCGATCCGGGCACCAACGGCAAAATGGATGCATCGTCTGACTCCCATGGCCACGATACCGGCGCACCGTCTCTGTTCCTGCCTGAAAACATGCTCCGGGAGGCACGCCGGCAGCGACTCTTGCCGCCGACTCAGTTGCCTTCGGTGTGCGTGCTCGATCCTGATGGCGATCTTGTGGCTCACGCGATAGCTCACTGCGGGGCCGTCCAGATGGAGCACTGGGCCTGCTATCATTCCCGCCTCGTCACGCTCGAGACGTCCGAAGGCTTCAGCCTCGGCCTCGTGGGAAGCGTTGTTGGAGCGCCCTATGCAGTCATGGTTGCGGAGCTCATGTTCGCCTCCGGTTGCCGTTTCCTCGTAAGCATAGGCTCGGCTGGCCAGATTGCTGACATCGGCCCTCCGCCCTATTTCGTTTTGGTTGATCGTGCGTTTCGGGACGAAGGGACCAGCGCTCACTATCTTCCTCCGGAGGAAGAGGTACGCGTCGATGTCCGACTGCTTGCCCAAGTTTTGCCCGCTCTCGAGGTAGCCGGATTGCCGATAGTGGTCGGCGGTTCCTGGACCACGGACGCTCCTTTCCGCGAGACCGAGCAGGCGGTTGCGGCCGCCCGCGCCCGGGGTCTCCTGACAGTCGAGATGGAAGCGGCGGGACTCTACGCCTTCGCAAAAGCACGCCAACAAGCTGTTCTTTGCTTGGCCTATGTCACCAATCGCCTCGGTCAACCGGGCGACTTCGACAAGGGACAGGCAGCGGCTGCGCTTACACTGGTCGTGGCCGCGGCGGCGGCCTGGCTCAAGCACGACTCTCATCGCGAAAAGCCGTTATGGCGCTGTGATCGTTAAGGTGGCAACCAACTTCTGGTGCGAGGGCAAATCGAAACCCGGGGCTGATCTAGGATGGTGCGACAGTCTTGCGATGGCCTATGCCGCCTGTGATCGGGCGAGACCCTTGTGACGGCCCGCCGTAGAAGCGACTCCGCTCTAGGAGAGTGGACTGAGATGATAGTATTCCACCGAGGAAGCTTGTTACACTTCAATCCTCATGTCGGCGTGTTCACTCGGCATTCTCTGCAAGTGTCGCCCTCAAGGAAGCACGAAACGTGGTGAACGTAGCCGCCTGGCACAGAGAACTCGGTCGTCCAGCGTCGCCGCACTTTGAGGCCGTTTGCCAGTCATCGGCGGTCACTCGGTTCCGCGATATCGATGGCCGCATAGCGCAGCCTGCGCTCAACATGGACGTACTTGCCATTCATCTTGGTGGTCCGAAGCGCGTCATCCGAAGGCAAAGACATCGTGCGCGGGAGACTGACGTCTCGCTAAACTCCCTTACGATCATGCCCGCAGGTGAGGCGTTCTGCTGGGAAACCTTCGGACCGATCGACTTCGCTCACCTCACGATTGATAAGGCTGAGCTTCAGTGCGTCGCCGCGGAAGAGTTCGAGCGCGACCCGAACCAGGTCCGTCTGGAGCCGGTCATCGGCGCGAACGACGAGCTGATCGGCAACCTGTTCGAAGCCGTGCTCGCCGAAGCTCACCGGCCAGTGGGAAGTCAGCTGTATAGTGACGCGCTCTCGGTGGTCCTTTCTTTCAACCTGCTCGAGCGCTTCAGTGTATCCGGCGCGCACGCCCCTCGCGCACAACTCGGCCGTGGAAAACTCGCCACCTGGCAGCTGCGGCGCGTCACCGACTACATGCGCGAGCATCTCGCAGATGACATCGAACTCGCGACTCTGGTCGCTCTGACAGGCCTCGGCCGGGCGCGGTTCTTCCACGCCTTCAAATTATCCATCGGACAATCGCCGTTCGCGCACCTTCTTCATCTGCGTCTGCTCCGTGCGCGTACCCTTCTCGTGAGCACGACCATGCCCGTCACCGACATCGCCGCCGAGGTCGGCCTCGAGCCCACGCGCCTCGCGGCCGCGTTTCGGCGTGTCTACGACACGACGCCGCGAGCTTTTCGGGAGACGCGCGCGACGTGACAGGTCCGCAGGCAGCGCCCAGCATTGGTTCGTTGAAGTCGGGGCGCCGAATGCATCCTGGCGCCGTCCGCATCATGCATTGGACGAACGCCGTCTGCATGCTGGTCATGATCACCTCGGGCTGGGGGATTTACGACGACGACGTCATCGTTCCCGGGCTCCATTTTCCACCATGGCTGCGCCTCGGTAGCTGAGCGGCGCCAAGCCTGAACTGGCATTTTGCGGCGATGTGGCCCCTGGCATTCAACGGTTTCCTCTACCTCGCCTATGGCGTTGCGACCGGGCGATTACGCGAACGATTGCTGCCGGTGCGCATCGGAGACATCGTGCACACAATGCGTGACACGCTGCATTTCAAGCTCGCGCACGAGGACCTCACCACCTACAACGCGGTGCAGAAGCTGCTTTACATGCTGGCCATCGCTGCCGGCATCTCGCAGGTTCTGACCGGTCTCGCGATCTGGAAGCCTGTGCAGCTGTCCGGGCTCGTCTGGCTCCTGGGCGGCTTCCAGAGCGCCAGGATCATCCACTTCACCGGCATGTCAATCCTGGTCGGCTTCATCGTCGTGCATGTGGGACTGTCGATACTCGTGCCGCGCACGCTACTCGCAATGCTGAGTGGCGGACCACGCCTCGGGCACCGACGCGCACGGTCGGGCGAGCATGCATCGTGAGATCTCTCTTGCGTCCGGCGATCGTGCCCGATCCGGCCATCCTCGATGACCATCGAAGGCTGATCAGCTGGCTTGGTCGGCGGCGGGTGCTGCGAGGCGGTCTGTCGCTCGGCAGTCTGGTGGCACTCACCGGATGCGACCCCAGTTCTGCATCGTCGGTGCAGGACGCCCTGCTTGCGATGTCACGCTGGAACGACGGGGTGCAGGCGTGGCTGTTCGATCCAAGTCACCTCGCCCCGACTTACGCGGCGGCAGCCGTGCTTCGCCCGCCCAAGTTCAACGCCTACTACGACATCATGTCGGTCAAGCCGGTCGACGGACAATCCTGGCGGCTCGAGGTAGCCGGCCTGGTGACGGAACGGGCGCCTTGGACAATCCAGCAACTCCGCGCGCTTCCGCAGGCTGAGCTCATCGTCAAGCATGTTTGTGTCGAGGGCTGGTCGTATATCGGCCAGTGGTCGGGCGTGCCGCTCCGGACCTTCCTCGAGCACGTCGGCGCCGATCTTCGTGCCCGCTACGTTGCGTTCCGGACCGCCGACGACTACCCGAGCAGCATCGACATGGCGACTGCCCTGCACCCGCAGACCATCCTCGCGGTTTCGTACGGCGGTGACACGCTCGACGATCCGTTCGGCTATCCGCTCCGCCTCAGGATGGCAACCAAGCTCGGCTACAAGAACCCGAAATGGGTGACCGCCATCGAGGTCACCAACCGCTACACCGGCGGCTACTGGGAGACGCGAGGGTTTCCGTGGTTCGCGGGAATCTGAGGCCAGACAGCGTCACCGCGACGCGCCGCGTCGTGACCGCCGCGTTGGCGGCGGCGGTGATCGTGGTCGCGACGATGAACAAGCCGGGCGCAGCGCAGAGCCCTCTGCCGGGCGGCCTGCCGCCACCGCCCGGCATGTCCATGCCGGACTATGCGCGACATCGCTTCCCGCAGGCGGTAAGTGTGGGGTCGCTCGTTGGCGAAGTCGTGCAACGTCCGGTCGAGAGCCACGACCGGCTTGGCATTGTGCGCGCCATCGTCAGAGGTCACGACGGCATGCCTGCGGCGGTGATACGTAACGGCGCCTGGTTCGGTATCGGTGGCCACGACATTCTGGTACCGTTAGACGCGATCGCCCTGCTTGGCTCGGTCGTCGAGATCGTCGGCTTCGCACCGCGCGAGCTCGATCGTTTCCCACGTTTTACGCCGGCAACTATTAACGTCCTCCCGCCCAGTGCGGTGGTCCGGGTCGGCCTCGCCAAACCCTCACACTAAAGATTGTTTGATCTTCTGTCACCAAGACGGTCGCGCCTTCGAAGAACGACCGTATTCACCAGGTCGCGCAGCAGAACGGAGATCGGGATGTCAAAGGATTGGTCGGACTGGAGTGGGTCATGCGCAATCGCTGTGATGGGAAAGGCGCCGAGAAGCGGGAGTGCCAAGACCCGGCTGGCGCCCGCGATCGGCTCAGACGCCGCCGCCGCCCTCGGGGCCGCCTTTCTTCGCGATACCACAGCCAATGTGATCCTCGCGGCGCGGCAGGTGCCAATTAGGAGCGTCGTGGCCTACGCACCCGCTGGCGCCGAAACGCTGCTCACGCCGCTGCTCGCGCCCGGCACATCGCTCTTATTGGCGGACGGCGATGGCGTAGAGGTGCCCGGCGTCACGGGCTTTGGCCGCTGCCTGCTACAGGCCATAGAGCGTCTGCTCGATGCCGGCCACGGGGCCGCATGTGTGTTGAACGCCGATGGGCCGACATTGCCGACGCGCTATCTCGTGCAGGCGGCGCAGCTGCTCTCGCGTCCGGGCGATCGGGCCGTGCTCGGCGCCACGCGCGACGGCGGCTACTACCTGCTCGGGCTGAAGACGAAGCATGCTGACTTGTTCCGCGATATCGCCTGGAGCACGGCATCCGTCGCCGCCGATACGCGGGCACGCGCCCATGCGATTGGGCTGGAGGTCGTGACCCTGCCGGACTGGTTCGACGTTGATGACGGGGACTCGCTCGAGCATCTCACCGCGACGCTGCGCGCCAACGACGATGGCGGGTTTGTCGCACCCGCCACGCGTCGCGCACTGCAAACGCTCGGCCTTCTCATGCCCGAGGCGTTGGAGGCTTGAACCTTCGGCTGCTGGCACTCGGAGCGGCTCTGGTGGCGACGCTGCTCGCGGGCGCAATGCTTCACGTTGCAGGCGCCGACAGCGTCGGCTCCATCCCATTGGTGCGCTGGTTCGTGCTGCTGCTTGCCGTTGCAGGCGTGATCCACCTGCTTGCGTCCTGGTGCGTGCTGCGCGACGGTGGAGGCGCTGGCACATGCGCGCTCGTGCTGATCGTGGCAGTGGCCGCTCGGCTGCCTGCCCTTGCCGGGCCGCCGTTCTTGTCCAGCGATCTCTATCGCTACGTCTGGGATGGGCGGGTCCAGCTCGCCGGCATCAACCCGTATCGGTACATCCCGGCCGATCCGGTGCTCGCGGGACTCCGCGACCACGCGATCTTCGACCACGTCAACCGCCGGTTCTACGCACCGACGATCTATCCGCCGGCCGCGCAGCTCGCCTTTCGCCTGATGGCCGCGATTGGGCAGACGCCGCTCGTCGCCAAGCTCATTGCCGTATTCTGGGAGGCCGTTGGGATCGCCTGCCTCGTCGCGACACTTCGACTTTGCGGCCAACCGACATCCCGCGTCCTGCTCTACGCCTGGAATCCTCTCGCGGTCTGGACGTATGCGGGCAACGGCCATGTCGATGCGGAAGCGATTGGCCTGCTTTCAATGGCACTGCTCGCGCGTGCGAAGGGTCGAGATGGCGTCGCGGGTGCCGCACTTGGTGCCGCGGTCCTCGTGAAGTTCCTGCCCGCTGCCGTGGCGCCGGCACTCTGGCGCGGGCGCTGGCGCCTGCCCTTCGTCGCGATCATCACAGTCGTTGCTCTCTACATTCCGTTCCTCGGCGTTGGCATCCGTCACGTGTTCGGCTTCCTCAGTGCGTACGGCGGCGAGGAAGGCCTTCGGGACGGACGAGGCATCTGGTTGCTCGCTGGACTCGGCAAGTTTGCCCATCTCCCGCCCGACACGACGACGCTGTATGCCGGCCTGATGGTGATTGCACTCGGCACCGCGGCGTTTGCGGTCGTGCGGCGACGCCCATCCGCGCCGCTGGACATGGCGACCGACATGGCTCGCGTCGCCCGAGACGCCGGCTTCCTTGCCGCGCTCACGATGCTCCTGTTGAGCCCGCACTATCCTTGGTATTTTCCGTTCCTCGGGATCTTCGCGGTGCTTCGACCAAGCCGGGCGTTGCTCTGGATGTCGGTCGCACCCCTCGTCCTCTACATCACCCCCTGGCACGAATTCTTCTTCTGGCCCGGCCTCGTCTACGTGCCCGCGCTCGTCCTCTTCGCCATCGACGAGCGATCGACGTTGTGGCGTGGACTTGCTTTGCCCACACACGAAAGGATTTCCTTATGACCGTCGCCACAGCTCCCGTCTCGGATCCGCGCCGCTACTTCGAGGAGATCGGCGTCGCGCGTGCGGTCGAGGCGGACGCACCGCCGCTCTGCGTCTATCTGGAGGTCACGAACCGGTGCAACCTCTTGTGCGAGACGTGCCCGCGCACCTTCGAGGAGCTCGAGCCGCCCGCCGATATGTCGTGGGATCTGTTCACAAGCATCGTGGACCAGCTTCCCGGCCTCAAGCGCGCGGTCCTGCACGGCGTGGGAGAGCCGATGCTGGTGCGCGAACTGCCGCGGATGATCCGCTACCTCAAGGATCGCGGTGTCTATGTGCTCTTCAACACCAACGGCACGCTGCTGAAGGAGCGAGGCTTCCCGCAGCTGATCGCGTCCGGGCTCGATGAGCTCAGGGTGTCGCTCGACGCGGCTGACGCCCCGACCTACGCGCTCGTACGCGGCAAGGATTTCTTCGGCCGCATCGTGCGCGACGTACGCCGGCTCACGGATTACCAGAAGGCGCACGCGGCCCTGACGCCGCGTGTCTCGCTCTGGCTGACGGGTCTCAAGGAGACCGTGCAGCAACTGCCCGACTTCGTGCGCCTCTCGGCCGCGATGGGCGTGGGCGAGGTGCACCTGCAGCGCCTGGTCTTCGACGAGGCGGGCTTCGGCATGGCGCGGGCGGAAAGCTCGCTCTTCGAGCGAACGCAGGCGGGCGAAAGCGCGATCATCGAAGAAGCGATGGCGCTTGGCCGCGAACTCGGGGTGACGCTCGACGCCTCCGGCGCGACCGAGCCCGGCCTCAGTCTTCGGCGCAGCGACGACGACGTGCCCTGGTCGCTGTGCCGGCGTCCGTGGTCGCTGATGTATTTCACGGCGCATGGACGTGCGCTGCCGTGTTGCATCGCTCCGTTCTCCGCCCGCGGCTACGAGACCTACACGCTCGGCGACGCCTCGCAACAGACGCTGCGCGACATCTGGAACGGCGATGCCTACAAGGACTTTCGCGGCCGGCTGCTGAGCGACGCACCGCCGAAACCTTGCGAGGGGTGCGGCCTGCGATGGAGCCTCTAGCGCCAGTGTCGGGCGTGCGGACCGGCGTGATCGCAATCATCCCGACCTTCGAGGAGGCGGGTGCGATCGGGCCGACCGTCCGGCGGCTTCCCCGCGCCCTGGTCGAGCATGTCATCGTTGTCGACGGCGGCAGCGCCGACGACACGGTGGCCGAGGCGGAGGCGGCCGGCGCGATCGTGCTCCGCGAAGGCCGACGCGGCTACGGCCGCGCATGCGCGAGCGGAGCCGAGCGCGCGCGTGCACTTGGTGGGGTTGTTGCCCTGTTCCTCGATGGCGACGGCAGCGACGCAGCGGAGCTTGCCGGCGAGATCGCGGGTCCTGTGCTGCGCGGCGAGGCCGACCTCGTGCTGGCGCACCGGAGTGCGGCCGGTCGCGAGAAGGGAAGCATGGGACTGCACCAGGTTCTCGCCGGCCACGCGATCGGTCGCCTGGTCGGTCTGATGACCGGAACGGGCTTTCGCGACATGTGCGCCTTCCGCGCCATCCGGCTCGATACGCTCGAGCAGCTTGGCATGACCGAGCTCACCTATGGGTGGAATCTCGAGATGCAGGTGCGAGCGGGCCACGCGCGGCTGCGGACACGCGAGGTCCCGCTTCCATACGGGCGGCGGAGTGCCGGCCGATCGAAGGTCGCAGGCAACCTGCGTGGCACGCTCCGCGCGAGCGCGCGGCTGATCCAGGTGCTGATCCGGCTGCGAGGATCGCTCGTAGGGCCCTCCGGGCCATCGACGTGACACTGGAGTGCTCCCGCCGAACCATGCCGCGGGCTGCGAGCCTACTGCGGGCTCGTGGGCATGACCGACGGCAACTTCGACTTCTGGGCTACATGCTTACGGCCGACGGAGTTCGATCCGGCTGACCGACCATTCTCCAGACCCTGTGCGATCAGCCGGGGCTCAGCGAATGCCTCCAATGACATCAGGGCGGACTGATTTGTGCCGACGTCGGTGCGGTCGCGGTCCACCGCCACCGCGCCTCGCCGAACTTCCAGCATTACGCGTCGGTGGTCCTCGCTGAGCGGCGCACCAGTCGAAGAAGCGCCAGCAGGCGCGTGCATAAGCACGCTTCGTAGCCGGGCTGCGGATGCTCACATCGAAGAACTCGTTGTAGCGTTGGGCCGCTGCGTTCCCGAGCGCGGTGACAATCATCGGCGTCGGCAGGAAAAGCGGCGACCCTCGAAAAGCCTCATCCATCATGGTCGGCTGCGACAATCCCGCGCCAACGATGAACGGGTTTGACAAACGTAACCGGTGCGAGCTCCCCACCTCGCAGGTTAGCTGATCCCCGTCGCAATATGCGCGCCCGGTTAGGTTCGTGGATGGTGCGATGGATAATGCCAGTGATAATGCCATGCATCAGCACAGGCACGATGGTGGCGCTTATCGTCGCATCGAGCTGATCACAGGAACGTCTCGTCGGCGTCGGTGGACACGTGCGGAGAAAGCCACGCTGGTGGCCGAGAGCATGCTGCCTGGGGTGAACATCTCTGACCTGGCCCGTCGGGCGGAGATTAATCGGGGACTCCTGCAGACCTGGCGCCGGGCCGCGATGCGCGAGGCGGCGGCGCAGGGCGAGGTCTTCGTGCCGCTCCGGCTTCAGGATGGGGCGCCGGTGCAGCCTCGCGCCATAGTGGACGGAGCCTCGGGTCAGGCCGCGCCGGCAGCGACCGGGGTGATCGAGCTCGAGAGCGGCAGCCTGCGGGTTCGCTTCTCCGGTCCGATCGATGCCGGCGCACTCCGCCTGGTGCTCGGACATCTCGGGCGACCAGCGTGATCCTCGGGATCCCCGCGCGACCGGGGCTGCGGGTCATGGTGGCATCCAAGCCGGTGGATTTCCGCAAGGGCATGGACTCGCTGGCGGCGTTGGTCACGCAGGCCCTGTTGGCGGATCCGTTCACCGGTGACGTTTTCATCTTCCGTTCCAGGCGGTCGGACCGGCTGAAATTGCTGGTCTGGGACGGCTCCGGGCTCTGCCTGCTCACCAAGCGGCTCGAGAGCGGTGCATTTACCTGGCCGCCGGTGCGCGACGGCGCGGTGACGCTGACTGCCGCACAGCTGCGGCTGTTGTTCACCGGCCTGGACTGGACGCAACTCGGCGCTCGCGTGGCACCGATGCCGGCCTAATAAAACGAGTGCGGCCGTCGAAAGCATGGCGAAACGCCCGCGCAGTTCGGTACTCTTGCGCATGGCGTCCGACGTTGTTCCCTTGCCGCGCGAGCCTGACATCCTGATCGGGATGGTCCTCGATCTACGCGACGAGAACGGCAAATTGCGAGCCATGCTGGAGACGCTGAAACGAACCCTGTTTGGCGCGCGATCAGAGCGGTTCGGTGATCAGCCAGGGCAGTTGGCGCTTGGCTACGAGGATGTCTCGACAGCACCCGTCGAGCCGGAGCCCGAGGCGGTCAAGCCGCCGTCCTCCGACGGTCGGAGCCGCGCCAAGCCGATGCGCAACATCGGCAGCCTGCCCAGGCACCTGCCGCGTCTGGACGTGATCATCGAGCCGGAGAGCAGTTGCTGCTCCTGCTGCCAGACTGCGCTGCATCGCATTGGCGAGGACGTCAGCGAGATGCTCGACATCGTGCCGGCGATCCTGCGGGTCAAACGCATCCGCCGGCCTCGCTATGGCTGCCGTGCCTGCGAGAGCGCGGTGGTGCAGGCTGCGGCGCCCCAGCGCCCGATCGAGGGTGGCCTACCGACCGCCGCCCTCCTCGCCCACATCGCCGCGTCCAAGTTCGCCTGGCACCTGCCGCTGCATCGCCAGGCCCAGATGCTGGCGGGCTACGGCATCGACCTGGACCGATCCACCCTCGTGCACTGGATCGGACGGACCGCGTGGTGGCTGGAGCCGCTCCACGCGTTGCTGACCGAGACGGTGATGGCCGCCGGCAAGGTGTTCTGTGACGACACGCCGCTGCCGGTGCTGGACCGCACGCGCCGGCGGACCCGGATCGCCCGGCTCTGGTGCTACGCCGTGGATGACCGGCCCTGGCAGGGACCGGCACCCCCGGCGGTGGTCTACCGCTACGCCGAAGACCGCCGCGGCCGGCACATCGCAGAACACCTCGATGGCTTCCACGGGGTGCTGCAGGTGGACGGCTACACGGGCTACGACAAGCTGGCGCGCCCCAACCGCCCGGGTGGCCCGATCACGCTGGCCTACTGCCTGGCGCATGCCCGGCGGGAGTTCTTCGACGTGCATAAGCGAATCCGGGATCCGGTCGCAGCCGAGGCGCTGCGCCGGATCGGCGACATCTATGCCATCGAGGCACGGATCCGCGGGCGACCGGCCGACGAGCGCATCGCGGTGCGCCAGGCCGACACGAGACCGCTGATGGCGGCGATGTGGTCATGGCTGATGGAGTGTCTGGCGGAGATCTCGACGAAGTCGACACTGGCGACGGCCATCCGCTACACGCTCGGGCATTGGGAAGGGCTGACCGTGTTTCTCGCTGATGGACGGGTCGAGGTGGACAACAACACGGTCGAGCGCGCGATCCGTCCAATACCGCTCGGACGCAAGAACGCGCTGTTTGCCGGGTCGCATCGTGGCGGCGAGCGATGGGCGATCATCGCGTCGCTGATCAACACCGCCAAGCTGCACGACATCGATCCCGAAACCTACCTGGCAGACGTCCTCGAGCGCATGGTGTCCGGCAGCACCAAGGTGAACGCCCTGGATGAGCTGCTCCCGTGGAACTGGAAGGCAGCGCGCCCGGCTCTGAGCGCCGCCGTATAATGGCACGACGACCCCGGCGAACGCGCTCGGCAGAGCGCACGATGAGCCTTGAGCAGCTGGACGTATGGCTGCAAACGGTTGAGCCGGCACCGCCGGTCACGAGCGTCTCGATGGTGGACGGCTATGTGACGGCCGTCGTGGTCGGCCCGTGCTCCATCCCGCCGGATGAGTGGTTCGCCAAGCTCCTTGGCGAGCACGGCCGGATCGCCACCGCGACCGGCGACACGATGGCCGCGATCATGACCATCGCCAAGCGCTTCAATGAGATCGGCGAGGGCTTGTCGCTGGCGCCCGACAAGCATGCGCCGTTGTTCGAGAAGACCGACGATGGACTGGTGAACCTCCACCCATGGTGCATGGGGTTTGTCGGCGGGATGCAGCTGCGGCTCAAGGAATGGCAGAAGCTGCTCGACCTGGCCCGGATCGACCATGCGCTGCTGTTGCCGATCCTGCTCTACTGCACCGACCCGCTGGGAAATCCCCTGCTCGGGCCGCCGCGCGAAGGTCCCGAGACCGAGGAATTCGGCCGCAACGCCTACCACAACATCCCGCTCGTGATCCCGGCCATCAGAGAGTTCTGGATGCCGCAGCGACTCAAGGAAGGGCGCCGTCAACGCTGAACCTGAGTGGTCAGCTCACACCGGTTACGTCCTGCTGGCTCATGGCCCCCTGCCCGGCTCTCCCGCGCCGCGACTGCTAGGCGCTGCGCCGTGTGACGCGGACGACGCGCTGCTCGGCGTCCTCGCCGAGCAGCATCAGCTGCATCGGCACCACGGATTGCTCCTGTGGGTCGTTCAGCGGCACCGACGACAGACACTCGACCTGACCCTCTTCACCGCGCAGCGCCAGAAACACCACGCGCTGCACGTCGCTCGAAGCCTCCGCCTCCAACGCCATGCGGAACACCAGGCCTTCCGCCCTCTCCCTCCTCAGCGCCAGCGTCAGCTGCTCGGCCTCGCGGATGATCAGGCTCTTGAGAACATCATTTGCAGGCAAGTCAGACTCCAGTCAACGGCAAGGTCTGCCCCGAAATGGCAGCTTCACGCAGACGGATCGTTGATCAAGTCATCGCCGGTGTCGCGGCAAGCTCCAGGACAACAGTCGGCAAGTTGAGAGCCCGATCCGTCAGCAATCCGGTTGAGACGTCTGCGCAGATACGCCTCCGGCGTGCGCCCGTCCACCTTGTCGTTCTGTTCGCAGCAAGAAACACCTGCCGCTCTGGCGCGCCTGGATGCTGGTCCGCAGCTTCCTTGGACGAGCCTTTCCGCTGCGACAGTTTTACAATTCGCTCGGAATGGCCTGCGAGGATCGACTCGCCAAATCGCCCGATGACAAATGCTACGATGCGCTCGATTGACAACGGCAAGCTCCGCTTCAGGTCGCGGCGGCGGCCTGAAGCTCGCGAGAAAAGCTCTCGGCCAGGCTGCGTGGCACGGCGACTTCGTAGACGGGCGTGTCGTCAAGCTGCCAGATGTGGATCGGGACGTGCCCCGCCAGAGTAAGTGCGGTGTCGCCGGCGCGGAAGCGGCGGGGATGGAGATCGATGCCGATCAGCCTGGCCAGCATCTCGCGCACGCCGTGGCCGGCGATGCGCAGCATGATGCGGCCGTCGCTCTGGTCAGTCACCGCGGCGAGGTCGCCCAGGTGACGGCGCAGCAGATGTTCCAGGTCGGGTCCGGCCGGCGCCGTGACCAGCCAGCGATCCGGACCGGCCCAGAGGAAGGCGATGTCGCACGCCATGACGCGCCGTGGGGTGGTCGGCAGGACGGCACCCCAGATCCGCTGCACCGCAGCCGACAGCTCGGCCGCGCGCCCGGCAAAGGCGGCGAGGCTGGCCGCCTGAATGCCGTCGATTGGGCCGATCGCGGCGCCCGGCGCAGCATCGGCGAGAGGCGATAGCGGGCTCGTCGGCACGAGGCGCTCAGCCATGTAGCCGCTCACCGGCCGGGTCGACGAAGACCGGGGCGGTGATCTCGACCGTGACGACACGGTCCCTGAGCGGATCGTGCGCGCTCATGATCTCGCCATGCCGGGACGGACCGTTCTCGAGCAGGCCGAGGCCGATCCAGCTCGCCGTCGTCACCGACCAGGCGGTCGAGCTGAGCCAGCCCTGGTCGTTCGCGGCGACAGCGGCAGCACCCTGAGGCAGCAGATGCGCGCCTGCCGAAAGCACCGATCGCGGGTCGAGCGGGCGGACGCCGACGAGAGCGGGGCGGCTGGAACCGGTCAGCGCGGAGCGCGCGGCCATCGCGCGCCCGACATGGTCCTTCTTCGTCGACAGCAGCCTGCCGAGCCCGAGATCGGTCGCGGTCGTCTGTCCGTTCAGCTCGGCGCCGGCGACATGCCCCTTCTCGATGCGCATGACGCCGAGCGCCTCCGTGCCGTAGGGCGTGATGCCGAACGCCTCGCCCTCCGCCATCAGGCGCCGGGCCAGCGCGTCGCCGAGACCGGCCGGCACGGCGATCTCGTAGCCGAGCTCGCCGCAGAAGGAGAGACGGAACAGCCGCGCCTTCTGCCCGCCGCAGACAGTGAGGCACGCGGCCGCCATATGCCCGAACGCCTCCTTCGACAGGTCGAACGCGGGATCGACGATGCGGGCCAGCACGTCGCGCGAGTGCGGCCCCGCGACCGCGAGCTGCGCCCACTGGTCGGTGACCGAGATCATCTGGACGTCGAGCTCCGGCCACAGGCACTGATGGCAGAACTCGAGATGCTGCATGACGCGGCCGGCGTTCGCGGTGGTCGTCGTCATGACGTAGTGGGTGGGGCCGAGCCGGGTGGTGGTGCCGTCATCGAGCACGAAGCCGTCCTCGCGCAGCATCAGCCCGTAGCGCGAGCGGCCGACAGGCAGGCTCTTCCAGGCGTTGCTGTAGACGCGCTCGAGCAGGTCGGCCGCATCCGGACCCTGGATGTCGATCTTGCCGAGCGTGCTGACGTCGCAGATCCCCACGGCACCGCGCACCGCGCGCACCTCGCGATCGACGGTCTGCTGCCAGCCGGTCTCGCCGGGGCGGGGATACCACTGCGCCCGCAGCCAGAGGCCGGCCTCGGTGAAGACCGCGTTCTGCTCCTCCGCCCAGCGATGCGTGGGCGGCAGTCGGATCGGCTGGAAGTCGCGCCCGCGACGGCGCCCGGCGAAGGCACCGATCGCGACCGGTTGCACGGGCGGCCGGATCAGCGTGGTGCCGGTGGCCGGGATGGAGCGGCCGGTGAGTTCGGCCATGATGGCCAGGCCGGTGACGTTGGCGGTCTTGCCCTGGTCGGTCGCCATGCCCAGCGTCGTGTAGCGCTTCAGGTGCTCGATGGCGCGAAAGCCTTCCTGCGCCGCCAGCTTCACGTCCTTCACCGTCACGTCGTTCTGGAAGTCGATGAAGGCGGTGCCGGCCGACGCGCCGCCCGGCGGCACCGCGTGCCACAACGTGCCGAGCTCCGCACTTTCCGCGGCGGTGCGCGGCAACGGGGGCACGTCCGCCGCGAAGCCGAGTTCGGCGGCGGCGGCGGCACCGAGCCGCGCCCCGTCGGCCAGCGCCGCCTCGGTGGTGAAGCGACCGGCTGCGGCGCCGGCGACGCTCATGCCCGGCGGTGCGCCGACGGGCACGAAGGCGCGGAGCGACGCGTCGTATTCGGGGCGGCTGCCCTGATGGGTGGCGAGATGGACCGACGGATTCCAGCCGCCGGACATGGCCAGCAGGTCGCAGGGCAGGATCTCGCTGCGCCCGTGGGCGTCGCGGACGCGCACGGCGCGCAGCGCGCGGCCGCCGATGCCGCGGGTCACGAGGCCGCCGGCGAACAGCCTGGCGCCGGCGGACGCGGCAGCGCGGCGCACGGTCTCCGGGGGTGCCGCGCGCGAGTCGACCACCGCCCGCACCGCGATCCCCGCATCGTGCAGATCGGCGACCGTGCGCGCGGCATCGTCGTTGTTGGCAAACACCACCGCGCGGCGCCCGGGCGCCAGCCCGAACCGGTTGACGTAGCTGCGCACGGCGCCTGCCAGCATGATGCCGGGCCGATCGTTGCCGGCGAACGCCACCGGTCGCTCGATGGCACCGGCGGCCAGCACGCAGCGTCGTGCAACGATCCGCCACATGCGCTGACGCGGGCCGCCGCGCGTTCCCTCCGGGGCCGGCGGCAGATGGTCGGAGACCCGCTCCAGCGCCCCGTAGGTGCCGCCGTCATAGACGCCGAACACGCTGGTGCGGCGGAGCACGCGCATCTCCGGCAGGGCGGCGAGCGCCGCCTCGACCTCGCGGACCCACAGCGTTGCCGGACGGTCGTCGAGTGCCATGCGGTCGGCGAGCAAGCGGCCGCCGAGCCGGCAATCCTCCTCGCACAGGATCACGCGCGCGCCGCCGCGTCCGGCGGCCAGTGCCGCGGCCAGACCGGCCGGGCCCGCGCCGATCACCAGCACGTCGCAATACGCGGTCGACGTCTCGTAGCTGTCCGGATCGGCGCCTTCGGCGGCGCGTCCGAGGCCGGCGGCACGCCGGATCATCGGCTCGTAGACGCGCTCCCAGAACGACGCCGGCCACATGAAGGTCTTGTAGTAGAAGCCGGCGGTCAGCAGCGGTGCCAGCAGCGCGTTCACCGACAACAGGTCGTGCGCCAGCGTCGGCCACCGGTTTTGGCTGGTGGCGACCAGCCCGTCATGCAGCTCGGTCGTGGTGGCGCGGCTGTTGGGCTCGCGCCGGTCGCGCTGGCGGAGCTCGACCAGCGCGTTCGGCTCTTCCGAGCCCGCCGAGAAGATGCCGCGCGGGCGGTGATACTTGAAGGATCGCCCGACCAGCCGCACGCCGTTGGCGAGCAGCGCCGACGCCAGGGTGTCGCCGGGATGGCCGAGATAGTCGCGGCCGTCGAAGCGGAACCGGAGCGTCCGCGAGCGGTCGATCAGGCCGCCCGCGGGGCGACGGCGGCACTGGCTCGGAACGGGGGACGCGGTCGGCACGGCGTAGCCGTCCGCCTCGCGCGGGATGGCGCGCGGGATCATGCCGTGACCGTCTCTGTCGAAGCAGCCTGCGTCCTGTCGGTGACGCGCTCGCGTGCCAGCCTGGCGTCCAGGATGGCATGCGTGCGCGTGTCGCGGGTCAGCACCACCCATGCTCGGCAACCGGCGCCGTGATACCAGAGCTCGCGATGCGGGCCGGCGGGATTGTCGCGAAGATAGACGTAGTCGGTCCACGCGGCCGTGGGCGCCGCACCACCGTCGGTCGGCCGCCGCGGCCCGGCATCGCCGAGATAGCTGAACTCCTCGACGCTGCGCTCGCCGCAGCAGGGGCATGGCAATCGCATGATGTCCTCAGAGGTTGTTTGCTTGGTGAAGGCCAGGCGAAGCCTATAACCTCCAAGTAGCGGGTTTTAAGGGCTCCGCCCTTAACGGGGTCCAGGGGCAGAGCCCCTGGCCTTCTTCGCCGGTCCCTCAATGAAGGTTCGGCTGCGCACCCACACCCTTCTCGTCGATCACGTGGCCGCGGGCGAAGCGGTCGAGACGAAAGGCGGTGGCGACCGGATGAGGCGTGTCGCGTGCCAGCAGGTGGGCGAAGCAGAGGCCGGAGGCGGGCGTTGCCTTGAACCCGCCGTAGCACCAGCCGGCGTTGAGATAGAGCCCGTCCACCGGCGTGCGATCGATGATCGGGCTGCCGTCCATCGACATGTCCATGATGCCGCCCCAGTGGCGCAGCATCCTCACCCGGCCGATCCGCGGCATCAGCGCCATCGCGCCCGCGCAGACGTCCTCGATGACCGGCAGGTTGCCGCGTTGCGCGTAGGAGTTATAGCCGTCGATGTCGCCGCCGAACACCAGCCCGCCTTTGTCCGACTGGCTGATGTAAAAATGCCCGGCGCCGAAGGTGACGACGCCGTCGATGAACGGCTTGAGGCCTTCCGAGACGAACGCCTGCAGCACGTGGCTCTCGATCGGCAGTCGCAGACCCGCCATCGCCGCCACGCGCGAGGAGTTGCCGGCGCAGGCCAGCCCGATCCGGTCGGCGCCGATCCGGCCGCGCGTGGTCTCGACGGCGACGGCACGGCCGCCCTCACGGACGATGCCGGTCACCTCGCAGTTCTGGATGATGTCGACGCCCAGCCGGTCGGCCGCCCTGGCATAGCCCCAGGCCACGGCGTCATGCCGCACCGTGCCGCCGCGCTTCTGCAACAGGCCGCCGCGGATTGGGAACCGGGCGTTCTCGAAATCCAGGAACGGCAGGTGGCGGCGGACGCCGGCTTCGTCGAGCAGCTCGGCGTCGATGCCGGCGAGGCGCATCGCGTTGCCGCGCCGGACATACGCGTTGCGCTGCGCGTCGCCGTGGAACAGGTTCAGAACGCCGCGCTGGCTCACCATCGCGTTGTAGTTGATGTCCTGTTCAAGCCCTTCCCAGAGCTGCATGGATTGCTCGTAGAACGGGATGTTGCCGGGAAGGAGGTAGTTCGAGCGGACGATCGTGGTGTTGCGGCCGACGCTGCCGCCGCCGATCCAGCCCTTCTCCAGCACCGCGACATCGCGGATGCCGTAGCGGCGCGCGAGGTAGTAGGCGCAGGCGAGACCGTGGCCGCCGCCGCCCACGATCACCACCTCGTAGCGGTCGCGCGGCGTCGCGTCCCGCCACACTGGCTTCCAGCCGGCGTGACCGCGCAGGCCTTCGCGCAGGAGAGTGAAAGCGGAGTAGCGGTCGGCGTGCATCGGGAGATCCACCTGGAGCCCGACGATAACGTCCGGACCGGTCACGCTGCGTATAAGAGACGTTTATAGGCGCTGGGATCGGCCGCCTGCTCAAGTTTCCTCACGCGAAAGTTTTGTTCTTCCAATTGCCTATCGCCGCACGACGTCCTACACCTGCCGCCACGATCTGCCTCTGTGTCGGAGCGCCTCGATGTGCGGGATTGTCGGCCTGTTCCTGAAAAATCCGGCGCTCGAGTCCGACCTCGGCCGGCTCACCCTGGACATGCTCGAGGTGATGACCGATCGCGGACCGGACAGCGCGGGCTTCGCGGTCTACGGCGCCGCGTGTCACGAGCGGAGCAAGCTGACGCTCCGGGCCGCGCGCGGGGTCGACCTCGCTTGTGTCGTGGCCGCACTCGGCCGCGCCCTCGATCTCGATCTGACGCCGACGATGCATGACGACCATGCCGTGCTGTCGGTGCCGACCGGCGCGCTGGACCGCCTGCGGGACGCGCTGCGCGAACGCGGGACGGAGGTCGCAGTGGTCGCGAGCGGCCGCACGATGGAGCTCTACAAGGGCGTGGGCTTGCCCGCCGATGTGGGCGCCCGGTTCGGCCTGGCCGCGATGAGCGGCACCCATGCCATCGGCCACACCCGCATGGCGACCGAGTCCGCGGTCACGGTCGCCGGCGCGCACCCGTTCTCGACCGGCGACGACCAGTGCCTGGTGCATAACGGGTCGCTCTCGAACCACAACGCCGTGCGCCGGCTGCTGCGCCGCCAGGGTCATGCGTTCGAGACCGAGAACGACAGCGAGGTCGCCGCCGGCTACCTGTCGTGGCGCCTGAGCCAGGGTGCGACACTTGACGAGGCGCTGACCGCGGCATTGTCCGATCTCGACGGATTCTACACCTTCGTCGTCGGCACCCGCACCGGCTTCGCCGTGCTGCGCGATCCGGTCGCATGCAAGCCGGCGGTGCTGGCGGAGACCGAGGACTACGTCGCGTTCGGCTCGGAATATCGCGCGCTGGTCGACCTCCCGGGCATCGAGACCGCGCGCATCTTCGAGCCGGAGCCGCAGACGGTCTATGCCTGGGAGCGCGCGGCGTGAGTGCCGCGTCGCGGGCAACGCTGCCGCCCGGACCGGACGCGGCGGCGGACGGCGAGACGATCGACCTCGCGGACACCTCTGTGCGGGCGATGCACGCGCAACTGCACGCGCTCAACACCGACACCAACCGTACTCGCTGGCGGGTGCTGAACCCGCGGGGCCGCCACGCCATCGCGGTCGGTCTCGCAGCCCCGATCGCGCTGACCGTGCGCGGCCATGTGGGGTATTACGCTGCCGGCATGAACCAGCTCGCCTGCGTGACCATCGACGGGAATGCCGGGCCGGGTGTGGCCGAGAACATGATGAGCGGCACCGTGCATGTGCGCGGCAACGCCAGCATGGCGGCGGGTGCCACCGGCCAGGGCGGCCTGCTGATGATCGACGGCGATGCCGGTGCCCGCTGCGGCATCTCGATGAAGGGCATCGACATCGTCGTGCGCGGCTCGGTCGGCCACATGAGCGCGTTCATGGCGCAGTCCGGCAATCTCGTGGTGTGCGGAGACGCCGGCGAGGCGCTCGGCGACAGCCTCTACGAGGCGCGGCTGTTCGTGCGCGGAACGGTCAGGAGCCTCGGCGCGGACTGCGAACGAAAGGACATGACGCCTGAGGACGGCGCTATCCTGTCGCGGCTGCTGGCGGAAGCCCACCTGTCGGATGCGGCGCCGGCCGATTTCACGCTCTACGGGTCGGCGCGCCGGCTCTATCGCTTCCACGTCGACAACGCCGCATCGTATTGAGGCCGCCATGAACATGCCGGGCAACCCGCCGCGCACGCTGCCGCGGCAATCGGCCACCTTCGACCGGTGGACGATCTCCGAAATCCAGCGCGCCGCGGCGACGGGGATCTACGACATCCGCGGCGGCGGCTCCAAGCGCAAGCTGCCGCATTTCGACGACCTGCTTTTCCTCGGCGCGTCGGTCTCGCGCTATCCGCTGGAGGGCTATCGGGAGCGCTGCGACACCGATGTCGTGCTGGGCGCGCGCTTCGCCGCCAAGCCGATCACGCTAAAAATCCCGGTGACCATCGCGGGGATGTCGTTCGGCGCGCTGTCCGGACCGGCGAAGGAGGCGCTGGGACGCGGCGCCAGCCAGGCCGGCACGTCGACCACCACCGGCGACGGCGGCATGACGCCGGAGGAGCGCGGCCACTCGGCGACGCTGGTCTATCAGTATCTGCCGTCGCGCTACGGCATGAACCCCGACGATCTGCGGCGTGCCGACGCGATCGAGATCGTGATCGGTCAAGGTGCCAAGCCCGGTGGCGGCGGAATGCTGCTGGGCCAGAAGATCTCGCCGCGCGTGGCGCAGATGCGCAACCTTCCCGAAGGCATCGACCAGCGCTCCGCCTGCCGCCATCCCGATTGGACCGGGCCGGACGATCTCGAGATCAAGATCGAGGAGCTGCGCGAGATCACCGGCTGGCAGACGCCGATCTATGTCAAGGTCGGCGCCAGCCGTCCCTATTACGACGTGGCGCTCGCGGTGAAGGCCGGCGCCGACGTGGTCGTGCTGGACGGCATGCAGGGCGGCACGGCGGCGACCCAGGACGTGTTCATCGAGCATGTCGGCCTGCCGATCCTGGCCGCGATCCGCCCCGCGGTGCAGGCGCTGCAGGATCTCGGCCTGCACCGCGTCGTGCAGCTGGTCGTCTCGGGCGGCATCAGGAGCGGCGCCGACATGGCCAAGGCGCTCGCACTCGGCGCCGACGCGGTGGCGATCGGCACGGCCGCCCTGATCGCGCTGGGCGACAACAACCCGGCCTTCGAGGCCGAGTACAACCAGCTCGGCACCACCGCTGGCGCCTACGACGACTGGCACGAGGGACGCGACCCGGCCGGCATCACCACGCAGGATCCGGAGCTCGCGGCGCGTCTCGACCCGGTCGAAGGCGGTCGCCGGCTCGCCAACTACCTGTCGGTGATGACGCTTGAGGCGCAGGCGATCGCGCGCGCGTGCGGCAAGAGCCACTTGCACAACCTCGAGCCGGAAGACCTCGTGGCGCTGACGCTGGAGGCGGCGGCGATGACGCGCCTGCCGCTGGCGGGCACGGACTGGTATCCGGGCAAGCCCGGCTTCTGACATCTCCCTCGCAACAGGCCGGCGCCGCGCGCGCGATGACGGAGCATACGCCTTGGACACGACCGTAGCCGACGACCTCGCTTCCGGCGCCTCGCTCGCCGACATCGCGGGCCAGCGCGGCATCCGATACTTCCTCGTCTCGTTCACAGACCTGCTCGGCTATCAGCGCGCCAAGCTGGTTCCCGCGTCCGCCATCGCCGGGATGCAGGCGGATGGCGCGGGCTTTGCCGGTTTCGCGGCCTGTTTCGACATGTCGCCGGCCGATCCCGACCTGGTCGCGATGCCCGACCCGGCGAGCCTGGTGCAGCTCCCCTGGAAAAAGGAGGTCGGCTGGCTGGCCTCGGACCTGCGCATGCGCGGCACGCTCATCGCGCAGGGGCCGCGCAACGCGCTCCGCCGCGTCCTGGGCGACGCGGCCGCACTCGGCTACACGGTCAAGACCGGCGTGGAATGCGAGTTCTTCCTGGTCACGCCGGACGGCCAGGCGATTGCCGATTCCGCCGACATGGCGGTCAAGCCCTGCTACGACGCGAGCGCGCTGATGCGGCGCTACGACATCATCGCCGAGATCTGCGACGCCATGGCGGGGCTGGGCTGGGCGCCGTACCAGAACGATCACGAGGACGCCAACGGTCAGTTCGAGATGAACTGGCTGTTCGACGAGGCGATGGTGACGGCCGACCGTCACGCGTTCTTCAAGTTCCTGGTCCGGTCGGTCGCCGAGAAGCACGGTCTGCGCGCAACCTTCATGCCGAAGCCGTTCAAGCACCTGACCGGCAGTGGCTGCCACACGCATATTTCGGTGTGGAACGGCGCGCGCAACGTCTGCGCCGCCGAGGACGATCCGCTCGGGCTGTCGGCGACCGGTTACGGCTTCGTCGGCGGCCTGATCGAGCACGCCCCCGCGCTGTGCGCGATGCTGAACCCGACGGTCAACTCGTATAAGCGGATCAACGCGCCCCGCACCGTCTCGGGCGCGACCTGGTCGCCGAACACGGTGACATATGCCGGCGACAACCGGACCCACATGATCCGCGTGCCCGGCGCGGGCCGGTTCGAGATGCGCCTGCCGGATGGTGCCGCCAACCCGTACCTGCTGCAGGCCGGCCTGGTCGCCGCCGGTCTCGACGGCATCGCGGAGAAGCGCGATCCGGGCAAGCCGCTAGACATCAACATGTACACCGAAGGCCACACCGCGGGTGACGTGCGGAAGCTCCCCCTGAACCTTCTCGACGCGCTGCGAGCACTCGATGCCTCCGCCGTCCTCCGTCGGCGTCTCGGCGACGGCGTGATCGATCCTTATCTGCGCCTGAAGCATGTCGAGTGGAACGATCACTGCGGTCATCTGAGCGACTGGGAGCGGCAAGCGACGTTAGATTGCTAGTTGGACCAGCACCCTTAAAAAATGGGTTTTAAGGGCCCCGCCCTTAACGGGGTCCAGGGGCGGAGCCCCTGGCCTTCTCCAGCGCCTAATCCCAGCGGCGCACCGAAGCGATGTCGAGATCGAAAAGATCAAGTGCCCGTCCGACGGTTTGCTCCACCATGTCGTCGAGCGATGTGGGCCTGGTGTAGAAAGCGGGCACCGGCGGATACACCACGCCGCCCATCTCCGTGACCGCGACCATCGCGCGCAGATGGCCGAGATGCAGCGGCGTCTCGCGCACCATCAGGACCAGTCGCCGTCGTTCCTTCAGAACGACGTCCGCCGCCCGCGTCAGCAGCGACGAGCTGATCGAGGTTGCGATCTCGCCCAGGCTCCGCATCGAGCAGGGTGCCACGATCATGCCCATGGTCCGGAACGAGCCGCTCGAGATGGCCGCGCCGATATCCGCCTGCGCGTAGACTTTGTCGGCGAGTGCAGCGACGTCGGCGACCTTCATCTCGGTTTCGTGGGCGAGTGTCACCTGTGCCGACCGGCTCATGATCAGGTGCGTCTCGACGTTCGCCGCGCGAAGCTGTCGCAGCACGGCGATGCCGTAGACGATGCCGGACGCGCCGCTCATGCCCACGACGAGGCGCCGCGTGGTCAGGACACGACCCGCGCCAGCACCGCGAGCGGCGGCGCGTCGGACGGCACGCCGGCGAGCGCGGCCAGGCAGGCAAGGTTGCGGCGCGCCGCGTCCGCCGGGTCCACCTCACCCGGCGGCGGCATCAGAGCCTCCAGCAGGCCGAGCTGCAATTGCTCGGCCGCCAGCTCCACCGCCAGCACCTGCCTCCGCAACGTCTGCCGTGCCGTCGCTTCCACCATATCGAGGCCTCCCGCGCTCAGCGCCCGCCGAACCGTGCGCACGGGCCGAACCACGCTCTCGCGCCACGGTGCCACCGCCATCGCCGCCGCATCGAGCACTGGCGCGTCCAGGTAACGGCCGCGACGGGCGCACCAGAGCGCGAACAGCATCAGGTTGACATCCGCTCCATGCTCGTCCTGCAGAGCGAGGCAGGCTGCCGAGACGTGCGGACGGGCATAGACCTCCACGGCGAAGTTCCAGAACGCGTCCGCCGTCATCGCCGCCGCCGCGCGCGGGCCACCATCAACCGTCTTCCGCCGGCCGGCGCAACAATTCCGGCGACGCAGCGGCGTCTTGCGGCGTAGGCACGCCGCGATCGGCGGCCATGCCGGCGCGGGTCACGGAAACGCTGACGGAGTGTTGCATAGGCGCGCCGCCTCGGGGTGACGGGACGCTATTCGACCGGCGCCACCTCCGGCAATGGCGTTTGCGGCGGCCGTCCGGCACGGCGATGGGTTTCGCAGGCCCGGCACGGCAGACCGAACCCGTGGGTATGGCTTGGAGCCCGCCCTAGCCGATCAATTCCGGCTCCGAAAGCCCGTGCGGGTCGTGCGTCTGGGACCGGAGATCGTGCTGCACGGGTCGTTCGAACCGACGTCTGGCCAGGAACAGCGTCACGATGGTGATGGCTCCCGTCGCCGCCAGATAGAGACCGGGGCTTCTCCGGTCACCGGTTTCCGCGATCAGCCAGGTTGTGATCAGCGGCGTAAATCCGCCGAAGACCGCGACGCCGAGCGCGTAGGACACCGAGAGCCCGATCCCGCGACGGCGTTTGGTGAAGACCATGCCCATCAGCGCCTGCAGCGGAGCGAGATAGAAGGTGCCCAGGAGAGAGAACGTGATCGGCACGAGGAGCAGCAGGGCCGGACTGGGATGAGCGGTGAGCAGGATGAAGGCCGGATATCCGGCGGCGCTCATCAGGAGGCATGACAACATCGCGAGACCGATACGGCCGGATCGATCGAACCAGCCGGCCACCGCGAGCCGGATTGGAGTCATCAGGAGTGCGAAGAGGTAAAAAATGAAGATCGCCTCGAATGCGCTGCGTGAGCTCATGTGCAGGTAGACGGTCGCGTAGGTCGGCAAATAGACACCGAGATAGACCTCTCCCATGCTCAGGGCGATCAAGCCGATGGACAGGCAGATATTCGCCAGAGTCGCCGGCTCGGTGGTCGAACCGGGAACGCCGCCACCCGGCGCTTCGACGGCTGGCACTGCCAGGACGCGCATGTCGAGGATCTGCGCGTCCCGCATCTGGCGGCGGAGCAGCAGCGCGACCGGGCCCACGAGAACCCCGATCCCGAACGCGACCCGGAAACTCCATTGCTGGAACATGTGCGGCGGCATGAGGACGCTCAGGATCCACGCGATCCCGAGTGCGACGGTGCCGCCGATCGCCTGGCTGGTGCCCTGCCACGTCGATGCGCGGGCCTCGCCGCCCTTCGACTGCTCGATCATGAACGCCGTCGAGCTGCCGAACTCGCCGCCCAGGGAGAAGCCCTGGATCAGCCGCGCGACCAGGATCCCGAGCGGTCCGACGATCCCCGCGGTCTGATAGCCGGGCATGACCGTCATGATCAGGCTTCCCAGCGTCATCAACCCGATCGACAGGATCATGCAGGCGGGACGCCCCTTGCGGTCGGCATAGGCGCCGAGAACCAGCGCGCCGATCGGACGGGCAAGGAAGGAGACGCCGAACGTGCCGAAGGTCAGCAGCAGCTTCGTGGTCGGATCGCGTCCGGGGAAGAACACCGCCGCGATGGCGGCGGCGAAGAAGATATAGCTCAGGAAGTCGTAATACTCGATCGCGTTGCCGATCGTGGCTGCCACGACGAAGCGCGGTCGAACTCGAACGTCTGTCTGCACTGTCACATCCTCTCCAACGGCGATGGAATGGCGCGCTTCGTGGCGAGGCCTGGCGGTCGACGCGTCATGCCGTCGCAGTCACGATCCAGACGGCGGCCGACAGAACCACCCCGTCCGCCTCGACATGCTGGCGCAGCGCGTCGCGGAGTCCGTCGAGCACGCGATCGCGCACATCCGGCGATTGTTCTTCCAGCCGCTGGGTGAGCGGACTGACCCGCAGCGCATCGGCGAGCGCGTTCTCGACGGGATCGTCGTGCAGACCTTCGCCCAGACGGATGCCGCGATCGCAGCGAACGAAGCGAGTGCCGCTCCAGCCGGAGGCGGCCAGGATCGCGCCCACATGCTCCGGGTCGGCGAAGGCGAAGGCGCCGGGCGCGAACGGCGCTTCCGGCGGCAGCGGCGGCAGGAGGCGGGCGGCAACCTCCCTGGGCAGCCGCAGCCAGTCATTCTCGTGCGGGGACCGCCAGCAGACGAACACGGCGCGTCCATGCGGCTTCATCGCCTTGCGGAGATTGCCGAAGGCGGCTTGGGGATCGCCGAAGAACATCACCCCGAAACGCGAGAACAGGACGTCGAAGCCGCCGGCCGGGAAATCGAAGGCGGCCGCGTCGGCATGGATGAAGCGGGCCGTCGACGCGGTCGCGGCGGCCCGGCTCCGCGCGCGATCCAGCATCGGCAGCGACACGTCGACCCCGACGGCGCGGCCGTTCGGGCCGACCATCTCCGCGATTGCCAGGGTGCTGGCGCCGCAACCCGATCCGACGTCCAGCACAGCCTCGCCGTCGCACAGCGCGGCAGCCTCCAACGCGGCGTCCAGGAAGGGCTGCAGCAGCAGGTCCATCCTCTCCTGGTTCAACCGCCAGCGGTGGCCGCCCTCGCCATTCCATAGCTCGGCCTGCTGCCGGTTCACGTCGACGACCGAGCCGGACACCGGGGCGGAACCGAGGTCCGGGGTGTCAGGAATAGCGTTGTCCTCGGTCATCCGACGCTCTCTCCATCTCGTTGGGGCGGGGGCCGCGTCATCAAGACCGCGTCGCCCGCTGGTCCATCCAGCGCGCCGCCTTCGCGCGGGCGCGCTCGTTGGGCCAGGCGCGTCGACTGCCTTGCCGACGGTCGCCCTGCTTGACCGTGGCATCGAGGCCGATCTTGGTGACCATGCCATCGTCTTCCATCGGTTCGGAGCGGTCCGCGCCGGCCATCGGCACGAGCAGCAGGTCGCGCTCGAAGCGCATCCGGCTGACGCGCGCCCAGTCGACGGCGGCCGGATCCCACGGGTCGATATCGGCATCGACCACGGTGATCCGCTTGACGATGCTCACCGCGGCCCATGCGGCGAACATCGCGCGCCGCGCCTGGCCCGGGCGCGGCTGATCGATCTGCACGACGATGTCGGTGCGGCCGGCGCCCGACTCCGTCACCGCGACATCGCGCACGTTCGGCAGCACGGCGGTCAGCGCCTTCATCAGGCTCGCCGCGATCGGAATCGCGCCGAGATACATGTGCTCGCGGTGGTAGCCTGGTTGGATCACCTGAAAGATCGCGTCGCGGCGCCGGGTCATCGCCGAGAAGCGGGTCAGCAGGCCGGGTCCGTAATGCTCGTACATGCCGTGATATTCGGAGACCGGACCCTCCTCGATCGGAACCGCCTCGATGCGCCCCTCGAGCACCAGTTCCGCGTCCGCCGGAACCATCAGCTCGACCGTACGGGCCGGCACCACCTCGACCGCGCGTCCGAGCAGCGTGCCCGCGCATCCGAGCTCGTCGTCGCCCACGCCCAGATAGAGACAGGCCGCGAGCTGGATCGCCGGATGCGCGCCGATCACCACCGCGATCTCCAGCGATCGGCCCAACGCCGCGGCGCGGCGCGCGAACAGAGCGAGATGGTGGTTGGGCGCGATACCGATCAGCGCCGTCTCGCCGTCCAGCACGCCGAGGCGCGCGAACGAGGCGTTGCCGCGCCCGGTCTCCGGATCGCGCGCGATGATGACGCCGGCCGTGACGTAGGGACGCGATTCCAGTTCGAAGAAGGTCGGCACCGGCAATCCGGCAAGCGGGTCCTGCGTCACCACCACCTGCTGCACCGCTGCGGTGGCGACCGGAACCGGCGGCACGGGATGGCGGATCGCCTCGTGCACGCGGCTCAGGATCGCGTCCGTCGTCACCGACAGCGCGGCGGCGATGCGCGCGCGGCTGCTTAGCAGGTTGCCGGCGACGCGGAGCTCCGAGCCGCGCACATGGTCGAACACGAGCGCCGGGCCGCCATCGGCTGCCGAGAGGAACGCGGAAATCTCGTGGTCCGGGTCTACCGTCTCCTCGACATGAAGGACCGCGCCCGCATCGTTCAGGATGGAGAGAAAGCTGCGTATCGACTGCGTGTCGTCCATCCCGTCCACCGTCGTAAGTCCAAAACGCTCGCACGGGTAACGAGGACCGGGCAAGCGCCAACAGCACGACCGGGAAATGTTATGGTCGCGCGGTCGATTTGAATGACTGGACGGGACAGGTGAGCCCAAACTCGCGGCAAGGCGTAACGGTCGGAAGACAGACAGTATGAGCATGTTTCACTTGGGATGGTTCCTGGGCCCCGGCGTGACGATCCAGGGCTGGGGCACGCCCGGCTATGACGCGTCCTACGACTGGACCAAGCCCAAGCTGTTCCAGGACATGATCCAGCACCTGGAACGGGCCTGCTTCGACCTCCTGATCGTGGAAGACTCGTCGACCATTCCCGAGAACTACCGTGAAACCCGCGACTTCTACCTCCAGCACGCGGCGATGACGCCGAAGTTCGACCCTGCGGTGCTGGTCCCCTACCTGGCCGCCGTGACGAAGCATATCGGCATCGCGCCGACATTGACCTCGACGTTCTATCCGCCCTTCCTGCTGGCACGCCTGATGTCGACGATGGATCACTTCACCAGCGGCCGCGTCGCCTGGAACATCGTCACCGCGACCAATGATCGCGCGGCGCAGAATTACGGGCTCGAACGGCAGTACGAGCACGACCTGCGCTACGACATGGCGGACGAGTACATCGACTGCGTCACCGCCTTGTGGAACTCGTGGGACGCGGACGCGGTGGTGATGAACGCCGAGAGCGGGCTGTTCGCCGATCCTTCGAAGGTCCATACGACCGACTTCGAAGGCCGCTTCTACCGGGCGCGCGGGCCGCTGAACATACCGCGTTCGCCGCAGGGAAGGCCCGTCTTCGTCGCACCCGGCGCGTCCCCGCGCGGGCGTATGTTCAGCGGACGCAACGCCGAGATCGTTCTTGCCGGCCATGCGGACGATCTCGAGCAGATGAAGGATTATCGCGACGAGGTCCGCCGTCATGCGGTCTCGTACGGCCGCGATCCCGACGGCTGCAAGGTCATGTTCACGCTCTCGCCGATCATCACGCGGGATGCGCAGGAGGCGGCCGAGCGCAAGCAGCAGATGGCCCAGGCCCGCAAGGACAAGTTGGAGCATGCGCTGGCGGTGATGTCCTACCTGTCCGGCCTCGATCTGTCCAAGATCGACCTCGACACGCCGCTCCCCGAGATCAAGACCAACGGCATGCAGAGCCTGTTGCGCACGATCAAGAACGCCGGGCCGGATGCGACGCTGCGCCGGGTCGCCGAGAACCTGGTCGGCTACACCCTGTATGGCACCGCCGACAGCGTCGCCGGCCAGATGCAGGAGGCGATGGAGGAGATCGGTGGCGACGGCTTCCTCATCACCGGCTATTTCAAGCCCGACTACGTCACCTCGATCACCGATCGTCTGGTGCCGGAACTCAAGCGGCGCGGTCTGACCCGGACCGGTTACGACGAGACCACCTTGCGCGGCAACGTCCTGGCGTTCTGAGGCATCGGCAAGCCCCGGCCGGTGCTGCGGTCGGGGCGTGCCGGATTTCAGTCGCGATCGGCCGGTGCGGCCGGCCAGTCGCCGCCTCGAGGCAGAAAGCTGCTGGGATCCGTGGTCTCGATGAAGGCCGCCTTGCCTTGACGGGTGGCAGCCTCTTGCAGGGCGTTGCACGCGGCGACGGTGACGGGACCGAAGCGGCGTTTGGGGTTCTGGGCCCGACGGACGGTGATCCAGTCGCAGCCGGTGTCCAGATCGAGTTCGAGCAACTGCATCGTATCGTCCGTCGCGACGCGAGCCCGCTCGGTCTTGAGCCGCGTCTGCGTCTCCAGATCCTCGACCGTCGCGACGATCGCATCGCCTTCCGGGGGTACCGGATTCATCGTGCCCTGAATGTCCTGGAACAGGTCAGCCGCTCGGTAGCCGCCATGAAACCTGGGGAAGGTCTTCAGCTGCTCTGCCGACAGCACCTGCTGCGGCGTGACGACGGTGAAGAAGCTGTTCTCGAACCGGTAGATGCGTTGGGTCACGGCCACGTCCATGTTTCCCAGCGCGATGGTGAAGGCCTCGACCTGGTTGGCCAACGGATAGGGATCCCAGTTGGCATCGGAGACGACATAGCCGTGCAGGTTGTGGTCGGCAGCACTGCCGTGGACGTAGTATTTCATCATCTGCGGCGTCGACAACTCCCAGGAATCGCTGGGGGACACGCCGACCCGGGTCGCCGGGTTGTGGTCGGAGCTGTTGATCGCCAGCAGCACGGTTTTGTCGAGCGCGGCCCAGGCCTGCCAGGCGGCACCCTGACGGATCGAGGACGCGCGGAGGCTTTCGGGGTCCTGGATGATCCGCGACGGATCGTCGTCGAACAGGTAGCTGCCACGGATCAGCAGCATCACCCGCTTCGCGTCCCAGTTGAGCCACGGGAAGGGCCGCGCGGCCTGGACCGGCGAGGACAGCGGCGTGATGCTGCTGTTCATGCCCTGCAGATCGGCGGCCAAAGCGAGATCGGCCCAGTCGAGGGCGCGGCGTGCTTCCTCCAGCATCAACGCCGCCTTGGCGTCGGCATACGCGGTCGAGCTGATCAGTGCCGCGTCGTCGGCGCCGAACGGCTGCAGCGGCTTGAGACCCGCGCGCGCGAGTGCCGCGGCGGCCGACATGCGGACCCCCTGGTAATAGGCATCGCCGCTGCCGACCATGGTCGCGCCGATCGCCGCCAGCACCGCAAGGTCGCCCTCGCCGAGCGTTCCCTGCGACCGGATCACCGGGGTGACGCGATGGTTCAGCAAATCGATCAGCATCTGGGTCAGTTGCGGACTCGCGGCCTCGTAGCTCATGGTGTTGGCGCGGATCGCCATCACGGCGCGCGACATTTCCTCGCTGTCGATTTCCGGCCCGGCACCGAAAACCTCCGACTCCTTGAAGCGCGCAAGCTGTATCTTTTCGATCAGGCTCTTGTTTGCGGCCGAGAGAGGATCGCCGGAAAAGATCGGAACCTCGCGCTGCTCGCCGGCTCCGCGATTGAACCAGTACACCGCGATGCCTTCGCGTGCCGCCTCGAGCAACAGCGCATACGCATCCGCGGATCGTTGCCTTGCCGCCGGCGATAGTGCCACCGGAACCCCGTCATCAGCGATCCGCACCAGTTGATCGAGTGTGAGGTCGTGCCCGGTCAACGTCACTGTGCCGCCCGATCGTGGTGTGATCGGCACGTAGGCGGAGGCCGGCGAGGCGACCGCCAAGCCGAGAAGCATCGCGATCCCGGGGGGAACGATGTGGCGCGGGTGACCTCCGCGACGCGGCCGGTTGCGATGCGAAGGAACGCCGCACCTCATGCCGCGAGCCGATCCGCCGCACGGCCGATCCGGGCGGGGTCGAGCCGCCCGGACCAGACCCCGGTCGCGCCGGAGCTTACGTCGCCGCCAAGCATCAGATGCGGTGACCGTACGTGGAATTCGAAGATGACGGGGTTCATTCAATGCTCCCAGGGATGGATCATTCAGGATAGTTCATAGCGAGAAACTCTAAATACCCCTAGGAATATTCGCGATCTGAGTCGTGGCTGAACATGGTGAAATCAGTCGCGCGGCCCGAAAGAGGTTGATCTCCGGTTCATCTTCCACGGCTTCGTCGCGCGCGTCGCGATTGTCGCTGTTCCGGTAATGGATCAACGCGACGGCGCCGATCCCGACACGCCTGCATCGATTGCACATGAGATCACGGCACTACGCTCGCCGAGCAGACCCGAGCAGGCAAGACGTAAAGCTGACGAAGACCCCGGCGACAGCGAAAACTATCGCTAGACCGTCGTAAGATATCGTGGCTTGCGGCTCGATCTGCGAGGATGAGGAGGCGTTGCGGCGTGGGTGAAGCGCTTGGTCGGCGGTTTTCCTCGCCGTGTGGGGATCGTAACGATGCCTACCGCGAATGATCGATGCCAGCGGGCCAGATGCACCGCGACAACGCCGGAACAAATTTTACAACTAATCAAAAAAGTTTCTTGCTACTCAACGATTGGGAATCAACAATCTCATCAGTTCGAGCGAGCGGCGCCGGGTCACGGCGCATCGTATCCGGACTGCGAAGGGAGACCGTCGCTCGTCTTCAGCACGCCGATCACGGCCACTTCGAAAGCGGGGCGCCCATGAAGTCGATCGAGTTCGGGATGTCGAACCTAGCGGCGGCACCGGCAGATGAAAACGATCAACGTCGGCGAGATTGTCGAGCCCGCTCCGGTCCGTCACTCGTCGGGATCGTGTCTCGCGACGCCGCAACGACGTCAAGTCGCTCAGGCGTCCGGCCCCTGGTCCGCTGGCGTAATCTATTGAGTCTCGATGCAGGAGCGTGATGTCTTGAGGCAGCCACAAAGTGGAAATCCGCAGCCGCGCTTCGGGCGCCTTGGGCGGCCCCTCACGCCGACGCTACGTGCGGGTCGCGGGGTGAACGGGTTCAGGAAGGCCCTGCTGTCGAGCATGGCGCTCGGCGTGCTGCTCGGCACCGCGGCGCAGGCGGATGCTCAAGCCGGCGCTCCGTCCGGGGCCGGCACGGCGCCCGCGAGCGGCCCCGCCGTGCCGCCGGCCAGGAAGTCCGTGCACAAGCCTACGTCCAGCGCCCGACGCACCTCAACGGCCGCAAAGGCGCCCGCCGACCTGACGCCGGCGGTCGCGGTCAGCGGCAACGGCGCGCCGGCGCGCGAGGCAGAGTCGGGCGAGGTGGTGACGGTGACCGCACAGCGACGCAGCCAGAACCTGCAGGATGTGCCGATCGCGGTTCAGGTGCTCACCGGCAGGACGCTCCAACAGTTAAACATCGAGAACTTCGATGATCTGATGCGGTTTCTCCCCAACGTGACGGCAGGGGGCTTCGGACCGGGCCAGGACGACATCTACGTGCGCGGACTGAGCGTCGGTGGCGACCTGGGCGGACAGGGCACCGCCGGTGGATCGTTCCCGAACGTGGCGCTCTACCTCGACGACCAGTCGGTGCAGCTCCCAGGCCACAATCTTGATCTTTATGCTGTCGATTTGCAGCGCGTGGAGCTGCTCGAAGGCCCACAAGGAACCTTGTTCGGGGCTGGAGCTCAGGCCGGCGTTCTCCGCTACATCACCAACAAGCCCAACCTTGAGAAGTTCAGCGTGACCGTCGACGGCGGCGCTGGTGGCACCGACTTTGGAGGCGGAAACGATAACGCCGATGTCGTGATCAACCTGCCCGTCATTCGCGACAAGCTGGCAGTGAGGGTGGTGATGTACCATGACCAACGCGGCGGCTATATTCGCAACGTGCCCGGCACTTTCGCGCGCGAGAGCAGCGACCTGGGCATCCATTACGCGGGATACACGAACAACATTCCGGGTCCCGCGACTGCGACCAACTCGATCAACAATTCCAAAATGGTTGGTGAAAACATAAACCCCACAACTTATCAAGGCATCCGCGGTGAGGTGCTGTACCAGTTTGACGATGACTGGAACGCGCTCCTGACAGAATCCTCGCAACGATTGAGGACCGATGGCGTGTTCTACGAGGAGCCGCAGACGTCCGGCAGCAGCCCGCAATCGCTGCCGCCGCTCTCGGTGCAGACGTTCGAGCCGAACTACGACCGGGATAGTTTCGTCAATAGCGCACTGACCGTCAATGGCCGCGTCGGCTTCCTGAAGCTTGTCTACGACGGTGCCTACCTGGTTCGTAATGTGGACCGGGTCCAGGACTACACCAACTATGCCCGCGGCGTGTTCGGGGACTACTACCAGTGCCAGCCTGCGAACCCGGCCGCGGGCTTTCTCAAGGCGCAGTGCTACTCGCCCGGCACCACCTGGCAGGACATCAGTCACGACACCCATCTGACCCAGGAGTTTCGCGTCAGCACGCCGGATACGTGGCGCGCGCGCGCGGTGGCCGGTTTCTTCTACGAGGACTATCAGATCGACGACGATGTCAGCTTCAACTATCTCACGGCACCCGGCTTCACACCGGTCGGGCCGCCGCCAGGTGCCACCGTGAACGATCCCAGCACCCGCTCCCCCAACACCGCGTTCTTCAACGACATTCAGGAGGGCTACACCCAGTATGCCATCTTCGGCTCCGGAGACTTCGACATCATCCCCAAGGTGTTGACCGCGACCTTCGGCACCCGTTGGTTCGACACCCACCAATACGAAAAGGGCGCGGCAGTCAGCAGTTTCGGTTGCAACGTCTCCTATACCGGCGGAGCCCCCTGCATTGCCGGCGCCACCAACCTCGACGCCAACAATCTCGAATCAAGCCAGTACGGTTTTCGAAATCGCGGCAATCTCACCTGGAAGATCACGCCCGACGTCATGGTGTATTACACCTATTCCGAAGGCTTTCGGCCGGGCGGCTTCAATCGCACGCAGCCCACCGCTCCCGGCTTCATCGGCCCGATCTCCTACACATCGGACAGCCTGACCAACAACGAGGTCGGCTACAAGATGCAGTTCCTCGGCCATCGGTTGACCCTGGATGGGGCCTTCTACCAGGAGAACTGGGACCACGTGCAGGAGGGTGTGTTCGATCCTTCCGCTTTTGGGAACCTCGCCTTCACCACCAACGGTCCGAACTACCGTGTGCGCGGCGCCGAATTGCAGGCGACCGCCAGGGTGACGGACGGTCTGACCGTGACAGGCGGGTTCGCGGCAAACGATTCGCGACAGCAGAATTCCCCGGTGGTGCCCAACTCGAGCGGGGTTCCGTATGCCGCTTCAATCGGCGCCTTCGGCAGTGTCGGCGACACGTTGGCGCTGTCGCCGGCTCTCAAGGCCAACATCCGTGCGCGCTACCAGTTCGAATATCGCAGGTTCCTGCCGTTCTTCCAGATCGGGGCGACCTACCAGTCGCACTCGCACTCCTCGGTCCAGTCCTATGACAACTACGACATGAAATCCTATTCGATCGTGGATGCGTCGATGGGCGTGTCGCAGAAGAACTGGCGGGCCGAGATCTTCGTGGACAATCTGTTCGACCAGAAAGGACAGGAGTTCATCAGCGCGGCGCAGTTCGTGGAGTCGGTCGTCGTCACCCGGCCACTGACCGCCGGCCTGAAGCTCTCCTATACTTTCGAATAATCCATTCCGCCCTCGTCGGTGATACTGCCTTGAGGCTTCTGCGCCGGTCGCCATTCTCGATCCGCCGGCGCACGTTGCTGGCGTCCTGCGGTGCCGGGCTTCTCGTGCCCGCGACTGGTTCTGCCGTCTCGCGCGCCGCCGAGCCGAACGCCGCGGCACCCGTGGTGGAGACCGTGTCGGGCCGGGTGCGCGGCGCGCGGCGCGGCGGCGTCACGGAGTTCCTGGGCATCCCCTACGGCGCCGACACCAGCGGCGCGGCGCGCTTCCGACCCGCCCGGCCGCCGCAGCAATGGGCCGGCATACGCGAGGCGACGCGGTTCGGGCCCCGCTGCCCGCAGCTGGGGGGAGGTGCGTGGACCGGCGATCTCGGCGTCTACTGGCCGAGCGATCCCCTTGCCCCGCCCGAGCGGCGAAGCGAGGATTGTCTGGTCCTGAACGTCTGGACTCCAGCCACCGACGCCAGCGCGCGACCGGTCATGGTCTGGCTGCATGGTGGCGCCTTCGCGTTCGGGTCGGCAGCACCTTATGTCGGCGACAAACTCGCTCGGTTCGGCGACGTCGTGGTCGTCGGCGTCAATCACCGCCTGAACCTGTTCGGCCATCTCTACCTCGCGGAGCTCGCGGGCGGGGAGTTCGCGGATTCGGGCAATGTCGGGCTGCTCGATGTGGTGGCCGCCCTCACCTGGGTCCGCGACAACATCCGGCAATTCGGTGGCGATCCTTCCAATGTCACGATCTTCGGTCAGTCCGGCGGCGGCTTCAAGGTCTGCGCGCTGATGGCGATGCCGGCGGCCAAGGGCTTGTTCCACAAGGCGATCGTGCAGAGCGGCGCCTACCTCGACGCCAAAACGCCGGAGGCCGCCACTCGCTACACCCGAGCGTTTCTGACCGAGCTCGGTCTCGCGCCGACCCAGGCCGCCCAGCTGCAACGCCTGCCCGCCGACCATCTGGTGGCCGCGATGGGGTCGCTGGCCGCAAAGGGCACCAGTCCGCTCCTGGCACTGGCGCCCGTGCACGACGGACGATCGCTGCCGCACAATCCCTGGGATCCCGTGGCACCCGCCGTCGCCGCCGACATCCCCCTGATGATCGGCACGAACCGCACCGAAACCACGGTGCTGTCGCTGATGTTCGGGGCAGGTCCCGAAATCTTCAGCCTCGACGAGGCGGGAGCGAAGTCACGGCTCGCGGCGTTCTTCCACACGACCGAACAGCAGGCCGGCCGGATCATGGCCGGCTACCGTTCGCAGGCGCCGGCCGCCAGCCCGAGCGACATCTACTTCCTGGCCACCACCGAACCCTGGCGGCTCACCGCCATCGCCCTGGCCGAACGGAAGGTCGCTCAGCATGCCGCGCCGACCTACATGTATTTGTTCGCCTGGCAGACGCCGATCCTGCAGGGCCGGCTGCGCGCGGGGCACTGCCTGGAGGTGCCGTTCGTCTTCCATGACGTCGACGACAAGACCAACGGCAACACGGGCTCGAGCCCGACGCGCTACCCCCTGCAGGACCAGATCAGCGGTGCCTGGGTGGCCTTCGCCCGGAGCGGCAATCCCAACCACGCCGGACTGCCGGAATGGACACCGTATACGCTGCGGGACCGGTCGACGATGGTGTTCGACATTCCGTCGCGTCTGGTGCAGGACCCCGGTCGTCTGCAGCGGCTGACCCTGGCGGGCCTGCCCGCGCCCTTCTAGGCGCAAGGGCAAACCGCCGTGGCGGCTTGCCCGCGAGTTCGACTTTGCCGACCGCTACGTCCCTATGTCGCGCCTAGTACCCCGTGAACTCCCGGATGTGCGCGCCGTCGATCAAGACCATGATCTCCGGCAGTGGATCGACTTCAGGTTCGGCGCCCCACGAGGCTGCCGCGTTCCGCTCGATATTCGCCGCGACGCAATCTGTTTCGTTGCGCATCGTCGCGTGGTTCATCGGCTCGCATGGGAGGAGGGTCGCCAGCAGCCATGCCGCTTCCAGGTGAAATGGAGCTCACTTCGACTACTCCTATGAAGCGTCATCAAAAGTTATGATTGAAACGATGGAAGTGATGACCGTGGACAGTCCACCCGTTGTCAAATGGCATGAAGTCCAGGGCGACATGCCAGTCCCGGTCCGGGCTCCCTGGCAATGCGCAACGTGTCCTCCTCTTAGGAAAGCCTCGGTATGTCGAGAAACGATCAGGTGATAGCAAGGGGAGCTGTTTTGGCAGTGTGGCTGCTTTCCAGCGGATCTCGCGCGTTTGCCGATCAACCAGCGACAACGTCGCCGACCGTTGCCAAGCCGGTACCCGGCACGCCGAGCAAGGCGAAGCCAAAGTCTTCACCGGACGAGGAGATGATCGTCACGGCCGAGCGCCGGTCCGAGTCGATAAAGAATGTCCCGATCAGCATCACCGCCATTTCCGGCGCGACGATCCGGAAGTTCGACATCCAGGACCTCGGCGACTACGCCAAGTTGGTACCGAACCTTTCATATGGTCAAAGCGTCGGCGGCGGCGGCGTCAACTCCGGTTCCACAGGCGCCGGCGTGGCCGGCGCGCTTGGCATTTCGATCCGCGGCATTTCCGGCTACGATACAACCGCTTACTACATCGACGACACCCCGCTACCGGACGGCCTCGATCCGCGCATCATCGATATCGATCACATCGAGGTTTTGCGGGGACCTCAAGGCACCTTGTTCGGCGCCTCATCGATGGGTGGGATCGTCAGGGTGATCACTGCTCAGGCGACGCCCGATAAGCTGGCAGGCACGCTCGACGTCCAAGGCTTCGGCCTGTCGCATGGCGGAGCGCCTGGCGGGAGCACCAGCGGTGTGGTGAATATCCCACTCGTACGGGGTTTCGCCAGCGTTCGCCTGTCGGCCTTCGAGGACTACACTCCAGGCTTCTTCACCCGCACCTATAACGATCCGCAGGCCCTGAACGTAACAGGGCAGCCGATCACCGGGGCGCCAGGAAGCATCGGCAACGTGGGGGCCAAGCAAGAGCACGGGGTCGGCGCCACATTTCATATCACTCCGACAACCGGGCTCGTGCTGACGCCGGTCATTCGCTGGCAGCGGACAGACGGTGCCGGATTGCCGCTCGCGGACTACGACCCGAACAACCTGGTGCAGCGCCGCATCATCAACCAGCCGGAATCTGACTATGATGTCTTCTTCTTCAGCGCGTTGACTGCCGGCTACACGGTGCCATTCGGACGGTTCGTGTCGTCGACAAGCTGGCTCAATCGGAGTTCTTACGATCTTGAGGATGGCGCGGACGCAAATTCCCTTGCGCTGTCACCGACACTGCTACTCCCTGCTCCTGGAATCGACGACGTTCGCAACAAGACGCTGACCGAGGAGGACCGATTCGAGTCCAGGCTCAACCTGCCGTTCCAATTCACCGGCGGCGTCTTCTATCAGCTCGTGAACGGTTACAATTACAACAATATCACCATGCCGGGCCTGGATGCCGAGCCGGGAAGCGTCTTCGATACGGACGACGTGTTCACGCTGTTGACGCATCAGCGAACCACCCAGATTGCAGGCTTTCTCAACGCCAACTACACGCTGTTCAACCGGCTTGAGATTGCCGTCGGCGGCCGCGAGTCACGCCTGACAAACAGCGTCAGCAGCGACCAGACCGGCATTTTCGGCACTGGTCCGGCGCAGACCTACGTCTCGGAGACATCGTTCACGCCGCGCTTCTCAGTCAAATATCGGTTCGACCCCCAGTTGATGGTGTATGCGACAGCAGCAAAGGGTTTCCGCGTCGGAGGCGCCAATCCCCCGCTCGGGTCGGCTTGCGGCGGCTTCGGCTACAATGTCTCCGCGCAGATCCCCTATGGCAGCGACAGCTTGTGGAGCTACGAGGCCGGCGTCAAAGCGTCCGGCCTGAACAATCGCCTGTCGGTGAACGCCGACGTCTATCATATCGATTGGAACCACATTCAGCAAAACGAGGTTCTCGACTCCGGTGCAGATGACTGCTTCGCGTCTCTCACGCTCAATCTCGGTACTGCCCAGAGCGATGGCGGCGAGGTCGAGGCAACAGCGCGACTGACCGATGAGCTGTCGATACATCTGGCGGCAGGCTACGAGGATGCTCGCCTGACGAAGGTTGTCCCGGACACGGAGTACCATATTGGCGAGCCGCTGAGCGGAGTGCCGAAATGGACCTCGTCCGCCACGGCGGATTATGAGATCCCGCAGAAATGGGGGAACTACTTCGTGCTTGGAAGCTACTCATACACCGGCTCGAGCTTGAGCTACAACGAGCTCGCGTCAGGCTTGCTTCGGAAGTCCTACGAATTGGTCGATCTGCGCGTTGGAGCGACCTACCACCGAGTGACGCTCAGCCTGTTTGCGAAGAACCTCTTCGACACAAGACCCAATCTGGGCGATGAGGAGCCGGTGACTGCCCTGACGGAAGACCGCTACCGCTACCTCGTCGGCCTGCCGCGTGAGTTGGGTGTCGATCTCCGCAGCAGGTTCTGACGCGCCTCCTCCTACGGCTCGCCAAGAAAAGGCCAGGGGCTCTGCCGCTGGACCCCGCTAAGGCTCGCCCTTAGAACCGATTCGTTAAGTCCAGGGGATCCAAGGGGCTCGCCCCTTGGCCTTTCACTCTTCGGCATCGCGCGCGAGCACCGCGTGGGCCAGGACCGAAGCCCCACGCGCGATCGCGTCCGGCTCGGCCCACTCTTCAGGCGCATGGCTGCGGCCGTCGCGGCAGGGGATGAAAATCATCGCCGCGGGCGCGATCGCGGCCATCAGCGCGGTGTCGTGACCGGCGCCCGAGACCAGCCGGCGCGCCGGCAGGTCGAGCGCCGACGCGGCCTCGCCCAGCAGCGCCTGCAGGTGCGGGTCGCACGGCACCGGCTGCGTGTCGGACAGGATCTCGAAACGCGACACCGCGACCCGGGCGGCCGCGGCGGCCTCCCCAGCCGCGTCGCGCAAAGCCGCCATGAAGGCGTCCGCGGTCGCGCGGTGCGACACCCGCAGATCGACCACCAGGCGCGCCGTCTTCGGCACCACGTTGCTCGCGTTCGGCCTGATCTCGACCACGCCCACGGTGGCGGCGATGTAGCCGCGGGCGGGATCGTCCGACCATCGCCGGGCGCATGCCGAAACGAAGCCGATCACGGCGGCGGCCGCGACGGCGGCGTCCTGGCGACGATCCATCGGTGTGGTGCCGGCATGGTCGGCCCGGCCGGTGAACACGATCTCGGTGCGGGTGATGCCGACGATCGCGTCGACCAGCCCGATCGCGATCCCGTCCTGCTCGAGCACGACGCCCTGCTCGATATGCAGCTCGAAGAACGCCGCGACGTCGTCACGCAAGGCCGTTGCGAGGGCGGAGCTGTGGCCGCCGATCCGGTCGATGGCGTGGTCGAGCCGCTCGCCGGCGGGATCCTGGGCGGCGAGATGTGCCGCCTCGAGCCGGCCGGCCATGCCGCGGCTGCCGATGCAGGACAGGCCGAACTCGCTCGGCTCCTCCGCCAGGAAGTCCACCAGCTCGACCGGATGGCGCAGCCGTTCGCCGCTATCGGCAAGGACTCGCAGGGCTTCCAGCCCCGCCAGCACGCCGGCGATGCCGTCGAAACGGCCGCCATCCGGCACGGTGTCGGAGTGCGAGCCGAGCACGATCGCCTTGCGGTGCCGCTCGAGCCCCTCACGACGGCCGATCAGGTTGCCGGCGGCGTCCAGCCGGCAGGCCAGTCCCGCGGCCTCGAACGCCCGCGCCAGCCAAGCCCGCCCCTCGAGGAACAGCGGCGAGAACGAGCGCCGCATGAAGGGCCGCTCCGGCTCGGTGATCTCGGCCAGTGCCATCACGTCCGCCCAGAGCCGGCCGGCATCCGCGCGGGCTGCATTGCGGATCATGCCGCAGCGGCTGACGCGCTTGTCCGGCCCCCCGCGGACGGTGTGACGAAGCGACCGGTGCCGGGTGCGGCCAGCACCTCGCCGTCGTCGAACACCTTGGCGCCACGCAGGTAGGTGGCGGCGATGCGCCAGTCCAGCGTCCGCCCCTCGTAGGGACTCCAACCGACGTAGCTGTGGCCGCTGGCGCCGGGCACGTAGCGGTAGCGTTCAGGGCGGGCGACGGTGATGTCGGCCTCGCACCCGACCGCCAGCGCACCCTTGCGATGACCGATCCGGAACAGCCGCGACGGGCCATCCGCGAGCAGACGCGCCGCCCAGGTCAGCGGCAGGCCGCGACGGCCGAGCTCGGTGAGCAGCAACGGATAGAGCAGCTCGAGCGACGGCGCGCCGGAGGCGTTGCGAAGCATAACGGGGTCGGTCTTGCGGTCCTCACTCCAGCTGACGTGATCCGTCGAGACGATCGTGACGTTGCCGGCGGCCAAGTGCGCCCAGAGACGCTCGACCTCGGCGCGGGGGCGGATCGGCGGGTTGACCTTCGCCTTGCCGCCGAGCCTGGCCACGTCGCTTTCCTCGTCCAGGATCAGGTAATGGATGCAGGCCTCAATGGTCGCGTCGACGCCGGCGGCCCGGTAGGCAGCGCACAGCTCGTAGCCGCGTCCGATCGAGGAGTGCACGATATGGCCGGAGCACCCGGTCGCGGCGGCGATCTCGTAGACCTCGGCGGTGGCGAGCGCCTCCGCGAGTGGCGGGCGCGACAGCGCATGCGCGCGCCAGTCGGTGATGCCCGACGCCTCCACCGACGCGATTGAGGCGCGCACCATCTCGTCGTTCTCATTGTGAACGCCGGCGATCAGGCCGTGGCGCGCGACTTCGGCGAAACAGGCCGCCAGCATCGGCGGCGGAATTCGCGGGAAGCGGGTTGGGTCGGTGCCGAAGGTCGAGAACTTGAAGCCGCAGGCGCCGGCCTCGGCCATCGCCGCGATATGGATCGGCCCTTCGGCCGGATCGATGGTGCCGTAGAGCGCGAAATCGATACGGGCCTGTGCGCCGGCCTCGCGCGCCTTCCGGCGTAGTCGATCGGCGTTGCAGACCAGGAAGCCTTCGTCATAGGGCATGTCGACAACTGTTGTAACGCCGCCGGCAGCCGCGGCGCGGGTGCTCCAGAGGAAATCCTCCTGCCCGCTCTGGGTGCGCGAATGCACCTGCGCGTCGATCGCGCCCGGCAGCACCAGCGCGTCGTCATGCTCATGCACACTGGCGGCGTCCGGACGTGCGCCGGTTCCGGTCTGCACGATGCGTCCGCCGCTGACCGCGACCCAGCCATCGGGCCAGATGCCGCCGGGCATGACGAGCTTGCCGGCGACGAGGAGATCGACCTCCATCACGCGAACCCGACGTGGGGCTCGAACGCGGCGGCAGCGGAGCTGGACGGTCTCTGCATCGGTTCCTCCGAACAACGCCGCCGAAGCATCGCAGGCTCGCCGAAGCCCGGCGCGATACCTTCTGCCCGACGCTTCATAGTTTTCTGATGCATCGGCCGGCTTGGCGGCGTCGGGCTTAATCGCTCCTGCGCGCGTAGATGATCACCGACAGGAAGGTCATCGGCTTGACCAGCAACCGTTCGGGCCCGTGCGGTGCTGCGGAATCGAACAGCAGCGCATCGCCGGGACGCAGGTGGTAGACGGCCTCGCCATGGCGGTAGACCACCTCGCCGGTCAACATGAAGATGAACTCGGTTCCGGCGTGCTGGAAGCCGGTATAGGGATCAGCCTCCTCGCGTAGGGTGATCAGGTAGGGCTCCACCGCCATGATGCCGCCCAGCGCATGGCCGAGCAGGTGATACTGATGGCCGACCTTGGACCCGCGCCGCTCGATCGACACGCCCTGCCCGGCCTTCACGTAGGAGCAGTCACGTCGCTCCTCGAAGCTCGCGAACAGCTGGGTGAGCGGCACGCCGAGCGAGCTCGCCACCGCCTGCAGGGTTGCGAGCGAGGGCGAGATCTGCCCGTTCTCGATCTTGGACAGCATGCCTGCGGAGATGCCGGCATGGGCCGCGAGATCGGCCACGGTCGCTTCCGAGCGGTGTCGCAGCAGGCGGATCTGCGCGCCCAGCGCCTGCTCGAGCGTGTAGCCGGCCGCCCCGGCGCCCGACCCCGTCAGCAGGTCGGGCATGGCGGCCGCAGCCTTGGCGGGACCTTCGGCCGGTCCGGCACCCGCGAGGGCGGCACGCCTGATGGAGCGGGTTCCCGTCACGTCGCACTCTCCCCTGCCGCCGCTTCCGGCGGCGCGAGAGACTACAACGCGGCCTGCTCCGGTGCGATCCCAAGTCCGATCGGAGCCCCGTCGTCGTGCTGCGCGAGCCAGTCGACCGCCATCTGCCGGGTGCGGGTCATTCCCTTGTATTCGGCCAACGCCGGATCGAGGTCGCGCAGCACCCGGTGCAGCCGGCGCGCCCATTTCGTCACCCGCACGATCTGGTCCAGCGGCAACATGTAGCAGCGGATCGAGAACACGATCGCGTTGGAGCGCGGCAGCCGGAACAGGGCCTGCAGCTCGACACGCAGGTGCATCAGCCGCCCGACCGTCTCCGGCGTGACGCGCGCGCGCTCCGGCCCCCAGATCGGGTAGGTCTCCGGCGCGGTGTCGAGCCGCGGGTTGATGGTGACGGTCCAGTTGAGCCGTCGCACCGGGCTGCCATGCCGCAGCGCCAGCAGATAGGCGAGCGCGCGGTCGAACACGCCCATCTCGTGCGCCTTGGGCACCGGTGCGTGCCATTGCCTGAACGACATGCCGAGATCGAAGGCGAGCGACCAGTCGGCTTGCGCGGTGACCATGCCGGCATCCATCCACAGATCGCCGTCGCGCTGATCCTGCAGCGTGAAATCGCCCTGCATCTGCCGGGTGATGTACTCGAACGGCGGCAGCTTCAGGGAACCGGCATCGCCGAACACGAAGCGATCCTCGATGCCGAGCGGGCGGTTGATCCAGTGCCAGTGGCGGCCGTCGCGATGGAGCGAGAACAGGTCGGGATAATCGGCGGCGAGGCTCTCCATGCCGAGCTCGAGCATGTCCCACTGCGCCGTCATCATGTGCGGCAGCACCAGGCAGCGCTCCGGGTCGTCCGCCAGGACCAGGGCACGCTCGCGGCATTCCGCGACGTAGTGCTCGTCGACGTCGAACGCGTTGGCGAACGCGGGCGTGGAACCACCGCGGTGATGCGGCTCGATGTTCACCGAGTACATGTAGCTGTCCTCGTGGAACGGGAACGGAAAGCGCAGCACCGTCTCGGGGCTGTGGTCGAGATGGTAGTCGCCGCGATAGCGGCTGTCGGTGCGGAACTGCAAGGTCATCGCCAGAGCCCTTTACTCGCGGTTAAGGGAAGGCCAGGGCTCTGCCCTGGACCCGCCAAGGGACAGTCGTCCCTTGGAACCCTGATCGTTTGGGTGTCTCGATCAAAGAACGCGGAGCCTGAATCATAGACAAGGTCCACGCACTCCATCTCCCGGCACTTGTACTCCGAACCTCAAGTATGGGGTTTTAAGGGCGCCGCCCTTAACGGGGTCCAGGGGCAGAGCCCTTGGCCTTCTTCGCCCATCCTCACAAATCCACCACCAGTGTATCACCCATGGCGCGCGAGACGCAGGTCATGACTGCGTCGCCGCGCGCGCGGTCGGCGGCGTCCAGCACGTGGTCGCGATGATCGACCTGGCCGGCCAGCACCCGCACGCGGCACTGCCCGCATGCGCCGCCGCGGCACAGGCTCGGCGCGTCGATCCCGGCGGCCTCGAGCGCCTCGAGCAGGCTCTGTTCCGCGCCGACCTCGATCCGCCGGCTGCTGCGCGCCAGCACGGCGACGAACGGCGCCCCGCCCGCGGCTGTCCCGAACGTCTCCAGATGCAGCCTCGCTTGCGGCCAGCCGGCGGCGCGCGCCGCCGCCGTCACGTCGTGCATGAACCCCGCCGGCCCGCAGACATAGAGATGCGTGCCGAGCGGCTCGGCACCGAGCAACGCCGCCAGATCGAGCGAGGCCCGGCTGCGATGCAGCACGATCTCGGGGCCGGCATGCGGCGCGAGCAGCGTCTCGAACGCCGGGGCATCATCCGGACGGCAGCACTGATGGAGCGAAAAGGCGAGGCCCTCGCCACGCAGCACCGGCAGGAAGGACAGGAACGGTGTCAGCCCGATCCCCGCCGCGATCATCAGGTGGCGGCGGGCGGGGCGATGGAGCGGGAACAGGGTGACCGGACCGGTGACGGTGACGGCGTCGCCCGGCCGCAGCCGGTCGTGCATATGCAGCGAGCCGCCCCGTGAGCCGATGACGCGGCGCACGACGATCTCCAGCCGGCGGCGGCTCTCCGGGGGAGAGACCAGCGAATAGGCGTTCTTCCAGCGTCGGTCGGCGCCGGTCAGCGTCACCACGACGTGGGCGCCGGCCGACGCCGCCGGATATTCGCCCCCGTCGTCACGCTCGAGCGCGAAGCGCCGGAGCCCCGGCGACAGGATGTCGATCGCCGCCACGCGGGACGGCCAGACGGCGGTCGTCACGACGCCAGCGGCTCGGGCGGCGGGTGCTCGCCGGGCATTTCGGCATCCGCCTGCACGCCCATGAAGGCACCGAGCCGACGCGAGAAATGGTCGCGCACCAGCAGCGTCGCGCCACAGCCGGCGCAGCGGACCAGGGTCGCGACAACGTCGTCCGTCATGGCCCGGCAATGCACGCAGCGCACCCGCCGCGACGGCGAGCCGAGCCGGTCGAGGAACAGCTCGCCCGTCGTCATGCCAGCCCGGTCGGCCAGGCAGGCGATGTCGGCCAGGAAGGATTCCGAGCCGGCGGCATAGAGCCGCAGGCCGATCAGGGCGTTGCCCAGCCGATCGCGCAGCCGCGCCAGCAGATCCGGCTTCGATGCGAACACGACATCCCCGTCGGCCGGCGCCCACCCGCCGCCGGCGCCGGCCCGCACCGTCCAGCGTTCGAGGGTGACCTCCCGCGCCCCGGCCGGAACCGGCGGATCGGCGCGATCGCAGACCAGCAGATGGACCCGGCCTCCCGGGTCGATCGCCAGCGCGCCCACGGCCAGACGGCTGCGCATCGCCGGCCACGCGCCGCATTCGGAGTCCGGATCAGCGATAGACGGCGACATGATGGCTGATCAGCACCACGGCGATGCCGCCGACGAGCACCGTGTAGGGCAGTGGTCCGGCACGGCTGCGGACCCCGGCCTCGCCGCCGAGATGCAGGTCTTCGGTCATCGTTGCGGGGAACACGCCGCGATCCTGGACGAAGTGGCGGAAGACGAACACCGGGAAGATCACCGCCGCACAGATCACGCCGGTGAGCAGCGTGCCGGCGCCCCAGATGTCGGCGCCCGCACCCAGCAGTGCGAGGTTGACGAAGGACAGCACCGCGCCCGCGCCGAGCAGCCAGGAGGGCGCGCGGAACGGCCGATTCCAGCCCGGACGGTCCATCCGGTGGATCCAGCCGGCGTTCAGATTCATGAAGTTGAAGATGATGTAGCAGACGTTGGAGATCGCCAGCACGAAGGTGTAGTCGGACAGCATCAGCAGGATCAGGTTGAACCCGAGATCGGTCCACATCGCGCGCGTCGGCGCGCCGCGATCGTTGGCGTGGCTCAGGTAGCGCGGCAGCCAGCCGTCGCGCGACGCCTGGTAGAGCGTTCGCGACGAACCGGCCATCGAGGTGATGATCGACAGCGTCAGCGCCAGCACCAGCATCACCACGACGACGGTCTCGACGATCGCGCCGCCGTGGATCATGCCCGCCATGGCGCGCGCGACGCCCATGCCGCTGCCGATGTCGGGCGCCAGGATCCCGTCATAGGTCGCCGGCGTCGTGACCGTCCCGTGCGCGTCGCGGACCGCCGGGCTGACCAGGCGGCCGAGGCCGAGCACGCCCTGGAAGGTCAGCGGCAGCACGGTGAACACAAAGATACAGAGCAGGCCGGAGAACAGGATGGCGCGCGCCGTGTCGCGCTTGGGATCGCGAAACTCGCGCGTGTAGCAGACCGCGGTCTCGAAGCCGTAGGTCGACCAGGCAGCGATGAACAACCCGCCCGCGAGGATGGTCAATCCCGCGCGGTCCCATGGCCCGTCGAGCACGTGGCCGTCGGCGGCGTAGACGAGCGGTGCCAGCGGCAGCAGGTTGGCGACGTGCACGGCGCCGCCCAGCAGCGGCAGCAGACCGAGCAGCAGCAGCGGCGCCAGGGCGGCGATCCCGAGGATCATCTGCGTCCGGGCGGCACCGCTGATGCCGCGGTGCTGGATCGCGAAGGCGATCAGCAGCAAGGCGCCGCCGATGAAGAAGGTCGCGTTGATGCGCAGGCTGAGCCCTGGGCGGAGCCAGCCGAGATCGAGCAGCGTCAGGTGCCAGGTGTTCAGCGGCGAGGCCGCGGGCACGAGGATCGACAGCACGTAGCCGGCGGCGAGCCCGGCACCGATCGACAGCACGGGGGTCCAGGCCAGCCAGTTGCACCAGACCGAGAGCGGCGCGAACAGCTTGCCGTAGCGGACCCAGGCGATCGCGCCGTAGACCGACGCGCCGCCGGACTTGTCGGGGAACAGTCCGGCGATCTCGGCATAGGTGAAGGACTGCACGAAGCCGAGCAGGATCGACATGATCCAGACCGCCCAGGCTGCGCGGCCGACGGTGGCGCCGACCTGCCCGATCGAGAACAGCACCAGCGCCGGCACGCCGCTGGCGATCCAGAACGCGCCCTTCCAGGAAAGCTGGCGCTGCAGCGAACCCGACGAATGCGGTCCGCTGAGCACGCCGTCGGACGTCAATATGGCATCGGGCGTCATGCGGCCTCCTGAGCGGGCTTCAACCGACGGCGGTCCGCTTGGTCTTTCGCGGGTCGTCGAACGGCAGCGCGTGGGCGATCGCCGGGACCACGCCGGCCTTGCCGCGCACCGCGAGCGGCGTGTCCTGCACGGCCATTTGCGGCGCCAGCCGGGCCAGCGCCATCGAGCGGCCGGTCAGCGAGGACACCATGCCGCACGTCACCACGCCGACCGGACGCTGTTCCTCGGACGGGCCGGCGGCCAGCACGTCGTCGCCGGCCTCGGCGGCGACATCGCTCTCGAGCAGGACGCCGTAGACCCGGATCCGCTCGCGGCCCTTCGCCGCGTAATGCGCCGCGGCCCCCGTGAACCCGGTCTTGCCCGGGCTCACGGTGAAGTCGAGCCCGAGCTCCCACAGCGTGTCGCCCGCCGGGTCGTCCGGGTAGGGATACGTCTCGGAGTTGTCGTAGGGGTAGAACAGCAGCGCGCTCTCGACGCGCAGCAGGTCGAGCGCCGTGAAGCTGGTGGGCACGATGCCGAGATCGGCGCCCTCCGCCAGGATCGTGTCCCAGATTGCGGCGGCGTCGCTTGAACGGCAGAAGATCTCGTAGCCGCGCTCGCCGGTGTAGCCGGTGCGCGAGATCATGACCGGGCAGCCGAACAGCGTCGTCTGCAGGTGATGGAAGTAGCGCAGGTCGCGCAGGCCCGGCACGTGACGGGCGAGGAAGGTGGCCGCCGCCGGCCCCTGCAGCGACAGGTCGTGCAGATCGTCGTCGAACAGCATCGCCACGTTGCGGCCGGCGATCCCGGCGGCGATCGTCTCGTGGCCGGCGCCGGAGCCATGCACGACCATCCAGGCGTTCGGACCGGTGCGGTAGAGGATGCAATCCTCGATGAACTTGCCGCCGTCGTTCAGCATCGCGGCATAGACCGAGCGGCCGGGTGTGATCTTCTCGACGTTGCGCGTGGTGACGCGGTCGAGGATCGCCGCTGCGTGCGGCCCGACCAGATGCAGCTTCTTCAGCCCCGACACGTCCATGAGCCCGGCGCGTGTGCGGATCGCGACGTGATCATCCTGCACGTTGGACCGGTAGGTCCAGGCCGTGCCCATGCCGTTCCAGTCCTCGAGCGCCGAGCCCAGCGCGCGGTGCCGACCGGCCAGCGCGCTCGTCCTCCAGGTTAACGCCAACGTCCTGCCTCCTCGTCAGTCGATCTCGCTCGTTGGGCGGCAACGATCATCGGTCGACGCAGGCCATGCCGCGTTGCCGGCGGGCCGCCTGCAACGTGTTGCGCAGCAGACATGCGATCGTCATGGGTCCAACGCCGCCTGGCACAGGGGTGATCCATCCCGCCACGCGACGCGCCTCCTCGAACGCCACATCGCCCACCAGCACGGCGCGCCCGTCCCCGGCCTGCACGCGGTTGATGCCCACGTCGATGACGGCGGCGCCGGGCTTGATCCAGTCGCCGCGCACCATCAGCGGCCGTCCAACCGCGACCACCAGGATGTCCGCCTGCCGGCACATCGAAGGCAGGTCTCTCGTGTGTGAATGAGCGAGCGTCACGGTGCAGTCCTCGCCCAGCAGGAGCCGTGCCATCGGCTTGCCGACAATGTTGGAACGCCCGAGCACGACCGCGTGGAGCCCGCGCAGACGGCCGAGCGTCGCGCGCAGCAGCAGGAGGCAGGCGCGCGGCGTGCACGGCACCACGCCGTCCGCGCCGGTGGCCAGTCGGCCGGCGTTGAGCAGATGGAAACCGTCGACGTCCTTGTCTGGATCGATCGCGGCCAGTGCCCCGGCCGCGTCGAGCGTGACGGGCAGCGGCAGCTGCACCAAAATCGCGTTCACCTCGGGGTCGGCGTTCAGCTGCGCCAGCAGGCCGAGCAGCGCCGCCTGGTCGGTCGCGGCCGGCAGAAGGTGCTCGAACGAGCGCATGCCCGCGGCGACGCAGCGCCGTCCCTTGGCACGGACATAGACCGCGCTCGCCGGATCGTCGCCCACCAGGACCACCGCGAGGCCGGGCCGAACACCCGTCTCGGCCACGAACAGCGCGGTGTCGCGCGCGGTCTGCGCGAGGATGTCGTCGGCGTGGGCGCGGCCGTCGATCAGGACCGCCCCGGCCCGGGTCGCCTCCGGCGTGGTGGCGTCGGCCTTTTCGATCGCCGCGCTGGCTGGGCCGTTCATCGCCGGCTCGTCATTCGCCGAACACGACGGTCTTGTCGCCGTTGAGAATGACCCGGTCGTCGAGGTGGTAGCGAACCGCCTTCGACAGCACGCGACGCTCGATGTCGCGGCCTTTGCGCACCAGGTCCTCGGCGGTGTCGGTGTGGCTGACGCGTTCGACGTCCTGCTCGATGATCGGCCCCTCGTCGAGATCCGCCGTCACGTAGTGGGCGGTGGCCCCGATCAGCTTCACGCCGCGATTATGCGCCTGGTGATAGGGTCGCGCGCCCTTGAAGCCGGGCAGGAAGGAATGGTGGATGTTGATGCACTGGCCGGACAGCCGCGCGGTCATCTGGTCCGACAGCACCTGCATGTAGCGGGCGAGCACGACCAGCTCCGTGCGGGTCTCCTGCACCAGACCCCACAGACGCTCCTCCTGCGCCGGCTTGGTCGCGGCGGTCACCGGCAGATGGTGGAAGGGTGCCGCGCCGAGGTCGACGGCGGCGTAGCCTTCCCGCGGGTGGTTGGCGACGATCGCGGTGATGGTCATCGGCAGCTCGCCGAGACGATGGCGATACAGCAGATCGACCAGGCAATGATCGAACCTGGAGACGAGCAGCATGACCCGCCGCCGCTCGGAACGGTCGTGCAGCTTCCAGCTCAGGGCGAACCGGTCGGCGAGGGCTTCGATGCGCTGGCGCAACCACGCTACCCGCTCCATGCCGCCCTGCAGCGTGAACAGCACGCGCATGAAGAACCGCTTGGTGTCGGGCGCGTCGTATTGATGCGCCTCTTTGATGTCGCCCGACGCCTCGAACAGGCAGGTCGATACGGCGGCCACGATGCCGGGCCGGTTCGGGCAGGACAGGGTGAGCGTGAAGGTCGCCGGCGCCTCGCCCGTCGCGCTGGACGCCGGCGGACCGGCAGGATCGTTTCGACGTTCGCTCATACTGCCTCCAACGTCTCCAACCGCGGCGCCGGCCGATCAAGCCCGTTCGGATGCCATCGGTTCAGGCTATCGTCCGCGCGGCTGCCGCCGTCTATAATTTTCCCTTATAGGAATACGTCGCCGCCGATGTCCGAGCCGTTGCCGTTTGATCTGCGTGCACTCGAGATCTTTCTCGCTGTCTGCGAGCACGGAACGATGGTCTCCGCGGCCCGGGCACTCGGGCTCACGCAGCCTGCGGTGTCGCAGGCGGTGGCGGAGCTGGAGGCGCGCACCGGCGTCGTCCTGCTGGATCGCAAGGTGCGCCCGCTCGGGCTGACCCAAGCCGGCCTGATGCTGCGCCACCGCGCCGCGTTCCTGCTCTCGGAAGCCCGCCAGATCGCGCCGCTGCTGCGTCACGGCGACGACCGGCGGCTTCAGCTGATCCGGATCGGCTTGGTGGACTCGCTGACCCGCGCGACGCTGTCGACGCTCGCCGCCGCCATGCGCGAGCGCGCGGCGCAGGCGGTGTTCCTGTCCGGCCTGACCGCCGCCCACGGATCGGCCCTGCTGACCCGGCAGGTCGACCTGTTCCTCGGCGTCGACGACCTCGCCGACAGCGCCGGCCTCGAACGCTGGCCGCTGCTCGAGGAGCCCTATGTCCTCCTCTGCGCCCCGGGTGTCGCGCCGCCCGCGAGCCTGGCGGCACTCGCCCAGCTCGGCCGCGAACTCGCCTTCGTCCGCTACACCGCGCGGTCGCGCACCGGCACCGACATCGAGCGGCATCTGCGCCGTCTGCGCCTGGAGCTACCGGTGGGACAGGAGTTCGACGGGCCCTACGGCGTCGCCCAGGCCGTCGCCGCGGGCGCCGGCTGGGCGATCACCACGCCGCTCTGCCTCTTCGAGGCGGCACTGCCCGCGGGTGCGCTCCGCTGCCATCCGCTGCCGGGACCGGGGCTGCGCCGGCGCCTCACCCTGATCGGTCGTCATCGCGAACTCGGCCCGATCCCGCGCACGCTCGCACGGACCGTGCGGACGACGCTCATGGAGGGAGCGGTGTCGCAGCTCGTCGCCAGCCATCCGTGGCTGGCCGACCAGATCAGCCTCGCCGGCTGACGGCGGCTCCTCGGAACGCTGCCGCCGCAGCATCATGTCACCGATGGAGACACGGGGCAGTCCCAGGCCCCGCTCGCCGCAGGCTCAGCGACGCCCCGACAGCAGCGGCATGAACAGCGCGACCAGCGCGCGCTCCGAGCGGACACCGGCCTTGCGGTAGAGCCGCAGGCGATAGTTCTTGATCGTTCCCTTGCCGATGCCGAGGGTCTGGGCGATCTCGCCGGTCGTCTGACCCTTCAGGATCAGGGCCAGGATATCGCGTTCCCGCGGCGTGACCGGCGGCAGCAGGTCGGCCGTCCCGGGCGCGCCATCCGCCGCTTCATGCGGGGGCGGTTCGGCGCGGTCTTCCAGCACGTACATCCGGCCGCTCGGCGCCAGCGGAAAGTCGGCGCCGAAATCCTCGATGCGCAGGCGCATCCCCGGCGCACCGTCGATCGGCGCAGCACCATCGGCCTTCGGGCGCGCCGGCAGCCCGCGCAGCCCCGGCAGCCGACGCTCGGCGTCGCGCCACAGGCGGTTGGCGTGCAGTTCGCGGCCGCCGCTGTCGACGATCAGGCTCGGCAGCTCCGGTCGCAGGCCGGGATGGTCGGCGACGCTCTTGAGCTCCAGCATCAGCCGTCCGACATGCGCCCGGTGCAGTCCCGACAGGGTCGGGAACACCAGGCGCGCCAGAGCCTCCTCCTCGGGCGTGAAACGCGACTGGTTGCGCTGCAGGAACAGCGCCAGGCAGGAGCCGCCGGGCAACGCCAGCAGCAGGGCCAGCTCGTCGGCGAAGCCCGCCTTGACCTGGAACACCATGACGTAGAGCTCGCTCTCGGCGGACGGCGTCAGCGCGCGACCGAGGGTGGTGACGCCGGGCTGTCCGCCCGACCGCCAGAAGCGGGCAAACGGATCGAACGCGCTGTAGGTCTCGCGATACCAGGCGACGATCGCGCCCGAGACGCCGACGGTGTGCAGCACCTCGGGCGCGAGGTTGGGCGAATAGCGGATGATCCAGACGCTGTCATGCGCGATCAGGCTGCCGAGCAGGTCGAGCAGCGTCTCGTGGAACGTGGCCTTGCCGATCGCCTGTGCCGCCTCGCCGAGCCGGGCAAAGAAGCCGGCCTCGAACGGGGACGCGGTCGGGCCAGCCGGATGTCGCCAGGGTTGCCTTCGCCGCCCGCTCACGTCGTTTCGCATGGGGCAAGCCTAGGTGAACGGCCGCCGCGCCTCAAACCACCGCCGGCCTGTGCTCAGCGAACAGGCAAGCTGCGGCGCGGACAGGCAGACGATGACGGCTTGGTGCCAACCGGCACTCTTGTTGTGCAACCGCTTGATCTCCAACATCGCTCCACTCAGCGGAGAATAACGTGGACGGTCCTCTCGCCCCACCTTCCGGACCGACCAGAGAGACCTGCCTGCGGTTCGCCGTGGCCGGAGGCACCTGTGCCGCCGTGCCGGTGCAGGCTGGCGACGTCGTCACCGTGGTCGACCGCGATGGCGGCCAGCCGGGCCAGCTCTTCGTCGTGTCCGAGGCGCCGCGGGAGGCTGCCGGCGAGCTGGCGGCGCTGCATGCCGCGCTGGAGCGCTTCGACCACGGCGGCGCCGCGACCGATGCGGTCGCCGAATTCATGCGCCGGGCCGGCGGATCGGTGCGGGTCGCCGCCCGCACGCTGTTCGGGGCCGATGGCGGCTTCGGCGCGTCGGTGGTGCTGACGGCCGCCGCGCCGGAACTCTGGATCTTTGTGGCGCCCGGTCGACCGATGGCGGCCGACGCGCAGGACCCGCCGACCGATCTCGACATCGTCCTGCAGCCGCTCGTTCCGGGTCTGCATCTGCCGCCGCGCTTGGCGCGGCCGGGCGAGGACATCCGCATCCGCGCCGCCACTGCGGGCGCCTACCGGGTGGGCGCCGGCGACTACATCCAGATCATCGATGTCGAGGGGCGCCAATGCGCCGATTTCCTCGCCTTCGACGCGCTCTCGCTGAGCGAAGGCGTCGAGCACGGCCTCGATCCGACCGCGACGCGCACCGTGATGGGCACCGCCTCCCCGGGTCCAGGCCTGCACTCGAAGTTCTACGACGCGAGGCTGCGCCCGCTCGTCGAAGTGATCCAGGACACGGTGGGGCGGCACGACAGCTTCATGATGGCCTGCAATGCCAAATACTACGCCGAGGCCGGCTATCCGGGCCACGACAACTGCACCGACAACTTCAACCGCACGCTGGCTCCGCACGGCGTGGCGCCGCGCGCCGGCTGGCCCGCGATCAATTTTTTCTACAACACGCAGCTGGCCGCCGACGGCGCGATCACCATGGACGAGCCGTGGTCGCGCCCGGGCGACTATGTGCTGCTTCGAGCGCTCACCGACCTGGTCTGCGCCACCTCGTCCTGTGCCGACGACATCGATCCCGCCAACGGCTGGCGTCCCACCGACATCCATGTCCGCATCTACGACAAATCGAGCGACTTCCCCAGGGGCATCGTCCGCCGCATGACCGCAGACGCAAGCCCGGTGCTCTCCCGCGAGAGCGGCTTCGCACCGCGCGTTGCCGCCCTGACCCGCCGGCGCGTGGATTACCGCGGCTACTGGCTGCCGACCGCGTTTGGCGACGGCGGCGCGGTCGCCGAATACTGGGCCTGCCGCGAGGCGGCCGCGGTCATGGACCTCTCGGCGCTGCGCAAGTTCGAGGTCGTGGGCCCCGACGCGGAAGCGCTGATGCAGCTTGCCGTCACGCGCGACGTGCGCAAGCTGGCAACCGGCCAGGTGGTCTACACCGCGATGTGCTACGAGCATGGCGGGATGATCGACGACGGCACGATCTTTCGCCTCGGCCCGAACAATTTCCGCTGGATCTGCGGCGACGATTATTGCGGCGTCTGGCTGCGCGAACTCGGACGCGCCCGCGGATTGGCCGCGACGGTCCGTTCCTCGACCAGCCAGTTGCACAACATCGCCGTGCAGGGACCGAAGAGCCGCGAGATTCTGGCTGAATTGGTAGTGACGCCGGCGCACCAGCCGCTTCTGGCTGAACTGAAATGGTTCCGCTTCACGATCGGCCGCATCGGCGGAGCGGACGGACCGGCGGTCGTCGTCTCGCGCACCGGCTATACCGGCGAGCTCGGCTACGAGATCTGGTGCCATCCGACCGACGCGGTGGCGGTGTGGGACGCAGTCTGGGAGGCCGGCCTGCCGCGCGGCCTGGCGCCGCTCGGGCTCGAGGCACTCGACATGCTGCGGATCGAAGCGGGGCTGGTGTTCGCGGGCTTCGACTTCGACGACCAGACCGATCCGTTCGAGGCGGGGATCGGCTTCACGGTGCCGGCCGCCAAGCCGGACGACTATGTCGGCCGCGCGGCACTCGCCCAACGCGGGGCGCATCCCCGCACGCGCCTGGTCGGACTCGACGTCGACGGCAACGAGGCCGTGGGCCACGGCGATCCGATCTATCGCGGCCGCGCCCGGATCGGCGTGGTCACCAGCGCCACCCGCTCGCCGTTGCTGCGGCGGACGATCGCGCTGGCGCGGCTCGACGTGTCGGCGGGCGCGCCCGGCACCGCGGTCGAGATCGGCAAGCTCGATGGCCACATCAAGCGGATCGGCGCCGCGGTCGCACCGTTCCCCGCGTACGACCCCACCAAGACCCGGGTGCGTTCCTGAGCACGCCACGGCCGAGATCGGACAGAACCATGACATCACGCGTCGCCATCATCGGCGCCGGGCCGAGTGGCCTTGCGATGCTGCGCGCCTTCGAGTCTGCGCGTGCGCGGGGTGCGGAGATCCCCGAACTCGTATGTTTCGAGAAGCAGGAGAATTGGGGCGGCCTGTGGAACTACACCTGGCGCACCGGCCTCGACGAATACGGCGAGCCGGTGCACGGCAGCATGTATCGCTTCCTGTGGTCGAACGGGCCGAAGGAGTGTCTCGAGTTCGCCGACTACTCGTTCGAGGAGCATTTCGGCCGGCCGATCCCCTCCTATCCGCCGCGCGCGGTGCTGCACGACTACATCGCCGGTCGTGTCGCGCGGAGCGGCGTGCGCCCCTACATCCGCTTCCGCACGGCGGTCCGCGGCGTCGAGTGGTCGGATGAGACGAGGCGCTTCACCGTGACGGTGTGCAATCTCGCCCGCCAGCACACCAGCACGGAAAACTTCGACCACGTGGTGGTGGCGTCCGGGCATTTCTCAGTGCCGAACGTGCCGCGCTTCGACGGCTTCGAGCGGTTCCCCGGCCGCGTGCTGCACGCGCATGATTTCCGCGATGCCAACGAATTCCGCGGCAGGGACGTGCTGCTGGTCGGCAGCTCCTACTCGGCGGAAGACATCGGCACGCAGTGCCACAAATACGGCGCCCGCTCGATCACCTTCTCCTATCGCACCAAGCCGATGGGTTTCGACTGGCCCGCCGGCTTTGAGGAGCGGCCGCTGCTCGCCCGCGTCGTCGGCCGCACCGCCGAGTTCGTCGACGGATCGAGCCGCGAGGTCGATGCGATCGTGCTGTGCACCGGCTACCAGCACCATTTCCCGTTCCTGCCCGACAGCCTCCGGCTCCGGACCAGGAACCGCCTCTATCCGGGCGGCCTCTACAAGGGCGTCGTCTGGGCCGCCAATCCGCGCCTGCTCTATCTCGGCATGCAGGACCAGTACTACACCTTCAACATGTTCGATGCGCAGGCCTGGTATGCCCGCGACCTGATGCTCGGCCGGATCGCGCTTCCTTCGGACACGGCCATGGAAGACGACATGGCGCAATGGATGCGGCGCGAGGAAGCAGTCGCCGACCCGTTCGAGGCGATCGACTTCCAGACCGACTACGTCCGGGACTTGATGCGGCCGACCGATTACCCGCGCCTCGATCTCGACCATGTCGCGGCGACGTTCAAGCAGTGGGAACACCACAAGGCCGAGGGCATCCTCACCTATCGGAACCGGTCCTACGTGTCGGCGCTGACCGGCCGGGAAGCGCCCGCGCATCACACGCCCTGGATGGAGGCGATGGACGATTCGCTCGAGGCCTTCCTCCATCAGGCGCAAGTCGCTTCGGGCTGACGCCGCCGTCCAGGGCGGGCGCCTCAGTTCGGAGCGAAGGTCGCGAACGCGGCCCGCAGCGCGTCGATCAGCGTGCGCCCGACGTCATTACCCGGTTCCCATCGGCGCCGGCCAACGCAGATCTGGCGGCACAACCGCGGCGATCGGATCTCGTGCACGCTGATCTCCCGCCGCCCGCGGCTCAGATGCACCGCGCCCACCGGTAGGATGGTGGCATAGCGCATGGTCTTCAGCAGGCTGAGGATGGTGGCAATCGAGTCGATTTCGATCTGTGGCTGAAAAATCCAGCCATGTTGTCGCATCTGCTCGATGAGGAGGCTGCGCAGGCCGTTCTGCGCGGACGGCATGATCAGCGGCAGGGTGCGCAGCCGGTCGAGATCGACCGGTCCCGGCGGCAGCAGATCGGACGCGCTGTCGACAATGACCGCGAGGCTGTCGGTCGCCACCATCTCGAAGACCAGTTCCGCATCGTCGAAGGGCTGATCCACCAGGATCAGGTCGACCCGTTTTTCCCGCAGGGATCGGACAAGCTCGGCGGAAAAGGCTTCCGTCACCGCGACATTCTGTCCCGGATGGTTTCTCGCATGCTCGTCGAGCGCGCGCGCGACGCTGATGGCGATGCTGCTGTTCTCGTCCACCAGCGGCATCAGACCGAGACGCAGCCGGCGCGCCGCGGCGTGATGGTCGGCGCGGCTGAGCGTCTGCGGCGATTGCAGCAGACGCATCAATGCCGGATGCAGCCGCGCGTAGAGCAGCTCGGCGGCCCCGTTCGGCTTGATCCCGCGCGAGCTGCGATCGAACAGCGATCGGCCGATCCGCGTCTCGATGCGGCGCAGCTGAACGGTCAATGCCGGCTGCACGATGCAGAGCCGTTCGGATGCGCGCCGGATATTGCGCTCTTCGTAGAGCGCACAGAACGCCAGGCAGTGGCGGATCGTGAGCTGGTCCATCTCGGGCAGCGACCGGGAGGGCGCGTTTGCCGGCGAGGATGGGGCAATCGCCGCCGCCAGTTTGCGTCCGAGCAGCTCCAGTGTCGCCTCGGCACAAGATCCAGCCGAACCGCCCTCGATGATCAGTCCGGGGTCGATGGCACCACTCTCCATCAGGCCGCCATAGAGCTGCCGCGCGACCATGGCGCGGTTCAGCAGGGAGGCGGGAACCAGCACGGCGGGCGAACCGCCGCCGCCGCCAAGATCCTGAAGCAGCTCGAGCGCGTCGCGCTCGCCACCAACCGCGCGCGCGCCGGCGTCTGCGAGACGGTCGCGCACGACCTGCGCCAGATCGCTCGGCAGTCGGGGGAGCTGCACCACCAGTCCACGCAGCACGTCCCAGGGCAAGGCGCCGTTCACCCAGCCCGCGGCGCCCGGCAGGCCGACGACTGCCCAGCGATCCGCCGCCAGCTCGCCCGTCCCCAGAACGCAGAATGCGATGGTGAGGCCGGGTGCGGCGCGGGACGTCGACCGTGGATGGTCGGGGAGATCGGGCCATGCCGAGAGGGCCTGCTCGGCGGCCCGCGCCAGCACGCAGCCGGGCAACCCCTCGGGCATGAGCAAGGCGAGCGGGTCGAATGGCGCCGCGTCGACCGGTTCTTGCAGGGCGGCGAAGGCATCGGTGATGCCGATCATCAACGGCCGCAGCAATCGGTAGGCCGCAATGCCCGCTCTCGTCGGGACCAGCCCGGTCCCAATCCGCTGGAGCAGATCGTCGCCATAATCCGCTGCCATCTGGCGCAAATGAAAACCGACCGTCGACCGGCCGAGCCCGCGCAGATGCGCCACCTCGTCGAGATCGCCGATCTCGATGAGAGACAGGAACGTCAGGATCTGGCTGAAACCGCTCTGCAGCCGGCGCACGGCGGGCACCCGGTCTATCGCGACCGAACCCGGACTGCGGTGAGGAAGCTGCGATCTCGACATCCAGGGTGTCCTCTACCTGGCCAGCGAAGGAAAGTTCGGTGTCCGGCCAGACGCTGTCGTGCTGCCCCGTCAGGGACGAGCCGTTCAAGACGGTGACCGACACCCCGATGCAACACTCGGGCCATCGGCTGTCCGGAGGCATCGTCATCGGAGAACGCATCGGCTGGAAGACCCGCGAGCGCCCACGGCGATGCCGATTTCGCCACTGCCATGCGCCGGCAGGATGCGGACCGGCCCGGCACGTCAATCGAGAAGACGGGTCAAGCCTCTTCGACGACCCAAATCCCGGCCACGTGCAGATCCTCGCCCAGCAGCCGGATCGTGTCGTCCACCGCCCGCCGCGCGGGCGTGACCTTCAGGAAGCTCTCGGACTGCAACTCTCGAGCGTGTCGCTGATCGGGTTTACGTTCGCGCGGAACGGCCGATCCAGATCGTGGATCTCCTGCCAGGGGCGGTCGCGTCGTAGCGGACGCCGGAGAGCGCCGCGTGAGCATGTCGTTCCGGAGCCAACACTTCTCGGTCGCGACGACCGTGAAGAAGGTGCCGGAGAAGCAACAGAGTTCGGTGCGTCACCAGGAACGCATCCGATGCCGCTTCCGGTGTTTCGATCTACATCTCGTATCGAGCCCGTATGTTACAAGATAGACACGAACAGGCTTCGACGACATGCTTTCCACTGCTCGACCCAGGCCACTCGCTATCAAACCACGAGGATATGGCCATGGATGAGGCCCAGCAGCGTCCTCGCTCGCGCATCCCGGACCGCCGATCGCATCGGCGAACGCCGGTCTGGCCGCTCCCGACATATGTGCGCGAGCAGCTTGGCGGCGTGCAGCAGCACTGGTCCTTGCGCTCGGGAGAGCCAGCTGGCGGAGCGGACGGTTCATCCAGATCCGCCGCGCGGCATTCGGAGCGTGGCTCGCAGCATCCACCGTCACGTTTGCAGGCATCACGCGGGCGGATGGCTATCGCCCGATCAGCCCGACCGGGCGCCCGGGCACCGTCGTGCTGACCGGGCGCGGTCTCACCGTGGCACAGGTGCTTGCAGTGGCGCGCGACGGTGCGTCGGTCCGCTACGCGCCGGCGGCAATTGAGCGTGCCGCGGCCGGACGGGCGCTGATGCTGGAGGCCGAGGCGGAAGGCATCACCGTGTATGGCGTCAATCGTGGCGGCGGTGCGTTGCGCGAGGTGCGGACCCGGCGCGAGGATCACGCCGACGCGATGCGCCTGTCGTCGAACGCCGACGGTGCGCCGCCCGAGATCGAGGACGAGGCGCTGGTGCGCGCCAACATGGTAATCCGCGCCGACACCGTTCCCTACAGCGCGGCCACGCCCGAGTTCATGCAGGCGCTGCTCGACCTGCTCAACAAGCGTGTGACGCCGGTGATGTATTCGCGCGGCAGCCTGGGCGAGGCCGATTTGTTCGTCGACGACATCGTCGAACTCACGTTGGCCGGCGACGCGACGCCTATTACCGGGGCGTGCGCATGACGGCGGCGGAGGCGCTGCGGCGGGCCGGCATCACGCCGCACGAATTTGACCTGCTCGAGACCGGGGGCACCAACGACGCGTATGCCGCCGCCCAGGCCACCTTCATGGTGGCGGACGGCGAGACCGCGCTGCGCTGGGCCGACCTGATCCTGGCGATGGATCTCGACGCCATGGATTAGAGCCTGACCCCATTGGTGCCCCCGGTGCAGGCGGTGCGTCCGTTCCGCTGGGTGAACTGGGAAGCGGCGCGACTGCTGGACATGCTGAAGGGCGGCTACCTATTCGCCGACGATCCGCACCGCGTGCTGCAGGATCCGGAAAGCCTGCGCGCCTCCTATATCCGTCAGGGCTCGGCCTGGCAGGCCGGGGCCGCGCTGCGTGACGCGGTCGTGCTGCAGATCAACGCGTCCGCTGCCAACCCGGTCCCGGTGCTCGACGCCAGCCCCGCCGACGCCTGGATGATGTCCACACCGCAGATGATGAAATACGACGTCCGGGGTGGTCCTCTCGACCATGGACGGCATGGCTTCGTTCTCTCCGGCGCCAACTGGGACCCGTATCCACTGGCGAACACGATGGAGGCGTTCACCAACGCGCTCGCCAACATGGATGCGGCGGTGGCACGGCGGATCGAACGTTTCAGCGACCGCGGGCCCACCGCCTTCTTCACCGGCATCAAGCCTGCAGACGTGCTGATCCCGGAACAGCTGCGTCTGTCTCCGCGCATGTCGGAGCCCTATTTCCTGTTCCTTGATCTCTGGGGCGAGATCCAGGCGGCGGCGCAGTCGCTGCCGGCACAGTCCAACGCCGCTGATGTCGGTGTCGCCGACATTGCGGCGCAGACTCGTCTGAAAGGCGAGCGTGGCCGGCAGGTGATCGACCTGACGCTGCAGCTGCTCGGCTACGACCTCGTCACTGCCGCATACCGGCTTGATGTACGCAGGGCGCAGGATTCGGCGCGAAGCTTCCGCCCTGCGCCTACAGCCGCGCGCCGCGCGTGTCGGTAACGCAGCGTGGCGTCGGGAGAGGGCCTGCTATGACTTTCCGTAGGTCTGCTGGAGCTTGGACCGGACGTGGTCGCCGGCTGTGATGGTGGCATAGCGCGCCGGGCTTGAAGGGGACGAGCAACTGGGAAGGCACGAGATTTCGGCATCTTCGCGCGGCCCGGTGAAGAAGACGATTGACAGTCTACCGCTCTGCTTCTCGGCTTCCTTCATAGGATTGATCACGCGATGGACGTTGGACGTCCAGCGATCATTGGTCCAGCGTTGCAGGAGGTCGCCGGTATTGATCACGAGCGCTCCCTCGACCGGCGGAACATCGATCCAGCTTTCGTCGCGGGTAAGAGCCTGCAGCCCGCTGGCGGCGGTATCCTGAAGCAGGATCGTAAATCCGGCGAAGTCGGTGTGCGCCGCATTGCGCAACTGCCCGGGAACTGGGGCAACGGTTTGCCTGGGGTAGTAGGCAAGGCGGAGCTTGTGCTGCATCGGGGAGTAGAGGTCGTCGAAATAGGATTCAGGAAGGTCCAGCGCCAGCGCACTCAGACGCATCAGGCTCCTGCCCAGCTGATATGCGGCATCAGCGTAATCCACCACCAGCGAGAGCAGCTGCGGGGGGAGCGCCTGGTAGATCGAGATTGCCGCGCCGTCTCGTCCGGCATCCTTGGCGGCATCCTTGGCGATATCTGAAAAGCTGAGCGACTCGACCAGGTCGGGGGCTCCGGACCCGCCGGACGTGCGGCCTACGCTTTCTCCATCCGGCGGGATATATCCGAAGGAACCACGCTGCCCGGGATCCGATACCTTGCATCGCAACTTGCTCTCGAGTGGCTGCTCGAAGAACCCGCGGGCGGCCAGATCGAGGCTCGTTGCGAGCTCCCGCGGAATGCCGTGGCCCTTGATCGTGACGAAGCCGATCGTGTCCAGCGCATGCTGCCACTGCCGGACGATCTCCGGTCGCCGTTGATCGCCAACGTCGTCAAACCCTTCGATATCAAGCAACGGTATCGACACGCCCACCTCCCGAGACTCGACGAGGACTCCAAATCACGAGGACTTCAAGTCACCAGCGTCCCTAGTTTACCATCGCTGCGGTGCCGTTCGAGCACCAGTTTGAGCTTCAACGGGGCGCATTTTGATGCTACTCGGCGGCCCCGAACGACGGGCCTGAGAGTGGTCGATGCGCCTCCTACATTCACAGCTGCTTCGCTACCTGGACGAGGTCGCGCGAGCGGGATCGATCCGAAAGGCATCGGACAAGCTCAACATCTCGTCTTCATCCATCAACCGGCAGATCCTGGCGCTCGAGGAAGAGCTGGGCAGCCCGATATTCTACCGATTGCACCGGAAGCTGCAACTGACGCCTGCCGGCGAGATACTGATCGATCACATCAGGCGAACCTTGAAGGATCTCACAAGGGCGGTCGGGCAAATTGATGATCTGAAAGGTATCCGGCGCGGCACTGTTACGGTCGCCATTGTCGGTGGCCTCGCATCCTCGCTCATCATTCGCGTCTGCTCCAACTTTCGAGACCAGCATCCTGTCATCAAGTTAGTCTTTCGCAGATACGACGGCGACAAGGTGGCGCACGCCGTCACCTCCGGAGAGTGCGACCTCGGACTGACATTCTCGATGCCCGACGATCCCAGGCTGAGCGTGATGTCAGCGGTGGACTGCTACATCGGCGCCGTCGTCCCGGCCGGTCACCCTCTGGCGAAACGGTCATCAATCAGGATCGGTGACTGTATCGGCTACCCGATGGTGCTGCCCGACGAAACGATGATCGTTCGCGGCGCGCTGGATGCCGCCTGCAAACGGCTGCGTCTCGATTTGTTTCCCGAGATGGAAAGCAATTCCATCGAGATGATCAGGGGCTTCGTGGTGTCCGGACAGGGCATTTCATTCCTGAACCAGATCAACGTCAACGACGAGCGCCTTCACGGCAGCCTTATCTTCCTGCCCATCATCGACCGGATACCGCCGTTGACCATGAGGATCATACGTCGAGCCGAAGATCGGCAGATGGTCGCCGGATTACTCGGCAACGCGATCAAGTCCGCGATCGAAGAGTTCGAGCCGGGCAGTCGCTTGAAACGCTGAACCGGCGCCACGACTGCTCAGAACCCGAACTTGAAGGTCGCAAACACGCCCAGGCCCTCGCCGATCAGGTATGTCGGCAGGTTGCCGCTGATCTTCGTCCCGTAGACACCGTTCGTCGTCTTGGCGTTCGTGGTGATGCTGTTGACCCCGCTCAGGAAGTTGTTGTCTGTCAGGTTGACGAAGTCGAGCTGCAGCGTGGGCGCCTTCAGCGCACCTAGATCGTGCCACCGCATGCCGACGTCGCCGCCCATCTCGTAATAGGCAGGCATGCGTTCATCGTTCATGAACGTTGAATACTGCGAACCGACATAGCGGACGTTGAGGTTCCAGAAGAACTCGCCGTCGTCCCAGTCGACCGCGGCGGCGCCCACGAAGCTCGGACTCCGCACGGCCGTCTTGCCGCTGGTGGGAAGCAGATCGCTTCCCACAAGGATGTCGTTGTCGATCGTCGCGTGCAGATACTGCCCCGACACGTAGGGTCGGAAGTGCCAGAAAGGCCGCGTGCCGAGCTCGACGTTGACGCCGTCTGATGTCTGGCCGCCAGCATCGATGGTTTCGCTCACCGCATTTCCGGTTCCCGGGACGGGCGTCGTGATCTGGCGATTGACGAAGTTGTAGTGGAAGTAGCTCGCCGACCCCACAATCGCCTCACCGGTATACCGGTAACCAGCCTCCTCGGCGATCGAGTACTCGTCCTTGACATCGGTGCCGCCCGCATGGGCGGAGCCGTCTATGTAGCTATAGCTGTCATAGAGCGTGATGCTCGCCGGCGAGCGAAAATTTGTGGTGACACTTGCGAAGACCTGGTTTCGCTGATCGAACTGGTAGTGGGCGGACGCGGCCGGCAGCGGCTGGCTGTCGTTCAGGATCGCCTTGTATTGGGGACCGGGAAGATAGTTCGTGCCGTCACGCTGCACGATGGCTTCCTTGAATCCTACTTCGAATGTCAGCCTGTTGTTCAGGAGCTTGAGTGCGTCCCCGACGTAGAGCGCGTCGACCGACGTCTTCGTATCGATGTTCTCGTCAAGATAATCCTGTCCCTGCGTGGTCTTGATGTTACCACGATCACCCCAGACGCTTGGAGGCTTTCCGGCTGCACTCACGGGCGAGAAGGTATCGTAATCGTGGGCGTTCGAGTAGTCGGACCACCATCCCGCGAAGAGACGGTTATGTCCGACGTTCCATGATACGCTGCTATTGAACCCACTCCGATAGTTCTTCCCAATGAACGCGAGCATCGTCGGCGCGGTGTCATTCGCCGCCGTGTTCGGGAACTCGACCGTGACCGGTTGAGCCCCAAGGAAGTTCTTGCCTGAGTATTCTGTCAGCCCGATCTCACCGTTGCCATAGCTGTAAAGAAAGTAGGGGTCAAAGTCCAGGCTGACATTGTGTCCAAGGTTGAAGTGCGACGGGGCTGACATCTCGAGGTTCTCAAACGGATTTCTGTTCAGCCTCCAGAAGTTGGTGTCTCCGGGGCTGTAGGATGAATCCCAGTTCTCGTTGCGGCCGGACTTGTTCCACTGCCCCAGCGTGGGCGTCGTATAATCGTTCTGGACGGAAATCTGGTAGGCGCCGACCAGTGCGACTCGGTTGCCTTCGCCCCAGTCCTTCACCGCCTTCCAGTCAACGTGGGTCTTGTTGTCGACACCGGGACCACGCCACGCGTCGTCATGCTGATACGACACGGAGACGAACCCACGTATGCCCGTATGACCGATCTCTCCCGTATCGACGCGAAGGAACGAGCGCTTATAGTTGTAGTTGCCAATCCCGACATCGGCCAACCCGCCGAACTGATCCAGGGGATCGCGATCCCTGAACGTGAACAGTCCGCCCGAGCCGTTGATGGTAGGTGAATCAATGTTCGACGAGCCTTGCTGCAACGTCAGCTCGCTCATGTTTTCTCCATCCACGAACTGTGACGGATAGGTGGAATAGTTGCCGACGTCGGCGATCGGCATTCCTTCCCACAGAAACGCCATTTCCGTCTGGTCGAGACCACGCAGCGCAAGCTGCCCGCCGGAAAGCCCCCAGGGATCGACTTCTGAGACGACCGCGCCGGGCAGCAGTTGGACCAACATAAACGGACTTGTCGCTGGAGATTGCTTCTGGATGTAGTCGTTCGACACCGTGCTGACCGACTTCGGGGCGTACTGTGCCTGGATCAGTCCGCCGCCGGGCTGAAGCCCGGTGACACCATCGGCCGTATGAAGGCCTGCGTGCCTTCGGACCACGATAGATTCCGACTTGTCGTCCTTCCGCGCGACCTGACGATGCGGCCGCTTGCCTGCCCCGGCATCGGCGGACTGGTCCTGAGCGGAGTTTTGCGATGCCTTCGCTATGTCTTGTGCGAAGACAGGGGCGGATGGGAACAGTTGTACGATGGGCGAAATGGCCGTTGCACATAGCAGATACCTCATGGTCGCGCGCGCAGCCATATCAAGCCCCAGTTGTCGAAGTCACGAGCCGGCGTCTACAATACGGCTTGTCCCGCCATGCTCTCGGCCCACGATCAGATGCTACATCCTCGGCGTTCTCCCCAAGCATGATTTTGATAGCGGATCGACGCCTTTTTGAGAGCGCAGGAGCCCCTCGGTTGTGCAGCCGCATTGTCTACCATTTTGGCAGCATTCAGGACGCTTTTTCATGCTTCACGGCCGCTGACGGAAACTGTCAGGAGCATACGCGCGTCCGAACGAGGTCGACCATGCTTGCGTCAAAACAGAGCGTCCTGCGTCGCTTCTGGTATCCGGTGATCCCGCTCGACCACCTCAAGGAGGGGCCCAAGCCGTTCCGCCTGCTCGATACCGAGATCGTTCTCTGGCTGACCTCGGACGGCGTGCCGGCCGCCATTGCGGATCGCTGCTGCCACAGGACCGCCAAGTTGTCGCGGGGCTACTGTGAAGGTGACCGTATCGTCTGCGGGTATCATGGCTGGCAATACGGCACGGATGGCAGGGTTCTGAGAGTTCCGCAGGTGAGCGTCGACCGGGATCACCGGAACAAGATGTCGACACCTGCCTATCGGGCAAAGGAACGTTACGGATATGTCTGGGTGGCTCTGGACGACCCGCTCAACGAGATCCCGGAGTTCGAGGAGTCGACATCACCCGGCTTTCGCAAGATCGATCAGTTCTACGACGTCTGGAATTGCGCCGGGCTGAGGCTGATGGAAAACAGCTTCGATCTCGCGCACATCGCTTTTGTGCACCGGGAAACCTTCGGCGACGCCACGAGCCCCAAGCCCGCCGAATTCACCATCACGAAGACGGATGATGGGTTTGTCATGGACTCAGAAGTGCCGGTCGTGAACAGAGCGCTGCAGAAGGAAGTGCTCGGCATGGCCGAGGACGCAACCATCCGGAGTTCACAGGCACGGTGGTACCTGCCGTTCATGCGCAAGACAAGGATCCGTTATCCGACCGGACTTATTCACTCGATCATCACGGCAGCGACGCCGATCGACGATCGGAACTCCCAGATCGTCCAATTTTGTTTCCGTAACGACAAGGAGACGGAAAGGTCGACCGCCGACGTCATCCGGTTCGATAGGGCCGTTGTTGAGGAGGACAAGTACGTCCTCGAGGGCACGGACTACGATGTGGCTCTGGAACCGCGCGGTCTTGAGTTCAGCATGGTCAGTGACAAGCCGGGGTTGATCATGAGGGAGATGCTGCGCGATCTTCTCGCGAAGCACGGGGAAGAGGAAGTGACGGCGCACGCCAGACGTTAAGGTTCGTACCTCGTCGGCGGACGGAAGCATTACGCGGCGCGGGAGATGCTGCTGCATGACGCAAGCAGCGTCTCTTACCGACACATGCCTCTTTGGCGTGTGGCGCCTCCAGGCGACGGCGGCGTTGCCGATGCTGTGGATCAGCCAGCATGGGTAACCTGATCGCCCGGTGTGAGTAGGTGATCAAGCTCGCTGTAGTCCGGGAGCGTGGCGCCGATCGGCTGACCATCGCGCACCACGATACGATCGGATTGCGGACGCGACAGCAACTCGCTGTAGGTGCGTGCAGTGAAAAGAATGAAATCCGCCGGAAAGCCTGGTCCGATGCGTCGTCTCGGAAGACCCATGATGTCGCTCGGCGTCGTGGTGACGCTGCAAGGCCAGTCGTTGATCGGTTGATCGAGATGCCCGATCTGTATCGCTTCGCGAAAGATCGCCAGCATATCGTGGTCGCCGTAAGGGTGGAGCGGGTCGCGCACATTGTCGCCGCCCAGCGCCACCGGTATCCCGCGGGCGTGCATCTCATGGACGAGGGTCACGCCGCGCCAGCGCGGTGTGCGCCCCGCCTGCCGATCCTGGAGTTGGAGGTTCAACAACGGGAGGGAAACGACTGCGAGACCGGCCTGAGCGACCAGGTCGAGGGTTCGATCGACCACCGCATCGCTCTGGTTTGCAAGACTGCAGCAATGGCCGACGATGACCTGACCGGAGAAATTCCGTCGGAGCTTGGTCTGCGCGATCATGGCCAACGCCGCTGCTTCGGGATCGCTCGTTTCGTCCACGTGGAGATCGAGCGACAGCTCCCTGCTCTCCGCCAGTTCGAAGAGGTTCTCGATCAGGACACCCAGATCAGGACGTTTCCTCGTCGACGCGCCCATGATCCCGCCGAACCTAGCGGTGCGATCGGCGATCTCACGTGACAGCCCAGGGTCGGCGAGCCCGGCGATGTGGACGAGGGAGACACCCTGGAGCTCGACCCGACCCTTCCACTGGTCGCGAAGTTCTGCAAAGACCTCCCAGTTATCTGCCGCAGTCGTGTGGTCCGAATCGATATGCGTTCGGACTGCGCGCGAGCCATGCGCGAACGAGCAGCGCAGACCGAAATCCATCCGCAATCTTGCTTCGGCTGCATTCCAGTGGATTTTGTCGGCGGCAATGCAGCGCAGCGAGGCCTCGAACGACCCATCCCCCGCGGGCGCACGTGCAAAGATCTGTCCCTTGTCGAGGTGGCAGTGGATGTCGACCATGCACGGCCATGCAAGGCCGCGCCGCGCGTCGAATTCCGGCGGCCCGCTCGCCCCCGGATTCCCCGCGCCGGCCTCGGTCAAGGACGTGATCTTGCCTCGCGCGACGTGGATATCGCGTAGGACGATCGCGCCTGTCGGCAGCACGTCGGGATCGGGCAGAAAGATCGCTGGTATGGAGCAATTTCGAACGACGTAGGTGTCGGTGTTCGGCATGTCGGTTCGTGCCATATCGCCAGTCTCCACGCGCATAAAGCGACTGGTAAGATGTCATATTGCGTCTGTAAACGCTCCGCGGAGTGTGCGACCGTACGACCGTTGTGTGAGGGGCAGCCCAGCGGTGAGCAAGGAACGCCCGACCTCGGGCCGCGTCGGTGTCATTGTCGGGTCGACGCTGGGAAACCTCGTCAGTGTGACACCCGTCATCAACGGGACGTTCGGCGTCTTCATCACGCCGGTCACGGAACGGCTTGGATGGTCCCGAAGCGGGTTTTCGGCCGTGTTGTTCATCGTCGCGATCGCAGGCCTTGTCGGTTACCCCTACGCCGGACGGCTCGCGGATCGCTACGGGGTGCGCAAGGTGGCGCTACTCGGCAACGCATCGTTTTCTTTGAGCGTCGCCGCCCTCGCTTTGACGAACGGCAGCAGCCTGCTGGTCTATGCAATCTACGCTTGCGTCGGCATCACTGGGACGTTCTGCAGTTGCGTTTTGCTAGCCAAGCCCATTCCGCTCTGGTTCAGTCGTCATCGCGGTCTGTTGTTTGCCCTGACGAGTGCGTTCGGGATCAACATCGGCATCGCGCTGCTGCCATTTATGGTCATCGAGGTGATGCCACCTTTCGGCTGGAGGGCCGCGTACGTCATCCTCGGTGCGGTGACGTTTCTGGTCGGTTCGCCGGCCATCGCGCTATTGCGAGCTCCGCGTGCTCGGAAGCAGGAAGCAGCCGCCCCGGGCGCCGACGGTCTCACTGCACGCCAGACGCGGCGCCTGCCGGAATTCTGGCTGCTTATGTCGGCCGTGGCACTCGGCGCAGGCTCCCTCAGTGCGATGCTGACCCACATGGTACCACTCCTCACCGATCGCGGTATCCCGTTGCGGCGAGCCGCCACGGTCTTCGCGGTCACCGCGCTGTGCAACGCGAGCTGGCAGCTTGTGATCGGGATCATCCTCGATCGAAGCAGGTCGCCCCGCTTCTGCGGGATCTTTCTGGTAACGGCCGTTGCGGGTCTCGCGCTCGTCGCGTCCGCTCATCAGGTCACGTGGCTACTCGCCGGCGCGGTGCTGATCGGGATCGGAAGTGGAACCGAGTATGGGCTGCTGCCCTACGTCATAGAACGATACTTCGGCGGCCGGAGCTTTAGTGAGACCTACGGCATGATCTTCGGCGTGGCGATGTTCGTCGCGGGTTTCACGCCGTCCCTCATGGGCGCCGCCTACGACCACTTCCACAACTACAACGTGGCGCTGGCGGTGATTGGTATCGCGCTGCTCTGCAGCGCGATACAGCTGGGTCTCATGCCACGCTACCGGCATGTTCCTCAGCAGGATGACGGGTCCGTCCACACCCCGGACACGGGTTCATGGGCAGTGCAGGGCGCCGGAGGCGGCACCGTCGCATAACGGCGACCTCGCCTGCGGCACCCCGGAACGCCGTCGCGTGGACATGAGCCGCGCCGCGCGGCATGACCCTGCGATTTCTCGCGAACTCACCCTTCCCAGCCTCGTGCTCGGCGCCGCGATCACCGCCGTGTTCATGGCCGCCAACATCTATCTCGGTCTGCGCGTGAGCCTTACCTTCGCCTCCTCGTTCCCAGCAGCCGTGACCTCCATGGCGCCGCTGCACGCGCTCGGCGGCAGCACGGTGCACGAGAACAACATCGTCCAGACCATCGCCTCGGCCATCGGCACCCTTTCCTCGATCATCTTCGTCGTGCCGGGCCTGGTGCTGGTGGGCGCCATGGCACGGCCTCCCCTGGTTCGAGATCGCCGGCGTCTGCGCGGCCGGCGGTCTGCTGGGTGTGCTCTTCACCACCCCGCTGCGGCGCGCGCTGATCACCGTCGGCGACCTCGCCTTTCCCGCGGAGGTGGCCGCCGCCGCCGTGCTCACGGTGGGCGGCGCGCAGGCGAAAAGCGGCGTGCACGCACTCGTCGCCGGGAGCGGGCCGGTAGCCCGGTTCACCGCACCGGATCAGAACGACGCCGCCCGTTTCCGGGTGCGTCGCGTGGCACACGGGCGGCAGGGCGTCGGAGCGTCATCGCGGGCGGTCATGAGTCGCGTCCTGCCTCGGCGCTCCGTTCGGCGGCGAAGCGCAGGAGCGTTGTGTTGCCGGTCTTGCCGCGTCCGATCGTGAACCACACTTTGGGGCTGCCCGTCAGGTCAAGCGCCGCAGGAGCAGCTTCCGCGGCGGTCGATCGTGCGCGCATTGGAAGCGCACCGCCGACGAGCACCTCCTCCTCATCGAGGTCCGGTTGCACGCCGAACCGGGAGACGATGTACATGGCCTACCTCTCTCATTCAGCCATGAGCGATCGTTCGTTCGTTGCGTCGTACTTCAGGACGTCCCCATTCATCCGGTCCTTCCACCGTTCGACGAACGCCGCGGTACTGGAGGCCTCGAGATGTGCAGTCAGCGCCACCTGATCCCGCCACCGCTCAACCACCAGCATGCGGCCGGTAGACGGATCGTCCAGCGCAATGGCGTAGAACAGGCAGCCGTCGCGAGCTTGCGTTACGCGTGCGAGCGCCTCCATGTCGCCGGCAAATTCGCTCACGTCAGAGGGATCAAGCCGCACGTACCCGGTCACGATGATCATGATCGCTTCCTTTTCTGCTCGGACGCGACGGTTCCCGTCAGCTCGCGCGAAGGTAGGGCTGACGGAGCAGGAGAAGGCACATACAGCCTCATACGACCGTGAGGATGATCTTGCCCTGGATGTTACCCCTCGCAGCTCGCTCGTGCGCCGCTCGGGCATCGGAGAGTGGGAACGTGCTGTCGACCACGACGCGGACGGTGCCGTCCTCAAGCAGGCGTCCCACTTTCTTCAGTTGGGCGCCGCTGGAGCGGACCTGCGTCGCGGAGACCGTGATGCCGAGCTTTCGGGCTTCTTCGGCGCCGTCGAAGCCCAGAGGAAAGATGGGGAACAGGGCACCGCCGCGTTTCAGGCTGCGGAAGAAACGGCCGGTGGTCGGACCGCCGACCGCGTCGACCACGAGATCGGCGTCGCGCACGACATCTTCTGCCGCTGTCCTGGTATAGTCGATGAACTCGTCGGCTCCGAGATCACGCAGCAGCGCCTCGTTCCTGCCCGAAGCCACGGCGATGACGCGCGCGCCCTTCCACTTGGCCAACTGCACCGCGAAGTGCCCGACGCCGCCCCCGGCCCCGTTTACCAGCACGGTCCTGCCCTCAAGCGGCACTGGCTCGTGCCGGTGCGGCTGAAGCGGGTTCGGTTCGTCGTGGCCGAGTTCGATCATGAACTGCCAAGCAGTCAGCAGTGACATCGGCGCGCCGGCAGCATGGATATGGTCGATGCCAGTCGGCTTCAGCGCCAACTCGGATATCGGCACGCTGACGTATTCTGCATAGGCCCTGCTTCCCGTCATCCCATTCATCGGGAAGCGCACCATGGAGTAGACTGCGGCTCCGACAGCAAAATCCGAGGTGTCATCGCTGATCGCCATAACGACGCCCGAAACATCGCTCCCCAGGATCATAGGGAATGACCCCTCCGGCCGCCATTCCGGAGGAAGCGCCTTGTAGCCATCGCGCAAATACCAGTCCGGCGGGTTGAGGCCAACCGCATGAACCCGGACGACCACCTCTCCGACCTTCGGCTCCGGCCTGAGCGTATCCTCGTAGCGCAGCACCTCGGGACTGCCAAACTCATGGATCTGGACCGCCTTCATCACGTTCGTCGACATCGCTTCCTCCGTGGCTCCGCACGCGCTATATGATCCGGAGCAGTGTCCCGTATATCCGGAGCAGTGCCCCGCTTGTCAAGCTAGGAACCATGCGAGCCGACGCGAAGCAGAATTATGACCAGCTTCTTGCGGTCGCCCACGACCTGCTGACGTCGGGAGGTGCGGACGCCTCGCTACGCGACATCGCGCGCACGGCCGGCGTCGGTCTCGGCACGCTTTATCGCCACTTCCCGACCCGCGAGGCGCTGCTGGAAGCGTTGCTTCGCAGCAGCTTCGACGAACTCACGGTCCGGGCGGGCGAGCTGGAAACGTCCGACTTGACCGATGAGGCCTTGGTATCCTGGCTACGAGAGCTTGTTGCCGTCGCGCACGATTACAGGTGCGGCGCCGTCAAGTCGATGGTAGCTGCGATCGAGGACGAGACTTCAGCCCTTCATGCATCGTGTATCACGATGAAGGCTGCCGGCACTCGTCTCCTTGTCCGCGCCCAAGCCGAAGGCACGGCGCGCATCGACATCGATGGTGCCGACCTCTTCGCGCTTGTGGGAGCGCTCGCGTGGATCAACGACCAGCCTGCGCTCGCGCCGCGCTCCGATCGGCTGTTTGGGGTCATTGCCGGCGCAATCCTGACAAAGCCGTCACAGATGAAGAGCACTGCCGTATCTCGACCCGGTCGAAATGTCCGGTCAGGCGCCGGATAGGAGTCTGCTGGCGCGGCTTGGTGATCCCTCGACAAGTCGGAAATGGGAGGAGAGACAACCGGGCCATGCTCCGCTCCAAAGCCGATGGTCGTCCTCGGAGATCAGCTCGCGGGAGAGATAGAAGATTCCGTCCCAGAACTCCTGGGCGCCGAGCATGGCATCGTCGCGCCGGGCGAGGTGGCGAAAAGGGGCGCGTTCGCGCATGCGCGTCAGATCGATCCCGAGGCTCCGCTGTGCGGCGCTTCGCGCCGCTGTTTTCAAGGTTATTCTGGCGAGCTTCGGCCGGCGCACGATTTCCAGGGCTACCCTGATCTCGGAAGATAAATGCGCAACGAAAAGGGGCCATCCTGGAAGGATGGCCGAAGTCAGGACAAGAGGGAGAAGGAGCTGTTCAGCCGCCATCAGCACCGGCGGCATCGCCTAGAGAGTGTTATGCACTTGTCGACGTGCCGATACAGGTCTCGCAGGCATGAAGACTAGTTCTTTCTTGAAAGAAAGAACCAAAGAACTTCTATCCGATAAGCATCCGACGGGAGCCGCCGGCTGCGTCCAAACGGATAAAAGTCTTTTTGCTTCTTTTTCTTCAGAAAAAGAAGATCTCTTCAAGCCCGGCCGGCTCGGCGTGCATAACAGCCTCTAGGCGTCACGAGTCCACTAAGTCCGCTGCACCCGGAACGCGCAGCACGGCAGTCAGCCACTCCTTGCCGTCTTGCAACTGCGCTGCATCCGCCACCATGACCTCCTTCTTGATGTTGGCGATGCGCCCGGCCACGAGTTACTGCGCATGGTTCCTGCTTAAACGCCACTTGGCTGGTCAAACCCCAGCTCTAAAGAGCGACGACGGGTGTCTGCACCTCTGCCAAAGCCGGACGTAAGAACTGTTCGTAATACCCGTATCGTCGAGCCTGACGGCAAAGTAGTCCCGCCTCCATCGGAGCGCTTTGGTCCAGACGGCACAAAATCTGGTCCGCTTGCGAAGAGCTGCCGTGTGTCTGTCGGCGTTGGTTCGATGCGCGCGGCATGGCGCCATAATCCATCAGCGTGTCTGCGCGATGCGCTCAAGTAGTTCGCCTAGGAGTTGTCGCTCGCCGGGGGTTAGGACCGGTAGGTCGGCAAGGCCAGCGCGCAGGGCCGAAGCCGCGCCGGCGTTCCCTGGCTCCTGGGTCGGCAAGGGCACGTCGATCACGGCCGTGGAGACGGCGGCCCAAGCCGCCGCGGAAAGGCCCTCGCGATCAACGGCAGGCTTCTCCAACAGGGTGAGCACTGTCCCCGTGCCAACCGCATGGATGAGATCGACGGCGCGTTCTTCAGTCACCCGTAGCCGGCCAGCGAGGGCGACGCACCTCACGCGGTCGCGCAGCACTACCATCCCTGCCGCTGCAGCCCGCGACGGGCGCCCCGGACGGGTATACATCAGGGCGAATACGGCTGGGTTGGCGAGGCCGAAGGCGACGTAGGTGTCCCAGCCCTGGCGCAGGTTGTCGACCGGGTCGGTTCCGGGCGCGCGCCGCGACTTGGCCGCCACGAACTCCGCCAACGTCTGCTCGGCCACCGCGTCGAGCAGGCCGTCCTTGTCGCCGAACAGCCGGTAGAGGGTTGGCGCCTGCACTGCCGCAGCCGTAGCGACGGCGCGTGTCGTTGCGGCCTCGCGCCCCCCGCCGGCCACCAGCCGCGTCGCGGCCGCAAGGATCCGTGAGCGGGGCTCGTCGCTGGGCGCAGGTTCAAGCGAGGCAGGCGGGTCGGCCATGCCGTCCCTTAGCACGGTGTTGTTAGCGATGAAAACAGATCAACGTTATCGCTTGTAATCTGCGCTAATCCGGCGCTAGTAGCAGCGGTAACATCGGAGCGGAGAGAGCGATGATCGTCGTCACGGGCGCGACCGGCGCGCTGGGCCGACAGATCGTGGAGCAGTTGCTCGACCGGCTGCCCGCCAATCAGATTGGGGCCAGCGCGCGCGACCCAGCCAAGGCGCAGGCCCTGTCGGGGCGTGGCGTGCGCGTCCGCCAGGGCGACTTCGACAATCCCGATACCCTCAAAACCGCGTTCGAGGGCGCGACGCAGGTGCTGATCGTCTCATCCAACGCCAGGGCCTACGGCGGCGACCCGAATAGCCAGCAGTATGCCGCGGTCGAGGCGGCCCGGGACGCGGGGGTGCGCCGGATCGTCTACACCAGCCACATGGGAGTGAGTGCCGCCTCCGCTTTTCCGCCCATGCACGATCACGCCGCGGCGGAGGCGATGCTGCGGGACTCGGGCGTGGCCTGGACGGCGCTTCGCAACGGCTTCTATGCCAGCACCGTGCCGATGATGGTCGGCGATGCGGTCTCATCGGGTGTGCTGGCCGCGCCGCGGGACGGCCAGGTGTCCTGGACCGCGCATGCTGACCTCGCAGCGGCGGCCGTCGAGGTGTTGCTTCAGGAAGGCCGCTTCGAGGGGCCGACGCCGCCGCTGACCGCCTCCGAGGCGCTGGACCTGGACGACGTCGCCGCCATCCTGGCCGACCTGCACGGCAAGCCGATCCGGCGCAAGTTCATCGACGAGGAAGAGTTTTCAGCCGGGATGGCGGCCCACGGCGTCCCGCCCGTCGTGGTCCGGATCACCGTGGCCATGTACCGTGCCGCGGGTGCGGGCGAGTTTACCGCTGTAGACCCGACGCTCGCTGCCCTTCTTGGCCGCCCGCCCACGCGCCTGCGCGAGGTGCTGGCCGCGGGCATCAACGCCTGACGCAACTGCGGTCGCCAAATGCCTACGACCCGCTGCACCGATCCGATTGAATCGAGGAGACACAAGATGACCGGCAAGACCGTCCTGATCACGGGCGCCAACAAGAGCATCGGCTACGAAACGGCTCGCCAGCTTGGTCAGCTGGGCTATCGGGTCTGGCTGGGCAGCCGCGATAGCGGGCGTGGCAAGGCTGCGGCGGATCGTCTTCTGGCCGAAGGTCATGACGTCCGAGCGCTGGCGATCGACGTCACCCACGACGAGAGCGTCCGGGCTGCGGCGGCCGTCATCATGAAAGAGGACGGAAAGCTCGACGTGCTCGTCAACAACGCCGGCATTTCCGGGGGGCGGCCGACCGCGCCGAGCCAGCAGCCGGTCGATGGCGTGAAGGATGTCTACGAGACCAACGTCTTCGGCCCGATCCGGGTGACGCAGGCATTCCTGCCGCACCTCAAAGCCGCGGTCGGGGCCAACATCGTCATGGTCAGCAGCGGGTTGGGCTCGCTCGGCTGGCTCTCTGAGCCGCAGAACCAGTTCTACGGCGTCAACATACTGGGCTACAACAGTTCGAAAACGGCGTTGAACGCCATAACCGTGTCTCTGGCCAAAGAGCTCGCAACCCAAGGCATTAAGGTCAACGCTGCCGACCCAGGCTATACTGCGACAGATTTCAACGGCCACTCCGGCTACCGGACGGTGGAGCAGGCGGCGGCTGGGATCGTATGGTTGGCGACCCTGGATTCCTCGGGCCCGACCGGCGGCTTCTTCTTCGAACACGAGCAGGTCCCATGGTGATCGCCCCTCCCGACCGATGCTGCACCCGTCTTGAGAGGAGAACCCGATGACCGAGCAAGCCCAATCCACCCTGCCGCGCGAGGCCAAGGGCCGGTTGGCCCCGCCTCCCGCGCTGGACGGCGCGTTGCGCGCGGTCAGCGAAGCGATTGCCGTATGGCCGGAGGTCCAGGCGACCACGCACTGGCATCTCGTCGACCGAACTCGAGTTGACGGCGTCGATTTCTACGTCGGGGCCGAAGAGCTCGGCCACATCCACCTCGACGGGTCTATCCACCTGGCAACGAGCCCGTCGCTCGGGGCGCAGATGGTTGCCGAAGGTCTGGGACGACCCTTCCCCTACGCGCATGGCTGGACGCTTGCCAGCGTAACGAGCCTCGGCGTCGATCGCGCCGTCGACCTCTTCCGCCGCAACTACGGCCGGCTTCGGCCCTGCCAGTAAGGATGAAAGGGCCGCCTGGAGGGGCGGCCCAAGTCGCAGTCGCAAAGGAAAAGCTACTCGGCTGCCATCGGCATCGCCTCCCGCGGGGTACTTGGGCGTCGCCAGAGTCCACAGGATATGTTGATCCCGGCACCCGCAGCATCGCAGGCAGCCATCCCTTGCCATCCAGCCACTGCGCCGCGTCCGCCAGCATGACCTCCTTCTTGCTGTTGGCGATGCGCCCTGCCAAGCCCGTTCCGGCTCCCTCGCGCACCGCGTCCAGGATCAGCGCCTTCGGCACCCGGCGCAGATAGCTCTCCTTAGTCGCCGTCCAGCACTGCCGCATGTCCAGCCCCGCCGCCATCGCCACCTGGGCGGCGATGCACCGGCTGCCCTCCGATGTGGTCCAGTTGCGGCCTCCCGCGTTGGCGGTGCGGGCCACGCACACGGCCAGCAAGCCCAGCAGCGCCACCATGTCCTGAGCCTGCAGCCATCCCCACAACGCCCCGTGCTCCTGCGGCAGGCGGGTGCGCCATGCGCCCTCGGCCGCACGCCATGGCCTGCCGCGCCGGGCTGTCGGCGATGCCGGGGCAGGCGGAGGCGAGGCCAGGGGGATTGGAGTGGAAGCCCGCGACCGTCTCGCCATACCGGCCCGTAGAAGGCGTCCGTCGCCAGCCCGTGCAGCATGACCCGTAAGGCCAGCTCGGGCTGCTCAGTGATGGCGGCTTTGAGTTCCCGCGTGTCGAAGCGTTCCGGCAAGAGCTGCGTCCCTGCCCTTCACCCGGCTCAACGATGGCGAGTTGGCGCACCTGCGGGCCCGGCTGCTCGTCGGCCACCATCGAACCGTCACCGGAACGGCCGCACTGTTCGAGATGTTCTCGCAGGAACGCGCGCCCCTCTAAGTATCCTAACCCTTCATTGACTGGTTCTTTCGGAATTAGCTGAGTGATGGAACTATAAAGGTTTGCCGATATGTTCGACACTTTGGCCGACACGCCGGCTGAAGCTGAGGACCTGAAGGCACGCTCCGATCTGCTCGTCTCTGAGTGACCGGGTGAAGGCGTGGGAGCTGCCGCGATCGGCGGCGGCCAAGCGGCTAGAATCACACCCGCTCGTCTAAATGACCTGTTGCGGGGCAAGATCAGCCGGTTCTCCCGCATGGCCCTGGTAGGCCTCACGGCGGCGACCGAGATTGAGCCCGTGAGGGGGGACCTAAACGCCCGGCGTTGGCGCTCCGATTGCGCCAAGGTGCCTAGTCCGACGACGACCCTCAAGGCCCGCCTACGGCGCCGCTACGTGGTTGATACGCAAATCCTGACCGCCGCCCGCCGGCCTCTGCTGGAAGGCGCGTCGGGGCAGGAAACGTGAAAGGGGTTCGGTTGCTACCGGACCCCGCTCGAGAGAACTCTTCCCATTTAATGACCAATGGTCATATGTTGTGACCGTTGGTCATATAGAGGTCAGTATGCAGGGGTCTGGAGCATCGTGGGCGCTCGTCACAGGGGCATCGAGCGGCCTGGGAACAGAACTGGCGAGGGCGCTTGCGGCACGCGGCGTCAACCTCGCCCTCACGGCCCGCACCGAGGCACCGATGCAGCGGCTAGCCGACACCATTCGCCAGGTGCACGGCGTCGAGGTCGTTATCGAACCGGTTGATCTCTCCGTGCCCGGGAGCGCCGCCGTTCTGCGGCAACGCCTGGACCAGCGCGGGATTGAGCCCGACGTGCTCGTCAACAACGCCGGATTTGGGTTGAGCAGCGCCTTCATTGAGCACGATCCCGAACGCCTGCGGGCCATGCTCCAACTCAACGTCATCAGCTTGACGGAACTGAGCCATGCGTTCGGCCGCCGCATGGCCGAGCGGGGTGGCGGACGCATCCTGCTGGTCGCGAGCCTCGCCGCTTACCAGCCCGACCCATTGCTGGCCGCCTACGGTGCATCCAAGGCGTATGTCCTGTCATTGGGCGAGGCACTGCACGTGGAGCTTGCTCCCGAGGTCGGCGTGACCGTCCTCTCGCCCGGGCTGATGGATACGGGCTTCAACACCGTATCCGGCTTCCAGACCCCGTCATCGCTCAAGCGCACCGAACTATTGCCCGCTGAGGTCGCACGAATTGGGCTGGATGCCATGTTCGCGGGCAAGCCGAGCGTCGTCGCCGGGCGCTTGAACAAGGTGATGGCGTTCAGCAGCCGCATACTGTCGCGGCACTTCGCCGCCCAAACGTCCTACAACATGGCGAAGTCGGCACAGCAGGCTCATGGCTAGGCGCGCCTATGCTGCCGAGGACAAGGATGCGCGGCGGCAAACGATTCTGAGGGCTGCCGGCGAGCTGTTCGTTGCCGGCGATGGCGAACTGCCGTCTGTCGCGCAGGTCGCCGTCGCGGCCCGGTTGGCCAAGGGCACCGTCTATCTCTACTTTCGGACCAAAGGGGAGATTTTCCTCTCCATCCTGCAGGATGGCTGGGGCGAGGTGATCGGCGATCTTGAGAAAACCTTCCGGTCCGCAAATGGGACACGAGCCGACAAAGTGACGGCGTTTCTCTCCAGCTATGTCGGTTATGTCGAGCGCCATCCCGAACTGCTGCAACTCGACTCCCTCGGACATGGCGTCCTTGAACGCAATCTGGACGCGGAAACGCTGCTCGCCTTCAAGCGAACCTTGCTGGATCGTCTGACAGCGGGCGCAACGATCCTTGAGGGTGCGCTTGGCTTGTCGCCGGGCCGGGGACTGCAGTTGCTGACGCGTACTTACGCGATGACGCGGGGATTGTGGCAGTCGTTCGACCATTTGCAACATCCGCCCGAGCAACCACTCAATCCGCTCAGCAGCAGTTTCAGCATGGAACTACTGGATGCTTTGTCAGAATTTTGGCGAGGCGCGCTAGCGCCATAGTGCTTTTGGATCGAAGCCTCAGCTCTGATCAATAAGCGACCTTGAACGTCGGACTACCCTCGGCCGCGTCCGCCGATGGTCGTAGATGCGCGTCGTCGCGACGTTGGCGTGGCCCAGCCATTCCTGGACCTTGGCGATGGCGGCCTGGTGGTCGAGCGCGTTGGTCGCGGCGGTCGCCCGCAGCGCGTGAGCGCCGATCTCGAAGCCTGGCGCTGCCGAGTAGGCCCGCACCAGCTTGTAGACGCGGTCTGCGGTGATCGCCCGCTCGAGCTGATCGGTGCGGTTGTTGCGGACCGGCCGGAACAGCGCGCCGGCCTCGTCGACGCCGTGCTCGGCCGCCTCCAGGTAGTCGTGGATCAGTGCGTGGTTGCCGGGGTGCAGCGGCAGGTAGCGCGTCTTGCCGCCCTTGCCGGACACCTTGAGGTGCGGGCCGCCCTTGCGCGCGCGCCGGGCGTCGCGGATCCGGAGTTTGCCCAGCTCCTCGCGGCGTAGCGCGTGGAACGGCAGCGTCGACAGGATGGCGCGGCCGCGATTGCTCTTCATCGTCTCCGTCTCGGTTGCGGCCAGCAGCTTCCGGGCCTGGTAGTCGCCGAGTGCGGGCGTCTTGCCTCCACCGCTCTCGGTTTTCGGCCGCTGCACGCCTTTGACCGGATTGTGGGTGACGGCATTGCGGTCACACAGGTGCTGGAACAGCGAGGCGGCCCGGTGCCGGACCGCGCTGCCGCCAAGGCCGCGCTGCACCAGTGCGTCGCGCCAGGCGATGCTATGCGCGCGGCTCACGGTGCGGAACTCCACCGGGCGCGCGATGCCGACGAAGCGCATGAAATCGCCGACGGCGTGCTCGTAGGCGCGCCGCGTGCACGAGTTGACCAGGTTGACGAACCATTCCACCGCGGGCGGCATGTCGGCTAACCGGTGGAACTCGGCCGACGTCAGCATCCGGCTGCCAGGGGTCACCAGCCAGGAGGCGAAAGCCGCCCTCGATGCTTTCTCTCGATATGGCAAGGGCCGGGGCCATCCGGCCCAGCTCAATTTGGGAGATTGCTTTGCCTACGCGGTCGCTAAAACCTGTCAGACGGAACTGCTGTTCAAAGGCGAGGACTTCAACAAAACCGATATCCCATCGGCGACGGACGCGCGGGGGTCATAATCCGCCTTGGTGCGAGTTGCGTCGGAGGTCATGCGCGACACTTGCACTGACAAGCTATGTTCCGTCCGGAGGGTGGATTCCACATGGGCGAAGCGCCGGGGTGAGCATCCCATGACGCGCTTGAACGCCGTGTTGAAGGCGTTCTCGTTTTCATAGCCGAGAGAGAGCGCAATCTGCGCCAAAGGACTCTGGGTCGTCGCGAGACTTTCGCTCGCCAGCATCATGCGCCAACGCGTGAGATAGGCGATCGCTGTCTCACCGACCTTCTCCCGGAACCGCTGTGCGAAGACCGAACGCGACATGCCCGCTCGTCCGGCAAGCTCATCGAGGGTCCAGCGATGCGCCGGCGTCTCGTGCATTGTGCTGAGCGCCGCGTTGATTTGCGGATCGGCGAGCGCGAAGAACCAGCCGATACCGCGAGCCGGTCGCTCCGAAACGTATGAACGCAGCGCCTGAATAAGCATCATATGCGCCAGGTGTTGCGCGATCAGCGAAGCGCCCGGCCGATATTCGCGAACCTCCTCCATCATTCGCTCGATCGACCAGCGAAGCGCCGCCTGATCGCTCGCACCCTTGATGTGGACGATGGGCGGCAGCGTCCGGAGCACCTCCGCGTGCCGACCGCTCACGTAGAAGCGGTTGCCGGCGAGGAACACATCGCCGCCGCCATTATGAACGACACTCCCGCCGCGCGGTGTCTGGGCGAACACTTCGTGCGCGAGCATGGGCTCGACATCGAGGTCGCTGCAGAGCCTGAACGGCCGCCCGGTGGGCAGCACGAAGCAGTCACCGGCTCCCACCCGCACGGCGTCCTCGACACCCTCGACCGACAGCAAACAGGAGCCGCTGACGACCGCGTAGCATTTGATCCGACCAACCTGGTCGTCGAACTGGATCGCCCACGTGCCGCCTGCGTCAAAGCGCGCGGTGAGATAGCTCTGCGGCTTCAGCAGGGAGAGGACGTCCGATAGCGGGTCCATGAACACTCCGGACGATGGCAAAGAAAGGAACGACGGCCGCGTATAGTTCATCCGGACAAGCGCGTCTATGTGTCCTCCAGCCAGTCCGGCTGGCAGCGCCTCACCAGGCCGGCACGCGGCGCACCCCAACAGGAGAACAGTGGTGATCGTCATAACCGCCCCCACCGGCAACATCGGCCATCTTGTCGTGGAAGGGCTTCTCGCTGTCGGCGCGTCGATGCGGCTGATCGTGCGTGACGCGTCGAAGCTCTCCGGCAGCGTGCGCGACCAGGTGGAGGTCGTCGAAGGTTCGCACGGCGATGCCGAAGTGGTCGACCGCGCGTTCGAGGACGCCGATGCGTTGTTCTGGCTCCCGCCGCCATCGTTGTTCTGGTCCGCTCCGGACATCTCGTCGCGGACGTTCGAGCAGGTCTATCTCGACTTCACCTGTCCTGCCGCCGATGCGATCCGCCGGCACGGCGTCAAGCGCGTGGTCGCGGTGACCTCGCTCGGGCGCGGGACCGAGTGGCAGGACAAGGCCGGCATGGTCACGGCGTCGCTCAGGATGGACGACATGCTCATGGCCAGCGGCGCCGCTTTTCGCGGGCTCGCCATGCCGTCATTCATGGACAACGTCCTACATCAGGCGGCCACGATCAGGGACAATGGAATGATGTCCGGAACGATCGACCCCGATAAGAAGATGCCGACCACGGCGACGCGCGACATAGGCGCGGTTGCCGTGAGCCTGCTTGCCGATGATACGTGGACAGGCCAGAAGGACAGGCCGGTGCTCGGCCCCGAGGACCTGTCGTTCAACGACATGGCGTTGATCATCTCCGACGTACTCGGCCGCGAGGTGCGATACCGGCAGATATCTTTCGAGGCGCAAGAGGAGCAACTGCTCGGCCGTGGCATTCCCCGGTCCTTCGCGCAAGGCTATGTCAACATGTTGCGAGCAAAGAACGAGGGCATCGACAACATCGTCAAGCGGACCGCCGAGACCAGCACGCCGACCACGTTCCGCCAATGGTGCGAAGAGAGGCTCCAGCCGGCGCTGAGCTGAGTGCGAAAAGGCGGTTCATTCCTCGAAGAGGATCGACAACACGATCCTCGTCACCGGCGGCGGCAACAATGCGTGCAGGCGCTTGCGATCACTGGGGCTCGTGCTCGCAAACAGGGCTAATCCCTGCTCGAATTATCTGAGAATGAGGCGGCACTCGTGCTCACATTGTCTGCCACTGTGCTCGCCATCATCGGGCCGTGCTCGCCAACAACGGCCTGTGCTCTCCAACAACGGCCTGTGCTCACAATCGCTGCCAAGGCAGGAAAAGAAGGCTGTCCGGCTTATACACTTGCCTGCAACGTGCGGCTGCTCGGTGAGCTCGCAGATGCGATCGCTGGCGAGCATGCCGGTGATGGTCCGCCGTCTTCACGGCCGGATCACGGTGATCCGGAACGGCCCGGCATGGGCAGCCGCGTGCGCAACGGCCTCGTTTGCATCGTCCAGGGCGAACTCGGTGATGTCGAACTGGCCGAGGTCCAGCAGCCCGGCCCGGACCAGCGCAATCATTCCAAGAACAGCGCTGGGCTCGAACATCCATTGGCCGCGGATGCTGACGCAGTTCCGCATGATCCAGGGGTAGGGCAGCGACAGGTCATCGCCGCCCAGCATCCCCACGCCGCCCATCAGCACGGCCCGGCCGTGAGGGCGCACTGCCATCACGGCGGCCCGCACCACTGTCGCGCTGACGGACGGCGGCAGGATGTCCAGCACGCAGTCGATCGGGCCTGGTGCTGCGGCCTGCATTCGCGCGCGGTCCGCATCCTGGTCGCCAGCGAGGGTCACGGGCCGCACGCGCGAACCGAAGCGGCGTACCAGGTCGGCAAGCGTCCGTTCGTTGCGGCCGGGCGCGACGACGCAGCCTGCACCCATCGCCAGTGCGGTCGCCACGGCGGCGCTGCCGTAGTTGCCGGTGGCGCCGCTGACCAGGAGCGTTTCCCCCGCTTGCAGCGCCGCCGCGAGAAGGCCGCCGTACGGCACGAGCGCCACGCCCGCCGCGCACCATCGTCCGGCGTCCGCCTCGTCGATCACACCAAGCGGGATGGCGTTCTCGGTCGGCACCATCATGCGTTCGGCAAACGGGCCGTTGTGGAAGTGCTTCTGTAGCCGAAGGCCTCCCTCGCCGCGGGAACTCCAGCCCTGCAGCGTGATGTCAGGGGCAAGGCCGCCATCGCGCGACCGCACGGTCGGGTCGCAGAACACCCAGTCGCCGGGCGAAAGGCGTGTCGCATCCGGGCCGGCCGTGCGCACGCGGCCGACCGCCCCGCAGCCGGGCACCACAGGCAGCTCCAGCGGGTATTTGCGCGCACCGCTGAAGACATCCGCCGCGTAGGACAGGATGCCGGTCGCCACGACATCGACGACGACCTCGCCGGTGCCCGGAACCGGATCGGACACGGCGCCGATGGACAGGGGAGAACCGAACGCGAGCAAGGTGGCAGCTTTCATGGCGAGCGCAGTCCCACGGTGAAGGACGTCAGATGGGCGAGGTTCGCAGGTGCATGAAGGACTGGCATTGTCCTAGCATCAGCCACTCCCTCCCAGGCGGCACGCATGACGGACACGGCCCGCAACGCATTCGGCGGCTTTCTTCGTTCCCGGCGCGAGAAGCTGGAGCCACACGCGATGGGGCTTCCGAATGGGGCGCGGCGCCGGACTGCAGGGCTGCGGCGGCAGGAGGTGGCGGAGCTGGCCGGCATCGGCGTCGACTGGTACATCCGGCTGGAGCAGGGCCGGGCTGTACGCCCCTCTGCCGCCACGGTGGATGCGCTGGCGCGGGCGCTGCGCCTGGACAAAGCCGAGCACGCCCACCTGCGCGCACTGGCGCTGCCCAGCAACTGCCCGGCTTTCGTGCGGGAAACCGTGCCGAACACGGTCCGCCGCATTGTCGAGCGTCTTGACCAGCCGGCCTACGTCACGGGGCGGCGATGGGACGTGTTGGCGTGGAACGACGCAGCCTGTGCGCTGTTCACCGATTTCGGCCGGATGGCGGAGGCAGACCGCAACATCCTCGTCTATGTCCTGACCGACCCGGACGCGCAGCGCGTGTTCGGCACTGCCTGGGCCGGGCAGGCGGCACGCATAGTGGCCCGGTTCCGTGGAACGCACGACCTGTGGGCTGGTGACCCGGCGTTCATCAGCCTGGTGCGCGACTTGCGCGAGTGCAGCCCCGAGTTCGCCGGCTGGTGGGACGCTCACGCGGTTGGCAGCGGCGCCGGGACCGGCGAGAAGGTGCTGGTTCACCCCAATGACGGCCCGCTGCGCTACGAGTATGCGACGTTTCAGGTCAACGACGACCCGGCGATGCGGCTCACGATCTACACCCCGATCTAGCCCAAACCAATCCGGCTGTCTCAGGCCGATTTGGGTTTAGACGCGGCGGCGCGGCATATGTCGATGAGCGACGGTCGGCGGTTCTCGACCAGGGTTTCTGACGATCCGGGCCGCGAGGTGGCCAAAAGCGGGCTTTGACCTCCTGACCGTTCTCGAACTGTTCTGAATTGCCGCATATCGAAACACTCATCAATCGGCGGCTTCGAGAAGGAGGTGGGGGCAGGGTAACGGCGCTTCACGCAGCCCGGTAGCTACTGCCCTAAGTTTCAGTCGGTCCTGGCCATGGCAGCTGATGTGAGCGGAAGCCTCCCATGCCGGAGGCGGACGACGCCCTGCTCAAGGCCCGTGACACCATGCGGCGTGCGCGGGCAGAGACCTTTGGCAACGGCCGCGACATGCGCACCCTGTGGGAGCGCACTCGCGAGGCGCAGGCCGGCCGAAGCCGGTCCTCCCTGCGTCGAGTTGGGCGAAGCGTGCCCGGTCGGATCAAGGCGTCCAGGTGCCGCTGGTCGGGATGCCCGGATTGAGGCTCAAGCGCGGGTTGAAGTCCACCGGCGGCGGGTCGATCGGCGCCGCACCGAGGCCGTTCGGATAATCGATCGGCGTGATGCCGATCGCCTGGCAGTCCGCAGCGTTGTAGTGCGGCAGGGTGTGGACGACGGCGGCCGGGATCGACGCGACCGAGGCCGGCAGAGGTGCCGCGAGCCCGAGGAGGCGCGCGTCGCTGAAGGCCGGGAAGAGGTCGTCGATGTTCGGGATCACGTCGTCGGCCGGCGTGAGCGTGGACTGGCCGGTCTCGCTCTGGCCCAGGATCCGGCCGGCGACTTCGTCGGGCAGGTCGGCGAGCGGCAGCAGGCCGAACAGCTCGTCGATGAACTTGATGACCGAGCTGTGCTCGGAATAATGGTGGATCACGACATGCGCCCGGCTGTAGGGCGAGATCACGATCGCAGAAGCCTCGCGACGGCCTTCGCTCAACCGATGGCCGCGCGGACTTCTGGGGGCGAGCGTCGACAGGCCGGCGATCCTCACGGGCGCCTCAATCACCCATGACGGGGAGGAATTGCGGGCTTATGCTCCGGGGCGGAACCGGGGGAACGGACACCCATGGCACGGCTCGACATCAACGTGCGCGGCCTCTTCGCGACACCGGTGGCGGCCGTGGAACTGCCCGATTCAACGTCGCGACGGCGCTCTATCGGAACCGTCAGATCGAGGTGGTCGTGGCGGGCGGAAACATCCGATCGAGCGACGGAGGCGTCGTCGGCCATATGGCGGTCGAGCTCATCCGCAACTATAGCGTCGACATGGCCGTGATCGGCACCTCGGCCATCGATTTTGACGGAACGCTGCTCGACGACGACGCCCGTGAGGTCGAAGTCTCGCGCGCGATCATCGACAACGCCAGGCGCGTCATCCTGGTCGCCGACGCGACCAAGTTCACCCGTCATGCGCCCATCCGGATGGCGAAGCTCGTCGAGATCGACCTCCTGGTCACCGACCGGCTTGATGAGAGGGTGCTCGAATTGTGCCGCAGCCACGAGGTTGAGGTGATCGAAGTGGAGGTCGAGACGGAGGATGCGAAGGAAGAATGATGTCTTGTGCGCTCGGTTTTTCGTGCGCTGATGCAGAACGAAAGAGCACGTTGACGTGCCATGGTACCGGAAGGGAAACGTCTTGGGTCTGACCGAGACCACCGGGACGTTTGACATCGCCGTCATCGGCGGGGGAGTGAACGGGACCGGGATCGCGCGAGACGCCGCGGGGCGTGGCTGGCGCGTGTTCCTCTGCGAAAAGCGCGACCTTGGCTCCGGGACCTCGAGCGCTTCGACGAAGCTGATCCATGGCGGCCTGCGCTACCTCGAATATTACGAGTTCCGCCTGGTCCGTGAAGCATTGCGCGAGCGCGAGGTGCTTTGGAGCATCGCGCCACATATCGTGTGGCCGCTCCGCTTCGTGCTGCCGTTCCACCGTACTCTGCGCCCGGCATGGCTGCTGCGGCTGGGGCTGCTGCTCTACGACAACATCGGTGGCCGTAAGCAGCTGCCGCCAACCCGCACCGTTTCGCTCCGGACGGACCCTGTGGGCAAGGTTCTGAAAGCGGAGTTCAAACGGGGTTTTGAATATTCCGACTGCTGGGTCGAGGATTCGCGCCTGGTCGTCCTCAACGCGCTCGACGCGGCAGAACGTGGCGCCGAAATCGTGACGCGGGCCGGCTGCACTGCGGCCGTGCGGGAGGACGGCGTCTGGAAAGTGACGGTCCGCGACGAGGACAGCGGCGACACGCGCACCATTCGTGCGCGCGCGCTCGTCAATGCGGCCGGCCCCTGGGTCGGCGAAGTTGCAGGGCAGGTCATCCGCGCCAACACCCGCGCGCCGGTCCGGCTGGTGCAAGGCAGCCACATCGTCGTGCCACGCCTGACCGAGCACAATGGATGCTACATCTTCCAGAATGCCGACAAGCGCATCTTCTTCGTGATCCCTTACGAGACCGACTACACGCTGATCGGCACAACCGATCTCGACTACAAAGGCGATCCTGCCCTGGTGCACGCCTCGAATGACGAGATCGCGTATCTGTGCCGGTCCGCGAGCGAGTATCTGGCAACACCCGTGACACCGGAGATGGTGGTCTGGACCTATTCCGGCGTCCGGCCTTTGCACGACGAAGGCGTGGGCTCGGCGCAAGCGGTCACGCGAGACTACGTGCTCGCCCTTGAGGCTCCGGAAAACGGGGCCGCCCTGATGTCGATCTTCGGCGGCAAGATCACGACCTTCCGCAAGCTTTCGGAAGCGGTGCTCAAGCAGCTTGGCCCGCATCTTCCGCCGCCGACCGGCCTGCGCGCAGGCTGGACGGCGATCGAGAAGCTGCCCGGCGGCGACTTCCCGATGACCGGGTTCGATGATGCCGTGACCGCTCTGGAGCGGGAGTATCCGTTCCTTCCCCATAAACTGGCCCGACGGCTCATGCGTGCCTACGGCACCCGCGTGCGCGTGCTCCTGGGCGCGGCCACCTCCATGGCGGATCTCGGCCGCGATCACGGCGCTGGCCTGACCGAGGCCGAGCTTCGCTACCTCGTAAGGCACGAATGGGTGCGTCGTGCGGAGGATGTCGTCTGGCGTCGCAGCAAGCTCGGCATCCGCCTCGACGCGGCGCAGATCGCCGCGATCGATGATGCGATACGCGATCTCGTGCCGACCGAGCGCGCGGCATGAGCCGCGTGCGCCGCTCGAGCGTGTCAAGGCTGGCTGGCTCTACGCCCAGTTCACCACGTGAAAAGTGGTGACGCTCAAGAAGTTCCTGGTCTCGAACCACATCATCCGGACCAGCGACATCATGTCCGAAGCGGCCGGCCAGGTGGCGCCCAAGCTCGGCGGCCTCGTCGAGTTCTATCGCTCGCCCGCCGCCAAGAACTGGACGCCATCCCCCGCCCAACGTCGGCGCGCTCCGCACGTCCCGACTGGTTGCGGCGCATGCCGGCGGAGGCGATATCCGACCTCCATTCGGGACCGGTCCGCACGGTCAAGCACTGCCCGCCCTTCGCCGACGCGATGGCCCCGGGCTTTGTCCTGCCGCTTCCATGCGACGTCCGTGTGGCCGATGGCCGCATCTCATGGGACTGGCCGGCGCCCCCGCTGGGTGCCTCGCTCCATCCCCGCGCGCCCATCGCTTTTCACGCGCCCGCTCAGCTCGAGGGAACGCCCTTCCACACGTCGGAGCAGGTCGTGGTGAAGTTCAACCTGTTCTGGACCTTGGAGCTCGAAGAAGGTTGGTCGCTCTTCGCAACGCACCCGGTGAACCGGGCCGACCTGCTGTTCCGTCTGCTATCCGGCCTGGTGGATGCTGACCGGTTCCACGATGTCGGAATCCTGTTCCCTGCCATCTGGACCGATCGCACAATGCATTCCGATCAGGCGGGAGCGTCTGGATCTCCGGTTCGGCACGTTCGACACCGCCGATACCGACCGCTACCAGCACACGGCCGCGACGCTGCTCGCGGGCCCGGGCCATGATCGCAAGATCTTCCGCGCATCACGCGACGCGGGCGACGAGAGCGTCCCGCAGAGCGGCCGGACTGAGGAATAGGCAACCGCAGGGCGCGGAGACGAGAGCCTGAGCGATACGCCCGAGGGACGCAGGACGCAGTCGCCAGGCGCGCGCGAATGCGTCGAGCGCTGCCTCGAGCGCCCGCGTCTCGGTCAGTGCGACGCCGAGATTAAAGGCCGCCTCGTGCAGGTCCGGCCGGGCTTCGAGCGATGCGCGTAAGGCCACGACCGCGCCTGCATGATCGCGGCGGTCGCCTCGCATTGCACCGAGATTGAACCAGGCTTCCGCATGGGTTGCATCGATCGCTATGGCGCGTGCGAAGGCCGCCTCCGCCGCGTCAAGCTGGCCGGCCACGCGAAGAGCGAGCCCGTGGCGGTAGGCGGGGGGCTGCCGATCGCGACGCGATCCGCTCGGCCGCCGCCTGCACTGCCTCGGCTGCCTGGCCGAGAAGCAGCTGAGAGGTTGACCGGCCGAGAAGTGCTGGCATCAGCCTGGAATCGGCTTTCAGCGCGCGGTCGAAAGCAATGACCACCGCCTCCGCCTTGCCAGCGCCAGTAGCGTCGCACCGAGTTCGCACCAGCCAGGCCCATACGCCGGAAAAGCGTCAAGGCGCTGCAGGTGCGACGAAACGGACGGATCGCCACGCTCAAGAAGAAGCCGGCAAGGCGAACCAGGGTGCCGCATCGTGCGGCGACCCCACGACACGCTCGCTGTGTCGAGGACGGGATCGCTCAAGACGAAAGTCGCGAACAGCCTCATCCTGACGCATCGGTTGCCGCGGGCTCTCTCGAGGATCCTCTGCAGCAAGCGTCCGGTGGTCGACGCGATGATGGCGCATCAGCGCCGAATTGACAGTCCGCACGGTGAAGCCACGCGCCTTTTGAGAGATGCCGATTGGCATCGCCTGCTGCCGCTTGAACGGCTTGCCCGATCAACATACGGGATCTCAAGTTAGCACCGCGGCGCGGCCGTGCCGCACTCCTCCTGGTTGTCGGGCTCTGCAGGGTGGTCGATTTGGCGGCTTTCGGTCTGCGCGCGCACCGAGAACACGCTCCCGTAAAGCCGAACCGCGCGGGGCACTCATCCGCACGACCTTGGATGCTGCAGCGGCCGCTGGATCAGGTGAGAGCCTTCCGAGCGCGGCATTTACCAATCGTTAACCAAACCGGAGGCATGAAAGCGGACGTATCAAAACTGAGAAATGTCCAAACATGCTCACTGACGTCCATAAAGAAGAGCCTGTCGGCGCCTATTCCATGGCCGGTGCATTCTCTGCCGAGCCGTGCTCCGGCGACGAAGCGATGGGGAACGGCGCGACGTCTATGGCGTGCAGCGAGTTCGCCGCGGACAGGTCGATCGTCCACGACGAGATGGTGCACGCCTCCGTCGCGTCGAAGGTCGAGGCGACGGCGTCCTCCCCCGATACAGCCAGCACGCAATCGAAGGTCACGTCGTCGGAGGTTCAATCCGCCACCGCGGCGACCGCCAGCGCAAGCATCGAGCTCGGCACGACCCGGGGGATGGACAACATCCTCTACCCGACGGACGCCAATGGCCGCCCTGTCATCTCCGTCTCCGACATCAACCAGGGCGCCATCGGCGACTGCTACTTCCTGTCTCCGCTCGGCGAGATCGCGATCCAGGATCCCGACGCCCTCGAGCGCGCGATCGCCGTCAACGCGGACGGGACAGAGACGGTCACGCTCTACGAGGACGCGAACGGCAACACGATCAGCTTCGGGACGACGTCCTTCGCGCCGGTCCGGATCACCGTGGACAACGCTGATTTCTACCCCGGCGGCGTGAACGGAAGCTCCGGCCAGGCCACATGGAACGGCGAGCAGGTCATCTGGCCGCAGGTGCTCGAGCGCGCCTTCGCGCAGCTCAACGGCGGCTACGCCGGCATCTCGAACGGCGGCACACCCGTCCTCGCCCTGGAGACCCTGACCGGCCAGGCGGCGACCTGGTACTCGCCGTCGCAGGTCACCGCGGCGACGCTCGGCCAAGAGTGGTCGGCGGGCGACCTCGTGGTGTTCGACACCCCCAGTTACGACAACCTGTTCGACACCGACCCCACCTACAACCTCGTGGGCGGCCACGCCTACATGTTCGACGGCCTGTCGACCGTGAACGGCGTCGCCTGCGTCGACCTCCTCAACCCCTGGGGCGACGATCAGGCCGATCCGGTCCCGGTCTCCGCCCTCGGCTCCGCCTTCGTCGAGATCGACGTGGGGCAGTGCGCCCCGCCCGTTCCGCCCACCATCGCCGGGAGCGTCGCCACCGTCGCCATCACCGAGCGCGAGACGGCCGTGCCGTTCGCTGGCGTCACCGTCACCTCCGTCGCCGGGCAGACCGAGACCGTCACGGTCACCCTGTCCAACGCGCGGGACGGCGTGCTGGCCGACGCGGCAGGCGGGACCTACGCGGCCGCGACCGGCACCTGGACGGCGTCCGGCTCGGCGGCGCAGGTCACGACCGAACTCGACGCCCTCGTCTTCTCGCCCGCCGCCCATCTCGTGGCGCCCGGTGCGACGGAGACGACGACGCTCTCGCTGGCGGTCGTCGACGTGCAGGGCACGGCCACCGCCACCACGTCGGTCGCGACGACGGACCTGCTCGACCCGATCGTCCTCGCGGGCCTGCCCACGACCGCCTCGATCACCGACGCATCGACGGCTACTCCCTATGCCGGTTCGTCGATCTCCGACCCCGATGCCGGGCAGTCCTTCGTGGCAACGGTGACGATGTCGAACCCGGACGACGGCACCCTCTCTTCCGTCGGCGGCGGCGGCTACGACCATGCGACCGGCACCTGGACCATGGATGGAACGGCGGCAGCGGTGAACGCCGCGGTCAACGCACTCGTGTTCACGCCCACGGCGCACCAGGTCGCGGTCGGCGACACGGTGACGACGTCGCTGGCCTTCAAGGTCGTCGCCACCGACGGTGCTCAGGCCACCGCCGTCTCGACCGTCACGGCGACCGCGGCGGAGGACGCGCCGACGCTCTCCGGGACGGCGCCATGCCTGTCGTCGGTCGACACCGTTCCCACCGCGATCTTCGGTTCGACCAACCTCGTCGACCCCGACCTGGGAGCGGTCCTGACGGCCACCGTGCAATCCTCGGGGCTCGACGGCGGCACGCTGTCCGACGCCGGGGGCGGCACCTTCGGCACCCACGGGGACTGGACGGTGACCGGCGACGCCTCGACCGTCACGTCCGCGCTCGAGGCACTCGTCTATACCCCGGCCGCACACGGGGGCGTGGCGGGCACGGTGGTTCCGACGTCCTTCTCCCTGGGCGTCGCCGACGCCACCGGAGGGAGTGCCGCGACCCTGACGGAGCTGACGGTCAAGGACACCGAAGCGGCCGTCCCGCGGGCCAGCCCGGTCTCGATCGCCCCCGACACCCAAGTGCTCGGCTGGTTCGCCGCGTCGGACGTGTCGACCCTGGTCGACGACGGCACGGTGTCGCTGGCGTTCGGCTCGATGACGGTGGCGAACGTCGACCCGGCGAGCGACGGCACGTTCCTCCTCGGCTCCGACGCGACGCTCGAGGTCGGCGCCATGACGGGGCGGTCCGCGTCGATGACGTTTCTCTCGCCCGACGACGCGCTGATCGTCGACCATGCCTCCCTGTTCGGGAGCGGCGTCGGGACGACGTCCTACGCGGGGCCGACCCTCGCCGGCTTCATGGCGGGTGACGTCGTCGATCTGACCGACGTGGGCTTCGCCGCTTCTCTCAAGCCGGTCTACGACGCCGGCACGGGCACCCTGCAGATCTCGAACGGGGTATCGGACGTCGCGAGCCTTGCCTTCGTCAACGCCACGCTCGGCGCCGGCAGCTTCCACGTCGCGAGCGACAGTGCCCACGGGATCCTGGTCACTCTCCGCTGAGGACAGGCCGCCGCATCAGCGGGAGTGGCACCTTCGAACGGCGTGGGATCCGGTCCTGCAGACGGCGAGCATGGCGACGGTGGGCGCGGGAGGATTTCTGCCTCGGGTACAGGTCGATCCCGAGGCGCTCAGGGCTCGCGCAACCCGCATCACATGGGGGTTCCTTGATCGCTGCGAGATTGGGCTATGCAACTAGAAAGTCCCGGGAGACTGCTTCAGAAACCTTGCCGATCCGGGCGTCGACCTGCCGCTGCTGGTCGCCGGGGATCCGCTGCTGCCTCTCGAAGGCTTGGGATATGACGTCACCCCTGCGTTTCGCGCCGGCACGGCATTTCGCCCGCGTCGATCAACGCGCCGGCGATCGCGACCGTCCGGCGGGCCTGATGGCGGACGCTATCGAAATCCTCCGGTCGCGGCTGGCGGTTCTCGGCGCCGACGATCGCTGACGCGCCGTAGGGAGAGCCGGCCTCGAGCATCGCCTCGTCGGTATAGCCCGTCGGCACGATGACCATGCCGAGATGAGCCATCGGGGCGTAGAGCGACAGGGTCACCACCTCGGTGCCGCCGTGCGGCCAGGAGGCGGTCGCGAAGGCGCCCCCGACTTTGCCGGCGAGCTTTCCCTGCTTCCATTGCGGCCCAAGCTGATCGAGGAAATTCTTCAGCTCGGTGGCCATGGCGCCGAAATAGCACGGGGTGCCGAACAGGATCGCGTCGGCCCATTCCGCGTCCTGCTGGGTCGGGGCCGGGTAGATGGCGTTCTGGCGGGCGGCACTTTCCGTCCAGCCGCCCACCTTGGCCATCGCGTCGGCGGAGGCGACCTCGCGGGCGCGGCGGACGCGGACCTCGGCGCCCGCCTCGCGGGCGGCCTCGGCCGCCGCTTCCGTCAGGGCTTCCACCGCGCCGGAACGGGAGTAGTACGCGATCAGCAGCCGCGGCGGCATCTCTTTGGAATTCAGCACGACGATCTCCTCACTGCCGCGAGGAGCGCGACTGAGACCTGCAGGTATGGCCGGCTGGTCGCAGCGATAGCCCCCGCCCACGCGACGAGAGCGACAGCGCGTTATCGACGGCGATGCTCTCGATGATCGACAATCGGTGTCCGACAAGCCGCGCTGGGTTGCCAGGGAAGCCAGGTCGGCGCCGATCGGCAGCCGATCGCCTGGCCATCCGTTATGCTCCTGACGGTAGCGAGCGGACAACATCTCCATGGCCTTCGTCAGCATCACGCGGCTGCGTTTACGCTCGGCGTGGTTCATGCCGCGCTTCGTCCTGCACGCGCTCAGTTCGCTGCGCCAGTGCAAGCAGGCGAGCGGGTTCCTGGAAGGCTCCCTGCTCCCGGATCGCAAGCGGACCTTTTGGACCATGACGTTGTGGCAGGACCAGGCCGCCATGCGCGCCTACGAGGACCCGGCCGACCGCATGAAGGCGCGGCCGGTCGGCATTGGCGTGTCGTCGGTGTGGCCGGGCCTGGTGTCGACGATGTGGTCCATCGTCGCGAACACCTGGTGCGGCGAGGCGAACGGGCGCGCGGCCGCCTCGAGGCTCTCGAGCGCCACGCTGCCGGTGCGCTCGTGCGGCAGAACGCGGTCGATCAGCACCAGGCGGGTGCCTTCGCCGAGATCGGCGACGAGGTGCCGATCCCAGATCTTCTCGAAGATGGTCCTGCCCATCGCGATCAGCCCGCCGTGAGGACATTGTCTTGGCCGATGCGGCGGCACGCGGCATCGATGCCGGAATGACCAAACTCGCGCCGCGCGACGCGATCCCGCTCTATCCTGGCGGGCCGCACGATCGCGACCTGGGCGCGCGACCAGTCGATGATCCGTGCGCCCACTTCGTGCCGTTCACTCGCACAGGTGTCGAGCAGACCGACCGGCGCATCCATTCTGGCGCCGGGCCGGTTGGCGGCGTCTGGAACGCCGAAAGTCGGCGCTCCCACATGGGATCGTCCGCCGTTTCTGAGTTGTTCCATCGATCGGCAAAGTTGGTTGCGGGGACAGGATTTGAACCTGTGACCTTCAGGTTATGAGCCTGACGAGCTACCGGGCTGCTCCACCCCGCGTCTGGTCGCGCCTGTGTGTGGCGCGCGGTATTTGCTTGCACGAGAAGACCTGGCGGCGACCGACTTTCCCGCGGCTTAAGCCGCAGTATCATAGGCGCTGGGGGTTTTCACGGCCGAGTTCGGGATGGGATCGGGTGGTTCCTTCCCCGCCATGGCCACCAGGTCGTCTCGTGCAAGCGGTTGTGTGGCTTGTGAGATCGTGTTTGGAGCGCTTGTGCGACGTCGTGTCTGTGTCGTGCGTGATCATATGTGGCTGATCACTGTGCATGACGGGCGCCATCGAACGAGTTCGATGGGCACCTGGTTTGTTGAGCCTATCGGGCGATTAGTAACGCTCGGCTACGTGCATTGCTGCACTTCGACCTGCGTCCTATCGACGTGATGGTCTGTCACGGCCCTCAGGGAGACCTGGTTTTGAGGAAGGTTTCCCGCTTAGATGCTTTCAGCGGTTATCCTGTCCATACGTAGCTACCCGGCTGTGCCACTGGCGTGACAACCGGTGCACCAGAGGTATGTCCATCCCGGTCCTCTCGTACTAGGGACAGCGCCTCTCAAGTCTCCAACACCCACGGCAGATAGGGACCGAACTGTCTCACGACGTTCTAAACCCAGCTCACGTACCACTTTAATCGGCGAACAGCCGAACCCTTGGGACCTGCTCCAGCCCCAGGATGTGATGAGCCGACATCGAGGTGCCAAACCTCCCCGTCGATGTGGACTCTTGGGGGAGATCAGCCTGTTATCCCTAGAGTACCTTTTATCCGTTGAGCGATGGCCCTTCCACGCGGGACCACCGGATCACTATGGCCGACTTTCGTCTCTGCTCGACCTGTCGGTCTCGCAGTCAGGCGGGCTTATGCCATTGCACTCAGCAGCCGATGTCCGACCGGCCTGAGCCCACCATCGCGCGCCTCCGTTACACTTTGGGAGGCGACCGCCCCAGTCAAACTGCCCACCATGCAGGGTCCCGGATCGGGATGACCGACCGCGGTGAGACATCAGAAGAGCCCAGGGTGGTATTTCAAGGTTGGCTCCACCTGAGCTAGCGCCCCGGCTTCAAAGCCTCCCACCTATCCTACACAGTGCTCCCCTGATGCCACTGCAAAGCTGCAGTAAAGGTTCATAGGGTCTTTCCGTCTGACCGCGGGTACCCCGCATCTTCACGGGGAATTCAATTTCGCTGAGCCGATGCCGGAGACAGCGGGGAAGTCGTTACGCCATTCGTGCAGGTCGGAACTTACCCGACAAGGAATTTCGCTACCTTAGGACCGTTATAGTTACGGCCGCCGTTTACCGGGGCTTCAATTCAAAGCTTGCACTTCTCCTCTTAACCTTCCGGCACCGGGCAGGCGTCAGGCCGTATACGTCGTCTCTCGACTTCGCACAGCCCTGTGTTTTTACTAAACAGTCGCTACCCCCTGGTCTGTGCCACCCGCCCATGGTTGCCCAAGAACGGGTCCTCCTTATCCCGAAGTTACGGAGGCAATTTGCCTAGTTCCTTCGACATCGTTCTCTCAAGCGCCTTGGTATGCTCTACCAGTCCACCTGTGTCGGTTTCGGGTACGGTCTATATGTCAGAGCTATTTCCTGGAATGCTACGAAAGCCGGATCAATCCGATAAGACCCGACAACACATCGCATTCGTCACTTCTGACAGGCCCAGGAATATTCACCTGGTTTCCATCGGCTACGGCTCTCGCCCTCGCCTTAGGGGCCGGCTCACCCTGCGCGGATTAACCTTGCGCAGGAACCCTTGGACTTACGGCGACAGTGTTTCTCACACTGTTTGTCGCTACTCATGTCAGCATTCGCACTTCCGATACCTCCAGAAGGGGTCACCCCCATTCCTTCACGGGCTTACGGAACGCTCCGCTACCGCGCACCATTTCTGATGCACCCACAGCTTCGGCTCGTGGCTTGAGCCCCGTTACATTTTCGGCGCAGAGTTTCTATTAGACCAGTGAGCTATTACGCTTTCTTTAAAGGATGGCTGCTTCTAAGCCAACCTCCTGGTTGTTTTGGAATCTCCACATCCTTTCCCACTTAGCCACGAATTGGGGGCCTTAGCTGGTGGTCTGGGCTGTTTCCCTCTCGACGACGGACCTTAGCACCCGCCGTCTGTCTGCCGGACTATACTTACGGGTATTCGGAGTTTGGTTAAGTTTGGTAGGGCTTTGGGCCCCCCTAGCTCATCCAGTGCTCTACCCCCCGCAGTAAACATCCGACGATCTACCTCAATAGATTTCGCGGAGAACCAGCTATCTCCGAGTTTGATTGGCCTTTCACCCCTAGCCACAGCTCATCTCCGACTTTTTCAACAGG